>NZ_LIGH01000005.1:0-1039 GCF_001273905.1 Paenibacillus sp. FJAT-27812 | reverse complement strand
GTAACCTGCATCTTCACAGGTATTAAAATTTCACCGGATCTCTCGTTGAGACAGCGCCCAAGTCGTTACGCCATTCGTGCGGGTCAGAATTTACCTGACAAGGAATTTCGCTACCTTAGGACCGTTATAGTTACGGCCGCCGTTTACTGGGGCTTCGGTTCACAGCTTCGGRTTRCYMCTAACCGCTCCCCTTAACCTTCCAGCACCGGGCAGGCGTCAGCCCGTATACTTCGCCTTACGGCTTCGCACAGACCTGTGTTTTTGCTAAACAGTCGCTTGGGCCTTTTCACTGCGGCCCCCTCGGGCTATWMACCCTACCGAGGCACCCCTTCTCCCGAAGTTACGGGGTCATTTTGCCGAGTTCCTTAACGAGAGTTCTTCCGCKCGCCTTAGCATGCTCTGCTCGCCTACCTGTGTCGGTTTGCGGTACGGGCACCTTCACCTGGCTAGAGGCTTTTCTTGACAGCCGGAGTACATGACCTTCGCTACTAYAATTTTCGCTCCCCATCACAGCCCAGCCTAATAGTGTGCGGATTTGCCTACACACTAGCCTCACTGCTTGGACGGGCTATTCCATCAGCCCGCGTCACTGCCCTTCTGTGTCACCCCATTGCTCATAACGGTTTACGGTGGTACAGGAATTTCAACCTGTTGTCCATCCACTACGCCTTTCGGCCTCGCGTTAGGTCCCGACTTACCCTGAGTGGACGAGCCTTCCTCAGGAACCCTTAGGCTTTCGGCGGACAAGATTCTCACTTGTCTTTTCGTTACTMATACCGGCATTCTCACTTGAATACAGTCCACCAGTCCTCACGGTCCAACTTCAATCCGTATTCAACGCTCCCCTACCCAAGACATTGCCTTCACTTCAATCTGGATGTGTTTAGCTGGGCATTTGGTCAGAATCTTGATTAGACGCTAGGCGTCGATTCTGACAAATGTCCCGGTGTTATCCAGAACAAAGTGAAGACAATGTCATGTCATAGCTTCGGTGGTGTGTTTAGCCCCGTTACATTTTCGGCGCAGAGTCACTCGACCA
>NZ_LIGH01000004.1:0-1223 GCF_001273905.1 Paenibacillus sp. FJAT-27812 | reverse complement strand
CTTACGGCTTGCTCATCGGGCAATAATGGAAGCGGTTCCGCGACGAGCGGGAATACGCCGAAGGAAGAGACTAACGCGGCAAACGCGCCGAAAGAGAACGTRAAAATTTCGTTYATGGGCCATGGCAGCCCGCAGGAGAAGGATATCTTCGCAAAGCTTATTAAATCGTATGAAGCGAAATATCCGAACGTAAAGGTCGAATATACAAGCGTGCCGCCGGCAGAGTACAACCAAAAGCTGTCGACGTTAATCGCATCAGGCAAAACGCCGGATGTATTCTACGTATCGGGGCCGCAATTTTTCAAATATGCGGAAGCTGGCACGATCCAAAGTTTGCAGCCGTTTCTAGAAACGACAGAGCTGTTCCAAGAGGACAACGTATGGAAGCAAGCGCTGGATCGCTACCGATATGACGGAAAGATGGTTGGGCAAGGCGACCTCTATGGTTTGCCGAAGGATGTAGGTCCGTGGGCAATGGCGTACAACAAAACGATGTTTGAAGCAGCTGGGGTAGAGCTGCCGCCAGCGGAGGTTGGCAAGTGGACATGGGATAACTGGCTGGATGCCGCGAAGAAGCTGACGAAAGACGAGAATGGGGACGGTAAAGTCGATATTTACGGCGGAGCTAACTTCACGCTGGAAGGCGCGGTATGGGCAAGCGGCGGAGATTTCATCGATCACAAAACAGGGAAGATCACGATCGATACGCCTGAATTCGCAAGCGCCATGCAGTGGGTAGCCGACCTTCGCCTGAAGCACAACGTGACACCGTCGCCAGAGGATGAGAAAGCAATGAACGCTTACTCCCGTTTCGTGGCTGGCAAAGTAGGCATGTTCCCGATGGGGCCATGGGATCAACCGGGCTTCTGGGACTTGCCGTTCGACTGGGATATCGCGGCATGGCCGGTGAACCCGGCAACAGGCAAAGCGGGCACATGGGTTGGATCGATGGGTTATTCGGTATCGAGCAAATCGAAGCATGCCCAGGAAGCTTTTAACTTGGCAGCGTTCCTTGCGCTTGATAATGAAGGACAGAAGCAAAACTACGAGCTGGGCCAAGCGGTGCCTAACCTGATTGATATGGCAAAAGGCGAGTTTGTGAGCTATGACAAAGCACCTGCAAACCGCCAAGTATTTCTGGATATTATTGAAGACTACGGGCACCCGACGATTGATTTTGGCTCGAAGGACACCAAATGGATCGATACGATGTGGCAGGAGGC
>NZ_LIGH01000003.1:0-3723 GCF_001273905.1 Paenibacillus sp. FJAT-27812 | reverse complement strand
CGATCCCCGGCTACCGCTATCTTATGACCTCACAAAAATGAGGTCTACCAGAAAGATCTGGTGACCTCATAATACGAACGGGCAGGATAGTTTAACAAAATGTGGTATGATCTGTTTGTTGAAACAAGTCTGGCGTCTCAGTTCTGGCGCAACAGCTCGCTGCGCATTTCTCCGCTAGAGGAGGTCGAGTTTCTTGGCAAGCTGATCGATGAGACGCTGCCTTTCGACAAGGACGTTATGAGAGCGGTCAAACGGATGATCCTGATGGAGGAATCCGGCGACCATACCCTATACGGCAAATCAAGGAGGGCAGCCAATGAACAAAACAGACCGTTTATTAGCCATCGTTTTGGAGCTGCAAAGCAGAGAAGTGATACGGGGCGAAGATTTGGCGGACCTATTTGAAACCAGCGTGCGGACCATCTATCGTGACATTCAGGCACTTAGTGAAGCGGGCGTGCCGATTGTAGGTGCCCCAGGCACAGGATATTCTTTGATGAAAGGCTATTTCCTGCCACCGATCAGTTTCACGGTGGAAGAAGCCGTGACCTTGCTTATAGGAACGGACTTTATCGAGCAACGATTTGATGATGAGTATCGTGTTAGGGCTCAAGCTGCTCGGAGGAAAATCGAGGCCATTCTATCGGAGAGCGTTCGCATCGAGACCTCTCATGTGCGCAAGGCGCTGCGCTTGCTCACTCCAGGAAAACGGGTCGCGCTGTCAAAAGAAAGGGAATATTTCGAAAAGATCCGTCGAGCGATATTAGAGGAACGAAAGATCAGATTACATTATTCGAAAGGGATTGGGGATTCCAAAGGGAATCACCTTAGTGATCGTACCGTCGCTCCTTATGGACTGGTACTCGTTGAAGGAGCTTGGATGCTCGTTGCCCGTTGCGATCTACGTCAAGACATCCGCCATTTCCGTTTATCCAGAATGACCAAACTTATTGAGCTGGAAGAACGCTTCGAACTACCGGCGCATTTCAACTTAAGGGAGTATACCCCTCCGGATGATCGCCACTTGCGAGTTCGCCTTCGATTTAACCATGATATCGCAGATAATGTGAAGGAATCGAACTATCACTATATAGAGGATATGGAAGAGCATCAAGATGGATTGTATGTGATTTTACGTGTTCGTCAATTGGATGAATTGCTTAAATGGGTGCTTGGCTGGGGAGCGGGTGTGATCGTATTGGAACCTGAATCATTCAGAAAAAGGATTACTGAGGAAGCCCAAAAGATGTTAAAACGCTACTGACATAACGTTGTCAGTAGCGTTGTTTTATAATCGGGTATGTAAACGTAAAGTCGTTGGTTCTGGCCCACGATATTATACAATTGTTTCATTTATTTTATTATAGGAAGGATGATATTTTGTGAATTTCGCTTCTGTACGCATCATTACCGACGACGTAGATCGTCTCGTCGAGTTCTATGAGAAAGTCATGGGTGTTTCGGCAGAGCGCCCCGCGCCCGTTTTTGCCGAACTCGTTGTGCCATCTTGCACCCTGGCAATCGGCCACTCCCAGACGGCGCAACTATTCGGCGCTGGTTCCGTAGTAGCGGCCAACAATCACACTGTCATTATTGAGTTCCGCGTCGATGATGTCGAATCCGAATACGCGCGCTTGAAGCCATTTGTCGATGAATGGGTAAAGGAACCTACAACGATGCCGTGGGGAAACCGTTCTGTGCTTTTCCGCGATCCCGACGGCAACCTCGTTAACCTCTTCGAGCCGGTGACCGAGGAAGCGATCAAACGGTTTAGCGGCAGGCGTTGACGGACAGTTAAACAATTTAGGAAGTGGCAACGATTCGTAAAATATATGGACACCTAGTTCTTAATAAGGAGCGTGGTCATACACTCCTTTAATAATTAAATAGACTCTCGGAATTCAGAGGAGGTACCACTTGAAATTAAAACGTTAAGTTAATTTTTCTGATAAATATTCTTAAAAAAATTCTTTGCATTAACAGGACACGATGGCTTTACTAGTCGAACAAGATTGAAGAACCCGAATCATTCAGTATAAGTACGGATCGTTACGCTAACGGGACACGATAGTTGAATGACGAAAAGACGGCAAACGCTATTAATCGTTTGCCGTTTTTCATTGAAGTATACCAGCTAATAGCCTGTCAATATTTAATAATTAATGAAGTAAACGAAGGATGCTATACTGGTAAAAATGCATGTCAAATAACCGTCCCATAGAATTTGGGAAGGTTTTCCTCAATATCTAAACGTTGCTTATTCAGTCAAGCGGAAAGGTTCTTTCTTGGTCAAAATCGCATAAATCCAATGGATCAGTCTATTTACACAAGCGATCACAGCTACTTTAAATAGTTTGCCTTCTGAACGCTTTTTGTCGTAATAAGCTCTTATTTTCTTGTTACGTGAGCCTTTCAGTCCACACCTTACAGCTTGATATAAGGCTGTCCGAAGCCTTCTAGAACCACGTTTGGTGATTTTATTTCGGGTTGCTGTAAACTTGCCGGAAGAGAAGACACTTGGATCAATACCGGCAAACGCAACTAGTTTCTTTGGGTGATCGAACCGATCGATTTCACCGATCTCAGCTAAAATTGTTGCAGCAATTTTAGTGCCAATGCCGGGTATCGATTGGATTAAATCATATTCCAGTAATTCTTCAGCAAGGATCTCTATCGATTTATCAAGTTTTGCTAAATGCTCCTGGTACTGAAGAAGTAAATTAACGAACAGCTCCAATGAGATTAAATGACTCGGAAAAGCGGTCTCCCTGAAGGGATTTCGTTCTGCTGCAGCCATTAGTTTCTGTGCCCGTTCCAGCGACCATCTGTTTGAACTGACATGTCCAACTAGGCGTTGTATGCTTGCTGTAACGTTTTCCTCGGACATCGCTAGCACGGATTGAGACGTTGGATACTGCGCCAGGAAACGAAGTGATACCTTAGAATAAAGGTCACCAAACACGCCATGATACTCTGGAAAGACTTGATCAAGCACTGCTTGAAACTGCAACTTTACCTGGACATACATTTCAGTAAGTGACTCATGTTGCCGTGTCAGGTAACGCAGATTCATGAGATACTGACCCCGTTTTTTGTAAGGCTCCAGCTCTTCTTTGAAGAACATTTCACCCAACTGGTATGCGTCAGCAACATCCGTTTTCACCTTACGTAAATTCATCTTTTTCGCTTGGTGTGAAATTAACGGATTGATAACGATATACAGATATTGATGATCATCTAGAAACTGTATAACTGGACTATGATAATGCCCCGTTGCTTCTAACACAATGGCCGGACGCTGCCCAGTAAAAGACTCCAGGTTTTGAGTAAAACGGAGGAAGGACGCTAATCCCTCAAGATTGTGCTCAAATCGAAAGGTCTTTCCGTAGGGCGATCCTCGATCTGAAAAAGCTTGTGCATGACTTTCTCCTTTAGATACATCTAATCCAATGACAGGGTTCATTCAATCACTCCCGATATTATATTCGCCGGCAACCCCTAACCTTCTCGTCGTCCACATTATCGCATGTGATTCGGGATCATTGTCCCAACYAGCCTAATCATGGTTTAACAAGTAGGGGGGATGAACTGTATAGCTCTCGGGATCCAACTCCCACGGGCAGAAACGTTCGATCCCCGGCTACCGCTATCTTATGACCTCACAAAAATGAGGTCTACCAGAAAGATCTGGTGACCTCATAATACGAACGGGCAGGATAGTTT
>NZ_LIGH01000002.1:0-4989 GCF_001273905.1 Paenibacillus sp. FJAT-27812 | reverse complement strand
GCTTCGGCACGCTGGCCTAAACCTCGCAGAAGCAAGTTCAGGCAAATGGACGGGGCAGATGAAAATCAGTAAACGCGGACGATCGCGCCTTCGCCGTTTCATTTTCTTGATGACCATGAGTTTAGTCGCTAACAATCCAGAGTTCAAAACCATGCATGCCTACAATGTACAGGTAAAGAAGATGAAGAAAATAAGGTCCATTATGAAACTTTGTGGCAAACTAGCTCGAATACTTGTTGGGATGGCTCGCCGAGGCGAAGCCTACAACCCACCTAAAACCTTACCAATTCAACTAGCAGCGTAACCTACGCCCTACCGTTTCGTTGTACGAGTTTTGGCTTATTCGCAGGATTTCAAAGAAAGCACGGAGTACCGGATATATTCAACCAAAGGGCACCGACCCGTAACGATAGCAAGACCGGCCTCCACCCCTTGGACAGGCGTAACGAAGGAATGAAAGGGCGTAGACCCGTTGAGACATGGGAGTGAGAACCTCCAGGGGCGGCGTGGAGAATGCGTGCAGTAAATGGAACTTTCTGGGGCGGTATATATTCCCCTTTATTCCCGTGCGTCTTCATGTTGCCGAAGTCTTATACGGAGTTCCCCTTCTTGTCTTTCATCCTATACCAACCGAGCGAAATCCTGCGAATAAGCGAGCATTCGTGAGAAAACCATATCGTACTGAGGGAGTTGAACAATCAAGGAGCAGTTTGCTACGGCAGCTGCTCCATTTCTTTGTTAAGCTAGCGGACAGATTAACACAACTTTCCAACCATTGGGAGTGTAATATTAATTGGACGCTTTAGGGTGTATGACTATACATTTACAATTAATAAATTCTTGGGAGTGAAAATTTGCGTTGTGGTGGGTAAAATGGCGTTCCAAAGTACCAAGCATCCAAATCATTGCGCCTATTGCAGCTGTGATAATAGACCAGAGTGTCAATAATTTCACATGGAGTCCTGGGCATATGTAACTATATGCAATATTTATATATAATGATAGTATTATTTTGTAAAATAAATTTTGAAAGAGGGATTATATTGAAAAATAAGTTAGTTAATGTATTGATTGCGAGTTCGTTGCTATTAAGCGTTGCACCAGTTACAACATTCGCACAGGGAATATCATCGAGTTCTAATATAAAAGTCAACTCTAATATGTCTATAAAACATCTATTGCCTAATAAAGCTATAAACAAGTTGAGTGAAGGAGAACTTGAAAAGCTGTTTGATGCGACTTCGGCAGCAATATTAAATGTAATGACTCTAATTAATGTTGGATCTGGAGAAGAATGGAGTAATGAAATTAAACAAGGTAAATTTAAAGTAACCAAAGTAGTTCCCGTCTACAATTTAGATAATCAATTAATTGAAGCAATGGTTACCTTTAAAAATGGCGGATATGTAACAGTTGATATTGCCTCAGGCCAACTTAAACAGTTCTCTTACGGTGCTATTAGTGAGAGTTATCTTGAAGAAAATGATGCTCTGTATGTTGATGGTCAAGAACATTTTAGTATTAAAGATAATAAAGTAGTAGATGGTAATAAGAAAGGTTCTGAATTGTCAACACTAAAAGAAGAATATAAGCGCAATAAAAATAAATTAGATAATGAAAGCTATGTTTCTGATATATCGATTATCTCCACAATGGATGAGAATACAAAACAAGAGATTGCTGCAAGTTTTTTAACTGGGGCGACTAACGATGGGAAAGCTAGTCTTATTACAGAACCGATAACATGGTATAAAAACTATTGGGCAATACGTAATTCTACAGTTACTAGCTTAGCAACTGTTGATAATTATATTCTAAATGTTCCTGAATATGATCAGAGTAATTTGCCCTTTGTAACAGAAAGTTATGCGAATGATTGCGCCATTGTTGCGACTATTGAAATTATGGGTTATTATTATCCTAGTTTAACTAATGCACAAAGAAAGACTGCATATAATGCAATGATTGCATCAAGTTATTTTATTAAGCCTGATAAAGGTGTAATGTTTAATGATAACAATCAACTCTTTAAAGTGGCAGTTGAATCTCTAGGCCTTGGTACGCAAAATACATCCGATGATAATGAAGAATATTGGTTTGCAGATAATTATGATAATATAAAAAAATTGCTTGTAGATTATGGACCTATTTACTTAAGTTTAAATCAGGACCCATATCCTAATCATACATTGACTGTTAAAGGTATCCTTAAATATAGCGTTACTATAACAGATAATTTAACTCTAAATAAAACTACAGGAACCACAAGCTTTATTCGTGTTAATGATCATTGGGCTGCTACTTCAACGGATGCCTTTATGTATATTCCTACACTAGGGAATACCCCCTACTATACTGCTATTAAGAAAAACTAGGGTGGTCGAGAGGAGTGAGCTTTAGACTGAAAGATTTTAGAGGAATATTCATCATTGTTTTAATCATACTTTTAATTGTTGGTGGTGGGTTAATTTATGATTTTGTTAAAAAACCTCCTCAGCCTACTCTAAATTCAATACGTACGCTAACTCATTCTGATAACGTTGAAAAGATCGGTCATTTTAATTCAAATCTTATCAAGGTGTTATCTCCATTTCTATACGGATATTTAATCCAATCGGAAAATGAAGAGCCATATTTGCTGGTTGTTGAAAGAAGTTATGGTAAAAATAAAGATGTTAGCAGCTATTATTTTAAAATGAGCAAGATGATAGAAATGAGCCTCGAAGAAAAGGATAGTAAAAAACAAATATTAACTCATTTTCAAGGAAAGAGTATTTTAGGGAAAAATGAAGTTAGTATTACGGAAAAAGATACATCAATCGTAAAAACATTTTATAAAATTGACACAGGTGACCAAATTATTTTGACTACTGGATCAATGGATTATTATATTAAAGTCGATGGCAACAAATATGACTTTTTGAGAACGTTTTGATTATTCACTTATTTCCAATTTTATTAGCGCTTGAAATGCAACTGGGCATTTCAAGCGCTTTTTTGCATACGTTCGAGGTCAAATGATCTTTTTCAATTTGGTTAGATGAAAAAGTCGGTTTATGGTACTACTCCGACTTCTAATCGAAAGAAGAAGCCAATAATGAAATGGATGAGATCTATAAATTATTGGAGATCATTAAAATGGCAAGAGTATTAATTCTCAAACCTCTTATTTCTTCATCGTAGGAATGCTGCCTTGGCCGAGATCCATCAAAGTATGCTATCTCCCCATCCAACACGCAGGCTCCGATCTGCAATGGGCTAAGAAGCTCGACGATCTCAGGGAATCGGTCATTACGTGGTTCGACGCGCTTCGAAAATATTTCTACGCCACCTTTGCCGTCCAAACGGACAAGAGTGTGTACTCCATCCCATTTTATTTGATACCCCCCCAATCCGGACCTATCGGAATTTCCGGTGAGGTGATCGGTGCCATCGGTACAGTAGGCAGCTTCATATTCATAATTTCGCCGCTTTAGTATTTTGAAACTATCTTGTCCATGCTTCATATAAATATATGGAAGTGATAATTTTCCATTATTTAATAAAATAAAGTAAAAGACTGATGGCGGGTCATTAAGCTAACGGGCAGGAATGTTGGGAAATGGAAACGAATACATAATTCAGCATCCAAAATAGGTTGATTAACGTGATTTCAACATTCGAGTAATGAAAGCATCATAAAACTAAAAGGAGTAACTTTTACAATGAAGGATTTACAAAGTTTTGTTTCAGATTACACGAAAGATAAGAAACATTTACATCTTGCGATCGGGATTATTAGAGAGGGCGGTATTGAATACTTTTCGTTCAGTAATAATCAAAAGAGAAGTACGATTCCTCCTGAGCATATGTTGTTTGAAATCGGCTCCATAACCAAATTTTTCACATCCATTCTCTTATTAGAAATGGAACGGGAAAAACGGCTTTCCTCGGATGACATGGTTGGTAAGTTTGTGCCAAACGTTAAAAACGATTATTTGAATAAGATTACCTTGAAAAGCCTTGCTACTCATACCTCTGGTTTACCTATATTGGCAACAAACCACAATCTGGCTAAAAAAAGATCGAATCCTTATTCAATGTATACCGAGCAAGATTTAACTGCTTTTCTATYTAATGCTGACTACACGGATAGTATTGGTTCATTTGGATATTCCAATATCGGTGTGGGCTTACTGGGGAATATTCTATGCAAGGTGTCAGGAAGCAAGTATGATGAACTGTTGAAAAAATACATAACGAGCCCATTAAAGATGAATGAGACAGCCGTTACACTTGATTCAGAACAGAATAGAAGGTTTTTGAATGGACATGCTTCAACTGGGAAGAGAGTCCCTCACTGGGATCTCTCTATACATGAAGGAGCTGGGGGGATTAAGTCATCGGTTAACGATTTGAGTTTATTTGTCCAAGCCAATCTAAATGATGATAATCCGATAGCCTCTACACTGCAAAAAAGTCATATCCCTATATGGATCGGAGATTCAAACCTTTATTTTGGCTGGGGTGAGGATAAGCTTCTAGATAAAGGTATCCTCTGGCATAACGGGGGTTCAGCTGGTTTTAACAGCTATCTAGCTTACAACAAGGAACTCCGTGTAGGAATTGTATTGCTATCCAATTATTCTTTTTTCTCGAATTCTCTTATGGATTATTATGTTGCTCAATTAATAAAATGGATTACTAAAAAAGAGCCTTCTCAAGGAACTATGATAGACGCTACAGGTAAAAAAATATTTGAAGCAATCATAGGTAGAGAAAAGTCATTAAAGTAACGGAGACGTTAGTGTAATAAAAGAGAAGTTTTTAAAGAAGAGGGTGTCCCAAAAGGGGCACCCTCTTCAATGTTTTCAAATCTGTAAAAAACAAAGAAACCATCCTTTGGTAAAATGGAGGTACCACCCAACCACTTCGAAAGGAAGGTTTCTATGTACATTCAATATACCATGGACCAACTTACTCTGCCAATGGATTTGGCGGAAGATATCC
>NZ_LIGH01000001.1:7306162-7362210 GCF_001273905.1 Paenibacillus sp. FJAT-27812 | reverse complement strand
TCCCATCTTAACATAATTGAACGAGGACAACTAGAAGCGCTGCATCGATTGGGCTGGTCATGCCGCAAGATTGGGCATGAGCTAGGTCGACATCCTTCTACTATCGCACGAGAACTGGCACGTAGCGGCAGTAAGAAGAACGGGACTTATGCGGCTAGCTCTGCCCAAGAAGCGTCATATGAGCGGAGAGCATCTAGCGTGCCTGTCGGTAAATATACCAAGGTACTTGCTGAAGAACTCAAACTGAAGCTGCATGAGACCTGGTCCCCTGAGCAGATCGCCGAGAAGCGTCGTACCGAAGGGAAACCTTTCGTGTGCTTCAAGACGATCTACAGATGGCTATACGGGGGGCGCCTCGCAGCGGGAGCCAACGTACTACGACATAAGGGCAAGCGTCAAAAGCCGATGGAAACACGTGGTCGCTTCCTCGTCGGTACGCCGATCAGCAAGCGACCGAAAGAAGTCCGTAAGCGTACGACGTTCGGTCATTGGGAGCTTGATACCGTGGTTTCCAGCCGTGGCAAAAGCAAGGCCTGCGCCGCTACCTTCATCGAACGAAAGACGCGACTGTACATTGCACTGAAGATGCCTGATCGAACGGCCCACTCGATGGAGGTCGCCTTCGGTGTCGTGCTCAGCCAATACCCACACGGCACTTGCCAGACGGCGACAACTGATCGTGGCAAAGAGTTTGCCTGCTACGCGAGCCTAGAAGCTGTGTATAACGTGAAGGTCTACTTCGCCGATCCCTATTCTTCTTGGCAGAGAGGCTCTAACGAGAACGCAAACGGTYTCCTTCGGGAATTCTTCCCTAAAGGGCATGACTTCGCTTCCGTTACCGATGACCAACTCGCCGATGCAATTCGTTTGATTAACAACCGCCCTCGTAAATGTCTCGGGTGGAGGTCGGCTCACGAAGCCTTCATGGAAGAAGTGTCGCACTTAGCTTGACAATTCATCATGTATAAAATATTAAGCGATGTTAAAAATAGGAGATAAAACAAATGTTGAGGAGTAGTTGAATGGGTGATTCAGTACAGGAAATGAAGTCAGTCAACTTGCCTTAACTGAAATTTCGCTTCAAGCCATCCATTCGTTAAAAAAGAACAGAGTCGTGCTTTATTTAGTCCAGTGTCTGTTAACCCCGAAGCATTAAGCTGGACTTCGCCTTGTTTGTCGCAGAAAGCAGAGAAGGCATTCCTCTATCACCCTTACTTGAAAAGATTACGATGGTTGTATTAGTTGATCTAATCTTAGAAGCGATTGATAGCCAGATACA
Source organism: Paenibacillus sp. FJAT-27812 (assembly GCF_001273905.1). Classification (NCBI taxonomy): domain Bacteria; kingdom Bacillati; phylum Bacillota; class Bacilli; order Caryophanales; family Paenibacillaceae; genus Paenibacillus; species Paenibacillus sp. FJAT-27812. Next base: position 7,360,931 of record NZ_LIGH01000001.1, on the reverse strand, counting down.
AAAAGAACTCGAAAAACGTATAGAAAATCGGTTTTACCAAGTGTTTGAGCAATCCCAAAAAAGCCGTACGGATTTTTTGGGATTTGGCCAATATTTTCGCCATCAGATTCCTTATCCAGAACTAAAAGACTGGCGAGAAGTATATTATCCTAAATTAATTGTGGATTTTCAGGTCAATGCAAATATAGAATAGGGGGAGACGTCAGCCCTCAAGATGGTCTGAGGGATTTCTCTAAACGACATCTTTGTTATTCTAGGAGGGAACAAGATGGAAGTTTTTGCGGCTTTTTTAGCACATATTGATAACCCGCAGCATCGGGACCGAACAGAAGAGGTTTTGACTTGGGTAACGAAGAAGTTTCCTGATTTAGTGCCAAAAGTGGCTTGGAATCAGCCTATGTTTACCGATCACGACACATTTATTATTGGCTTTAGCGTATCTAAACAACATTTGGCAGTTGCCCCTGAAAGGGCAGGGATTAATCATTTTTCTGACGACATTGTGAAGGCAGGCTATGATCATACGAAAGAGCTGGTACGTATCAAATGGAATAGTCCGGTTGATTTCACTTTACTTGAGAAAATGATCGAGTTTAATAGGATGGATAAGGTAGATTGTTCGACTTTTTGGCGGAAATAGAAAAGCTAGGATAGGCATCGGGGCACGATTTGTCAGATTGTTTTTGTGAATACCAGTCAATGTGAACACCCTTTAACAAACTCGCTATTCAAAATGTTCTCTTGCATCATTTTTGCGATAATATGGGGTAGGTAAAAGAATGAATTTGAAGTTTGGCTTCGTATTTGGTGAAATGCGGAATTTTGTTGCTCGGAAATAAAAACAGAAAAGGAATGGGTAGAAATGTCGTATATCGTTGATTTTAATAATGTGTCTACGGTTGGTTTAGAGTCTTCCCCTGTAGTAGAAGCGCTTGCTGGTTTACGTGCGAATGAAGCCCGTTACTTTATGAACAAATACAAGCATGAATTTACGGTTGTACCAGCTAGCGAAAGCCAGGAGAGCCTTGATTATGTAATTCGGATTTTGAAAGAAGAACGTGATATTGAGTTTGCGGCCAAACCTTTGGAAACGTCGCGTTTTGAATTGGAAAATATCAAATTTACCTACGTGTTTTATGAGGATGGTCTTGCGGTCAATGTCATGTATACGGTTGATGACCCTAAGAAGCGGGCCGTTGGCTTTAAGCTTTCTGAGGGGATGGAGGTACCAAAGGAGTTGGAACAGAAGTTTAAGTTTGCTAGGCAGAAGTCTAAACTTGCTGGAACGATTCGGGGCTCGTTTTTTGTCATTAAAGGACAATATTAAAGCAAACAAAAGCGCAATTGGAGGCTTATCTGATTGCAGCCATGAGAACAGCGCGGTAATAACGAAACGGAAGTATTTTTAAGCTAGCTTAGTTTAAGAGCTACATACCCGAAGTGGGAATGAAGCTCTTTTTGCAAGTTTAGGTTTCTATTATTTTCCAAATATCGTTTTATCATTCTTGCGTGTTCTAAAACGGCGCGAATCAGTAAGATTGCTGTTGCAATCCATCCGGCCATTACTTTATTTTAATGACTACCTTTCCTTTAACCCTTCCGCTTTCAAGGTAATGAAGGGAAGCAGCTGATTATGGAAGGCCACAAAATCGCCGCACAGCTTGGTTATAAGGGCTCCGTTGTTTTGGGACATTTCAGATTTCCATGGCGTTGTAAAATATGCTAAAGAATTTTTTGGAAAGTAGATTATAAACTTGAAATAATGGTTTTACAAGATGAAGGCTTAAGTATACCCGGATCATGAGGTATTATTTCAAAAGTCAGGCTTGGCGAAAATATGATCATGGATGAGCAGGCGCTGCGGTGCCTGCTCATTTTATTATGCTGACGGACAGCATAACGTAACCAAATAAGAAAATTGCCTCATGAAATTAAAATTAATTATAGTTGAAATTATTGGGCATTATAAGGAAAAAAAACGTGTAAGCCTCTATATTCTCCAGTCGTTGATATTGATTTCATCCATACTGCCGGGTGACAACGAGCGACCCCGCTTGCCTTGAATCATAGAACCCTTCTATCGTTTTTATAGAAAAAATGATATTGATCTATAAATGTGAATCTCATAGAATGAGGCAACAGGAGAGAGTGGAGGTAATCGATAGGAGGACGAGACGTTTACAAGCATGACGAATCAGGCTTAGTTTGGTAAACCGTTTGTCTTCGACAACTTAACTCGATTGCACTTTGCATTAGAAAAACAATAATGGATATAGAAAGTGGTGACGATCCATGCAAACCATGGCTGCCGTACAGAAACAAAAAAGGATCGGTTCTGTTCAATTTTTACCCGTTAATCTATTTGCGTCGGTTATGGGAATTTCAGGTCTCTCATTGGCTTGGAGACAAGCAAGCAAGCTATTCGGCACTTCCCCCGCCATCGCTGATATCATTGGAGTTGTTGCAGTTCTGGTATTTGTTGCGTTAAGCATAGGTTATGTTTCAAAATGGGTTCTTTATCCACAAAAAGTAAAAGAAGAATTTGCGCATCCGATTTTAGGGAATTTTTTCGGTACGATTACGATTTCCATTTTATTGCTTTCCTCCGTGATAGGCACCTATAGTCAAATATCGGGGCAAGTGATTTGGATCATCGGAACTGTCCTTACTTTAGCGCTTAGTTTCGTCATCATTTCACGCTTGTTGAACGGGAATCATGATCCAGGTAACGCGGTTCCAGCCTTGCTGATTCCTGTGGTAGGGACCATTAATATTGCTGTTACCGGCGGGACAATGCCTTTCTCTTGGGCGCATGAAATTAATCTGTTGTCCCTCGCGATCGGAGGATTTATTGCTATTGTTTTCGTTTCCTTGATATTATCGAGAATGATTCATCAAGCACCACTGCCGGAAGGATTAACGCCTTCCATGCTTATCTTGATTGCTCCGTTTGAGGTTGGTTTTCTTGGCTACACGAACTTCGAGCAGCGGATTGATCCCTTCGCTTCCATCTTGTTTTACTTTGGTCTGTTCTTGTTCATTATCTTGTTCTTCAAAGTATTCAAAAAGTCCATCCCGTTTGGAGCTTCCTGGTGGACTGTAGGCTTTCCAATGGCTGCTCTCAGCAATGCGTCTATCAAATACGCGATGTTTGTGCATTCCTGGCTGCTAATCGCCATTTCCGCGGCCATTCTGGCTTTGGTAAGCATCGTTTTGATCGTAATCTTTATTCGAACAATAAAAATGCTTTTTAAAGGAAGTCTGCTTAGTGCATAATCATCTAATAAATAGCCACTTTGAATTCTGTTAAATACACTGCATAGGAATCTAATGAGCAGGATAACTCAACAACAAGGAGAATTTTTAAAAGTAAACTCTTGTTGTAAGGAGATGATTAATTGTATGACTAATGATAACGACCAGAATGACTATCCTGTTTGGGCGGACGAAACAGTAGAAATAAAAAATCCTGATCCTATGTGGATTGAATGCGGTGTGCATGAAAGAAATGAACTTTTTAAGCTGCTTCTACCTTTTGGTGTAGATCAAGTAGAGCATATTGGAAGTACATCAATTCCTAATTTACCAGCTAAACCAATCATCGATTTAATGGCAAGTATTTCTTCATTAAGGGATATAAACGAAATTTCGATTAAATTAGCCACACATGACTGGCATTATGTGCCGCCCGTATTAGATAAACAACCATGGAGAAGATTCTTTGTTAAAGTTAAGAATGATAAGCGGATAGCACATCTTCATCTCATGTTAAAGGGAGAGGAACGTTGGGAAAAACAACTCTTATTTCGTGACCGTTTAAGAATGAACCCGTCACTTGCTTTAGAATACGCAGATCTTAAGTATAAGTTAGCTCATGAATTTACTAATGATCGAGAATCTTATACAGTAGCAAAAACGGGCTTTGTAAATAGCGTAATAAAAGAAAAATAAAAATTTAATTGAAATGTTACAGAGTCAAAGTAGGGGCAGTAGAAAAATAATGCGATGGGATTGTGAATGAGGATATGGTTAAAGCAGTGGATTAAACCTCCTAAAACAAAAAAAGCAATCATTTTAGGAGGTAATAATAAATGAATTTCAAACCGATTGTTATGGATAGCTGGAGTAGAAAACCCTATTATGAGCATTATTTAAATAATGTTAGATGCACCTTCAGCATGACTGCAAATATTGACATTTCCCGGCTGCTAAAAGAACTTAAGAATCGTGGGATAAAACTGTATCCAGCACTAATCCACATGATAACTACAGTGGTAAACCGCCACCATGAATTTCGTACCTGTTTTAATTCTGACGGGACATTAGGTTATTGGGATAGTTTATCTCCTAGCTTTACCGTTTTCCATGACGATGATAAAACTTTTTCAAGCATATGGACTTTGTACGGTGAAGATTTTAATGATTTCTACAGTCGTTATCTTAATGATATGAAAAAGTACGGAAGTGTTAAACAATTTGCTGCTAAAACAAACGAACCACCCAACACCTTCCCTATTTCTAGCATTCCTTGGGTTAGCTTCACTGGCTTTAACCTGAACATCTATAACGAGGGAACCTATTTACTACCCATCTTTACAATGGGGAAATACTTTCAGCGTGATGAAAAAATATTATTGCCATTATCGGCACAATTCCATCATGCCGTTTGCGACGGATACCATGCCGGGATGCTGTACAATGAGCTGCAATTACTTGCAGATGCTTGTACGGAGTGGTTGCCAAACTGTAACTAACGGGAACCGATAATTGAAGAGCTTCATCCCCTCATTGGGAATGAAGCTCTTCAAGAGGGAAGAAAACATCTTTGCGAATTACAAAGTAGAGATATCAATAACGAACCGATACCGCACATCACTTTTGAGGACACGCTCATACGATTCTTCGACTTGGTCTGCACTTATCACTTCAATCATAGGGGAAATGCCGTGCTCAGCTGCGAAATCGAGCATTTCTTGGGTTTCACGAATGCCACCAACGAGTGAGCCTGCAATGCTGCGACGACCCATAATTAATGAAAATACATGATACTTGTCTGGTTCAGCCGGTGCGCCAACATTTACAAGTGTCCCATCAATGCGAAGTAGTGATAAATACGCGTCAACATCCAGATTTGCAGACACGGTGTTTAAGATTAGATCAAAACGACCAGCTAATTCTGCAAAAGCAGCGGAATCACTTGTCGCGAAGTAATGATCTGCGCCAAATTTCAAAGCTTCCTCTTTTTTATTATTAGAGCGACTCAATACGGTAACTTCAGCGCCCATAGCATGAGCAAACTGGATCGCTAGGTGGCCAAGACCTCCCATTCCCACAATGGCAACCTTCTTGCCGGGGCCGGTGTTCCAGTGTTTTAGAGGAGAGTAGGTGGTAATGCCTGCACATAATAGTGGGCTTGCCACATCCATATCCAGACCGTCTGGGATACGGACAACGAACCCTTCCGTCACAACGATTTTTTGGCTATATCCTCCGTATGTTGGATTACCATCGTAGTCTAGACTGTTATAGGTGTTGATAACACCCTTCGTACAGTATTGCTCCTCTCCACTGAGGCAGTATTCGCATTCTCCGCAGGAATCAACAAAGCAGCCAACGCCAACGCGGTCACCAACTACAAACTTGGTTACTTCTGTCCCAACTGCTTCTACGACTCCGGCAATTTCATGACCAGGAACCATTGGAAAGATTCCGCCACTCCATTCACCGAATGCACTGTGAATATCAGAGTGGCAAATGCCACTAAACTTAATATCTATTAAAATATCGTGTGGCCGCAATTCTCTCCGCTCGATCGTGATCTTTTCAAATGGTGCTTTCGCACTTGGGACACTAAGAACACGCGTCGTAGTAATGTTTTTATGATTATTGCACATAATTGATCATACATCCCTTTCTTCTGTAAAATAATAAGTTGATTGAAGAAGTAACTCACATCAATTTATTACTTAATGGATTTAAAACCTACGAGAATAGCTTAATCCTTCATGTTGACTTTAAGGCAAGGGTTTTTTGAAAAATATTTTTATTTATGATCTTTGTTGTACTTATTTTCTAAATCGTTATAGTATTCAATTTTCAAATCAATTTTTATAAAAGCGTTATCCAAGTCTCTTTGTTTTTCCATCATTTTCTCTTTATGCTTTTCAAATATCTGTTTGCGTTGCGAGGCTGTGCTGTCTCCTTCTTTTGTTAATTCCACGATTGCACGTAACTCTGAGAGAGGGATGTCGGTTTTCCGTAAACATACAATAAGCTCTAACCATAATAAGTCTGACTCGTTAAAAATACGATTTCCATTTTCATCTCTGTTTATATAAGGTAGAAGACCCTCTTGTTCATAATATCGGAGTGTATGCGCAGGCAAACCGATCTTATCCGCGGCTTCTTTTATGTGAATTTCCATTGTATCCTCCATCAATCTTCATCATTTTTTTTGTTCTAATTCTTGTGATCAATCGAGCAAGGTTTTATATCCTACTATATGACGCTATTTCCTAATCAAATAAATGTCTTAAAATTGAAGCTAATGCGTAAAACCACGCCTGTTATCATCAAGCAATATCGAGTGACAGGACTGGTGGCTGTCCAAACCTACCGCTTCGGTAACCTTGGCGGAATATCTAACTGATGTTAAAAGGGACCTTTTTAAGAATATTTATTTATCATTTTATTTAAATAATTTCGAAATTGTTCAACATATGTTTTGGGCTCTACTATTTCCAGATTTGTACCGAAACTTGCTAAAAATTGAAATCCAATACTGTTCAGAGGGACATCAAGTGTTGCTAAGAAATATTCAGAACTATAGTTTTCAATACTTTTTCGACCGTACCTTTCAATGAATTGATCTTTTACGCTAGGTGTAATCAACGCCTTAATGGCGACTAGTTGCGGTTGATAACTTGCTTCATGTTCTTGTTCTAGTAAATAATCTCTAGGGTTAAACGTTTTTTCATTCTTAGTAAGATTATCGATCCTAGATAATTTAAGTGTCCTATATCTCTGCCGATGTAAACAGAATCCCTTCAAATACCAACTAGTCTCGCTAAAATGAAGCAGATAGGGCTCGACAATTCTATTCGTTTTAATGCCATTTTTATCAATATAATCAAATGAAATTAACTTTCTCTTTAATATTGCTTCTTGACATGTCTTCAAGGATTGAATAATCTCAGACCGACCCTCCCAATCATAAAATGACAAGTGAATCGAACTTTTCCAGGATGATGAGCTTATCATCGCTTCAATTTTTTTAAGAGTTTGTTCTACTTCATCACTAAATAGAATTTGTCCCAATCCACCCAGTGCTGTTAAAATATTTTCTAAGTCATTACTGCTTAAAAGTCGTTTGTCTAATTTGTACTCATCCATAATCCCGTAGCCGCCGTGAACTCCATTTATAGAATAAATAGGTATATTAGAAAGACTCAAGGTTTCCATGTCACGTAGAATCGTTCTTTTAGACATGTTAAATAATTTTGCGAACTCGGTTGTTGAAACGACGTCCTTCTGCAGCAAGATCATTACGATAGATATTAACCTTTCGATTTTCTCCATATTATCCCTCCGGCCCGAACCGTAATCAATCAACCTATTTATGAAAATTCACAATAATTACTGAGCATCCTCTTTAGGTAAAAAATAAATGTTTACAAAGCTATAATAGGTGACAAGTAAGCTGTCACCTATTATAGCTTATACTTCATGTATTACAAGAAGGAGGTTTTTTCATGTCAGTTATTGCATATTTAAACTTTGATGGGAATACAGAGCAGGTCATTGCGTTTTATTCAGAAGCTCTCAATTCAAGTGAAGTAAAAAAGGTGAAATTTAAGGATCTTCCGCAAGATCCAAACTACCCTTTGCCAGAAAATGAGTTGAATATGATTATGGAGTCATCGTTAGAATTCGCTGGCGGAAAAATAATGTTGTCGGATATTCTACCATCCATGAAGAAGCTAACGGGCGAGTTGGTTATGGGCAATAATATACTAATTAGTATCGTTATCGATGATAAACAGACACTGGAAGATTACTTTTCTAATTTGTCTGTAGGTGGTTATGTTATCATGCCGTTATCAGACATGCCTTGGTCATCCTGCTTTGGAATGTTGGTTGATAAATTTGGTGTTGTTTGGAAGTTTAATAGTGACGCAGAAAAGTTTCTAGATAGAGTTATTTCCAACAAACAGTAACTCAATGAAGTAACGGAGAACGTTAGTGCAATAAAACAGCGGTAGTCTAGAACTGAACTGCACCCCTAAGAAAGGGCAGAAGTTTAAACATTATCCTGGGTCTTTAAAAGTGGAGGCCGTTCGTTTGCATGTTGAGTAGGGATGGAGTTACAGCAAGGTTTGGATGGAAATCGGAGGGACGGCGAGCGGCAATCGGATTACGGCGGAAGTCGATCATTTCACGAAGTTCGCGGTATTCGCCGTAGCAAAGAAAGAGCCTGAAGAGAACACAGATGCAGGCTTTACGTTCAGCGACGTAACAGGCCACTGGGCGGAAGCGGCAGTATCGGCAACGGTTGAGAAAGGCATCGTTCAGGGCATCGGTGCCAACAAATTTGCGCCGAACCAAACGGCAACGAGGGCGCAGGCAGCAGTCATTCTGCTTAGAGCGCTCGAGCTTGCCGGCAATTAAAGCTTCATCTGCTCTTTAAAGCCAGGCCCCCGGTACTTGAGCCGGGGGCCTGGCTTTTATAACAGCACCGGACGGTTTCCTTGAGAGACAGCCACAAAACGAAGAAAGCAGTTGTCGCAGCGTTGCTTATTGCGAGTTAATTACTCGAATTGCAAAGGTCATCGGCCTTTGTAATGAATGGAGCTTGATGATGCTCACATTTTTCTTTATTGATCGTTATGTTATGGTTTGATCGTTTAGAGGAATGTGGATAACCTTGAAAAATTACCATACTTTTTGCGTACGAATTGCGAACCGCAAAATAAGACTGGCGTGCAGCGATCCGGAGTAGGGAGGGAGTGGGAGTAACCCTAGTTGAATGAAATCGCGATGAAAGACTCCCCATTCACAGGTCTGAAAACTAAAAAGTAGAAGGGGTATTATTCTTTTGAAAAATCATGCAGAAAGCGGTTTGCCCGTTGCTTGTATCAAGCTGTAGCTCTCCATTGTGCTTCTCCATTACATGTTTAGCTATAGCCAAGCCCAGTCCTGTACCGCCGTCGCATGTGCGTGCTTGGTCGCCGCGTGTAAAAGGATCAAAAATGATCTTATACAAATTATCTGGGATGCCTGGTCCGTTATCGATGACATTCAGTTGAATATGCGATTCCGTTTCCAGTAGTTGAAGAAGTACTTCGCTCCCCGCAGGGCAATATTTAAGCGTGTTAATTAATAAATTAGATAAGGCGCGGTATAGCATTTTCGCATTAAACCGGATTCGAATTTCATTCGACGGAATTTGGACTTGAATGAGGAGTGGTTTTTCCTCGAATTGATTGTAGAATTGGGCGGCGATTTCCCTGACGAATTCCGCGATGTCTGCGAGCTCGGTTTCTAGGACATAGTCCGGACTGTCCAGCTTGGATAATTCGAATATATCATCGATCAAGGAGGTTAGCAGATTCGATTTATTTAAAATATAGTCTAAGTAATTCTGCCTTTTCCCTTCATCGTCAACGATTCCGAGCTGTAAAGCTTTGGCATACCCCTGAATGGTTGTAATCGGTGTTTTGAGATCATGTGATACCCCAACGAGCAAGCGTTGTTTGCTTTCTTCCAGCATTCGTTTCTCTGTCTCGGATTGTTCTAATTGTTCCGCCATATTATTGAACGAATCTTGAATTTGCGCCAACTCATAGTCAGCCTTAAAAGCTAGTCTTGTCCGGAAACGACCGTTCGCCATATTTTGCATACCGCTTGCAATGGCTTCGAGTGGGTTTGTAATTTTGAGAGCGGTCCATCGACTGTACAGGTAGACATTAAGGCTGTAAAAAACCAAGAAAAGGATAATAATCAAAAGTACCAGTTCAGAGAAGGTCTGCTCTAAGGCGGCGGGCGTTTTATGAAATAGAAATTCCTTTGTAATATAACCTTGCGGTATGTGGACAAGACAACGGTATGACTTTCCTTCAGTCGTTTGAAAAGGTGCCATAGAAACATATTCAGTTGCGCCTTTAGGTTCATTAAAGAGAGAAATGAGCTCATCTTGGGTGTATGAAGTGCGATGATCTGAAGAGGCTCCACGGGTGAAAACGACTTGCAGATTTTCATCGAGGATCTCGATCCATCCTCCAAACGATTCGATAACCTCGACTGGAATTTGTGTATAGTCCATACGAACAATCTCATTTGCTTTTATTTTCGAGACCGTAGGATCTGCCAGACGAGATTGGACCTGGCTATCAAAAAAAGGAAAAATTAAGCATACAAAAATGCCCAATGTAATTGAAAACAACATATATTTTTTTATCAAGGAAGTAAATATTTTGTTTTTCTTCATGTTGGATTAACGCTCTTTGCAAATTTGTATCCCAACCCGCGGATTGTCAGTAAGTAGACGGGTTGCCTAGGATCATCTTCCATCTTTTCTCTCAATCTGCTGATATGCACCATTATAGTATTATCGTCGTTCATATAAGGCTCAGACCAAACATTTTCAAAGATTTGTTTTTTTGTGAAAATTCGACCGGGTGTTCCCATAAATAACTTTAAAAGAGCGTATTCTGTTGAGCTTAAAGGTATGGCTACTCCTCGTTTCTTTAGTTCGCAAGAATGGTGATCGAGAACCAAGTCGCCCAAGTTGGTTAGTAGATTCGATATTGAATCCGAGGCGATAGGAGAAGCGAATTCATAAGACCTTCGCAGCTGGGCTTGAATACGTGCAACGACCTCTAGCGGATTAAATGGCTTGGAGACGAAATCGTCTGCGCCAAGACCTAGCCCTAGAATTTTGTCGGCATCTTGATTTTTGGCGGATAAAATAATAACAGGCAGCTTATATTTCTCGCGTATCTTTTTAAGCAATTGGTAGCCGTTAAGCTGCGGCATCATAATGTCAATGACCGCCAGGTCGATTTTGTTCGTCTCAATTTGCTGCCAAGCTTCAGCCCCGTTAAAGGCCTCGATGATTTCAACCTGTTCACGCTCCAGAAAAATTCTCATCAATTCAACAATTTCCGGTTCATCGTCAACAATTAAGATCGTTTTGGACATACGCAGATGCCTCCCCTTTGATGTCGTATTTAAACTAATGATTCCATTCAGCCTTTGATAATCCTGCTTTTAAGGTTAATTCAAGGAAAATGTAAGATTGGTGAAAGATTGGTGCGGTATGATAAAAGTTAGGAGGAATGTTAATGCGCTTGTTGGAACTATTTGCTTATTTGATGAATGTAGGTTTGTTATTTTGGATTTTTTTCAAGCCTAATTGGCTTGCAAGACGGTACTTCGTTGTAAGCCTGGCTCTGACTACGTTACTTACTCTGTTTCAGCTGCAACTAGAAGGATATCGTTGGCAGATGGTTGCAACGTATTTGTTGACCGTGTTTTTATGGGGGATTGTGATTAAAAGCAAAGTCGAATTCCGCGCCAAAAAGGAGCAGAAAAACCGAAGAAGCGGGCGGAAAAAAACGTTTTTAGGTCTGCTAGTTTTAATTTATGCATTGATTGCAGGTACACTGCCGGTATGTTTACCGGTATTTTCATTTGAATCCCCAACGGGAACCTATGCGGTAGGCACAGTAACCTATCATTGGATTGACCTGAAGCGAGAAGAAGCTTATAGCAAAGATCCAGAGGATCATCGAGAATTAATGGTGCAGGTTTGGTATCCTTCGCCCGAGGGGGAAAAAGGGAAGAAGAATAGTTACGTACCTTACCTTCCCCAATTCAGTCAAGAGATTAGTAAGCAATTCGGGGTACCCGCTTTTCTGCTTCAATATTTGCATTTGGTAAAAACACATGCGACGGTGCAATCGAAGCTATCGGAAGCGGCTCCTAAATATCCGATTGTCTTATTTTCGCCGGGTATGGGAGGAACGCGATTTCAAAATATGTTTCAAGTGGAGGAGCTTGCTAGTCATGGGTACATTGTGGTTGGTATGGAACATACCTACCATTCCGTTGCAACTGTGTTTCCGGATGGAAAGACGACTGGATTTCGTAAGATGAATTTATTAGATCTTTCGTCATCGGATAAAATGACAAGCGAGATCATTGTGAAAGATATTCAGTTTGTACTTGATCAAATCGAAGGCTTGAACCGGGAGGATTCTACGGGTCAGTTCAAAGGGAGGTTGGATCTGGATCGAATCGGAATCTTTGGTCATTCGCTTGGTGGCGCCGCAGCAGCTCAAATGTTGCTTCTTGACCCACGTGTGAAAGCGGGAATCAATATGGACGGCACGTTCTTCGGTGAGCCTATTCCCAAATCGGGACTAAAAAAGCCATTTATGCTTATGAACTCTGAATCATTAGTAACAGAAACGGAAACAGAAAAGCAGCCTCCACAGAAAATGTTAAATAAATACAAATTGACATTAGAGGAATTCAACAAAATGACCAAGGATATTGTGATGCGAAGAGAAAATTCTATGGCCGGTGGTGCGTACCAATTAACGATTCCACATTCCAAGCACTTCAGTTTTTCTGATTTTTATATGTATTCGCCGCTTCTGCAATGGATGGAAGGAACCAGTCCAAAGCACGAGCACCGAACTATTAATGCATATACAGTTGCGTTCTTTGATCGATTTTTACAAAACAAGCCGTCTTCCTTATTTAACTAAACTTCTATACGATATCCGGAGGATATAGGTGGTCGTGGAAAAATGGTTGATCTATGGATAAAAGAAGTAATACATAGACTGAAAACTCGTGTGTTAGACCGAGAATATTTTTTTCAGAAGGTCAGAGGGTGTCGCTAAAACATATACAACCACAACGAAGAAAAAGAATAGATTTTGGGTAAGGAGGTTGTGAAAGTGAAGATCGTATTTCAGATCCCCAAGACTGATCCCGAAAAACAAGCTGAACTACTATTACAGAAATGGTTAAAAGTAAAAGAACCAAATTCTATATTTACTGCGATTCTTTTTTCAATTCCGTTCATGATTCTAGGTTTGACGATTACGATCATGTTAATGAGTATGTTTAAATCGGCTAATTTAGAGAATTATGGTGCTCATGATGGAACAATAAGCTTTAATTTCAATATATTATTCATCACTAATATTGTCCTACTATTGCTTTTACATGAATTAATCCACTTGATTCTGGTTCCAAACTTCTTGAAATCCCCCAATACAGGGTTAGGGATTCAATTTTTTGGCGGGTTTGTATTTACAGAGGAAATAATGTCTCGAAAGCGATTTATTCTAATATCAATAGCCCCTTTTGGGGTGATATCGATCATTCTACCGTTAATCTTAGGGGCAATTGGATGCTTGGGTCCGACTTTAATCTTTCTTATGCTCCTGAATGCTCTGGGTTCATCAGTTGATTTATTAAATGTTTGGCTGATTTTATTTCAAGTGCCTAAAGAGGCGAAGATTATGAATAGTGGTATGAGTACGTTTTGGAAGGTTTGAGTGGAAATCAAACGAAACTTCAATCCGCTGTCATGTGTGGGATTACGACAAGGAAAACGGGGATTGACCATTTCATGGAATTCCCCGATCGAAACTCTTTAGAAGAGCTCTCTGAATTTACTAGCAAGGTGTTGTTTTGTTATATGTGTACAGTCATGGAGTATAAAGTGAAAATTTTACGTGAATATGAAACATACTGTTACCAAGTCATTTATTATTTAGTGCAAAATGAGAACCAAGCAGTGATAGCAACAAGACAAGTCTTACTCTTGATATATGATAACAATTCTTTTTTTTCTATGTCTGACATAATGAAACGTAAAGAGATTCGAGGAATTGCTATAAAGCGGGCAATACAAGTTTTAACTGGCAAAGATAGTTAAGATCACGAAGACTTGCGGCTGCATATTCGGAAATTTAGCAGCAAGTCGGTCATAGTGTTGTAGTGATTAATTCTTGTGGAAGAGCAACTTTATACTAAAAGCAAGCGTCTGTGGGCGCAACGGGAGGCTATAATTATGAGAAAATGGATGAAAGCAGCAGCCGCCGCATTAACGGTAGCAGGAGTATTGTCAGCGGGTACAACCAGCTTGGCTGCGTCAGCGCAGCCGTCAAAAATGTTTATTAACGGCGTTTACCAAGAAGATGTATTGGTTGTAAACGACAGAACGATGGTTCAGCTTCGAGCGTTTAACGACCCTAAATCATTTGTTTACTCCTATGAGACAGCAACAAAGACAATAATCATTCATAACCCGGTTCAGAAAATGACGGTGCATCTAAAAAATGGTTTGAAATCAGCGGAAGTAAACGGCAAGAATGTAAAGTTGGATGCACCTGTTACCGTGAAGGCAGGGCGGACTTACATTCCCGTTCGTTTTGTAACCGAGACGCTCGGCGGTAAAGTTGATTATGACAACGGCGCAAAACATATCATTGTCAGGACCCCAACGGGCGAAGAGCAGTTTAAAACACTGAAAAACGGCGATCTTGCCGAAGCGCGGGCACTTGCGATTAATTTGACTCGCATAAGTAACGGCACAGAGATTGCACCTTATGGCGAAGGTTTCACTACAACGTACAGGTTCCCTAAAGGGGAAGCGCTTCGCTATTTTATTTCGTATAAAGGTTTAGAAACTTATGTGGAAATCAACGCTAAGGGCATTGCTGAGATTAAGTGGCAGAAGGACACTTTGGGCGAAAATGGCGAAGCTGGCAAGGAGCCGAAGCCGTTTGGTGAGTCGGTTACTTTCATAGATAACTTTATGGCAGATATGCTGAATTATGGTTCAGTGGACAGCACAGGTAAATATACGGAGCTAGGCGTCATTAATCGTTATATAGACAAAGAATATGCGAATGTGATCATTATGCCAATTGATGGTGAAACACGGACGGATGCAAGATAGGAAAAAAGGAAATAGCGGTGCGAGAGTGCGTAACTTATTTCCATCTTCGTGGAGCAGATCACATTACGAAAAGCCAATCCGATCATCGTGACAAAGACGATTCCGTTACTTTCATTAGGATACAGCAGAAGTTGCGCATTCAGAGGATTGGGAAACAAACCGAGTGAGATGGAACCAGGTTAAACCCAACTATACTTAAGCGATTTCATGAATCGAGGAGGCTGTTTATGTTTTCATATCGGTCGTTACAACTAGGTGATCTTGAAACGCTCTGCTCTTTTCCGCAGAATGAAGAAGAATTATATTTCATGTTCCCTAAAGCGGTATATCCTTTAACCCCTGACCAAATTGAGGAAGTCGTTAAAAACAGATTGGAGCCTACAGTTATTCTGTGTAATCAAGAAGTTGTGTCTTATGCAAATTTTTATGATCATGACGGCGAATCTTGCTGGCTAGGTAATGTTATTGTGTCTCCTGAATATCGAGGAAAAGGCGTATCTCAGTATCTAATTGGGATAATGGAGAACATTGGAAGAGAAAAGTTGAAGGTACAAAAACTCAAACTTGTATGTCATAACACTAATACAAGGGGGATTTTATTTTATATGAAGCATGGATTTAAACCATATGATATCTCTTTAAGAGTTAAGCCTTCCGGGGAATATATTGCAGGTTTACACATGGAGAAGTACCTATAACGAAAATTAAATTAAGCTAAAGAAAGACGTCAGAGACGTTAGTTAAATAAATCAGCGGTAGTCTTGGGCTTTAGTTTCTCGTCCATGACTTCCGCTGTTTCTTTTATCGGGGTCAGCCTAATGCTTCATTTTACTTGAACCGTTTATTCTGCCTCCTCTTTTTTTTGTCCTTCACAACACTGGCTAATGTGCCTAATCACCCGATTATGGAACAAGGGATTCCCGCAGTTCTTGTCGAAATATGATAGCTACCGGAATGGGCTAAATATTTTCAAGCACTTGGCAGAACTGTACGGTGAAACGTTGGGAGTGTGCGCTGTATGATTTGGATAAAAAACAAAACCACCTTGAAATATGCTGTGATGTTCATCCTGTTTCTCTCTATACTTCTCGGCGTCCGGTGGCTATGGTCCGGGGTTTTCCTTACGCCTGAACATCCTCGTGCGGTTCAAGGCGTGCTTGATCTGCGCGGCTGGGACTTCGCCAACTCCCGTTCCATTACGCTGGACGGCGAGTGGGATTTTTATCCGGAAACATTCGTCACGCATAAAAACAAGGATTGGAAATCCCTGGACAAGCATAATATCATGGTTCCGGGAGATTGGCGAAGTGCTTTACCGGCAGGTTCAAAGTCGTCGTTCGGATACGGTACGTACCGGCTGCGCATTCTGGTCGATCCTTTACCGCAACAGTCCTTCGGATTCTGGATTCAGGAAATTCAAGCCTCTTCCGTTGTTGAATTCAACGGTCAGATAGCAGGAGTCGGACAACCGGCGGAGCAAGCGGATACGTATAAGCCCCGCCGGATTTCTTATACCCCGCTTTATAAGGCAAACGGAGTGAATGAGATCGAACTGCTTGTTCGCGTGGCCAATTTTGATAATCCGCTTAATGGCGGTATTGTCAGAAACATCCGCTTCGGATCGGATACGGCCATCAATACCGAAAGGTGGATCTCCATTGGCTTTCAGATTATGACCTTCGTGGTTCTGATGTTTCTTGGCTTGTACGCCGTGATGTTATATTTGTTCAGTTGGCAAAAAGGATTGCTTGCCTTTTTCATGCTGGTTTTGACCGCCGGGATTACGATTGTGTCTGATAACGACAGCCTGCTGCTGGTAGGTATGCCTTTTATCAACTATGCATGGGCACTGAAAATAAAGATACTCTCGTACTCGTTGGTCCCCTTTTTTTTCCTGCTGATTACGGGAATATTTGCCAAGCTCCGAACTAACACGGTTTTGTTCCGTACGTACGCCATTGTTCTGGTTTTGTATTCAGGATTTGTGTTGGTCATGTCGCCTCCGCACATTTACTATCTTATCGAATTTAAAATATTCAGACTGATTTATTGGTTTCCAATGACCTGGGTTATCTATCTGATTGGCAAACTTATAGCCAAAAATCAGCCCGGTGCCACTTTCTTGCTGCTTGCCACCATGAGCATATTATCCAGCTCCGCATGGGGACTGATTAATGCTCATTTGGATGTAATAAGCGTTTACTTCCCTTTTGACGTGCTTGTGGCTATCATCAGTTTTTCAGCTTACTGGTTTAAGCAGTACTTCCGCAATTCCCAAGAAAACGCCAAACTAAACGAGCAATTAAGAATGGCAGACAAGCAGAAGGACGATTTTCTGGCGAACACCTCCCATGAATTGCGAAATCCCCTGCACGGGATGCTGAATATGGCGCAAACCGTCCTTGACAGCGAAAAAAATTCGTTGAGCGGCGAGAGTGTGCAAAATTTGGAGCTGGTAATGACGGTCGGTCGACGCATGTCTTTTATGTTAAATGACCTGCTTGATTTGACTCGTCTCAAGGAGGGGAACATCCGTCTGCACGTGCAGGCCGTTCAGCTGCAGGCGGTCGTTTCCGGCGTATTCGACATGCTTCGCTTCATAACCGTTAGTAAACCGATCCGGCTGGTCAAAGAGATTCCGAACGAGTTTCCTCCTGTGATGGCCGACGAAAACCGACTCATTCAAATTTTGTATAATCTCGTTCACAATGCAATCAAATTTACCAACGAAGGAACCGTCGCCATCCGGGTGGTCGCACAAGACGGGAAGGCGTACATTAGCGTTGCTGATACGGGCGTCGGCATGGACGAGGAGACGCTTCAAAGAATCTTTAACCCTTACGAGCAAGGCGACTCCGGCATGACGGCGGCGCCCGGGGGCGGCATCGGACTGGGACTCGGCATTTGCAAGCAGTTAGTGGAGCTGCACGGCGGAACGTTGGAAGTGACGTCTGTCTCTGGCCAAGGTTCTGCATTTACCTTTGCTTTGGCTCTGTCCGATTCGCCCGTTCAACGGGAAGCGGATTTTGCAACAAGTCTGCCGCCTGTCTATGCAGCAACCGCCGCCGCTGCCGACTCGAACATCCATTACGGTACGAATGACGATTCTGCCGTTGCGGAGAGAACGGTGCGACCTTCGGTTTTGGCCGTGGACGATGATCCGTTGAACTTGAAAATATTGGAGAATATTCTGGCTGGGGAATTTTTCGACATCATTGCGGTTACGAGCGGCAATGATGCCCTGTCTCATCTGAACACGAGAGTATGGGACCTTGTTATTGCTGACGTCATGATGCCTCACATGTCGGGGTATGAATTAACGAGAGCTATTCGTGAACGCTACTCTAGCTCGGAACTGCCCGTTTTGCTTCTGACCGCGCGCAACAAGCCAGAAGATATCGCCGCTGGTTTTTTGGCTGGGGCTAACGATTACATTTTGAAGCCTGCGGATGCGATGGAGTTAAAGGCTCGGGTGCGGGCATTAACGGATCTGAACCGTTCCGTGCGCGAACGCCTGCGTATGGAAGCGGCATGGCTACAGGCGCAAATACAACCGCACTTTTTATTCAACGCCCTCAATGCGATAGCTGCGCTTAGCGACATCAATCTGGACAGAATGCGCCTACTGCTTGACGAGTTCGGCAATTATCTAAGGGCCAGTTTCAACTTTCAAAATTCCGAGCTGCTTGTTCCGCTGGGACAGGAGCTTGCTCTCGTACGTTCTTATTTATATATCGAGAATGAACGTTTTGAAGGCAGGCTGAATACGGTTTGGGAAGTCGAAGCGAACATGGAGCTAAGGCTTCCCCCGCTATCCATTCAACCGCTTGTCGAAAACGCAGTACGGCACGGCATCATGAGTCGCTCGTCGGGCGGAATGATTCATATTCATATCGCCGAATATGAAGATCGTACAGAAGTAACCGTTGCCGATAACGGCGTGGGAATGGATACAAAAACGCGGCAACAGATATTCGACAAACGTTCGAACCAAAGGCAGGGAGTCGGTTTGTTCAATATTAATCAACGGTTGAAACAATTATATGGGAAGGGGCTGCACATTCAGAGTGATCCGGGTCAAGGGACGATAGTCGTCTTTACCGTGCCGAATAATGCGGCGAACCACTTGATTTAGCGGCTCGCCGATGCGCAATGGCAAAAAATGAAGGCAGTGGAGGCGCCCCCTCGCCCCTCTGGACGGAAAAAAGAAACCCCAATCGAATGAGATTGGGGTTTTGGTATAAGCTTTATGCATGACAGCTCGTCAATGCAGAGTTAAGAAACAATTTCACTAAATCAAACAAACTTCCGACTCGTCTTCTTCCCATCGCAGCTAAACACGATCTTCTTATCCTCAACAAACGTCTCCAAATGCACGTTTTTCCCCCAAAGCTGCACAACATGAGGCAGCGTGCGCTCTACATATTTGAGATCAAGCTCCATACCCTCATACTCATGAATCAGATACAGCTCACCCACACGGTTGAAATCCCCGTCATTAACCATCAAGCTGGGAAACCCGCCGATTACTTTGGAATAAACGAGTTGATCACGAATATTCTCCCAAGATTTATCGGTAATTTTCCACTCCGGCCCTTTTTTCTCG
Source organism: Paenibacillus sp. FJAT-27812 (assembly GCF_001273905.1). Taxonomy (NCBI): domain Bacteria; kingdom Bacillati; phylum Bacillota; class Bacilli; order Caryophanales; family Paenibacillaceae; genus Paenibacillus; species Paenibacillus sp. FJAT-27812. The sequence goes on along the minus strand of NZ_LIGH01000001.1, from coordinate 7,341,342 downwards.
AAAATGTAGAGATCCAGATCATTAACCAAATCCTTCGTCAGGTAGTTTCGCAGGAAGGAGATGTCGGAATCGAGTTCACGTACCTCGAACATTTTTTCTCTGCCTTTGCCAGGCACGCGACCGAAGCGTTCTATTTCCTCAGATATCGGGTTATCCCAACGCCGCTCGATATCCTCAAATATTTCCAGTCCCAGGTAGTATGGGTTCAACGTATGACGCGAAGGCTGCACCACTGAGGAGTTCAGCTTAGCGTATTCAATCGTTTCATCGTCGCTTAGATCGAGTTCTCTTATGATCCGTTGATGGAAAAAAGTCGCCCAGCCTTCATTCATAATCTTCGTTTCCATCTGCGCCCAGAAATAAAGCATTTCATCTCGCAGCATCGTTAAGATGTCACGCTGCCACGGCTCCAGTATCGATGAATACTCTTCAATGAACCATAAAATACCCTTTACCGGCTGTGGAGGGAAGCGTAGGTTGATCTTGATTAACCGGAATATCATTCGAGATATTTAGCGACCAAATATCATCATATGGCGATTGTACCGTTGTTGAAGTGGTGGGATTTTGCTTCTTCAATGAAGAAACATAAGCCTTCTTAGGCATTTGGTAAGGCTTCACAATCGAAGGGTCGACATGCTCCTGAATGGCAAGGACGGCATCTATGAACTGCTCCACAGCTAAGTATCAGCTTATTTTGCACGAGAGAGTTGCTGTCGAGCAGAAAGGCATAGCAGGGATCGGAGTTGATAACGAGCTCATAGATTTTACTATGCCCGAAATCGTATTGCATCTTCATTTTGTTGAACGTCTTCCCGAAGCTCCAATGGTTGAAGCGGGTAGGCATGCCATAAGCACCGAAGGTATAAATGATATCTGATGGGCAAATTTCATATCGCATGGAGTAGAAATCAAGTCCAAATCCAGTAGCGATCTCCGTAATTTAATCAATCGCATATTCCAATGCCTTCATATCAGAGGTTGTCATTGTTGGACCCCCTATGAGAATTTGTGGGTTAGGTGAAACACTTCAATAATCGGGTAATACTGATGATAATGAATGAGTAAAAATAGCAACGATCCACTTGATCATGTTACAATTACATTAATATGATACTTAAAATCAGAAGGAGGTCGAACATCGTGTCAAATCCGGATGAGAAGAAAAGCCACACCTACCAAGATTGGCTCACCTGGGACGGAACGTGGGAGTTAATTAACGGCAAAGCCTATAATATGTCGCCGGCTCCGACCTCGTTGCATCAATTTATTGTTGGTGAGCTTCATTTCGCTCTGAGGACATTCTTTGAGAATCGGAGCTGCTATGTGTTCGTTGCTCCATTTGATGTGTTCTTCAGCGATAGTGATGATTATCTGTCACCTGATCACGTCACGCAGCCCGATCTTTCGGTCGTTTGCTCGAAGGAACAAATATCCAAGAATGGCTGTCATGGTGCACCGACCATAATCATTGAAGTGCTATCGCCATCCACCGCATTGAAGGACTTCAACGAGAAGTTCAACTTATATCAGAAGTATGGTGTGCAGGAATATTGGATTATCGATCCTGGCAATCGAACGGTTCATGTGTATGCGCTGCAGGATGGCAATTACCAGGTACGTCATTTGTATACGGAGCAGGAAACGATTCAATCGATCATATTTAAAGATTTGCAATTGCCAATGAACAGGCTGTTCAGTCTGGAATAACAAAAACAATAAGCCGGTGAGATGCAATCTCGACCGGTTTTTTTGTGCCCTAAATTCAAGCACCTTGGCGATACGAAGCCCAGCCCTCATTCATAATCCCACGCCTTACGGATAAGCTCTTCCGGACGCGCTGGGCTGATGAAACAACCTGGACGAATGGCAAACGCACTTTCTACAGTCGCCCTGGCGTGGAGCTGATTGTACAAGAACAAGTGAAGGATCTTCATGGGGCATGGTCATTTTGGGCGGAGCAGGTTGTAGAAAAGGATGCATCGGTGACACCGCCGATCAATCAGACTAAGCCGGTTATGACGATCACGTATCCAACCGGCACAACAGCATTTCTTTATATCGACTATGCTGGGACTGAAAAAAGCTTTAACTTGATGGAGGGTATGATTAACCCTGGAAGGGTGGTCCGTGTACAAGGGCAAGTGTACGCTAAAGGGGCATGGTCGAATATGAGTAATAGCCGTTACTTAGAGCAGTACCAACGGCTACAAAACGAGGTAATCGTCCATATTCTATGAACCCCAGGGATTTGTACAGTTTGGCGGCGCGTTCGTTGTCACCACGGAAGTTAATGGTCAGCACCTCAATCCCAGCATTGACAGCAGCGGAATCAAATGATTCATGAGACGACGACCTAATCCATGGCCTTGATACCGTGGATCGATTGCCACCTTTTCAATGTCGGCATGAGGACGGTGAGTCGGGCGAATGTAACGCCTCCACCATCCAATACCCGCAAGATCTGAGTCGACCCAAGCTGCGATTAGGCATGCATTTCCTTCATCGCTTGCGATGGTCAACTCTCGAAGCAGGCAGGTTACCTCTTCTATTGAAGGTGGATCTATCCACCCGATTGCTGCACCCTTTGAAACAAGCTCCTGATATAGCTGTGCTGCTCTTTTGACAAACGATAAGTCTTCTGTGTTTCCGATATCTACCACACTTAACACAATAGATTTCTCCATCATGACTCCCCCATCTATGATTCTTATAAGTGGCGATCTTAGAGGCAATCTCTAACATTATAAATTCGCATTTTACTTGGTTTACTCTATAAAAAAGTCAAGGAATGGAATAACCACATTTGATTCTTATCTGGGATGATCGCTTCCAACCCCGTATACAGCAAAATATTTTCAATAATAACACAAGACTTTCCTCTGTCGTTTGGAATAATCAAAAAGAAAGAGACATCACATGACGATCACGTATCCAATCGGCACAACAGCAGCAATTTTTCTCATAATTGAAGTAGTCCGAAATCCATTTTGAATAAATATAGTTTATCGTCTACAAGTGGTTAGTCTATAGTCCATACCTCCAATGGAGCAAAATCATAATATAAGTTGTTAATAGGGAGGTGTTTAGTTTGTGGTGTGATAATAGCAATAAAAAAAATCGAATCACTCAAGTGAAAAATAAACCACTGCTTAAAGAGATATGTACCCTCAAAAAAAAGAGCATTCGTGTAACAGCTAAACTAAAATTGAAGAGCTCTTGTATCTGCCAAAATAAAGTTTGTAAAAAGATAACAAATATTGCTTGTCCTGTGGAAAGAAAAAAACGTAAAAGAGTTATTTCAAAAAGAAAAATATTTATTCGTCTAGAGCCAGTAATTAACGTAACCGCTCCGCAAGGGCCTCAAGGGCTTCAAGGTCCGCAAGGGTTACAAGGCATACAAGGACCCACGGGACCAGTCATCAATCCACTTGTCAGTAGTATGCTAACTGCGAAAAGATATTTTTTTATTGCGAGCACAGATATTCCTCTGCCTACAGAAATTCCTGCGAATCAATTCATAAACGATTCTAGTGAATCAATAACGGAATTTATAGACTTAGATAAAAATAGCTATGCTAATCTCTATATCAACGGAATAATGCAAGATGGCAACTCTTATCGTTTAAGTTCAACCAACTTGACCATCATTCCCAACCATGACATTATTTTTGCAGGTACCCCAATTGTAATAGAAACCGTTCGTTTGTCTGTGCAATTAATCTCTTAAAATGATGCAATGTACAATTAGCCGTTCAATGAATTCTATCAATTGCATAAGCTAGTTGAGAGAAGCGAGGTGATATAAATGCCAATTACAAAACCCTTTATGGCTGCTAGAAGATTTAGTGCTACAGCAGCAGACGGAACTGGTGTCGGTGCTGCATATAATATTCTTGCTACAGCCACCACGAATGATGCCGGTGTTGCTCCCACAGCATTTCCAACTGCTCCTGCGTATTATAATCTTTACATCAATGCACAGATTCAAACAGCGGATACTTCCAGCGTAACCACTACTGCTATTACCATTCCAGACGGTGATACGCTCGACCCTGCAACACCAATTGTAATCGAATTTGTTGTAAACTAATTTTCTAAATTGACGTGATGCCGAAAATCCTTATTGTTTTGGATTTTCGGCATTAAATATAAAATGGCAATCATATATCCAATCTTTCCCCCCATAGTTTCTGGATATGTTTATAATGTAAGTGCTCAAACTGTTCCTGTAGAGAATGATGTTACATTCGATTCAAATGGTATTCTTAGACCTGAAATTACTCTTACCCTCGGAACTGCTCAGATTGCAGTTACCAATTCGGGAAACTACGAGGTTACTTTTTCCGTGTCAGGAGTAGAACCCAACCAATTCGCACTATTTTTAAATGGCGCCCTGGCTACGGGAACCGTTTACGGTTCAGGTGCCGGCACTCAGCAAAATAAAGGTCAGGCTACAATCGCTCTAGCAGCGGGGGATTTTCTTACTTTGCGAAATCATAGTTCAGCAGCAGCGGTTACCCTTCAGACTTTGGCTGGTGGCACACAAACAAACGTAAACGCTTCAGTTGTTAAAAAAAAATTGAGTTAGTTTTTTACATCCCACAGATGACAACCTAATATCGTAATTCGGAACGGAAAATAAATTGCCCCAATCGAAGCCAAGCGTTTCTAGAGCCTTAGCAAATGCGTTCTGATGTGCATTATCACGCACCATAAGAAAGGCTAATGTTTCCCGAAACGTCTTATAGAACTCATTTCAACATGGCTTATTTCCTCTAGAAACACACCACGGATTAAATCACGGTATAGTGTAGCATTACCGCGAAAGTTGCTGCTCTGAAAAAAGTACTGCATCATTGTACGCATTTCGCCAAATAGGCATTTACCTGCGAGTTAGTTGTTTGTGCATGTGAAATTTGATTGCAGATATTGAAGATTTGTTGTAATTGTTGTAGTGCCGTTTGATGTCCTTGTAAGGCTGTTTGAATTATTTGTGCAGCTTGTTGTTCACGTTGAGCGATTTGCTGAGAAATTTTGTTATTTGGTTGAAATTGATTCATAGTATTGTCTCCTTCTTTTTAGTAATTATTTTTTCTTGAATATAGTTCCTTAGAATCAAAAATATATACAAAGAGATTTTTTATTGATTAATAGCTACCAATACATAAAAAAGCTGCATATTCGAATTAAATCGAGATGCAGCATTAGGGAGTGAAACGTTATTTATTTTATCCCACGGAGGAAACTTAATACTTTGACCCAATAAATCATTTCAATTTAATACAGTTTTGTTTAGAACAAAATTGTCGCAGCCCATCCCAATTCCCCCATAAACATCCTTTACAATTATTGGGCTGTTTTGGTTTGAAATATGTATTTTTCATCAATTTATATTTTCCTCCCACATAATTTCAGCTCCTAATTTGAAAATAATATTTCCAACTTTATTTTTTGTATCCAAAATTTATTATAGCGTCTTGATAAAATAAAAAAGAGGCTGTCCCAAAAGTAAGTAAGGAATAGCCTCAAAACACTAAAATGATCAACTAATAAATGAAAACGGGATGGATCAGGTATTATTTCTGCTCCATCCCGTTTCTATTTTGGTCCATTGCTGCTTTCTTCAGCAAGTTGTGGGCAAGCGAAAGCCACCYGACCTCTAGGCTCACTTTTGCCAAGCCACGAAGCAGGAATCGCCGGAATCCCCGGTTGTTCTTCAGTTGTCCAAATACGCTTTCCGGTTCGATCATCCTCCGAACCGCAAGGGCATAGCCTTCGTCACTTTTTAGTTTCTTGCGTACTTGTTGTTTGTATTTCAAGTAGCGCATGCTGACTCGGATTTCCCGATTGCCTTGCGCTTTTGTGCAGGCCGATTTAAGCGGACAACCTTCACAGTCTAAGYTCCGGTAATGACGATGCTCAATCTCAAATCCGCTCTCTGTGGTGTCTTTACTTGTGTAGCGATAAATCAGTTTCCGACCAGCTGCGCAGGTCCAAACGTCTTCCTCTTGGTCATACTGCCAATTGTCGATCTTGCTGATGTCTTGTTGCCAACGCTTCGATTTTTCTTTGTGATACGTCCCATATTTTACGATGGCCTCTACTTGCTCACCTTCCAGATACGTATAATTTTCTTCGCTGCCATAGCCTGCATCCGCGATCACGGTTCCGGGAATCTTGCCGAGTGTCGCTTTCACTTGCTCCAAATGCGGCTTTAGGCATCGCGTATCTGTTGGACGCTGATGAAGGCTGTAACCCAGAATGAACTGATTTTCCGTGCCGATTTGCACATTGTAGCCCGGCTTGAGCTGGCCATTACGCATATGATCCTCTTTCATACGCATGAAAGTAGCGTCCGGGTCGGTTTTGCTGTAGCTGTTGCGTTCGCCTAGAATCGCTTGCTGGCTCTCGTATTTTTGTAGACGAGGAAGCAAATCTTTGCGAAGAATACGAACCGCCTTTTTCAGCGGTTTGTCTTTCGGCTTTTCTTCAAGCTGGATTTCTAACTGCTTCAAGGCCTGCTCCAACTTCTCGCTAGTGATCTGCGAGGCATCGCCGAGTTCCTGCAACTCCTGTCCGCGGTGTTCTAGGTCTTCTTGCTTCTCCGTCTCTTCGATSGTGGTAAACAGCGTCTGTACTTTCTCTTGCAACTTCATCTTATTTTTAACGACGGCCTTCCCCCAAACGAACGTGTAGCGATTAGCGTTCGATTCGATCTTGGTTCCATCAACGAAGTAATGCTCCAGCTTCACATAATTTTCTTCCGCCAAAAATTGGAGRACAGCGGTAAACACCTTTTCAAGCACAGCTTTCATACGTTCAGAACGGAACCGGTTGATGGTACGAAAGTCGGGCCGTTGCCGGCCAGCAATCCACATAAACATTACATTTTCACGGACRGATTTGGCGATCTGACGTGAGGRGTAGATGCGCTGGGTGTAGGCATAGATAATGACTTTCGTTAACATTTTTGGGTGATAACTATCTCGGCCGCCGCCGGGATAAGCGTTGGCAAAGATGTGATCACTCAGACGGTTAACGGCAGTGTTCACGACACGAACGAGGTGATTTTCGGGGATATCTTCCGCCAAATCCATTGGCAGAGTAAGTTGGTCCATGGTATATTGAATGTACATAGAAACCTTCCTTTCGAAGTGGTTGGGTGGTACCTCCATTTTACCAAAGGATGGTTTCTTTGTTTTTTACAGATTTGAAAACATTGAAGAGGGTGCCCCTTTTGGGACACCCTCTTACTTTAGACGTTAACTGTTTCAGGCCTTTTAATTTGTAAAGGAGGAGGAATAAGCCATCCCTTATCTTTACTCATCTCAAGTATTTTTAAGCCTAATGCTGTTTTTGTGATATGGTACTTTGCAAACAATGCGCCAATATCCTCCCTTATGGATTGACCCATAACTTGACTACAAGCAACTAGCCCTATCGAAGTGTCAGCTGCAATCTTAGCTGAAATTTCGGGATCAGTAAATCTTGCACCTACAGGGATATCTTCAAGTTTTACTGACGGTCTTTCAGGCATTACTGGAGTGGCAGCAATCCCGTTATCAGTAAGCAATGCATCTAGTTCCTTAATTTCAAGTTTTGCTTCATCAATGAGTGCGTCCAGCACCTTTTTAAGTTCTTTGTCGCCGGCGTGGTTTAAATAAGCTTGATAGCAAGATACAGCGCCTTTTGCCACAGTAGAAGCTTGCCAAACACTAAATACTTCACCGTAATGCATGGGTTCATCTTTTGGATTGCCGTTTAATATTCCCATTTAGTAATGCTCCTTTTATTCTTAATTTTGACTTGGTTAATATGTCCGCGAGTAGATAAATCATGTTTGGTACTTTATAACATATAGGAACCAGCTTGATTTTTTTAAGTACTAGTAATCGCACACAAACACCCCCAGTGTAATAACTGGGGGTGTTTGTGTGATCTAATTCAACACTTAAGCACGATCGCGATCTCGAGCACGATTTCTAGCTCCTGCTAAACCAATTAAACCTAATAGACCAAGCCAACCCCAATCAAAACCATCATCATCTGTTGTTGCATTTGTTCTGTAGTTATTTGCGTTCATTGTAGTTCCGTTATTCGAACGGTCATAATTCTCTGCAGATACAGGTATAGCCGAAAACATCATGATACAACCGATTAAGCTAATAACTATCATCACTCTTTTCATTTTAATACCCCATTCACTTTTTAGAATTAAAATCAACTTTATTTTTTGTTTCAATGCAAATATTTATACATTAGGACAACACATTTATTGAATAATCCATATCGAGATAATAGGAGGTAATAAAGATAAATAAAAATGTAAAGTGACATAAGAGAGACATAAGAGACAAATGTGTCTGCCTTGGTTAATAGCGATCACTTTAGCTAATATTTGAAGGGGAATGTGTGACAGCACTTCCTTGTTATTTTCCAGGACGATGGCAAGAACATGGTCAAAACGGGATAATTAATTAATTGATGACGCCGTGAATTTGGAAGGAAAAAAATCGCCTTGACCGAACAAAGGCAGGCCAAGGGTTCAAATTGTGAATTAAAATGTTATTCTACGATGATTTGCTCCATTGTTACATAACTGTTTAGCTAACGAGTAGATTGATTCAATGTAATAAGTACATAATCATAAACCGGCTAGTTGCACCTCTTTAACTTTCCCGAAGAAATGACGAAGCTTATACAAAAACGTGTACTCGAAAAAATGGGGTAATATACGAGATTTGGAATCGCATCTGTCTCGATAGCCCTCTAGCATTTGCGGGAAGGAGCTGCCAACGCTAGAGGGCTTGTTCGGAGAGCAGTTCGGTGGTTATTCATAAGGGGAAATGCTGTCGTTCGTTCATAAAACATAAACAGGGAAGCCTTAGGGGCTCTCTTTTTCTATCTTATTATAAGGCAACATTGAATTATCAGAATTGTCTGCTTTTGTAATAATTTTGACCATCCTTTTTTGTGGATTTCACTAAAATGAAGGAGAAAGAGGAGGAGGGTGGTAGGCATGAACATCGGATTAATTGGGTGTGGAACGATGGGGAGAGTATACCTCGATCGTTTGATGAGGATCAAGGGAGTTCGGGTAGCGGCAGTATGCCATCCCGAGCGGGAGAAAGCAGCCGCATTAGCTGAATTGCCGCAGGCAAAAATCTATGAATCTTACAGCGAAATGATCGCACATCCGGATATCGATATCATCTGCGTGACTTTGCCTACTTACTTGCATAAGGAATATGTGCAGATGGCTCTCGAAGCTGGAAAACATGTAATCTGCGAGAAACCGCTTACACTGAACGAGGTGGATTGTTGGGAGTTAATTGAGACTAGCCGAGTAAAGGGTGTTAAATTGTGTGTCGCGCATGTCGTTAGATTTTTACCGGAATATAAGGAGGCCCGCCTGCGGCTGCGCTCAGGGGAAGTTGGAGCGGCCAAGTCCGTGCGTACTACAAGAGCAAGTCTAATGCCGGCAGAGAACAGCTGGTTTCTGGATAAGCGAAAAAGCGGCGGTATTGTGTTCGATCTTATGATTCATGATATCGATTACGTGCTTTGGCTTCTTGGAGATCAAATTACGCATATAAAAGCGGAAATTTCAGCTCGCGAGGGAGTGGAGCAAGCGTTGGCATGGCTCTATTACGCTGACGGAACTAAGGTATGCTTAGAGGCTATTTGGGGGGCTTCTGACTTTCATGCCGGATTTGATATTACTGTAGAACAAGGGGTTCTTAGTTTAGGCGGCGTCAAGGAGAGTAATGAGAGCGATAATAAGGTGGCTCATGGGAATTCATCTAATCGAGGCGTTATTATACCTGAGTCGCCAGAGCTTGAAGACGCCTATTATTTTCAGCTGGCAAGCTTTATCCAGGCAATCGAGATGAATGGTCCGCTTCCGATAACGGCGGAAGAAGCTTGTTCCGCCGTTAGAATTGCGACACGGATAGTAGATTGCATTGATTCCTATTCCTAATCCATTGAATCATCGGACAAAGGGAAGGAGGTTACTGGCTCCCTTGAGTACTTTAGGCGGTATTCGCGGGGTGATATTCCTTCGATTTTCATGAAAACCCTGGAGAAGGTGCGAAAGGATTGAAAGCCAGCTTCCAAGGAGACATCAAGAATAGACATGCTTGTGTTCAACAGCAGACCGGTAGCTCTCCTGATCCGAAGGCTATGCAAATATTGAAGGAATGTTGTTCCCATTACTTCCTTGAACGCCAGACTAATGGCGGAAACGCTAGTATCGAATTGGGTAGAGAGGATTTCAAGGGATAAGTCGTTAATATAGTGGGTATTCACGTATTGAATGACGTTCCATATTAGTTTTTTATTGCGATAATTGGAGCTTGTCGGCGCGAGATTATTTCTACTTTGATGAGCGCGGAAATAGATAATCAGGGCTTCGATTAGCTTGCTGCGAATATACGAGTTTTTAGCCAGCTTGTCTTCTTGGAATTCTAACCGCATTTTTTCAAGGCAAGCTCTCATTTCGGCGTAAGAGTGAGGATCGAGGTCTACATAGGATGTGGATCCGTCATTCGTTCCTAAAATGATCGTGCCGAATTCCGCCTCCATTGTGGATCCAAACAGCAGGCTTATATCGAACATGCAGCAAATCACTTCTACGCCAGTATCATCGCAAAATATTTCATGCATATCATGGGGGCGTAAAAAAGTGACTGTTCTTGGTTGAAGTTTATGCGGACTCCCGTTTATGAATTCGGTTCCGGTTCCGCTAACGACAAGGGATAGTTCGAGCACATCATGGTGGTGCAAAGCATAATGCTTATGGAGCGTATGCGTTGTAACTACGCATGAAAACTTGCGGCTCACGGCTCCAGATAAAGACAGAACATCTTCATATTCAGGAAAAATAACCATGACGATTTACCCCCCGATTTTTTCGCTGTTTTACTTTTATTGACCAGGTAAATAAAAAAAATGACCGAATTCTTAATGAAATGTATTATAACATAGAAATCGAAAGGAGTGATTCTATGGACCTTCAATTAAGTGTCGGTACAGCCAAAGTCGATATCACTCCGCCATTCGCATTGCCGCTAGCTGGTTTTGCCAGCCGGTGCAACCGAAACTTCGAGACTATCGATAGCCGCTTGTACTTGCGAACGTTTTATTTTCAACAGCATTCTACGGACGGTTCAAAGATGCAGTCGCTGCTCTTGTCTGCCGATATTCTGTTCTGGTCAGAAGAATTGGCTGATCAACTGCGCGCGCGAATAGAGCGTCAGTGGGGAATCGCGGAGGACGCCATTATTCTACATGCCACCCATACACACTCCGGTCCGGCCATTTCAACGCGAACAATTGGGCTAGGAGTGCCTGATCCGAATTACCTCGCTTTTTTGGAACAAGCGGTAATGCGGAGTGTGGAAGATGCAGCAGGCGATGCCGAGCCTGTGAGTATACAGATGGGAAAAGGCACATCAAGGATCGGCGTGAGCCGCAGGAAGAAGGATGGGGACCAAATTGTGTTGTCTCCGAACCCGGAAGGATTGACCGATCCTGAGCTAAGGGTATACGTCTTTACCACTTTAGCAGGGAAGAAGAAGGGCGTGTTAACCCACTATGCCTGTCATCCAACGCTAACGGACCGCAATTCGGTATCCTCTGAATTTTGCGGCTACGCGATGGAACGGCTGGAGCAGCGTAACGGCTCCTTAACGGTATGCGCTTATCTTCAAGGCTGCAGCGGCGACATTAATCCCGTTATGCCGAAAGTTTCCGAAAGCAATCAGGATGTCATTTCCATCGTAGGACAAAGGTTTGCAGACGATGTAGATGCGATCTTATCTGGAGAGCTTAAATGGCTTGAACCCAGTGTGCTGACTAGTAGGCGATCGATTGCAGTGCTTCCTTATGCAGAAATACCTACGAAGGAAAAGCTGCAGCGAGTCGTGGATGAATCGGCTTCAGCAGACGTCCGCAATTGGGCTCAAAGCTTCTTGGAGCAACCTGACAAGCTCAGGAAGCAAGCCCGATTTGAAATTACTAAGCTAACTATAGCCGAAGGGTTAACATTTATAGCTATGAATGGCGAAATGGTAGTGGAATACGGTTTGTTCTTGAAGAGCTGCTCCCCGGGCCTTGTCCCTCTGGCTTATAGCAATGGAATGATCGGATATATTACAACCGCAAATCAACTGCAGGAAGGCGGATATGAGCCGATTGAATCCGTTACCTATTTCGGCCTCCCTTGTCCTTTCGACCAGGCTGTTGAGGCGGAAGTAAAGAGGCAACTTATGGCTATTATTGATGAACCAAAAACCTAGGAGGAATAACAGCATGCAGAAGTTAAAATTAGCAGTAGATGGTGGAAGTCCGATAAGAACACACCCATTTCCCAAGTGGCCGATATTCGGAGACCTGGAAGAAAAGCTTATGTTGGAGGCCGTCAGATCGGGGAACTGGGGAGGTGTAGATCCAGATAAAATCAAATTATTCGAGGAAAAATTTGCCCGTCTGCAGGATGCGAAATACGCCATAACAGTCAATAATGGCACAATTGCCATAAGCATTGCTTTACTGGCTGCAGGTGTAGATGCCGGCGATGAGGTTATCATGCCCCCCTATACGTTCATTGCTACCGCTACGGCAGCATTATTGATTGGCGCTATTCCAGTATTTGTGGATGTAGATGAGTCCATGCTGATCGATCCGGACAAAGTAGAAGCAGCGATCACTCCAGCTACCAAGGCGATTATCGCAGTGCATATTGCCGGTGCTCCAGCCAACATGACACGCTTGCAGCAAATTGCGATGACAAATAAACTAGCTTTAATTGAAGATGCCGCGCAGGCAGTAGGCGCCAAATGGGAAGACCAAGGGGTAGGCGCTCTAGGTGATCTGGGTACCTTCAGTCTCCAATCCAGTAAAAATCTCAATAGCGGTGAGGGCGGAGTCATTGTAAGCAACGATGAGGAATTAGCCGATCATGTCTGGTCAATTCATAACTGCGGTCGTGTTCGCAACGGAAGATGGTATCAGCACGAGCGCATTGGCTGGAACTTCAGGTTCAGTGAGGTGCAAGCTGCGCTAGCGCTTGCCCAGTTGAGCAGAGTGGAAGAACAGATGGAAATTCGCCAGCGCAGCGCAAATCATTTGGACGGTCTCTTGCAACAAATGGAAGGAATCCAGCCCGTGAAGTATGATAGCAGGATTACGAAGCATGCGAACCATCTTTATATGTTCAAGCTGGATAGAGACATTACAGACAGAATTGTAAAAGAAGATTTTATCCGTAAGTTGAATGCAGAGGGGATACCGGCTACGGCAGGTTACGTCCCACTTAACAAGAATTCCGCCATTATCGATCGAATCCACAAGCTGGTTGGAGAAGTTAGGACTAACAGCTGTCCGGTGGCAGAAAAAGCTTCCGAACTTGAATTGCTCTGGTTACACCAGAACGTTCTTCTTGGATCCGAGAGAGATATGGAAGATATTGCGAATGGTATCAACAAAGTTATCCAATCCTACTTATAGGGCAGTAGAATTATAAGTGAGTGCTGGCTTCGCAGTATACGGTCTAGTTTCAGAGGATGGCAAAATGCCTTGCAGGATCGCGACCTCAGGCAATTGACCGCCTTGCAAACATAAATGATGAACCACACTAGACGAGAGGGGTATCACTAAATGAAGAAAATTTGGGTTATCGTCATCGCATTCGCACTCATTCTTTCCGCGTGTTCTAGTAAGGGGAACAAAGGAAACGAGCTCAGTCCGAATAGTGAAGGGAAAGAAAGCACTGAAAGCAATAATGAAAGCGGTACCAAAAGCCCGAATTCGGGCAATAAATCCATTAAGGTACTTCTTTCCCATGCAGAAGCGGAGTATGCCAAAACTGTAAAAGCAGACGATCCCTATATCAAAGAGTTAAACAAGTTATCGGGTTATAATCTCAGTTTTGATTTTCTCGGACATTCCGACTACGATCAACAGCTCTCTCTGCGTTTTGTTTCTGGGGAATTGGCTGATCTGGTCCGGACGCCCAGTATCGATTCCACCATTCACAAGGATGCGGTTGAACAGGGTATCTTCAAAGAATTAGGTTCCTTGATTGATCAGTACGGTCCAAACCTCAAAAAACGCATTCCCGAAACCGCATGGAACAGTCCACGTGTTCAAAAGGACGGGAAAATTTACGGCATTCCAGTTCTTGTCGGAACGGCAAACGACAGAATTGGTTTTATCCGCCAGGATTGGCTCGACAAGCTGAACTTGAAGCAGCCGGAAACGATTGACGAGTGGCTTAACTATTTCGAGCAGGTTAAGGTCCAGGATGTGAACGGAAATGGTGATCCAGACGACGAATACGGCTATACGATGTTTGAAGGAGTAGGTTGGAGCTCGATGTTCTTCGGATCGTTCGGCGTTGATCCCGGAACTTGGCACTTGCAGGATGGCAAGCTGATTCCTGATATGATCAGCCCGAAGATGAAGGAAGCAATCGCATTTTATCGGATGCTATATGAGAAAGGGTATGTCAATCGTGATTTGTTCACGAAGAAGGAGGCCGATTTCCGCGCCGATATCTATAACGGCAAGTCGGGAAGCTTTGCTGCCGCTGTCTATCAATACACACCTGACTTCAGTGCAACCAATGCGCCTAAGAAATTCGTCAACGAGCCGGACAAGGTCAAGATCTCGATGGTCGCTCCACCAGCGGGACCTAGAGGGGAAAGAGGTTTGGGACCCGAGTCCGACGGCATTTATTTCGTGTGGGTAATCCCAGAAACGGTAAAAAATCCCGAAGAAATCATTAAATATCTCGATTGGGCATGGAGTGCACCGGAAGCGGATAAGTTCTTCGCCTATGGGATTGAAGGCTCTAATTATTCCGAAGAAAGCGGAGAACTCAAATATGATGTTTCGGCTCCCGTGAATGCGGACAAAAATGCGTTCCAAATGTTCCAATTGTCTATCAATCCCCGTGAGATCGGGTTCAACAACGATCTGGTATTAAAAACACTGCCAGAATCGGAAAAGATCATTGCAGGCTATAAGCTCTCGGCGGATATTGCAATGCCGCATGATAGTCTGTATATGCCGCCGCTTGTCACCTTCCAGAACAACCCGGAAATATCGACTTGGGGAACGATGTTCGTCGAGATGTTCTCCAAGATCATGACGGGAAGTCAACCGATCGATGCCTTTGACAAATTTGTTGCGGACTGGAATAAACGCGGCGGAGATAAAGCAATTGATGAAGCAACGCAATGGTATAATGCGTTCCATAAATAACGACAATCGTGGATTGCGCTGCATGCCTCATGCATGCAGCGTGGTTCGCGAACGATCAGTAAAGCTGAAAAAGCAGGTTGGCCATCCACAAGAATCGGCAGGTGATGTTATGAATAAGCGGTTAGTTTTACGCGACAAATGGATTCTCATCTTGTTCGCTTTGCCTGGATTGCTCTATTTTTTAATATTCAAATACGTTCCACTGCTTGGCAATGTCATTGCCTTTCAGGACTATAACATCTTCAAAGGAATTTTACACAGCCCGTGGGTTGGCTTTGCTCAATTCAAGCGGATGTTCGGTTTCGAAGATTTTTATGAAGTGTTTCGCAACTCGGCGAAGCTCGGCTTCTATTCGCTGTTGTTCGGCTTCCCTGCACCAATCATTTTAGCGTTGCTGCTGAATGAACTGAAATCGATGGCGTTCAAGAGAATCGTACAAACCGTTGTCTACATGCCTCACTTCTTGTCATGGGTTATCGTCGGATCAATCTTCATTAATCTACTATCATTCGAAGGCATTATTAATACAATAGCTAGTCAAATGGGTATAGAAAAGATTGACTATGTAAC
Organism: Paenibacillus sp. FJAT-27812; assembly: GCF_001273905.1. Classification (NCBI taxonomy): domain Bacteria; kingdom Bacillati; phylum Bacillota; class Bacilli; order Caryophanales; family Paenibacillaceae; genus Paenibacillus; species Paenibacillus sp. FJAT-27812. Next base: position 7,325,499 of record NZ_LIGH01000001.1, on the reverse strand, counting down.
GCAAGGAAACACTTTTATAGCTGTACTGATATCCACTGGGATCTGGAAAGAGGTTGGATGGGGCACTATTCTCTATCTGGCGGCATTATCCGGAATTAATCCGAATTTCTACGAAGCTGCCATGGTTGACGGCGCCAGCAGATGGAGACAAATGTGGAGTATTACACTGCCCTTATTGATGCCGACGATGGTTGTCGTGCTGCTTCTCTCGGTTGGACATATTCTGGACGCGAATGTAGAGCAGGTGCTGATTTTCCTGAATCCGCTAGTTAGGGATGTGGGAGAGGTGTTCGATACGTATGTATATACTTTCGGTTTGGTAGGCGGCCAGTACAGCTATACGACGGCAATTGCCTTGTTTAAAGCCGTGGTGGGGATTGTACTTGTATTCGGGCTGAATGCGATCAGTCGTAAAACAACCGGAGAGAGCCTTTACTAACATAGGAGGTGGAGTCGTGCGTAAACCTATTGCTTTCCAAGCATTTTTGATCACCATTTTGACAGCTCTAAGCCTAATCATGTTGGCTCCCTTAATTCACATCCTGTCGGTTTCTCTAAGCTCTCCGCTGTATGCGCAGGCTAAGCTAGTCTATTTCTGGCCAAAAGGACTGCAGTTTGCCGTTTACAAAAAAATAATTTCGATGGATGAAATGTGGAGGGCGATGGGAGTCAGTGTCTACATTACCATTGTCGGCACGTTAATTACACTGGCTCTCACGTCCATGATTGCTTTCGCGCTCTCTAGAACGACCATGCCAGGTCGAACGTGGATTATGCGGCTCATTGTACTTACTTTTATTTTACCCGCACCACTTATACCGGGTTTTCTGCTTGTCAAATCTCTCCATATGCTAGATACGCTCTGGTCATTGATGATACCGGGAGCAACAAGCGCCTTTTATGTGATCATTATGCGAACCTTTTTCCGAAATGTTTCCGGAGAGCTGTTCGATGCGGCGAAGATGGACGGCTGCAGCGAGGCGGGCATCTATTTCCGTGTCGTGCTGCCCTTATCTACGGCTGTTATTGCCACCATCGGTCTCTTCCATGCCGTTTATCAATGGAACACTTACTTTTCCGCACTTGTTTTCATTAGGGACAAGACGCTTTATCCTTTGCAGGTGCTGCTGCAAAACCTGGTCGCTAAGAAAGGGCTGAACAACTTCATGGGGGAAGTGCAGTTCGAACTAAATATGCCTGTTACACCGGAAATGATGAGCGCAGGCATTATTATTTTTGCCACGGTGCCGATTCTGGTCGTCTACCCGTTCCTGCAAAGATATTTTGTCAAAGGCGCAATGCTGGGATCGCTAAAAGAATAATAAGGAGGCTATTAAATGAAACGTTATCTAGTGTATCTGTCAAAAATAGTGATGGTTCTAGCTCTTGCGACAACCGGATTTCTCATCGGCCCGTTTGAACGCGCCAGTGCGACGATTGGGGATATCGACAAGATCGTACCAACTCCTCAGCAGGTTAGCTATACGGAAGAGTTTTTGACGCTGCATGACGGTACTTCCTATAAAGCGGCAATCGTAATCGGAAGAGATGCTTCACCGGCGGAGGAGGAGGGCGCAAATTTGCTGCAAAGAGTCATTGCCCGCAAGAACGGGCAGCAAATTCCGATACTCTACGACGATCAATCCAATTCAGCCTATTCGGTGGTCATTGCCATCGGAACGGCGAATACCAATACCGTTAACGGCAGCTACTCCATTGATGTTCCCGATCATAAGGAGGGGTATGCAATCGAGCGGGCGTTGGTCGGCAATCGGCATATTGTGTTAGTAACCGGTTACGAGGCTATCGGAGCCTATTACGGTTCGACCAGCCTTGCCCAAATGGTAGATTCGAGCGGTTCCCTAACCAGGCTGCGGGTCGTATCGGTTCGCGACTATCCGGATATGGATATGCGGATCATCAAGGACATTTACACAAAATATCATGTTAATAATGAAGGAGAATTTTCGTATTCCGACGCTAGAGACTGGATGCATATGCTTCCTCTGCTGAAGATTAACGTGTTCAACTTATGCTACTCCCATCTGTTAGAGACTGGATGGAGAAATCCTTCTTCGGATTACGTGAATGCGGTAAAGGAATTTAGCAATTATGAAAGGGATAAAGGGATCATCCAGTTTATGCAGGGGGTCAATCCCGGTTATTCGGGAGGGTTGCCGACTGATGCGGAGTATAGCAAGCTGATCGATTTGTTTAAATTATCACTTGATGAAGGCGCTTCCAAAATTATGCTGGCCTTTGACGATCAGGCCTATCCGGATCCGGCGAAACATCGGGATTTGGCCAATAAAGTACAAAAAAGTTTGTCAGGTCAGGAAGGGTTCTACTTGCTGACGACACCGGAGAAATATCATCTTGCGGAGTCCGATATCAGCACTTACTTGAATACTTTTACGAACGGACTGATCCCGGAGATCGGGGCTACTTGGACAGGGTATGATGTCTTCTCGACGGAGGTAACGCCTGCCCACGTATCCACTTGGAGAAATTCTACGAACAATCCTTATAAACTGCCGTTCTATTGGCACAATGACTACGAACTGGCGGATACAAGATTGAATTTTAACGATAAGGACGTACCGAAATGGGAGATAGACAACTATTACTTTACAGATTCAAGAGTTCCGTTTAAAACGAAAACACTAGTTCCGCCTGCTCAATCTTTAACATTGCCGGGCGGTTACGTATGGAACGATATGCCGCGAAATACTTCCGAAGGCGTCTTGGAAAATATTTTCCGGCCGACAACTCCGCACAAAATCTATGCCATATCGATGGCAAACTGGATGTGGAATCCCGATGCCTACAAGAACGATGCGACAGAGTTTGAGCGTGCCAAAAAATATTGGGACACGATCGTATCCAATCCGGGATTCAAGAAAACCGCTACTTCGTCATCGCAGTACAGCGCTGACTATGCTGCCAATAAAGCCGTGGACGGTATTAACAGCAATGACACCGTGGAGAATGCTTGGGCTACCGCTAGCGGCGCTACGCTTAATTCCTGGTGGAAGCTGGACCTAGGAAAAAAGCAGAAGATGGAAGGCGTTCGCATCAAGTATCGTGAATTTGAAGAAAAAGCATACATGGTCCCGAACTCGGTAACCATGCAAATAAGCAACGACAACGTCAACTGGACAACGGTCGTGAATCAATCGACGAACGTTCCTCTGGAAAATTCAACCTATGCTTCCGAAGTGTACTTCTATCCTTTCCAAGGAGAGGCTAGATACGTGCAACTGAAGTTTCCTACAGGTGGGCAAAACTCGCTAATCGAGCTTTCGGAGGTTGAAATCGCTCAGGAAAAAGCGGTAGCAGCATCCGTTAATCTAGCGATCGGAAAGACGGCTTCCGCATCTTCTGTAATTGATAGTACCTACGCTGCAGGCAAGGCAAACGACGGTTTGAATAGCCATGGAACCGCTAATCCGAACAATGCGTGGTCAAGCACCTCGGGTACGAACCTGAACAGTTGGTGGAAAGTTGATTTGGGACAGCAGGAAAAATTTAAAACCATCGAGGTAAAATTTAGGGAATTTATCGCAGATACGGCCTATATGGTGCCTAAGACGATTACTATTCAAACAAGCGACGATAATACGAATTGGACGACACTGATCGCAAGATCGGCTAACGTTCCTACGACTGGTCAGCCCTATGGGTCCGCTACGTATTCCTATTCCGTAAACGGCAAAGGAAGATATGTCCGATTGCTGTTTGAGGACGGCGGCCAGGATACGCTAGTGCAATTGTCGGAGGTCGGGATCTTCAACCGCAGTCTTCCTCAGCATCAGCGCCAGACGCTAAATGCCGCCTTTAAGAGAAAAGCGACGGCTTCATCTTCGTATTCGACGATGTATCCGGCCGCTAAGGCAAACGACGGTACGCACTCCCGCAGAACGGCGGAGAATGCATGGGCATCAACCGCCGCAGGAGCGGTAAACTCATGGTGGGAGGTTGATTTGGGGAAAATAACGTCCATACAGGATGTGGCTTTATACTTCCGGGAGTATCCTTATGGCACCGCCTATACCGTGCCGGCCAACATCGCCTTTGAGGTTAGTAATGACAAGAATACCTGGACTAACGCACTGAGCGCGAATAATGTGCCTGTCGAGGGTCTGAACTACGATTCATCGAAGTACTCGTACACCTTGAACGCTTCGGGAAGGTATTTACGGTTAAAATTTCCAGGAGGCGGTCAGAGTGGCCTTGTGGAACTATCCGAGGTAGAGGTGCGTTCGCCGTTGCTTGCCCGATCCGATTTCCATAACGTCATCTCTCAGGATGGCGCTGACGCATGGATGTACAAACATACCGACGGTTACTATTATTACACCCGGACGACGGGAAACAATGTGACGATCTGGAGATCCAAGACCATGTCCGGTATTGAATCCGGCGAGAAGAAGGTCATCTGGACCCCGCCGACCAACAACCCCAATGCGGCTAACTGTCAAGCTATCTGGGCACCGGAGATTCATTTTCTGAACAATGCCTGGTATGCCTATTATTCGGCCACGACCTGCGGTGATACGGATGGTTATAACCATCGCATGTTTGTATTGGAAAATACAAACGCCGATCCGTTCCAAGGAACTTTTACCGATAAAGGGAAAATAACCGACGCGACCGATTTGTGGGCAATCGATGGGACCGTGTTGAATGTTGCAGGACAGTTGTATTGGTTCTGGTCCGGATGGGATTCTCCGTATATCTATCGTCAGAACCTCTATGTGGCATCGATGAGCAATCCGTATACGCTGTCCAGCGCAAAGACGCTAATTTCATCGGCTACTTACGATTGGGAGATTACACCAGATCCTCTTGCACCTGATGTAAATGAAGCGCCGCAGCCTATCGTCAAAGGCAATAAGGTTAATCTGGTATACTCGGCGTATGGCAGTTGGAGTGATAATTATAACTTGGGACTGCTAACGGCAAGCACCACCTCTAATTTATTGTCGGCAGCTTCCTGGACGAAGAAGAACGCATCGATTTTCAGCAGTGGAAGCGGCATCTACGGACCGGGGCACAATAGCTTCACCAAATCGCCTGACGGCACGGAGGATTGGCTAATCTATCATGCTGCTAGATTTTCAGGAGCAGGCTGGACACGGAATGTAAGGGCGCAGCCATTTACGTGGAATGCCGACAACACGCCTAACCTCAGCGTTCCGGTCTCGCCGAACTTTCCGATCCGGGCACCGTCCGGAGAGCCCGAAAGGAAGAGATATGAAGCCGAGGAGGCGAAGCTTGCGAACGGGGCAAAGAGAGTTCAGGACGAGACGGCCTCAGGCCGCAAAAAGGTTGGATACATCGATAATGCGAACAGTTATATCGAATTCGATGTTACCGTCGCTTCGGCAGGTTCCTATATCCTGTTGGCAAGAACGGCTAACGGAACTAGCGATCCTCACGCTACTTCAACGTACAACATGACTGTCAACGGAGGAACGAGTCAAGTGGTCGATATTGCTTATTCTGACTGGGGAAACTGGGGAACGACTGCAATCGAGAAAACCTTAACGGCCGGACATAATAAAATCCGGTTTACCAAAGGCGCTAATTACGCGGAGATTGATTATCTAGATGTTATGCTTAAACCCTGAAATGAGCTTATAGAAGAAGGCCAATTGTCCGACGGTTTGATCGTCGGACAATTGGCCTTTTCCCACAAATGCTATGCAGAAAATATGTTTATTTAAACTAAACCTTCGCAAAGCAATAATCGGTGCAACGACTGATTTAGCATAGACTTGAATGTAATTGGAGGAGGAATTGACGAAAATAGAAAGAGGGTGTCCCAAAAGGGGCACCCTCTTCAATGTTTTCAAATCTGTAAAAAACAAAGAAACCATCCTTTGGTAAAATGGAGGTACCACCCAACCACTTCGAAAGGAAGGTTTCTATGTACATTCAATATACCATGGACCAACTTACTCTGCCAATGGATTTGGCGGAAGATATCCCCGAAAATCACCTCGTTCGTGTCGTGAACACTGCCGTTAACCGTCTGAGTGATCACATCTTTGCCAACGCTTATCCCGGCGGCGGCCGAGATAGTTATCACCCAAAAATGTTAACGAAAGTCATTATCTATGCCTACACCCAGCGCATCTACTCCTCACGTCAGATCGCCAAATCCGTCCGTGAAAATGTAATGTTTATGTGGATTGCTGGCCGGCAACGGCCCGACTTTCGTACCATCAACCGGTTCCGTTCTGAACGTATGAAAGCTGTGCTTGAAAAGGTGTTTACCGCTGTCCTCCAATTTTTGGCGGAAGAAAATTATGTGAAGCTGGAGCATTACTTCGTTGATGGAACCAAGATCGAATCGAACGCTAATCGCTACACGTTCGTTTGGGGGAAGGCCGTCGTTAAAAATAAGATGAAGTTGCAAGAGAAAGTACAGACGCTGTTTACCACGATCGAAGAGACGGAGAAGCAAGAAGACCTAGAACACCGCGGACAGGAGTTGCAGGAACTCGGCGATGCCTCGCAGATCACTAGCGAGAAGTTGGAGCAGGCCTTGAAGCAGTTAGAAATCCAGCTTGAAGAAAAGCCGAAAGACAAACCGCTGAAAAAGGCGGTTCGTATTCTTCGCAAAGATTTGCTTCCTCGTCTACAAAAATACGAGAGCCAGCAAGCGATTCTAGGCGAACGCAACAGCTACAGCAAAACCGACCCGGACGCTACTTTCATGCGTATGAAAGAGGATCATATGCGTAATGGCCAGCTCAAGCCGGGCTACAATGTGCAAATCGGCACGGAAAATCAGTTCATTCTGGGTTACAGCCTTCATCAGCGTCCAACAGATACGCGATGCCTAAAGCCGCATTTGGAGCAAGTGAAAGCGACACTCGGCAAGATTCCCGGAACCGTGATCGCGGATGCAGGCTATGGCAGCGAAGAAAATTATACGTATCTGGAAGGTGAGCAAGTAGAGGCCATCGTAAAATATGGGACGTATCACAAAGAAAAATCGAAGCGTTGGCAACAAGACATCAGCAAGATCGACAATTGGCAGTATGACCAAGAGGAAGACGTTTGGACCTGCGCAGCTGGTCGGAAACTGATTTATCGCTACACAAGTAAAGACACCACAGAGAGCGGATTTGAGATTGAGCATCGTCATTACCGGAGCTTAGACTGTGAAGGTTGTCCGCTTAAATCGGCCTGCACAAAAGCGCAAGGCAATCGGGAAATCCGAGTCAGCATGCGCTACTTGAAATACAAACAACAAGTACGCAAGAAACTAAAAAGTGACGAAGGCTATGCCCTTGCGGTTCGGAGGATGATCGAACCGGAAAGCGTATTTGGACAACTGAAGAACAACCGGGGATTCCGGCGATTCCTGCTTCGTGGCTTGGCAAAAGTGAGCCTAGAGGTCAGGTGGCTTTCGCTTGCCCACAACTTGCTGAAGAAAGCAGCAATGGACCAAAATAGAAACGGGATGGAGCAGAAATAATACCTGATCCATCCCGTTTTCATTTATTAGTTGATCATTTTAGTGTTTTGAGGCTATTCCTTACTTACTTTTGGGACAGCCTCTTTTTGTATTAGCTTTATGCATGACAGCTCTTCAATGAAGAGTTAAGAAGCAATTTCACTAAATCAAACAAACTTCCGACTCGTCTTCTTCCCATCGCAGCTAAACACAATCTTCTTATCCTCAACAAACGTCTCCAAATGTACGTTTTTCCCCCAAAGCTGCACAACATGAGGCAGCGTACGCTCCACGTACTTTAGATCAAGCTCCATACCCTCATACTCATGAATCAAATAAAGCTCGCCAACACGGTTAAAGTCCCCATCCTTAACCATCAGGCTGGGAAACCCGCCGTTTACTTTGGAATAAACGAGCTGGTCACGAATATTCTCCCAAGACTTATCGGTAATCTTCCACTCCGGTCCTTTTTTCTCGAAAATGTACAGATCCAGATCATTAACCAAATCCTTCGTCAGGTAGTTGCGGAGGAAGGAGATGTCGGAATCGAGTTCACGCACCTCGAACATTTTTTCTCTGCCTTTGCCAGGCACACGACCGAAGCGAGCCTGCTCTTCTTTCGTCGGGTTATCGAAGCGCCGCTCGATATCCTCAAATATTTTCAAACCTAAATAATATGGATTCAAGCTATGCCGAGACGGCTGAACGACGGAGGAGTTGAGTTTGGCGAATTCAATCGTTTCATCGCTAGTGAGATCAAGCTCACGAATAATTCTTTGATGCCAATACGAAGCCCAGCCCTCATTCATGATCTTTGTTTCGATTTGCGGCCAGAAGTAGAGCATCTCATCGCGCAGCATAGAAAGGATATCCCGCTGCCAATCCTGCAATGTAGGCGAGTATTCCTCAATGAACCACACGACATCTTTTTCAGGCCGAGGCGGGAAACGTTTGGCATCAGCAGCTTGTGATTGAGCGGCAGATGCAGCGGCAGCCGTCCGATCGGGATCAAGATTCCATAGATCATCATAAGAAGACGCTGGAATATTCCATTCAGAGCGCTCGCTGTCCTTTTGCACCATTTCAATGTAACGCTTCTTATCTAACTGATAAGGCTTAATGAGCGTAGGGTCAACATGCTCTTGAATCGCGAGAATCGCATCGATAAACTTCTCAACGGCTTCGGTACCGTAATCCATCTCATATTGATGGATGCGCTCGGCAGTAGCGGACATGCTCTCGACCATGTTGCGATTGGTCACGCTGAAGCGGGCATTGTTTTTGAAGAAATCGCAGTGGGCGAGAACATGGGCGACGATAAGCTTATTTTGGATCAAGGAATTGCCATCGAGCAGGAAGGCGTAGCAGGGATTGGAGTTGATGACAAGCTCGTAAATTTTGCTTAAGCCAAAGTCGTACTGCATTTTCATCTTGTTAAAGGTTTTGCCAAAGCTCCAATGACTGAAGCGGGTCGGCATACCATAGGCGCCAAACGTATAAATGATATCAGCAGGACAAATCTCGTAGCGCATTTGGTAAAAGTCGAGCCCAAAGCCTTGCGCGATTTCGGTTATTTCATCGATGGACCGCTCCAGCGCGCGAATCTCATCCTGGTTCATTCGTCATCCCTCCGCATTCGAAAAATACGATTCATACCATGTTTATGAAGGAGTGGCCAAGGTTATGTCGGTGAGACGATAATGATTCTAAAAAAGAGAAAAACAGTAAAGGTAAATGCAGAAAAGCGTCGAGTATTTGTAGGATCAAGTCGTTTTGTGCCAAAATAAGACAACGAATGCCGTAAGAAAAGAACGTCGATGTGATCCAATCCCTACTCTTATCCGTGATCCATGGATTACTTTATATTGTTTCGGCTTGTTTGTTATTCATCGTCATTACGCCAAAATTTATGTTTGAAAGCACAACGACAAGAGGTTTTCTGCAATTGATGGGTAAGGATAATCTGAGCAGGGGATCGCGCAAATCCTGATTCGGGATACGGGAGCTGGCATGAGCAGCACGCAGGTGAAAAGGCTGGGAAATCCCTATTTTACAACGAAGGAGAGCGGAACCGGGCTTGGATTAATGGTAGTGATCAGCCTGGTGAAAGCGATGAATGGCAAAATCCATTTCAGAAGCAAGCCGAATGAGGGGACGATATGAGAAATGCATTTTGAACTCGTTGCGGTGCGATAAAAAGAACCCTTGTACTTACCGCCGCTTGGAGCAGCATCTCCTCGTTAGCGCAGGTTAGCTCAAAGGTTTTTTTCATTTTGTTTAATGCCATACATCGCTTGGTCAGCATCGCTGATTAGCTCCTTCAGACTGGAGCCGGTGCCATAGGTGGAGCTGATGCCGATGCTTGCGGAAATCCGAATCGTCTTTCCATTTATAGAGAAGGGCTCTTTAATGGAGTCTTTTATTTTTCCTGCAACAAAATCAATGTCATGGCTATCCATCAAATGGTGAAAGCAAATCACGAACTCATCTCCGCCGTACCTCACGAGGATGTCGGTTTTCCGGACGCCATGCTTTAGCCTGGCAGCAATTTGGAGCAGAAGCAAGTCGCCAAAGTCATGGCCATAAGAATCGTTGACCTCCTTGAAGTCATCAATGTCAATGAACATTACGCTATACTGCTTGTCCGAGCTGCTGCGGCACAAATGGGACAAATAACGGCGATTATATAAACCGGTCAGGCTGTCCGTAACGCTGGCATTTTCTAATTCCAAAATATATCCCAAAAAAGCAGCCAAAGATGTAAGGAAGCCTAGCTGCCTATCATCAAGATGAAGCGGCACGCTATGAAGGATGCAAATAGCGCCAGACGACTGCTGATCAGCTGCATTTACAGGTATGCCAACAAACGAATGTGCCCCAAGCTGCTTGGCAAAGGGTAGAGAAGCAGTACGCGGGTCGTTTAATGTATTTGGAATGTTGAGAATGGGAGCGGTTTGGTTCAGAACGAGGCTGCAAAAGCTTTCAATCCATTTATGTAGGGGGCTGTTCTGAATGTGTTCTTCTTGACGGTTGAATGCCCGAATGATTCTGCTGCTTGTACCATCATTTGTCATTACGAATACGGTATCTACTTGAAGAAAGTGTTTCATGGTGTCAATGATATGGTCGGCCGCATCTTCTATTGAGCGTGTAGGACTGCTCATGATCTCAACTCCTGCCGTATGGTTGAAGCAAGGGAATTACCTTATAGTTCCATAGTAGTCTAAAAAGAGGACTAACTCAAGAAACAATTGAAGAATATTAGGAAAATTGAACTATTTTTTAAATCACATTCACCCCTTTGTGGCTTTAAAATAGTTCTTTCTTCATTCCTTTTAATTGAATTAATAATATTATTATTTCTATTAAGCAAAATTAATGCTTGAATTAATCTATAACATATAGTTAAATGATAACAAGAGCGTTTGTTAATAATTGACTTACTAATTAACGATTACATTAATTTAATGACGAGGTGGATGAGCATGGCAGACAAAGCATCAATGATCGTGGATAAGGATTTTCAAATAGGAGAAGTAGATAAACGCATTTACGGTTCTTTTATCGAGCATCTGGGTCGTGCTGTATACGGCGGCATATATGAAGCGGATCATCCGGAAGCGGACGAGCAGGGCTTTCGTTCTGACGTGCTTGAGCTCGTAAAAGGAATTGACGTGCCGATTGTCAGATATCCGGGTGGCAATTTTGTATCCGGTTACAATTGGGAGGATGGCGTTGGACCTTTAGATAAGCGTCCAAAAAGACTGGAGCTTGCCTGGAGAACGATTGAGCCAAACTGGATCGGCTTCAATGAGTTTATGGACTGGTGCAAAAAGGCGAACACGGAAGCGATGATGGCGGTTAATCTGGGTACGCGCGGGATCGATGATGCACGCAATCTTATCGAATATTCGAACCATAAATCCGGCTCCTATTGGAGCGACCTTCGTATCGAGCATGGCTACAAAGACCCGCATAACATTAAAACATGGTGTCTGGGCAATGAAATGGACGGACCTTGGCAAATTGGGCATAAAACGTCGGTCGAGTACGGACGGCTCGCAAACGAAGCGGGGAAAGCGATGCGCTGGGTTGATCCTACGATAGAGCTGGTAGCTAGCGGAAGCTCCCATATCGGAATGCCGACATTCCCGGAATGGGAATCGACGGTTCTGGATTTGGCGTACGACACCGTTGATTACGTCTCCATCCATCAGTATTATGGAAATCCGCATAACGACACCAAAAACTTCCTAGCACAATCGATGAGCATGGATTCATACATTAATACGGTCATCTCAACCTGTGATTACGTTCAAGCGAAAAAACGCGGCAAGAAAAAAATCAATCTTTCCTTCGATGAGTGGAACGTATGGTTCCATTCGCATGCGCAGGATAAACAGCTTGAGCCTTGGCAAATCGCACCGCCTCAGCTTGAAGACGTGTACACGCATGAGGATGCGCTTGTTGTCGGATGCATGCTGATAAGTATGCTAAAGCGTGCCGATCGTGTGAAAATGGCTTGCATCGCACAGCTGGTCAACGTAATCGCGCCAATTATGACGCAAAACGGCGGTCCTGCTTGGAAGCAGGCGATCTACTATCCATACATGCACGCGAGCATTTTCGGACGTGGAACGGTACTCGTACCGCTCGTTAAATCGCCGAAATACGATTCGAAGGATTTTACGGATGTGCCTTATTTGGAGACGGTTGCCGTTCATAACGAAGAGAAAGAGGAAGTGACGATTTTTGCGGTAAACCGGAATATTGACGAAGCGCTTCCGTTTGAAATCGACCTTCGGAGCTTTGGCACTTTCCAAATAATCGAGCATATCGTGCTTGAGCATGACGATTTGAAAATGACAAATACGGCAGATGCGCCAAATCGTGTCGCACCGCATACGTCAGGCAGCGCCGTTATCTCGGATGGCGGAAAAATTCAAGCGACGCTTGGCAAAGCATCTTGGAACGTAATTCGCATCAAGCTATAAGGGAAACAGTCAGGGTATCCGGAAGCTGCATTTGCGGCTTTTGGGATGCCCTTCTATTATTATAGAATAGAGATAGGAGGAGATACCCATGATACATGCCAATACAGATGAGGCTTGGCTGCCTTTATATGAAGCTTTGGCTAGCCCGGTCAGGCTATCCATCATTAATCAGCTGGCGACAAACATGATGAATGTGAAGGAGCTCGCAGAGGCGGTCGGACTTAGCAGCGCCATTGTGACCATGCATATACGCAAGCTTGAGAAAGCAGGCATCGTTCAGACGAAAATGGTTCGCAAGGACGGCGGTACGCACAAAATTTGCTCGCTCGCGGAGCGCTCCATCGCCATTGAGCTTCCCCATCCGGCACTAGATGTGAAGAAGGTGCATGATGTCAGCGTGCCTGTCGGCCATTTTACACAATTTGAAGTGTTTCCGACCTGCGGCATTGCTACGGTGGACAAGCTGATCGGGCAATTCGATGATCCGCGCTTCTTTTTGGAGCCTGAGCGGATGAATGCAGGCATTTTGTGGTTTGGCAAAGGTTACGTGGAATACAAGGTGCCGAATTATTTGCTTTCGGGACAACGTCCCGTAGCGCTCGAAATCACGCTTGAGCTTGGCTCAGAAGCGCCTGGCGTTAATGAGAACTGGCCGTCCGATATTAATTTCTCGCTGAATGGGATGGATATCGGCATGTGGACGAGCCCTGGCGACTATGGCGAGGTGCGCGGAAGATTCTCGCCGGCTTGGTGGGCTGATCGCGTCAATCAATACGGACTGCTGAAGGTGATACGCATTCAAGAGGAGGGCACGCTCATTGATGGCCAGCTCATGTCCTCCATTGGTATCAGCGAGATTGGGCTTGACCGCAACTTTTGGACGTTTCGCATCGGCGTAAGAGAGGATGCCGAGCATGTCGGCGGATTAACCATTTATGGCAAAGGCTTCGGCAATTACAATCATGACATTATGTTCCGGGTGTTTTACGAGGATGCACGTGGCGTTTAAGGCAGCTCAGCTGTCTTAGACATGTGTGTCGTCCCCCCATATTCCCTCAATCCCAATTTCCTCACCACTAATTGTAACGTTCATTGTATATGCCATTTCCGTTTCAAGAAGATATAATGAGTATAATAGCTAGTTTAAGCCATTTTTACTCGGAGGAACAAAGATGCTGACCATGTTCGCCTTTCTCAAAAAGTACCGATTTACCGCCTATGCCGCTCTGGTGCTTATGCTTATCGAGCTGATGGTAGAGCTGCTGCAGCCGTTTATTATTTCCAAAATCATTGACGATGGAATCGGGAAAGACAATCTATCCGTTGTACTGGAATGGGGAGGCTTCTTAATTGGCTGCTCGATCGTAGCTTTTGCAGCCGGCATCCTCAGCTCCTTTTATGCCTCTCATGTCAGCCAAAGCTTTGGCTTTGATCTGAGAGAGCGCCTTTATGAAAAGGTGCAATCGTTCTCATTTGCCAATTTTAATCGTTTTCCGGAATCTTCTCTCATTACTAGACTTACGAATGACGTAACACAGCTGCAAAATACAGTGTTTATGGGACTGCGAATTATGCTCCGCGCGCCTCTGCTTGTGATAGGGAGCATTGTAATGGCATTTATCGTACAGCCCAGTCTGGCGATTTGGCTTGCTGCCGCGATTCCGTTTCTCGGGATCTTTTTAGTTTGGGTGCTTAAAAAGGGCGAGGCATTATTTCGCTCCGTGCAGCAGCAGCTCGATCATGTGAATAGCGTCATGCAGCAAAATCTGATCGGGATGCGCATCATTCGCGTATTTGTCCGCATGCGGCATGAAACTGGCCGCTTTGCGAGCTCAAGCGAGCAACTTATGGATCGTACCGTTGCAGCGCTTCGTTTGACGGAGGCAACGATGCCAATCGTTCTGCTAGTGATGAATGCGAGCGTTATGGCGGTGCTATGGTTCGGCCGCATTGAGCTTGATACAAACGGGGCAACCGCAGGTGAAGTGATAGCGATCGTCAATTACGCGACCAGAACGACAGGCGCACTGTCCATCATGTCCATGATTGTCGTCAACTTCTCAAGGGCGCGGGCGTCAGCGCAGCGGATCGAAGAGGTTATTTTGACCGATATCGACTTAACGGACACGACAGACAGCGACGAAGAAGCGAAGCTTCGCAACGGCAGCGTTTCCTTCGAAAATGTTTCGTTTCAATATCCCGATTCTGACGAGCACGTATTAAACCAAATATCCTTCTCGGCAAGGCCAGGCGAGACAATTGCAATTATGGGTGCGACCGGCTCAGGAAAGTCTTCGCTTATTCAGCTTATCCCGCGGCTTTACGATGTGCAGTCCGGTGAAATTCGCGTTGATGGGATATATAACCGCATGTTGAAGCTAGGTCAGCTGCGCAAGCAGATCGGCTATGTTCCTCAAGAAATTATGCTGTTTACGGGGACGGTAGAGGAAAATATTCGCTGGGGCAAGGAGGACGCTACGCGCGAAGAAATTATCGAGGCTGCCAAGCTGGCGCAAATTCATGACACGATTATGAAGCTGCCGGAGCAGTACGAGACCATCGTTGGGCAAAAAGGAGTCAATCTGTCGGGCGGACAAAAACAGCGGCTGACCATTGCGAGGGCACTCGTAAGGAAACCGGTCATTTTGCTGCTTGATGACAGCACGAGCGCCTTGGATATACGAACGGAAGAAAATCTGCTTCAGGCGCTTAAACAGATGAAGTGCACGACCTTCCTTGTCACGCAAAAAATAAGCTCCACCGTATCGGCTGACTCGATCCTTTTGCTGGACGATGGGCAATTGCTAGCGCAGGGCAAGCATGAACAGCTGATTAGAGAATCAAGCCTCTACCAAAAAATTTGCGAATCGCAGTTCGGGAAGGAAGGTGTATCCCGTGCTTAGATCATTGATGGAGCCTTTTCAATACCGCAGACCTGAATCTGCTGCCGAGGCGGCAGCAGAAGGACAGACGGCAGGGGGCAAAGGCAAGCGAAAGCCTAGAGCGAGAAACACGTCGCAGACGCTGCGGCAAATGTGGAGTTACTTGATTGCATATAAGGGTAGACTAGCCGCTGTCATAGTCATGGTTATGCTAAGCTCTGGCTTTTCGCTGCTCGGCCCCTATTTGGCTGGAACGGCGATCGATCATTTTTTGATGAACAGGGACAGCGGCTTTGTTGTTTTTCTGATTGGGATGGCGGTCGTATATGCGCTGCATTCCGTCACGATGTGGCTGCAAAGCATTTGGATGATTACGATTTCGCAGAAAACGGTCTACCTTATGCGGGTACAATTGTTTGAGCATTTGCACCGGCTGCCTATTCCCTACTTTAGCAAGCGCCAGCACGGGGAGCTGATGAGCCGGGTAACGAATGATATTGAAAATGTAAGCTCATCTTTAAATAGCTCGGTCATTCAAGTGTTCTCAAGCGTCCTTCTGCTCATCGGTACCGTAAGCGTCATGCTGTCGCTTAGTCCATTTTTAACGTTGCTGACTTTTCTCGTGGTGCCGTTAATGCTGCTTGGAATGAAATGGATTACGAGGCAAACAGGCAGACTATTCAAAGCCCAGCAGCGCAATCTCGGCGACTTGAACGGATATATTGAAGAAACGTTGTCCGGGCAACGGATCGTAAAAGCTTTTTCGCAGGAAGAGACGGTTATTGCAGCTTTTAAGGAGCGCAATGAGCGCATTCGCGTGTCAGGCTTCTGGGCGCAGACCATATCGGGGTTTATTCCGAAGCTGATGAACGCGCTAAACAATTTAAGCTTTGCCGTCATTGCAGGAGTCGGCGCCATCTTTGTGCTTAATGATGCCATTACGGTCGGCATCATCGTCATTTTCGCAGAGTATTCCAGGCAGTTTACACGTCCGCTCAATGATCTGGCTAACCAGTGGAATACGCTGCTATCAGCGGTAGCCGGCGCGGAGCGGGTGTTCGATGTGCTGGGCGAAGATGAGGAGCGCAAGGATGAAGGCGCAGCGCGTGAGCTCGCGGAGGTCAAAGGCACTGTCGTATTTGATCACGTTACGTTCGCTTATGAGGGGCGCAGCGCTACGATTGACGAGGTTAGCTTTAGTGTGACGCCGGGAGAGACCATTGCGCTGGTTGGTCCTACGGGAGCGGGCAAGACAACGCTTATTCAGCTATTATGCCGTTTTTATGATCCAAGCTCAGGGCGCATCTTGATCGATGGGCATGACAGCCGCGAGCTTAAACGTGAAAATTTACGCTCGCATATGGCATTCGTGATGCAGGACCCTTTTCTGTTCGTGGGTACCATTCGCGATAATATTCGTTATGGCAAGCTTGATGCAACGGATGCAGAGGTGGAGCAGGCGGCGAGGCTTGCAAATGCGCATTCTTTTATCAAACGGTTGAAGGATGGCTACAACGCAGTTCTCAAGCCGGATGGCAGCGGCATCAGCCAAGGGCAGAAGCAATTGCTTGCTATAGCTAGAGCGATTCTGGCTAATCCTTCTATACTTGTGCTGGACGAGGCTACCAGCAGCATAGATACCGTCACTGAAATAAAAATTCAAGAGGCGCTGCAGCGGCTTATGCAAGGAAGAACCAGTTTCGTTATCGCGCATCGGCTGAATACCATACAGCAGGCGGACCAGATTGTGGTGCTGCAGGATGGCGCAATCATCGAAAAGGGGTCCCATGAGAAACTGCTGGAGCGGAAGGGATTCTACAGTTCGCTCGTAAGCGGCCAGATGAATAACGGGGTGCTGAGCGAATAATCAGCAATTTTCAGCAAGAGCAGCTAATTATTGCAACTATTTTTAAATAGATGAAGTATAAGTAGGTATAACTAGGAGGTGGGAAGTATGACTATTGCCCAGTGCGCAAGCTGTGGACATCATAACGATATCGATTCGTCAATGCTCATGGCTGCAGAATGCTCCTCTTGCGGCAAAAAGCTGATTGAAGAAGCCGTTCCCTATGAGGTTAACGAAAAGGAGCTAGAGGCATCCTTGCATTTAAATAAAGAGAGAGCGCCTGAGGAAGTCGACGTCAATCAATGGGTCGGAAAAATCGGGGACTACGAGAAGCAGTCCAAATATGTGGAGGAAGGCTTCTGGGCGAAGGTGAAGCGTCATGCGGCAAAGGTACCGTTCGCAAAGGAAGTCGTCACGCTGTATTACTGCTCGGCCGACCCGAAGACGCCGATCGCAACCAAGGTTACGGCAATCGGGGCGTTAGCGTATTGGATATTGCCGATTGATTTGATTCCCGACTTTTTGCCTGTAGCCGGTTTTGTTGACGATGCGACCGCTGTCTGGGTTGCCTACAAAGCGATCAGCGGACAAATTACGGATGAGCATCGCGAGAAGGCGGAGCAGTTTTTCATCTTAAACAAAAACGTTAAGCTGATCAATCCGCAGCCTTAATGAAAGCTAATGAAGAAGGACGCCCTATATAGGACGTCCTTTTTTGTTTTGCCGGGAAGGGGGATCAGAACAAGCTCCAGTCAAACTCATGGGATAACGATTCCAGCAAAGCGACCCCGGCAATGCTGTTTCCTTTGCGATTCAGGGACGGGCCAACTAAGCCGATGCCGTAACGGCCGGGCACTAACGTTAAAATACCGCCGGAAACGCCGCTTTTGGCAGGCAAGCCGACCTGAATGGCAAACTCGCCCGAGGCGTTATACATTCCGCAAGTAATCATAAACGTTTTGGCGATCTGAACGTAGCGGCGGGGAATAAGCTGTTCCCCGGTTAGCGGATTTTTGCCGTTATGAGCAAGCACCAACGCCATTTGAGCCAAGTCCTCGCAGGTTACGCTTACGGAACAATGGCGGAAATAAACGTCAAGCACATCCTCTACTGATCCTTTCAGCACACCGTTGTCTTTTAGAAAATAAGCCATGGAGCGGTTTAGGTTAGCTGTATCGGATTCAGAACGATAGACATCGAGATCATAGTCCAGCGTGTCATTATTAGAAAGAAGACGAAGGAACTGCAGTACACGGCTGGATTTTTCCGTAGAGCTGTCGCCGCCAATAAGGGAAGAGATCGCAATAGCGCCAGCATTGATAAGCGGATTAAAAGGAATGCCAGGCTGCACAAGCTCAAGCTTCAGCATAGAGTTGAAGTTATCTCCGGTCGGCTCCATGCCAACCTTGTCAAAGACAGCGTCCTCGCCATTGTCCATTAACGCTAGAATGAGGGTGAACACTTTGGAAATGCTCTGCATCGTAAAAGAGATCTCTGCATCACCAGCTGTAATGAAATGTCCATGTGCGTCGATAATATGAATGCCTAGTGCGCCTATTGGTGATTTTGACAGCTCGGGAATATAAGAGGCTACCTTGCCATAACTGCATTGCTGCCGGCTTGATTCAACCCAGTGCGGCAGAAGCGCTTGAATACGTTCGATTTCGGTTGTTGACATTGTGATGCTCCTCCGCTGAATGAATTAATAATCTATTTCCTTATTCTATAATAACAATGATGTGCTTTCACAGATGAAAGCCAACGTTTAATAAAAGATAATATTCGCTATTTTACGGTGGAAAATTGATTAAAACATAAATTTAAAACTTTTTTTAAATAAATGCTTGACCAATTAGAGGGGGACATGATATATTCTAATTCCGGCCGAGAGAAACACGCGGACGACGAGCAAAACAAGCGAAACAAAAGAAAGAATAGATTGCTCTTTGAAAACTGAACAACGAGTAATAACTGCCCTTATGATTCTAACGAATCGTAAGAAAAAGCGATAAAAAAGTAATGAGCATTTCAAACACCAATTTGGAGAGTTTGATCCTGGCTCAGGACGAACGCTGGCGGCGTGCCTAATACATGCAAGTCGAGCGGATCTTGTCCTTCGGGATAAGATTAGCGGCGGACGGGTG
>NZ_LIGH01000001.1:7259312-7299302 GCF_001273905.1 Paenibacillus sp. FJAT-27812 | reverse complement strand
GACGACGAGGTTGATAGGTTCGGGGTGGAAGCACAGCAATGTGTGTAGCTGACGAATACTAATCGGTCGAGGGCTTATCCTAAAACCGTTTGCTGTGACCCATACATCCAGCAGACAACAGTTAAAGAGGTTTTCAGCAAACCTAATCTTTCGTATCCAGTTTTCAGGGCGCAATTTGCCTGCCTGAACGTAAACAAAAGAACTTACATAAGGTTTAATGTTTATGCTTAGGGCCCTTAGCTCAGCTGGTTAGAGCGCACCCCTGATAAGGGTGAGGTCGGTGGTTCGAGTCCACTAGGGCCCACCATATTTTCCCTGATAGCTCAGTTGGTAGAGCACTCGACTGTTAATCGAGTTGTCACAGGTTCGAGTCCTGTTCGGGGAGCCATATTTTTTTGGAGAGATACCCAAGTGGCTCAAGGGGACCCTCTGCTAAGGGGTTAGACTGCGTAAGTGGTGCGAGGGTTCGAATCCCTCTCTCTCCGTTCCAATTTTTCAAGGCCCGTTGGTCAAGTGGTTAAGACACCTCCCTTTCACGGAGGTAACAGGGGTTCGAGTCCCCTACGGGTCACCATATTTTTTCTTAATGACGCGGGGTGGAGCAGCCCGGTAGCTCGTCGGGCTCATAACCCGAAGGCCGCAGGTTCAAATCCTGCCCCCGCAACCAAATCACCTTTTAAATGGTGAACAACTTCTTTTGCCGTTGTAGCTCAACTGGTAGAGCAACTGACTTGTAATCAGTAGGTTGGGGGTTCAAGTCCTCTCGACGGCACCATTTTTCTCAAGATGCATCTTGGATTAGCCAGATCAGCATCACAAACACCGTAATTGCTGGATATCATCCATATGCCGTTGTAGCTCAACTGGTAGAGCAACTGACTTGTAATCAGTAGGTTGGGGGTTCAAGTCCTCTCGACGGCACCATTTTTCCCAAGATGCGGCTTGGTTTAGGCCAAATCAGCATCACAAACCACCTTAATTGGTGGACATAATCGATGTGCCGTTGTAGCTCAACTGGTAGAGCAACTGACTTGTAATCAGTAGGTTGGGGGTTCAAGTCCTCTCGACGGCACCATCTTTTCTCGGGACGTAGCTCAGCTTGGTAGAGCACCTGGTTTGGGACCAGGGGGTCGCATGTTCAAATCGTGTCGTCCCGACCATTTTTAAACCAATGAAATTAACATAAAACCGCTGTCTTCAAAGTCCAATCGACTTGCGAAGATGGCGGTTTTTTTATGTGGTTATGGGGAAATATAACTGCAATATGTCGGCTCAGCGTCATATATCAATTGAACAAGGAGGGCATTGCTGTTGAAGCTCAATATGAAGGTCATGGCACTGTTCGCAGTGCTGGTAGGGTGCTTAGTAACTCCTTCCGCTGCTTTTGGGCAACCCGGAGCGTACCACTTTGGATTTAAGAAAAGCGTGGACGGCCGTTTGCCTTCAATAGATGAGGAAGGCTTTAAGCCTATTATTACGAAACATGGCGCGCTGTTTCTTGGAGACACGAATCAAAAGGAGCTCTTTTTAACCTTCGACAACGGGTATGAGAACGGCTTTACTCCACGAATTCTTGATGTGTTAAAGGAGAAGCAAGTGCCGGCCGTATTTTTCGTAACGGGACATTATGTGAAGGATCAACCGGAGCTGCTTAAACGTATGGCAATGGAAGGCCATATTATTGGCAATCATTCATGGAGCCATCCGGATATGTCCCAGCTGTCGGAGGGAAGCATTAAGACGGAGCTCGACAAGGTGAAGGAGCAGGTTGAGGTGCTTACGGGCCAGAAGGAAATGAAATATCTCCGGCCGCCGAGAGGCATTTTTAACGAACGGGTGCTTGAGGCAAGCAAACAATTCGGCTACATAAACGTATTTTGGTCGGTGGCTTATAAGGACTGGGATGTGAATGCGCAGCGGGGTTCTCAGTACGCATATAGCGAGGTTATTAAGCAGCTGCATCCAGGCGCAATCATATTGCTGCATTCGGTGTCCAAAGACAATACGGAAGCGCTTGGCAGAATTATTGACGAGGCGCGCCGCCAAGGCTATGAGTTTAAAAGCTTGGATCAGCTTGGCATGAGCAACCAGCAAGGAGAAGCAGATAATGGCTTTGACCCCTCACAGGGTTAAAGCTTTTTTTTTGCTGTTTTGCTTGCCTCCTAAATAACGAACAACCTTTAAAAATCTGCCCTCGTTCCATGGTTTGCCGCATGTTTACCTTTTGCCATTTGCATTATAATGAAATAGATTGTGTCTAAGCACGGGTACGCCATGAGAGGGGTTGACGAGAATTCAAACGAATATACGCAGAATAATGGTGCAAAAGTTTTTTTACTCCCTTTCATTGAAGCACAGAATCTGGCTGGCCTTTGTCATTTTAATTATGTTCGGCATTACGGCTACAGGGAGCATTTCGTATTTGATCGCATCGAAGGAAATTCAAAGCAATGCGCTAAAGTCCAGTCAGGACACGGTAAACCAATCTGCCCAGATCGTAAACGAGAGGCTCAAAAATATCGGCATAGCAGTAAGGGCGCTCATGTTCAGCGATCCCTTCAAGCAGGTGATGACGGATGCGCAAAATAATGACAGCAGCCGCTACTACAAGACGTGGACGTCATTGCAGGCGGTTTTCTCGCAGGTGAAATTCAACGACTCGATGATCGACAGTATTCTGATTGCTTCGCCAATCGGAGATTATTATCATACCTCGAACGTTAGAAATACGTCGCTATCGTTTTATGACTCGGATTTATACGACCAGTTTAAGGAATTGAAGCACGGCTTTTGGACGAAAGGACATGAGGACTCCTTTTTTATGGATAAGCAGCCGGTCATTTCTCTTGTCGTAGAGGGTGTAAATGACATGGGGGAAATGACATCGGATGTGTATGTCGTGATTAATATCAAGGAAGATGATTTGCTTGATCTATTTATGGAAAATCTTTCGACAACGGACAAGCAGTATTATTTCATCGATTCGGCTGGCGCAAATGTTAATCTGGCCCATACTGCTGACGATCGTTCATTAACGAAGCAGCCTGAATTTATCCGGCAGTTGAAAGAGGAGATGACAGGGTCCTTCTTTTATCGGGACAGCAAGAAGGATTATTTGGTCAATTATTCGAGGCTGGATGTCAAAGAAGACTGGATGATTGTAGGCATTCAATCGAGAGGCGAGCTGCTTGCGAAGCTGAACGGAATCAAGAAGGCAACCTCGTACGTCATACTTGGCTTCATGGTGCTTTCGTTATTCATTGCGAGCCGTTTGAGCGATTTGCTGCTCAGGCCGCTGTTCAGGCTGCATAAGCTGATGAAGCGAGTGGAGGAAAATGATCTTAGCGTACGTTTTGAAAGCGATTACAAAGATGAGGTTTCCCAGGTTGGCTTTCGGTTTAACCGCATGCTGGATGAAATCAAGCAGCTGATTAATGACGTGAAGCAACGTGAGAAGGAGAAGCGCAAAGCTGAAATCAAAGCGCTCTCTGCCCAGATGGATCCTCATTTTTTCTACAATACGTTAAATACGATCTACTGCAAATCCGTGCTTGGGGAAAACCAGGACGTGAACGAAATGATACTCGCTTTGTCGCAAATGTTCCAGCTTAGCTTAAGCGGAGGACGGGACTTGATTACGCTGAATGACGAATTGGATCATGTCCGTCAATATTTAGCCATTCAGCAAATGTCTTATGAGGATTTATTCGTCTGCCATATCGATGTGCAGCCTGAGCTGCTTGATAACAAGATTCCGAAAATTATTGTGCAGCCGCTCGTGGAAAACAGTATTTTGCATGGCTTTCAGGACCGAATGTCGGGCGGAGAAATCCATATTTACGCTCGGGCCGACGAGGATAGGCTCTATTTGAAGGTGGAAGACAACGGGGCGGGATTGCAGCCTGAGAGCATTAAGGCGGATATCATGAATCCGACTACGCACAAAGAAGGTTATGCCCTTCGAAATGTGTACCATCGCTTGCAATTATATTACGGAGACCAGCAGCGAATGGAAATAAGCAACAATGATGAAGGCGGCGCACGGATTGAGCTTTGGATTCCAAGGCAGGGTGAAGGGGATGAATCGAATGAAACAAATGGTTAAATTGTGCATTGTCGATGATATTCGCAGCGTGGTAGAAATGATCAAACATAAAATCCCATGGGGGCAATACGGCATCGAGATTGTAGGCAGCGCCATGAACGGCGAGGAAGGACTGGATGTGATCCGTCAGTCGCTGCCTGATATTATTTTGACGGATATCCGCATGCCAAAAATGGATGGGCTGGAGATGACGCGAAGAATCGTAGAGATGCTCCCTCATAGCAAAATCATCATATTAAGTGCATATACCGACTTTGAATACGCCAGGAAGGCGATTCAATACGGGGCGCTTGATTATGTCAAAAAGCCATTTTCTATCGATGATATCGTAAAGGTCGTAGTAAAGGCAAAGGAAGCGTGGGAGAACGAAAAACGTGAACGGACCCATGTCATCGAGCTGGAAAAAAAGATGAAGGAGAGCCTGCCTGCGCTAAGGCAGGAATATATGTCCTTGCTTGTCCACCATCAGACGGATGAAACGGATATCGCGCAGTGGTGGGGCTTTCTGGATCTCCCGCCTCTACAGGCGCCATTTGCAGTTATGGTTATTCAGATTGACCAATTCACGGATAAGTACGGCGGCTTAGTCGTAAAGGAGCTGGAGCTTGCGAGGTTCTCCTTGCAAAATATCGTCGAGGAAACGATTGCGGCGCATGCTTCTGCCATCGTATTTCGCGAGGCGTTTAACCGTTACGTGTGCCTCCTGCATGTGAAATCCAAGGAGCTTCTCATTCGGATAGCGGAATCTTGCTGTGAAAATATTGCGAGCCATACGAAATTCACGATATCCATCGGTATCGGACAAGAGGTCAAGCATGTTCGCGAGCTGCCTAAGAGCTATCAGCAAGCGCTCAGTGCGTTGTCCTACCATTTCTATACGGGCGGGAACGGAGCTTTCAGCTCTAATTATGGCGCGCAGGCCAGTTCTGCGGGATGGGTCTATACCGTAGAAAGCGAAAATGAGTTTTTATTCGGATTCCGTTCGGGAAACCGGGAGAAGACGATGCAATGGCTGGCGACTGTTTTTGATGAAATGCAAAAGTTGACGGTTTTGCCCGAGCCAAGCGATGTTGGGCATCTCTTTCACGGCCTCTCGCTGCGGATGCTGAGGGTATTGCTGGAGAAGCTACCGCGCGAGCATCTGTCGGAGTTTGAGTCGAAGGTGCAGGAGGGTAGAGGCGAGAGCAGAGCTTCGCTCCAGGAATATCGGCAGTGGCTCTTTGAGCTGTGCGATATTGGCTGCCGGCTCATCGATAAGGAGCGAGCAAGCGAATCTCAGAAAATTATATATCGTTCGATCGCCTATATCCAATCAAACCTGCAGCTGGATTTGACGTTGGAGCATTGCGCGAGGCAAGCGAATTTAAGTTGGGGCTATTATTCAAATTTGTTTAAAAAGGTGTCCGGAACGACCTTCCAGCAATTTGTCACGCAAGCGAAAATCGAGAAGGCCAAATCAATGCTTATCGATGATTATCAGGTGCAGGAAATCGCACAGGAGCTGGGCTATGAGCATCGGCGTTATTTTAGCGAGGTGTTTAAAAAGCAGACTGGCCTAACGCCTACGGAATTTAAAGAAACTTCGCTCGGCAGGTCGTCCAAGTCTTAGGAGGAGCCGGATCGAGAAACAAGAAATATCTGCCCCTATTCGCAAGTTAACCTCATTACCTATCCGAAGGGGATCTTTTATAGTTAAAGAGCAAGAAACAAAGATTTACCTACAAAGGGAGGATTACAAATGTATAAAAAAATCGGAACGGTCGTGCTTAGCGCGTTTTTAGCCGTTGCCTTAACGGCATGCGGCAGCGCGAACAGCAACAACGAGTCCGGCGCGACGAACAAGCCGGCGGAAACGGATGCGAGCTCTCCCCCAGCGAATAACGAGAAAAAAACAAAGATTGTTTATTGGACTGGGGATCGCCACGATATGGATTATATCAAGGAGGTCGTACAAACATTTAACGAAACCAATCAAGACAATATCGAAGTCGAAATGGTCGTGAAAACAGACGATTACAACCAAGCGATCGATCTGGCTTTCGCTTCCGGACAAGCGCCGGATGTGCTGAGGGTAAAGGAAAATACGATCCAGCCTTATGTGGCCAAAGGTTATCTAGCACCGATCGATGAGCTGATGACTGCACAGATGAAGCAGGAGTTCCCACTTATTCAAGACTTCAACCAGATCGGCGGAAAAGTCTACAGCTTGCCGAATTACGGCTCTACTTTACGGCTTGTATACAATAAGGAGTTATTCGCGAAAGCCGGCATTGCCGCTCCTCCTACGAGTCTCGCCGAAATGGTGGATGCAGCGAAGAAAATAACGGCGGTTGGAAAAGCAGACGGCGCCTACGGCTTTGCGCTAAACTTCAAAAGTCCGGATAGCGCGTTCGGCCGTTCCGCACGGGTAATCGCTGAAGTTAGCGGTATTGGGGGTTTCGGCTTTGATTTCAAAACAGCACGTTTCGATTTCTCCAGATTCAAGGATATTATTCAGGCCTACAAGCAAATGTATGACGACGGCAGCACG
The DNA here is from genome assembly GCF_001273905.1 of Paenibacillus sp. FJAT-27812. Classification (NCBI taxonomy): domain Bacteria; kingdom Bacillati; phylum Bacillota; class Bacilli; order Caryophanales; family Paenibacillaceae; genus Paenibacillus; species Paenibacillus sp. FJAT-27812. The sequence continues at coordinate 7,292,667 of NZ_LIGH01000001.1, read as the reverse complement.
CTGCCGGGCATGGAATCACTGGATATTGACCCGCTTCGCGCGCAATTCGCAGAAGGCAAAATCGGCATGTATATATCCTTCTCCTCAGAGCCGGGCGTATATAAAAACCAGTTCCCTGCCAAGATCGAATGGGCGGCGGCGCCTGTACCTTCAATCGACGGCACAATCAAGGGGGCAAGCTCTTTCCTTGGCGGCCAATGGCTTGCCATTAACAGCTCTTCCAAAAACCAAGAGGCGGCTTGGAAGTTCATGGAGTACATGTACGCCGACAATATTTTGAAGACTTACCACGAAAAAGGCTTTGGCATATCAATGGTTCCATCTATTGCAGCCGTTGCGAACAAGCCCGATATTAATGGCATTGAAGGTTTCCTGCCAACGGATAATGACAGAACATGGCCGCTCAGCCCGACAGTAACGGTCGAAGGAATCAAAAGCAACGATGCGTTCTTCAAATATATGCTGGGCGATGGAGACATGGATGCGATAATCAAGGACCTGAATACAAGATACAACGCGGCGCTTGATAAAGCGATCGCCAGCGGCGAAGTGAAGGTAGAGCCGAAACCGGATTTTGATCCAATGAAGCTCGGCGCAAAATAACAGCTTTAATATTAAACGGGAAGAGGAGGGTGGAGTGCAGACTCCGCCCTTTCCTTTTCCTGAAAAAATGACAGATCGTACAGGAGTGGAAACGATGAATAAAGCGCGTCAGATTGGATTCTCCTACGTTTTCCTATTTCCGAGCCTTCTATTGACGCTTGTACTCGGCATTTATCCGCTTGGCTGGGCCATTCGCTATATGTTTTATGATTACAAGGGCTACGGGGAAGCGAAGTTTACCGGTCTATATAACTTTCAAAGACTGCTCGGAGACGCGCAGTACTGGGACTCGGTCGTAAATACATTCATTTACGCGGGCGGGAAGCTCATTATTACGATTCCGCTTTGCTTGGCGCTCGCCGTTATTTTAAATCAAAAGCTGAAGGGGCGCCAGATTTTACGGGCGATCTACTTTATGCCGACGATAATCAGCTCAGCCGTCATGGCCGTCGTGTTTTTTATTATTTTCAACTCGTATAACGGCATCTTGAACCAATACCTGCTTAAATTCCATATCATTTCCGAGAGGATAGACTGGCTCGGTCCAAAAAACGCGATGATGACAACGATTATGATCGCCGTATGGGGTGCGGTAGGCAATTATATGCTGTTATTTCTGGCAGGCCTTCAAAACATTCCGAATGATGTGTATGAAAGCGCCTCGCTTGATGGTGCCAATAAAACTCAGCAATTTTGGTATTTGACGATACCGATGCTAGGGCCTGTGCTGCAAATCGTCATTATGCTAGCCATCATTAACTCGCTCAAAGGCTATGAGACCATAATGGTACTGACTGAGGGTGGCCCAATCGGCAAAACGGAAGTGATGTACTTGTACGTCTATAAGCTGTTCTTCCCAACGCCGTCATCAGGAGCCGTCGTAGACCAGCAGTTCGGCTATGGCAGCGCCGTAGGCTTCACAACGGCCGTTATCGTAGGCATCATCACGCTTTTATACCACCTCTTGGCTAGACGAATGAATAAAATGCAATAAGGAGGACGCTATGAAGACAGAAGCCATACCCCATGTTCAGAAAAATAAAAAACGATTGACGCTTCGGATGGGCAGCATAAGCTCTCGCGCATTGCTCTGGATCTTCTTGCTGGCAACGGCGCTCCTAATCCTATTTCCTATCGTCGTCACTTTGCTCGGATCATTTATGTCCAATGCGGAACTTACGACAGGCGGAGCCATCTTGCCATCCGTGTGGCACATTGACAATTATAAGGAGGCTTGGGTTCAAGCGAACTTCTCACGGTTTACTTGGAACAGTCTCACGCTTAGCGGCGTCACGACGATAGGAACGCTTATTGTCGCTTCAATGGCAGCGTACGTTGTGGAACGTATGGCATTTCCGGGCAAGGCGCTCTTCGTAGCTTTGCAAGCTTCGACGATGTTTATTTCCATTGGCGCCGTCGTCATTAGACCGCAATACGAGCTTATGATCAAGCTGCATCTGCATACTTCATTATGGGGAGTCATCTTAATTTTGATCAGCGGGCATGCTTATATTTTCTTTATTTTGCTTAGCTTCCTAAAGGGAATATCGAGGGAGCTGGACGAGGCTGCACGGATAGACGGGTGCTCGAATGCAGGGATCTTTTGGAAAATCATTTTGCCGCTGCTTAGGCCGGGGCTTGGCGTAGGCGCGCTATTCACGTTCTGCGGCGCTTGGAATGAATATTTGCGCCCGTTAGTATTTACGATGAATTCACCCGACCTTCAGACGTTAACGGTAGGCCTTTCCTATTTGCGTTACGGGGCATCAGCCGCCGTCCAGACGCATTACATGCTGGCGGGTGCATGCTTATCCATTTTGCCGCTTCTTGTCGTTTATCTGATTGCTAACAAATCGTTTATGCAGATGACGGCAGGATCACTCAAAGGCTAAGGAATGAGGCGAAAACGACATGAACGATCAACGGCTGAATCGACTTCGAACAAACGCCTCTTTGCCTCATTTTGCAGATGCGATGATGCTGCTGCGCCATGAGGTGGAGGAGGCTTCACAGATAACGTATGGCATTGGCCCGGAGGAGCATGGCGAATGGACGCATCAGTACCATTGCCATCATGACGGGGCGCAACTCGCTTTTGATTGGAGGAAGCCCTTGTCTCATCTCTGTCCGGTCTGCGGAACGGTCTGGGCGGGTGAGCCATACGACTCGGCATGGACTTCGCTAGTCCACGTCACCATTGGAAAAGCGGTCTACAATATGGCTTTGCTTCATATGATCGAGCCCGATCCGAAGCATTTAGGACAGATCAAAACGTTTTTGACCGCATATGCAGATTATTACGAGGGATACCTGGTTCACGGAGGCATTCCATACAACGGGCCAGGCAAGCTATTTGCCCAAACGCTTGATGAGGCGCATTGGATTATGGATCTGACGTTGGGCTTTTATTGGATCCGCGAGCATTTGTCCTTAGAGGAGACGGCTCACATCCGTGGAGGGTTGCTTGCGCCTTGCGCCAGGTTTCTAATCGAGCATAAAGAAAAGCAGATCCATAATCATTCCGTGCTCATTACCTCCGCGATCGCCTCTATCGGCATTTTGCTGAATGATGAAGCGATTATCCGCTACGGCCTGGAGGGCGAATATGGCTTATACGATCAAATCAGACGCGGACGCTTTGAAGATGGATTATGGTACGAGGGCAACGTCCATTATCATTTTTATGCTTTCCAATCGCTGCTTCATTTTGCGCTGATGGCGGAAGGTACGCCTTGGGAGGTTTGGCAGACGGCAGGCCTTAAGTCGATGTTCGATTACCCCATTCATTTGATATTGCCAAATGGCGACATGCCCTCGATGAACGATGCGGGCAACAGGGCTGGCATTCATATGTACGCCCCTTTTTATGAAATCGCGCTCGACATTTTTGGTGATGAGCTTTATCGGTCGCTGCTGAATACGGCCTATGGGACGGAATGGGCAGAGGAGCCGTTCTCGGGAGCGAAGGCGGTTGCCAGAAGCTCGGCTAACGCGCTTCTATTCGGCAGAGAGCTTGCGCCTATAGAGGGAGCGAGCAGCCACCCGCTATGGAATGCTGCCCATCGGAATATTTCTTTGCCTGCTAGCGGGATTACGAAGCTGGTTAATCGCAAGGGATGGCAAGCCGTCATCAAGCATAGCAAATTCGGAGGCGAGCACGATCATATGGATCGCTTAGGCTTATCAGTCGTTTGCGGGGATATGCCACTGCTCGTTGATGCGGGTACTACCGCCTATGGCGTTCCTGCACACTATGGCTGGTTCAAGCATACTTTCTCGCATAATACGGTGTGCTTGAACGGGGCCGACCAGCCGCCCGCTGATGGAAGGGTCATCCGGTTTGAGGAGCAGCCATGGGGAGCATGGACAGAAACGGCGGTGGACTGGCTCAGCGAACAATACGAAATGAAGGATCGGATTCATTTGCCGCTTGAGCTATGTCCTTGGGATCGGAACGCCTACGAAGGAGCTGTAATCCGCCGAATCAATGCGCTTACTGATGGTTATTTGCTGGACATTGTAAGCGTTACGGTGCCGGAGCGCCGGAAAGTAAGCTTTATGAATCATTTTAGCGGCATGCTCGCAGAAAATGGAGCAGCCTCGTGGCAGCTGACAGATGATAGACTTTGCGCACTCGACCAGAGATGGCTGAAGCAAAAGCGCAAGCTTATGACATCCACAAGGGCAAGTTCGTTTCATTACCAGCTTGAGGAAGGCTGTTTACGGCAGTTATTTTGGAGCTCTCAGCCTTGCGACATTTATACGGCCTTGACGCCAGACAATCCGCCTGATCGAGACCGAACGTCCATCGTCATGCGGGCGGATACCGACCAACGTATTGTATTTGTACAAGCGCTGTTATATGATTCAAACCATAAGACTGATCTGGATGCATTTGATTCGTTGGCTGTAAATATGCTGGCTGATAATGAATACCGCATTGTGATAGCGACAGCGGGAGAAAGGCAGGCGTACTCGCTTTTTTGGCACGAGAGCGGAGCGGAGCTTGCTAAATGTGATTGAGTGAAGGGAGATAGGACGATGAGCAACATCGGAATATGGGAAAATGCGGAGCCGGGAGTAACCCGTAAAATATTGCAGCCAGGGAATAGCCTTATGCTAATGGAAGTGCACTTTGAGCAGGGCGCGGAAGGTTATGAGCATTCTCATCCGCATGAGCAGCTAAGTTATTGCCTAAAGGGCGCTATCGAATTTACGATCGACGGCGAGAAGCGGATTGTACGGCAAGGGGAATCTATCGTTATTCCGAGCGGAGCGCTGCATGGGGTAAGAGCCTTGGAGGTTTCGGCTTTGCTTGATGCCTTTACCCCTCTGCGCGAAGACTTGATTAAATAAAAAGAGCGATTAAGGATTAGCACTGAAAAATAGCTGTGTGACAAAGGATCAATAGGTTGAATGAAGCTGCTCAAACGGTTGATATAAACCGTAGGAGCAGCTCTTTTGTATGTAATTTCCTTCTAAAGCGTGTTACTATGGGCAGACTATGTGTAAATAGTGGCAAAGCAGGATAATAAATAAGTAAAGTAACCAGCTATATCGAAACGGGAATGAATAAAGGGGCTTTGAACATGAAAAATATGGCTTTAATGCGCGACCCGAAGCACCGGAAATTGTTGTTTAGCGCGGGGCTTAGCTGGCTGTTTGATGCTATGGAGGTTGGGATGATTTCATTCATCGTAACCGCGCTAGCTGCTGAGTGGCAGCTCGGTGCGCAGCAGATAGGCTTGCTGATGGCTATTAATTCAATTGGCATGGCTGCCGGCGCAGCGATATCGGGATTGATGGCCGATCGCTACGGCCGGCGCGCGATTTTGCTATGGACGCTTCTTATATTCTCGCTCGCAAGCGGCTTGTCCGCTTTGGCAACGGGCTTCATTGCCCTATGCGTGCTGCGGTTTGCAGCGGGGTTCGGGCTTGGCGGGGAGCTGCCGGTCGCTTCAACGCTTGTTTCGGAATCGGTGCCCGCGAAGGAGAGAGGCCGTGCCGTCGTGCTGTTAGAAAGCTTTTGGGCATGCGGCTGGATCGTTGCGGCGTTAATCGCCTATTTTATCATTCCTGCATACGGCTGGAGGATGGCATTTCTAATTGGTGCATTGCCTGCACTATATGCCTTGTATTTGAGACGAGCGATACAGGATTCTCCACGTTTCAAAGCACGGCGCGAGAGTGCGTTGACATTCGGTGATCGGATAAAGTCGCTGTGGTCAGCGAAGCATCGCAGCGCAACCATTACGCTGTGGATTCTCTGGTTTACGGTCGTCTTTTCGTATTATGGCATGTTCCTATGGCTGCCATCGGTCATGGTGCTTAAAGGTTTTGACCTGGTCAAAAGCTTTCAGTACGTGCTGATTATGTCGCTTGCCCAGCTGCCGGGTTACTTTACAGCCGCTTACTTCATCGAAAAATTCGGCCGCAAATTTGTGCTCGTTGCTTATTTGATGCTGACCGCCGGAAGCGCGTTGTGGTTCGGCAACGCGGAGACGGAGGGAGTGCTGATCGCATCCGGCATCTGCCTCTCCTTCTTCAATCTCGGGGCATGGGGCGGGATGTATGCCTATACGCCAGAGCTATATCCGACAGCGGTCCGTGGGACAGGCGTAGGGTTTGCTGCGTCATTTGGGCGAATCGGCGGGATCATCGGACCTTATCTAGTCGGTATGCTGGTCGCGCGGAAAATGGCGATACCTTCGGTATTTATGATATTTTTTGTAACGATTATCGTTGGAGCGCTAGCCGTTCTGTTTTTTGGCAAAGAAACAAAAGGGACGGACCCTGACAAAGACATGAGCGATACAATCGCTTAGCAGGAGCCTTGTTTGGATAGTAAAAACCCGCCTTGCCGCATGAGCTGCAGGGCGGGTTTTGCTCGTTAAGCACCGCTTACTTGTTTCGAGAAGAACGTTTTAAGCGCCTTGTAAACCTCGCCTTTTTCCTTTATGACGGAGTACATAAATTTTTTGTGGCTGATATGCTTATAGGCCGACATTAACGTACTGCTTCTGTTGTACTGATTAACCTCGCCGTAGCCGAACATATTGCTTCTCTCCATTAGCTGACCGATCAGCTTCACGCAGCGCTCGTTATCCGAGGTAAGATTGTCGCCGTCAGAGAAGTGGAACGGGTATATGTTCCAGTTTGAAGTCGGATAGCGGCTGTCGATGACCTCGATCGCTTTCTGGTAAGCAGAGGAGCAGATGGTGCCACCGCTTTCACCGCGGTTGAAGAACTCCTCCTCCGTAACCTCCTTGGCTTCCGTATGATGCGCAATAAACACGATTTCCACATGCTCATACTTGCGGCGCAGAAAACGCGTCATCCAGAAGAAGAAGCTGCGGGCGCAATATTTCTCAAAGGACCCCATGCTCCCTGACGTGTCCATGAGGGCAAGAATGACGGCATTCGATTGCGGCTTAACGATTTCATTCCACGTTTTGTAACGAAGGTCGTCAGGCGAGATGCCCCCAATGCCGGATTTGCCTGCGTTGGCGTTGCGCCGCAAGTTTTCGATCAGCGTACGTTTCTTGTCGATATTGGACATAATGCCTTTTTTGCGAATATCGTGAAAAACAATTTCGGTCGTTTGTAATTGGTCCTTTTGCTTCTGCTCCAGATTAGGGAGCTCGAGCTCCTCAAATAGCATATCCTCCAGCTGGTCGATGCTTATCTCGGTATCAACGACATCCTCGCCTGGCTGATCGCCCGCATCCTGACCTTTGCCCGGTCCCTTGGCGGCTTGCGGATCGACCCCTAACACGTCGCCAACCTGTGAATCTCCATCGCCTTGTCCCACGTGCTGCTTCTTGTTGTAGTTGTATATAAAGTGGGATTCGTCGAGACTTTTAATGGGGACCTTGATCGTGCGCCTGCCATCGGACAAAACGATGCTTTCGTCGGAAACCAGATCGGGAAGGTTTTGCTTAATTGCTTCGTGTACCTTCTCCTGATGTCGCGCTTGATCCTCATAGCCTTTGCGGTGGAGCGACCAATCCTCACGGGATACAACAAACAGCGGCTCTGACTCCATTTCCCTCACCTCATTCCATTAAATTCATGCTGCAGCAAACAAGACACCTGAAATATCGCTTCCTAATTTCTTGTCTGTTACTCAATATATTCAAGAGCGGAGCGGTTATGTGAAGGAAAATTAGTCCATTTCTAGCAATCTATCGAATGGCTTGGCCAGCTCTACTTGACATTATGTCAAACGAAGCAGCGGATTTTTAACCATTTTGTATAATGTAATTTTAAAATGGTGTTATATAATATAACATATAAACATCGAAACGTATCTCATACCTAACATGAAAAATGACATAAACGACGAGGAGGGATTTCATGGATCTATCCGAAGCTGCAAAACAGGCTGAAATCATTGTCGATCAAGTATCTATGCATTTTGGCAAAAAAGGTCATGAGGTTACCGCTCTTAAGCAGGTCAGCTTCAAAATCTATCAAAATGAATTCGTATCGCTCCTTGGTCCCTCGGGCTGTGGAAAATCCACGCTTCTTCGGCTAATGGCCGATCTGCTTGAGCCGAGCGAGGGCAGCATTACGATCCAAAATGAGCATCCTCGAGAAGTTCGCCTCCGCCGAAAGTTCGGCATCGTCTTTCAAAACCCCACCTTGTTCGAATGGAGAACCGTCAAAGAAAATATTGAGCTTCCGCTTGAAGTGCTTGGGCAGAAAAAAACGCAGTTTCATGCGCTGACCGAGCAGCTTATCGAAATGGTCGGGCTCTCCGCCTTCAAAAATTATTACCCGTGGCAGCTCAGCGGCGGCATGCAGCAGCGGGTTGCCATTGCTCGCGCGCTTTCCTTAGACCCGCCTATTTTATTTATGGATGAGCCCTTCTCCGCACTGGATGAATTTACGAAGGAGAAGCTGCAGCTGGAGCTGCTTGCCATTAAACGCAAAACAAACAAAACGATCGTGTTCGTCACGCATAGCATTCCCGAGGCTGTCTTTCTGTCGAATCGCATCATTGTGCTCTCGGCTCACCCGGGCAAAGTTCACTCCATTGTGGATATTGCGAGAGAGGAGAGCGATTCTGTTCATTTTCGCGAAACGGAGCGGTTCCATGAAATGACGCGAAAGGTCAGAAATTGCTTTTACGAGGAGAGTGGCTTCCTTGATGAGCAGATGGTTTAGAAGCTATGGGCAAGGCGGCGCGATTGCAATATGGGCGGCAATGGTTTTGCTGTTATGGGAGGTTATGGCATGGTTCATCGCTAATGTTGCCCATATCATTAATCCCGCCTCTAAGCTGCCATACCTGCATCTTGTCATCAGCAACCTAATCGACCATTTTCCTGCCTTGATGGAGCAGGGCGCGATTACATTTGGCAATTCCATTACCGGCTTCGTTATTGGCTCGGCAATCGGTTTTTTGCTTGCCATTGTTATGAGCCTGTCGCGAACCATTGAAAATACGTTGTCCCCTTATATGGTTGCCTCTCAAATGATTCCGATCATTGGCCTAGCCCCTATTATTTACGGGATCATCCATGATGCAGCGCTGTCCCGCATTCTAATGGCAGGTTATGTCACCTTTTTCCCGGTTACGATTCATGCACTGCGGGGACTGCAAAGCATAAAATCCGAACAGCTCGAGTTGATGCGCTCCTATGCGGCTTCCACGTGGACGCTATATATGAAGCTGAAGCTGAAAGCGGCGCTGCCAGGCGTATTTGCCGGGCTTAAGCTATCCGCTCCGCTTGCCATAACCGCATCCATCATCGTGGAGCTAATGGGTGCGCCGGACGGCATCGGCGTTCTGATGATCAGCTCGCTTTATTACGGAACGTCGCAGGTCTATATGTTCTGGTCAACGGTTCTTGTCAGCATGGCTATCGGCTTAAGCTTGTTTCTGATCATCGGCTTGCTGGAGAGGTGGCTGACGCCTTGGCAGCCGGAATTCCGGGCGAAGGGGAGGGAGGAAGAATGAAGGAAATGATTGCGGCACGCTCCGCCGAACGCGTCCCTTCCAAACCTTCGGCTGTCAAAATGAAAGCCGGTTTCAAACGCAAACGTCCCGCGTTTCTGCTGCCATTTTGGCTTGGCATCGTCTTTCTCGTCATTTGGCAGCTTGAAGGCTTTCATCGGCTGTTCGCGTTAGAGCAATACCAGCTGCCGATTCCATCCTCCATTGCGGCTTCGATCGGGGAAAATTCCGATGTGCTGTGGAGCTATTCTCTCTATACCGGAAGCGAGATGCTGGGAGGCTGTCTAATCGGATCGCTGCTCGGCTTGCTTGCAGCTGCTGCCGCCTCATGGTTCCCGAAGTTCGGAAGCGGGGGCATTACGCTTATGGCTTCCTTGAATGCCGTGCCGATCGTGGCGCTGGCTCCGGTGATGAACAATTGGTTCGGCGATGGCGTAGCTTCCAAAATGGCTATCGTGTCCATCATGACGATGGCAACGATGGCCGTCACCGCCTTCAAAGGGCTGCGGTCGATCGACAAGGCGTCCATAGAGCTCATGCATTCCTATGCAGCCGGGAAATTTCAGGTGTTCATGAAGCTTCGTCTGCGGGCGGCGCTTCCCCATCTATTCACCGCTTTGAAAATCAATATGTCGACGAGTATTATCGGAGCGATCGTCGGGGAGTTTTTTATATCGTCACGGGGGCTTGGCTACCTGCTCTCCGACCAAATCAAGCTTGCGAACATGCCGCTTGCTTGGTCCTGCATCGTTATTGCGGCAGTGCTTGGCATCGTATTATATTACCTCGTTCAGCTTGCGGAACGGCTGGTTATTCCCTGGCATGTTGCGCAGCGAAAGCATTAGCCCAAAACAGAGGTTCCGTTCGACCATTACGCGTCATCAGGGGCTGACAGCAGCTTTTTATAAATAGAGAAAATTGAAAATGGAGAGGAATGGTCTGCATGACAAACAAAAACCGTAGGCTGCACCCCGTTTTAACGATGATGCTTGTGCTTTCGCTGCTTGCAGTTGCTGCGTGCGGCAACGCTAACAAGCCGGCTTCTGCAACAAATGAGCCCGCATCTGCCACTGACGGCTCGGCAGCGACAGAGAAGCCAGCCGCTGAACCGCTAAAGAAAGTGAAAATTCAGCTGAAATGGGTGCCGCAGGCACAGTTTGCCGGTATTTTTGTCGCGAAGGAAAAAGGGTTCTACGAGGAAGAAGGGCTGGACGTCGAGATTATTCCGGGCGGGCCGGATGTCGTAATCGAGCAGCAGGTTGTAAATGGCGCGGCAGACATAGGCGTAACGAGCTTCGACAGCTTGCTTGTTAACCGTGATAACGGTTTGCCGCTCGTTTCCATCGCTCAGGTGCTCCAAAAAAGCTCCTATCGTTTCGTAGCGAGCAAGGAGTCGGGCATTGACGAGCCGGCGAAGATGAAAGGCAAAAAGGTTGGCATGTGGACGGGCAGCCAGCAGTTCCAAGTGCTTGCGTTCATGGAGAAAAACGGTCTTGATCCAAAAAAGGACGTTGAGCTGGTGAAGCAAGGCTTTACGATGGATCAGTTTTTTAACAAGCAGCTGGATGTTGCGGTCTCTACCATTTATAACGAATATCATGTCGTGCTTGAAAGCGGCGTGAAGGAAGAAGATTTGTACGTATATGATTTCGAGGATGCGGGCGTCGGGATGCTGGAGGATACGCTGATTGTGAAAGACGAGTGGCTCAAAAACAATCGCGAGCTGGCGGTGAAGGCGATTAAAGCGACGATGAAGGGCTGGAATTACGCGATTGCCAATCAAGCGGAATCGGTAGATATCGTGATGAGCGCCGTAACGGAAGGAAGCACGACGAAGGAGCATCAGACGACGATGCTGATGGAGATGGCAAAGCTCGTGAAGCCGGATGGGTTCTCGGAGGCGCAGGTAGGGTCATTTGTCGATGAGGCGGTGCAGCGGACCGTCGATATCGCGCTCAAATACGCGCTTATTAAGAAGGCTCCGGATTTGGCGGCGGCTGTCGACAAAACAATTTTGGAAGATGCGGCCAAGTAGGCGCATACGCTAGTCTATAACGATCGCGGATGGTTTCATCCGCGGTCATTACGACGATATGAGCGGCAGTCGCGAAGGAGGAGAAGCAGTCTATGGGCGTGAACGAGGCAGCAATGAATACGGAAGCTAAGGAAGAGCTGCTTGAGAAGGATCGCAAATATTTATGGCATCATATTTCTCCACATAATGAGAATCCGATGGTAATCGTATCGGGAGAAGGCAGCTGGATTACCGATATGGACGGCAATCGTTATTTGGACGGGATGTCCGGGCTATGGTGCGTCAATGTTGGCCACGGACGAGCGGAAATTGCCGACGCGGCTGCCGAGCAGATGAAGAAGATCGCCTATTCGTCACTTATTCAATCGCATGTTCCTGCAATAGAGCTTGCTGCGAAGCTAAATGAATGGCTGGAGGGAGAATACCGCATTTTCTTCTCCAACTCGGGATCGGACGCGAACGAGGTTGCTTTCAAAATCGGACGCCAATATCACCATCAGCGTGGGAAACCGGCTAAGCATAAGTTTATTTCGCGCCATCGCGCCTATCACGGCAACTCCATGGGTGCTCTGGGCGCAACGGGTCAAGCGCAGCGCAAGCTGAAGTACGAGCCGCTTGGGGTTGGCTTCACTCATGTTCCGCCCCCTTACTGCTATCGTTGTCCCTTTGGCCAAACGAAGGGGGCCTGCGAGACGCAGTGCGCCAAAGCCTACGAGGATGCGATCATTTGGGAGGGGCCGGATTCGGTTGCAGGCATTATCGTCGAGCCGGTTATTACGGGCGGCGGAATGATCGTGCCGCCAGACGATTATCTAGCAAAGCTTCGGGCAATTTGCGATAAGCATGATGTGCTGCTTATCGTTGACGAGGTCATATGCGGCTTTGGCCGTTCGGGCGAGAAGTTTGGGCATCTCAACTTTGGCGTACGACCGGATATCGTGACGATGGCAAAAGGGATGACAAGCGCTTACTCCCCTCTATCAGCTACGGCCGTATCGGCTGAAATGTATGAGAGCTTCAAGGAAAGCGGGCCGGATAGCCATTTCCGGCATGTGAACACCTTCGGCGGCAACCCCGTTTCCTGCGCGGTAGCGCTGAAAAACATTGAAATTTTAGAGCGGGAAAACCTCGTGAGCCGCTCTGCTTATATCGGCAAAGATCTGCTAAGCCGGATAAAGCCGCTAAAGGCGCATCCGAATGTAGGTGAAATAAGAATATTTGGCTCGGCGATCGGCATTGAGCTGGTAGAGGATAAACAGACGAAGGAGCCTGCTTCAGCTGCAAGAGTGGCCTCTATTTTAGCGGGGTGCAAGCAACGAGGGCTTCTTATCAGCAAAAATGGCGATACGGTACCGGGCTTTATGAATATTTTGACGATTAGTCCGCCTTTATCGACGACGGATGATGAAGTCGTATTTATTGCCGATACGCTGCTGGATGTTTTCGGAAGCTGAGAGAGGAGGGGAAGGCATGAAGGAGACGACGATAGCAGCCATTAATTCCAAGAGGCTGCACGAGCGCATTTCTGAGCTGGCGCAAATCGGGAAAATCGGAGACACGGGCGTATGCCGCTTAGCGCTATCGAAGGAAGACCTAGCCGGCGTAGAGCTGGTGCGAAGCTGGATGATCGAAGCGGGAATGGAGACGCGCATCGATCCGTTCGGCAATTTAATAGGCGTGCTGACAGGCGCTGATTCCGCTGCGCCGGTCTTAATGCTTGGCTCTCATGTTGATTCGCAGCCGTATGGCGGAAGGTATGACGGCGTTATTGGGGTGTTAGGCGCAATCGAAGCTGTTCAGACGATGGTTGAATCGGGCTTCCGGCCAGCCTCCAATATCGAGGTTGTCGCTTTCTGCGATGAAGAGGGCTGCAGGTTCAATAAAGGGTTATTCGGCGTCCGCGGCATGACAGGGAAGCTTGAGGAAGGCGAGCTCGATCGTATGGACAAGAACGGGATGACCCGCAGGGAAGCGCTGCTGGCGTTTGGATGCGATCCTGCCGAGTTTGAAGGTTATACGTTCCAAGAAGGCCGAATTGGCGCGTTTTTGGAGCTGCATATTGAGCAAGGCCCGGTGCTCGAAGCGCAAGGTGAACCAATCGGCATCGTTAGCGGCATATCGGGTCCCGTCTGGTGGACGGTGGAGATGACGGGTTTTGCAGGGCATGCAGGCTCCGTACCGATGCCGATGCGCCAAGATGCGCTGGTCGGCTGCGCGAAGGTCATCGTTGGTCTCAATGAGCTGGCGTCCGAGGAGTATGGCGCACCGACGGTCGGGACGGTTGGCTCTCTTACGGTCTTTCCGGATTCACGGAACATTATTCCGGAGAAGGTGAGCTTCACGGTTGACTTTCGGGATATCGATCTCGCTAGAAGAAACGCGCTTGAGGAAAAGCTGCTTGCGCTCATAAACGCTGCTTGCCTCGACCATGGCTTAACGTACACGATTCGCGAGGATACGAGGAGCGATCCGCGTTATTGCGCGAGCGGGCTGAGAGCGCTTATGCGGGAGCAGGCGTCGGGGATGGGGCTTGCGCCGCCGGAGCTGATGAGCGGCCCGTTCCACGATTCGCTGACGATGTCGTATGTGTGCGATTACGGCATGATTTTTGTTCGGTGCAAGGATGGGATCAGCCACAATCCGAAGGAGTACTCGTCACCGGAGGACATTGAGCTTGGCGTGGAGCTCCTTTACCGGACAGCTAGGCAAATGAGCTTGCAGGAAGGGGAAGATGGAAGTTGACCATCGTTAAGGTTGGACTCATACAAGCATCAAATGATCTGCATGGCGATGAGCCGGTAGAAGCCCACAAGCGCTTGGCGATCGAGAAGCATATGGGACTCATTCGCGAGGCGGCGGCGAAGGGAGCTCAAATGATTTCGCTGCAGGAAATTTTCTACGGGCCGTATTTCTGCTCCGAGCAGAAGACGAAGTGGTATGCAGCTGCGGAGGAAGTGCCGAACGGACCGACAACCAGGTTGTTTCAAGAGCTGGCGAAGGAGCTTGGCATCGTCATCGTTCTTCCTGTTTACGAGCGGGAAGGAATAGCCGCTTACTACAATACGGCGGCTGTTATTGATGCGGACGGCGCTTATCTAGGCAAGTACCGCAAGCATCATATCCCGCATGTAGCGGCGGGCGAGGGCACGAGCGGCTTTTGGGAGAAATATTATTTTAAGCCGGGCAACAGGGGGTATCCCGTCTTCGATACGGCTTTTGCCAAGGTTGGCGTATACATTTGTTATGATCGGCACTTCCCGGAAGGCGCGCGTGCGCTTGGCCTAAACGGAGCTGAAATCGTCTTTAACCCTTCCGCGACGGTCGCCGGCACGTCGGAGCATTTGTGGAAGCTGGAGCAGCCGGCGCATGCGGTAGCTAACGGTTATTACGTAGCAGCGATCAACCGGGTCGGAACGGAAGCGCCATGGAACATGGGCGAGTTCTACGGACAATCGTATTTGGTCGATCCGCGCGGATCTATTGTGGCCATCGGCAGCAGGGACCAAGACGAGGTCATCATTGGCGAGATGAATAAGGAGCTCATTCGCGAGGTTCGGGACGCATGGCAGTTTTACCGCGACCGCAGGCCGGAGACGTATGACAGTATCGTGAGCTTATAAGGAGGGAACGGACATGAGCATGGCGGTCAATGCGGCGTTTATTCCCGTTGATTCGCTGCGGCGCAATTTTGCCGAGGCGAAGGCGGGGATGAGGCCTAAGGAAGCGATAGAGGAATCAAATCGATGTTTGTATTGTTATGATGCTCCATGCATTAAAGCTTGCCCGACCGGCATCAACATTCCTTCTTTCATTAAAAAAATTGCATCCGGCAATATGAAAGGATCGGCGCGCGCCATTATGGATGCGAATCCGGTTGGTGCTACGTGCTCAAGAGTCTGCCCGACGGAGGAGCTGTGCGAAGGCGCTTGCGTGCTGAACCACTCGTCGAAGCCGATTATGATCGGGAGCTTGCAGCGTTATGCGACGGACTGGGCGATCAAGAACGATCAGAATTTATTCGCTGCCGGTCAAAGCAACGGGAGGTCCGTCGCGATAATCGGCGGCGGTCCGGCAGGGCTGTCCGCAGCGCGCGAGCTTGCGAGATTCGGCTTTGCCGTCACGATATTCGAGGCGAAGGAGCAGGCGGGCGGACTTGATACGTACGGCATCGTTTCGTTCCGTTTGCCGCAGAGCATCTCGCTTTGGGAAGTCGAGCAGGTGAGAAAGCTTGGTGTGGACATCCGGACAAACACGAAGGTTGGCGTCGATATCCAAGCGGAAGAGCTGCTTGAGCAGTATGACGCGGTCGTGCTGGCGATCGGCATGTCCAAGGTTCCGGATCTCGGTATCGAGGGCGAGCAGCTAACAGGCGTATATGATGCAATCGATTTTGTGGAAGCGACCAAAACGGAGCTTTCGACTGATTTTATCGGCAAGCGCATTGCCGTTATCGGCGCGGGAAACACCGCTATTGACGCCGCGACATGCTCGGTGAGACTCGGAGCGGCGAATGTGAAGATGGTTTACCGGAGGACGAGAGAGGAAATGACCGCTTACGATTTTGAATTCGAGTTCGCCAAGCAGGAAGGCGTGGAATTCGTATGGCTGAGCGCGCCGAGCAAAATAATCGGCGATGCGGACGGCAGCGTCAAAGCGCTCGAATGCGTGGAGATGAGGCTTGAAGCAGCGGGTGACGGCGGGCGAAGGAAACCGGTTCCCGTAGAAGGCTCCACCTTCCTGCTTGAGGTTGATGTCGTTATCAAGGCGATCGGCCAGACGCGGTATAAACCTTTAATCGAGCAGCTTGGCATCGAACATAAGCGCGGCATCGTGACGGTGAATACCGAGACGTACCAAACGTCCAATCCCCGCATCTATGCGGCCGGAGACGTTATTTTTGGCGAGGGGCAGGGCGAAGCGATGGTCGTATCCGCTGCGCAGCAAGGCAAGCTGGCCGCCTATTCCATTTACAATACGCTAAGTGCGGGGAGGGGACGTTATGGCTGATTTAAGCATCCAACTGGCAGGAATATCTTCGCCAAATCCATTCTGGCTTGCATCCGCGCCGCCAACGAATACCGGCTACCAGGTGCAGCGGGCATTTGAAGCGGGATGGGGCGGAGCGGTGTGGAAGACGCTTGGCGATCCGATCATCAATACGTCATCCCGGTTTGCTGCGGTTCATTTTAACGGCCAGCGCGTGGCGGGGTTCAACAATATCGAGCTGATCTCCGATCGGCCGCTTGAAATCAACTTGAAGGAAATATACGAAACGAAAAAAAAGTTTCCCGGGCATGCCGTCGTCGTCTCGTTAATGATTGAACCCAAACGCGAGAAATGGCATGAAATTGTGAAAAGAGTGGAGGATATCGGCGTTGACGGGCTGGAGCTGAACTTCGGTTGTCCGCACGGCATGGCCGAGCGCGGGATGGGCGCGGCCTCCGGACAGCAGCCCGATCTGGTAGAAATGCAGACGATGTGGGTGAAGGAGGCTGCGCGTACGCCGGTCATCGTCAAGCTTACGCCGAATATTACCGACATAACGGCCACTGCCAAAGCCGCCGTTCGCGGAGGAGCGGATGCGATATCGCTAATTAATACGATAAACTCGCTAGCCGGCGTAGATATCGATACGTGGAATACGATTCCGCATGTTGGCGGGAAGGGAGCGCATGGAGGCTACTGCGGCCCTGCTGTAAAGCCAATCGCGCTTAACATGGTTGCCGAATGCGCGCGCAATCCGTTAGTCGGCGTCCCCATCTCCGGGATCGGCGGCATATCGAACTGGCGCGATGCGGTTGAGTTTTTGCTCATGGGCTCCACTGGAGTCCAAGTGTGTACAGCAGCCATGCATCATGGCTTCAGCATAGTGGAGGATATGATCGACGGCTTGAACAATTATTTGGATGATAAGGGACTGAAATCCGTGAACGAGCTGATCGGGAAATCGGTCGAGCGTTACTCCGACTGGGGCAATCTCGACCTGAATTATGCGGTTGTTGCGAGAATCGAGCAGGAGACATGCATTGTGTGCAACAAATGCCATATCGCTTGCGAGGATACCTCTCATCAGTGCATCGAACGTCACACGGACGAAAATGGCGCGGCATACCTCAAAGTCCGCGAGGAGGATTGCGTAGGCTGCAACCTATGTTCGATCGTGTGTCCGGTGGATGGCGCGATTTCGATGATTGAGGTTCCCGCCACGGAGATGCCGCTTAGCTGGAATCAGCGCCAAGCGGCAATCGCGGCACTCGGGAAAGGCAAGGAAGCTGGCGATACCGATAAGAAGGAGGCGGTGTAGGATGACGGCGAAGCTCATTAAAAACGGAACGATCGTTACGGCGGCAGATACGTATACAGCCGATGTGCTGATTAAGGAAGGCGTTATTGCCAAAATCGGATTTGACTTAACTGCCGAGGCGGACGAAATTATCGATGCAGCAGGCAAATACTTGTTTCCCGGCGGGATTGATCCGCATACCCATCTCGATATGCCGTTCGGCGGAACGGTGACGGCGGATGATTTTGCAACCGGAACCAAGGCGGCAGCTTTCGGGGGAACGACGACGATCATCGATTTTTGCTTAACGGCGAAAGGCAAACCGCTTAGCGAATCGATTGATGGCTGGCATAAAAAAGCGGACGGAAAAGCGGTTATCGACTACGGCTTTCATCTGATGATCGGGGAAATCAACGACGAGGTGCTTGCCGAGCTTCCGGTGATCGTCAAAGAAGAGGGCATTACGTCCTTGAAGGTCTTTATGGCGTACAAAAACGTATTTCAAGCGGATGACGGCACGTTGTTTCGGACGCTGCTCGCGGCAAAAGAGCTTGGAGCGATGGTTATGGTCCATGCCGAAAATGGCGACGTCATCGATTTCCTCATTCATAAAGCGCTCGCGGAAGGAAACACCGACCCGATTTATCACGCGCTGACAAGGCCTTCTATTATTGAAGGGGAAGCGACAGGGCGTGCGGCGAAGCTTGCTTCTCTAGCAGGCGCCAGGCTGTACGTAGTGCATGTAACCTGCACGGAAGCTGTGCAGCAAATTGCAGAAGCGCGAAATCAAGGCGTCGATATTTGGGGCGAGACTTGTCCGCAATATTTGGTGCTCGATCAGTCTTATTTGGAGCAGCCGGATTTTGAAGGGGCGAAATACGTGTGGTCGCCGCCGCTGCGTGAAGCGTTCCATCAGGAGGTGCTGTGGAATGCGCTGAAGAGCGGCCAGCTGCAAACGCTGGGCTCGGATCATTGCTCCTTTAATTTTGACGGGCAGAAGGACCTTGGTCTTGGCGATTTTAGCAAAATCCCAAATGGCGGTCCCGTCATTGAGGATCGGTTTTCGCTTTTTTACTCGGAAGGCGTTCACAAAGGGCGAATAACGCTTCATGAATTTGTAGATATCGTATCGACGCGCAATGCGAAGCTGTTCGGCCTCTTCCCGCAAAAGGGGACGATTGCCGTGGGCAGCGACGCGGATATCGTCATCTTTGATCCATTGGCAGAGCGTACGCTCTCAGCAAAGACGCATCATATGAACGTTGACTATAATCCGTTTGAAGGGATACAGGTGACGGGCGAGCCGATAAGCGTACTGTCGCGCGGCGAATTTGTTATTCAAGAGCGGCAGTTTGTCGGTTCGTTCGGAGCGGGGCGCTACTTGAAGCGCAAGCCGTATGCTGCGGCAGTCCCGTCTGCGCCCGCATCCAAGCAAGAGGTGAAGCAATAACGTTGAAGGGGGGAGAGTGGCATGTCCGCTTATGAGCAATATGCAGAAGAAAAAAGAAAAATCGATGCGTATATCAGCCAGCAATATGTCATTACGGGCGTTAGCGAAGGATTAAGCGGCGACACGCTGGAGCTTAAGCATCCAGGCGGAGACGCAGCGACGCTGCTCGTTATGACGGCGGATGCCCGGAAGTATTTTGTCAATCTGCTCCTTAAGCAGTCTCTAGGCAGCTAAATGATCGGACCATGCACATATTCATAAGCCCGGAGCGCCAGCTCGATCGTCAGCCTTTTTTCCGGCTCCATGAAATCATCCCCAAGGAGCGCAGCGAGCTTGTCCAGTCTATGGTAGAGCGTCTGCCTGGCGATGAACAACGCCTTCGCCGTCTCCTGCTTGGAGCCGGATAACCTCAAATAAACGTTTAACGTTTGCAGCAGATGGCCGTTCTTCTCTTGATCGCTGGCAACTACTGGGCCGATATATTCTTCCATTAAAGCGGGAAGGGCATCTGCTTTTTTGAGCGTATAAATAATTTTGTGCAGATGCAAATCGCCGTAGAAAGGAGACGGGAGCGGTCCGATATCCTTTTGAATCGCAAGCGTTTCCTTAGCGGTCTCGTAGCTTTCCTGCACATTCGTTAATTGCTTAATATAGCTGCCGATCCCGATATGCGACGAGAAGAAGGCCGCTTCCTGATGCTGCTCCGTCTTCTGAAGCCGATGAATGGCACGCAGGAGGCGCTCCTTGAATTGAATAGCGCTGAGCTGGTCAAGCACGATAAATACGATATGGTCATGCAGCAGCAGCGGGAGGAGCAGCAATCCTTCACCTTCAAAAATAGCACGCGCGACCATATTTTTCTGAATGAGCAGATTGCCGTCGTCCTTGTCGGCCAGCTGTTTGGACACATCGCTGAAATCAAATAAAATAACCGTTACCCCGGTTAGCTTGGCGGCTGGCTTAAGCGATCGGATGTAGTCTTGCACATCATTTGCTGAATGCTTGCCGCTCAGCCAGTCCACCGACCAGAGATCCTCCTTATGGCGGCGGCGCTCCTCCATGTACTTGGTGCGCATCATTTCCTGGGCAATGGCCGTCGCAGCGCGGTCTAAAGCCAATATTTGAAATTCACTCAGCTCCAGCTTGCTTTGAAGCAGCAAATCGGCGAATAGGTGGTCGAGCGCCAGTATCGGACGATGGGCGATGATTCGTTTCTGCTGCGGCTCGGCGAACATTTTGCCGTAAATCCATTGCTCATAGAAGCTATCGGCTTTGGCTCTTGGCATATGAGGGACAAAGTGCGGTTCGGCGCCTAGCGGGAAGAACGCTACCTGGGCACCAGTCGTTTGATGGAGCAGCCGAAGAAGAGACATCATGCCCTTGCCGGAGAGCAGCAATTGGTTAAGCTCGGTAGACAATGTCTCCAGCTCAGATACCATGCGATGATGCTGATGAATGAAGTAGGCGTGAAGATCCTGCGTAATATCGATATAACGGACCTCTTCGTGGAAAAAAATGAGGGGAAAGCTCTCGCGCTTCGCGAGCGCCTTCATCTTATCAAACGGCTGCTTGGCATATTGGCCAAGCTCAATGCATAGACCCGAAGCGCCGCTGTCGATCAGCTGCTGCAGAAATAGCAGGCTGAGCGCCTCGTCATCGTGCCAGCCGATACCGGTGCACAGAATAAGCTCATGGCCGTTTAATAGATGGCCGACTTGGGTTACTTCCATAATATGAACCCATTTCACGATGCGGTTCAGCGCTTCCTCGCTGGCGATGGCTTCCGCTTTATGAAACAGGGGACGCTCCAAAATTTCCTTTACCGTTAGCTGCAGCACCGTCTTCACCATAGGCAGTCACCGTCCGTCTCGGATTTGTAACGCTTTTAGATGATTATACAAGATTAATAAAATGAGTGAGCGGAAAATTTGTGCATACAGGAGCTGAAGGAAATGGCCATCGATCCCGCAACACGGCAGGAGACGCACAAATTACGGAATCTAATTAATGGTGTATGGGTAGAGTCGGCGAGCGAGCAAGCGGATAAAGTGTTAAATCCGGCAACCGGCGCCGTTATCGCCTATGTGCCGCTGTCTGTTGAAGCGGATGTTGCGGCTGCCGTGCTTGCTGCCGAGCAGGCTTTTCCGGCTTGGAGCAAAACGCCGGTTCCGCGCAGGGCAAGGGTGCTGTTCCGCTATTGGCAGCTGCTGCAGGAGCATGCGGGGGAGCTTGCCGAAACCATTACGA
Organism: Paenibacillus sp. FJAT-27812; assembly: GCF_001273905.1. NCBI lineage: Bacteria > Bacillati > Bacillota > Bacilli > Caryophanales > Paenibacillaceae > Paenibacillus > Paenibacillus sp. FJAT-27812. The sequence continues at coordinate 7,271,087 of NZ_LIGH01000001.1, read as the reverse complement.
GCGAAAACGGCAAAAGCTATAAGGAAGCATTCGGCGAAGTGCAGCGCGGCATCGAAAACGTTGAGTTTGCGGCTGGCGCGCCGACGCATATGATGGGCGCAACGCTTGCTAATATCGCGACCGATCTTGATTCGGAGCTGTTTCGTGTGCCGCTTGGCGTTGTAGGCGGCATTACCCCGTTTAACTTTCCGATGATGGTGCCTTGCTGGATGTTTCCGCTCGCTATTGCGCTTGGCAACACCTTTGTACTGAAGCCGTCCGAGCGAACGCCGCTTACCGCGAACAAGCTGGCGCAGCTTTTTCAGGAGGCGGGATTGCCGGAAGGCGTGCTTAATGTGGTCCATGGCGGAAGCGACGTTGTAAATGGATTAACAGGCAGCGCCGGCGTCAAAGCGATATCGTTCGTCGGCTCGCAGCCCGTTGCGAAATATGTGTATGAACGGGCATCGGCTAACGGCAAAAGAGTTCAAGCGCTTGCCGGCGCCAAAAACATGCATATCGTGATGCCGGATGCCCACATCGATAAGACGGTAGAAAATATTGTTGCCTCTTCCTTCGGAAGTGCAGGGGAGCGCTGCATGGCCTGCTCCGCGGTAGTCGTTGTCGGAGACGGCGATGTTTTTATGCTGGCGCTGCAAGCTGCCGCAGAAGCGATGGTCATCGGCTCCGGCATGCGGGATGACGTCAGTTTGACGCCGGTTATTAGAGACGAGCATCGTACGCGGATCGAGACTTATATGGACAGCGGGTCGGCAGAAGGCGCTGCGCTGCTGCTGGACGGCAGGCTTGCGGCGGAGCGTGGCGGAGACGGTTACTTTCTTGGGCCGACGATATTTGATCAGGTTAAGCCGGAAATGAAAATTGCGAGGGAAGAAATATTCGGCCCTGTGCTGTCCGTGCTGCGCGCTGCTGATTTGGATGAGGCGTTAGCGATAGTAAACAGCTCGAGATTCGGCAATTCAGCAGTCATCTATACGGAAAATGCGAAGGCAGTGCGCCAGTTCCGCGAGGAAGCGGAGGCAGGCATGCTTGGGGTGAATGTGGGCGTGCCCGCGCCGATGGCTTTTTTTCCATTTTCGGGCTGGAAGGATTCTTTCTATGGGGACCTGCATGCGAATGGAAGGGATGGCGTTGAATTTTATACGAAGAAAAAAATGATAACATCCCGATATTTTTAGCTGATAACAAGGAGGCTAACCATGATGGAGATCGGCGTTCCAAAGGAATTGAAAAGCCAAGAAAACCGTATCGCCATTACACCGGGCGGTGTCCATGAGCTTATGCGCAGCGGGCATAAGGTGTATGTGGAACGCGGAGCGGGTATCGGCTCAGGGATAGCTGACGAGCAGTTCGAAGCTGCCGGAGCGGTTGTCGTGCCATATGCAGAGGATGCATGGAGCAAGCAGCTGGTGCTCAAGGTGAAGGAGCCGCTGAAGGAGGAGTATCGTTATTTTCATGAAAAGCTGCATTTGTTTACGTATCTGCATCTAGCAGCCGAGCCGGAGCTGACGGAGGCGCTTATTAGCCAAAAGGTGACGGCGATTGCCTATGAGACGGTGCAGCTAGCTGGCGGACAGCTGCCCCTGCTGACGCCAATGAGCGATATTGCAGGAAGAATGGCGGCGCAGCTCGGCGCTCAGTTTCTGGAGAAGACGCATGGCGGTAAGGGGCTGCTGCTCGGCGGCGTGCCCGGCGTCCGTAAAGGGCGTGTAGCCATTATTGGTGGCGGCGTTGTCGGAACGGGGGCGGCTCAAATCGCGATTGGTCTTGGTGCGGACGTGACTATTCTCGATACGGATGCCGACAGGCTTCGGTATTTAGAGGAAAGGTTCGGAGGCAGGGTGCATACGCTCGCTTCGACGAAGCTGCAGCTAGCCGAAGCCGTTGCAAGCTCGGATCTGGTCATTGGAGCGGTACTCATTCCAGGCGCGCGAGCGCCAAAGCTCGTAGCGGAAGACGCGGTTAAGGCAATGGGCAGCGGCTCGGTCATTCTCGATGTAGCGATCGACCAAGGCGGCATATTCGAGACGATCGACCGGATTACGACGCATGCGGCGCCGGTATTCGAGAAGCATGGCGTCTTGCATTATGCTGTGGCCAATATGCCTGGAGCGGTGCCGGAAACAGCAACTGCGGCGCTTACGAACGCAACGGTGCCCTATGTGCTTGCGCTTGCGAACCTTGGCGTCAAGGAGGCTGTGATTGCCTACCCCGCGCTGCAGAGCGGCATTAATACGCTGTCTGGCTGCGTGACGCACGCCGCCGTCGCCAAAGCGCATGGCATGAGGCATACGGAGCTGAACGAATGCTTGCAGTCGATCTCTGCGTAACAACAGTGTCCCCTTCGCAGCTGTGCTTGCAGCCGTAAAGGGGACACTGTCTTTTGCTTTGGGGATGGAGGGTTGGAAACTTGGTCCCTGTGCTTGTTTATTTAGAAACAGGCTCGCGCTACAAAACTTGATTCACGCGCTTTAGCCTGCGGAAGAGCACCAGAGAGGTTGCAGCGCAGAGCAGAGCGCAAAGCGCAATAAACAGATAGCCGGCTTGCAGCCCCGCGACGAGACTTGCTTGCGTATCTCCGCTTCCTGCAAACAGCCGCTTCGTCCAATCCGTAATGGCGCCAATTAGCAGATTGCCGATTACGCTGGCAATGCCCATTAAGGTTACCGTAAACGTAATGGCGGTGTCGGCATTTTTGGGATAACGTTTGGCGAGCAGCGCCATCACGGTCGGATAGATCGGAGCGATGCCTACCCCCGCTAATGCAAATAGAAACGCGCCAGGCTCTCCTATTACAATCGCGGCAACCGAGCATAGGCCGGAAAATGCCGATAGCAGGATAAGCGACTTTGTATAGCCGATCTTGTCGGTGACGGGACCAAGAACAAGACGCGCGAGCATGAAGCAGAAGAAAAAGGCAGACAGCATTTTGGCCGATGCATCGCCGCTCCAGCCATAGGCCTTCTCCAGAAAATTAACGAGCCAGCCGCCAACGGCGAGCTCCGATACGACTCCGAAAGAAAGAACGGCCACGATAAGCCACGCCACTTTGTCACGCGAAAATTCCTTTAGTGAGATTCGTTCCTCGTGCTTCTCTTCATCGTTTGTATACTTGGCGAACAGTCCGGGCAGCATCGGCAATATCGACAGCGCCAGCATAAGCATATACATGCCGCGCCAGCCAAGCGCTGAGCCGAATACGTCCACACCCATTAAAGATGCAGCGATGATAGGCGCGAAGGTGGAGCTTAGCCCGTAGAAAAAATGCGCGAGATTCATCATCGTGCCCGTATTTTTGATAAAGATTCGAGCTGCCAGTATGGCGAGAGCGATTTCCAGTATCCCATTGCCGACATACATGAGGAAATAAGCGGACGATATGGAGGTATAGTTGGCTGCAAAATAGATGCAAMCCCCCGATACCGCCATAGAGCCAAAGGCGAGTGCGAGCGTTAGCTTCATGCCTGCCTTGCGGGTGAGCCAGCCTGTGAAGCTGCATGCAAGCAAATAGCCAAGCGAGTTAAAGGCAAGCAGTATGCCGACTTGCAGCTCGTCAAGCTTTAGATCAGCCTGCATTCTTGGGAGAGCGGGCCCTTTAATGTTTTCTGAAAAACCAAAGATGAGAAAACCGCCAAAAACGACGATTAGCAGCAGGATGTAGTTTTTGGATAAAGTGGCGGTTAGGCGAGACACGATTTGTTGACCCCCAAAATAGTGACTATAATGATAGAAGCGTTTAATAGGCAAAGACGGAAATATGCTAGAGACGTGTTTAACTTTAACGCCATTTAATGGGAAGCGCAAGGCGAAAGTCAATCTGCATGAAGCAAACGATGCGCTGTGCCGATTCGAATGGTAATATAAATGATAGAATGATAGGCTGGCTTTTGATGAGCTAGGAAGGGATGTTTGGGTTATATGAAACTATTTCATACCGCGGACTGGCATTTAGGCAAGCTTGTTCAAGGCGTATATATGACGGAAGACCAGCGTTATGTGCTGGAGCAGCTGCTGCAAGCCATTGAAGATGAAAGACCGGATGCTGTCATCATTGCAGGGGATCTGTATGACCGCGCCGTGCCGCCGACAGAAGCGGTTGAGCTGCTCGACGAACTGCTCGCGCGTATTGTCATTGATCTGAATACGCCGGTGCTAGCGATATCAGGCAACCATGACAGCCCTGACCGCATTAATTTTGGCACAAAATTAATGGAGAAGAGAGGCCTCCATCTTGTCGGTCAGTTGAAGCAGGAGTTTAAGCCTGTCGTGCTGCAAGATCCATATGGAGAAGTCCATTTCCATCTTGTTCCGTACTTCGATCCGGCGCAGGCCCGCTACCAGCTTGGCGATGATGCGATACGCTCCCATGATGATGCGATGCGCGTTATTACGTCGAAGCTTGCAGCTGGAATGGACCCAGCAGCAAGGCATGTGTTCGTCGGGCATGCGTTCGTAACTGTGACAGGGGAGCCGGAGCACAATACGAGCGATTCTGAGCGGCCTTTATCGGTGGGCGGAGCCGAGCATGTGAGCGCAGCTTATTTTGAAAGGTTTCATTATACGGCGCTCGGACATTTGCATCAGGCACATTTTGTGAAAGACAATACGATAAGATATGCCGGCTCGCCGCTCAAATATTCGATTTCAGAGGAAAATCATGTAAAGGGTTATCTTGTGGTCGAACTGAATGAGGCTGGCGAAGCAGTCGTTGAGAAGAGAGAGCTTAAGCCGCTGCGCAACATGCGCCGGGTAGCTGCTTCAATAGAAGAGATCGAGAAGCATCCAATCAACGAGGATTATGTGTTCGTAACGCTGCTTAATGACAATCCCGTTCTCTTTCCGATGGAGAAGGTGCGGGCGGTTTATCCGAATGCGCTTCATGTCGACCGCCGTCCGGCGCTCAGCTTAAGCATGGATGGTACAGTCGAAGCGGGCGGCGGCGGCGGAAGGCGCGAGGCTGATCCGATTGAGCTATTTGCCTCATTTTATCAGGAGGTCAAGGGACAACCGCTATCTGAGGCCAAAAGAGCGTTGTTTGCAGAAACGTACGCAGAGCTGCTGCGCGAGGAAGGAGGGGCATTATGAGGCCGATTAAGCTGACCATGACTGCTTTCGGGTCCTATCGCGATACGGAAACGATCGATTTCAGCCTGCTGGAGGATCGCCGCTTGTTCGTTATTTCAGGGAATACCGGAGCGGGGAAAACATCGATTTTTGATGCGATTTGCTTCGCTTTTTATGGCACGGCAAGCGGCGAGGACCGTTCGGACCCACGTATGCTGCGCAGCCATTTTGCAGCTGAGGACACGCATACATCCGTCGTTTTCGATTTTGCGGTAGGCAAGAGAAGCTATTCGGTAACGAGGCAGATGCCCCATCGCAAAGGCGGCAACAAAAGCGAAACAGGCGGCAAAGCAGAGCTGTACGAAACGACTAGCGGCGAAGCGGTTCCGGCGGTGGATCGTTTTATCCTCTCCGACGTGAATGCGAAGCTGGAGCAAATTATCGGGCTAACGAAGGAGCAGTTCAGCCAAATCGTCATGCTGCCGCAGGGGGAATTTCGCAGGCTGCTTACTTCCGATACGGATAATAAGGAAGAGATTTTGCGGCGCATTTTTCGCACGGAGCTTTATGAACGGCTGGAGAACCGTTTTCAACAGAAAAACCGTAGTTTGCAGGACCTGCTCAAGGAAGCAAAAGCGACGATGAATGTTTATATGAAGCAAGTGCAGGAGGCGCTCCCGGAGCGGGCGGATAGCGAGCTATCCCGCGTATTGCAGCAGGAAGTGTACAGCCCTGCCCAGATGACGGAAGCGCTTGTGCATGAGTTCGACTTCTATAGCCAGCTTGCTGGACAGGCGGCGAATCAGAAGGAAGCGCTGGCGGTTCAACTAGAAGCGCAGGAGGCGCAGCTGCGGTCAGCCATTACGCTTAACAGCAAGCATGAGGAATATGATCGGAAACGGGCGCAGCAGGAGCTGCAGGAGGGACGGAAGGCTGAGTATGCGGCAAAGGAGCAGCAGCTTGCGCTAGCGGAGAAGGCAGCACATCTGACGCCTTATATGGAGCAGAGCGAGCGAGCTAACGCGGATGCGATAAATAGGCGCAATCAGCTGGCTGCAAGGCAAGCTGAGCTGCTGGCCGCTGAGCGCGAGCAAACGCTGGCTTCTGAGCGTTATGCAGCTGAGGAGCAGCGCGAGGAGGCGCGGCGGGAGTCCGAGCGTGAGCTGAGCAGATTGACGGAAATGGTGCCGATCGTGAAGACGCTGGCTGGCCAGCAGCAGGTGATCGATCGGCTGATCCAATCCGAGAAGAGCTGCGGCGATAAGCTGCAGGCTGGCGAGGCCGCGCTTGCTCAGCTTCGTGACGCGAAGCAAGCAGCGCTGGCAAAGATTAAACAAATAGAGCAAGAGACGGCTGAATTAAACGATATGCTGGACAAGCTGCGATTGATCGAGCAGCAAGGGAAGCAGCTCAAGCGTTTAGTGGATATTGAGAAGGAAATGTCCCGGATTGCCCAGCTTGAAACTGAGTTTGCCCAGTCGCTTGCCAAAGCAAAGCAGGAGCATGATCAGCTTGAGACCTCGTGGATCGAAGGACAAGCATCGCTGCTTGCTGCCCATTTGCATGACGGCAAGCCATGTCCGGTATGCGGCAGCGAGGAGCATCCTGCCAAAGCAGTCACAATCGCCGAAGTGCCGTCGCGGGAGCGTCTGCAGGAGGCGAAAGCGCAGCTAAGCGCTGTGGAACGCGAATGGCTGGCCGCGCGCGCGCAAATGGCGGCGGCACGCGCAACCCGGGAGGAAGGCTCCAAAGAGCTGGCTGAATTTGGTCTTCAAGCTGTGAAGCTGGAGGAGCAAAGAGCGCAGTTGCTCCAGCAATGGCGAGTACTGAAGGAGCAAACGGATCAGCTATCGCTTCAGGCCAAGCAGCTTCCGGTTCTCAAGCAGCAGATGGAGCAGCAGGAGCAGCTTCTTGAAAAGCAGCAGCAAGCGAAGGAGCAGCTTCAGCAGGAACAGCAGCGGTTAATCATTGAACGAACCTCGCAGCAATCCGCGATGCAGAAGGAGCTCGAGCGCATTCCGGATACGCTGCGCTCGCCGGATACGCTGAATGTTAAGCTTAAGGAGCAGCAAGCAATCACAAGCCGCCTGCTTGCAGCATGGAAGTCTGTTCAGGAGCTGCTTCAAGCAACGTCAGCGAAGCTGGCCGAACAGAAGGCATACGCAGTTCAAGCCGAGCGTCAGCAGGAGGAAGCGGAGAGCAATAAGCTTCTTGCCGAGCAGAGGCTGCTCGAGGAACTTGCGAAAGCAGGTTTTGGAACAATTCAGCACTATCGTGAAGCGGCGTTGACTGAAAAGGCGAGAGAGCTGCTCCATAACGATATTTCGGCTTATCGCACGGCAGTTTCATTGTTAGCACAGCAGCTTGCCGAGCTGCAGGCCGAGCTAGCCGGCAAGCCAAGAGTGGATCTTGTTCAGCTAAAGGGGCAGCTGGATGGCTTGAAGCAGCAGCTGGAGCATATGATTGCAGCCGCTCAAACCGCACTTCGTACCGCTCAGGCAGCTCAGCGCTTTTCGGTTTCAATTAACGGGGCAAATGAGCAGGTGAAGGGCCTTGAGGCTAAGCTTGAGGAAGTGTTGGACGTATTCCAAATGCTGAAGGGGGATAATGCGCTTAAAATATCGTTTGAGCGTTATATTCTAATCGAGTTTTTGGAGCAAATTTTGTTTGCCGCAAACGTGCGGCTTCACGACCTATCGAATGGCCAGTTCTCCTTGCAAAGAAGCGACCGCCTTGAAAATCGAGGCAAGCAGAGCGGGCTTGGACTTGATGTCTACGACGCCTATACGGGGCAGAACCGTGATGTGAAGACGTTATCCGGCGGCGAGAAGTTTAATGCGTCGCTTTGCCTCGCGCTCGGAATGACAGATGTTATTCAGTCTCATCTCGGCGGAGTGACGATCGAAATGATGTTCATTGACGAGGGCTTCGGCTCGTTAGATGAGGAATCGCTGCAGAAGGCGATCGCGGCGCTCGTGGATCTTCAGAAGGCAGGCAGAATGATTGGCGTTATCTCGCATGTACAGGAGCTGAAGGACGCATTCCCGGCTTGCCTTGAGGTTGTCAAAACGAGGGAAGGCTTCAGCCGCACAAAATTCACAGTGAAATAAACGGCAATAAAAAAGTCTGCTTCACGCGCTCGATTGAGGCGGAAGCAGACTCTTCTATTAAAGCGGAATCCGGTTTATACGGCGCTTGCGGCAATTGCGCTAATGCCCGCAAAAAACAAAGCAATTCCGCCTACAAAGACGACCACGTTAAGGACGATGCCGATCACGCTGAACATCTTGCGGCGTGTGCTTGAGCAGACACCGATAATCGCCAAAATAAGTCCGACGAACGAAATTAAGCCTGCGCCAAAGATACAGAATATGGCCAATACCATTGAAACGAGTACTTCTTGTCCAAGATCCTCGATAGCATTTTGAAATGCGACTCTACCTGCTGATGGATCGGGCAGTTCGGTGCTCGCGATTTGATCAGTGAATGAGGAGCCTGATACAATAGCAATAACAAGCAATACGACGGCGATGATTCCAATAATAAAGGATGCAATGCCTAGTCCAGATTGCTTCTTCGGATCTTCATAAACGGTAGGATCGTTTGAGAAGACTGGCTTAGAAGCAAAAGGTTCGTTCTCGGAAGTGAAATTAGTCCCGTTATTGCGCTCATTTTCCATTTTTATCGTCTCCTTTGCTAATTACGGTAAAATTATACACAAATTTGAAAGGATTGAAAACCACATGTTTCCAAAATATTTTGCAATTGGTGCCATTAATGCGGCGCTTGCGATCGCATTAGGCGCTTTCGGTGCCCACGGATTAGAAAAACAGCTGACGGAGCATTACCTTGAGGTGTTCGAAACAGGCGTGCGCTATCACATGTACAGCGCCTTGGGTTTAATGCTGATTGCTTTATTCGCCAAGCAAATCGGCTCGAGCAAGCTTGTACTGAACGGGGGACGCCTTATTGTAGGCGGAACTATTCTCTTTAGCGGCAGCCTGTATGTACTCTCCATCAGCGGCTTCAGCAAGCTCGGCATCATTACTCCTTTGGGCGGCGTTGCTATTCTTGCCGGCTGGGTTTGTGTTATTGCTGCTGCATTTAAAAAAGCATAATATTTTTTTGAAAAAAAATGTCATATTTCGAGTTGCCGACATAATATGCTTTAATGTAACAAAAAAACGATTAACTTTAGTAAATATTTCTATACCAGAACGAATACATCGTTTATAATAAAGCGAACACTCACTTGACTCGGAATAGAGGAAGGACGTTTGTGCGTGACGAAACGGATGGATGGTTTTCCTAAAAGAAACAAGCGGCAGCGCACGCAGCCATTAAGCGGATCGGTAATGATCAGCTGCCTGCTTACAGCACTCGCGTCGGTTTGGATCGTAGTCGCTTTTTTATTGATTTCTAATCCAATGTACAAATGGACGGCTGCCGCCATTGCCGCATCGTTATTCGTAACCGCAATAATCGTTTATATAAAACGTAACGAATCGTTCAGCTTACAGCACTACCATACCGCAATCGTTGAAACTTTGCTTCGCTCAGATACGGTACCGCTTGCTATATTAAATAGGAGCGGCATCGTCATGGAGATGAATGAAGCATCTAGCCGCACGCTTGGCTACCAGCGCTCCGAGCTTCTGGGAGAGCCGATATCCCGGCTGGTCGAGCCCAGCAGCCGCCAGTCGCTGCTAGATTCGTTAGGGCATTCTTTGCTTGGTGAAACGAAGCAGACCAATATTAACATTACGCATGGATCCGGCTTTCCGCTGGAGCTTCAAGTAACCTGCTCTCCGATGCTGCAAGAGAACGAGGTTATCGGCACGGTATTGATCAGCCAGGACTTAAGCGACCGCAAACGAAACGTCGAACGAATTCGCTATATGGCTTATTACGATGACATGACCGGTTTGCCGAATCGGACTTTGTTCCAGATGAAGCTGACCGAGACGCTGGTTAGGGCGAGGGAAGAAGAACGGGTAGTTGGCATTTGCTACTTGGATCTGGATCGCTTTAAACTCGTCAATGCTTCGTTCGGACGCGAATTTGGCGATATCCTTCTTATGCAGGTTGCCGAGCGATTAAACAGAGACCTGTCTGACAACGACTTTGCCGCTCGCATGGAAGGCGATGAGTTCGCGCTGCTGTTTTGCAATGTACAGTCAGAGAAGCATTTGCTTGAGCTCTCGAAGCGGCTTCTGAGGTCCATAGAAGAACCATATGAGCTAAGCGGTTTTCCCTTACATATTACAGCGAGCATTGGTTCGGTCACGAACCGCAATGAGGAAGACGACAGCTACTCCCTAATCAAGAAAGCCGACATGGCGCTTGTAAAGGTGAAGGAAAGCGGGAAAAACGACTGCCTGCTCTATTCGGAGAGCTGGAGCAATTCATCGTTTGAGCGGCTTACGCTGCAGCATGAAATGTACCGTGCGATACAGCGCAATGAATTTATTTTGCATTATCAGCCGCAATATGACTTGGTCTCGGGCACGATGGTTGGGGTTGAGGCGCTAGTGCGCTGGAACCATCCTCTTAAAGGAATGATACCGCCGGGCGACTTTATTCCTTTAGCGGAAGAGAGCGGCATGATCGTCCAAATCGGCGATTGGGTGCTCGAAGAGGCATGCCGTCAAAATAAAGCTTGGCAGGATTCAGGGCTTCCGCCTATTCCGGTGTCCGTCAACTTATCCATCAGACAATTCGTCCAAAACGACTTAGCCAGCAAAGTAGCTGCCGTTCTTGGCAAAACAGGGCTTGATGCCAAATATTTGGATCTGGAAATAACGGAGTCGATGACGATGGATGTGAATCATGTGTCGCGTTGCTTGCTCGATTTAACAGACTTAGGCGTCAATATTAGCGTAGATGATTTTGGCACGGGATATAGCTCATTTCATTATTTGAAAAACTTCCCGATAGACCGTTTGAAAATTGACCGTTCCTTCGTTCGTGATATTCAGCAGGATCCTAGCGACGCGGAAATTGTGGCAGCCATTATTGCTATGGCGCATAATTTGAACATACAGGTCATCGCCGAGGGCGTTGAGACAGAAGGCCAGATGGAGTTTTTGAGGAAACATAAATGTGATGAAATGCAGGGCTACTTCTGGAGTCCTCCCGTTTCAAGCGACAATATTGAACTTATGTTAACACCTGGCTATCAATAAAAAAACCGTTCTTTGACTGATTGGGCGGGACTGACCCCATAACGTGAGACAAATCAAAACACCTTCAAGAAAATGCAACCATGTCGTAAGATATGGAGACAACCTTGGAGGTGTTTTTACGTTGGCAACAAGAGTAAGTTACCCAGTGGATATAAAGACAAAAGCAATTGAAATGAGAATAGCAGGCATTCCGGTCAAGGAGGTAATGGAGCAACTCAACATACGAAATGAAACGCAAGTGAAAACTTGGATGCKATGGTATCGTAGGGGTGAGTTAAACCGTTTAGAGCAGCCTGTTGGCAAACAATAYAGCTACGGTAAAGGACCTGAGTTTACCTCGGAACTGGAGCAAATAAAGGCGGAGAATCGGTTCTTAAAGCAACAAATAGATGTGCTAAAAAAGTACAAGGAGATGGAAAGGAGTTGTCACCAAAAATCATAGTTGAACTGGTTGAGTTGATTTACGGGGAAGTTACGATCACCAAAGCTTGTTCATGGCTGGGTGTGCCACGTGCTACCTATTACC
>NZ_LIGH01000001.1:7224099-7259292 GCF_001273905.1 Paenibacillus sp. FJAT-27812 | reverse complement strand
GTTTCATTCCACACTAAAGTCTGAAACGTTCTACCTCGAAGGGTTGACCCATACAACGACTGCAATCGTTGAACAGACCGTTCGAGACTACATCACTTACTATAACGCAATTCGTATTCAAACGAAACTAAAGAACCAGTCGCCGATTGATTACAGGCGACTGGCCGTTTAAACTTGAAAGGTGTTTTGATCCCTGTCTCATAAATGGGGGTCAGTCCCGGCAGTCAATTGAACGGTTTTTTTATAGCTGCATTAATAGGAAAAGTCTTCAATCTCGTTTAATCGGAACGTATAGACCTGCTTTTCGTCGACATGGTAGACCGTAATAATATTTTCGGCTTCATCCATATTAATGATTCTGCAAGGAATGCTGAGCTTGATGCCAAGCCCTTTGTTCACGATCAGCCTGATTAAGGTGTTGTTTTTCATGATGGCTCTTATTTTGTCAAAATAGCTCAAATGCTCTAAGGATTGCGGAACAGGCTTGTCTGCTGCTTTTAGTTGCGTTTTCGCTTCGTTGCTGCCAGCTTGCAAAGGAATGTCTTGAGCGATTGAGGCTTTCTGTTTTCGTTCGTCGATAAGCTCGCCAAGCTTGATGCCTGATAAAATACGATAATCAACGAACCCCGAGTTATTTAACGCGTGAAGAAGCGTCTCTAACGCTGCTGCATTGTTTTTCCCTTCTACAAGCACCTCAATATTGAAAACATACGATGACTGATTTTGGGATGAGGGAAGTTTTTCCATAGGACCTCCGAACGGTATAAGATAGTACTAATATACCACTAAATGAACGATACAAGTAGTGCTTTAAATGAGCATTCATCCAGTACTTTTAAAAAATTTGCATATCATTTGCTCATGCGAAAAAGCGGAAGGAGTCTACCATTGAAACGTCTCACTTTTAATTCGTTGGAAATTACCTTTCATTCCCCCAAGAAACATACGTTTTCAACAATGAGTTTAAGCATGCAATCGTTTTATCACATGAATATTTTCATAAAAATTCAACAAAATTATGTTTATATACTCCTGCCGAAAAAGAAAATTGGTATCTATTCTGCTGACTTCTTTCGCTCTTTCTATTTATCCGCAAGTGCGGATATCCATCACATCACATCTCACCCCATTGGTTTCCCTCCCATCCCGATTAACCACCCGTATAAAAAAAGTTATCATTTTAAAAATTTGTGACCGCATTCGCGATTCCCCCTTCATACATCGTTTAAATGAGCATTTATCCAACACTGTCAAAAAAGTTTTGCATATAATGATGTTGCAGTGTAATGCCTCTTATTTAGGAAATAAAGGGGGTGGATCCTATATGATGCGGATGGTTCCTTTCACGCTTGATAATGGAGAAACGGTTCTTGGCGTTGAAGTGAAGCTGCCCAAAACGACGTTGCTCGCCATTATGACGGATAAAGGATATATTATGTGCGGTGCGCTTGATGTTTCTTTACTGAATGAGAAGCTCAAGGACCGGGAAATTTTGGCCGGCCGTGCTGTAGGCGTACGTACGCTGGAGGAATTAATGGCAGCCCCTTTGGAGTCAGTCACCTTCACGGCGGAGGCAAAGGGCATCGTAGTAGGCATGAAGGGCTCGGACGCGCTTCAGCTGATGGTTTAAAAGAACGAAAAAAGCCCTAATCAGCTAGCGGCAATTTTTTGCCATTCGTACCTGATCAGGGCTTTCACTCGTTTATATTAGCTTATTCGAATAGCTTGCGCAGATTCACATCGTATGGAGCCTGTACAATGCCTTTTTCCGTAATGATCGCAGTTACATATTCGTTAGGCGTTACGTCGAAAGCAGGGTTGTAAACCTTGATGCCTTGCGGCGCAGTACGTTTGCCGAAGCCTTCTGTAATTTCTTCAGCATTCCGCTCTTCGATCGGAATCTCAGCGCCGGTAGGCGTTCCTAAATCGATCGTTGAGAGCGGGCTTGCTACATAAAAAGGAATGCCGTGAGCCTTCGCGAGTACAGCCACGCTATAGGTTCCGATTTTGTTGGCGACATCGCCGTTAGCGGCAACGCGGTCGGTACCGACGATAACCGCGTCGACCCAGCCTTTTGCCATAATCATTCCCGCCATGTTGTCGCAGATGAGCGTTACGTCTACGCCAGCTTGCTGCAATTCAAAGGCCGTCAAGCGAGCGCCTTGCAGAACAGGGCGGGTTTCATCCGCATAGACGCGAAGCGTAATGCCGCGCTCAAGCGCTAAGTAGAACGGTGCAAGCGCCGTGCCGTATTTGGCTGTAGCGAGGCCGCCGGCGTTGCAGTGTGTTAGGACGCCCATATCATCTTTGAACAGTGACAATGCATGCTCGCCGATCATACGGTTCGTTTCTTCGTCTTCGCTTTGAATAGCGATTGCTTCTGTCAGCAAAGCGGATTTGCTCTCTTCAAGAGACAAGCCCTGCTCAGCGAGGGAAGAGGCAGCAGCCTTCATGCGGTCAAGCGCCCAGAACAGGTTAACCGCGGTAGGCCGCGATGTAGCCAGATACTCCGCTTGTTTGCGTACTTGCGCCAGCCAGCCGTCTATCGACTGCTCGTCACGGCTGCCGAGAACGACGCCGTATGCGGCTGAGATTCCGATAGCCGGAGCTCCGCGAACTTTGAGATGGCGAATGGCTTCCCATACATCCTCAGCTGTTGTTAAGGGCAAATATACGATTTCCTCAGGCAATAGCCGTTGGTCTAGCAGATCAAGCCTGTCCTCGGTCCAAATCACCGATTGTAAGCCAGCATAATTTGTTGTCATGATGTCAATTCCTCTCTGTCTTCAATCATTTGCTTGCTGCGGTTAAGGCAGCATCGATTACTTCTTCAATGGACTCCGTCTTGCGGTTGTTGCGGATAAGCGATGTTCCGATCGCAAGGGCAAGTCGTTGTGCCCGCTCGCGAGCAGCGGCGTCCGGAATACGGTCGATGTCAACGACATGCGATAGCCCTACGATGCGGCGAACGATTTTGCAGCCTGCAAAGCCTACAGCATCTTGAAGCAACCGATTCATGTAATAGTCCTGATAGGCCGGAGTAGAAGAAGCAATGCGGTCTAAGCCTTGCTCATTCCATAGTGCGCGGAACTTTTGATCAAATAATTGCCATACATCGCGCACGGTATCCGTTAAATAACGGCGGAAGTCGCTGCGTTTGTCCGCATCTGTGATCCAATGCTCCTGACCGGCAAAGTTAAGGAGCAGGTTCGCGATGACAGCGCCGATATCGAAGCCGATTGGCCCATAATAGGCAAACTCGGGATCGATGACCTTCGTGGACTCCGGCGTTACAAATACACTGCCCGTATGGAGGTCGCCATGAAGCAAGGCTTGTGCGTTTGTTAGAAATTTGTCGCGCAGAATGGCCACTTCCAAGTGAAGCTCCTGATCCTTCCAAAGCGCTTCAGCAGCATCGCGTATAGCCGGATCAAAGCTGTTGTTAGGCGAGTCCGTATACGGATCGTCAAAAATAAGATCTTCCGTTATTTTGCACAGCTCGGGATTAATAAAAGCTTTCACGCGAAGCTTCTTTTCCTGCTGGTTCAGACCAAGATCCGAGGTGAAAAATAAGGTGCGGGCAATAAACGTTGAAATATCGTCTGCAAATTTCGGGTAGCGCGTTCCGCCGATCAGTCCTTGACGCATAATAATATGGTCGCTGAGATCCTCCATGATCGTTAGGTAGAGCTCGGGATCATATTTGTAAACGGCAGGAACGAGTCCAGGCGCGAGCTCGCCTTCCAAAATAAGCTTCTCGCTCTCAATACGCGCGCGGTCAAGCGTGAGGGGCCAAGACTCTCCTACAACTTTAGCATAAGGCAGCGCTTGTTTCATAATTAGACTTTTGCCGCTGACAGCGTCTGTAATGTGGAAAACCAAGTTTAAGTTGCCGTCCCCGATTTCGCGGCTCGCAAGAGCAGCTCCCTCAGGGAAAAACCCGTCGAGCGAAAGTGCTATTTGAATGGCTTCTTGTTCAGTTAATGGATGATATGCAGACATGGCTGTCCACCTCCGGATTATAGTAGTAGGGCAGCAATGCCCAGTATTCATCTCAACATAGTATAATGTATATTATTTCGCCTTGGAATACCCTCATTTGATATAATGTTATCAAATATAGACGAGTTGGATGGAGGGTGCATGATGACTGCACAAAATAAGGAACAGCCAGTAGCGCTTAAGGAGTGGGCTGTCAGCGTAAAGGCACTAGCAGAAGGGCAGCAAATTATAATAATGCGCAAAGGCGGAATCATTGAAGAAACGCGTGATTTTCAGCTGATGAGCCCTAAATTTTACTTAATGCCGGCTTATGAGCACCAGAAAAAGCATCTATTAAAAGAACAATACGCGGGCGAAATGGACAAGACGCTTGCAGATTGGTCCTTGGATATGAAGGCCATTAAGCTTGAATCGTACGCCGAGGTCGCTGAAGATATAGAAGTAACCGACCAGGAAACGCTGGATCGCCTGCGCGATTTACATATATGGACGGATACGTTTGCCGAGGAAAGGCTCCGCTGGAAGCGGACCAAGCCTCTGCATGTTTTGCTTCTTCGAGTATACCGCTTGGAGTCGCCAATAGAAATACCTATGCGGCCCGCTTATAACGGATGCAAATCTTGGGTAAGACTGGAAGATGAGTTTACTGCCCCCGAGATGATTCCCGTTATGGAGTCGGCAAAGTTTGAAGCGGAGGTTCAAAAAATCAAGCAGGCTCTTGCATAAAACAGTGTATTGTGGTTAAATGGCTGTCGCTGTCACTAGACTTGTTTACTCTCTTTTCTTCTTGAACGTTAAGGAGTACTTACACGGAGTTTAATTCTTTTTATCTTCTAAAAAAGAGACATATTCAACGAAACAGGGCATCTCGCATTGATTTATAACAAAAACTATATTAAAATGATTATTGAGAATCATTGAGAATCACTCTATATAGAAAGTGTAAATCTATGTGGGAGTGACAGAGCGAATTAAACCAACCTTGGAGGGATCAGCATATTATGGCAACGCATTTTGTCATCGAGGGCCTGAAAGCGGCTATCGACGGAAAAGAGATTTTAAAAGGAATTAACCTTGACATTAAAGGTGGAGAAATTCACGCGATCATGGGCCCTAACGGTACAGGTAAATCTACACTGGCATCCGCTTTGATGGGACATCCTAAATATGAAGTAACGGAAGGCAAAGCAGTATTGAACGGCGAAGACATCCTTGAAATGGGCGTTGACGAGCGCGCGCTAGCTGGCTTGTTCCTTGCAATGCAATACCCAAGCGAGATTCCAGGCGTAACCAATTCCGACTTTTTGCGCAGTGCGCTTAACGCTCGCCGCGGCGAAGGCAACGAAATTTCCCTAATCAAGTTTATCCGTCAAATGGAAAGCAAGATGAAGGATCTTGAAATGAACGCGGAGTTCGCTCACCGTTATTTGAATGAAGGTTTCTCCGGCGGCGAGAAAAAACGCAATGAAATTTTGCAAATGATGCTGCTTGATCCAAAGATCGTCGTTCTTGATGAGATCGATTCCGGTCTTGATATCGATGCTCTTCGTATCGTATCGCAAGGCGTGAACGCTATGCGCTCGGAAGATCGCGGTTTCCTTATCATTACTCACTATCAGCGTTTGCTTAACTATATCACTCCAGATTTCGTACACGTTATGATGCAAGGGCGCATCGTTAAATCCGGCGGTCCTGAGCTTGCAGAGCGTTTGGAAAACGAAGGTTATGATTGGGTTAAAGAAGAACTTGGCATCGTAGATGAAACGGTCGGCCAGGCCTAAGCGGAGAAGGGGGCATTACGAATGAGTACACAACTATCGACGCAGGCCAACCGTCAAGCTGCTGAAGCGCTGGCACGCAGCAAAGGCGAGCCGAATTGGCTCGTTGAACTACGTGGCGAAGCGGCTGAGCTAGCTGGAACGCTCGGTTGGCCGAAGCCGGAGAAGGTTCGGATTGAGCGTTGGAATTTAAATGCGGTTGGCGCTTATGAGCAGCCGACAACAGTTGGCGCAATCAGCGACCTGCCAGAGGTTGTTCGCGAGCTGATTACTGAAGGAACTGAAAATTTGCTAATACAACGTAATTCCGGCACCATCTGGAATCAGTTCTCAAGCGAATATGCAAGCAAAGGCGTTATCTTCACAGATTTGGAGACGGCATGCAAGGAGCATGGCGATCTCGTTCAAAAATATTTGTTCCAAGCGGTTGCGAAGGGCGAAGACAAGCTGACAGCACTGCATGCAGCACTATGGAACGGCGGAGTATTCGTCTACGTTCCAAAAAATGTTGAAGTAGAGCTTCCGCTTCAAGCTATTTTCTACAACGATAATGCAGAAGCGACGTTTGCTCCGCATATTCTCATCGTTGCAGACAATAATAGCCGAGTGACATACGTGGATTGTGTTGTATCCGAGCCTGGCGCAAGCGCAGCTCCATTCGTACATCCATCCATCGTTGAAGTTTTCGTGAATGCAGGCGCACATGTTCGTTTCAGCTCCATCCATCATATGGGGGAGACAGGCGTTGACATGTCGATCCGCCGTTCGATCATTGAAAATGACGGCCAAATGGAATGGATCATTGGTGATCTCAATGACGGAAATACGCTGTCGGATACAAAATCGATCCTGAAGGGCACAGGCTCCACTTCGGATGCGAAAGTAATCAGCGTTGGCAAAAACGCACAGCAAAATAGCTTGACGACGCAAGCTGTTCATTTTGGCAAAAGCTCCGACAGCAACATGGTTACCCGTGCTGTAATGAAGGATTCCGCTTCTGCGATTATTAACGGAATTACAAAAATCGAGAAGGGTGCGACGAAAGCGAACGGTGTACAAACCGAGAAGGTGCTCATGCTGAGCCCTAAAGCGCGCGGCGACGCCAATCCGATTTTGCTTATAGATGAAGATGATGTAACTGCCGGTCATGCGGCAAGCGTAGGGCAAGTTAACCCGGAGCAGGTCTATTACCTGATGTCACGCGGTATATCTAAGCAGGACGCTGAACGATTAATTATTTACGGCTTTTTGGCTCCGGTCGTATCGGAAATTCCGGTCGAGGCGGTACGCGGGCAGCTTCAGCGTTTGCTCGAAAGGAAGCTACAAGGATGAATATAAATGCGATTCGGGAACAGTTCCCGATATTGCATCAAGAAATAAACGGGCATCCGCTCGTTTATCTGGACAGCGCGGCATCTTCGCAGAAGCCGCGCTCCGTCATTGATGCGGTTAATCGGTACTACGAGCTGGATAACGCGAACGTTCATCGCGGTGTGCATACCCTTGGTTCCAGGGCGACTGATGCCTATGAGGGAGCGCGCGAGAAGGTAGCGAAGTTTCTGAATGCTGGAGCACCAGAGCAAATCATCTTTACACGCGGCACAACGACGGCTCTAAATCTAGTAGCCTCCAGCTATGCACGCTCCGTGTGCAAAGAAGGCGACGAGATAGTGATTACGCAAATGGAGCATCACAGTAACTTGATTCCTTGGCAGCAAGCGGCTAAAGCTACTGGCGCAACATTAAAATATATTCCGATGCAGCCGGACGGCTCGGTCTCGCTAGAGGATGTAGAGAAGACGATCACGCCGCAAACGAAGGTAGTCTCGATTACCTACGTATCGAATGTGCTCGGACTGATCAATCCGATCAAGGAAATTACGCAAATTGCTCATCGCAACGGCGCTATTATGGTAGTTGACGGTGCGCAAAGCACGCCGCATATGAAAATCGATCTACAGGATTTGGACGTAGATTTTTATGCGTTTTCCGGCCATAAAATGTGTGGTCCTACGGGCATCGGCGCATTGTATGGCAAGAAATCGCTTCTTAACAACATGGAGCCGATCGAGTATGGCGGCGAAATGATCGATTTTGTTGATCTATACGAGTCTACTTGGAAAGAGATTCCTTATCGCTTCGAAGGCGGAACCCCGATTATTGCGGGTGCTGTCGGTCTTGGAGCAGCTATCGACTTTTTGCAAGAAATCGGACTTGATGAAATCGATCGGCATGAGAGACATTTGGCAACATACGCTTATGAGAAGCTGTCGTCGCTCGATGGAATTACGTTGTACGGGCCAAAGGAAAACCGTGTCGGGCTAGTAACCTTCAATTTGGAGGATGTGCACCCGCATGACGTTGCGACTGTACTGGATTCCAAAGGCATTGCGGTGCGCGCAGGCCATCATTGCTGCCAGCCTCTTATGAGATGGTTGAATGTATCGGCAACGGCAAGAGCAAGCTTTTACCTATATAATACGGAAAATGACATTGACCGCTTAGCCGATGCATTACTACAAACGAAGGAGTTCTTCGGTCATGCAATTGGATGATTTATATCGCAGAGTAATTATGGATCATTATAAAAACCCTAGAAATCGCGGCACCATGAATGAAGAATCGGTTACGATCAACCTTAACAACCCAACCTGCGGCGATCGCATTTCGCTACAGTTGCAGGTTGTTGACGGCAAAGTATCCGATGCGAAATTTAGCGGCGAGGGCTGTTCGATCAGCATGAGCTCTGCATCGATGATGACAGAGGCGGTTAAAGGGAAATCATTTGACGAGGCGCTCGCCATGGCTGAGAAGTTCTCAGCGCTAATGAAAGGCGAACCGGTCGAATTTGATGAATATGAGGAATTGGATGCACTTTCGGGCGTGAACAAATTTCCAGCACGAATCAAATGCGCGACACTTGCGTGGAACGCCTTGCGCAAAGGGATCGAACAGCAGCAAGAATCACATTAATCTAGATTTATGAGGAGCGTGAAAGACCATGGCTAAATCAATGCCGGAAATGGAAGATTATAAGTATGGTTTCCGTGACGAGCACAAAGCCGTTTTCGAATCGGGTAAAGGATTAACGGAAGAAATCGTTCGTACGATTTCAGAAATTAAAGGCGAGCCGGAATGGATGCTTGAATTCCGCTTGAAATCGCTTGAGCAGTTTTTCAAAATGCCGATGCCTAAATGGGGCGGCAACATGGATGAGCTTGATTTTGACGACATCCAATATTATGTTCGTGCTTCGGATAAACAAGGTAAGACTTGGGAGGAAGTACCTTCCGAGATTAAAGAAACGTTCGACAAACTGGGTATCCCGGAAGCTGAGCAAAAGTTCCTAGCCGGCGTATCGGCTCAATATGAGTCCGAGGTTGTTTACCACAGCATGCAAGAGGATCTTGAGAAGCAAGGCGTTATCTTTACGGATACCGATACAGCGCTTCGTGAGTACCCTGAGCTAATGAAAGAATATTTCGGAACGATCATTCCTCCGAATGACAATAAATTCGCAGCACTTAACAGTGCGGTATGGTCAGGCGGCAGCTTTATCTATGTGCCAAAAGGCGTAAAATGCGAAGTTCCTTTGCAAGCCTACTTCCGTATCAACTCCGAGAACATGGGTCAATTCGAGCGTACGCTTATCATTGCTGATGAAGACAGCTCGGTTCATTATGTTGAGGGCTGTACGGCACCGGTATACAGCACGAACTCGCTGCACAGCGCGGTCGTTGAGATTTTGGCTAAGAAAAATGCCCGCGTTCGTTACACGACGATTCAAAACTGGGCACCGAACATTTATAACCTTGTTACAAAACGTGCGGTAGCGGACGAGAATGCAACGATGGAGTGGGTAGATGGAAACATCGGCTCCAAGCTGACGATGAAGTACCCAGCTGTTGTCCTTCGCGGTCGTGGCGCAAAAGGCATGGTATTGTCAATTGCCGTAGCCGGCAAAGGCCAGCATCAAGATGCAGGCGCTAAAATGACTCACCTTGCACCAGATACGAGCTCGACGATCATTTCCAAGTCGATCAGTAAACATGGCGGTAAAGTAACGTACCGCGGCCTTGCATCGTTCGGACGCAACTCTGACGGCGCAAAAGCGAACATCAAATGTGATACGCTCATCCTCGATAATGAATCGACTTCGGATACGATTCCTTACAACGAGATTTTGAACGACAACATCACGCTTGAGCATGAAGCAACCGTATCTAAGGTTTCCGAGGATCAATTGTTCTACCTCATGAGCCGTGGTCTAAGCGAAGCGGAAGCGACGCAAATGATCGTAATGGGCTTCATCGAGCCGTTCACGAAAGAGCTGCCGATGGAATATGCGGTAGAGATGAACCGTTTGATCAAATTCGAGATGGAAGGTTCCATCGGTTAATATGAACGTTTTCCTACCAAGTACTAAACGGTATCGGTATTTCGTATGATACCGTTTCGATACCAAAATTAAAGAAGAGGCTGTCCCAAAAGTAAGTAAGGAATAGCCTCAAAACACTAAAATGATCAACTAATAAATGAAAACGGGATGGATCAGGTATTATTTCTGCTCCATCCCGTTTCTATTTTGGTCCATTGCTGCTTTCTTCAGCAAGTTGTGGGCAAGCGAAAGCCACCCGACCTCTAGGCTCACTTTTGCCAAGCCACGAAGCAGGAATCGCCGGAATCCCCGGTTGTTCTTCAGTTGTCCAAATACGCTTTCCGGTTCGATCATCCTCCGAACCGCAAGGGCATAGCCTTCGTCACTTTTTAGTTTCTTGCGTACTTGTTGTTTGTATTTCAAGTAGCGCATGCTGACTCGGATTTCCCGATTGCCTTGCGCTTTTGTGCAGGCCGATTTAAGCGGACAACCTTCACAGTCTAAGTTCCGGTAATGACGATGCTCAATCTCAAATCCGCTCTCTGTGGTGTCTTTACTTGTGTAGCGATAAATCAGTTTCCGACCAGCTGCGCAGGTCCAAACGTCTTCCTCTTGGTCATACTGCCAATTGTCGATCTTGCTGATGTCTTGTTGCCAACGCTTCGATTTTTCTTTGTGATACGTCCCATATTTTACGATGGCCTCTACTTGCTCACCTTCCAGATACGTATAATTTTCTTCGCTGCCATAGCCTGCATCCGCGATCACGGTTCCGGGAATCTTGCCGAGTGTCGCTTTCACTTGCTCCAAATGCGGCTTTAGGCATCGCGTATCTGTTGGACGCTGATGAAGGCTGTAACCCAGAATGAACTGATTTTCCGTGCCGATTTGCACATTGTAGCCCGGCTTGAGCTGGCCATTACGCATATGATCCTCTTTCATACGCATGAAAGTAGCGTCCGGGTCGGTTTTGCTGTAGCTGTTGCGTTCGCCTAGAATCGCTTGCTGGCTCTCGTATTTTTGTAGACGAGGAAGCAAATCTTTGCGAAGAATACGAACCGCCTTTTTCAGCGGTTTGTCTTTCGGCTTTTCTTCAAGCTGGATTTCTAACTGCTTCAAGGCCTGCTCCAACTTCTCGCTAGTGATCTGCGAGGCATCGCCGAGTTCCTGCAACTCCTGTCCGCGGTGTTCTAGGTCTTCTTGCTTCTCCGTCTCTTCGATSGTGGTAAACAGCGTCTGTACTTTCTCTTGCAACTTCATCTTATTTTTAACGACGGCCTTCCCCCAAACGAACGTGTAGCGATTAGCGTTCGATTCGATCTTGGTTCCATCAACGAAGTAATGCTCCAGCTTCACATAATTTTCTTCCGCCAAAAATTGGAGRACAGCGGTAAACACCTTTTCAAGCACAGCTTTCATACGTTCAGAACGGAACCGGTTGATGGTACGAAAGTCGGGCCGTTGCCGGCCAGCAATCCACATAAACATTACATTTTCACGGACGGATTTGGCGATCTGACGTGAGGAGTAGATGCGCTGGGTGTAGGCATAGATAATGACTTTCGTTAACATTTTTGGGTGATAACTATCTCGGCCGCCGCCGGGATAAGCGTTGGCAAAGATGTGATCACTCAGACGGTTAACGGCAGTGTTCACGACACGAACGAGGTGATTTTCGGGGATATCTTCCGCCAAATCCATTGGCAGAGTAAGTTGGTCCATGGTATATTGAATGTACATAGAAACCTTCCTTTCGAAGTGGTTGGGTGGTACCTCCATTTTACCAAAGGATGGTTTCTTTGTTTTTTACAGATTTGAAAACATTGAAGAGGGTGCCCCTTTTGGGACACCCTCTTTTTTTCTTTGGATAAAAAAAGTATTGCCTATAAATCAGGCTATTGTGCCATGGGTCATGCAGGTGGGGGAGATATCGATGATCTCAGTCCACTTATTTCTAAATAATCAAGAATAACCCAAAAACCCTCAACGGCGATCATGGATCGCAGTTGAGGGTTTTTTTACTTGTAGTGAGCCTATAAGTGCACAAGCTGAATTTCATATTCACGCTCTAAGGACATATCGATGAATTGCTCGTCGACTTGAATGAGCGGCCGGAAAAATTCGGTCGGATGGGTCATGACGATGATACCGACTTCGCCGCTAACAAGCTCCACTCGCTTACCGATGAAGTTAGGCATCATATGCTTGATAAACGTGTGTGTCGTATAAGGGTCCAGCTCTTTAAAGCTCAGACGGTAAAGCTCTTTAAGGACGAATAGCAAGTCGCGTTTTTGCTGGTAGACCCGCTCTGAGATCATTGCGCTGTAAATGTCGACTACGGATATGATTTTGGAAACAGGATGGATCTCATCGCCGCTTAATCCGTGAGGATAGCCGGTGCCGTCATTCCGTTCATGATGCTGCAGGGCGCCAATCGCTAAGTACGGCTCGTTGAATGAACTAGAAATGATATCATGGCCGTAGATGGTATGTTTTTTCACTTCCTCGAACTCTTCGTCCGTAAGCCGTCCGGGCTTGTTTAATATGCTTTGCTGTATCCGGCATTTTCCAATATCGTGGAGAAAACCCGCTTTGCCAATTTGAATCGCTTTTTCATTGGAATAGCCAACCCAAGTGGCAAGGTAGTAGGAAAGCATGCCTACCTGCACGGAGTGCTGATAAGTGTAGTCGTCCTGGGTGTTTAGCAGCAAAAGCATGGACACGACATCACGCTCAAGCTGTAGGTTTTCGAGCAATGGATCAAGCATGGACGATACTTCTTCATCATCGATTTTCCCTTCGTTCATCGCTTTCGAAAACAGCCCTTCGAAATTTTTGACAGCGTTTTCGTATATGGGCTGCACGGTAGGGAGCCATCTAGGATTTACAGTCGATTCGAGAGTGCGAGGCGAGGTTTCTTCGGCTCTCTCTTCGATATCAACATAATCAATCTGATGCTGAAATAATCTTGATATTTCTTGGCTGTAAACGATTGTTCCTTTGGAGAGTACATGAAGTCCGTAGTTATTAAATGTATCGTTGCTTAATTGGTCTCCATTGATTAATTCTGTTACATGAACCCTCATCAAGACACCTCAATTGATTGTAGTAACTAATGTACCTACAATAGTAGCAATGAATGAATGGAATGGCAATAAGAGGGTAATAGAATAGCGACTAAATACCTAATATTTCGGAATATATGGACCTTGCTTTTATTAATTCATCCGTACCTTGAACGATAGCACGGCCATCGCCGAATAGGATGAAAGTCAAGCCCTCCGAAAGAGCGATGCGCAGCAAATAACGATTGGACGTCACAGCACCTACCGGCTTCAATCGGACGGACAGTTCATCCAAGTTAAGCGAGCTTGGTTGATTTGGCGTAATTTGTACGGATTGACGCCCGCAAAGGGACGCTGCTGCAGGTTCAGAGAGCTGCTCATCCAGAAAATCGAACTGCTGCTCTCCGCAGCAGAGGCAATCACTGCGCTTCGCGCTGGCAACCGATACAGGCATCCAGGCATGGTTCCAAAGATCGACTTGAAACAATGTGCGATGCAGCGCCTGTTCGTTTCCGGAGAGAAGCTTAATCGCCTCGGCAGCTTGAACGGAGCCAATAATGTCTACGATCGGCGAAATAACGCCTGCGGTTTCGCATGTATCGGTCGTACCGGGCGGAGGCGGCTCGTTAAATAGACAGCGATAGCAGGGCGTCTCCCCTGGAACAATCGTCATCGTCATGCCGGATGCGCCTACCGCGCCCCCATAAATCCAAGGAATGTTATGCTTCACGCTATAATCATTAATGAGGTATCTTACAGAAAAATTGTCGCTGCCGTCTATAATGACATCTACACCTGCAAGTAATTCATCGGCGTTTGCCGCGGTTAAGTCTGCTACGACGGGCTCGACTATGACGGTACTGTTTATTGCTTGCAAATGTGCGGCGGCAGCCTGTGCCTTTGGAAGCAGAGCAACCACGTCCTGCTCCGTATAAAGCACTTGCCTTTGCAGATTGCTCCATTCAATAATATCCCGGTCAATAAGCCGCACATATCCGGTGCCTGATCTTACGAGATGCTGAGCAATGACGGATCCAAGCGCACCCATGCCGACCACTGCCGCACGGCTTCCTGCCAGCTGCTGTTGCCCGTTCTCTCCGACAGGTGTAAAGCGGATTTGCCTCGCATAGCGAGCTGAGCCTGAAGGCACCGCTGCTGCGCTAGCGGGTGCTTCTATATTTTCACGATTTGGTTGGTTCATTTCATATAATCTCCTTAAGAGCCTTCTGAAGTTAAGTCTGCCAAGCTAGCAGCCTTAAAAGTCGGACAACTGCTCAGTCGGGTTCCAAGGTCCGAGCTGATGGCCCTTCCACTCGGAGCCGTCCTCCCAAATTTCTTTCTTCCAAATAGGCACGATTTGCTTCAAACGCTCGATGGCGTACCTGCTAGCCTCATAACAGCTCTCGCGATGCGGCGAGGATACGGCAATGACGACGCTGGTTTCCGCTAAACCGACTACCCCAATGCGGTGGCTGATCGCACACAAAGCGCCTTGCCAGCGCTCTGCGATTTCATCGCCGATTTGCTGCATCGTCGCGACGGCCATTGGCGCGTATGCTTCGTATTCCAGCCTTACTGTACGCTGTCCATGCGTCCATTCGCGGGTTGTCCCAACGAATGCGATGGCGGCGCCATGCTCGGGCACGATAACTTTAGCAAGCACTTCATCCGAGCTAATGACATCGGAGGTTATGACATAACGCTGAGCAGGCACCTGGGCTCCGTTCTGCTGCTCTTCTCCGCCAGAGACCGGGGGAAGCAGCGCCAGCTCATCCGACACATGCAAAATCGTATCCTCGGCAGCGTAGGCGTGGTTTCGGGCAATGAATGAAATTTGTATCAATGCTTTATGCTCTGCATACTCAGCAGAAATGGCTGCTTTGAGATCGGCGGTGCTCATCTTCTCGGCATCGGATAACAAAGCTATGGAAGGGACCCCAAGACGTTCGGGAAGCCCGGCAAATAGTTTGATTGACCAGCTGTATTTCATGGTATAAAACCTCTCATCGTTTAGGCTCAAAGCTGTTTATAGAATATCATAATTCATAAAAAAATGTTATGCTGATACGTAGACAGAAAGGAAGTGAGATTCATGCCGACATTGACGGATCGTTTTGGACGGGTACACGATTATTTGCGTATTTCAGTAACGGATCGTTGTAATTTGCGATGCTTGTATTGCATGCCTGAGGAAGGGATGGAGTTCACGGAATCTGAGAATTTGATGTCTTATGACCAAATTGTAGAGGTGGTCGAGGCTGGTGCGGCGCTTGGCATCACGAAGCTGCGCATCACGGGCGGCGAGCCGCTTATTCGTCCAGGCTTAGACGGCTTAATTAGCCGATTATCTGCTATTCCAGGCATTCGTGATATAGCATTAACGACCAATGGCATCTTTTTAGCCAAGCAAGCTGAAGCGCTTCGAGCAGCAGGCTTGAACCGCGTTAATATAAGTTTAGATACGCTGGACTCTTCCAGATTTCGTTTTATCGCAAGGCGCGGTGAATTAAAGCGCGTGATGGAGGGGATTGAAGCGGCAGCAAAAGTTGGTTTTGATCCGATCAAGCTGAACTGCGTGCTCCTTAAGGAAGTTAACGAAGATGAAATTGCTGCTTTTCTTAAGCTTGCCTATGAGCAGCCTTTGCATGTCAGATTCATTGAATATATGCCGATCGGACACGCCGATGAAAACTGGAAAAAACATTATTTGCCGTTATCCCGCGTGCTGGAAGTAGCGGAGCAAGAGGGATACGATATTAGCCGCGGGCCGAATGTGCACGGCAACGGGCCTTCGGATGATTGGCAAATGAAGGGCGGGCGCGGCTCGTTTGGACTTATTCATCCAATCAGCGACCACTTTTGCAGCAATTGCAATCGGCTGCGCTTAACGGCGGACGGCTCGATCAAGCCCTGCCTCTATTGGGTAGATGAATTGAATGTGAAGGATGCCTTCGGACATCCGGATGAAATGCAGCGCTTGCTGCTCAGAGCGATGGATATTAAGCCGGAAAACCATGAGATGGCAGCGAAGCTGGCGGATGGCGTACAATCCCACATGCCGACGGAGAGACGCATGTCGCAAATAGGGGGCTGACGGTTATTTATGCAAACGATTAGAATCGAGCATTTTGAGCTGGGCTTGTCAATGACAAGTCCGGCCGAGATGGCGAGGCTGGCAGGAGCAAGCTTTAGCATATCCGATAGAGTGCCTGAGACGGCAGGAGAAGCGTTTGACTGGCATAGCTGGCATTCGGGCTGGCTCCGGCAAGCAGGCGCGGCAGAAACGGCTGGGGCGCCCACACATTTGATTGTCGAGGCGGCGGATGCTTTTGAGGCTTCGATTCCGTGGGAGCAGCTTAAGCATGCAGCGGTCTTATACCAGCTTGATGGCGAGCCCTTGAAGAAGACAGGGCCTATTCGCCTTTATGTGCCTAACGGATGCAGCAAATGCTTAAATGTTAAGAGTATTGTCAAACTTAAGCTGGCGTACCATAAAGGAACGGAGCAAGAAGAAGCGGCCTTTGGTTTTAAGCATACATTTTCCGCGGAAGATTTGCGTAAGAACAGATAGAATGACTTGACGGTGCTAAGACGAAGCAATGAGGAGGCGTGCATGAATTTGGCAGACAACTTTCGTACACGAGTGGTGCTCCTTCATAGTAACGATATACATAGCCGTCTGGAGCATGCCGCCAAAATTGCTTCCTTCATCGCGGAGGAGCGGCGGACTTACGGCAGCGACCAAGTGCTTACTGTAGACTGCGGCGATCATATGGATCGGATGCGGGTAGAAACGGAAGGCAGCGATGGAATCGTAAATGTAGATCTGTTGAATGATGCAGGCTATGAAGTCATTACGCTTGGCAATAATGAAGGACTTACTTATTCCTATCAAACGATATCGAACGCATACGCGAGCCGTGCAAGGTTCGCAGTCGTATGCGCTAATTTGCATGAATCCGCAACCGGCGAACAGCCTGAATGGCTCCTTCCGAGCACGATTGTGGATAAAAATGGACTGCGGATCGGGATCATTGGCGTAACTGCAGCTTTTAAAGATTTTTATTCCTTGCTGGGCTGGGAGGTATCAGATCCCTTTGAAGCGCTGCAAGCGCAAGCTTCCCGGCTGCGAGACCAGGTTGACGTGTTGGTCGTGATGTCTCACCTTGGCATTACCTCCGATCGTAAGATGGCGGAAAGCCTTCGGGGAATCGACCTCATTCTGGGAGCGCATACCCATCATTTATTGGAAGAGCCGATAGTCATTGGCGACACGACGATTTGCGCAGCCGGCAAATTCGGGGAGTATATCGGGCGGGTAGAGATCGGGATCGACCCGGTTTCTGCCCGTCCCTTGTTCCGGGCAAAAGTCGTGCCTACATCCGCTTTTGCGGAGCATCCTGAGGCTGCCGCGATCATCAGCAGCCATCGCAAGTCGAGCCAGCAGCGTCTGAGCCGGGTGATTGCAAAGCTTGCGGAGCCGCTGCCTGCCAGACTTGAGCGGGAGTCGCCGCTTAGCAATCTGCTGGCGTCTGGACTGCGCCGCTGGACGGATGCCGAGATTGGGATCGTCAACACGGGCCAATTGCTTGGCGGACTCGCGCAGGGTGAGGTGACGGCAGGCGAGTTGCATGCGCTCTGCCCCTCGCCAATCAATCCGTGCAAAATGACGATTGCAGGTGTAGATATAAGAACAGCGCTGGAGCAGGCGCTTCTGCCTGAATTCATAGAAAAGCCGATCAAAGGCTACGGCTTCCGCGGCGAAGTGCTCGGAACGCTTGCGATTGACGGCTTGTCCATAACTTATGATTCAACAAGGCCGCCGATGAGCAGGCTCGTTTCGGTAGCTGTAAATGGAGCTCCACTTGACGACGAAAGGCTTTATACGCTTGGCACAATCGATATGTTCAGCTTCAAAGCAGGTTATGAATCGCTTGCGAATGCGGTTCAATTAACCTATTTTTTACCTGAGTTTATTCGAGATGTCATCGCTGATCAATTGTTAAATTTTGCATCTATTTCCGAATGCCGACAAATGAGATGGCGCGATGAATCGAAATAATAGAAATCTTGCATTTTCTCGACAAGATATGTCGAAAAAATAGTATTAAATGGTTGCGATTTTCTCGTTTTTCCCGTACATTAACATTACGAACGGCTTTTTCCGATGTAATAGTTAGCATATCTTTTTATGGGGAAGGATCGAGAAAATGCGTTTGTTGCCAATTGCGAGATGCAGGCCGGGTATGAAACTGGCCAAAAAAATATTTTCTCAGGAAGGTCTCGTCCTTCTCGGCGAAAACATAGAGCTGACAGACCGTCTAATTTCCCGCTTGGAGCAGTGCGGGATTCAATATGTGTATATAGCAGATCCGAGAACGGAAGATATTGTGCTGCCTTCCTTAATCAGTGAGGAGACGCTAAAGTCCTCTCTTAGAGAAATACGAACAAGCTTCCGCGAGATGATGGATCGTCCGACACGGCGGAAGGGCGTTACATATCCTTATATCGCCCAGCCCTTTAAACAGATGATGAACATGATCATCGATGATCTGTCCAGCCATAAGGATGCGATGATCATGCTGATGGACATGAGCTCCGTCGATCATTATTTGTACCAGCATTCGTTAAATGTCTGCGTCTATACGACGCTTCTCGGCATGTCGAACGGCTACTCGAAGGAGGAGCTTACGACGCTGGGCATGGGCGCTCTATTGCATGACATCGGCAAAACGCAAATCGCGATCGATGTGTTAAGAAAGCCCGGCTCCCTCTCCAAAGAGGAATTCGAGGCGATGAAGCAGCATGCAAAAATCGGCTATGAGCTATTGAAGGATGAGCCCAATCTTCCGCTGTTGGTAGCCCACTGCGCTTTCCAGCATCATGAGCGTATCGATGGCAGCGGTTATCCGCGCGGGATCAAAGGCAATGAGATTCATGATTACGCAAAGTGGATCGGGCTGGTTGATTCCTACGATGCCATGACAACAAACCGCGTCTATAGCGCGCCAATGCTGCCTCATCATGCGATTGAGCGGCTTTATGCAGGGACAGGAACCCTCTACGAGCAAAAAATGGTGCAGCTGTTCCGCGACAAGGTTGCTATCTATCCAATAGGAATAACGGTTAAGCTGCAATCAGGCGTGTCGGGTATCGTCGCTGATCTTAATCATGCTTACCCGCATAGGCCGATCGTTCGCGTCTTGTATAATGAAGCGGGCGAAGAGCTGGCATCCCCGTATGAAATTGACTTGTCGAAGCAGCTGACAATGATGATCGTAAGCGTGAACGACGACTCGACTGAAGTGCAGAGAGTTGCTGGTATTTAAATAATGATGAGCGTGTGGAGCCGATACGGCTCCTTTTTTCTTCTTTTTTTGTCGATTTATTTGCTTCCTTCGCAGTCGCGCATTACAATAAAACAAGAATGTTTCATTCAAGAAAATAAGTCAGGTGCTGAAAAAAATGAACACAATAGATTTGCAACAAACCAGTAGACCGCTATCCGTTTTATCGCCAACGAATGATCCGTGGGATCCGATTCGTTCGCTGCAGCAATATGGAAGACATCGTTTGACAAGCGTGGAAATGACCGTATCCAACCTTTGCAATATGAGGTGCGAGCATTGCGCCGTCGGCGATACGCTTGTTTTGTCCGAGCCCGCCAAGCTGCCGCTCAAACAGATGCTTGAGAGATTAGATGAAGTGGAGCATCTTGAGACGATCAGCATTACAGGCGGCGAGCCGTCCTTCTCCGATCGAACGGTACGCGATTATATGGTACCGCTGCTTCAATATGCTCGCAGCCGCGGCATCCGTTCTCAAATCAACTCAAACGTGACGCTCCCGTATAGCCGTTATGAGCAGCTTGCTCCGTATCTTGATGTCATGCACATTTCGTTCAATTACACGTCTCCGGAAGATTTTCATCAAATCGGGTTTGCTAAGGCCGGGCATCAGGTATCGCTTGAGACAGCGACTAAGCTGTACGAGCGAATGATCGACAACACGCGTCGTCTCAGCGAGACAGGCGTACTCGTATCCGCGGAATCCATGATTAACTATAGAACGTACGACAAAATCGACGAGATCCATAAGCTGATCGTTGAAATGGGCTGCCAACGCCATGAAGTGCATCCGATGTATCCGAGCTCCTTCGCGAAGGATTTGCCGGTGCTCTCCCGCGAGCAAATGCTGGAGGCTATCGATCGCCTGCTTCAGGCAAGGGACAAATCCGTTTGGATGCTGTTCGGAACATTGCCCTTCTACCAATGCAGCGACAATCCCTTCGAGCGCAAGCTGCTGCGAAAGCTAGCGGAAGAACCGAATGTAACGATCCGCAACGATCCGGACGGCCGGAATCGGTTAAACGTCAATTTGTTTACCGGCGATGTTTTTGTAACGGACTTCTCCGACGTTCCTGCTTTTGGCAACATAGGCACCTCGAAGCTTGAGGATTTATTTGATAAATGGCTGGACCATTCACTCGCCCAAAGCGTGAATTGCCACTGTCCGGCAGCAGCATGCTGCGGACCCAATCTGCTCGTTAAGGATATGTACTATAAAGATGTTAATTTCCATGAGCGCAGCGCAGTGATCGACTAGTGCGCGGGAGAGGCTGTTATTCAGGCTTAATAGCGAGATAAGACGCATATAGAATAAGTGAGAGGAGGAGAAGCTGTTGTCGATCAAGACAATCATATTTATCGGATTAGGTTTGCTGCTGCTCTATTTGTTTTTTACAGTCGGAGCGCCATTCCTGCTTGCGCTTGTAGTCGCGATTTTTCTGGAGCCGTTAAATCAATTGTTCATGAAAAAGTTTCGAATGAACCGGCTTTTGGCAGCAACGATATCCAGCAGCTTGTTTACGGTTATTCTTATAGGCTTAATCGCGCTGCTTGGCGTCAAGGTTGTAGCCGAGCTCATCGCGTTCTTCAAGAAGGTGCCGAACTATTTTGAAAATGCGAACGACATGGTTGACGATCTAATGGTGCAGGCACAGTCGTTATATCAAAATTTTCCGCCTGATGCGATTGAAACGCTGGAAAACTGGCTGATGGGATTAACGAGCACGCTGACCAAAATGGTAGGCACCTTGTCAAATTCCGTTATAGGGTTTGCTTCCAGCATTCCGGGCATGTTTATCTTCTTTATCGTTTTTTTGGTAGCAGTTTATATGATGAGCTTCAGTCTCAATACGATGAAAGCTACCGTGTTGTCATTGTTTGAAGAGAAATCGCAACCGCAGGTCAATGAATTATTGAACAACCTCAAGAAGTCGATTTTCGGCTTCCTGCGCTCGCAATTTATTTTGAGTGCTCTTACATATATTATTTCTTTGCTCGGTTTGCTGGTGCTTAACGTGAAGTATCCGCTCGCGATCGCTTTGCTTATTATCATCGTTGATATTATGCCGATTCTTGGAACAGGCTCGGTGCTTGTTCCATGGGGAAGCTATTTACTGCTTACGGGCAACATGTATGTGGGCATCGGGCTTATCGTGCTGTTCCTCGTTATTACCGTGTTCCGCCGCATTGTGGAGCCAAAAATCCTCGGCGACTCCGTCGGTATCGGGTCATTGTCAGCGCTCGTCAGTTTATACGTAGGCTTCAAGCTCGTTGGCGTA
Source organism: Paenibacillus sp. FJAT-27812 (assembly GCF_001273905.1). Lineage (NCBI taxonomy): Bacteria > Bacillati > Bacillota > Bacilli > Caryophanales > Paenibacillaceae > Paenibacillus > Paenibacillus sp. FJAT-27812. The sequence continues at coordinate 7,237,443 of NZ_LIGH01000001.1, read as the reverse complement.
ATCGGCGTTTTCATCGGACCGTTAGTCGTGATTATCTATATGGCGGCGCGCAGAGCCGGATTATTCCAGATGAAGTTCAAGCTATAGGCAGAAGGGCCGTGTCAAAACCATTTCCGGGAGCGTATGATACTGCAAAATAAGCAGATCATGTAGGAGGCATCCGATGAGATGGCACCAATCAAAGTAGCGATTGTTACCCCTGGCTCGTTCCCCATTCCGTCCTCAGGAAGCAGCTCGGTTGAGCGGGTGGTTGAGAAGTTTGCACCGCTGCTGATGCCTTACGCAGAGCCGCGCATTTATGGGAAACTAAGCAGAAGCCTGCCGCGCCTGGGACAGTTTAAAGGTGTTGTTTGCGAGAGGTTTTCAGCCGCCAGCAAGCAGCGATATATTCATGAAGTTGGCCGTGCGGTAAAACGGTTTTCTCCCCATGTCATTGATGTGGAGAACCGTCCCCAATTCGTGCTGACGATGAAGCAAATGAATCCAGGCAAACGCGTCTGGCTTTATTTGCATTCCTCTACTTTTATTTCTCCGAATCATATATCACCTGCGAAGCTGCATCAATGCTTGCAGGCCGCAGATAAAATCATCGTGAACAGCGAGTTTATTAGGCGAGTCGTCGTATCCAAAGTGCCAGAGGTTGCATCTAAGCTGCGGGTTATTTATCCAGGCGTGGATACGGTACGTTTCCCGTCGCAATACTCTGCCGCAGGCGCTGCAAAGAGGGAAGCGCTGCGGAAAAAAAGAGGGCTGACCGACAAAAAAGTGGTGCTGTTCATGGGAAGACTCATTCCGCTGAAAGGCGTACACCATCTGCTGAATATTGTGCCGCAGCTAGCGAAAAGCCATCCAGAGCTTGTTGTGGTCATCGTCGGAAGCCCGTTTTATGGCTCCCATCGCAAGACGGCGTATGCGCGCAAGCTCGAGAGTCTGGGACGCAAATGCCCGGGCCATGTTCGGTTTGTGCCCTACGTGCCGCATAATGAAGTACCGGGCTGGATGCTCGTAGCCGATGTAGCGGTCGTTCCGTCCGGGCAGCGCGAAGCCTTTGGTCTTGTCAATGTAGAGGCGATGTCATGCGGCGTTCCTGTCGTTGCAACGCGAGCGGGCGGAATGAAGGAAATTATTCGCAACGGCGAGACGGGGTATCTAGTTAATCAAGCCCGGGTCGAATCGGAGCTGCGCGAGAAGCTGCAGCTGCTGCTGCGGGATAAACAGCTGCGCCAAAGGCTGGGCAAGCGCAGCAGAGAGCGCGTCGAGCAGACATTTACATGGCGCCATACGGCGGATCGCTGGGTGAAGCTGCTGAAGGAAAGCGGCATGTAGCTGGTCCTATTTTGCAAGGAGATAGCAAATAGAGGGTTGACACCCTTCTTCTCTTAACGTTATAGTCAAACAAGGAAATCCACTAGGGGCGCCGTCATGGCTGAGATAAAGCGAATTGCTTTGGTCCCTTTGAACCTGATCTGGGTTATGCCAGCGTAGGAAAGTGGGATTGTGCGTTTATGCAACTGCGCGTGATAGCTCTGCCGTTGTCAGCTGGAATGACTGCTGAAACGGAGAACTTTCAAAGCTTCGTCATGATGGGGGAAACTCTCTTTTGATGTTGCGCGTATGACGGCACACTTCGACCGCTCCCTCGCTGGAGCGGTTTTTTTGATGTTGAACGGACTGCGCCGAATCTCGCCAAGCGAGGGTGCGAACCGTTCAACCACGCTCCAGCGATTGCCGTACACGTAGCGACTATACGTGCGCGGAAATAGCGGTGCTTCAAACTTTCTTATATGCTTGCGCATGCCTCCAGGCGGAATTCTACATATTCCATTAGGAGGTTTTTTGTTATGGCGATTATGACCACGCCCCTGCCGGGCAGCCGTAAAGTATATGTTACAGGCTCGAAAGAGAGCATTCGTGTGCCGATGAGGGAAATCGCCCTTGAGGCGAGCACGGGAAGAAATGGCGAAGAGCAGCCGAACGAGCCGATACGGGTCTATGACGCGAGCGGTCCTTATACCGATGAAAGCTATGAAACGGATGTGCGGCGCGGCTTGCCTTCCTTTCGCAGCGAATGGATCAACGGGCGCGGCGATGTGGAGCATTACGAGGGGAGAGATATAAAACCCGAGGATAACGGTTTTATGACGGAAGATAAGGCAAACCAGCGAGGCGCTGAGCGGTTTCCTGGCTTAGTTAGACAACCGCTGCGGGCAAAAGCGGGACATAATGTTACGCAGCTTCATTACGCCCGGAAGGGCATCATTACCTCAGAGATGGAATACATCGCGATTCGCGAGGGGATGGACGCTGAGTTTGTTCGCAGCGAGATTGCGGCTGGGCGCGCGATCATCCCGACAAACATCAATCATCCGGAGAGCGAGCCGATGATTATCGGTCGTCATTTTCACGTTAAAATCAATGCGAATATCGGCAATTCCGCTGTTGCGTCCTCCATCGAGGAGGAAGTCGAGAAGATGACTTGGGCGACTCGGTGGGGAGCCGACACGATCATGGATCTGTCCACGGGCAAAAACATTCATACGACACGGGAGTGGATCGTCCGTAATTCGCCGGTTCCGGTCGGAACGGTACCGATCTATCAAGCGCTGGAGAAGGTAAACGGCAAAGCGGAGGATTTAAGCTGGGAAGTGTTCCGCGATACGCTGATCGAGCAAGCGGAGCAGGGTGTCGATTATTTTACGATACATGCGGGTGTGCTATTGCGTTACATACCGCTCACGGCGAAGCGGGTTACCGGTATAGTCTCGCGGGGCGGCTCGATTATGGCGGCATGGTGCCTGGCACATCATAAGGAGAACTTCCTGTATACGCATTTTGAAGAGATTTGCGAGATTATGAAGGCTTATGATGTGTCGTTCTCGCTTGGAGACGGACTGCGGCCAGGCTCGATTGCCGATGCGAACGATGCGGCGCAATTTGCCGAGCTGGATACGCTTGGCGAGCTTACGAAAATCGCATGGAAGCACGACGTGCAGGTTATGATCGAAGGCCCGGGCCATGTGCCTATGCATTTGATCAAAGAAAATATGGACCGGCAATTAGAGGTTTGCGATGAAGCTCCTTTCTATACGCTGGGGCCGCTTACGACCGATATTGCGCCGGGTTATGACCATATCACCTCGGCAATTGGAGCTGCAATGATCGGCTGGTTCGGTACCGCTATGTTATGCTACGTAACCCCGAAGGAGCATCTAGGTCTTCCGAATAAGGAGGACGTGAAGGAAGGCGTCATTACGTATAAAATCGCTGCCCACGCGGCCGATTTGGCGAAGGGGCATCCGAGGGCGAAGCTGCGTGACGACGCGTTGTCCAAAGCGCGTTTCGAGTTCCGCTGGCGCGACCAGTTCCATCTCTCGCTTGATCCCGAGCGCGCGATGGCGTACCACGATGAGACGCTCCCGGCAGATGCGGCAAAATCAGCGCATTTCTGTTCGATGTGCGGCCCTAAGTTTTGCAGCATGCGCATTACGCAAGACATCAGGGAGTATGCAGCGCAGAACGGGATGGAAACGACGGATGCGATTGAAGCGGGAATGAAGGAGAAGTCGGAAGCGTTCAAAGCGGCAGGGAGCATGATTTATGGCTGATGCGGCTGATCCGGTTTTTTCGGACCGTTATTCCAGGCAAACGAGATTTGCGGCAATCGGCGAGGAAGGTCAGCGCAAGCTGGCCGAATCGTCGGTGCTCATTGTCGGCATCGGCGCGCTTGGCGCATCGCTTGCGCAGCATATGGTTCGCGCGGGCGTAGGCGAAGTCAGGCTGGTCGACCGGGATTTCGTCGAGCCAAGCAATTTGCAGCGCCAAATGCTGTTTGACGAAGCGGATGCGCTTGCCGTCCTGCCCAAGGCGGTTGCCGCAGCCAATAAGCTGCGCCGTATTAACAGCAGCGTGAACATTGAAGCGACAGTTGCTGACGTGAATGTTTCTAATATCGAAGCGCTAGCGAGCGGCGTACATCTGGTGCTTGATGGCACGGACAATGCAGCGACTCGGCTTCTGCTCAGCGATATATGCTTTAAGCAGCGCATTCCGTTTGTATATGGCGGCGTGGCAGGGGCACAGGGGATGCAGGCAACGTTAGTTCCTGAATCGACCTCATGCCTCCGCTGCCTGATCGGCGCCGAGGATTCGGAGGACGAGGCAGATACTTGCGATACGGTAGGCGTACTGGCGCCAGCCGTTGAATTCGTAGCTGCGCTGCAAGCGGGCGAGGCGATCAAATGGCTCTCCGGCAATCAAGGAGCCGTACGCCAGACTTGGCTGAGCGTCGATCTATGGTCGTTCCGGCTTAGGGAATCGAAGCTGCCCGCCGGCAGCGCGCACTGCCGGTATTGCGGCACAGGGCAGGAAGCGGCAAGAGGCGCCAAGGCAATACTCGAAACCGATAGTCAGGATGAGAGTGCGATTAGCTCTACCGTATTATGCGGAAGAGATACGGTCCAAGTGACTTTAGGCAAGCCTCTGCAACTGGCGATATTAGAGAAATCATTAGAGGCACAAGGCTGCAAGCTGACCGTTAATCGCTATTTAGTGAAGGCGGCGCTCCAAAGCGGCGAGCAGATGATCCTCTTTTCGGATGGGCGAGTGCTTGTGCAAGGCACGGCGGATGCGGCGCATGCTATTTCGTTATGCCATGCCTATTTACTAGACTAAATTCGATGATTCTGACGATAGAGAGAGGTGCAAGTAAATGAGCAGGCCTGATTGGAGAGGTTTTAGGCTGTACGCCATTACGGCGGAAAACAATCATCCGGGGAAATCCGTTGTTGAGGTAATGGAGCAGGCATTGATCGGCGGGGCGGAGATCGTGCAGCTTCGAAATAAGACGGGAGCCAGGGAGGAAGTGCTGGAGCAAGCGAAGGCACTGCGTATATTGACGCGCAAATACAACGTCCCTTTCATCATTAACGATTATCCGGATATCGTGCTTGAGACGGATGCTGACGGCGTCCACCTTGGGCAAGAGGATATGCCAATTGCAGATGCGAGAGCCTTGCTTGGACCGGACCGCATTATCGGCATTTCGACTCACAGCTTGCAGCAAGCTATAAAGGCTGAGCGTGACGGCGCTGATTACATCGGAGTCGGTCCCGTGTTCCCAACGGATACGAAGCCGGGCCGCGCCGCTGTCACTACCAGCTATGTAACGGAGGCGGCACGTCATATCACGATTCCGTTTGTTGCGATAGGCGGCATTACATTAGGCAATGTGGATAGCGTGCTTGCTGCGGGGGCGAGGCGCATATGCGCCGTATCGGCGATTGTAGGCAATGCTGACCCGGCCGGCGTATGCAGAGCTTTTCTGGAGAAGCTTGAGGCGGCTGTCCGTGAGCTTGCTCCCGTGCAAAAGATGGAGCGGAAGACGCTGATTATCAATGGGCGGAAAGAACGGTCAAGCGCCGGAACGGTCGAGGAGCTTATCGCGCAATTAGGACAGCAAAATAAAAAGCTTGTTATCGAGCTGAATGGCACAATCGTGCAGCGAGCGCTATGGGCAGAGACTGAGCTGCAAAGCGGCGCTTCCATTGAGCTGGTGCATTTTGTCGGAGGAGGCTGAGCAGGTTGAGTGATTGGGTAGATAAGGATCCGCTCGTCATTGGCGGTCATGTGCTGGGGTCGCGGTTTTTGTTCGGTACGGGGCGATTTCCAAGTCCCGCGATTCTTCAGCAGGCGCTTGAGGCTTCAGGCTCGGAGGTTATTACGTTTGCAGTAAGAAGGGTTAACCTAGAAAACGTCGAGGACGATTCGGTGCTGCAGCATTTCGAGGACAGGCCGATTAAATATTTGCCGAATACGTCAGGGGCAAGAACGGCGGAAGAGGCTGTGCGTATTGCGCGATTGGCGCGTGAAGCGGGGCTTGGAAACTGGATAAAGGTAGAAATCAGCGGCGACCACCGTACTTTGCTGCCTGATCCGGTTGAGACGCTTCGCGCTACGGAGCAGCTGGCTAACGAAGGTTTTATCGTGCTCCCCTATACATCGGACGATCCGATCTTGTGCCGTAGATTAGAGCAGGCTGGAGCTTCGGCGATCATGCCTGGCGGCTCGCCAATCGGAAGCGGCCTCGGCCTGCTGAACCCTTACAATTTGGGACTTATTGCCGAGGATTCGAGCGTCCCTGTTATTATAGATGCCGGCATCGGCTCAGCACGGGACGCAGCGGAGGCGATGGAGCTGGGAGCCGACGGCATATTAGCCAATACGCCGATCGCGAAGGCGCAGGACCCGGTCATGATGGCCCGCGCCTTCCGGCTTGCAATTGAAGCTGGGCGTCTTGCGAGGCTTGCCGGCCGCATTCCGAAGAAACGTTACGCGTCAGCAAGCAGCGACTTGGCGGGCTCCTTGTTTGAAACAGCAGGCAGTGGAGGAGAAATGTAATGCCTCAATCCGTAATTATACTGGGCGGCGGCATCATCGGCTTGTCCTGTGCGTTTGAAGCGGCGAGAAGAGGGATGAATGTAACGCTCATAGAGCCTAATGAGCTAGGCGGCCAAGCATCGGGCGCGGCTGCCGGCATGCTTGCTCCTTTCTCGGAAAATACGGAGCAGCCCGACGCTTTCTTTCATTTATGTTTAAGCAGCCTTCGTTGTTATCCGGAATGGATCAAGGCTGTCGAGGAGCTGTCGGGCTTATCGGCTGAATGGGTGCAAAGCGGAAGCATTAATGTGTTCATGCACGAAGCGGATGCGCTCCCAATTGCATCCAGATTGCAGTGGCAAAACGAATGGGGCGCTAAAGCGGAGCTCATCGACGCGGCTCAGCTGCGGACGCTGGAGCCGATGGTATCGCATTCGGCGGTTGCCGGCATCTACACGCAGCAAGAGAGCCACGTGTACGCGCCGAAGCTGGTCTTGGCACTGGCTGCTGCTTGTCTAAAGCTGGGGGTTACCATTTATGCACACGCCGGGGAAATGGAAGAGGTGCTTGTTCATCCAAGCGGCGGAGTATCTGTTCGGGCAGAGCGTTTAGCAAGCGTCCTTCACGCCGACCGGTTAGTCGTAAGCGCGGGAGCTTGGTCGGGTGCTTACGAGAAGTGGTTTGGTCTCAGCATTCCGATTCATCCGATTCGCGGGCAAATATGCTCCTTTGAGCATCAGGCAGACGAGGTTCGCCATATGGTATTTTCCAGCCAGGCGTATTGGGTCGGCAAAAACAATGCGCGGCTCGTATGCGGCGCTTCCGAGGATGTCGCCGGTTTTGCGACAAGTGTGACGGAGCGGGGAATTGGCCGCCTCATTCGCAGCAGCAATCGGCTGTTTCCTTTTCTTGAAGGCAGGCAAACCGCCCATAGCTGGGCAGGCTTGCGCCCGGCAACCCGAGACGGGCTGCCGCTGCTTGGAAACATTGAGGGCATGCCGGAGGTCATCATGGCTGCCGGGCATTATCGCAATGGCATATTGCTAAGTCCGATCACGGCACATACCGTAGCAGATTTGCTAGAGGAAAAGCAGCCGGGATTAACGATCAGCAGCTTTGCTCCACACCGTTTTACGGCTCCTGCGAGCAGGGGAAGAGTGTTTGCCTGAACTAAAATGGCTGAAAATCGCTAGAAATCGACTTAATTATTTCATTGAAATCTCATAAAAAGTCTGCTATATTGAAAACGAGAATCGTTATCAGTACGGCGGATTTTTTTTTATGCCATAAAACTGTGCTACGTTATAAAGCTAGCTGCACAACAAGCTTATTCTTAATAGTTTAACAAAAGTATACATACAGAAGGGTAGTTAGAAGATGTCTTCTCCAAATGCGAAAGCGCTGGCAGGCACAAAGCTGCGCACTCGGCCTCTAGTGGCCACCATTATTTTGTTTGGCGGCATTGCTGCGCTCATCTTGTCGCTTGCTTTATCGATTTCGGTTGGAGCGGCGGACATAAGCCTGTCCACCGTATGGGATGCGGTATTCCACTTTAATGCGAATGAAATTCAGCATCAAATTATTAAAGAGCTTCGGATGCCGCGCGCGCTTGCGGCTGCGCTTGTAGGCGCAGCTTTTGCTGTCGCAGGCTCTGTGATGCAAGGGATGACTCGCAATCCGTTAGCGGATTCGAGCTTGCTCGGTATCAATGCAGGAGCAGGCTTCATGCTTGCGGTTTGCTTTGCATTTTTCCCATCGGTTTCGTATTTAGGGCTCATGTTTATATGTTTTGCTGGCGCTGCTGTTTCGATGGGGCTTGTATATGGAATCGGCTCTTTGGCAAAAGGCGGCTTAACGCCCGTTCGACTTACGCTGGCAGGGGCGGCTGTAGGCGCTTTGCTGCTTGCGATTACGGAAGGCATCGCGCTTTATTTTAAAATCGGCCAAGATTTGGCTTTCTGGTATGCAGGCGGCGTAGCCGGCACAAAATGGGTGCAAATCCAAATTGTTTCCCCATGGGTAATCGGCGGTTTGCTTGGCGCCATTGCGTTGTCCCGCTCGATCACGCTGCTCAGCTTGGGCGATGACGTTGCGGCAGGGCTTGGCCAAAGAACGGGCTGGGTAAAGGCGGGAGGCGTAATCATCGTCTTGCTGCTCGCCGGTACGGCTGTATCTGCCGTAGGCTCGATTGGCTTCGTGGGTTTAATCATTCCTCATATTTCACGTTTTCTCGTTGGCGTGGATTATAGATGGATTATCCCTTGCTCGGCTGTTCTCGGCAGTCTGCTCATGGTTCTTGCGGATATTGGCGGGCGTATGGTCAATCCGCCACAGGAAGTGGCAATCGGTATCATTATCGCGGTAATCGGCGTTCCATTCTTCCTTTATCTTGTAACTAAAATGAAGGGGGAATAAGCGTGGATACTTTATTTATTAATGCAACGGAGAAGCGCAGAAGAAAACGCGCTATTCTCGTCATGACGGTGCTAGGCGGGCTAATTGTTATTTCTTTTATCATTAGCATGAACACGGGCTTCATTCGGCTTGCTCCGCTAGACGTATTTAAAACGCTGTTTGGAGGGGGCACAGCCAAGCAGGAGCTTATTTTGTTTGATTTTCGCTTGCCGCGAATTGTCATTTCGATATTAATTGGAGCCGGATTCGCCGTATCGGGTTGTATAATCCAAGGGTTGTCACGCAATCCGTTAGCGGATCCAGGGCTGCTTGGCATTAACGCAGGCGCTGGACTTGCCGTTATTTTGTTCATTTCCTTTTATCCGCCAACGGAGAAAGGCTCTATCTTCTTGATGCCTTTTCTCGCTTTGATTGGCGCATCGATGACGGCATTGATCATTTTTGTGCTTTCATATAAGCGGCATCGCGGATTGTTGCCAACCCGGATGATTCTCGTCGGTATTGCTGTGGCGGCGGGCATTAGCGCAACGATGCAAATATTGATTTTGCGCCTTACGCCGGAGAAATATCAGTTTTTTGCCACATGGATGGCAGGAAGCATTTGGGGAACGAACTGGAAATATGTGCTGGCACTGCTGCCCTGGCTGATCGTTATTTTTCCATTCGTGCTGTATAAGGCGAAAGCGCTCAATGCGCTCAACCTTGGCGATCAATTGGCGGTAGGGCTCGGCGCTCAGGTGAATAAGGAAAGAGCTTGGCTGCTTGCTGCTTCTGTGGGCCTTGCCGGCTCTTGCGTAGCTGTCGGCGGCGGCATCGGCTTCGTGGGGCTGATTGCTCCCCACTTGGCTCGGCGGCTGGTTGGTCCTCAGCATCAAGTATTGCTTCCAGCGTCGGCATTTGTTGGAGCGCTGCTTGTCATCGTGGCGGATACGCTGGCCAGATGGGCATTCCAGCCCAATGAAATTCCGACAGGCATCGTAGTAGCCGTTATCGGAGCTCCCTATTTCCTTTATTTGCTGTCCAAATCCAAATAATCGAACAGCCTATTCAAAACCGCGGAGAGCAGCACGCTCCCGCGGTTTTTGCATGCGGATTGCCAAATACGGAGATTTGTCTTCGCTGCCAGTAGCCAGCCCATGGGTATGTGCATATATTACCTATGACATTTCTGGTGGAAGAAGGAGAGGACTATGACTAAAAGCAGTAAAGGGAAAAGCCCGAAGGGGCGAAAGCCGCTTTTTTATGTTGATAATCCGCATACTTCCGAGTTAAAGTGGCTGGATGAGCTGAATAAGAAGAAGGTTGCCGCAGTAGAGGCGGCCAAAGCATCGTTGGAGATAACGGAGGATTTGGAGCCGGAAGTAAGCATCAATGCCGTTGCGCCCGTACTTGATCAAGCTGACGCTGAGCCTGAATCGATCGAGCAGGAAGAGGAGCAGCATACCGAAGAGCTGGTTGAGCTGGTTGAACAGATTCAACCCATTACCTTGGAAGAGAAGCTGGAGAAAGTGGAGGAAAAGAAGGAGCCGGAGGGTCCGCTCGCTTTTATTTATACAGATGATTTGGTTGACTTGTCCGTTACGGCGGAGAAAATCGCGCCTGGGGCGATCGATAGCAGCAAGCTGGCGGCAGGCAGCGTGCAAGCAAGCGCGCTTGCCGATTATGCGGTTCAGAGCATTCATCTGGAGGATGGGGCGGTCAATTCAGCCAAAATCGCAAACGAATCGATTACGGGGGGGCATCTGGCCAACCATTCGATCTCCGGCGATAAAATTTTGGATCAATCGATTTCCGGCAATAAGCTTCAAAATGGCAGCATCACATCGGAGAAGCTGGATGACCGCATGATCAGTTCGGATAAAATTGCCGAAGGCTCGATTGAATCCAGGCATTTAAAGTCGTTTCTCATTACCTCAGAGCTGCTGGCGGATCAGTCGGTTACAGCGGAAAAAATTAAAAGCGGAGCGATCCGTCCGGACAATTTGGCGAATGAGAGCATTAATAATTCCAAGCTCGCCGATGGCGCGGTAACGCACTCGAAGCTGCGGGATGCAGCCGTTACGAGCGAGAAGATAGCAGCGGAGTCGATTGATTCCGAGCATTTGAAGCCTGGCGTATTGCTTGCAGATCACTTTGCGGTTGGTATCATTCAGGGAAAGCATTTGGCCCCGAGCGAAATCACAGCAGAGCATTTGGCAGAGGGCGCAGTCGGAACAAGGGAGCTGCAGGCAAAGGCGGTCGAAGCCGAGCAATTGGCGGACGAAGCGGTGTCTTCATCTCACTTGCAGGCAGCAGCCATTCTAAGCGCACACGTCGCAAGCGGACAAATAACAAGTGAGCATCTAGCCGATCAATCGGTCAATTCGGCTAAGCTGGCGGATCAATCGGTTTCGACCATTAAGCTAGTCGATCATTCGATTACGTTATCGAAGCTGTCCGATCAAAGCGTGAACGCACAAAAGCTGGCCAATGATTCGGTGCAAAACCGTCATTTGGGAGTCGGGAGCATCACCTCCGAGAAGATAGCCGTTGATCAAATATCGCAAGCACATATAACGGGTGAATCGATAACAGCTAGGCATATCGCTCCGAAAGCTGTCTTAAGGGCGCATTTGCAAAATGGAATTATCAACGAAGATAAGCTTGCGGCTCAAGCGGTTCGAGAAGAGCATATCGGCTTTGAGGCAGTTGGCATGTCGCAGCTAGCGGATGAATCCGTTTCAAGAAGCAAGCTCACAGAGAATGCTGTCGATGGTTCGATTCTCGCTAATGGCTCGGTTGAATCCAGGCATTTGCAAGATGAGGCGGTTACCTTCCAGAAGCTGGCGCCTGAAGCTCTTCGAGGATTCCATTTCTCGCCGGGCTCCGTAACCGGTGAAGCGATTAGTCATGAAGCCATAAAAGGCGAGCATCTGAAGCAAGCGATTATAGCAAGCCGCCACTTAGCGGTTGATTCGGTCGATACACTGAAGCTGCAGGATGGTGCTGTTACAAGCAATAAGCTCGCGCTTGGTGCTGTGACGGAGCGTTTTATCGCGCCAGGCGCCGTTTTTTCTCATCATCTAGCCGATCATGTCGTGAACTCGCTCAAGCTCTCGCCGGAGTCGGTCACGACCGATAAGCTGACGGATCTAAGCGTCTCGACCGAAAAGCTTGCTGATGGCAGCGTTACGAGCGCCAAGCTTTTGCCGCACGCGATATTGTCCAGTCATCTTGCGATCAAATCGGTAGCATCGCAGCATATCCAGCCGGACTCCATTCGCTCGTTCCATATCGAAGAAGGGGCAATCGGAGCCAGCCATCTCGCTGAGAAATCGATAGGAACGGATCCGCTGCAGGATGGGGCCATCACAGGAGCTAAGCTTGCCTTTGGCGCTGTGCAGTCGAAGCAAATCGCAGATGAAGCCGTGCATAGCCGCCATTTGGGGAGCGCGTCCGTCCTCGGCATTCATCTAGGGGAGAGCAGCGTGCACGGCGCCCATTTGGCGGTTGACTCCATATCATCCGATAAGCTCGCAGAGGGCAGCGTCGGTTCTAAGCAGCTGCAAAACGGATCCGTTGGAGCGGAAGCGCTTGGCTGCGGCGCTGTTGGTACGGACCATATCGCGGATGGCGCCATCACCTCAGCGAAAATTGCCCATCTATCGATCAGCGCCAAGCAGCTCCAGCCCGATTCGATCTATTCGGTTCATTTGACAAAAGGCAGTATTGGGGAGCAAGCGCTTCAGGATGAATCGGTGACGAGAGTGAAGCTTGCGCAGGATTCGGTATCGAGCGAGCATGTGCAGCTGGAGTCGCTGGCGGGCAAACATTTGAAGTCGGATACGATTCAAGGCTACCATATCCGGAAAGGCACGATTACGATTGCGCATTTGGCGAGCGATGTGCTTTCTTTCGATAAAATAGCGGATGATTTGATCGGCGGTAATAAGCTTAAGCAAGGGACTGTCGGCAGCAAGCAATTATCGGTTAACAGCGTAAGAACGGAGCAGTTGAATGACGGAGCTGTTACTCGCGAGAAGCTTGCGGCTGATGCCATCGGCACGAATCAAATCGAAGCAGGCGCAGTTGGATCGGAGCAAATCGCCGATGGCAGCGTCACATCGTCGAAGCTGGCGTTTAGCAGCGTAGGCACGGAGCAGTTGTCAGAAGGAAGCGTAACGTCATCAAGGCTTGCAGACGGCAGCGTTGGAGCAGAGCAGCTGGCAGATCGCAGTATAACGACAGCGAAGCTGGCGCTTGGCAGCATTGGAGCAGAGCAGCTCGCGGCGGGTAGCGTAACGATCTCGAAGCTGGCGGAGGCCAGTGTAGGCACGGAGCAGCTTACGGATGACAGCGTGACGGCAGAGAAGTTATGTTCAGAAAGCGTAGGTACAGAACAGCTGGCGCCTGGCAGCGTGACATCCGCGAAGCTGGCGAGTGGGAGCGTAGGCACGGACCAACTGACTGCGGGAAGCGTAACCTCATCGAAGCTGGCGCTCGGCAGCGTTGGGACGGATCAGCTATTTACGGGAAGTGTAACAACGTCAAAGCTGGCGCTTGGCAGCGTAGGAG
>NZ_LIGH01000001.1:7086749-7217735 GCF_001273905.1 Paenibacillus sp. FJAT-27812 | reverse complement strand
TCGAAGCTGGCTGCCTTGAGCGTAGGAACGGAGCAAATCGCTCCGGGAAGCATTACCGCGGATAAGCTTGCTGCCGGTCTGCTGCCGGAATATTCGCTGGGCTTAGCAACGATTCAACCGGAGCATGTGGCGGATGGAGCAATAGAAAGCAGACATATCCAGGAGCAGTCTATCGAGCTCTCAGCTCTGCGGTTTGCGCCGGTTATCACGTCACCCGGCAAAGGTGTTGTTAAGCAGCAATTCGGTCTGACGCCGTATAGCTTTGCCCCGCAAGCGGAGCAAGTCGAATTGATTGTCCCGTTTGATGAGCCTTTCGCGGACAATCGATACGTCATTACGGTGACGACTGACAACCCGGCTTGTTATGCGATCGTTCACTCGAAAGCAACGGATAAAGCAGCGATCATCATTATTCGTACTCGGATCAGCCATGAGCCTAGAGGAAATATTAATTGGATTGCGATTGGCAAAGCCTAATATTCACAACAGAACAGCTGTCCGGCAAGGTCTGAAAGGCCTGTAGGACAGCTGTTTTATTTTCCGGAAAAATGGAATCTATTAAATTGTTTTCTGTATAAGCTGTATACTCGCCGTTACAGAAATAGCATTCCTACATACGATATGATGTTGAACCGAACGATCATATGATGGATTGGAGAGATTATCGATGAGACGCAAAAAAAGGCCGGTCCGACGTCTCAAAAGCAGTGCTGGCTTGCGCAATAATGCGGAAAAAAGGTTGGAGAGGTATAGGCTTGGCCTCAGCAAAGGTTATGAGCAAGGTTTAAAGGCCGGCCTAGATAACTATGAGGCTTATTTCGAAGGCACTAGCATTATCATTCCGAGCGATAACGAGGTAGAGTCGGTGAAAGCATGTATTGAAGGCATCATGGACCATACCGATCTCGCCTATGAGATCATCGTTATTGATAATAGCTCCACGGATGGGATCGAGCATTATTTAAATCAATTGGATGGCCAAGTGCGATATCGGATTCTGCCTGAATCAATCGGTTTCACTGGCGCAGCGAATATAGGTTTCATGATGGCTAAGGGAACGAGCATATTGCTCCTGAACAATCGTATTCAGCCTACCGAAAACTGGCTCGAAAATTTACTTTTATGTTTGAACAGCGATGATAGCATCGGATTGGTAGGGCCTGTATCAAATGGACTAAGCGGGAAGCAGCGGATGGAGATTCACTTTGATGATTTGGAAGATAAGCATGAATATGCAAGAGTCAACAACAAAAGCGATTCCTCCAAATGGCATCAAACAGATCGCCTGTCGGGCTGCTGTTTGCTGTTTCGGCGCGAGCTGCTGGAGAGGGTTGGATATTTGGATGAGGGCTGTCAGGAAACGCCTTATTATGCAGATGATTATGGCCTGCGGGTGAAATTACAAGGATCTTCACTCGTTTATGCGAGAGATGCTCTTGTTTATTTTGCAGAGCAGGCGGAAGAGAGGGTTGAGCGGCAAATGAGCCAAGCTGGGCACCCGGATTCAAGCCTCTATTTTTCCAATAAGTGGAGGGGAATCGACAGCGTAATATTTGATATGGAAGCGTCTGCATATGGCCGGGATGAGTGGTTTAAGGGGATGTCGGCGGAGAGCGGAGCGAAGCTGGGAGAGTCGGCTTTTTACCCGCAGCATTTGGCTGTGAAAGGTCTCGGCGAGACGATCTATTGGATTGAGGATTGCGTAAGAAGGCCGATTAACGGGCAATGGGGAGAATCTGTCATTTGTTTGTCACAGCTCGATCTTTGGCGCTGGGCAATGGGCGAGCCGGTTCCTGCGGAGGCACTGACTGCTTTCAAAGGTTCTTTGGGCGAGGATGAGGCGCTGCGTGACGGCATGTTGTGCGAGGACAGCAACGGAAGCAGCTATTATCTTGAAAACGGCAGAAAACGTGCGATTATCAGCAGGCTTGCTGCCGAGTGTTGGGGATTGGACGCTCATCGACAAATGAAGCTTACTGATGAGGAGTTAAGCGTCATACCGGATGGCCTGCCAATCATTGCGCCTGTAAAGCTGCTCCAAGCTTTGTAGTATATAATCGAGTACCTCGCCTGCTGGGGACGCATATGCTATAGAAGCAAGGAGGGAGAGTTCCATGCAAAAAAAGATTACAGAAATGATGCGGCATATGTCTTTATCCAATGAGCACCTAGCAAAGGTACTTGAGGAAGAGCGTCATGTGACCGTTCGGCTTTCGGAAATTGTACAATCGATTCCTGATGAGCACCCCAGCTTCGGCGGCGATTCAGGTCTGCTGGAAAATACGCAGGCGATGGGGCAAAATATCATCGCTTATTTAAATAGTATCGCGGATTTACAGGAAACGATTGCTGCGCAGCTTACGTTCGTTATTCGTGAGTTGAAGGAAGCGGACGGGGAAGAATGATGAGGGTATAAGGAGGCATTGCTTGGTATGAGTCGCGAACACGCGTATATGCGAATGCTTGGCTCAACAGCTAACATGCAAAAAAATATAGCGATCATGTTAGAAGCCAAAGCTGCTGAAGCCGAGAAGAGGAGTTACTGGATCTGCAATCATTTGCACGGCCAAAGCTTTAATTCGCAGCAGTCCCAGCTGGACCAGTCGTTGCAAATGCATGATCAGGTCATTGAGATGATCGATGGCATTACGAAGCTGAACCAAGGCATCGTTTCCATTATGAAAGCTGTGCTGCGCCAGGATGAAGAAGAAACGGAAGGGTTCGGGGAAACGCTGCTTGGCAAAGGCATTTCCTTTGGTGATAAAAACGAATGAGCGGAATAACGACGGAACGTGAGGCAAGAGCAGACTTTTTAGCTTCGCTTGCCAGAAGCCAGCATGCGCTTGCCCGTATTTTGGAGAGTGTCGCGGATGTTGCTGATCAATCTCCGGATACGGCAAAGCTTCTGCGCGACAATGTGCGTTCGCTTACCGACCTGCAGGAAACGATTGCAGAGGCGGCAACGGGCCTTGCTTGGCGCAGAAGGGTGAAACGGAGAGGAAAACCCGTGAAGCCCTGGCTTCAGCCTCAGCTAACAATCTATGGCGATCAACGGTCAGGGGGACAATTCCATTGCTGAACAATAAGAGGAAAGCCTCGCTGGGCTTGAAGAGCAGCGCAAAGGGGACGCGCAAGCGAACGCTCCGGAGAAATTCGATTGTCAAAAAGTCGCTGCAGCGCCGAAAACCGCTGCTTCGAAAGCGGTTTACACAAAAGGAGAACGAGCAGGCGGAGCTTGGGCAAACGTTCAATAAAGGGTATAATGCCGGTTTCGCTAAAGGATTTGAAGACGGACACCTAGCCGCTTACAAATTGCGGCCATAACGAACAGAATAGCCCTATACCAAGTTGTTTCTCTGTGATGCAGGAACGGCTCGGTATAGGGCTTGTTTAATGCTGCTTCTTATAAAGTCCATTTGAGAATGACGCCAGCTTGCGTAAGGCCGCCACCAAAGCCGTACAGGAGCATGAGCTGGCCTGGCTTCACCGTACCTGCTTTGACGGCTTCGTCGATTGCAAGCGGTATGGAGGCTGCTGACGTGTTGCCAAACGCTTTAATGCTGGATAACGTTTGGCTAAGCGAGAAGCCGGTTCGCTCGCAAAGCGATTCAATGATGCGCATGTTTGCGCTATGGGGGATAAACCAATCGATGTCGGCTGCGGAATAACCGCTGCGATCCAATAGCTGCTGTACGCCTTCCGCGACGTGGCTGACCGCCCAGCGGTAGACTTCGCGGCCATTTTGCACAATAAACCCGCTTGTCTGAATGTCATGCTCACCGATTGCAGATGCTAAGCTGCTGCGATAAAGGAGATGGCCGCGGGAGCCGTCGGTCTTGCTATATACGGCGGCGATATCGCCATGTCCGTCTTCGGATGCTTCGATGAGAAAAGCGCCGGCACCGTCGCCGAACAATATGCAAGTCGTGCGATCCGTATAATCGGTAATTTTGGACAGCGTTTCTGCTCCTAGAACCAAAATCTTGCGATGAGCCCCAGACAGAAGCAGGCCGTTCGCCAGCTGTATGGCAGCAGCGAAGCCCGCGCATGCAGCTTGGATGTCTGCCGCTCCGGCGCTCAAGATGCCAAAATGAGACTGTACCTGCGAGGCTACGCTCGGGAATACGGCGTCCGGCGTAGAGGTAGCGACGATAATGTAATCAACATCAGCGACGGTAACGTTGTAGCGTTCAATCATGTTATGGATAGCATCAAAGCATAGATCGCTCGTGAATTGGCCATCTGATGCGATATGCCGCTCCTTGATGCCGGTCCGCTGCACGATCCATTCATCGTTAGTCTCCACTAGCTTCTCCAAATCAGCGTTGGTTAATATTCGTTCAGGAACGTACGAGCCGATTGCGGTAATGACAGCATTCGAGTGAATGGCAGCATATTTTGTTTCATTCATACGGAGCACTTCCTCTCATAATTAGTACCAAGTACTAGTAGTTGATACTAATTTACTTTATCCAATCGTCTTTGTCAATGAGATGAATAGCCTATTCGGAAAAGGCAAACGATAAAGGAAGGTCCGGGGCCTAATTAAAATAAGTTGGAGGATGGCTAAATGCGCAAACAAATCGCTGCTTTGTCTGCAGGTGTGTTGCTAAGCACATTGCTGGCAGGCTGCATGGAAAATCACGGTGAGCTTGGGAATAAGGACATCCGCTCGAACAGCATAAGATATGATGCAAATGGCAATTTATTAAAGGATAAACGATTTGCCAACGATCAGATGAACGAAATGAACCGCGTGAACGGACGCAGGCTTAATAGCAATAACGTCATTGGCTCGCATAAAAACTATCGCATGGAAATGAGCGAGACGATCGCTAAGGCGATTACGGATATGGGTGCCGTAAAATCCTCCTACGTGATGTTGACGGATCATAACGCCTATGTCGCTGTCTCGTTGGATGAGGCGGAGCCGAAGGCTGAATCCAAAATGATGAGCAGAACGAACAGCGGTTACATGGGCAAAGAGGGAACAAGGATGAGCAGACGAATGAGCAGCTTGTCAACGGGACAACATTTGCTCACAAACCAAATGAAAGATGAAATTGCCAAAGAGGTACGACGCTTAAAGCCTGGCGTGGAGCATGTGTATGTTTCCGCGAATCCGGATTTTGTCGGCCGAATGAACGCGTACATGAATGACGTGAAGCTGGGGCATCCTATCCAAGGGTTTATAGCCGAGTTTAATGCAATGGCCGAGCGGGTATTTCCAGCCCAGCCAAGCGATAAAAATATGGAAACCAGAAGCATCAAGGACAGACGGATGATTTATGATTAGTTATTTTATAATAAAATGAAATCATTAAGCTTGAGGACAAACTGTCCTTGAGCTTTTTTTAGTTGGGAACGATATCGTTATCCATTTATTTTTTATATATGACGAATTGTAATATGAAGTGCGACACCTAGAAAAACAAAAGGCTCATGAAGGCTTCGTGTAAAATGGAAGTTACCACACCACCATTTTGTACAGGAGAAACCATCATGAGCTACTTCCATCTTAACATAATTGAACGAGGACAACTAGAAGCGTTGCATCGATTGGGCTGGTCATGTCGCAAGATTGGGCATGAGCTGGGTCGACATCCTTCTACTATCGCACGAGAAATAGCACGTAGCGGCAGTAAGAAGAACGGAACTTATACGGCTAGTTCTGCCCAAGAAGAGTCCCATGAGCGAAGAGCTTCTAGCGTGCCTGTCGGCAAATATACTAAGGCACTTGCCGAAGAACTCAATCTAAAGCTGCTGGAAACCTGGTCCCCTGAGCAGATCGCCGAGAAGCGTCGTATCGAAGGGAAACCCTTCGTTTGCTTCAAGACGATCTACAGATGGCTATACGGGGGGCGCCTCACTGCGGGAGTCAACGTGCTGCGACATAAGGGCAAGCGTCAAAAGCCGATGGAAACACGTGGTCGCTTCCTCGTCGGTACGCCGATCAGCAAGCGACCGAAAGAAGTCCGTAAGCGTACGACGTTCGGTCATTGGGAGCTTGATACCGTGGTTTCCAGCCGTGGCAAAAGCAAGGCCTGCGCTGCTACTTTCATCGAGCGAAAGACGCGACTGTACGTTGCACTGAAGATGCCTGATCGAACGGCTCACTCGATGGAGGTCGCCTTTGGTGTCATGCTCAGCCAATACCCACGTGGCACCTGCCAGACGGCCACAACTGATCGTGGCAAAGAGTTTGCTTGCTACGCGAGCCTAGAAGCTGTGCATAACTTAAAGGTCTACTTCGCCGATCCCTATTCCTCTTGGCAGAGAGGCTCTAACGAGAACGCAAACGGTCTTCTTCGGGAATTCTTCCCCAAAGGGCATGACTTCGCTTCCGTTACCGATGACCAACTCACCGTTGCCATTCGTTTAATTAACAACCGCCCTCGTAAATGTCTCGGGTGGAGGTCGGCTCACGAAGCCTTCATGGAAGAGGTGTCGCACTTAGCTTGACAATTCGTCATATAAATTTAGACAGCCAATCAGGTTACTTATGAATCTAGACAATCATAGTATAGGGAAGGAGAGGAGTTGGTTTAACTACCGTGAATGCAAATCGGCGGCTTGTGTATAAACGGAGGGGAGCAGCATGATCATTGGAACGGTATCAAGTGCCAGCCGGCTGCCCAGCGCGATGATTTTGGCTAAATCGGTCAAGAAGCATATGCGCGAAAGTAAAGTAGTAGTTGGCATTATCGAGGATTCAATGCCGAGCGAGGCGCTTATTTACCCTTATTTCGATGAGGTTGTACTAATAAAAGATTTGGGCACGTATCCCGATATGCAAAAATTCTTTTTTCAATATACGGCTGAGGAAGCGACGCGGGCTTGCAGGGCGCCAATGATGAAGCACATATATAACAAATATACGGATGAGCATTTGATGCTCTACATGGATGCGGAAACGAAGGTTGTATCGCCGCTAGAGGAGCTTGCCGCCGCTGCGGCCAATCATCCCATCATCCTGATCGGCAACGTCGTCCATCCGGAGACGCTGGATATGGATTGGCTTTCCGGCATCCGCCATAGAGGCATTTACCATCCCGGTTTTTTGGCTTTGAAACGGCATCCCGACGCTGAACGCTTTTTGTCGTGGTGGAGCAAGCTGAGCGAGAACAATAGCTACTACGACCATGGCAGCAAACGTTTTGCCGATCAGGCATGGCTTGATTTAACGCATACGCTCTTTGATGACGTCTATGCGCTTCGCCACAATGGATACCTGGTCACAGCCGAAAATATAATGGAAAGATGGAATATACATCAGGTTTCTCCCGAGGCGTATACCATTGACGGACAGCCGCTGCGCTCCATTCATGTAACGGATGATTTTTTGCACGCAACCTCTTGGATCGATTCGGAAAGAGGGGAGCTGTTCGGCAGTCTATTTCAGGATTATAGCGAAGAACGGAAGGGAATGGCTCAGCGCGCAGTAAATAGCGCACCTTGGAGCTACAGCCGCTTCGCTGGCGGAGAACCGATTGAAGATCAAACGAAAGAGATGTTCCGCCGCCATTATTACGTAAATCCTGAAATAGACAACCCGTTTTTGCTATCGAATGCTTTTTTTACGGGAGAGCAAAGAAGCGTCGAAGCTCCTTCGCTACCAGCTTTGCTTCCAAAGAGCAAGCCGGTCATGCAAGCAAGAAGACGCAGGCTAAGGCGTAAGAAAGAGTATTCTGTTCGTAAAAAACGCAGAGCCTCGAGCGTATGATAGGCATTTAAAAAAACGAGCCCTAGAGTCGCTTCTAAGGCTCGTTTTCGTATGTTTTTGTTCAAGATTGCGAAGCGGGCAAGCTTTTTTGGCTGCCGGGAATAGGAAGCCTGTTGAGCGATTTATTAATATACGGCTTGAAGTCGGTTGTATCGATAATGCTGGCGTTTTTGTCCGTCAGCAGCTGCTTATCGGTTATTTTCCATGTATGAGAAAGGTTGTTTGGCCGCCTGTACGCTACGAAGTTATAGGGAGAGGTAGTGTATATGCGGAAACCTTTGTTTAAGCAAGCGCGAACAAAACGAACGTCCGTGCCTTGGCGCACATGCCTTGAAAAATGGACCTTTTGAAAAACCCTTTTATGGAACATGATCGTTGCCCCGGCTATTTTTCTGCATGGCTTATAGGGGGGGACGGAGGTTTTGCGAAGCAAAAGCTTGGATCGATGCGGGAAAAAGAAATAACAGGAGCGTTTGCCAATGACATCCGCTTTCGAATTCCCGAACAGCTGCATAGCCTCTGCGAGATAATAAGGCGAGTAATAGTCGTCGTCGTCAAACTTGGCGATGTAGTTGTATTTGGCTGTAGATGCGGCGTAATTGAGGCATGCTCCCAAGTTTTTTGCCTGGTCAACCCGATAGATGCGGACATTTTGGTATTGCAGCGCCTTCTGCTTATACGGTTCTAATGAAATATTGTTTTTGTTCACAATAATAATGAGCTCTTTCTTATTCCAAGTCTGACGGGCATAATTCCGGAAAATATGATGGAGATGCTCCGGCCGAATGGTCGAGGTTATGATAGATACGCCTTCATTCACCATGTTCAACATCTATCGAGCCACCTTCCCTGTCACTTTAAAAAGCAGCGAATCGGTCGAAATGCTTATGCAGACGCTTTAAGACACATACTTGGTATAGTCATTCGTATATCTGACCAGCCTGCAATAATCCATATACTTTTTGGTGCTGTTCTTTTGCGTATGCGACTCAACATTTTTCCGGCGGACGCAGACATAATTTTTTTTGGAGACGGAATAAATTTTATATCCTTTTTTGCGGCAGCGAAAAGTCCACTCCGAATCGGTGCCCACCAATCGGTTTTCCGGAAATTTCACATTTCTCCAAACCGATTTTCTAAAGAGCAGCGTTCCTCCTTTTATGGAGCGTCGATACGACTGCTCGCTTCCGGCACGGAACACCATAAGCGCTTTTGTTTCTTCAAAATAAAGATAGGAGGTTGTTTTGCCGACGATGCTGGCTTTGCCTGCTCTGAGCGCCCTTATGGACTCGATCAAATAGTTTGGCGCGTAATAATCATCATCGTCGAACTTCGTGATGATCCCGTCCTTCGCCCTCGCAATAGCATAATTCAAACATTTGCCCAGCAAATATTTTTGTGGAAGCTTGTAGACCCTGACTTCGTTTTTGGGGTACTGGCTGGCGCGCTCCTTCCACAGCTTAATATCCATGTCATCTTTATTCAAAATAATAATCATTTGTTTGTCCTTCACCGTTTGCCGATTATAGTTGGCGAATACATTATCCATATAGGCGGATCTCATCGTGCATGCGATAATGGTTACCACTTATCTCAGCCCCTTGCGGTGAGTTTTGGTTTTGCGCTTCGTCCATTTGGTGTTTCTTACGATTTTATATCGTTTTTCTTTAATGATTTTTTTGTACAGCTTCAAAAACTTGTCGGTCATGGAACGGTCGGAAAAATGTTTTTGCACATAGGCTCTGCATGCCCGGGCTGTTGGAAACTTGGACGGCTTCTGAACTTTCTTGATCATATCCTTCGTGCTGCTGCAAAGCAGCTGCGGCATGCCGTTCAGCACTTCCGGCACGGCGCCGCCCTTCCTAAAGCCAAGCACGGGCGTTCCGCTGGCGAGCGCTTCAATGAGAACGAGGCCAAACGGCTCATCCCAAGTAGACGTAAAGAGGACGCAGCTTGCGCGGGACAGCAAATCCATTTTTTTGCGGCCTCCAACGGATCCGATATAGCGAATCTTGTTATTCAAATAAGGCTTGATCTTGGAATTAAAATACTTTTTATCATTTATAGGGCCTGCCAGTATAAGCTCTTTGCCGGTTTTTCTGGCGACCTCGACTGCGAGGTGAACGCCCTTCTGCTTAATGATCCGGCCAAGAAACAGCAGATATCCCTTTTTCTTTTTGCGGAAGCGATAATCTTCGACCCGAATGCCGTTATGCACGTAAAAGCCTTTATTTTTACCGTATTTCCGCAAAATCGTTTTGCTCACATATACGGGGATTTGGACGCCGGCCACTCCCTTTGAATGGGAGCTTCTAATAGTGGGTATGGGCGGGTTCGAACTGGCTACAATGCCGTAATGGTCATGAATAAAATCGACATCGCTGGGCAGGTTTTTCATAATAAAAGCAAGCTGCTCGTTCCGGTCGTTGGACGGATATTCGAAGGTTTGGGTAGAGCGGGCAGTGGAGCCTTTCTTCGCGAATAAAATGACTTTATGGCCGCGCCGAACGAGCTCTTCCGTTAAATAATGAACCTCACGCTGCGTGCCGCCGTAATCTTTAGGAGGAACTGGTAAGGTATTAGTTGATATTTGTGCTATCTTCAAAATCGCACAGCTCCCTTAATTTAGAATATTTAAGCCTTGCTTATTAGGCGTCGGATGCTATTCCGCTCTTGTGTAGTTTACGAGATGTACTTTGCAAAATGGCGGGTACGACGGACAAGCTTGCAGTGGGACATATATCTTTTTGTGCTCTTTTTTTGCGTATGCGAGCCTATATTTTTTCTTCTAATGCAGACGTAGTGTTTTTTGGAAACGGAATAGATTTTAAAGCCTCTTCTTCTGCATCTTCCAGTCCATCCGGAATCAGTGCCTACCAGCTTATGCTCCGGGAATTTCACTCTTCGCCATACCGATTTTTTAAAGAGAAGCGTTCCGCCTTTAATGGATCTTTGATATTTCCGCTCTCCGCCTCTGCGAAATACCATGAGCGCCTTTTTCTCTTCAAAATAGAGATAGGACGTATGCTTGCCGATAATGTTTGCTTTCCCCTTCTTCAGTGCCCTTACCGATTCCCTCAAATATTTTGGAGCGTAATAGTCATCGTCATCGAACTTGGCGATAATGCCTTCCTTTGCCAAGGAAATGGCGTAGTTCAAACATTTGCCCAGCTTATATTTTTGCGGCAGCTTATAGACCCGCACTTCGTTGTTGGGGTACTGCTTTGCTCTTTCTTTCCAAGCTTTAAGGTCCATATTATTTTTGTTCAACACAATAATCATCTGTTTGTCTTTCCACAATTGCCGGTCGTAGTTGGCGAACACGTTATCCATAAAAGAGTTTCTCATGGTGCATGCGATAATGGTGACCATTTAATACAACTCCTCGATTTCGTTTTTTGCCTTTGCCTTGCGCTTATTCCACAGGGAATGTTTGATCAGCTTATATTTTTTACGCTTAATAATTTTTTGGTACAGCTTGAGAAAGTTGTCGGTCATGACGATGTCGGAGAAGCGTGCTCTGACGTAACGCCTGCATTTGTGGGCAGAAGGCAATTTTTTTGAATTTCTTATTTTTGAAGCCATTTCGTTGGTATTGCTGCAAAGCAGCTGAGGCAGACCCTTTAACACTTCCGGCACGGCGCCTTTCTTGAAACCAAGCACAGGCGTCCCGCTTGCCAGCGCTTCTATGAGAACAAGGCCAAAAGGTTCATCCCAGGTGGAAGTAAAGAGTACGCAGCTTGCGCCGGACAGCAGTTCCTGCTTCTTGCTGCCGCCGACAGAGCCCACATAGCGGATTTTATGGTTTAAGTGAGGCTTGATTTTTGAATTGAAATATTTCCTATCATTTAAAGGACCTGCAATGATCAGTTTTTTGCCGGTTTTTTTGGCGACCTTGATCGCAAGGTGGACGCCCTTTTGCTCGATCATACGGCCGATAAAAAGCAGATAATCGTCTTTGTTCTTGCGAAACTGGTAATCCTCGACCCGAATGCCGTTATGCACATAAAAACCTTTGTTTTTGCCGTATTTTTTTAGAATCGTTTTGCTTACATAGATCGGAATTTGCACGCCGGCGACGCCCTTTGAATGGGAATTGCGAATCGTAGGAATGGGCGGGTTGGCTTTGGCTACGATTCCGTAATGATCATGAATGAAATCAACGTCTTCTGGAAGGTTCTTTATTATAAAATCAAGCTGTTCCTTACGGTTGTTGGATGGGTATTCAAAGGTTTGGCTTGCGTTCGAAGTAGAGCCTTTCTTGGCGAACAAGATGACTTCATGACCGCGACGAACCAATTCTTCAGTTAGATAATGAACGTCACGCTGCGTGCCGCCATAGTCTTTAGGAGGTACAGTTATTGTATTTGTTGATATTTGTGCAATTTTCAAAGCCCGCACAGCTCCTTTAGGTTAGTATCTATAAGGCATCACACCGTAGGATATGAATGGTCAACTATTCATGGCACGGCGTTTTCATTAGATGGCAGCAGTTCTTTTCCGCGCAAGAACGAGCGATTTGCGAAGCTTGGCCTACACCAATCGCAGCTCCTTTTCATAGAATGATAGAAATTGATTTTTTTAATAGGGGAGATGCGTTTTGAAAGGACTAATACTCTGTGCTGGCAAAGGGACTCGGCTTTATCCGTTCACCCTGAAACATCCTAAAACGCTCATACCTGTAGCTAACACTCCCATTTTGCAATCTTGTATTGAGAAGCTGACAGAGCAAGGGATTAGGGAGATCGGGGTTGTCATCCACCCGTCGCAGGAGTCGGATATTCGTGAATGTTTGGGTGAAGAAAAGGATGTAACGATCACTTATATTTACCAGAATGAGGCGAAGGGCATCTCGGACGCGGTGAAGCAGGCTGAGGCGTATATTGAAGATGAAGCTTTTTTGCTGTTGTTAGGCGACAATATAATTTCCGATAGTTTAAGAGAATTGAAGATTGACGTAGAAGAAAGAGGAAGCCATGCCTCCTTGCTGCTCGCAGAGGTTGCGAATCCACAGGATTACGGCATAGCGGAGGTGCTGGAGGAGCGTATCATAAGGCTCGAGGAGAAGCCGCGCATTCCTAAATCGAAACTTGCCGTCTTAGGCGCTTATGCCTTTAAAGGATCGATATTCGCAGCGGTCAACGACATTAAGCCCTCCGCAAGAGGCGAATATGAAATTACGGACGCCATTCAATGGGTTATCGATCAAAACCTTCCCGTAACTTATCATGTGACGCAAAAGCTTAACATGGACGTCGGGACGCTGGAGCGGTGGTTAGAGTCCAACCGCAAAAGGCTTGACGAGATTCCGAGCAAGAGCCTGAAGCATGAATCGGTCATCTTAGACAATTGTACCCTTATTGAGCCTGTTTCCATTGCTAAAGGAAGCGTGTTGAAGGATTGTACCGTTGGCCCCTATGTTTCGATCAGTGCCGACTCGCATATCGAGGATTGCCGAATCGAAAACAGCATTATTTTGAGCGGTGTACATTTGCAGCATATTGCTTATTCGTTAAAAGATACGGTCATTGGTTATCGATCCGTCATGGCAGGCCTGCATGCAAGGAAAGAAGGGGGAAACCAATGAATATATTAGTAATCGGCACGGGATATGTAGGGTCAACAACGGCGATGGTCTTTGCTGAGCTTGGCTGGAAGGTGACGGGGCTGGATACCGACAAGCATAAAATTCAGCAGCTGGAGCAAGGGGTGCTTCACTTTTACGAGCCAGGGCTCGAGGACATGCTCCGCAAGCATGTGCAATCTGGACAAATACAATTTACGACGAATAAAGATAAAGCGATCAGAGACAATGATTTAATTTTTATATGT
The DNA here is from genome assembly GCF_001273905.1 of Paenibacillus sp. FJAT-27812. NCBI lineage: Bacteria > Bacillati > Bacillota > Bacilli > Caryophanales > Paenibacillaceae > Paenibacillus > Paenibacillus sp. FJAT-27812. The sequence continues at coordinate 7,204,180 of NZ_LIGH01000001.1, read as the reverse complement.
GTCGGAACGCCCTCTCGCGCCGATGGCAGCGCCGATATGCGATATGTGAAGCAGGTTGCAGAGGATATCGGGCAAAAGATGAACGGCTATAAGCTGGTCGTAACAAAAAGCACCGTTCCTGTAGGGACACAGGAGCAGATTACCGCTTGGATTGCCGCCGCTCAAGAGCAGGCTTATCCGTTCGACGTCGCTTCAAACCCGGAATTTTTGCGCGAAGGAAAAGCGGTAGCCGATGCTTTAAATCCTGATCGCATTATTATAGGTTCCAATAGCAAACGTGCTGCTCATGTGCTTCAATCGCTTTACCAATCGGCTAAATGCCCCGTAGTCATAACGACCCCGAGAACAGCCGAGCTAATCAAATACGCTTCAAACGCCTTTTTAGCTACTAAAATATCTTTTGTTAACGAGCTTGCCAGACTCTGTGATGTGCTGGACGTCAATGTGAAGGAAGTATCGTTTGGGATGGGACTTGATCCACGAATAGGCCCAAGCTTTCTGCAGGCTGGAATCGGATACGGAGGGTCATGCTTCCCGAAGGATGTGTCAGCCTTAATTCTTACGGCAAAGCAAAATAGTACCGAGCTGTCAGTGCTAGAGAAGGTTGTACAGGTCAATCAAACGCAGCATGCATACCTGATTAATAAAGTGAGAGAGCGTTTGGGAAGTCTTGCAAACCAAAAAATAGCCGTACTAGGCCTGGCCTTTAAACCGGATACAGATGATATAAGGGAGGCTCCGGCACTTCGGGTGATAGAGAGCCTGCTGAACGAGCAAGCGCATGTGACGCTGTATGATCCAGTAGCTTCGCTGCCGGCTGACGCAGCATATAAAGCCGTCACGGAATGCTCCAAGCTGGAGGAAGCGCTGCAGGCTGCCGATGCGGTCATTTTGTGCACGGAGTGGCCGATTTTCAAAAATATAGATTGGGGCCACATGAAACTAGTAATGTCCCAGCCGAATGTATTCGACGGACGAAATATACTGGATCCGCGTGACATGCGCGCCAATGGCTATTATTATCAAGGAATTGGCCACAACGGCTAAATTTTCGATCCCCCAAATGGGGGATCGTCTTGTTTATAGCCGCCATTGTCCAATCAATTGAAACAGGCTCTTCATATATTATTATAGTTGGTTATAGCAGCTAGAAAGAGGGCGAGATCATAGATTATGAGCAAGGAACGATTCAATAACATCCCTGATGAGCCGCGGACGGTAGCCATAGTAGGACTTGGCTATGTAGGCCTTCCGTTAGCTTTGCTGTTTGCCCAAAAGGGATTTCACGTGCTGGGCATTGATTTGGATCATCAAAAGATTAAAAAGCTGAGCAGAGGACAGAGCTATATTATCGAAGTAGAGGATCAGGAGATCCAATCGGCCTTAGAGGCCAAACGTTTCACCCCATCGGATCAATACAGCGTTATGGATAAAGCGGAAGCCATTATTATTTGTGTGCCGACACCGCTGACCTCCTATGGCACGCCTGATTTGAGCTTTTTGACGCAGGCAGCCAAAGAAATAAAGAGCAGGCTCAGAGAGGGTCAATTGGTCATTTTGGAAAGCTCGACGTATCCGGGAACGACTAGGGAGGTGCTGCTTCCTATTTTAAGTAAATCCGGTTTGCGGGTTGGGGTAGATTTTCACGCTGCCTATTCGCCTGAGCGGGTAGACCCTGGCAACAAAGAATACCGGGTAGAAAACATTCCGAAGGTCGTTAGCGGAATTACGCCAGACTGCTTGAGCAGGGCAGTTGAATTGTACCGGCAAGTATTCGCACAGGTTCATAAAATGTCTTCGACGGATGCCGCCGAAATGACAAAGCTGCTCGAAAACGCCTATCGGCTGGTCAACATTTCATTTATTAACGAGCTTGCGATGATCTGTGACGTGCTCGATTTAAATCTCTGGGAGATCATTGAGGCAGCCGCTACGAAGCCGTTTGGCTTCAAAGCCTTTTACCCTGGACCGGGCGTCGGGGGCCACTGTATTCCTGTTGATCCTTCTTATTTAGCTTGGAAAATAAAGCAATACGGCATCAGCTCCGATTTTATTCAAACCTCCAATGCAGTCAATCGCATGATGCCTCTGTATATTACGCAGCAGCTAAAGCTGCATCTTGCCCCTAAAGCGTTAACGAGCACGAACATTCTAGTTTATGGAGCTGCTTATAAGCCGGATATTGCTGATTATCGGGAATCGGCTTCTATTGAGCTTATTCATCTGCTGCAAATTGAAGGGGCGGGCGTTTACTATCATGATCCTTACGTGCCTTCCATGCAGGTCGGGGCGCATACTCTCGAGAGTACGCCGCTTACTGAAGCGTTGATTAAAAGTATGGACTGTATCGTCATAGCGACCGACCACTCAAGCCTTCCGTTGCCGCTTCTGCTTGAGCATGCGGCGCTGATCTACGACACGCGGAATGTTACCAAGGATGCGGTTGGCAAAGCTAAGATCGTAAGGCTTGGCGGCGGCAAAGGCGAGCTATAAAGGAATGGCGAGCGACACGAGCTGAAGGCAGCCGGGTCGTTCGTTTTTGTTTTTTTACACGAAAATAAGGATGGCCATCGCCATCCTTATTTTTCTTGATATCGGTTAATAACTTTCATTGACGGCATATCTGCGATAATCGTCGGTATGCGTGATAAAGATGCCATTGTTCAGAAAATATTCTTTGGATGGATGCCAAGTGTGCAAGAGCGGGTCGGCTCTGCGATTGCAAACATAGTTATACCGGTTCGTCGCATAGATTTTGAACCCGGCATGAATGCTGTCACGTAAGAAAGCGACGTCTTCACCGAGCGAAATAGGCTGAAAGCGAACGCGATGAAATACTTTTTTGCGGAACAGCAGCGTTGCGCCCGCCACATGTTTGGTATAAGCATTTTCACGGTTAGGAAAACGCAAGGCTAAGGTTCTGTCTTCCTCCAAGTACGTGTGATAGGTGCATTTTCCAATGATATCGGCTCTAGTCGTATTTAATGCCTTCAAAGCGGAGCTTAAATAAAACCTTGAATAGAAGTCATCATCATCAAACTTTGCGATTACATCATATTTGCTATGCTCAGCCGCAAAATTCAAGCATTCGCCTAAGCTTATAAACTCGGGGAGTTTATAAATGGAAATGTTCGGATACAGCAGCGAACGCTCTTGCCAGTCGGCTAAGTCGAGCTGATCGTTATTTAAAATAACGATTAGCTCCTTATTATCTAAGATCTGCCGATCATAGTTATTGAAAATATTGTACATATACGGGAGTTTGTTCGTACAAGTAACAATCGTAACGCCCGTATCAGCTGCTACCTTCCTTTTCTTCTTCATTGTCACACACACCACCTAGGTTTGTTCGTAAAGGGAAGCTCCTCCTTATTTCTTCAATGGATTTAAATGAATTTTCCTTTTTTAAGCAGAAGCTCAATCTCTTGATTGGTCATCAAATCTTGATCGGATTGGAAATACGGGAAGGTTACTTTAGGCAGGTGATTGTAGTGCGAGAGCAGAAGCTCGGTTGGGTGCGAGGGCAGAATGACAAAATATTGCTCATCGTATTTATAGGAGTTAGGTGATTCCGATAAGGAAATCAACACTTCATGAAGCTTCTCTCCAGGACGAATGCCGATATCCTTAATCGGCGAATGAGCTCCGCCAAAGATGTTTTTCAATACTTGGATCAAATCGATAATTTTGCAAGCGGGCATCTTCATAACGAAGGTCTCGCCGCCGATGGCCACTGCCGTTGCTTTCAATAACAACTGGATGGCCTCTGGAACGGTAAGGAAGAAACGGGTCATATCAACGTCGGTTAACGTTATTTCTTTGCCTTCCACAATCTGCTGCTTAAATAAAGGGACAACACTTCCGTTTGTTCCAAGCACATTACCGCCGCGGATACAAACGAAGCGTGTTTTCTCGCTCATGTCATTGGCTTTAATAATGAGCTTCTCGCCAATCGCCTTTGTCATGCCATAGAAGTTAATAGGATCGACTGCTTTGTCCGTTGAGACGTCGATAACCTTCTCAACTCCTTGCATGATGCTGGCTTTTATAATGTTTTGCGTGCCGAGAACGTTCGTTTTCAGCGCCTCAGTCGGTTGGTATTCGCAAATGGGAACATGCTTTAAGGCAGCGAGGTGGAACACAAAGTCAACGTTTTGGCACGCTTCATATACCGCATCGAAATCACGAACGTCACCAATTATAAATGTCAGCTTTGGATCGTTAAATTTTCTTTTCAAATCAACCTGCGTAAATTCATTGCGGGAAAAAATTCTGATTTCCTTTGGATTGGTTTCCAATAGGTTTCTCGTTAATTCTTGCCCCCACGAGCCTGTGCCGCCCGTAATTAATACGATTTTATCCTTAAACATGTATAGCCCTCCTTGGTAACTTATCCTAAACTCATTTACTGGTCTGCGGCTGCGTCCAATGGCAGCTCTATTTATTCCAAATGGATCTATTCACAATTTTGGTATAGCTCTGAATAATTTTGACCACCTTAATGGAAACATTCGTATCCTGATAATCTGGCGGGACTGGGATATTCGACTGATTATTGGATTGAATGCCGACTGCCAGCTGAATGGATTGCAAAATCTCATCTCCCGACACGCCGCCGATCACGATCGTGCCTTTATCGAGCACCTCAGGCCTTTCCGTACTTGTTCGAATCAATACGCCAGGGAAGTTTAGAATCGAGGACTCCTCGCTTAAGGTTCCGCTGTCGGAGAGCACGCAGTAAGCATGCTGCTGCAAGTGGTTATAATCCAAAAAACCAAAAGGCTTATGAACTTTGACGAGAGGATGGAGCGGCATTTGTTTTTGCTGGAGCTTCTTAAGCGATCTTGGGTGGGCGGAGTAGATGATGGGGAATTGCAAAATTTCTGCGACTTGGTTAATCCCTTTTATTAATGAGGCAAAGCGATTGTCGATATCTAAATTTTCTTCGCGATGCGCGCTTAACAAAATATATTTCTTCTGCTCTAATCCCAGCTTGGTTAATATATGACTCTTGTTAATCTCATTTTGAAATTGCAGGAACACCTCAGGAAGCGGCGAGCCCGTTACGAAAATATGCTCTTTGCGAACACCTTCGTCCAGCAAATACCGTCTGCTGTGCTCGGTATAGGGCAGGTTGATATCGCTGATGTGGTCGACGATTTTCCGGTTGGTCTCCTCAGGCACATTTTGATCAAAACAACGGTTGCCTGCTTCCATATGGAAAATGGGAATTTTCAATCGTTTTGCCGCAATCGCGCTTAGGGCACTGTTCGTGTCGCCTAGCAGCAAGACGGCATCCGGCCGTACGGCTTCCATTAAATCGTAGGCTCGGGAAATGACATTGCCAATCGTCTCGCCCAAGCTTTTGCCGACAACATTCAAATAATGATCGGGTTTTCTGAGCTTTAAATCTTCAAAGAAAATATCATTGAGCTGAGGATCCCAGTTTTGTCCGGTATGGACAAACACATGATCAAAATATTGGTCACATGCTCTAATGACGGACGCCAATCGAATGATCTCCGGCCTGGTCCCTAGGATCGTCATTACTTTCAATTTGTTCACTAATTACCGCCTCCGGGTAGATTGTAATGGTTCGTTCCATTCCCTTTTCTCTGATCTCTCTGCAGCTGAACCATTTTGTTTCCTTACGATAAGTATCACCTCCTGGTCGGCTGCTGCGGGCATGCTTCAAGACAATGTCGGCATGGAAATATTACTCTATCGTATTCCTTAGATATAACAACGGTTTCGGTCATTCATCTATGTCTACGAGATTTAGTTCATAGACTAGGAGGTTAAAGCCCTAATTTTTCATAGCGAATCGCATTGTTGAAGGAACGACATATACTAGAGAGAGATATTTAGGAGTCAAACATGTCGGAGAGGGGAATGTCATGACAAATATTTTAATAACAGGCTCAAACGGGTTTGTTGGAAAAAACTTGTTGGAAGGGCTTGGGAAGCTAGATTCTGCGAATGTTTTCTTATTCAACAGAAGCAGCAGCGCAGAGGAGCTGGACACCTATCTAGCAAACGCGGATGTGATCTATCATTTGGCCGGCATTAATCGTCCGGTCCGTCCAGAGGATTTTCAGGGCAATGTTGAGCTGACGGAGCAAATTATTAAAGGGCTCAAGCAAAACAATAAAAAACCAAAAATAATATTCGCATCGACCATACACGCCTTATCGGATAATGATTATGGAAGGAGCAAAAAAGCGGCTGAGGAAGCACTGATCCAGTTTGGAAGCGAGACAGCGGCCGATGTTTATATTTTTCGATTGCCGAACCTATTTGGGAAGTGGTGCAAGCCGCATTACAATTCAGTTGTAGCGACCTTCTGCCACAATATTTCAAGAGATTTAGAGATAACGATATCGGATCCGGACCAACAGCTGGAGCTCGCCTATATTGATGATGTGGTAAAAAGGCTGCTAGCTGTATTGGCGCAGTCCGAACATAGCGATGGGCATTATTACTCTATCGAGCCAACATACTCCGTCACATTGGGGGGACTGGCAAATCAATTAATGGAATTCAAAAAAATCCGATCAACCTCGATTCTTCCAACGCTATCCGATCCCTTCACGAAATATTTGTACTCGACTTATTTGTCCCACCTGGACCGTCAAGACTTTGCCTATCCCATCCAAACCTTCAACGATCATAGAGGAAGCTTGTTTGAAGCGATTAAATCGAAGCATGCGGGCCAATTGTTTGTATCTACGACAGTGAAGGGAGTAGAGAGAGGGAATCACTACCACAATACGAAGGTTGAAAAATTTTGCGTTATAAAAGGAAAGGCGCTCGTTAAATTTAGGCATATATTTGAGGACGAATCGTTCACTTACACGTTATCGGATGAGAAAATAACGATTTTGGACATTCCGCCGGGGTATACGCATGCCATCGAAAATATTTCCGAAGACGATTTAATCGTATTGTTTTGGGCGAACGAAATCTTTGACGCGAGCCGTCCTGATACGTACCCAAGTCAAGTGTAGCCGGTAAAGGATGGGATAAGACCACCTAAACCATTAAAAGGAGCGGGTTTCTATTGAAGAAAAAGACAGTAAAACGCAAGGCAGCGACAAAGCCCAAGGCAGTGGCAAAACGCAAGGGCAAGGTGCTAAAGCGAGCAGCAGGGAAAAGGAAAGCGAAGGTCGTCAGAAAACGAACAGCAAAGCCAAGAGCATTAAAGCTTAGAAAAAAAGGGAGAAGAAAAGGGCTGCTGAGACGAAAAAGGGCGCGTGCTTCCGTTCGCGAGGAACGGCCGCATGAAGGCAATACGCGAGTCATTGTATATATCCCTTTTAATAATCTGAATGTACGGGAGACGCTGCCTTCCTCTATCTCGGATGTCACGCTTCCTGAAGCGAACACGCAGTTTACAGAAGAATGGATTAATAAAAGAGTAGCTATTTTCATGAACTTTACGTTAAAAAGCCTGCAAAACCAGACCAATCCGCATTATCTTGCTTACATTGTTTATCATGACAGCTCAAGGATGTACATCGATCAAGCGCTCCGCAACTATCCTCCTTTGCCTTCGAATATTACGTTTATATCTGCCAGTGAATATGAAAACGCGGTTATTAGCCAGTTGAATGGCTATAAGTATTGGTATGAGCTTCATCTTTATAGCGATGACATGTATCATAAAGCGTATATCGACATGCTTTACAATTACAGGCCAAGACCCGAAACCAAAGTATTAATCTGCCAAAACGGCTACATCTACAACTCCGTTTCCGACGTGCTCGCCAAATACTTTAATTTTTCCAGCTCCTTCAATTGCTTAATCTACAAGGTTAGCGATTATTTGAAAGGGGTAAGGCATAATATTTTCCAGCCTTCCGAGACTGGCATTTGGACGGGAGCGATCCAGCTTCCGCACGAGATCATTCCGCACCCGGTCTATATCAATCATAGCCATAATGCCAATACCGCTTTCTTCTTTGCGCAGGAAATACAGAACAATGTGGCGCTTGACGTTTGGACCAATCATGAAGGCCAATACTCTTTGTTTGGAGAAATCATTTACGATCCTTATTTGAAGCAACGGATATTAGGAGATTTTATGGGAAGCTACCCGCCGGTTGCAAGCCCGGCTCTCGTAACCGCATAACTTAAACAGCCAGGGGCTGCCTTGCAAGGTTATGAATCTTGCATGCAGCCCCTGGCTTATGGATTGCCGAAATAAAAAACAGCCGAGCAGCAATTGTAATGCTGCTCGGCTGTTCAATCCTTTTAAGTCAACTGGTGGATGGAAGCGGAATGGTACAGCTTTAAAAACTTGGAATCTTCGGAAGCATCGAAATTATAGTTTTCGATTGGAAGGCTGTAAAGCATTTTATCGATATGATAAATATCGGGAAGCGGCTCTTCTGTGCGGTATAGCAAGAAATAAGGGGTATCCACTGATTTAAAGCCTTCCTTGATCATATCATCAATCGAAGCGTTAGGATGCGAGAAGTATTGGGTACGAGAATCAGGATTGAGTTGGATAATCGGAAGTATGCTTTGGTCTGGCGTCACGTCATAAACGATTACTTTATAGTTTGATATATTTGATTCATATAACGTTTCTAGATTTTGCGTGAATTGCGGGGAGGCATTTGCTGCATAGATGATTACCGTTATGAGAGGGCTAATATTTCTCCGCAAACGGGCTTGATGCATGACATGGTACATAATATAGCGGCGGTTGCGCTTTTTCTCTATATTATTTTCAATTTGCATCGAATTGCTGTGAGGGGTTGTAAGCATGAAGTCCATCAGCAGTTTTGGCACATAGACGATATCGCAAATTTCAGTCAGGCGCAGAAAGTAATCATAATCCTCGACAGGGGTGTACTGCCAGCCTGCTATTCGCATCGCATATTCTTTCTTATACATAAACGAGTAGCCGATGAAGTAGAAGTCTACTAATTTTTCCTTCGGCTGGTTTTGCCAGATTAACCACGTTTTTGTCGTGTCCAGTCGCCTGCCGTCTCTAATAAGGCCAAAGCAGCCGTAAGCCAGCCCGACGTTTGGAGGCGATTTTTTTAATTTATTTCTTAACGTGCCTACGAAGCTGCGATAATAGTAATTATCGCTGGATACCCAAGTCAAATATTTGATTCTGTGCTGCTTCTGCAAAATTTCAAAGCCAACGTTTAGCGCGGTCGCGGTTCCCTGATTCTGCTTCCGAGGAATGACACGCACCCTCTTATCTCTGCGGGCATAGTAGCGCGCGATTCGCAGAACATTGCTCGTAATTCCGTCTATTACGATGAGCAGTTTAAAGTTTCTATAATTCTGGCTAAGGATAGACTGTATCGCCCTCCTGAATAATTTACTGTCCTGTGTATACACAGGCATTACAATCCCTACATCTGCCATTACGTAACATCACTCCCTTATATCTAGTTACCCACATTATTGTATTCTTCCGTTCCTTTTCAGCCACGGCACCCTCCTAGTTTCTTCCTGTAAATAGGCAAAGTTTCATAGGGGAATTCAAAGGCAGGATTGAAGAATAGACGATGAGGAGAGATGCCCGCATTTATAGCGATCTTTTTCGTTATTTGCATTGACCATGCGGTTATTATCCTTTAGAGTTAATATGTCATGCTAATTGAATAACTAGAATAATAATTCCATTTAAATTCCATTAATCCCCACATAACCTAATATGAGGTGAACAATTAAGCAATGTTCAAACTATCCTTCCGTTCAATGGCAATCGTCCTTCTCCTAGCTCTACTATGGCCTGCTGTCATGGGTCATGCTGCGACTAATCTCTTAAAAAACGCCAGCTTTGAAAATGTAACGGCCGGAGCGCCGGCTGATTGGAATCATGACGCATATTTAAAAGAAGATAATGTCACGGCCTATTCGGTCTCAAGCGACGAGTCGCACACAGGAACGTATTCCGCCGTTCTAGAGAATAAGGGAGCCAACCATTCGCGGTGGACCCAAGTTGTGAACGTAAAACCTAGAACGACTTATAAGCTGTCTGGATATGTGAAGACGGAGCAGATCGGGCCGGATGCAACCGGAGCGCATTTTTTCGTTGACGGAGTTGCCGTTACATACCCGGAAGTAAAGGATACGAATGGCAAATGGGCGTACGTTCATTTTTATGCGAAGACGGGCAAGGATCAAAAGAGCATTACGTTTGCCGCTAGTCTTGGCGGTTATGGGGCCATCAATACAGGCAAAGCCTATTTTGATGATGTAAGCGTGGAGAAGGTGTCGAAGGCTCCATCGGGCGCGGAAGTATTCAGCTTGGTACCAACAGAAACAGGACAAGGTGCTGACGCCACAGGGGCTGGCGTATCGGTATTGCCGCTCATTTTGTTCGGTGCGCTGTTTTGCTTGCTGTTCGCTGCTGTATACAAGAAGCTGTTTCGCGATCGAGGCTGGCTGGACGAGAAGCCGCATTTGCATAAAGTGATATTAGCCTTTGTACTCTTAGGGGCGCTCGCTCTGCGATTCTGGATTGCCATTGCGAGCAAAGGTTATGCCAATGATATTGCGTTGTTTATGGCTTGGGCCGATCATGCGGTGAAGCAGGGCCTCTCCGGCTTTTACCATACCGATATGTTTGTAGATTACCCACCCGGCTATATTTATATTCTGTATGTGCTAGGCGCTGTCAAAAGCATGCTCGCGCTAGACGCATCCTCTAATGCAGCGATGCTGCTGTTCAAGCTGCCGGCCATTCTAGCTGATCTTGCGGCTGCTTATTTTATTTTTAAAGCGGCAAATAAGAAAGCCGGCTATTCAGTAGCTTTAGGGCTGTCGCTGCTATACGTTTTCAATCCAGCGATTATTGTAGATTCAGCGGCTTGGGGCCAAGTGGATTCGATTTTTGCGCTTGCGCTAGTATTATCCATTTACGGCATAGCGGAAAATAAAATCGAGCGCGCATCCGTATGGTTCGCGATAGCTGCGCTTATTAAGCCGCAAGCGTTCATTTTTATGCCGGTGCTGCTGGTCTGGTTCGTTTATCGGAAAGCCTGGAGAAAAATCCCGGTGAGCGCATTCTACGGCTTTACAACGTTTATTTTACTCGCTCTGCCGTTCTTCTGGGGCAATGGAGGATTAGCGGGCCTTATTAATTTGTACCGGGGAACGTTATCCTCTTACCCTTATGCAACGCTAAACGCCTTTAACTTTTATACGCTGACCAATGATAACTGGAAGCCGATCGCCGATACGTGGCTGCTGTTTTCGTTCCAGACATGGGGCATGATCTTTATTTTGGCGGCAGTCGCGCTAGCGGCGTATTTCTCCTTTAAAAAGCTGGACGGCGATTCGTCGAAGCGGGCTTTTTACGTAGGCATGGTGCTCATTGTAGTCGTGTTTATGGGCGTAACGAAAATGCATGAGCGCTATCTGTTCCCTGTTCTATTGCTTGCGGTCTTTGCCTTTATTCAATCGCTTGACCGAAGAATGCTGATGCTCTATTTAGGATTCAGCCTTACAAGCTTCATCAATGTCACATACGTGCTCGATTACAGCAAAGTCAGCACAAACGTACCGTTTAATGGCATTGTCCTCTTGTGCTCGCTAGCAAATATTGGGCTTCTGCTTTACTTGCTTTATATCGGATATGATAAATATGTACGCGGCAAAGTGAAGCCGGTAAGCCCTCTATTGGAGGAAGAGCTTCAGCAGTCGGACGAAAATGTGTTGGCTCCGTTTAAAGCAGGAGCGGTTTCGAGATTGAACCAAGAAAACAATCGTCTCGAGCGCAAGGATTGGATATGGATGGGCGCTGTTACGCTCATTTATGCCATCGTTGCTCTCTACCAGCTAGGGGAGATGAAAGGGCCGGTAACCGAATGGCAGCCCGCAGAAGCGAATCAAAGCTTCATCGTTGATTTGGGCGGAGTGAAGCAGCTTGACCGCATCAATAGCTTCGGCGGCGTTGGCACCGGGAAGTTCAAATACGAATTCAGCCAAAACGGCACCGATTGGGATAACGTAATGGAAATGGACAGCAGCCATGTCGCTGTCTTTACGTGGACGAGCCAGCCCGCGGCGCTGCAAGCGCGTTATGTGAAGCTGACAACGGTGCAATCCGGCTTCTCCATGCATGAAATCGCGATCTATGAGCAAAGCAACAAAATACCTTTGCCGATCGTTGGTATAAATGATGAACAAGCCAAAAATGCCAAAAGAGGCAGCGTGCCGCAGCTGTTCGACGAGCAGGGCCTTGCGAAATATGATGCGACCTATATGAATGGCTCTTACTTCGATGAGATCTACCATGCGCGCACGGCTTATGAGCATTTGGAGCATATCGTCGCTTACGAGAACACGCATCCGCCGCTTGGCAAAATCATCATCGCGCTTGGCATTAAGCTGTTTGGCCTAAATCCGTTTGGCTGGCGCATCATGGGCACGCTGTTTGGCATCGCGATGCTGCCGCTCATGTATTTGTTTGCTAGAAGGCTATTTAAGAGCAGCCTATACGCAGGACTTGCCGCTGCGCTGTTCGCAGCCGATTTCATGCACTTTACGCAAACGAGAATTGCAACGATCGACGTTTATGGCGTGTTTTTCATCATGCTGATGTTTTATTTCATGCACAAATATTATTCGTTGAATTTTTACCGGGTCAAGCTAAGCGTGACGCTGCTTCCATTATTTTTGGCAGGGCTGTTTTTTGGAATCGGAGTCGCATCCAAGTGGATCGTGCTTTATGGCGGCGCCGGGCTTGCGATCATGTTGGCTATTTCCTTATTTGAACGCTACAAGGAGTATGCGGCAGCCAAGCGCGTGCTGCGAAATGATAAAGCGGAGTCTGCATTCAGCTTAGACAAGCTGCAGCATATCGTAAACGTGTTTCCGCGTTATACGATCATTACGCTCGCGGTATGTCTCGTCTTCTATATCGTTATTCCGCTCGCGATTTATGCGTTGTCCTATATTCCGGTGCTTACCGTTATGGATGAAGGGTACACGCTGAAAAGTCTTATTGATTATCAGAAGCATATGTTTAGCTATCATAGCCATCTCGTTTCGACGCATCCATTCTCCTCCTCCTGGTGGGAGTGGCCGTTCATGAAGCGGCCGGTGTGGTACTACTCAGGCGACAATATGGCGCCTGGAATGAAATCAACGATCGTAGCGATGGGCAATCCGCTCATTTGGTGGGCAGGCATTTTTGCGATGGCGGCGACGATCTGGCTCAGCATCAAACGGAGAGACCGGGCGATGTATACGGTTTGGATCGCGTTCTTGGCGCAATACGTGCCATGGATGCTCGTGACTAGGCTCACATTCCTATACCACTACTTCGCTATGGTGCCGTTCATCATTTTAAGCTTGGTGTATATATTCAAAGTAATCGAAGAGAAAGAGCCGAGCTTTAAGCGCGTTAGGAACATCTTCTTGGTTGTATCCATTTTATTATTTATTGTTTATTATCCTGCTCTTTCCGGTATGACCGTGCCAACTTGGTACGTTGAGCATGTGCTTCGCTGGTTTCCAAGTTGGTTATTTTAAGAAAGGGGCATGCGGATGAACAAATCACCTGTAAAATACAGCGTTATCGTTCCGATGTATAACGAAGAAGAGGTCATCGAGCATACGTATGAGCGGCTCAAGGCCGTGATGGACGGCGCGGACGGTTCGTATGAGCTTATTTTCGTCAATGACGGCAGCAAAGACCGTACGGTTGAATTGATTTCGATGATCGGCGATTTTGATCCGAGTGTCCGCCTTATTAACTTCTCTCGCAACTTCGGGCATCAGATTGCGATCTCGGCAGGCATGGATTATGCGCAGGGCGATGCAATTGTTGTCATTGACGCGGATTTGCAGGATCCGCCCGAGGTTATTCTCGATATGATCGCGAAATGGAAGGAAGGTTATGAGGTCGTTTACGGCAAACGGCTGAAGCGCAAAGGCGAGACTGTCTTCAAGAAGCTGACCGCGAAAATCTTCTACCGGACGCTGCGCAGCTTGACGAACGTCGATATCCCTGTTGATACGGGCGACTTCAGGCTCATTGACCGCAAAGTATGCGACGTGCTGCGCGGGTTGAAGGAAAAAAACCGCTTTGTGCGCGGGCTGGTCAGCTGGATCGGCTTCCGGCAGACGATGGTTGAATACGAGCGGGAAGAGAGGTTCGCGGGCGAAACCAAATATCCGCTGAAGAAAATGATTGCTTTTGCGATAGACGGAATTACCTCGTTCTCCTACAAGCCGCTCAAGATTGCGACGTATATCGGGTTCACCCTATCCTTCACAAGCTTTCTATACCTGCTGGTCGTTATTTTCCAGAAGCTGTTCACGGGCAGCACGATTGCAGGCTGGGCATCGATCGTCGCGGTTAATCTATTGTTTAACGGCATCATCCTCATGCTTCTTGGCATTATAGGCGAATATATCGGACGAATTTATGATGAATCCAAAAACAGGCCGCTGTATATCGTGCGCGAGGTCAAAGGTTTTGCCGATGAGGAAGCGGAGCGGAAAGCAGAAGCGCTGCAGACCGATCGGAAGAAAGAGTATGTCTAAAGAGTCCCGAAAAAAGCTTATCGCTCAATTTATAACCTTCAATATTGTCGGCTTGCTCAATACGGCTGTCGACTTCTTGATGTTCACCGCCTTGATCTGGTTTGGCGCCTATTATCTACTCGCGCAGGTGGTCGCATACAGCGCGGGGATGATTAACAGCTTTGTGCTCAACAGCCGATATACGTTTAGTAAGAGCAACCACACATCAAGCGGCACGAAGAAGTTTGGCATGAGCGTAAGGTTTATCGTATGGAACGGTATTTTGCTCGGCGTCACGCTGCTTCTGCTCGCTGCTTTAACGCAGTGGTGGGGGCTCAATCATCTTGTTGCCAAAGTTATTGTAACGGGGGTTACCGTTTTGCTTAATTTTTACGGGAGTAAAAAATGGGTTTTTACAACGAATGGAACACAGGCCGAGAGCAGCTAGCGGAAGGTGGGGAAAATGAAAAAAATATTTTCTTATACGTTGGTCGTCGTTGGCATTCTCATATTGCTCTACCCAAAAGCGAATGAATGGTACGAGAATCGCCAGCAGGATAAGCTGATGGCAGAGTGGGAAGACGCAAGCTTCGATGAAACGCCCCAGCAGCAAGCGCAGCAGCAGTATGAGCAGCTGACGGATCTGTTTAACGAGGAATCCACCGCTGCAACAGCGCAGCCAGCAAGCACGCCTACAGAGGCTCCTACGACGGCTCCGCCCGTTCAAAAAATCGCATCGATCGCAACGCTTAAGATAGACAAAATAAAACTTAAGCTGCCAGTGGTCGAGGGAGCAACCCAGAAAAATATGAAATCGGCAACGGCCCATCTAAAGGAAACGACAGCCATTGGCGAGGTCGGCAACGCGGCTATCGCCGGGCATCGGATGCGTTCAAAGGGAAGATTGTTTAACCGGCTCGGAGAGCTTGAGGTGGGCGACAAAATCGTCGTGGAGACGAAGGAAAAAACCTATACATACAAGGTATATAAAGTATCGATCGTCAAGCCAACCGACGTGTCCGTCCTTAATTACAATAACAAAGATAAGCTGCTCACCTTAATCACTTGTGACCCAATTGTAAACCCCACTCACCGCTTAATCATTCACGCAAAAATGTAAACGGCAGCAGAGCCCATTTTCGTTAGGCAGCAGCACCAATGGTATCGCCCCTTCATAGTATAAGTTGACTGTATCCCTTAACCTTGTTAAACCATAAAAACCCGCGCAAGGAGGGGTGACAAACATTGAAGGGTAGCGACCATAAGAGCAAGTTTTTATTGACGCATCGTGAACGCGAGGTATTCGAGCTGTTGGTACAGGACAAGACAACAAGAGATATCGCACAGCAACTATTCATCAGCGAGAAGACCGTCCGCAACCATATTTCTAATGTCATGCAAAAGCTGAACGTAAAAGGTCGTTCACAAGCGGTTGTCGAGCTAATCAAGCTTGGTGAATTACAAATCTAACATAGCAACCTAATCCGGACGGCATAGCGATATGCTGTCTTATTTTTTTTATATGCTTATCCTTACAAATGGTGACAAACATTGAAGGTTAGCGACCGTAAGAAGGAAACAAAACGTCAGAAAGAATAGCTTGTAATAGTAGAAAAACAAGATCAATTACTGGGGATGTTGAAGAGTTTCTTCCAGACCTCTCTCATTAGCTATGCTAAAGTGACGCTGATCCACATTACTTGGGTTGGAGACGTATTGTTTTAAGGTAATTTGGTCAGTGAAAATGTTGTGTATATTGTTTTGATTATCACGTATTACAATATAGTTCTTTTCCTGATACACTCGAATGTAACTCTTTTGAGAAAGCTAGGTAGTTGATTAGTACCTCCCACCAAGAAGAATTTTTTGAAGCGTAGAACAAATAATAAGGCAACAATGGAACAATATATTTTAATAATCCCCAAAAGAATATGAAACCTAAAACAACTCCGACGATAGAAGCAATAATAAATAATTTTCTGGTTCTGCTTCTTTGAAGAAGTTTTCTTCCGAGAAACAGAAAAACCCTAGTGGTACTATGGTTAATATGGTTATGAACAGATACACAAAAGCATAATAAAAATACAGCCTATTATTGAAATCGATTGGATTTCGATTTAGCTCAATAAATGAAATAAGATTTAAATATTTTTTTCGGTCCAGATAATTGATTCCAATTATAAGCAATTCCTCTCAGTCGATGTATTTTATAATTAAAGTAGACTTCCCGATAAATCATTTATCGGTATTACCAATGCGAAATGAATTTTTATGGTAAAATAAAGACATGAATGACAGTAGACAGTAGGAGTGATATAACGATGAAATGGAAACAAGTCAGAGAGTTGTTCCCTGACCAATTTGTTTTGATTTCCATACTCGATTATACCGAGCAAGAAGATAAAAAAATCGTGACGGAAGTTGCTCCAATACGAGCAGTTCCCGCATTAGATGCAAACAAGGCATTTTTTAGTGCCGAGCCAGGTAGTATTGTTTATCACACTTCCAATGAGGACTGTGTTATCCATTTGCGTAAGGATCCGCTATTGAGAGTGAGACGCGGCTCATGAAGATGAATTATGACGGACAGCTCCTGACTGCTGCAATCACTCTTTGTTATCGTGGGAAAACGTTGCAGGTTACCGATATTATTATTGATACAGGCTCTACACATACTGTTTTTAACCCTGATACTTTGGAAGCTATTGGAGTAACGTATGAAAACGGAGACCCCGTTTATGAAGCGTATGGCATCGGTGGTACCGTTCCTTTTTATACGAAAGTTATGGACTACATCCAGCTTGATAAGCTAAAAGCAGAGAAAATAGAGGTCGATGTTGGCATGCTTCCCAAGTCGCATAAGGGACTGCTCGGACTGGATATTCTAAAAACACATGGTTTTATTGTGGATATGGATAAACTTGAACTCTACACGCCTATTTCCCGCTGACAGATAGTTTTTCTTATCATGAGCTGGCTGCCTTCCTTGTAATATCCCAGTGTACTCTAAATAATATTTCTAATGTCATGCAAAAGCTGAACGTAAAAGGTCGTTCACAAGCGGTTGTCGAGCTAATCAAGCTTGGTGAATTACAAATCTAACATAGCAACCTAATCCGGACGGCATAGCGATATGCTGTCTTATTTTTTTGCGTTTGCCAATATGTGACAAAGTGCTTCTAATTATTGTAATTATATGAAAGATGGAGAAGGGAATTGTCGAATGCGGTCGAATAATAAATAATAACATGATGTTGAGGAAGGTTAATATGTATAAATTACGCCTGAATAAAGCATCTGAGAAAAAGAAGATTAGCTTGGCAACGCTTTTGACAGGCCTGGTTACGATTTCTGTCTTGCTTACATTAACGATTTTGCTACTCGCATCCTATCAATCCCAGAAAAAATCTTTAATTGAAACGACGCTTACTTTGAATCACTCCACTGCAGCCAAGATGAGTCAAACGATGGACTCTTTATTTATATCGATGCGCAGCAGCCTAAAAAATGCAGCAGCATTTTATTCTATGAACGATACACAAAGTACAGCTGAGTCGGAAAAGCATCTTGATCTGATACGCAAAAGCAGCAATTTTTTTAATTCGATTATCGTGGTGGATGAAGAGGGCATCATACGCGTTTTTTCTCCACCATCATTAAGCGCAACAGGAGAGAGGGTTAAGACGAAGCCGCCGCTCGAAGCATTAGCACTAAAAAAGCCTTACATTTCGAAGCCCTATGTTAGCGCTGTGTCGAATAGGCTGCTTGTGTTCATCAGTGAACCTTTATTCGATCGAAATGGCGCTTACCGCGGTTTTATCGGCGGTTCCATCTATTTGCAAGAGCACAACGTTTTAAATATGATTTACGGGAAAGACAGCATTGATCAGAATGGCTCTTACTTCTATGTGGTTGGCTCAGACGGCCATTTGCTATATGATCCTGATAATAGCCATAACGGACAAGCCATTAACGATGGCGAAATCGTCCAGAGGCTTGCCCAGGGAAAAAGCGGATTTGAGCAGACCGTTGATTCAAACGGATTGACCCTGCTCGCTGGATATTCCTATGTGCCGGAGAGCAAATGGGGAGTTATTGTGATTTCTCCAGCATGTGCTGTGAACGCAGAATTAAAAGATTATATTAAGTCGATTCTTCTTTATACGCTCATTCCGTTTATTCTATTGCTGCTGGTGACGATTGGGTTTGCTCGCCGACTAGCTAAGCCATTCGTAACGCTATCCAACCTCGTCAGCAAAATAGGAAAGGAAGAGGTTGTGTTACCGCCCGTGAGGCATCATTGGAACAGAGAAGCGGATTCATTAACAAAGACCGTCATACTGGCGATGAGCGGCATTAAAGCGCAAACCGATTTATTGACCCAAGCGGCTATGACCGATGTTTTGACCGGGCTTAGCAACCGTCGAACGTTAGAAATCATTATGAAGCAGTGGGTAGAGGAGAAAAAGCCTTATTCCATTCTTGTTCTGGATATCGATCGATTCAAATCTATCAACGATAATTATGGCCATCAAGAGGGAGATAAAGTTTTGCAGCATCTGGCTGAAATAGTCAGGCAATCCGTAAGGGCAGGCGCTGTATGCAGCCGTTACGGCGGCGAAGAGTTTGTTGTGCTGTTGCCATTTGCGACGGCTCATGAAGTTTATGAAACGGCCGAACGTATAAGGATCACGATGGAGAAAAGCGAAAATCATCTGAAACAGGCCGTTACGGTTTCGCTTGGGGCGGCACATTTTCCATCTCAGGCAAGCCATGCGGACGCATTGTTCTTGCTCGCTGATCAGGCGTTATACAAGGCCAAAAATGCAGGAAGAAATCAAACGGTAATAGCCGGCTAGCTGTTAGCTTGCAGGTATGCCGCTTTTGATTGAATAACTTAGTGCTGAAAAGGATTAATCTAATGAATCTGAACCTATTATCTACAAAAAAAAGAATGATTTATTTTTTCGTCATCTCGATTGCGGCTCTAAGCTTGCTCACCGGCATGAAGGTGTTTTTCTCTTATCACTCCACGAATAAATCGGCTGAGATCGCGCTGGCGAAGCAGTACACCGAGATCGCGAAGGAAATGGCAAAGGGACTGGATCTAGAGAGTTACGGTAAGCTTCTCCAAAGCCAAACGTATGATGGGAATTATCAAGCAACGAAGCGCTATTTGGAGGAATTTCGCAAACGAATTAACGCCCTATATGTATATACGCTGCTGCTGGACGACAGCGATGTCTCCAAAATCGTGGTATCAGCCATTCCGCCTGGCGTAGAGGATTTGCCTATCGGCTTTCCATGCACGGTTCCTGCGTCAGCAGTGAGGCTTGCCAAACATGGCAAAAACTATTACACCGGCGTTATTCATGATGAACGAACCGGATCATATATGTCCGTTGGCGTCCCTATATTTAACGATAAGGGCGAGCATATCGGGGTTGTCGGAATCGATATTGCCGCCGAGGAATTAGGTTATATCAGCAAGCATGTCATCAAAAACAATACGGTGATCTTTGGCATGGACGTATTGTTCGCACTCGTATTGTTAGCCGGCGTATTCTTTTTGAACAAATGGTATAAAGCCCGCTTGAATCAGGATTTGAAGGAATCGGAGACGATATACATTTCCGAGCTTGGAAAAATAGTAGGCACGATTAAATCAAGCAGGCATGATTTGATGAATCATCTTCAAGTGCTGAACGGCTTAATGGATATTCGCATGTATGACAAAGCGCATGAATATTTAAAGCAGCTTACGGTTGAGTCCAGAACGCTCGAGTTGTCATTGCGGGTTAAAAACCCGTTTTTGATGGTATTGTTTCAAAGCAAGTGGGAGCTGGCTCACTCCAAAAACATTGATATCGAATTTGAAACGGAATTTAACGATTTTAACAAAATGGAATCGATGGATCTGATTAAACTGTTCTCGAATCTGCTGGATAATGCGATTGAAGCCGTTGAAGCGTCGTTCAGCGAGCTGCCGCAAAAGATTCGTGTCAGCTGCAAAACGGATAAAGGGAAATACAAATTTGCGATTGAAAATGCGGCAGTGCTTACGGATAAAGAGTGCAGCAGCCTCTTTCAGAGCGGGTTTACGACAAAAGGAGAGAGTCAGTCCTTGCGCGGGAACGGCCTTACGATCGTAAGGAAAACGGTGGAGAAGTACAAGGGTGATATACATTTTACTTACGAGGAGGACAAGCTTCTTATTGAAATTACGATTTAATGGGTAGCGCTCTGCAAAGTGAGCTTTGTTTATCGATGTAAAAAGAAAGGGCAGACGAGCAAGGGTAATTACCTTGATCGCCTGCCCTGCTTTATGAGCATCGTTATTTCAGTGCTGGCACATGCGTCTCAACATAAGCGCGAACCTCTTCAGCCGATTCCAGCTCTAGAACCGCATGCGCTATTGCCTTCATCTCTTGCTGGGACAGCTTAGCAAGCAGGGCGCGTGCCGGCAGCACTGCGCTCGCGCTCATGCTGAATTCATCAAGCCCAAGGCCGAGCAAGATAGGCAGAGCATGCTTTTGTCCAGCCATTTCGCCGCACATTCCGGCCCATTTGCCATTTGCGTGAGCAGCCGTAATGACGCGCTCAATCAGCTGTAGGATGGCGGGGTGGAGCGGGTCATTTAAGTAGCCGAGCTTCGGATTCATCCGATCGGCCGCCATCGTATACTGCACCAAGTCATTGGTGCCGATGCTGAAGAAATCAACTTCCTTCGCGAACTTATCGGCGATTATGGCAGCAGCCGGAATTTCAATCATGATGCCAGCCTCGATGGTTTTGTTGAATGCGATGCCTGCTTCGGTCAGCTCCTGCTTCGCTTCCTCCAGCAGAGCCTTCGCTTTGCGCCATTCGCTAATCGCAGCGATCATCGGAAACATGATTTTCAAATTGCCGAACGCGCTTGCCCGCAAAATCGCCCGAAGCTGCGTCTTGAACATATCCGGTCGATCTAGGCAGATGCGAATCGCGCGGAAGCCTAGGAAAGGATTGTCCTCCTTCGGCAGATTCATATAAGCGATTTCCTTATCGCCGCCAATATCGGATGTTCGGATGACGATTGGAGCATCGCTGCCGAACGTTTCGGCTGCTTTGCGATAAGCCTCAAACTGCTCATCTTCGGAAGGCAGTTCCGCTGCATCCATGTAGAGAAACTCGGTACGGAACAATCCGATGCCTTCAGCGCCCATCTTTGCGGCTTGCTCCGCATCCTTTACCGAGCCGATATTCGCGACAAGCTCTACCTGCACGCCGTCGCTGCTTACTGAAGGCTGGTTCATATAGGTTTGGTAAAATTGCTCATGCTCAAGCTGCTTTTGCTGCAATTGCGAGTAACGGGCTAATGTATCGTCATCAGGATCGATAATAACTTGTCCCTCTGTACCGTCGATAATGACCGTTTGACCTTCCGTTACAACCTTCTCAAGCATATTTCCAATGCCTACGATAGCCGGGATGCCGATTGATCTTGCAATAATAGCGGAATGCGACGTCCGTCCGCCTGCCTGCGTCGCAAAGCCAATGACCTTGTTCGGATCCAGCTGCGCGGTATCCGATGGCGTCAAATCCTCTGCAAACAATATGATGTTGCCTGCCTCGCCATTTACAGAAGCGGAGGTTATGCCCTGCAATTTATTTAACACCCGGCGGCTTACGTCACGAATATCTGCTGCCCGTTCCTTCAAATAAGGATCATCAAGCGAGCTGATCATTTCGGCTATTTCCTCAGAGGTAGTGTAAAAAGCAAATTCGGAGTTTATTCGCTCCTTGCTAACCATCTCCTTCGAGCGGTCAATAAGCTCTTCATCTTCAAGCAGCATAATATGCGCTTCGAATATTTCAGCTTCTGCTTCCTTATTCTCTCTGACCAGCTTATCATGTATCGCTTCAAGCTCCACGCGGGTTGCCGCGACCGCAGCCTCGAAGCGAGCGACCTCTTTATCCAGTTGATTGGCATCAAGTTGTTCTTTAACGATCTGTACTGCTTTCACCGACAATATCTTGGCTGTGCCAATTGCATAACCGGGCGATGCGGCAATCCCTTGAAGAAGCATCATTTATTGCTCCTATGCTGCTCGACTGAAACCAATACCGCTCCGATAGCGGAGATGACATCCGCTGCGTTTTCGCCTTCAGCTGTAACGGTGATGCTGTCGCCTTGCCTTGCTCCAACGGAGATGACATGAACAAGGCTTTTTGCGTTAAAGCTTTTGCCGTCCTTCTCAAGCGTAACGGCACCGGCGGATGCTTTAGCCGCGTCGACGATTTTGCGTGCAGGCCTAGCGTGAATACCAAATGGGTTTTTTATAGTAAAGCTGTTTTGCATCGTTTTCCACTCCTATTAGTTGTAACTTCACAGTATTTTTTTGATTTCATCCTTTAGCTGCTCGGATTGCGTGCCGAAAATAACCTGTACGGCTCCTTTGCCTAAACGAATGATGCCAGCTGCTCCCATGCCCTTAAGCTTGGAATCATTGACGACGGTCTCATCCTTCACGACCAAGCGCAGCCTTGTAATGCAAGCATCCAAGCCTACGATATTAGAAGATCCGCCAAGCGCTTGCAGTACGTTTGCAGCTTTGCTGTCGCCGTCAGTTGCAGACGCGGCATGTTCAGCTTTTTTGTCCTCCGCGGTTTCGTCCTCGCGGCCAGGTGTCTTGATGTTGAACTTAATGATGATGAAGCGGAACAAGAAGTAGTAAACGACCGCAAAAGCAAGCCCGACAGGGATAATGAGTAGCGGGTTGGTCGCAAGCTGATAATTGACCGCGTAATCGATGAAACCGGCAGAGAAGCCAAAGCCGTGTTTGACATCCATTTGATAAAGGATAAAACCCGACAAACCGGTTAACAGGGCGTGAATGACAAACAGAAACGGTGCAGCGAACATAAAGGCAAACTCAAGCGGCTCCGTAATCCCGGTAAGGAAGGAGGCGAAGGAGGTCCCGATAAAGATGGAGGCCACCATCTTGCGCTTCTCTTTGCGTGCCGTATGAATGATAGCTAGCGCGCCCGCAGGAAGTGCGAACATCATAATCGGGAAAAACCCGGTCATGAACATCCCCGCCGTCTTGTCCCCGGCGAAGAAACGCGTCAAATCGCCATGCACAACTTTGCCGGCAGCATCCGTGTAATCGCCGATTTGAAACCAAGCGATTGAATTGAGGACATGATGCAAGCCAGTAGGAATGAGCAGCCTGTTGGCCGTAAGGAATACGAAGGAGCCGATGCCGCCAAAGCCGACAATCCAGCGTCCAAACGTATCGAGTGCGCCTTGAACAGGTCCCCATACGAGGCCAAGCAGGAGCGCAACAACGACCATAACCAGCGACGTAATAATCGGAACAAAACGTTTTCCGCTGAAGAAGCCAAGCCAGTCGGGCAGCTTAATCGTATGGAACCGTTTATATAAGTAAGCAGAGATTAGACCTGCAATGATACCGCCTAGTACGCCCATATTCAGGACAACATCTTTTCCCACAATGCCTGTGAAGACAAGAGGGACTTTAATTTGAACTGTAATAAGCACCTGATAGGCGATAACAGCGGCAAGCGCGGCAACCGCGTCGCCAGCAAGCCCAATCGCAACGCCGACAGCGAAAATCAGCGGCAAGTGGTCAAATATTGCGGATCCGCCAGCCGCTAGAAACGGGGCGACGTATTGATTGATAAACTCACCGGCGCTTCCCATATGGAAGTCCTTCACATAATCGATATTGCCAAAACGAAGCAAAATGGAAGCCGCAGGCAGCGCGGCAACCGGGAGCATTAATGCTTTACCTATTTTCTGTAGAGAGGCCAGCATGTTTGATCGTCCTCTTTTCTTTCAAAGTATGGTTGGGTTTTAGGGTCAACTGTTCATTTCTGCGCGCAGCAGCATGTCTTTCCCGGCAGCGGCAATGCCGCTTGAGACTAGATGCTCAAGCTGCTTCACATCATCCCCGTTAGCGATGACGATCGGCGTGACGGTAGGATATCCGGCTGCCTTGATTTTGTCCTGGTCAAATGATATCAGCGTATCGCCCGCTTGGAAGCTGTCGCCTGAAGCTATATGGGCATTAAAGCCATCGCCGTTCAAAGCAACGGTGTTGATTCCGATATGAATAAGCAGCTGCAAGCCGGAAGCATGCTCAATAATGATGGCGTGATTCGTATGAATGAGATGGGAGACCGTACCGTCGAATGGCGCGATAATTTTGCCCTCTGATGGCTCAATCGCGAGCCCGTCGCCCATATGCTTGCCTGCGAACGCCTCGTCCGGCACCTCAGTTAATGGCACAATCTTTCCTGACAATGGTGCCGTAATTTCAATCGATTTTTGTTTTGATTTTCCGAAAAGTTTGGATAACATGGTTTAGTCCTCCTATTGTTGATCTGTTTGTTTGATAATTTGTCCTACCGCTACATTATGAATACCGGAGTAGATATGGAGCGCTAGAAATCCGATTTCATCCTCTGGCACCGCAACCTTGAACTGCGTGCTGATCCATTCCGCTAATCGAGCTGCGATTTCATATTCCATCGGAAAGCTCTTTTTGGTCTCGTTTAGAAAAGGATTTACAATATCCATGCCATTACGCAGCCGATAAACAGCAAATTGGATGTGGCTCGGCAAGGCGAAATATAGCTTCGGATGCACATCAACGCCGATCATCTGCTTGATATGGTCCGCAATCCGCTCTGTTACTTCGATGATTCCGGGATCGATCTCCTCGAGATAGGAGTGGTACTGCTTCATCTGTTCGGTATCGTCTAAGCGAAATCGCTTCTCGATACGCGGGTCCGTGCTGGCGATGGTTTGGCCGGCTTTCAGCGCGAAGCCAAGCCCTTTGCCGAAAATGACATATTCTCTCTCGGTTTGCGTGTCGGCCGTTAACAGAACATTGTTGCCGATCGCACGTTCTACCCGGAATGCGCGAGCCATGCTTGAAATCCCTCCTTTGTCATTAAGGTGCCCAATTGGCAAAAAAAAGAGCCAAGAAAAGAAGACCGCTCTAATTCGACATTAGATGGTAATCTTTTCTTGGCTCATGCCTCAATGGATGAGTAACACGCCAAATGGTTATGGATGATCGTTAAAATCAATTAAATGAGTTTTGCAATCATTCGCTTGAATAGTAACATCATATTAACTTAAAGCGCTTTCGTCAAGAGGATGCTCGCTTGAAAAATTACACTTTCATCTTTTTTCAATAGCCATCGGTGGAATGTCCAAGCTCGCTTGCGATCTCCATTCCTTCGTTTGCCGGCGTTGTGCCGACATGCCCTTTATCCGCAAGATGCTTATCCTTTTGCTTAAGGCCTTCGGCTACACGACTCCCGTATTCACTGTCAGCTTCGGAAAAATGCTTAATCATTTGTTCGCGAATGACCGAGCTGCAGTTGCTAAGTGCATCCACTAAATTTTCAATGAGCTCGTCGCGCTCCCATTGCTCGAATTTGCGATAGGTATCGCCGGCTTGCTTGAAATTGTTTTGCCGGTCGATGGGCTGCCTGGTCAGCTTAGCTGAATAGGATGGCTCATGCGGCTCGCCGGATGGCGATGCTTCCTTTAAGCCGCCCATCGTTGAAGGCTCATAGTTGACATGTGGATTTTGGCCAGGCGCAATATCGATATAGAAAGCCATCTGACCGTCGCGCTGATTGGTCGCAACCGGCTTCTTCGGCGCGTTGATCGGCAATTGCAGATAGTTGGTGCCTACGCGATGGCGCTGCGTATCGGAATAAGAGAATGTACGCCCTTGCAGCATTTTATCGTCGGAGAAATCCAGTCCATCCACTAATACGCCAGTGCCGAATGCGGCTTGCTCAACCTCTGTGAAGTAGTTTTCCGGATTTTTGTTCAGAACCATCCTGCCGACAGGCAGCATAGGGAACAGCTCGGGATCCCACAGCTTCGTATCGTCAAGCGGGTCAAAATCAAGCTCATCATGCGCGTCGTCGCTCATCCACTGCACCTGAAGCTCCCACTCCGGATACTCGCCGCGCTCGATTGCCTCATATAAATCCTGAGTGGCATGATTGAAGTTTTTCCCTTGCAGCTGCTCAGCTTCAGATTGCCGCAGGTTGCGTATGCCTTGCTTCGGCTCCCAATGATATTTGACGAGAACGCCTTTGCCTTCGGCATTCACCCATTTGTATGTATTCACGCCCGAGCCTTGCATTTGCCGGTAATTAGCTGGAATTCCCCATGGGGAGAACAAAAAGGTAATCATATGCGTTGCTTCAGGAGACTGGGACACAAAATCAAAGAAACGTTCCATGCTTTGCACATTCGTGACCGGATCAGGCTTGAAGGCATGCACCATATCGGGAAACTTCATCGCGTCGCGAATAAAAAATATTTTTAGATTGTTGCCGACAAGATCCCAGTTACCGTCCTCCGTATAAAACTTGGTAGCAAAGCCGCGCGGGTCACGAAGCGTCTCCGGGGAATGGCCGCCGTGAATAACGCTTGAGAATCGAACGAATACAGGCGTCTGCTTGCCTGCCTCTTGAAAGAGCTTCGCTCTCGTATATTTGGCAATCGGCTCATCGCCGAGCTTCCCATAGGCCTCGAAATAGCCATGTGCCCCAGCGCCCCGCGCATGCACGACGCGCTCAGGAACGCGTTCGCGGTCAAAATGTGAGATTTTCTCAATAAAATGATAGTTCTCTAACGTTGAGGGACCGCGGTTGCCGATGGTCCGGATATTTTGGTTGTCAATGACGGGATGGCCCTGCCTAGTCGTTAGTGTTTGGTCTGGCGTATCATTTGATGCCATAACATGATCATCCTCCTTTTTTTTTCATATGCCTAAATACGCGACTAGTTTGAGTCTTTCGCCTAATTATTATGCACCTCTCGGGTAAGATGACAATTTGCTAGTATTGCTCAATAATCGAGAAAATTATGGTATAATCGAACCATATTTGTACAATAAATCGCTGGGTTTTGCATTGAAAGCAGATTCCATTATACATTTTGTAGGGGGATAAGATGTTAAAATTTAGTCTTTTCATTTTCTTGATATGGTTGTTCGGCAACCCATTTATCGCTATCCTCGTCATGCTAGTCCTGCTTTATATGTTAGACCGGCGCTTTGTCGGGTTAACGCCCAGCCTCTTTAAACCTATAAAAAGACTCTCTAGAATAAAAAAGCTGAAACAGCAAATAGACAGCTCCCCAAACGATGTCTCCTCCAAGCATGAGCTTGCCAGGCTTCTAATCGAGAGAAAGAAGTATGGAGAGGCTCTTCGATGGCTTGAACCGCTGCAGCATACGCTTGAGGATTCCGCTGAGTTCTGGGATGACCTCGGCATGAGTTATTTGTATACAGGCGATGAGGAACGCGGGGTTGCCTGCATGCTTAGAGGTCTGGACCTTAATCCGCGAGTCAAATACGGAGCGCCGTACCTGCGCCTGGCATCCCATTACTCAAGCGGACAAACCGAGAAGGCGCTCACCTATATCCAAGCTTTTCAAGCGATTAATTCCTCGTCCTGCGAAGCTTATGACCAATTAACATCCATTTATAAGCAGCTTGGAAATGCGGAGGAAGCTAAGCGCACCACGGAGGAGGGGCTTCGCATATACCGGATGCTGCCTCGTTACAAGAAACGTCAGGAGCGCAAATGGGCCGTTCGTTTATGGTGGAAGAAGACAACCGGTTAACGCCAGCAATCTCGTTTATTTTGTTTTTGATGACCGTATATTTGTTATCATTTGTTAGTGGAAAGAGTATTGTCGTTTGGTTTAGGATGCTACATAATGAAAGCTATAATAGATAGAAGGGCAAGATGCAGGAGATGCAACGCAATATTTGGCTTGTGGCAATTAGCGTTATCGTCGTTTTAGTTTTATTGAACAATACGGCTTATTATTTTCTTACCAAAAAAACGCTGGAAGACTCTTTTAACGAAGAACTCCTGAACCATGCAAATCGACTGCAAATTTCACTAGAACAATCTCGCGAAGGCTCCGAGCAATTCCAAAATCAGATCGGCCGTGAGCTTCGCGCCGCTTCGATCGCTATCCAATATGCTCTAGATCCCGATATCGAGAAAGTAACGTCTGAGCAGCTGATCGAGCTGCGCGACAAGCTGGACCTCAGCCACATCACACTTCTCAAGAAATTACCCGATGATATTGTGCTATACAAATCCTCTAACGAAAAACAAGTGAATACGAGCACGAAAAGCTGGAAGCCATGGTACGAGGTGTTTAACCAGCTGTTCGAGAACAAAAATGCTTCGGTGGACTGGCTTGGACAATCGCTTCCGAATTTCTGGAGCGGACCGTTCGAGGTATCTACGACCAACGTGGATCAGCTTAACAAATGGGGATACTATTACGATGGTGCAACAAACTATATCATCGATCCCTACGTGGATTATGAGCGGCAGGAAGCCTATGAAATCGCCACTGGCGTTCATCGCATGATCGAAAATTCGGTCCAGAGCAGCGACTCCCTACTAGAGATTGCATTCATAAACCCGGAGACGTTCCCGGATGGGAAAGCAACGATTAATCCGGAAGGCCAAGTGCAAGGCCATAAAGTACAGGAGCCGATTTTTTATGGCACGTACTCGATAAAGTCGGCGCAGGATACGAGCATGGTGCGCAAAGCCTATTTTTCTAAGAAGACAGTTACGCTTCGTGAAAATATTAACGGTAAAGAAATTTACAAAATGTATATTCCGACATTCGTGAATGAAAAAGGGATTAACATAACGGATCGGGACGGCCAGCCGATGAATAGCTACGTGCTGATGCTGACTTCCGATTATCATGTCATTCAAGAAAAGCTTGATTCGCAGTTTCTCAATTTAGGCATCATAATATTGATCGTAACCGGCTTAAGCTTGCTGATTGCCGTTGTTGCGATGAGATATTATAGGCATTCGCGCGATAAGGTGGTACGCGTCACGCAAGAAACCTATGTGGACGAGATCAACCAAATGTTCCAATCGATAAGGGCGCAAAGGCATGATTTCTTAAACCACGTGCAGACGATCCATTCTCTCGCGGAGCTCGATAAATCGCAGGAGCTCGTTGCATACACGAAGGAGCTGACCGGTGATATCCGGATGATGAACGATATTATTAATATCGGCAATCCGGCGATAGCGGCACTTGTACGCTCCAAAATTTCGCAGGCGGAGAGCAATAAAATTCAATTCAGCTGCTCGTTTACCGGTCTTAATATGCAGGAAATGGGCGTTAAGACGCTTGACGTCAATCGGATGCTCGGCAACTTGATCGATAATGCCTTTGATGAAGTGCTGAAATATTCGGAGGACAGGCGGCATGTTACGCTCGTTGGCAAGCAGACGGCTGATTTCCTGGAGTTTACCGTTACGAATACGTGTGAAAACGCTGATGAAGCGATATCGAAGCCTATTTTCGAGGCGGGTTATTCGACCAAGCAGCAGGACCATCAAGGTCTAGGTCTATCCATTGTGAAGTCGATTGCGAAGCAGTATAAGGGAGACGTTCACGTCACTGCGGAGCCGACCGGAAAATTAACGTTTATCATAAAAATGCCATTATAATAAAGAGTTTGCCTTGCCGACTGGAGTTCCGGGTCGGTAAGGCATTTTTATTTGCTCCAGATCAGGCATTTGACGCCAAATGATGGCAACAGCCGTTTCGGCTTGGTATAATAGAAAGAATGCAAGTGAACGGAAAGGAAGCGGGTGAATGTCTCTAATGCACCTCAATGAAAAGCTGCACGCGCTGATTGAACAACAGTTAAACGTTCACGTCGAAACGACGATTATGAAGCGAGGTTGGCAATATTACATGGAAGGCAAAGTGAACAGCGCGAATGAAGGCAGCCAAGATCATTTATATGGCGTCGTTCAGGGCTCGGATCTTTATGCTGTTATATTAGATGCAAGCAACTTGCGGTACAGCTCCTGTACCTGCCCATATACCGGTTTTTGCAAGCATATGGCTGCCGTATATTTTCAATATTGCAGTCAACAGGAGGGGGGGCATGGGTTAGCGGAACGATCCTATTTCCGACTGCTCGGACTCTCATCTGCAAGTTCGCTGCTGAAGACTTCGCAGGCGGCAAGGGTTGAGCCGCAGCCGCAATTGCCCGTCGCTCCCCGCGACCCTGGCGCACTTGCGACCGCCGGGGAGTGGCTGAGCTGGATGGAGGAGACGCATGGCGAGGTTTGGCGGAAGTGCCGCCATTCTCTGCATGCGCTGCAGCCTTTATTATCATCCTTAAAGGGACTCGCGAAGGACTGGGAGAAGCCGATGCAGCGATTGCACTGGTCAACGGCTATTCTATTCGTGCTGGAGCAAGCAGAGCGAGCCATTAATACGGTTGATTCGTTCAGCAGATATTACCATGAGATGTCGTTTATCCGTATGGCAGAGCCTTGGGTGGAGCATCTCTATACGCTAATATCCGAGTTGACGCCGGAGACGATGGGGCCGGAGGAAGAGGCTTGGGCGGATGCGCTGATCGCACATGTGAAGATATGGGCAGCCAGCACGGAGCGGCAGCTCTTTGACTGGGGCTATATTTATTTGGCCTTCTGCGAGAAGCTATCCGAAAACCGCAGCTGGTTTGAGCGCGAGCTAACCTCGATGGTCGAGCTGTCTCATGCAGAGGATGCGGAAGGCGTCAATAAGGAGTTTTTGCATACCGCGATTGGCATTATGTACTTTTTTGACAAAAACGATGAACTTGCGATTCAACATTTTGCATTAACGAGCTTTGAGCGTTCGCAGAAGGTGATGTATCCATGCGCGGCACAGCGGATGGAAGAAGGAAAATGGGAGCTCGTGGAGCGCTGGATGAGCTTTCTGTTCGAGCGAGTCAACAAAGTGAAAAACGGCCGTTCGGTTGGCCCGTTCGTAACGTTATGCCGCCGAGCCGATCTCGACCGTCCGGATTTGCAAATATGGACCGACTACATGACGCAATTGCTGCCTCATTCCTATTCAGAATTATCTGACCATTGGCTGGATCAGAAGCGTTATGAGGAATGGGCCGATCTGCAGATGCTCGTGGGTTCCCGTCCGGAGGATGTCGGCGCTCATGCGCTGCGCGAAATTGCGAAGCTTGCTCCGCATGCGTTAATGCCTCTCTACCATCAGTCGGTGGAGGCATCCATTCAGACTCGCAACCGGCAAGGGTACCGAATAGCCGTTAAGCAGCTGAAGAAGCTGGAGCGTTTATATAAAGCAGACAAGGATACACCGAGATGGGATCAATATATTGCAGGACTTGTACGGAAACATCAGCGTCTTAGAGCTTTTCAGGAAGAGCTGTGGAAAGGGAAAATCGTTACATGAAAACATTCATTGGCGCGCGCAAGTTAATGATAGACGGGTTTTGGAACGAAGAGGAAGGCGACGCCTCGGTTCTGTTAAGCGCAGTCGATCGGAAGGATGCGGCCGATAGCAAGCTTCGCTCCTTGTTGTTTGCATGGCATAAGGCATCCTGGTACGGGGCGGATATCGAAGAGATTAGCGTTGGCGAACGGAAGCTGCTGAAAGTACCGCCGCTGCTTGCCATGGATTATTTATCTTCGCCGCAGCATGTGCGGCTGCTTCAATTAGAATGGACGGACCGCTTGTCCGTCCTGATGAGAATGGCAGGGCAAATACGGACCGCGTTGATCAATGGCTGGTTTGCGCCCGATTGGGAGCGATGGACGGAAGATAAACGCAGCTGGCGCATGGACATTCCGGAGCACGAGAATGATCTAATTGCGGCTTGGAATAACAATGTGCAAGCGGCGCTTCAAAATGGCGATCATGGGAGCGAACACTGGATCAGCGGCGCTGTCGAGCAAATGATCGCCGAAAACGAGCAGGCGGCGAAGGCATGGAACGCTATAGGCACAGCTTCAGGCGAAGCGGTGCTAAGAAGGAAGTCGGCCGATGAGGAAGATTGGCTCATCGCGATCGGACTTCGCAAGGATGTTCTGCCGTTTCGTACCGCGCTTCAGCTCGTTGAGCCGATGGAGTCGTCCTTGTGGCGGCTTCGTCCTGTTCTGCAAGATCGCAATGGGGGGCAGTGGCTGCCCATTCGGCTTAATGAAAATGAGGATGGCTGGGAAGCGGACACCGAGGATGGTCGCGCGATACCAGCGGAATGGCTGCCGCTGCTTGAAGGCAAGCTAGCGAAAGAGCAGATGAAATGGACGACGGCGCTGCCTGAGCTGAAGGATATGCAGGATGAGAGCAAGCTTAGGGAATTGCTGTCGGACAATGAGGCGTGGAAGTTTTTGGAGGAAGCAAGCGTTCGACTGCTGGAAGCGGGTTGTCCCGTGCTTCTGCCTAGCTGGTGGGAAGCGGTTCGCTCACGGAAGCTGCGGCTAAGAGCCAAGATGAAATCGTCAGTGGGTTCGGCTGCACAGCCGATGTTCGGGCTTGACCAAATTGTTCAATTTGACTGGAAGCTTGCGCTTGGCGACGTGAATCTGACCGAGGCGGAGTTTCTCCACTTGGCGGAGCAGAACCGCCGGCTTTTCAATATCGGCGGCGAGTGGGTTCATTTGGACCCGCAGGATGTGACGCAAATTAAACAATGGCTGAAGCGGATGGGCAAGCGCAAGGGGCTCTCATTCCGAGATGTTCTGGAGATGCATCTAAAAGGCGGAATTCCGCTCGATGAAACGGGTGAGCTGGACAATGATCTGGAAGCGGAAATTGAGCTGAATGAGCATTTAACGTCTTGGCTCGCTCAGCTCCAGCAAACATCGCAAATTCCGCTCGCCGAAATACCGCCAACGTTTTTGGGCGAGCTTCGTCCCTACCAGCTTGAGGGCGTATCATGGCTGCTCTTCTTAAGGAGGTTCGGGCTCGGCGGCGTGCTTGCGGATGATATGGGGCTTGGCAAAACGATTCAATTTATGGCTTATCTCGTCTATTTGAAGGAGAGAAAGCTGCAATCTGGCGGACCTTCCCTGCTTATATGCCCGACGTCGGTAATCGGCAACTGGGAGAAGGAGCTTGAGAAGTTCGCGCCTTCGCTTCAAGTGATGCTGCATTATGGCAATAAGCGGGATAAGGGAGAGCAATTCCGCGATTCGGTTGCGGGCGCGGATCTGGTCATTACCTCCTACTCGCTCGCGCAGCTAGACGAGGAAGATTTAAGCTTGGTCGATTGGGATGCGCTTTGCCTCGATGAGGCGCAAAACATCAAAAATATATATACGAAGCAGTCAACCGCCATTAGGCGTCTGCCGGCGGGGCATCGCATTGCGCTTACGGGAACGCCGATGGAGAATCGGCTGACCGAGCTCTGGTCAATCTATGATTTCATTAATCCCGGTTACTTGGGCAACATTAACGAGTTCCGCAAGGAAGTGGTTACACCGATTGAGAAAACGCGGGATGAGAAGCTGATCGCCGGGCTTCAGCGCTGGGTGAAGCCGTTTATGCTGCGGCGAATCAAGAAAGACCCTTCGATTCAGCTGTCGCTGCCGGATAAGAATGAGTCGAAAACCTATATGACGCTAACGGCAGAGCAGGGTGCCATGTACGAAAATTTAGTGGCGGATCTGCTAGAGAATCTGGATAAGCTCGGCCCGATGCAGCGAAGAGGCCTTATTCTTGCCGCATTAACGAAGCTGAAGCAGCTTTGCGATCATCCTTCACTGCTTGCGGATGAGGAAAAAACAGCTTTATGGGAAGTGGACCGCTCTAATAAAGTGGCACGTCTGCTTGAAATGTGCGAGGAGATCGCAGCGGAAGGCGAACGCTGCCTCATCTTTACGCAATATATCGAGATGGGGCATCAGCTCCAGCAGCTGCTTGAGGAGAAGCTTGGCCTGCCGGTGCCTTACTTGCATGGCGGAGTGCCAAAGGCGAAGCGGGATCAAATGATTGATCAGTTCCAAAATACGGAGGAGCCATGCTGCGCTTTTGTACTTTCGCTGAAGGCTGGCGGCACGGGGCTTAACCTCACCGCTGCGAACCATGTGTTCCATTTTGACCGTTGGTGGAATCCTGCGGTGGAGAACCAAGCGACCGACCGGGCGTTCCGAATCGGACAAACAAAAGAGGTTCATGTGCATAAGTTTATTACGCTCGGCACGCTTGAGGAGAAGATTGACGAGATGATCGAGCGAAAGCAATCGCTGAACGATCAAGTCGTCGGTCAGTCCGAGCAGTGGATAACGGAAATGTCTACCGACGATCTGAGGGAGCTTTTTGCACTGCGAAAAAGCTGGTTGAAGGGATGAGGATATAAATGACAGACGGCAGCATCCGTGCCAAACAGGAAAAATTAATGCTCGAAACGGCAAAAGCGAATCAGTCCGCTCAAACCTCACATGCAGTTGAGGAAACGCCGCTGGGAAATGGCCAGAATGAGGGCGCGAGCACCGAATGGCGAAGATTTTATGACGCGGTTAAACAAATAACGCTTGACATGCGTTAATATAAGACTAACTACATGACATAGCCTGTCGGGAAAAGTAACCCGGCGGGCTTTAAATTTTTATCCCTCCAATCCCAAATAAGAGGATAGTATCCCTAACTCGTCGTTATTTGGACCTCCTAACCATTGTTCAAAGGCGACTATAATAAGGATGCGAGGCAAACAAGCAGCACCATAAACGAGGAGGTCTTCCCAATGAAAAAGAAACACACTCTACTTGCCACCCTTTTAGTATCGATCATGCTGGTCGCAACGGCATGCGGTGCTAACAACAATGCAGGGACGAACAAAAACGCAGGTACAAACAGTACAAATACACCTGCCGAGACTACAGACGCACCTGCAGAAGCTAAGGACGTTACCTTGTCTTTGCGCCATACACAAATTAAAGAAACGAGCAAAACTCGTTTGCAAATTCTAGAAGATGTCGTTGCCAAAACACAGGAAGAAAACAAAGGCCTTACGTTCAAGCTAGAAGGCATTGACGAGATCGTTAACCGCGATCAAAAGCTGAAAGCTGAAATGGCTGCAGGCAACCCTCCTGATATTTTCGAAGTATTCGGCGGCGCTGACCTTAATCTTTATGTAAAAGCGAACCGCATGCTGGACTTGACTCCAATCATTGATGAGCTTGGCCTTAAAGACAAGTTTGCAAGCTTGGATGAGTTCACAGTTGACGGTAAAGTATACGGCCTTCCTTTCGGCGGATACAGCGAAGCGATTTTCTACAATAAAAAAATCTTCACTGAGCTAGGCTTGGAAATTCCTACGACTTGGGCGCAATTGCTTGAAATCTCCGAAAAAATTAAAGCTGCCGGTTACACGCCATTCGGTTTGGCTGCAAAAGACGGCTGGGTTAACGGGATGTTGTGGAACACAGTTATGGAGCGCAACGTTGGCATCGATGCATTCAGCAAGGTGGTATCCGGCGAAGCGAAATGGACAGACGAGAACTTCGTTAAAGGGTTTGCTTCCTATGCAGAGCTCGTGAACAAAGATTACTTTACAAAAGGCGCACTTGGCCTTGCTTACGCTGATCAAGGCGCACAATTGCTATCCGGCAAAGCGGCTATGGTGTTCACAGGAACTTGGGATGCTAACCGCTTCTCCGGCGACGAAGCAGGCGAATTGAAAGGCCAAATCGGTTACTTCGCATTCCCGTCCATCGATGGCGGCGCAGGCGACCAAACCTCCATCAATGCTTCCTACTCGAACGGCTTTGGTTTCTCTGCAAACCTGAATGAAGATCAAGTAGCGGCAGCTAAGAAATTTATCGCTAACTTCTACACGGAAGAAGTACAAAAACGCACATTGGTTGAAGACAAATTGCTTCCTTCCATGAAGCTTAGCGATTTGTCCGGCGTAGACCCGCTTACAACTGAAATTTTGACTGTAATGGCTAACGCTTCTTCTTCTTGGAAAGCTTATGATGCAATCGTTCAACCAGCTGTAGGCGCTGACGTTAACGTTGGTATCCAAGAGTTGATCGGTAAAGTGACGACACCGGAAAAAGTAGCAGC
Source organism: Paenibacillus sp. FJAT-27812 (assembly GCF_001273905.1). NCBI lineage: Bacteria > Bacillati > Bacillota > Bacilli > Caryophanales > Paenibacillaceae > Paenibacillus > Paenibacillus sp. FJAT-27812. The sequence continues at coordinate 7,167,753 of NZ_LIGH01000001.1, read as the reverse complement.
AAAAATTCAAGCGTCGCAAGACAAGGCTAACGCAGCGAAGTAATTGCATGACATTACAATCGTTCCTGATGGGCGAGAGGGTGTCCTTCCTTCCAGGAGGACACCCTTTTTAACGCCAGGATAAAAGGAGGACATTATGAACAGAGCTCTCAAAAATCCAATTACCTACGTGGCGTTCATTATTCCGACGCTTGCATTATACGCTTTATTTTTTGTTTATCCGGTCATCATTTCGTTCTTTTATGGCTTCTTTCGTTGGGACGGCATTACCGAGAAGGTATTTATCGGATTCGATAACTTTACGAGATTGTGGCAGGATGAGGTTTTTAGAAAAGCGCTTTTGAACAACTTTTACTTTATGGCTTTTTCCTTAATTGTGAACATTCCGCTCGTCTTCTTGATTTCGATTATTATCAGTAAAGTTAGACGGATGCGTGACTTTTACAAATCGGCCGTATTCGTGCCGGTTGTGATCTCGACGGCTACAGTAGCGATTTTGTTCGGCGTGCTCTACAACTATGATTCCGGTATGATCAATCAGTTTATTCGACTGGTTGCACCAGAGAGCTGGGCGCGTGAATGGTTGTCCGATCCGAAGCTTGCCATGCTTTCGATTCTAATTGCAAACGCTTGGCAAAATATCGGCTTCTTCATTGTGTTATGTTTGGCGGCTATTCTAAACATTCCGAAAGAGATCGTCGAAGCTTCCAAGCTCGATGGCGTTAACGGCTGGCAAGAAACATGGTCTATTACGCTTCCTCTCGTCAGACCTATCCTGTTCGTTATGCTGCTGCTCACCGTTTCGGGAACGATGAAGGTGCTTGATATCGTACAAATTATGACGAATGGCGGTCCGTTCCAATCCACGGAGGTTATGTCGACATACATGCTTAAAGTAGGCTTCCGTTCGCTTGAGCTTGGTTATGGCAGCGCGATCGGGGTAGCGATGTTCATTATTATTTTAGTGCTTACTGGCATTTTGCAACGCATCACGAAAAGCGAGGAGGTGCAATACTGATGAAACGTTCCGGTAACTCACAATGGTGGATGCATACTTTTTTATTTGGTTATGTAATCGTATTGCTCTTCCCTTTGCTGTGGCTTTTCATGTCTTCCTTCAAAACGAATCGTGAGATCACAGTCAATACATGGGCACTGCCAACCAGCTTTAATTTTGACAACTATGTTGCCGCATGGCAAACCGCGAATATCGGAAAATATGCTTGGAACAGCACCTTTGTAACGGTAATCGCATGTGTGCTTACGCTGCTCTTCGCAGCGATGACTTCGTTTGCAATCGCGCGCATGAAATACAAGAAAACGAACAAAGCGATTTACCAATTTATTTTGCTTGGACTTATCGTGCCTCCGGGTGCTTTGTTTATTCCGCTGTACCGTTTGGTGCAAGGCATTAAGTTGTTCGGACAGCCATTATATGATACGCATTGGTCGCTAATTTTGGTATACTGCACTTATGCTTTGCCAATTACCGTGTTTATTATATATGCTTTTATGCTATCGATTCCTAATGAATTGGAAGAAGCGGGCATTGTGGACGGGCTTGGCGCGACGGGATTGTTTTTCAAAGTGATCATTCCGATCTCCTTGCCGGCGCTTGTAACCGTATTTATTTTAAATTTTATTTCCAATTGGAACGAATATATTTTATCCCAGTTATTCATAACGTCTGAATCGCTCAAAACGCTGCCTACCGGCATGGCTACCTTTAATGATGGTTACCGCACTAACTTTGCATCGCTCTCCGCAGCGGTCATCATAAGCATCATTCCGGTTCTAGTCGTGTATATGTTCTTGCAGCGCCAAATCATTGAAGGCATGACGGCGGGCAGCGTAAAAGGGTAAATAGAAAAAGGAGTCTACTAGATGAACTTGAGACCGAAATTGATGCTTGCTTTCATATGTCTAATTATCATTCCGATGATTGGCCTCGGCATATTCTCTTTCCTAAATTCAGAGACGCTGCTCGAGAAAAAATATAGCGAGCAAACGGAAATTTCGCTCAAGGCGGTAGGAGGCAACATTCGTTACTTTTTTCGCGAGCTGGATCAGCTCTCCGACGGCAATCTGACAAGTTCGGAGGTGCAGGATACGCTCAAATACAGCTCGTATACGTCTAATGACGCCAGTACGCTCATCGCGATCAACCAAGCGGAGAAAGAAATGAAACGGATCTTGTTTCAGCATCCCGCCGTAAGCTTCGTCGTCATGTATGCGAAGGACGGTACGATGTTCCGCTCTTATCGCAACGACCCAACGACATTCAAGCCGATTTCGTTTGATATGCTGAAGGCGCATTCCACTTACAAAGAAGTGATGGCGCTTGGCGGACGACCGCTATGGATCGGCCCGTACGAGCAGCGGGAGCTGACTGGCGTTGAGCCGCCGCTCTTTACGCAAATGCGCGTCGTAAAGGATATCGAGTCGTTTAACGATCTTGGCGTCATGATTACGCAGTATAAGACGGAAGAGATTTCGAGCATGCTCAAAGCGTTTCAAAATCCGAAGGCGGACGCGGCTGAGACAAGGTATCTTATCGTGAACAAGTCTGGCCTTATTATGCTGGACAGCAGCAGTGAATTTGACGGCCATAACATTAATGAACAAACGGACGCGCTTCCACAGCAAACGGATAACTATATGAGCTCCAGAGTAAAGTTCGAGGGTATCGATAGTTTGGTTTCCTCATATCAGCTCGATCGCAACGAATGGATTCTTGTATCGGTGAAGCCTTGGGATTCGCTAACGAATGAGAATGTGCGGTTCGTGCAATGGATTGGGATGATTACCGTGCTTGGGTTGTTATCGGCGGTACTCTTCAACGTCTTCTTCGTGAACCGAGTAGCCAAATCGATCATCAAGGTTGTCCGCAAAATGAGACTGGTCGAGCAAGGCTTGCTCGACATTCGCGTTACTGCGCAGGGCAAGGACGAAACCGTCCTGCTTGCGAACAGCTTCAACAGCATGGTGGAGCGGATCGGGAATCTGCTCAGCGAGGTACGTACGGAGCAGGCCCGCAAGCAGCATGCGGAGATGATGCTGATGCAGGCTCAAATCAAGCCGCATTTCCTATTTAATACGCTGGAGTCGATTAATGCGCTAGCTGCGCAAAACGAAGGCGCCAAGATTATGTTAATGGTACGCAGATTAAGCAATTTGCTCCGCACGAGCATGCATCATTCGGAAGAAATAAGAATAAACCAAGAAATCGAGCATGTGCGCAGTTATTTGGAAATTCAGAAGTACCGCTTCGAGGAGCTATTCAGCTATGAGCTCAACGTTCAAGAAGAGGCGCTTGATTATTCCATATTGAAGCTGACGCTGCAGCCCTTGGTAGAAAACAGCATCCAGCACGGTTTTGACGGCTATGAGGATGGGCAGGGCGTCATTACGATAGATGTAACCGCCCAGCCTCACAGCATCGTTATTATGGTCCGTGACAACGGACTTGGGATGAGTTCCAGCGTATTAACTAAGCTGGCGAATGGTTTGAATCCTTCCAGCAAGCAGCCAAATGCTGTAGAGATGGGCGAAAGAAGAGGGCTTGGCCTGCGAAATGTGGCCGATCGCCTTCGCATTCATTATGGCCCTGCTTATGGCATGTGGATTTGCAGCCAGGAGGGCAGCGGTACCGTTATTCGTTGTGTTATTCCGAAGAGCAGAGGTGATCAGCTATGACCGGTAAGGTTCTCCTAGTCGATGATGAAGCGCATATTACGAGAAATCTGGAAAAAGTTATTCCCTGGGAAATGCTTGGACTTACTGTTGGAGGAACGGCCAAAAACGGCGTTGAAGCATTGGAGTTGATGGAGAATCAAACCTTCGATTTATTGCTGTGCGATATTAGGATGCCAGTAATGGACGGTTTGGAGCTAGTGCGTCATATCCGTGAGAAAGAGATGGCCTGCGACATTATTATGCTGTCGGGGTATCAGGATTTTGCGTATACGCGAACGGCTATTCAATTCGGCGTGAATGATTATATACTAAAGCCCATTCCGTACGATGAATTAACGGGCGTCATTGCCAGAGTGATGTCGAGCCAGCGGAGTAAACAAAAGCAGCTGCAAGAGGAGAAGCAGAAGCTTGGCCGAATGATTGATCTGGCCAGTGAAAAGATTTTATACGATATCATCATGGATTACACCGATGTTACCGCGGATAACTGGCTATTGACCGGAGATGAGCAGCAGCTGAAACAGCAGCAGTTCGTCTTAATTGTGCTTGATCTTGATGTCAGCTCCGAGAAAACGAGAGATTGGCGCGATTGGTCGGACAAGGAGCGGAAGCTGTGGAACTTTGCCGTATGTAACGTCCTTCGCGAGAAGCTGCAGCAAAACGGGCTGCATCATGCCGTCATTCAAATTCGCGATGGCGAATGGTGCGTCCTTATCGAAGTTGAAAAAACAGCTGAATTTGACTTAACGCTCATAAACGATTGGGCTGACATGCTGCTCACCGCGATAAAAAGCCATGTAAAGCTGTCTTTGTTTGCAGGCATTTATCGGGAATTTGCAGCGGTTGCCGATTTGTCTCACGCTTATAAGCAAGTTCAGCAGGGCATGCAAATTACGCCGGAGCATGACAGCATTGCGATCTATCCATCCGATCAGCAAAAATCATCGCAAGCGGATCAAGCGTTTTGGGAAACGGCAGAAAAAATTATTGGAGCCGTTAAGCGCGGAGACACAAAAGCTGTCGATATAGAGCTCAATAGCATTACCGAGCTGCTCCAGCGAATGAACGAGCCTTCGCTTAACCGAGTTAAACCGCTGTTACATTTCTTCGTCCTGCATCTCATGCGGGAAATGAAGGAAATGGGGGTATTCACGCGCGAGCAGGAGGATATGCTGTGGCGCAGGCTGGATCGCCGCTTCGGAATCAAGGATTTGCTGTCGGTTATCCGTCAGGTGACAAACGCGGTTTCAGAGAAGTCGATGGATAAGAAGAAGCAGTCGGAGCGTTCGATGACCGAGGCTAAAGCGTTTCTGGATCGCAACCTGTATCGTGATCTTAGCGTGGAGGAAACGGCAACGCATGTCGGATTAAGCACTTCTTATTTCAGTCTATTGTTTAAACAAACGTTCGGAGAAACGTTCATTGAATATGTAACGCGGCAGCGGATGGAGCGTGCGAAGGCGATGCTGGCGGATACGCCAAAGAGCGTAGCGCAGATTGCGAAGGAAGTCGGGTATGCGGAGCGGCGTTATTTTACGAAGGTGTTTATGAAATATACGGGCGAGAATCCAACGGACTTCCGCAGCAGGCGGCAAGATAATATTGGAAATAACTAACAACCGCTTAGATCAAAGTTCAATCATTGGGAGGACGGGGTAAGAAATGACGATACAGCGTGAATGGCAAAGCTGGAGCCTGAATAAAAAAATTGGTCAACTATTTGTGTTCGGTTTCCACGGCTATGAGCCGACCGAGCAAATTAAACGGTTAATTGAAGCAAATGGCATTGGCGGCACCATTTATTTCTCTCGCAACGTGAAGGATGCGAAGCAGGTACATAAGCTTAGCGGCGAGCTTCAGAGCATTGCGAAAAATGCAGGCCAGCCGCCCTTGTTCGTCGCCATTGATCAGGAAGGCGGGATGGTGGCGCGCTTGGTTGACGGCGTTACGCTTATGCCGGGCAATATGGCGATTGGAGCGGCCGGACTTGCGGAAGGCGCAAGAGAAACGGCGCGCGTATGCGGCGAGGAGCTGCGCCAGCTTGGCGTGACGATGAATTACGCGCCCTGTATCGACGTGAATAACAATCCGGACAATCCTGTCATTAACGTTCGGTCGTACAGCGACCGTTCGGATGTTGTATCTGAGCTTGGAGCGGCAGCCGTACTTGGCTATCAGTCAGCGCGGGTAGCTGCGACGGTTAAGCATTTTCCGGGACATGGCGACACCGCGGTTGATTCTCATCATGCACTGCCAATTCTTCTCCATGGCCGCGAGCGGCTGGAAGCGATTGAGCTGAAACCTTTCAGAGCTGCGATAAAAGCAGGCACGGACTGCATTATGACCGCGCATGTGTGCTTGCCGGCGCTTGATCCAACAGGCGTTCCTTCGACGTTGTCCGAGCCGGTCATTACGGGCTTGCTGCGCAAGGAGCTTGGTTATGAGGGCATTGTCGTTACCGACTGCCTGGAGATGGATGCGATCGACAAAAACTATGGGCCAGCGCAAGGAGCGATCAAAGCGCTACAAGCAGGAGCGGACATGGTGCTTATTAGCCACACGTTTGAGAAGCAATGGGCTGCTCTGGAAGCGGTTATTGCTTCTGTAGAGAAGGGTGAGCTTTCCGAAGCGCGCATTGATGAGGCGCTTGACCGGATTATGTCGCTTAAGGTGAAGCTTGAGCTTGATGAACCTTTGAAGGCGTGGGAGCAGGTTGAGCCAACAATCGGTACGGAGACAAACAAAGCAGTGGCGAGAAGATGGAGCGAAGCTTCCGTTACGCTGGTGAAAAATGATGGCGGATTGCTGCCTTTGAGCCGCAGCGAAAGCACGCTTGTGCTATGGCCGGACATTGTTCCCGTATCGGTAGCGGATGAGATGCTATCCGGTGACGGTTCTTTAGGCCAATTCCTCGGCGAGTACGGGGCTAATGTGGTGGAGCGGCGGATGAACAGCGACAACCCGCTTGCGGATTTGGATCGCTTCGCTCAAATTATCGTTGTTACCTACGATGCCTCCAAACATCCGTTAGAGCGCGATATTGCGCGTGAGGTTGTCAAGCTGGCGCCGGAGCGTACGGTAGCCATCTCGGTTCGGAATCCGCTGGATTTGCTGCTTTATCCCGAGGTGAAAGCTTATGTTGCTGTCTATGAATGCAGGCCGCTTGCGCTTGCGGCAGCAGCGAAAGCGTTGCTGGGCGACATAAATCCGATAGGGAAGCTGCCGCTTGAGATATCGGCGGCGTATCCATTTGGCTGGAACGCAGCCGCCGACAGCTAATGTAGACGAATAAGGATGTTAGACTGCGAGTGAATGATACTCGCGGTCTTTTTCATGTTTGGTGAGTGTTGCAGCTATTGTCCAATCAGATTCGAATAGGTCAAATCATGCAAAATATAGGCCAGAAAAAAAATAACGCAAGGATTCTCGTAGCGATGCTGGATTTTGACGAGCTGGTGATAATAGGTGTCCGCGTAATGAGGGTTGTTGCGCATCTCCAGGCTAGCCTTGATCAAGGCATCCAGCTTGTCTGCAATATCGACCATTTCGCCGATATAATCATCGGATTTGCTGTGCGCGATAAATTCGATCATGTCCTCGTGAAAGAGCGACGGCAGCTTATTGATCATAAACCGCGCGGTTTCCTTCTCATACTGCTCGAACGCATGCTTGATGTCTGGATTGTTATGCTTGAAATTCGATACGACATCGCCGGACAACGCCTCGGGCAAATCATGCAGCGTTGCTTTGGCGAGCAGCTTATAAAGATCGATGTTCGTGCTGCCGAAGCGCTCGATTTCGAGTAAGCCATTAAACAAAGCAAGCGAGGCTACGCGGAAGGAATGGGTTGCATCATTGTCCGGAACGAGGTTATAGCTGCCGTTCCACCGTTTTACCGTGTCCAAATTGACGATGTATTGGATGAATTCATAAAAGCCGTCCTGCTTGTCATACTCGTTCAGCAGCCATTCCATAGATTCGAGCTTCGTATCAAGCAGAGTCTGCCTAAGCTCCTGATGTTTCGCATGAAAGAAAGGGTTCGTATCGTATCTGGATTCCCGGTGACAATACAGGTAAGCATCCAGCGTATCGATGGCATCGACCAATCGCCCGATATGCGTGTCATCCTGAGCATTTACGATATAATCATACGCCTGCGGCTGAAGAGACTTCGAGAGATAGGAGACGATCTCCTTGCTCAGCTCCTTCTCGAAGTCGCGGATATGATTCATGACGAGCGATTCCTTCTTGGTGACGTGCTTAATGGAACCTGTCCCCGTGTTATTTAAATCGCCCCATAAACTTCTGGCGAGCAGCTTCAATTTGTCGATCGGCTCATTGCACACTTTCTCTTCAATGATACCGATAAGAATGGACAAGGCGGCACATCTAAAGCTATGCGTGGAAGCATTGTCCTCGAAACGAGGCGCGTATTCGCTCCACCTTGGCACGTATTGCATACGGATGATCGTGTTGGTGAACTTGCCGTTTTTCATCGTTATCTCCTTTGCCAGCATGAATTCAATCGTTATCGTTACTGTACAGGAATGTCTATGTTATTATAAAGCTTATGTACAAAAACGACTAGATGAGGCAAATGAGGGGAATAACATGCGTGAATTTGGATTGGCTTTTAACCGGCATTTTGAACGATGGATGTTTATCATTATTCCGAGTTCCTTGATACTCGGTTTTATATTTGCTTCGCAGCTGCAGCCTTTTATTAAATCAGTCCCTTATTTATTTGCCTATATAACGTTAACGATGGCGATCGGCTGCGGCCTCGGGCAATTGCGTATCGTTATGAAAAGGCCGGGCGTGATGGTGCTCACCTTCGTGATCGCTCACGTGTTGTCTCCGCTAGCTGCCTACGGACTTGGTGCCCTCGTATTCGGAGCGGATTCACCATATGTCGTCGGGCTTGTTCTGTTTACGATTATTCCCATCGGCGTCTCGACGGTTCTCTGGGTAGGGATGTCAGGAGGCAGCGTTCCGCTTATGCTGGCAATGGTCGTACTCGATTCGGCGCTTAGTCCGCTTGTAGTGCCGGCCGGCATTCATCTGTTTTTTGACTCATCGGTTAATGTGAAGGCGGGACCTATCATTATTGATTTGCTTGTCATAATCGTGCTTCCTACCATTATCGGCGTCGCGCTTAATCAAATGAGCCGAGGCCGCATTCAGCAAGTCGTTCAGCCGTACACATCGCCGCTGTCCAAGCTTTGCTTCGTAGCCGTGGTATCGCTGAACGCATCGGCGATCGCGCCGCATCTGGATAAGCTGAAGCAGGATATGCTGCTGCTCGTTCCGCTAGTTGTCGTGCTGGTTGGCTTATGTTATGCCCTCGGTTATATCGGAACGGCGTATCTTCGCAATAACGAGCAGCAGGTGACCGTGTCTTATGCGACCGGCATGCGCAATATTTCGCTTGGCATCGTGCTCGCGCTTGGCTATTTCAGCCCGCTTGCAGCTGTTCCCGTCGTATTATCGATTCTAATTCAACAGCCGCTCGCCACGGTGCACCATTACGTTTTACAAAAACTTAATAAAAACAAGTCTAGCGAAAGAACAGTGCCGCATGTACGATAAACGATGTATGTAAACGCACCGTCAAAAGGGTGTAGGCCTGACCAAACATAGGGAGTGAACCGGATGAACAGCTTTCGCACTAGGCTGACGCTTATTATGATCGCGATGATCGCATTATCAGTGAGTGCAGCAGGCTTATTTATGGTCAAAACGTTTAATCAAAACCATATAAACGCGCTTGAAGACAATATGGTTCGCGAGATGCAAATTATTTCGGCAAAGATGGAATGGAAATCAGGCGAATTATCTTCGTTATTTGACTATTATTCGGACGAGGCGAAGGAGCTTAAGCGTTATACGGGCGCACGCGTAACCTTTATTCGCAATGACGGTGTAGTTCTTGGCGATTCGGATGGGGACCCTAGATATATGGACAACCATCTTAGCCGAATTGAAGTAGAGGAAGCGTTAAAGTCAGGCACCGGCAGAGCGATTCGTGCTAGCGAAACCGTTAAGCAAAATATGATGTATGTCGCCATTCCGGTTCAGGTTATCCCGGATCAAGCACCGGATGTCATTCGCCTTGCCATGAGCTTGAAAGAGGTTGAAAACAGCATCCGCAACTTGACAATGGGCCTTATGGCAGGCCTGCTTGTGCTCTTCTTGATCGCAGCAATTATCAGCTACCGCCTTGCTTTAGGCTTGACTAGGCCGCTGGAGCAAATTACGAAGGTTGCAAAACGAATTAAAAACATGGATTACCGCGCGCGAGTGAAGGTGACGAAGCAGGATGAAATCGGCGAGCTTGGCAACGCTATTAATGCGATGGCTGACAGCCTTCAGGTGCAAATGACGCGCATTCAGCAAAACGAGAATCAGCTCGAGAGCGTGCTTGATAATATGATTAACGGCATCGTGATGATTGACCGCGGCGGCAAAATCGTGCTGATGAACAGGCGTGCCGAGGAAGTGCTTGGCTTTTCTGCCCGCGAGCTGGTCGGACGCCATTATGCGGAAGCTAAGCAGCAATACGAGCTTTCGCAAATGATTCAAGAGGGATTAAAGAGCAAGCAGCATTTGCGTGAGGAGATCACGTTTTATTTTCCGGAGGAGAGGCTGCTTGAGCTTAACCTCGTGCCGATTCATCCAGAGGGCAATGAGTTCTCCGGCGTGCTGCTCGTCCTTCAGGACGTATCGGCAATCCGCAGGCTGGAGCGGATGCGCAGCGAGTTTGTCGCTAACGTATCGCATGAGCTGAAGACGCCGATCACGGCTGTCAAAGGTTTTGCAGAGACGCTGCTAGGCGGCGCGGTCAATGATGAAGAAACGGCCCGTTCGTTTTTACAAATCATCTTCGATGAGAGCGATCGCCTTAACCGGTTGATCGGAGACATTCTGGAACTGTCCAAAATCGAGTCGCGCCGCGTGCCGCTCGTATTCTCGCCGGTCGAAGTGGACAGCTTCGTAGAAAAATCGATCAGGCTTATGGAATCGGAAGCCTCCCGCAAAAACATCGAGCTTACGATGAATATCGAGCCGGGCCTTTATGTTGAAGCCGATGAGGATCGACTGCGGCAAATTATTATGAATCTGCTCTCCAATGGCATTAATTATACGCCGGAGGGCGGAAAAGTATCGCTTAAGGTTGAAGGGCTGGGCGATGATCACATTCGCATCCAAATTACGGATTCCGGCATCGGCATTCCGAAAAAGGATTTGCCGCGCATATTCGAACGCTTTTACCGTGTGGACAAAGCACGCTCGAGAAGCTCAGGCGGGACGGGGCTTGGCCTCTCCATCGTCAAGCATCTCGTAGAGCTGCATAAGGGAACGATATCCGTAACAAGCGCTGTGGGAGTCGGTTCAACGTTCACAATCGAGCTGCCTGTCCTGCAATAGAAAAAAAGATTTACCTATTCTTTACGAAACCATGATAAACTAGCTTTAAAAGCAAAGCTATAAATAAGCGGACGCAGCGTGAATAACGCTGCTATTCGCTAGGTTGGAGTGGAGGTAACATGTCGCATAAAGTGCTCGTCATTGAAGATGAACCGACATTAGCGAGACTATTGTCGTACAACTTGACCCAAGAGGGCTATGAAACGACCGTTATCGATCATGGCGGGGAAGGCTTGCAAGCCGCATTGCAGCGCAATTTCGATTTGGTCATTCTGGACATCATGCTGCCTGGCATGAACGGCTTCGAAATATTGAACCGCCTTCGCCAGAACGGCGTCAGAACGCCAGTCATTATTTTGACGGCCCGCAATGCAGAGGAAGAAGTCGTGCAAGGCTTGAAACATGGCGCAGACGATTATATTACGAAGCCATTTGGCGTTGCCGAGCTGCTTGCACGCGTATCTGCGGTGCTGCGCCGGACACAGCTGGACGACAGCAAGCCGATTGAATCAACGGAGAAGGTTATCACTGCTGGAGACCTATCGATTTATCCGGAGAAGTATGAGGTTATTTTAAACGGAGATGCCATCCCGCTTAGACCGAAGGAATTCGAAGTATTGCTCTATCTTGTGCAGCGTCCGGGCATGGTTATTACTCGGGATGATCTGATGAATGTCGTATGGGGCTTCGATTATATCGGCGGCCAGCGTACGGTTGACGTTCATGTGAGCTCGCTAAGGAAGAAGCTGGAGCTTGGGCAGCAATCGGTCCAAATTGAATCCATTCGCGGCGTCGGCTACAAACTCGTTATGCCAAAAAAGCTCGTTACCCCGAAGTTATAGGGCGGACGAGCTTTTTTTAATCGTTGAAGCTGGCTATTGCCGGTTCCACACGAGCATTTTACGCTGGAATTGCTTCGGCGAGCAGTCGTTGTATTTTTTGAACATTTTATAAAAATGAGCCATATTCGGCATCCCGATTCGTTCGCCAACCTCCGAAATGCTTAAATCCTTCGTCAGCAAAATCCGCTCCGCCCATTTGACTTTGCGATAGTTTACATATTCCGTAAACGATAAGCCAATCGTTTTCTTAAAATATTTGACGAAATAGTAATAGCTCATATTGGCGATTTTGCAAACCTCTTCGACCTGGATCCGATCGGTCAAATGATTTTCGATATAGTCCAGCACAGGCTTTAGGCGTATGCGGTCGAAGTTATCCTGCTCGATCAGCACCTTACGGCTGTCGTGGCGCAGCAGCAGAAGCAATATTTGCTTAATAAGCACGCTGACGGCCAGCTCATAGCCGGTTTCCTTGTGGGTCGCCTCATTTAATATTTGCTGAATGCATGATGCGGTCTGCTGCTTAACCGAACTATTTTCCGCAAAAATATAGTTGGCTTTGCTCAGCGGCAGCTGCGTCTCTGAGAAATAACGCATATAAGGAATCGTGCTTTGATCAAAGAAGGGCTCAAGATCAAATTGGAGCACGATATAATCGAGCGTGCTATGGCTGCGATCGCGGTGCAGCTCGGATGCCCCGATCAGGACCACGTCTCCGGGCGCAAGATGGAAGCACTCTTCATCCACATAGATGTCCAAATTACCTTCCAAAATGAGCAACAGCTCAAGCTGCTTATGATAATGCCAGTTCGTAAATCCATCAAGATTGCGCACCGTTTGGAAAATGCGCAGCGACAGCAATGGGTTCTCATATGCGACTTTTTCATTTATAGCTTCCATGTTTATTGATTCCCCCTTGGCGCTGCATGACAATACCCTTATTGTAGTGAAAGCGCAGGTCATTAGCAATAAGGAGGAGGCATATAAACGTGATTTACGGTTTAATGACGACCTTTATGCAGCCGTCTTCCTTGTTATTGAATATTTTGTAGCCATTTTCTGCGTCCTCCAAATGAATCCGGTGCGTTATGATGTCGGTCGGATCAAACTCGCCAGCTTTAATCTGTCTATAGAGCTCAGGCATATAGTGGATCACGGGAGCCTGTCCCATGCGTAAGTTGATGTTTCTTCGAAACAAGTCCCCAAACGGAAATAGATTATAATTCATTCCATAAACACCCGTTACCTGTATTGTGCCACCCTTGCGAACGAGATTAACAGCCATCCGAAAAGCGCCCAAGCCGCCGCCTTGCAGCTTTAGCATCGTTTGAATTTTTTCGGCGATTGTTTTTTCTGAGTCGAGTCCGACGCAATCAATGACCACATCCGCTCCGCCGCCGGTAATCTCTTTGAGATGCTCAACAAGATCATCCATCTCTCCTACGTTAAACGTCTCGACCTTATTCGTTTTTTTGGCATGCTCTAACCGGTACTTTGCATAATCGATGGCAATGACTCGTTTTGCGCCTTTTTTCCAAGCGAACTTTTGCGTCAGCAAGCCTACTGGACCGCTCCCCAAAATAATAACGGTATCGCCTTTTTTGACGCCTGCATTATCTACGCTCCAATACGCAGTAGGAATAATGTCGGAGAGGAAGACAAGCTTCTCATCCTCAAGCTCCGCATCCTCTGGCACTTTAAACGGTACAAAATTGCCGTAAGGAACGCGCAGCAATTCAGCTTGACCGCCTGCATACCCGCCGTATGTCTCCGAATAACCAAAATATCCGCCTGAATCTCCATGTAAAAATTCATTCGAATTGTCACACTGGCTTTCAAGCTGATGATTGCAAAACCAGCATTGGCCGCATGCGACGTTAAACGGAATAATGACACGATCCCCTTTTTTGACATGTGTGACCTCGGGGCCAACGGCTTCGACGATTCCCATTGGCTCATGCCCAATCACGTAATTATCTGGCATGTTCGGAATTTCTCCATTATAAATATGGAGATCCGAGCCGCAAATTGCAGTTGTTGTTATGCGTACTAATACATCGTCTGGCTTTTGAATAGAAGCATCGGAAACTTCTTTTACCTTTACTTTTTTCATTCCTTGATAAGTGAGTGCTTTCATCATCTAGCCCCTTTCTCCATCGGTATTTGTATTTTGTCCTAAAAGGGGAATAGAAGATGCATGGATGCTCATTTATCGGTAAAATAGATGTTGGAGCAACAACGCGGAACGATGAGCAGGAGAGGGCTGGGCGAAGACGAATGGAATGGGATTCGATTGAGGATTTGGGACTTGATAATGTGTTGCTGCTGGATCGGATGAATGAGCTTGATGAGCGGGATGTATTATATCCGTTCGCGCTTGATGAGCTGCTTTGCAGGCAAACGGGACGGGGAGGGCCGGCAATCTGCCATATATGGCGCCATCCGAGAGGTTTTGTGATGGGGCTGAAAGACAGCCGTCTACCCGGTGCCTCGGAAGCAGAGCGGCTGCTGCAAGCCGATGGATGGGCTACCGCCGTCCGTAATTCAGGGGGAGCCGCTGTACCGCTTGACTTAGGGGTCATCAATATTTCGCTTATTATGCGCAAGCCCGATGTGGATTCGTTCCATTTTCATGAAGATTTCGAGCGCATGTACGGGTTGATCCGTCACGCGCTGAAGGAAACGGGCTGCCGAGTCGACAAGGGCGAAATACGAGGAGCGTATTGTCCAGGCGAATTTGATTTGAGCATCGATGGGTTGAAATTTTGCGGCATTGCGCAGCGGCGGCAGACACATGCCTATATCGTGCAAGCCTTTGTTGTGGCGGAGGGGTCAGGACAGGAGCGGGCAGGCTTCGTTCGCTCTTTCTACGACAAAGCAGCAGATAGGCAAAACGCGAGCGATTTTCCACTGGTGACGGAAGAGAGCACGGCTAGCTTGGAGCAGCTGACGAATCTGGGCGCTGGCGCTGGACGAGCTTTTGTAGATGCGCTCAAAGGAGTAATCCTGTCTCAGCAGACGGAATCTGGTTTAAGGGAAGCGGAGGAGAAGCTGGCCATGCCGACCTCCGAGCAGATTTTATCAATGGCAGCGGTATTGCGCGCAAGGTATGCGATTCAGGAGAAGGAAGCCGACTAGAGCTGTAAGCCTTTGGCGCATTGGAGGAGGTTTGACGTTGTTTCGTCAAGCTGCTGCTTCAATTGTTCGATAGGCCATGTGCCGTTGTTTGCTTGGATGTCATTTGTAATCAGCTTCAGCATCCATAATGAGAAAAGACATGAAAATAAATAATAACCTCGTTTGAATGCGGATTTTTGCAGCCCGTATCCATCCTGCTCAATTAGCAGGAGGTAACGATCCAGCAAGCGCTCGCGTACGGTGGGTGACATCTCTTTTGGAAAGGTTGGATGAGAGAGGTCGATAACATGGTACAGATCCCAGTAGCGGCTGTTCAGATGGGCATGCTCCCAGTCGAGTACCTTTATATGTCCGTTTACGCTAGCATAGTTGCCAAGGTGCAGATCGCCGTGCGAAAATACCCGATCCTCCGCTTCAACGTTTTCATGCTGGAGCATTGCAAATAAGGAGCTGAGCAGTGAACTTGGCAGGCTTGGCCACTGTGCTGCAAGCTTATAGGAACTGGTTCCCTGAAGGAGCAGCTCCTTCAGGATAACGCTTGCTTGGGGCTTTGGTCCGCGCAGCGGGGCATGCAGCAGATGACTAGTCGGCAGCGCGTGCCAGTTAGCTATGTAGGAGATTAAATCCGATGCCGTGTCCTCGTCAAAAGCATGCTTCAATGCTCCTAAATCTTCGAACATCATCCAATAGGATGTTGTATCAGCTGAAGAGGAGCAGGCAAGCAATTGCGGATAGATACGAGGAAGAGCCGGCAAAACATGCTCATATACCCATGCTTCCTTGCCTAATTGCTCATGATTTGTGAGCGGCTTAAAAATAATCGTCTCGTTTGGCGCTAGGTAGATCCGTTCGACGCTGCTTCCGTTCATCCCCTTATAAAGCGTTTCCCTCCGCCATATTTTCTCTTCGATGATTCGGCCGTCAGGCCCTACGATAGGATGCATGAATGATTCCCCTCTCTGGCGCTTGCTGGTGCTGGGCAATCGATATTTTATTAACGCTCGGATTTCCGGATGATTTGATTAATGACTTCTGAGAAAACGAGTCCTATCGCAATCGCTCCCGAGATCATAAATGCTTTGACGGCCAGCTGTACCGCTATGTCATAGTTATCTTCAACGACGTTCCGCATCGCATCGTACGCGAGTCCGCCAGGCACTAAAGGGATGATGCCCGATACGCTAAAGACGATAATGGGCGTTTTGTATAGCTTGGAAAATAACTGGCTGATCACGGTTACAACAAAAGCGGCGATAAGCGTAGCCGGTATAACGTCCAATGAGAGCTGCGTACACGAAACATAAATAAGCCAGCCAACCATACCGACAGCGCCGCAGTGCGCAAGCGTCCGCTTCGGCACGTTGAAGATGAGACCGAAAGCGGCTGAGGCGATGAAGCTTGTGAATAGCTGTTCCAGCATCATCAACGTGATGCACCTCCGTTATTAATTAGTAGAAAGACAGCACAGCGGCAATGCCTGCGCCGACGGCAAATGCAGTCAGAAAAGCTTCCGCACCCTTCGATAGACCCGATACGAGATGCCCCGCCATCAAATCTCTGACAGCGGCGGTAATATGAAGGCCAGGTACAAGCGGCATGACCGAGCCGATGATGATTTTGTCCAGATCATATCCGAGCCCCTTATGTACAACAAACACAGACAGCGTTCCGATGATCAAAGCGGTAATAAATTCTGCGAAAAATTTGATGGGCACGATGCGGTGCAGCCGTACAAAAAACGCGAAACCAAAGCCCCCGATCAGCACGACGGGAATAAAGTCGCCCCAGCTGCCTTGGAACATGATAAGGAAGCAGCCGCTTGCGATCGCCGCTGCCAACACTTTTAACCAAGCAGGGTAGATGAATGCATGGGTATCTACCTCTTGCAGCATTCTATGGGCATCGCCTGCCGAAAGGTTGCCTGAGCTGATTTTTCTGGAAATATCGTTCACTAACGAAACCTTGAGCAGGTTAGTCGAGCGTTCTGAAATTCGAATTAGCTTCGTCATTTGCGATGATCCGTCGATGGCAAAAATAATGCCGGTCGGCGTAACGAAGCTATGCGAATTCTCAATGCCGTAAGCAGCGGCGATCCGCATCATCGTATCCTCGACACGGTAGGTTTCGCCGCCGTTTTGCAAAATGATTTTGCCGGCTAATAAACAGATTTGCGTAATCTCATGGCTATTGATGATGGGTTTGTCCATATGGGCCAGCCCTCCTTATGCGAGCGAAGTCGGTGTTATGAGCTGCTCTTCGTTTGCTGCTCGAATTCGGTGCGAATTCGGGCGAGCAGGGCAGGATCTGCAAACACGTCATATGCTGTGGCGGCGAGCATTTTAGCTCCAAAAAGCATGCCGTCGAGCGCATATTCAGTCATTGCGGCATCGCGGAACGCTTCCGTATGAAGGAGCAGTCGATCCTGCACGACCTTAACGAAAGGATGGATAGCCGGACAGCGAACGGATACGTTGCCGAGGTCAAGCGAGCCGTGATCCTTTCCGGTCTCGATTTGCTCCGGTAGAATGCCTGCTTCAATAAGATTTGCATTAAACCGTTCGGATAACGCTTCGTTGGTCAGCAACTCGTCATAGGAGAACTCGAATGCATTTGTTGTTAGCGTACAGCCTGTTTGCAGGGCAGCACCTTCTGCACAGCGAAGCACCTTGGCGGTCAGCTCATTCGTGTAAGCGCGGGAAGCCGAGCGAATATAAAACTTTGCCGATGCATAGTCAGGGATGATGTTCGGCGCTTTGCCGCCATCGTCGATTATGCCGTGAATGCGTGCGTCGCTGCGCGTCTGCTGACGGATTGCATTGATGCTGTTGAACAGCTGAAGCACCGCGTCAAGCGCGTTAATGCCTTCATAAGGGCTTGCTGCTGCATGGGCGGATAAGCCATGAAACTCAAATTGCAGCGCATCAAGGGCGAGTGACTCTCCGGAGCGCTCGAAGGTATGGTAGGGATGAGCCATTAACGCAAAATCGCAATCATCAAATAAGCCGGCTGCCGCCATCGGAACTTTAGCGCCGCGAGTCTCCTCGGCTGGCGTGCCGTAGATGCGGATCTTTCCGCCGATGCCGCTGCCTTCGAGTGCGGCTTTAAGTCCAACCGCTGCGGCAACGCTCATGGAGCAGATCAGATGATGCCCGCAAGCGTGCCCGATCTCCGGCAGCGCATCGTATTCGCATAACAAGCCGACCGTCGGTCCAGACTTGCCCGTATCATAGACAGCGATAAACGACGTTTTAATGTCAAGGATGCCCCGTTCCACCTCGAAGCCATACTTCGACAGCTCGCTGCAAAGCAGCTCCGATGCGAAAAACTCCTCATGGCCAAGCTCGGGCCTATTGCCTACGGCGCGTGATATGGCACGAAACGCCTCCGCATAGTGATCAATCTCGCTAAAAATCAATTTTTTGTTGGACATCGTTGTATTTAAACCTCCTGAAATGGTGAGAAACATGTGTAACGTTATTTTAGGCTCGTATACGTGCTTACTGCCCCCAACCACCTAACGCATCCCATGTATTTTCTTGAATTGCTCCGGGCTTAAGCCCTCGAGCCGTTTGAAAACAGAGCTGAAATAGCTGGGTGAATCGAAGCCGACGCGCTGCGCGATTTCATGCATTTTGATATCGCTCTCGCGGAACATGAGCTCCTTGCTCCGATTGACGCGTTCCCGATTCACATACTCCATCGGCCGCATTTTGAGCGCTTTCTTGAACAATAAGCATAAGTACTGCGGCGTTACGTCAATACAAGCGGCGAGATCCTTTATCGCGATCAGTCCATTGTAATGTGCTTCAATATATTGAAGCACAGGCTGAAGCTTCAAATAATTTTGCTCAACCGAGTGATAGCTTACAAGGATAACCTTCATCAAATCGAGCAAAAACATGTAAACGAGCTTCGAGCATTCCAGTCCTAGAAAGGATCGGCCAGACTGCGTCATGGCAGAAATGTTTTTCATATGGGTAACAATCATATCATGATCGGCAGTAGAATAGACACCTGATTGCGTAATTCCTGCCTGCCTGAACAGCTTATCGGACAAGTCCCCGCGAAAGCTCATCCATATGACCTCCCAAGGCTCCTGAACGGAATAGTAAGCATGCTGCTCGTTTGGAAAAAGGCAAAACCCTTGACCGGCGCGAACGGTCATGATCTGATCGCCGACACGGAGCTCGCCTGTTCCTGCTATGACTTGAAGCCATTGAAAATGGGGATAGCCGTTTGGACGGTCAATCGACTCTTGATTGCTCCAATGCCCGATGCTTGTAAGATATACGGGAAGAGTCGTGTCCGTCTCTGTCAAAGTCGGGAAAACCATCGTGTCGATAATAGCAGCCTCCAGGTTCATATTTTTAAAGCGATGCGAAAATACTATTATATAGTTGGTTCGAAGAACGATATATAATATGAATATCATTATAGTATAACCAATGATGAGTACAATCAAGACGAAACTGGAGGTTGCTGAACCCATTATGAAATTCGCCCCGATAAGTCCTAAAATACCGCAAATGCTGCATGGTGCAGATTATAATCCGGATCAATGGCAGAAATACCCCGAGGTGCTGGAGGAAGATATCCGGCTGATGAAGCTTGCGCATTGCAACGTCATGTCGGTCGGTATTTTTGCATGGATGGCTATTGAGCCGGAAGAAGGCGTATTTACGTTCGATTGGCTTGATACGCTGCTCGATAAATTTGCCGCTAACGGCATTTATGCTTTGCTTGCAACGCCAAGCGGAGCGCGTCCCGTATGGATGTCTCAAAAATATCCCGAGGTGCTGCGCGTTGCCCCAAACGGTATTCGCAATTTGCATGGCGCACGCCATAATCATTGTTTCTCCTCCCCGGTATACCGGGAGAAGGTAGCCATTATGAATACGAAATTAGCTGAACGTTATTCGGAGCATCCTGCCGTCATTGGCTGGCATATTTCGAACGAGTACGGCGGCGAGTGCCACTGCTCGTATTGCGAAGAGGCTTTCCGTGGCTGGCTGAAAAATAAATACGGAACAATCGAAGCGCTTAACGATGCTTGGTGGACGACGTTTTGGAGCCATACGTATACCGATTGGAGCCAAGTGGAGTCCCCGACGGAGCGTGGCGAGAAAGCTGTTCACGGCCAGAACGTGGACTGGAGAAGATTCGTAACTGACCAGACTGTTGATTTCTGCAAGCACGAAATCGATCCGCTGCGCGCTGCCAATTCGGAGCTTCCGATTACGACAAACTTTATGCTTGATTTTGAGCCGCTTAACTATTGGAAATTTACCGAGTTGCTTGATGTCATTTCTTGGGATGCCTACCCGACTTGGCATGACAATGGCAGCGACGACAGCGAGCAGGCGGCATGGATCGGTTTCAACCATGACGTATTCCGCTCGCTTGGCGGCGGCAAGCCGTTCATGCTGATGGAAAGCACGCCGAGCATGACGAACTGGCAGCCGATCAGCAAAGTGAAGCGTCCGGGCATGCATTTGCTCTCGTCGCTTCAAGCAGTCGCGCATGGCTCCGATACGGTACAATACTTCCAGTGGCGCAAAAGCAGAGGGTCAAGCGAGAAGCTTCACGGCGCAGTCGTTGACCATGTGGGCCATGAGCATACGCGCGTATTCCGCGATGTTGCTGAGCTTGGCGCTACGCTTGAAAAGCTAAGCGAGGTTGTCGGCACGACGGTGAAGCCTGAGGTTGCCCTTATCTATGACTGGGAAAACCGCTGGGCGGTGAAGGATTCGCAAGGGCCGCGCAATAGCGGGCTGCATTATGAAGAAACAGCGAAGCGCCATTATCGACCGTTCTGGGATCTTGGTGTTCCGGTCGATATTATTGATTCGGAATGCGATTTTGAATCCTATAAGCTGCTTGTAGCCCCGATGCTGTACATGGTTCGTCCAGGCGTTGGTGAACGTATCGAGCGTTTTGTGGAAAATGGCGGCATCTTCGTTGCGACTTATTGGACGGGCATCGTAGACGAGAATGACTTATGCTTCCTAACCGGTTTCCCGGGACCGCTGCGGAAGACGCTTGGCATATGGTCCGAGGAAATCGATTCCCTGCATGACCATGATTCTAACCGCGTTGTGATGAGCGACGGAAATGCGCTTGGTCTCACCGGCGAATATACAGCTCGTGAGCTATGTGACCTTATCCATCTTGAAGGCGCGCAGGCGCTTGCGGTATACGGAGAAGATTTTTACGCTGGCAGGCCAGCCTTGACCGTTAACCGTTTGGGTGCGGGCAAAGCTTACTATATCGCATCGCGTAATGATGCCGTATTTACGAATGATCTGCTCTCCACGATCGTGAAGCAAGAGGGCATAAAACGTGTAATCGATTCGGAACTGCCGGATAGCGTAACCGCTCAGCTTCGTACAGACGGCGACAACGATTACGTATTCGTATCGAACTTCAGCGCAAGCGAAGTTTCGGTTGCCCTCGACGGACGGAGCTATTCCGATTTGTTAACGGGTGCCGCCATCGACGATAGCATGGAACTAACAGCCTATAGCTGCCGTATTTTGAAGCGCGAGTCCAACTAAATTTGCCCATTTCCAAAAGCTGTGTGAAGCGTACAGAACCTAGTACGCTTCGCTCAGCTTTTTTATGTTTACAGGACTTTGGCCGCACTAACTTTTGCTTAAAACCGCTTGAGTTTACCGAATCGATAAAAACAAAAGGTGAATTTAACATTGCGAAAACATTTCAGCATATTCCTGTTGATGCTTCCGACCTATAGTGATTGCAAGAGGAAATAGAAGGAAGGGTGATGGTGAGTGACAGCGACTGTTCTAGAGAAAGAAAAAGACACGGATATCGAGAAAATTGAGCGTACTGATCCGAACGCACCGCTTAACGGAGAAGTTTTGCCGCAAGAAGCCAAAGCAGAGAAAGGACAAGCTCCGCAAGAGGCGGCGACTCCTCGAGTGATGGCAGCTTCACCAGATGCACAGCCAGCGAGGCTTCAGCATTTTTTGCGCCAAGCACCAACGATTACAGCAGAGCAAACATGCCGGGAAACGATATCTGTGTTTAAAATGCATCCAGAATGCGAATGTGTCATCGTGGTCGGGGAGCAAGGGGCTCCTATCGGCTTGATGATGCGGAATCGTTTTTTCTTAAAGCTGGGGCATCGCTTTAGCGCAGATTTGTATGATGATAAGCCTATATCGAAGCTTATGGATGCAAGCCCTCTGCTGGTGGATTATGATTTTGCGCCTCAGCAGCTCATTGACAGTGCATTAAGCCGTCACGAAAGTGTCCTATATGATTGTGTCATCGTTACGTCAAACGGCCGTCTCGCCGGAATTCTGACCGTTTCCGATATGCTCAAGCTGTCCAGATTGCTGCAGCAGGAAGCGGTTGACAGCCAAATGAGAACGATACGCTCGGCAGAGCAGCGCGTAACTGAAATCGAACAAGCGGTCAGCAGCGTTCGCGAGTCGACATCACAAGGCGAATCCTTGTCGGTAGAGATGGTAGATTTGACGCTGTCCGGTAAAAACGAACTAGATAAAGTAATGAAAGCTTTTGACGCGATCGCAGCAAATTCGCAGCTTCAAGAAAACCGGATGAACGAGCTGCAAGCCGAGGCAGGCTCGATCAGCAAAGTATCTCTATTAATTAAAGAGCTGGCAGAGCAAAGCAATCTGCTCGCGCTTAATGCTTCTATTGAAGCAGCGCGTGCAGGCGAGCATGGCCGCGGCTTCGCTGTAGTAGCCGGCGAGGTGATGAAGCTTGCAGGCCAAACGAAGCAATTCGCCAACGAGATTACGACTTTAACCAAAACGATCGTTCAAGCCATCTCGCAAACGACTGAGCTTGCGCATGCTGGTCGCTCCGAGACTTCGGCTAGCGAGGCCCATGTCAATGAGGCGGTAGAGGCGTTTAATCGACTGTTCCGGGCAGCGGCAGACAACCGAAACAGCGCAAAGCAGATCGGATCGTTATCCGAACAAGCGCATCTGCAATCGGTTCATGTAGCCGACGAAATGAAAAAATTGCAGCAATCATACTTTTAACATGGAATTTACAAAAACAGAATACGAGGTTTACAAACGGCTAGTAGTATAAGAGGCACAGGGGCAACCTGGGCAGACATAATAAGAGGAGTGGTAAAGTTGTTAAAGAAAAAAAGCTTTAAGGGGATCTTGATGTTGTCGATGGTGGCGGTACTCGTATTCGCAGCTGCTTGTGGTAACAGTGCAAATGGCGGAAATAATGGATCGGCAAATACAGGTTCTACAAACAACGCAGCTACAAACGCTCCAGCTGACGAAACGGTAAAACTAGCAGGCGAAGTTAAAGTTGACGGATCAAGCACAGTGTTCCCACTTACGGAAGCTGCTGCTGAAGAATTCAACAAAGAGCACCCTGACGTACGTGTTCCTGTCGGCGTATCTGGCACAGGCGGCGGCTTCAAGCAATTTTGCGCAGGCGAGATCGCAATCGCAGATGCTTCCCGTCCGATCAAAGAAGAAGAAGCAGCAGCTTGTAAAACAGCTGGCATCGAATACACAGAGCTTTCTGTAGCATTTGACGGTTTGTCTGTAGTCGTTAGCAAAGACAATGACTTTATCGATCACTTGACGGTTGAAGAGCTTAACAAAATTTTCGTAACAGGCAGCACAGTGAAAACATGGAAAGATGTTCGCGACACATTCCCTGCAGAACCAATCGTTATGTTCTCGCCAGGCGCTGATTCCGGCACTTATGACTACTTTAACGAAGCTATTCTTGAAAAAGCGGGCATCCGCAACGATAAAGCAATCAGCTTCTCCGAAGATGACAACGCGCTTGTTCAAGGCGTAGCAGGCAGCAAATACGGCATTGGCTACTTCGGTTTTGCATACTTTGAAGAAAACCAAGACAAGTTGAAAGTCGTTCCGGTTGATGGCGGCAGCGGCGCTATCACTCCAACACATGACACGATCAAAGATGGCACTTACGCTCCATTGTCCCGTCCGCTCTTCATCTATGCGAACAACAAAGAGCTTGAGCGTCCAGAAGTAAAAGAATTCGTTAAATTTTACATCAACAATATCGGAACATTTGCTAATGAAGTTGGATATGTAGCTCTTCCAGACGAGCAATACGCTACGGAAGCTGCAAAAATTCAATAAACAGTAAATTTGGTAGATGATAAAATGTGGTGTCTTGCGGGACATCACATTTTTCACGAAACATATGTAAACGAATTGTAAAGGCAAGAAGGAGGACGCCGCAATGCCAAGGCAAGGGCTGCAAACGGCCACTAAAGCTCAAATAGCAAGCAAGGAATTATATAATTTCAAAAATAACCGCGTTAGCATCATGAATAAATTGATGCCGATCCTATTGTTTCTATGCGCATCCGTATCCGTTCTTACAACAATCGGGATTGTCGTCACACTCATCTCAGAAACCTATCAGTTCTTTCAAAAAATACCGATTTTTGATTTCTTGTTTGGGACAAAATGGTCACCGTTAATCCCTCCCAAAAGCTTTGGCGTTCTACCTCTCTTGTCAGGTACGCTTATGATTACGCTTATTGCCTGCTTAGTTGCAATACCACTAGGCTTGGCAAGCGCCATTTATTTGTCGGAATATGCGCCGAAGCGGGTCCGCAAAATCATTAAACCGATTCTTGAGGTTCTCGCAGGAGTACCAACAATCGTTTATGGTTATTTTGCACTAAGCCTTGTAACACCGCTTATTCAGAGTATTTTCCACAGCGCCGGCGTGTTCAACGCGCTGAGTGCCGGTATCGTAGTCGGCATTATGATTATTCCGATGGTTTGCTCGCTAAGTGAGGATGCGATGTCATCCGTGCCGCGCACCTTGCGCGACGGCGCTTATGCGCTGGGCGCTACAAGATTTGAGGTTGCGCTAAAAATCGTAGTGCCTGCTGCCTTCTCCGGTATCGTGGCATCGGCCGTGCTCGCTTTCTCGCGCGCGATCGGTGAGACGATGATCGTTACGGTTGCGGCAGGTTCCACGCCAAATATGACCGCTAATCCGCTCGAGAGTATCCAGACAATGACCGCCTATATCGTTCAGGTCAGCCTCGGAGATACGCCGCACGGGACGGTTGAGTATGGATCGATCTTCGCGGTCGGCATGACGCTGTTCGTCATTACGTTCCTGCTCAATATTCTTGCCCAGTATATCGCAAGAAAATTCAGAGAGGAGTACTAAGATGAACATATTTCAAGACGCGAACCGTAAGCAAATCGCTAATCGGCGGAAGACGGATTGGATGCTGCATATCCTGTTTGTCGTAGCCACTTCAATCGGCGTTCTCGCGCTTTGCGCGTTAATCGTAGATATTTTAATCGATGGCATTTCCCGGCTCCAGCCAGACCTATTCACGAACTTTCCGTCTCGTAAAGCGGATGGTTCCGGCATGAAGTCTGCGCTCGTCGGCACGATTTACATGCTGCTTCTTATGGCGCCGATTTCCTTTATCTTCGGCGTTGGAGCAGCGATTTATCTAGAGGAATATGCGAAGAAGGGCAAGATTACCCGGATGATTCAGCTAAATATCAGTACGCTAGCAGGTGTTCCTTCTATTGTATACGGTATTTTGGGGTTAACCTTGTTCGTCCGTCTTCTAGCGCTTGATCGCAGTCTCATTGCCGGCGCGCTAACAATGACGCTGCTTGTTCTTCCGATTATTATCGTTTCCGCCCAGGAAGCCATTCGCGCCGTTCCCAAATCGCGCCGTGACGCTTCGTTCGCGCTTGGAGCTACCAAATGGCAAACAGTTTCACGTTCCGTTATGCCATCTGCGCTTCCTGGCGTATTAACAGGCGTCATTCTAGCGATGTCGCGGGCAATCGGAGAGACGGCACCGCTCGTTATGATCGGAGCATTGACTTACGTCGCATTTTTACCAAATGGCCTTAAGGATTCGTTTACCGTTATTCCGATTCAAGTGTACAACTGGTTGTCCAAGCCTCAGCTAGAATTCAAGGAGCTTGCGGCCAGCGGTATTATCGTTTTACTCGTATTACTGTTGCTAATGAACTTCTCAGCTATTTTGCTTCGCAACAAGTATCAGAAAAACGTTTAAAGAGTTTAGAAAGCTGTGAACACAATTAGGAGGAGAACGATATGGAAGCACTTATTAATATTAACAAACTGAATTTGTTTTACGGCGCTTTCCACGCTTTGAAGGATGTAACGCTAACGATACCGGAGAAAGCGATCACTGCTTTTATCGGGCCATCGGGCTGCGGCAAGTCAACGCTGCTTCGTACGTTAAACCGGATGAACGATATGATTCCCGGCACTCGGATCGAGGGCGGCATCGCAATCGGCGGTACGGAAATTTACTCCAATGAAGTAGACGTCGAGACGCTTCGCAAAAAAGTGGGCATGGTGTTCCAACAGCCGAACCCGTTCCCGAAATCAATCTATGACAATGTTGCATACGGACCGCGCCTGCACGGCATTACTAGCAAGCGCGAGCTTGATGAAATCGTAGAAACAAGCTTGAAATCCGCTGTGCTTTGGGATGAGGTTAAGGATCATTTGAAGCGCTCCGCTTTCGGTTTATCCGGCGGTCAACAGCAGCGTCTTTGTATTGCTCGCGCACTTGCTGTGAATCCAAACATTTTGCTCATGGATGAAGCGACTTCAGCACTAGACCCGATCTCCACGCTTAAGATTGAAGAGCTGGCACAAGAGCTTAAGGACAAATACACGATTGTAATGGTTACTCACAACATGCATCAGGCAGCACGCGTATCCAACCAAACCGTGTTTTTCTTAAATGGCGAAGTCATTGAGTATTCGGACACAGAGAAGCTTTTCTCCAATCCGACGGATCAGCGCACGGAAGATTATATTAGCGGACGCTTCGGCTAAGCGAAACGATCTAATGAATGGAGCCTGTATACCACAGGCTGGAGCGTGCTTCACCTTACTTAAAGCCTTGACCTTCGAGGCAGGCTTGTTTCATGAACCTTTAGGAGGAATGCCGTTGTGATGACTACGCGTAAAGAGTTTGACCAAGGACTTGAGCATCTTCATAACCTGCTTATCGATATGGGTACTTTCGTAGAAAAAGCGCTCGCAGAATCGATAGAAGCGCTGAAGCTGGTTGATGTTAACCGTGCGAAGCAAGTGATTGCCAACGATCCTGTCTTGAATCAGATGGAAGAAAAAATTACGGAAATCGGATCGAAGCTGATTGCGACGCAGCAGCCGGTTGCTAAGGATTTGCGCCGCATTTTGTCCGCATTCAAAATCGCGAGCGACTTGGAGCGCATGGGCGATAATTCCGTCGATATCGCTAAAGTTGTTTTGCGCATGGAAGGGCAAGAGCTAATTAAGCCTTTGATCGATTTGCCGCGGATGGCAGAGATCGTTCAATTGATGACTTATGAGGCGATTCAATCCTTTATTCAAGAAAATGTAGACTTGGCTTACAAAATGGCGAAGGACGATGATCAGGTCGATGCGCTTTATGGCCAGATCTCGCGTGAGCTTTACTCGCTAATGATGGAAAATCCTCGCAACATTACGCAAGCGTCACTGCTTAGCTTCGTAGGCCGTTATTTGGAAAGATTCGGCGATCATGCGACAAACATCGGTGAGAGCGTCGTTTACCTCGTTACGGGCAACAGGCCGGATTTGAACGTTTAGAATGAATTAAATGATACGAAAGACCGTCTAAGCCATAACGCTTGGACGGTTTTTTTTGCGTATACAGGTCTAAAGCGCTAATCTTTTGTCGAATTTTACCTGAAGTTAATTCTTTTATGCATCTCCAATCACAATTGGCTGTTAAAGTCAGTTATATCATACAACTGAAATAGACAATGATCGATCGAGGGGATACGGATGGATGAGGTTGGGGTTGGTTTATTCAATCGAGATATGATCCGCAGCATTAAAGAGCGCTGGCATGACGGTGGTATCGGCGTGATTTATGTCCGCTTCCGAATTGGGAACGCGGCTTCTGAATCGGCATTGCAGCACTTTGAAAGCGGGGAGCCGAGACTTTTTTGGCGTCAGCGGCTGGAATGGGATTATTATTATTTATTTTATCGCAAGCCCCAGGACGAGCCGATTGATAAGCTAACGGGTAAACTGGCGGAGCGTCTAATTGAGGGACTTCGGAAGGCATGGGCCAAAGGCGGAGATGAGTATGAGGGAGGCAAAGGGTTCGATGCAAGCATCGGCGTGGCGACTGCTTTTCCGCCGGCGACAGGCAGATCCTCCGAAGCGGTCATTTATCGGATGCTGCTGGATGCAATGGAGCAAACCACGCTATTGGATTCAGAGAATACGGCGCGAGATAAAGAAATTGACGAGAGCAGTCATGATAGCGTAGTCAAGCCTCAGCTCGCTGCAGCGAGCGAGACGGAAAGGAAGCGCTCACCGCTATGGCTCCAAAGCAAAACCGTCCGAATTGGCGAATTGGCAGTCCCCTTTCCGAGTGTCTCTGCCCGTGCCAGAGTATCGGAGGTTGCGTATTTATTCGATACGAATGCAAAAGCGCAAGGAGCGGTAATCATTGATCAAGGCCGGCCAATCGGCATCTTGATGAAAGAGAAGCTTCATCAAATGCTCGCCGGACAATTTGGTCTTCCGCTTTATTGGAATAGACCGGTGGAGCGAATCATGAACAATCAACCGCTTATCGTAGACGAACAGCTGCCTGTAGAGCAGGTTTCCCAGTTGGCGATGGCCAGAGATTTTTCGCAGCTCTATGATGTAGTGCTCATCACAAAGGACGGAAGGATGGCTGGAGCAGCCTCGATCCGGTCAATTCTGGAGTGCATCACGACGCTTCGGACGGAAGCTGCACGAGGTGCTAATCCACTTACGGGGCTACCGGGAAACGAGGAGATTCAGCTCGAGCTGCGCCGCCGCATTGGACAAGGTGCGCCCTTTGCGGTCATCTATGCGGATCTGGACTATTTTAAGTGGTATAACGATTGTTTTGGCTTTGGCTTGGGGGATGACCTTATCCGGTATTTGGCTGAGATCCTGCGCGAGAAGCAGAGCCTGCTCGGCAGTGAAGGAGATTTTATCGGACATATAGGCGGAGATGACTTTATCGCGGTTACGAACGCAAATGTTGCAGAACGGCTATGCCAAGCGTTGATCAAGCGTTTCGATGACGGAATCAAGCCGTTTTATGGCGGTATCGAGGTGACAACGGTGGAGGACCGACATGGCAATCTCATCGAGCAGAAGGGTGTAACGCTCTCATTATCGCTCATGATATGGGACGGCATGGTGCCGCTGACGAGCGAGGAAATTCCGAGGCTGGCTGCAAAGCTGAAGAAGCAGGCAAAGGCAATGAAGGGCAGCGTCTATGTAAAGGATCAAATAAAAGGAATGCAACATGGAGAGGATCGACAGTGAAATTGAGACAACTTCGAGAGCTAGGGCAGCTAAGCAGCGTGGAAAACGAGAGCTCAGACTATCTCGGAATCATTTATTTATCATGGCAGATTGGGTCTGACGAACCATGCTGCAGCGCATCTTCCTTGCAGGAGAGATGGCGTGTTTTCGCTAATCGCGAGGTGGAAGCCGTGTTTAAAGGTTTTTTGCTTTACGAGGGCATGCAATGGATGAGGGAGGATTTGTTTATACAATTGCGAATCCCTGTCGGACAGCAATCTATTTTAGAGGGATGGCTGCTTGAGCTGGCACATAAGTATACGACGGAATGGGAGCAGCAATTCGCAGAAGAGCTCAGCGATTCACTTATCAGCTGTTTAGACGGAAAGCTGCTAGGCGGAATCGCGGTTGTTGCATCCGATTCGTTAACGGATGGCTTGACTTGGTATGAGGCTATGAAAAAAGCGATTTTGCATGGTCAATCGGCCGGTGCAATGGAGCATAGCCTGAAACGGAGAGCCATCGAACGTTTAATACGGGAGCGTCTTATTCATACGGTTTATCAGCCCATCGTTTCGTTGAAGCGGGAGGGGGAGATTTTTGGGTACGAGGCGCTTACGCGTACCGATGAGCGAGCTTGGTTCCCGGGACCGATGGAGCTGTTTCTTTTTGCCGATCAGGAGGGGCTGAGCTACCCGCTCGATCGACTTGCGAGGGAGAAGGCAATCGAAGGCTGCAAGCCGCTTAAGCAGGAGCAGAAGCTATTCATTAACATGATGGCGCAAATTATGGAGGACCCTAGCTTCTCTCCCGGAAAGACGCTGAACCTGCTGGAGCAGCACCGGATATCGCCGCATAATGTTGTTTTCGAAATTACGGAGCGAAGCTCGATCGCTGATTTTGGCTCCGTGAAGAAGGCTTTGGAGCATTACCGCAGCCAAGGCTACCAAATTGCAATCGATGACGTGGGAGCAGGCTACTCGTCGCTGCAATCGATTGTAGAGCTGAGGCCGGACTATTTGAAGATAGATCGGTCCATTATCCAAAATATCCATCTGGATGAGATGAAGGAGCATATTTTGTATACGCTCATTCAGCTGGCTGACAAAATGGGCATTTCGATCATCGCCGAAGGCATCGAGCTTGGAGAGGAGCTGGAGAAGGTGCGCGAAATGGGCATCGCGTACGCCCAGGGGTATTTGCTTGGAAGGCCAGCCGCCTTCGTAAGCAGCATGCAATAACAAGTAGAAAGGGCTTTCCTCTGGCAGCGATGCTTGGGAAATGCCCTTTTTGTGGTATACTTAGGGGTATGAATGATACATAAAGAAGGTGTTGATCCCATATGGAAAAATGGATGCTAATTGACGGCAATAGTATAGCTTACCGCGCGTTCTTCGCGATGCCGCCGCTCACGAATTCGGCTGGTCAGCATACGAATGCGATATTTGGTTTTACGACGATGCTGCTAAAGCTGCTTGAACAAGAAAATCCGACACATGTGCTGGTTGCTTTTGATGCCGGCAAAATAACGTTCCGCCACGAAGGCTATACCGAATATAAAGGCGGAAGGCAGAAGACGCCGCCTGAGCTGTCCGAGCAATTCCCTGTGCTTAAGGAGCTGTTGCATGCGTTCAGCATCGCGCAGTTCGAGCTTTCAGGCTACGAAGCTGATGATATAATTGGCACGCTTACGAAAGCGGCTGACGAGAAGGGCGTGCCTACCGTCGTTGTTACGGGCGATAAGGATATGCTGCAGCTTGCTTCGGACAAGGTCACGATCGCAGTTACGCGTAAAGGGGTCAGCGAGGTTGATCTGTATACGCCGGAAGCGATTCAAGAGAAATACGGTCTCGTACCGATGCAAATTATCGATCTAAAAGGGCTAATGGGCGATACCTCCGATAACATTCCGGGCGTGCCGGGCGTTGGCGAGAAGACGGCGCTGAAGCTTCTGCATGAGCATGGCTCGGTCGAGAGCGTGCTGGAAAACCTGGACAAGCTCAAAGGCAAGCTGAAGGAAAATATCGAGAACCACAAGGACGATGCCACAATGAGCAAAAGGCTGGCAACGATTTTCCGCGAGGTACCTATTGAGCAGGGCATTGATGAAATTCGTTATGCAGGTTATGACGGCTTGAAGCTGGCAGAGGCATTCCGCAAGCTCGAATTCAAGTCGCTTATCGAGCGTCTGGGGTTGGGCGCGAATGCGGGCGATATGGAAGAGGAAGCTCAGGCTGCTGCCGCTGACTTAACTATTTTTGTGATTGAGTCGGAAAAGGATGCGGATGCGCTGGATAAACTGGTTCAGCTGCTGGGCCAAACCGATAAAAATGGGCTGTATGTAGAAGCAATTGGCGAAAACCCTCATCATGCGGAGCTGATCGGCCTGGCCATTGCTACGGAGGAGGCGGTGTTTTCCCTTCCGTTCTCCGCTTTGAAGGCTCCTTTCGCAGGCAAGCTGCGCGAGTGGCTCGAGCAGGCGGACAAGCCAAAATACGGCTTCGATCTGCATAAGGTAGAGCTTGCTCTCAAATGGAGCGGGATCAACTTTGAAGGTGCGGCATTCGATGTGCAGTTAGCCGCTTATTTGCTTGATCCTACCGAGGCTAGTCAGACGCTAAGCGGGATCAATGAAAAGCAGGGACTTTCCGTCTTGCCATCCGACGAGTCCGTTTATGGGAAAGGCGCGAAGTTCAAAGTGCCGGACGCGGAGACGCTCTATCGGCATTTGGCGCTGAAGGCTGAAGCTATCCGCCAGCTGGTGCCGCTGCTGACCGAAGAGCTTGCCCGCACGGGGATGAGCAAGCTTTATTTTGACATTGAGCAGCCGTTGTCCCGCATTCTTGCAGGCATGGAGCATCTCGGCATAAAGGTGGAGAAGGAAGAGCTTGAAGCGCTTGGACGCGATCTGGAACGCCAGCTGACTACGATTATTAGCAGCGTTTATAAGCTTGCCGGAACTGAATTTAATATCGGTTCGCCGAAGCAGCTTGGCGAGATTTTGTTCGAAAAGCTGGGACTTCCTGCTAAGAAAAAAACGAAAACCGGCTATTCGACTGATGCTGAGGTGCTGGAGGAATTAGCTCCGTACCATGAGATCATTCCGCTGATTCTGCATTACCGCCAGCTCTCGAAGCTGCAGTCCACTTACGTGGAGGGCTTGCTGAAGGAGGTTCGCAAGGACACGGGCAAGGTGCATACTTACTATCGGCAGACGATTGCGGCAACCGGCCGTCTTAGCAGCCAGTTCCCTAACTTGCAGAACATTCCGATCAGGCTGGAGGAAGGCCGCCAAATCCGAAAAGCTTTCGTTCCATCACAGCCGGGCTGGTTCATTGTCGCAGCCGACTACTCGCAGATCGAGCTGCGCGTGCTCGCCCATATTTCGGGTGACGAGAATCTGAAGGA
Source organism: Paenibacillus sp. FJAT-27812 (assembly GCF_001273905.1). Taxonomy (NCBI): domain Bacteria; kingdom Bacillati; phylum Bacillota; class Bacilli; order Caryophanales; family Paenibacillaceae; genus Paenibacillus; species Paenibacillus sp. FJAT-27812. The sequence continues at coordinate 7,134,889 of NZ_LIGH01000001.1, read as the reverse complement.
AGCGTTCATTAATGATATGGACATCCATACAAAAACGGCGATGGACGTATTCGGCGTTTCGGCCGATCAAGTCGATTCCAATATGCGGCGCTCCGCGAAGGCGGTTAACTTCGGCATCGTGTACGGCATCAGCGATTTTGGATTATCGCAAAACCTTGGCATTACCCGTAAAGAAGCGGCCCATTTTATCGAGCAATATTTTGAGGTGTTCAAAGGCGTGCGCAAGTTCATGGACGATGTTGTGAAGGATGCCCGCCGTGACGGTTTCGTGACAACGCTGCTTGAACGCAGACGTTATTTGAATGATATCAAGGCATCCAACTTCAATCTTCGCTCCTTCGCTGAGCGGACCGCGATGAATACGCCGATTCAAGGTACGGCGGCAGATATTATTAAGCTGGCAATGGTGCATATGGATGCTACGCTGCGTGAGCGCAAGCTAAAAAGCCGTATGCTGCTGCAAGTACATGATGAGCTCGTATTCGAGGTGCCGCAGGATGAGCTTGAGCTAATGAAGACGCTTGTGCCTGAGGTCATGGCTGGCGCGCTTAAGCTTGATGTTCCGCTTAAGGCGGACATGAGTTTCGGTGACAATTGGTATGAAGCAAAGTAGCCCATTGGCGGGCAGTTTCGGGTATAATGGTTGTTGAGGTGAGGAGAAATGCCTGAATTGCCAGAGGTAGAAACCGTAAGACGAACATTAATTGAACTTGTAGCGGGAAAACGAATCCAATCCGTAACCGTAAGACTCCCGCGTATTATACAACGCCCTGCCGAGCCTGAACAGTTCGCGGATGCGCTTGCCGGGCATACGATCGAGACGGTCGAGCGGCGCGGTAAGTTTTTAAGAATTATTTTGGACGGGCTGGTGCTGGTGTCGCATCTTCGCATGGAAGGACGTTACGGCGTATTTCCTTCCGGGGAGCCTATTGAGCTTCATACGCATGTGATTTTTCATTTTGACGATGGAACGGATCTGCGTTATAAGGATGTGCGCCAGTTCGGCACGATGCATCTGTTCCAAGCGGGCTCTGAGCTCGAGCTGCCGCCGCTTAATAAGCTTGGCATCGAACCGCTTGAGCCGTCCTTCACGCTTGAAGCGCTGCGCGGGAAGCTGGAGAAACGTGCGACGAAAATCAAGCCGCTGCTTCTCAATCAAGAGCATATCGTTGGCCTAGGCAATATTTATGTAGATGAAGCGTTGTTCCAAGCGAGAATTCATCCGGAGCGAACGCCAAATACGCTGAAGCCAGCCGAATGGAAAAGGTTATACGAAGCGATTCGCTCGACGCTTGCGCATGCGGTTGAAGCAGGCGGATCATCGATCAAATCTTATGTGAACGGACAGGGCGAGATGGGCATGTTCCAGCACCAGCTCCTTGTCTACGGCAAGAAAGACGAGCCATGCCCGACCTGTGCAAGACCTATCGAGAAATTCACCGTAGGTGGCAGAGGCACGCATATTTGCAGCAAATGCCAGCAGCTGAACATGCCTTCCAAAGTAAAGGCATAGCAGCAATTCCTAATCGACAAGCACAGACAAATACTCCCCGCATATGATAGATGTGTTACGAACAATGGGCGGATGACTACTCACAGCCATTAAGGTGAGCTGGCAGCCGCTGTGCGGGGAGGGACTAAAGTATTGTTCGCGCATGTTGTTTCACTATTAGTGCTTGCTTTTGCCGTTAGTTTGGACGGATTTGGTGTTGGTGTGACGTATGGATTGCGGAGAATTCGCATCCCGTTACTGTCGGTGTTGATAATAGCTTGCTGCTCTGGCATCATCATTTTTTTGTCGATGCAGGTCGGAGGCTGGCTTACCGGATTTTTGTCAGAGTTTGTCGCGCGCCTGATCGGTGCTTGCGTGCTCATTCTAATTGGGGGCTGGGCGCTGTTTCAGCTAAAGCGCGGCAGGCAAAACGATGAAGCGGGCGAATCCGCTGAGGCTGCAAGCCAGAGCAGTGCGGAAGCTGCTGGAGGCGGAGTAAAGACGCATGCAGGAGAAATTGCAAGTGCCGCACTTGTTGTCATGGTGGAGCTGAAACGGCTTGGCCTTGTGATCCAAATCTTGCGGACGCCGCAAGCGGCCGACGTAGATAAATCGGGTACGATCTCCGCATCGGAAGCGATCATGCTTGGCTTTGCGTTATCGCTTGATGCATTTGGGGCAGGCTTAGGAGCCGCAATGATCGGATTGCCATCCTTGATTACGGCACTCACGATAGCTGCTGCAAGCGCGATTTTTCTAGTAAGCGGCATCCGCTTCGGCTTTCGTTTCTCCGCGTGGAAAGGCATGCAAACATTATCTTTGCTGCCAGGCTTATTATTAATCATGATTGGAATCATGAAGCTGTTATAATCTGAGGTGAAATGGATGAAAATCGGATTAACCGGCGGTATTGCCAGCGGCAAAAGCACCATCGCTAAAATGCTCGTTGAGCGCGGTGCGCTGCTGGTCGATGCCGATCAAGTTGCAAGGGAGGTTGTCCTTCCCGGTGAGTCAGCATTAGAGGCAATCGCCTCTACGTTCGGACAAGCCGTGCTTGCAGCAGACGGCTCGCTTGACCGCAAAGCGCTCGGCGAGATCGTATTTCAAGATAAAGCCTCGCTGGCGAAGCTCGAAGCGATTACACACCCTGCTATACGCTCGAGAATGCAGCAGCGCATACATACGTATGAGGAGCAATTTCCTGAGCGGTTGGTCGTAGCGGATATCCCGCTCTTGTATGAAACGAAGCAGGAGCATTTGTACGACGGCATTATGGTTGTATATGTCCCGGCTGAAATGCAGAAATTGCGCTTAATGGAAAGGAATCATTTGCCTGAGGAAGAAGCCAGCCGCCGCGTAGCGCTGCAAATGGACATCGAGCAGAAGCGGGAAAAAGCGGATTGGGTTATCGACAACAGCGGAACGCTTGCGGAGACGGAGCGTCAGCTAGAACAATTTTGGAAAAGTAAGTGTCTGCCATGAGAGTACTACTGAAGAAAAGAGTGATATTGGTTTTGCTGCTCGGGCTGATTACGATTTTGTTTCTTAAGTCGGATTGGCTGGCCGCTATGATGTATCCGGTTCATTTTAAGGATGACATTCGTGCAAGTGCTTCAAATTACGGGGTTGAGCCACATTTGGTAGCTGCGATTATTCGCAGTGAAACCAATTATCGGACAGGCCAGGAATCCAGGAAGGGCGCTTTGGGCTTGATGCAAATTATGCCGGATACGGCTAACTGGGTTATTCAAAAGGCGGGTTTTGAAGAGGTTACCGAAGATATGCTCAGGCATCGAGCGGATGTCAGCATCGAGGTTGGCGCGTGGTATTTAAAATCATTGGATCAGCAATTTAATCACAATAAGATCGCCGCTATAGCCGCATACAACGCAGGGCCTGGAAATGTAAGGAAATGGCTTGACTCTGGCGTATGGGACGGTAAAATAGACTCGGTGAAGGAAATCCCTTTTGGCGAAACTAGGCACTATGTACAGAGGGTTGTATACTATTATAATAAATACAAGGATTTATATCCGACCTTCTGATGAACGATTATACCGAATATGCAAATACAACGAAGCCTTGGAGGCCCGTCACTTCTTGGACGGGCCCTGCCAAAGCATCCTTTATTCATACAACATGTAATGAATCATTATTTGTATTGGCCAGCAAGGGATTGCTCGGCAATTTGCACTAGGCGACGGGTAATGTAACCCCCGATGGAGCCAGCGTCTTTTGTAGCCATGTTGCCGTAGTATCCGTCTTGCGGAATAGCGATGCCTAGCTCTTGAGCAACTTCATATTTCATTTGGTCAAGTGCAGCTGTCGCTTGTGGTACTACTAGTTGGTTACTGCTGCGGGATGCGCTCATGTATGTTCACCTCCTTGCGGTTGGTAAAAGTATTATGTGCAAAAATCAAAACTTCATTACAGGAATTACATGGAAATTAAATTAATTTGAGAAGAGCCCATTTCAAAGGCTCTTGCTGACTAAGAAAGGAGGCAATACGCAGCATGAAATGTCCATATTGCGACTATGCCGGAACAAAAGTATTGGACTCGAGGCCGGCTAACGAAAACAAATCTATTCGTCGCCGCCGTGAATGCGAAAAGTGCAGCCGCCGCTTCACGACCTTCGAAATGATTGAAGAAACGCCTCTAATCGTCATCAAAAAAGACGGAAGCCGCGAAGAGTTCAGCCGAGACAAAATACTACGAGGTCTTATCCGCGCCTGCGAGAAGCGTCCCGTACCGGTAGAACGCCTCGAAGTTATTGTATCCGAGGTTGAGAAGGAGCTTCGCACAACGGCACATGCCGAAGTTGACAGCAGCGATATCGGCGGCATTGTCATGAACGAGCTTTACCCCGTTGACGAGGTAGCCTATGTCCGCTTCGCGTCTGTTTACCGCCAATTCAAGGACATCGATATGTTCATGAAGGAGCTCAACAACCTGCTGTCCAAACATCCGCTCAACGGCATGATAGATAAAGATTGACAATTTTGGCGACGCTGTGCTAAGATCAATCTTGTCGTCATTTGGGGCCTTAGCTCAGCTGGGAGAGCAACTCGTAATGCAGCGATAATTAACAATTCTATCTAAAGTAGCATTTTTATCCCAGTTTCGTAGTTGTGGGGCTTTAGCTCAGTCTGGGAGAGCGCTTCGCTGGCAGCGAAGAGGTCAGGGGTTCGAGCCCCCTAAGCTCCACCATAACCATAAATAATACCTGCCTTTGGCAGGTTTTTTTATTTGACCGCCATAGATATTTTGATTTTTTACATTATAATTATTTTATTGAGCATGAGCAGATTCGAAAGGGTTGTGGGAAGTTGTGGCATTCAAGACCGAAAACGAGCTTGTCATGAAGTTGATACAACATTTCAGTAATCGATTACTTTTTCAGGAAGTCGGTGCAGGATACGGTATCTCGGATATAGTTATGATTAGAAATCAATCAGAATTTCAAAAATTCATTAATGAAAGATCAGGTGTGTACCTAAAAACATTAGATGAAGTTAAGGTACTTCATTATTTGAAAAAGAAAAAAAGTGCCAGCTTTAAAGTCATCGAAGCTGAACACTTTTTTTCAAAATCCAAATTAAAAAATATCCTAAAAAATTTAATGTCTTGTGGAGCAATTATAGAAAACGACTTGAAATATTTTTATACTAACAATGTTTCTTTATTTTCACCTAGAGTGTATGCTTTCGAAGCAAAGTTAGAGGACTGGCAAAAAGGCCTTGCACAAGCTTTAAGGTACCAACGATTCGCCTCCAAAACTTACTTGGTATTAGACGAAGACTTTGTGCATAGAGTGGACCATAATGAGCTCATTAAACATAGTGTTGGTTTAATATCTGTTGGAAATAAAGTAAGGGAAATTATTAAGCCAACCATTTCAAAACCTACTGATTTAATAATGAATTACAAAATTGCAGAAGAGTTATTGAAAAAATTAGAGTTGAGTAGCCTTTAACATATCAATTTTATTAATTTCTATAATTACTTCTTTCCAAACTTCTAAATGGGAATGAGTAAAATTCTTAATTCTTTTTTCACGATTGATATCTTTAATTAATTGTACAGCTGTTCCAACATCATCCAAGAACTTTCCAACTCTTTCATTTTTATTAAGTTTGGTATATTGAAGGAATTGATTATTTTTAATAGTAATATGATGATTGATTGTATTATAAAACTCTGTCAAATAGTCTGTGTTTATTGAATTATTGCAAAACATGCAATTGCAAATGCATTGACTTCCTATTTCAGTTGATAGTATATCTTGAAGAATGTTTTGGTTGTATAGTCCCATGATTTTTTCTATATAGTATCTTCGTGCTGCTGATCCACTCTCTTCACGATTAAGAAAATCCTTTTTAAAAGTATCACTTTGTCCAAGACCAGAGGCAATGGTGTTTGCGCCTACTGATAACAATCCTAATGAGAAGTCATTAATTCTTGAAAGTATTATTTCCCGTTTTGTTTCAGATAGAAGTTTTACTAAGTATGCATATGAGTAATAATGATTTCGGTTTGTGGAATCAAAACTACCAGCGATTTGAAGGTAATAGCCGTCCGGATTAGCTGAAGTCACAAAATTCACTAGATCAGTTATTGACTCTATATCTTCGAACTGCTCAATATCAAGTGATATCCCATAATAAAGAGGAATGCTAATTTGTTTAGCTATTAGATAGGACTTTGCTTCTTTGTATGTATTATAATCTACATTTAACCACCCGCTCGAATCATTCTCTAAAAAATGATACGGAGATAACAATATTCGAGGGTTATAATTAAGTTGGAATTCCATAGTACCAATAACTCTTTCTTGTATAGCCTTAACACTTTGGAAATCCTTGGGGGTTTCCTTTTTCATATCAGAAATTAAATACGGGAGTTTCTTATAAGTTGCTTTAGTTGTGAATGCAGAATAGGCTAAAGTTTGTGTAAAAGGGTCGATTATCAGCTTTAGATTATGATTTTCGCGTGAAAGTTCCATGTAGTTCTTATCTGAAAAAATTAGTTGTGGAGCATTGAATACTGCACCGTTAATTTTAAAGGAGTCATTGTACGCCACTACTGCCTTGGAATCATTATTAATTGGCATCGGCAAAAACTGTAATTCATTACTAAAATAAACTGGTGTTATTTTTGTTGAGTTTTTTGCATTTATATTTGAATGTTTTTCTAAACGAGAAATAATTTCTTCGAAGTGTATTGCTCGTTCGAATGGTTGCTTCTTTAAAAGTGTTTCAACAAGTTCTGAGATGTCAATTGGTACAGTAGAGATTTTTGAAGCAAGCGGGACTGGTGTCTCCCCAAGAATTTTGCGGATTGCCTCAAGTTGATTACTCATGGTAAATGGTCTTTCTCCTGAAATAAGTTCATATAAAATTACAGCTGCAGAGTAGAAGTCTGCCCTGTAATCAATATCCTTAGCATTAAGCTGTTCAGGAGGCATATAAGCAAATGTGCCCATAGCTTGTCCTGTAGTTGTTAAAGTACTGGCATCTACCAGTTTAGAGATACCAAAGTCGAGTAATTTAATTTGCAATTGATCATTAACCATAATATTCGCAGGTTTTAAATCTCGGTGTATCACACTTTGATTATGGATTGCATTTATTCCTTGGAATATATTTTTAGTAATAGAGCATGCTGTTGCAAGCGAAACCTTATTATTTATGAGGTAATTTTCGAGAGTTATTCCTTGAATATACTCCATAACGATGTAACGATATCGTTGGTTCCCGTCGCTTATAAAACCATCGTCATAATACTTTACAACATATGGGTTATTAACAGTTCTTAGTATTCTGATTTCTCTTTCTATACGACGATTATCAGTCACGTCTTTGTGCAGAATATTTTCACGAATTAATTTTAATGCATAATCCTGCCCATCTTTTTGTACCTGGTAGGTTGTCCCAAAACTACCTTCTCCAAGGTTTCTAATTATGTTATATCCATTGATACTTTCCAAGAAGACCCCTCCAAAATAGGTTTATTTTACTAATCTCTATACTTCCATTGAACCATAAATCATAAAGAATATGAATACCTTTTTGTACTGAATTCAATTTCCAGAAAAGAGACCTCATCGAGTATGCTGAGCTAGTTCAATCGAACGGGAATTCGTATCCATTGGACGCTTTGAGAAATACAGATATTTTCGCGTACCTTTACATTCAGGAAAATATTTCAATTTGGCGAATGTATATGAGGAGGTGATATTATGCTTAATGAGGAGAAAGTGCCTCTCTAACGAGGGAATTCATAAACAGATTACATAAAATAGATGATCCCGCGGCTATTGTTGTAACAATCCATTTATTTTGCGAAAATGCTTTAAATCAATTGATGAAACAAAAAAAGAAAACACCTGACGAATACATAACAGAGCAATCTGCATTTTTAGTTAAACTTGATTTATACTATAGTATTGGCTTGGTGGATGAACCAATGTTCAATAACTTGGTAAAACTCAAAGCACTCAGAAATAAATGTGCTCATAAGGTAGATGTTGATTTTGACAAAATCGATCATAACTATTGGATGGGAAATGTTGAAGATTAGATTCGCAGTAATGAAAAGTCCATTAAAGATAATTTAGTCCTTATTGGTGTTAGCTGGTATAGGAATCAAATTGTAATATGAAGTGACCGTTCACTTACTAGAAAAAGTCGCGAGACTTGGTAGTGCAAGTAGCTCAGCTGGGAGAGCGCATCGCTGGCAGCGATGAGGTCAGGGTTCGATCCCCCTAGGCTCCACCAAACACAAATTTTAACACGCCAAATTTTGGCGTGTTTTTTTGTGTTTGGTGGAGCCCTTACAGGGGGCGAACCCAGGGGTTCAGTCCGCGCGGACGAAATGGGCGAGTAAGCTTCGTCAGCCATTTGATCAAGATTCGGGCATCCCATGATGGAAAGACGAGTAGCCGAGTCGTATCCCCCAGGCTCCACCAAATAAACAATTCACACCACGTCCTCTGGACGTGATTTTCTGTTTACTATGGTGGATGCGCTAAATGGGGCAGACGGCGCGTACGAAGCGTGAACGTAGTAGCATGGCATCGAAATTTACCGCTTTGCTTTGCTTCATTTGGATAAGAGCAGGGGAAGGTTATAAACAGATATTTCACCATCTGCAAATTAGTGAATTATTGAAGTATTTTACCAAGGTTCAACTTGTGAAAAAAACCAGTGCGACAATCTGATGTTCAGAATGTTGCACTGGTTATTTAACTATCGTTCTCCGATTGCCCATTTGTTGCCCTACGGCGCTGCGAAAGCAGTTGATAACCTCCAGTCGTTCAGCTCATTCACAGAAAAGGATTAATATTCATGATAGCTCCAGTGGATCGGTCCAAAGATACATGAAACCTGCCATCGCTAGTAAGATTGCCTGCGGAAGAAGGTTTAATTTCAAGTAAAATAAGAGAGTCATTGGCGTAGCTATGCTCGATTGTTGTGATTTGTACTTCTTGAACACTAACGTCCAGGAATGGTTGAGCCAACTGAATCGCTTTCTCTTTACTTTGGTCTATTGAAATCCACTGTTCTTTTTGTGTTCAATTTCTTTTTTTTAATTCTTTCCATGCCATCATATTGTTGAGACCGATTATTTTATTATTCTGACCAACCCATACACGCATACTGTCATCTGTGGTTACATATGATGCAGTGGCTACTTCTCTCTCATCTGGTATAAGTGAAAATCCAGTCAGGTTAAAATACTTCTGCAATACCAGAGTAGCTTCTTCCGCAGTATTGACTGTCAGGCTTTGGATTTGGCCGCCTCCAGGCTGCGATAGCTTTACCACTTCAACTGTTTCTTTTAATTGGGCATTCCCTTGAGCATTTACTAATGAGAATGAGCAGACAGTTAATAGCGTTACAATTCCTAATACAGATAAGCGAATAGAATTTTTCTTAAAATGTTTAATCATGAGAATTCTCCTCTTGAGATGCTTGTAATTTCCCGATAATCCGACCAAACCTGGATATCTCCGGGCTCCTGCATAATGCTCCAATAAATTAATGATCGTCTGACCGTACGCTGCTTTTTGTTCAGCATGGATGTAGGACAGGGCTAATGCATCACAGGCTATTTCTTGATCTGCCCGCATTCGTGCGTAGACAACCCACATAATCGGATTAAACCAGTGTAAAATAACCAGTACATGCATGAGCCAATTCATCGCAACATCCCTGCGCTTGATATGTGCCAGTTCATGATTGAAAATATAACGGAATTGATCGGCATCCATCGAACGAATCAACGAACGGGATAATAAAATCCTTGGTTTCATAAACCCATAAACCGCAGGACTCGGCACTGCATCTGTTTCGGTCAGAAGAATCGATTGTTTGACCGACATTTGGCGTTTGCATTGCTCGAATACTTGTAAGACCGCCGGATTGGTTACATGGGGCTGTTTTTTAATTCGTCTATACACGTTGATATTGGCTATAAGGGTTATAAGACTTAACACTATGACCCCTAGCAACCAAACAAACAACAGCATGTCTCGCAGCGTTATTTTGGATAATAGATTCACAAACGATTGCATGGCAGGGATTTCTTGCTCAGGAACGTTTGCAGCGGAATGAACTGTGACGTCGGATGAACCTTTGAGTGTCCATCCGCTCGGAGAATCCTCGTTATTCTTCAACTGATTTCTTTGTTCATAACGATTGGAAATATCATAGAGCGATCCTGAAAGGAATTCATTAGACAACGGCTGCTTAATTGGAAGTAGATTGTACACGCTGTACGAGCTCTCGGGTGCCCAAGGCAATACGAGCCGAATGACAACAGGAAACCATAGGAAATAATGCCACTTCGGCTGCAACTTGTTTCTGAGCATCCATTTGATCATAACAATGAGAATAACCAGCACACTTGCCATCAGCGAAGCCCGAATCACCCAGTCGAAAAAAACCTGCATATACACATATGTCATGGCTATATGCCTGTCTTCGATTTGTTATCATCGTTTTTGTTATCATCGAATAATTGTTTCAGCTCATTGATTTCCTGTTCCGTCAGTTTTTTCTCCTGCAGGAAGTTCGCAAGCATCGGTTTAATGGCTCCACCGTACAATTTTTGCAGAAAAGTTTTGGTTTCACTTTGCAAATACTCATTTTCTGAAACCAATGGATAAAACATTTGGGCTCGTCGCGATTCGTCTTTGTTGATTCCAACCGCTTCTTTCTGCACCAGGCGGTTAAGTAGCGTACGAATCGTCTTCGGACTCCAGTCCATTGTTTCCGTTAGTTGTTTAACAATTTCGCTGGATGGGCATTCCTCCTTCGCCCAGAGGATTTTCATAACTTCCCATTCTGCATCTGTGATTTGTGGTAATTTAATCATTCTTGAAACCTCCTGTTACATGTAAAAGGATCACAACTGTAGGCCTGAAATCCATATACTACACGTGTAGTCCTATTATGTCAACGAACGTCTCATACCATTCACTTCCTATAACGACGAAAATAATAATTATTATAATGTGTATTACCCCTAGGTGGGAGAGCGCATCGCTGGCAACGAAGAGGTCATCTAGTGAAAATAGTGTTAGTATAAACGGATATGGGGGATCTTTTAAACCAAAGATGAAGTCGAAAAGCCGCATCAACAGTCATACTGTACATGTGGCTTTTATCGTTTGAAATTCAAGCAAGAAGGAGTATGGGGAATTAAGCTCAATTTCGCGAAATCTTTATTGGACTGTCAGATTTAAAGCGCAGTGCAGCGAAAAATGCGCTCAGGCCGTCTAATAGGTGGAGGTGATAATTCAGTGATGCCGGCCGGCTCGAATAACAAGGAAAATTTCCCGAAAGATCCCTCTCAAGCTCTAGAGCAGCTGATGGAAAGCTTTGGCTCGACGATCATGCGCACCGCTTATTTTTATACCGGCGATCGGCATTTTGCCGAGGATATCAGTCAGGAGGTATTTCTTCGCGCTTATCGCAACTGGAACTTGTTTCGTGGAGATAGCGCGGTTAAAACCTGGTTGACGACGATCGCTATCAACGTTTGCCGGGACAAGATAGGCGTGAGGATGTTTACGGAACAGCCGACCGATCCCAGCCTGATGGAGCGGGGACGGATATTCAACGTGGAAGAAGAAGCGCTTAAAAGATTGCAGAAAAGCGAGATTTTGCGGCATATGCTGCGTCTGCCTCTGCCGTATCAGGAGGCTTTGTATTTATATTATTATCTGGACTTGGACACACGGGAAATTGCGAAAGCGACGTCGTCGCCCGAGGGTACCGTGAGAAACAGACTGCACCGGGCGCGCGAGGCGTTGGCTCGGGAAATGCGCAAGGAGGAGACAACCGATGACGGACATTGAGCGTAATTTACGTCAACATTTGCAAAAGGAGTCGGATGATATGTTGTTTTCTAGAATGGAATTGAGCGATAGCGTTAAACAGAAGATCAGGAAACAAGCCGCCGCGGAGCAGAGAGGCCGCGCCCGATTCGTTCTTCCGAAAGCCTGGCTTGCAGGAGCGGCAGCGCTGGTCGCGGCAGTCGTCATAGTGACGGGATTGCCGATGCTGCAAGAGCCCGCCGCAGTCCCGACGCCAACGGATAATTCGTCGGGAATCGTGCTGCCCGGAAACGGAGGAGCCACGGGTTCGGAGTTGTCCCAATTGATTACGACTCCGTTAGGAACGGCGGAGGCAGCGAAAGCAGCTTTCGGTTCCGGTGTGCTTGTTCCTCAAGTCGCCCCGGAAGGCTTCAAGCTGGCTGAGATCGTCGGCGTGGGAATGAAGGACCAACCGCTCAGAGATTTAAACTTCACATACGGCTCGGGTGATAAGACGGTGACGTTCAGCGCGAGCCGCATGCCGACGGTGTTCCCGACGGACCTGTTCACACAGACCAAAGTGGGCGGAGCGGACGGCTTAATTTTCGAGCAAGCCGAGTTCACGGAGCTGTTCTGGGTGGCTGACGGCATTCAGTATGGCGTGTCCGGTCCGATTTCGGGCGACGAGGCCATGAAGTTAGCCGAATCGGTGGAGCCTTAATGAGTTGATGAGTGTTTATTGTAAATGAATTGAACGCTCCACCCGTCGAATGCTAGATAAATTGGGGTAGTGTAATATCCCCATACGGGAGAGCGCATCACTGGCTGCGATGAAGTCAGGGGTGAGGTCCCCCTTGGCACCTCCAAACAATTAATTCAAACCACTTCATCTGAAGTGGTTTTTTTGGTGTAGCCTATTTGCTTCAGAAGATTACAGGAGGAATTAAAATTTAGGATTGGAACCAAGATTGAATTCAATCTACGGTTGAGCCAGTTCATTGGAACGATGGGGTAGGGGTTGACGAACTGGTAGATTCGAAAATGACAAGTTGAATTGTGATTGGGGACGATACCACATTATCTGTACAAGCGTTACCTTATTACAGCTTTTTGCAGCTTGTTCTTGGCACTCTGGCATGCATATAGGTTTTCCAATTCCAGAAGTCGAGATGCCGCCAAGTTTTCCGTTCAACATCGTAGACCTTGCTTGTCGACCCGCAATTCGGACACGCAAATTCGGTTCTGCGTTCAAAGTCGATAAATAAGTGCCATGCCTCGTCTTGACCGTCGTACTCGGTATGTGTTAACTGCCAGTATAGCGAGACAGCATTGCGTATTCATCAAATTAATATTGCCCCCGTAAAGGATAAGACTACCTCATTGGAACTTTATTGCAACACTCGTATGATAAGATAAGTCCCCAATATACAAATCGTGTTCCGGGAACTTATTACAGGGTTAAAAGAAGTAGTGAGATTACGTTATTTGCACGTACGCTTATCGCTCTTTGAATCCTGTTATTTTTTTGAACTTGTGAAAACGCTAACATCGAGTCGATTATGGACGGATGCGCTTTTACAAGATTGGACATATGGAATAGGAGAGGTGATGCGGCGGCTAGCATAAAAGCGGGAAAGTGTTGTCAGGCGACACAGGAGGGATTCAGATCGGGTAGTAAAGGATCACTTTTTTTGTGCACTACATAAAATCATAGATAGTTTTGAATTTGGTATTTAAGGGAAGAAGATTATAGAGTTATGGGATCTCTTCAAAACCTAAAACCATGATATATGGAGGAAATTCGAGAATGATAAAAAGACGGTTATTAGCATCTTTACTTGTGACAGCGATGCTACTTACTTTGTTTTCTCCGCCTATGGCAGTCAGTGCGGCATGGGGAGATGACGTATCTCTTTTGACTGTAAATGCAGGTACAGATGGTAATACGGCGACATCCGCCGATGCGCCGGACGGACAGAAAGCGTGGAGTTTAAATACCGGAACCTCAAAGGGCGGGGGCCCTTGGGATAACCTCTTCACGCCGAGCGTGGCGCCTCTTAGAGATGTATCCGCTTACAAAGACGGCTACTTCGTTTTCGAGATGTATGTTCCAAATGCGAGCTTTAAAAATATGCAAGGAAATAACTGGCTCGTCATCGTAAGCGACAGCAATCCCGCTGCGGATAAGTTTAACGCCGATTCTCGTCTCCAACTTGATGTAAGCGGGGTCACAAATGCAGCGGTGGGCACATGGGCGACGGTCTATACGAAGTTATCGACGTCAAGTGCCGTAGCCGGGAATTTCAATGACGCCTGGCTAGACAAAGTAACTAGGCTTGCCATGCATCTGCAATGGGATATTAATGTCCCTAGCACCGATGTTTTCATAAAAAACCCTCGTTTCCAGAAAAGTACGTTAAGCGTTCCGCTTTCGCCGTCAACGGCTCCCGCACTTGACGTAGCAACAAAAACAGTAACTGCGAACGCACCGGCTAGCGGGCAAGCTGTGGAATTCGCAATAAGCGAAGATGGGATCGCTCCAGCAGCCGGCTGGGTGGATGGAAGCAAAAATGATAATGTTTATTCTCATCAATTTGCCACATTGCCTTCAGCACAGACCTACTATGTATTTGCGCGCGCGAAAGCAGACAACAGTTACAACTTCATCGGCGCATCTTCAAGAATTACTGTAACGTCTATTGACGAACAAACATTGGTAAATGAGGCGGCGGCGTCTCTGACATGGGATACGATTAAAGGTAGCAATACTTCGAATAACGATGTAAAATCACAACTCAGTCTTCCGGCAACAATAGGAACAACTAACGTAGCATGGTCTTCGGACAATGCGGCAATAAGCAACACCGGAGGCGTAAATCGTTTATGGAATAGAGAAGTAGACAAAACCGTAGTACTCACGGCGACAATAACGAAGGGTAATGCAAGTGCTACGCAAACTTTTACCGTGACGGTGAGAGCCGTGCCTGCGGAGGTCAACGCTCGGGCTGCGGCGTATTTTCCTAATATAGAAGAGGGAACGAACAACGCTATTGCGCCGGACGGAAATAACGCGGTTAAGTTGGGAGCTGGAAAAATAGGCGCCGGCGCTGAACGGCTTTGGGATGCCCGCTTTGTTAGCAGCAGCGGCAATCAGGATTTATCAGCTTACGCGAATCAATATTTTGTTTTTGATATGTATGTTATGCATACGGACCTTTTAAAACTCAGTGGCAATAACTGGATCGCCATGGCAAGTGGCGGTAACAATCTTGACACCAATTCGCGTCTTAACCTTAATGTTAACGAAATCAAAAATGGCCATGTTAATGAATGGATTACTGTTTATGCGCAATTATCAGCAGCCAATTCTCCGAATGGTTTCAATCCCGTTAATTTGGACACGGTTCAGGCAGGGAGATTGCAAATGCAATGGTCTTCCGTGCCCCAAGGCGACATCTATATCAAGAACCCGCGTTTTCAGAATACCGTGGATTCGCCGAAGCCTATTCCCACGGCTGTTGAGACAACCGACAACATTACGCTATCTTCAGCAGCGCCGACAAACGGTCAGGCTGTGCAGTTCGCGATCAACACCACCGGTAACGCTCCTGCGGTCGCCGATTGGACGACGGGTACTCTAGGTACAGGCGTTTATACTGCGGCATTTACAAAACCAACAGGCAACATATATTATACATTCGCACGCACGGCTCAAAATACGCAATATCCTTTCGCAGGAACACATACAAGAGTTAAAGTGGAGCATCTTGACGACAATCAAGCAATATCGGACGCAGCAAATAAGCTGACATGGGACACGATCAGAAATTCGAATGTTATTCAATCCGAAGTAAGAACGGGGTTGACTCTTAAGGCAACGGGTGCGAACGATACTGCTATAGTATGGTCGGCTGAACCGGCAGGTATCATAAATACCTCAACTGGCAGTGTAACTCGCGACCCTGACGTAGGAAAAGCCGTAACCCTTACGGCGAAAATAACCAAAGGTAATGCAGCACCTGTTAATAAAATTTTCAATTTGACAGTAGCCAGTACGACTAACGAACTTGCTGAAGTGTTCATTGACTTCAACGATCCTGAATCATTTGATGCAGTCGATACAATTGGAAGCGGTTTAGGCGACGGTGGAGATCCGGCTGGACCTTACAAAGGACTACAAGGCAGCGGCATAGGCATCAGCCTCATCGGAGACGGCGGTACCGAAGTGGATGTAGTCACTCAAAGCGGCGTAGATGCTGTGAAAGTTGGCAACTTTATGTATGTAATTGTAGACGACCTTAAACTTAAGCAAGCAAACAAGGTCGAATTAGCGGTCACATACTGGAGACCAAGCGCAACGGGCGGTATTTCGTTACAGTATAACACCATATATCCCGGCAGTTTCTCTGGATTTGAAGCGTATAGATCAGCGAGCATTCCGGCGACAGGAAGCGGAAACGCTTGGGTGACTTCAAAGGTTGTACTTAACGGAGCTAATTTTGCGATAGGAGCACAAAATCAAGGAGCACACTTCCGTATCGGTGCAGCCGGAGCGATCATACAGAGCATACGAATAACCGAAATTCCTCCAACGGATGAAGAAGCGGTAAAGCTTGTTTCGGACGCGCTGACTTGGGACGCTATCAAGGGCACGAATACCAGACAGGATCTGGTTGAAACCAATTTGAATCTTGCTAAGGTGGGTTCAGCGAGTACGAGCATTGTGTGGACATCTACCCATAACACGGTGATAAACAGCAACACCGGCGCAGTAGATCGTCAAGGAGTGAGTACAGTCGTAACTCTTACGGCGACAGTAAGCAAAGGAACGGCAACACCGGTTGTTAAAACATTTAATATCGTCGTTCGTGGAACAGGGACCGGAACCGACGAGGATGCGGTAAACGATATGTTGAATAAACTGACATGGGATTTAATCAAAGGCGTGAATGCTTCTGAGGCTAATGTGACAACGAACTTAGTTCTCCCGACAATGGGTGAAAATATGACGGATATTACATGGACGACATCCGCTGCTACCCTCATAACCGCTGCAGGCGTGATACCGACAAACCGTCCGGACGGCGGCGGTGAGGTAACGCTCACGGCGACGGTAAAAAGAGGTCCGGTAGCCGCTCCTGTAATCAAGACTAAAACATTTGTGCTCACAGTTCCGGATAGATATGATTACGCAAAACATATGAGAACGGCAATTGTTCAGGAACTCGACGCGAAAGATTGGGCGATATCGGACTTTAACGTACTCGCTTTCGGCGCGAAAACAGCAGAGATGGCAGAAGCGGAAGGCTTAGTTGATTTCGATAACAGAGAGGCTTTCCAAGCGGCGATTGATGCGGCTTATAATGACGGCGGCGGCGTAGTCTATATTCCGGCGGGAACCTATGCATTCCATACGGAAACTACCGGCACAATAAGCGTTCAAAGCAAGACAGGCAGTACAACCTACGAATATAAACAAGTTTTAAATTTACGGGCAGGCGTACAGCTCCGCGGGGAATGGGATAATCCGGATGCGGACTATTACGACGGTAAAATCGACGGAACCATTCTCGCAGTCTATGCCGGACATAATTCCGCCAATTATGACACGTATGTTGACTCTGACGAGAGAGAAAATCAGACAGGAGGCAAAAAAGTAGCTAACGTGTCCGATAGATTCATAGACATGGAACAAGGAACAGGTGTAACGAACCTTTCAGTATGGTATCCGAATCAAGATATTAATGCTACAACCACTGTTGAAAAGAGGAACGCAGATGGCCAGAAGACAGGGGAATTTGAGGACATAAAAGGAATTCCGTACCCGTGGACGTTCTATCAGAGAACCGGAAACAGCGTGACGCTTGACAACGTTACTCTTGTAAACGCTTGGGGAGGATTCATTTCCCTGCCGAGCGAAATGCATTATGTTGTGAACAGCAATATGACGGCACTCTACAAGGGCATCGTGGTTCACACCTGTACAGACATCGGACGTATCGAGAACGTTGACATTGACCCGAAATACTGGACGAATTCAGGTCTTGACGGCGCACCGTCTCGTTCGGACGCGGCAGCGTACACAAGAGCGAACGCTACCGGATTCATGATGCACCGATCAGATTGGGAATATGTCTCGGGATTGAATATTTCCGGGTATAAGACGGGTATGTGGATCGGTAGGGAACCTGGCGGCGACGAAGCTCCGAACGCACAGTTCTACGGATTGAAAATCGAAGACAGTCAAACGGGCATATACATTGACAACGTTAACGGTTTCGGTCTGCTTTTCTCGAACTCGGAAATCGGAGGCGACACGGCAGTATATTTCAACGAACGTTTCGACACTTCTGTTCAATTCAACGGAGTTGCATTCAAAGGTCCGATTGTAAGCAACGCCAGAGGCGGAGTTATATCCTTTGAGGATAGCACGTTCGACGAATATGACAATTACGCGCTGAACTTCCTGGGCCGAGGCAACGCATTAGTCAGTCAGAGTAACTTCAAACAGGCAGACAAACATGCACATTTCGGAGCAAACTTCGGAACATTCAAATCGGTAAATTCCGGTTATAACCTTAACATCGAGAGCGCTAACCTTGCCGCTCACATCGATAACCTTGAACTTGACGTTAAGGCTGACGGTAATAACACCGCTGTACAAATCGTTAATGATGTTGATTATCTGTTTGAACCTATTCCGAAAGACGTAAAAACAGATATTGACGTACACCCGAGACCTACATCAAGCGCAGTGCTTAGACTTGACTTCCCGCGCTCGTTAACAGGCAACGCGCCGACCGTGGATATATCTGCAAAGCTGCAGGAAGCTCTTGACTATATTAAAGCTAATCACGGCGGCGGCACGATATATTTACCGGGCGGAAGATATAGACTGAATAGCCCCGTCATCGTTCCCGAGGGTGTTGAACTCAGAGGAACATGGGACGTACAGCACCATACACAAGGCGGCGGCACGGCGATATTTACCGCTTACACCGGTGGCGCTCAGGGGGAAAACGGAAATTCTTTAATTCAGCTTAAGGCAAACGCAGGTCTCAGAGGACTTAACATCGCGCAAACGAATATAACCAGCGTCAATCTCGACAACCCCAACCAAACTTTAAAAACACCGTTTTTGGTACAGGGACAAGGAGCAGGCGTATATGCAATCAACTTAACGATCCCGATAGGGGATAAAGGCATAGACCTGGCTTCATATAAAACCGATGGGCACTATGTTGATTATTTAGGAGGCACGCTCCTCAGAGCAGGCATTTGGGTCGGAGGAGGCGCGGAAGGCGGATTTATCAGAAATATGCAATTCAATCCGCATTACGCTTTGAGACTTCCGGGAGGTCAAGGATATTCGGCACCTACCGGCGATTTGTACGGATTCGTGCAAAGATACATGAGTGCGCTCAAATTCGCCGATGTGGAAGACCAGACGATTTTCAACAATTTCGTTTTCGGTTCGGTATACGGCATACACTTCCTGAAAAGAGACTTGGGGAACGGCGAATTCGCATACCCCGGAAAAATGACGATGATTGGTCACGGTTCGGACGGAACCACGTACGCTCTCTATGTGGAAGACGCGGATGAACACACCAAAATAATCGCGATCAACTCGGAATTGGTTAATACGAACATCACGACGGAGCCGAATAGAGCGTATGTCAGAATGGGAGATGCAGCTAATACTGCGAAAATCCACCAAGACGCTGAACTTGTCCTGTACAACAGCGCGTTCTGGGGAAGCCCGACCGTAGCGGGAGCGATCGTAAATAACGGTATTGTTCGCTTACAGCAAGCAAACTTCACTCAACTGCCCGGCAATAATCCGGGTATAGATGTCCATGGCGGTAAGGCGCATGTATACACTTCTTACTTCCAGCCGTCCAAGAACGGCCAGAATAATAATGTGTATGCCATGCTGCGCGAGAGCGGCACATCGATAGAACTTAGCAACAATCATTACGCATCCGGTTTGAGAAACAGCACCCCGGCGGGCAATCCTTACGGCATTTACGGCTCGGATTTAATTGCGGAACCGTTTGTATTTAACCTAACCAAAAACGGGGATAAACAACAATTCAACGTTAAGTATAATGTCGGAGGAAGAGCCTCTGCACCCGGAACATTGACGATTGTTTCCCCGGCTGCCTATGCTAAAGATCTCACTCCTATTAAATTTAACGCGCTTGCGGCAGGCGAATCCGTAACCGTAGATTTACCGTATTATGTTGCAGGTCTGATCACATTTGAGCTTCATCTCGAAGACGGAAAATCATACACCTATACGGCAAAACTTGACTCGGCTTACGCTGAAAAGGCAAGTTCTGCAGGCGCGGAAAATCCGGCAAAGAGTGCCGCAACTCCGGCATTTGTAATGGACACCAAAGATTATGCCACTTCGGGAACGTGGGATGGTCCGCAAGACCTCAGCGTAGGATCGCATTTCGCATGGGACGACAGCAATTTATACGCGTACATTGTCGTTACTGACGACGTGCACTTCAATAGCCAGACCGGAGGCAATATATGGAGAGAGGATAATTTGCAGTTAGGCATTGATTTACGCAATCCTGCAACGAACAGTACTACGCGGAATGAATTGGGATTCGCGCTCACCAATGACAACAAAGATGTAATATGGGCTTGGACTCGTCCCACAGGCGCCAATGCACCGACTGCTCCGATAACTGATATCGCGGCAAAAATTACGAGAGATGAAGATACTAAAACGACTATTTACGATTTAAAGATTCCGTTTAATACTGTTCATAATAGTCCTGCATCGGAGCTCGCGAACGGCAGAATCGGAATATCAATCATGCTCAATGAATCTGACGGCTCGCATGAATCTGACAGTACCAGAACCACCTTTGAAGTTGAAAGCGGACAATTAAAAAATTCAAATTCATTTACAGACGTATATCTGTTAGGCGCAGGCAAATACAACGAAATGCTTGAAGCATCGGCAAGGGCTGCCGTATCAAAGGCTCTCGCGTCTGGATCAGCTGCCGATATCGCTATGGCCCGCAACTTTGTCACTATTATGGCAGACGGCGAAGTTAAGACGGATCTTCTTAACAAAATCAAAGATACCGATCAGGATAGCGAAATCAGCCCAGCTGCTGCTGAATTTGATTTGAACCCTAGCAAGCAGCAAGCAGCTACAATAAAGCTGAAGCTTAAAGGGAATACACTGACAGCCATTAAGAACGGCAGTACTCAGCTGCAGGCCGGAACTGATTATGTTGTGAATAGCGATCAGATAACGATTACGACGGCTTACTTGGCGAAATTACAAAAAGGTACTGCGAAGCTAACGTTTGAGTTTAGCGCAGGACAGCCGCAGGTGTTGACGATTACAGTAGTTGATACAACGCCTGACAACAACAACGGCGAAAACAACAACGGTAACAACAACGGTGGCAACAACGGAGGCAACACCGGCGGAAATCAAGAGAACCAGATTGAATTGAAGGATATTGCTGGACACTGGGCAGAAACTGCGATTCGTAAGGCAGTGGCTAAAGGTTTTGTGGTTGGCTACAAGGATCAAACCTTCAAGCCAAATGCGGCGGTAACCCGTGCGGAATTTGCAGTGATGTTATCCCGCGCATTGACTGTACAAAGTGATGGAAAGCAGCATGCTTTTAATGATGGGGCTGACATTGCTCCATGGGCAAAAGAAGCGCTTGAGCAGGCAGTATCAGCGGGAATTTTAAGCGGCTATGCGGATGGGACGCTGCGTCCAAATAGCGGTTTGACGCGCGCTGAGCTTGCGGTTATGATTGCTCGTACTTTGAAGCTGGAAGACCAAAAGGACAAAGCAGCAAACTTTACCGACCATGCAAAACTGCCAGAGTGGGCAAAGGGCGCGATTGGCGCAGTAGCTTCAAAAGGGATAATGCAGGGCAAGGAAGGCGGCAAGTTTGACTTCAACGCAGTGGCAACCAGAGCGGAAGTAATTACAATTCTGCTCCGTATTTTGGAGCTGGATGAGAATTAAGAAGATCATTCAGCAGAATTGTTGCCAGCGGATCGTAGAGTCTTAATCAGTGAGGATGTCAGCGGCGATTAGCCAAGGCTGACATCCTTTTTATTTGCCTTTGTATGGTTAGGCATTGAAGCGCCATTACAATGGCTGCGCGTACTTGTCCTGAACACTTAATCACCGTAAAACGCAGCTAATAAAGACCGCCCTCGGGTTGTCTTTTTTAATTGTGGATCATGGTTAAATCCAGCAAGCAGGTATAATTATAGGGTACCCCGGGGTTCAGTCCACGCGGACGGAATGGGCGAGTAAGCATCGAAGGATATTCTGATGCATGCGGACCGAGGCTCCGTTATTTGTCCGAATTTTTCATTTTGAGTGTGTAAGAGGACAGGAGAGACGCTATTACCCATCAAACGAGTGAATTCCGTGTGTTTATGAGTGAATAGCGGAATCTCAGTCCACAATCGTCATATTAAATAGATGATTCCCATTAATAACGGAATCTCTGTCCTCCCAATATCCTCCCGTGTTTCCGCTGCACGACTCTTTATTATGGTTTTAGGTGCAGGTTTGGTGGTGACAGCATGCGATATCGAGTATGTGCAGACTCCCCAGTTAATGCAAAAGATGTGCCCCATCTCATCTACCGATCGATTACCTAAGAGGGCTGGCCGGTTCCTAAAGCGCTATTGGACGCACAACTCGGTTAAAATGCAACATCTACCTAATTTGTATTACTGGCATAAGGTGAATTAGTAGTGGCGCTTAGGCTAGTTCGGAATGAAAGATGAATGATACTTTGAGAACTGCTCGTCGTGAAAACCCAACAGTCCGCATTATTGTTCAGTATGGCCGTAGGATGGTGCGTCATATTTAATAACAGGCTGGCATGACGCTTATTATGAATCCAAATCTCCCAATGTAGAAGTTTCCACCCTAAATATCATAATAATTGCTTTACAGGACACGTAATGGTGTTATATTATGAAATAGGACACTGATTGGTGTCGGATATTAATAAATGATTAAGGAAGTGGATGAAAATGCATATACTAACCATCGTTCTTCAAAGTTGGCTTCTTTTTTCCATGGCCTTCTTTGGCGGAAGCAAGCTTGCAGGAGCCAAGCATCAGGTCGAACTGTTTGATTCGATTAAACTTCCTCAATGGTTCCGCGTCATTACGGGCTACGTTCAAATTGTTGGATGCATAGGACTCATTGTCGGCTACTGGTATCCGGGGATTGCAGCATGGACCGGAATATTAATTGTCATTATGATGCTATTGGCGTGCTTCTCGCATTTCAGAGTCAAACATCCGATCGGAAAAGTGATACCGGCATTATTGAATCTCGTAATAGCTATTGCTGTAGTATTATTATATGCAGACGAACTGCCCCACCTTTTGGGGTAAGGATGTCCAGTACGGCGCGGACGGAATGGTTGAGTGGGCTTTGGAAGTGATACTTCTAATGTAGGAGCACGGTGTCTGAATTTATCGCTAAAAGTCTGCTTCGATTTATTTTCGTCAGTTCGTCAGCTATTTGATCAAAGATTCGGTCATCCTATGCTAGATAAGCGAGTTAGTAAGAGCAGGACCCCTCTTGGCTCCACCAAACTTCAACCCTTGCGTAGCAAGGGTTTTTGTGAGCTATTGACGATGAAGTGCGAAAAATATCGCGAGATGTGGGAAGCACAGGCACAGTACTACGTATAATAAAGGAGCATGAACATGTTAGAGATATACGTACTGCAAGTTCCTGACCAAATAGATCCTGAGCTGTTTGCAAAGCTATTGAATGCTGTTTCGGAGGACAAAAAGCTGCGGATTAGTCGGTTTAAGCAGAGAGCTGATGCAAATAGAGCGTTGTTGGCTGATCTATTAATTCGTTCAATCATTATGGAGAAGTACCGAATGGAGAATCAAGAGATAACCTTTGTATACAATCCGTATGGCAAGCCAACCTTGGCTTTGGATCAGAGCTTTTCTTTCAATCTTTCTCATTCAGGAACGTGGGTTGCTGCCATTGTAGGGGACGGAGGGCTGGTCGGAATAGATATTGAAGAAGTTCGTCCAATTGAGAACGACGTAGCCAAACGATTTTTTGCCCCTGAAGAATACGTTGATTTGGTTGCAAAAGGAGAAGAGGGAGGGCTGTCATACTTTTACGACCTTTGGACATTAAAGGAAAGCTTCATAAAGGCAGTTGGCAAAGGTCTGTCAATCCCTTTAGATTCATTTGTAATTCGGTGGGATGAATTAGCAGGACGTTATACGGTTAATCAAAATGTTGAAGATCAAGCTTTTAGTTTTCAGCAATATCAAATGGATCCCCATTTCAAGCTGTCTGTTTGCGCTGATCGAGATGACTTTCCAGATTCGGTAAGCATATACGAATGGTCGGAGCTTTATAAAAAGACGGTTCTCTGAGCCTAATCATTAAAAAAATAATCCCGCAAGGAACATCATCTCGAATAGATGAGTCCTGCGGGATTTTTGTTGCGGCTCTAGTTGATCAGGATGTTAAGCGATTACCATTCAATTGTAACGGTAGCAACTCCGCTTGCTGGAGTGACGAATGTCTTATTCGCTCCGCCTTGGAAAGTGACTGTCGAACCATTTTTCTTGAAGTACTTGTATTCTAAAGTCGTATTTGCTGGCACACTCACATCAAAGTACCAAGTTGGGTAAGAATAGATGACTTGATTGTACATAGGGCCAATCGCTTTATTCGTATCCCATCCGCCAAGTTCTGCTACATTTCCAGCAAGATAAATGGCTTCGCCAGGGACAGTTGTAGCGTTGTTTACTACGAAACGAACGGTTACCTGTGTGCCTGTAAGCACGTTGTAGCTAGCAACAGCATTGCTGTCTACAGACGCTGCTGTACGGATCATCACATTGTATTTGCCCGCTGCTACGCTTGGAACGATAACTCTAATTTGTGTATCTTCCCATGAAGTGATATTAGCGCCAGTTACAGCAGTTGTTCCGAAGAATACGGTTCCTTTTGTTGCGCCAAAGCCTGTTCCGTCGATTGTTACAGTGTTTCCTGCTTTGCCCATTTCTGGACCGAAGTTTCCGATTTGAGCAGCAGATGCTGCTGTGTATTCCCATACACCAACTGCGCCTGCAGCAAGTGAGAAGGTATTAACTGCACCACCGCTTGCAGCTGTTATGCTGTTGCCGTTCAGCGTTCCGCCAAGAACATCGGCATACGTGCCTGCTGCCAAAGAAGTAAGCAATCCGTTGATGGAAACACTTGAGCCGCCACGGTTAATAGCAACCACAGCAACATTGTTGCCGAATTTGCGCTCATAAACATATACATCGTTGTTGATCCAGCGCTGCTGCGTCGAACCGTAAGCCATTGCTGGGTTCGATTTGCGAAGCGGCGCCAGCTTCTTAATGACATTGTATGCCGTTGTTGTTTTGCTGAAGGAATTCATCATGCCGCGATTGTTAGGGTCGCCATTGCCTGTCAAATATTGTTCTGTACCGTAGTAGATACCAGGAACGCCGCGTGAAGTTAGAGTGAATGCAAGCGCTTGTTCCAGCTTGCGGCCGGATGCACCTGTTACTTGGAAGCGGTCTAAATCATGATTGTCGATAAAAGTAACTTGATCGGCTACTTGCGTATAAGCAGAAGCAGTGCCAGAGATCATAGTGTCCAAATTATACATATTTGCTGTATTGTCGCGGAACACTTGGCGTACCTTCTGACCGAACTCAAAGTCCAGCAAGCTCATCCCTGAATTATTTGCGAAACTGTAATTCTCTTGGCTAATTTCGTTAGTTCCAAGGAACCATTCCCCGAAAGTAAAAACAGGCTTGTAATTATGAATATAAGACATCCAGCTCTTCTGCCAGCCGAAAGGCATATGTTTTACTGCATCAACACGAATGCCGTCAATGCCCATATCCAGCCAAAGCTTAATGGAATCTTTAAAGTAAGTATCGATTGTGTTGCTGTTATGGCTAATATCGGCAAGATCGTACAAATTGCGGTAAATGCCATCTTCTGTGGACGAGAAGTTTGTTCCTAAATTGTGATGGAAGATGCCGTTAGTATCGCCTGTGTAGCCTGCAACTAATGTTCCATTATTGTAAAGCCTGCCGTTATCGGCAAACGAAGGATCATCTTCTGATGCAGGCGAGGTATGATTTGGTGCAAAATCGATGACGATTTTGATGTTTTTGGCATGCGCTGCATTGATCAGATTTTGAAAATCCGTCATGCTGCCAAAAGCAGGATTCGTCTTTTTAAAATCGCGTGCCCAATATCCATGATATGGAGTATTGTGAACGCCAGAGTTTGTGATAACAGAAAAAATATTTTCAACCGGCTGTGAAATCCAAAGTGCTGTAATACCCATATCGGTAAAATAGTTGTCGTTAATTTTGTTTACGATACCAGCCCAGTCTCCGCCGCAATAGACACGCATGTTGGCACATCCTGCAGAGAAAGCGTTTCCTGTCGGATTGTTAGCTGCGTTGCCGTCAGAGAAACGGTCGGTTACGATCTGATAAATGACATCCGTAGAGAAGTTTTGTTTGTTTTGAACAGATGTAGCTGGTGCTGATTCAACAATAGATTTACTGCCGATAGGCGTAAGCAGGGCAAGTGATAGCAATAGAGCAAATAGTAGATAAATGACGGGTCTCGAAATTTTTTGAGCCACTAAGAACACACCTTTCTTTTTTGTATTCGCTTACAATTTTGATGGTTGTTGCTTGGAGCCGTTATTATTCCCCCCTTATTTGACTTTGTTCCCAAAACAAAAACAACCCCGGAGCGTTCTCTTAAAAAAAAGAGATCCGGGGTTGTTCTTAAACCGCATATCGGTTCAAAAAGGCATAGCCCTTATTTTTGGAAACTTTCGTGGTTATGACTAATATTTTATGAGTGAAATGCGTTGATTGTCAATAGCCCGTTTGATTTTTTTTTTAGTAAATAACATATTGAATTTACAATTTTTTGATGCTATACTCAATCTCAAATGCAGGCAATGCTACTGAAAAGTACAACCTCGGCTAGTCGAGGTTGTGCTTTTTTTTTGTTTCAAGAAAGAGGTGAACGGATTGAACGTAGAGGCGCTGTACCATAGACACAAGCAAAATTGGGCATTTATTTATGAACAAAATGTCGTTTATTTAAGGCTGCGGACGATGAAAAATGATGTCGAAAGTGTTCAGGTTTGTTATGGGGACAAGTATAACTGGTACAAGACAGAACAAAAGGCTGATATGTACAAGCTGCTGTCTGATGCACTTTATGATTATTGGGAAGTACAAGTACAGCCAATATTCGGCAGGCTTAGCTACCGGTTTCTGCTGCATGCAGGAGATCAATCGCTGTATTACGCGGAGCGTTGGTGCAAGGAATATGCGGCAGAATATGATTTTGGTAATTTTGAATACCCCTATGCACATGAGAGTGACAGAATCACTCCACCGGCTTGGGTGAAGGATGCTGTATTGTATCAAATTTTCCCTGATCGATTTGCTAATGGTGATCATGCTAACGATCCAGTGCAGACCGAGCAATGGGAAGCGACATCTACGAAACTTAATTTTTTCGGCGGTGATTTGCGAGGCGTGCTTGATCGGTTGGATTACTTGACGAGGCTTGGCATTACATGTATTTACTTTACTCCATTGTTCCAGGCGGAGACGAATCATAAGTATGATACAGCAGATTATTACAACATAGATCGTCAGTTTGGCGATAATGAATTGTTAAAAAAGCTGGTGGATGAGTGCCATCAACGAGGCATTCGAGTGCTGCTTGATATTGTGTTCAATCACAGTGGACATGCGTTTCCGCCATTTGTCGATGTGATGAAAAATAAGCGGCTATCACCATATGCGGACTGGTTTATATGGAGGGATGAATGGAATAAGCAGAGCGACGCACCGGCGTATGAAACGTTCGGTTACGAAGCTAACTTGCCAAAGTTCAACACATCAAATTCAGAATTGATTGAATATTTAGTTAATATAGCAGTGTTTTGGCTAAAAACATGTGATATTGACGGATTCAGGCTCGATGTTGCGAACGAAATTGATCATCGGTTTTGGAGAACGTTTCGAGATTCGGTAAAAGCGATTAAGCCGGATGTGTATTTGGTTGGTGAAATGATGCATGATGCGATGGCTTGGCTGCAAGGGGACCAGCTGGATGCGGTGATGGATTACCCTGTTCGTTATAGCGCTATTCAGTTCTTTGCTGCTCGTCGAATCGATGGCAAGGAATTTGCTGATACCGTAAGCGCCCAAATGGTTGCTTATCCGCTGCAAGTAGTGGAGGCGTCCTTCCAGTTGCTAGGGAGTCATGATACAGCGCGAATGCTGACTCTGTGTCAAGGCAATACGGAGCAGCTAAAGCAGGCCGTATTGTTTCAATTCACGTACTACGGTGCGCCGTGTATTTATTATGGTGATGAGATTGGGATGAGCGGGGGAGATGACCCAGATAATCGGCGCTGCATGATTTGGGATGAGGATCGTCAAGACAGCCAATTATTTGAGTTCTATCAACAAATGATCGTTTTGCGCAAGCAATATTCAGCACTTCGTTATGGTGGATATCGGTTTTTGCATGCGGAAGCGGGAGATCATAAAATCGCTTATGAGCGATGGGATGACAGCGAGCATTTTATCGTAGCGATGAATGTATCCGAGCAAGCCGCAGCATTGCCCGTATCGGTAAAGGATACGAATGCTGATGGGCATTGGGTGGATGTGTGGTCAGGCGAGGTGCTGATTGCGAAAGCGGGGATGCTTGCGATGGAACTGCCTGCATTTGGTTATCGGCTGCTCCGGCGTCACACGACCCATAACACTGTGCACAACTCTAGAAAAGGAGCGTAATCGAATGGAAGCAATTGTGTGGTCACGCAGTAATAGGCTGGAGCTTATCACTGCTCTGGAGCCTCAGATCGGATCACCTTGGCAAGTAAAGGTTGAAATTGCGATGACTGGAATATGTGGAACAGATCTCGCTGTGGCAGCAGGCAAGGAGAGGGGAGACTATGACGTCATTAGAGGGCATGAAGCGGCAGGTGTTGTCGTTGAAGTCGGGAGGGAGGTTTCTAGCATACGCGTAGGCGACCGGGTAGTCATTGACCCGAACAAAAACTGCGGACGATGCCGATTTTGCAGAAGGGACAAACCACATTTATGCTCTGGGGTAAATGGAGATGGAATGGCTATATCCGGCATCACAGAGTCAGGAACGTTTGCGCGTTTTTTCGTAACGGATGAGCAGTTTGTACATCTTATACCGGATCATATGACCTGGGAACAAGCGGTATTCATTGAGCCTTTGGCATGCGTTCTGCACAATTACAATGAGGCGCAAGTGCGTACTGACGATGCTGTACTCGTGCTTGGCTCTGGTCCAATGGGACTGCTATGTCAAATTGTAGGCAAAAGAAGGGCTGGCTTCGTAGCAGCTACAGAGGTGAATCCCCACCGTCTTCAGCAAGCAGCTTCTGTCGCAGACGTTGCGATTCACCCGGAGCTGTTGAATGAAGCGATTGTCAGCAAATGGTTAGGTGAGCGTAAATTCGACGTTGTTATTGATGCTGTAGGCAATCAATTTCATACCGCAGAACGTTTTGTTGACAGGGGTGGCCGAATTGTTCCGTTTGGCATTCATGCTGGCTTCCAGCATACGTTCAAGCCGACGAGCTATTTGCAGCAAGGGATTAAGGTGATTGGAGCAGGTGAATATCTGAATACGTTTCAAGACGCGCTTAAGCTTGCTTCGGAATTGAATGAGCTAGACGGCATGGTTACGAAGAGGTACCGACTTGATGAGCATGAAATAGCAATTGCGGAGCTGCTGAACGTAAGCAAAGCGCAAGAGAGCGGGCAAGTGAAGGAAACGATGAAAACCGTATTTATTCCTTGAGATACAAATGGATGAAAGATAAGGGGATGATGAATTGACGGAGCTTGTTATTTGGCATGAATTTGATGGGCAAGGAGATACGTCTATTGAAGTGCTTGAGCAGCTATGTGAAAAATTCGAGGAGCAGCATGGCGTACATATTAGGCTGGAGTCAATGAGCATTACGGAGCTGGGGGAGCGAATAAAGCATATTCATCGGACAGGAGAAGGGCCTCATATGGCAATCGTCCCTTCAGACATGGCGTCATACAAGGAAAGTGCTTTGTTGTCTGCGGTTCCGCTTGCTTGGTATGAGGGGATTATTGGTGAGCATGTTTTACAATCGATGCTGGTGGACGGCTATCAAGCAGGATTGCCTATTCTGACAGGCAACCATCTAGCTTTATATTATAATCGCGGGTTGTACAAGAATCCGCCACTGGATTGGCAGGAGTGGAGCGAGCGTTCTGCGGAGCTGAATGACAAAGGAATTACACCTGTTGGAATAGATATCAAGCAGTCGTACAGCTTCATCCCGTTGCTGACAGCGTTTGGCGGCTGGCCGATGCATAACAATAAACCGAGCCTAGGCACCCCTGAGATGGAGGCGGCTATCGCCTACGTTCATAATCAACGAGAAAAAGGCGTATTAAAAAGCTTTGACGGTGCGACCGAGCTGCTGGAGCAGTTTTTAGCTGGACAAATCAGTGCAATTATTACGGGCGAGTGGATTTACAACTACTTGCAGCGCGAGATGGGCGATGAGCTGGGAGTTGCACATTTGCCTGCGATTGCTGGCAAAGCTTCCTTTTCGATGTCCTCTTCAATTGGACTTATTTTCCCCAACGATTCCATTAACACAAGTCTTGGCGACGATATTCGCAAGTTTGCTGCGTTCCTGCTGGAGGATGAGAGCCAGCTTGCTTGGGCAGAGCGGGCACAGCGAATTCCTGTACGGACGGGAGCGATGGAGAAGCTTCAAGCGACCGCAGACCCGAACAGACAAAACTTAATTGCGATGGCGAACGCGAGTAGACCGATTCCGGTCAGCCCGTTCATGATTGCAGCTTGGGTAGGTATGGAAGCAGGTCTAGCGGAGCTAGAGCAGGGGAATGCTGAGGGCGCTTGTCGCAAGATGGTGGGTGTGTCGGAGGAAGTTGTGGCGCAGATCGAGCAGTTTTTGCTTGAAAAAAAAGAGGAGGATGAAAGGAATGAAAGTAACCGTGTTCAGCCAAGTGTCCATTGATGGCAAATTAACGTTCGGAAGCGGGTATTCAAGCAAGGAATTGTTTCAATTGTTTACGCAGGAGGATATGGAGTTCATTCATCGCTTTCGTGGGCAAGTGGACGGGATAATGGTCGGCAAAAATACGATTTGTACAGACAATCCCTTTCTAACGAATCGTTATGAAACGGGAAAAAATCCGGTTCGTCTCGTGCCGACTAGAACGATGGATTTGCCGCTCGACAGCAATATATTTATGGACGATGAACGTACCATTATGATAACGACAGAGCAAGGAGCAGACGAAGAGAAGAAGGAATGGATTCGGAGCCGGGGCAAAGAGGTGATCGTATGCGGTCAAGAGCTTGTCGATTTCGGAAAACTATTCCCTTTGCTAGAAAAGAATTATGGATTCCGTCATTTGATGGTAGAAGGGGGAGGCATGCTGAACTGGCATGTGTTTGATCTTGATTTAGTTGATGAAATTATTTTGATGCAGCTTCCAATCATTATCGGCGGTGCCTCGAACATTTCGCTCGTAGACGGCCAAGGCTACAATGATTTGTCGTATACGAAAAAATTTGAAGTAGCAGATATTCAAATTAAAAGAAATTATACGTTAATGCGTTATGTAAGATCAGAAGCAGCGAATGAATTGATAAGCTGATAAGTTATTGCTAGGAAAGAGGCACAGACATGGCTAAAGCCGAAAATAATAGTTTTTATAAAACACTTCTCCAACTGGCTGTTCCGATTACGCTTCAAAGCTTAGTGATGTCATTGCTGTTTATGACGGATCAAGTGATGGTCGGACAGCTTGGCGATACCGCTATTGCAACGGTAGGTATTGCGAGCAAAATTAACAGCGTTGTATCGGTTGTATTAGCTGGCCTTGCTGGTGCGCTTTCGATTTATGTGGCGCAATATTGGGGCAGCAAGGATCGGAAAAGCATCTCGCAGCTGCTTGGCCTTGGACTCGCTATTGGTCTCGCTTTATCGCTAGTGTTCGCGGCAATAATCATTGCCAAACCAGACTTGTTATTGTCCTTGTTTACGAAGGATAGCAGCATTCTTAGCGATGGGCGCATTTATTTGCAAATTATTGCAATTAGCTTCGTTCCAGCCATGCTGACGATGTTGTACTCTGCAATGCTGCGGAGTACAGGGCATGTGAAGTTTCCTATGTATATTAGTTTATTTACGGTCATTTTGAATATTGTGTTGAATTATTTGCTCATCTTTGGTCATTTTGGCTTGCCGAAATTAGGGCTGGCAGGGTCGGCTTATGCCACCTTAATCTCACGTGCAGTTGAAAGCATGCTTATTATTGGGTCCGTCTACAAATATCGTCTGCCTGGCGGCACGTCACTTAAAGAGCTGGGTAGCATTTCAAGGCCGCTCGCAAACAAGTTTCTCATTACGATGTATCCGCTTGTACTGACTGAATTGGTATGGGTTTTAAGTGAGGCGGTTTATGCGATTATTTACAGCCGCATGGGCACGGTTGAAATGACAGCGATGACGATTACGTTCCCGTTGCAAGGATTAATGATTGGCTTATTGACCGGTATTAGCGGGGCTGCTGCTGTTATGGTTGGCAATAAGCTCGGAGCTGGCGAACCTGTAATTGCGCAACAATATGCTAAGCGGCTTATTCGGTTTGGTATTGCTGCCGCATTTGTATTAGGTGTGGTGATTGCTCTAATTGCGCCGCTTTACACGAAATTGTTCCAGGTATCCGCAGAAGCAGATCAGCTTTCCGTTTATATTTTGTGGGTGTTCGCAGCGTTTATTTGGGTGAAGGTTGCCAATATGATTATGGCTGGAGGCGTGTTGCAAAGTGGAGGAGACAGCAAATTCGTCTTTGCAATGGAATCGGCCGCTACGTGGCTGGTCGGCGTACCGCTTGGCTTACTGCTGTCCGTTGTATGGAAGCAGCCGATTTTCTGGGTATATTTTTTCCTCTCATTGGAAGAATTAGTTCGGTTCGTCATTGGCTGGCAGCGGCTCCGCTCAGGTAAGTGGGTACGTAATTTAACGACTAGTGAGGAAAGCATATCTGCATAGATGTCGCTAACATGATGCGCAAAGGAGGGATTAAATATGGAATCTGTGTTAAATGAGGTGCAGCTAGTTCCTTTAACACATCCTCAGAAGCGGATTAGTTACGTGGAGCAACGGTATGAAGCAAGCCCTATTCATGTCGTGGGCTGTTTAAGCCGGATCGAGGGCGAAGTGGATTTTAAGCTGCTGGAGCATGCGATTCGTTTGGTTCTCCATCAGCATGAAGCGTTTCGGCTTCGATTCGTACAAGAGGACGGCGAGCTGAAGCAATTCGTACAGAGTGGACTTGCAGAAGACGTTACAGCATTTATGGATTTCTCAGTAGAAGATGATCCCGAGCAAGCCATGCAGCAATGGTTAAACCGTGAGGAGAATACGCCTATTCCCCTCATGGACGGCTGCTTATTTCGGATTACGATCTTCCGTATTAGTGAGCAGCATTGCGGTTTCTTGACGTTGTTTCATCATATGATCGGGGATGGCTGGTCTCTGCAATTATTTATTGATGGTATTGGCAAGAGCTATGAGCAGCTATTGATGCAGGGTGAGAATGTTCTTGATGAAGAGGCTACCGGATATTTGAGCTGGCGACATCAGGAGCAAACGTATTTGGCTTCCAGCCGCGCAGAGCGTGATCGATTATTTTGGCAAGAAAGTCTTCAGCATTTGCCAGAGCCGATGTTCCCAGAGGACAGCAGCAGCTGCATGGCAGGCGCGAGGCAATCATTCCGATTAGGGGAAGAAGATACGGGGACGCTCAGAAAGCTGGCGCAGAAGCTTGGCTGTACGGAAAATACGATGCTGACTGGGCTTGTCCTGCTTTATTTGCAACGAACGCTTATGCGGGATGATCTCGTCATCGGGACGCCAGTATTTAATCGCAGTGGGAAATTGGAGAAGAAAATATTTGGTGTATTCACCAGTACGATGCCATTGCGAGTACAGATGGATGCAACTGAGCAGGTATCTCTTTTTTTTGAGAGACTTAATCGTATCATTCGGCGGAGTCACTCTCATCAGAAGTATCCTTATGATCTGCTTGTTCAGCTGCTTGAGCTGCGCAAGATTGGTCTGGAGCAAGTATTTCAAGTTTCCGTTAACGTGTTTAATACAACTTTGTTGACAGAGCTGGATGGCATGGCTGTAAAACATCGCGAAGTATATAGCGGTAATCAGGGCAATGCGCTGCAATTTGTTATCAATGATTGGAATGGCGAGAATGACTATACCATCGATATCCAATATAAGACTAGCCTGTTTACAGATGAGTCAATTGGGAAAACGATTGCTGTGCTGCGTCATCTATTGAGGCAATTGCTTAATAACTCTGAGCAACGAATAAGTTCCTTATCTGTTGTTCTTGAGGATGAAAGGCGGCAGCAGCTCTATGCATTCAATGAGACAAAGCTTGAGCTGCCGCGTTACCAGTCAATTGTGGAATGGTTGAAGGAAGGGGCTGCGCAAAGGCCAGACGCCATTGCTCTGGCATTTAAGGATCAAGAGATGACGTACTCGGAGCTGAATCAAAGAGCGGATCAAATCGCTTGGCAATTGCGCGAGTCGGGTGCAGGTCCTAATCGTATCGTTGCTATAATGGCGAATCGTTCAATAGAGATGATCGTCGCTATTTATGGCGTCTTACTATTGGGTGGCGCTTATTTGCCGATTGATCCTGCATATCCACGTGATCGAATTGCTTATTTGCTGGAGGATAGCGGCGCACAGACGATGCTTGTTCAGCGAGGGCTTCGCCAGCAAAAGGAAATGGCAGAGCTAGGGATAAAATGTCTAGAGGTATCTATTGATGAGCCGTTGGATGAATCGATAGACGGCGGTGATCGCTATAATGACCAGTTGTCATTTGTTAATACACCAGACCATTTGGCCTATATGATCTATACGTCAGGATCTACCGGAAAGCCCAAAGGCGTAATGATTCAGCATCATTCCCTCATTAATTTCATAGCGGCGATGAAGGAACAGCTGCCGTTTGAAGAAGGGGCAATCATGCTGTGCGTGACGACGATATCGTTTGATATTTTTGTATTGGAAACGTTAGCCCCCCTTGCTTTTGGCATGAAAATTGTAATTGCAGACGAGGCTGAGCAAGTGGATGGCGCTTTGCTTAATAAGCTAATCGTTAACGAGCGGATACAATGGCTGCAAACGACCCCCTCCCGAATGCTGTTATTGCTTGCGGATGAGGGAGCGGCAGAGGCACTTGGCCGTTTGAACTATATTTTGCTCGGCGGAGAACCATTTCCGGCTGTGCTGCGCGAGCAGCTTACGCAGCTTACAAATGCAAGATTATTTAATATGTACGGACCAACAGAAACGACCGTTTGGTCTACGATGCAGGAGCTAACAAGCGAAGAAGCGATTACGATTGGGCGACCGATCGCCAATACCTCCGTTTATATTTTAGGTGAACATCAGGAGCTGCTGCCGATCGGCATGGCTGGTGAGCTCTGTATTTCGGGTTATGGCTTAGGAAGGGGATATTGGAATCGGCCGGAGCTGACGGATGAGAAGTTTGTGCCGCATCCGTTCGAGTCTGGGCAAAAGCTGTACCGAACAGGCGATCTGGCGAAATGGCTGCCAAACGGGCAATTGCAGCATTTGGGCCGGATGGATCAGCAGGTCAAAATTCGTGGATATCGGATTGAGCTTGGTGAGATTGAAAGCTGCCTGATGATGCTAGAAGCGGTTCATATGGCCGCTGTCGTTGTATGGATCAGCCCAAGTGGCATTCAGGAGTTGATTGCTTATGTGAAGGTGAATCGACCGCTTGAGTCTTCTGAGCTAAGAAGTCAATTGGCGGTACATTTGCCGGGATATATGCTTCCCTCCCGATATATTCAATTGGAGCAATTGCCGCTTACTCCAAATGGCAAAGTGGATCGCAAAGCGTTGCCAGACCCGCAAACGACGGGAGTATCGCAAGCTCAAGCAGCTTTGATGGCTGTATCGCAAACATCAAAAACCCAAGTAGTGAAGCTAGAAGCGGCAATGTCCGTAGAAGCTGCTAAGCGTTTAACAACGTCGCATGCGACTGTATCGCTGCCTGAAGCTGACGAAACGGATGAGGGAGCAGCAGATGTCGAATATTCGCTCGAGCGAACGATTGTAAATTGCTGGCTGTCCATCTTGGCTGGACATAATATTAGTCATTCCGACAGCTTCTTTGAAGTTGGCGGGCATTCGCTTCATGTATTAAAAGTTATTTCTGTTATGAAGGATCGCGGAATTCCGGTACAAGCATCGGATATGTATGCCGAGCCAACCGCGAGCGGACTAGCGGAACGGCTGCGAAAGCGGCATGGAGCTTTTGTATTCGAGCCATGGCAAGACACTTCGGTGAGCAAAGAGGTAGTTTCCGCCATTGCCATCAATGGCGCGATAACAACGAATCGAGACGCCTATCGCTGGGAGCAGGTTAACTGCTTTACGAAACCGATGGCGATACTGTTTGAATCGTTTCAACGCGGATATTTTGAGCTGTTCCTGTTCCGCTACAATTTTTATATGACCTTTTTTGCAGATAAATGGAAAGAAAGTCCGTTTGAACGTGAGGAAGAGCCGAATGCTGATTTTGTGGATTTATATGAGAAAAAGCTGAAAAAAGCTTTTCAATTGGATATAAGTAAAGTCACCTTCAACGATGCTAATGAGCTAAGAGCATTATTGCAGGAAGGGCTGAGGAACGGGCAGCGGATGTTAGTTCCCGGGGATTTGTATGGGCTTTATTATTCCAATCATTATTTAGGCGAGCCGCATACGCATTATTTTGTTATAAAAGGCTACGACGCGAAGCGTGACCTTGTTTATATGCTGGACAATATGCATATTGAAGGAGGGGCGCTGCCGGTTTATAAGGACTTCGTCATTCAGACGGAGCAATTAGTCGGCATGAGCCGCTTTTATGCACAGCATTGGTGCCCAGAAGGTTCGATTCCGTATTTGTTATCGCTGGAAGAACGGGCTGACGTGCAAGAAGCAATGGATAAGCGCTCATTATTATGTGAGCATTTGGAACTGCTGGAGCGTTGGACGCAGGACAGCTCACTTATCATTTATTTAGAAGAAGAGATGCTGAAGGAAATCGAGGTTCGCAGGGATACATCCAGAATTACAAAGCTTATACCATTGACTAACTATAAGTCAGTCTATTATGATCAATTATTTTCTTTCATGGAATCTTTGCAGGTGGAACAGTCGGGTATTGATGAATTACGCTTGCTCAGCATGGCCATCGGCGAGGAATGGGAACAATTCCGGCTGGCACTATTTGATCGGGTAGCTGATCGCAGGTATGAGGTGAAAGACCTTAAAATAGAAGCAACGCGGATAGCCCAGATGGAGACGATGTTTTTCCATACACTTCGGCAATTGCTGGCAGGAGCTAATTTGCGTGAACGGTCGTTAAACGAGGAAGCTTCTGCGGGAATCGGCCATTTTGCGGAATTCAATTTGAATGCACAAAACGGAGTATGGCAAGGGGACAGCCTCACCATGATTCATACGACAGCCCGAATCGACGATACGTGGATCGTGAAGGATGAAGCACCTCAGCTACTCGCAACACCGACGAAGGAGCAATTCCGCATGGAAGCAACTGTGGTAAATCGCAACAAATACGGCCCATGCTATCATAGTGGTCTAATCGTCAAGTTCAAGGATCATAGCAAAATAATGTTTGGCAATGCCCGGCGCAAGCTGCTAGGTGTATTTTACCCGGAGAGAACGGACAACTACGAATTGTTTGCAAGATTGGATGTGCAAGAAAAACATCGATTGTGCATCGAAGCAAGTGGTGACGAGCTGTATTTCCGAGTCAAGCATGAAAGTGAAGCGGACTGGGAGCTAGTTTGTTCATTTAAAATAAGCGAGCCGGTCATTAGTGTTGGTTTATTTTCGAAAACATGGGAGCCAACAGATCATCAAACAGAGTTTACCGAAATTATCTTTTACGATGGGGAAGGTGAAAGTGGAAATGAACACGAAACTGCATAATCATCCATCCGAGCAACAAGCAATGGTTCTAGAGGACATGTCCCCGCTGGCTCGTATTTCTTCATTTATACGTTCACGCATTAGTGAAAACACAACGCTGTTATGGCTGCCAGCTGTCTGGAACACTTGTGGCTATGCGGATATTTTGGAGATGAAGCAAGGTGAAATATTGGTTGCAGCCTATCCGTTTCTGGATGCTCATTTGGAGCAGTTGGGCAGAGACGCACATCGTTACCACTTGGAGGAAGCAACCAATCTGGATGAAAGTGTAATCTACTCCTCACTTGTTCGTTATTCTACTGCTTGGGACACTGATCATGACGGAAACATTGAGTCTGGAACTTTTCTAAAAATGATTCTGCTGCTTCCGCTGCTCAAGCAAATGGGCGTCAACATTTTGTACATGCTCCCGGTGACACGGTACAGCACAATTAACTTAAAAGGTGATATCGGATCACCGTACGCCGTACAATCGATGTTCGAACTCGATCCAAATCTTCATGATCCATTGTTGGATGATATGACTTCAATAACGCTTAATGATGAAATGTCTGCGCTTGTAGCAGCATGTCATCTCCTTGATATTAAAGTGACGGTGGACTTTATTCCTAGAGTCACTGCAAGAAACAGTGATTTGATTCGTAACCATCCTGAGTGGGTGTATTGGATTCACAACGAAGCGTTGGAGGGCTTCGCGCCGCCGCCAATTCCTGAGCTTGATTTCTTCGAGGAATGCAAACCGGACAAGCTTGAGACGGTGTATCGAAGTGGAGAAACGGCAGCTTTTTTAGCGAAATTTTCGTTGCCGCCTAATGATCTGAATGAGGAGCTTTGGTTGCAGTTGAAGCATCGTTCCCAAGAGACAGGCGAGGAGTTGCTTCATTTAATTGAAGAGGAGATGGGGATTACGACCGCCCCTGCTCATTCGGACTGGATCAATGATGTTCAGCCGATATGGACGGACATTACGTTCCTGCGCTTGTATGCGGATAACAATCCGCTTGTGGAGCATTTAATTAAACCGGATCAAGCACCTTATGTATTATTTGATACGATCAAATGCAACTATTACCCGGCAGAGAAGCCGAACCGTGAATTATGGGATTTGCTCATTGAAGGGCTGCGCTTCAATTTAAACACGTACGGCATTGACGGCTTCCGCATCGATATTGGGCATGTGCTGCCGGTTCCGCTCCTTGATGAGATGTTTGATGTGGTAAAATCAATCAAGCCGAAAGCGCTGCTCATTAGCGAGGATCTATTTAATCGTAATCACCAGAAAGCGGCTGCAGTGGGCTATAACATTATGCTCGGCAGTGGCTGGAACATTATGACTGACATTACCAAAGACAACTTAACCGAATACTTGCGGGAGCTTCCGCAGCTTGCCATTCATGTATTTGCCTGCGCAGAGACGGCGGACACCCCGCGTATTACGAGCAGGGGAGGCGTAGCGCTGGCGCGAATGATCGCTGTGTTTAATGGGTTTTTGCCGAATGCAATTCCATATATTACGACTGGTTTTGAAATGAACGAGGAGCTGCCGCTGAATTGCGGATTAGGCGATAATACAGATGGAGCTGACATTCCGCGGGCGTTCTTCAACCGGATGCAAATTGATTGGTCAAAGTCGGAATCGATGATTCCGTTGTTATCTGAGCTTCATGAATTCAAGAGCCTTAAGCGAAATCTGATGGATGCAGAAAAGTTTTTTGTCGCCGAATCTCCAGAACATGTTGTTGTGTATGGATATATGGACGAAGAGGAACGACTGATTTGCTGCTTTAATCTGTGTGGAGAACAGGCTGTGGAGCTGTCATTGGCGCCTTTACAGCATGTTGATGCGGCGTGGAAGGTGGGAATTGATAGCCATTTCGGGCAGGGACAGCTATCATCAGCCGCTCTATCAGCGAATAAGGTGAAGCTTCAGCCGTATCAGGCGATTATTTTTACTTGTTGAGTAGGATAGTTGGTTAGTTTTCGTGTTGAGAAAAAAAGGACGAGCCAGGGCTATCACCCCGATCTCGACCTTTTTTTCATTTTAAGACGATCCCTTCGTTACACGCTAGCTTTAACTTTAACCTTAGCTTTAAGAATCGAGTATCCGAAAGCTGGCAAGCTTAATTGCTTGGAACCGGATTTGATAGACTCACCGGAAAGCGCATCGATCCATTCATATTCGTTGCTCTCACTAAGTGAGTAAGCTGCTGCAGCATCCGAATTATTGATCGCGATAAGGAAGCGTTCATCGGCATTCTCTCTTTCGTAGGTCAGCAATTGCTTGTTGCTTTGAGCCAAGAATCGGATGCTGCCTGTACGAAGCGCTTCATGCTTCAGACGAAGATGGATCATGTTTTGGAAGAAAGCAAGCAAGTTCTGATCTTGCTTGTTGACATCCCACTCCATACATTTGCGATTATGAGGATCATGTTCGCCATCCATACCGATCTCGTCACCGTAGTAGATACAAGGAGCGCCAACAAACGTTAATTCAAACAAATACGCAAGCTTAAGCCGATCTTTATTGCCTTGGCACAACGTCAACAGCCTAGTCGTGTCATGGCTGCCGAGTAAATTAAAGGAGGTTTCATTGACTTGGCGCGGGTAGCTGGCAATCTGCCGCTGAATGGCATCAGCAAAGCCTTTTGCATCAATCCGAGAATGAGCAAAGAAATTTAAAAGTGCGTTTGTGAAAGGATAGTTCATTACGGCATCAAACTGATCGCCTTGCAGCCACGCCATGGAATCATGCATAATTTCTCCCAAAATATAAGCCTCAGGATTGATCTCCTTAACAGCTTTGCGGAACTCACGCCAGAAATGATGATCGACTTCATTAGCAACGTCAAGCCGCCAGCCGTCAATTCCAATTTCTTCGATCCAGTACCGAGCAATACTAAGCAAATAATCCCGTACTTCTGGATTCTCAGTATTCAGCTTCGGCATAATCGGTTCAAAGCCAAACGTATCGTAGGTCGGGATGCCGTCCTTCACATCCAGCGGCCATTCGCGAATGAAGAACCAATCGGCATATTTGGATTTAGGTCCATTTTTGACAACATCAACAAACGCAGGGAACGTATTGCCGCAATGATTGAATACCGCATCGAGCACGACGCGAATGCCTCTTTGGTGACAGGCTTCAACCAGCTCTTTGAGCTTCTCATTTGTACCGAAATGTGCATCAACCTTGAAATAGTCCTGCGTGTCGTATTTATGATTCGTAGTGGCTTGGAATAATGGGTTGAAATAGATGGCATTAACGCCAAGCTTGGATAAGTAATCCAAATGATCAAGTACGCCTTGCAAATCGCCGCCAAAATAGTTAGTAGGAGTTGGTGTTCCGCCCCAAGGCAATACACCCTCTGGGTCATTGCTTTTGTCCCCATTAGCGAAGCGCTCAGGGAAGATTTGATAAAATACCGCGTCTTTAACCCATGCTGGAGGAGAAATAATATCGATAGGATTCAAGAAAGGGAAATCGAACAATCCTTCATAAATGACATCAGGGGCCTCATCAAAAAATCCTTTTTCGAGCATATACACGACTTGCTCTTGGCTGCGAATTTCAAAATAATAGACGGTTCTGCGGTATCGCGGCTGAATAGCAGCTTCCCAGTAATCGAATCGTTCATCTGACGCAAATATCGCCATGGGAACGGAGGAATTCGTATGATCCCAGCCATACTTATCCCCACAATGTAGGACGACAGTATCAACATCATCCCTTTTTGTGCGCAGGCGAATATGAAGCGTTTTCTCATCGTAAGCATAGGACCAGTTTTGTTTCATTCTGTGATACATGACGTCTAATTGCATGGTTTGATCGCTCCTTTAAAATAGATAAAAGGCATGAAAAAAAGGGCCCAACCTCATTCTTGAACGAGGTTGAACCCTAGGTTTCATTGCCTTTTAATTTGATTAATTATAGCATATGCGATATCGCATATCAACAATAATTCACATTTCTACAAGTAAGGAACTGTGGCTTATACAGAGCTCCATCTACAGTGAACGGCAGAATAAATAATAAATGGATTTTTTTTATAGATGGCGTATGGGTAGCGGCAGAAGTACATTTTCGCCTGGTGATTCAAAGGTTTTTGCGGTGCTGGATGATGGTGATGAGGCGAGCTGCCTTTGAGAGATGTTCGACTTTTTCATTTCATTAGAATGGAAATTTATCGCCGACCTGCTTCCATTTCAATTATTAGGATTTATACCTACAGTTATATATATGGAGAAGCTTGAAACGAGTAACGTCATGATGATATTGGGAAAGGGCTGC
Source organism: Paenibacillus sp. FJAT-27812 (assembly GCF_001273905.1). Classification (NCBI taxonomy): domain Bacteria; kingdom Bacillati; phylum Bacillota; class Bacilli; order Caryophanales; family Paenibacillaceae; genus Paenibacillus; species Paenibacillus sp. FJAT-27812. The sequence goes on along the minus strand of NZ_LIGH01000001.1, from coordinate 7,092,578 downwards.
ATATGGATTTTATTATTATGGGGAGCGGTGAAGTTGCTTTGGCATAAAGCAATTAAAAGATTGGTTATACATGGTGGTTAATGTGGAGATGTTCATCAAAGGTGGGAAGTTATGAATATTCGATTGTTTCTACATTTTGTGAAACTGATCATTAAATCGCGAATGGAGTATAGAGGGGCATTTATCATAGGAGTAGTTGGTCAAATTGTCGGTTACGCAGCTAATTATTTGGTTATATGGCTATTGCTACAAAGGTTTGAAGTTATTAATGGCTAGAGTTATTTAACCAAACCAATTAAACCATTTTTATACTATTTAGCCAACTTGTTCAATATCGGATACATATATCAAGGAGCGGGTGGGTGAATGGGATTCCCCTAGGCTCCACCAAAAAAACAAAAACAACCACATCCTCAGGACGTGGTTGTCTGTTCATATCTGCATTTTCAATAAGCTTTCTTCAAAAGCTCAAAAACTTCTTCAATCGTAAGGCCAAAAGATTTGTAATACGAAGTGTCAATAACCATTTGCTTCAAGATCATTTCATTGCGTTTTTGAAGCATCTCGTCGGGCGAGAGTTCGGCTACAAAACATCCTTTGCCGGTAACGGTGTAAATCAAACCAAGTCGTTCGAGCTCTTCCCACGCTTTTTTTACGGTAATGATACTAACACGAAGTTCCGTGGCTGCATGACGTATGGGCGGCAAACTATACCCATTTTCTAATTCGCCCTTGAGAATTTGTGCGCTGATTTGTTCGAAAAGCTGCTGATAAATGGGTTTATCAGATGTGTTCGATATAGCTATATTCATTATATTTCCACTTTCTCAAACCGTTTGATGGCAATATGATAAGCGATAATCGTAAAGATCGCAAATATCAAGATGCCCGCGATCAGGATCGATAATTGAGTTGCCAAATGATCAGTACCCGCTCCTTTAAAAAGATCATACACGAACGAATTCTGGATGCCGAGCCATTCTGCGCCTCCAGCAAACAGCATAGCGGCTGTAATGGATGCAATCGCTGCTGCGCCGTATTTATATGCAGTCTTATAATACATGGATATAAAGATAATATTGAAGATCGCAATCATGACGAAACATAGTCCCCAAAAACCTAAGGATGGTTTGAAAAAATAGTAGATCATATTCGGATATAAACGAATGCTAATCATGCCATATATCATTGCAACAACAATATGCATTAATTCCAGGATGACAATAACGGATATCTTTGCTTTTACAATGTCTTTTTTTGTTACTGGCAGCATGCCCGTAAATATCAAATCATTCTGAGTTTTATATCCTGCGAACATATTCGGTATCGTGATAAAACAAAAGTAAAGGAGGACAAGGAAATATAACCATCCGGGTATTAGCATTAAGGCGCCTGTCAGAAAGGGCATCACATAAAAGAAAGGACTTACGCCCAACTTTAATTCTTTCATCAGTAAGTTATACATGATTAACCTCCTTTTTCGAAAAATAGATCATAATTTCCTCAAGATTAGGCAAGGTTGACTTCACATCCAAAGATGGATCAAAGTCTCTGGTATGAATCAAGCCTGTAAAGCCAAATGAATTCTTTTTGTAGGAAATTAACCGGTCTTTTATCAAATCCAATTGGTCAAACCGCCCTTTAACCAAACGATAGGTATCAATAAATTCTTCTTTCTCAGAGCTGTTGATGATTTGTCCGTTATCGATAAAAGTAATATAATCAGCGCATTTTTCCAAGTCGGATGTGATATGAGTCGAAAACAGGATGCTGATTTCGCCATCTTCCACCAGTTCCTGGAATATATCCAACAGATTATCTCTTGCTACCGGATCAAGTCCGCTTGTAGGTTCATCAAGAATAAGGAGCTTTGCGCCGTGTGATAAAGCAAGGGCCAAGCTGTATTTTACTTTCATTCCGGTCGATAATTCAGCTATTTTTTTGTCTTCATTCAAATTAAATTTTTTCAGGTAATTATAATAGGCTTCATCATTCCAATTATGATAGAACTTTTTGATTACGTTCGTTAACGTTTTGATTTTGCTTCGCGTATAGAAATCGATGTCTCCGAAGGCGGAGCCAATTTCTTGCTTCAATTCGAGTTCGTGTTCGACCATCTCCTTGCCCAAAATACGGATTTCGCCGCTATCCAAATGAAGCAAATTCAAAATTGATTTTATAGTGGTTGTTTTTCCCGCGCCGTTGGCTCCGATAAATCCCATAATATAGCCCTTTTCCAGTTGAAAAGTGATGTTTTTTAGATGAAAATGTTCATATTTTTTATTTAAATTTTTAATATCTAATGCAAGCATATATCCAACCTCCATCTAAATTGTGTATATCGTGCATGCACAATATAACATCGAGGCAGTTCTGATGTCAATTGTTTTTATCAAGGCGCATATTGGGTTTGGCTTAATAGAGCGAATCTGTGACCGCTCGCGCGGACGGAATGAGGGGAGAAGGCTTGAAGGCAAAAGCTTCTAATGGAGAAGCACGGGGTCTGAATCTACCGCTAAAAGTCCGCGCAGGGTAATGATCCTCAGCTATATCAGCTAGACTTGGATATCCCAAGATGGATATGCGAAATTGATGAGATTAATAGCCGCAATGGCTTAATTTCTATCGTAAACACTCTTTTCTGATGCGAGCGGACTGAGTATCCGCTATTTGTCCGAATCATTCATTTTGAGTGTGTATGCGGACAGGAGAGACGCTATTACCCATCAAACGAGTGAATTTTGTGTTTTTATGAGTGAATAACGGAACCTCAGTCCGCAAGTATCATAATACTTAGTTGATTATCATAAATAACGGATTCTCTGTCCTCCAGATATCAGATGTTCCTGCTTCGAGGCATTTTTTAAAGTAAGAATCGAAGTTTGTAGGTGCGAGCTTGGTGTTGAGCGCTCAGGGTGCCCGGTATGTGCAGATAAACCAGTTGGTGTAAGAGTGCCTCGTCTGCCGATCGCTCACCTTAAGATGGCTGTCGAGTTCCAAAGGCGCAATTGGACGCAAAAGTAACGTGCATACCGGACCGTTTTGACTTCTAACGAAGAAAAGATGGATGGTACGTTGACTGCAAATGTGCTAATTTACGAGGTTAGTGCTGTAGCACCCCGTAGCGGGAAACCGCAGCGATGAGGTCAGAGGTTCGATCCCCTGAAGCTACACCAAACCATTACCTCAAATCACGGATTGTAGAGGGAAATACGTCATTTTCAAAGGCATCTTGTTTCTCGTTTGTTTTATGGCGCTGATCATACACTTCATCGACTCTATTTCTCGCATTATTTTGCCAAGCTGCCAGCTGATTGTTTTTCTTTCCACATCATTGTAATGACAAGACCAATAAACATAATGACAGCAGCAAAGAGATACGGATAGTTAATGTTTACATCAAATAATATACCGCCTAATGCGGGTCCGACGATATTGCCCAAGCTTGTATAGGTAGAGTTCATTCCAGCGATAAATCCTTGTTCTTTTTCGGCAGTTTTTGATAAATAGGTCGTTAATGCCGGTCGTAGCAAGTCAAATGCGAGAAAGATGAAGCATGTTATTATTAAAATGGCTAAATAGCCTGAGATCATAGTGGATGCTACCGCCAATAGAACGCCAGCGATTAAGCAAATCTGGATGAGCTTCTTTTCACCGAGTTTATCTACCATTTTACCAAACATAAAGACCTGAACGACTACGCCGAAAATTGCACTTATTGTAATAATGGCAGCAATATCTCGTGGAGTGAAGCCAAATTTATGATCAGAATACAGACTGAATACAGTCTCATATGCGGATAAACCAAAGGCGAGTACAAACACAATAATAAAGGCAATAATGTATAGTGGATGAAGTGATCGTTTGAGATCATTTACAAAGTTGGTATCTTTTTTAAGCTGAGCGGTTTCCAGAAGCTGCTGTTTGGTTAGTGGCTCTTTTAAAATAAATAGGGATGAAATACATGTTAGTAATGCGAAGCCGGCAGCAAAGTAGAACGGGGCACGCACGCCCATCTCAGCAATAAAGCCTCCGATGCCTGGGCCAATGATAAATCCGATGCTAATGGCGGCAGAAATATAGCCCATTGCTTTGGGCCTCTCCTCCACTGACGTAATATCAGCAACAAAAGCAGTTACAGCCGGCATAATAAATGCACCGCTAATGCCTCCTAAAATTCTGGATAAATAAAGAACGGATACATGTGTACCTAAACCAAAGATCAGCTCTGATACACTGAAGAGGAATAAGCCGATTACGATCATTTTTTTTCTGCCATAGGTGTCAATCCATCGTCCAGCGAGGGGAGACATGAGTAATTGTGCAAACGCAAAGGCCGCCATTAGATAACCCATCGTTTGGCCGGATAAATGCATAATATTCATAAAGGATGGCATAACGGGAACAATTAATCCGACGCCTAGAAAAACTATGAATATATTACTGAGTAGAATGAGTAAGACTGTTTTTTGTTCTTTCAATGGTTTCTTCATGAAGAAATACCTCTCTCTGTAAAATCATAGCTGTGAAATACCTCTCCAAAATACAGTCCAGGAGGCATGTAATTTATCAGTCAATCGTTTTTCATTATTCCCATATGCAAGCTCTAACATGATGGAATCAACTACACCTAAGAAAGCAAGCGTAGGGATGAAGGCTGCATCTGACATGATGGCTTTAGCATCAATCCAAGCTTGAAATTTGCTTTCTAGCACGGATTGAATCTTTAATTCCGTATCCATTACTTCCTCATTAATCGCTGTTGCCAGATGTTGAGGCGGAAAAAAAGACATACGCAGCCAAAACTTTAACTGCTCGCTCTGTTGAAACAAATCAATGACCAATTGCAGGTATCCAAATAAATCGGCTTTCGGATTTTGGGTATCTACTTTACTCAAATATTCTAGTTTCGATGAGATTTCTGTCTCTTTGGCATCTTGTAAAACCTGTAAAAACAGATCGTCTTTCCCTTTGAAATGGGCATAGAGAGACTGCTTCTTCATGCCGACATTGTCGGCAATTTGAGACAGAGATGCTCCCTCATACCCATGGATTGCGAAAAATTTTAAAGCGATGTCTTTAATTTCTTTACTTTTCAATAAAATCACCTCGATATTAACGAACGTTCGTCAGTTATATTATCAAATTTACTTTTTTAACGCAAATGTAATTTCCTTTCAGTGGTTAAGGTCGAGCGATTATTGTATATTCATGGCCCCTTTAATGTACGGATCAGAAGTTCTCTTGCTCTTGCCAAGGGAGCAATTGAACATTCCGTTATTGGAGGATGGGTATTGAAGCATGATTGTGTCCACAGGTAACACGTGGCAGATAGCTACTGTGGAGCCATTATGAGGGGGGGACCGAAAGCGGCTGGAATCAGGATTCGGGCATGCGATTTTGATGAGATTATTATTCACAATGGCTTGATTTCTATAAGGCGTTATTGGACGCAAAAGCCGGCGTGCAAACCGTACCGTTTAAAAATTCGGTTGTGCGCGGACTGAGGTTCCGCTATTTGTCCGAATTTTTGATTTTGAGTGTGTATGCGGACAAGAGARACGTTATTACCCATCAAACGAGTGAATTTAGCGTCTTAATGAGTAAATAAAGGAATCTCAGTCCGCAAGTATCATAATACATAGCTGATTTCCATAAATAACGGCTTCTCTGTCCGCTAGGCTTTCTGTGTATCCGCGTCGTCCCGACAATGTTTTTTCGTTAAAATCGAAGCTTGTAGGTGCGAGCTCGTTGTTGACCGCTTGCGATGTCGAGTATGTGCAGATTAACCAGCTCATGCAAGATGCGCCTCGTCTGCCGATCGCTCAC
>NZ_LIGH01000001.1:7024559-7086299 GCF_001273905.1 Paenibacillus sp. FJAT-27812 | reverse complement strand
TTGTAGGTGCGAGCTCGTTGTTGACCGCTTGCGATGTCGAGTATGTGCAGATTAACCAGCTCATGCAAGATGCGCCTCGTCTGCCGATCGCTCACCCTAAGATGGCTAGCGAGTTCCAACGGCGTTATTGGACGCAAAAGCCGGCGTGCAAACCGTACCGTTTCGGCTTCTAGCCAGGATAAGCTGGACGGGACGTCGGTTGCAATGAACTTTCCTATAAAAGAGAGGACCAACTGTTGGCACTGTTTTGGCTCGTCTACAATTGATGGGTAGGCAATCGGAAGGAAAGTCCATCCATCGAGTGATAATAAGCAATGGCGACGACATAAATCTTTAAATCGTCTTACATCAAGATCTCTGGCATGGGGACCGTACCCTTGAATCTCAATTCCGCCCTTTGCACCGGCAGGCATATAAGCGAGGTCAAGATAACGATAACCATTACTGAAGTCACGAACCTCCCACTCGGGAAACAAATGCTTCAAATTACCGACTGCGGGAAACCATATGGATCGAAGGAACTCGGCAGTCCCATGTCCTAGTCCTTTACTTAGCAATTCTCGCCTTCGGGGATTGTTCTCGTTATCAATGTTTTCCCGTAACCACTCCTCATAATGCTGCTCAAATCGTACCACTGTGCTCGTCCTCCCTTTAGTAACTAATATAAGCTTAGTAATTTTTCACGCCAACAAAAAACAAAAGCCGCTCCCATACAACTCACCCCAATTACTCGATCAGGATGTTCATTGTATGGAAGCGGCGTGTTCTTCACGACCTTTACGATGTAATTATATCGTGAGCTTTTTAAATCAACAATAAGTCATCCTAAAACAAATCCGATGAATCGAGATTTTTTTGAACAAATTGTTGCGTTCTCCGAATTTTTTAATAATGAGTAGGGGAGGAACGCTTGGGAGATGGGTCTTTCTTGAAAACCTCTTGCTTTCATTTATAGCGTAATGGGTAAATCATTCTCTTCAGTATGTTTTTCAGCGTATTCTTTTTGTTATGGATTTCAAAGGGTCGCATCATCTCGTGATCTTCATGCTCGAGCATATGACAATGCCATACAAAACGTCCGGTGAGAGGACCGAAAGTTGCGATAAAAGAGGTAACGTAACCGGCGGGAGCTCGAATCGAATCTTTAAATCCCCTTTCGTTAGGCTCAGGAGGAGCCGCGCGCCCTGTAAACTTAAGTTTTCCTGTGGCTTGAAAATGAGCAACATCAAATGGCTGGCGCTCAAGAATTTGCATGTCGACGATATGCAAATGAATGGGGTGATCATCCGTGGATAGATTGATTAACCGCCAAATCTCAACAGTTCCCACCTCAATCTTCTCCGAAATGCGATTAATCCACATTTTACCATCAAGTAAATTCAACGATCTTCCATATTCATCCGCCACTTTGATGAGTGTGAGATCTCTTGTCCTGCTAGCCATTTTTCTTGAAAGAAAATCAATCTTCGCTAAATGATCAGGAATGGAGCTGGTGTCTTTCCCTTTTAAGGGAACCGTAACTTTAAATTGCATCACATTTGTTGTTTCGGGGGAAGCACCCTTGAAGACATTTTTAAGTACAATCGACTGACCGAAAGATCCAGAAAAATCAATGATCACATCCGCACGTTCGGTAGTTAGAAGGAGAATCTCATTCATTACCACTGGCTTCTCCATTAATCCGCGATCGGTTCCAATTTGATAAAATGGCTGTCCGGAGTCCAATTTGAACGTAATGGCTCGACTATTGGAAGCGTTTAAAATGCGAAAACGGTATTTTCTGGGCTCCACTTCGAGATAGGGCCATACTTTTCCGTTTACCAATATCGTGTCTGCGTCAAAAGGTGTCACAATCGAGGGGTATGGGAGACTAGTGTTCTTTTCATCCGGCGAACTAGGGTAATAGAGCGATCCGTCTAAGTTAAACGAGCGATCTTGGACCAATAGAGGGATTTCATATATTCCCATCGGTAGATTCAGGGATTGTTCAAGCTTATCACGGATGATAAAGAATCCTGAAAGTCCCGCATACATATTCAATCTCGTAATTCCCATTGTGTGATCATGATACCATAAAGCAGTGGCTTCAAGGTTTGGGTACTCGTATATTTCTCTTTCAAACAAAGGTCCTGTTTGTTCAAAATTTTTTGTGAACCATGCCTCAGGGTAACCGTCGCTATGTGCTGGCTGTTTACCTCCGTGTAGATGAACGACAGTTCTAACCGCTGGAAGAGTCCCTTCTGCACCATGAATAGTCGTATCAATAGGGAGAAAGTGCTTTGTAGGCAGATCATTCATCCATTTGACAAATGTCGTTTCGCCCTTCATCACATCAAAGGTCGGGCCTGGGTACATGCCATTGTAGCCCCATAAGCGGGTAGGCCCGAGATCACGATGTAGTTTTTGTGTGAATTCCTTCATGGTCACTTCATAATAAGAGCCTTTTTTGTCTCGTTTGACTGGGGAAATGGTTTCAGGAACTGGCAGTTTATCAACAAACTTTTGCAAGTTGACTTTTGGTGGCATATCAATAAAACACCTCCTTTATGTATGACCGCCAGTTAGGCTGATGCTTTGGCATAAGCTTCCGCAATTGTAGAAGTCACATAATGCGCTCTAGACCAAGGAACTCAATCGTGATACTGCGGGTTTGAGTACCTCCTCCAAACATTAACCTTTACTATCATATGTATAAAATACATTTCCATGAGACAATTATAAAAAGCGTACCACCTAGGACGGCACGTATTTTGGGCTGTCAGATTTCTCTCATGATATTTTCGTTTACATAAGGAGAGCGCATCGCTCGCAGCGATAAGGTCAGGCGGTTTCCCCGTAGAAACGACGACTTGGTAAATCCAATTTGTTTACGATGAAAATAATTGTTTTGTAGATATGGGAAATGATAGAGAACTCGTTATAATAAGAATATCGATTACAGAAAGAAGTGAAAATCATCATGAAGGTAATTGTCATTGGAGCGGGAATTGCCGGAGCATCAACCGCATACCAATTGGCTAAGCAGGGAGCAGATGTCATCATCATCGATCGGAAAGATGAAGGACAGGCCACGGATGCAGCTGCCGGCATTATTTGTCCATGGCTGTCGCAGCGGCGCAATAAGGCTTGGTATCGGCTTGCGAAAGCCGGAGCGCGTTATTACCCTGTGCTAATTGAAGAGCTTGAAAGCGAAGGGGAAACCGATACGGGCTATGCCAAGGTCGGGGCACTCAGCATACATACGGATCCGGAGAAAATCGGCAAAATGGAAGAGAGAGCTTACAAGCGTATAGAAGACGCGGCGGAGATCGGTGAGATTACCCGGCTTGATGAACATAGAACCCGTGAGCTCTTCCCGCTGCTCATGGAGGGATATTCGTCCATTCATATTAGCGGTGCCGCCCGTGTCGATGGCCGGGCGCTGCGTGACGCTTTGCTTCGATCTGCACAAAGAAACGGGGCTGAGCTTATATATGGGGATGCTACGCTTGACTATCAATCCAACCGCGTAACGGGCGTTACGGTTGGGGCAAATCGCTACCCGGCTGACATCGTTATCGTTTGTGCAGGAGCTTGGGTGCGACCGCTGCTGCAGCCTTTAGGCATTGATTTTCAGGTCAGTTACCAGAAAGCGCAAATCATGCATTTGCAGGTTCCAGACGCCAATCAAAATACGGGCAGCTGGCCGGTCGTTATGCCGCCTTCCGATCAATATCTGCTCGCCTTTGATCAGCAGAAAATCGTGATAGGGGCGACTCATGAAAATAAAGTTGAAGGCTACGATACGAGGATCACGCCCGGCGGAATGCACGAAATTTTAAGCAAATGTCTTACATTCGCACCTGCGCTGGCAGACAGCACGTTTCAGGAAGTAAGGGTGGGCTTTCGCCCTCATACAGCTGATTTTCTTCCGGTCATAGGCGCCATACCAGATTGGGAAGGGCTTCTTGCGGCAAATGGTCTCGGGGCCTCCGGATTGACGATGGGCCCTTATATCGGAGTCCAGCTGGCTAAGCTAGCGCTAGGAATGGAATTAGATATCGATCTAACCGATTATGACATTCGTAAAGCTATCGGCTGACCTGTTAGTTATTTCGAATAAAGCTGTAGAAGGGCAAAAGCATACGTACATAGAAATCCGCTTTTTTTAAGCGGATTTTTTTTATCGTGTGTTATGAACGAATGAATAATAGCCGTCGTTGCGGTTAGACAAATATCGGAGTCTCTCTTCAGTTCGGGATGGAACAACAGGATAACCCAGCTGACTTGAAAGTTTAGCTAGTACAATTGTCACTCACTATCATTATTATGAACGCGGACATATGTCCTTTTCGGAACCTTCTCGAATTGTTAAATTAGAGTGAGCTTGAAGGCGAGGGGAGGAGAGAAGGATATGAAAGGTGTAATATACGCTTGTTTGGGCGGTGCGTTTCTGACTCTTCAGGGTGCGGCTAATGCGGCCATTGGCGAAAGTATCGGAACATGGCAGGCAGCTGCTCTAACTCAGGGTACTGGATTTATAGCCGCACTAATGCTTGTTTGGTTTCTCGGAGACAAATCATGGAGAAATCTTAAGCATGTGAAGCCTGCTTACCGGCTCGGAGGGGGGCTTGCAGCTTTTATCCTGTTCAGCAATATAACGGCGTATCACCAAAATGGTGCGGCATTGACCGTATCGGCAGTCCTGATTGCTCAAATCACAGCAACCTTAATCATGGAGAAAATCGGCTGGTTCGGCTCTGTCTCACTTTCCTTGAGACCATCGCAATGGGTCGGTGTCGGGTTGATGGTTATTGGCATCCTTTGTTTAACATAATGAAAAATGTAATACCTAGTAAGGGAGAGGGAGCCAGCTATGAAAGAGATCATGGACACGAAGCGGATCAATCAGTATCTAAGCCAATTTGGCTTGGAAAATGTTGTGCCGGAGGCATTACGACAACATCTGGGTTTATACCGTTTTGGATCGGATGAAACACTATGCCAGCAGGGGGAAGAACCTCAATTCATATATTTTATTGTGCAAGGAAAGGTAAAAGTGTTTACCACCTCAACGGAAGGAAAAACATTGCTCATTAATTTTACTACCCCGCTGGGGGTTATTGGGGAAATTGAATGTTTACGGGGGATGGAAAATTTAAATACGGTTACCGCGGTGTCTAGTGTAGAGGCGATCGGCGTTCACAAACGATGGTTAAGGCAATTTGAAGGAGAGGCATCGTTCCTGAAATTGCTGCTTGACGTGGTGACCCATAAGTTTTACCTGAAATCGATATCGCTTAGTTATAACCTGCTGTACCCAGTAGAAATCAGGGTCGCCAGTTATTTACTCTCTGTCTCAACTGAGGACGTGAAGGGGGCATATTCAGGTATAAGCATAGCGAGTTTAAAAGATACAGCGAACCTCATCGGAACGAGTTACCGACATTTGAACCGGGTGCTTCAAGGATTCGGCCAATCAGGGCTGGTTGTGCGGAGCAATGGCACGCTCATTGTGAAGGACCGGAAGGGGCTATACGATATAGCCGGACAAAATATTTACGAGAACGGGGACAGGAAGTCATGATAGGGGGCATCATGATGGCTTTGGCGGCAGGCACCTTAATCAGTGTTCAAACGATGTTCAACAGTAAAGTCAACGAAGCTGCGCGTTCTCATACTACGACGGCTCTAGTGCTTGGCATGGGATTTTTATTCTCGTTCAGTTTAGGGTCAATGTTGGACGGTGCCGATTTTTTCAATTTGAAACCAATGCCATTATGGTTCTGGTTCAGCGGTTTGCTGGGGATTGGCGTTGTAACATGCGTTGTAAGAGGAGTGAAATTGCTGGGACCAAGCCACGCGATCTCGATCGTCATGGCATCTCAGCTAATCTGTGCGTTATGGTGGGATTCCGCAGGCTGGTTTGGACTGGATACGGTTCCTTTTACGAGTCAAAAGGCAATAGGGGTAATTGTATTAATCTGTGGCGTATTGTTATTCAAAGCACAGCCTGGAACATTTACTAAAAATCAGGGGCAAAACAGTTAGAGCCTTCTTCTTAAAAAATAAATGGCCAACCAGATCAACTGGTTGGCCTTCGTTTTTTTCTGAAATCAGTAAGCCTTACGAGGGTTAGCTATGATGTCAACTGTGCTTTCCTTGTCCTTCAGCTCTGCAAGAAGCTTATCGCCTTCGACATCCAGGTTTGGCAGCATGCGGTCTAACCATTTTGGCAGCCACCATGCTTTATCACCGAATACCGCCATGACTGCTGGGACGAGCGCCATGCGGACGATGAAGGCGTCGATAAGGATGCCGATCGCCAGCGCAAAGCCGATCTGTTTGATCATGATATCATGAGCGAAAATAAACCCGGCGAAGACAGATACCATAATTACGGCTGCGGCTACAACAACGCGGCTGGCCTGCGTATATCCGTGAACGACGCTATCCGTTCCGCGATGGCCATGGACGTAAGACTCGCGCATGGAGCTGACGAGGAAGACCTGATAGTCCATCGCCAGCCCGTAAAGAATGCCGGTAACCATAATCGGCATAAAGCTGAGCAGCGGACCGCCGGTATCAAAGCCGAATAGGGAGTGAAGCCATCCCCATTGGTATACGGCCGTGGTGATCCCGAACGTGGCGAGCACACTGAGAAGAAAGCCGACCGTAGCTTTGAGCGGAACGATGATCGAGCGAAATACGAGCAATAGAATAATCAGCGAGAGGATGACGATAATGCCGACGTAGAGAGGGAACACCTCTGCCAGCTTCGAAGACATATCAATATTAATCGCAGTGAATCCGGTAACGCCAACCGTGACATCATGCGTTAGCGCCATGCTCGAATCGGAAGCCCGAATCTCGCGTACCAGGTTTTTGGTTTCCGCATCCGTCGGTCCTGTTTTCGGAATAAGACTAATAATCGCCATATCTCCGGTCTTGTTTACGCCCATTGGCGTCACGAGCGAAACGTTCTCATGCTGCTGCAAATCCTGAACTAGACCCATCAGCGTTTCCGGCGTCATTTTGTCCGAAGCGCCTTTTGGCTTGGCAACCAGGAGCAGCGGGCCATTGAAGCCTTCGCCGAAACCGTTGGAAATGGCGTCGTAGCTCTGTCTGGACGGTGTGTCCAAGTTCGCCGTGGCACCCGAAGGGATACCCATTTCCATTTTTGCTACAGGTAGTGCGGCTGCGCCAAGAATGACAATGACGCCAAAAATAATAAGCCAACGGCCCTTCTTTACGCCCGTAACCCAGCGGTGTGCGAATCCATGAGAAATTTTATTCGCGTGGGTGCTGCTCTTCGAACGCGCTTTTGCCGAACAGATGCGTTCACCCAGCAGACCTAACAGAGCAGGCAGCAACGTTAGGGCAACCAGGACGTTGACGAGGACGGCCAAAGCGGCAACAAGCGCCATCGCGGACAAAAAGCCAATGCCAATTACAAGCATGCCGCACAGCGCAATGATAACGGTCAAGCCAGCGAAAAATACGGCGCTCCCGGCAGTGCCGACTGCTCTGCTAGCAGCTTCCTGCGCGTTCAGCCCTTGATCGAGAATCATGCGTCGCTGACGGTTCACGATGAACAGCGAGTAGTCGATACCGACGGCAAGCCCGACCATAAGCGCCAGAACTGGCGTGAGATCGGTCATATGAATGAATTTCGAGAAGGCATATGCCCCTCCTACGCTTATGCCTACTCCCATTAGAGCGGTCAGAAGCGGCAAGCCCGCAGCAACAACCGAACCGAGCGTCATGAAAAGCACAACGGCGGCGACGGCAATGCCGATGGCTTCAGTCGAGCCAATGGAAGGCTTGGTCGAAAGCGAGTCGCTAGGCAATGCGGCAATGCCAGTCTGCTCTACAGCCATGACAGCATGGATTACGGAATCGGGGACCGATTCGGGAAGCGACATTTGCTGAACGGTGAATTGGAATTGGAACAAAGCGACGCTGCCGTCAGAGGCAAGCATAACGCCGGGTACCGGAACTCCGTTTACCATCAGTGGGCCGTAGGGAGGCATCTCGCCTGCGGCTGCTTGCGCTTTTTCGTTCCCTTTCGCAGTTTCATTGCCTTGCGTATTTCCAGAAGCGGAAGCGCCGGCTTCCGCGGCCAATTTGGCGGGATTAATGACATAGTCAAGGTTGTATACATCATTAACGGCATTGCTAATGGAGCTCAAACGCTCCGGCGTGTCGAGACGTTCGCCCTTTGGTGCCGTAAATACGATGCTGGCTTGTCCGCCAGAAGCTTCCGGCAGCTCTGCCGACAGCTGGTCTAACACCTTTTGCGATTCCGTGCCCTCAATTTTCATATCGGAAGTGACATGTATTCCGTTGACCCCGAGTATGGCAAGCACAATCCCGAGGATCGCGATCCAACTGATAATGAAATACCAGGGTCTGGTATAGGCTGACTTGCCCAATCTGTACAGAAAAGTTGACATACGTTAATGTTTCTCCTTTGCATGTAGAAATAACGTGAGGTAAGGAACTAGAAGCCGTTTCGCAAGAAACTGAACATGGTGTCTAAATAATGATCGAACGTAATGGCTTCAGGGTTTTCGTCGGCCGATTGACCTGGAAGCAGCACGTTCAGGCTGCCGTCCAGTATGGGCAGCACAGCCCCGTAAACAGCGCCGGCGAGAAGGTGGGTGTACCCCTCGGGATAACGTCCATAGGATAACTCGCTCAATGTCTCTTGGGCGGATATTTGCAAACGGTGCAGTCCGCTGAGGATGTACGGCTCAAGAGACGGATACTGCTTCGAAAGCGATACAAGCTGCCGCAGCTTATAAATATGCTCTGCTGTCAGCTGCATTTTCATCAAATGGTAAAGGACGTCGGGCGGGGCAATGTCCTCGTTTAACTTCGTGATCCAATCCTCGACCTCTTCGGCGCCAATAAAAATAACAGCTGCTGCCGCTGCCGCTTCCTCCTTGCAGGAGTAATGGTTCGCGAACGTTCTTCTGGAGTAACCGGCGCGCTGAACGACATCCTCGACGACGAAGCCGTCCATTCCCCTTTCCAGAGCAAGAGCGAACGCTGCATCGGCAAGCGCATTCGCGGTTGCTTCCCTTTTGATATGGCGTAGGCTTTGTTTATTCATCATATAACGCCTAAGCGTTCACCTCTTTTCAGGTAGACTGACAGTATTTTCAAAAATAATTCTATATCTATATTATTGCCCAATGGGCAATGATGCACAATGGGCAAGTTGTTACGGAATTGTGGCGTTGACGCGGCAGCTTATCAATAGCTTGGTGAAGGGAAGCTCCAATACGGGGATTCTAGCGGCGAAAGGAGAGACAACGTCATTCCGGATCAACCCATTGTGATGGACCGTAAGGCCATTACTTCTTTTAACCCGTCAACCGCCTTCGATGTAGCCTTTACCCTTCTTGCATGGCTTACTTCGACAGAAAATGCAAACGACGTAAAAAGGCTTTTGGGGTTTCTCGCATAATTTCTGTACGAACTGCCGCAGCTCCACAGTCTAGTCAACCTCGTCCTCTGGATGTGGTTTTCTGTTTTATTGGGGACAAAATGAAGCTTTTTACCATTGAAAGCCCTTTCCTATATTGTGATATAATGAAATCCGCTTTATAAATCGTTTCTATAGAGGAGATGAAATCATGTTTAATGTTCTCATTGTTGACGATGAACAAATTGAACGGGAAGGCATAAAAAATATAATCGCTCAGTATAAATTTCCTTTCAACGTGCTGGAAGCAGAGAATGGATTAATTGCCGAAGGCATTCTAAATAGGAAATCGATAGATATCCTCATTACGGATGTAAAGATGCCCATGATGAACGGTTTGGAATTAAGCAAGATTGCGAGGAAAACGCAGGAGGACCTGAAAATCGTAATTTGCAGCGGTTATGACGAGTTTGAGTATGCTAAAAGCGCGATCAAATTAGGGGTTGTGAATTACTTATTGAAGCCATTAGCCGTTGATGAGTTTCTGGAGGCGATGGAAGAAATTACGCAATTCAGCCCTATTCGGGACAATCCAGAGCACGAAACGCAGGAATCGAAGGTCATTAAGCAAGTGAAGGAAATCGTGAAGGATAATTTTCAAAGAGATCTCTCGCTATCGGATGTATCTAAGGAAGTTTACCTTTCTCCGGGTTATTTAAGCATATTGTTTAAGAAAGAAACGGGTGTGAATTTCTCCAAGTATTTGACGGATTACCGGCTGCGCAAGGCAAACTATATGTTAATCCATTCCAATATGAAAATAAATGATATCGCGGTTTTTGTAGGCATTGAAAATACCTCTTATTTCTGCAGATTGTTCAAAGCGAAATACAATGTCAGCCCATTACAATATAGAGAGAGCGGTATCCCTTATGATCAATCTGATAAAGAAAAAGTTCAATGATATCAGATTCCGCAACAAGCTATTGCTTTCTCACCTTATTATCGCTTTAATTCCTATTATTCTATTAGGTCTGTTTTCACTTATTCAATCGTATCGAACGCAGGTCAAAGAATTAAAAAGCGAAGCGGCTTCAAGCTTGAACCAGATTTCCAACATCCTTGATTATAAAATTAATAGATATAACACGTTATGCGAGTTTATGGTGCTTAATCGAGAGTTTTCGAACGTATTTATTAACAATTACGAAGAGAACTATTTTGCTATGTACCTCGATTTCAGGGACAAGGTCGACCCGATGATTTCGCATATCAAAATGATGGATGATAATATCGAGGAAATTACCTTTTATACGTCGGGGGATTTGCTAGGCATCCGCGAAAATATTTTGCCGCTAAGCGAGTTGAAAAATAAGCCCTGGTATGACGGGTTTAGGGGAAGACAATGGGTCGTATATGACGAAAATGTATATTTGGTCCAAGAGCTGATCAGCAATTTCAAAGACAGCAATTTTATGGTGATCTCGATTAATTATGATAGTATTTTTTCGGACCTGGACAAGCTGTCGGAATACATTTTTGTAAAGATTGAGAACGAAAAAGAGCAAATTGTTTTTAGCGAAAAAAAACCAGAGGAACGCTCATCCCCGGCCGCTATATCCGATTATCCCTTTAAAATAAGCGGCCATTTGAAAAATATCGAATGGACGATCCATTATTATCTCTCGAACGCCAACGCTTATATTAATGCTTTTGCCATTTTTAAAATTACCGTATTTGTTATTTTGCTCAGTCTAGCAATCACCTTCTTTCTTATATACATATTTTCAAACAATTTCACGAGACGGATTATCCATTTGAAAAATAAAGTCGATAAAGTGGAACAAAACAATCTAGACGTCATTATTCAAAGTACGTCCATGGATGAATTTGGCGGACTCACAAATGGAATCGGGAAAATGCTGGAGCGGATTAACAGTCTTATTTTTCAAGTGTACCAGGCCGAAATCGCCAAAAAGGAAAGTGATTATAACAAGCTCATAAGCCAGATCAATCCTCATTTTTTATACAATACCCTCTCTTTTATCCATTGGCGGGCGTTGAAGAAGAAAGATATCGAAACGAGTTATATGGTCACCACGTTGGCGAAGTTTTATCGATCAACCTTAAATAAAGGGAAAAATATGGTTACGGTTGAAAATGAAATTAAGCATATTCATGCGTATCTCGATTTGCAGTCCATCATGAATGACGGATCATTCGAAGTGGACTACCGAGTAGACGAATCGATTCTAAATCAATCGATTATTCATTTTATCTTACAGCCTATCGTTGAAAATGCCATTATACACGGATTCACCGAACCGAATCCTCAGGGCAATCAGATTATCATTTCGGTGTATCCACAGAATGAGGAAATCAAAATGATTGTAAGCGATAATGGCGTGGGGATGTCCTTGCAGCAGCAAAAGCTGCAATTAGCAGGGGATGGCGGCGGCTGCGGCGTAAGAAACGTAAATGACCGTATCAAGCTGTACTATGGCAACGAATACGGGTTGGAAATTGAAAGTGAGCCTAATAAAGGAACAACAGTTACGTTAACGATTCCGCTTTCTTGATGCAGGATATTGCTCATCTTCGAAAACCGAGGTACTTCGCGTACAGCGGTTTTTTTATTGTCGATAAAGGAAGATAGAACACTAAAAAGTGCTATAGAAAAGAAAAATGTTGCATATACGCTTTTTCTGATAGCGCATACAATTTAAATATAAATAAGCAAAGGAGCTAATAAATAATGGGGAAAAGCAGGAGATTCGCAGTAATCATGGCCGTTTGTATAAGTTTGCTGGTTGCGAGCGGTTGCAGCAGTACTAAGAATGGCGGAAATGAAGCAGCAAGTCCGGTCAACGAAAACGATTATAATCCCTACGGAAAATATGAAACGCCTGTCGAATTTACGATTGGCCGAAATACAAATCATGTAAATAATTTGCCGGAAGGGGATACGATCGAAAATAACCTTGCTACACGATATGTGGAAGACAGGGTAAACGTAAAAGCGAAGGTTGCTTGGGAGACAGATGATATGGCCCAGAAATTATCCCTTTCGATGACCACCGGTGATTTGCCTGATGTTATGCTGGTCAACCGGGAAATTTTCAATCAATTGGTCGATAATGATCTGATTGCCGATATGACGGAGGTTTATGAAAAAACAGCATCCGAGGGAATTAAGAAAATTTACGATTCTTATGGCAATTTATTATTGGATCAAGTGAAGGTAGACGGCAAAATTATGGGACTTCCAATGACGAATATTGGAAATCAGCACCAGCTATTGTGGATAAGAAAAGATTGGATTGATAAAGTTGGAGCTGAAATACCAAAAAGCTTGGATGATGTCTGGAATTTGGCTAAAACCTTTATGGAAAAAGACGCTTCCGGAACGGGGAAAACGGTAGGATTTGTCATGGATCAGAATGCTATGAATTTTTCGCCTGTTTTTGCAGCGCATCAAGCGTTTCCGGCTCAATGGATTACAGGTAAAGATGGACAAGTCGTATACGGGTCCGTTCAGCCTGAAATGAAAGAAGCGTTAGCAGATTTGAGTGAGCGCTACAAAGAGGGACTTATCGATAAGCAATTCGCAGTCAGATCAAACGAAGAAAAAGAAGCTTTGGTAATTAACGGCCAAGTAGGCATGCTATTTAATCCTTGGTGGATCGGATATACGAACTATAAGGATTCCATTAAGAAAAACCCGGAAGCCGAGTGGATAGCGGTATCTGCACCAGTGGATGACAACGGGAAATTTAAGACGATTCGCCAAGATCCAATCGGCGGCGGGATCGTCGTTGTGAAAAAAGGGTTTAAGCATCCAGAAGCGATTATGAAATCTATTAATCTAACAACGGACTTTTTATATTCGATGACCGATGATGCCGTGCAATACAAAAAAGAGCATTCGGATGAATTGTTGACGGACGCAAGCAGATGGAATAATGACCCTACCCAAATTCCGATGCAAGTGGATTATGACGATGTATTAAAGCGTTACTATGAAGACATTATGGCAACAGACAAATCTGGAGACGAGTCCACGATCCAGGAAGATCGGATTGTGTCCTATCGTGCCTATCAGGCGTTTAAAGAAAAGGGAAATGATATTGACGCCAATACCTATGGTGAATATTTATCCCGGATTGAAGGCCAGCGGGAAGCGAACAATGAGAACCTTGAAGTGATTCCTGGCGGTTTTTATGGAACAACCGAAACGATGAAGATGAAATGGGCTAATCTCAAAAAAATGGAAGAAGAAGTGATTTTGAAAATTATTATGGGTGAAGCCAAGATTGACGAGTTTGATAAGTTTGTTGATACGTGGCATCGTACGGGCGGAGATGAAATAGCCAAAGAGATCAATCAATAGGCAGCAGCATCAGGTGGAGGATGACTCCACCTGAACATTTTCGTGTAGCGGATGCGAGCGAGTTCACTAATTTAGATAAAAGGATGTGATGCGAAAATGGCGCAAGTGGATATGCCTGTAACCAGCGGGGGAAAGCCCCTCAATCACATACATAAAAAACGGAACTGGTCAAACGGTATCGTTTATCATTTCATGCTGTTGCCCGGAATGATCATGCTGTTTATTTTCTCGATCATTCCCATGTTTGGAGCCGTGATGGCGTTTCAACGATTTATCCCTGCGAAAGGGATAGGGGGTTCCGACTGGGTGGGCCTCGCCAATTTCACTTATATGTTTCAACTGCCCGACAGCAAGCAAATCTTCATCAATACGATTGTAATCGCGATAGGGAAAATTTTACTCGGCTTACTGGTACCCATTGTTTTTGCCCTGCTATTAAATGAAGTAAGGCTTAAAGTCTTTAAGAGTACGGTTCAAACCATTGTATATTTACCGCATTTTATGTCATGGGTTGTCTTGGGCAGCATGCTTTCCATGATTTTTTCATACGACGGCATGGTAAACGGTTTGTTTGAATTTTTGGGTCTGGAACGAGTTATGTTTTTGGCAAGCAACACCTGGTTTAGACCTCTGCTTATTTTAACGGATACGTGGAAGGAATTTGGTTACGGGACCATTATTTATTTGGCTGCGTTGACAGCAATTAATCCGGCATTATATGAATCGGCTGCGCTTGATGGCGCTAATCGCTGGAGGCAGATCAGAAGCATAACGCTGCCAGGAATCTTTCCAACCATCGTTTTACTAGGCACCTTGAGTCTGGGAAATGTATTGAATGCAGGGTTTGACCAAGTATTCAATCTCTATAATCCGTTGGTATATGAAACAGGCGATATCATCGATACTTTTGTGTACCGCATGGGTCTGATCAATATGCAGTATTCGTTTGCCACAGCCATAGGTTTAATGAAATCTGTCATCAGTTTTGTTTTAATCATTCTCTCCTATAGGTTAGCTGCAAAATACGCCGGGTATAAGATTTTTTAGGAGGTAAACATGGTACAATCCAAAGCCCTGGGGTCCAGGTTTGTAAGCATATTGATCATAACGGCATTGTTAATGATCACTTTTGTATCCATCGTTCCGATGGTTAATACGATCGCCATTTCGATTAGCAGCAGTACGGCTGTAAATGCAGGAGAGGTTTATTTTATCCCCGTAGATATTAATTTCTCCTCCTACGAAAAGATATTAAATGATACGAAATTTTGGAAGGCATTTCTTGTCTCGGTGGAGCGTGTCGTTCTTGGTGTCAGCCTGAATATGATTTTGACCATATTAATGGCTTACCCGCTGTCTAGAAGCATCAAGCAGTTTAAGTCCAGAAACGTTTATATGTGGGTTATCATATTTACGATGTTATTTAGCGGCGGCATTGTCCCTTGGTTTATGGTCATTAGCAATCTGGGGCTGATCAATTCCATCTGGGCTCTCGTATTACCCGGAGCGGTCCCGGTATTTAATGTCATCTTGCTGATGAATTTTTTCAAAGGGATTCCTAAGGAGCTGGAGGAAGCTGCATTTATGGATGGAGCAGGACCACTGAAAATATTGTTTCATATTTTTCTTCCTGTTTCATTGCCAAGCTTGGCTACCATTGCCTTGTTTTCCATCGTAGGCCACTGGAACAATTTTTTTGACGGGATTGTTTTAATCAACGACAGCAACAAAATTCCTTTGCAGACCTATCTTCAGCAGCTTAGCCTGACGCGGGATCAAATCCAGAATCTTACGGTTGAGCAGCTTAAGGAGTTCAACAAGATATCCAATGTCACCTTGAATTCGGCAAAAATCTTAGTATCCATGATTCCTATTTTATTAATCTATCCCTTCCTGCAGCGGTACCTTATTCACGGAATCGTCTTGGGATCGGTAAAGGAATAGGTAAACACGAAGTTCGCTGCGGATAAAATGGATAATTAACAGTACAGGAGAATGATAATGCATAACCATACGGAAGAACAGATCATTCAATATATTACCGATAAAATGTCCGATCGCCCTAAAATCATCCAAATGTTCAAAAGCTGCTATCAGAATACGCTGGAAACAACCATTCACAGGCATGAAGATGATGGAACGGTATTCATGCTGACCGGAGATATTCCAGCCATGTGGCTGAGAGATTCCGTGAATCAGCTCAGGCCTTATTTAATGCTGGCGGCACAGGATGCCGACCTTAAGAAAATAATTGAAGGGGTTTTAAAAACCCAATATCAATCCATTTTAAGAGATCCGTATGCCAATGCGTTTAATGAGTTTGATAATGGCAAAGGGCACCAAAATGATAAGACTGAGATGTCGGGATGGATCTGGGAAAGAAAATATGAAATAGATTCCTTGTGTTATCCTATTCAATTAGCTTATTTATATTGGAAAAACACAGGTGAAACGGGACACTTTACTCCCGATTTTGAAAAAGCGGTGCGGTTAGTTTTGAAAGTTTGGCGGACCGAGCAATACCATATGGAGCAATCGAATTACACCTTTGAACGAGAAAATTGTCCTGCCACAGATACTTTGGAAAGAAGCGGCAAAGGCAGCGAAGTAGCATATACAGGGATGACATGGTCAGGGTTCCGGCCAAGTGATGATGCCTGCAAGTATGGTTATTTGGTGCCTTCGAATATGTTCGCCGTGGTCGTGTTGAAGTACTTGGAGGAAATAAATGATTTGTTCATTCACGATCAGAGCCTGGGTCAGGAGATTGTGTCCATTCGGAATGATATCGAGCAAGGCATTGAGCAATTCGCAGTCCTAAATGATGAACAATTCGGCCCGGTTTATGCCTACGAGGTCGATGGTTTAGGGCAGGTCAACATCATGGACGATGCGAATGTACCGAGCTTGCTCTCCCTTCCCTATCTGGATTACTGCAAAAAAGATGATCCTGTTTATCTAAATACAAGAAGGATGATTCTAAGCCAAAGAAACCCTTATTACTATGAAGGCAAGTATGCCAAGGGGATCGGAAGTCCGCACACACCGGAGCATTACATTTGGCATATCGCTTTGTCCATTCAAGGAATGACCGCTATCGATGAATCGGAGCAGAACGAAATACTGGACATGTTTGAACGAACAGACGCTGGAACCCATTTGGTCCATGAAGGATTTCACAAGGACAATCCCGATGCATTTACGAGAGAATGGTTTTCTTGGTCAAATGCCATGTTTGTTGAGTTTATATTAAGCGTATGCGGGCTGGAAATCAGAAAATCATAATTAAATAGTATATTGACATACTAATCTAATTAATATTATATATTGACATTAGGTTAGTATGAATATTATAGTATTTATGAAAGCGCTTTATATCATATATGCCCGCTGCGGTTATGCGGAGCCGAAATGGAGGCAATATTACGATTATGGCACTGAAAAAAACGAAACCATCTACGTTATTAGTGTTATGTTTGGCATTTTCACTCATTTTCGCTTCAATGTCTGCTATTGGAAATACAAAAGCATATGCATTTACTTCATCCGATGCAGACACCGCTATGGAGGCATTTAACGCAAAGTTTTGGGATAGCAACGCAAAATATTTTTGGACGAATTCCAACCATGGTGACAGCTACCAGGGCTTCTGGGTGGAAGCGGAGCTTTGGGAGATGGTAATGGATGCGTATGTCCATACTTCTAATCCTGCATTGAAAGCTAAGCTTAGGACGCAGATTGACGATATATTCGATGGCACAGTAGTTAAGTATGGAGATGATTGGACAAACAATCATTTTAATGATGACATCATGTGGTGGGCGATGGCGTCCGCAAGGGCTTACGAAATAACGAAGGATCCGAAATATTTGGATAAGGCCAAGTATTATTTTGACTTTGTATACGATACGCAATGGGATGACAACTTTGCAAACGGCGGCATCTGGTGGATGAATAGCGAGCATAACACAAAAAATTCATGCATTAATTTCCCAGCGGCCCAAGCAGCTGTTTTCATGTATAACATTACTCAGGATGATCATTATCTAGATGCAGCTAACCGTATATACAAATGGGGCAAGACCATGCTTACGGACGGCAATGGCAAAGTATTTGACCGCATTGAGCTTGAAAGAGGCGCTGTTCCTGATGCAACTCATTACAACCAGGGCACATTCATTGGCGCGGCAGTAGGATTGTATCAAATAACGGGAAGCACCGTATATTTGGATGATGCAGTGAAAGCTGCTAACTTTACCAAAGATCATTTAGTGGACGCAAACCAGTTGTTGAACTATGAAGGACCGAATGGGGACTTAAAGGGCGGTAAAACGATATTAATTCGCAATTTGGCCTATCTTCAAGCTGCTTTAAAGGAGAGAAGCGAAAGTGCATACAAGCAGGTTAGGAGCGAATTGAAATATTGGCTTGCGTTGAATGCGCAAATGGCATGGAACAATCGAAATGCTGACAATATTATTGATGGTAACTGGGCAGGGCAGCTGCTTGCCGGAACTTATGAATCTTGGTCATCATCCAGTGCGGTTGAAGCGCTGATTGTTCTAGAATCACAGGATGTGGCTTTACAATATGCGGTTAAAGACCCTTACAAAAAAATAGAAGCGGAAAAGTATAATATCGGTACTGGATTTGTTATGGAGGACAGCAAGGAAGGATCCATGCAGCTGGGAGGAATTCAGCCCGGAATGTATGCCGCATATAAAAATGTGGATTTTGGATCTACCGGTGCAACTGGATTTATTGCAAGAGCGGCAAGCGGAACAGGCGGGGGAAATATCGAAGTAAGGCTTGATTCCCTGAATGGACCTAAAGTCGGCACTTTAAACGTACAAGGAACTGGCGAATGGAATAATTATTCGGATGCCGTTACTGTTCTTAAGGATGATCAAGGAAATCCAAGTGCTATAACAGGAACACATGATGTATATCTGGTCTTCACCAAAACGAATGATCAATATTTGTTTAACTTGAACTGGTTTAAATTCACCGCGACCGATCCAACGAGAACAGATGCATACACAAGGCTTAAGGCTGGAAATTTCGACAGCAGCTCCGGTCTAAGTAAAAATGCGGACGGAGGATTTTTAGAAGGCATTCATAACAACGCTTATGCCTCTTATACAGGAATCGACTTTGGAACAGGCGCCGCTGGCATTACCGTTCATGTATCAAGCGGCAATCAAGGCGGCACGATTGAAGTTAAGCTGGACAGCCTGGACGGCCCAACCGTAGGTGAAATCGGGATTCCGGCATTAGGAGATTGGGATAACTGGGTGGACATCATGTCTAATATTGACGATACCAAAGCGGTAGGTATTCATGATCTATATCTCGTGTTCCATGGGACAGATGGAAGCGACTTCCCTAGTAATTTGGATTGGTTCTCCTTTTCAACGGTGAAAGGGCAAGCTAAGGACGCATATGGCAAGCTGGAGGCTGAAAAATATACGAGCGGCGTAGGATTCGGTACAGAAAATGGCGGAGGCCAAACCTACCTAGCTGGAATATATGGCCCTAATCAACCCTATGCCATGTATAATTACATTGATTTTGGAAGCACAAGCCCGTCTAAGTTTACCGTTAATGCAGCAACCGACACAGGCGGAGGAACGATAGAAGTAAGAGTGGACAGCATGAATGGCCCTGTTATAGCTACAAGTACGGTTTCAGGAACAGGCGGTTGGCAGAACTTCAAGGTGGTCTCTGCGGATATTACAGCTCCTGTAACGGGGAAACATATTGTTTTCCTATTATTTAAAGGAGATGACTGGTTATACAACCTTGATAAATTCACTTTCGGCGATCCTGCCGTATTTACAGAACCAACTCCCCCTATTGAACCTGTGGAGGACCATATTGCTCCGGGAGAAGTGGAAAATGTTCAGATCATTCGTGGCGATGACCAGATGAAATTGTATTGGGATGGTCCATATGATATCGATGGTCAAAAGGTGAAAATCTCTTTATTAAACAAAGGACAACAGGCTGGAGCGGCAATAGAGGTTAATAGAGGGATACAAACGGCAGTTATATCTGGAATTGAAAAGGGCGAAAGCTACACAATCTTGATAAAGACTGTAGATAAGTCAGGAAATGAATCACAGGGAATCAGGATAAATGAAAAGGATGTGCTTTCATTTTCACTTTCTGCAAACGAAAAGGTGTTAAAAGAGGGCGAATCTTTTGAAGATTATAAGGCTTTAACCTTCAAAATAGGAGGCAGCATATCCGTTATCAAATCAGCAATCATTACAATTGATGGAAAACCATACACGATTAATGCGCAGACAAAGGACAAAATAGCCATCGATATGGCCGGAAATTTAGGAAATAAGACGGCTGCAGTTGCAATAGAGGATTACTCAGGCAACAAGCTTCAGCAAACATTTAAATTTAATGTAGCAACGAGTATAAATTCCATGCAAAAATTAATAACTCGTTTCAAGGACTCAGGCGATATAAGTGGAGCGATGGTCCCGCAGCTTACGAATGCACTTGCGCAGGCTCAGCATCAACTGGATAAAGGGAAACAGAAAAATGCGATTAAACATATGCAGGATTTTATAAAGCACTTAAATAAAAAAGCTTTAAATCATAACGTTAAAGAACATGCCAAAGCGATTCTGATTTCGGATGCTCAAGCACTAATCGCGCTCTGGGACAATATCCGTTCAAATTAGATTAAGTCTAATGAAAGAACCTCACTGTTTTCATACACAGTGAGGTTCTTCTTTGTAATTGACAACAGCGGTAATCATTTCGTATACTCTTTTTATTTCGACTGTACAGTATAAATAAAATAAGGAAAAAGGTGAACTCTTTTGCCCAAGCTAGGAATGGAACCGAAGCGCCGAGCCGATGTCATTAACGCCACGTTAACTTGCATAAGCATTCACGGGATAGATGGCATGACACTCGATAAGGTTGCAGAGTATGCCGACTGTTCAAAGGGCGTTGTCACTTATTATTTTAAGAATAAGGATAATTTGACGATTGAAGCGTTCAAGTCGTTTATGGCCTATTATGGCCTTAAGATAGAATCTGAAATTGAACATACAATGAATGCCGTGGAAATGATGGACGTTACTTTGAATCATATACTACCGACATATAGCGACGACTCGGGAAAGCGGATTAATGTTTCGCAGCTTGATGGAATCGATAAGATGTTTATCCCGCATGAAGACCAAGCAAAGCTATTCCTGCAGTTTTTCTCAAAAGCCGTGTTGGATCGCAATTTGCAGGAAGTTGTATCCAAGAGCTATTTGGCTGATCTCCAGGGCATAGCCAAGATTTTTGATTACGGCAAAATGACAGGGCATATGCGTGTAGAAGATTCACAAAGCGCGGCATATGGTCTGTTAGCGATGGTGATAGGTCTAAGCTTCTTTAGAGTAGCGAACATACCGCCAATAAATGGCGAGGATAACCGCTATATTTGTGATGATTATGTGAGAAGGTTTACTGATGGACGCTGACAATAAGCAAAGCGCATGCTGACGAAGCCGGATTTTGATCGAAAGGATAGTGCTTGTCTCATGTCCAAAACATAGAGGAGGATATTTATGAATATTAAGAGTATTGAAGCTGGCGGGGCAAATATTGCGGTCGTGAGCAGCGGCGAGGTTTTAATAGAAGATGTGCAGTCAGCATTGGATTTTATGGCAACCGTGCATTATGAAGCAGGCACAGATCGTATTGTGATAAACAAATCGCTGCTAAGCGAGAGCTTTTTTGATTTGAAAACACGTCTTGCAGGCGATATTTTGCAGAAGTTTACCAATTATCACGTGAAGATCGCCATTGTTGGAGATTTTTCGATGTATTCCAGCAAAAGCTTGCGTGATTTCATCTATGAATGTAATAACGGAACCGATTTCTTTTTCCTGCCGACCGAACGACAAGCGATTGAAAAGTTAAGCATGTTGAAGTAGAAGACAGAACGGGAGGAAGCTAGGTGCCAAACGTGCAGCATATTCATGCTGAGTATCCCATGATCAAGATTTGTGCAGGTGAAATTGAATTAAGGGACGATCGGAAAAAGACGACATGGAAGGTCCATTTGGATTCTTTTTTGCTTGCTCCGGTTCCAGTTACGAAAGCGTTATATTTCTCGATATTGGAAAAGACGGTTGAGCCTAATGAACATCCTCAGACTCCGGCTGTGGATGTCTCATGGCATGATGCGATCTCCTTTTGTAATACGCTATCTCAGCGTGCAGGTCTAGCGGAATGTTACTCCATAAGCGATGATGGCGAGAAGGTTATCTGTATCGTAGGGGCAAATGGCTATCGACTTCCTACGGAAGCGGAATGGCAGTATGCGTGTAAAGCAGGAACGAATGCTTATCAATACGGCGAGCTTGATGCAATAGCTTGGTATCAGGGAAACTCAGGAGGCTTGATCCATGAGGTAGGTAAAAAGCTGCCGAATGCGTGGGGGCTTTATGATATGCTGGGAAATGTGTGGGAATGGTGCTGGGATTTATACGATGTGAAAGTATACGATTCCTATAGAATTTTCCGCGGCGGCAGCTGGGCGGAAGAGGCAAGAGGCTGCGGAGCAACGTGCCGCCGCCGCAGTCACCCGACGTTTCGCATTGATGATCTTGGCTTTCGCCTTGCCAGATCGCTGTCATTATAGCCATTCAAAAATGAATAAATTTGCTAGAGTATGGTGATTGCTAGTCAGACGGACACATGCCTATAATAGATGTAAGCAATTGTGGTAATCCATAATAGATTTGCAGAAGGCGGGGACTATGAAAATGAACAATGAGACAACAAATGAAGAAGCAAACAGCAAGGAAGCTGTCATGTCCGAGGAGCAATGGACGGAGCTTCTAAAGGCTGTTCATCATAACGGTCTCGTAGCTTTAAAAATGCACTTTAACGATGTTGAAGGACAAGCGCTGAATTTGGACCCTTATGGCCCGGTTTTTATATTCCATGTGAAGGATGAACAGGATAGCGTATATTCATGCGGCTTTTTTCTGCGCGAGTTGGTCGCCAGATTCCAATCGGGCAATGATCCTGCACTCTGGATGTCTTCCTTCTTCGTCGATCTTATGGAGGTAGAGGGTGGAAAAGTACTTCCGCAACCGGCTACCAACGAAGATGAAGCTAAAGCGATCATTGACAAAATACTCGTTCCGCAGTGTATAAAAGCAGTAACGGAAGAGTTTGCACCAGAGCAGGTACATGCGGGACTTGCTTGGAACGAAGAACATGGCCCGGTTTTTGAAGCTGGATTTCCAACGATTACAGATGGAAATAATGTATGCGCGATCCCTTTGCACCTATTGTTGACCTATTTGCAGTTGAACCGCGACCCTGGAGAGCTGCTCATTCAAGGATTGTATGACATCCGAAGCGAACATGGCTTGGAATAACAGGCACGGTCAATTTTAACTAGTAAAACGGAAACAGCCACGTCCTCGGGACGTGGCTGTTTCCGTTTCC
Organism: Paenibacillus sp. FJAT-27812; assembly: GCF_001273905.1. Lineage (NCBI taxonomy): Bacteria > Bacillati > Bacillota > Bacilli > Caryophanales > Paenibacillaceae > Paenibacillus > Paenibacillus sp. FJAT-27812. The sequence continues at coordinate 7,063,014 of NZ_LIGH01000001.1, read as the reverse complement.
GTTTCAAATACAGCACTAGTGATTCAAAGCATGCTCTCTTTGCTTGTTATAAACAACGAAAGCAGCGAAGAGCAGCAGAATGATTCCTGTGAACATAAATCCTTCAACGATCGTAAAATTCAGCCAGCCCAGCACGGAAGATCCGGCAACAACGCCTAGCGAGAAGAAGGCGTAGAAGTAACCATAAGCTTTGCCGCGCAGCGCAGGCGGCGTGGATTTGATGAGCATCGTATTAATAGAAGGGAACAAAAAAGCAAAACCTACGCCATATAGTCCTAACACGAAGTAAAGAGCCAATGTCGTCGTTGATTGGCTGATCAGCAGCTGGCTTATTCCCATTAAACCAATGCCTAAAGCCAGCGTTTTGGACGGTTTGATCCGATCGAAAATTCGATTAGTGGGAAGTACGAACAGGAGTACGGCAATGATCCCAAAGGTGCTCATTAAGGTGCCGCTTAATCTCGAATCATAACCGAGCGTTTGAACATGCAAAGGAAGCAAATAAGCGATAACGCCTTGTGAGAACATTAAGAAAAAAGCGCCGGCGTAAGCTTTTAAAACACCGCCATTGAAGAGCGAGCCTGCTGGTTGAACGCCGGCATCGTCCTTTTCTTTTTTCGATATTTTATATTTGCCAAGAAAAATAGCGGACAGGATGGCAAGTGCAAAACCCATTATTGCAACGCATGTAAAAACGAATGGAACGGAGGTTTTGCTGGCCATAATTCCGCTGAAGGCCGGTCCGATAATGGCGGCTAGTCCTACAAATGTACCGGTGAAAGCGACTTTTTTGCCTTGCTGTTCATTTATCGTCGTATTCGCAGAAAAGGTAAAAGCAGCTGGAACAATCAAGCCGGCCACAAAACCATGGATGATTCGAACAGCGATCAAAAATAAAGGCTGATCGACGAAATGATAAAGCAGCAGGGCGCCGCTTGATAAGAGCAATCCGGCCATCAGTATTTTGAAAGGACCGATCTTGTCCGTCAGAATGCCGGATAAAATATTGCCAACCGTATTGGCTAACGAGTATAGCCCAATGACAAAACCTACAATAAACGAGCTGGCACCGACGGAAGCCGCAAATGTACTCATGACGGGCAGCTGCGAGAATAAATCAAAAAAGGAAAAAAACACGATGCTGTACACAAGCAGGGCATAGTTAAAAGGCCGAATAGGATATTGGACTTGCGCCTTCTTCAGCTTCCAGTCCAGCAAAAAGTTGCCAAACGGTATAAAAGCCGCGATTACCGCCGCAGCAGGCCAAAGAAGATTCCACTTTACCCGAATGGCCGCATAAAGAATGGTTAGCGCATATGCACTGAAAATCCCGCCGTGGATGCTGCCTACAATCGTTACGGCTTTGTCTATTCCCCAAATATATTTCAAGGGCATAGCGATACCTAGCAATACTAATAATGAAATACCATCTAAAAGACCAGTAATACGTAAAATGTAAATGGGATGTGCCTTCACTTATTATGCTCCTAAATTGTATTTTGATTGGATTGCTCTATTCTAACATGTTATGAGGCGAGTAAAGAAGGTCAGAATGGAACAAGGTTTGAACATTTCGCTCGAATCCTTCCAGCATGCACCATAAACGTATAAGAAAGCGGCAGAGATGCCGTTTTTTTTATTTTCAATGGCCAAGGTCAAAATATTACTCCTTCGATGTCATAATCGATCCTTTGAAAACACGGCAATTCCATTATGATTATGCCAACATAACAGATTGCTGAGGTGATTCGAGGTGGATGCTACAAGATCTGCTGGATTGGATGAACGGCTGAAAAGTCCAAAAAAGTTTTGGACACCGGGTCGAAAGGAAGCGCTGGTTGGCTGGCTGTTCCTCTTGCCCGAAATCGTGGGCATGCTGCTGCTCAACGTGTTTGCGCTTGTATTTTCATTGTATTTGAGTTTCTCCTCCTGGGATTTACTATCAGGACTATCCGGCATTAAATTTATCGGCATAGACAACTACGTCAAGCTGTTCCAAGACATTACGATAGGCAAGGCGCTCATGAACAACCTGCTGTTCACCGTGCTGACGGTTCCCCTTTCCATAGGGATAGCGCTGGTGCTCGCCGTGCTCATTCATTCCAAGGTGTATGGCAAGGATTATTTCAAAGTCGTCTTTTTTCTGCCGTACATTTCATCTATCATTGCCATTGCGGCGGTTTGGAGCGCCCTTCTGCATCCGTCGCTGGGGCCGATTAACCAGTTCTTGATGGATATAGGCATCAACAATCCGCCGAAGTGGCTCGTCGATCCGAAGACATCGTTAGTATCAATCGCCATTATCAGCACTTGGGCAGGCATAGGCTATACGATCATTATTTACTTGGCAGGACTGACGAATATCTCCGCCGACTTATATGAAGCTGCAGATATTGACGGGGCATCCTCGTTGCAGAAGTTTTTCAAAATAACGGTACCGCTGCTGCGTCCTACGACCTTCTTCTTGTTCATAACGATGCTGATCGGCTCATTCAAAGTATTCGATCTTATTGCCTTCCTGACGGAAGGAGGCCCGCATAATTCATCGACCGTTGTCGTATTCCGAATCTATGAAGAGGGCTTCCGAAATTACAACATGGGCTATGCTTCCGCCATTTCCTGGCTGCTGTTCGCCATTATTGGCTTGATCACGGCAGCAACATGGAAAATGCGAAAAGAAGACACGGCCTAACTAAGGGGAGGGAATAAGATGCTCGTTCTGAAAAAAAACGTATCGAAGATTATTGTAACCATCCTAATGGGAGCTCTTTCTATTTTCTTCCTCGTGCCGTTCATCTGGATGCTGTCATCCGCTTTCAAATTTGAGAAAGACGTGATGCGCTTCCCGATTCAATGGATACCGGAATCGATCAATGTAGTGTACAATTTCAAAACGGTGTGGATGGGGAATGTGCCATTCTACCAATTCTACTTCAACTCGATTAAAATTGCATTGACCGTAACGCTGATTACACTCGTATTCTCATCCATGGCTGCGTATGCTTTCACGAAGCTGCGCTTCAAGGGGAGAGACATGGTTTTCCTGATGCTAATCTCTTATATGATCATACCCGCCCAAGCGACATTGATTCCGCGGTTTATGCTTATTCGCTGGATGGGGCTATATGATACGCATGCGGCGCTTATTCTTATGGACATGTTTTCCATCTATTTCACGTTCCTGCTAAGGCAGTTCATGATTAGCGTTAACAATGATTTTATTGAAGCGGCGAAAATTGACGGTGCGGGCTATTTCCGAATCTTCTGGTCGATTATGCTTCCACTCTGTAAGCCGGTGCTTGCGACGGTCGCGATCATCAAGTTCATCTGGACTTGGAATGATTACCAGAATCCGCTTATTTTCCTGCTCGACAAGGATCTGTATACCATTCCGCTGGGCATGGCGCTATTCCGGGACGATTACACGAACAATTACGCCATTATGATGATGGCTTCGCTATCCGCGATCATACCGCTGCTCATCGTATTTATTATTTTGCAGAAGCAGGTCATTAACGGGATCGCATTAGGCGGCGTGAAAGGTTAAGCGAAAAAGTCAAATATTTTCTCCAACCACCTAAAAATTGTACACGCCGGCATCTGCGCTAAAACCTATAATTCATTTTAAGGACAGCAGTTATTACAAATGTCTACAAGGGGGAATAGCAAGTGAAGAAGAGAAGCGCCATGTTACTACTGAGCATCATGCTGGCGATCGTTACCGTATTGAGCGCCTGCGGCAATTCCGATTCCGGCAAATCGAACAAAGGTGGTTCCGCATCGCCAAATGCATCATCAGACAAGAAAGCTCCATCCGATGAGAAGGTTACGATCAAATATTACAACTGGGATAATGAATCGACATCGCCGAATACAAGGGCGCTGCTTGATCAGTTTGAGAAAGAGAATCCGAACATCAAGGTTGAGCATATCGTTCTTGTTCCCGGCAACTCGGTAGAGATGCTGAAGAAGCTGGACTTCCTCATTTCCTCCGGGGAAGCGATCGACGTAATCGGCGTCCCTAGTCTTGATGCTGTTATAGAGAGAGCCTCAAGAGGGGCGCTAGCTCCGCTGAACGATTATTATAAAGCGGAAGGACTTGTCCCTGAAGACGAATATTTCGTGAATCCGAAAATCGACGACAATTACTATGGCATGCAGAACACGACCAGCTATCAATTCATTTTGATGAACAAAAATGCGCTGGATGAGGCTGGCCTGCCGGTTCCAACTTACGGATGGACGTGGGATGATTTCCGTGAATATGCGAAAAAGCTTAACAAGGGAGAAGGCGTGGACAAGCGTTACGGCAGCTACTTCCACACATGGGAGCTGTACATGAATCCGCCTGCGCAGACCGTTGTAAGAAATCCTTTCCGATACGAGGACGGCACGACGAATTATTCCGATCCAACGTACAAATATTTTTTCCAGCTTCGCAAAGACATGGAAGCGGTCGACAAGTCGGCGAAGCCATATGCTGACGTGCTTGCAGCTAAGCTGAACTATCGTACGGAGTTTTTCAACGAAGATGCGGCAATGATTTTGTCAGGCAGCTGGATGGTTCCTGATCCAGGAAACCTGGAGCAATATCCGCATGACTTTGTGACGGCATTCGCGCCGGTTCCTCTGCCGCCGGCTTCTGCAGAGCCCAAGGATTACGAGGGCGGCAAATATTTCGTGGGCGGCTCCCACTTGGCAATTGGAGCTACATCCAAAAACAAAGAAGCTTCCTTCAAGCTCATGCGTTTCTTGACGACGGTGGAATCCGAGTTTAAAACGGAATTCTCCGGCTGGAAAAAATCCGATCCGAAACCGCTGATTGATCGCTTGATCGGAGGCAATGCGAAGATGTACGATGTGGATTCGCTCAAAAACTCGTTGTTCAGCGATAAGATTGAATATTTGGAGGCCTCTCAGGTCGTAACGACTTTCGGCTCCCAGCTCGCGAAAGTACAAGCGGACTCATTCAGTAAATTTATGCTTGGAAATGAATCCATCGATGATATTCAGAAGCAAATGGTTGACGAAGCAACGAAGATCATTAAAGAGAATACGAAGTAAGAGGAACGAGAGAAAAGTGTTCAGGAGGGGTGTTTCTGCCCATCCGGAACGCTTTTTTTTTATTTTTGATAGGCGGCTTCGGAAGGAGAAGGTCAAAATATTACCCTTCAAGTCAAAAATCGTACTAACGGTAAAGGAGCTAGGTCCTTATAATGGGAGATATAGCGAGCGATAAGTGGAAATGAAATATAACCATAGACGGTGATCATCATGAAGAAGCTGCTTCGCAGCACTTATTATCGAAAGATTCAGCTTTCGTTTATTATTCTTATTTTGCTTCCTATTGTTACCGTATCCATTATTTCTTACCTGCTGAATAGAAATGCCAGCATGGAGAACATCGAGCTGACGAATAAGAGCATTTTGCAGCTTATGGAGAAGGACATTGAGGGGACGATTAGCGATTTGGCTTACGCTTCCCTTATTTTTGTTGAAAATGATCTATTAAAGCCCTATTACAAGCATTACGCGGAGCTAAGCCATATTAACAACTATGAGGATTATAAGGTTTACAACGGGATAGAAAGCCTCCTCAAGTTGGTATCCTTTAAGGCTTCTCCTAATCATATCCATCTATTTATCGCCAATGAGCAAGGAATGATCATCGCGACGCCGGGCTTTTTTGACCAAGGGAAGGACATTGGGCAGCTCAAAGAGCACTGGAGACAAATACGCTCCAATGAGAACCTGACAAATTCCGGGCATTTTCAGTGGCTTGGCGCGGTTTCGTCGGATAGGTATCCTGAAAAATTCTTTTATGGGACAAGGGCGATTCGCGAGTCGGGCACCGGACGTACGCTGGCTGTTCTCAACATCGGCATTTCGGAAAATTATTTCAGCGAGCTGTTTAAACCGTTTCCCAACGGGAAATTTGGCCTTTTTAACAGTGACGGTGAGCTGTTCGCGGGGTCGGAGGAAGTGAAGCTTCAGCCAGCGGCCGATGCCGCGACATCGATTCGGAGCAAAGCCTCCATTCCGATCGTGGATTGGGATCTTGTTTTCGAGACGCCTAAGCAGGACGTAGTCGGTCAGCTTACGAGAACGTTTTATATTAGCGGAATGATTATTGGGATCTCGATGCTGCTGTTTTTATTGTTATCCATGGTACTGGCAAGAAGACTGCATAAACCGATTCATAAGCTGCAGCGGATTGCCTTTCAGTTCGGAAGCGGCAATCGCTCGATGCGCTTTCTTGTTTCCGGCGATGACGAGATCAATGATCTGGGACGGACGCTCAACCAGATGCTGGACCAGATCGAAGAGCTGATCGCCAATATTAACCGGGAGCAGGACGAGAAGCGAAGAATGGAACTTCATACGCTGGCAAACCAGATTAGGCCCCATTTTTTGCTCAATACGCTCAACGCGATCAAGATCAGCCTCATTATGCAGTCGGATTCCCTCCATAGCGAGAAAATCAATTCGCTCATCACGCTGCTGCGGAATTACTTGAGGATGGATGAGCCTTCTACCCTGCGGGAGGAATGCGAGGTGCTCCGGCACTACGTCAGCCTTATGGAGATGAGGAGCGATATGAGCATCGGTCTCAATATGGATTATTCAGAGGATGCAGGCAGCGTCCTTATTCCGAAGCTCCTGCTGCAGCCGCTGGTCGAGAACGCGATCGTACACGGCTTTGTCGAGCGGGACAACCATTCAGCAATTGCGCTGGATGCCCAGATCCTCAGTCAGCACCTGATCATCGCCATCACGGATAACGGCGCGGGAATGACGGAGGAGTCGCTCGCCATGATGAACGACAGACTGCATGAGGAAACCATCGAGGAGAGCGAGGGCTTCGATCAAATCGGACTGCGCAATATTTTGAAACGAACGAGACTTATATACGGCCCTGAAGCGGCTATGTGGCTCGTCTCGAACAAGGATGCAGGCATTACCGTCTATCTTAGCTTTCCTATCTTAGAATCGGATAAGCTGCCGGAGGTCGAGAACGATGTATAAGGTCTTGATAATTGATGATGACGCGCTCATGCTCAAATATTTGCGTCAGCTTATTGATTGGAACGCTTTAGGCTTCAGTTCGCTGCTGGAATCGTACTCCAGCGTTAAAGCACTAGAGCTGTTCAAGCAAGAAAAGCCAGATATCGTGGTGACGGATATCGGTCTTCCGCAAATGAACGGCCTTCAGCTCGCGGATCAATTCAAAAGGCTGAAGCCGGATGTGAGAATCGTATTCTTGACCTGCTACGAGGAGTTCGAATTCGTGAAGCAGGCGCTTCATATGAATGCGGACGATTATTTGATCAAGGACAAGCTGGTGGCCGCGCAGCTTGAGCAAACGTTGAACAAGTCCATTGCGGCGATGAAGCAGCAAGCGGTTTCGGAAGCTACGGAATCGTACCAGGAGGATTTCATTCGCAACCTGGATGTACTTAAGAGCGCTTTCTTCGAGCATCTGGCAAGCGGAGTAAGCAATGAAGAAGCTATGGTGAGGTACGCACGCAGGCTCGGCATTAAGTGGACCTATTCCTCTTTCAAGCTTGCGCTTGGATTTATTCCTTATTCTAGTCTGCGGATGCGTTACGCTCATAAGGACATTGAGCTGCTTCGGTATTCCGTATACAACATGGCTTCCGAGATTTCCAGCCGCTATGAAGGAATCAGTACATTCAAATACAAGGGTTATTTAATGGTGCTGCTCAATTATCGAAGCAGCGTTACGACGACGCCGCAAAGCTATTTGCAGAGTTACTTGATCGACGTGCAGCGGCATGTGGAACAATTTTTGAAGGTAGACCTCCATTTCATTAACTGCACGGCAGAGCTGGCTCTTAAAGACATACCGGATATGTATAAAAAGATAAATAGCAATAGGCACCAGGTTTTCTATGAAGGAGCGAGCCTGATCGAATGGCGTCCAGACCGTAACCGCCTCGTATTTTATCCTGCCAATAATAGCTTTGAAACGTTTAAAAAGTCATTGGATAGAGCTGTGCAGGATGGCGATGTAGTCGCCGTGCAAGAACGGCTTGCAGCTATGAAGGCGGAAGCTTCGGATAAGCGGTTTCAGCCGCTGGATTGGATACAAGCATGTACCGAATTGGTGCGTTCCTTAGAGATGAAGCTGAATATACGGACAAAGGACGATGCTTTCTATCAAGCGCTGGAGTCCGTCATGAACGGCGATGATCTGATTAGTTTGATGGGCGGGAAGCTTGACGAGCTTATTGCGGGAGACAAAATACCGCTGCAATCGCCCTTGCAGGAGCTGAAGCTTCAAGCAATCGATCGCTATATTGTCGACAACCTTTCGGAGAATATCAGCTCCATCGATATGGCACAGTTTTTAGAGTTGAATCCGAGCTACTTCTCGCGATTTTTCAAAAGACTCACGGGGATCAACTTCACGGATTATGCCCACCGCTATAAGGTTGGGATCGCGGAGCAGCTCCTAAAAAACTCGGACGAGAGCGTCGAGATCGTGGCTGCCAAGCTGGGTTATTATGAGCGAAGCTATTTCTCGAAGGTATTCAAGAAATATACGGGACTTACTCCGACAGAGCTGCGGGGAAAATCGGAGTAGGGGACGAGCTTTGTTAATGAGGAAGCACAGAAGGACTAGAAACAATGCCAAAAAAACCATGCTTGCCATAAGGATTGGACGACATATAATACGGGGAGTGAATGACATGCTGCAAGAGGCACTTAGGGATGCTGTGGCAAAAACGAAACAAAATATCGCGAGGTTCAATGGGAGATTTCCGCATGTCAGCGAGAATGGCGTCTATCACCTCAATGATAATACGGATTGGACGAATGGCTTCTGGACCGGCATGTTATGGCTATGCTACGAGAATACAAAGGATGGGGAGTTCCGGGATGCGGCGGTTGCCAATGTGGAGAGTTTTCGCCAGCGGCTGGAAGCACATACGGTATTGGACCATCATGACATCGGCTTTCTCTACTCTCTCTCCGCCAAGGCTCAGTGGATGATCGAGAAGGATGAGACGGCTAAGAAGCTAGCGCTTGCTTCCGCTGATGTGCTTATGAAACGCTGGAGACCGAATGCCGGCATCCTTCAGGCTTGGGGGCCGGAAGGAGACGAGAAGAACGGCGGCCGAATTATTATCGACTGCCTAATGAATTTGCCCCTTCTGTTCTGGGCGGCCCGGCACACGGGAGATCAACGCTACGCTGAAGTGGCTGTGCAGCAAGCTGATATGAGCAGACGTTATCTCGTGCGCGGCGACGACTCCTCTTACCATACGTTCTACTTCGATCAGAGCAACGGAGTGGCCATTCGCGGCGGGACGGAGCAGGGGTATGCCGATAGCTCAACGTGGACGAGAGGACAAGCATGGGGAATCTACGGATTCGCGCTTGCTTACCACTACACGGGCAATCCGCTCTATCAGGAAACCTCGCTTCGTATGTCGCGTCACTTTCTGGAAAGATTACCGGGTGATGGCGTTGTTTACTGGGACTTCTCTGCTCCAATTCATGCAGAGACAAAGAGAGATAGCTCCGCGTCTGCTATCACGGTATGCGGCATCCATCAATTGCTGCTGTCCTTGCCAGCGGATCACCCCGACAGGGCGTTTTTGGAGAATGGCATGAAGCGATCAATGGATGGCTTGATCCATCACTATGCCACGATCGGCAAGCCGGATGCGGAGGGGCTTCTGGAGAGGGGATCATACAGCGTACGCGGCGGAGCTTCACCGGATGATTATATGATTTGGGGCGATTACTATTATATCGAGGCGCTTATGCGGATTTTGCATGGTCATAAAGGCTACTGGTATGAATAGAGTTTGTAAACATGCAGTTGATGGTTAATAGAGTCTCTGAAACGGTTTGAGATTCAAGGAGGGGATATCCATTCTTCACACGAAATTGCCGGCGTCCGTTCATGGAGGTTTCCGGATGGATGGCTACTGGGTATGGTGCGGGTCGGTCGCAAAAGGCGAGGATGGGCGATTTCATATGTTTGCGTCTCGCTGGCCTAAATCATTGCCCATGCATCCGGGCTGGATCGTAGCTTCAGAAATCGTTAGAGCCGTTTCAGATACGCCTGAGGGTCCATATGATTTCCAAGAGGTTGTATTCCCTGCAAGAGGCGCGGAATACTGGGATGGCCGCAGCACGCACAACCCGCATATTGTGAAACACGAACGGTAATTTCGAACGGCCATCTTTACTGTTCCAGGACGGCAGGCCGACTCATTTATTTGGAGCCGTATCGGATGGGAAAACGGGTTTTGGCGATGCACGGCATACATGGAACATGGTGATTCCACTCGGTAATTAAATGAAAGAAACGACAGCTGCTTGGCAGGGGCTCCCTCGTTACGGTGCTGAACGAGTAAAAATGCACGGTGACGTGATAGCTGATCTGGACTGCCGAGCCGCTGCCGGCTGAAAATAGAGCTAAAAACCCGAACGGGGTTAGGGATTTAATTTGAAACAGCCTTCCTTTCACCCTTACTGCTTTGCTCCTGATTCGTCAATAATTGTTCCGCATAATCCGGGTCCTCTAAGAGAGGGCGGCCGATCGCGATGCCGTCGGCTAATTGATCCTCGAGGATGCGGTTGGCGAGGTTTCGGGTATAAATTTTGCCGACTGCAATGATTGGAATGCTGAAATGTTGTTTAAGCGCTGCCGCATGTGGCAGTTGATAAGCGGTGTATACGTCGCTTGGCTGCACGGGAAGATTCCCGCCTGTTGTGACGTGGATAGCATCGAGTTCAGACTCGAGCGGCAGCAGCATGCGCGCCAATTCTTCAGGCGTTAGTCCTCCATCGGAATAATCAGTCGCAGATACCCGTACGATAACCGGATAATTTCTTCCGACTTCTGCCCTAATCGCGAGAAGAACTTCTTTCAAGAACCTGGCTCTGTTATCGGAAGCGCCGCCATAGGCATCCGACCGTCTATTGGATAGCGGCGATAAAAATTGATGAATTAAAAAACCATGCGCCGCATGAATTTCTATGCCATCAAACCCGGCTGCTATGCTCCTTTTTGCCGCAAGACGATATTCCTTCATAATTCCTTCAATGCCAGCAATAGACAGAGACTCGGGAGTGCCGTAATGATCGTCGAACGCAATTGCGCTCGGCGCGACTAAACGATTTGTTACTTCGGGAGAAGATTTCCGTCCCCCATGCGACAACTGGATAAAGACAGGCGTTTCGTGCGCGTGGATGGCGTCTGTAATTTTTTTTAAGGGCTCCACGTGGCGATCCGTAAATATTCCGATATCATTTGCCCACAGCCGTCCATTAGAAGAGATAGCGGTAGATTCCAAAATAACGAGGCCCACATGCTTTGCCCTTCGGCCGTAATGTTTAATGTGATGATCCGTGGCAAAAGCCTCGGAAGTTCCCTTGTACTGCTGCATTGGCGCCATAATTAGCCGGTTTTTTAAAGTTAACCCGCCCATAGCGAGGGGATCGTTTAAGGTCCATGTCATCTTATATTCTCCTTTGCGATTGAATAGTGATATTTTATGATGGATAACATATAAATTACATAGTATTCTTAAGGAAGATTGCATCTGATAACTAAATTATTTAGTTATTTTAAGTCTATAACCTTTAATATTGAGGCGGCGATGATTATGGATCAAATTGATTCCAAAATCTTATCTTTGTTGCATGAAAATGCCCGAATGCCTATTTCTGAGATGAGCAGAATGATCGCGATGTCGCAGCCTGCGGTAACGGAAAGATTGCGAAAGCTGGAAGAGCAAGGCATTATAACTGCCTATCGCGCGCAGTTTTCCCCTTCAAAATTAGGCAAGCATACTACCGCATTTGTACTGTTTAAAACAAATAGCTGCCAGGATTTTGTTGCTTTCAGCGAAACGGCTCCTGAGATTGTTGATCTTTACAGAATTAGCGGAGAATATAATTTTTTATTGAAGGTGTTAACCGAAACGACGGAATCATTGGCGAACTTTCTTGACGGCTGCAGCGCCTACGGATTTTCTACGACCTTGATTGTTCTCTCGACGGCATTTGAGGATAAAAGCCTTGCAGCAACCGCGACCAAGGTGTAATTGCGCAATGATGGAATCAAACAAATCAACCACGCCCAATGGACGTGGTTGATTTGTTTGACATGGTACGGAGTCGAACAGGGTGCCGGTTTTTTATTTTTAACTGAATTAAATAAATATGTAAATTACAAGCTATCCATTGTTATCAGCAAGTAATGACCAGGAGCTTATAGTATAATAAATCTACTAAACAGCTATGAAAATTAACAAGGCTTATCATCATGATCATCCGGCATGTAAGTGACATAGTGAGAGGAGATTGTATGCCGCAAATTAAGAGAGTTCTCAGAAGCAAATGGTTATTATGGACGACCGGCATTTTTTTAATTATGATAATCGCATTCTCCACGGTTTCCTTTCTGCTGGTGAACTCGGTTTCTGCTACTTTTAAGACGGGCAGCGTGGAAGAGAAATATGCGTCACGAGGACAATATGAAGTAGCAGTGAAGGAAATCTCGGACGAGAAAGGAAAAAAACGGTACAAAGTCTACTCTCCAGTATCGCAAGAGTCGATGCATCCGTTAATTGCTTGGGGCAATGGGACGGGCGCTCTGCCTGAGCAATACGACGAGCTATTTCGCCATTTGGCGGGCTGGGGATTTGTAGTTATCGATACGTATAGCACGACAACTGGTACGGGGAAAGAAATTGTTGCGGCCATTGATTATATGCTGGCTCAAAACGATACGTCCGGCAGCCCGTTCCATCAACGCATTCAAACTGATCAAATAGGCGCTGCGGGCCATTCTCAAGGCTCCACCGGCGTAATTAACGCCCATACTAATTTTGAACGCGGCGCTGCTATCAAGACGGTTGTCTCGATCGCGCTCCCGGCGCTTAAATATTGCGATCCAGAGGATGTGTATGACACTTCAGCTTTGAAGGTTCCTTTTTTTGTGATGAGTGGAACCCGTGATTTTATCATATCTCCTTCAGCCTCGAACAAGCTGGCGATCAGCAGCTCAAATCCGGATATTCCGGCGATGATGGCGATGGCCAAAGGGGCAGCGCATACGGCGATCGAACAGGATGGCGGCAAGCATAGAGGGTATCTGACAGCTTGGATGAGATATCAGTTAATGGGCGATTCGGAAGCGATGTCCGCCTTTAAGGGCGAGGACGCGGAAATTTTGACGAACGATAACTGGAAAGATATCTTCTCAGCAAACATGCAGCAACAATAGCCGGCGTATAACGAAACGGTTCGATTGACGGCTTGAAGACGCGGTCCTTATAATTGAGCTATGATTATGCCAATATTATCAACTAAACTATACATCCCCCCGAACCGGCCGGAAATGGTCCTTCGTTCTCGGCTGATTGATCGCTTGAATGAAGGCAAACAACGCAAACTGACATTGATCTCTGCCTCGCCTGGCTTTGGCAAAACGACATTGGTCAGCGAATGGCTTGCCGGATGCGGTAGGCCTGCCGCATGGCTGTCGCTGGACGAAGGCGATAACGATGCTGCACGTTTTCTGACGTATCTCTTCGCTGCCCTGCAGAATATCGGAGCGAATGTTGGAGAAGGCGTGTTTGGACTGCTCCAATCTCCGCAGCCGCCGTCAATCGAATCGATTTTGACATTGCTGCTGAATGAAATGACTACGATTCCAAGCCCTTCTATCCTCGTTCTTGACGATTATCACGTGATTGACGCCACACCGGTTCAAGAGGCTGTCTCCTTTCTGGTTGAGCGGCTGCCTGTACAGATGCATTTGGTCATGATTACTCGGAAGGACCCGCACTTACCGCTTGCAAGGCTGCGCGCTCGAGGACAGCTAAACGAACTGCGCGTTGCTGATTTGCGTTTTACCTCTATTGAAGCTGCTGGATTTCTAAATGAGGCGATGGGGCTAAGTCTCTCTCCAGAGGACATCTCGCGCCTTGAGACCCGCACCGAAGGCTGGATTGCCGGCTTGCAATTAGCCGCTATCTCCATGCAGGGACATAACGATACAAAGGGCTTTATCGATTCTTTTACCGGCAGCCACCGCCACGTCATGGATTATCTAATGGAAGAAGTGCTGCGCCAGCAGCCTGAAAGCATCCAGCTTTTTTTGCTGCGCACCTCTGTTCTCGACCGGATGAGCGGTTCTCTTTGCGATGCCGTTACGAGAAGAAGTGCTCAGCATAGCAGGATGAAGGGGACGTTGGCTGCTTCAAGCTCGCTTCCTCCCGCTTTCACCACTGCTTCAGGGCAAGAAGTTTTGGAATATCTCGAGCAATCCAATCTATTCCTTGTTCCGCTCGATAACGAACGGCGATGGTATCGCTATCACCATCTCTTTGCAGATTTGCTGCGGCAGCGGCTGCATCAGCACAGCGCTGCATCCGCTGGTGATGAAGGCTGGGACGTCGGCGAATTGCACATGCATGCGAGCGTATGGTACGAAAAAAACGGGCTGGAGATAGAAGCCTTTCAGCATGCCGTGACGGCTAATGATGTTCCGCGCGCTGTTCGTCTGATGGAAGGAGGGGGCATGCCCCTGCACTTTCGCGGCGGGGTAACGCCTGTAATGAGCTGGCTGGAATCACTGCCAGCCGCGACATTGAATGCTAATCCTTCCTTGTTGGTGATGCATGCTTCCGCTTTGTTGTTTGTCAGCCAAACAACCGGCGTCGAACAGAAGCTGCAAGCAGCAGAAGCAGCTCTGCAGGATGCCGTCTTAGACGACAATAACAAAAATCTGATTGGCCATATAGCTTCTGTTAGGGCAACGATAGCCGTAAGTCAGCATCAGGCAGATACGATTATTGCCGAGTCGAAGCGCGCCTTAGCGTTTTTGCATCCTAACAACTTGCCTGTCCGCTCGGCTGCAGCGTGGACGCTTGGCTACGCCTACCAGCTGAAAGGAGAACGTGCTGCAGCCAAAAAAGCATATAGCGATGCTTTAGCGGTCAGCCAGACGATTGGGCATTACATCATCCGCATTATGGCGACGCTTGGCCTTGGCAACTTGCAGGAGTCGGAAAATCAGCTTGATCAGGCGTTCCAAACATATCGGCAGGTGCTGGAGCTTGCAGGTGATCCGCCAATGCCGGTATTTTGCGAGGCGTATCTTGGCCTAGCCCGTATTTGCTGCGAATGGAATGATTTGGAGGCTGCTGAGCAGCATTTGCAACAAAGCATGCGATTAGCGAGGCAAATTGAACATACGGATAGACTCGTTACTTGTGAGATATTTCAGTCTAAGCTAATGCTGGCTAAGGGAGATCTTGCCCGGGCTTTCTCGATTCTAATAAAGGCGGGCCAGTTCGTTCGCCGGCATAGCTTCGTGTACCGGATGCCTGATATTTCTGACGCCCAAGTGCTTGTTTCGCTACGAATGGGCAATATGGCTGCTGCTGCTGAGTGGGTAGAGGCGTATGGCCTTCCATTCAGTCCAGTCAGCGCTGCCCGTGTGCATTTGGCACAGGGAAACACAGCCGCAGCTTTGGCGCTGCTGGAGCCTTGGCGCCAGCAAGTGGAGGCAAAGGGCTGGGAGGACGAACGGCTTAAGACGATGGTGTTGCAAACGGTCGCTTTATTCGCGCATGGCGAGAAGAACGAAGCATTACGGCTGCTGGGAGAGACGCTCAAGCTGGCTGAGCCCGGAGGGTTCGTCCGTCTATTTGTCGACGAAGGATTACCGATGGCGAGGCTTATATCAGAAGCATCTGCCCATGGAATAATGCGGGATTATACGGCTAAGCTGCTGGCTGTATTTGAAGCGGAACAGACGCACCATGGACTTCAGTCGGAGCCGCTCCGAGCTCAGCCTCTTATTGAGCCGCTCAGCGCTCGCGAGTTAAACGTACTGCGGCTTATAGCCGAGGGGCTTTCGAATCTGGAGATTAGCGAGCGCCTTTTTCTCGCCCTAAGTACGGTTAAAGGGCATAACCGGATTATTTTTGACAAATTACAGGTGCAGAGACGAACCGAAGCAGTGGCGCGTGCACGCGAGCTCGGCTTGTTGTAATCCATAACATAAACATACTTTAGTATCTATGCGTCAGTACCGGTTTGCCTATAAACTACTCCTAAATAGTGACGGTGGCACAGCTGTTCAAAGCCACGAGTTCATTTCATCAAACAAGGAGAGATTCCCATATGAAAGCTGTCGTTTTTCAAAGATATGGGCCGCCCGATGTCCTCGAACTAAAAGAGGTAGATAAGCCTGTTCCAAAGGATCATGAAGTGCGGATAAAAATATATGCGACTACCGCATCGGCAGGAGATTGCAGAGTTCGAAGCTTTACGCCACCACCGATGTTCAGGCTCCCCATGCGATTCGTAATGGGCTTTAGAAAACCCAGAAAACAAATACTGGGCATTGAGCTCGCCGGGGAAATTGAATCCGTTGGCAAAGCGGTCAAGCGATTTCGCGCAGGCGATCACGTATTTGCGGTTACAGGTTTCGTATTCAGTGCGTATGCCGAATATGTTTGCTTGCCTGAAACGGCCGGAATAGCTTTAAAACCGGCTAATATGTCCTGGGAGGAAGCGGCCGGGGTTCCTGTCGGAGGCCTTGCGGCGCTGCATTTTCTTAGAAAAGGGAAAATTCAGAGCGGGCAAAAGGTGCTTGTATACGGCGCATCCGGCAGCATGGGCACTTATGCAGTGCAGCTTGCTAAGCACTTCGGGGCCGAAGTGACCGGGGTGTGCAGCGGCAAAAACGTCGAGATGGTAAAAGCACTAGGCGCTGATAAGGCCATTGATTACACGAAGGAGGATTTTACGAAAAGCGGCGATACGTATGATATTATTTTTGACACGGTAGGCAAATCTCCTTTTTCCGAATGCCAAAGATCACTTAAGAAAAAAGGCTGCTATTTGATGGCTGTTATGATGCTGCCACATATTGTTCGGGGAACCTGGGCTTCAATGACCGGCAGCATGAAAGTCATTTCCGGCGTGTCTAGCGAACGTGCGGAAGATTTGTTGTTCCTCAAAGAGCTTATTGAAGCGGGCAGGTTAAAAGCGGTCATCGATAGAAGTTATCCGCTGGAACAAACGGCCGAGGCGCATCGTTACGTCGATGCTGGGCACAAGATAGGCAATGTCGTCATTACTGTGAACCATAAATAAACGATTCTAACAGGCAAGCTGGTGCGGGGATTTTAACTGCATCAGCTTTTTTTTTGCTCGTACACCATCATTATGGCTTGCTAGGTTTAAGCCTTGCCTTTATTGGACATTCTTTTATGGACAGGAACGTATGTTCCTTGAATCGAACAGGAATGGGATGATGATATGCTTGAAATGATAGAGGATATTGATGCGAAAATGATTAGCCTGCAATCGCAAATTCGAAATCGAAAATCATGCGAGCGGAATAATTTCAGTTATGAGTCGGATAACCAATATAAGATTTTAGTCTTAACTCTAGAGCTGGAGAAGTGGGAGGCGTTGATGGCGCTAATCGCTCAATATCAGAAAAAGAGAGGGACGCCGATCATCAGAAAGAGCAAGGATTTCGAGAGAACGATTCAGCTTCAAATGAAGGATGTGCCTGGATCCATTAGAAGAGAAACCTGTTTAGCGATGATTGATTACATGAAGCAGCTGGAATGGGAAATCGAGAATAAAGACGAAGCAAATGGGCTCAGTTCACTCGGCTGAGCGGGTTGTTTTTTCACTTTTTTTCGGGTTAATGTGTCATTTGAGGCCAATTCTGTGAAAATGTTAATGCTACAACTGCAATTAGCTGTGATATAATTTTGCCCAGAAGATGAATGTTGGCAGATTACACCAACAGGAAGCGCTGGGAGGTACCTATGATCAGAAAAGGAAAGCCGGTTAGCAGGCTTATAATTGCAATGGTTTTGGGATTGCTTCTGCTTTGTATCGGACCGATGTCCTTCGTCTCCGCAGGGGAAGCTGCTGCTGTGAATGATGTGACGATCAAGTTTAACGGGGAAAATGTAAAGTTGAAAGACCCGGCTTTTATGCTGGACGGAAGAATGTATGTGCCAGTGGCTCGCATAGCTGAAATATTCGGCGCCAAGTCAAGCTGGGATAACGTCAATGAGGAAGTAACGATACATACGGTTCTAAAAGATAAAATCGTGCTTGGAAACGGGGTGCCGGTCGTTTATTTCAACGAGGACCGTTACCGGATGGAAGCGGTTCCTTTCCTGTCGGAGGGCAGGCTGTATGCGCCGCTTCGCCAATTGTCGGAATTGCTGCATGCCAACGTGAATTTGAATACTGCTTCGGACGTTGTCGAACTCATAACGGTGAAGCCAGCCGTCATAACGGAAGAATACGGCTTGGAGGAAATCAGCAAGGAAACGGGCAGCAGCAAGTCTGAGCTGTTGAAGCGGAATGGACTCGACGGCAAAGCAGCGGTCAAGCCGGGAACGAAGCTTAAGGTTGTAGTTCCTTCGATATTTGATAAAGCAGCAGCACCTTATACGGAAGCAGAATTTATGCTGCTAGCCAAGATTACGATGGTTGAAGCCGGATATGAATCGTATGAGGGGCAGCTCGGCCTAGCGAATGTCATATTAAACAGGGTGAAGGATGCAAGCTTCCCTGATTCGATCCGCGACGTTATTTATTCAGGAAAGCAATTTCCGCCAGCCCATAACGGCATGCTCGATAAGAGCAAACCGAACGAAAGCGTTCTGCGTGCCGCGAAGGATGCACTGAATGGAAAAAATAACGTTGGCAACGCGGTTTATTTTTTCAATCCCGAAGTTTCCAAAGGTTCGTTTTGGTCGAGCCTTGATGTGATTACGACAATTGGTCATCATAGTTTTGCGAGATAGGAAGTCCGCTATGGCTACAAGGCCATAGCGGGCTTTTTTTTGGACAAAGATAAGCCACTTCGCTGGGACGAATATATTACGCGTCAATCCCTCATATATACATATAGAAGGGGGATAAGTAAATGTGGATTATTTTGCTATCGCTGGTCGGATGCCTCTCCGGTTTTCTTCTGTTTCGAAAAAATACTTTGCCCGTCTATGATGAGCCTTATCAGGGGCTAAGGAAATTGTCCGTCATCATTCCCGCTAGAAATGAAGAGCTAAATTTGCCTTATTTGCTGGAATCCCTTAAGTCGCAAACATTCCGCCCCTTCGAGATTATTGTTGTGGATGATTTCTCAGAGGACCGGACGAGGGAAATAGCGGAAAGCTATGGGGTCAAGGTTATTGCGGGCAGCAGCCTCCCTGATGGGTGGACGGGTAAGAGCTGGGCGGTTTGGACGGGATACAAGCATGCCTCCGGCGATGTTTACGCCTTTTTGGATGCTGACATAAGATTGGCTCCCCATGCAATGGAATCGTTGATGAAAGCGAGAGAGCGATCCGGAGGGGTTATTTCGGTCGTTCCGTTTCACCATGCGGAGAAGCTTTATGAAAAGCTCGCCATGATGATGAATATTTTAGGCATTTTTGCGTTCACATCGGTTTTTGAGAGAAGCAACCCGAAAAAAGGGCTTTATGGCTCCTGCATCGTTGCCTTAAGAGAGGATTACGAAAAAATCAAAGGCCATGAGAGCGTCAAATCCGAGGTGCTTGACGATTTGTTATTAGGATCAAAATTTATGGCAGCGGGCATCCCTGTCACCAATTTTATCGGGTATGGCCTCGTTTCCTTTCGGATGTACCCCAAAGGCATTCAAAGCGAAATCGAAGGGTTTAGCAAAGGTGCGGTCTTAAGCACCTCACAGCTAAGCCCATGGACGATTATCCCTACAGCGATATGGGTCGTTGGGCTCCTGCTATCTAGCACCGTGTTTATATTCGTGGACACTTCATGGGGAGCGCCTTTAATGATCGGATACATCCTCTATATGCTTCAATTCATTTATTTTATTAAATATGTCGGACACTTTGGGTTTTTGATTCCGGTTTTGCATGTTTTTTCTACGCTATTTTTTGTAGTCATTATGATTTATTCGATGTATCAGGTCGTTTTTCTGGGCCATGTAAAATGGAAAGGAAGGTACGTCCGAGTGAGGGGTAGGCGGGAGCAATGATCATTTTGTTGACGGCTTGTTTATTTCTGTCGGGGTCGCTTATGTTCTCGTACTGGCTCGGCCTGCTGGGCAAAAAAAATCTAAAAGCCGTTGGAGACGGCAATCCGGGTGCCTTGAACCTGTGGAAGGCCAATGGTTATAAATATGGCATAGCCGGCGTTTTGCTCGATTTTTTAAAAGGATATTTGCCGCTATTATGGATTATGGGAAGCGACTACGGGCAAGGATTTTTTATCATTCCGCTTGCGCTTGCTCCCATTGCGGGTCATGCATTCAGTCCCTTTCTGAAAGGGAAGGGCGGCAAAGCTATTGCGGTCACCTTTGGTGTGTGGAGTGCGCTTACGGGGTTCGAGGTTACTTTGGCATATGCAGTCATCTTAGCGTTGTTCATGGCTGTGAATCGCAGTATTTTCAAAAACAGGTATAAGTCCGCGCAATCGGATGGCTTGCAGGTTGTAAGCGGGATGCTGCTGCTCTCCGTTTATGTGTCAATCAGGCCGTTCCCTGCGGCTATTTTCTGGGTCTGGTTGGGCAATTTCGCCATTCTTGTCTTTAAGCACAGATTTGAATTAAAGGCTTGGCTGAAGAGGAGCTTGGGGAAAGGTAATTAAATGGCTTTGGCAGGGCGTGAAATTATGCCGGTCCGCCGGAAAGAGAAAGGGCCGCCTCAAAAGGTCGGAATTGACCTCAGAGACAGCCCTGTTTTTCTGATTATTGATTCATAGACGGCTTGTGCACCACTTTAATTGATTGGTTATAGACGAGCACGATGTACACGATGTCCAGTATAAAGATCAAAACGTACATGATCAGCAACAACACGGATTGTGGGTAAAGCATATAGCAGAGGACGGAAGCGCATACGGTACCGATCATTTTGAAATAAGCGATAGACAGCGATTGGCCTCGAAGCTCCTTGACCAGCAGCATTCTTATAAATAGAATGGACATCATCAGGTTGATGCCAAAGGCGGAATAAMCCCCCATTTTATCATGAAACTCCACCGCCATTCCGTAATGCAGCAGCAAAGCGATGACAAGCAAGGAGAAGACGGAAGCATGAAGCGTGCTTTTTGGATATAAGCCTTTGGAATAATAGAGATATTGAAACAGAATGATACAATCCAATACGAACCATATGAAGGTTACGACTTGCTGAAGCGGGTGGAATGGCATGAAAAAAGTAAATAAAAATTCCCACGTAATATTTGCGCATATGGAGGCGAGGGGCATTCCGCAGGATTGATCCTGGAACCCTTTATAAATGACAAGAATATAGACGATCGTCCAAAATAGGGCTACCCCAACTAGCAGTATTACTTTTAGCAGCAATAGATGCTCCATTTAGCAGTGATCGCATCCTTTCTTAAAAAAATTCGTCATACAAGAATATGAATTTAGCTTGTCTATGTATATGAAACAATCGATTGATGTAGACCGAAGGATAGAACGAATAAGATAAGAACCGTAATATGCCTCGCTTTTTAAGAGCTTTCTTGAAAATACTTTACCGATCGTTCTCAAAATGCTAAGATGGTTTTGGGAGGGATATGTGATGGGACGTACCAAAGCATTTGAGGAAAGCGCAGTTCTGCATAAGGCTATGCAGTTGTTTTGGGAACAAGGCTATGAGAAGACGTCTTTGAATGACCTTGTTGAACATATGGGCATCCATCGCAGAAGTATGTACGATACTTTTGGGGACAAGCATTCACTGTATTTAAAATCACTGGACCGCTATGGGCATATGGTTGGCTCCCAATTAGAAGCCGGGGCAAAAGGCGCGCAAACGGCAAGCCAAGCGATACGTTTTATTTTTGACTTTATCATTGAAGGCGGCGAGGATAGGCCGCTCGGGTGCATGTTTGTCAATTCAGCCATCGAGCTGGCAGCCCGTGATGAAGAAGTAGACGCCAAGGCCGCAAAAGGTTTTGACCATACCGAGCAGCTGCTTGTGGACATCATTCGCAGAGGACAGCAAACAGGAGAATTCACCGCTGACCACGATGCTCAGGCGCTTGCCGAACACCTGCACAATACGCTGCTGGGCTTAAGGGTCCTTGTCCGTACCACAGTCGGTAAAGAGAAGCTGCATCGCATTGCCAATTTTGCATTAGCAGCAATGGAAAAATAAAAAAAATTTTTTTCAGCAAATGAGAATGATCGTTCTCAAAAAGTTGGCCGGCTTACTCCATCGGCAATCCAGCTTTACTCCCACAAATGAAAACCTAAACTAGAGGAGACGATATACATGACAGAATCACTGAATTTAACAGGCAAAGTGGCTTTCGTAACTGGCGCCACACGGGGAATCGGATTAGAAACGGCGCGTGGACTTGGCAAGCTGGGCGCAACTGTAGTGATAGGAGCACGCGATGCGCAAAAAGGGCAGGCCACGGCAGACCAATTCAGAAAAGAAGGATTAACTGTCGAAAGCGTCAAATGTGATGTCAACAGCATAGAAGACCATGCTGCGGTATATGGCTTCTTTGAACAGAAGTATGGCAAGCTGGATATTCTCATTAACAATGCAGGCATTTTGCTGGATGAAGAGAACGTATCGGCGCAAATCATTAACCGTACAAGCACGCTGCCCGCAGAGACCCTTCGTGAAACCTTTGATGTCAATTTCTTCGCGCCAATCCAGCTGACGCAAACGTTGCTGCCGCTGATTCGCAAATCGGAGGCAGGACGAATCGTAAATCTGTCCAGCGTCTTAGGCTCGTTAACGCTGCATGCTGATCCAACGGCTCCTATTTATTCGTTCAAAACGTTTGCTTACAATGCATCGAAGACAGCATTAAACGCTTTTACGGTTCATCTGGCGCATGAGCTGAAGGATACCCCGATCAAAGTCAATTCCATTCACCCTGGTTGGGTCGTAACCGCATTAGGCGGCGACAACGCGGCAATCGATGTTGTGGAAGGCAGCCGTACCAGCATTATTGCTGCTACTTTGCCGGCTGACGGACAAACCGGTGGTTTCTTCCATCTCGATGACCAATTGCCTTGGTAATTCCTGCTTTCATATGAACTATTGCAAAAATGGTTGAACCGGCAGTCGTCGGCTCAACCATTTTTTTTATCGCGTCAAACAGGGATGTTATTTAAAACCTTCAATAAAACGGCTTGCTGCAATGGAAAGCGGCATGTTGCGCATAATCATAATACCTACTTGCGAGGGAGGTAGCTCCACTTCCAATTGGATCTCAAAAAGCGAGCCCTCCTCCAGCTCCTTGGAAACAAATTCTCGGGTGACGTAAGAGATGCCGAGTCCTTTTCGCGCAAATTCAATGAGAAGATCTACGCTTCCGACCTCAATTTCAGGCTTCAGCTCAAAGCCGTAGCCCTGGAACAATTCCGTAATGGCCATTCGTGCCCGGCTATTGCGCGAGAATAGGATGACGGGGTACTGGATTAGCTGCTCGAGCGATAGCGGCTTGTTCTTAAGCTCTGCATAACGGGCTCCGGCCACAAAACAATCCTGCAGCTGAATGCCTTCCCGCACTTCAAGCTGAGCGTCGACAATCGGCATACGAACGACGCCAAAATCAATTTTGCCTTCTTTCAAGAAAGCTATAATTTCCGGGGTAGTCCCATGAATAAGTTGAAGCTTGATGCCAGGGTGAATCTGATGAAAATCTTCTAAGTATGGCAGCAAATAATGCTTGAACAGCGAATCGCTGCCGCCGATCCTCAGCTCGCCGCTGTCCAGGTTTTTGAGCGCCGCCAGTTTTTCTTCCGCCAACGATATTAAGATTTGCGATTTTTCAATATAAGAATAAAGGATAGCGCCTTCTTGCGTCAGGGATACGCCTTTGGAGTTCCGGTAAAACAAGGTGATGCCAAAGCTGTCCTCAAGCTGTTTGATGGCATGGCTGACGCTGGGCTGGGTGATATACAGGAATTTAGCAGCCTGAGTCAGGCTTCCTGTCTTAGCAGCCCAATAAAAAACCTTATACAGCTCATAATTGTTCATAGACATGGTCTATAGCTCCTGTGAAATATATTAATTACTTGTATAGGTGATAAAAGTATTATAGTGGAACTAAGCAAAAGAAACCAGCGCTTGCAGATTGGAACGGATAAGCGCCGCTGTTCCGGTCGCCGCAAATCGTGCTGTTAGAAATAAGAGAGAAGCTATGCTGGAAGGAGTAATGAACATGGAAGCCGCAACGTTTGTCTTGTTTGGAGCGACAGGGGATTTAGCCAAAAGGAAAATTTACCCTGCCTTGTTTAATTTATTTATCGAACAAAAGCTGCCGCAATCATTTTCTGTCATTGGTCTTGGAAGAAGAGAGCTGTCTGATGAAAAATTTCAAGCAAATGTGGAGCAATCTCTTCTTAGCTTCTCTAGACGCAAAGCAAGTGATCCTGCATTATTGAAAAGCTTCTTAAGCGCCTTTCGTTACAGTGTATTGGATGTAGGAAATAAAGAGGATTACCAGAAGCTTCTGAAGCTAATTGAACAACGCGAAGAAGAGCTGGATCTTGCGCCAAATCGAATGTTTTATTTGTCCGTTGGACCAGAGTTTTTTGAAACGATCGCATTCAACATCAAGGAAAGCGGGCTAGGAACGACAACGGGATGGAAACGGCTGATGATCGAAAAACCATTTGGACATGATTTGCAATCTGCTCGGGATTTGAATGAAAAGCTGAGCAAAGCTTTTGCGGAGCATGAAATTTTTCGGATTGATCATTATCTCGGCAAACCTATGGTGCAGAAGCTTGAGGTGCTGCAGCAGACTAACCCCGTTCTTCAAGCATTATGGTCAAATCGTTACATTGCCAACGTTCAGATTACGGCTAATGAAACAGTGGGCGTTGAAGAAAGAGCGGGTTATTACGATCACGTAGGTGCGGTTAGAGACATGTTCCAAAACCATATGCTGCAATTGCTTATGATGCTGGCGATTCACCTTCCGAAAAACAGCAGCTCCGATGATGTTCGCTTTAAAAAGAAGCTGGTGATGGAATCGCTTGAGCCGCTGCAAAAAGAGGATGTAAAATCGAGCGTGATCCGCGGCCAATACGCAGCAGGCGCAATCCAAGGGAATCCGGTAGTCGGCTATACTTCCGAACCGAGCATTCCTAAAGCATCCATGAACGATACGTTTATTGCCGCTAGGCTGCAAATCGATGATGTTTTTTGGCGGGACGTTCCTTTCTATATCCGAACCGGCAAAAGAATGAAAGAAAAATCAACACGAATCGTCATCGAGTTCAAGGAGCCGTTAAAGCAGCAGTCGTCGGCAAATGACAACAAAACACCAAATCTGTTGGTGTTTGAGATTAGCCCTAATGAAGGGATAACGCTGCAATTAAATACAAGGGACCCTCAGCAAAAAGGGGAGTTCAAGCCGATAAACATCGACTTTCATACGAGCCGCAACGATGTGCCTGAAGCTTATGAAAATTTGCTGCATGATGCCTTGCACGGTGATCCTACGTTTTTTGCGCACTGGGATGAAGTGGAGCTGTCATGGAAATGGGTTCAACCGATTTTACATGCGTTTGAAGAAAATCTTGTTCCGCTTCATCTTTATTCAGCGGGAACTTACGGACCTGCTGAGTCTGATGCATTACTGGCGAGAGACGGCTACCATTGGTGGTTCGATACGCTGACTGAACAAGAAATCGATACAATAAAAGGAGAACAATATGCCTATCACACAAACGATTGACCAGCTAGCTATTGATACGATCCGCACTTTGTCTATTGATGCCATTAACAGCGCCAATTCTGGCCATCCAGGCCTGCCAATGGGGGCTGCCCCAATGGCTTATGCCCTTTGGTCCAAATTGATGAATCACAATCCAAGCCATTCCAAATGGTTTAACCGTGACCGCTTCGTTCTTTCTGCGGGCCATGGCTCTGCATTGCTTTACAGTCTCCTGCACTTGTCAGGTTATAACGTGTCCATTGAAGATTTAAAGCAGTTCCGCAAGCTTAACAGCAAAACGCCGGGGCATCCCGAATTTGGGCACACTGATGGTGTAGAAGCAACGACGGGCCCACTTGGTCAAGGCCTTGCGATGGCTGTTGGGATGGCGATGGCCGAAGCTCATCTGGCATCTAAATTTAACCAAAGCAGCTTCCCGGTTATCGATCATTATACGTACGCGCTTGTTGGCGACGGATGTTTGATGGAAGGGGTAGCTTACGAGGCGATGTCCATGGCTGGACATATGAAGCTTGGCAAATTAGTGGTCTTGTACGATTCCAATGATATCTCACTAGATGGAGAGCTAAACCTTTCCTTCGGAGAAAATATGCAAAAAAGAGCGGAATCGGCTGGATGGGAATATTTAAGGGTTGAGGACGGCAATGACGTGGCGGCAATTGCGAAAGCGATCGAAGCCGCTAAGCAAAACGATTCGCAGCCTACCATTATTGAAATCCGGACGATTATCGGCTTTGGAAGCAAGAAGGTAGCCGGAACGAACAAGGCGCACGGCAATCCGCTTGGCAAGGACGAAGCGAGGGCTACCAAGGAAGTTTATGGCTGGCAGTATGAGGAAGAGTTCACGGTTCCAGAAGAAGTCAAAGCACACTTTGAGCAGCTTAAGCATAAAGGCGAGGCAAAAGAAGAAGACTGGAACAGATTGTTAGCTTCCTATAAAGCGCAGCATCCTTCGCTTGGCGAGGAGCTGGAGCAAGTAATCGATGGGACTGTCGTATTTGAAGCCGAAGACATCCTAACGTTTGACACGTCGAAAACCGTTTCTACCCGCATAGCAAGCGGTGCTGCTATCAATCATTACATCAAATCCGTACCATCGATTTTTGGAGGCAGCGCAGATTTATCGCATTCGACGATGACGGACATTAGCGGCGATCAAACCTTTGCCGTGGAATCCTATTTGGGACGCAACATTTACTTCGGCGTTCGCGAGCATGCGATGGGCGCAGCCGGCAACGGGATGGCGCTCCATGGCGGCGTAAAACCGTTCGTCAGCACCTTCTTCGTATTCAGCGATTATTTGAGGCCGTCCATTCGGTTGGCTGCTCTGCAAAAGCTGCCTGTCATTTATGTCTTTACGCATGATTCGATTGCCGTTGGGGAAGATGGTCCAACTCATGAGCCAGTCGAGCACTTGGCAGCGCTGCGAACGATTCCAGGCCTGACGGTCATTCGGCCATCAGACGCAAATGAAACGGCAAATGCATGGGCGTATGCCTTGCAGCAAAAGCAAGGTCCGGTAGCGCTTGTGCTAAGCCGCCAAAACCTTCCCGTATATGAAGCGACGAAAGCAAACGTTGACGGGGTAGCAAAAGGCGCTTACGTGCTGGAGGAAACGAATGATCAACCGGATGTCATTCTTATCGGTACCGGATCAGAGGTTTCACTTGCGGTGAGCGCGAAGGAAGAGCTGGAGCGGGATAACCTCTCTGTACGTGTAGTTGCCATGCCGAGCAGAGAACTATTCGATCGCCAATCCGAAGATTACAAGCAGTCCGTTCTGCCTGCATCTGTTACGAAGCGGATAGCCATTGAAGCAGGTATTTCGCTTGGCTGGGAGCGTTATACGGGACCTACCGGAAAAGTATTGTCCATCGATACTTTCGGTGCATCAGGTCCTGGAAATGAAGTAATGGAGTACTTCGGTTTTTCAGTAAATAATGTGGTTCGCCTAACTAAACAATTGCTAAGCAATTAAAAAAATGGAGGTTGATCATTATGAAATTTTTTATCGATACGGCAAATGTGGAAGACATTAAAAAAGCGTACAAAATCGGCGTTTTATCCGGCGTAACAACGAATCCTTCTTTGGTTGCCAAAGAAGGAGTGAAATTCGAGGACCGCATTGCAGAAATTTTGCGAGAAGTGCCTGATGTAGAATCCGTGTCCGCTGAAGTAACGCCTGACGCACTTACAGCAGAGGAAATGATCGCGCAAGCGAACGAACTGATCAAAATCAATAACAATGACAAAAACATTACGATCAAGCTTCCAATGACGCTTGCAGGCTTAGAGGCTTGCCGTTATTTAACTAAAAAAGGCGTGAAAACAAACGTTACGCTGATCTTCACAGTGAACCAAGCGCTCCTTGCTGCTCGCGCTGGCGCCACCTATGTCTCGCCGTTTCTAGGCCGCTTGGATGACATATCGGAGGATGGCGTTCAACTAATCGTGAAGGTTGCGGAATTATTCCGTACGCATAACCTGGACGCGCAAATTATCGCTGCCTCTGTCCGCCATCCGGATCATGTGACTCGCGTAGCGATGGCGGGTGCGCATATCGCAACGATTCCGTTTTCGGTTATCGAACAAATATCCAAGCATCCACTTACGGATCAAGGGATGGAGAAATTCGCAGCCGATTGGAAAAAAACAGTTCAGCAATAAGATAGCTTGAAAGTTGAAGATGCAAATTGCAGGGAGGTAGTTACAATGACAAAACAGCAAATTGGCGTGGTCGGCTTAGCCGTAATGGGTAAAAACCTTGCCCTAAACATGGAGAGCAAAGGGTTCTCGGTTGCTTTATACAATCGTTCGCCTGAGAAAACGAATGAGCTTTTGGCAGAAGCGCCGGGCAAAAATTTCGTCGGGGCTTACAGCATCGAACAATTTGTTCAATCGCTGGAGACGCCGCGCAAAATATTAATCATGGTTAAAGCGGGCCAACCGACTGACGATACCATTAATCAGCTTGTGCCTTACCTAAGCCAAGGTGATATACTCATTGACGGCGGCAACGCGCATTTCCCGGATACGCAAAGAAGAAATAAGGATCTGCAAGCCAAAGGCTTCCGCTTTATCGGCGCAGGCATTTCCGGCGGCGAAGAAGGAGCGCTGAATGGCCCTTCGATTATGCCAGGCGGGCAAAAAGACGCTTATGAGCTGGTTGAACCGATCTTGACAGCCATATCGGCTAAAGTTAACGGCGATCCTTGCTCCACGTATATCGGTGAAGACGGTGCCGGGCATTATGTCAAAATGGTTCATAACGGCATCGAATACGGCGACATGCAGCTCATTGGCGAGGCTTATCATTTGCTCAAGGATGTATTGCACCTTGGCACAGACGAGCTGCATGACATTTTCTCGGAATGGAACCGCGGCGAGCTGGATAGCTATCTAATCGAAATAACAGCCGACATTTTCGCCAAAACGGACCCGGAAACAGGCAAACCAATGGTCGATGTTATCCTTGATTCGGCAGGGCAAAAAGGAACAGGGAAGTGGACCAGCCAAAGCGCACTGGATTTGGGCGTTCCGCTGTCCATTATTACGGAGTCGGTGTTTGCCCGGTTCATCTCCGCAATGAAAGAGGAGCGCGTAGCCGCAAGCGAGCGGTTGAACGGTCCGGCTGTACCAAGCTATGACGGCGATCCGAAGGAATTTATCGAAGCGGTACGCAAAGCGTTGTATACAAGCAAAATCGCTTCTTATGCGCAGGGCTTTGCCCAAATGAGAGCGGCCTCCGACGAGTACAAATGGAATCTCAATTATGGCAGCATTGCGATGATATTCCGCGGTGGATGTATAATCCGTGCAGCCTTCCTGCAAAATATTAAGGATGCTTATGATCGTGATCCGGCTTTGAGAAACCTGTTCTTGGACGATTATTTCAAAGGAATAGTCGAGAATTATCAAGACGCTTGGAGAGACGTTATTTCTATCGCGGTTACTAGAGGGATTCCGGTTCCTGCTTTTTCTTCCGCACTAGCTTATTATGACAGCTATCGTTCAGAGAGGCTGCCGGCTAACTTGCTGCAAGCGCAGAGGGATTATTTTGGGGCACATACCTTCGAGCGGCTTGACCAAAAGGGCAGCTTCCACTTTCAGTGGATGAAATAAGGTATGGGGGCTTCGAGCAATCATTTCAACTGATCTCATAAGATGACAACAAACAGAAACGAATCGGATAATTATAATGTGAGGAGGGTGCCCCTTTTGGGTCACCCTCTTTTGATTTTTACAGCCATAATCTTGTGATTTATCATCTTTTGAGGGGCGTAGAGGGGACGATTGGCGGAACATTCACCTCGCTCATGCATAAGCTTGGCAGCTTGCAGCCAGCCCTGTTGAAAGGAGGATATGATTTTTGCGCCGCTTACGCTGTAACTTTACCTCACCAAAAATAATCGCTGAAAGGCGTCACGTCCATTTAGCAAATTTAAGCATATAGACATGTAGGTGTTTTCCGCTGTTTAGGATATAATTGGTAAATGGCTTGGTCTACTAATTACATTCCTATTTTAAAGAGGGCAGGTGCGGTATGAAATTTAACGAATATCGTTATGAGCGTCCGGATGTAAAGGCTTTGGAGCAAAAGATCAAAGTATTATTGGAATCGTTCCAATCAGCTGAAAGCTTCGAGGAGCAGGATGCCGCAATGGCGGCATTTAATAAGCTTCGGAGTGAATTCGATACGCAGCAGCAAATTGCAAGCATTCGCCACTCTATCGATACGAACGATGATTTTTATAAAGCGGAGCAGGATTTCTTTGACGAGAACGGGCCGGTCGTGCAAGAATATTTGACAGACTATTACCGTTTGCTCGTGAATTCGAAGTTCAGGGCTCAATTGGAAAATAAGTGGGGGCGGCAGCTGTTCCAATTGGCTGAGCTGGCGCTTAAGATTTTTAGCCCGGAGATCATAGAAGACCTTCAGCGTGAAAACAAATTGACAACGGAATACGCCAAGCTGATTGCATCGGCCAAAATTTTGTTCGAAGGCGAGGAGCGGACGCTCTCGCAGCTCGCGCCATTCCAGCAGTCCACTGATCGCGAAATGCGAAGGCGAGCTTCGGAAGCATCATCCGGCTTCATGGCTGAGAACGAAGAAACGTTTGACCGCATCTATGATGATCTTGTTAAAGTACGGACAAAGATCGCAACGAAGCTTGGTTTCAGCAATTATGTCGAGCTTGGTTATGCCAGAATGTCACGTACCGACTACAACGCGGAGATGGTAGCAAACTTCCGGAAACAAGTGCTAGAGGGAATCGTTCCGGTTGCGACGAAGCTGAGGGAGCGCCAGCAAGCTAGGATCGGCGTCAGCGAGCTGTTGTATTATGACGAGAACTTCAGCTTCAAATCCGGGAATGCGACGCCGAAGGGCGATCCGGAATGGATCGTAAGCAATGGCGCGAAGATGTACGAGCAATTATCCCCGGCGACGAACGAGTTTTTCCGCTTCATGCAGGATAATGATCTCATGGATCTCGTCAGCAAGAAGGGCAAGCAAAGCGGAGGTTACTGTACCTATATTAGCGATTACGGCGCTCCTTATATTTTTTCCAACTTTAATGGGACATCAGGCGATATCGACGTGCTAACGCATGAAGCGGGCCACGCCTTCCAAGTGTACGAAAGCAGGAGCTTCGAGGTGCCGGAATACAGCTTCCCGACTTATGAGGCTTGCGAGATTCATTCGATGAGCATGGAGTTTTTTACTTGGCCGTGGATGAACCTTTTCTTCGAGGAGGATGCGGATAAATACCGGTTTGATCATCTAGCGAGCGGCTTGATCTTCCTCCCGTACGGCGTAACGGTGGATGAATTCCAGCATTATATTTATGAGAACCCGGATGCGACACCTGCCGAGCGGAAGCAGGCATGGCGGGAAATAGAGCGCAAATATTTGCCTCACCGCAATTATGCGGATAATGCCTATTTGGAGCAGGGCGGCTTCTGGCATAAGCAAGGGCATATTTTCAACACGCCATTCTACTATATCGATTACACGCTGGCTCAGATTTGTGCCTTTCAGTTCTGGAAAAAGATGCATGAGGATCGTTCCGGGGCATGGGCAGATTATTTGAAGCTTTGCCGCCTTGGCGGAAGCTTGTCTTTCACGGAGCTGGTTAGCGTCGCGGGACTAAAATCTCCGTTTGAGGACGGCTGCGTCTCATCCGTTATCGGCAGCATTTCGAACTGGCTTGACAGCGTGGACGATAAGGCGCTTTAGAAGTCAATCTTCATATCGGCCACAAAAACGTAAAGCAGCCTAATGAGCTGCTTTTTTTTTATTCGTGTTCGAAATGATTTATAGCTTATCCAAGAAATATTGGTACTCGGAAGTTGGCATTTAAGTTGATTCGGTCAAATGGTTTACACTGTTGCTCAGTAAAAGGATGTTTTCTATTCGTTGCTTGGAATGATAGCTCATTGCTAATAAATGATAGTTTGGCATAGTTAAGAGAACCGTTTTGTTTTGCACCTTGTTTCATATAAAATGAAATCACGATACTGCCTTAAAGGAGCCATCCATTGAGAAGAAAAAGCAAAAAAATAGCTAAAGGTAGCCTAATATTCATTGCTGTGCTGATTGCAGTCGGATTGATTTTTCCCACATGGACCCCGCAAATAAAAGGCGATAACAGCATAAGCTCATTAGAACAGGTTACGATCAATGGCACGGGCCATGAAGTCATGATCAGGGGAGCAGACCGGCGGAATCCGATTGTCATTTTTGTGCATGGCGGACCGGGGTGCTCCGAAATTCCTTATGTGAGGAAATATCAAGATTTGCTGGAGGAAAACTTTACAATCGTCCATTATGATCAGCGTGGAAGCGGGAAGTCGTATCATTTTTTTGAGGACTATTCCAATTTATCAACCGATTTGCTCGTAGATGATCTGCTCTCTTTGACAGATTACGTTGCAGAGAGGCTTGGACAAGAGAAGGTGCTGCTTATCGGCCATTCCTTTGGCACATACATCGGCTTGAAAGCGGCGGCCAAAGCGCCAGATAAATATATGGCTTATATTGGGATTGGGCAGGTTGCCGATACGGTGAAAAGCGAATTAGACAGCTTGAATTATACGATTGAGCAAGCAAAGCTTGCCGGTCATTTGAAAGATGCGAAGCGATTGGAGCTTCTTCGGGGGCGAGTCGAGCAAGGGGAGGCGACTACTCCCAGAAGCATGGTTCGAAAATACGGCGGAGCGGCAAGATTAATTAACGATAACATGGATTATTACAAAGGGTTTCTCTTTGAACCGGAATATAATCTGCTTGATGTGATTCGATATGTAAGAGGGATATGGGTGTCGCAGAAAAAATTATTGAAGGAAGAAGCCCAAAATAATATTACAACACTCGTTAATAAATTGGATATCCCCGCTTATTTTGTCATGGGACAATATGATTATATGACATCCGCAAATGCGGCAAAAGATTATTTTGATAGGCTGGACGCGCCTTTAAAGGATTTTGTCATTTTCAAAAAATCAGCTCATTATCCCCAGTTCGAGGAAAAAGCGTCGTTCGCGAAGTGGTTGAAAAAAATATGGGATCAGCTCACGGTCTAAGCATTTTCCTATGCTAGCATTCAACGGAATGGAGCAGCGCCGGCAGCCGCTTCGTTCAATTGAGGTTTTGCCAAGGCCGATATGGAGCTTAAGCTAGCTTCGAGCCTAGCTGCTTCACTTTATCTAGCCATTTGGCGCGTTTTTCCGGTGACGACGTTTTTACGGGCGTAATCTCTGTAATCCGTACGGGGGTGATACCGCTAAACTGCAAAATATTACGCTTCATAACATTATGGCCCGCACTTCTGTAAATCCATTTGTAGTACCAGGCTGGAGTATCCATAGTGACGATTAAGTGCGCAGATTTGCCAGTGAGGAGCTTATCCCAAAAGGCGGAATTTGTACGGTATTTGAAAGCATAACCGGGCAAAAAGACACGATCAATAAAACCTTTCAAAATGGCAGGCATCGCCCCCCACCAGGTAGGATATACGAATACGAGATGATCTGCCCAGCTTATTAATTTCTGAGATGCTATGAGATCATCCTCCAGCTCCGTTCTTTGGCGGTAACCATACTTTAGGTTTGGGTTAAACTCTATTTTGCTCAAATCAATGCTTCGTACCTCTGCATCACTGCCCGCTGCCCCTTCCATATAAGCCCCAGCTAAGGCAGAGCACAAGCTTTGCGAATCGGGATGTCCGTTAATAACGAGAATTTTTGATTTCATATCGATGTTCCTCCTCAATTAAATGCCGCTCTATCTCTTCATTTCTGTCCTTCGGAGCGGTTTGCGCTATAATATAGTGGTGTATGACTACAGTTAGCTTAGTACGAATTCCAATATAAATGAATGATCAATGACGCAAAAAAGGTTACTGATTCGCGCAAAGGAGGTTTAAAGCTTGGACAGTCAGGGTGTGGCCATATCGATGGTTTATCCGATTATGAAAACCATTGTTCATAAAGGATTTGATACGGAGCAGTATTGCAGCTACGCTTCTTTTGACGCTGGACTCTTGAGTGATGTGGAGGCTCGTATTTCTGCTGAGGAATTAGTACGGTTAATGATCGCAGCCGCCCATTACACGCAAGACGATCATTTTGGTTTGCATCAAGGCGAAATAATGGAGTTCGGGGATTTGGGCATTCTCGGCTACGTTATGATGCATTCGCGTACGATTGCCGAATCGTTAGCTGCCTACCAAAGATATAATGTGATTTTGTCCAGCGGCTTCAATTTAGAATGGGAAGTGCAAGGCGATGATCTCCTGATTCGGCTGTTTTTAGAGCATTCCGGCCAAATGTCTCGGCACTGCGTGGAGGATATGGCGAGCTCCGTGTATCGATTGATAGGCAGATTAAGCAACCGGCGTATTTTGCTGAATGAGGTTCAGTTTTCGCATGAAGCACCGTCAGATACGAGCCCCTACACGCCAGTGTTCGGAGTTATTCCTAAATTCGGCGGCGAGGACAATGTTCTGCGCATGAGCAAGGATGTGCTGTCCTATTCCGTTATGTATTCCGATTCCAAGCTGCTCGGCGTGTTTGAGGCCATCGCGCAGGAAACAAAAGATGGGCTGATGCCGGCAAGCGTGTTCTCGGAGAAGGTGATAAAGTGGATGAAAAAATGTATCCCTTCTTATTTTCCGACATTACAGCAAACGGCAGAATCGTTCGGAATCAGTACGCGGACACTTCAAAATAAGTTGAAGGAAGAATTCACGACCTACAATGACCTTTCTATCCGCGTTCGCAAGGAGCTCGCTATGGGTTATTTGAAGAAATGGGAGTATTCGGTTGGCGAGATTGCTTATGTTATGCATTTTTCGGAGCCTAGCGCTTTTCAGAGCGCATTTAAGAAGTGGACGGGACTGACGCCAGGGCAATATCGGACAAAAGTAATGAAGGAGCTTACAGAAAGATCCTCCTAGCGCTCCGCAGGACTTAATTCTGCCCGAACCCCCGCTAAGATTTCATAATCTCCATTCCATTATTCCTCTTCATCGACAACTGGAATGATCACCTTATTGGAATCGGTGCTCATCGGGGAGAGCTTGCGGCTCGGATAAACCGAAACGTACGTGGAGTGAGCCTGGTTGATAATCGTGCCCGATTCAATAAGAACCCGAACCGCATAGGTCGCGCTCGCCCGCTCTCCGGGCTTTAGATTGCCGATGAGTATGTGAAGGATAGGGCTATTTGCTGGCTGCGGCACACCGTTGCGAGAACTTGGAAGGTGAACGTTACATGCCCTTTGGTTAAAGTCGTTCCAATGTTGATGCCCGCAGACGGGTTTGAGCCGGGGAACACAAAAAAGAAGCTGTCTCCTTCCATACCGGGACTGGTTATAATCAAACCGACTGCTGCGGCTGGACGCTTGAAGTCGCATATAGGAAATGAACTCGTTTATTTACATACATACTGTATGTATGTTAATATCCGAATAAGCCATAATGATCTAAAAACAAGGGAGAGTGTGAAAATGAAATGGAACAGTTTCTATCCGGTTGTCATGACACAGACGGTAGCGGAAAGCGCGGCATTTTATCAACGCTACTTTGGTTTTGAAGTTGTATACGAGTCGGATTGGTATGTGAGCTTGCGCTCAGGCGCAGGCGATAATGGATTATCGTATGAGTTGGCACTGCTTGATGCCGGGCATCCAACGATTCCTGCTGCTTATCGCAAGAGGGCAGAGGGATTGATTCTGAACATGGAAGTTGATAATGTGAATAGTGAATACCAGCGGCTAGTCATTGACGCGAAGCTGACGTTGGAGCAGGATATTCGGGATGAGGATTTTGGGCAGCGTCATTTTATACTTTCTGATCCTAGCGGCGTATTGATAGATGTAATAGAAATGATTCCGCCTACGGAGGAAGAAGCTTCCCATTATTCGGAATCGGTGTGGCAGCAAGAGCAGTAAGGAAAGGTTAGGAAGACAGGAGAAACCAGATGAGAAGAAACAAGAAGGATACCGCAGAAACCATTCAACGGCTGCTGGAAGTTGCGCGGCAGCATTTTACTGCCCATGGTTACGCTGACTGTTCACTGGAGGAAATAGCTAAAACGGCTGAAGTGACCCGAGGCGCCGTCTATCACCATTTTGGCAGCAAAAAAGGCTTGTTCAAGGAAGTGCTGGAGCTTGTGCAGCGTGAAGTGGCTCGGCGGCTGGAAGTGGAGGCTGCGCGCAGCGACGATCTGTGGGAGCAGCTTTATGTTGGCTGCCGGGCGTTTATGACTGTGGCGACAGAGCCTGAGAACAGGCGGATCATGTTAATCGATGGCCCTGCAGTGCTTGGCTGGGAGGAATGGCGGCTGATGGATGAACAGCAGTCCATGCGTCAGTTGTATGAACAACTGGAGCTCATGCAGCAGCAAGGTTATCTTAAGGACATTCGTCTCGCGGCAGCGACGCATCTGCTGTCAGGCGCACTAAATGAAGCAGCACTCTGGCTGGCACAGATCGCGAGCTCAGCAGAGGCTGTCGAAGCGATGGAAGACTGTTTGCATACGCTGCGCAAGCTGCTGGAAGGCATTCGTTAAACGATACAGCAGCCATTAAGGATACATGTTTGGTTCAGGCTTCACTCGTTTGTGCAAGTCGGGAGATCCCCCTTAGGGATTGAACGACTTTCTCTTCAGCATATCAGAATTGTTCAGCCAGCCTATTCACATCCCCGACCTCACTTCTAACTTGCCCCTTTTTTATGCCTGACTATCCTTTCCGTTGGAGCCCACTTAAAATAGGTTGATTTTGTCAAGCATGCGACTTACACTTTAATGGTTAAAGCTGAATTGGCCATGAATAGAATGATGCTATTTTATAATGATGCCGGTAGGCTTCTATTTTGGCGAGTTCGGTTAATGAAGTTAGAGGAGGGGAATGTGTCGTGGAAAATCCTATTTATGATAGGCTGCTTCCAGCTCCAAAAAATGGCGGCTTCCATATGGACGATTATTACATTTGGTGCGGTTCTGCGATTCAAGGAGAAGATGGGAAGTATCATTTATTTGCATCAAGATGGCGCAAGGAGCTTGGCTTTGGCCCGCAATGGCTGTTTAATTGTGAAATTGTAAGAGCAGCGAGTGACACCCCGGAAGGTCCCTATCAATTTGAAGAGGTAGTATTCGAAACTCGGGACCGTTCTTATTTTGATGCGCTTAATCAGCATAACCCTTCTATTAAATATTGGAATGGCACTTATTATCTTTATTATTTCGGAACCTCTTATGGCGGTCCAATACCTGAGCCGGGAGATGAGATTTCCTCCGATCGCGTCATTGAGGTATGGAACCGCAAAAGAATTGGACTGGCTACCAGCCAATCGGTATACGGTCCTTGGGAGCGCATGGGTTCGCCTCTGCTCGAGCCGAGAACGCCTGGATATTGGGATTGTACCATTACGACAAATCCTTCGGCAGCTATTCTGCCGGACGGAACCACCTATATGATATACAAATCACGTGAGTATGCTGGGGCGCCGCTGCAGCTCGGAATTGTGAAAGCGCCTCATCCTGCGGGTCCGTTTGAACGATTGAGCGATTCTCCGATATTCAAGTTTGACAATGAGGATTTTCATGTCGAGGACCCTTACCTTTGGTACGCCGATGGGTTGTTTCACGTGATTATGAAGGATGATTACAAAAATAACAGCGGCGGACTTACCGGCGAGTGGGGAGCTGGCGTCTACGCCACAAGCGAGGATTGCATCCATTGGAGCCTGCACCCTAGTCCATTGTCTTATACGCGCAGCGTGACATGGGATGACGGGACAACAACCCTGCAATGCAATCTGGAGAGGCCGAATCTCTTATTTCACGACGGGAAACCAACCCATCTGTTTCTTGCGACCGGAAATGGCAAAGGGCCATGGGAGTTTGAAGGGGTAACCTGGAACATGGTGGTTCCTTTAAAATAATAATGATCATGCAGCTGTTCTGTTAAAATAAGCCTCCGGCAAATTGGTCAAGACCCCATATAGCGGACACTGAATAAAAGACCCTACCTAACAAGCTGGAGCCGGTACTGAATCGGAGCCAGCTTGTTTAGTTTTCTTTGCGGACGCTTGTTGTTGTAAAAGTGTATATATTCTTCAATTCGGCTTTGTGCTTCTTCTACAGATCGAATATCATAAGGGTAGAGTGCTTCTGTCTTCAAATGCGAGAAGAAGCTCTC
>NZ_LIGH01000001.1:6551619-7023704 GCF_001273905.1 Paenibacillus sp. FJAT-27812 | reverse complement strand
CATCCGCTACCCTCTGCTTGGTCATTCCCCCATGTCGTAGCTCGATAGCCTTCTTCTTTAATTCAAAACTATACGTCTCAAATTTCTGTCCTTTTTTCGCCATAACGAAAAGCACCCCCTATAATATCCATCGGTTTAAACACCAGGGTGTTTTTACAATGTCTACTATAAGGGGTGCACTTCAAATGACCGGAGGCTGTTTTAATTTGACATCATCTTTACGTTTCCGTCATCACACCGCCGTTGACATGAAGCACTTGCCCGGTTACGAATGAAGAATCATCGGAGGCCAAATAAATGTATGTTGGGGCGAGCTCGAACGGTTGGCCCGCTCGCTTCATAGGCGTATCTAGCCCAAACGTTTTGACATACTCAGCGGAATAGCTGGAGACGATTAGCGGCGTCCAGATCGGACCTGGCGCAACGGCATTAACCCTTATGCCGCAATCTACCAACTGAAGCGACAAAGAACGGGTGAAGGACACGACCGCTCCTTTCGTTGAGGAATAATCGACTAGAAGGGGGGCTCCGGCATATGCGGTAACGGATGCTGTACTAATAATCGAGCTGCCCGAGCAAAGATAAGGAAGCGCCGCTTTTGTCAAATAAAAGTGGGGGAAGATGTTTGTGCGGTACGTATCCTCCAGTTGTTCATTCGATATGTCCATAATGCATCTCTGAGGAAATTGGACCCCTTGGTTCAGAATCAAAATATCAATTTTCCCATAACATTCTAAGGTTCTGCGCACGATTTCAGGGGAGAACTCCGGCTTGCGCAGATCGCCTTCAATCAGCAGGCATTGCCGGCCGTATTGCTCCACCATTTGTTTGGTAGCGGCGGCATCTTCACGTTCGTACAAAAAGACGATGGCTACATCCGCGCCTTCTTTGGCGAAGCCAATAGCGACGGCACGGCCAATACCGCTGTCGCCCCCTGTAATGATAGCAATTTTGCCGGCTAATTTGCCGCTTCCTTTGTATTCGGGATTATCCGATATCGGAATCGGATTCATCAAATATTCCAGTCCGGGCTGTCGATCCTGATGCTGAGGGGGGAAAGTGATGGGCACTTCCTTGCATTTTGTTTCTTTCCCGTAGTAAGGAAATTTCGGAATCATCGTTGTTCCTCCATTTTCATAGGTTGACACAGGATATTCACCTATTCGCTTTGGGGTGAGGATGGATTGAAGGAGGTTTCGCAAATAACAATAAAAAATAGTGTTCACTTTACATTATTTATGTGATAAAATTTAATTGCGTACAATTGAAAAGAAAAAGGAGTTTTTCTTCATGCAAATCGTTGCGAATATCGTTGTGGGTATCGTTGCTGTCATTCATCTTTATATTTTGTATCTCGAGATGTTCGCTTGGACGACGCCAAAAGGACTTCGAGCCTTTGGGATGACGCAGCAAATCGCCGATGCCTCCAAAACTTTAGCAGCCAACCAGGGTCTGTACAACGGTTTTTTAGCTGCCGGATTAATTTGGGGTCTCGTTCATCCGAATGCTTTGTTCGGCCAGCAGATTGAAATCTTTTTTCTGGCGCTTGTAATGGTAGCAGCGATTTATGGCGGGCTGACGGCAAAAAGATCGATTTTGTACATACAGGGCCTTCCGGCGTTGATCGGATTATTGCTTGTTGTGTTTGCTTAAGAATCGCATGAGAGCAAGCAGAGGGCACATTATGCAAAAAAAGCCGTAGACGTGAAGTCTACGGCTTTTTTTGTTAGGTTTGCAAGCTTTGTAAACCCCGGCAACTTGACACAGGGCTTATAATTAATAAAAAAACAGTAAGCAAAGAGTAGGGGTCAAGAAGCAATGTATGGTGTGGAGCAGCATAGGCAAATCAACAAGGTGATGGAATACATAGAAGAAAATTTGAATGAGCAGCTCTCGCTTGAAAAGCTGGCAAAAGTATCTACCTATTCGGTTTATCATTTTCAGCGCACCTTTAAAGGGATCGTCGGCGAAACGCCTGCCGGTTATGTCAAAAGGCTTCGTTTGGAGAATGCTGCGCATTTATTAATTTATGAACAGCAAATACCGGTCACTCAAGTCGCGCTGATGAGCGGCTTTTCATCGTTGTCCTATTTTACCTACTCCTTTAATGAAAACTTTAACACGAGCCCGAAAAAATGGCGGGAAGGCGCTTATTTGGAACGGTTCCCAAGAGAATACTATAATAGCAAGAAATCTAAACAAGTTAGCAATAATGATATAGAAGATGATCAGGCGAGCACGTATACTGGGTTTAAGTGGCTGGACCTCAGCAAAGTAAAAACCGTCGATTTACCTGCTTGCAAAACGGTGAATAGGCAAAGCATCGGTCCCTATACCGAAGGAATCCCTCATGCATGGGAAGAGATTTATCATTGGTCAAAGGCTAGAAGCTTGATTCAATCAGATACGTGGATGCTTGGCGTACCGCGCAACAATCCCTACATCACTCCGCCAGACAAAAGCCGATACGATTGCCGGATTGCTATTCGTGAAGAGGGGCACTCGGAGCATGCGGAGGAGAGCCTTTATTCGTTTAAAGGCGGGAAACATGTGGTGTATGCGTTCGATGAGCCTCTGGATTATAGGGAAAGAAGCCAAATGGTTGAGTGTTATTCAGAGCTGTACAGCTTCTGGCTTCCGAAAAGCGGCTACAGATATTTAGGAAACCCAGTTGAGCTGGTTCAAATCGAACAGATAAACGGTTCGTTGGAGCTGGATTGCAAAGTAAAGGCGATCGCATTGGCGATTGAACCCAAGTAGAAAAGGAGTGATCGTCATGTCCATGGATTGGAGCGCTTTGAACGTAGTTGCTATTTTAGCTGGCGGTGTGATGTATATGCTGTATGGAACAATCTATTATTCCGTTAGGCTGTCAGATAAAAAAGGAATTAAAAACAAGGCTATTTTAGAAAATCAGAGTGAGGGCCCGCTAAAATATATCTGTTCCGTTATCAACGCTTTCGTTAGCTCGTTCCTCGTAGCCGTGCTGATTCAATTAACCGGCGCTGAGAATGCGCTGCAGGGTTTAGGCATCGGGTTGATCATTGGCCTGCTGATAACAATCGTTTATTTGAAAAACTCGCTATTCGGGCTCATGTCCAGAAGATCTTTATTAATCGCAGTAGGCGACCACCTCATTATTTTCTTGCTGCTAGGCTGTCTGCACGGTCTTATGGCTTAAACGAATGACATATCCAGAGAGGGATGCGCATCATGGTCGATTTTGAATGGTATAGAAGCTTTTGTATCATCTATAAGCATCAATCCGTTTCCGAAGCAGCTAAGACCCGCATGATGACACAGCCCGCAATGAGTCAGCACTTAGCCGCTTTAGAAGCTGAGGTGGGGGAATCTTTATTTGTTAGAACGTCAAGAAAAATCGTTCCGACGGAGCGGGGAAAGGAATTGTATTCCCAGCTCGCTCCCCTGATCGAGTCATTAGAGGATACAACTAACAGCTTTAAATCCGCTTCACTGCCAACGTTAACCGTGATCAAGCTGGGTGCGGCACATGAATTTTTTACCGAAAAAATATTGCCTCGGCTTCATACGTACGACATTTGTACACTCACGCAATTTGGAACCGCCGAGCAATTGTTAGAGCTGCTGAAGGAAGACAAAGTGGATTTGATCATCACGTCAAAAAAGTTCCAATCGCCAGGCGTGGAATATTTGAAACTGATGGACGAGGAATTTGTGGTCGTTGCCCCTATCGATTATCAAATCCTTGAAACCGATAACGTGAAGCTGATGGAGCAATGGCTCTCCGCCCAGAGCTGGATCAGCTATGGATTGGAATTGCCGATCATCAGACGGATTTGGAGGGAGCATTTTAAGATACGCCCGTTGATTAGGCCGATCCATATCATTCCTAACCTGCATATGATCTTAAAGGCCGTCGAGAACGGTGCGGGCCTGAGCGTAATCCCGACATATTTATTGGAAAAATCGTTAAACGAGGGCAGAACAAAAGTGGTGTTTGAGCAGCTAAAGGTTACAAACGAGCTGTTTATCGCTTATCAGCTTAAGCATAAGCATTTGCCTCAAATTAAAGAGATCATGTCGCTCATTCGTGAAAATAAGTAAGGTCAGCTAGCAGATGCTAGTTGATCTTTTTTATTTCAGGTAGATGCATAAATATATTTATTAATGTATCGTCATTTCATAATTTGTTTTATGCATTGGATAGCGTTTAGAATAAAGAAGCAGCAATCATCTAAAACTACTGGAGGTTAAGCAAATGTCTAAAAAAGTGTTGATCGTAGTCACAAACCATACTGAGATTCATGAAAGCAAAAAGACAGGAATTTGGCTGTCAGAATTTGCTGAAGCATATATGGCGTTTACAGAAAAAGGGTATGAGGTTGCGGTAGCAAGCCCGCTTGGCGGAGAAGGACCCGTCGATCCTGGAAGTGTGGATGCCAGCACACCTCAAGAGATTTTAGACGCAAAAAAATATTTACAGAACACAATCAAGCTAGATGGAGTAACGGCAGACGATTATGATGCGATTTTCTTGCCGGGCGGCCACGGAACGATGTACGATCTGCCAGGTGATGCCAACCTTCAAAAGCTTCTGCGCGATTTCTATGAAGGAAATAAAATAGTTGCAGCCGTTTGCCATGGACCGGCAGGTTTAGTTGGCGCAACCTTATCGAATGGACAACCGCTTGTCGCAGGCAAAAAAGTAAATGCATTTACAGACCGGGAAGAAGCACAAACGACGCTGGATAAACATCTTCCGTTTTTGCTGGAAAGCAAGCTTCGTGACCTGGGAGCGATATTCGTGGCAGCGCCAAACTGGTCTACTCATTATGAGGTGGACGGCAATCTGATTACAGGGCAGAATCCACAGTCGACGCTAGCGGTAACGAAAGCCGTCATTGAAAAACTAGGCTAATCGGTAAGGCAGTTACGAAACGAGGAGGTAAGGCATGAAGGTATTTGTAACAGGCGCTTCAGGTTATATTGGCGGTTCAGTAGCAAAGGCTTTGCTCGAAGCGGGGCATACCGTGTATGGCTTAGTCCGCAATCCGGATAAGATGGAACCGCTCAGACAGTTGGGCATAGAGCCTGTTCTCGGAACGCTGGAGGATACGGCTGTTTTAACGGAATACGCGAAGCTG
This sequence comes from Paenibacillus sp. FJAT-27812, assembly GCF_001273905.1. Classification (NCBI taxonomy): domain Bacteria; kingdom Bacillati; phylum Bacillota; class Bacilli; order Caryophanales; family Paenibacillaceae; genus Paenibacillus; species Paenibacillus sp. FJAT-27812. The sequence continues at coordinate 7,018,578 of NZ_LIGH01000001.1, read as the reverse complement.
AGTGACGCGGTCATTCATACGGCTGACTCCGATCATATGAAAGCAGTGGAAACCTTTATTGCCGCACTGCGCGGCACGGGGAAACCGTTTTTGCATACGTCGGGTTCGAGCGTCGTTGGGGATGATGCCCGCGGCGATACGACGTGCGAACAAATTTTTGACGAAGAGACGCCATTTGTCCCGATGGATATTCGTGCAGATCGTGTGGCGATTAACAACCTTGTGCGCAAGGCAGGGATAGAGGATTGGGTCAGAGGCATCGTGATCGTTCCTTCGATGATTTATGGAAATGCGCTTGGGCTGCCTGTAGAAAGCGATCAACTGCCGCAAATTATTCGCAAGTCACGAGAGCTGGGGGCAGGCGTTCATGTTGGTAAAGGCGTAAATCGCTGGTCCAATGTCCACATCAAGGATTTGGCTGAGCTGTACGTGCTGGCGCTTGAGAAGGCACCATCATCCTCTTATTTCTTCGCTGAAAGCGGCGAGGAATCGTATGGCGACATCGCCAAAGCGGTCAGTGAGGCGCTTGGATTCGGAGGCAACACGATTAGCTGGCCAGCCGATCAAGCGATTGCGGAGCTTGGAGATTGGGCGCGGTTTGCGATTGCTTCGAACAGCCGTGTTCGCGCTGTGCACGCGAGAAACTTACTCGGATGGGCGCCAAAGGAAGAATCGATGTTCAGCTGGATTAATCAAAACTTGAAATAATGTCGGTTGAAGCTGCCGAGCGTATGATTAACGGGAGCTTATCCAGTTAAATGCTCCAGCTATTTTCCTCACGGGAAATTAGCTGGAGCTTTACCTGTTAGGTGTAAGCAACGGTTAGCATTTAGGGAAGCTGATTAGCGATCTGCATGAGCAGTCAAAAAATGGCATGCAAGAAGGTTGAAAACATGCGGCGCATCCACATTTGCGCAGTGGCCCGCCCCGGGCATGAACACCAATTCGGAATGCGGCTCTAAACGATGCAGCTCCCTCGCGGCTGCTTGAATAAGCTCCAGATCATGTTCGCCTATAACGATCAAAAGCGGGTAAGGCATAGGGGTATTCTTTTGGATAAAAAAAGTGTTCATCCCAGCCATGGCGGAAAAAGATTTTCTATTAAAATGTTTGGCGCCTCGGGCAAACACAGCACGGCCTTGATCGGTGCAGCATGAAAACGCAGAGACATAACTTCTAAACTTCCTCATCGAAAATAAGATGTACAAGATCCATTTGAACCCTTCGCTTCGCTGCGATTTCAACACCCGCTCATTCGCCTTATGTATCGAATAACCCCCGACGATGATCACTGACTTTACCCGATCTGGATAACGGTCAGCAAACGCTTGCGCGACAAGAGATCCCATGGAGACGCTTAAAAGATGGCATGCTAAAATGCCATTTTCCGATAAGAGCTGGTTTATGATTTCTGGCATATCCTTGATCGACAGTTTAGCTCCGGCGACTTGATTTTCCCCGTGACCTGGCATGTCTAATACGATTATTTGATAGCTTTTCTGAAAATAGTCCATTTGCGCCTCAAATATATGATGGTCGGTGAATGCCGGATGCAGCATCAAAATCGTTTCTTTTTGCTGATCCCCTGTGATGTAATAGGTGAGCTGCGCGTTGTTAAACGCCAGCCTTTTGGTTATGCTATCGCTACGCTTCATCGTCCGCCTCCAATTCCGCCAATAGCCCTTTAAACCAAGCCAACATGCTTTGATGATAAAAGAGTCCCAGCTCCAACGTTTTAAGCTGAAATTTGACTACTTCCTTGAGATGGGCCGGAATTTCCTTCGGACTTACTTCTTCATAACCGGTTTCAAACGTATGAACGGAAACTTCAAGATGGGCAATGACCGCTTTTATAATCGATTGGCGATCCTGCGGCGGCATTAAGCCTAAAAAAAACAACCGTGTCGTCACATCCTGCTCCAAGCGACCCGGCGCAATGGCAGACAACATCCAGTCCATAAAATATTGCCTGCCAAGCGGATTTAACGAATAAATCTTTTTTCTCCGGCCGTTTTCGGTCATTTCCTCGAGATCGACATGCCCGTTGCTCTCGAGCTTCTTCAGCGCGGCTTGAATGCTACCAAGGCTGGCGCTAAAAAAGGGAGATACCTTTCGCTGCAACGCATTTTTTATATCGTATTGCGTTAAATGGCGAATCATAAGCAGACCCAAGATGACAAACTCCAACTCATTTACCTCCTTCGCTAAAATCCATTTGAGTATAACATACCTAATAGGTATATGTGAACCGTCAACATTCCATTACAGCATGGCTGTTAAAATTAATCATTTTAGTTGTTACAACAAATGAATATAAACGTATAAACCATTTTGAAGAAAAAATAGCAGGGCCAGCATAAGGAAAGAGGAAAATGCATATGGACAAATGGTACAAGCTTGATAATGCCGCAAAGCTGTTCCCTTCGGTTGCAAATACAAAAAACACGTCTGTTTATCGTATTTCAGCCGTACTGAGGGATCCAATCGAACCGGAAGCTTTGCAGCTCGCCGCCGATACGGTATTCGATAGATTTCCAATGTTTACGGTGAAATTGCGCAAGGGTGTTTTTTGGAATTACTTGGATGCCAACAACGAAAGAATCGTCATTGCGGAGGAACAGCAGTATCCATGCCCGGATATTGATCCAAAAACAAATAATGGCTATTTATTTAAAGTTTTATACTACAAAAATCGAGTGTCTATCGAGGTTTTTCATTCACTTACAGATGGCAACGGAGCAATCGAATTTTTAAAATCGCTTTTGTATTATTACCTTGCGAATACGGGCCAAGAAGTGGACCCGGAAGGAAAGATTTTGCTCGCGGATACCGGCGTGGATGCCAGCGATATGGAGGATAGCTTCCGCACGCACTTTAAGGATTGTTACGTTGAAAATTATCGAAACAGCAAATCGTACCACATTAAAGGGACACGCTTTGAAATTTTCGGCAATAACGTTGTCCATGGCATTGTTAGCGGCAATCAATTAAATCAGGCAGCCAAGCAAAAGGGCAGCACGGTAACGGCTTATCTAACGGCGCTGCTCATTTATTCCATCTATCAGACGAGGAATAAATATAGTGAGCGCAATGAACCGGTCGTGATTGCGATACCTGCTAATTTGCGCAAAATGTTTCCTTCACGCACGCTCCGTAATTTTTTTGGAGTGGTCAATATCGGAGCAAAGGTGACAGAGGATACTACTTTTGATGAATTGGTAGCAAGAACAGGCGAGATGCTAAAGCAGAAAACAAGCAAACAAAACTTGCAAAGCTTCATCTACAACAATGTGGCGCTTGAGCGCAATAAAGCTACCATGTTTGTTCCGCTTTTTCTCAAGAGCTGGTTTGTGAATTGGGGTTTTCAAACATTGGGAGAAAGCAAAAAAACGATGACACTATCCAATCTTGGCAATATTATTTTGCCGCAGCAGATGTACGAGTATATTGAACAAATCGAAGCGGTCGTCTATCCAACGAACAAAAGCCCGATAAGCTGTGGAATCTGCACGGTCAATGATCGGATGGCGATTACGTTTACGCGAAATATTGTGGAAGCAGATATTTTGCAATATTTCTTTGCTTACTTGGCGAATCAAGCCGGGCTTGAAGTGAAGGTTTACTCAAATGATTGGGGGAGGAGCTAATGACTTTATGCTCTCGTTGCAACGTGCTGGTCGATGATCAGCATGACCAGTGTCCGTTATGCTCGAAACCTCTTGGTTATAAAGGCAGCAGCCCGACAGAGTACCCCTCCTATGAGCATTACTACCAGGAAACCAAAGTGTTTACGGTTGCGAAGCTGTTCCTGTTTCTAACGATTGCGGCTATCATCCTTGCGATTACCATCAACCTGTTGACGCTGCATATCAATCCCTACCTTTGGTCTGCGATTGTGACGACAGGGCTTTTATACGCAAGCGTAGCGATTAAACATACGATTATGTCCAAAGCGCATATCGGCAGAAAAGTGTTGTTTAACTATACGGCATTATCGTTTTTCCTGCTCGTCATCGACATCTTTGCTGATTTTACGAAGTGGTCAACCAATTACGCGATTCCGCTGTTCGGGATGGGAGCCACACTTGTGATGACGCTGCTAGCGATTGTCCAAAAATCGTTGTGGCGCGATGATATCGGCTATCTATTAGCGATGTTTTTCGTTAGTTTATGCCCCGCGCTGCTATTCGTATTTCAATTGTCCAATGTCATTTGGCCAAGCGTGGCGGCGATTGTGTATTCGCTTCTGACCATTATCGGAATGATTATTTTCTCCGACCGTAAATTCAAAGCGGAAATTAAAAAACGGTTCCATTATTAATCGGAGCTTCATCTACGCATCTACAGGCTTTTCGAGTAACGTAAGTGTTAAAGCAACAGAATTTTCTGCAAATGATCGGTCGGGGTTTGATTTCATTAGCACGGTAAGCCCAATTAAGGATACGACGAGTGTCTGCGCTAAGGCTGCTGCATTCGTGGATGAATCAAGCTCCCCCGATCGAATCCCCCGTTCAATCGCTTCTTGGAACAGGACAGCCAAATACATCTGATGTTCCCTCGTAAGGATTTCAAATTTGGCATCATGAGGCGCAAGCTCTACCATCGTATTAATGCAAAAGCACCCTCGATTCCTTTCTTCCTCGTACTCGTTGGCGACCAAACCTTCAAAATAGGAACGGAGCGCTTCCTTTACGGATGAGCTCTTTTGCAGCTGTGTTCGAATGTGGGAAGAATGCTGCTGCGTATATTTTCGAAGCGCGGCTTCAAATAGCGCCTTTTTGTCTCCGAAAGCGGAATATATACTTGGACGCTGAATGCCCATTTTGGCTGTCAGATCGCTTAATGAGGTTGCCTCGTAACCTTTTTCCCAAAATAATTGCATGGCTGCTTCTAATGCCTTCTGCTCATCAAACTCACGTAGCCTTGCCATTGCCACTCCTTCTTTCCATAACGATCAGTATTTTATTAGTTTATAGTTTTCAGCGTTCAATTGTCAAACCCATTGACATTATTCAGGTACTGTTATATATTTCTCGCTATTATAATGTACTGATCGGTATGTAATTATGCTCAGTATTGATTTGGCGATCCATGTGATCCCCAGGAGGAGAGGAATGTAAATATGGAGAAGCTTCAAGTGAAAGCGTTAGCCGATGAGAGGGAAGCAAGCGGTGTGGAACTGGATGCGGCGCAGGGTCAGCTCGTAAAGAAGGACGCTGCTCCGGGTCTTTCTCGAACCGTGATGCTGCTGTTTGCAGTCGCGAGCGGGCTGTCCGTAGCGAATATTTATTATGCCCAACCGCTGCTGGATAAAATAGCAAGCGAGTTTGGAATACATCATGCTGCCGTGGGGATGATTATTACCATTACGCAAATTTGTTATGCGCTAGGATTGCTTTTATTGGTACCGCTCGGTGATCTTCTAGACCCGCGCAAACTCGTTGTAAGTCTGCTGCTCCTATCGGTAATGGCGCTGTTCACGGTCGGCATTGCGCCTACGAGGATCGTTATGCTTGCGGGTATGGCTGTCGTCGGTTTGTTTGCCGTAGTCGTACAAGTGCTTGTGTCGTTTGCGGCGTCACTGGCAAAGCCGGCTGACCGCGGCCGGACGATCGGCTTCGTGACGAGCGGAGTAGTGATCGGAATATTGCTGGCGCGTACCGTCGCCGGCGTTTTGACTGACATCGCAGGCTGGCGCACCGTTTATTTTGTCTCGGCAGCCTTAACCTTGTTCATGGCTATCGCTATGTTCCGGGTGCTGCCGCGCCGCAAGAGGCAGAACGCGGCTATCGATTATCCGCAGCTGCTGCGCTCGGTATTTATGCTGTTTGCTCAGGAACCGGTACTGCGCATTCGCGCGGTAATCGCTTTGCTTATTTTCATAGCGTTCAGCACATTATGGACTTCGCTGGTGCTGCCGTTAAGCGCGCCGGAGCTGTCCCTTTCGCATACGGTTATCGGATCTTTTGGCCTCGCTGGCGTCGCGGGCGCATTAGCGGCAGCGCGGGCAGGGCAGCTTGCAGACCGTGGGCTGGGGCAGCGGACTACCGGAATCGCTTTAGTTATTTTGATCAGCTCATGGCTGCCAATCAGCTTAACCGAGCACTCCTTGTGGGCTTTAGTTGTTGGAGTCATCGCGCTGGACTTTGCCGTGCAAGCCGTGCATGTGACGAACCAGAGCATGATTTTGAGCGTGCGGCCGGATGCGCGCAGTCGCCTTACGGCGGGCTATATGATTTTTTACTCCATCGGCAGCGCTGTCGGTTCGATTGCTTCAACGCTAGTCTACGCTCAAGCAGGCTGGATTGGCGTATGCTTGCTCGGTGCCTCGGTCAGCGTATTAGCCTTGCTCTTTTGGGCATTTTCGCGGCATTTAATGGTAAGGTCTTGAAGCAGAAGTGTTTGCGAGGTGGTTAGTAGCTGCCCAATAATGAGTCTTGGCGCTGCGTTGCAAATTCAGCAATCCAGAAGAAATAAATGAGGATGAACTGTGCTAAGATGAATAGCAAGTAGAGAAACGAATGTGGAGGAGCAATAACGATGCCTAGAGAATTTTGGTTAAATCTTCCGGTTAAAGACCTCAAACAGTCAAAAGAGTTTTTCAGCCAGCTTGGGTTTACTTTTCATCCGAGGCATATCAACAGCGACGACATGGCAGGCTTGGTTATCGGTGAGGCGAAGGTATTGGTGATGCTTTTCCCGGAAGCCACCTTTAAGAAATTTACCGGCCAAGAAATCGCTGATACGAGGCAAGGAACCGAAGTGCTTCTTTCTATCGATGCGCAGAGCAGAGAAGAAGTAGATGAATGGATCGAGAAGGCGGTAAAAGCAGGAGGGACAGCTTTCAGCAAGCCACAGGATCAGGGAGGCTGGATGTACGGCGCCGGTTTTGCTGATCTCGACGGTCATCGGTGGAATGTCCTGTATATGGATATGAGCGAAATGCCTAAGGCGTAGTTGCTTCCCGCGTAACAAGGGGCTGTCCCACAAGGTCTATGACCGTTTGGGACAGCCCCTTTCATTTGGATTAGCTAACTACTATGAAAAAAAGACGTAGTTCGGCGCTCCCCACGCCAAATGGCGGTCAAAGCATATCCATGAGGTGAAGCCATTTGAGATTGTGAAAGAGCAGCGGAATCCCCTTTATCCAAAGGCGGGTTCCGCTGTTTTGTGCGCCGCCTGCAAAGAACGACAGCCCTTCTAAAAAGACACCAAGCGCCCAGTCTCCCGCCTAAAAAAAACACAAACCAAGCAAAGCGACTCCATTGTTCGGCCTACCGATTCTTTATAGGATAAAGGCATAACTCAAAACAGCTTAGATAGGAGGGCAAAGCCAATGCCGCATATCACGATTAAAATGTACGAGGGCCGTACAGACGAGCAGAAGGAAGAAATCACTAGAGTGTTTACGAGTGAATTGTCCAGAATTATTGAGCGGGAGCCGGAATTCATTCAAATCGAATTTAATGAGATTCCAATCGACGAGCATGCGCCTGCAAATCTGCGCAAGAAAATGGGGTGAATGCGATGCTCAAGCTGCAATATATGTGGAAGTTCAAAGCGTTATATTTTATCTCGATACCAGGCATCCTTTTCTTCCTATTGTTCAAATATGTTCCGCTGCTTGGATCGGTTATCGCTTTTCAAAATTACAATTTATTCGCGGGCTTCAAGGGCAGCCCTTGGGTGGGGCTGGCGCATTTCAAACGAATGTTCAGCCATTATGATTTCATTCGCATTCTTGGCAATACGCTTCTGCTTGGCATCTATGATTTGGTATTTGCGTTTTCAGCGCCGATCGTGCTTGCGCTCTTGCTGAATGAGGTGAGGCTGGCGCTGTATAAAAAAATTGTCCAAACGATCATCTATGCGCCGCATTTTCTTTCTTGGGTAATTGTAAGCGGTATCTTTGTTGGCATTCTATCGCCTTCCTCGGGCGTCATTAACGCGATTATCGGTTGGTTTGGTTTTGAGCCTATTTACTTCCTAGGGGAAGATTCGTACATTCGCACCATTCTGGTCAGCTCGGGCTTATGGCGTGACGTGGGCTGGGGAACGATCATTTACCTTGCTGCGCTGGCGGGCATCAACCCGGATCTGTACGAGGCGGCGGAGATGGACGGAGCAAGCAGATGGAGGCAGACGCTCGCGATTACGCTTCCGGCGCTGCTGCCGGTCATTACGATTTTGTTCCTGCTGAAGATCGGCGATTTTCTCGATTACGGATTTGAGCGGGTATTCGTTTTCCAAAATCCGCTTAACCTTCAGAACAGTGAAATTCTCGATACTTACATCTACAAGGCGGGACTTAATCAAATGCAGTACAGCTATGCGACCGCAATTGGATTGTTCAAGTCGGTCGTCGGCCTCACACTACTTTCCATCGCCAACTTTGTAAGCAAAAAAGCGACCGGCGAATCGTTGTATTAAGGAGGGACAGCAGTTGATCAGACGCGAATCGGCAAGCCGCAAACTATTTCTTGCTTTTAACTATACGTTCCTCACGCTTTTAGGCTTAATCATGTTCCTGCCGTTTCTTAACGTCATTGCGCAGTCGTTAAGCAGCGCCGGCGCGATCGACCGGGGAGAGGTCATGTTCTGGCCGGTTGAATTCACGACCAGATATTATGAATACGTATTCGATGACGTATCCATTTGGAGAGCGTTCAGCGTTACGGTATATATTACGGTGCTCGGCACAATCATCAACCTGCTGATGACCGCATCGCTTGCCTATCCCTTGTCGAGGCAGGAATATGTCGGCAGAACGTACATTTTGATCTTCGTGCTCATGACGATGATTTTCAGCGCGCCGCTTATCCCGCAGTTTATTCTCATGCGCGAGGTAGGTCTCGTAAATACGCTATGGGCGCTTATGATACCGACGGCAATCAGCGCCTTCAACCTGTTCGTGCTGCGCTCGTTTTTCACCCAAATTCCAACGGAGCTGGTCGATTCCTCGCGAATGGACGGCTGCAGCGAGCTGCGTATTTTATGGAGCATCATCCTGCCGCTGTCGAAGCCGGCACTCGCAACGGTAGGCATTTTCTACTCGGTGACGAACTGGAACAAATATATGGATGCCTTGTATTATATTAATGATGTTAAGAAATACCCTTTGCAGGTAAAATTAAGGCAGCTTCTTATTACGGATGACCTGACCGATACGGGCAATCTCGCATTCGAGGCGGCTTCGCAATCGGTGCAGGGCGTGCAGATGGCGGTCATTTTGGTCGCGACGATTCCCATTATTATGGTGTATCCATTTCTGCAGCGCTATTTTATTAAAGGCATGATGATTGGATCGATTAAGTCATAAGGCAGCACGGCTCTAACAGGCAGAGACTAAAAAAAAGACAAACGCAGCCAAACGGAGTCCATTGTGACGCTGCGCGCATCAACTCTACAATGGAATTGTAAGCGCTATATTTTATAGGATTTGTACCATCCAACGAAAAGAGGGGAATCGATGAAAAAGATTTTGGTTCGTGCGATGATCTTGGTTTTAACGCTTTCGGTATTTGCGGGCTGCAGCAATAACGCGGGCAAAGGCAATTCGGAAGGCAGCGCTGGCGAGAAGCCGGCAACGAATGCGCCTGGTGAGGAGAAGCCCTCCGAGCCGGTCAAGTTCTCCATCTCCATGCGTACGCTGAACGTAGCCTATGTCGAGAAAAATCCGGATATCAACAAAGACAAATACGTGCTTGAGCTGGAGAAAATGACGAATTCAGACCTCGACATCCGTCTCATTCCGCATAATGAATACCAAGATAAAATGATTCAAATGTTCGCAACGAACGACATTCCTGATGTGGTGCAAGGCAGCGGAGGCATTAGCGGCCCTGAGCTTGCGGGCGCAGTGGAGAACGGCGTGTTTCTCCCGCTTAACGACCTGCTCAAGGAATACGGCCCTGACCTGCTTAAGTTCATTCCTGAATCCGCGTGGGAGAGAATGACCGACGCGAAGACAGGCAATATTTACGGCATTCCTGAGGTGTTAACGAATCCTTCAAGGCGGGCAACTTGGATACGGACGGATCTGCTCAAGAAGGCGGGCAAGGAAATTCCGACAACGGTCGAGGAGACGCTTGATGTGCTCCGGGCGTTCAAGGAGCTGGGAGTCGAGCAGCCGTTCGCGGGCCGCCAAAACTTCAAATATGCGGATACTTTTTTTGGCGCTTATGATGTACTCGGTTATTTGAACCAATTTAAAGTGTTCCCGGACGGTCAGGTGAAGCCAAGCTTCTTCGACGTTGAAAATATGAAGAAGGCAATCGGCGTATACAAGACGATGCATGACGAGGGATTAATCAGCAAGGAATTCGCAACGATTGAAAGTACCGATTTCAAAAGCATCGTAACAAGCGGCAAGGCGGGCATATGGTCGATGAATGCCAATGAGCTGCCGATCTGGGGCGCCCAGCTTAAGCAAAACGTGCCTGATGCGGAAGTAGCGCTTATTCCGTCACCGGTTGGTCCTGACGGCAAAGGCGGATACGCGCATTACAATCCGGTTACGCGTTCTTTCTATATCAATGCGAAGGCAAAGGATAAAGCGGCCGACATCGTTAAGTTCTTCAACTGGATGGTTAGCGAGAAGGCGGAGTTATTCTTCAGCTTCGGCATCGAAGGCGAAGACTACCAAGTCACGAACGGCGAGCCGGTATTTGAGGTTCCAACCGATACTGCTGGCACGGATAAAATGCGTTATCTCAACTACTGGCTCTGGATGGTGCAGGATACAACCTATAATAAACGCGTATCCGAGCTTTCGGATTCCGGCAAGCAGCTTATTGATGCTTTTGACCATATGCTGGCGAAGGAAGGCCGCAGAGGGCTTGAATTTGACCCTCGTCTGGAGGCGCTCGTTCAATATCCGGATTTAAATCCGAAATCCGATGAAATGCCTCCGCTTATTCTGGAGCGCGTGCTCAAAATGGTATACGGAAGAGAACCGATCGACAATTATGAGAAGCTGCTTGATGAGTATTTGTCCAAAGGCGGCAAGGAGATTATCGAGCAGGCAACCGCGCGCTACAAAAGCGGTGAGAGCGCTTTCGAATAAGGTTTACGGAGAGGAGGCTGTTGCTTTACTATGAGGATACAAGAGGACTCTTCGCAGCCAGCTTAAGCTGGCTGAGGGAGCATCCAGTCCGAAGGGGGAAAGCTCCATGCACCGCATTCTCGTTGTCGACGATGAGCCTATGATCCGCAAAGGATTGGAAAAGCTTATTCAGCAAGCCGAACCTTCTAATATTCATACCGATACGGCCGAGAACGGCGTAGATGCTTTGGAGAAAATCCGAAGCAGCAGACCTACTATACTTTTTACCGATATTCGGATGCCGCGCATGGATGGGCTTGAGCTATGCCAGCGCATGCAGGAGCAATATGGTGATATTCCGATTGTCGTCGTCTCCGGTTACGGCGATTTCGAGTATGCGCAGAAGTGCATGTCTTACGGCGTAAAGGAATACTTATTGAAGCCTGTAACGAAGGCAGGGGTGCAGGGGGCGGTAAGCAAGCTGCTTGCAAGCCTTGCAGCAGATAGTGAACGCGCTTACATCTCGCTCTCCCAATCCGAGCAATGGCTGGAGCGGCTGGATGAAGCAATCTGGCATTTGAAGGATGAAGGGATTCGCGAGACGATCGAAGAGATACGGCTTTACTGCAGTTCGCGGCGAATTGACGACCGGCAGCGAGAGCAGCTGCTGCATGAGCTGCTTGCCAAGCTGGTGAAGCAAATTAATCAGCGCGATATTTATAAGATGGATTGTGATGAGCTGCTTGCGGAAGCGTCAAGGCAAACGAGCTTCGACGAGTTTGAACAATCGGTGCAGGGGCTTATGAAGCTCATTCGCGCGAAGCGCAAGGGGCTCGCGAGGGAACCGATCGAGGAAGCGAAGGCCTATATTGAGCGCAATCTCTCCAAGGAGCTGTCCTTGGAGGAGGTTGCCGATATGCTGGGCTTAAACGCTTCTTATTTCAGCCAGCTGTTTAAGCAGATGACCGGTGAGACGTTCGTCCATTACCGTATCAAGCGGCGGATGGAATTAGCGAAGAAGCTGCTTGCCGCTGCGCATCACAAAATAACGGATGTCTCGTATGAGGTAGGTTATGCGGACCATCCCCATTTTACAAAGACGTTCAAAAAGTTTACGGGTTATACGCCCTCTGAATACCGGACGACGCTGGGGATTGAATGATGCGAAGAAGCCTGTCGCGCCAAATGTTCGTTTACTTTTTTATCGTTATTTTGCTGTCGCTGTCGATGGTCGGCATCTTCTCGTACATGGAGTCGTCGCGTGCCATCGATAAGCAGGTTGAGAAATATATGACGACGGTCATCGATAATGCAGCCATGCAGACCGACAACCATCTGGCTACCTTCGAGCGGGTAAGCAACTCGATCCTTTCGCAGCAGCTAGTGAAAAAATTTCTCGATATGGACCCTGCCGACAGCTATGAAAATTACCAGTTCACAAGCCAGATCCGCAAAGAAGTATTCGAGAAGGTGTTCATTACTTATCCGACGCAGATTCATATGATTTATATACTCGGGTATCATGGACGGTCTATCTTTGACCAGAATCAAAGCTTCTCGTCATTATCGCTTGATCCGTCCGCACGTCTGGCGGAGCTGAATGAGAAGACGCCAGGCAGCGGCGAGATTGCGATTCTGAAGACGAGCCTGCTGGGTAAGGATCAGAACAAGGTCATTACCCTGGCTCGCAAAATCCGGGGTTATTCGTCATACAATCCGAAGGGCGTGCTTGCCATTGAATTTAATGAGCAGCAGCTCAGCAGCTTGTGGAATCAAGTCGAGCTTGGCGAGCAGGGCTTCTTCTTCATTCTCGACCGCCAGGGTAAGGTCATCTACGCCCCGGAGAACGACACGATGGAAGCGATGCTGCAATCGGATATTCCAGTGCGGCTCGTTGCGGGCGGCGATCAACGGTTCAACGAGCGGGTGAACGGGGAGCCGACGATGATCATCTCGCGAAAATCCGAATATTCGGGATGGAGCCTTGCGATCTCGATGCCGCTAGAGGAGCTGCGCGGTCCCATCTCGAGCATTCGTTCGACGACGATAACGGTAGGACTTGTGACGCTCGTCATCGCGCTTTTTCTTGCCATAAGGTTTGGCAGATCCATTGTGAGCCCTATTCGCATCTTGAAAAACGGGATGCGGGAGACGGAGAAGGGCAACTGGAAGAGCATCGAGACGAAGCCTAGGGCAGACGAGATCGGCGGCCTTATCCATAGCTACAACCTGATGGTAAGCCGGCTGTCGGAGATGATCGAGCGCGTATATGATACGGAGCTTCACAATCAGAAAACGCAGCTTGAGCTGCAGGATAACCAGCTTGAACGGCAGAAGGCGGAGTTTCAGGCGCTGCAGCTGCAGATCAATCCGCACTTTCTGTACAACACGCTGGAGACGATCAATTGCTACGCGATCGTTCAGGATTCTGCGGAAATATCGGAGATGGTGGAAGGGATGGCATTCATGCTCCGTTATTCGGTTCAGACGAATCTAGAGGAAATTACGATCGCAAATGAGCTTAACCATGTCCGCAACTATATGATCATCCTAAAGCATCGGATCGGGCGGGATTTTGAGATCGATGTGGCGATTCCGCCAAGGCTATTGCTCGCGAAGATGGTGCGGCTCACGCTGCAGCCGCTTATCGAAAATATTTTTCAGCATGCATTTCCAAATGGAATGGAAACCCGGCATGCGATTCGCATTGATGCGATGGAGCAAGGGGATAAGCTGCTTGTTGTGGTAGAGGATAATGGCTGCGGCATGACGGAAGCAAAGCTTGAGGAGCTGCGGGTTCGGCTGCTTCAAAACCGGCTTGCCGACGATGGCCATGAGTTCAAGCGAAAAGGCGGAATCGGCGTCGTTAACGTGCATCGCCGCATCCAGATGGTGTTCGGGGAAGCGTATGGATTAACGATTGAGAGCCGGCAAAATGAAGGCACAAGGATCATCATGTCCATGCCAAAACAATATAACGGCGGCGGCCTGAAAGAGACGCTGCGGGAGGAGCAATAACGATGCATATTGATCTTACGGGGAGAATAGCGCTCGTCACGGGAGCTTCGGGAGGAATCGGACGAGGGGTAGCTAGCATGCTTGCGTCAAGCGGGGCAAAAGTGGCGCTCAATTATTTGAGCAGCCGCGCGGGAGCGGAGGAAGCGGTTGCCGCTATTCGTGCTGCGGGCGGCACGGCGGAAGCGTTCCAAGCGGATGTGACGAAGCCGGAGCAGATTGAGGAGATGGTAAGCGCAGTCGAAGCTTCCTTCGGGAGCAGCATCGACCTTCTCGTAAACAACGCGGGACATTTGGTCCAGCGTCTGGCGAATGAGGAAATGACGGAAGAGCTGTATGCGAAGGTCATGGACGTAAATTTAAAAAGTGCGGTATTCGTCAGTAAATTCGTCATTCCCGGCATGAAAGCGAAGGGCAGGGGGAGCATCGTCAATGTCACGTCGATCGCGGCGCATAACGGCGGCGGACCAGGCGCATCCATCTACGCAGCGAGCAAGGCAGCCGTACTTACTTATACGAAAGGGCTTGCCAAGGAGCTTGCCGCGAGCGGCATTACGGTGAATGGAGTGTCGCCGGGCTTTATCGGGCAGACGGCATTCCACGATACGTTCACGCCCGATGCCGCCCGCAAGGCGACCGTGCAGGGCATTCCGCTCGGGCGCGAAGGGACGCCGGAGGATGTTGCAGGCGCCGTGCTTTTCCTCGTATCGGAGCTTTCTTCCTATTTGACGGGAGAGACGATCGAAATAAACGGGGGCATGTTCATGCGATGAGCATCCGGGGGAAGGCTGAAATGTATGGTTGGTGCGCGGATGCGCTGAAGGAGCTGGCGGCTGAGCTGGATCAGGTTACGGCTGCCGCAGAGCATCAGCGTGAACCGGCTATTCCAATGGAGCCAGGCGGTTGGTGGCATAGCTATGTATGCCCTGCCCATCATTCGGAGCTGCTGTTCGATCCGCTTGAAGAAGATGCGGCTATATTTACTTGTCCCCATGGCTGTGAGCTGAGAGGCGAGCCTTATCGAGGGGCATGGCTTGTGTTCAAGCATCAGTCGCTTGCAAGGCATGCGCTGCAAGCGGCCGCTGTATTTGCAGCTACCGGCGAAGGGCGTTATGCCGATCTTGGGCGATCGATCATCGTCCGGTATGCGCAGCAATTCCCGCATTATCCGGTTCATCCCGCTGCATCTCCATGGATGCTGAAAGGCAGAGCTTTCCATCAGGCGCTAACGGAAGCGATATGGGCTACGACGTTGATTAGGGCGTATTTGCTGCTCGTTGACGAAGGAATCTCCTTCACCGAGGGAGAGGAGACGCTACATGCATTTTTTGCGATGCTGGAGAGCAGCATGCTGGAATATCATGCGATCTTGACCAATGAGCGGGGCAATCCCGAGAACAATTACACAGCTTGGCTTAACGCTGCTTTGTCTTGCGTATACGCGGCTCGCGGCGAACGGCAGAAGCTGCTGGCGCAGCTGGATGACGAGGGCGGCTTCCGCCATCATCTCTCGATTGCGGTGAAGCCTGATCAGCTGGAGTTTGAAGGAAGCATATACTATCACGTTTTTGTGCTGCGCGCGTACTTGATTAACGCTGAAATGGCGGCAAGGTTTGGGGAGGACTTGTACGGCTATAGCGGTGAGGCAGGGCAGTCCATTAGCGGCATGCTGGATGTGCTTGCCCAGCTTGCAGACGCGAGCGGCTCATTGCCTGCACTGCATGACGGACCTTATTGGCGAGAGCCATATGCTAGGGAGCTGGCCGAGATTTTCGAAATCGGATTGGCGCAATATGGCAACGAGGACATTTTGCCGCTGCTGAGCAAAGTCTATGGTCAGCTAAGCCCGGATGCTCCGTCCCGCAGTGGGCTGGAAGCTGTTCTATATGGAACGGGAGATTGGAAGTTAAAGCCGCGAAAAGAGCAAATGGAAACCGTCTTGCTGCAAAGCAGCGGTTTTGCCGTACTCGCGCATGAACGCAATAAGCTGTCCTGCCTGCTCGATTTTGGTTCGCATGGCGGCTCGCATGGCCACTATGACAAGCTGAATCTGATGCTCAGCCACCGCTCGTATCCGCTCACGCCAGATCGCGGCACTGTGCCTTACGGTTCCCGGCTAAAGAAGGAGTGGTATCCGCATACCGCATGCCATAATACGGTCAGCATCGGCGGGCGCTCGCAGTCCGAAGCGCAGGGCGCTTGCATAAAGCATGAAAAAGAACAGAGCCGCTCATACGCTTGGATACGTACTGGCGATGCTTATGAAGGCGCCGTTCTCGATCGCCATGTGCTCGTTAATGACTTGTGGGTACTGGACTGGTTCGAGGTTCGGTTAGTGGAGAAGCAGCAGGTGGATTGGTGGTTTCATTATGTTGGCGTGGGGGATTCGGGCATAGGCGAAAGACATTACAAGAAAGATCCGGCTTCAATGCCGAAGCCGCTTGGCGAGCATGACGGCTACGCATATGTACAAGCGATAAGCCGCTTTGAAACGTCAGCCCCACGATCGTATACGGTCCGAATTGAGCAGCAGACCCAGCTTAAAGAGCAATCACCCCCGGAGGAAGTATCTGTCACTCTTTGGGCTGATGCAGGTTCATCGCTTATTCATGTGCTCACACCAGGAATAGCAGTTGATCCGTCGCAGCGGTCCGAGGGACTTCTGCATCGCCAAGTTGGCGATAACGTCCGCTTTATCGCCGTGTATGCATGCGGGAATGACGCTCCGCAGCTGCGATGGACGGAAGCGGGTGAGCTAATCGTCAGCTTGGGCGGAGAAGAGAATGGGGCTGGCAGCATTTATGCGTTAACGGACGACGGTTTGAAAGAGAGAGGGATGCTGCGATGAACAAATTGTTTGAGCCGCTCAGCGGCAAGCTGTCCGTACCTTATGAGCCGAGCGAGCAAACGAAGCTGCTAGAGAATCCCCCTAGATTTACATGGATGCCGGCAAGGCTCGAAGATGACCGTTATGTGCTGCAATATGCGCCAACTGGCAGCTTCGAACAGGAGCAGACGGTTACGGTACATCAGGTTCCCTATAATTTATATACGCCGGATCACCTCTTTGCGCCCGGGCGGTATTACTGGCGTTACGCCTTGTTGGCGGAGGGGGCGGGAGCTCAGTCGAATTGGAGCAAGACAAGGTCGTTCACCGTGCCGGAAGGGCTGCCGGAGACGCCGCTCCCTGCAAGGCAAGACCGCTATCAAGAGACATCAACTGCCCGCCCTAGGCTGTGGCTAAGCCATGAGCAATTGCTGTCATTCCGCACGGAGCTTGCAAAGGACGCTTCTTATTGCGGCTGGGATGTCTTTTATGAACAGTCGGTTAAGCCATGGCTGCATAAGGAGCTCATTGCCGAGCCAGAGCGTTATCCAGGCAACAAACGTATCGCGAGGTTATGGCGCAAAATGTATATGGATTGTCAGGAGACGTTATATGCAATTCGCCATCTGAGCGTCGCAGGCGTCATCACCCAAGACGCTGGCATGATTGAGAAGGCAAAAAGCTGGCTGCTCCATGTCATTTCGTGGGATACGGAAGGGACAACTTCGCGCGATTACAACGATGAAGCGGCGTTTCGGATTGCCGGAGCGGTTGCATGGGGGTATGACTGGCTGCATGGCTATCTCTCCGATGAGGAGCGGGCTGCAGTACGAGCCAATCTGCTGCGCAGGACAGAGCAAGTAGCCCATCATGTCATTGACCGTTCCAAAATCCATCACGTACCGTATGACAGCCATGCTGTCAGGTCGTTATCCTCGGTGCTTACGCCGGCCGGCATCGCGCTGCTGCACGAGGAGCCGCAGGCGCGGGAGTGGCTCGATTACACGCTGGAATACTACTCCTGCCTCTATTCGCCTTGGGGCGGCGAGGACGGAGGCTGGGCAGAAGGACCGCTTTATTGGACGACCGGGCTTGCCTTTGTAATCGATGCGATCAATCTCATTCGAGGCTTCACAGCCGTTGATCTGTTCAAAAGGCCGTTTTTTGCAAGGACTGGCGATTTTCCGTTATATTGCGCAAGTCCGTGGACGACGCGCGCGAGCTTCGGCGACCAATCTAACCTAGGCGAGCCAACCAGCTTGAAGACCGGCTTTAACATCCGCCAGTTCGCTGGGCGAAGCGGCAACGGGCTTTATCAATGGTACTACGAGCAGACGGCTGCTTCCGACAAGGACGCGGATTCGAAATTTTATAATTACGGCTGGTGGGATTTTCGCTTCGACGAGCTGTTGTATAACCATGATTATCCGGTGGTGCAGGCGATTGCGCCTACACGGGAAGCCATTAAGCCGGTCAAATGGTTCCGCGATATCGGCTGGGTAGCGATGCATCACCGGATGGATGATCCAAGTGAGCATATTATGCTGCTTGCAAAAAGCAGCCGTTATGGCTCGATTAGCCATAGCCACGGCGACCAAAATGGGTTTCTGCTGCATGCCTATGGCGAGCCGCTCGCAATCGAGAGCGGCCATTACGTCGCCTTCGGCAGTTCGATGCATGTGAATTGGCGCCGGCAGACGCGGTCAACCAACAATTTGCTGATCGACGGCACCGGCCAATATGCAGGCAAAAACAAAGTAGAATGCATGGAAGCAAGCGGTAATATAGAGGAAGCTTACTATTCGGAGGCGGGCGGAGGCTTCGGCTACACGCGAATGGATGCCACGGCTGCTTATAAGGTGAACGTGCCTTATTTGAAGCGGTACATGCGAGAAATATACTTTTTTAATCAATCCTACGTTGTTATCGTCGATTATGTAGATTTGACACAGCCAGCTAAGCTGGACTGGCTTATGCACACGCTGAACGAGATGCAGCTATCGGATCAAACTTTCCGTGTAAGAGGCAAAGCGGCGGATATGGATGGTCGTTTCGTTTACTGCTCATCGGGCAAAATGACGTTATCGCAGCATGATCAATTTACGGATGTAGATCCCTCCGAGCTGGAAGGGCTAGAAAATCAGTGGCATTTGAGCGCGGGTACTAACGCCGCGGCAAGCCACCGCATCGTGACGCTGCTCGTGCCCATGAAGAAGGGGGAAGAGAAATACGTCTCCTATTTCCTCGACGATCAGGATCACGGCGTCCATATTTATTTTACGAATGAGGATGGCATTACGCAGAAGATTGAAGTATCCAAAGCTTATTAAGGAGCGTTCGATTAACTCGGGGCTGCCCGTTTATAGAAGCATTGCTGCCATCAGGTGGCAGTGCTTTTTTTTGTGCTTTGCCATTTACGACTGAAAAA
Source organism: Paenibacillus sp. FJAT-27812 (assembly GCF_001273905.1). NCBI lineage: Bacteria > Bacillati > Bacillota > Bacilli > Caryophanales > Paenibacillaceae > Paenibacillus > Paenibacillus sp. FJAT-27812. The sequence continues at coordinate 6,999,264 of NZ_LIGH01000001.1, read as the reverse complement.
ATCATAAAGTTGACCGATTTTATCAAAATGCCTGTAGAAGTATAAAAAATCGGGTTTTTGTTATATCGTTTCAACATTTTACCAGCGGTAGAATGTACATGAGCAGAACGGGATGCGGTTGCTGCTGGAGTCGAAGGCGGCTTTAGAGATATTCCGCAAGGGTTAGATGTCAATTTGTTATGGGAGGAAGAGCATGTCGCAAGCAACGACGAAACAACCGTACGCAGCGATGCCGCCGGAGCAGAAGCCGATTAGAAAAAAGAGTTTTTTTACAATCGTTTATTCAAGCAACTGGATGTGCAGCTGATGGTTTGGCCAGGCGTATTGCTGGTTTTTGTATTTTCATACATTCCGATGTATGGCATTTTGACTGCGTTTATGGATTACAACATTTTTACAGGTGCCAAAATATTTGAAAATCCTTGGGTCGGATTTAAGCATTTTGAAGCGTTTTTTAACGCGCCGCATTTTATGTCCTGGGTCATTGTTGGGGGCTTAGTTATGGATTATTTGGATTATATTACGGCGAGATGGCAAGCGAAGTTAAAACTGCTAAACGATGAGTAACGCAGCTTACGTTTATTAGGGTGGGATGTTTTCATGTACAAGGTGCTGTTGGTCGATGACGAGGAGCTTGATCTGGAAGGAATGAAACGTTTTATTCCATGGTCTGAGCTTGGCATGGAAGTAAAGGGAAGCGTTAACAATGCATTATCTGCGTGCGAAATCATAGATGGGCATCCCAGCGTCCTTATGTCGGAGCCGTTCAACAGCATCGACTATGCGAAGCTAGGCGAAGGCAGCATATTGACCGTTATGGATTCAACCGGGAAAAATTATTTTTGCATCGGGGAAAAATGCGGAAGGGCAATACGATTATTTCACACAGGGAAAGACCGGCAACGAGTCAACAGGCTCGTTGCCGGTCTTTTTTGTGATGGCTGATTAACGGCTACTTCAACAACCAAAGAGCAGGAACGTTTGCTGGCTCCCAGCTCACGATTGAAGTATGCGCCTGACGGCACTCGTAAACGGAACCGTTGTACGTTACGAGTGTTCCAGTCGAATAAGCTGTATTAGGTGCCCATGCAGGAGCTGTGGAAGCCGCTGCTGTTGTGCCATTGACCGTGCTGGCAGCCGACTGGTTGCCGGCAGCATCGACTGCATACACATTGAATGTGTAAGTCGTGCTTGCAGCGAGGCCTGTCACCGTATAGGAGGATGCTGTGCCTGCAACAGTTGCGACCAAAGTTGAGCCGCGGTAGATTTTGTACCCGGTCACGCCTACATTATCGGTAGATGCGTTCCACATCAGCATTAAGCTCGATGAGGTCGGTGCTCCCATCACATGCAGTGCGCCTGGCGCAGTCGGCGCTTGCGTGTCGTTGCCGACAGGGGCGTTTGTCGTTACGGAAATAGAGTTGCTCGCGCTGGAAGCATTGCCCGCAGCGTCTACCGCCTTAACATTAAAGGTATAAGCGGTATTTGCCGTTAAGCCTGTTACATTGTAGGAGAGCGTCGTGCCGGATACCGATCCTACTAGGGAAGATCCGTTGAAAATGTTATAGCCGGTAACCCCGACATTATCCGTTGAAGCATTCCAAGCGAGCGATACGCTGTTGGACGTTTTGGCTGGCGACGTTAAGGAAGATGGCGCAGTCGGCGCCTGTGTATCGCCTGGGTTCGTTCCGCTGAAATTAACGTCAATGACGTTATAGAAAGCGTTTACAGTATCGGCGATTTCCCAAACCGCTAGAATGACCTGATAGCCGGTACGGGCAGGCACGTTGCAAGTGTTCGAATAGGAGAATGGCGGTTGACCGCTGTAATTCACGGAGCAGAACGGCGTTAAATCGAAGGAATCACGAGTAAGCGCGGCATTCGGATTCCAGTTTTGTTTCGTAATATAGTACTTCCAGCTTGTTGTTGAATGATTGGCTGTAAGCTTCCAAGTAAATGTATTTTGACCGGAGGAAATGTTTACTTTCGACCAGCGGGTTGCCGATTGCTCATCAAGCTTAGGGAATGCTCCGTTTGCGCTGGCGATTTTGCCGTCTGCAGGACCTGCAGCTGGGAATCCTTTAGGCGCCTCTAGACTTTGAGGTTCATAGACTATCGATCCACAATCCGTGTTTTGTCCAGATTTACATAGAGCTGCACGACTGGCAGGCCCTTCAACATAACCGTGGGCAAAAAGCTGTTGCGAGAAAAGCGTTAATCCAAGAGCAGTAATTAGCATAATGCTGAAATAAGTACGGAAATGCTTTACTTTTAACTGAGCTAAACGAATGGTTGACAATGGGTTAACCTCCTTCAAATTGGGTATTGCCGCTACGTTTAAGCGCTTAAACAAATAGCAAATAAACGTGTCGTGAAACACTACCGTTGATGGGGGAACAGAGCCTCCTTTCTTAGAAAGCTGTATATATAAACTCAAGTTTGAGTTCATATCAAGGGTGGTTAATGGAGTTTAAAGCTATGAATTGGCCATTCGCGAAGCATCGTGATTTACGGGCAGGAACATTCTCGGAGGGGGAGTGGATATATTTGTCATACCAACTGCGACTGAAATCAGTGTACTACACTTTTTAATTAATTATGAGAGTATTTTGGATTATTTAATCAAAAACATGATTTATGATGTCAATATCAAGAAATAATTGTTCAAAATAATTAAGCGGTTGTACGCAGCTATTGACTTTTTTCGGGCAATCGGATGAGAAAATAGCGCTTCATTTTTTATAATATATGTAAAAAAGAATAGGACTTTAGTATCAAAAAAAGATAGGTGGCTCGTCCAGCTAGCTTTTTTAACCGGAGCCGTCATAACCGCTGCACCGCGCTGCAGCGGCCATAAGAGCGGTTTGAGCACGATGAATTTGCGCAATGAAGGAGCGAAGGGCGTCCGAATCTCTTAGATATCGCTTGGCCCAATCCAATAGTATTTTTTTACCCCTTGACCGCGAATAGCCACATATTTTTACCCCCGTTAAGAGAGATATTAACCCCTTATTTTACCAAATACCCCATTGAAATGAACTAAACAATCCCATAAAATTTTAGTAACAGCAGGAAACAGCATTTACTAAAATAACACTATTTTAAGGGGGATTAACAAAAATGTTTAAAAGTTCAAAATTATTTTTGTCTTTAGCTCTTATCTGCGTTTTGCTTTTGTCAGCATGCGGCAACAACGGAAATAACGGAAACAATACGGCTGGCAGCAGCAAAGAGCCAAGCTCGACGCCGGCAGACGAAGCAACGAAAGCGCCTGAAGCAGCACCGGTTAAGCTTCGCGTATTTTCCACATTCGGCGGCACTGACCCTGGTAAAGTAGCGTTTGAGAAAGTTTTGAAAGAGTTCACGGATGCGAATCCTAACATTACGGTTGAAAACGACATCATGTCGGCGAATGACGACGGCTTCAGAACAAAAGTAAACACGGATATGAACAGCGGCAACGAGCCGGATCTATTGTTCTACTTTATCGGCAAAGATGCTGAAGGCTTTGTAAACGCTGGCAAAACGGTGCCGTTAAACGACATCCTGGATGCAGACCCAGAATGGAAAGGCGGCTTCATCCCTGATGCGCTTGAGCTTGCTAAACAAGCGGACGGCAAAATCTACTCCATCCCTGTAACAGGCTTCTACGAAGGCATGTTCGTAAACAAAAAGCTGTTCGCAGACAACAATGTGGAGCTTCCTACAGACTGGGAAAAGCTGAAAACAGCTGTTAAAGCTTTAGCTGCCAAAGGCATTATTCCAATCTCCGCGCCATTCGACCAATCGCACTACCTAATCGAGCATTCGATTCTTTCTGCTGCTGGTCCTGAAAGCCAAGCGAAAGGTTTGAAAGACGGAATCGATCCGAACTGGGAGCTTGGCTTGTCAGGCTTGAAAGAGCTTTATGACCTCGGCGCATTCCCTAAGGATGCTGCAACAATCGATCTTGGAATGGCTCAGAACTATTACTACGAAGGTCTTGCAGCGATGCTGATTGAAGGTTCATGGGCAATTGGCGGCATGAGCGATGAGCGCAAAGCCGAGACTACAGTACTTCCGTTCCCTGCTATCGCTGGCGGCAAAGGAAGCGGCAATGATATCGTAGGCGGATTCGGTACTGGTTTCTATCTAGCTCAAAAAACGTTTGACGACGCTAAGAAAAAAGATGCCGCAATCGCATTGTTGAAACATGTAACGTCGAAAACAAGCATTCAAACGATCGCTCAAGCGAATGGCGGAACACCTGCGGCTGACGTTGAAGTTACCGGCCACCCGCAAGTTGTGCTTGACGGATTTGCAATGGCTGCTAAGGCTGCTTCCATCAGCATGCCGGTAGACAGCAAAATGTCTCCTGAAACGTTCACAACGATCCGTTCATTCATCAAACCGATCGTAACAGGCGAGAAAACGCCAAAAGAGGCACTTGAGGCCGCTAAAAAAATCGAGGATGCGAATAAGTAATTCCCAATAATCTTGTCACGCTCCAAATGATACTCGCCGCCCCTCTGCATGCAAGGGCGGCGCTATCATTTCAAGATCAAAAAAAATGACACCGTAGGTGATTGTATGAAGGGCGATCGGAAGTATATCTTTTTATTTTTGTTTCCAGCCGCGGTTTTAATGTCCATCTTTATTTATTATCCGTTTCTTAAAAGCATATATTTGAGCTTCTTTCGGACAAATGGTTTCTTTGATAAGAAGTTCGTCGGATTTGAAAACTACAAGCGGCTTTTTTCGGATGAAATGCTGGGAGCGGCTACGCTCAACACGTTGGAGATTATGCTCTATGTCGTTATTTTCCAGGTTGGCATCGCATTGGTATTAGCCGTTATGGTGGATAGCATTAAGTGGGGAAAAACATTTTTCCGTACCGTATTCTTTTTCCCAATCGTTATCTCCGGCGCAGCCATTTCTTTGATGTTCGTGTTGATTTACAACTATCAATTCGGATTATTGAACAGCGCTTTGGCTAAGTTCGGATTGGAAAAAATATTGTGGCTAAGCGAGACGGGCGCCTTGCGGGCGATCGCGGTTCCAACCGTATGGCATTATGTTGGCTTTTATTTCATCTTGTTCCTTACGGCGATGTCCAAGATTCCTTCGGATTTCTATGAGGCAGCGAAGATGGAAGGCATCTCCGGCATTAAGAAAACCGTTTATCTAACGATTCCGCTTATTGTGAGCGATATCAAGGTCGTTTTGATCTTGGCGATTACCGGTACGCTTAAAGTATTTGATTTCATTTGGATTTTGGCTAGGGGACAGAACGGCACAGAGGTGCTCGGAACCTACATGTACAAGAAGGCGTTAATCGACTTGAACTTTGGCTATGGCTCAACGGTTGCGATTTTTATCGTCGTATTCGGCGTTGTGCTGTCGGTTATTACGAACCGTCTGCTCAAAAGAGAAGAAATTACCTACTAACTGTGGAAGGGGGGGCCGGAAATGCAACAAATGAATATGGAGACGCGCACAGTGAAAAAAGCAACGACGGAAAAACGTTTTTCAGCGAGTGGTTTTTTTGTATATCTTTGCTTGAGCTTATGGGCTTTAACGACCATTTATCCGTTGTTCTGGGTCGTAAACAATTCGTTTAAAGTGTCCAGAGAGGTTATGAACAACTCCTTTGGCTTCGCATCAAAACCTGTCATGAGCAACTACGAGAATGCGTTTGACCGCATCAATATGGGGCAGAGCTATATGAACAGCTTGATTATGTCCATAAGCGGCGTGTTGCTCGTATTGGTATTCGGCGGTTTGGCGGCATATGTTATCGCAAGATTCCGATTTCGGGGCAGAAACATTATTTTCTCCCTGCTTGTCGCAACCCTATTGATTCCGACGTTCGCGACGATTGTACCGGTTTATGAAATACTTATCAAATGGAAGCTGGTTAATACTTACTTAGGACTGATTCTTCCTCAAACCTCAGGCAATCTAGCTTTTGCAACGTTGGTAATTGCCGGATTCATGGCCACCATTCCGAAGGATTTAGAGGAAGCGGCATTTATAGATGGATGTAATCGCTTCTCCATGTTTACGAAAATATTTTTACCGATATCAAGACCAGTATTTGCATCTGCAAGCATTTTCGTGTTCCTATGGTCCTACAACGATTTGTTCTCCTCGTTAATTTTCGTAAACAAGGAAAATGTACGTCCGATCGTTGCTCTGCTTAATGAGATTAGTTCACAATACGGAACCGATTTTGGACTTATGGCGAGCGCCGTTTCCCTTACGGTCATTCCAGTATTAATTATATACTTGTTTATCCAGCGGTTTATTGAGAAAGGCTTGACTGAGGGCGCAATTAAAGGTTAGTGGATCGAAAAACTCCCGCAATGGCTCATTGCGGGAGTTTTTGCGTCGCGGGTCTGCTGCAACCAAATCCGAAGCTATTTGAACTGCTCACGCACTTCAGAAGGGTAATTACCAAAGTATTGGGTAAATAGCTTCGTGAAATGGCGCGGGCTGTAATAGCCGACTTGTTCGGCTATTTTCTGAATCTGCAGGTTCGGCTGGGAAAGCAGCAGCTCTTTCGCCTTAAGCATACGGGTTTCAATTAAATATTTGGTGAAGGTGGTGCCGTATTTTTTGTGGAAAATCGCGCTTAAATAGTTCGGGCTCATCCCGATCTCATCCGCGATTTGGGCAATTCCGATGTCATTCATATAATGCTGGTCGACATAAGCAATCACCTTTGCGATCAAATCCCCTTGTTCTCTGTTCGCATCAGACATGACATGCAGCATATTCGTTCCGCATGCCTGCAGCTTTGGCATCCAATCCCGCAAGCTCTCCCCAGTAAGGGAGGAAGGGAGCTGACGGTCTAAGCAAGCGGCGGCGCAAGTCCAATCGGCAGGCTTGCTTGGGACAAAGCTTTTTAATTCTTTCTCAAATGCAGCAAGCGCCTTCGCATAGTTCAAATAGTCTTTTTGCAAATAGAGCTGTGATACCCGGTTCAGGCAATTGCCTACTCTCAGATGAACTTCGAGATTTTCGAGCTGCATCAGCTCCTCACATTGATGCAGCTGCCCAAGCGGCAGCAGCGAGAGCAAAGGCATCAAATGGTGAAGCTGGACGACTGCCTCTTGGACTGTACCTGCATCCTTGCATACGGGAGCCTGCAGCGCATAAACCGATAACGATTCTGTGCTTGAAGCTTTGAAGCTAAATGCAAGCTGGCGGTTATATAAGGCAAGAGGCGATTCGCCGTCCGTTTCGCTATGCGGGTCCCAAGCTATGCAGGAGAGGAACGACCCTTGCGGCATTCTAATCAAGCAACAGCGAATATCACTGCGGGCGAGCAGCGGTTTCATATTCTGCTGATGATACAGCATGAGCTGCGAGCCGGTATCCTCCTGCGATTGATTCGCCGCTGCTTTAAGCAAGGTGATGGAAAAACGGTATCGCTTCATTTTCTCAGGCAGCCGTAAATCGGAATGATCCCGCTCGCTTGTGCTGTGAATCATGGACAACAGATCGTACTCGAACTGCCGGTTTAACCGCAGCATCACTTCGGTACGCTCCGCCAATACTTGCCTGACTGCCTGCTCCAGTTCAGAGTGATGCACCGGCTTAACCAAATAATCGGTGATCCCTAGCTGCAGCGCTTCTCTCGCATAAGCAAAATCATTAAACCCTGATATAATGACCCATTTTGTGTGCGGAGAAACGTTTTTCCCCATTCGTATCGCTTCAATGCCGTTAAGCTTGGGCATGCGGATATCGACGAATACAAGGTCTGGAAGATACTGCTCGACTAGCTTGAGTAATTCTTCGCCGTTTTTGGCTTCGCCTTTTATTTGAAGAGGGAGGTCCATCTCACTGAGCATGCTCACCAAAACGCGTCGCGCGAGCTTCTCATCGTCTGCTAGTATAATATTCATTTGTAATGGTCCTCCTTGATAGGGATATAAATATGGATCGTCGTCCCCATACCGACGCGGCTTTTGATCATAAGCTCGGAATCCGGGTGGGTGAGCTGAAGCCGGCTTCTCACATTCGCGATACCGATATGCTTCGATTCATTATTTGGCTTAATTTCAAAACCAACGCCGTTATCGGCAATCTCAATAGCGAGCAGCCGTCCTTCTTTTCCAATAACGATGCTGGCTATGACACGCACTTCATTCGGTTTATCGTCCGGCTCCGTGCCGTGAATGATTGCGTTCTCGACTAGGGGCTGCAAAATCAGCTTCGGCAGCTTGAAATTAGCAAGCTCATGATCATAATGAATGGATATAGTCAGATCATCCTCAAAGCGCAGCTGCTGCAGTTCGAGGTATTGGGATAAGAATGCGAATTCCCTCTCTATAGTTGACAGCGCATGATCCCGTAATATATAGCGGAGCATTCCACTCAAGGAGAATATGGCATTTTCCAGCTTCTTATTATCGCCGTTCCTGTTCAACGCGATAAACCCATTAAGTGTGTTATAGAGAAAATGAGGCTGAATTTGCGCCTGCAAAGCCTGGTATTCAGCATCCCGCTGTGCCAGCACAGCTTTATATTGCGAATTGATGAGCTCGTTGATCTGAGAGATCATGCTGTTAAGCGCCCCGCCTAGCTGAGCGATTTCATCTTTTCCTTTGCTCTCATATTGGACCTTCATATTTCCGCGTTTGACTTCCTTCATGACATGGAACATTCGTTTGAACGGTTCGACAATCCACTGCGATAAGTATAGGAAAAGAAGGAAAGTCACAAACAAACCGCCGAAAGATAGCAGAACCCCGATTTCGTAAATCCATCTTGTTTTTTCGTTGATTTCTGATTTATTCAATAAAGCGACGATGTTCCATCCAGCCGAATCAATCTGATTGTATACGGCCGCATATTCATCGTGGTTGTCTTTAATGGATTGCGGCTTCATTTTTATTTTTTGTATGATATTGGCTGATAAAGGCTTGTTGGCATAAATGATTTGATTGTTCTCATCCATAATAGCGACAATTGAGCTGACGTTAAAGTGAATATTTGCAGTTATCTTGCGCAAAACATTAGTAGCGGCGTCGGACATAATGACGCCAAGCGGCTGACCGGACTCTGGATCTTTGAGAAGCCGTGCAACTGAAAACACTTGAGCGGGTGATTCGCTGCTTAGATAAGATTGCGGATGCGAGTTGATGAAGGCTGCTTTGCCGTTCGCAGCTTCCGCTTTTTTGTACCAATCCTCCTCTTCGAAGGGATAATGGTCTATGAGGCTTAAAGTATGATCGCGGGAATTCAAGTAGGCTTGTCCAGTAATTGGGATGACAAGCGTGCTTATAATGTCTTCTCTCGTATTGCTGAAAAATGCAGATAGCGTACTCGTCAGAGCGCGATCGGTTTGCAGCCGGACATAATCATTGGCGGTATCGTATTGATTGCTTGCTTTAATTTTGAGAGCCTGAAGGATATTGTCATTCAAATAAGGAGAGGCGGTCAACCGCTCTAAATCATCGAAGTAGGTTTCAATATTTGCAGCAACTGCTGCCAATGTATTCGCTGACAACTGCTGCGTATCCTTCGTTAATAAGCCTTGGAAATAGTAGGGCAGGACGAAGGCCAGCACAATAAATGGTGTAACGATGCTGAGCGTATAGATGAGCGTTAATTTAAAGCGCATGGTATGAATAAAGTTCAACCGCAGCCCCTCCGATAATAAAATAAGTTGCCAATTCTCATGCATAGCATATGAAATCGCATTCATGGATGTCAACCAGCTTGTCAGCGTTTTCAATATTTGGTGTAGAAATCAGCGCAGACTTCGTAGATCTTTAGCATATGGATGCATATGTCAGCCATGCTATTATGAAAGCGTAGTCAGACAACAAACATGAGGGGATTGAAAGAGATGAAAATGAAACAATCGAAAAAAATGATGTTGTTTCTAAGCGTGATTCTAGTATTTTTACTGACGGCTTGCGGATCACAAGGTTCGAATGAAAATGGAAGCGCTACAAATGCTACTAATGCACCAACAACTAACAATTCTGAAAACAACAAAAGTGAGAAGCCGGTAACGATTACGGCATCAACTAACGTAGTAGGCGAGCAAGCGGCGCTGCTGCAAGAGATGACTAAAAAATTTATGGAAGAAAACCCGAACATTAAAGTAGAGTTTTCCGCGCCGGGAAGCGAATACGAGAACATTATGAAGTTGAAGATGGCTTCCAACGAGCTTCCTGATGTATTCGCGACACACGGCTGGTCGCAAATTCGATACGGCGAGTATTTGGCGGATCTCAGGGATGAAGAATGGGTAAGCCGGTTGCATGAGGCGATCAAGCCAGCGGTAACGGATGCTGACGGCAAAGTGTATGCGCTGCCAATGGATCAAGATAAGTCTGGTATCGCATACAACGTCGAAGTGCTTGAAAAGTACGGTATTGAAGTTCCTAAAACGTATGACGAGCTCATGGCTGCGGCTGAGAAAATTAAAACAGAATCCAAAGGCGAAGTTATTCCGTTCCACATGGGAGGAGCAGACAGCTGGCCGATCGGACAGTTTTTCGATTACTTCGCGACTCCGCTTTATACAAGCGCAGAAGTGAATGATGGCGCGCAATTGAGCGATGGTACGTTTGATTGGAAAAAATGGGATCAAATGGCCCAAATGTTTTTGAATTTGAAAAAAGACGGCTATTTGAATCCGAATGTTCTGACAGCAAAATACAGCGACGATGCGCAAGCCCTGGCTGAAGGCAAAGCAGCATTCGCGTTTTACGGTTCTTATGTTATTGAGGAAGCAAAAACATTTAACCCGAATTTCAAAGGCGGATTTATGCCGATTCCATCGATTCACGAAGGCGATACGCCAACCTTTGCAGGCGGCGAAAAAACGACGTTTGGCGTATGGAAGGATTCCCCGAACATCGACGCGGCTAAGAAATACGTAGCCTATTTCGCAAAACCGGAAAATATCGCAGCAATGGCTTCCTCGTTTGCGCTTCCTCCTGGTCTTGACGGCATTGAGGTTGAAGCGGGGGATCTAACTGGCTTCTACGAGAAATACAACGATATTCGTATCCTTCCTTATTTTGACCGCGTATTCCTGCCAAGCGGAATGTGGGATGTTATGTGCAAAAACGGCGCAGATCTGCTTGCGGGCGGTATTTCAATTGAAGAATTCTCTAAAAACATGCAGCAGGAATATGAGCGTCTTAGAGCAGTCAGCAAATAATTAACATTCGAATACGGTTATTAATGAGCAACATAGAAATCGGCATATGAAGATAGCTGCGGCCGCAATCGGCTAAGCCATTACGGCCGCAGATCATTTTCGAAAGAAAAGGCCGTATTTGTGGAAGGAGGTTTGGGGATGTCTGCTGATAAAGTTGCTGCTAAAGAGACAAATTACGTGCCTGGTCATGCGAATAAAACAAAATCAAACGGGCTCGGAGCAAAATTGTTTCGTTTTCCAGGCCTGTTGAATTTAATGTATGTGCCTGCACTGGTTTTATTTTCGATATTTATTTTTTATCCGCTCCTTAAAGGTGTTCAGGTATCCTTTTATAACTGGAACGGTTTTTCGCAAAACATGATCTGGGTGGGCCTCGAGAAATACAAAATGATGTTTTCAGATCCCAAAATGATCACAACATTCAAGAATACGCTGATTTATGGTTTGGGAAGCACATTGTTCCAAAACATACTCGGTCTAGCTTATGCGCTGTTTCTTGATCGCCAGATTAGAGCAAAGTCGCTTATACGTACCGTTGTATACCTGCCGGTAATTATAAGTCCACTCATTATGGGTTATATCTGGTATTTCATCTTTCAGTACAACAATGGCGCTTTAAATGATTTGACTGCATTGTTCGGACATGCGCCGGCTGATTGGCTCTCGAACGGACCGATGGCAGTGTGGATTATCACATTTGTGAATACCTACCAATATATGGGCGTTGCAATGATTATCTTTTTAGCCGGTTTGCAATCTATTCCAAAAGACTATTACGAAGCGGCGGAAATCGACGGTGCTCGTTGGTTCGCTCGTTTCAAAAATATAACTTTACCTCTGTTGATGCCTGCTATTACGGTTAATATTGTAGTCAATATAATTGGAGGTTTGAAGCTGTTCGACGTCATTATTTCGATGACCAACGGAGGTCCCGGCTATGCTTCAATGTCGCTGTCCACGATGATGTACAACCTGATGTTTGCAAGGCAAGATGCTGGCTACGCTGCTGCGCTTGGTAATGTCATGTTTCTGATGATCTGCGTCATTAGCTTAACGGCGCTTTGGCTGCTGCGCAGGAAGGAGGTTCAGGCATGATCAGATTACCGAAATACATCGCCGCCCTTCTGATCGTCATTGTGCATATCATTCCATTTTATTTGCTGGTCAACATGGCCTTTAAGCCTTCGAGTGATTTGAGCTCGAAGTGGGCTCCATCCTCTACTCTTTTTTTCGGAAATTTCGTCGATGCTTGGGAGCGAGCCGGCCTTGATACGGCTTTAATAAACAACGTGATTATTACGGTATGTACGATGCTGCTTGGCATTCTGTTCGGTTCGATGGCCTCTTACCCGTTATCAAGGTATAAGTCTAAATTGAACCAGGTCGTTTATATGGTTTGCATATCCTGCTTAGTCGTTCCGGGGCTTACGATTCTTGTGCCTTTGTATAGGCTGGTCGTCGATGTCGGAGGCGTCAATACCCATTGGGCGATTATATTGGTTCATGTTACCTTTATTTTGCCAATGACGATATTTTTATATGCCGGGTTTGTAAGTTCCATTCCGAAGGAACTTGATGAGGCAGCTTTAATTGACGGCTGCAATCATTTTGAAATTTTTTACCGCATCATTTTTCCGTTATTGAAACCGATTACCGCAACGGTCGTCATTATTTTGGGCATGCAGGTATGGAATGATTACCAGTTCTCCGTGTTCTTCCTGCAAAACGTGCACTACCGCACGATTCCGGTTGCGCTGTCGTCCTTTATCTCGCAATTTCAAAGCAATATTAGCTGGGTTGCAGCCGGTTGCTTGATTGCGATGATGCCGATGACGATCATTTATATGTTTTTTCAGAAATATTTCATTAAAGGTATGGCAGACGGTGCGATAAAAGGCTAACCTCCATCCAATGATTCATTCACCCCAGAGCAACGCGAGGCCTATGCATAGTCATAGGTCTTCTTATTTTAGGGGTATTTTTGTTAATATAAATGTTAAAATTACACTATTTTGTTTAAAAATGATATTCGTTTTCGGACAATGTTCAACAAACTAATCAAATACAATTATGGAGGAATGGTAATGAATGACAGCAGAAGGCCATTATGGCTAATAAACAAGTTCACGATGCTGGCAATGGCTTTGATCATCGTATTTAGTGGGCTTGGAATAACGGCGGCTCCAGTAGCACAAGCGGCTGAACCGGAAGAAGCAACTTATTTAAGCGATTTGAATTGGGTATCAGCCGTTAGCGGCTGGAAAACGGTCCAGCGAGACAAAAACGTGGATGGCAAGCCGATTTTAATGAACGGAACAACTTATACCAAAGGGCTCGGCCTTCATGCCAACTCGGAAATTGTATACCAGCTGGATGGGCAATATTCGACATTTCGATCGATCATAGGTCCCGATGACAAGCACATTAACAATAGTGCCCGCGCAACGTCGGTAATCTTTTCGGTTTACGGCGACGGCGTCAAGCTGTTTGACAGCGGAGTTATGAGAATGTATCCCGAATCGCAGCCTACACCGATCAGCGTTGGAATAGCAGGCGTTCACGAGCTGCGATTGGTTGTGGATGGAGCTGGTGATCCTACCTCGAATCCGATACACAGCGACTGGGCGAACTGGGCGGAAGCGCGGGTCGTACGAACGATCGATCCTAGCACGATGCTGTCGGGCATTACGCTGGATAATGTAGGGTTAGCTGATTTTGCGAAAGAAAAAAAGTGGTACGAGGTTGGACTTGCGGAGGACGCACCGATTCCGGTTGTTAAAGCGGCCTCGTTGGACGAAAATGCAGCGATAACCGTTAGCCAAGCGCAGAGCTTGCCCGGAGCAGCAACGATTTCTGTAACCAACAACTCTCTTACAACAACCTATACGATCCAGTTTAAACTGAAGGATGTTGTGTTTCTCAGCGATTTGAATTGGACGGCAGCCTCAAGCGGCTGGCAGACCGTGCAGAAAGACAAAAGCGTAGGCGGAACAGCGATTAATTTACTTGGACATTCCTATGCGAAGGGGTTGGGTACGCATGCAAATTCGGTTATCAAGTATGAGCTGAATGGGAAATATACGAAGTTTAAATCGGATATCGGCTTCGACCACTCCCGGACGGGGAAAGAACCTTTTGCGTCAGTAAACTTCACCGTTAAAGCGGACGGTGTAACAAGATTCAATAGCGGCGTGCTCTCATCCGATCATCCTGTTGAATCATCCGTTGACATCTCCGTAGAAGGTGTGAATTTACTTGAGCTTGTCGTATTGGATGCGGATGACGGCAATTCGAACGACTGGGCAAACTGGGCCAATGCAAGATTGATAACCGGGGAGCCTACCGGAACGCTGCTCAATCAAATTAAAGCAGATGGCGTACCGCTTGCGGATTTTTCAAAGGGACAGCTGGAATATATGCTTGTTTTGCCCGCTGGTTCGACAGTAGTACCGCAACTTACGGTTGAGAAGGAGAACGCGGAAGCAACGGTTCAAATCGAGCAGGCTGCTTCCATTCCAGGAACAACCGTCATTAAAGTGACGAAAGGCGCGAATGTTACGGAATACAAAATCCATTTCTCCCTCAAAGATCCGGGTTTGGACGTAGTGGAGCTATCAGCCGACAAATTGGACATCAATCCGCTGCTGACTCCAACTGAAGTTATTCAAACTCATGTAAGGGCTTTCAATGGTGATGGCACGGAAGTGGATTTCGATGACCCGAACGTTAAGGTCAACTACTCCATCGTTTCTCTCTATAAGAGCAGCAAGTTTGAGGTTGCCACAATCGACGATAACGGCGTAGTGCATCCGGTGAAAGATAACGACAATCATTGGGTGGGCGGCTCTGCGCGCGTTAAAGTTACCGTCATTTCAGGAGGTCGAACGAAAGAGGATGAAATGACGGTTGTCGTTCGGCCCTTCTATATTGATTACAGCAAGACGCTGGTCATGAAATATTTTTTAGCCAGAAACGGAAATGTAGAGTTGAACCTTGAAGAAGCGCTGGAAGCAACCAAGAAGATCGACATCTTGACGAGAGGAATTCCGAAAGTTGTTTATTTGGTCGGTTGGCAGTTCGAAGGCCATGACTCCAAATATCCTTCATGGGATCAAGTTAACGTTAAGCTTAAGCGGCCGCAAGACGAAACTGCGGAGCAGAGCTTGATCTGGTTAATGGAAGAAGCGAAGAAATACAATACTACGATAAGCCTTCATTTAAATATGACAACTGCCTTTCCGGATAGTCCGCTGTGGGACGAATATGTTGCTGCCGATCTGATTGGCAAGGTGAAAGGCTCCGCGGGTACTTATAACGGTGTAGAAGTAAAAGAAGGCGATTATTCCGTTTATGGCGGAAGCTATGCGATAACTTATTATAGAGATTGGAGATCAGGGCTGCTTCAGCAGCGAATTCAAAGGCTGCTTGAAATGCTTCCTCCGCTCAAGGATGGTGCTACCATTCATACGGATGCATTTCATCTTCAAGTTCCGCAATCAGCGAATCCGACAGGCCGGGCATTAAATTTAAGTGAGTGGCATCAGCAGCTCGAAGGGTATACGAATGCCGACGAAGTAGAAACGATGAGGAATATTTTCCAGTATTGGCGTGACCAAGGGCTTGATTTAACTTCAGAGTTTGTAGATAGCTACCGCCAAGGAGAAGCGTTTGTGGGGCTGCAGCCGATGGCATGGCATTTCCGAGGCGTCGTTGCTCAAAAAAATTGGCTGATGAACGTTCCGGCTAATTTATATGTAGGCGGAAGAGGCGGCGATTTGCGCTATGGGTCCTCCATGCTTGGGGAAGGGCGCGTAAAACGAAACAATTTGCAAAACATGAACGGTTTTCTTGAAGATTTTGCACTTAACACACTGCCGTGGTATTACCTCAACCGTTTAGATCGAATATCCGACGACGGCGTGGTTGCACATTTCTCGAACGATGTAACAAGCTTTTACAACGGGGACAAATTAACGATTAAGCAAGGAGATAAAGTGCTGCAGAGCGGTGGAGATTTGTTTGTGCCATCGTTATGGACGAACAACGAGAAAGAAATCATGGCTTATAGCCTGAATGGCTATTCGAACGTGACCTGGTCGTTTCCTGATCAATGGGAAAATGTTCATGCCGTTGACACGTACAAAATAACGGCCGATGGCTTAGTTCCCGACCAATCCAATGTACCAATTACAAGCGGCACTATAACGCTTACGCTTGCTGCCAATACGGGACTTACCATTGTTCCGTCTGGAACGAATTTAAATGAAGTAAGCGGTGTCGTAATTAATAAAGAGCATTTAAGGCTTACGACCGGGCAAGAAGGAAACCTTGTGGCCACGGTACAGCCTGAACAAGCAACGAATAAAGGCGTCGTTTGGACATCCGGTGATCCAACCATTGCATCGATCGACCAAAACGGGAAAGTCACGGGTCTGTCTAATGGCACGACGGTAATAACCGTCCAAACGCAGGATGGAAAATACAGCCGCAGCAGCATCATCCAAGTTGCGCCGGAGAAGGTACAGCTGGTAAAAACTGACCTGCCCTCGAAGGTGTATTCCGGTGCGCGAAGCATTTCATTGAGTACAGATACACCCGGAGCTTCTATTTACTATACCATTGGCGGATCAGAACCGAGTGAAGACAGTACCTTGTATACGGAACCGATTGTTTTGCCGCTTGGCGTTACCGTTATCCGAATGATTGCCATCAAAGATGGAATGAGCAGCAGCGACGTAACGGCTAATGCTTACACTATCTTGGAAGCGGATATCGAATATTTGAATAGTCTGATAGCGACAGCACAAGAGCTGCATCATATATCCGTTGAAGGCGATCAAATCGGACAGTACCCTGTCGGCGCAAAAACAGCGTTCCAAGCGGCAATTGACGCAGCGAAAGCGGCGGGAAGCAATGCGGAGATATCAACGGAGCAGATCAAGCAGACAGCTGCGCAATTAGAGTCTGCTATTCTAACCTTTAAGCAATCCATCATTAAGGAGCAGCCAAATCCTGGCGTTGCAGATCTTTGGTCGGTGAATCGACTCGTCACTGCCTCGGAGATTAGATCGGATCGGATCACTTTAACGTGGTCTGGCATGAAAGAGGGAGCAGCAGCTACCGGCTTCAAGGTTACTTGGGGCTCGAATGAAAAAGCGGTTGATGGTGACAAGTTGTCAACAACGATAACAGGGCTTACCGAAAGTACCAGCTATGCCTTTAAAGTGGAAGCAAGAGACACGGAAGGACTTTGGACGGTAAATGGCCCGAGCGTTTCAGCCAGCACAGGTAAAGTGCCGACTAATCCTGAGCCGAGTCCGAGCCCGAGCCCTACTCCGAGTACCGGGACGGGTAACGTAACGAACCCGCCAGTGGAAACGATACGTCAAGTAGAGGCGTCGGAATTGAATCCGAAGGACGGAAAAGTGGCATTAGCGCTGACAACGAACCAAACCATAGTGTCGTTGCCTGCTGCCGCCGGTCAGCTTGATGGAAATGTATTGGAGTTAAGCCGGACGGATGTGGTTATGTCGATTCCGCCTTCCGTTCTGAAAGCTCTTGCCGAGAAGGCAGGCGCTGCGGCTCAATCAACGCTGCGAGTGAAGCTGGAGCCGGTAAGCGTTTCAGCTTCAGCAGCTAAAGCAGGCGAGTCTTCTCATTTGAAGCTAGGCGATCATATCTATGAATTTGATTTATACCTGCTGACTGGTAATCAACAGGTTCGTCTCACCGAGTTCCCGGAACCGGTTCAATTAACGCTTCATTATGACCCATCACTTGTGGACTCGGAATTAGTCGGCGTGTACCATTTTGATGAAACATCGCATGAATGGGAATATATCGGTGGTCAAATCGATAAAAATAACAGACAAATCGAGGTGAAGCTGAACCATTTTAGCCAATATGCCCTGCTGGAAATGAACAAGCGGTTTAACGATGTACCAGAGAGCCACTGGAGTTACCGTGCGCTGCAGGTGCTTACAGCCAAACATATTGTAAAAGGTAAGTCGGATGATCAATTCAGCCCTGATTCGGATATCACTAGAGCTGAGTTTACTTCGCTTCTAGCGAGAGCCCTCGGCCTATCCACTAACTTGGAACCTGATGCATTTGTCGATGTTGCAGCGGATGCATGGTACGCGAAAGAGGTGAATGCTGCTTATGAGGCTGGCATTGTAACCGGTATGTCAGCAACGGAGTTTAAGCCTGACGGGCGATTGACCCGGGAGCAGATGGCGGCATTACTGGTCCGGGCTTATGAGTATAAGTCAGGCCAAAGCATCGAATTCGGCGCTGAATTGCAGCGGTTCGCCGATGCTGACCAACTGTCGGAATGGGCAAAGGATGAAGCTTCCAAAGCGGTTGCGGCCGGTCTGATGCAAGGGAAAAGCGAAAATCTATTTGATGCCGGCTCAAAAGCGCAGCGAGCGGAAACGGTTCAAGCGATTTACAATTGGTTGAACGCCTTATAACGATAGCTGGCGAAACAAACCGGCTTGTAAGCTTATCCATAAAACAACAAAAACCGCTTCCTTTGGGAGTGGTTTTTGTTGTTTTAATGGATAAGCTTATGTCTAAAATTACGGATTGTCCGTGGGCAGGTGAAAAGTTCGAATATTAATCCGGTTATTTAAATAAGCATAAACCATACATCTAGAAAGCGCGTACATATAATTCCTTTTACGGTCAACTAGCAGTAAACAAACGAAGGAGGGGAAAAAGTGAGAACGAGTAAAAGAAAATTTATTCTGATCACAGCAGCTATCATGTGCGTTACTTTGTTATTCGGTTGTACGAGTAATAAGGAAACGACAAACGAACCCGCTAATACACAGACAGGGGAAGGGAATACCCAGACGACAAAGAAAACGATAACGATTACGTATAGAGATGACGGTATCGGTGAGGAAGGCGTGCTTTATAAATGGATTAAGGAAATATCCGCCAGTTATCCGAACAAAAATGTGGAAATCAAGCCAACGCCGATTCAAGCTTCTGAAGGGGATTATTTTGCCAAAATTGCTCTAGCGCTAAAATCCAAGGATACGGCGCCTGATATTGTAACGGAGGATACGTTTATTTTGAATTCCGATGCAAGCGCAGGATTTTTGGAACCTTTAGATGAGAGATTAAAAGGTTGGGAAGACTGGACCAACGGTTCTTTCATTGAAGCGATGAAAAAAGGGGTTACGGCAAGCGACGGGAAAGTGTACGGCGTACCTTACAACACCGATTCCCGGGGTCTCTGGTACAACAAAGACATTTTCAAAAATGCAGGTTTACCTGAGGATTGGCAGCCCAAATCATGGGATGATGTCCTGAGTGCTGCAAGAACGATTAAGGAAAAAGCCGGTGAAGGCGTTGTTCCGATCTGGATGAACCTTGGCAAAGCTACCGGGGAAGCAACATCCATGCAAACCTATGAAATGCTCCTCTACGGAACAGGAGAGAGACTCTACGATAATGACAGCAGTAAATGGATCATTAAGAGTCAAGGCATATTGGATGCGCTGAGCTTCATTGAGACGGTTAACAAGGAGAAGCTTGGACCGCCGCTTTCTAAAGTATTGAATGGTCAGGCAGGCAACACTTCCTCACGTGAATATTTGCCGCAGGGCAAGCTTGGTATTTCGTTGGACGGCTCATGGATTACGGGCAACTATTTTGATACGGGCGCTTCACCGTGGCCGGAATATAAAGATGTGTTAGGCTTTGCGCCAATGCCGACGAGCAAAGGGCAAGCGCCTGGATCGATTACGCTTGCTGGCGGCTGGGCGTTATCTATCCCTAGCAATGCGCAGCACAAAGACGAGGCATGGGACTTTATCAAATATGCATTAGGCAAAGAGAATACCCAAAAGCTCGTTATTGCTTCAGGCAACATCACCGTCCGTGCCGACGTGGCCAAGGATCCTGGGTATACGAAAATGCCGTTTAATGAAATCGCGACGGAGTATTTGAAAAATGCGGAATTTAGACCGGCACAGGATAAATATCCTGAGGTTTCTACCCAAATCCAAACGATGGTTGAATCTGTGACTACGGGAACGTCTCCGGCAGATGCGCTGAAAAAGTATGCGCAGGATGTAACCAGAATTGTAGGCAAAGATCATGTAATCGAAAAATAAAAGTGAAAAGCTTGCTCAAGCAGATCCAATTAAGCGGGTTTGCTTGAGCATCCGCTTTTTTTGATTTTCAGCATGCGGGAGGAGAACGATGCATGAGCAGCTTGACGGGTAATGTTCTCATGAAGAAAAGAAAATCATATGCGTGGCTCTATTTTTTACTTCCATCGATTGCGATTATGCTCGTTTTTTTCATCTATCCGATTCTGTTGACGTTCTTTTATTCCTTCACGAATTTAGCCTTAACAGGGGAAGCGGCTAGAGAGCTTAAATTTATCGGGATCGATAACTATACGCGCATGTTTGAAGATCCGACGGTCAGAGTCAGCATTTGGAATACGCTTATTTTTTTGATAGGGTCTGCTGTTATAGGCCAACAGGTGTTAGGATTTCTGATTGCGCTTCTAATGAAACAGAAAAATAAGCTGTTCCGGCGCGTTGTTGGAACGATCGTGCTAGCCGGTTGGGTTACACCTGAAATCGTATGCGCATTGTGCCTGTACAGCTTTTTTGGGGATGAAGGCACGCTTAATGCAATCATTACATCATTTGGGCTTCCGGAAGTGCTCTGGCTGTATACGGTTCCGATGGTCACGATTATACTGGCTAACATTTGGCACGGTACTGCATTCTCCATGTTAGTGTTTCAAGCAGCGCTGGATGATGTGCCTACGGAGATTGAAGAAGCGGCAGTTGTGGACGGGGCATCGGGGTGGCAGATTTTAACGAAAATTACGATTCCCTACATAAAAGATACGATCACGACAAACATGATGCTTGTGACGCTGCAGACGCTCGGGGTATTCGGTCTCATCTACGCGATGACCGGCGGCGGGCCGGGAACTTCAACCACGACGCTGCCGATCTTTATGTATAATCAAGCCTTTGTTAACTATCAGCTTGGCTACGGAACAGCCATATCCTTATTGCTGCTCTTAATAGGTATTATACTTAGCTTGTTCTATATTCGCTCGATGAAAGAGTAAATGTACAAGGAGACTTCGTATGAATGCGAAACATCGCAAATTGATTTATCGAGTCCTGCCGTATACGATTCTTACTTTGATCGGGGTTTGTTTCTTACTGCCGCTTTTATGGGTTTTTGTCGCGTCAATCGATACCAATGCCATGCAATCGCTCAAAATGCCAAATAAGTTCACCGGAGGAAACTATTGGGATGTCATCACTAACCGCGTCAATCAGCGCGCCTATGTGATTGGCTTGATCATGTCGGTTGGCCAAGCTATCCTCGTCGTCCTATTGGCGCTGCTTGCGGCATATCCGTTGTCTCGTTATCAAATGAAATATAAGAAGTCTTTTATGCTGACGATATTATTTATGACGTCCTTGCCGATTACGGCTGTTATGGTACCGGTTTATCAATTGTTTCTGAGCCTTAAATTGTATGATAATATTTTTGGCGTCATTTTATTTTATGTCGCTTCCTCGATGCCGTATGGCATTTGGATGCTGAAAAACTTTATGGATTCGGTGCCGAATGATTTGGAAGAAGCGGCATGGGTCGACGGAGCTTCTGTTTTCGTTGGCATTCGCAAGGTGGTTGCGCCATTAATGGTTCCGGGCATTTGCACGGTAGCCATTTTCACCTTTTCGGGGAGCTGGGGCAATTTCTTTGTCCCGTATATTTTGTTGCAAACACCTGAGAATTTCCCGGCTTCATTGAAGCTGTATCAGTTTTTTGGACAATACGGCATGGTGGAGTATGGGCAGTTAGCGGCGTTTTCTGTGCTGTACGCAATTCCTTCGGTTGTGATGTATATTCTCTCCCAGCAGTTTATGTCGAAAGGGTTTGGCCTGCAAGGCGGGACGAAAGGGTAAGCGAGTAAGGATAACATGCGATATCATAATTAAACATGCCTGCTTGGGCATGTTTTTTTGTGTGCTTTGATGCGCCTAGGGCGAGCGGGAATTTGGAAGCAGTTGCATAGAAATAAGCGCCTGCATTATAGTTTTAGACCAATAGCCAGATAGGTAAAAACCCTTTAAAATTAGATGTAGAATGATTAATAAATCGTAAACGATGCTCCGATAATGATCAGCAGAGAGTAAAAAATGATTGGCGTAAGGAAAGGCTTGAAATAGTTGCGTTCAATCTTAGTGCAAAGGAGTGATCGGTATGGATCTTTTAACGAAAGCGATAAAATTACGGGAAGCAGGACGGCTTGAGGAAGCGAAAACGATACTGTTTGATTTGGCAAGAGATGAGCCGCGTAACCCATCGGTATGGTATCAGCTCGCTTGGGTGCATGATGTAATGACTTTAGAGCGAGGCGCAGTATCCTATTACATTATCGCCATTGAACTAGGTTTGTCCGGTGAAGAAAGGCAAGGAGCGTTTTTAGGATTAGGAAGCACTTATCGTACTCTTGGCATGTATGAAAATGCGTTAAGCGTCTTTGAGGATGCGATAAAACAATATCCGGAGCGAAGAGAGTTTCAAGTTTTCTACGCGATGACCTTATATAATATGAAGGATTACGGACGAGCTATGGAGATTTTGCTCAAGCAATTAGCGGATACGAGTGATGATGAAGGCATTCAAGCTTATAAGAAAGCTATTCACTTTTATGCGGACAAGCTCGATCAGACCTGGAATTAATCGATTGCAATGGGGAGCAGCAAACGAGTATAAGCATTTATTCCCAGAAAAACGATGCTTCGTATGATACGATTGGTTTATTATTTTTCGGGAGGAATGCGTATTGCCTATTCGTTTGAAAACAGTGAGCGAGGAAAATTGGTTTGCTTGCACGAACCTTAAGGTAACTGAAGAGCAGCTTGCTGTGTTTCCGGCACCTGTCGTTTACTGGATAGCGGAGTCCAAATACGTTAAGAATTTTGAATTGCGTGCTGTTTATTTGGAGGATACCGTGATCGGTTTTATCGTTTATTGCGTTACGGCTGATGAGAACGGAAACTTCTGGATTCCGGCCCTTATGATTGACGAGAACGATCAGGGCAAAGGTTATGGCCGGGCAGCGATGGAGAAGTTGGTTGCTTATATGACTGATTCTTTGAATTGTAAAAGACTGATGATTGGCCACAGACCCCATAACGATATTGCGGCAAGGTTGTATGAGTCATTGGGATTCAAAAAAGTGAGTGATGACGCAATCGATGGCGAAATCGTACGTTTGCTGCAATTGCCGTGAGGAACCAATCGAAGGTATGTTATGGATTCAAGCTTGAGAGGGAGACCGCTGTTAGCGGTCTTTTTTTATGCGGAAAATGCCAAAAAAAGCATAGCTGGACATAGAAGTGATTGGTTAGTGGCAGGATAGGGKATAAGAATAACAAACCAATACCAATACATAAACAAGGAGGAACCATTATGTCGGAATATAATCATGTGGTGGATAAAGACGGCGAGCTGTCGCTCGGCAAAATCGATCAAACGCTGGACCGTATGGACTCGGGGAAAAAGGATGAAATTTTACAAAACTTCGGAGAATTTAAAAGCTATCTCGCCAAGCGAATCGAGCTGGCTGAGAATGTGGGATTAAACGAGGAGCAGCTAGCCTTAGTTGCGCAGAAGGTTGCAGGTTATTTAGCGAAGCATGAAGATCCTCGCAATCGGGAGGAAAAGCTTCTGCAGGAGCTTTGGAAAGTCGGTACCGAAGAGGAGCAGCATAAGCTGGCTCACTTGTTGGTGAAGCTGGCGCAGTCAGAAGGGTAAGGCATTATCAAGGGGCAGTAGCGAAGGGGTAAGAGCCTTTGCGACTGCCTCTTTTTTTATGGTTGGAGGTGGTGGTTTTGCAACATTAATGGGCAATGCATCGTATTGGAGGGGGGGCTGAAGTCTCCATATTAGAGGCCCCTTGATGCTTGGCTGCTTCGAGGAAACAGCAGCCTTATTCCGGCCGGCGCGCGGCAATTCATAATGGCGACGATAACAAGAAAAAGTCCCGTTATACTCCAATAAAACATAGGTTTCAGAAGTTGTGGTAAAATGGGTTTTGGGAATAGGAAGCTACCTCGCATAAACGGATGGATTGGACCCATTGCCTAGAGGTGATGAAGTTAAAGGGTTAGCATTGCGCAACAAAAGTCTCCCAGCTTCGTCTTATCTTTTGCATGTGAATAATTAGGGAGGCATAATATTGAAGCGATTATACGCTATTTTGTTTATATTGCTGTGGGTGAGTGGTTGCAGCGTTGAAAAAGACTCGGAAAATGATGGGGAAGCTGCAACGATAATCAAACAGCAGACAGCTATAAAGGTGAATGAAGCAAATAAGATGCCCAAAGATATGCCCGGCAACTTTGATTTTATGGTTCGGTTTGGTTATGGCGAGGTTAATAAAAATGAGATTAATACGTTCCAAGGTACGGTAACAAAGGATTTAATCATGAACGGGACGGCATCTGCAAAAGTTACGTTTACGTTGGAAGAGAAGCGCAGCATCTATGCGAAAATGAGAGAAATAAACATTATGGGAGCGAAAGAGCTAATGCCCGCCAGCGTAGGCTGTGAGGTTGTCCCCTATAGTGAAGACAGCTGGGAAATCAATGTGAATGGTGAAACGAAAATATTTACATGGACGGACAAGCACTGCGAAATAACGAACGATGCCAAGCAAATGTTGGAGCTGCGCAGCTTTATCCAGCAAATCGTTGAGGCAAAAGAGGAATACAAAAAGCTGCCCGAATCCGAGGGTGGCTATGAATAGATTTTTTTTGGTCATATACGCATTTCGGACTCGGATGGATGGCGAATCGTTTTGCAAAATTCAAGCGGATTAACCTAATTCGTGTGAATGGGCTGTAAAATCAGAATAGACAAAACCCGCAGGCTGCGTGATCGCAACATGCGGGTTTTGTTTGTTTTCCTATTCCTTAACCGCACCAATCGTTATGCCTTTAACAAAGTAACGCTGCAGGAAAGGGTAAACGAGCAGGATGGGCAAAGCACCGATAAAAATTTGCGATGCGCGAATGGTACGCTGAGACATATTAGCTACCATTGCAGGATCAAACTTCGTCAAATCGGCTTGCACGATAATCGTCTGCATGAAGCTGGCGAGCGGCAGCCTTTCAGCTTCTTTAATATAGATCAAACCGTCAAAATAAGCGTTCCAATGGCCGACCATCGTAAATAAGGAAACCGTCGCAATGGCTGGCAAGGAGATGGGCAAATAGATGGTGAAGAATGAGCGGAAATGGCCTGCACCATCCATAAAGGCAGCTTCTTCAAGATCCTTAGGTACGGTGCGGAAGAAGTTAAGCAGCAAAATGATATTAAACACCGCTACCATGCCCGGAAGAATAAGCGCGAACAGTGAATTCATAAGGCCAAGCTTCAGGATCAGGATATAACCCGGGATCAAGCCTCCGCTGAACAACATCGTAATGACAAAATACCAGAGATAAATGTTGCGAGCACGGAATACGCGGGTATCCTTGGAGAGGGCGTATGCCGCTATGAGATTGACGAACATCGCCATCGCCGTTCCGAGTACGGTCCGCTGCACGGATACCCAAAGGGACGAGAGGAAGTTGGCGTTGTCAAACGTTTTGGCATAGGCCTCAAATGTAAAGCCGATCGGCCAAAACGTAACCAAGCCAGCGTTGGCAGGCGCGGTTGAGCTTAAGGAGACCATCAGCAAGTGGTAGAGCGGCAGCAAGCAGAGAACAGATATCGTAGCCAAAAAGACATTGTTGAAAATCGTGAAAATACGATAAGATAACGTTTTGTGGTACATAGGTGGTCCCCCTTTCTAGAAGATGCGATAGCCGGCCAATTTATAGGCAAGTCGGTAGGATATGATAATTAGAATAAGGCTGATTAATGATTTGAACAGGCCAACCGCTGTAGCGAAGCTGAATTGCCCGCTCAGCAGACCTTCACGGTAAACGAAAGTATCGATAATATCTCCCTGCTTATAAATCAGTGGGCTGTATAAGTTGAACACCTGGTCAAAGTTCGCATTCAGTACGTTGCCTAGCGCCAATGTCGCAACAACGATAGCGATCGGTATAAGAGAAGGGATGGTCAGATGCATCGTTTGCTTCCAGCGGCTCGCCCCATCAACCTCAGCGGCTTCGTAAAGCGCGGGATTAATGCCTGCCAGCGCAGCTAGAAAAATAATGGTGTTGAAGCCAAATTCCTTCCATACGTCGCTTGATATGATTACAAATCGGAACCAATTGCCATCGCCTAAGAAGAAGATGGGCTTGATGCCGAATACATTCGATAGAAATTGATTGATGAGACCGGTCTGGGCAAGCACATCAATGAGAATACCTGCAAGCGTGACCCAGGACAGAAAGTGAGGCAGGTAAACGAGCGTTTGAATGCCCCGTTTCAGCCCTGAATTTCTAACCTCGTTCAGCAATAAGGCGAAAATAAACGGAATAAACAAATTCATTACAATTTTACTGCAAGCAAAGAGAAGGGTATTCCATGTAATCTGTAAAAAATATTCATTTTCCAGCATGTAGCGAAAATGTTTAAGGCCGACCCACGGGGAACCGGAAATACCGAGCCCTGCTTTATAATCTTGAAATGCCATGACGATGCCCGTCATTGGCAAATAAGAAAAGACGAAAACCAATAGGACAGCCGGCAAAACCATAAAATGAAGCATCCAAGGCTGCTTGTAGCCGCCTTTTGTTTTCTCACGCCGAGTGCTCTTAAGGCTCAGTTGTTTAGTCGTATTTGTGTCCATAGCTCTCTCCTGTTCCATAAAAACTCATTTGTGTATTCTGAGAAACCCTGATATATATAGTATCAACAAGATCAGCCATCGAACTATAGGATATTGTTAGGATCGATAGGGTTTTGTTAGGGATATTTGATGGAGGGGTCAGTTATGGTACTGAGTAGAGGGATTTCGTTTATCCGTAGAAAAATGGGTGCAAGATTCAGCTTGTTTGCCAAAATGAACGGGTTGATCATCATTTTGTTCATTCCGATTATTATCATGTTTACATATTCGAACCAGATCGCATTAGATGTGATCAGCAAGGAACTTCAGGTTTCAAACACGAAACAGCTATCCTTCTTATCTAGTCAAATCGATTCTCGGATTAATCAAACGATGGACTTTATCATTACCTTCTCGAGAGACCCGAACGTTGAGAAGTTCAATGGCTTAAATATTTGGGATGATGGCTACGATCAGATGCAAACCAGATATGTTGTGCAGGAGAAGATGGCTTTGCAGTCTGGGGTTATGAACATTTGGCCGGTTAAATATACGGTATATTCGCAGCAAAACAAAGAGATTATTTCCAACTACAATAACCCTGCCTCCTATGACGAGGAGTATCTCAAAAGGAATATGACGGGAAAATGGACATACGGCGATGGCGAGATCGTACCTGAAGGCGAGCATAAATCGTTTCATTGGTTTTATACCGATACCTTCGGTCAACAGGGGACGCTTAGAGGAAGCAATCTAGTCGTAGAAGCCAGCTTCGGCCATGAGAATATTCAAAACATGCTGGATACGTATAAAGCGGGCGGGCAAGGCGATCCGTTATTTTACCATCAGGGTGAAGCTCCGATTTTAAATCGAAGCGCTTCCAAATCGTTGTCAGCCGAGCTCATTGCATATTTAGACAAGCATAGGCTAGAGGATACGATGCAGAAGGTCGTGAGGCTGGAGGGCGAAAATTATTTGGTCAGCGCCGTAAAATCGCCGCAACTCGATTGGTATCTTGTTGATATCGTTCCGCTGGATCAAATCATGGGGCCTATTTCGTTCAGCCGCAATTTATTTTATGTATCGATGGTACTGTTATTTGTCGTCGGCATTTCTGCATCCGTATTGCTGTACCGGAACGTCCAACGTCCGATCAGAAAGCTCATTCAAGGCTTGCAAAGCGTACAGCGCGGGGATTTCTCGGTGCAGATCAAGTCCAACGTCAACAACGAGTTTTCCTTCTTGTTTTATCGGTTTAACGACATGTCGAGGCAAATCCAAAGCTTAATTGAGAACGTGCTTAATGAAAAGCTGCGTGTCAGGGAAGCAACCTTAAAGCAGCTGCAGGCGCAAATAAATCCCCATTTCCTTTATAACTGTCTCGGATATATTATTAATATGGCGCAGATGAAGGACGAGGAAGCCGTTGTGTCGATGGCGTATAATTTGAGCTCCTATTATCGTTATACAACCCGAATGGAGCGGCAAACGTCTACTTTAAGCGAGGAAATCAAACTTATCGTCAACTATTTGGAAATCCAAAAGCTTCGTAACGGGAGAATCCATTACACGATCGATATCCCTGAGGAGATGCACAGCCAGCAGGTTCCGCGACTGATGCTGCAGCCAATCGTGGAAAATGCCGTCATCCATGGCGTGGGGAAATCTTATTCATCAGGTGAAATTCGAATTACCGGCGAAAGGTTAGACGGCTACTGCAGAATTTATATCGATGACGATGGGCCCGGTATGGGTGCCGAGCCGCAGGAGGCGCTGAATCGTAAAATGCATGAGCCTTTGCAAGAGGAAATGGGCTGCGGTCTTTGGAATACCAATCAACGTATTATCCATCTATTTGGTGAAAATTCTTATGTATATTTCTCGAAATCACTTCTAGGCGGTTTTCGGACAGAGATCAAATGGGAGACGGCCTCTGGACAACAACTACAACATCCAACGATAAAAGGGGACATATGACATGCAGATGATCATAGTAGACGATGAAGCTCACTGGGCAGATAACTTATCCATGCACAAGCCATGGCATAAGCTTGGGATTGAACAGGTCCATAAAGCTTATTCTGGCCGCGAGGCGCTGCAAATTTTGGAGACGCATCCGATTGATATTGTCATTTCGGATATTATTATGCCGGAGATGACGGGCATTGAACTTATAGAGCGTATTCGCTTGCGTGATAAAAAAATAAAATGCATTATTTTATCGGGCCATTCCGATTTTGAATTTACGAAGGAAGCGCTCCGCAACCAAGCGGTGGACTATTTGCTTAAACCGCCTACCGATACTGAACTGTTTGGCGCAGTAAAAACAGCAATCGATCAGTTGACGGCGGAGTGGGAGAGCATCAGCTCCTTCGAGCGGACCGAGAACACGCTGCGGGAAAATTTGCCGCTGCTTCGCGGCCAGCTTCTTCTGGATGCGCTGCACGGTCAACGGATGTCCATTGAGGAATGGAACCGAAAGCTTGTGAGTTACGGCTTGCCTTTTAGCTGCGGCGACAGCGCCTTGCTGCTGGTTCGGATGGAAGAGGAATTTGAGCAATATAAAAACAATGGGCAGCAGCTGATGGAATATGCGATCGTCAACATGGCCGAGGAGATCATTGGGGAATTTGCCGAAGTATGGGGCGTTAAGGAGGAGCATGGTTATCTTGCTTTTCTTATTCAGCTCAAGGCAGGCCACTCCGAGGTAGGGAAAGAGACGATTTTGGAGAAGCTTGCCATCCAGCTTCAGTATAAGGTCAAGCAATTTCTGAAAGGATCGTTGTCGATTGTCATGACGGAGTGGTTCAAGCTTCCGGAGCAGCTTTCGGAGCGTTACCGGCAGGCGTCGGCTTATTTTATGCAAATCGTAGGGGACGAGCGCGAGTTTGTTATGCGTGTTGGCGAGCTGGAGCAAAATGATTCCCAAGGGGCTCTGGATGCGATCTATCAGCCGCCTACCTTGATTAATCTGCTGGAGGCTGGGCGCTGGGATGCAGCCGAAGAGAAGCTTTCCGCCGTATTTACTGAGCTCGACGAGCGCTGGTCCGAATCGTTGGAGCACTGCATGGAGGCTGGATTTTTAATCGCGTCATCCTTCACCCATCTTGCGCATCGGAACGGCCGTACGCTAACTAAACTGCTGGGGGAAGAGATTCAGCCCTTGCAAAGCGGCGAGGCTTTCAGTTCGATCAACAAGCTTCGCAAATGGTCGATCGGCGTGCTTGGCAAGCTGAAGGAGGGGACATCGAATGAAATTAAAGATTTCCGTTCCCTTTATGTGATGAAGACCCAGCAGTTTGTGGAGAAAAACTTGCATCTGGACGTATCTTTGCGTACGCTGGCTGATCACGTAAACCTTCATCCTACCCATTTGTCGAAAATTTATAAGATCGAAACGGGGGAAGGGATAAGCAATTACGTCGCCTCGCTCCGTATGGACCGTGCCTGCCATTTGCTTAGGGCGACCGAAAAAAAGGTATATGAAATAAGCATGGAGGTTGGTTATTTGGACCCGGCTTACTTTATCAAAGTGTTTAAACGCCAGTTCGGCGTAACGCCCCAAGATTATCGGGACGGAAATAACAGCCTAACAGATTCTTATGAAAACTAACATAATCCTATAGATCCCCTGCCCGGCTAATTGGTAGAGTTACACTTGTAGTGATCTTACATCGTAGGGGGAAATGAAAAATGAGTACATTCAGAAAACCATGGCTGTTGCTCGTGGTTATGGCACTTGTTGTGATCACCGCTTGCAGCGGAAATAATGCGGGGAACGGAAATGGGAAAAAGGAAGAAGCGGCAACGAATGAAGCGAGCACATCGCCAACCGCAGCCGCGTCGGGATTTGACCTTGGTAAATACGATCCGCCAATTGAAATTAGCACGGTATTAATGCCGAAGAAGTATATCAAGGACGAAACAAAGGAAAACAACGTTCATGACCGCTGGATGTTGGAGCAATTTGGCTTGAAATATAAAGACAACTGGTATCCGGCAGGCAGCGACCAATATAAACAAAAGCTGCAGCTGGCGATCGCATCCGGCGAGAAGCTGCCTGATTTTGTACCTGTACCAACGGACGCTGTCCTCACTAACCAACTGATCGATTCCGGTCAATTTATTGCGATTGATGAGCTGTTCGCGAAATACGCCAACAAAATTTGGAAGGACCATACGGAGCAAAACCCGGAACTATGGTATCCTTTCACGAGAGACGGCAAGAAATACAACCTTCCGATCCTAGAGTATACGGACAATGACGATACGGTGTTGTGGTTCCGTGAAGACTGGATGGAGAAGCTGAACCTGAAAGCGCCTACGACGATTGCAGAACTGGAAGTCGTTTTGGACAAATTCAAAAACGAGAACCCTGACGGGTTGGCTCCAAAAGACGTATATCCGCTTGCTGTTTCTTTGAAAAATAATACAAACACATGGATGGGCTCGCTGGATTGGTTATTCGGAGCATATGGCACGGTAGAGGAGCAATGGAACAAGGACGCAAACGGCAATCTTGAATATGGTTCCATTAATCCAGGCGCTAAAAACGCGCTTGCGAAGCTGCAAGAATGGATGAACAAAGGGTATATCCACCCTGACGCCGCTTTGTGGGATGAAGGCAAATCCGCTGAAATTTGGACAAAAGGCAACGCGGGCATTTTGCCTGGCGCGAACTGGGTACCGGACTGGCCAGCTCCAGACTTGTTGAAAAACGTACCGGGATCAAAATACAAAGCTTATCCGGTTCCTGCCGGCCCAGACGGCTTGATGGGCACCAAATGGCAAAACTCAGGTGTTAACAGCAGTATCATGATCAATAAGGACGCTAAACATCCGGAAGCGATTTTCCTTTATTACAACTTCCTGCTTGATAACCTAGCGAATCCGGCTGTCGGCAGCAAATTTGAATATGGCTTTGCCCAAGGCTATGACTGGGATATCGTGGACGGACAGCCTACGAGCAACAAAGACAAAATCAAAGATTTCTTTAATGATTTCCCTTACATTACGGGACCTGCCCGCATACCAACCCTTTATATGCAAACGCTAGTTAAGCTTGCGGAAGGCAATAAACCGGAAACACCTTACGAGAAGCAGCTTGCTGAGTTCCGTAAACCGGAAAACTGGTATGCAGCAAAAGTGGTTATGTCGCAAATCGACATCCGCAAACAAAACTATTTCACGGGTGCGGCAACGCCAACGATGATTTCGAAATGGAATCTATTGCGCCAGTCTGAAATGGAGACGTTCAACAAAATCATCTATGGCAAATTGCCAATCGATGCTTATGACGAGTTTGTTGCTAGCTGGAAGTCCAACGGCGGCGACCAAGTTACGAAGGAAGTTAATGATTGGTTCAAGTCCGTTACAAAGTAATGAAATAGTCAAAACGAACCGCAAGGAACACGCCGGATTTGGCGTGTTTTTTTGCGCTTTATGGAATTATCCGTATATGATACTATGAATCTATTATTCCATTTATTAGAAAGCTGGTGCCTGATGTGACATCTCGCATTACGGATAAAAATACATCTGCGAAGCCGCGCACCGAGACCGCTTCTCCGGCTTCCTTACATGTTTCGGCATCTGCTGAAGCTAATCTGTCACAACCATCCGCCATGCAGCCGCATAACTTGCTTCAGCTGCAAAGCAAGATAGGGAACCGCGCAGTCACGCAGCTTCTTCGGTCTGGAGCGGGAAGCAAGCGGTCAGAGCCGATTCAGCGGGAAAGAAACCAAACGGGCCTGCCCGATCAATTGAAAACAGGCGTCGAGAGCCTCTCCGGGCTTGCGATGGACGATGTCAAAGTACACTATAATTCCTCCAAGCCGTCTGAAGTAAACGCACTGGCATACGCGCAGGGCACGGATATTCATATCGGTCCCGGGCAGGAGCGGCATTTGCCGCATGAGGCATGGCATGTAGCGCAGCAGAAGCAAGGCCGCGTCAAGCCGACGGTTCAGCTGAAGGATGCTTCCATAAACGACGATGCCGGCTTGGAGCATGAAGCTGATGTGATGGGGATGAAGGCAAACCAAGCTGCCGGAGGACCGGAGCAGCTTGAGCAATCTTCAGCTGCTTCTACATCGATCCAAATGAAAGCAGATGCGCCAATGCAGTTTATCGGCGGCGATGTGTTAAAGTTTATTCAAAAAGCATGGCGCGGACCGGAGGGAGAGGTTAGTGAATGGTACTCCCAAATCGCGATGATTTTGAAAAATACGAGGTTCGAGGGCCGTGCGGAGGAAGTGTTTCAATATTACAAGGAGAACCCCGGCTTAGCGAGGCCGAGGCCGACGGATGAGGCATCGAGCAGCAGCAGTAGCAGCAGCAGTAGTGGTAGTGGAAGCAGTATGGAAAATGAGGAAAAGGAGTCCCGTTCAGACGACGTTTCGGTGCCGGAGAACCGTCCTACCTCAGGCGGAATGGTGGAAGGCGATGCCGCAACTATTGCGGATCTCAATGAGTGGGAAGAGGATACCGCGGAGTACGATTGCACCGATCGCGCTCATTCGCCAAAGGGCAAAGTATATTATGACAGCCGAACGAAAAGATATTATGGAGCGGATAATACGGGCCATGTCGGCTGGGGCTTTAAAATATGGGTGAAGAAGGATAAGACGACGCTGATTTACAAAGGCAATCTGATTTGGAGCGGAACGGAATGGGTAGAGAATGCTAGAGGGACGAAGTAATGCTTCGGCGGCCGGATGCTGTTATTGCGCTTAGTGCGGCAGTCTGGAACGATGGGCCCTGACCTGTCCTGAATACTGAACCATGCGATATGGTTTTGCAGCCGCTTGCCTTAATCGGGCAAGCGAAGGGCGCATACAGTCCTGTGAACTTATCCCCTTTATGTAGGACACTCAAAAATAACGTCATGTTATCATGGCGGTAGGAGTGACACGTGGAGGAGATATTTTACGGTTAAAAAGGCGATTGCGGGAATGCCCAAGATCCAGCCATTACAAATGGCGAACCACGCAACCGAAGCGAGACGCGAATGACTCACAGCTCGTGCTGGATACGATAGAGCAAATGACAACCAGTCAGTGAAGTTGTGCTTTCATCAGCGCAACTCAGAAGAAGACATTCACATTCATCAAGCCTTCGATGATTACATTTATTTCTATGAATACCAGCGGTTTTAAGCCAAACGAAACCAACGCGCACCGATTGAATGCCGGTACGCGCCGGCTTCTTAGCTTTTTCGTTTTTCTGCTTGGCGGAGGTAAGACCATGCCAGCATAGATCAAGTTTTTTTGATTTGCGGATCAGAACGGCATTGGCTAATCAGAAGCTAAGCGCTACTCCATATGTAGATCTTTAAAAAAGGCTAGGACGGTTTCGTCTAGATGATGAGCCGTAACGGCCAAACCTAGCTCAAGCGAAGCGTTAAGCTCCAAATGCTGCGAGGCAAACAACTTCCATTGTTCCTCTCCCGCACGGCCAAAGGCTTCAAAGTTGTTTCCCGTACGCTTCAGCCTAATCCATGTCTCGGGAAAAAACACGGGAAACTCCGGTGTTTCTGATGTGTAATCGGAAGGATAGACCGCTGCGCTGTCACCGTCTGGTTTTACGCGGAACTGAAGCTCATATCCGCCGTTGTTCTTATTTCTGGCGCTGTTATCGGGAAATACCATATGGTAAATATGAGGGCTGCCGGCATCCAAAGTCTCGCGTGCCATAATCCCAGCTTTCGTATATAAGTCCGCACTGCTCAGTGACTCCAAACGGACCGTAAAATCAAAATCGCCTGTATGGGTTGTATATGCAAAATGAAATTGGTCGGACGTTCCCCAAATATCTGTGCCGCCAGCAGTCACTAGATACCCATCTGGATACTTCTTCGTCGATCCCTGTCTAGCCGGGTTTCCTACGTCCGTTCCTACTAATGCAAAGTCTTGCATCATGTTATCCCCCTCAAGTAAACAGCATTGTTTTGAGTATAATCGATAGACGAAGGGAGGAAAAGTAGTTATCTTAAGGTGAGTTAGTAACCAAAAGGTTATCAGCTAGTTCCGGACGCATCGCTTTCTATTGAAGGACGTTTCTTTTGGTTCCATTGATTACCTCGGTACAATAAGACTAGTTTATAGATTTGTTTTTGCGATATTGGCTATTTTGGGTTCTAAAAAACTGGGAAAATTTGATACATAATCCTTCGGATTAAAGGCAAAATATAAATCATCGATCGGAAATGCCTCCTAGATTAAAGCTGATGTTACAGATGCTCCCAGACAAGAGGCGGCTGGCTCCAGTAAATCGCAGTAACGGTGCACATCTAAATCCATGTATGGTATTATAATAGTAACGATTAAAACAAGCCAAAAGCAAAGCTGCCATAATGAAGGAGTTTTTATTTTGAATGATGCTATGATCATGTTGAAGAAAACAAGCCGTACTTTTTATATTCCCATTAATCGTTTAAAAGAAGGATTAAAAGAAGCAGTTGCAGCTGCCTATTTGTGCATGCGTGCGATTGACGAAATTGAGGACCATGAGACGCTTGAGGACGATGTGAAAGTAGAGCTTTTGAATGGCATTCATGATGCATTCGAGTCCAAAGATGTCGTTAATGAATCCCAAAAGCTGTTGTCCCCCTATCGTGGCGTGCTGCCCGACGTGACGATGCGAATTCATGAATGGGCTCTATTATGTCCCCCCACTGTTACCGAGGTCGTATATCGCAACACTTCAAAAATGGCCAAGCAGATGGCTGAATGGGTTCATGTAAGCTGGAACATCCGGACGGAAGAGGATTTGGACGGTTATACGTATAGCGTAGCAGGCATGGTAGGGGAAATGTTATCTGAAATTTGGTTCTGGTACGACGGCACAAAATCAGACCAAGAGAAAGCGGTTGCCTTCGGCAGAGGTTTGCAGGCTGTTAATATTTTGCGCAATCGCAAAGAAGATTTGGAACGCGGCGTAGACTTTTTTCCGGATGGCTGGGGCACGAAGGAAATGATCAAGTACACGCGGCGCAACCTAAAGCTCGCTGATTCTTACATCGTAGATTTGAAGGGCGGACCCGCTTTGGATTTCTGTAAAATCCCGCTTACGCTAGCGCATGCGACCGTTAATCTTATTGCTGCAGGCGGCAACAAGCTCACAAGGGATGCCGTAATGAAGCTTGTAGGCAGCATCAATTAAGCAGTTGATCAAATAGATAAAAGCCAAGCCCATGATCGAAAACATGGGCTTGGCTTTTATTTGTGTTTGCTTGGTTTTCTTGCAATTAAACGGACCAGCTCGATCAGCAGTAACGGAAGCGATACCGAGGCTGGATAAGCGAGGTAGCGAGGCTCCCAATTCGGCGAAAATTTCTCCTTATACCGCCTAAGACCGACAAAACCATACCAGCTTCCCCCATATTGAAATAGGATGCGGGCGAGCTTCTCTTCCTTGATAGCGGATTGGCTTTGGCCGACGCTTGAGAGGGGAGCCATGCCTAGGTTAAAGCGGGCGTAGCCCTGCGCCTTGGCCCACTCCAATAAACAAATGAAGAGCTGATCCATCGTTCCATTAGGCGTAGCTTTCAAATACCGCATTAGATCGACGGATATCGAAGCGCCGTCATAGCCCGGTGCGATCGAAGCGAAAGCTACGACATCATTGTCGGGATTCCGGAGCAGCGCTACAGGCGCTTTTTGCAAATAGCTTTCCTCGAACCAGCCAAGCGAGTAGCCCTTTTCAGCTTTCCCGTCCAGCCACTGGTTTGAAATAAAGGCTAGCCTCTCCAATAATGCATGATCATGCGGAGGCTGAGCAATCTCGAAATGGAAGCCTTCGCGTTCAAAACGGTTTTTAACCGTACGCAAGCTTGCATTTTGTTTGCCGACAAGCGTAAAGCTTTCCAAATGAACCAAAGCTTCCTCGCCAAGCTTGAAAAAACGGTAGCCGTTCTCATGATAGAATGGCAAATAATCGGGTGAAGCCTGGTAAAATACGACCTCTAACGCAAATTGGTCCGAGAATTGCTGGAACTGCTGAATAGCTCCGCTGATCAAGCTTTTAGGACCTAAGGGATCGCCTAGCACGACCAGCTTGTTTCTAATTTTGGCATAAGGAATTAATATGCGATCATCCATAGCCCAGAAGAAGCTTTTGTCCCCGGTAAAAAGCATATGCGTCAGGAGGTTTCCCTGCTCATGCTCTAAAAAGGTTTGCAGCTTTGCTTGCTCATCTGGAGTGGCGCCGTCAATCGATAACGGTTTTGGCCGAAATAGATAAAGCAGCGACAGAATGAGCCAAGCAATCAAGAGACCAAATACCGCGACGATCGTATGCTGAGTCGGCTCTAACAGCCAATCGGCGTGGGCTCTCTTCGGAAGATGCCTAAGGAATGCCGGATGAATATGGGAGCCGACGAGGTAATACCCGTAGACGATAAGAAGCGTAACCAATCCCCAGCCAGCCGCATTATATTTGCCAAGGGGCACTGCAATACGGTAAAAGCGGTGCCTTGAAACCCATAGCAGCAGCGCCACAATGAGCAGGAATATGGCCTCCTCATAATCGAAGGCTTTGGCTAAGGTGAAAACGGAGCCTGCGCAAAGCAGCAAGAGCGTCCAATAATAAGCGCGTTTTACCCTTAACGAAATTCCGCGTGAGAGCACGATCAGAAGGATGCCGATAATAACGCTGAGCTGGTGGGATATTCGCATAATAGGGAGCGACAGCAGCTCTTCCGTGTATCGCAGACGGTACAGCATGCCGGGCGTTGCGGCGGATAACAGCAAAATGACCCCGCTTGCGAATACAAGCTTGCCCAGCGACCAAGCGCCAATTTCGCCAACAAATCCGAACTGGCCAGGCCAGCGCCAAACCTTCTGCCATAAATTCAAGGCACGGTCCATGATGCCGCCGTCAGATTGCTCATTGCGTTTAAGGTTGATCGGAAATTCGAAAGCAGCCATCATAAGGCCGATCAGCCATGGCACGATATAGTACAGAACCCTGAACAATACGAGTACGACAGCGCACTTGTCAGGAGGAAACCCGAGCAGCTGCAAACCAAGTATCGCCGTTAAATCAAAACCTCCGATGCCTCCGGGCGCCATGCTGATAATGCCGGCAATAGCGGCAACGGTATAGATGCCTAGTGCATTCGTAAAGGTGAGATCCGGAAGGAACATCGCCCCAATAAGCCAAAAAGTCATGCCGGCAAAAAACCACTCCAAGAAGGAAGCCCCGATTG
Source organism: Paenibacillus sp. FJAT-27812 (assembly GCF_001273905.1). Classification (NCBI taxonomy): domain Bacteria; kingdom Bacillati; phylum Bacillota; class Bacilli; order Caryophanales; family Paenibacillaceae; genus Paenibacillus; species Paenibacillus sp. FJAT-27812. The sequence goes on along the minus strand of NZ_LIGH01000001.1, from coordinate 6,961,092 downwards.
AAGCGCTCATGATGCGCCAATTAAGCTGCCCTCGATTCCGATTAATCCATTTGGAGAACAGCGACGTACGCTGCAGCAAAATGAAAAGCGGCAAATAAAGGGCTGTTGCCCACACGGCGTAAATGAGCCAATGATGTTCTTCAGTCATAGCTTTGATCGGAAAAATGCCAATGATGCCAAGCCATGCCATTAGGGATAGTCCGGTAAACGTAATCGTGGAGAGGAAAGCAACCGAAGCCGCGATGCTTGTGATTGGAATATCACGGTTGCGGTATAGGATCGTTCGCAGTCCAGCTCCTGTTAAACCTGCGAAACCAATGAGATTGTTGGAGGTGTTCGCAATCCAGCCATAACGAAACGTATCCCATTTACCCGTGGAAAAATGAAAATGCTTGCGTATTAAAAAATCATAAGCACTCATCACGGATACAGCTAGGAGAGAAAAACTCAGCATCAAAATAATCGTTCGCGGATGAACATGGTGAAGATGATGCAGCGTTATTCCCCAATCGATCGTACGGAACTCCTTCTGTCCTTCCCAGTAAACAAGCGCGATGATCGCGAACGGGAGCAGGATTCGGAGCAGCTTAGCACGGTAAAGGATCGATAAAAGTTTAATGAGTTGCAGCTTTTGTGCGATTTCGCGAATCCAATTCATTGAATTTCCCCTTGCGTCTATGTATGAGAGTGGATGGTGATAGTCACCAGACGTGTTTATGTATCGCTAAATGTTTTAGAATTTATGTTCTAACTCCATTTGTTATTATATAACAAAAGGTTCATCTTCAACAATGAAGATGAACCTTTGGATGATTTGGCTTCTATTATCAGCGGCAGCTGAATATGCGGCAATCCTGGTGCCTTTAAAGATTGCGGGGTACGGCCTTTTGATCGGAAGTCGTATTTATGATCATTTTATATAGAACATACCCTCCCGCTGCTATTGAGAGCAGGAAGCATGCACACACGAGAAGCGAAAGCGGCGACCAATCGATGATGCTGCGGCCAAGATACGTCTGCCAGCCAATTACGATTAAACCGAGCAAGAAAGTAATCCCCGTAAAATGAATCCATAAGCTGCGAGCCCTTGCCGTAAATGAAGTTCGCTCAGTGAGCCAAGCGACAACGGGTACGGCTTGAAGCGCGTGGAATCCAAGGCCGTGCAGCACAATAATATTTCCCTCGGCACCAACTACGCGGCCTTGATTGATGGAAATCCAGATGCCTGCGGCAAACGAGAACAGGATGGCGATCATAGCGTAACGTATGCCGGTGACCAGCCCAGGTCTGAGCAAATAAGCTTTTCTGCGGCAAAAATGAATGGCAAGGAACAGATAAAACAAGATGAGCAACAATGCGACGAAGGTGAAAATGGAATCGACTGCAACGTCAAAGGACGAGCCGCCATTTACAAACCTCGGGTTGGCGCCGCGGAAATTTTGCACCGTTTCGGCAAAATAGGAATATAACGCAAGCAGGATAAACGACCATCTGAAGAAAGCTCTGCTTCTTGATCCCATAGCGGAAAAAGGAACGATCGCCGCCGTCGACAGCAAAAAGATTCCAAGTGCTGCATTAAAGGAAAATGCATGTGATGCGTTCCCATTTGGTGCGACAGGCGCTCCGTAAAGCAATACCCATACGGCACAAATCCCTGCAAGCAGGAAGCCGAGCAGCCCGGTAAGGACGAGCCCTTTTTCCCCTTCAAAAAAGGCAACTGATGGCTTCAGCTTTTCAATGGTCCTCCTCTTTCTCTCCATAGACATGGTATCTTCTCCTTATTTTCCATATTCGGCTTGATGTAATCATTGTATGGGGAGAGTAAGATGGGAAAAACATCCTCTAGTCTACCTCTTGGTTTAGACATTGGTCGTGATAACGATCAGACCAGAGACGGAATAGAAGCATGGCTCCATGAATCTTATTCCTCCGATAAAAAAAGTTTTTTTGGAATTATTGGGGTTAAAGGAAGGAAAATGAAGAATTTTGTCGAAAAATATGATACATGTAGGATAAAGCAGATGGAGGTAGTTTTATTTATGGTTCGTTCAGCAGAAAATTACGAGAAAATCTATAACCATGTTGAAAAATATATTGGCCCAATCGCAGGCGTATTTCGTGAAATCATTTCAGATATTACAGCCATCGATATTATCGTTGCGGGTCCAACCCCGAAGCGGAATTATTATACATTGGTTACGTATGGAATGAGTGAATTGCCGATGACCGTTCCGGAAGGGGCGGAGGAATACCGCTATTCCGAGATGATGATCTGCCTGCCGCCTACTTGGAAGATTTCAAACGAGGATTTTGAGGATGAGCGTTATTACTGGCCCGTTCGAGCGTTGAAAACATTGGCGAGATTTCCGCATGAGTTTCAAACATGGCTTTATATGGGACATACCCTTGCGAACGGTAATCCAGCGAAACCTTACCACGCGGATGTGAAGTTTACAGGCATGCTTCTCGCGCTTCCGGAAGTGGAAGATAAACCGGCGTTTTTTAATTTGAGCCTTTCCAGAGACAAAGTCGTGCATTTCTTCACATTGATCCCGATCTATCAGGAAGAAATCGACTACAATCTGAAACATGGCATGGAAGCGTTGTTCGCGAAGCTGAATAAAATCGGGACGGACGATGTCGTTAACCTGCGACGAAAAAATAGCTGCAAAAAGGTGTTTGGACTGTTTTTAACATGAACTTTAGCAGCAGCATGCACAAAAAACGCCCTCCAAACGAATCAGCATCATGATTCGTTTGGGGGACGTTTTTGATTTAAGGATGGATAACGGATTTACCTAGCTGCCGCTACTGCGGAAGGCAGAAGCGAATACACATTTTGCAGCAATAGGAGACTGCGGTTTAGCTTGAATTTTGAGCCAGAGAACGTGCACCGGTCATAATTGAAGCGAAGGGAAGAGATATGAATCGTACAGTTCGTGAACGAACAGCCGATATAATGTGATCCGTCAAAGTAAACCTCTTCATCTTTAAATGATTTGTTTAGTATATATTCCATTTCATAATCCTCCCTTAGTGAAAACTACTATTCTATTAAATGATATGTCTCTAGTTAATTGTTTATAACCAAATGGCTGTTAATTGAAACATTTGAACTACATTTTTAGGCTAAAACGAGAAACACCACGAGAGAGCGATAGGTCGCTTTTCGTGGTGTTTTTTCATTACTCGCTGCTTACGCGCGGCAGTTTTTCTATGAATGCATGCAAGGCGCTGCTTACAAAAGAGTCCTTGCGGGTAATAAACTCCGTTTTCATGTACTTGATCGTTTCGGGTATCGCATGCGTTCGGATAGCGCCCTCTGCTTCTTGTTTTACAACGACGATTTTGGGCATCAAGGAGATGCCAAGCCCAGCGGATACGCCGCCTACGATCGCTTCAAGCGTCCCAAATTCCATAATCGTCGGATTTGTTAAGCCGCTTGCTTGCAGCCATTTCTCTAGGACGGCGCGGTAGGAGCAGCCCATGCTATAGACGAGGATAGGCTTAGCGAACGCTTCTTCGATGCTTCTAACGGAGATATGCGACACGATGACGAGTTCTTCATTAAATACAGCAAAGGAGCTAAGGTCCGGATGCTCGCATTCGCAGCCGATAAACGCGCCGTCAAGCTCATATTGAAGCACTTTATCCATTAAGGCTTGGGAATGTCCAGTGGTCAGCGACAGCTGCACCTTGGGATGCTGTCCATAATAGTCGGCGAGCAGCGTTGGCAGCCGGACCGCTGCAGCCGTTTGCGTTGAGCCGATCGTAAGCGGGCCGTTCGGTTCATCCGTAGAGGTGAGCGCCTGCGTTGCCTCCTCTAATAAGCCGATAATTTTGTCGGCATAAGCAAGCAGCGTTTTGCCGCTTGAGGAAAGGGTCATTCCCCGGTTATGGCGGAGAAATAGTGCCGTGCCAAGCTCAGACTCAAGATTTCGAATTCTTGCGGTAACGTTGGACTGGACATAGCCTAGCTTAAGAGCAGCTTTAGTAATGGAGCCCTCGCGTGCAACCATATGAAAGACACGCAGATCCGCACTCTCCATCGTAAGTAACCTCCCCAGAAATCGTTCCGATAAATACTTTTTCTCAGCTATCACTAATTATGATACTTAATATCTTTAATGATCATTATACATAAAACCAAGGCCTGCTTACAATGGAGTTAGAACGGTAAAGCGCAAGGGGAAAAGTCGGAATGGCCAATTAAAAATAGTTAAAGGAGAGATGCACGATGGATATGAAAAACAAGGTTGCACTCGTAACAGGCGGGGGTACGGGAGTAGGAAGAGCAGCAAGCATAGCGCTTGCTGGCATGGGCGTCCGGGTAGCAGTTAATTATTCGAGATCCAAAGCGGATGCGGAGGAAACCGTCCAGCTTATTCATAGCGCGGGCGGCACGGCAATAGCGATCCAAGCAGATGTGTCCAAGTATAACGAGGTAAAGGAGATGGTGAACTCGGTTGCGCAGCTTTTTGGAACCGTCGATTTGCTGGTGAATAATGCAAGCATCACGCGCCATATTCCGCTTGATCGATTAGAGGATGTCATGGATGAGGATTGGGATGAGCTTTACGACGTTAACGTAAAAGGCATGTTTTACTGCGCACGTGCGGTTAGTCCTTATATGAAGACAAATAATCAGGGGGCCATCGTTAACGTTGGCAGCATTGCGGGTGTAACGGGCCTAGGATCATCGCTGCCATACGCCGTTTCCAAAGCGGCGGTGCATGGCTTAACGAAATCTTTAGCACGTGCGCTTGCCCCTGAAATAAGAGTATGCTGCGTCGTGCCGGGCGCGGTTGCGACAAGGTGGTGGGAGGGACGGGAAGAGATTATGCGCCGGTTGGCCGGTCAAATTTTGCTCCAGCGGATCTCAACCCCCGAAGACATCGCAAGCTTAATATGCGCCGTATTGCAGCAAGAATCGATGACAGGTCAAATGATCACGGTAGATGGCGGGCAATCGCTATAACTTTTGACAGCTGGAATGGCAGATAGAAAGGACGTACACCATGAACAAATACAAATACATGAGTCTAATCGTTGTGACGACATTATTAATGGGCATAGCGTTTCCAATCGGTAAAATCGGATTAAACTACGCGCCGCCATTTTTTCTGATGGGGCTTAGGTACGTGCTGGCAGGCGGCTTGCTTGCTCTAATCGTAGCGAAGAGACCAAGGCCTCGCGGCAGGAAGCAATGGCTGCAGGCTGTAGTAATTGGGTTGTTCCAAACAGCTGCGGTGATGGGCTGCGTCTACTACAGCATGTACTGGATTACGTCCAGCGAATCCGCCATAATTACGAGCATTAGTCCGCTTATCGTGATCATTATTGCGACTTTGTTTGCAGGCGCAATCTACAGCAGGCGACAATGGCTCGGCGTTGTGCTTGGCTTCATAGGCGTAGCCTTCGTTCGGTCTCCATCTGTCGCTCCAGCCGGGAACGTTCATCAGCTTCGGCGGGGCAGCCTGCTTCGCTGCTGCGACTTTGTTGATCAAGCGCTGGGGTCCAGGCTTTGATATGACCGCGCTCGCTGCTTATCAGATGCTTGCCGGCGGTGTCGCTCTGCTTCTTATAAGCGGATTCACGGAGCATCCGTATTTTACAATATCGATTAAGTCGGTAAGTGTACTGCTCTGGCTGGCGATTTTCTGCTCGATCATCCAGTTTTCGATTTGGTTTTATTTGCTGCGAAGCGGAGATGCGGCGAAAACCAGCTCCTTTTTATTTTTAGCTCCGTTTTTTGGTGTGCTCAGCAGCTGGCTTCTGCTCGGAGAGCAGGTGAAGTGGTATGCGTTAGTTGGCGGCGTATTTATTTGCATCGGCATCTTTCTGGTTAATTGGGAGAACAAAGCTAAAAGGTTTATTGAAATATAACGTTGACAAATTAGATGATCCCTTCTAAAATTAGTTTGAATTCAAACAAGTTGAAGGGCGTGAGGCTCCTTATGGGAGATGATAACCATATTTCTCGTTTTCCTTGGGAGCATGAGGATAGCCATACTTTACTCATAAAGCTCGCTTTCATTAATATTCGGCGTGAAATTGATTCGGCGCTGCGTCCGCTTGGATTAACCCCGCAGCAGTCCCAATCCCTGCACTTGCTGTCGATGAAGCCGGGAGCGATGAACGCCGATTTGGAGAAGCTGCTGTTTATTGATAAATCGAGCGTAACCAGCTTAATAAATGGCATGGTAAGGAAGGGCTGGGTCATTCGTTGCGATCATGAGCAGGATGCACGAATGAAGCGGATTTATTTGACAGAGCAAGGCAACGCAATGCATCAGCAAAGCTTGCAAGCCGTCATGAAGGCAAAGGATAAAGCGAATCTGCCTCTAAATGATGAAGAGTCCGCAACCTTTCGAGCACTGATTAGAAAAATCATTAGCGCTTACGAGTAGACATCTTGTAAGCATATTTTTTAAACATTTAGTTTGAATTCAAACAATGTTGGATTATAAGACAGAAAGGGTGTATAGGTCAAGATGGAAACCGCAAGTGTTCAGAACAACGGCGAGAAGCTTATGCCAATTTTGGCGTTCACATTAGTATTCTCCATTATGAATGCTTCCATGTTTAATGTCGTTATGCCGGTTATTAGCAAAGAATTCGCCATTTCGCCCTCGCAGGTAAGCTGGCTCCTGACCGGCTATATGATCGTATACGCAGTTGGCTCCGTTACATACGGCAAGCTTGCGGATAAATACAGATTGAAGGACTTATTAACGTTTGGCTTGATATTTTTTGCGCTAGGGTCTATCGTCGGGCTCCTTGCTAATGAATATTGGATGATTGTACTTGGACGAATATTGCAGGCTAGCGGAGCGGCAGTTGTTCCTGCTACGGCGATGATTGTTCCAGTCCGTTATTTCTCGCCTGAGAAGCGGGGCAGGGCGTTAGGTTCTGTAGCTGCCGCGTTGGCGCTCGGTACGGCGCTTGCTCCTATCGTTGCAGGTTTAGTAACGAGCCTGATCAATTGGAGATTTTTATTCCTGCTATCGTTGATTCCGCTGCTCGCACTGCCGTTCTTTAGAAAGTATTTAGACAACCAGAGGGGCGCCGCGCAAAAAATAGACTTTATAGGCGGCATACTGCTCGGTGCGGCGGTTGCTTTATTGCTGCTATCCATTTCACTAGGGAACTTGTTATTTTGTTTAGGGGGAGTTGTTTCGTTAATTCTGTTTATCGTACGGATTAAGACGGCTGCAGAGCCCTTTATTCAACCTAAACTGTTCAGCAATAAAAAGTATTCCTTTGGACTGTTTATTACTTTTCTAGCGACAGCTTTAAGCTTCGGCATGCCGTTTGTGACGCCGCAGTTTCTAGCTGGCCTGAATAACCTCTCACCGGCGATAATTGGTCTAATCATGTTCCCGGCAGCCATTACCTCAGCGTTCATGGGCCGGCGAGGCGGCAGGCTTGCCGATGAGAAGGGAAATTCTTTCTTAGTATACACAGCGATCTCGCTAAGCTTCACTTGCTTTGTTCTGCTCTCGACCTTCGTCGGAGCGTCGCCGTATCTCATTCTGTTTGTCCTCATATTTGGCAACATGGGCCAAACTTTCATGCAGATCGCAATGTCCAATACGATCTCGCGCACGCTGACGAAGGAGCAAATCGGGGTTGGAATGGGACTGATGTCCTTGCTCAACTTTATTTCCGGCGCGATGACTACGAGCGTGCTCGGAAAGCTGCTGGACGCGAAGGAAACGAAAATCCATTTTAATCCGTTCGCGCTTCATGGCGCAGCTTATCTGTACAGCAACATTTTCTTTTCCTTGGCTATACTTGCCGCAATTATAGTCGGCATCTATTATTTCGCGTTTAGCTCGTTCGGGGGGAAAGCGGGAATGAAGACGGATCTGAAGGAACGCAAATCATCCTCTACAACGGCTTAAAAGCAGCTCCTTTATGAAAAAGAGTGAGGTTGTCTCAAACAGATTACATTTTCTCGGAGATTTTTGATCCATAAGGTTGGAAGGCAGCTTGCTCTTTTGGCGGGTGGAGTGCGCAGAAATAAGGCTAGTTTCTAGACTTATTTCTGGTATTTCGGCTGGTATGAGTGAAATAGAGCTAGTTTCTAGCTCTATTTTCTTTCGCATGTTCACAATCTAGTTAAAAAAATAGCGGTACAGGAATAGCCTCCTGTACCGCTATTTTACATGTGAGCTTACAGTTCAAAAAATACATATATATACAATTTTATGATTTGCATGTGCTGTTTATGTTAGGTTATATGTTTAAATCTAATATATTTATTAAAAAACCATTAAAAATCGAGTGATCAATTGAATGGTGGAGCAATAACTAGCATTTCAGCTATGAAAGCGTTTTTTCTAGCATATTTCAATTTGTAAAAGCTAGATTAATAAATATACTAGAGTTATATATGTTAGATAACATTACACATAGGTGGATTAGGGGGAGTTTTAACACTTTTCAGCAGCTAGAATTGAGGTTTTTTCTGTATTATCGATTTACTAGTGTAATGTTTATTGACATTTCATAGACACCCAAGGAGGATTCGATGAAAAATTCACTTTTTAAAAAGCTATGTGCAGCTATCGTTACGACTACTCTATTAACAAGTCTTGCATTTATCGCAGCACCAACACGTACATATGCCCAGCAAGAGGAACCGATTGCCACGAATGAACAGGCGGCTGCCAACGTCATCACGCTGGAAGCGGGATCGCCATCGATTGGACTTAGCGGCCCTGTCCTAGCAAAGGTTGGCGAGCAGTTTCAGGTCAGCGTTTCGTTATCTACGTATGCAAGCGGAGTGAAGGCGGGCAAGTTTACGGTTGATTATAATTCGGCGCTGTTCGATTATGTGTCAGCAAGCGCGGCAACCGCCAAAACACAAATCATTAACGAAAATAAAGGCATCAGCCAAGTTACGATTGTAACGGCTAACCCGGGAGATGCGCTAGTCGACGGGGAAAAGGTGCTGCTCTTGACCTTTACCGCCAAAGTAAGGGCCGGAGTCAACAACATCCAAGTATCCGCCGAGCTTGGCGTTGATGCGGAGGGGGCTATGATCAAAGCTCCTGCATCGACGCATGGCATTGCTGTCTCAGCCGAGGAAACTGGCGTCAAGGGCGACCTTAACGGTAACAATGTCGTGGATATTGGTGATTTAGCGGTATTGATCACTTATTTCGGGATTAACAATAGCAGCCCGGATTGGTCCAAAGTAGCTGCCTCGGATTTTGACGGCAATGGCGTCATTGAAATTTCGGATCTAGCGGCGCTAGGGAAGATCATCGTCTTTGATGCCGGTAAATCATTTGATGTGATGGAGACCAGCGTCATGGATATTCAAAATGCGATGGAAGCGGGTACGTTAAGCGCGGTTGAGCTTGTAAAAATGTATTTGGCGCGTATCGCGGCTTATGATTCTGCCGGCCCCGCATTGAAATCGATTATTTCGATCAATCCAGACGCTTTGACGATTGCGAAGCAGCTTGACGATGAGCGCAAAAAGACAGGTGCGAGAAGCCTGCTGCACGGCGTGCCCATCATTGTAAAGGATAACTACAATACGATTGGAATGGCTACAAGCGCAGGCTGTACTTGCCTCAAAAACAATTTTACGACTAGCGATGCCTTTATGGTAGAGAAGCTAAAGGATGCCGGAGCGATTATTTTGGCAAAATCCAATTTGCATGAGTTTGCTTTTGGCTTATCAACAATCAGCTCGCTTGGCGGCCAAACGCTCAACCCATATGATTTGACGAAAAATCCGGGCGGATCTTCCGGCGGCACAGGCGCAGCGCTTGCAGCCAACTTTGGTGTTATTGGCCTGGGTACGGATACAGGCGGCTCCATTCGCGTTCCATCGTCCTACAACAACTTGGTCGGGCTTCGTCCAACTATCGGCTTGACTAGCCGTGAGGGCATCATTCCGCTAGCGCTGTCGCAGGATGTTGGCGGACCGATTGCAAGATCAGTAGAGGATATCGCCATTTCGATGGATATTTTGAAAGGATATGACCCGGACGATGCTGCTACATTGTATAGCGTTGGCAGAACGCCGACGACTTACACCAAATATTTGGACGCGGACGGCCTGAAGGGAGCTCGCATCGGCGTTATCGATGCACTGCTTGGAACAAATGCCAAAGTAAAAGGACTGACTGAACAAGCGATTGCAGATATGGAAGCGGCAGGAGCAACGATCGTTCATGTCGAGGTACCGAATTTAACGAAAATTTTGAATTACAGCAGCTTGAGCGGCTACGAGTTCAAATCGCAATTAGATGAGTATTTTGAAAAATATATCAATAATGTACCTGGGACGCTTGTACCTTATCGTTCATTGGGCGATATTATTGCATCGAATACCGATATGTTAACCGATCAATTAGCGTCGTATAAGACTCGTAATGCGATTGGCGATTTGAGCACGAATACGGCGTATATCGACATTATTTTGAACCGTCCGAAGCTTAGCCAGCAGTCCTTGCTGAAAGTAATGACCGATAATGATCTGGATGCTCTTCTGTATCCATCGACAGCCAACCCTCCTTCCAGCTTGTCGGGAACGAGCGCGGGCAGCGCGAATCGGTTAAGTCCATTCTCCGGGTTCCCGGCGATTTCAGTACCAGCAGGTTTCGTAGATAACGGCATGCTTCCTAAGCTTCCGCAAAATATTGAGCTGTTAGGCAGACCGTTCGATGAGCAAACGCTAATCAAGCTTGCTTATTCCTACGAGCAGCATACGCATCACCGTGAGGCGCCATCGACTACGCCTGCACTGGTAGAAGCTCCGCAGGAACAACCAGCACTGCTTGAGCCTGCTGCCTAATCGGCAATAGCAGCAATTACAGGATGAGAGGGGCTTCGATCGGTTCCTCCCATCCTTCCACTATGGACGCGAATTCAACCTGAAAGGAAGATCACAACCTATGGCACGTAAATGGCTTATCCTGTGCAGCACATTGCTTCTGATGCTGCTCGTGCTTCCAGCTGCGGCTTTCGCGGCTGAGTCGCCTGTCACCTCAATTGTCGTCTCGGACAATCAGCCTTCCTTGGGCCAGAGCGTTCAAGTTACCGTTAAAGCGGATCACATATCCGATTTGTATGCGCTCGAGCTTGCCGTTTATTATGACCCTGCACTGCTGGAATTCCAGGCGGGCAGCGAGAAAACGGAGCTTAAAGGATTTGCCGTTCCAGTTAAGCAGTCGGAGGCAGGCGGCCATCATCTCCTTTTCGCGCATACGAAAACAGGCTCGACCGCAAGTGTGAGCGGTTCGGCAGACCTGGTTACGTTCACGTTTGTTGCCAAGCAACAATCTAACGCGGCTATTACGATTAAAGATGTAAAGCTGATTGATTCCAAGCTCAATCAGACATCAGTTACAACCCCTTCTATCGCTACGATAACGATCGCTGGCGGCGTTGGCGGACCGCCTTCTACACCAACGCCTACTCCAGGAGCTGGAGCTGAGACGGATGTGGTAGATGTCTTGGCGCAGCAGCTGACTAGCGCCGAAGGGAATAAAGTTAAGGTTACTTTACCGGCTAATATAGCTAAGGTAAGACTTCCTTACAATGCTGCGGAGCTGCTTGGCAGCAGCAGTCTTGAGGTGCAAGCAGGCGGTATGAAGCTGCTGGTTCCACAGGACGTGCTCAAGCAGTTGGAAGGAAAGGTATCGGCGGAACGGCTGAAGGACAGCTCCATCATCCTGCTAGCAGAACCATTGAAGGAAAGCCTGAGCAACGAATTAATGGGCCTCGTTCAAACCAAAACAAACGGTGAAATAAAGGCAGGCGGCAGTATCTTCGATTTTGCGCTTTATTTGCAGTTTAAAGACGGCAGTACGGAAGCGTTAACGGCATTCATCAAACCGCTAACGATAAAAATGCCGCTGGCTTCCTCCATCAATGCTAAGCTTGCTGGCATTTTCTACGTGGCGAACGACGGATCGCTGCAATATGTTGGCGGCGAAGTGGTTGGCGGAGAGATGGTTGCGGAAATTAGCCATTTTAGCAAATATGCTTTATTAGAAGTGAATAAATCGTTCACGGATGTGCCAAGCAGCCACTGGGCATCAGCTGTTATTAAAGAGCTGGCCGCCAAGCAGATCGTAACCGGAACATCCGCAGCAGCATTCGAGCCGGCTCGCAGCGTAACGCGTGCGGAATTTACCTCGCTTCTAGTCAGAGCGCTGAAGCTGACGGATGAGGGCGCTTCAACCTTTACGGATGTGAATGCAACTGCTTGGTATGCGAATGATATTAATAAAGCTGTAAAAGCGGGCTTAATTCAAGGGCGAAGCGCTTTGACATTTGCTCCAGCCGAGCAAATTACGAGAGAAGAATTAGCTGTACTGGTTCTAAGAGCGTATGAGCTGAAGTCTGGTACGGCTCAGGAAACATCGCATCCCGCCTTCAAGGATGCTTCTCAAATAAGCGCTTGGGCAGTCAAAGATGTAAACAAAGCTGCGGCGCTTGGCTTGCTCCAAGGTCGTACAACCGGGCTGTTTGTGCCAAAAGGCATCTCTAACCGCGCAGAAGCGGCTCAAGTTATTTATCATTTGTTATTCAAATAAGTAATCGGAAGTCCCCCAATGTGGGATGCTTACAGGCTATGCTTGTATACATCGCACCTTCGGGGACTTTTTTAATTGGAATAACAGGAATTCTATAAACCAATAGAATTTATTGATTAGAAAAAGATTATTAGCAGTGATAAAGTTTGTAATTACTTGGATGCTAGCCTTCAATTGGACGACTGTCATATAAACGAAAAGGAGAGAACAAAATGAGCAAACCGCTATTAGTCATTGTTGGTGCAGGACCGGGCGTTAGTGCGGGGGTTGCAAGGAAATTCGGCAAGGAAGGGTTTCGGATCGTGCTTGCTGCTCGCAACGAAGCATCGCTTAAGCAGTATGCGAAGGAGCTTGAGGAGCTGGATATTGAGGCGTATGCTGTTATAGCTGATGCAGCAGACCCCGATTCCATTGCGAATGCATTTGCGCAAATTAAGCAGCAATTTGGAGAGCCGGACGTACTCCTTTATAATGCGGCGGTCATTTCTCAGGTTAAGCCGACTGACTTGACCGAATCCCGGCTTATCGATGAGTTCAAGGTGAATGTAGTGGGAGCTCTGACCAGCGCGAAACATGTGATTCCGGCCATGATCGAGCGAAAGCAGGGTACGCTGTTATTTACGGGCGGAGGGCTTGCTTTGGCGCCGGCAGCAGCGGTATCCTCCTTGTCCATAGGCAAAGCTGGCATTCGTTCGCTTGTTTATACATTAGCTGAGGAGCTGAATCCGCAAGGCATTTATGTCGGTACGGTAACGATAGCCGGTTATGTATCCAAAGGGACCTTTTATGATCCGGATTTAATTGCGGAAGAGTACTGGACATTGTATACCAATAGAAGCGATATTGAATTTTTATATAAACAAGCATAATTGTTAAGACTAAGAAAGCATTTGGGCCAAGTGGTTCAATATGCTTTTTTTTTTGCCGCTTGACAGTCGCAACTGTATAAACTAATATTACAGTATCAAAAAAAGTTACAGTTAATGTGTGAATATAAATAGGATAACGGGAGAGATGTAAGTAATGAAATCCAATTATAAGCCATTGTTTGAATCGTTTTCTTTGAATAGCGGAGTTGAATTAAAAAACCGCGTCGTGATGGCGCCGATGACCCATTTTTCCTCAAATGAGGATGGAACTGTTTCCGAATCCGAGCTCAGCTATTATAGCCGCAGATCAGGCGGTGTTGGCCTTGTCATAACGGCTTGTATTTATGTTTCGCCAAATGGCAAAGGTTTTGCTGGTGAATTTGCGGGTGACAGCGATGAAATGATCCCTAGCCTAAGAAGCTTAGCTTCTACGATTAAAGAAAAAGGTTCAAAGGCGGTCTTGCAAATTTTTCATGGCGGCAGAGAATGTCCTCCGAGTTTAGTTCCCGGCGAAGATGTCGTTAGCGCAAGCGCGGTAGCGTCAGAGCAAAACGCGACTGTAGTTCCTAGAGCTTTGCGCGACGAGGAAATTGTGGAAATTATCCGCCACTTTGGAGAAACGACAAGAAGAGCGATTGCAGCAGGCTTTGATGGTGTTGAAATTCATGGCGCCAACGGTTACCTATTGCAGCAGTTTTTCTCATCTCATTCGAATACGCGTGAAGATAGATGGGGCGGAAGCATTGAAAATAGACTTCGATTCCCGCTGGCAGTAGTTGATGAAGTAAAACGAGTAGTCGCTGAGCACGCAAAAGCGCCGTTTATTGTAGGTTACCGTTTCTCTCCTGAGGAAGCGACAACACCAGGCATTACGATGGAGGATACCTTCAAGCTGGTTGATGAGCTGGCGGGCAAGGAGCTCGATTACCTTCATGTATCGTTGATGGATTTCTGGTCTCTGCCAAGACGCGGCGCAGATGAGACCAAAGCACGCGTGGAGTGGATACAGGAGCGCGTTGGGCATTTAGTGCCTATTATCGGTGTAGGCTCCATTCATACGCCGGATGACGCGGTGAAGGCTCTTGATACGGGAATTCCGCTTGTTGCTATTGGAAGGGAACTTATCGTAGAGCCGGACTGGGTTGAGAAGGTGGCCGAGGGAAGAGAAGCAGAAATAAAAACAACGCTTAGCAGAGCCGACCAAGATCGTTTGGTCGTGCCAACACCATTATGGCAGGCTATTGTCCATACGCCAGGTTGGTTTCCGTTAGGCGATTAATATAGATGGAAGCAAACAGGCCAGAGATTACTCTGGCCTGTTTTTTTTTACGTTCTTAATGCTTTTATTGCGGTGCTTTCAATTAAAATGATTTGCCAGTTGTTTTAGTACTAAAGTTATTGTATCATCATATAATAGGTTGGCAACCTAACTAAATTAAAAAAATTAGTTTTGCTGCCAATGGGTCATAATAAAATAAAATGTTTAGGAGTGCAGGGCAAATGGAGCAATTAACTCAAAAGAAAAAAGTTACCATCATGATTGCTCTGATGGCAGCGATGTTCTTCGCAGCTATCAATCAGACGATCGTGAGTACGGCAATGCCGCGAATTATTGCAATTTTAGGGGGCATCGAGTATTACACTTGGGTCATCACGATCTATATGCTCACCTCAACAATTGCCACTGTGCTGGTAGGGAAACTGTCTGATATTTATGGACGAAAACCATTCCTGTTAGTCGGGATTGTACTTTTTATTATTGGCGCCTTTCTTTGCGGAACGTCATCATCGATTTTTCAGTTGATTACGTATCGAGGCATACAAGGTTTAGGAGGCGGTATTCTAATGTCCGCCACCGTCACGGCGGTAGGGGATTTATTCGCACCGCGTGAGAGAGCAAAATGGACCGGCATCATGATGGCTATTTTTGGTTTCTCCAGTGTCCTTGGTCCAACGCTTGGCGGATTCATGGTTGACCATATCGCGTGGAAATGGATTTTCTGGATCTTCCTTCCGCTTGGTCTAGTAGCATTTGGGATGATTTGGAAAATGTTTCCGAAAACAGCGCGCAAAACGACGGAATCGATCGATTACTTAGGTTCGTTATTTTTAACGCTGACGATTATCGCGTTGTTGCTTGGCTTCTCATGGGCAGGAACGAAATACGACTGGGGTTCCTTCGAAATAATCGGACTGCTTGCGGCAGCCGCTGTATTTTTAGTTATTTTGCTTCTTATTGAGCGCAAAGCAAAAAGCCCGGTGCTGCCTTTGGCGATGTTTAAAAATGGCATCGTTACGGTTTCCAACTCCATCGGCTTCCTCATGAATGCCGGAATGATGGGCGCGATGATGTATCTGCCGTTTTTCGTACAGGGTGTGCTTGGCATTTCGCCAACAACATCAGGCTTCGTTAATATGCCGATGTCGATTGCGATGATTATTCTTAGTACCTTATCAGGTCGCTGGATTTCTAAATCAGGCAAATATAAACGATTTGCAATGGCGGGTATGCCATTCATGGTTATTGGTATGCTTATGATGGCCTTTATGACCAATGTTGGCGTGGCTGTTGCCGCTATGATCGTATTTGGTATTGGACTCGGTATTGCAATGCCAGTATTTACGCTGACGGTTCAAAACGCCGTAGCGCCTTCTGAGCTGGGTGTAGCTACGGCTACTGCTACCCTGTTCCGTAACCTAGGCGGTACAATCGGGATCGCGGTAATGGGTACGGTTATGAACTCAACATTAACAAGCAAGCTGGAGGCTGCCGTAAAAGCAGGTGAAGGGCCGGATTTATCGAAGGTAGATCCTGCAACAGCCGAGAAATTAACGAGCTTCCTGAACCCGCAAATGCTTCTTGATCAGCCTAAGCTGAAAGAGCTGCACGCGACGCTTCCGGAGCAGATTCAACCATTATTTACGCACATTATCGAAATGGTACGTTCGGTACTAAGCGATTCGTTAACCGTTGTTTTCTTATTCGGCATGTCCTTGCTGATCGTTGCATTCGTACTTGTGTTTTTCTTAAAAGAAATTCCGCTTCGCACTTCGAACGATATGAAAGCCAAAGCGAATCTGGAACAGCCTGAACAAGCAGATAAATTAAAAAAAGAGCCGGCTCTTAATTAATTCTAAGGAGCGGCTCGGCAGAGGAGGGATTTCGTTGTTTGCAGCAATGCTTCCAACGGAATCCCATTTCTATATTCAGCTAATCGTTCACTTGTGCCGTTTGAAGGTAATCAAAAACTTGATTGAGCATGCCGACAAGCTGATCGCTTTGCTCTTTGCCGAGCATATCGATCATACCGGTGAAAACAGTATGGAAGCGTTCAATTGCTTTTATTGCTAACTGCTCGCCTTTGTCCGTTAACGTTATTTCCGTAATTCTTCGGTCTGTCTTATCTGCGGAGCGCAGCACATAACCCGCGGCAATTAAGCTGTTGAGCATCTGCGTCACGGTAGGCGATGTGACTTGAAGCAATTTGCTTATTTCAGACACGTTCGTATTGGCGATGCCTTTATCATTGCTCTGCTTTACACAGATAAGCATGCGAATTTCGCTGGGCTTAAGTCCGCCCCACATCGTTTTTTTACGCCAGTCGGCTCGTCCGAAACGCTGGAAAACCTCGATTAACTGGCCGACATTTTCATATTTATCCTTGCTCATTCGATTCACCTCGGTGAATTTATTTTATCATTTAATTAGGTTGCCAACGCAATTATAGTAAGTTTGAGGTTAATAAGTCAACAAACGAACAGAAATGAGGTGCGAAATGAACGACTACGATGAATGGAAGGAGCTGTTTCCCCTGTTAAAAGGGGTTTATAAAAAGCTGAAAGCCGAGTGGTACAAGGGAATGGACTGCAGCTTCTCAGTCAATCAAACGAGAATGATTCAATATTTGGACCGCCAAAGCCCAATGAAATCGACGGACCTTGCCGAGCTCTTGTTCATAACAGCCGGTGGTGTTACGCTTATTGGGGACAAGCTTGTCGAGAGAGGGCTTATTCGAAGAAATCGGGGAGAAGAGGATAGGCGTGTCGTCTATTTGGAAATTACAGACGAGGGCAGGCGATATATCAAGTCCTTTGAAGAAAGCGATGAGGCCATTATTCGGTACATGAGCGAACGAATCTCACCGGAGGATTTGGCGCATTTGAGAAGGATTTTTACCTTGTTTGATGATTAGCAAGTTTTAGGAAGGGGAACATGAACGCATGGCAGCAATGGATCAAATGCATAAAATTAAAGAAATGAAACATCAGATTACACGTTTCTTGATGATGTACAAGTTTGCGCTTCAGGAGCTGGAAACAAAGATCGAGATTTTAAAAGAGGAATTTCATTTATTGCATGCTTACAATCCGATTGAGCACACAAGCTCACGCATGAAATCGCCGAAGAGCATATTGGAGAAGCTTTATCGAAAGCAATCCGAGCTTAATTTCACCAGCATCCGAAACAATATTAAGGATATCGCAGGACTTCGGATCACCTGTTCATTCATATCAGATATTTACCGCATTAGCGATATGCTGAAAAATCAAAGCGACCTAAAAATTTTAGAAATAAAAGATTATATTAAAAATCCTAAGCCAAACGGCTATCAAAGCCTCCATATGCTCGTTGAGGTACCGGTATTCATATCGGACCGGGTCGAAAACATGTGCGTAGAGGTACAAATTCGGACAATCGCAATGGATTTTTGGGCAAGCCTTGAGCACAAAATCTATTATAAATATCAGCAGTCCATCCCGCCGCATTTGCTGGAAGAGCTGAAAGAGGCTGCGGAATCGGCATCCGCGCTGGATCTAAAGATGGAGCGGCTCCACAATGAGATCGAGGCGATCAAGGAGGAGCGCGAGGGCGATATCGGAGATGAGATGGTTCAGCTCATCATGAACAATCAAAGCTTTTCGATTCCAGGCATGCTGCTTGACCTGTTCGACGAAGGCGAGACAAAATAATAGTCGTGAACCTTTTGCCAACGACATAAAGTGAAAGTAGTGCAATACATACTACCGATCGAAAATGCGTTGTTGAAGGGTGGTCATAAAGCGATGGTCATATCTAGCTTTCAAGCCTTCATTCAGGTGTTTGGTTTATCGATCTCCATGAGCTTAGTGGGCGGCCTAATTGGTCATTTTGTCAAAAATGGCATTATCGAATTGCCAAAGCTCGTCATAGAATATGATGAGGAAGGCTTAACGCTGTCTTCGAATTGGCTAATGAAATGGATACAGCGGGTGTATTATTTTGTTATTTTCGTCATTGGCTTCAGGGATCATAGCAATGCAAAGAAAAAGATATTTTTTGATCTTGGTTTTTTGGGCGATTTATTGATTGCCATCGGGACGGGAATACTGGCGAAGACGGCGTTAGCCATGGCAAATACGTCGGACAATTTTGCAGTAGTGAGCAGCTCGCTCCTAGCGGGTTATGCAGGGTTATCGTATTTGAAGAGCAAGCAGAACAAAGAGTTCGCTGATTTGTTCCCGGAAGAAATGGATGATCAAAATCCGCGAACGCAGGCTAAATAACATGCAAGTTTACTTAACTGCTGCGTATAATGAGCATAGATGATTAAGGTAAAGCTTATAAATAAGTTTTTTATTCCAAAAAACTTTAAAGGAGGGCGGCGCGTGGGAAAAACAACGGTTAAAGTGACCTCTGAAGAGATGCAGGAGCTCAAGAAGCTCGCTGAGATAGTCAAAAATCCTCAACTTCCGATGTCTGACCGTCGCATAGCTAAGACCCAGTATGAGTCTATCATAAACTTTGCGAAGAACAGCAACCGCGGCATTATTTCATCTGTCTAATACGCAGCACGGTCTGATCAAGCCGTTCCTTTCCGGAACGGCTTTTTTTTGTGTGCCGGTCTTATTGAATTAGCAAATACCATACACGAACCGCAGCATTGATTGTCAGCTGTCCAGGCTCGATTGGCGTCACCGCAGCCTCTGCGGCAAAAGCCCTTTGCAAAGGGACTGGCCCTGATGAAGGAGATAGCTCTTGGACTTTGCTTGGGACAGGAGCGATGGAGACGCCAAGTGTATTCGCGATCGCAACCGCTTTAAGCCGGGCGTTTTGGACGGCAAGCGATAAAGCCTGATTTTCATGCTGTTCTTTATGCTGCAACGAAAATTGAATGGACGAAACGATGTTGGCGCCGTGAGATACGGCTGTATCAACAACGATGCCCGTCTGATCGACTTGATCGACCGTAATTTGCAGAAGGTGGGTTACTTTATAGCCTTTAAAGATTTGTTGGCCATCCGGAAAATCATATTGCATTTCGATTCGATAATCGTTTGTTTGGATTTGGTCGCGTGGGATATTTAGTTGTTCTAGGGAATGGATGATGTCCGTGCTGATTTGCGCATTTTCGGATTGGACCGTTTGCAGCATCGTTCCTTCTGTCATGGCTCCGAGTATGATTAAGGCGCGATCTGGAGCGGCTGCAGTTGTTGCTTCTCCTATAACGTCAATGGTGGGCAGGCTTCTGTGAGGAATGGGGGAAGCCGCATAATAGCTGGGGTTACCGTACATAGGCTGGACTCCTTTCATAAAAAAGGGATTAAACTAATGTATGGATATATAGCCTTGGGCATACAAAAAAAGACGGGCAAGATTAAATCTTGCACCGCCATTATTTTGAAATCCGTTATTTAAGGCAATTCGATCGTTACCTCGCGCTTGCTTGCTGCGGAGCGGAGTACGCCGTCGATAATCGCTTGGTTATACAAAATTTCCGCACCCGGAATGGGGGCCGGGCGATTATCCGCAATCGCAGCGACAAAGTCCTTAACCTTCTCGTCGAACAGATTAAGGCCGTGCTGGATAACCGGAATGGTCGATTCAATATGCTGGTTGGCGACATCATGATATAGCGTCATGCTGCCCACGCTGCCATCCCATACGCCGCTCCAAGGGCCGGTGCCGGCTGGCGTAACCTTTAGTCCGCCGTCGGTTCCGAGAAACATCGTAGCTCCGAGCGTATCCATGTGCATAGCCCAGCTGATTTTGTAATTCAGCACGATATCGCCTTCAAGGCGAACCATCGCAACGCCAAAGTCTTCCACGTCAAAATTAGCGGATTCTCTATGGTATTTCGGGTTTGTTCCAAAATGATTGGATGTATAAGCCGATACGGTAAGCGGCTTCGGATAACCAAGCGCGTTAAGCGCCATATCAAGCGAATAACAGCCGATATCGGCCATAGCGCCTGCGCCAGCCAGCTCTTGCCGGATAAACGTGCCGCCAGGCATGCCGCGGCGTCTGCCGCCGCCTGTTTCTATAAAATAAACGTTGCCAAGCTTTCCTGATTGCACGATATCTTGAATGAGCGACATGTTGGGGTCGTACCTTGGCTGGAAGCCTACGGTCAACATTTTGCCGCTGCGCTCAGCAGCCTGAACCATATCGATGGATTGCTGAAGCGTGACGGACATTGGCTTTTCAACCAATACATGTTTGCCTGCATTTAATGCGTTTACGGACGTCTCGTGATGAGCGAAGTTAGGCGTACAGATGCTGACGCCGTCAATATCAAGCTCAAGCAGCTTCCTGTGATCTTCGAATGCGGTTGCATGAATAAGCTCTTCTTGCTCGATGAAGGCCTGCGCTCTCCCTGCCAAGCTGTCTGCTACCGCGACGATTTCAACATGGGGCATTTTCTTATAAGCTGAAGCATGCGCCCTTGCAATGCCGCCGCTTCCTATAATTCCAATTCGGATCGTTCTCGCCATCGTATATGTCCCTCTTTTCATTGTATTGCTTTTACTTTAGCACAGCTCTACTAGCCATGAAATTGCGAGAAAAGGACATCCCTTCTACAAAATCAGGACATCGACGGCTTTTTGGTGGCAAGCTTCATTTTGTACAAAAAAATGCTCGCGTTTGTCCATTGTTTCTTATTAGGCTTTTGTTTTACGATAAGATGGCTGTAAATGATAACGATTTTCATTACGCATATACTATTGATTGGATAGGAAGGAAGCTGAGTATGCTGCGTCGTTTTTTTGCTTATTACAAGCCTTATAAGAAGCTATTTATTTTGGATTTTTCATGCGCCATATTGGCTGCCTTGCTGGAGCTTGCTTTTCCGCTTGCGGTGAACCGTGTCGTGGACGATTTGCTGCCAAGCGGCAACTGGAAGTGGATTTTGTATGCCTGCATCGGACTCTTGGGCATTTATGTATTTAGTGCCGCACTGCATTATGTCGTTACCTATTGGGGGCATAAGCTTGGGATCAATATTGAATCCGATATGCGCAAGCAGCTGTTCGACCGGGTGCAGAAGCTAAGCTTCCGTTTCTTCGATAACAATAAGACCGGCCATCTGGTTTCCCGCATGACGAATGACCTCATGGATATTGGCGAAATCGCCCATCATGGTCCCGAGGATTTGTTCATTGCCTTGATGACGCTGACCGGGGCGTTCGCGATTATGCTGAGCATCAATTGGCAGCTTGCTTTAATGACCTTTGTCATTATTCCGCTTATGATTTATTTGTCATTACATTTCAGCCGTAAAATGTCAGCTGCCTTTAATCGCATGTTCTCTGATATTGCCGATTACAACGCGCGTGTTGAAAATAACGTTAGCGGCATCCGCGTTGTTCAAGCGTTCGCAAATGAAAAGCATGAGATGAAGCGTTTTGCTGAAAATAACGGCCGTTTCCGCTTGACGAAGCTTGTAGCTTACCGCGTTATGGCATGGAACTCTTCAATCAGTTTTATTCTAATGAAGCTAATCTCGTTGTTTGTGCTCGTCTGCGGCACGTGGTTTGTCATTCAAGGCGATATGAGCTACGGCGAATTTATCGCATTCGTTATGCTGTCGAACGTGTTTCTAAGCCCGATCAATCAAATCAATTCCGTTATCGAAACGTATCCGAAAGGGATTGCCGGCTTTAAACGTTATTTGGAACTGCTGGAGACAGCGCCTGATATCGACGATGCGCCGGATGCGAAACGAATGAGCAGCCTTAAAGGGGATATTCATTTTAATAACGTAACGTTTGGTTACGAGAATAAAGAGAAGGTGCTGCAAGGACTGAACCTGACCGTACGCGCAGGGGAAACGGTGGCGCTTGTTGGTCCTTCCGGAGCCGGCAAAACGACGCTTTGCAGCTTGCTGCCGCGCTTCTATGATGTAGATGAAGGATCGATTACGATCGACAATGTGGATTTGCGCCGGATGACGCTGGAGTCGCTGCGCGCGAACATTGGAATTGTGCAGCAGGATGTTTTTCTCTTTGACGGAACGATTAGAGAAAATATTGTATATGGCAAGCTTGGGGCATCGGAGGAGGAGATTATGCAGGCTGCTCGCCAAGCGCAGCTGGAGGAGCTCGTCCTATCGCAGCCGGAAGGGCTGGATACGTTCATTGGCGAGCGGGGCGTCAAGCTCTCTGGCGGACAGAAGCAGCGCCTCTCGATTGCCCGCATGTTTTTGAAAAACCCGCCGATTCTTATTTTGGACGAGGCGACCTCTGCGCTTGATACGGAGACAGAAGCTGCGATCCAGCTTGCGCTTGCCGAGCTGTCTCGCGGCCGTACGACGCTTGTCATTGCCCACCGGCTTGCAACGATCAAAAATGCTGACCGCATTGTTGTGGTAGCGGAGCAAGGGATTGCCGAGCAGGGCAAGCATGACGAACTGATGCAAATGCGCGGATCATATAGCCGTCTGCATCAAGCCCAATTCGGCGCATAATCATTTAGGAGGTTTGGTTCAGCAGCTCGGGGAGCAGCGACAGCAGCTTGTCTCGGGAGGAAGCGTCTTCTTGGTTCCAATCAAGCTCATCAAGCACGTAGCTGTAACCGTTTTTGACGGCGGGAAGACTTCTCCAAATCGGGCTGCGAATCAATTCCTCCATAGCCGCTCTTGAGTCGGGACTCTTGGGCAGCATCATGAATACGCGATCTCCGGCGTATTGATTAAGGGTCTTCTCCGTTATTTCCTTGTATAGCCGGCCTGACTTCAAGACGTCCTGCACCTTGCCTGCGGGACGGAAGCCGTCGGGATGGTAAAGCACCGAGGATAAGCCGATATTGCCCATCACAAACAATCGTTTGCCGCGGTGATAAACAAAGACGGAAGCCGTTTCCTTTGGACGAAGTAGCGTCTGAAGCTGCTGCCACATTAATAAGGCATTGTTATTGTGATGAAGAAGCCATTGCTGGGCTTCTTTTTTTTTGCCCAACCATTCTCCGAGCATAAGCAGCCGATCCTCAAGCGTTCCTCGCGAGTTATAGGTGAGGGTTGGGGCGATTTGGGAAATTTCTGCATACAGCTTTTCATTGGATTGGTCGCAAATAATTAAGTCCGGCTCCAAAGAAGCGGCCTCTTCGGGATTAAAGGGGACGTCTCTATGCATCATTTGGCTGCCTACAAGCTCAATGCCAAGCGTCTTCAAATCACCGACCGAATCACCGCAGTAGAGGATGCGGTTAGGCTGCGCAGGGATGCTGACCTCATGGCCGTCCCAATCTTTAACGAGCATGTTTTGACGCATCGAGATCGCATATTGCCTTGGAGAGAAGCCGGTCATAAGACGGAAGCGGCGGCTAAAATAATACTCATCGGTAAAGCCGACACGCTCTGCAATGTCGCGAAGCGGGCTGTCGGTATGAATCAGCCATTCTTTGGACCGGTTAATTCGAAGCTCAGTCAAATAATCAAGCGGCTTCTTGCCCGTCAGTTCCTTGAAGATGGAGGTGAACTGCCACGAGGGAACGTCAGCCATCTGGACAAGCTGCTTGACCGTTATGTTGTCCTGGAAATGGTTTTGCATATATTGAATCGTCTGCTCAACCGTTTGAGTTGAGCCTGCCTTATGATCGGTTTGCAGATTATGCTCAAGCAAAAATCCAATAAGCTTCTGAAAGTGCAACTGCTGCCGAAACGCTTCAATGTTGTCGAAGTTCGTATTGCCGGCATGCAGCTGGCCCAGCAAATCGATCCACTGTGCGAGCGGATAGACACGAAGCATAGGATTGTTTGGAAACAGCGGCTTGCCATATGGCGCAGGCTTACCCTTTTCCAAACAAAAAACATGAAAGGAGATGGTGTGGTATTCCAAAGTGTTGTCATCCAAGCTCTCGAATTGATAGGCGGTTTTTGGCGGGAGGAGGAAAGAGCTGTATGACGAGAAAAGGGAGCTGTGATTATCCGTAAATAATCTGCCGCTGCCGCTCTTGAATATAAGAAGCATATAGCCGGATGTTATTTGCTCCGCCAATACGGAGCCTGCCGAATGGCTGTGCAGCTTCATGTCTTCAAAATGAAAGACCAAGGAGCGAAGCGGTAAAGACGAATGTATGGGTTCAGACATGGCTGTAGCCTCATTTCTAAATGAGAATAATTATCAATTAATTTCATTATAGACAAAAAGAAGAAGCTAATCAACATAAGTTGAAGAGCTCCTTCCAATTAAGCAAGCGATAATAGGCTGTTATTTTTGGATAAGCGCTTTGGGCAGCTCTTCTAACAGCCATTCTCTTGAAGTCGCGTCACTGGATGCTTTAAGCAGATCGAAATTGTACACCTGACCGTTTTTCACGGCAGGCAGCTTCAGCCACAGCTCGCTTTTCATAAGCTCATTGGTCGATTGCTGGGCGCTAGGATCAACGGGATTCAGGATGAAAATGCGGTCAGCCGCATATTCAGGCAGCAGCTCGGAGGAGATTTCAACAAAGCCTTGCTCCTTATTAATGATATCTTGGACGATAGGCGTTGGCTTGAAGCCGCCCGGCTCATACAAAAATTGCGGAAGACCGGTACCCGCCATAATAAACAACCGGTTCCCAGGATAGATCGTAAATACGGAAGCCGTCTCGCCTTCCTTGATGCCGCTCTCGTGAAGCTGCTTCCACATTTCCGCCGTTTTCTCCGCATGTGCGGCGAGCCAATCCTCCGCCTCTTGTTTCTTATTTAACAAATCGCCTAAAATGCGCATTCTCTCCTCAAGCGAACCGAAGGAGTTGAAGGTTACGGTAGGTGCAACCTTGGAAATGGCTTCATATTGCTGCTCATCAGCATTTGAGAAAATAATCAGGTCCGGCTGCAAGGTCATCGATTTCTCGACGCTCAAAGGGAAACCTACATCCTCTGCGTCTTGGAGCTGCTCCTCAAATACGGTGCCTTTAATCATATCCTTCATGAGCCCGACAGGCTTAACGCCAAGGGCAAGCAAGTCTCCGGCCGTTTCTCCATGGAAAATGACGCGCTGCGGGTTAACGGAAACTTCAACCTTATGGTTTGTCCAATCGGTAAAGGTTCGCGTAGTCGCTGCAGCTTGCTCGGTTGCCTCCGGCGCTTTCGTCGCCTCGGCAGCAGGGCTTGCCGTATTGCCCGTATTAGTAGAGTTGCTGCCGCAAGCTAGCAATAATGCCCCCATTAGTGCGAATGTAGTCAAAAGAGCGGCTGTTTTTGTACTTCGATGCATGTTGTGATTCCTCCGGAAAATGTTTTGAGATAATGATAATCATTATCGATATAATCAATCGTAATCGATTAAACGGGAGTGCTCAATGGACAAAATAAAGGAGAGCTTTTGAGTTTGTCCAAATGCGGCTCTAAGAGCTGAATCCAAACCTATTGATGGCATTGAAAAGCAACTTTGCAAAGCGAAGGTTTTCTGTTATTATTAATTAGTAATTATTACGAATAAGGAGGTTGAGATTATGGCTAAAAAATCAAAAGTAGTGATGGAACAAAAGAGACAAGCGCTTGTCGCCAAATATGCGGATCTTAGAAGAGAGCTGAAGGAGAAGGGCGATTACGCTGCTTTGCAGAAGCTGCCGCGAGATTCGTCAGCTACGCGCCTGCATAATCGCTGCGAGCTAACGGGCCGCCCACACGGCTATTTAAACAAATTTAAAGTGTCGCGGATTAAGTTCCGTGAGCTGGCGCATGCGGGCCAAATTCCCGGCGTTAAGAAAGCCAGCTGGTAGGGACAGGCTGTTACCAGATTTGATGAGGTGATTTAGAGTATGATTGATCCCTTTACCGTCAAAAGGATTGATTCGATTATGAGCGGCTATATCGACCAGAAGATACCAGGGGATCTGCGGGTGTCCGTTCGGCTTAGGCATGAAATCGTCGATAATCAATTGACGTTAGCTGAGGAGAGGCCAACTTCTAAACGAAACGAGTGGGATCGCATTGACATCGTACAATTCCGCTTGGAATCGAAGCAATGGAAAGTGTATGCGAAGAATGGCGATCATAGATGGACATTTGTTGAAATGATATCTCCAAGCACAGATTTCGAGCGGCAGCTTGAGCAGGTAGAGATCGACCAAGCGGGACTTTTCTGGAAGTCGTAAGCATCTGCTTGAAGCTCTCCCTGTAGCCCGGCGTGCTCTGAACATAGCATGAAAAGGATCGGCTGTCATAGATGAAGAGGGTATCCTTTAAGGTTAATAGCCTTAAAGGGTACCCTCTTTTTTTTGTGTGTTGCTATAGAACAATGGCTATAAAATCTTTGACAGCTTCCGGTATTCACGGGGGGAAATCCCCTCGTGGCGGCGGAAGATCCGGCTGAAATAGTGAATATCGGAATAGCCGACGAGGCTGCCGACGTTCTCAATCGATTGATCCGACTCTCGAAGCAGCCTTCTTGCTTCACGGTGGCGAATAGATTGCACATATTCGCTCGGCGGCATGCCGGCGATTTGTTTAAACAGCTTGGCCGTATGGTCGATGCTCAAATTCATATTTTCAGCGATTGTACGGTTGGTCCAGTTGGACGAAGGCGCGGCTTCGATCTGTTCCATCAATTCAGCAAGCTTTCCGCCATGCAAGGAGGCTTGACCGGAGGTGCGCGATAGGGGAGATCGAAGCAAGTGAGTGAGTATTTGGAGCATCAATGCCTTGCAGACCAGCTCATAGCCGAGCGGGCGCATCGTGAACTCGTGGACAAGCTGCTCCATCAGCTGCACGCAAACGAGCGGCGGAGTATATACCGGATGATCGGACAACGGTGCAACACCTTCGATACAGGGCTCAAGCGAAAACTTATGAGGCTGAACGGAAGCTTCATTTACTACCATGTCAGATTCGGTCTGAATATCCAGCTCATCAAAGAAATCAAAATGAATGCCCAGAAACCGAGTGTCAGAGGAAGAGACGACTTCATTTTGGTGATAAACGCCGGAAGGCAAAAAGATAAGCTGTCCGGCCTCAATGGTATAGCGCTGTCCTTGCATCGTAGTCGCGGCTTCGCCTTGGCATACGTAAAGCAGCTCGAAATCATAGAGTCTGCGCCTCGGAAGGACACCGGTCGGCATGCGCTGGAATTGCGCATAATGGACGCTTGGCGACCACTCTCGGAACTTTGTCATACGGATGCCGGGATAGTTGGAATCGAGCTTTTCCAAGAGGCAGCCCCCTTCCTGCAATGAATTAAAAAGAGAACGGAATTGTCCAAATAATCGCTTTATCAGCTAAATCTATTTACGCAAAAATCATTTATTATATACGTATTATCACATGCTCTGGCAACCAATTCAATATCACGTAATAAGTTAAAAGCATAGGAGGACTTCAAATGAAAAAAGGGATTAATATCTGGTCATTTAAAGGCGATTCTACCATTGCGGATTGCATCACAACCGCCAAAAAAGCTGGCTTCGACGGAATCGAGCTGTCTTTGAACGAAACGGGCGAGCTAAGCCTGGCGGCAACGGATAATGAAATTCGCGACATTCAAAATCGTCTCGAAGAGGCTGAGCTTGAAATCGCGGGGCTTGCAACCGGCTTGTATTGGTCTTACCCGATGACTAGCGAAAACGCGGCAACGCGGGAGAAGGCGATCGACGTCTGCAAGAAGCAGCTAGAGCTTGCGGCTGCGCTTGGCGTCGACACCATACTCGTCATTCCTGGCGCGGTAGGCGTAGATTTTATTCCGGATAGTGAAATTACCGACTATGAATACGCATATGACCGGGCGCTTGAATCGATAGGGAAGCTCGTTCCTTTCGCAGAAAGCGCAGGCGTTTCCATTGGCATCGAGAACGTTTGGAATAAATTTTTGCTTTCGCCCCTAGAGCTGCGTTCATTTATTGATGCGCATGGCTCGGCGAATGTAGGCTCTTATTTTGACGTTGGCAATGCGCTGCAAAACGGTTATCCGGAGCAGTGGATACGGATTTTGGGCCACCGCATCAAGAAGGTGCATTTTAAAGATTACCGCCGTCAAGCAGGCGGCCTGCATGGATTCGTGGATCTGCTGGCAGGCGACGTAGATTATCCGGCCGTTATGACAGCGCTTCGCGCGATCGGTTACGACAATTACGTCACAGGTGAAATGATTCCGCCGTACAATCATCATTCGGAGCAAATCATATTCAACACTTCTAAAGCGATGGATGCGATACTGGGCCGTCAATATTCATAATTCACAATCTACTGGGAGGTTATTGTATGTTAAAGGTTGGTTTAATCGGCTTCGGGTTTATGGGACGCATGCATTTTGACAATTATGTGCGGCTTGCTGCAGAAGGCGCGCCGGTGCAGCTTGTAGCAATCTGCGATCTGCTGATCGAGGAGCTGAAGGAAGGCAAGGCGTCTGGCAATATCGCGACCGAGCAGGACGTATATGATCTTACTCCTTACAACTTATACGATAATATTGCTGCGATGCTGGAGAATGAGGAACTGGATGTCGTTGATATCACTTTGCCAACCTACTTGCATGCTGATCTAGCCTGCAGCCTGCTGGAGAGAGGGCTTCATGTGCTATGCGAGAAGCCGGCAGCAGGAAATGCGGAGGACGGCTGGCGGATGGCCAATACGGCAAAACGTACAGGAAACACGCTGATGATCGGCCAATGCCTGCGCTTCTGGCCAGCCTATGAATATTTGAAGGCCAGCGTAGAGGACAAACGGTACGGAGCGGTTACGGGCGGTTATTTCTTCCGGGGCTCAGGCGCGCCAAAGGGCTGGTTCCTTGAAGGCGACAAAAGCGGAGGCTGCCTGCTGGACATGCATATCCATGATGCGGATATGGTGCACTGGCTGTTCGGCAAGCCGGAGAAGGTGTCGACGATTGCGCGCAATGTCATTCCGGGCAGCGCCTATGACGTAGTGTCCACCAATTACATTTATCCCGACGGCAAGGTGCTGAATGCGCAAGCGGACTGGACGCTGGAGGGCGATTTCGGGTTCGCGATGACGTATCGGGTTAATTTCGAAGGCGGCAATCTAGTCTTTGAAAATGGTCAAGTGAAGGTGAATCCGAACGACGGACCGGGCTTTATCGCCGAATTGTCGGAGGATATGGGTTATTACCGCCAGATCAAATATTTCATTGAGTCGGTTGAAGCAGGCACTCCTGTATCAATCTGCTTGCCGGAAAGCGCGGTAGGCACGCTTGAAATGATCGAAGCGGAGATGCGGTCGGCTGATGAAGGCGGCACATTGATCAAGCTATAAGAAGCTGCGCCCACGAGGCGCAGCTTTTTTATTTTATACTCCATAAAGCTGGCGATATACAGTTGGCGTCATCCCCTCGTGCTCCATAAACCGCTTGTTGAAGTAGCTGACGCTTGGATAACCGGCATCGCCGGCAATTTGGCCGATGTTGATCTCTTTGCGCTCAAGCAGCCATTGCTTCGCCATTTGAAGGCGGCAGCGCGTAACAAAATCCATCGGCGTCATTTCCATTACGCTGCGAAAGAGCTTGCAGAAGTAATAAGGGGATACGCCGGCATGCTCCGCCCAATGCTCAAGCACAAAGGGCTGCGTTGCTTCCTGCTGCATGAGCGGTAGCAGCTCTAGGATGCGGTTGCCGGCTGTGCTTGCTTTGCTGCCCGAAATCGGAACAGCCTGCTCGACGAATACGGCGAGAATCGCATAGGTTAGCGCGGACAGCTTCGTCGGATGCAGCATCCGGTGAGACTCCGCTTCGACAAGCAGATCCTCGTGAACCTGTTCCCAAGCGGCAGGCTGGCGAATCGTCCAAAGCTGGCTTTTGTGAAAGCCTCGTTCAATCATGTAGTCCTGCAAGCCTGTGCCGTAGAAATGTACCCACCTGATGTCCCAAGGATCATCCTTGCTGCTATAGTAATGCTGCCGCTGCAGCGGAAAATAAAGGACCGCCTCCCCTGCCTCAAGCGTGTGCACCTTGCCGTCATATTCAACATACCCTTTGCCGGATACGACATAATGGATGTTGAAATTGTTCAATGAGCCGGCTTTGCGCATGGAATAATGCTCGGGGTGATTCCAGTAATGACCGACGGATTCGGGGAAACAAAAGAACGGATTTTGCGGGAGCGTCAGCAGAAGGGACTGCCTTTGCATAGCTTTCACCTCGATGACAATATTGTTGTAATCCATAGCAAAATAATATCATTTTATTTTTGAATGTTCTACTTTAAACTAGAGGAAAGCATAAGTTAACCGTTCTATTTCTCTAATTATTAAAGACATCCGATAAGCTGTGATGAGAACAAGCGGTACGGCTAGTTATGCTTACAATCACAATATAATAATAAAATAATAGCCGAGGTGACGGTAGGATGAAGACGGATAAGCTAAAATGGGGCATTTTGGGCTGCGCAGGAATCGCCAAAAGAGCGGTTATTCCTGGCCTTAAGCTCTCAGAGTTAAACGAGGTAGCGGCAATTGCCAGCCGCAGCTTGGACAATGCCAAGAAAACGGCAGAAGAGCTTCATATCGAGACTGCTTATGGCAGCTATGAAGAGCTGCTGGCTGATCCTTCAATTGATGTCGTATACATTCCGCTCCCAAACCATTTGCACCGGGAGTGGACGATACGGGCCGCGGAAGCCGGCAAACATATTTTGTGCGAGAAGCCGCTGGCATTGACGGCGAAGGAAGCGGCTGAGATGGCCGAAGCAGCTGCGAAGGCTGGCGTCCTTCTATCGGAAGCCTTTATGTATAGATACCATCCAAGGTACGACATGATCAAGAAGCTGATCGACGCCGGCGAGATAGGCGAGGTTCGCGGCATCCGCAGCGCGTTCACCTTCAATAACGCAGGGCATAAGGAGAATGTCAGATACCGCAAGGAATGGGGCGGCGGCTCGATTTACGATGTAGGCTGCTATCCGATCAATGCCGCGCGCCTGCTGCTGGGCAAGGAGCCGGAAGCGGTGACGGTGCAAGCTTTGTTTTCGCCGGAGCATGATCATGTCGATATGATGGCATCGGGACTTGTGGAGTTCGAAGGTTCGGTGTCGCTGACGTTTGATTGCGGCATGTGGGCGGCTTTCCGCAACCCGCTGGAGGTGCTTGGCAGCGACGGCACCATAGAGGTTCCATCCGCATTTGTAACGGGCGAGCCAGGCAGCGGCAATTTCTTCGTAAGCGCCAAAGGTGAACGCCGAGAGGTCGAGGTGCCGCATGTAAACGCTTATACGGCGCAAGCCGATCATCTTGCTCAAGCCATTAAAGGCGGTACGCAGCTGCAATTCGGCGGATCGGACGCTGTACGCAATATGAAGGTCATTGATGCTTGCTTGGAATCGGCGCATGAGCGTAAGCGCGTTCTGCTTTAAATTAGAAGATAAACGAAGGAGGCAATAACGATGGAATATATTCAAATCAAAGGTTCGCCAAAGCCGGTATCGCGCTTAATGAAGGGTTCGGACTATTTTTATCATGATGCTTACGAGAAGGCTTCGGCTAATTTGGACGCTTTCCTTGCCATCGGTGGCAATTCAATCGACACGGCGCATATTTACTGCGGCGGACAAAGCGAGGAAGTCATTGGCCGTTATATGCTGGAGAGGGGCAACCGCGAGCAACTCGTTATTTTGACAAAGGGGGCGCATCATAATCAAGACGGCCCTAGAGTGAGCAGAGAAGCGATCCGCCAGGATTTGGCTGACAGTCTCAAACGTCTGCAAACCGACTATATCGACCTCTATGCGCTGCATCGTGATGATCCGTCGGTACCTGCAGGAGAAGTGATCGATATTCTAAACGAGCATGTGCAATCAGGCGCCGTCCGGGCGATTGGCGTATCGAACTGGACGTGGCAGCGGATTAAGGAAGCGAATGAATATGCGGCTGCAAAAGGACTAGTAGGGTTCTCCTTCAGCAGCCCGAACCTTAGTCTTGCGAAAGCGAATGAGCCCTTCTGGTCTGGCTGCGTATCGGCTGACGAGGAAACCTGCGCATGGCATGAGGAGCAGCAGTTCCCGCTGTTGTCATGGTCTTCGCAAGCAAGGGGCTTCTTTACGGGCAGATTCTCGCCTGAGGTTCGCGACAACGCAGATCTGGTACGCGTATTTTATAGCGATGACAATTGGGAGCGGCTTGAGCGCGCGAAGCAGCTGGCAGCAGAGAAAAACGTCAGCGCGATCCAAATCGCGCTTGCCTATGTGCTGAATCAGCCGTTTCCGACCTGTGCGTTAATCGGCGCGCAGTCAGCAGAGGAGCTTCATTCCTGCGACGCGGGCTCGCTTATTCAGCTTACCAAGGCAGAGATGGATTGGCTCGACCTCGCAACGCAGAAAGTTTAATACGGAATAGAAAATGAAAAAGGACAAAGCTACTCTCTGCGGGCAGCTTTGTCCTTTTTGTACGTTCTTGGGCTTGTGCCGTACGTATTGCGAAATAATGCGGCAAAATGATTGTAATTGTAGAAGCCGACATCGAGCGAGGCCTCGGTAGCCGTACGTCCCATATGCTCCATTAGCAGCGCAGCCTGCTCAAGCCGCAGCCGGTTCAAATGCTCAAGGACGCTAGCGCCCGTTTCCTGCTTGAAGAGATGGGAGAGCCTGGAGACGGAAAGCCCGACGGATTTGGCTAGATCCTCGATTCGGACCGCTTGCTGCATGTTGCGGGATAAATATTGCAGGGCGAGTTCGATGCGCGGGTCAAGCCGGCGCTCAAGCAGCTGTGCTGCGAGAAGAATAACTTCACGCAGCGCATTTTCGCAAAGCATATGCCAGAAGCTCGCTCTCTCGCGGGAATCGTTCAAAATATGATGAAAGGTGTGCTGCACCCTGCTTTGCATATTGCTGTCGGGCACGGTGGCCACGATACATTCTTCGTTAGGCAGGTAGTCGATTTCAGGTAGTTTCTGAAAATGCGCCCAGTAAAAATGCCAGCGGCTGCCGGGCACGGTTCCGTATTCATGCGGAATGCCGGAGCGGAGCAGCGCGATTTGTCCGCTTCGGCAGCGCTTTTCCCCATGAGGCGTACGCAAATAGCCTTCGCCCTCCAAAGTGTAAAAGAGGAGCCAGTCGCTTATGCCGTTTGGCCTGCGATACCGATAGGAATCGGATTCATCGAAAAGCCCGCTTAGCAGCGCACCGCCATTCGTCTCGGTAACCGTGTCGTTGTCGTTAGATGGATGCGTGGCGATCTCCTCCTTGGAATAAAAATAGCAGAATACCGATAGTTTTCAGCAGTAATCATTCTTCCTTAAAAATAACGAAAGCTCTATGATTATGTCAAGAACATTGATTAATTCAGTGAAGGAGAGCTAAGCGATGACAAAGCGTTTGAACGTATTGACGCAAGAGCAAGTGGATCAATTTGTGGCAGAGGGATATATCGTGATTAAAGATCTGTTCTCGCAAGAGGACATTCGCACGATTGAGGATACGTTTGAGGAGATCAGCCATACGACTGTACCGGGCTTGTTCGAGCCGGATTTGACTGGGGCTGGGGATGATCCGTTAAAACGGTTTCCTCGGGTCATGCATCCCCACAGGTTCAATGACACGGCCAAGCAATATTTGCTGCATGAGCCGGTAATGAATGTTTTAGCCGATTTATACGGCGAGGAAGCGCTGGCAGCCCAAAGCATGTTTTATTACAAGCCGCCGGGCTCACGCGGCCAAGCGCTGCATCAAGACAATTTCTATTTGCAGGTGGAGCCTGGCAACTGCATCGCGGCATGGACGGCAATCGATGCGGCAAATGAGGAAAATGGCGGCTTGCTGGTCGTTCCAAAGACAAGCGAGCACGAGATAAGCTGCCCCGAGATGGCGGATTCCACCGAATCCTTCACGACACATTACGTCAAGCCGCCAAAGGACCAGAAGGCGATGCCGGTAATTATGGATAAGGGTGACGTGTTGTTTTTTAACGGGAATCTCATTCACGGCTCCTACCGAAACAAGACGAAGGATCAATTCCGCCGCGCGTTTATATGCCATTATGCGAATGCGTCAGCAACTCATATCAGCAATCACTATCGCCCGTTGTTCCGCCAAGACGGCACGCCTGTCGATTTGGAAATCAATACAGACGGAGGTCCGTGCGGAATTGAATTCGAAAATGCGTATCCGCACTAATTTATGAAGAATATAAACGATCAATTGCAGGTGGAGATGTCTTGGTGGGGAATGAATGCGCTGGAAGGTACAGCGGGGCATGCGGCAGATACGGAAGGGAAATTCAAGCTAATTGCGGAGAGCGGCTTCGACGGCATTAACGCTTTTGTGCCGGCGCCTGAAGAGAGCGGACTTTGGAAGGAGCTCCTTCACAAGTACGGCTTATCGTTCAGCGTGAACGCTTATCCTGCGTCGCTGAAGGACATGTCCGACTTTTTGGATAAGGCCGCTGCATTCGGAAATATTGACTATATCAACGCACAGGTAATGACGCCTTTTCTAATCGGCGACTCGGCGCTTGAACTGCTCTCGGGCATCGACGCGCTCGCAAGGCAAGCCGGCATTCCGGTGTTTATCGAGACGCATCGGGGAACGATTACGCAGGACCTCATTCGGACGCGGCAGTTTTTGGAGTCGCTGCCGCTGCTTAAGCTTACGATTGATTATTCCCATTATGTGCTGGCGGGTGAGATGCATACGGTATCGCCTGAAGCGGAGCAGATGCTCCAAAGCTTGCTGCCGTATGCATGCAGCATCCATACGCGCATCTCGAATGGCGAGCAAATTCAGATCGATCCCGGAGAAGCAGGCGATCATCCGATGCTGCCCCATTTTGCAAGATGGTGGGAAAGCGCCATGCGTCATTGGCTAAAGGGAGCAAGGCGGGATAATGAAATATTCCCTGTAGTGATCGAGCTCGGACCGCCGTCCTATGCGATTACGAGAGACGTTGCCGGTTCAGGGCAAACCGAAGTTAGCGATCGCTGGCTGCAGTCTCTCTATTTGAAGAAGCTCGTCAAGCAGCTTTGGCAAAATCTTTAACAAAAACCCGACTTGGACAGCGCTGTCCAGTCGGGTTTCTTATGGGTTCCGCCTTTTCATGCTACTCATCATCCCCGGTCACATCAACCTCTAGCGGATTGGATACAGCCTCCCCGTTCATGCTTCGGCCATCCGCCTCATACGTATAGCTTGCTATGACGTATCCTAATATTTTTTCTGACAAATACGCATCCGTTACGACGGCCGAATATACGATTAGTAGTCTAGATCCCGGCGGTACGCTTCCTAGCAGCCATGTTCGGTTCCCGTCATAAGCGCTTGGATTTCGTTTGGCGCCATCTACGCGGTACGTCTTCGGTAGAAGATCGACGCCATAAGGAAAGTCGCTTATGAAGGACACGTCTGCAGCCAAATTCCCGTTGTTTGTGAGAATGGCATGAATGGTTATGGCATCGCCATATTCGACGACCGCAGGCGCAACCCGCCCGCTGATTTGGATGATTGGAGCGGCGATTTCCGTTGCAGCGGAATTGGAGAGCGAGGTGTTGCTAACCACTCTGCCATCCGACAGCCGGAAGGTGTAGATGACTCTTGCAGCATTCGTTATCGGATCAATAGAGGAGATTTGCGGCGGGATTTGAGCGGCAAACGTTACGACATTTAGTGATTGCCCGAGCAGCGTGCCGAGCGTGATGCCATCCTCGAGCCTTGCGCTGGGCATTGGAATGCCATTTAGCTTTAGGCTGTTCGCAACAAACCTCACCCCGCCGGGCAAGGAAT
Source organism: Paenibacillus sp. FJAT-27812 (assembly GCF_001273905.1). NCBI lineage: Bacteria > Bacillati > Bacillota > Bacilli > Caryophanales > Paenibacillaceae > Paenibacillus > Paenibacillus sp. FJAT-27812. Next base: position 6,924,760 of record NZ_LIGH01000001.1, on the reverse strand, counting down.
CCTCCAGTCTTGCATCGACCGCTATATGGGCTGCATTCCGAATTTGAATGGTGTAATGCAACGTGTCGCCGGGAACCGCGAGTTCTTGATCCACCTGCTTAGTGACGATAATCTCAGGTTTGACAAGGGTAACGATTACCTCATTAGACAATACAAAGCTTGGCGTGCCGGAAATGAGATAACGAATCGCTGCTTGGCTGACAGTCTGATAGGGCGTTTCCTCGGTCGTTTGGGTGCGATAGGTAATCATAACGGTAGAATGGGGCTGCAATAGACCAAGCGGAATGCCGGATCTTGGGTCGGCTTCCGGTGAGATCACGTCGTCTACCGTTACGCTGCCGGGTACAAAAAGTACGCCGGCAGGCAGGGTAAGGAAGGCGACAGCATCTCTAAGGCTGAGATTGCCTTCATTGACGATTGTTAACGAATACGAAACAAAGTCAGAGGGAAATGTGTGACTGGTGCTGGCTTGCAGGCTTGCAGATACAGATAAAGGATTGACAGGCGTCACAAGGGCGTTGGAATAAGTGGTGCTCGTAACCCTTCTTCCCTCGGCAGTCTGGAAGACGGAATCGGCGCGCGCTTGATTAACAAGCTGCAGGCTGCTGGGCAGCGAGATGACGATGAGCTGGAAAACGATTTGGGCACTAGCCTGAGGCTCCAGGCTGCCAATGGTTATGCCGGATTCCGGCGTAGAGCCGGGAAGCGGCGTTCCGTTTAGCAGCAAGCTGTTTGCAACAAAGGATGTTCCCTCAGGCAGCTTGTCGGTAAGGGTAACATAGCCGGCTACATTGCCAGTGTTCGTGGCGATAAGTTTGTACGTTATCGTGCTTCCTAATGAGACCTCGCTTTCAAACGCGCTTTTGTTGATTTCGACGCGAGTGCCTACCAATGCGGTATTAACCGTATTGGAGTAAGTGACAAACGCTGCGCTTCCAGAAGCAAATTGAACGAGCGATTGGTTCTGCACAATGGGATTATTGCTTGAAGTCAGGCTCATATCGAGACAACCAGCACTTGGAAAGTAACCGTTGAGCTGGCACCCGGAGCAATAGTGCCGATCGTGATGCCGTTATTCGGATTCGCCGAAGGCCGTGATGTGCCATTAACAATGACACTGCCGGCAGTAAACGTCGTTCCAGCAGGTACAGGATCGATGAGGACAACGTTGCTGACGGCTGCAATTCCGTTGTTAGTCACGAGCATAGTATACGTAATCGTATCGCCTACGACAGCATCAACGGAGGAGGCGCTCTTTACGACCGTCACATTTGGCGAGGAAACAGGGATAGACAAAACATTGGACAAAACGGTGCCTGTCAGCAAACGGCCATCCGGCGGCGAATAGGAGTAATTGGCTGTCGCTTGATTGACGAGCAGCTGCGGTGACGGAAGCGCATCGACGGTAACCTGAAGCGTAATGAGAACGCTGACGGATGCTCCCGGTTGGACGGTACCGACGGATACGCCAGTCGCCGGATTCGCCCCCGGCTGAGGCACGCCGTTGACCAGCACGCTGTTTGGCACGAATGCGGCTCCGGTAGGAATCGTATCTAATACCGAAGCATCGGCGGCAATGTTGCCCGTATTTTTGATGGTTAATGAATAGGTGACGGTATCGCCGACAGTCGCGTTTGCGGTATCAGCCGATTTGCCAAGCGAAATCTGCGGCTGGTAAACCGGCGTGACGACAGTGTTGGAAAACGTGTTTCCAGAAAAAGCGCCGGAGGTAAAGCTTACGGTCCCTGCATTACTTAATGAAGCAGGGCTCGGCAATGACGTAACGAGTATGCTGAAATCGACCAAAATGGTTATGCCGGGCGCTATTGTACCAAGGAGTATGCCTAATGTAGGGTCGGCTGATGGTACAGGCACGCCGTCGACGACCACGCTGCCGGTTTGGAAGGCTGCGCCAGCGGGAATCTGATCGATTACGCGCACATTGTTTATATTTTCAATACCGCTATTCGTAACGGATAAACGATACGTGAGAGTATCGCCAACGACGGCATCGATAACCGTTGTGCTCTTCACGACAACGACGTTAGGAGCGGATACCGGAATCGATAGCGTATTCGTTACAAAAGAACCGTTCAAGGTGCGAGTATCAGGCAGAGTGAAGCTGTACGTTGCAGATGCTTGGTTGGCAAGCTGCTGGGTAGGCGGCAATGTATTGATGACTACGGAAAACGTGACGGTTGCGGCAGTTGTCACACTGCCAAGCGAAATTCCTGCTGCCGGATCTGCGCCGGGCACGAGCTGGCCGTTGACGATGACGCTGTTCTGGACGAGGCTTGTTCCGGCTGGAATCGTATCGGTTACGGTAACGTTGCCCGGATAGTTTCCAGCGTTCTGCACAGCTATCGTATAAACGATCGTGTCGCCAATGGTAGCGTTGCTTGTGCTGCCGGTCTTGATGCCTGTCAGAATAGGCTGATAGACGGGAACGATTACCGTATTGGAGAAAGTGACGCCTGAGAACACGCCGGAAGTAAAGCTGACAGACGAGCGGTTGCTGAGCTGTCCGGAAGCGGGCAGCGAGGTCACGGTCACGTTAAACGAAACGACAACGGTTTGCCCTTGGGCAATCGTGCCGATCGCTACTCCGGCGGCGGGATTTGCGGCTGGCCTTGCTGCCCCGTCTACGAGCACGCTCCCTGCTACGAGTGCAGTGCCAACCGGCAAAGGGTCGGTAAAGATGACATTGTTAACGGCTGCGATTCCGCTGTTAAGGATCGATATGGAATACGTAACGATGTCTCCGACAGCTGCAGCTGTTGAAGCTGTGCTCTTAACTACGCTGACGTTTGGGGCAGATACGGAAATAACGACCGTGTTGGAGCTTGCGCTTCCGTTAAGCGGACGGCCGCTCGGCAGGACAAACGAGAAGGCTGCCGCTGCTTGGTTGGAAAGCTGCTGCGGATTCGGCAGCGAATCAATGATGACGGAGAAGATGACGGTAACGGTTGTATTTGGGGCAACCGAGTTAATCGTGATGCCTGTCACAGGGTCTGTGCCGGGCTGAGGCAATCCGCCTACGAGGACGCTGTTAGGCTGGAAGATTGCGCCGGCAGGAATATTGTCCGTCAATACTACGCTTCCAGCATAATTTCCTGTGTTACTGACATCGATTCGGTAGCTAACGGTGTCGCCTAATGTTGCATTGATGGTATTGGCACTCTTCACAAGCGAAATGATTGGCTGATATACCGGTGTATTCACGACGTTAGACGTCGTCATGCCGGAAAATGCGCCTGAAGTAAAGGTGACGCTGGCCTGATTGCCGATTTGTCCGGATGCAGGTATGGCGATTACGCTTAATTTGAACGTGACGGTAACCGTGCTCGACGGTGCAATGGTGCCGAGGGGAATGCCGCCAGCTGGGACGCCTGGGGCTGGCGTGCCGTTAACCGTCACGCTGCCGGCAACGAATGCCGCGCCATCTGGGACAGGGTCGGTTAAGACGACGTTATTTATCGGCTCGATTCCGCTATTGGTAACGCCTACCGAATACGTAATGATTTCGCCTAGCGCGGCATCAACTGCGGTTGTGCTTTTGACCACGGCAACGTTAGGGGCTGAGACCGAGATGGACAAGGTATTGGATTGCGCGGATCCGCTTAACAACCTTCCATCCGGCGGCGTAAACGTATAAGAGGCAAAAGCTTGATTGACGAGAAATTGCGGATTCGGAAGCGATGTGACGATTACCGAGTAAGTGACGGGTATTGAAGCGCCCGGCGGAACGGAGCCTACGCTGATGCCGGTAACCGGCGATTCGCCAGGATGCGGCACGCCTCCAACGACGACGCTGTTTGGCGCAAAGGTTGTTCCAAGCGGAAGGGGATCACTTAGCGTAAGCTGGCCTGCCAGATTCCCGGCATTGCTCACGAGCACCGTATAGGTAACGGTATCACCTACTGTTGCATTGCTCGTATTTGCGCTTAACAGCAGGGCGATCTGCGGCTGCGTTACGGGTGTCGTTGTCGTATTCGACGAGGAGGAAGCCGAGAACACACCTGATGTGAAGCTGACTGTTGATTGGTTCGTAATTTGGGATGGTACTGCCATCGTCACTCTCACCTCAAATGTTACGGTAGCCGAGACGCCTGGGGCGAGGGTACCGATTGGAATGCCGGAGGATGGGTTCGAATCCGCCCGGGGCGTGCCGTTCACAATAACGCTGTTGTTGATAAATGCAATATTACCGGATAAGGGATCGTTAATGACGACATTGTTTACGGGAGCGATGCCATTGTTGGTTACGACGGAGGTATAGGCGAATGTATCGCCAACAACGACGGCGGTAGTCGTTAATGATTTGACTATGGTTACGTTTGGCGGCGATACGGGTATCGAGACTGTATTGGATGTAGAAGCTCCATTCAACTGGCGGCCATCCGGGAGTGAATAGTTATATTGCGAAACTGCTTGGTTAACCAGAACCTGCGGCGAAGGCAGCGATGTTACGGTAACGACAAAGCTGATCTCGGTTGTTGTGCCGGGCTGCAAAGCACCGATTGGAATGCCTGTAACGGGGCTTAACCCCGGGAAGGGAACGGCATTAATCAGCACGCTGTTTGCGGCGAAGGTTGCACCGGCAGGGATATTATCCGTTATCGTCACATTCGCGGTTGTATTGCCTGTGTTGCTCGCTCTTATCGTGTAAGTGTAAGTATCGCCTTCGGTTGCGCTTTTCGTGCTTGCGGATTTCACAAGTCCTATCACAGGCTGAAAAGCAGGGATGTTGATCGTATTGGAAAGCGAAGAACCGGTAAAGGCGCCTGATGTATAGCTGACGCCTGCCACGTTGGCAATAACGGCCGGACTTGGCAGGGAGGTTACCTGAACTTGAAAAACAATCGTAATGACGGCAGAAGCATTGAGTGTACCGACAGCAATCCCGACGTTCGGGTTTGCGGCTGTTGGGACCCCGTTAATGGTTGTGCTGCCTGCCACGAAGGTGGTTCCGTTTGGCAGCGAATCCGAAATGTTGACGTTGGTTACGGATACGATGCTGTTATTTGTAACGGCAAGCGTGAAGGTAATGATATCGCCGATTGCCGCTGCGGTAGCGTTAGCGGATTTGGTTATGGATACGTTTGGTGCTTGTGCTGAAAGGGTAACCGTATTCGAGCTGCTGCTGCCGGCCAAAGCTCGCCCGCTTGGCAATAGATACGTGTAGCTGGCAACAGCTTGATTGACCAGCGTTGGCGGGGACGGCAGCGTATTAAGAATAATTTTGAAGGAAACGGTCGACGATCCGGACGAGGGTATGGAGCCTAGCGAAATGCCTGTAACCGGACTGTCGCTCGGACGGGCCGTTCCGTTCACGGTTACGCTGCCTGCTATGAACGATGAGCCGTTTGGTATATTGTCTGTTAATGTGGCTTGCGCGGCAATATTTCCGGTATTCCTCACCGTGAACGAATAGGTAACGGGTCCCCCTACGGTTGCGCTTGTTGGCAAGCCGCTCTTGACGATGCTTATGATCGGCTGATAGACGGGCGTTGTCACGATTCCAGACAGAGAGAGGCCAGAGAATGCTCCCGAGCTGTATGAGACGGACGCTTGATTGACAAACGAGCCAGAGCTTGGTACGGAGAGCGCGCGGATCGCGAAAGTGACGGTTACAGAGCCGCTTGGCGCGATAGTCCCAATACTGATGCCGCTGGCCGGACTGGCCGTAGGCCTTGAAGCGCCAGCGACCACTACGCTGCCAGAAACAAATTCCGCGCCTGCGGGTATGGCATCAGTCAACGTGACATTGGTAACGGCCGCGATTCCGCTATTTGTAACTACAATCGTATAAGTAAGCGTTTCTCCTACGGCGATGTCTGTTAGGTTAGCCGTCTTAACGGCGGTTACGCTTGGAAGCCTGACCGGAATCGTAACGGTATTGGAAACAAATGAGCCTGGGAAGATTCTCCCATCAGGAATCTGATACGTATAGGTCGCGGATGCCTGATTCACAAGCTGCGGAGGCGATGGAAGCGAATTGACCTGCACTTGGAACGTAACCGTTGATGATCCGCCTGCCGCGACGGAGCCGATTGCGACTCCGGCGGCTGGGTTAGCACCTGCCACCACAACGCCATTTACACGAAAGCTATTCGCAATAAAGGACGTGCCCGCCGGTATGTTGTCGGTTAAGGTGAGCGTTGCCGCCGAGCTGCCTGTATTGGCAACAAGCATCGTATAAGTGACCTGATCGCCAACGGTTGCATTTTGCGTATTCGCGCTTTTGACGATCGATAAATTCGGAGCAAATACGGGGACGGTTACGGTGTTTGATGGAATGACACCTGTAATGACCGATCCTCCTGCGACACTTTGGAATGTAAACGCCGCATTGGCCGTGCTTGAAATTTGTGCAGAGCTGGGCAAGGAGGTTACGACAACTTGATAAGTAACCGTGATGGAGGTCGCAAGATTCAGTGAGCCTAGCGGCGCTCCGGTTCTTATGTCGAAGGTCGGTTTAGCAACGCCGCCTACGGTAACGCTGCCCGCCACGAAAGAGACGTTCGAGGACAGTGTATCGGTTAAGACAACGCTTGCTGCGTTCGCCGTTCCTGAATTGCTCACCGTAACGGTGTAGGTGATGATGTCTCCGATCGTGGGCCCCGTTACGTTATCGCTGAGCACAACGCTGATAATAGGTGCATTGATATCAACTTGAATCGCGTTAGCGTTCAGCACATAAGCATCCCCGGAGGTTGTTAGCGACAACACGGCCGAGCTTTGGTTATTCGTAAGTCTTGCCGAAACGTCGACATTGGTAATATCCCAGCCTTGACGTCCTCCGATAATGTTTGTGCCAGGGGCACCGTTCGTTTGATTGCGGTTGCCAAAGGTTCCAGTCGTGTTTAAGGCGCCTGAATCGTTGTTGATTTGCGAGGCAAAAAAATTGTTCGCGAAATTGTTTGTTCCCGATAATGCGACTAAACTCGCTGCAGTTGGGCCAAACAGCGCTTGATCCCCTGTTCGGTTGGCGTCCCCTTCCTGCGCGCTGAACAAGGCTCTCCCGCCTAAGGCACCCGAGATCGGCGTTGCAAAACCGGTAATCGTCGTATTGACGGGCCCTGATGCGCTTTGCACAAGAATGGCTCCAGCGCGAAGAGACATATTGCGAAAGGGCAGAGAAGGGTTCTGATAGATGACGGCTAGCGTCCAGCCGGCATGATTGGCGGTGGAATCGCCTGGGATAATAATCGTCCCGACGACAGAGCCAGTCGAATATGTCCCCGCGCCGCCGGCCTGCACGAATGCGGTGACATTCGCCGACCTTACATAACCTAGTGCGCCGCCTCCAAGGTCAAACGTATTGCTCGTTGCCGCATCGGGCGTCACGCTAAAGGTATTGAGCGGTGTTCTAAAGGTAACGGGATTATTAATGGCCGCGGTTAAATTGACAGTTCCATTAACATAGGTTCCGCCCCAAATAAGCTCAGCATAAAGAACGGTGCTTCCTGTGGGAAGGACAAGAATGGCAGCTGAGCTGTTCTCCAAATAGTTGCTTGTTGTTCCAAGCGGATATGTGCCGTATTGCGCGGCCGAATTCGTCGTAATGAAAGCGCCAATGCTATCGGATGTGCCAGGTACCCCCGCGACTTCTGAACGGCTGAGGCCCAGCGTATTTCCTGTAAACGTAATGGCGCCGGTTGCATTTAATGTTGCTCGGACGACCAGAGGTATTGAATTCACCCCCTTCGCAAACTAGGATTCTTGTTGCTATGCATAAATGGATTGATTAAGTGTATGAGCCTTTATTCGCAATTTTGTTTGTCTTCCTAAAATATAGTTTTAACATTATTTGGATTTAGTTTAATATTGTCCAACCATAGAGTCTAAGATTGTCCAATTAAACGCTTTCATTTACAGGATATAATGATAAAAACGCTTACAAGAAGCTGGGTTTGCGGTGATGATACAGAAACGGATACAATGGTGTCCAAGCCCGAAACCGAGCTATTGACCAATAAACCTATAGAGTAAACCGATAATGGAAATGCTAATCTCATGATCACAGTGACGTGCACCCATATAGCTGCACCGCAATCCTTTCATACGATCATCATTCCATGCGGATGATGAAAGCATATAAACTAACGCCAGCAATCGATGGGGCGTTAGTTTTTTGCACACAAAAGCTAGAATAGAAGCGGGAGGCGCAGAGCATATGTTGGCCAAGCTGATCCGTTTACTGACTGACCCCTTCCGGCGCAGTATTCGGAATAAATTGATTTTTACGATGATTTTTTTGTCCGTTATTCCGATTATAGCGGTTACCGCTTTGGCAGCCGAAAACACCCGAAAGTCGATGGAAGCGGAAGTAATCGGAACGAATTTATCCAATATGAAGTGGACGGGCGTTTATTTGGGGGAGCAGTTCTCGCAATTAAACAATCTCGTTTATTCCGTGCTCATCAGCCCTCATCTTAGTGACTATTTGGCGAGCACGGAAGGTTCGCTGCTCATTAACCAATTTGCCGCCCAAAAAAACATAATGGATACGCTGAGCAATTTATTTTATTCCGCAGGCAATCATGTGATTGGTGTTGAGTTGTTTTTGAAAGAACCGAGAAAGTTGTTTACCATAAGCGGGAACCAATATGACTTGGAGACCTCGCCAGATATCCCATCCCCGTATAAGGAGCTGTTCGAGGAAGACAAGGATTTTCTTATCCAATCCAATAGCGGGGACGAAGGCCACTTTCAGCTTATAAGGAGCATTAACCGTTTTGAGAACCGTGAGAAGCTAGGCGGCATTTCGCTTAAGATCAGATGGTCGATGCTTGATCAGACGCTGGACTTGATCGGCCGCGGCGAGGAGCATCAGGTGCTCATCGCGGGCGATGACGGGAATGTGCTTTACCAGCGTTTTGGCGAGCGCCCGTCAGACGACATTATGCTGCGGATCAAGGAGACCAAAGCGGCTCAAGGCTATTTCCGCATGCCAAAAGAGTACGTCTTCTATAACACGATTGATCCCGTCGGCTTGAAGCTGATTACGATCATTCCGACCAGCTTTATTAACAAAAGCGCGCAATCGACGATGCAATTTGGCCTTATCGTCGGCGCGATTTCAATCTTGCTTTCGATTTTGATCGCTGTGTTGTTAGCTTGGCGGACGGCCACGCCGATTGTCACGCTGGCAAGATCGATGCAGGGCCTTGGCATCATCAAGGAGACGGAGCTGCCCCAAAGCAACCGCGTGGATGAGATCGGCTTGCTCGAAACGAAGCTTTACAACATGTCCTACCGAATAAGAGAGCATATTAAAACCGAATACAGCATCAATCTGGAGAAGAAGACCGCTGAGCTTAAGGCGCTTCAAGCGCAAATCAATCCGCATTTTTTGCAAAACACGCTTCAAATGATCGGCAGCATGCTCTTTACGAAGAAGCCCGCCGAGAGCTATGAAATCATTCGATCGCTCAGCGATATGTTCCGGTACGTCATTCGTGATCCCAATGATCTCGCATCCTTAAAAGCGGAAATCGAGCATTTGAACAATTATATGCTCATCCAGAAGCAGCGGTTTTCATCCAAGCTAACCTATCATACGGAGATGGACGAGACGGCGATGCTTTCTCCGATTCCGAAGCTGACGCTACAGCCGATCGTTGAAAATGCTTTTTTCCACGGGCTAGAAAATAAATCAGGCAATTGGGAGCTCAGCGTGAGCGTGGTGCGCGAGCATGCGGGGGTCCGAATTCGAATCCGAGACAATGGCGTTGGCATACGCGAGGACAAGCTTGCCGACCTGCAAAAGCGGCTTCACCATCATAGCGGGCAAGTATGGACGCACGGCAATCGCATCGGCATTCAAAACGTTGCGTCCCGCATTCAGATGCATTTTGGCCCGGACTACGGGATTACGGTTGAAAGCGAGTTAGGAGCGGGAACGACGGTCACCGTCACTATTCCAAACAAAGCAGGGGGAGAGCAGCATGCTTAAAGTATTAATTGTGGATGATGAGAGCTGGACAAGAGACATCATTAAGGCATTCGGCGAATGGGAAAGCCTTGGCATGGAAATCGTAGGAGAAGCAGAGGACGGCAAGGAAGCGCTTCGTATGACGGAGCAATTGCAGCCTCATATTGTCATTACCGATATGCGCATGCCCGGAACGGATGGGGCAGCTCTCTTGCAGATGCTTAATGATCAATTTCCGGCGATCAAGACGATCGTCGTTAGCGGCTATGATGATTTTCAATATGCGAAACATGCTATTCGGTTTAAAGCGATCGATTACCTGCTTAAGCCAGTTGATCCGAAAGAGCTGAATACGGCGCTGCAAAATTGCAAAAGCGGGCTTGAGGCTGCCCTTATGGAGCGTGGGCCCTTATCGCTCGATCTTGATATCTCATATTCGCTGGCATCGTATAAGCAGCTTTTAAAATCGCATTTTAACGAACTGAATACAGATGGCGTCCAGGCAACGATTGCTCAAATGATGGAGGAACTCGAGCGCAGCGGAAATACGAAAGCGGTTATGCTGGAGCAGGTCGTACAGGAGCTGCTCCTGCTGCTTAAGGAATTGATGAACGCGAATTCGCAGGACAGCGACGCGCTGCATGCGCCGTACGGGCAGGAGGTCGTAGAGTCGGGTGCGAATACGTCTGCTTTTCTTACCCATCATTATTTGACTACGCTTGGGCAGCTTATTCACCAACGGAAGTTTAAAAACAAATTAAATTTGGATGAAGTCAGGCATTATATGGAGAAGCATTATTCGGAGCCGGTTACGCTGGAGCAGCTCGCAAGAGTTTTTTTCGTGAGCAAGGAGTATTTGAGCAAAATGTTCAAGCAGGAGTTCGGACGCAACGTTACCGATTATATGCTGCACCTGCGCATGGTGAAGGCGAAGGAGTGGCTGCAGGATGAGAGCATTCCCATTAAAGCGATTGCGGAAATGGCGGGCTATGAGGATATCACCTATTTTTACCGCGTATTCAAGAAACATTTCGGCATTGCGCCAGGTGAGATGAGGAAGAGCAGCGAGGTTTAAAAATGTCCAACGAAAGAGTCTAATTCTGTCCAATTAAACGCTTTCATTTTTTAGATACAATGAAAGCGTAAACAAAACAAGCTTCTGGGAGGTCAAATTAGATGAAAAAAATAGTTAAAGGTTTACTCGTTACAGCGCTTGCAATGACGCTGCTGGCTGGCTGCGGAAACAATGCAAACAATGCCGGCAGCACAGATGGCGCAGCAAGCGGCGGCGGTGAGGCAAAAAGCGTGAAGCTTAAAATGTTTATTGCACTTCCGCGGTTTAAAGAGCATTTCGATAAATATATTGCGGATTTTGTGGCGAAGGAAAAAGCAGAGAAAAATATCGACGTTACGGTGCAGCTCGAAATGCCGACATCCGATAACGCGGCGCAAATTTTGAAAACGCGCCTTGCTTCCAACGATGCGCCTGATATTTTCGCGCTTCATGCCATCAACGAAATTCCTTCCTACTACAAAGCGGGCTACTTAGAGGATTTGTCCGACCAGCCTTTCGTTGGCAAGCTGCTTGAAAGCGTGAAGCCTGCCGTTACAACGACGGACGGCAAGGTAGTAGCCGTTCCTTTGGAAACATTGTCATGGGGCTACTTGTACAACAAGAAGATATTTGCCGATCTTGGGCTGACGCCTCCTAAAACATTGACGGAAATGAAAGCGGTTGTCGAGAAGCTGAAAGCGAATAAAGTAACGCCATTCGTGCTTTCTTACAAAGAAGCTTGGATTCCGCAGCTTGTGCTGCCGCTAGCGGCAGGCGCCCTTATCCAAACGGAAAAACCTGATTTCATTGATCGGATGAATAAGGATGAAGGCTCTTTTACCGAACTAAAAGCGATGTTTGACATCTTTGATCTGATTAATGCAAACGGAACGGATAAAGCGACGGAAGTTGGCGGCGATGATGGCGCGGCGGCGTTTGCTTCAGGCAAAGGCGCAATGTGGCTGCAAGGTCCGTGGTATGCAGAAACGATTCTTAAATCGAATCCGGATATGGATTTTGGAGTGGCACCGCTGCCTATCAACGATAACCCGGATGCGACTCTCATTAACCTTGGCGCTTCTACATCGCTTGCCGTTTCCAAAACGACTAAAAACAAAGAAGTTGCGCAAGATTTTATCAACTATATTTTGGATGACACAGCTTCAAACGCATTCTTCCAAGCGCTTAAATTCAATCCGATTTCTACCATTCATACGTATGACAGCTACCCATGGGTAAACGATGCGACGGCTTATGTCAAAGAAGGCAAATCCTATCAAGACCCTCATATTCCTCAATCCGTGAAGGATGAGGTGGGCAAAGGTCTGCAAGCTTACTATGCCGGCCAATTGTCTCAGGATGACGTGCTCAAGGCGCTTGATAAAGCTTGGAAATCGTACAACAAAGTAAATAAGTAATACGAATCAATCTCGGGATGAAGGGGAGACAAGGAGAATCCTGCTTCGCTTCATCCCGTTTTTAGTACAGACACATAGGAGAGGGGCGGATACTGTGCCGATCAAGAGCTACAAAAAATACATCTCGTTATTTACGTTTGTCGCGCCCGCGTTTATTTTATATGCCGTCTTCCTGCTGATTCCGACAATCGGCGGAATGTTCTACAGCTTCACCGATTGGAACGGCTTGAATCGAAGCTATGATTTTATCGGTTTTGGCAACTTTGTCGAAGCGCTTAGAGACGATCCGGATTTTGTCGGTTCGTTATTGTTCACCTTAAAGTATGTGCTGTTCATGGTTGTGCTGCAAAATGTTTTCGCGTTGCTGCTAGCCGTATTCATTGAATCGCGCCGCAAAAGCAAAGGCTTCTTCCGTACGATCTTCTTTATGCCGAACATGATAAGCACGATCATCAGCGCGTTCATGTGGACGTTCGTATTCGCGCAGGTGCTGCCTCAGCTCGCTGAGAAGACAGCGTTTACGTTTCTGGACCAAGCTTGGATCGGCGATCCAAAGATAAGCTTCTTCTCGATTCTAACCGTCTCGCTATGGAACGGTGTAGGCTACATGATGATTATTTATTTGGCTGGGCTGCAAGGCGTGCCTCAAAGCTTGAAGGAAGCAGCTGTCATCGACGGTGCTACCGCTTTCCAAACGTTCCGCAACGTGACGCTGCCGATGATTTCACATGCGATTACGATCTGTTTTTTCCTCACGCTAAACGGTGCGTTTAAAGTGTTCGAGGTCGTCTACGGCTTGACTGGCGGAGGCCCGGGACGGAGCACGCAGGTTATCACGATGAACATCTACGAGGAAGCCTTCTCCAACAACTTCCGATATGGTTATGCCAGCGCAAAATCGGTCATTCTATTCATCATTATTTTAATATTCACATTTATTCAAATTCGAGTCATGAAGAAAAGAGAGGTGGAAGCATGAGCCAGAAAAAATCAACCTCCCTCCTTATTACTATTATTCTGTCGATTGGGGCAGCGATCTCGTTCTTCCCCATCTACTTGGCCGTCATCAACTCGTTCAAGACGCAAGGCGAGATGTTCGAATCTTTTGTCTCTTTGCCATCGAAAATTCAATTCGATAACTACGTAAATGCTTTTCAACAAATCAATTTGCTGGGCAGCACGGTTAACTCGATCATTATTTCGGTGCTAGGCATCGGAGGAATCGTCTTTTGTGCTTCGCTTGCTGGTTATAAGCTGTCCCGTACGAGCGGTAAGATCAGCAATCTGATCTTCTTCCTGTTTATCGCATCGATGCTCGTGCCGTTTCATTCGATTATGATTCCGTTGACTAGAATGGCCAAAGCGTTGTCCGTTCAAGGCAGTACGTATGGTCTTGCAATCATATATATTGGACTCGGCGTCAATATGGCGATCTTTCTGTACCACGGCTTCGTGAAGTCCATTCCGAAGGAGCTGGAGGAGGCGGCGCAAATTGACGGCTGCAATGAATACCAAACGTTCTTTAAAATTATTTTCCCGCTGCTGGTGCCGATTACGGTAACGATAGCGATTCTGGATTTCCTTTGGATCTGGAACGATTTCCTGCTCCCGCTGCTCATGCTGACGGACGTAGGCAATTATACGCTTATCTTGTCTACGAATACGCTGTTTGGAGAGTATAACAAGGAATGGTCGCTTATTTTGGCGGCGCTCGTGCTGACCGCGATTCCGGTCATTATTATTTACTCGTTCTTCCAAAAGTTTATTATGCATGGAATTGCCGAGGGGGCTGTCAAAGGATGAATAAGCTGTTATATGGCGTCGCCTATTATGACGAATATATGCCTTATGAACGATTGGATGCAGATATTCGAATGATGAAGGAAGCGGGCATTAACGTCGTTCGAATCGCGGAATCGACCTGGAGCACGCATGAACCGCAAAACGGCGTGTTCGACTTTTCTTCCGTGGACAAAGTGCTGGATGCGATGCACGAGGCGGGTATCGCGGTTATTGTTGGAACGCCAACCTACGCCGTGCCTGCATGGATGGTCAAGGAGCACCCGGATGTGCTTGCCGTAACCCCTCAGGGGCCAGGCAAATACGGCGCTCGGCAAATTATGGACATTACGAATCCTTCCTATCTCTTCTATTCAGAGCGAATCATAAGAAAGCTCATTAGCCGCGTAAGCACACATCCGGCCGTCATCGGCTATCAGACGGATAATGAGACGAAGCACTATGATACGGCGGGGCCTAACGTACAGCTTCAGTTCGTCAATTACATGAGGGAGACCTATGAAACATTGGACGCCGTCAATCGGCTGTTCGGGCTTGATTATTGGAGCAACCGCATCAATAGCTGGGAGGAGTTCCCTTCCGTTGTCGGTACAATCAATGGCAGCTTAGGCTCGGAGTTCGCGAAGTTCCAGCGGAAGCTAGTGAACGAGTTTCTGGCATGGCAGGTCGCTATCGTGAACGAGTATAAGCAACCCGGACAATTCGTCACCCAAAACTTTGATTTCGAATTCGCATCGCACGGCCATTCGTTCGGCGTCCAGCCGTCCGTTGATCACTTTGCTGCTTCGGAGCCTTTCGATATTGCCGGCGTCGATATTTATCATCCCTCGCAGGATGATTTAACCGGCATCGAAATCTCGTTTGGCGGCGACATGACACGTTCGCTCAAACATAGCAATTACTTGGTGCTCGAAACGCAGGCGCAGGCTTTCCCGCATTGGACGCCTTACCCGGGGCAATTGCGGCTGCAGGCGTTCAGCCATCTCGCTTCCGGCGCGAATATGGTTGCGTATTGGCACTGGCATTCGATCCACAATTCATACGAAACGTATTGGAAAGGGCTGCTGAGCCATGATTTTCAGCCAAACCCTGTCTATGACGAAGCCAAGACAATCGGTGCGGATTTTGCTAGGCTAAGCACGGAGCTTGCCAGCTTGCGCAAAAACAATCGAGTCGCCGTAATGGTCAGCAATGAGGCCTTATCCGCAATGGAATGGTTTAAGCTGCCTGGCGGTAAAACGTATAATGATGTCGTTCGCGCCCTCTATGACGAATTGTACAAGCTTAACGTCGAGGTCGATTTTATTCAGCCTTCCTGTTCTCATTTGGAAAAATACAAGCTGGTTGTCGTTCCGGCGCTTTACGCTGCCCCTTCAGAGAGTTTGGAGCGGTTAAATGAATTTGTTCATAGCGGCGGTCATGTTGTCTATACGTTCAAAACCGGCTTCGCCGACGAGGTCGTAAAGGTTCGTACTTCACAGCAGCCCGGTATCATACAAGCAGCATGCGGCATATCCTATAGCATGTTCGTAACGCCAAATCACGTTGGCTTGAAAGGCCCGTTGATCGAGGAGAGCACGGAGGCAAGCGAGGTTGAAACGTGGATGGAGCTTATTACGCCTACAACCGCTGAAGTGCTAGCTTATTACGATCATTCGCAGTGGGGACAATATGCGGCAATTACGAGAAATCATTACGGCAGCGGAACGGCAACCTATATCGGCTGCTTGCCAAGCGCCGCAGTTGTGAGGCGCGTGATTAGCGGTGCTTTGCAGGACGCAGGCCTTTGGGGAGCGGAGCAGGAGCTTGTTTTTCCAATCATCGTGAAAACAGGTTTGAATGCCAGCGGCAGGCAAATACGTTATTATTTCAACTACTCGAACGAGGCTGCTGCATTTGACTATAAGCACCATTCCGGCACGGAGCTGCTGACAGGAAGCATTGTTAGAAACGGACAAAAGCTAGAGCTGGCGCCTTGGGGATTTCTCATTATAGCGACTTAAATAGTAAGAACCTTCCGATCACAAATGCTGTGGTTATGAAGGTTCTTTTGTACATTGTAAGCGATATAAAACAGGCATCATGCTTGCTAACTTGACGCATCTTAATAACTTATGTATCATTACTTACGTAAAGTAACTAGGTACGGCAAAAGAAGACGTTCTCTGTCTTTTGATCTATAAAGCATGGAAAGCGGTGTTTGACATCAAAGAGGAAATCCAGCAGGAAGCTCCTCCTGCGAAGGAGCAGGCAGGCGCATTTGAGTTTGGCATTTATACGTTAGGTGATATTAGCTCAGACCCTCTGACAGGGCAAACGCTCAGCGCGAGAGATCGCATGAAGGAAATCGTAGCGGCAGCAAAGCTGGCGGATGAAGCGGGCATTGATGTGTTTGGGGTAGGCGAGCATCATCGCTTGGATTTTGCGGTTACCTCTCCGCCCGTTGTACTCGCAGCCATTGCGCAAGCAACGAAGAAAATCCGGTTAACGAGTGCGACGACGGTGCTTGGAACCTCAGATCCGGTAAGGGTATTCGAGGACTTCTCGACCTTGGATTTGTTGTCTGACGGGCGAGCGGAAATCATTGCAGGACGCGGGGCTTACGTGGAATCCTTCCCCTTGTTCGGTTACGAGCTAGCGGATTACAAGGAGCTTTTTTATGAAAAAATCAATCTGCTGCTTAAGCTGAACGATAGCGACAGAATGACTTGGAACGGCCGCTTTCGCACCGCGCTGCAAAATGCTGAAATCGCGCCTCGTCCGCTGCAGCCGGGTCTGCCGGTATGGGTCGGCGTCGGCGGTACGCCGCAGAGCGCGGAGCTGGCGGGCAAACTAGGAGTTGGCATGGCTCTTGCCATCCTCGGCGGTGATCCTGCCCATTTCAAACCATTAGTGGATGTATACCGGGAAGCGGGCATACGAGCTGGCCATCACAAGGAAGATCTAAAGGTCGCGATCACAAGCCACGGTTATATTGCCGAGTCGACGCAGCAGGCGAAGGATGAGTATTATCCCTATTACGCAAGCTATGTAGCCCAGTTCATGGGTGGCAATGCAAGAGGCGAGAAGCTTGCGCGCGGGCAGTTCGAGCAGCTGGCGAATCCAGTGAACGCGCTGGCGGTAGGAAGCCCGGATTTGATCATCGAGAAAATTTTGGCACAGCATGAGCTGTTTGGGCATAGCCGGTTTATGGCCCAGTTCGATATCGGCGGAATCCCCTTCTCTAAGGTGGCGGCTTCGATTGAGCTGCTCGCTACCAAGGTTGCACCGGTTGTGCGCAGAGAGCTAAGCAAACCATCATAATTGAATTTTAAAGTGGAGACTCTCCAGCGTGTTGAGGCGCAGGAAGGTCTCTTTTTTTGGTGCTAAAAACCTGCCAATTGTCAAATAGTTAAGCGCGCATAGCCGATTAAGCTCATGAAATGGTACAATTAAAGAAAATAGATAGATAAGGGAGAGGCGCATGGAGGCTTCTAGGTTAGATGAATTAAGAGTAAATATCGATCAATTGGACGAGGAAATCATTGCCTTGCTGGCAAAACGGTTTCAATTAACAGAAGAAGTGGGTATTTATAAAGCAGCAAATAAGCTTACAGCGCAAGACCCAAGCCGTGAATCCAAGCAATTTGCCAAAATAACGAAGCTGGCAAGCCGCAACGAGCTTAATCCGGAGCACGCAACGGCTATATACAGATGTTTGATGGATGTCGTCATATTGCGCCACAAGGAAATTGGGCGAACCTACGGGCAAAACAATCGGATTGGACAGATATAAGCAGGCATATCGGCCTTATTGGTACGATGGAAGGGATGGCAACGATGATCGTATACGAGAAGGAAGACGCATTCATATTAATTGCACAGCATGATCATGCACGCATTTCCGGGGATCTTGTCTCAGCATGGCAAAGCGGACTATTCTTAAGCGACGAGCGCAAAGAAGAGTTAGCATATGCCGCATACGAGCATGACAGCAGCTGGATTGATTTGGACCGCATTCCCATTTGGAATGACGCCGCCCAAATCCCTTTCTCATTCCGCGATTTTCCGGGCAACATCCGATTTTTCTTTTATTCCAAAGGACTGGACCACATTCAAGAAACGAGCGAATATGCTGCCTTGCTCGGCAGTATCCTATACACGACGTTAGCAGAGCGATTCAGAAACGAGGATACGATCGCCTTTGTAGAGAAAGAGTTCGCACGCCAGAGCGCGATTATTGAACGTCTGCAATTGGATGTGAAGCTGCTCCAGCAGCACGCGAAGTCGCTGCTGTTATGCGACGAGCTGTCGCTGTTTGTTTGCATGGAGAAGCCCGGCACGCCGCGGCGGAACTATGAATGGTTTTCGAATGGTTTTCCTTATTGGTTTGACCGAACCGGAAACACTTCTTTGATAGCGGAGTGGAAGGATGAATCAACGATTGAGCTGTATCCGTTTCCATTCAGCAGGCCCGTCGAGACGTCCCTGTCCTTCAAAGAAGTAAGCAAAACGGATATTGCGAAATATGGCGTAGCCGAGGCTTATACGCGCGCGAAATTGCAGGAAAATAGGCTGGTATTTCAACAGAAGCATCAGTAGGCGCTAATAGGAATGGAAGCAGAAGGACACCGCCGAGCGTTTTGAAGCGCACCCCTAATAGTAGACATTGGACTAACCCAAATGGGAAACCGATGATACGTTAGGGGTGTTTTTTGAATGCAAAATAAAGGCAGAGTCCGTAAATGGGTGTCTAGACTTCATTAAGATAATGTGCGGGCGGTCACGTACTTTGTTAAAAGATTACATTTGTCCACGCTCCTTTCTCCGATTTTGCTCGCCGCCTACTGCTTCTGGCCGGGCAGGTGGAAGATCATCTCCATTTAATCATTGAATCGGCAGACCGGAATTTGGTCTGCCGATTTGTCTAACAAATGGAGCTTGAGCATTTAGGCAGGTTGTCCTTTTTTATTCACGCATTCATTACGTGACCGGTCCCATAGATCCGATGGACAGCTCCAATTTGACGTTAATGACCGCATCCTGAACGGCCTCGCCCCAGCGATCCTCTACTTTTTTATATGCTTCATACTCAAAGGCTCTCGCATGTACGCCGAGCCCGATCGGATCGATTTGATGCTTCTGCACCTTCTTTATTATTTTTTCTATCTCTGCATTCATTTGCTTGCCGATTAGCTGTTCAAGCTTGTTATCCTCATTTGAGACATCAAACGTAAACAATCGCTCGAAGAGTGTAATCGTCATGTTGATACGAAAATCAAATTGAAATCGGTCGTTGTGATAGGAAGTTTTGATTTTTGTTTTAATTTTGCTTGCGCTAAAGCTTATGATATCGGTTGCGAATGGGCCGGTTTTGGGCTCGCTAGGTATGCGATAGGATAAGCTGACGCCGGGTGCTGCCTTCTTTTGCAATAGGCTAAGCAGCACCGTTTCTTGTGCATTGAGCGAAGCGACATATTTGCCCTTCTGGTTGAGTAAAGCCGATCCTTCGAGTCCGATATCTTTTTTGGTCATTTTAACTTCCGCCATGTAAGGCGTGACGCCTTTCTCGTAAAACTGCCGGTGCAGCTCCTGGACAGTCGTCGCATACGTCTCTGATTTTTTGCTTTTGGTATCGACCATCCCGCGTATTAAAATGGGCATTTGCGGCTGTTCCACATTGTTTAAGTAGAAGAGCTCCGATACTTTGCCATCGACGATAACGACGCGGTCCATAACCGTATTTCTTGCATCGCGGAATAAAACATCAAGCATTTCAAACCACCCCTCATGCTGCACCAACCGTTTTCCGATCAAAATAACTTTGAGATTCCGTCCTTGCCAATTGCCTGCCGTAAAGGCATCCTGCCTCGTCTTCGCTTGCCGAAGAGTATTCGTCGTCCCGCTGCTCTGCTGGCTCTGCCGGTCTTTCTTTCGGCTATACACGGGCATTGTAGAAAAGTATTGCAGCTTATCATTTTTATCTAAATCGATGCCAAACGCCAGCGGAGTTGCCGCGTTTTCCAAATTTAATTGGTCGCTGCACCCGGATAACGTAAGGACGGTAAGGAGAAGAAGGCTGGTGATGAGTTGTTTATTCATAAGCTATTCTCCGTCCTGAAACGTTTTCTAAGCATGAGATAACCAAGCAAAATGAAGGGAAACACATATTCCATCCCGATCCCGTACCACCCCATCCAAATGCCAAAACGATCGCTTTGATTAAAGGTTGGGATGTAGAAGTAGGAGCTTACGACAAGCAAGAAGCATAATATTTGCAGCGGCCGAATGACATTTTCGGAGCCAAACGTCCAGCTGATGCAGTATGCGGCAATATAAGTGGAAGGAATCCACGCGAGTGAATAGATGATGATGTAGTAGGAAATAAACGGAACTTCGATTCTCTCCATAAACTGAAATTCAATCGTTTTCAAAATGCTGACGATAGGCTCGTTGAACATTTTTATTTCGTCGGGACTGAAATAAATAAAGCAAGCGAGCGTGATCAGCAAATAAGCGAGCATCGTCAATCCGTTTGAGAGCACCATGTTGCGGAACGCTTTTTTCTTATTGCTTAAATACGGATATAAAATAAAGATGGTCACCATGCCAAGGCTGGGGTAAAGCAAAGCGGGCAAAGCGGACAGAATGGGCACTATGCCTTCCTTGAACATAGGGAGCAAGTAGAGCCAGTGCGCTTGCTTAAGCGTGAACAAATAGATGAACGGAATCCAGCAAGATAGAAAAAAAACGACCTCTGCGTACCTGCCAAGCACTTGGGGGCCGTGTTTGCTGATCATGTAAGTAGGCACCAGAAATAAAAACATGAACATATAGGACGGTGTAGTCGGCATTAACCATGCTTTTGTAATGAGAATGCCCCGGTCAAGACTGTCGTACATAAACGTTAGATAATAGAGGCTGAAGAGAAGGGCGTAACCTTTTCCAACCCATACGCCAAAGTTCTGTGCGAGCAAATCAAGTATCGTGCCATTTGGATGATACTCCATAATTTTCACCACAACATAACAGACGACAACGTTTATCGCAAAAGCAAGCGGAATCGCCATCCAGCCATCGGTTCCGGCGGCATCTGCGAGATCTTTTGGCAGAGAGAGGATGGATACGCTCAGTTGAAGGCCTGACAATATAAAAATGAGCTGCATGGATGTGATTGGATGTCGCCGGGCGCCATTCATTCGTTTTTCTCCTTTCTCACAGATCCTCTCCGTTTCCGCTGCAAGGGAATGCTGTTTGTTGGGCGATTTTTAATTAGCCAAATAGGAACACGAACGAGAGCATCCTTCCAGTCGGCTAATCGCATAGGTGTAATCGGGCTGCCGTAAGGCATGCCTAATGATTTTAAGGTCAGCAGATGAGCGATCATGATCATTAAACCAACCACGAGCCCAACAAACCCAAATGCTGTCGCAAGACCCATCAAAATAAAACGGATAAGCCTTACCGCAGCCACCATATCGTAGTTAGGCAAAATAAACGAGGATATGGCCGTGAAGGCGACGACGATCACCATAATATTGCTTATTAAACCGGCCTGCACGACAGCTTGGCCAATGACGATACCGCCAACGATGCCGACCGTTTGGCCGATCGGCGCCGGCAGCCGGATGCCTGCCTCGCGAAGCATCTCCAAGGTGATTTCCATAAGAATCGCCTCTACGAAAGGCGGAAACGGAACCTGCCCGCGAGATTCTCCGAGCGTCATGAGCAGCTTCATCGGAATAATCTCAAAATGATAGGAGACGACAGCGATATAGAAGGCAGGGAGAAAGGCGGCGGTAAAAAAGGCAAACAGCCTGAGCAGTCTAAGAAACGTAGCAATCGGCCAGCGAATGCTATAATCGTCTATATTTTGAAAGAAGGTGAGAAACGTAACGGGCGCAATTAGCACATTTGGCGATCGGTCAACGACAACGACGCATCTTCCCTGCATTAACTGTGACGCAGCTGTATCCGGACGCTCCGTCGAGACAAATTGAGGAAATAAAGAGAAGGGATCATCCTCAATCAACTCAGAGAGCTCTCCCGCGTTTAAAATAACATCGACATCCACTTTGCTTATTCGCTGCTCTAATGCATCGATGAGGTCTGGATTTGTCACATCAGCCAAATACAAGATCGATACAGCCGTTTGCCCGCGCCGGCCAACGGTCATCCTTTTCATCTTCAGCTCACGATCGGTAATATAGCGACGAATCATTGCAATGTTTTGCCCGCCCGTTTCGACGAAACCTTGATGCGCGCCTTTTAAAGAAGATTCAAGCTGAGAATCTTGAATGGCTCTTTGCGGCAAGCCCCTTGTATCAAGAATGTAAGCTTCATCTCTGCCGTTTACGAACAAGATGCTGCTTCCTTGAAGAAAGCAAAATTCAAGACGGGAAAATGATTTCTCTGCTATAATTTGTCCCACATTTATAATCAGATCATCGCCTGGATGTCCGCTGCCGGATTCTTGCTGAAGCGGACGCAATACATCATGGTTAATGGCAGAGCGCTCGGTCAAGCTTTCTAAATAGATGATTAGCGCTTGCTCGTTCGTTTGTTTGATCGTTAGCTTGCGAATGACTAGATCAGGAGTATCTGAAAACTTGCTATTGATAAGGGAAATGATTTCAAACAGGTCTGAGCTTATGTGATCCGTTTCATCATGAATCATATTTTCAGACTTATCATTCATCGCGTACGCCTCCTTATCGCTGCCATTAATGATTCGCTGCTTATTTTGTCACGTATTTCCAAAGCTATGCATCAAACAGCAAATCCCCCATGCCTAAAGGCAAGGGGGGATCGTTTTAGCATGCTATGCAGTTATGGCAAAATCAGTTAGGTGCCAGCCTTGAAAAGCGTTGCAATAGAGCCGCCTTCTGTAATGATTTTGATTGCTGTAGCCAGAAGCGGAGACATAGGCAGGACGATAAACTTATCGGAGCGCTCCTCGCCAATCGCGATCGTATCGGTGATGACGACCTCGCGAATGTTCGGATGATCCAGCTTCTCAAGCGCATTGGCTGAGAAAAGCCCGTGCGTTGCACATATGTATGAATCATGCGCGCCTTTTTTCTTAAGCGCCTCTACGACATTTACGATCGTGCTGCCCGTATCGATTAAGTCTTCAATAATGATCGGCGTCATATCCTCTACGTCACCGATAATATGCGTAATCTCGGATTGGTTATGCGCTGGACGATTTTTGATCATAATGGCAAACGGGCAATCGAGCAGGCCAGCCAGTTTCTCGGCGGTTGTTGCGCGGCCCGCATCCGGTGATACGACAACTGGGTTTTTAATTTGTTTGCCTCTTAAATATTCAATGATCAAATCAAGCGCCGTTAAATGATCGACCGGAATATCGAAAAAGCCTTGGATCGGATCGGCATGCAAATCGACCGTAATAATTCGATTGGCGCCTACGGTAGTTAGAACATCCGCTACCAGCTTCGCAGAAATCGGCTCGCGCGGAGCAGACTTTCTTTCTTGCCTAGCGTAGCCGTAATAAGGCATAACGATATTGATGGTTTTGGCTGATGCGCGCTTAGCTGCATCAATCATGACGAGCGTTTCAATTAAATGCTCATTAACGGGATGGGATAGCGACTGTACGATAAAAACATCGCAAGTACGAATCGGCTCTTGGTACGATACATGTATTTCTCCGCTTTGATGCCTGGAAATGGCTACTTTACCAAGCGGCATATCAAGTTCCTTACATAGCTGCTCGGCAAGCCTCTGGTTAGAGGTGCCGGAAAAAATTTTTACTTTTTGCATAAAATCTCTCCTTAAAATCTACGTGAATCGACATTGTTTGCTCAATCATAACAAACATAGCTTGGAAGGACAAATAATTGCTGGGCGTAAGAGGTATTGGAACAAATAATAAAAGGTGATAAAGTGAATCCATGCAAAGGAAAGCGAAGAAGGAGCTGCCGTACGTGATTGATCAAAGCAAAACACATTCGATGGAAGCGAATCCGTCAACAGGGGCAAGGCGGTTATGGCTTATTATTTTACTTGGCTCATTGTCTGCATTTGGGCCGTTGTCCCTTGATATGTATTTGCCTGCATTGCCGAAGCTAACGGATGATTTTAATACGAGCTCATCACTCGTACAATTGAGCCTGACGGCCTGCATGATTGGACTTTCCGTCGGACAATTGTTTGCGGGAACCTGGAGCGATATAAGGGGACGAAGGCTGCCTCTCCTCCTGTTTGTGGCTGTTTATGGGCTATCATCCATTTTATGCGCGCTTGCGCCATCGATTGGCGTGCTTGTCGCGCTTAGGTTTATACAAGGATTTGCCGGCGCAGGGGGCATCGTTATTTCCCGGGCTATTGTGCGGGACATGTACGCGGGTCCTGAGCTTACTAAGTTTTTTGCGATGCTTATGCTGGTCAATGGCGCAGCGCCTATTTTTGCGCCGATTGCAGGCGGACAGCTGCTTAAAGTAACGTCTTGGGAAGGCGTATTTATCGTTCTTGGCGCATGGGGTGTCGTTATTTTCGCAGCCGTATTTTTTGGCATGCCGGAAACGCTGCCGCCTTCGAAACGGATGGCCGGAGGCTTCGGCCAGACGTTATCCACCTTCGGAATGCTGCTGCGCGATCGTTCGTTTATGGGGTTTGCGCTGGCGCAGGGCCTCGTCATGGCGGCGATGTTCGCTTACATAGCAGGATCTCCGTTTGTGCTTCAAAATATTTACGGCGTTACGCCCGAAGGCTTCAGCTTATTGTTTGCCCTTAATGGTTTAGGCATTATTTTATTCGGGCAGCTGACAGGACGATTGGCGGCAAAGGTGGGAGAGCATAGGTTATTCGTTGTTGGCCTTGCAATTGCAGCGACGGCAGGCTTGGTGCTGCTGCTGATGATCCTCATCAAAGCGCCGCTTGCCGCGGTTCTTATTCCTTTGTTTTTTGTTGTATCTAGCGTAGGAGTGATCAGTACGACGGGCTTCTCGCTTGCCATGCAGAAGCATGGTCATGCTGCAGGCAGCGCATCCGCTTTGCTTGGGCTACTGTCATTTAGTTCGGCGGCATTATGGCGCCGTTTGTGGGCCTTGGCGGAAGCGCAAACGCGCTGCCAATGGGCATTTGGATCGCGCTAGCAGAGCTTGGCGCTGTAGCCTGCTACATTTTTATGATCAAACGACCGCTTAAGAAACGATAGGAGCGGGCAGCTGCCATTCTGTAAAGCAGTCAATACTGCTTTATGGAGTGGCTCTTTTTTTTGCTGCGGCGCAGGGTGTATAATGTGTGCTTAGAAGGGAGTGGGGAGCATGTCACAAGAGATAAGAGCTTATGAGCTGGTCGCGCTTAAGGAAATAGCGGAGATGCTTAACAGCACGAACGATATGGACCAAATGCTTAATGACGTGCTCGTCAAGCTGCTTCAAGTAACAGGCTTTACCACAGGCTGGATATTTATGATCGATAATCGCAGCGATAGGCTATGCGTAGCCACACATAATTTGCCGCAAGGGCTGAATGCGAATAATCAGGCGGTCATGTGCGGCTCGGAATGCTGGTGCGTGGAGAGCTACAAGCAGAACAAGCTGCATCATGCCGTCAATATAATAGAATGCTCCAGAATTACATATGCCAATACCCATGATTTTGGAGATACAGAGGGTGTGTCGCATCATGCGACAGTGCCGCTCAAAGCCGGCATAGACCAGTTCGGCCTATTAAACGTCGCATCCGCGGGCAAGGTTCGCCTGACAGAGGAGGAGCTGGCGCTGCTGCAAGCGGTAGCTTATCAGATCGGAACGGCGGTCAAGCGCATCCGTCTTTACCAGGTGCAGGAGCAGCATGCGATGCATTATGCGAAGCTCGGCGACGTCATCCAAAAAATCAATGCGATACAGGATATTAACCAGCTTCCGCTTCAAGCGGTTAGACATATCGGCGATACGTTTCATTGGCAGCATGTGTCGCTCTTCATGTATGAGCAGCAGCAGTTATCGCTTCGCGCCCATTATTCGGACAACCAAGTCAAAAAAGAGTGGCTGACGCTTGCGATTGATCAAGGAGGTCCGGTGAGCACCGCGTTTAGCGAAAATCGATTGGTTAAGCTATCGGATTGCCATGAAGTGCCTCGTTCGTCCCTGTCGACGATCGGCATCCCGCCATTCTCGTCGGCGGTCGCGATTCCACTCCGCATCAGAAGCCGTCCGATAGGCGTGCTGTTCATCAGCAGCCAGCTTGGCAATCAGTTCGACGATTACTTGGAGGACTTTATGTACTCGCTTGGCGATCATTTTACTCTCAGCGTAGAGAATTTACGGGTCTATGAGCAGCGGCGAGAGCTTGCACGGATGGAGGAAAGGAACCGGATGGCTAGAGATTTGCATGACTCGGTTATCCAGAAGGTGTTCTCCTTGTCCTTTCTTGCCAAAGGCGCCGAGACGGTGCTCGCTGGCAAGGAGCCGGTAGTCGAGCGCTCGCTGCAAGATATTAGGCAGCTGTCTCAGGAAGCCTTGAAGGAAATGCGTACGCTCATTTGGCAGCTTCGGCCAGCCGGGCTGGAGCATGGCTTGATCACTGCGCTTAAGCAATACGGGAAAAGCATGGATTTGACCGTATATGAGCAGGTGGAGGGCGTGCGCGAGCTGCCGCGGGCGATCGAGGAAGCATTTTGGCGAATCGGGCAAGAGGCGCTCAATAACGTGAAGAAACACGCGGAGACGAATGCCGTACATATTCGCTTGTTGAAATCGGAGCATACGGCAAGCATGGAAATTATGGACAAAGGCAAAGGCTTCTCGCCGGAGAAGCGAAGCGGCAGGCTGACGATGGGGATGCTCTCCATGCGGGAGCGTGCGGAGACGCTTGGCGGCGACTTATCGATCAAGAGCAGCAAGGGGCAGCCGACAGTCATTAAGGCTACGATTCCGGTTGCGACAGAGATGGAAATGTGGGACGAGGAATGAGGAGCGGCTGTGAAAATAAAAATTTTACTGGTAGATGATCATTTAATCGTATTAAAGGGTATTTCGTTTTTTCTGAGCATGCAGCCTGATTTTGAGCTGGTTGGCGAAGCCCATAACGGACTGGAAGCGGTGGAGAAAGCAGCCGAATTATTGCCTGATATCGTATTGATGGACCTGAACATGCCCGTTATGGACGGGATTGAGGCGAGCAACCTCATCGCGCAGAACAATCCGGAAATTAAAGTGCTTGTGCTGACGAGCTTCTCGGATCGGAGTCATATCGTTCCGGCTCTGCAATCCGGGGCAATCGGCTATATGCTGAAGGATGTGGAGCCTGACCAGCTTGCAGAGGCGATTCGCAGCGCCTATAAAGGCAATGTTCAGCTGCATCCCGACATCTCTGCCGCGCTGCTGGCACAGGCTGCTCCCCAGGCAGAGGAGGCCAAGCAGCTTCCTGGCCGCGAGCTATCCGAAGTTTTAACGCCAAGAGAGATTGAGGTGCTGCAGCTGCTGACAAAAGGAATGAGCAACAGAGATATCGCTCATGCGCTGACGGTTGCCGAGAAGACCGTAAAGACGCATGTTAGCAGCATTTTGAGCAAATTAAATTTGACGGATCGCACGCAAGCTGCCTTGTACGCGGTGCAAATGATGAATGGCAGTGATTAAACAAACAGTTCTACGCCAATAGTCTTAGGACTAGTCCTCCGCCTTTGGCGGTTTTTTTATGCCTATTTTTCGGTCTATTTGCCGATGCTGCCGAGGATAAAACTTAATACAATAAAGGTACTTACAAAAAGTAAACACAAACAAACCTTGGAGGGAATTATACTATGAGTACAGTACTATTTGTTAAAGCAAACGATCGCGACATCGAGCAGGCAACAAGCGTTAAGCTTTACCAAGCGTTTCTAGACAGCTACAAAGCAAGCAATCCAGAAGATACAATCGTTGAGCTTGATTTGTTCAAAGAAGAATTGCCATACATGAACGCGAACATGATCAACGGTAACTTTAAAGCAGCCCGCGGCTACGATCTGACTGCAGAAGAGCAAGCGGCTGTAACCGTGTCCGATAAATATATCAATCAATTCCTTGCAGCTGATAAAGTGGTATTCGCATTCCCGCTTTGGAACTTCACCGTACCGGCTGTATTGCACACTTACATCGACTACCTTTCCCAAGCTGGCAAAACATTCTCTTACACAGCTGAAGGTCCTGTCGGCCTAATTCCTGACAAAAAAGTGGCGTTGCTTAACGCTCGCGGCGGCATCTATTCCGAAGGTCCAGCAGCTTCCGTTGAAATGTCTTACAACTTCATCCGCACAGTAATGGGCTTCTACGGCGTGAAAAACCTAGAGAGCGTTATTGTTGAAGGCCACAACCAGCTTCCAGACCAAGCGGAAGCAATTGTATCAAACGGCATCGAGCAAGCTAAAAAAGTTGCAGCAGGCTTCTAATTAACAGCTACAATCGATGGCAGCCGGACTTTAATCGTCAAGGGCGCCGATAAATAATACGCAACGAGCCTTTAGAATTTTCTAAGGCTCGTTTTGCGTGTTAAAAGCCGCAACTATTCGTTCCCGCCTCCGTAATGATCATCCACCATTCCTTTCATAAGAATCGTACAGGAAAAACTCCATCTAATTTTTCTTTTATTGAAGCAAATCGATCTTTAACCGGAAAAAGTACCGTTAATCATGCTGTAAACCGGTAGCCGGACAGTCGGATACAGCAGACGAGCCTTTCCCGCAATGGCAGGGCTTCCATCAAAAAAGAGTTGACTTAGCAGGTCCATAGATGTTTTTATTATATAGACCGATCGTTATAATCGAGGAGTGAATCAATGTCGGAAAAACAAAATACTCGGCAAACTATATTGGATACAGCCTCGCGGCTTTTTTTCACAAAAGGGTATCATGCTACAGGATTAAGCCAAATTATTAAAGAGAGCAGCTGTCCTAAAGGCTCTTTGTATTATTATTTTCCCAATGGCAAGGAAGAGCTGGCGCTGGAATGCATTGCTTGCACCAAGGCGTTTGTCATCGAGAGATGGAAAACAAAATTTGCGGCATACGAAGACCCTTCCGAGGCGGTACAAGCATTCGTGCTTGATATGGGAGAGGATGCCGAGCAATATGATTTCCAAGGTTATATGCCGTTTAGCTTCTGGATGGCGGTCGAAACGTCGGCGATTAGCGAGAAGCTGAGAGCCGCCGGTCAGGATGTGTTTGCCTCATGGCAGGCCGTTATCTCCGACCGTTTGATTGAGACTGGCATGGTTGCAGAGAAAGCAGAGGAAGTCAGCGTGGTGCTCGTTTCCTTGCTGGAGGGTGCTTTGATCCTCGCCATAACGAAGCGGGATAAGCAGCCGTTAATGAGTGCGGCGAAGTGTGTGCCGTATTTGATTCATAAATGCCCATCTCTATGAGAGGTCATAAATAAAAGATAGATAGAATGTAGGAGAGTGGAAAGCTTGCAAGCAACAATGGCAGAAACACAGCAAAATACGGGGCAGAAATATAGAGTGCTCCCCATCATGATTTCCTTATTGTTAAGCGGATTTATCGGCATGTTCAGTGAAACGGCTCTAAACGTAGCGCTAAGCGATTTAATACGCGTATTCGACATCACCGCGCCGACCGTGCAATGGCTGACGACCGGATACCTGCTGACGCTCGGTATTTTGGTGCCGGTCTCGGGATTATTGCTCCAATGGTTTACGACAAGGCAGCTATTCATAGCTGCATTAAGCTTCTCCGTGCTCGGCACGCTAGTAGCGGCGCTTGCGCCAAGCTTTGAAGTTCTGATGACGGCGCGTGTCATTCAAGCCGTGGGCACAGCGCTGCTGCTGCCGCTTATGTTCAATACGATCCTTATTATTTTCCCGGCCGAGAAGCGGGGAGCGGCGATGGGCGTTATCGGGCTTGTTATTATGGTCGCACCGGCTGTAGGCCCTACGATTGCAGGTCTTCTTATTGAAAACTTGAGCTGGCACTGGATTTTCTGGCTTTCGCTGCCGTTCTTAGTTATTGCTTTGTTGTTCGGTATGATGTACATGCAAAACGTCTCGACGATTACAAAGCCTAAAATTGATATCATGTCTCTTCTATTCTCGACGCTAGGCTTTGGCGGCATTGTGTTTGCTTTCAGCAGCGCGGGCGAAGGTGAAGGCGGATGGGGCAGCACAAAAGTCATTGTTTCCATGGTCATCGGTATTTTAGCGCTTATCTTATTCGCGGTTCGTCAATTGAGAATGAAGCAGCCGATGATGAACCTGCGGGCATTTAAGCATCCGATGTTCGTCGTAGGTACGCTAATGGTATTTATTTGTATGATGGTTATTTTGTCTTCGATGCTCGTATTGCCGATGTACCTGATCAGCGGGCTTGGGCTTAGCGCATTAACGGCAGGACTCATTTTGCTGCCAGGCGGACTATTAAACGGTATTATGTCTCCGATTATGGGCAGCTTGTTCGATAAATTCGGACCGAAATGGCTCGTTATTCCAGGTCTTGTTATCGTCGCAGCCGTGCTTTGGTTTTTCTCGGGCATTACGACGGCATCAACGATTACACTTATCATCGTTCTTCATTCCTGCTTGATGATCGGGATCTCCATGGTATGGATGCCTGCGCAAACCAACGGCCTTAATCAACTGCCGCGCGAGCTGTACCCGGACGGAACGGCGATTATGAACACGCTGCAGCAGGTAGCTGGCGCGATCGGAACAGCGGTTGCCGTGAGCATCATGACGGCAGGTATGAAAGACTTTATGAAGGGCGTGGCAGATCCTGCAAATGCGCCGCTAGCGATGACAGCGGGCATATCGGATGCGTTTATCTTTGCCATGATCGTTGCGATTGTTGGTTTGGTCGTCGCTTTCTTCATTAAACGGGTCCATGTTAGCAAGCAGCATTAATAGATAATAGTTTTGTGTACAAGAAGATTCGGTTGCCACGTGCGATCGAATCTTCTTTGCTGCTAGCTGCCATTCTGTTATAGACAAACCCCGGCAATCCCGATATGATTGATTCAACAATCAAATAAAGATATAGAAAAGGTGCAGACAGAGCTTGCTTTGTTTGCTTAAAAGGGAAGTCCGGTGCAAGGCCGGCGCGGTCCCGCCACTGTATGTGAAGAGCGCTTCTACCCTAACATGCCACTGTCCTCTTACTGGATGGGAAGGCTGGGAAGCGTGATGACGCACGAGCCAGGAGACCTGCCTTTTCTTATTTTGTTTCTCATTCTTCGGGGGATAAGAATGTGGAGGCGCAATCGTCAAGCAGAACGCATGATATCATTTTAAAATGCTGTGCCGATCTTTTATTAGACATGCAGATCCCTTTCATTTAGGGGTCTTTTTTTTATTTTTTAACGTCTTTTGGATAGTTGGATGAGAGGGAGTAGAAATAAGTTGACAGCAATGAACAGTAAAAAATGGTTTTTCGGCATAATCGTACTCCTGTTAATGATTAGTTTATTAGCTGGCTGCGCCGCTCAAGGGCAACAGGCGAAAGTGGAGCCGAATCAAACGCAAGAGAGCAGCAAGGCACAAACAGAGCAAGAAGCAAATGACGGAAATGTAGAGCAGCCTACAGCTTCTAGCGTGACGGCGGAGCAAACGCAGACTGCAGCGCCGACCGAAACGCCGGCAGAAACAGAAAGCGCAGGGAAAGACAAAGCTACAGCTGCCGCAAGCGATAAGCCGGGGGCAGCCAAGCCAACGCCTAAGCCGACTGTCGCTCCTCCTGCCAAGGATCAGAAAAATCAGCCTATAGCGAAACCAAGCGCTACGGCACAGCCCGTTAAGACGGAGAAACCGGCGCGAACCAAAGCGCCGCAGCCAGCCAATATCGTCACCATTTCGATCATTGCGGACGAAGAAACGGGGACTGTGCTTGATCCTACCGCGGTTGAGCTGAAAAAAGATGATACGGTGCTTGACGTGTTGAAGAGAATTACACGAAAAAATAAAATTCAAATGGAGTATAAAGGATTAAAAGCGACAGCTTATATCGAAGGAATCGATAACGTCTATGAGTTCGACCACGGTGCAAAGAGCGGCTGGATGTACAGGGTTAACGGCGAGTTTCCGAACAAAAGCGCAGGCGCCTATGAACTTAAAGAAGGCGACGTTATTGAGTGGTTGTATACGATTGATCTCGGCAAGGATCTAGGAGCTGAATATGAATGAACACCGCCTTTGGTTCCGTACATCCGATTACGAGCTTCAGCTATTACGCGGGCGTCATAGCCTTTAGCATGCTGCTCTTCCATCCTGTATTTCTCGTGACCTCTCTTGCTGCGGTTACGCTAGTTATTATCATTCACGGCGAAGGGAAGCGGCTGCTTAGGCTGCTTCCTTATTATGTGCTGATGGGCGGCTTCGTCGCCGTTCTAAATCCGCTTTTTTCGCATCGCGGCAGACATATTTTATTTTATTTCATGGATCAGCCGATTACGCTGGAAGCGATTTTGTATGGCGTGACGATGATGCTTTCATTACTTGGGATACTGCTCACCTTCGTATCGTTTCAGTTTATTGTCACGACCGATAAGTGGATGTATTTGTTCTCTCGCGCGCTGCCGCGAACGTCTCTGCTCACGTCGATGTCGATCCGCTTCGTGCCGCTGTTTTTGCGGAGGCTGGAGCAAATAACGACCGTACAGCGGACGAAGGGCGTATCGATTATGGAAGGCAGCCTGCGCAAGCGCTGCAAGGATGGCATGCTGCTCATTCGCGTGCTGCTCACATGGTCGCTTGAGGAGGCGCTGCAGACGGCAGATTCGATGAAGGCGCGCGGCTATGGCGCAGCCAAGCGAAGCTCATACGTCATTTACCGCATGGATCGAAGGGACGTATACACGCTTTTGTTTTTGGCGGCGATGGGCATTGTGTGCGTATGGGGCTGGGTGCAGGGCTTTGGCGTGCTGACCATATACCCGCGGCTTGAAACGATGCAATTTCACCGAGGGGAAGGCTTTGCCTATGCGTGCTACTGTGCCTTTTTGTTAACGCCGGTCGTACTCGAAGGAATGGAGAGAAGGTCATGGAAGTGATTCAAGTAAACAATTTGACGTTCCGTTATCCCGAAGCAAAGGGGGCAGCGCTTGATGACGTTTCGTTTCATGTGAAGCAGGGTGAGTTTGTTGTTTTGTGCGGCGCTTCAGGATGTGGCAAAACGACGCTGCTTCGGCATTTAAAAAAAGAGACGCTTCCGGTAGGCAAGCAATCGGGGTCTGTTAGATATAACGGCACATTGCTTGCGGAGCTGCCTGCGATTGAAGCAGCAGAGCAAATCGGCATGGTGTTTCAAAATGCTGATAACCAAATCGTTATGGATCAGGTGTGGCATGAACTTGCCTTTTCAATGGAGAATGTCGGTTATGATCAGGCAGTCATGCGCAAGCGTCTAGCTGAAATGAGCCATTTCTTCGGGCTTGAGGAGCTGCTTTATAAGTCCGTGCATGAAATATCGGGAGGGCAGAAGCAGCTGATTAACCTAGCTTCCGTATTGCTGCTTCAGCCGAAGCTGCTCCTGCTCGATGAGCCGACCTCGCAGCTTGACCCGGTTGCTGCCCGTGATTTTTTGCAGCTTCTCTATCGCCTGAATCAAGAGATGTCGATGACGGTTATTATTAGCGAGCATCGGCTCGAGGATGTTATCCCGCTTGCGGATCGGATCGTGATGCTGGAGGGAGGCAGGGTAAAGCACGACGCTGCCCCAAGAGAGCTTTGCGAAGCAATCGGTGCGGATGAATCGACAAATGATCTGTCGTATTTACCGTCCGTTGCGAAGCTGTTTTTGTCAGCGCAAGCGGCAGGCAAGCCTTTTGCGGCGCAAGAAATTCCGCTAACGGTACGCGAAGGCAAGCAGTGGCTAGCAGGCCAAGGCGGATTAAAGCCGGACTTATCGCATCAGAATGGCGAGCGCGTCAGCAGCACGCTTGATCCGAGTCAGCGGCTGCTAACTTGCGATGAGATAACCTTCAAGTATGAGAAAACGGGTTCAGAGGTGCTGAAGAAGCTGTCGCTTGATGTGTATAAACATGAGTTTTTGGCGGTGCTTGGCGGCAATGGGGCTGGCAAAACGACGATGCTGCAGATGATGGCCGGGCTTTTGCAGCCCCAGCGCGGCAAGGTGAAGCGGGAGAAACATGTAAAGGTCGGCTATTTAGCGCAAAATCCGCTGCTTTACTTTAGCTATGATACCGTTCTGGAAGAGCTGCAGCGGATGGCCGAATATGCAGGGCTCGCGGATCGTGAACGCAAGATAGCAGAGGTTGTGGAGGCGCTCCAGATCGCCGCTATTTTGCCTAAGCATCCCTATGATTTGAGCGGCGGGGAGCAGCAAAGAGCGGCGCTAGCGCTAGTGCTGCTTGGCGAGCCAGACGTGCTGTGCCTGGATGAGCCAACGAAGGGGCTAGATCCTATTGCAAAGCAGCGAACAGCAGAGCTGCTGCAGCAGCTTTGCCAATTAGGCAAGACCATCGTTATGGTTACGCATGATATTGAGTTTGCAGCGGAGCATGCGACGCGCTGCGCGATGCTCTTTGACGGAGCAATAGCTGCCGAAGCCGATCCGGCTCTATTTTTTGGAACCAACTACTTCTATACGACGGCTATAAACCGAACGGTGCGCGAGTGGCTGCCGGAAGCTTTGACGACCAAGGACGTGATTGAGCAGTGGGCAAATTAAAGCTTTGGTTTTTGGCAAGCATCGGACTGTTCATAGCAGCTATGGCGTTATCGGCGGCGATTACGGAGGACCATTACCTGCTGCTGAGCATTGTGCTCCTTTTTGTGACGATGCTGCCATTCTTCACGAGGTTCGAGAGACGGTCGATTGAAGCGCGCGAGATCGTTATTTTAGCCGTGCTGGCTGCTATCGCGGCCGTCAGCCGCGTACCTTTTGCACCATTGCCAAGCGTACAGCCAACATCGTTCGTTATCATTATTGCGGCAATCGTGTTTGGCGCAGAGTCCGGCTTCATTATCGGAGCGATTGCCGCGGTAGTATCGAACGTTTTTCTCGGACAAGGGCCTTGGACGCCGTGGCAAATGTTTTGCTGGGGCATGATTGGAGCAACGGCTGGATGGCTTCGCCATACTTGGCTCATCAAAACCAAAATCGGCTTGCTCACTTTCGGCTTTGTATGGGGCTTTTTGTTTGGCTGGATCATGAATGTATGGTATATCATTGGATTGCCGGATGCGCTTAGCTGGAATTTAGTTATTGTCGCCTATATTCAAAGCTTTTATTTTGATCTTGCCCATGCGCTGTCCAATGTGTTTTTTCTTGCCGTGTTCGGCAGCAGCTGGATCGCGATATTAAGCCGTTTCAAGACGAAGTACGGCTTACTGGATTCCTAACCGTTCTAACCCTAACAAAGACAGGCGTCAGCCAATAGGCTGGCGCCTGTCTTTGTTAATTAAATTGGCTGGGCAAAATACATGCCAATTGGACGGTTACAGAAAGGGAAGATCCATTTATGATAAAACGAAAAGGATCAGCTAGGCAAAGCGCTCGGGATTAAAAAAGGAGACTTACATTATGAATGAACGTATTGTAAAGGTAGCCGTCGTTCAGGCGGCGCCGATTTTATTCGATAAATTGTCCGCTTTTCAACAGATAGCAAGCTATGCCAGGCAGGCCAAAGCTCAAGGCGCCAAGCTGCTGTTATTTCCCGAAGTGTTTATTGCCGGTTATCCAAGAGGACTTTCCTTTGGTGCCCGGGTCGGCAGCAGAACGATGGAAGGACGCGAGGACTTTGCCAGGTACTGGGAGAGTGCCATAGATGTGCCTGGATCAGACACGGATTTGCTTGGTGAAATCGCGAAGGAAGCAGGCGTTTATTTGATCGTTGGCGTCGTAGAGCGGGATCAGGATTATAGCCACTCGACGCTATATAATAGCATGATCTATATCGGACCGGATGGCAGATTGCTTGGCAAGCACCGGAAGCTGATGCCGACTGGCTCGGAACGATTGCTGTGGGGACAAGGCGACGGGAGCACGCTTACCGTTATTGAAACCCCATTTGGACGAATTGGCGGATTGATTTGCTGGGAGAACTATATGCCTCTTGCCAGGACGGCGATGTATGCGAAAGGGATCGATATATTATTGACGCCCACAGCCGATGCAAGAGATACATGGCAAGCGACACTGAAGCATATTGCCTGCGAGGGGAGGTGCTACGTATTGTCCAGCAATCAGTTTGTGACAAAGGCAGCTTATCCTGCAGATTTGAATGGTTATGCGGAGCTTGCGCAGGACCCTGAGACATTATGCCGGGGAGGCAGCGCAATCGTTGGTCCTTTAGGTGAATATGTAACGGAGCCGGTATACGGGAAAGAAACGATTTTATACGCGGATTTGGATATGTCGCTTGTGACTAAGAGCCGCTTCGACTTTGACGTTGTCGGCCACTATAATCGCCCCGACGTCTTCCAGCTTCATGTAAATGAAACGAAGCAAAATATCGTAACCTTTACCTGATTATTTAATTATGAGGAGGAGAGCAAATGGAAGTGCCAGTAGGCGTATGGATCGCATCAGCTATTATTGTTGTTATTTTAGCATGGATTACGTTTTGGATTACGAACAAAGCTTATTCCCGTAGATGGGAAGATCAAGATACTGAAAATAAAGGCAAGCACTATTAGTTTGCAGAAGCTGGTTCCATGCAATTAGGGTGAAGCTCCCATGGCCTTGCAATTAATGCTACAATAGTAGAAAAACATGAGGGGACGAAATCGGGAACATCGCAAGAGAGATGCCCCCGGACAAACTGATGGATGAAACAGAACCTCTTGCCACGAAGCAATGCGCCAGCTGCAAGGAAGAGAAGC
Source organism: Paenibacillus sp. FJAT-27812 (assembly GCF_001273905.1). NCBI lineage: Bacteria > Bacillati > Bacillota > Bacilli > Caryophanales > Paenibacillaceae > Paenibacillus > Paenibacillus sp. FJAT-27812. Next base: position 6,887,766 of record NZ_LIGH01000001.1, on the reverse strand, counting down.
CGCTCACCCAATTTCTGCGACGAACGGGCAGGCGTTCAAGTGCAGGTTCACGCCGAGGCGCATGCCGGGAGTGCAGAAAGGCGAAGGCTGCGGCCCCTTTAACGGCTGTTACCGCGAAAGAGCCAATAGCAGTGAGAAGCAGCGTCAAGGCTAACAAATCGCTGCCTATGCCTCCAAGACCTTCTATTCCATTGCCGAATGATCCCGCAGCTCTAAAGACGACTCGTCAAGGGACGATTTGGATGAGGGGCAAGACGGACAAAGGTCGGCGCTGGTATCAGGAAATTGATTTGGAGCTCGCGGTAACGCTCGTGAAGGAGCATGCTGCGGTTATCGTGAATCGGCATACGATTCGAAGGCTGTTTAGCAACAAGGATTTCCGGCGCTATATTTTGGAGCGGGACAACCATACTTGTTATTTTTGCGGGCAATTTGGCGATACGATCGATCATATGCTGCCGCGTGCCAAGGGAGGGCATACGACGCCTGTCAATTGTGTTTGTGCCTGCAATGCTTGCAACCAGTCAAAGGCCGACCAGGATATAGAATCGTTTATGAAATAAGTAAAGAAGCTGCCACCGTTCCGTAATAGGGATGGTGGTATTTTGTTTGTGCCTTATTTGTCACTGAATTTCTTATGCCTCACAAAATGCATTGAAAGAATAACGGAAAAAAATGATTTGTTATTAAAAGTTATTAATTATATTGTTGATCAAATATCGTTATTCATGTTATGTTTTAATAACAAATTTTATTATGGAGTTACATCAGCTAAGATGTGAATACCCAGTGACTGTTTTTTCATCTCTAAAGTGTTTCTAAAGGAGGTGGTGGGATCGAATAGATAGGTGGGAAGTGTACCGATTTACTTGCAGCTAGATCGATCACTAAAAGCCAGGCCTTCATCACAAAAAACAGTAGGAGGGATTTCGTAATAATGATGATCCGAAAAATGAAACTAACACTTATGTTTGCTATTATGCTGGCTTTGGTTGTTCCGTTTATTCCTAATGAGCAAAGCTTTGCAGCCAATGGATTTTATGTAAGCGGTAACAAATTGAAGGATGCGAACGGAAATGATTTTGTTATTAGGGGTATTAATAACCCTCATGCTTGGTATGATACCCAAGCTTATAATGCTCTGAGCACGATTAGCTCAAAAAAAGTAAATGCGGTCAGAATCGTGTGGCAAACGAGCGGAACGGCAGCACGTTTACAGCAAATTATCGATCGCTGCAAGGAGCTGGGGATGATTGCGATTGTAGAATTGCATGACGTAACTGGCTCTAACAGCGCAAGCGGCTTAAACAATATGGCTAGTTATTTCGCCAGCAGCGCGGTAAAGGCTGTTCTGACCAGTAATGAAAAGTATGTGCTCGTCAATATTGCGAATGAATGGGGAGACTCCACGCTAGCTGATACGTCTTGGCGCGATGCTTACAAAACGGCTATTACAACCATAAGAAATGCAGGTATCCATAATGCAATCGTAGTAGACGGTTCTGGCTGGGGGCAAAATTCTTCTCCAATCAAGGCTTACGGAAACGCGCTTCTTTCGCATGATCCTGATCATAATGTTATGTTCTCGATCCATATGTATGGCTCTTGGAATGATTCCGCTCGAATCGGCTCGGAGCTGCAGGCGATTAAGGATCTGGGCTTGGCGGTCATGATTGGGGAGTTTGGTTATAACTATAACAACGGCAACAATAACTTGGGTAGTCAGGTTAATGCTCAGGAGGTTATGAACCAGAGCCAGGCAAAAGGAATTGGCTATATGGCATGGTCTTGGACAGGAAACGATTCGGGGAATGCTTGGCTTGATATGACGACAAGTGACTGGCAGACGCTTACGTCGTGGGGAAATCTTGTCATTAACGGAACAAATGGCATAGCGGCAACTTCAACGAAAGCATCTGTTTTCAGCAGCGGCACAGCTTCCGCCTTGTATGATTTTGAAAATAACAGCACGCAAGGGTGGACCGGTTTAAATATAACAGGCGGCCCCTGGTCGGTGACGGACTGGGCAGCAAGCGGCAGCAATTCATTAAAAGCGGACGTAACGTTAGGAGGCGGTCAATTTACGCTAAAATATACTGGGTCTAACAATTTTAGCGGAAAGTCCTCCATCTCAGCAAAAGTAAAGCATGCAGCGTGGGGAAATGTAGGGAGCGGCATACAAGCGAAGCTGTTTATCAAAACAGGAGCAAGCTATACATGGTATGAGTCCGGAACGGTAAATATCCAATCCTCAGTCGTATCGACGCTCACGTTGAGCTTGTCCGGCGCAGCTAATTTGGGTGATGTACGTGAATTGGGCGTATTATTCCTGTCACCGGCTAACTCTAGCGGAACATCCGCCGTTTATGTCGATAGTGTAACGCTTCAATAAGCGATAAGCGGAGTTGTTTGAAGGATAAGGGCTGGTATTCCAGTCCTTATCCTTTCTTTGACAAGGCGGCTGACTTAATTTCTAATCATAACCTCAGCTTGAATGAGCGTTTTTTCATAGCTGGTGCTTGGATTAAGAATCCGCCATAACATTTGATCAACCGCTCTCTTCCCGAGCAGCTCCTTATCAACATTCACCGTCGCTAAAAATGGAATTTGCGGATGCGTATTGTCGAAGCCGGTAAAAACAAGATTTTCAGGAATGTCCATCCCTATATCCTTGAGCGTTTCCAACGCAAATAATGCGAAGGTATCGTTGGCGCAAACGAAAACCTCCGGCAAGCCATGCTCAAGGACAGCAGCCTTAAACGTATCGTGAAAGTTTTCGATGTCTGGTCCCATTAGAGAAGGGATCTGCTTTAGCTCGATGTCGTGATCCTCCAGCGCGGAGCGGAAGCCTAGGTAACGCTCATAGAAGCTTTGCGCATCTCTAATATTTCCTAAAAACTGATAGCTCTTGTAGCCCTTCGTAATGACCGAGTTCATGATTTCTCTCATGCTGGATAGATTGTCGGTAAAGATAGAGTCGCAATGAAAGCATGAATCATAATGGTCAACCATAACGACAGGAATGCCTAACCGTTTAATATCGAGCAGCACAGGCGTCGAAATCGATCCAACGGTTATGATGCCGAGTATAGCCTCAGGATTTAAGAGGGAAAACATAGAATCATCCGTAGGCTCCGTTAAGGTTAAAATGTTAATGCCTTTCAGGTTCAGCCTAGCCGATATGCCGTTAAATATAGGGCCCCAGTATAAGGACTCGGTGTTCTGATAACGTACATTTGGAAAAAGTACGAGAATCGTTCCTGACCAGTTCCGTGTATCAATGTCCAAAAGCTCGCTTGGAACAGGTGCAGCTTGGGCGTCCTTAAAGTAACCTAATTGGCCTGCTGCCCTTAAAATGAGCTCCCTTGTTTGTGTGCTGACTCCAGATTTCCCAGACAATCCCCGTGATACAGCGAACTTCGATAATCCAGTAAAATCAGCTATTGATTGAATCGTTACTTTTCGCCGCATATCTGTCATCCTACCTTACTATTTTTGTTTGTTAGTTAATTTGCGTTTTGTTATTTTGTTATGTGACTAAATATAGCTGGTTTTTCGATGAAATACAAGCGCTTGAACTTAAAAAATGAGCTATTGTAGCGGTTATCTTTGTTGTTATTTATAATAACATTAAGAAAACAATTGACCATATTTGTTTTTGGTGATACATTTGTTATGCAAAACAAATAAAACAAATAACAAAACAAATACGAGGCGGTGGTTTAGGGAAATCAGGCAGTCGCGTTATTTTTTTATTCCTCTATGCAAGCGCTTTATTCTTGGAAGGTTTTCGTGTAATACCCACTGATGAATGTAAAATTGGGAGGTTCGGTCATGAGAAAAATAAAAGGATTATCTGTTCTGGCATTATGTTTGATGCTTATCCTTACAGCTTGCAGCGGCGGCAATAACGGAAATAAAGGCAACAATGCCACTCCAAAAGAAAGCGCTGCCACAGAGGCGACTGCTGCACCGGAAGAGGCAGCTGCAACGCCAGAGCCAGTAGATATGGGCGGTCGCGTTATTAAAGTAGCAGCTTGGTGGGATTTGAAGCCTGCTGGAACAACAACCTCTGAGAAAGCCCGCCTTGCGAAAATCGAAGAGGTGGAGAAGAAATACAACGTCAAAATAGAATTCGTAAACGTGCCATTTGAAGAATATATGCCGAAATTCACAGCGACGATTTTGTCGGGCGAGCCGTTTGCCGATATCGTGCAAATGGAATACAAAGCGGCTTTGCCTGCTATTTTGAAAGGGCAGCTGCTTCCTCTAAGTGACTTCACGACCAATGCCTCGAACATTAACGGCGAAGCGAATCTAATCGCGAAGGCGCCTCCTATTGCAGGGAAAGATTATGCGTTCGACGATCCGGGTACAGGCGGCACGGGGCTTCATTATAACCGTGACCTCTTCAAGAAGCTTGGCCTTCCAGATCTGCAAGAGCTGTACACGAGCGGTCAATGGAACTGGGACAAATTCATGGAAATCGCTAAGCTAGCAACAAAAGATACAGACAATGACGGTAAAATTGACGTTTATGGCTACTCCGGCTGGTCGCATGACTTATTCCGCAACCTGGCTGCTGCAAACGGCGGCTTCATCGTTAACGAGACAGATGGTACACAAGGCTTCACGGACCCAAAAACAATTGAGGCGGCAGAGTTTGTAAACCGCATGTACAATGTCGAGAACGTTGTAAGAGTCAAATCAGGCAATAAAACGAACTGGGAAGAGTCGAATACATTTAAAGACGGCGATGTCGCGATGTTTATTTCCGCAGCATGGAATCTAGGCGGCTTAACTTTCGATATCGGTGTGGTTCCGATGCCGAACGGCCCTCAAGGAAGCCCGGAAGTGACATTTGCGAATAATGCCGCAGCAGCTAAGTTTATTCCGAAGGGCGTTAAAGATCCTCAGCTCGTTTATCAAATCTACGAAGAAACGTTTGACATTCCGAACACGCAAGAGTTCCCAAGCCAAGAGTGGTTGGAGAGCCTTTATAACCACGAAGAGGATATTCTCATGACTCGCGATCATATCAACGGTACCGGCCAGATTTTGCTGGATGATGCTTATCCGGACTTTCCGACTGGGAAATTCATTGAAGACATTCTTGTAAACAATCAATCGGTTACCGCAACGGCTGAGAAATACAAACCGGAAGCAGAAGCTTCTATCGCCAAGCTGGGCAAATAATCTTGATTATTCATTGATTATAGGGACTTATCATGAAGGTTGGGGGATGTCCTTGTGACCTCCCCTGATTTTATGAATAGGAGATTTCAAGCTTCCCCGCCATTGGACGGAGAAACCATATCCGCTTGTAAGGAGGACTTCTGGTGGTAAGCAATTTGCGGTTATCATACATAACAAGGAAAATCGTGCCTGTCGTTTTGGCATTTTTAATTGTCCTTCCCTTTGGCTCTGGCGTTCAGGCAGATACAAGTTCAAGCAGTTCTTCAACGAACGAACAATTGGGAAGCGGCACTGATAAAACTGCTTCTTATAATGAACGCAAATATGCTCAGTATATGAAGGAATACGAAGGCGCTGCAAGGCCAGAGAAGGAAATCGTACTGGAAGCAGCGGGCTACAGCCGATTGGATGGAGCAGGATTCGAGAAAATCGACCAGTACGAGGGTATGGATGGCGTGTCGCTGTTGACCGGAGAAGCAGGCGAGGCAGATTGGACCTTTCAAGTTGAGGAGGCAGGCTTGTACAACCTATCGCTGCTCTACTATCCGATAGAAGGAAAAAGCTCTGCCATCGAGCGCGCTTTATGGATAGATGGGGAGCGTCCTTTCCGCGAGGCTGCTTTTTTGCAGTTTGACCGGATTTGGGACAATCAGAAGGAGAAGATCGTACAGGACAACCAAGGCAATGATTTAAGGCCGAAACAGATCGAAAAGCCGCGATGGAGCGAGAAAGCCTTTCAAGATTCCGACGGCTATGAGAACGAACCTTTTCTATTTTATTTTTCACGCGGCACTCATACGATTACGTTAGAATCCACTAGGGAACCGATGGTGATCAAGCAGCTCAAGCTATTCCAGCAGACAGCGCCCTTGCCATATGAACAAATGCTTCAGCAATATGACGCAGATGGATTAAAGGAAACGGAAGGCCAGATGATTACGATCGAAGGGGAAGCCTCGAGAGCCAAATCGTCGCCGACTTTGTATCCACTCAGTGAACGCTCCAGCGCTGCTGTATATCCATATAGCGCTTCGAAAATAAAAATCAACACGATTGGTGGCTTCAACTGGCGATTGCCAGGACAGTGGATGGAATGGGAGATCGATGTCCCAGAGACGGGACTTTACAAGATCGCCTTCAAATCTCAGCAAAATTTTGTAAGAGGCATTTATTCGACCCGGACACTTACGATTGATGGAGAAGTTCCCTTTAAGGAAATGGAGAAGATCCCGTTCCGATATAAAAGCGGCTATCGGCTCGATGTAATGGGCGGCAAAGATCCTTATTTGTTCCCGCTGGAGCAGGGCAAGCATACGCTGCGGCTTGAGGTCAGCCTTGGCGAATTCGCTCCGCTTATTAGAGAAGTGGAAGAGAGCCTCTATAGCCTGAACGAAATGTACCGCAAAATATTGATGATTACCGGTACGAAGCCAGATGAGTTCCGTGATTATCAGCTTGATAAAAAAGTACCGGATTTGCTATCGGTATTTGGCTCCGAGCGTGATCGCCTGAAAGCCATTGCGAGTCAGCTTGTGAAATTGTCAGGCCAATCCAGTGACCAAGAGGCGCTGCTTAAGACGATGGCAGTGCAGTTGGATGAGATGATAAAGGATCCGGACACCGTTCCAAGAAGGCTAACGGCTTATAAGACGAATACGGGCGGGCTCGGAACATGGGTTCAGCAAGCAAGGCAGCAGCCGCTTGAGATTGACACGATCTATGTCGCTTCGCCGGATAAAAAGTTTCCGAAGAAGGGGATGGGACTTAGCTCGAAGCTGAAGCATGAAGCAACAACCTTCGTATCCTCTTTCTTCACGGATTATAACCAAATCGGCAATGTAGCCGAAGATGATGCGCAGCGATCCATTACGGTATGGATCGGCAGCGGCCGGGATCAGGCGAACACGATGAAAGCGATGATCGACGAAACGTTCACCTCCGTTACAGGCATTAATGTCAATTTGAAGCTGGTTAATATGGGAACGCTGCTTCCTGCTACGCTCGCTGGCCAAGGCCCCGATGTTGCCATGCAGATCGACAATGATATTCCCGTTAACTTTGCCATGCGGAACGCTTCCGCAGATTTGACCCAATTTGCAGATTTTACAGAGGTGAAGGATCGGTTTCGTCCTAGCGCAATCGTGCCGTACAGCTATGAGAAGGGCGTATTTGCACTGCCGGAAACGCAAACGTTCAACATGCTGTTTTACCGCAAGGATGTGCTGAGCGAGCTGGGCCTTGAAGTGCCGCAAACCTGGGATGATGTATCTAACCTGCTTGCTGTGCTGAGCAAAAACCATATGCAATTTGGTTTGCCAGTCGTCGCCCAAGCAGCTGTTCAAGGGCAGAACATTCCTCCCAACTCGATGTATGCAGCGCTTCTCTTCCAGAACGGCGGCGCATTTTACCGCGATGGCGGGAAGGAGTCGGATCTGGATTCCCGCGTTGGGATCGAGACCTTTAAGCAGTGGACGGAGTTTTACACGGATTATAAGCTGGAGCGCGAATATGACTTCGCCAACCGGTTTCGTACAGGACAAATGCCAATCGGCATAGCGGATTATACAACGTACAACCAGCTTTCGGTGTTCGCGCCGGAAATTCGGGGCATGTGGGGATTCGCGCCAATTCCGGGAACGGCGCAGAAGGATGGAACCGTTAATCGCGAGGTGCCAAGCGGCGGCAGCGCGGTCATTATGCTAAACAAAGCCGAGGATAAGGATGCAGCTTGGCAGTTTATGAAATGGTGGACGAGCGATGCAACGCAAACGGTATTCGGCCGGGAAATGGAGGGCCTGATGGGCGCTGCGGCACGTTATCCGACTGCGAACATTAAGGCGCTGGACAGCTTGCCATGGCCGGTTGCCGATTATGAAAATTTAAAAGCACAGTTTGAATGGGTGCAGGGCATGCCGGAGGTGCCAGGCGGCTATTTCACTGGACGGCATTTGTTCAATGCCTTTTACAAGACGGTAGTCGGCCAAGTGGAAGCACGTGAGTCGATCATGGACTATGTTCAGTACATGCAGGATGAAATTCGGACGAAACGAAAAGAATTTGGTTTACCGCAATAATGGGGGAGGGTCAAGCATGCAAAATTGGTGGAGCCTGAAGTTGCGGGAAGTGAAAGCCAATAAGCATTCGTACATTTTGCTGGCGCCATACATGGTGTTGTTCGCCGTCTTTACGATATTGCCAGTCATTATTTCGATTGTACTGAGCTTTACTTATTTTAATATGCTGGAATTTCCGAAGTTTATCGGCTGGCAAAACTATACCCGTCTGTTTCTAGAGGACGATGTGTTTCTAATTGCAGTGAAGAACACGATATTGTTCGCCGTCATTACCGGCCCGATCAGCTATATTGCTTGTTTTGTGTTCGCATGGATTATTAATGAGCTGTCGCCAAAGGTAAGAGCGGTCATGACGCTTGTATTCTATGCGCCTTCGATATCCGGAAACGTATTTTTTATTTGGCTCATGATCTTCTCAGGCGACCGCTATGGGATCGCCAACGGGCTGCTTCTCAAATTAGGCTTTATATTGGAGCCGCTGCAGTGGCTGAAGACAGAAGCTTATATTTTGCCGATCATTATTCTCGTCCAATTATGGCTCAGTCTCGGAACGGGCTTCCTCGCTTTTATCGCAGGGCTGCAGACGGTGGACAGCACTTTGTATGAAGCAGGGGCAGTGGACGGCATCAAAAACAGATGGCAGGAGCTTTGGTATATTACGTTGCCATCCATGCGGCCGCAGCTTATGTTCGGAGCGGTTATTCAGCTGACAACCGCGTTCGCAGTTGCAGATGTGTCGATTGCGCTTGCGGGTTTTCCGAGCGTCAACTATGCAGCAGAAACGATTGTTACGCATTTGATTGATTTCGGCACCACCCGCTTTGAAATGGGATATGCCTCCGCAATCGCCACTGTACTGTTCATGATCATGGTGGGGTCCAATCTGATCGTCCAAAAACTTCTTCGCAAGGTGGGTGAATGAAATCATGACTTTCTCGTTTCGTATCCGCAGGAAACGGGTGAACCGATCGTTCTGGGGCAGCTTTTCCCTTTTTCTATTGCTTGCGGTGTTCGGCGCATTCATGATCTTGCCGCTCATCTACGCCATTAATAACGCATTCAAGCCATTGGATGAAATTTTCATGTTTCCGCCGACGCTGTTTGTCCGCAATCCGACGATGAATAACTTCGTTGATCTTATGGGCTTGCTCGGCAATTCATGGGTGCCGTTCTCCAGATACATTTTCAACACGGTATTTATTACGGGGATGGGGATTATCGGGCATGTGCTGCTTGCTTCGGCTGCAGCCTACCCTCTGGCTAAACATAAGTTTCCCGGCAAAAACATGATGTTCGGGGTAGTTGTTCTATCCCTGATGTTCACGCCTGCGGTTACGGCCATTCCGACGTACATGATCATGTCATGGCTCGGCTTAATTGACACGTATTGGGCGGTCATTATTCCGGCGTTCGCGTATTCGCTTGGCTTGTATCTCATGAAGCAATTCATGGAGCAAATTCCTGACGTGCTGCTTGAGGCAGCCAAAATCGACGGTGCGAGCGAATACCGCATTTTTTGGACAATCGTCATGCCTAACGTGAAGCCGGCTTGGCTTACGCTCATCATTTTGTTATTTCAAATGCTTTGGGGCAGCGATGGAAATGGTTTCATTTATAGCGAGCAGCTGAAGTCGCTGCACTTTGCCGCGAATCAAATCGTACAAGGCGGTATCGCACGCGCCGGGGCAGCCGCCGCTGTTGCGCTTATTCTAATGAGCGTGCCTATTACATTGTTTGTTTTCTCGCAGAGCCGAATTATAGAGACGATGGCAACTTCAGGAATGAAAGACTAAGGGGGGATTGCGCTTGGCAGCGAAAAAATGGCTTCTCGTGGTTGCGGTGGCATTCCTGTTGCTTGCTTATGCAGCGCCGGTACCTGCGCTGGCATCGTCGACGCCTTATGAGAGCTATAACTATAACTATTGGGAAGAAGCGGTGCCCGCGCCAGCGGTATATGTTCCGAGCCGATCGATAACCGGTTCGGACCTTGGCATCGGCGACTTTCTGGAGCCAGCCGACATGGTCGTTGCAAGCAGCGGGCTCATCTATATTGTGGACAGCGGCAACAGCCGGATCGTCTGCTTGGATGACAAGTGGAACGTGCAAAGCATAATCACAGGGTTCGACAACGCAGGCAAGTCGGATAGCTTCAAAAATCCATCAGGCTTGTACATTGATGACGAGAACAATCTTTATGTGGCGGATACGGATAATGGCCGCGTCGTCGTCCTCACCAAAGAGGGAGCTTTGCTCCGCTTGATTGAGAAGCCGCAGTCCGATATTTTAGCAGGCGAATTCAAGTTTAATCCGTTAAAGGTAACGGTGGATAAGGCCAAGCGGGTTTACGTCGTAGCCAAAGGCGTATACGAAGGCATTATGCAATTTGACGGCAACGGCAGCTTTATCGGGTATGTAGGGACGAACAAGGTGAAACGCGACTATACGGAATTTTTGTGGCGTTTCCTCTCAACCAAAGCGCAGAAGGCCCAAATGGTGCTGTTTATTCCAACGGAATTTTCTAATATCGATATTGATGCCAAAGGATTCGTCTATGCGACGAATATCGATCCAGACTCCAGGGAGCCGGTTAAACGGCTTAATCCTTCGGGCGAGGACGTTCTGAAGCGCTTCGGATATTTTGATGTTAGAGGTGATATTCTGTTCCGAAGAGTGGTTGGCCCCTCCAAGCTGATAGATGTAAAGGTGCAGGAGAATGGCATGTACAGTGTGCTCGATGCCAATCAAGGAAAGGTGTTCACTTACGATGACGAAGGCAATCTCCTTTATGTGTACGGCGGGAAAGGCAATCAAACGGGTACCTTCAAAATACCGGTAGCCATTGAGAGCTCGGGAGAGAACCAGCTGGTGCTTGACCGGGGAAAAAGCAATATCGTCGAATTCAAGCCGACGAAATTCGGCGCAAGCGTTAATGAAGCTATAGGGCTTCATTATAACGGTGAGGATAAGCTAGCCGTACCAATCTGGCAGGATGTGCTTCGGCTGAACTCGAACTACGATATTGCGTATATCGGTATCGGCAAATCGCTGCTGATGGAGAAACGGAACGGTGAAGCGCTTGAATACTTCAAGCTTGGCATGGACCGCGACGGTTATTCCGTCGCCTACAAGCGGTATCGCAGAGAAGTGATGAAAGAGCATTTTGGCACGTTCCTGACTGTGCTATTGATCCTGGCTGCCGCATGGGCGGCATTCAAGCTGGTTAGCTCTCGGAGACAGAAACGAATGCTGACGATGCCCGGTTTTGCCGCGCAAAGCCTGAAGGGGGAGAAAGCGCCATGAAGCAGGATTTCATTAAGTTTCCGCTGCACCTGATCGTGCATCCATTTGACGGCTTCTGGGATATGAAATATGACGGCAAAGGAAAAGTCCGGGTTGCTCTAGTTATACTAGCGCTGGTCGTCTTGTCTATCATTTTGCAAAATCAGTTTGCGGGTTTTCTAGTTAACTATAATGACCCGCGTTATTTGAATAGTATCTCACAGCTGCTTACGATCGTATTTCCTTTCTTCCTGTGGTGCATCTCCAACTGGGCGATTACAACCTTAATGGACGGGGAAGGGAAGTTTAAGGAAATCGTTATGGCAACGGGCTATGCGCTTGTGCCCATCGTCCTCCTGTACGTGCCGATTACAGTCGCTAGCCGGTTCATGGTGGAGGAAGAGACTGCTTTTTATTATTTGGTCATTTCAATTTCTTCGATCTGGTTTGTAGGGCTCCTCTTTGTCGGTACGATGACGGTTCATCAGTATTCGGCGTTCAAGACGATCATCACGATGATTCTAACGATCATTGTAATGGGAATCATCGTTTTTCTAGGAACGCTCGTGCTTAGTATGATGCAGCAAATTTATGAATTTATCGTTAACATTTATCGAGAAATTATTTTCCGTACGTAGAGGAGGCCGCAACCGTGAGAAAACGAAAAATGCTGTTTGCGGTGCTCGCCTGCGCCGCAGCAATCTGTATCCTTGCCATTATCTTGCTGGTGACGAACCGGGGGGTGCGGGCAATCGATGCAGCCGCTTATTTAAAGCCGACTGTAGAAATGGAAGCGGGCAGTGAGCTGAAGCTGCTGTCTGACTCGTCGGAAGGCGTGCCTGGCATGAAGCTTGTGGCGGACAACTCCGAATTATCGCTCTATTACAACGCTGACACAACTGAAATAGCGGTGAAAGACAAACGGCAGGGTGAGGTGTGGTACAGCAATCCGGCTAACCGGAGCGAGGATAAAATAGCCTCAGCGTTCGAGAAGGAGGTGTTGTCCTCCCAAATAACGGTGCTCTTCCGGGACTCTGTCGGCACATTGGACAATTTTACGAACTTTGCTCGAAGCATCAGCGCGAAACAGTTCACTGCCGAAAGCATTGAAAATGGCATTCGGATTACGTATACGATTGGCGATATGTCACTCGGCATCGACGCTTTGCCAAAGTATATTAGCAAAGCCCGCTTGGAAGAGAAGGTGCTGACTAAGCTGGACGAAACCTCGTCCAAATATGTATCGGTACGTTATTATCCGAATGCGGCGAATCCGGATGTCATGGAGCGGCTCGATGAGCAAATCTCCAAGCAGCTTGTACTGAACAAAATGATGGCTGCCTTCCAGAAGGCGGGTTATACCGAAGACGATCTTGCTTTCGACAATGAAGAGAACGGGGCAGCAGGAGGAAGCCAGTCTTCCAAACCAAACTTCGTCATTCCGCTGGAGTATCGCCTGGATGGGGATTCTCTTGTCGCATCGATTCCGGTGAAGCAGGTGAAGGAGAGCGCAAACTACCAGATTCGCAGCATCGAGCTGCTCAACTTCTTCGGCGCAGCAGGGTCGGAGCAAGAAGGTTATATGTTCGTGCCGGACGGCTCGGGCAGCATTATCCATTTGAACAACGGCAAGGTGAAGGAAGAGCAGTATGTGCAGAAGGTTTACGGCTTCGACCCGAACGACAATAGCTTTAGACGCGGGCAAGTGAGCGAGAGCGCCCGCATGCCGGTATTCGGTCTGAAGGCAGGCAGCTCCGCATGGTTTGCTGTCATTGAAGAAGGAGACGGTATAGCGAGTATTGCAGCGGATATTAGCGGCAAGAAAAACTCCTATAACTATGTGCACAGCAGCTTTGCTCTGCGCGGCGAGGATGAGCTTGAGCTGTATACCGGCTCTACCATTCAAGAAATTCAGCTGCTGAACGATGAGATTTACCAAGGCGATATTAAGGTTCGTTACAGCTTCTTGGCAGAAGATAAAGCTAGCTATTCAGGAATGGCCGAGCTTTACCGTGATAGGCTTGTGGCGGATAAGGCGCTTCAGCCGCTGGAAGCAGGAAAAGACATCCCTTTCTATCTGGAAATCGTAGGGGCAGTCGATAAGCAAAAATCATTTTTAGGCGTACCGTATCGCTCGGTTATTTCTATGACCACATTTGATGAGGCTGCTCAAATGGCTGCGGAGATGAAGCAGGATGGCGTTAACCGCTTGCTTATGCGTTACACGGGCTGGTTTGGCAAGGGCGTCAACCATAAAACGCCGGTAAAATTAAAAACGGACAGCGTGCTCGGCAGCAAGGCAGAGCTTAAGGATTTGTCCAAGCAGTTGGAGCAAGCAGGGGGGACATTATTCCCTGATGTTGCTTTCCAGCAAATCTATCATGATGATAGCGGCTTCACGCCTTCCTCCGATGCGGCACGGTTCGTGACCCGCGAGCAAGCGGAGCTGTATCCGTATAACCGGGCATTGAACCGGATGGATATGTCACTTGGAGCCTATTATTTGTTATCGCCAGCGAAGCTTCCCTTCTACGTCGATACCTTCATGAAGAAGTATGAGCCGCTCCAGATGAAGGGTATAGCGCTTCGCGACCTTGGCAGCTTGCTAAGCTCAGACTACCGAGTCAGCCGGGTCATTCAACGGGAGACGGCAAAACATATTATCAAAGAGCAGCTTGAAGTGATCGACAATGGGGTAGAGGAAACGATGCTATCAGGCGCTAACGCTTATGCGTGGCCGTATGCAGACCATCTCATAAATGTGCCGACAGCATCCAGCGGGTTCAATATTACGGATGAGGAAGTGCCTTTCTACGAAATGGTCGTACATGGTTATATGGATTACGCGGGCAGCGCGGTTAATTTGAGCGATGAGCAGGATTTGAAGAAGCAGCTGCTTCGTTCGCTTGAGCTCGGCGCGGCACCTTATTTCTCATGGACCTTTGAGTCGTCTTCGAAGCTGAAGTTTACCCCTTTTGATACCATGTTCTCTACTTATTACAAAGACTGGTATGACGAGGCGCTGTCCATGTACAAGGAATCGAATTCGGCTTTAGCCGGGCTTCGAAATGAGCGGATGGTCAAGCATACGCGTCTCCAAGAAGGTGTAGTGGAAGTGGAGTATTCGAATGGAACAACGATCACGGTGAACTATACGGATAAACCCGTTGCCATTCATGGAAAGACAGTCGAAGCAGAGCATTACTGGATCGGAGGCGAGCGCTCATGAACGGATATAAGCTAACCTTAAGCCGCAAGCGCTCACTGCTAGGCTTCGCTTTTGTCGCACCTTGGCTCTTTGGTTTTGTGTTTATGTTTGCAACGCCGCTTATCCAATCGATCAAATTCAGCCTCAGCAAATTAACGGTAGCGCCATCGGGTTATGAGCTGGATTATGTAGGGCTGTCCAATTTCAAGGAAGCATTGTTCATCGATGCGAACTTTAACCGGATTTTAACGCAATCGATTACTGAAATGGCCTTAAACGTGCCGATGATTTTATTTTTCAGCCTCTTCTCGGCAACGTTGCTGAACCAAAAATTCCGGGGCAGAATTATCGCGCGCGCCATCTTTTTCCTGCCTGTCATTCTCGCCTCCAACGCGATTTCGGCAGCTGAGTCAGCAGGGCTGATTAACCTTGTTGGCGATGCAAGCGTCGTGAATGAGATGGGCAGCGAGTCTTCGGATTATAACATTATGTCGATGGTGATGATGCTCAGCGAGGTTGGCTTGCCGCTCTCTTTCATTGATTACATTATTGAAGCGATTACGCGAATCTATGAAATTATAACGAGCTCCGGCGTCCAAATTCTTATATTTCTAGCCGCGCTGCAGTCCGTGCCAGGATCGATGTATGAGGTTGCGAAAATGGAAGGGGCAACGGCGTATGAATCCTTTTGGAAAATAACGTTCCCAATGGTTAGCCCGCTTATTCTGACCAATGTCATTTATACGATTATCGATTCCTTCACTGGCAGCGCCGTTACCGACATGATCTTTACGACCGCGTTCAAAACACAAAACTTCGGGCTAAGCTCCGCGATGTCTTGGATTTATACGCTAATCGTCAGTATTGTCTTGATCGTGATTGGCGTCATTCTATCGCGAAGAGTCCATTACAACTAAGTAAAAAGCAAAGGAGGAAACAGCCTATGGAAGCTTCTCAGGCGGTTCGCAACGAGGAGACGAAGTATCGGATGCAAAAAGCGAGAAACAAAACGGTCGACATGCTTTATTCGATCTTCCGGTATGCGCTTGTGATCGGCATTTCGTTCATTATTATTTATCCGCTGCTGATGAAATTTTCAGTCGCATTCAAAGCCAAAGAGGATATATATAATCCGACGATCTACATGGTGCCCGTTCATTTTACGCTCGATAACATTAAGATGGCGATGGAGATTTTGAATTACTTCCCGCTGCTTGGCAACACGCTGCTCTTTGTCATTGTCACGACTGTGCTGACGGCCGCCTCCTGCGCCCTTGCCGGATACGGATTTGCCCGGTTCTCATTCCCCGGGAGCAACGTGCTGTTCGCCCTCGTCATATTGACCATTCTCATTCCGACGAGCACGCTGATGGTGCCGATGTACCTTCATTTCAGAAGCTTTGACTTACTAGGCATTGTGAAGCTTTTTACTGGCAAAGACGGCGTGAATCTATTGAATACGTACTGGCCTTCCGTTATTACCTCGGCAACAGCGATTGGTCTGAAGGCAGGCTTGTTTATTTACATCTTCCGGCAATTCTTTAAAGGAATGCCGAAGGAAATTGAGGAAGCGGCGCTTATCGACGGCGCTGGCGGCGTAAAAACCTTTCTGCGCATTATGCTGCCGAACGCAGTGCCGCCTATGCTGACGGTCGTATTGTTTTGTTTCGTATGGCAGTATAACGATACCTTCTTCACCTCGCTGTTCATGAGCGAGACGCAGCTTATGCCGCTGAAGGTCGCATCATTATCCGCTCAAGCGAATCAGCTGATCCCGCTTATGCTGGGCGTCGGAAGCGGTGCTAACGTTAAGGCTGATCCGAACCACGTGGCGATGATTATTGACACCGGTATTTTGCTCGCCATTATTCCATTGATTCTACTCTATTTGCTCGTTCAGCGTTATTTTGTTGAGAGTGTCGAGCGCAGCGGCATTATCGGCTAGGAGCCTTGGTTTATGCAGTCTTTCATATACAACTAGAAAACAATAAGGATGGGAGAAACCGTAAATGTGGAATTTGGAGCAGCAGCCAGCATTTAAAGTAGAGCCTAAGCTGATCAATCCGAATGCGGATGATAATGCCAAAAGGCTAATGACCTATTTGTGCGATAGCTATGGAACGAGGATTTTGACTGGGCAGCAAATCGGCGTCGTATCAACCCCCGAGCTTGATATTTTACACGAGGTCACAGGCAAATATCCAGCTGTTTATGGGTTCGATTTCATGAACTATTCACCATCGCGTACAGAACGAGGGGCAACATGCTCCGATACCGATATTGCCATCGATTGGTGGCAAAGCGGCGGTATCGTAACCTTCTGCTGGCACTGGAACGCGCCGAAGGATTTAATCGATTTGCCGCCGGATAGAACATGGGGCAGCGGCTTCTATACGAAGGCTACGACCTTCGATGTGCAGAAGGCGATGGATGATGAGGAGTCTGAGGATTACCGGCTGCTTATTAGAGATATTGACGCGATAGCTGCTGAGCTTGCGCGGCTTCAAGCTGCGGGAGTGCCCGTGTTATGGAGGCCGCTGCATGAAGCCTCGGGCGGCTGGTTTTGGTGGGGCGCGAAGGGGGCTGACCCATGCATACGCCTTTGGAAGCTGATGTACGACCGTATGACTAACCTTCATAAGCTCAATCATTTGATATGGGTATGGAATGGCCAGCATGCGGACTGGTATCCGGGAGATGAGTACGTTGATATTATCGGCGAAGATATTTATCCTCCCGAGCATAATTACGAGTCTCAGCAGCAGAGGTTTGCTGCGGCGAAGGCCTATACGAGCATGAATAAAATTGTTGCGTTATCGGAAAATGGGGCGATTCCCGATCCTGATCTTATGTTGCAGGATAATGCGCTTTGGGCATGGAATTGTACGTGGTACGGCACTTTTGTCTACGATACGATTGATGGTCGCAGAGTGTATGCGGAGAAGCACACGGAGAGGGAGCAATTGATTAAATTTTACAATCACCCTTTCTCTGTTACGAAGGATGAGCTGCCTAATCTCCAGAACTATAAGCTGCGAGAGTAACGTAAAGTAGCAAGGCAAAGCCTAAACCTTTATCGAGGAGTGCGTAACCCATGACGTTGTCGGTTTGGAAGCATAGAAATAAGCTGCATCACACGCTGCAAAAAGTAAAGGATGGACGCATAAAGGTGGGTTTTATCGGCGGCTCCATTACCGATGCAAGGCCGCGCCATAATTGGCCGGAGCCGGTTATTAGCTGGCTCGCTGAGCAGTATCCGCAGACTCGCATTTCGATTGAAAATGCGGCTATCGGCGCGACTGGCAGCGATCTGGCTGCATTTCGAGCCAAGCGTGACTTGATCGATACGGAATGTGATCTCGTGTTTGTTGAATACGCGGTTAATGATGAGAACGAACCGACCTTGAAGCGCAATCGCACGCGAGAAGGGTTAATTCGGCAGCTGCTGGCTTCCGGCCAGCGGGATATCGTAATCGTATACACGTATTCGCAAAACATGTATGAAGCGATGCAATCAGGTGCGGTTCCAGATACGATAAGCGAATTCGATCGTATCGCTGAATACTATCAGATTGGTTCGGTATGGATGGGCTTGTATGCTCTTGAGGAGGTCAAAAAAGGCAGGCTGCGCTTTGAAGAGTGGCTGCCTGACGGACTTCACCCGACGAGCCGAGGGAGCCTCAGCTATGGGCAAAGCGTCATCACGTTTCTGACAAAGGAATTGCTCGAATCGGATGTTAACGCGAAAGGGCTGGATACACCCCTTCCAGAGCCGCTAGATGCTAAGTGCTGGGACAAGGTGTACGCATTATCCTTCGATCAAGTACAAACGAGCGGTCCTTGGGTTATCCGCAGATGGCCGCACCTAGAATGGATCGATCAAGTACTTGAGACAGCGGCTGTTGGAGCGGGACTCTCCTTTCGTTTCGAGGGAAGGGGCCTCGCGCTTGGTTTTGACTTTGGCAGAAGCTCCGCAGAGTTCCGCTACCGAGTAGACGGCGGCGAGTGGCAACCTTCGGAACGAGAGCGTCCATCCTGGTTAGCGGAGGACGGCTGGTATCGGCTTAGCTTTTTTGGAGATGATTGGTCCGGTGGAGCGCATCTCTTCGAGCTTGAAGTTATGCATGGCAATCAACCTAATTGTACGGGCACTAATTTTCGATTGGCAAAGGTAGGCATTATTCAGTGATACTAAAGCAAAAGAAAATGATTATAGGCGTTGCAATCTTAACAGGTTTAGCGTTTGCAGGCTCGGGCGCCGCTCTCGGTTTGGCAGTCAAGGCAAAGAAGGAAGAGCCATTCGTTATTTATGAGGCGGAGGATGGGCAGCTATCCGGCACCATCGCCGCGCAAGGAGCGGATGGGTTCTCTGCTTCGGGTTTTGTTACCGACTTTACCGATGAGGACGACCAGCTAACGATTGAAGCAGAGGCGCCCAAAACAGCGTTATACGATGTATGGGTCAGCTATCGTGCTCCAAACGGAAATAAAGTGGCAGGCCTTTCGCTTAACGACAGTCCTCACGGCGATTTGGCGTTGGAGCAGAGCAGCTCATTTACCGAGGTTAAGGCCGGAAAAATGCTCCTAAACAAAGGAGTGAACCGTATTAGTCTTAAGCGCGGCTGGGGTTACTACGATATTGACTATATCAAATTGCAAAAAACGAAGGCGGCAGCAAAGCATAAGGTCACCAATCAATTAGTGAATCCAAACGCATCTCCAGAAGCGAAGAAGCTTATGAATTATTTGGTGAAAAGTTATGGGAACATGGTGCTATCGGGTCAAACAGGGCTGGAAAACGTAGACTTTCTGGAGAAGATAACCGGCAAGAAACCGGCCATTGTCGGATTTGACCTCATTGATTATTCTCCAACAAGAGCGGAGCATGGTGCTGTCTCTTATGAAGTAGAAAAGGCGCTAGGCTGGCATAAGCAGGGAGGCATTACGACCTTCTTATGGCATTGGAATGCGCCTTCAGGCGTGTTGGACGAGAAGGGAAAAGAATGGTGGCGCGGCTTTTATACCGATTCGGTAACCTTTGATCTGGAGCAGACGTTAAGCCATCCCGAATCGGAGAATTATAAGCTTATGCTATCGGATATTGACGTTATTGCGGAGCAGCTCAAACGATTAAGAGACGCCCATGTTCCCGTTCTATTCCGGCCGCTGCATGAAGCGGAGGGAGGATGGTTTTGGTGGGGAGCTAAGGGACCAGAACCTGCGAAACAGCTTTACCGGATTTTATATGATCGGCTCGTTAACAAGCATGAGCTGAACAATTTGATTTGGGTGTGGAACTCTGTGTTGCCGGAATGGTATCCTGGTGACGATGTGGTAGATATCGTAAGCGTGGACAGCTATCCTGCGCCGGGCGATCATTCGCCGGTCAGCAATCAATTTGATAATCTTGTTGCACTCGTAAAGGACAATAAGCTGGTGGCATTAACCGAAAACGGCTCCATACCTGATCCGGATTTAATGAAGGCCTATAGGGCGAATTGGAGCTGGTTCGTCACTTGGGAAGGTGAGTATTTGACCGATGGGAAACATAACAGCGAGCAGATTTTAAACAAAATTTACAATCATCCAGACGTCACTACACTTGATGAGCTGCCAAACTTATTCGGAATGAAAAAAGATGCAGATATAGAAGAGTGACAATCGATAGGAAAACATAACCCTTCAGGAGGACATGATGAGAGAGACACAACAAGTACTGAACAATTGGAAATTTAAAGCATGCAAGGACAATGAATGGCTGGAGGCAATCGTTCCGGGCTGCGTCCATACGGACCTGCTGCGAAATGGCGTGATCAAAGATCCTTTCTATGCGACGAATGAGCATGATTTGCAATGGATCGACAAAATCGATTGGGAGTATGAAGCGCGTTTTGACGTTGAAGAGCGGCTGTTTAACGCCTCCTCGCTGGAGCTTGTATTCGATGGACTTGATACGTATGCAGATGTGTATGTGAACGGCAAACATGTGTTGTCCGCCGACAATATGTTTAGAACGTGGAAGGCAGATGTGAAATCGCTTGTAACGGCTAAGGACAATGTTATGCTGATCAAATTCCGCTCGCCTGTCCAAGAGGATTTGCCGAAAATCGAGAAGCTTGGCTATAATCTGCCCGCGTCGAACGATCAGTCGGAGCTTGGCGGGCTAGGCGCTCAGAAGATAAGCATCTTTGCTAGAAAAGCACCCTACCACTACGGATGGGATTGGGGTCCAAGGTTCGTGACAAGCGGTATCTGGCGCGAAGTTAGGCTAGAGGGCTGGTCTGACAGCAGGATTAATGACGTTTATGTAAGGCAGGACCAGGTATCAGCATCGGAAGCTAGCCTAACGGTTAGCGTGGAAATAGAGTCAGAGCACGCTTGGAGCGGCTTGGTGAGACTGAGCGCGGACGGCCAAACTTGGGAGCAAGAGGCCCATTTGGCAGAGGGTGTTAATGTCATTGAGATTCCTGTCACGATCGAGCAGCCGAAGCTCTGGTGGAGCAGAGGGCTGGGCGATGCCCATTTGTATACCTTTACAGCAGAGCTGAGTAAAGGGCAGCAGACGATCGCTGCCAAATCCGTACGCACGGGCTTACGCTCCGTTCGTTTGGTGCGCGACAAGGATGCGGTTGGGGCAACCTTTTATTTTGAGCTGAACGGTGTGCCGGTATTTGCGAAGGGCGCTAACCATATCCCGAATGACAGCTTTATTACCGATGTGACGGAAGAGCGCTACAGGCATGAAATCGTTACGGCAGCGGAATCCAATATGAATATGCTGCGGGTATGGGGCGGCGGCATATATGAGCAGTCGATTTTTTATGAGCTATGCGATGAGTACGGCATTTTGGTATGGCAGGACTTTATGTTCGCATGCAGCATGTATCCCGGCGACCAAGCGTTCCTTAATAATGTCCGCCTAGAGGCGGAAGAAAACGTGAAGCGTCTCCGCAACCACCCGTCAATCGTGCTATGGTGCGGCAATAACGAGATTGACTCCGCTTGGGCGCAGTATGACGAGAAAGGCGGCTGGGGCTGGAAGAAGGAATATACGCAGGAACAGCGAGCTGTCATTTGGGCAGACTATGAGACGATCTTCCATGACATTTTAGCTGAAGCGGTTGACGCTCATGCGCCGGGAACACAATATTGGCCGTCATCTCCGCTAATTTCGCTGTCGGGCGACATTAATCAGCATGCGCACCCGCTCTCCACTGAAGGGGACGTTCATTATTGGGGCGTTTGGCATGCGGTTGAGCCGTTCGAGAACTACAATGTCAAAATCGGGCGCTTCATGAGCGAATACGGCTTCCAGTCGTTTCCCGAATACGATACGGTGATGACGTTTGCGACGGAGCAGGATTTGGCGCTTGATTCGAAGGTTATGCGGGCGCATCAGAAGAATGGCGACGGCAACCGTCTCATTAAGGAATACATGGATATTTATATGAGTGAGCCTAAGGATTTTAGCGCATTTCTATATATGAGCCAAGTTTTGCAGGCTGAGGCGATGAAGATGGCGATCGAAGCCCACAGACGCAGCATGCCATATTGCATGGGGACGCTTTACTGGCAGATGAACGATTGCTGGCCGGTTGCATCTTGGGCGGGCATGGATTATTACGGCAAGTGGAAAGCGATGCAATATTATGCCAAAAGAAGCTTCGCCGACACGATGCTGTCGTTTGACAAAACGGATGACGGAAAGGTTAATGTGCATATCGTAACCGATTTGTTAGCGCCGCTTTCCGGTGACCTGAAGCTGACGCTGTATGATTTTGCCGGCGCGCTGATCAAGCAGGTATCGACTAAAGTTGCAGTGGCGGGCAATAGCGCTGCAGTAGTCTTCTCTATTAATGAGCAAGAATGGCTGGCAGGCCATGAAGCAGGAAACGTTGTCTTGTATGCGGAGCTTGAGCAGGAAGGACAGCTGGTGGATAGCAAGGAGCATTATTTGGTCAAGGCGAAGGAGCAGAAGCTGACGGCGGGCACTATTCACATCAGTGAAGTAGAAGGCAGCAATGGCACCCTATTCTCGCTTGCGACGGACGTGCTTGCGAAGCAAGTATGGCTAACTGCAGAGGGCGAAGGCATGTTCTCGGACAATTTCTTTGACCTCATCCCAGGCGTTGCCAAGACGGTAGAGTTCCGCTTGCGCGAAAGCGGCGAGAGGATGAGCAAACCGGCAGCGGCCGGCAAAGTCCAAGCTCGCTCGATGATTGAGTTTTTGGCTGAAAGCAAAGTAGAACAGGCTTAACAGGATACGCGAGGGCGCTAGTGACCAAGCTTTGGTCATCTAGCGTCTTTTTTTAGGCGAAGGAGATTAGCGTTAAGAGAGTGGATTGTTAAGTTTATAAAAAAAGGTAAGTAAAGCTGCAACCTTTTATTTTGAAGCTCGTCTATGAGGAAGGAACGTTCCAAAAACTAGATGAGGTGACAACGATGACAGGAAAATTTAAATTGATTACACTAGCGGCTACTGCTGTTTTAACTCTATCTATTGCTGGACAAAGCTTTGCAGCCGCATCAACGTTTACAGATCTTACGAATGGAGCTGCAAAAGATAAAATTTCCTCCCTTCAGCAAAGGGGTCTGGTGCATGGCATCAGCAGCGATCGTTTTTTCCCTGATGCGACGCTTACTGCAGCTCAAGGCATTCAGCTCATTGTGAACGCTCTTGATTTGAATATGGATCTTATCCGATTCATTAAAGAGCCTAAGGCGACGGATTATTTTGAAAAAGCGGATAATGCCGCATGGTACGCTAACACGCTGATTATCGCTGCGAGCAATAACATGGATCTGCCGAAGGATCTTGATCCTAATCAGACTTGGACCAAAGAACAATTTACGCATCAGCTGATTTTAGCTATTGAGCTTCATAGCAATTTGCCGATGATCAAACTATTGCCGGTTGAGATTGGCGATGAAGCTGATCTATCGGTTGAATATGGCGGCTCCATCCAGCGCGCGCTCGCGCTAGGGATTGCAGCTTTGGATGCAGAAGGCAACTTTAAGCCGCAGGAGAGCATTACCCGCGCGGATGCTGCTGTGCTTATCTTTAATGCGCTAGCATATATAGAGGCACACCCGGCCCCGGCACAGCCGTTGTCTTAAATGATAGGAGGGAGGCGCCTGTGGGGGGCGCCTTTCTATTTACATATTAACAAAAGCCATATACGTATATTGTAGAATAATAGTCACACATTAATCCTTTACTGCGACAAAGAGTTAATGTATCATAGTGATAAAGTTTTCAAATAACGTCTATGAAGGTGAAGCCATTTATGAGCGGAAAAATCGAGGTTCAAGCACGCAAGGAATTAAAACAAATGAAGCCTTATACCCCCGGGAAACCGATCTGGGAGGTGCAGAAGGAGCTTGGCCTTGAGCGGGTTGTGAAGCTTGCGTCCAACGAGAATCCGCTAGGTCCTTCTCCGAAGGCGGTAACGGCTATGCAGGCGGCATTAACGGATCTCCACCGGTATCCGGACGCCCAGTCCGTACAATTGAAGCAAGCGATCGCGACCCATTACGAGCTAAGTGCCGAGCAAGTGATCATCACCAATGGCGGGGATGAGCTGATTACGCTCCTATCTGAGACGTTCCTTGATGCCGAAGATGAAATTATTGTTCCAGGGCCTACCTTTAGCGAATATGAATTTGGTGCTCAGCTGATGGGTGCCAAAGTGATAGTAGCGCCGCTTACGAATGATCTTCAATACGATCCAGAGGCTATTGTTGCAGCCGTGACGGAACGAACGAAGATGGTGTATTTATGTTCACCCAACAACCCAACCGGCACGATTTTGTCCAAAAAAGAGCTGCAATATATTCTCGACTCCCTTCCCAAGTGGGTGCTCGTCGTGCTTGATGCCGCATATAGCCACTTTGTCTCTGCGGATGATTATTCGGATGGGATCGAATTTGTGCGCGCGGGCTATCCGCTGGTCGTCTTAAAAACCTTCTCGAAAATATACGGTTTAGCAGGCATACGCGTCGGCTTCGGGGCTGCGCCGCAGGCGATTATCCAAAACATTTTGCAGGTCAAAGAGCCGTTTAACGTAAACGCCTTGGCTCAAGCGGCAGCAATTGCGGCTATAGGGGACGAAGAGCATGTATCACGTTCGCGTTCGCTTGTTGCCGAGGAGCGCCAGCGGCTGTATGCATCATTCCGCGAGCTGGGATTAAGCTATACAGAGAGCATGAGCAACTTTGTGTTGGTAGAGGTCGGCGAGCAATCGGAGTTTATCTACGAGCAACTAATGGCTAAAGGCATTATCGTTCGTCTGGCAAAAGCATGGGGGCTGAATTCGCATTTGCGAATATCGATAGGCACGCCTGAGGAGAATGAGCTGCTGATCGAGGCATTGCATCATATTTTGAAAGAAAATACGTAACAAAAAAACAGCCATTCCGGACCTCCAGAATGGCTGTTTTTTAATATCGCTGACTGGTAATAAGTTTATCCGGTAAACTCTTGAACCCATGCGCCCTTGAAGTAAGCAATTCCGATCTTTGAAAAGCTGCCGCTTAAAATATTCGCCCGGTGGCCTTCGCTATTCATCCAATCATTCATAACCTGCTCGGGAGTCGGCTGGCCTTTGGCAATGTTTTCGCCAGCAGCGCTGTACGTAATTTGAAACTTTTTCATCATATCAAACGGTGATCCATAGGTGGGGGAATTATGGTCAAAGTATTGGTTGTTAATCATATCCTGAGCTTTGACCATCGCCATTTTAGATAAATCGCTGTTCATGCTAAGGGAGCCTAAACCTGCTTTGGCACGTTCGGAATTGACGATTTGCAGCACTTGCTGGTCAAATTCCAGTGAGGTTGAAGGCTGCTCCGGCGCGTAGTCAATCGGATCTTGTTTGTTCGTGATCCATTTTGGAACGTTATGTTGATTTTTTTTCATCGGCATTGCGGACTTGCCTGTTTGAGGGGTGGTAATGGAAGAAGCTTGCGTTACCTTCGGCACCGATTGGATCGTCTTTGTCTTAATTTCCGAATGAGAAACGGCAGACTGTTTGTTGGTCACGTTATGATTGGCTGAACAGCCTGTGACGATTAATAAGGCAGCAATTACGATATACCTCTTCATTGTATGGACACCTCGATATCGGATTAAATTAAGTGCATCAGACTATATGTTTGCCAATAATGACGGCTTTTATGCCGTTCTGGAGCGGGAGGGGTTAAATTTTCGACTATTTTGAAAAAAGACTTGCGTATTGTAAATGCCTATGTTATATTATCAATACAAACAACAAATTTAACCTTGAATTCACATATTGAAAAGGTTGTCATTTGTATGATGATATCTTTTTCAATGTGTGATTTTTAGTTTTTCTGGAAAAAACATGTTAAAAAACTTATTGGAGGTCATTTAAAATGGAACAAGGTACAGTGAAATGGTTTAACGCAGAGAAAGGTTTTGGCTTTATCGAAGTAGAAGGCGGCAACGATGTATTCGTACATTTCTCCGCAATTCAAGGCGAAGGCTTCAAATCCCTTGACGAAGGTCAACGCGTTGAGTTCAACGTAACTCAAGGCAACCGTGGACCACAAGCAGAAAACGTTGTAAAACTGTAGTATTTTAAACAAAGAGCCCTTAACTTCGGTTAAGGGCTTTTTTTTGTTGCTGGAGCCAGGACGAGACAAGAAAAAAAGCCACTTCGAGCAAATGAATGCTCGAGGCGGCTTTTATTGGATTTATTTATTTGAGGTTAGTAATGTTAACTTCCGGATTCACGTCCGCTTCATAATTAATGCCGTCTGTTTCAAAGCCGAACAGCTGGAAAAACTCGCGACGATAGCCTTCAAGATCGGATAGGTCATATACATTTTCCGTAGAGAGCTTAGCCCATACTTCTGCAACCTCAGCTTGAATTTCAGGTCTCATCTCCCAATCGTCAACGCGGATAAGCCCTTTCTCGTCAATGAGCGTTTCGCCCTTGCCGTATAGGCGCTCGGAGAACAAGCGATACATTTGCTCGATGCAGCCCTCGTGAATGCCTTTTTCCTTCATGACTTTATAAAGAGCGGAAATGTAAAGCGGTACGACTGGAATTGCCGAGCTCGATTGCGTAACCAAAGCTTTGTTGACGGATACGAAAGCGCGGCCGCCATTTGAGCTGAGCTGCGCGTTAAGACGCTTAGCAGTAGCTTCAAGATCGTTTTTCGCTGCACCGATCGTACCTTCGCGATATACCGCATGCGTAATTTCTGGACCGATATACGAATAAGCAACGGTAGTTGCGCCTTCAGCCAGCGCACCTGCTTGCTGCAGCTCGTCAATCCACATTTGCCAGTCCTCGCCGCCCATGACCGCGATCGTCTGGCGAAGCTCGTCCTCTGTTGCCGGCTCGATGGTTGCTTGTGATACCTCGCCGCTGTGGAAGTTAACGGTTTTGTTCGTGTACGTGCCGCCAAGCGGCTTAATAACGGAAGCGAAAGTTTCGCCAGTCTTAGGATGTGTGCGGCGCGGAGAAGCGACGCTGTAAACGACCAAATCGATTTGTCCAAGCTCGGTGCGAATGAGGTCGATCGTTTTTGCTTTAATTTCGTCGGAGAACGCATCGCCTACGATGCTGTAGGATTTACGTCCAGCAGCGGAAGCAGCCTCTTCGAATGCAGCCGAATTGTACCAGCCCGCCGATGCCGTGCGCGCTCCTTCGGCAGCTTTATCGAAGTAAACGCCAA
The DNA here is from genome assembly GCF_001273905.1 of Paenibacillus sp. FJAT-27812. NCBI lineage: Bacteria > Bacillati > Bacillota > Bacilli > Caryophanales > Paenibacillaceae > Paenibacillus > Paenibacillus sp. FJAT-27812. The sequence continues at coordinate 6,860,304 of NZ_LIGH01000001.1, read as the reverse complement.
TCGTGTTAGCGCCAGCTGCAAATGAGGATACGATGCGGGAAGCAAGGCCGTAGCCCGTCGAAGCACCGATAACAAGCACGTTGCGAGGGCCTTCGATAGCTGGTTGTGCTTTAACGTACTCGATCTGGCGCTGCACTTGCTGCGCGCAGCCCTCCGGATGTGCAGTCGTACAAATAAAACCTCTCGTTTTCGGTTGAATAATCATATTGGAATATTCCTTTCTTTTATGGAATTCGTTTGTTTACAGTATGTAACGGCAAAACGGACAACTCTATCTCATTTTACCGACTTTTGCTGCATAAGGGAAGTTCCCCGTTGAGGACTAACGCATTTATTTTGCAAAATTACAGCAGTATGCAAACAAATAAGCGCCGATTCAGCCTTTAGGCGTTCTCGGCGCTTATTTATGTGAAAGTTAACGACGACCTGAGAGCTGCTGCTCAGCCATTTGAACGAGTCGGCGTGTAATTGATCCGCCGATGGAGCCCATATCGCGTGTAGTCATATTGCCGTAATAGCCATCTTGCGGAAGTTGAATGCCAAGCTCTTGAGCGACTTCGAACTTGAGTTGCTCCAACGCTGCGCGTGCTTGGGGGACAAGAAGTTGATTTGTGCGGTTTGCCATCTTTTCTCAGCCTCCTTCTTAACCCTATTATGCGGAGCGTTGGCAGAGATTATTCGCTAATTGCACCTAAATTTACCGCCGTTTTTCAGAATGAGTCCGTGCTAAAATGGATACACGGAAGGAGGCGGCATTATGTTTATGAAGCCAATGCTCATGACGAGATATGAGAAGCCTTTTGATGATGAAAATTATATTTTCGAACCGATCATTGACGGCCATCGGCTGCAGCTTTCTTTCATGTCGAGCAAAACGAAATTATATACAAGGCACTTTAATGAAGTTACGCGGCAGTATCCCGAGCTACATAACGTTCCTTTGAGAGAGCCTGCCGACGTTGTCCTCGACGGTGAGGTTGCCTATGTAAATCCTCATACTGGAGCGATTGAGTTCGATACGCTTCAGAAGAGATTCCGGCTGAAGAAGGAACCGAGCATACGAGATGCCAAGCGGATAAACCCTGTGGAGTTTTTTGTGTTTGATATTCTCTATTATAATGGAGTTGATCTGCGGGAAACGCCGCTGCTTGAGCGCAAGAGGCTGCTGGATGCTATTTTGGAGGATAACCTTTATTATAAGAAGATGCTGTTCGTAGAGCGGGAAGGGATGGCTTTGTTCGATCTAGTCAAACGTTCCGATCTTGAGGGCGTCGCATGCAAGCGAAAGGACAGTACTTATGCCGAAGGGCGCGGGGACAACTGGTTAAAAGTGAAAAATGATGAATATGGCGTGCTGCCTATGACGGAGATGCGCAACGAAGTAAGTAACGCTGAACAGAAAAGTTGTTAATGTAAATGTTAATCAATATACGTTTATTAAAGTTTGGAAAGAGATGCTGACGGCAAATGTCGTTGGCATCTTTTTTGTTGCTGATCGCTTCTAATTATACAAATACGGCTAAGTGAAGCCCGTCATAAACGATAAATTTGTTATTGACGATAAGCGGGCGAAATCGTTACAATATAATCGTTAATATTATTAGTAATCAATTAATAAAATAACAAATGTAAGCGCTCTTTTAAATGCTTGCGTGGAAGGCGAGGTGCATGGCAAAAGTTTTTGTTTTTTATTGCGGAAGCCATTCAAAACATTCGTTTAAATCGGAAGGGGATGGCTGCTTTTTTGTGGAAAAATGGAACGCGATCGCACCAGAAGCGGCTATCCGCGGAAATAAAGCAGGAAACTAGACATATGAAACCATGCTGCGCGAGTACATGTATATCGTCCATTAGCGTTATCGATATTGCACCTGCTCTGAAAGATCGCAATTCATATGGGCAAAGATCGTGAAGCAATGAATGTTTCATATTTCGTTTAAATGTTTAAATAGGTTGTAGAATCAACGCCGCTCAATTGCCTTAAACAAAAAAAGAGCTGCAAATCGCATTCAGCGATCGCAGCTCCATCCATAATTCTAATTGACTACGCGTCTAGCCGTTACGTAGGTTTTTGACCAGTAGCTTGTATTCAGATTTGATACGGTAACGCCTTGGCTCGAAGAACTGTGAATGATTTTGTTGTTGCCAGCGTAAATAGCTACATGGCTAATAGACTTGCCGTTTGTTTTGAAGAAAACAAGATCGCCCATGCTCAGGGAGTCCTTGGGAACCTTCTCGCCAATTGTTGCTTGAGCAGTAGAAGTCCGTGGAAGAGAAACATCCAGCCCTTTAAACAAGAATTGCGTGAACGAAGAACAGTCAAAAGCGTATGTAACGCCAGCGGGTGCACCAAATCTATATGGAGTGCCAATGTATTCTTTGCCTGTGGAAATAAGATCGATCGTTTCAGGTGTTGCTGCATGCGCTTTCTGTGCAAATGATCCGAGTGTGATAGCTGACATGACGATCGCGCTGCATATGCCTGCTTTTGCAATTGATTTCATTAGGTTTGATTTTCTCATGCTGTCAGGATGTCCCTCCGCGTTTCGTATTATGTGTAATGACTATAACACATTTACAAAACGGCAATTTTCGCTCATGAGAGCGAAAAGACAGCTATTATCGGGATTATGAGCAATTATGAGAAAAGAATGAAAAATTATTAATGAAAAACAGCAAATAATGCGCCTTAAGGCATATTTACGCCTCTAGCGCTCACAAGAAGGGTATACCATTGCTCCCGAGTCATCAATTCTGCTTGTTTTACAGCGTCTTTACAAGCCAATATGCGCTCTGGATTTACCGTGCCGATGACAGGCTGTATGCGGGCAGGATGCTTCATTAGCCAGCCAAGCACTATGGATTCAGGCGTTGTATCGTTCTCCTCAGCCAGCTGCTTAACGAGAGCGGCTGTTTGCAATTCTGCCTCGTTCGCATTCTCCGATACCTTGCCGGAAAATCTCCCTTGCGCAAGCGGGCCCCATGCTTGAATTTGAATGTTTTCCATTTGCATGAATTCCATAAGCCCTTCAGGGAAGCTGTCGTTCAGTCCGGCTTTTTGATTGACGTGAACGCCGTGGTCAACCCAGTCATGACGCAGCAGGCTCATTTCCAGCTGATTCACGACAAGGGGATCGGGCAATTCACGCTGCAAGAAACGGATCTGGCCCGGGCTCATGTTGGATACGCCAAAGTTGCGCACCTTGCCTGAGAGCTTCAGCTTCGTGAAGGCTTCAGCGATTTCATCCGGTTCCACGAGCGGATCTGGACGGTGAAGCAGCAGAACATCCAAGTACTCCGTGCCAAGCCGCTCCAAAATGCCGTCTACCGAAGGCAAAATATGTTCTTTCGAAAAGTTAAAGCGTACGGGCAGTGCGCCGTCAGACAATTGAATGCCCACTTTGGATTGAATCACAATCTGCTCGCGCAGCTTAGGCTGCTGCTTGAGCACTTGTCCGAATACAGATTCGGCTTTGCCCCTTGTATAGATATCTGCATGATCATACATCGTAATGCCGATTGATAAAGCAGCTTCAACTGCAGCTTCCGCCTGAGAGATATGACTAGATGTAATCGGGTCTGCAAGATCCCAGCTTCCGCCAAGTCCCATGCAGCCTAGCGCAAGCCGACTGTCTGATATTCCGCGACGAGCTAATGGCATCAATTTCATTTTTAATCATCCTCCGCTATATAGGTTGGAAAAACCTTCAATCGGATTCTATTATAACGCTCTATTTCCAATCATATAAGCACTGAAAAAAAGTTCACTAACTAACCTTGTGACGCATAGGCTGGATCGAATAGACGTTGTTGCAAGCTAGCATTGCAAGCGCTTCTTTTTGGTGCTACATTACTTATGATTAGGTTCAGTTCAAAAATGCTAGACGAAGTAGTCTAGCTTCACTAGATCAATTGGGAGGAATATCGATTGGCTTATATTACCTGTAACTTTTTTTCGGAAGCGCTGGGCTTAAGCACGTCAATGACCGTTATTTTGCCGCAGCAGACAACCTCGCAAATCGGTATGAATAATCGCAGCAGCCAGAAGCTGCACAAAACCTTATATTTATTGCACGGCCTGTCCGACGACGATACGATCTGGTCAAGAAGAACGTCTGTCGAGCGTTATGTAGCTGAGCTCGGGCTCGCCGTAGTCATGCCGAATGTTCATCAAAGCTTTTATACGGATATGGAGTATGGCAATAAGTATTGGACTTTTCTAACGGAAGAGCTTCCTGCTGTCGCTAGATCGTTTTTCCCTTTATCAGACGCACGCGAGGACAATTATGTTGCAGGCTTGTCGATGGGCGGTTATGGCGCGTTTAAATGGGTGCTTAGGCATCCGGATCGAATCGCAGCTGCGGGCAGCTTGTCCGGCGCGCTAGATATGGCCAACCATATCAAAGATCCGGCTCATATGAAGCCGTTATTCAACCTTATTTACGGTGACAAAGAGGTTAAAGGCTCGGATAATGATTTGCTGCACCTTGTTACCGAGCTTGCACCTTCTTCGTCTCCGAAGCCGGCGCTTTACCAGTGCTGCGGCACGGAGGATTTTTTATACGACGATAACCTGGCGTTCCGCGACGCTTGCAAGCAAGCGGATTATCCGCTGACATATGAAGAAGGTCCCGGCACTCATGAGTGGGGCTATTGGGACACGCATATCCAGCGCTTCTTGCGGTGGCTGCCCATTACGAATGAATAGATAGCAGCCTTACGATGCTAGTTAATAGAGGGAGAGAGGAAAGCTACCAAGCTGATGAGGCTGGCAGCTTTCTTTTTTTATTTAAGGGTTGCAAAATGTATCCGCTCCCATTATGCTTTGTATAGAATTAATGTTTATGTTTATGGATCAATAAATACATTAATTCAACTATTGGATATGTTATTTATTCTAATCATACAAAAAGCGAGGGCGAATGAAATGGCAAACCGCGTAACCATTAACGCCGATTTGGCAGCAGGCACGATTAACCGCAATATTTATGGACATTTTTCCGAGCATTTGGGCCGATGTATTTATGAAGGCATTTGGGTGGGCGAGGATTCCCCTATCCCGAATACAAACGGCATTCGCAATGACGTTGTAGCCGCGCTTAAGCAGTTGAAAATTCCAGTGCTGCGCTGGCCGGGCGGCTGCTTTGCCGATGAGTACCATTGGAAGGACGGCATCGGTCCGCGCGAATCACGCAAGCGGATGATTAACACACACTGGGGCGGCGTGCTTGAGAATAACCATTTTGGCACACATGAGTTTTTGATGCTGTGCGAAATGCTGGAGTGCGAGCCGTACATCTCAGGCAATGTAGGAAGCGGCACGGTTCAGGAAATGTCGGAATGGGTGGAGTACATGACGTTTGACGGCGTATCGCCAATGGCGGAACTGCGCCAAGAGAATGGCAGGGAGAAGCCGTGGAACGTCAAATATTTTGGCGTCGGCAATGAGAACTGGGGCTGCGGCGGCAACATGCGTCCCGAGTATTACGCGGACCTCTATCGAAGATACCAAACCTACGTGCGCAACTACGGCGAGAACAAGATCCACAAAATCGCCTGCGGACCTAACGTTGACGATTATCGCTGGATGGAGGTGCTGATGCGTGAAGCGCATGGGATGATGGATTCGATTTCGCTGCATTATTACACGATTCCAGGCGAGTTCTGGACGCAAAAAGGCGCGGCGACGGGCTTCTCCGAGGATGAGTGGTACTCCACGCTGAAGAAAGCGCTATGGATGGATGAGCTGATCACGCGTCATTCGACGATTATGGACAAGTATGACAAGGGCAAGCGGATTGGCCTAATCGTAGACGAATGGGGAACTTGGTTCGATGTAGAGCCGGGCACGAACCCAGGCTTCCTGTACCAGCAGAACACGATTCGTGATGCGCTTGTGGCAGGCGTTACGCTGAACATTTTCCACGACCATTGCGACCGGGTTCAAATGGCGAACATCGCGCAGGTGATCAACGTGCTGCAATCGGTTATTTTGACCGAGGGCGAGAAAATGATTTTGACGCCGACGTACCATGTATTTGATATGTACAAGGTGCATCAGGACGCAACGCTGCTTACGACGTCGATTGACAGTCAGGATTACGCCCATAATGATCAGCTGATTCCTCAAGTATCCGTATCGGCTTCGAAAGACGCGGAAGGCCGCATTCATATCAGCTTGTGCAATTTGGACAATCATTCCGGCGCAGACGTTGAAATCGATCTTCGCGGCTTGGCAGGCGCAGGTCTTAAAGTAAGCGGAACGGAGCTTACCGCTACAACGAAGGATGCACACAATACGTTCGAGCAGCCTGAAGCCGTGGTGCCGACCGCTTATCAAGCCTTTAAGGTTGATGGCACTACCATTAGCGCGAAGCTCTCGCCGATGTCCGTTACGGTTCTTGAGCTGATTTCGGAATAATGAACGCCTTATGATGAGCAGCAAAAATCAGTGCAAAGGCTGCCGCGACGAGTACATTGTGACGGACGAGCAGATCGATCGCATTTTGGCAGCGCCGATGTTTCAAACGGATATCAGCGTGCCTGATGACGTGTACGAGCAGCGCTTGATGCAGTGCGGCGGCTGCCCGAAGTTTCAATATGGAACGACATGCGCCATCTGCGGCTGCTTCGTGCGCATTGCCGCCAAATACAAAAACCGTGCTTGTCCACTGCCGGGCGACAGCCGCTGGACGAAATATGCTTAATGAATAGAAACAGGCCGCTTTCCGGCTTCACGGAGAGCGGCCTTCTTGCATCAAAAACGTGCATGCCGCATTTGCCAACGCTCTAGCCCATTACGGAACGGCGGAAATTCGCAACTTTTGACCTGATATTGCAAATACAATCCGATTTCATCTTTGTACAATAAAGCTAATCGGGAGGAAAGCTAGACCTGCGCTGAAAAGAGGGGGACCCTGCGCACATCAGCTGAATCGATAGGTTAGATGTGATACATATTGTATCGTAATGCGTGGAATATGCTGCCTAACAGCTGCTATGATCCTCTCAACAACAACTCTATGAATCTGGAAGGGACGATTTCAATGAAAAATTGTAAGCGTTTTACGATGATGGGTTTGATAGTTCTGCTAGTCGCCATGGCATTGCCGGGCTTCGCGTTTGCGGCTGAGACGCCTAGCTTCACGCTGACTCAGGATCGGTCTGACAATCAAATCAAGATTGCCATTACAGGTGATAAATTAAAAGATATGTACGCCTATGAAGTGAAAGTCGCTTTTGATACGAAGAAGCTTCGCTTCAAGAGCGCAAGCAGCGGAGTTACAGGCTTCTCGATTACGCCAATCGTAGAAGGCGCGCAGATCGTATACGCAACGACCAAAATCGGCAAAAAAGCGGGAGACAGCGGAAAGGTTGTATTATCCAGCTTGAATTTTGAAGCGATTGGCAAGGGAAAGGCGGAAGTGAAGCTCACGGATGTGAAGCTAATAAACAGTGCTTTGGAATCCGTCACCTTGAAACCAAACGTGAAAATAGCGGCAGAGCTGGGCAGTTCGTCCATATTCTTCAAGGATATTGCGGGACACTGGGCGATTGCATCGATTGAACGGGCAGTTGAGCTTGGCTTCATTAATGGCTATGCCGACGGATCTTTCCGGCCGAATGCGCAGGTAACCCGTGCCGAGTTTGCCGCTATGCTCGTTCGCGCTCTTGACCTGCAGACAGCAGTAGGCGCGAAATTATCGTTTAAAGACGCAGCAGGCATTCCAAGCTGGGCAACTGAGTTCGTCGGCACTGCCGTAGACGCTGGCATTATAACGGGCTATGAGGATCAGACATTCCGTGCAAGCACGCCTATCAAGCGCAGCGAGATTGCTGTCATGGTAGCGCGGGCGCTTAAATGGCAGGTTGATGCTTCCAAAAAATCATCGTTTGCCGATCGCGACAAAATTCCGGCATGGGCAGACCCCTCTATCGCAATGGCTGCGGAAGCAGGCGTCCTCAAGGGAAGAGGCGCTAATCTGTTTGTGCCAAGCGCGAACGCCACACGGGCGGAAGCGGTAACGCTGCTGCTCGCTATGATCGATCTTAAAGCCTAACAGCAGGCAATCATTTGCGCACGGGGAGTAGATAGGATGAAAAGCATGATTTGGATACTAGCAGGATTTTTGCTCGCAACCGCCTTTGGCGTCGCATTAATCGTGAAAACGGACCGTACGAGCGGCGAGGAAGGGAAGAAGCTGGATGCTTCCGCGCTGGAGAGCGTGCTAAGCGTAGACCAAGAAGCGGCGCTGCATCGCAAAACATCATCGGGCGTGAAAGCACCCGCCTTTACGCTCAAAGCGCTGGACGGCAAAACCTATACCATCGGAGAAACGAGCGACAAACCGATCGTTTTGCAATTTTGGGCCAGCTGGTGCGAGGCGTGCACCGTGGAAGCTCCTACGCTGAAGAAGCTGCATGAGGCGTACCGGGATAAGGTTGATTTTTATGGCGTCAACCTGTCCTCCGAGGAGAAGCAAGCGGGCAATATCTCGTCATTCGTCCAGCAAAATGAGTGGAGCTTTACCAATCTGCTCGATGCCAATAAACGCGCCTCCTACTTATACGAGCTGCATGCGCTGCCAACCACATTCATTATTGATACGGATGGCACGCTGCTGGACACCTTTCATATGGTTGATCCGATGGAATTTGAGTTGAAGCTGGATCAGCTGACGGAAGGGAGGTGAGCACGGGATTAAGAGCTATTAAGGAGAAATCAGCTTCGAGCTCAATATAGTTACTTGTTTATTTTGACCAAAGTCCGAGGGAGTGAAGCAAGATGAGATTCAGCGCAAAGCTGAAGCCAAGCGTGGTTATGCTGCTTATATTTGCCCTGTACGTAAGCAGCTTTCTGCCAGCTGTCCATGTAGAGGCAGCGGCGGAGGATGAGCCTGGTTTTTTCGAGGATCATTTCAATCGATCGGTCATCAATGAAAAATGGAATGTTGTCGATGGCAATTGGTCGACAGCAAGCGGCAAAATGACAGCAGAGAGCGGCAACGGCTCGAAAGCGCTAATTAAACAGACAGAGCTACAGGATGGAAGCATCGAAGCGGACATTAGCTTTGCTAATCGAAACGGCGATGCGGGCTTATTGGTCCGTACGGTTAGCGCAGCGCCTGGCGCCGACAATGTAAAAGGTTATTACGCGGGCATTTCCGCGCAAGGAACGGGCAGCGTATTTCTTGGGCGCATGGACAACAAATGGACCGAACTGAAGCGCGTTAAGATTGCGGTAGATCCAAGCACGGTTTATCGGTTTAAAGCTAGTGCCGAAGGATCGCAAATCAAGCTTTATGTGAACGACACGCTCGTTTTAGAGCAGACGGACACGACCTATACGAAGGGACAGGTGGGCGTAAGGCTCTACCAGTCGCTGCCGACATACGACAATGTTCAAGTTGCGGATCAGCAGAAAACGGTCGTATTCACGGACAACTTTGATGCTCCCGCGCAGGAGTTGGCTTTGCCGAACTGGCAAACGATTCTAGGCGATTGGAAGCTGCAATCAGGAGGGATTACGGTTAATAAGGGCTCTAATCAAACGCTGCTTGTGAAAGAAACCTCGTTTAATGATTTTACGGCAGAGACGGACTTGAAGCTGACGGCAGCAGAGGGTGCCGCAGGGCTCGTATTTAGAACCCAGTCCAGCGAAGCAGGAAAGCTGGTTAAAGGTTACTATGCTGGCTTGCAATCGGATGGAAACCTCGTTCTCCGCCGTTTAAATGAGGAATGGTCCGATTTGAAAGCCGTCAAAGCTCTGGATGCGGTCGCTCCAAACAAGTTTTATCAGCTGAAAGTCGTCACGTATGGCTCGGGCATTAAAGTCTATCTGGATGATATGCATAATCCGGCGCTGGAGCACAGCGACGACAGCGCGCAGAAATTCACTTCGGGCGGGGTTGGCGTCTGGGCTGATGCGGTGCAGCCGGCGTTTGACAACTTTATTTCCAGCGATTATTACGTGCCGGCGGAGTCGTTCAAAGAGCCGGTAGCCAATAAAGATCCGCTCCTGCAAACGCCGTTCGTACCTCTTCCGCTAGGAGCAGTGAAGGCGGAGGGCTGGCTGCTTAAGCAGCTTGAGCTTATGAAGGATGGAGCGACCGGTTATGCGGAGGATTTGTACGGCGAGCTGAACACCAATTCGGAATGGCTTGGCGGAACAGCGCCGGAATCGAACTGGGAACGCCCCGTTTATTATGTGAAAGGATTAGTAGCGCTTGCCTACACGCTGGATGACCCGGATCTGATCGCCAAGTCGCAAAAATGGGTGAATTGGATGCTGAACAGCCAGCAGGAAGATGGCAATTTCGGTCCAGCCAGCGATAATGATTGGTGGCCCCGCATGGTTGCTATCTATGTGCTGAAGGATTATTACGAAGCGACTAACGATGAGCGGGTCATTCCTTTCCTAACGAATTATTTTCACTATCAATTAAACAATTTGGATAAGCGTCCTTTATTCGATTGGGGACAAATTCGCAGCGGCGACAACCTGAACGTCGTTCTGTGGCTCTACAACCGTACCGGTGACAGCTTCCTGATTCAATTGGCTGAGAAGCTCCATGAGCAAGGTACGGATACGACCGATGTTTTTACGAACAATAACTTTTTGACAGCCGCTAAGAGCAATGCTGGCAACTTCTACACGCAGCATACGGTGAACGTCAACCAATCGATCAAGACACCTGCCATTTATTATCAATTATCGAAAAATGAAGCGGACAAAGACGCCTACCAAGCAGGCGTGGAGCATCTGAATCAATCCCATAACCAAATTACCGGCATCAATTCCGGTACGGAAATGCTCGCTGGCCTTGCATCGACGCAAGGGGTAGAGCTATGTGCCATCGTCGAGCGCATTCACAGCGATGCCGTCACCGCGATGATAACCGGCGATCCGACGATCGGCGATGCGCTTGAGAAGCTTACGTTCAACTCGCTCCCGGGAGCGATGAGCAAGGACATTAAGACGCATCAATATTATTCGCTGCCCAATCAAGTGCAAAGCGGCTTGACCGATCATGGCTTTAAGCAAAATTACGATTCCGGCACGGTGCAATCGCCGTATTCGGGATTTCCTTGCTGCCGCTTCAACATGCATATGGGCTGGCCTTATTTTGTGAAGGATATGTGGGCAGGCACGGCTGACGGAGGGCTTGGCGTTATCGCATACGGGCCTAGCCGCGTCTCTGCCAAAATTAAAGGCGCCAACGTCACCGTTAAGGAGACGACGAACTATCCGTTCGAGGATCAAATCCGCTTTACGATCGAAGAGGCGTCGGAGAGCGTGAATTTCCCGCTTAAGCTGCGTATTCCAAATTGGACAGAGAATGCGACGATTACGGTGAATGGTCAGCCGCAGGCAGCGGTGAAAGCAGGCGAGTATTTCTCCATTGACCGGGTATGGCAAAAAGGGGATACCGTTGTGCTGACTTTGCCGATGGAGATCAAAACCTCGACATGGGTAAACAACTCTATCGGCATTGAGCGCGGACCGCTCGTTTTCTCGCTCAGAATCGAAGAGAGCTGGGTGGAGCAATCGAATCCGGCACCTCAAGTGAAGGAACCCGGCTTCAAGCAGTACAACATCAACGCCGAATCGCCATGGAATTATGGCTTATTGCTAGATCGCGACAATCCTGAGCGTTCGATCGAGGTTGTCATGTCAGACATGCCGGAAAATCCATTTATACAGGAGACGACCCCGATTAAGCTCATCGCGAAGGGTAAACGAATCCCTGCATGGGGCAAAGCGCCTAACGGCGTCTCAGCAGCGGAGCCGCCTGTCGGCCCTGTTTATTCCGCTGAGCCTACGGAGGATATTACGCTGGTGCCGTTCGGAGCGGAGAATCTGCGCGTAACTTATTTCCCTGAGGTGACGGAAGACTTGGCCATTCAACCGGCTAAGTATGAGGCTGAGAAAGCTGAGCTGTTCAAAGCAAGCGCTCGCAGCAATAACATTCATGCCTCCTCAGGCGGCTATGTCGGCGGTATCGATTACGAGGACAGCTACGTTCATTTCAATCAGGTTGAGGCTCCAAAGGCAGGAACCTACAAAATGTTCATTTGGTACGCTCAAAACACGAACAACTACCAGCCTGCAACCGCCAAAATGATTATAAATGACGGCGTGGAGCAGACGGCACAGCTTGCCGGAACGATAAACTGGGGCAGATTTATGGCGACCAGCGTAAACGTTGAGCTGAAGGAGGGCGTCAACTCCATTAAATTTATGCGCGGCTCAGGGGCAAATCCCGGCTTTTACGAGCTGGATTACATTGCTTTGTCGGCAGCAAGCAGCGAGGATGTTGAACCGGAGGTGAAACCGGCTGCGACGTTAACAGGCGACGCAAGCGCGGCGAGCGGACAAATCATTGATCTTACGTTCGGGGTAAGCCGTGTTACGGACAGCGTCTATCAGAGCGTTTATGCGCAGGATGTGACGGTATCCTATGATCCGAGCAAGCTTGCTTTCGTAGGTGTCTCCTCGCTCAGAGAAGGGCTGAATGTGCTTGAGACTAAAGAGCTTGGACCGGGCAAAATCCGCATTCTCGCATTTGCGCAAGGAATGGGCCTAGCGCCAAACGCGGATTGGCTGAAGCTAACCTTCCAAGCTGCTTCGCTGGAGTCGGCGGAGTCAACCAGCGTCACGTTGACCAATGCGAGACTTGCAAACGGCGATGGCGCCGAGCTTGCGCTAAGCGATGCTAAGCACGCTCTGCAAATAGCGGCACGGCCGCCATCAGGCGATCTAAATCAGGATAACAAGGTTTCAATAGGCGATCTTGCCATAGTAGCTGCGGCTTACGGCAAAACGAGCGCTGATCCGAATTGGACACAGTTTAAGAAGGCAGATCTAAATCAAGACGGAAAAGTAGATATTGAGGATCTTGCGATGCTTGCTAAATTAATAATCGGCTAAAAGAACCATGGGGGAAGGCACATCACTTCCCCCACCCAATTTTAATATGAAATATTGGAGGTTCCATACATGTTGAAGCGAAGCAAAGCAATAAGTATGCTTGTAACTTTATCGATGATTTTGAGCATTGCGGCTTCCGCAATCTCGTTTGCCCCAAGGGCTGCGGCAGCGGAAGGCTCGGCGGGAGGAGCTGCGCCGGCTGCGTACCATGGCTTGAAAGCCGAATATTATACCGCGGGAGGACCTCCCAATTTTACATTCGACACCTTTAAGGGTACCGGGTATGACCCGAATCTGGACATTTCTAATCTTGAGCCGTCGATTAAAATGTATACAGGGCAAGAAAATCGCGTCGGGATTAGATGGACGGGGTTTATCCAGCCCGAATTCTCGGAGAACTATACGTTTTATATTACCGGGGACAATGGTTTCCGGCTATGGATTGATAATAAGCTGACGATCGATCACTGGGTCGCGGATTGGGATAAAGAACAAACCTCGCAGCCGGTCGCATTGGTTGCCGGTCAAAAGTACAGCATTAAGCTGGAATTGTTCGAAGATTCCGGCGGCTCGAATGTACACATGCGCTGGGCTAGCCCGAGCGTAGCGAAGGAAGCGGTGCCGACGCAGGCATTTTATTTGCCGGACGGCTTTGCGCCTGGCGGCATAGTATCGGAGGATGGGCTGCAAATCGAGCTTCCCTTCGAAGCGTCGTTAAAACCGGTTACAGCCGAGCTTGTGAAACATTTGAAAGTAAATATCGCAACAGGCAGCTTGTCCCTTGCTTCTGCGGCTTTGAAGGAAGGCGATGACAAAGTCGTTGCCGTTAAGCTAACAGAGCCGCTTAATTCCAGGGATATAGGCAATGTCAAAGCGGTTTATGACGGCAAGGGCGGTCTAGAGACGCTGGCGGGCGAGGTCGTAGCTGGCTTCGATAAGCCGCTGCTTAACGGCTCGAAATATCAAATTATGTCCCCATGGGCGGATGACGTGGATAAGGAAAATGTGCTCCCGGAATACCCAAGACCGCAATTGGCGCGTGAAAACTGGGTTAATCTGAACGGCGAGTGGGAGTTCCAAGCGGCTAAGAAGGGGGAGGCAGTTCCAGCCGGCTTAACGCTGAAAGAAAAGATTCTCGTGCCATTCGCGGCAGAAGCGAAGCTTTCAGGCATCAACCGCGTCGAGGATTTAATGTGGTATAAGCGTACGTTCACCATTCCGAAAAACTGGGACGGTGAGCGCGTGAAGCTTAATTTTGGCGCGGTAGACTATTTGGCAACGGTGTATGTGAACGGACAATCGGTAGGCAGCCATAAAGGCGGCTACACGTCCTTTAGCTTCGACATTACCGATTATCTAGTAGCTGGCGACAATGAGCTTATCGTCCATGTGCTTGACGAGACGGATATGGGAGCAGACCAAGCGGTCGGCAAACAAACCGTTAAGAAGCTCGGCGGCATTTGGTACACGTCCGTATCCGGTATTTGGCAGACAGTATGGCTGGAGCCGGTAGCGGCAGCGCATATCGAGAAGCTGGATATGGCGACGGATATCCACAAGGGAGAATTGAAGCTGAACGTTGCGGGAAGCGGCATTCAAGGCCATACCGTTGAAGCCGTCGTGCTCTCAAATGGCGATGTAATCGGAACGGCGACAGGTGACGTCGGCTCGGAGATAGCAGTACCAGTGCCAAATGCAAGACTATGGTCTCCCGATGATCCGTTCCTCTACGATTTGAAGGTTTATTTGAAGGATGGATCGCAAACGGTAGACGAGGTAACGAGCTATTTCGGGATGAGAGAGATCAAGCTAGGCAAAGTTGATGGCGTAACCCGTCCGCTACTGAATGGAAATTTTGTGTTCCAAATGGGCCCGCTCGACCAAGGGTTCTGGCCGGACGGCATCTATACGGCGCCTACGGATGAAGCTTTGAAATTCGATATTGAAGCGGTCAAGCGCGTGGGCATGAATACGATCCGCAAGCATATTAAGGTAGAGCCTGCCCGTTGGTACTATTGGGCGGATAAGCTCGGCGTACTCGTATGGCAGGATATGCCGAGTCTGGAGGATCGCCAAGGCAATAAAGGCTCCGATATTACGCAGCCAACAAAAACGCAGTGGTTTAAGGAATACAAGGAAATGGTAGACCAGCTTCGCAGCGTTACATCTATTATTGTATGGACTGTGTTTAATGAAGGCTGGGGGCAATTCGACCAAGGCGGTCAACAGACGAGGGACGCTACGGCCTATGTAAAAGGACTGGATTCGACTCGTCTCATCAACAGCACGAGCGGCTGGTGGGATGCCGGAGCGGGCGATTTGCTCGATATGCACAGATATCCTGATCCTGGAGCGCCGAATGCAAGCGATACAAGAGTTGCGGTGCTTGGCGAATACGGCGGTCTAGGGCTGCACGTGCCTGGACATGAATGGAGTCCGCTCGTGTTCTCCTATCAATTAATGAACAGCAAGGAACAGCTTACTTCCACTTACATCAATTATATTAATAGGCTGAAGCAATTGAAGGAAGGCGGACTAAGCGCCGCTATTTATACTCAAATTACGGATGTGGAGTATGAAATCAACGGCTTGCTGTCCTATGACCGGAAAGTAGAGAAAATGGACTTTGACCGCATTGCGATCGCACATCGCGAGCTTATCGGCACAGCGACAAAAACGGATTTGCTTGCTGAAATCGCGAAGGCGGAGGCGATGGTCGGCCAGGCGAAAATCGGCACGGGTGCCGGCGAATATAAGCAAGCGGTGGTTGATGCTTTTAATGCCGTTCTAGATGCGGCTGCGGCGGTTGCTGAGAACGCGAATGCACTTGCCGGAGATATCCAAACGGCACTAAAATCGCTGCAAAACGCGCGCGGGCAGCTGTTCGCTGCCGTTAATGATCCAATTGAAGCAGGCTCGAGGGTAGATGGCTTTGATGCTGCGGCGCTAAATGAAGAATGGTCGGTATTTAAAGCGGATAACAGCAAATGGTCGCTAACGCGCAAGCCGGGCTTCCTCAGCCTAGACACGTCCGCCGGCGATACGTTCCAAGGCTCTAATAATTTGCCGAATATTTTCTTGAAAGACGCACCGGCCGGCGATTTTGTTATTACGACTAAAGTTGAAGCTCCCGTTCGGAAAAACTATCAGCAAGCAGGTCTCTTCCTATGGCAAAATGAAGACAATTACGTGAAGCTAGGCCATGTATGGGATACGGACGGTTCAACAGGCAAAAGCCTGGAGACTGCTTACGAGAAAAACGCCGCTTATGTAAAAGCAACAAACATGGCGAATCATCCAGGTTTTGATACGTCGTATTTGCAGATTCGCAAGATTGGCAATGTCGTTTCCACGTTCTTTTGGAATGGAACGGCTTGGAAGGCTGCGGCAGATCCGATGACTGTCAGCCTATCCAATCTGAAAATCGGTTTCTACGGCTTATCTTCCGGGGATAAAACCTCCATTCAAGCCAATTTTGATTATTTCTCGGTTGGTCCTGTGCAAGCCGCTGATAAAGCAGCGCTTCAAGCTGCGATAACAGCCGCCGAAGCACAGCTTAGCGCAGCGGTAACCGGAACGGAGCCGGGACAATATCCGCAAGTCGCAAAGGAAGCTTTCGGCGCGGCGATTGCGGCGGCAAAAGCAGCAGCAGCTAACGCGGCTGCGGATCAAGCGGCAGTAGATGCAGCAGCAGCAGCGCTGAGCCAAGCGGCAGCAACGTTTGCAGCCGCAGTCGTACCGACTGCTCCTGCAGAGGCGTCAGCTACGCTTGCTGGTCCAGCACAGGTAAAAGCAGGTCAATCCTTTGATCTGAAGGTGGGCATATCGAATATTACAGCAGAGAAGTTCCAGTCGCTTTATGCTCAAATTTTAACGATTACCTTCAATCCTAACCAGCTGGCGTTGTCGGAGGCTGTTTCCTTGCAGGAGGGCTTTGGCATTCTGGAGAAGCATGCCATTGAGCCAGGCAAGGTTCGCATTATTGCGGCGGGCCAAGGCAGCAGCCTATCTGCGGATGCGGAATGGTTGAAGCTTACCTTCCTCGCCAGCGTAACAGGTGCGCCTGTCCGTGCGGATATTTCCGTAAGCGGAATTGAAGTCGCCAACAGCTTAGGGGAAGAGCTTGCGGTAAATGGCGCAGCGCATACGGTACAAATTAGTGCGCAAGTAGATTTGACTGCACTGAATGAAGCTATTGCGGCAGCGGAGGCTCTCTACAACGGAGCGGTAGCGGGCACGCAGCCTGGACAATATCCAGCTGCAGCTAAAGCGGCATTCGGCGCTGCGATTGCAAAAGCCAAAGAAGTCGCGGTCAACCAAAATGCAACCGATGCACAAGTAAGAGACGCAATTGCTCAGCTTCACGCAGCCGCGACAGCCTTCCAAGCATCGGTCTTGTCAGGCGACATCAACAACGATCAGAAGATTACGGTCGGCGATCTTGGCATCGTGGCTGCTGCTTACGGTAAAACAAGCGCGGATCCGAACTGGTCGCAGTACAAAAAAGCCGATCTTAATGCCGATGGCAAAGTCGACATTGAAGATATCGCGATGCTTGCGAGATGGATTCTTGGCTAATGCGGATATAAGGCAATAAAAAAGGGTGACCAGAAGCCAAATGGCTTTTTGGTCACCCTTTTTCTCATTATTTGTAGCTTGGCAGCCAGCTGCCATGCGCTTCGATGAGCTCGTCGCAAAGCGATACGATGTCATCCATAGACAGCTCGGCAGAGGTATGGGGATCGAGCAGAGCGGCGTGATAAATATGTTCACGCTTGCCGGTAATTGCAGCTTCGATGGTTAGCAGCTGCGTGTTGATGTTCGTGCGGTTCAGCGCAGCGAGCTGAGGCGGCAGGTCGCCAACATAGGTTGGCGTTACACCGTTCGCGTCGACTAGGCATGGCACTTCTACGCAAGCTTCCTTCGGCAGGTTCGTGATCAAGCCGGTATTCATGACGTTGCCGCCGATTTTGAACGGGTTGTTCGTTTCGATCGCCTCCAAAATATAAGAAGCATATTCCAGGCTGCGGCAATGCTCAAGGTTGCGGTCGTTAACGAGCGAATCGCGCATCGACTTCCAGCCTTCGATTTGGCTCACGCAGCGGCGCGGATATTCATCGAGCGGAATGTTGAAGCGTTCGATAAGCTCCGGATAGTTGCGCTTGATGAAGTAGGGATGGTATTCGGCGTTATGCTCGGAGGATTCGGTGATGTAATAACCGAATTTCAGCATTAGCTCATAGCGGACCATGTCGCTATGCTGCTCCTTTTGCTTCTCGGCCGCGCGGCGTTTGATTTCCGGATAAAGATCGACGCCGTCCTTGCTTGCTTCAAGCAGCCATGCCATATGGTTGATGCCTGCTATTTTGTATTTAACGCCCGTTGGATCTAGATCCAAGTGCTCGAACAGATGCGGTACGCATACTTGTACACTGTGGCATAGGCCGACGGTTTGGACGCCGCCATGCGTGTTCATCACATTGGTGAGAACAGCCATCGGGTTCGTGTAGTTCAGGAACAAGGCGTCTGGACAAACCTCGTTAATATCGCGGGCAAAATCGAGCATGACCGGAATCGTGCGCAAATTGCGGAACAAGCCTCCGATTCCAACGGTGTCGGCAATCGTCTGACGCAAGCCGTATTTTTTTGGTATTTCAAAATCGGTGATGGTGCAAGGATCATAGCCGCCTACTTGGATAGCGTTAACGATATATTTAGCTCCGCGAAGCGCTTCTTTACGATCGGAGTAAGCTTTAATGTGACAGGTGCTTGCGCTGGTTTGCTTAAGATTAAGCAGCATTTGCTCCGAATCATGCAGACGTTCTGCGTCAATATCAAATAAAGCGATTTCAAATCCTTGAAGCGCTGGTGTTTGCATGACGTCGCCGAGAATATTTTTCGCAAATACGGAGCTTCCTGCGCCAATAAATGTAATTTTAGACATTAGACAATAGCCTCCTAGTGGATGATTGCTGACTCCTCTAGTATAAGGAGGAAAGAGGGAAAAGAATATGGAAGGAACGAAGCATTATATGGAGAAATGTTGCATCATTTAGTATGATAGCTAGAGCAGGCACGATTGGAGGTGTGACGTTGGAATCGCATCATAGTCTTTCATTAAGTATTAACGCAGCTCCGTTAAAAGGAGAAATGTCCGTTTTGTTTAGCGGAAAGGGACAGCCGGTCGCTGGCCATTTTATCGGACCGGCGGTTCACGATTATTATCTCATTCATATTGTGCTGGACGGCGAGGGCATGTTTGAAACGCTAGGAAAGGCTTATTCGTTGAAGAAAGGCGATGCCTTCGTTATTTTTCCCGACATTCTGGTCAAGTACGAGGCAAGCATGAGCAATCCTTGGAAGTATATGTGGGTCGCATTCTCAGGTGAGATCGTAGAGTCTTCGCTCAGCTCGATCGGCATTACGCCGGATCAAGGAGTCATCTGTGATTGCTCGCTGCCCGTCATGCAGAAAATGTTCAGGAGCATGCGCAGAAGCATGGAGAAAACGAATGCCCCCGCTCTTGGAAACATGGAGTCTTCGGGCTGGCTGCGGTTGATTTTGCATGAGCTAGGACGGCTGCACCTTACTGAGAGCACTGCGGCTGACGTGCCGGCGCCTCGCTCTTATCGCCAGATTGACCAGGCCATCCGCCTGCTTTCCTTGCAGTATGGGCAGCAGCTGTCCATTGAAAGCATCGCCCGCACGCTTGGCTACCATCGCGCTCATCTAACGAGGCTGTTCAAAGAGGCGACAGGCCTGCCGCCCATGCAATATTTGTTTAAGGTGCGCATGAAGAAGGCGGAGGAGCTGCTCGAGGGTGAGCTCACCATAGCGCAGATCGCCACTTCTGTCGGCTACAATGATCCGCTTTTTTTCACCAAACAATTTCACAAATGGAGCGGGCAATCGCCGACCGATTTTCGGAAAAACATGTTGAATGAATAGTTTTTGTCCGCTATGAAAAGTTATTCGGCTGTTAGCCGAATGGCTTTTTTATTTTGTCCAAACGCGGCAAAGGCATGCTCCATATAATGTATCGGAACAGGTTAGGGGGAGCGGAAACCGTGATTACGATTAGCTTGTGCATGATTGTCAAAAACGAGGAGCAGGTTCTGGCTAGGTGTTTGGATTCTGTCAAAGAGCTAGTTGATGAGATCATCATCGTCGATACAGGATCAACTGACCGTACGAGGGATATTGCTGCTAACTATACGAATCGCATTTTTCATTTTGAATGGATCGATGATTTTTCTGCTGCCAGAAACTACTCGTTCGAGCATGCGGAAAGTGATTATATTTTATGGCTGGATGCGGATGATTGGGTGCAGGAGAAGGATTTGGAGGCGTTCAAAACGCTCAAACAAAGCTTAGATCCGGCTGTTGACGCTGTTTGCATGGACTATTACGTCGCATTTGATCCGCTTGGGCAGCCAACGGCAGTGATCAAAAGAAACAGGCTCGTCAAGCGTTCCGCTCATTTTGAGTGGCATGACCCGGTGCATGAGCAGCTAGCGGTCTCAGGAAAGGTGGTTTTCTCAGACATTGCAGTGAGTCATGGGCGGGTGCATGCGAAGTCGGATCGGAATTTGCGAATCTATGAGAGCAGGCTAGCGAAGGGAATTAGTCTTTCGAATCATCAGCAATTGCAATATGCAATGGAGTTAACGGCTCATGGTTATTTTGACAAAGCAATCGGAATCTATCAAATAATCATAGCCGATCCATACCGTTATTTTGAAGATAAATTGTTAGCTTGTGACCGGATGGCTCATTGCCATCACGAGCTTGGTTATAAAGAGCAAGAGCTGCAATCGCTGCTGCAAACGTTTAACTACGACATCCCGCGCGCCGATTATGTATGCCGGATTGCTTACTATTTTCAGGAGAACCTTGATTTTGAAAAAGCCGTGAATTGGTATCAGCTGGCGCTGAGGCTGGAGAAACCAAAGGATCGCCTGCGCGGCATTAATCATATGGCTTGGACGTGGTTTCCCCATCTTCAGCTCGTCAAATGTTATGGCAAGCTTGGGCAGCTGGAGAAAGCTTATGAGCATAATGAAATTGCGCTTTCGTACTCTCCAAACGATCAAGCCATCTTAGACAATAAGCAAGTACTGGTGAAGCATTTGAGCAGGAGAGGTTATTTTAAATGATGGTGATCATGGCTTTCCGACAGGCTGCATTAAGGAGATTTCAGCAGCTAACGGGAAGCCTATTTCGTATAGTTAGGGCGAATATCGTATCTATTAGCTGCGGCAATCCATATGATAATTATATGCTAGCAAGATTTAACAGGAGGAGGCGAAGCAATGACGATTAAAAGAGTAGGTTTAAAAAAGCGCGTCTGCAAAAGCATCGTTCGCAAGAGTGTTAGCAAAACAATTATTTGCAAGAAGATTGTCGCCAAGAAGCGTGTGAGAAAGCCGGTTGTTTGCAAGCCGATTGTCAGGAAGAAACGCGTGTGCAAACCTATCGTGTGCAGGCCAATTATTAGGAAAAAGAGAGTCATCAAACAGCGTGTTAGGCGCAACTCTGCGTTTAGAGCGCTCTCTGGTGTTGATCAACAACTGCTTGATGGTATGACAGAGCAGGTTCAATATCAGGTCGAAGAGCTTGATCTGGGCAACGAATATAATTCGGCTACCTCGACTTTTCGCCCCAAAAAAGACGGTGTATATACGTTGTTTGCGAGCGTCTTTTTTCAAACCGTTACCGTGACAGCCTATACGCTAGATTTAGAGATTAGAGTCAATGGCGTGCCGAGAATTTCCGACCAAGAGGATTTTAACAATACGTCAGGCATTATAGAAGCTAGCGGTATCGTAGAACTAGAAGCGCGTGATAGAGTGCAAGTATTTGCTACCGTTTTTGAGAAAAACGTAGAAATTCAAAGCGGATTATCGACACGTTTTGAAGGCGCTAGAATCAGTTAAAGAGAGTATGTGAATAAGATCATATACAAAAGCGGGCGCTAGCGGCGATTCTAGGGGCTCGTTTTTTCATTTTCCTTGTTCGTTCAGCAACCCGCTTTGTGGCTACTCGATCAACCAAATATTTGTCAAACAGAACACGCACCATCCCAACAACTAACTACCCGACCAGCTGAACACGCATCACGCCTTGACTAACCAGCTGTTCAACCAATCACACCAACCCCTTCAAACGTCCACCAACCAACCCCCCCGTCCCGCCAAGATACACTCTAGCATTAACACTAACGGGAAAAACTCCCGCTAATTCAAGCGCTTTTGAGGGGGAAATCAGTATTAGAGGGAATTTCTCCCGCTAATTTTCTGTTTTCAGTCGAATATGAGCGAAAGTACGATATTTAACGGGAGGTTTTCTAGATAAGTGATTTAATTTCCTTCAAATCAGAAAATTAGATGGAGAATTTCCTGTTAATGCCGTCCAACGGCATGGGGGAAGGATGGTTGACGCGGTATTTCTATGGGGCTGGCGAAGCGCGCGAAGGATATATGTGGACGCTGAAAGCAGCTTTTTGAGAAAAATGTTTTCCAGCTAGGCGATTTATTCGCAGCCACATCGACAATTTCACGTTACTCCTGTTCGACTGCGAAGGGGGACTAGGGCTGTGGCGACAAGAGACAGTCAATATAAAACGAGCCTTAGAAGCGATTCGAAGGCTCGTTTTCGTTATGATTTCTTAAAGCGTCGTTATTTCCTTCACCGACCTGCGGATCAACAAATCCGCTGGCAATACGATCTTTTTCCAAGGCAGCGCCGTTTCGCGCTCTTGAATGCGCTCGACGAGCATTTGCATCCCCATGTACCCGAATTGGTAAGCTTGCTGGGCAGCAACGGTCAAAAAAGGCTCGACCTCCGAATACGGTCCAAGATCGTCGAAGCAGACGATGGACATTTCCTCCGGCACACGCAAACCGCGGTCGCGAAGCAGCCTTAATATTTCTACGGCAAGCACGTTATTGCCCGCCACGATAGCGGTAGGAGCAGGCTCCAGCTGGTCCAGCCACTGGCCCATCTCCGTTAAATCATTTAAAGGGCCGAAGCTCGTCTCAAAAACATATCGCTCATCATACGCCAAATCGTTTAGCTTCAATCCGTCCTGATAGCCCTGCAGCCTAAGGCGCGCACTGGAGATGGAAGGAGAGCCGTTCACCATCGCGATGGTGCGATGCCCTTGCGAGGCAAGATGCTCGACGAGTCGTCTCGCGCCATCCTTGCTGTCGCCGAGCACGATGTCGCACTCGATGCCGGGCACTTCGCGGTCAAGCAGCACGAACGGAACGTTATGCTTGCGCAGCGACTCCAAATGAGGCAGCGACGGATCGCCGGCGGGCGCGACCAGAACCCCGTCTACGCGCGTGGTCAATATTGTTGTCACATAATCGGATTCCTTCTCCAAGCTTTCATCGCTGTTGCCGAACAGCAGGCGGTAGCCGGAGCGCTTGGCAGCATCCTCGGCGCCGCGGGCCAGCGTTGTATAGAACGGGTTCATAATATCGGTTATGAGCAGAAAGAGCAGCTTGGTCTGCTGGAGAACGAGGCTGCGCGCCGTTTGATTCGGTACATAACCAAGCTCCTCCATGACACGCTTTACCTTTGCTCTTGTTTTCTCGCTTATTTTACCAGTGTTATTGATAACTCTGGAGACGGTCATAGCGGATACGCTAGCCTTGGCCGCTACATCATATATCGTTACCATATTTTTGTCCCCTTATCGCTAAATCATAGTTTCTATCATACAGAAAAGTAGTCATTGACAGCAACCTTTTTTATTGTTATTTTGAGGTTATCGGTAACATTATTATAACCTAATGGAGGTTTTATTCATGACGGACACAAATTTGCGTTTCCAAAGCGGATTTCCAAAAATCGGCATTCGACCAACAATTGACGGCAGACGGAAAGGGGTTCGCGAATCACTAGAGGAGCAAACGATGAACATGGCAATCGCGACTGCGAAGCTGTTGTCGGAGCATTTGCGCTATCCAAACGGTGAGCCGGTCGAATGTGTCATTGCTGACAGCTGTATTGGCGGAGTATCCGAAGCGGCGGCATGCGCCGATAAATTTGCCAAATCCGGCGTTGGGGTATCGATAACGGTAACGCCATGCTGGTGCTACGGTACAGAAACGATGGATATGGACCCGTCCATTCCGAAGGCGGTATGGGGCTTTAACGGAACGGAGCGCCCGGGTGCTGTGTATTTGGCGGCTGTATTGTCCGGTTATGCGCAAAAAGGGCTACCTGCGTTCGGCATTTATGGCGAGCATGTACAGGATTCAGGCGACACCTCCATTCCGTTTGATGTGAAAGACAAGCTGATTGGTTTTGCTAGAGCGGCGCTTGCAGTAGCTTATATGCGCGGCAAATCCTACTTATCGATGGGCTCGGTTTCGATGGGTATTGCAGGTTCAATCGTAAACGACGCTTTCTTCCAAGAGTATCTTGGCATGCGTACCGAATATATTGACATGAGTGAATTCGTACGCCGTATGGAAGAAAATATTTTTGATCCTGCGGAGTATGAGAAAGCGCTTACGTGGGTGAAGGAAAACTGTATAGAAGGCAAGGACAACAATCCAGCCCATCTTCAAACCTCAAGAGAGCAGAAGGATACAGACTGGGAAACGGTTGTCAAAATGACGCAAATTGCCCGTGACCTCATGGTCGGCAATCCAAGGCTCGCAGAGCTTGGCTTTGGCGAGGAGGCAGGCGGACACAACGCGATCGTGGCAGGCTTCCAAGGCCAGCGGCAGTGGACGGACCATTTTCCAAACGGCGATTTCATGGAAACGCTGCTTAACTCCTCCTATGATTGGAACGGCATTCGGGCTCCCTATATGGTGGCAACGGAAAATGACAGCTTGAACGGCGTCGTGATGCTGTTTGGGAACCTGCTTACGAATACGGCTCAAATTTTTGCGGATGTTCGTACGTACTGGAGCCCTGAATCGGTGGAGCGCGTAACCGGACATAAGCTTGAGGGAGCGGCAGCGAACGGTCTCCTTCACTTGATTAACTCAGGCTCTGCAACGATGGACGGAACTGGCGAGCAGACAAGAGACGGCCAGCCGGCTATGAAGCCTTTCTGGGAAATTTCCGAGGACGAGGCGCAAAAATGTCTAAATGCTACATCATGGCGTCCTGCTTCCGTTGAATATTTCCGCGGCGGCGGTTACTCCTCTGATTACTTGACACGCGGCGGCATGCCGATGACGATGTCACGCATCAACTTGGTTAAAGGCATCGGTCCTGTTCTTCAAATCGCGGAAGGTTATTCGGTTGATTTGCCGGAGGATGTGCATAACACGCTGGATAATCGTACAGATCCAACATGGCCGACGACTTGGTTTGCTCCAACGATTACGGGCGAGGGCGCTTTCCACTCCGTATATGAGGTAATGGACAATTGGGGTGCGAATCATGGCTCGATCAGCTACGGACATATCGGCGCAGATTTAATTACGCTTGCTTCGATGCTGCGGATTCCAGTTAATATGCATAATGTTCCGGAAGAACGCATTTTCCGTCCTAGAGCATGGGGCTTGTTCGGTACGGCAAATGCAGAGAGCGCGGATTACCGTGCTTGTCAAAATTTCGGACCTATTTATAAATAAATTGGAGGTTTTACAATGAGCAGCACTAACATTCGCAATGAGCTATGCAAATATGCCCGCAAGACGGTAACGAACAAGCTGGTCGTTGGGCCAGGCGGCAATATTAGCGCTAAATTCGAGGGTAAAATGTACCTTTCGCCAAGCGGCTTCGCGCTTGATGAGGTAGAGCCGCATCAATGGGTCGAGGTGGATATCGAGACAGGGGAAATTACGGATATCGGCCTGCGTCCGTCCTCAGAGGTGCTGATGCATCTTTATGCATACCGCGCAAATCCGGATATCGGTGCAATCGTTCATACGCATCCGCCTTATTGCATTGCTTTTACGTTAGTTGAGCAGGAGCTGCCGATCATGTTCCCGGACCAAGCGGCGCTCGTCGGCAAAACCGTATACGTGCCTTATGTTCTTCCTACAACGGATAAGCTCGCTGACGCTTATGTAGCGAAAGTGAATGAAGCAAGCTCCGTCTTGCTCGGTAACCACGGACTTGTGACTTCGGGGCGCAATTTGCGCGAAGCCTACTACCGTACCGAAGTCGTGGAGGAAAGCACGAAAATTTATTTGATCGCCAAAGCGATTCGCGAGCCGAAGGTGCTTACGAAGGAAGAGTTCGAGGAGATCGCATCGCTTGAGAGCGAAGCATACCGCATCGAACTGCTGCAAAAGATGAAGTGACCGGCTGGCGCCATCATGGCGCTGGCTTTTACTCAAAGGAGGCTCTAAAGCATGACGAAGCTTGCGACCGTGCTCGCCTTTGATTTAGGCGCAAGCAGCGGCAGGGCGTTAATCGGCGAGCTGCTGCCTGATGAGGCAAGCGGGCAAAGGAAGCTGAAGGTGACGGAAATCCACCGTTTTCCGAATCAGCCGATCGCCGTAGGCGGCCATTTGCACTGGGATATATTGCGCCTCTTGCAGGAGCTGAAGATTGCGATTCGCAAAGCCTTCCAAGAAGGCTACACGCCGCAAACGTTTGGCATTGATACTTGGGGCGTTGATTTTGGGTTATTGGATGCGAATGGGGAGCTTCTAGGCAACCCGTATCATTACCGCGATCCGCAAACGGATGGAATCATTGAAGAGCTGAACGAGCTGATCGGCAAAGAGCGCTTGTATGAACAGGGCGGCTTGCAGTTCATGCCCTTTAATACGATCAACCAGCTGTATGCGATGAAAAAGGCAGGCTCGCCTAAGCTGGCGGCGGCAAGCACGCTGCTGCTTACGCCCGATCTGTTAGCCTATTTCCTGACAGGCGAGAAGGTGTGCGAGTTTACGATGGCAACCACGACACAGCTGTTCCAGCCTAAGGAGCAGCAGTGGAACCGGGAGCTGATGGAGCAGCTGGGCATTCCTAGCCGGCTGTTTCTCGAGCCGATTCACCCTGGCACGAAGGTGGGCAGCTTGACGCCCGAAGTATGCGAAGAGCTTGATGTGCCGCCTATTACGGCGGTTGCGGTCGGCACGCATGATACGGAATCAGCGGTTGCCGCAGTTCCGGCAGCTGGCGAATCCGCATTTGCTTACCTCGTATGCGGCACTTGGTCGCTGCTCGGTACGGAGCTTGCAGGGCCGCTTGTTACGCCAGAGGCACAGAAGCTCGATTTCTCAAACGAAGGCGGAGTCGGAGGCACCTACCAGCTTCTCAAAAACATTATGGGCTTATGGATTTTGCAGGAATGCAAGCGCGAATGGGAGGAGCAGGGCAACGACTTGTCGTTCGCAGACATCGTTGTGCAAGCGGAACGCGCCGAGCCGTTCCGCAGCTTCATCCATCCCGACGATCCGTCCTTCTATGCGCCGTCTGGCATGATTGGCCGCATTCAAGCCTATTGCCGCCAAACGTCGCAGAAGGTTCCGGAGTCGGTGGGTGAAATCGCAAGATGTATACTAGAGAGCCTTGCGCTTAGATACCGTCAGGCGTTGACGCAGATGGAAGCTTTAACGGAGCAGTCCTTCAGCGGCTTGCATATGGTAGGCGGGGGCATTCAAAACGAGCTGCTGTGCAGGTTCACGGCGAATGCGATTGGTCGTCCGGTATGGACGGGTCCAGTGGAAGCGAGCGCAATTGGCAATATGCTCATGCAGCTCGTCGCGCTGGGCGAGTGCGCTGATTTACAGGATGCGCGCATGCTTGTTGCGTCGTCGTTCCCAATCGAGGAATACGCTGCTGCGCATTCGCAGGAATGGGACACGGCGTTTGCATCGTTTGAGCGGCTAGCAGCGGTGAAATAGTTACTATTAATCTATTAGGCTGGAGCATAGAAAGGACGAGGCACATATGCTGATCGGCATATCGAAATTGATTTCCCCTGAGCTGCTTAAGGTGCTCAGTGAAATGGGCCATAGCGACGAAATCGTCCTCGCGGACGGCAACTTTCCGGGCGCAAGCCACGCACAGCGCCTTATCCGCGCCGATGGGCATAACGTGCCCGAGTTGCTTGACGCGATTTTGCGGCTGTTCCCGCTCGACCAATACGTCGAGAAGCCGGCTGCGCTTATGCAGGTAGTAGCCGGAGATACGGTACAAACGCCGATATGGGACCAATATCGTTCAATCATCGAGCAGCGGACGGGGCTTTCGGAGCCTTTCGAGCAGGTGGAGCGCTTCGCGTTCTATGAGCGGGCGAAGAAGGCCTACGCCGTCATTGCGACAGGAGAGAGCGCGTTGTACGCCAATCTTATTTTGAAAAAAGGCGTTATTACGGAAGGCTAGCAGGTTATTTATTACGAATAAGGATGATCTATAAGACTGCCTCACGGTCAAAAACCGGGGCGGTCTTTTTTCCACTTCAGGAAACAATTGGGTGATCTTTTGCGTTATAGTAAGTATATACTTGTTTTCGTTGATTAAGAGGAGGTATCTGCTCTGAAAAAAAACCAATTATATCCCGCACTCATTTTTGTTGCGCTGCTTATTATTCTTAAAGATCATACGGGAACTTCGTTAGGTGACCGCATTTTTAATGCTATTGGTTTATCCCCGTGGACCAAATCCAATGATTACGGTTTTTATCTTCCTGGAATAATAGGCATAGCGCTGCTTATTGCCGCTATTGTTTTAACGCTCAAATCTTACCGGTCCAATGAGAGAAAGGTCCGTAACCGTATAATAATTGGCTGCATTTTGCTCATATGGTTGTTCCCGTTTGCTTCGGAGAAAAGCCATTTTCTGCTCCTGTATCATACATCCGCAGCGGAGAAAATGGATTATTCGTTAAAAAACAATGAGTGCACATTCAGCGGGGAAGAGAATAAAGTGAATGCGAGCTGCTCAGTTACTTTATATAATTACGGCAAAGCGGACAGCGTGTCCATAAGGCCTATGCTCAAGCATTCATCTGAAGATGTAGAATTTGATGCTAAGGTCGTTTCTATCACTCCCCACCAAAGGATGACACTGCTTATTGATTTTGTAGGCACGCAAAAAAATGGCGGCAGCTTTTCAGGATTTAGTAAACAAGTGGAGTTTGATCTAATGGCTCCCAATAAGGATGCAACATACAACGCTATGAGAATGCGGGAAATTGCCTGGAATTCCTTAGAAGAAGAGAAAGAGACCGTTACGGGCAAATTGGGCACCGAGGCGATCATAGGCAACAATTTTAGGCGGTAGTGAGAAGGAGCGGGAGTTTTGAGAAATAAGACCATTTGGTTGCTTGCTGTATTGATCGTTATTGTTGGCATCTTTTACTTCGTAGATAAGGG
The DNA here is from genome assembly GCF_001273905.1 of Paenibacillus sp. FJAT-27812. NCBI lineage: Bacteria > Bacillati > Bacillota > Bacilli > Caryophanales > Paenibacillaceae > Paenibacillus > Paenibacillus sp. FJAT-27812. Next base: position 6,831,066 of record NZ_LIGH01000001.1, on the reverse strand, counting down.
GAAAAATACGACGGTTCAAAAAGAAGTTTTTGCTGGAATAGGTGAAATGGATGCTGTGGGGATGTCGTTAGAAAGATATTCCGACGAAACGAGAATCTCAATTAAAGACAAAGAAACTGTGGCAAAAATGGTAGAGGGTTTATCCGGTGTGAAGCTGAAAAAAGTAAGCGATTTTTCTTCCGAGAGCGAATATGCCATAAGAATATATAGCGATCATGCTGGCAATCTCGGCTTGGAAATGACAAAAGATAAAAAATATGTGGCGATATTTAAGGACTCGGGCCATATCAAATATAAGATTGTTAACGATGACCACCATTTAGATATGATCGATAGCTTAGATTGGGAACAAAAGGACTTCGAAAATTGAAGTCCTTTCTGTTTATTCGGCAGCAGCCGTCTTCAAATAGTCCTCGCGCAAAATCGCGTAATAAGCGATGTCCACGTACTGATCCCATTTGCGAATATGCTCGCGGAAGGTGCCTTCGTATTGCATCCCGGCTTTTGTCATGACGCTGGATGAGGCGGGGTTTTTGGTCATGGCTGCGGCATGGATTTTATTAAGCTGAAGCTCCTCGAAGCCGTATTTTGTAACGCGCTTAACCCCTTCGGTGACATAACCTTTGTTCCAGTAACGTTTGCCCAGCCAATAGCCAAGCTCTGCTCGGTCATGCGATTGATTAAGATTCATTCCAATCGAGCCCATAAAAGTAAGGTCTTCTTTGTTGATAATGGCAAACGTATAGCCTTCGCCATTCTGGGCGGCCTCCAGTCTACGATGGATAAAAGCTTCGGCAGAACCTTTTGGATAGGGATAAGGGATGTTTAACGTCGTGCTGGCAATTTCATAATCATCGATCAGTAACTCCAAGGCTTCAGCATCGCATGGTTCCAATTGTCTAAGCATCAGTCTCTCCGTATACATAGCAGCCACAAAGCATCTCTCCCCACATAAATTTTAATTAAGTATAAAGGAAATTTTGGAAGTTACAAGAGTTTAAAGCAGATTTAGTTAGAACGGTACTGTTTGCGGAACGCTTTAGGCTTCGTGCCTGTATGCTTGCTAAAGCAGCGAATGAAATAGGGGAAGGAGCCGAAGCCTGTATCCTCAGCGATTTTTCCGATCGGCTCATTCGTATGAATGAGCAGCTGCTTGGCTTTATCGATCCGGTAACGGGTCAAATATTCAAGCGGCGTGCAGCCGAATGTCTTTTTCATGCAAATGGCAATATAGTTGGGGTGAAAATGCAGCTCCTCCGCCATCAGCTTATAGCTGAGCGGGTCTTGATAATGGCGGCGAAAGAACAGGGCAGCCGCCTCTGCGATTTGCAAATAAGGATTGTCCGCTGCTGCCCCGCTCTCCTCCTGGAGCATTTGGAGCAGCGTATGAAATAGCTGCTGCTGCGACCAGCGGGAATGTAAGGAGGGCTGCTCCTGCAATTGAAGCAGCTCGTGCATTTTCTCTTCAATGGCTTGCGGCGTCGGCAGCTTCCCTTGCCTAGGAAGGTGAAAAGGAAAATATTCGATTTGTGCATAGGGTAGCTCGTGTTTGGAGAGTGTAAAGGGTTCTTTTTCATTCGCAGCGTTCCACGGACCTACGGTATGAAAATGAAGCCAATAGAAGTGGGTTTCCTCGCTGCAGGGCTTCGTCGTCCGGTGTGCTCGGTCGGGACGCAAGATCGCATAGTGGCCGCCTGAGATGTCGATTTCTCGTTGTTCCTCCTCCATATATAAACAACCGCGCGTCACGACGATTAGATCGAACACGCCAATATTTGAGCGGTCTGCATGTTTGCCGAAGACTGGATAAGTATCCTCGCCGACTTGCATGAAATGAGGCAGCGGCGGACATATGAATTGGAACATTCGGGCTACACTCCTTGATGAATCATTGTCGACTAATCATAAATGATTATTGCAGCTAGAGTAAAGATATCACTTTCATGTCGATGTTGTGATTGGATAAATAGTGGTTGCGATCGGCTATCCAAATGAAGCTGCTTGGCATGCTATATTCGGTTAGTGGTCATTACGCTATGAAGGAGTGTGTTAGGCATGAGTAATGGGAATGAAGCATTTGCAGCGCTGCCGCTGGGCAGCATTAAGGCCGAAGGCTGGCTATATAATCAGCTTCGGATACAAGCAGACGGATTAACGGGTCATTTGGAGGAGCAATGGGCTGATGTTGGATCAAGCAGCGGCTGGATTGGCGGGGATGGCGAGAGCTGGGAGCGCGGCCCATATTATTTGGACGGCCTGCTGCCGCTTGCTTACATTTTAGGAGACGAGCGGCTTATTGCCAAAGCGAATAGGTGGGTGGAGTGGTCGCTTGCAAGCCAGCAGGAAAACGGATTTTTTGGTCCAAGAGTAATCKAAACGGTGAATCAAGAGGTAGACAAGCAGCAGGACTGGTGGCATTTTATGATTATGCTGAAGGTCATGATGCAGTTCGAAGAGGCTACGGGAGACGAGCGGATCGTACCGTTTCTGAGCAAATTTCTAGGTTTTGTAAGGGCGACAATCGAGGAGCAGCCGCTGAGGAGCTGGGCGGAGTCCCGCGGCTCGGAGCTGCTGCTTTGTATCCTATGGCTCTATAAGAAAACGAAAGACGATGAGCTGTTGAAGCTTGCGGATATCGTTGCGAGTCAAACGCTGGATTGGACTGATATCTTTTATGATTTTCCGTTTTGGCGCAAGGTTGATGAATGGGATTTGCGGACGCATGTCGTGAATGTGGCTATGGGAATCAAGATGCCTGGCATTTTGTATGAGCTGTACGGGGAAGACATACAACGGGAGGCGGTTCATCGCGGGATAGACAGCTTGATGACCTATCACGGACAGGCGCATGGCATGTTCTCTGGGGATGAGTGGCTGTCGGGCACGCATCCGAGCCAAGGCGTCGAGCTATGCGCGGTTGTGGAGTATATGTACTCGATGGAGCAGCTTACTCGTATTTTTGGAGAAGGGCGCTTTGGGGATATTTTGGAGAAGGTGGCGTTTAACGCGCTTCCGGCTGCGATTTCCAAGAATTGGACCTCGCATCAATACGATCAGCAAGTGAATCAAATCATGTGCAATGTTGCGCCAAGAAGCTGGACCAATGGACCGGATGCGAATGTGTTTGGGTTGGAGCCTCATTTTGGCTGCTGCACGGCAAACATGCATCAAGGGTGGCCAAAGCTTGCAGCTCATTTGTGGATGGCGGAATCTGGCGGAGGATTGGCAGCCGTATCGTACGTACCATGTTGCGTGGAAGCTATCGTTGCTGGCGGCGTTGCAGCTCAGGTTCGAGTAAGCGGAGAATATCCGTTCCGCGATGAAGTGGCAATCGAGCTGACACTGGAGCGTGCCGCTGCATTCCCGCTATCGCTGCGCATACCGGGATGGTGCAAGGCAGCAAGCTTAACCATAAATGGAGAATCGATAGCATTGGATGCCGTAAACGGCTATGCGCGCGTAAATCGGGAATGGCATGACGGGGATAAGCTGCTGCTTAAGCTGCCGATGGAGGTGCTTACCATATCCCGCAACCTGTACGCGGTAAGCGTAGAACGCGGACCGCTCGTATACGCCATGCCGATTGCAGAAAACTGGCAGCTTCTCCAAGAGCGGGAAATGTTCCACGATTGGGAAATTTATCCGGGCTCGCCATGGAAGTATGGCCTGCTTGCGGATTCTGACTTTGAGGTAAAGGAAAGCGGGGAGGCTATTCCTTATCAACCGTTCGATGCATCTGCCTCGCCAATTCGCTTGAAGGCAAGCGGCAAGCTCGTGCGCGACTGGAAAATGGAAGGAAACAATGCAGGCACGCCGCCGCTGAATCCGAACACGGAAGGTCAGCCGGTAACGGAGCTTGAGCTTGTTCCCTACGGCAGCGCGAAGCTGAGAATCGGCGAGTTCCCACTGCTGGGGCAGCGAAAGCCGGTTGGCCGCACACAGCAATTAACTAGGGAATAACAAATAAGCTGGAGCAGCTCTTTGGTGATTTCACCTAAAGGAGCTGCCCCAGCTTTTATTTATGATAGCCGACGACTACTTCTTGAAGAAGCCGTTAAAGATTTCCGCTGTCTTCTTCTGGTCCGGCGATATGGAGAAGAGGACGAAATTTCCGCTGCGTAAAATTTGATAGTTTAGCGATTGCTCGTATTGGTCGGGCAAATAGGTTTCGAAAGCCTTTTGCACCGCTTCCGCACGCTTCTCAAATGCCGCCTCGATATCGGCATAGTCTTTCTCCGTTTTGAGGTGGACGACGGAGAATTCCCCAGCTTGAATCATCATCTTAGGCTGATAGAAAATGCCGTCAACCAGCTGGGCTTCCATGTCTATGCCATAGACGTCCTTCACTTGATCGTCCTGAACAGCCGTTAGCGGTCCGAGTCCGGCATCTGCTGTTATTTTGGCTGCAATGTCGGCAACGGTGACCTTGCCGAATGGATTTTCCGGATCTGGCTTCGTTGTTGGCTTAGGCGTAGGCGATGGCGTTGCCATTGTAATGGTGGAAGGCGTTGGCGTTGCCGACGGCTTCGTGCTTGGTTCCTGTGTTGGAATAACTGCTCCCGGCTGTTTAGTTGGCATCGCTGTCGGGACGGGCTTTGGCGTTGCACCGGGCTTTTTGGTCGGCTTTGCCGTTTCCTTGGCAACCGCCTCATTGGCCGGTTTTTTGGTCGCAGCAGGCTTCTGCGTTGATGAATTCTCTGTTGGAGCTACTGTCGCTGTTGGCTCCTCAGTCGCCGTTTCCTTCGCCGGTGCAGAGGTAGGTGTAGCTGTAGCTGTAGGTTGTTCGGTTAAGGCAGTTTCACTGGGCGCTAGCGTCGGTTCGGGCGCCTTCGTCGCTTCTGGCTCTTCCGTGGAATTCGTCGCTTCGGCTGCGCTTGTTGTATCTGTTGGGTTTGCGTTATTTTTCACTTGGCTTGATCCATCGCTGCAGCCAGCAGCCATGACGGCAATCAGCATCGCGAAGATCGCAACGGAGAAATATTTATTTTTAATCGGAAACATCCAGTTATCCCCTTTAATCATCGTTGTATATTAGACGCTAGCAGGGTATACAAAGTTGCTAGATTCATCATTCTCCTTTAATAGCGACTAAAAATAGTTATAATGAATGTTTTTACATGAATAATAAATCGCGCATATATATGCACAATATCTCGTTTATGTCTTCCGCGTCTGCGAAGGCGTAGTCCCTTTATACTGCTTGTACAGCTTCGTAAAATAGTTCGGATTCTCGCATCCGACCTTGGCGGCAATTTCGGTTATCGTGTCATTGCTCTCGCGAAGCAGCCGCTCCGCTTCGTTCATGCGGCAGACGTTGACATACTCCACAAAGGTGCGGCCGGTCAGTTTTTTGAATAGCTTGCAGAAGTGGTAAGGGTTCAAGCTAACTTGCTTCGCCGCTTGTTCGATCGACATTTTCTCGCCAAACTGTGATTCGATGCGCTGGATAAGCGCTTTGAAGCGATCCCGATTGACGAAGTATGGCTCCGCCGGCTTGCCTGCGAGCTGCCGTTCCATGAAGGTGCGGGAGAGCAGGGTGAACAGCGTGTGCAGCTTAGACTTTACGATAAGCTGGTAAGCAGGCGGTTTCGCGGCAAGCTCGGCGGTCACTTCATCGAGCAGCGAGTAATAGCGGAGGACTGCCTCATCCTGCGCCGACGGCTTGACGGGATAATGAAGCCGGCCCTCCAGGTAGGGAGCGACAAACTGGGCATGCACAGGATCATGAACCCAATCATTAAAGAGCGATGCGTTCAATACGATGCAATCATAATGCACATTTTCGTAACGAAGCGCATAGCCGACATGCAGACCGCCGCCAGGAATAATAATAACGTCACCCTCATTAAGGATGTATGGACGGCTGTCGATATGGAAGAGGGCGCTGCCTTCCCTCATGATGATGATCTCGAAATGCTCATGCCAATGCAAATATAGAATGCAATCATTTGGCGCTGCGTCATGACAGCGGTTTTGAAATAGCTGGATCGGGTATGTTTTATGCTCGAGACGGGTATTTTCCCAAAGCTCCTTAGGATAGGTCAATCTGCTCACCACCACAAGATTAGACTATTATTGCTCAAGATTGTATAGAGTGATCTGCATAACTCCTAGCTATAATGGAGTTGTTACGAATACTATAAGCCAATATTGGAGTGATATACAAGGATGGATAACAAATTGCGAATTGGAACGCTTGTAGGCGGAGGAAATGCGGATCACGTCATTCCGCAAATAGTGAAGCATGGATTTGAATCATTTAATTTAACCTTTTGGCAAACGACCGGCAGCACGGATTTGGTTGAAATGGCTAAAAGGGTTAGAGCGCTCGCTGATGAGCATGATTTTGTCGTACCAGCTGTAAGCGTTTTCGGAAATCCGTTGACAGGGGAAGGCAATAATGCCGATACGCTAGCCAGCTGGGAACGTCTCATTGACCATGCCCACTTATTCGGAGCGGATATCGTATCCGGCTTCACGGGCCGACTGACGGATCAATCGATCGACGAATCGATTCCAAGGTTCAAGGAAGTGTTCGGCGAGCTAACGAAGCGGGCTGCGGCTAAAGGCATACGGATCGCTTTTGAAAATTGTGATATGGGCGGCACTTGGGCAACCGGCGACTGGAATATTGCGCATAACCAGGCAGCCTGGGAGCTGATGTTCAACGCGGTGCCGGAAGACAATATCGGACTGGAATGGGAGCCCTGCCACCAAATGGTCAGCTTGATCGATCCGATTCCGCAGCTGCGCAAATGGGCGGGCAAGGTGTTCCATGTACATGGCAAGGACGCAACGATTGCATGGGATATCGTAAAAGAGCATGGCGTGCACAGCAAGCAGCAGTTCGTATGGCACCGGACGCCGGGCTTCGGCGATAGCAACTGGTCGGATATTATTACGATTTTGAGACAGAATGGCTACAAAGGCACGATCGATATAGAGGGCTGGCATGATCCCGTTTATAAGGATGAGCTGGAAATGACCGGACAGGTTCATGCTTTGAATTATTTGAAGCGCTGCCGCGGCGGCGATTTTGTTCCAAATCCAGTTTAAATTAGCGGAGCGAAAGCGAGGAGAAAATCAAATGACAACGAAGCATCGAGTAGTCATTGCCGGCTGCGGCGGGATGGCGAATACGTGGGTGGACTATGCGAAGGATCGGGAAGACACGGAAATTGTTGGACTTGTTGATATAAAGGAGGAGTTTGCTGCGGCGATGGCGGAGCGCAAAGGGCTTGCTTGCCCAACTTTCACCGATATTAAGCAAGCTATTAAGGAGACAGGGGCGACTTTGGTATTTGACGTTACGATACCGGCGAGCCATTATGCAATTAGTACGGCTGCGATAGAGCTTGGCTGCAATGTGTTTGGCGAGAAGCCGCTCTCGGAAACGATGAGCGATTGCAAGGAGATCGTGCGAATGGCTCAAGAGAGCGGCAGGACGCATGCCGTTATGCAAAATCGCAGGTTTGATCCGCGCATTCGCGCCTTTCACGGGCTAATCGAGAGCGGAACGATCGGCAAAGTGGGGTTCGTAAGCGCGGACTTCTTTATCGGCGCGCATTTTGGCGGCTTCCGCGATGCGATGGAGAGCCCGCTGCTGCTCGATATGGCGATCCATACGTTTGACCAAGCAAGATATATTTCCGGCGCAAATCCCGTTTCGGCCTATTGCCATGAATTTAACCCTCCCGGCTCTTGGTATGCCGGAAACGCGATGGCGATCTGCATCTATGAAATGTCCGACGGCTCGGTCTTCAATTACCGCGGCTCTTGGTGCGCAGAGGGCGTGCCAACTTCATGGGAAGCGTCTTGGCGGGTGACCGGCGAGCATGGCACCGCGATTTGGGACGGCAAAGGAAATCCGTATGCGGAGATCGTTGCTGCAGGCGATCAAGACGGCAAGTTTATCCGCGATTACGAGCGGGTTGAAACGCAGCTTCCCGAAATGGCGAATACGTTCCATAAGGGCTGCTTGGATGAAATGTTCGCCGCTCTCGACGAAGGCCGCAAGCCGGAAACCGATTGCAGCGACAACATCTACAGCATGGCGATGGTGCTTGCCGCCGTAGAGAGCGCCAAAACCGGGCAAAAGGTGCTGATTTCTGATTTTATGGGAACGGCTGCGCTTAAATAAGGCTTAAAAGGACTGACAAACAGAGGGTGTCTCGGCAGCTAGTAAGCGGCCAAGGCATCCTCTTTTTGTCATGCAAAAAACGTGATCGCGCTAGAAACATCAAGCGTCCGCTGACCTAAATGTCCGAATTGTTTAAAAAAAGACCTATATTTCTAAATACGCATGCCTGCTCTTTTTCCTACAATTGGAGGTGAAAATGGAAAGAGGTGAAGGTCAATGAGCACTGAATACGTGCTTCATATGAAAGGGATTAGCAAATCGTTTCCTGGCGTCAAGGCGCTGTCAAATGTTGAATTTAGCCTCAGAAAGGGCGAAATTCACGCTCTGATGGGAGAAAACGGAGCAGGCAAATCGACGCTGATTAAAGTTGCGACAGGCGTTCATAAGTGGGATTCAGGCGAGGTGAAGCTGGCCGGACGGCCGATTGCACCCAAATCTCCGCTCGAGGCACAGCAGCTTGGCATCAGTACCGTCTATCAAGAGGTTAATTTATGCGCCAACCTAACGGTGGCCGAAAATATTTATGTTGGCAGGCATCCGAGGAAACGCGGACTTATCGATTGGGAAAAAATGTACCGGGACAGCGAGCGCCTGCTGGCGCGGCTTGATCTCGATATTGATGTGAAGCAGCCATTGTCCCATTATTCGGTGGCGATTCAACAGATGGTTGCCATCGCCCGGGCGGTTGATATTTCGAGCGGCATTCTTATTTTGGATGAGCCAACCTCAAGCCTGGATGCCAATGAAGTGAAGCAGCTGTTCAAGGTAATGCGCAAGCTGAAGCAGGACGGGATGGGCATCGTGTTCGTTACTCATTTCCTTGATCAGGTTTACGAGATAACGGACCGAATTACAGTGCTGCGCAACGGCGCGCTCGTTGGTGAATATGTGACAAAGGACTTGTCCAAAACAGAGCTCGTCTCGCATATGATCGGCCGGGAATGGACTACGGAGGACGCTGCCGGCAAAAAAGCGGTGGAGCGCATTTCAGGCGAAGGTTTCCTTAAGGCGAGCTCGCTCGGGAAAAAAGGAAGCATCAATCCCATCGATCTCCAGATCGGAAAAGGCGAGGTGCTTGGGCTGGCAGGGCTGCTCGGCTCTGGCCGGACGGAAATCGCCAAGCTGATCTTTGGCATCGATAAGGCCGATGAAGGCACGCTGACGGTTGACGGCGAGCAAATCACATCGATGTATCCGCAAAAAGCGATTCAGAAGGGGCTTGGCTTCACACCGGAGGACCGCAAGGTAGCTGGCATTGTGGGCGAGCTGACTATACGTGAAAATATCGTGCTTGCGCTGCAAGCGCGCAAAGGCATGTTCTCGTTCATCCCGCTGCGCAAGCAGAAGGAAATCGCGAACAAGTATATCGAGCTGCTCAAGATCAAGACGCCAAGCGCGGAGCAAAAGATCGAAAATTTAAGCGGCGGCAATCAGCAAAAGGTTATTTTGGCAAGATGGCTTGCCACTCAGCCCAAGCTGCTCATTCTGGACGAGCCGACGCGCGGCATCGATGTTGGGTCTAAGATGGAAATTCGCAAGCTCATTCTCGATTTGGCGGCAACCGGCATTTCGATATTAATCATTTCCGCGGAGCTTGAGGAGATGGTGCAGTGCTGCAACCGGATTATCGTGCTGCGTGATCGAATTAAGATTGGCGAAGTTGCCGGTGCGGACATGCGCGAGAATGTCATAATGGAAATGATTGCGAAGGGAGCGGAAATGTATGGCGGGTCTGACGGGATTGGCGCGTAGCTTAGGCAGGCAGAAAATGATATGGCCGATCCTTGCGATCGTCGTTTTATTTCTATTTAACTTAATGGTCATACCGGATTTCTTCCGAATGGAGTGGAAGGATGGCCATTTATTCGGCAATTTGATCGATATTTTGAAAAATGGCTCACCCCTCATTATTATCGCGATTGGCATGACGCTCGTGATTGCCAAGGAGGGGATCGATATTTCGGTAGGTTCCGTCCTAGCGATTTCGGGAGCCATCGCGGTCTTTATGCTTGATGGTTATCCGCTTTGGCTAGTTATTTTGGCAGGCGTCGGCGCTGGCTTGATATGCGGCTTATGGAATGGGATGCTGGTCGCGATCATCGGGATACAACCGATGGTGGCGACGTTGATTTTATTGACGATTGGCCGCGGCATCGCCCAGCTCATTACGGGCGGCCAAGTGCTTACGACAAGCGACAAGGCATACCAGTTCATCGGCAAAGGGCATTTGCTGGGCCTTCCTTTTCCGCTGTTCATTGCAATGGGCGTTTTCCTAATCGTCTATCTCTTTAAAACGCGTACCGCTTTCGGGCTCTTTCTTGAGGCGGCTGGAGGCAATAAGACAGCGAGCAGCTATGCAGGTATCCGGCCTAAAGTGATCTTCATGACGGCTTATACGATTACAGGCATTTGCGCAGGCATTGCCGGCATTATTATTAGCGCGAACGTAGCAAGCGCAGATGCAAATAACGCAGGACTATGGATTGAGCTCGATGCGATTCTTGCCGTCGTCATTGGCGGAACATCGATGCGCGGCGGACGTTTTTACCTCGGCGGAACGATATTTGGCGCGTTGTTCATTCAAAGCCTCACGACAACGATTTATTCGCTAGGCGTTGAGCCATCCAGCATTTTGCTCGTGAAAGCCGTAGTCGTTATTGTCGTCTGCTTAATTCAATCCGATATATTCCGGCAGTCGTTTAAATTGGCGAAAAAGAAGGTGGCGGCACAATGAAGCAGGTATCGATGAAAATTAGCCATAACAACATTATTGTGCTCGCGACGCTGCTGCTTTTATTTATTTTGTACGGCTCGGGCGCTGCGCTGTATACCGGATTTTTCTCGATGCAGGTTTTTCTGAATCTATTTATCGACAATGCCTACCTCATCATAGTAGCGACCGGGATGGCTTTCGTCATTATAAAAGGCGGCATCGATCTATCGGTAGCCTCGGTCGTTGCGCTTATCAGCATGGTTTCCGCCGAATTGTTCAGGCAAGGTGCCAATGCGATTGTCGTAACGATCGTAGCGCTCGTAATCGGCACGCTGTTCGGCGCAGGGCAAGGTTATTTGATTCAACGCTTTCAGCTCCACCCGTGGATCGTCACGCTTGCGGGCATGTTCCTCGCCAGAGGGATCAGCTTCTTAATCAGCACGGAGAGCATCGTCATTAACAATCCGTCCTACGTCTGGCTATCCCAGCACAAAATACACGTATGGGGAGATAGCTTTATTACGATCAGCGTACTCATTGCGGCTGCCGTGGTTGTCGCGGCGCTCTTTATAGGCCGCTACTCTTCCTTTGGCAGAGCGGTTTATGCCATTGGCGGCAGCGAAAAGTCGTCGGTATTAATGGGCTTGCCAGTAGCGAAAACGACTATTCTGGTTTATACGTTAAGCGGTTTGTTCTCCGCGATCGGCGGCATCGTATTTACGCTGTATATGCTGTCGGGCTATTCCCTGCATTTGATGGGCATGGAGATGGATGCGATTGCGGCTTGCGTCATTGGCGGCATTTTGCTAACAGGCGGGTTTGGCTACTTGATCGGGCCGACGCTTGGCGTGCTCTGTACCGGCATCATTCAGACGATCATCATGTTCCAAGGAACATTAAGCTCATGGTGGACCAAAATTACAATCGGATTTTTATTATTTCTTTTCATGGCATTTCAACGAATTATTGTGATGAGAAAAGAAAAAAGCGCATTGCCGGCTTCCAAAAATAAACCGAAATTTGAAAATAAAGTCGTTAATTTGTAAATACAGATCAAATGTAAAATTTGTATATTGAAAGTGTAGCCAATAGATGCTTGAAAGGGAGGAAGTAAGAATGAACAGAAAGAAACCGTTTTTTATGACCATGCTTGCAACGATTATGCTAGTAGGCTTAATCGCAGGCTGCGGGAACAGCAGCAACAATGGGGGCAACAAACCGGCAAGCGGCAATGCAACGAACGAGCCTAAGACCGAGGAAGCGGCAACGGATGCGCCGGCAGAGAGCAAGAAGCTTGTCGTAGGCTTCGCGCAAATCGGTGCAGAGAGCGGCTGGCGTGATGCCGAGACGGATTCGGTTAAAGCGACATTTGGCGAAGATCCGAATTTCGAGCTGAAGTTCTCCGATGCGCAGCAAAAACAAGAAAACCAAATTAAAGCGATCCGTACGTTCATCGCTCAAAAAGTAGACGCGATTGGACTTGCGCCTGTCGTTGAATCGGGCTGGGAAACGGTATTGAAAGAAGCAAAGGATGCTAACATTCCCGTATTTCTCCTTGACCGCGGCATTTCAAAAGGCAATGAAGACCTTTATGTATCGTTCATCGGCTCTGACTTTATTCTTGAAGGCCAAAACGCAGCAAAATGGATGATCGAAGAGTTCGGCGCTGGCGCACAAGTAAACATCGTTCAGCTCGAAGGAACAGTAGGCGCAAGCGCGGCGAATGACCGTAAAAAAGGGTTTGAAGACGCGATTGCAAGTGAAGCTGGCTACAAAATCGTTTATTCCCAAACCGGCGATTTCACTCGCGCCAAAGGGAAAGAAGTTATGGAAGCTTATCTGAAAAAGGATAAAAACATCCAAGTTGTGTACGCACACAATGATGACATGGCGCTAGGCGCGATTCAAGCGATTGAAGAAGCGGGCCTTAAACCGGGCACGGATATTAAAATTATCGGCGTAGACGGCATCAAAGCAGCTTTCGAAGCGATTGCTGAAGGCAAAATGAACGTGACGGTTGAATGTAACCCGCTTCTTGGGCCGCAGCTCAAGCAAGCTATCCTTGATTACAAGGCTGGCGCAACGCTGGAAAAATGGATTAAATCCGATGAGGACGTTTATTTTGGCCAAAAAGCAATCGATGCATTGCCTAATCGTAAATATTAATTTATAAGTTAATGGAAAAGTAAGGAAAATACGAAATTACAAAAGAGAAAAATCTCTTTTGTAATTTCGTTTTTCGCATTAAAATGGAATTGCAACACTATTTTATGAGAACGGATTGGATGTCTATGCTAAGCGGATTGTTTGCGAATAGAAGTATCCGTTTCAAGTTGTTGTTTTATTTTGTTATTATCACTTTATTTTCCATTTTAGCGCTCAGTTTTTTGGGCAGCACCTTGTACAAAAACGCCATTGAAGAGGAAACGAATGCACACACGGTGCAGATGATGGATCAGGTTAAAAACCACATCGAAGTATACATACAAGAAATGGACAACATTATTTACTACCTGTCGCAGGATTCGTCGGTCATCCAGTTTATGAAATGGTCTAATACCGATTCAAAGCTTTTTACGGTACTGGATTCTATAGTAAAAAAACTGCAGGGGGTCTACATTGAGAAGCATGTGGAAATTGCAGGCGCAATGATTGTAAGCGATAACAATCAGTTCGCCAGCGCCGGGTTGGAGCAGATTACTAGAGATCCGATGACGGAGGAGCAATGGTACAAGAAAGCGGTGCAGCAGCCGGATCACATCCATTTGTTCAGCCATCCGATCGGAAGAAATATTAGAGCCGAACAAAATTTAAGCGCCGATCAGGTGTTATCGTTCGTGAGAGCGGTGAAGGACCCTTCGACGGGTGAAGTGCTTGGCGTTATTTTGATCGATATGAAGCTCGACATCATCCAGGATATTATCGAATCGGCACCGCTTGGCAAGAGCGGCTTTATCTTCATCATGGACGAGAAAGGCGGTGTCGTCTATTCGCCGGTCAATCCAACCGTTTACCGCATATCGGGGAACTGGCTGGAGGGCCGCTCCGGCAAAGTTTTCCGCCATATCAATGAGCAGGAATACCAGATGGTCTATAACACCTTTCCGGAATTTGACTGGCGGATCATTGGCGTATTCCCGCTGAAGGAATCGCTGCAGGTCGTTGCCGATATTCAATTTTATACGGTTATTATTGCGCTGGTCACGCTGCTGCTGGCCTTTATGGCATCGTGGTATTTCACCAATTCAATCGTTCGTCCCGTCGGCAAGCTGCGCAGCTTAATGAAGAAGGTGGAGGAAGGCGAGCTGCATTTGCGCTTCCCAAGCAAGACGAAGGACGAGATCGGGCAGCTCGGCAGCAGCTTCAACAATATGGTGCAGGAAATCGACAACCTGATCCATCTCGTCTATTTGGAGCAAAAGGAAAAGCGGGAGGCGGAGCTGAAAATTTTGCAGGCGCAAATTAAGCCCCATTTTCTCTACAACACGCTGGATACGATTCAGTGGATGGCCCAAGACCGGGATGCGGACGATATCGTCGATATCGTTGTCGCACTGACCCATCTTTTTCGGATTAGCCTCAGCAAAGGGCGCGAGGTCATTCCGCTTAGCGACGAGATCCAACATGTGGAGAGCTACCTGATCATTCAAATGGCGAGATACGAGGATAAGCTTTCCTATGAGATCGAGATTCCGCCGGAGCTAGCGGTGCAAAGCGTGCTCAAAATTATTTTGCAGCCGCTCGTTGAGAACGCGATTTATCACGGCATTAAAGCAAAGCTGGGCAAAGGCAAAATTCGGATCACGGGCAAGGAGGAGGATAGCAAGCTGGTGCTCATTGTTGAGGATGACGGCATCGGCTTTGAGGCTGAGCGGCTCGCCCAGATGAACGAATCCTTTCATGCCATCCGGCAGAGCAGCGAGGATCGGGGTTATGGCTTGTATAACGTGAACGAGAGAATCAAGCTGACGCATGGCACGGGGTACGGTCTTACGATTGAAAGCGAAAGCGGACGAGGTTCTAAGATCGTGGTCCGTCTTCCGTTAATGCTAGCATTATTTTAAGTGGCAGGGAGGGAATCGTATGTGGAAACTGCTTATTGCGGATGATGAGCCGAAGATTCGTAGAGGATTGTCTAAGGTGCTGCCTTGGGAGGAGCTTGGCATTGAGCTTGTCGGCGAAGCCGAGAACGGCTTGCAGGCGCTCGAGCTAGCGGAGGAGCGAAAGCCCGATATTTTGTTCGTTGATATTTGCATGCCATTCGTAGACGGGCTTGAATTTATTGAACGGCTGCGGCTTACGCTGGAGCGCTGCATTGT
Source organism: Paenibacillus sp. FJAT-27812 (assembly GCF_001273905.1). Lineage (NCBI taxonomy): Bacteria > Bacillati > Bacillota > Bacilli > Caryophanales > Paenibacillaceae > Paenibacillus > Paenibacillus sp. FJAT-27812. Next base: position 6,815,894 of record NZ_LIGH01000001.1, on the reverse strand, counting down.
CATCGTTATTTCGGGCCATGACGAATTTCGTTATGCCCAGCAGGCTGTGAAGCTGCATGTCTTTGAATATATGCTTAAGCCAGTCGTGAAGAGCAAGCTGGAGAGCGTCGTCCGCAAAGCGATCGGCGAGCTTGAGCAGGCGCGTAATCAAGAACAAAAGCTCGTATGGATGGATCAGCAGCTCAAAACGAACTCCATTGCCATTCGTGATACCTTTCTATTGAAGTGGCTCGAAGGCATCTTGGCAGCGGAGGAGATTCATAGCCAAACGGCATTTCTGCAGCTCGGCTGGGAAGGCGCGATCGGCATGATTGCGTTTAAGGTCATTCATAACGTAGAGTCCGGCAAGGCGATGCGGGTATGGGACCGGGATTTGCTGGAATTTGCTTTGAAAAATATTACCGAGGATTTGCTCGCCGCAGGCGGAACGGGCAGACATGTCGTCCTGAACGATAAGAAGGGTCATATCATCGTGCTTGGGCGGGTAGACCACTATGCGGAATGGCTGAGGCTTGGCCAGAAAATTCAAGACAAGATGGAAGCGCTGCTGGAGAAAACGATTATCGTCGAGCAGCAAGCGGCGGATTTTATCGAAGATATTCCGAAGCTGTACCGCTCATTAGTGAAGGAGCTTGGCAGCAAAGGCAGCTTGTCTCCGATCGTTATTTTGACCAAAAAATTTATTGACCGCAATTACGGCTTGCCGACGCTGACGCTTGGGGATGTTGCCGAAGGCGTGCAGGTAAGCCCGACTTACTTAAGCAAGCAGCTAAAGCGGGAGCTTGGCTTGTCCTTTATCGATTATTTGACGGAGGTACGCATTCGCAAGGCGATTCAGCTGATGAGTGATCCTTTGTTCAAGGTATATGAGATCGCGGAGAAGGTGGGCTACAGCAGCCAGCATTATTTTAGCAGCGCCTTTAAGAAGGTGACGGGAACCTCTCCGATGGTCTATAAGAAAGGGATACGTTCATGACCGCCAGGCAAATCGCAAAACGGGTACTTTTCCTTCTCATGCTCATCGTGGCGGTTGTGTTTGCCCGCTCTTGCATCATGAACTCGGAAAACGGGGATCACGATAACGGCTATAAATATTTGATCGGCGTGTCGCAGCCCAATTTGAGCGAGCCTTGGCGCGTTGCCATGAATGAGGAGATCCAGCAGGAGGTAAGCAAGCACGAGGATATGCGCGTCATCTTCACCGATGCGGCCCAGAGCAGCGATCAGCAGGCGCAGGATGTGCAGAAGCTGGTCGGCTATGGCATTGATTTGCTCATTATTTCGCTGGATGATCCGGTTGCCCTTACGCAAACAGTAAGCGCCGTGTACAACGATATTCCCGTTATTGTGCTGGGCAGAGGAGTGACGGGTTACGATTATACGCTTTATGTCGGTACGGACGACGAGATGATCGGACGCAAGGCAGGCGAATTCGCCAAGAATACGCTTGGCGCAGCCGGCGGGAATATCGTGGAAATACAAGGCCTTGCGGGCTCGCCGACCGTGGAGGAGCGGAGCAAGGGATTTCGCGATGCGATTCAGATCTCCAAGCTGAGCATCGTACAGACGATGAATGCGGATTGGCAGCGTGATCGGGCCGAGGATTTGTTAATCGATTGGCTGAAGGAGCATCGGGACGTCGACCTGGTATTTGCCCATAATGAAGCGATGGCGCTGGGCGCTTATCGGGCGGTGCAGAGGTATGATATTAAAAATATTAACATTATCGGAATCGACGGGGTCAATTCCGAGAACGGAAGCTTGAAGCTGGTGTCCGAGAACAAGCTGACGGGAACCTTTACAAGCCCGCCTGGCGGCAAGGAAGCCATTCGGTATGCGATCGATATTTTGAACAAGGAGAAGGGCATACCGAAAAAAGTCATTTTGCGCAGCCAGAAAATAACGGATCAATGGGTGGATACGAGCCAAACCAAGTTTACGCCGTCTCCTGACCCGTCTACGGATTCTCCTGAAGCTCCGTTAGTCGTCGGATTTGCGCAGGTTGGCATGGAAAGCGGCTGGCGGATTGCGCATACGAAGTCCGTAATCGATGCGGCGAAGGAGGCAGGCGTTGAGCTTCTTTATGAGAATGCCGACCAGTCGCAAGATAAGCAAATTGAGCTCATCCGCCGGTTTATCAAGCAAAAGGTTGACGTTATTGCTTTCTCTCCGAAGACGGAGACCGGCTGGGACGAGGTGCTGCAAGAGGCCAAGCAGGCAGGCATTCCGGTGATTTTGTCCGACCGGGAAGTAAACGTCAGCGATGATACGCTTTGGACGGCATATATTGGCTCGGATTTTCGCGAGGAGGGACGGCGGGCAGCAAGGTGGCTGATCCAGCAGTCGAAGGAAGAGCAACGCTACCAGATCGTCGAGCTGCAGGGCACGCCGTTTTCGGCGCCTGCCGTTGGACGGAAGCAAGGCTTTAATGAAGTGATCGGAACGGATAATCATTTCGCTATAGTTGAATCGCTGGAAGGGGATTTCACGAAGAAGCAGGGCAAGGAGCTGATGGCCGCCGCATTGAAGCGGCATGGCTCCAAGATTGACGTAGTCTATTCGCATAATGACGATATGGCTCTCGGCGCTGTCGAGGCTATTGAGGATTTTGGCTTGCGGCCGGGAAAGGACATTATTATTATTTCTGTCGACGCGACCAAATCAGCGCTCAAAGCGCTCAGCATCGGCAAGCTTAATTTTGCGGTAGAATGCAATGCGCTGCTTGGCCCGCAGCTTATGAAAGCCGTTAAGGATTTATCCGAGGGCAAGGAGCTGCCGATGAAGATCATTACCTCCGAAGGGGTATTTACGCAGGAGTCGGCCAAGATGGCGCTGGCTAGCAGGGAATATTAGACTTTGGCGGCTGGCGCAAGCCTTTCGCAATGGTTGACAAGCGGCACCAACCAAGAGCAAAATAAAGCATATCCTTAACGAAATGAGGCGTAACGATTGCCATCCCTTATCGATAAAGTTAAGAAGCTTGCCGCTGGATTTGATGAAGAAACGCTGCGTTCCATCGAAATTAACCCGCTTCGGGTTGAAGCGGGTGCCATTCAAGAGGTTGCTCCTTACTTGAAGGAGCAGCAATATAGCCGCGTCATCATTGCGGCGGACGCTATCACTTACGAAATCGCAGGAAAAACGCTGGAAGAAGCAGTAGCCGCGCTTGGCATTTCCGTTCATGTTACTAACCTTAAGCCAGACCGTCAGGGCGATGTGATTGCTGATGAGGCATCGATCGTACAGCTTTTGCTTGATATTCAGCAGTATAAGGCACAGGTTGTCATTGCAGCAGGTTCAGGAACGATTCATGATATCTCCAGATATGCCGCTTATACGGCTAGCATTCCATTCGTATCCGTTCCAACGGCGCCGTCTGTGGACGGCTTTAATTCCAAAGGCGCACCAATTATTATTCGCGGCGAGAAAAAAACGATAGCCGCGATTGGCCCCGATGCGATATTTGCAGATCTGGACATACTCGCGAGTGCGCCGGCTGCGATGGTGGCAGCGGGCTTTGGCGATATGCTTGGCAAATATACGTCGCTTCTTGACTGGAGCTTTGGCGCGTCGGAGGGCGGTGAGCCGTATTCGGTGGAAGTAGCCGAAATTACGAGAATCGCGCTTAACAAATGCGTAGAGCATATCGATCTTATCGCACGCCGCGATCCGGAAGGCATTCGCATCTTAATAGAAGCGCTGATTGAGTCAGGGCTTGCGATGCTGCTGTTTGGCCAGTCGCATTCAGCTTCGGGCTCGGAGCATCATTTGTCGCATTTCTGGGAGATGGAATATATCCGCCTTGGCAAAAGACAGCTCTTGCACGGCGCTAAGGTTGGCGTAGCATGCGCGGAAATTTCCAAGCTCTACCACCGCTTAGCGGAAGAAGAGTCCGGCCTTGCTTTCACGGCTCATCATGAGAAGGTGCGAGAGGCGATAGCCGCTCTTCCGGGTGAGAGCATGCTTCGCGAGTGGCTTAGCCAAGTAGGCGGACCATCAACGACAGAGGAGCTTGGCGTCGATTCGGAGCTGCTTATGCGCAGCCTGCTGGAAGCTCATCATGTAAGACCGAACCGCTACACCTTGCTGCGAGCTTATAACTCGCTTTAATGCCTGAGGCTCTTTACGCTCAAACGGCTCCGTCCCTTTAAATGGGGCGGAGCCGTTTGTTTATATATGGAGTTAGAAATTGAAGTTGTCTGGGTCCGGACCATAGCGGTGATCGCTGTTAAGCGCGCTGATCTGTGCTACTTCCTCTGGCGTTAGGGCGAAGTCGAAAATATCCGCATTCTCCTTCAAGCGAACGGGATTGATCGATTTTGGAATCGTAACGACCTCGTTCTGAAGATCCCAGCGAAGCACGACCTGAGCAGGCGATTTGCCATATTTGGCGCCAATCTCAGCGAGAATGCTCTGGTCAAGATTGCCTTGCATAAGCGGGCTCCATGCCATCAGCTGAATGTTGTTGCTCTTCGCGAAGGAGTGCAGCTCCTGTTGTGTCAGAAGCGGGTGATACTCCACCTGATTGACCATTGGAACCACCTCGCCGGAGGCGATAACATCCTGCAAGTGATGGATTTGGAAGTTGCTTACGCCAATGGCGCGAACATAGCCGTCACGGTAAAGCTTCTCGAGCGCACGCCAGGTTTCGGTATATTTGTCTTTGACTGGCCAGTGGATAAGAAGCAAATCAACAACCTCTACGCCGAGCTTGCGTCTGCTGTCCTCGAATGCGGTTAGCGTGGATTCATATCCTTGATGCGCATTCCAAATTTTTGTCGTGATAAAAATCTCATCGCGCGCGATGCCGCTGTTGCGGATGCCGGCGCCTACGCCCGTTTCATTATTATAAGCGGCTGCCGTGTCGATGAGCCGGTAACCTTCCTCGATAGCTGAGGCAACGGTTCTCTCCGCTTCGCCGTCATCCTTCACCTTCCAAACGCCAAGGCCGAACCAAGGCATCTTAACACCATTACTTAATGTGGTAGAATCGATTCTTGCATTTGTCATGAATAAACGACCTCCATATTATAGTGATAATTCTAAAATAGCCTTAACATCCTCTTTCTCCAAACGTTTGAACGAACCGATAGCGCCGTAACGAACGGCTTCCTCCGCCATACGATCAAGCTTTTCGCTTCCGATCTCGAAGTCGGCAAGACGTGATTCGGCACCGATGCGCGTGAAGAAATCACGTGTCGCTTGAATGCCTTCAAGCGCGATTTCTTGATCTGATTTTCCTTCCGGATTGACGCCCCATACACGTGTTGCGTACTGAACGAAACGATCAATGCGCTCTCCATGCACGTATTTCATCCAGTTCGGGAAAATAACCGCTAGTCCAGCGCCGTGCGGGATATCATAAATGGCGCTTACTTCATGCTCGATGCCATGCGAAGCCCAATCGTTTGTCATGCCAACGCTAATAAGTCCGCCGTTTAGAGCCATCGTGCCGCACCACATGAGGTTGGCGCGAGCGGCAGCATCTTCCGGATTTTCAAGCGCGATCTCGACGTTTTCAATAACCGTTTGCAAAATAGATTCGCAGAAGCGCTCTTGCAGCGGCGTATTTTCGGTTAAGCTGAAATATTGCTCGAACACATGCGACATAATGTCGACAGCGCCGTTAACCGTATGATTGCGGGGTACCGTATAGGTTAGCGTTGGATCAAGGATTGAAAATTTAGGATACGTAAAAGGGCTGCCAAAGGCGCGCTTTAAGTTCTCTTCCCAGTTCGTTACGACGGAGGAGCCGTTCATTTCCGATCCGGTTGCTGCCAGCGTAAGAATCGTTCCAAGCGGTAGAGCTTTCTGGATGACAGCTTTGCCTGTGAAGAAATCCCATACATCGCCTTCGTAGAGAACGCCTGCTGCAATCGCTTTGGCTGCATCAATAACGCTGCCTCCGCCAACAGCTAGAATGAAATCAACGCCTTCTGTGCGGCAGATATCAATTCCTTTTTTTACTGTAGATAGGCGTGGATTTGGTTCAATATTTGGAAGCTCGTGTACCTTGATGCCAGCCTCGTTAAGAAGGCTGACCGTGTTATCGTACAAGCCTGTTTTCTTTATGCTGCCTGATCCGTAAACGAGAAGAATCGTTTTACCGTACTTGGAGGCTAGTTGGCCTACTTGATTCGCCGTGCCTTCGCCGAATACGATGTGTGTTGGGTTTACAAATTGAAATGAATTCATGACTTACCTCCTAAGTTTGTTTAGATAACTAAAAAAGCAACTAAATATCTTTTAAGTTATGTATACGCCGTTAATTTTAGTGATATTGAAAATAAATGTCAAGTTTTAATCCATTAAAGCATTGAAAGCTTAACTTTTTAGTTATATAATGAGGGGCATTAGATAGAAGCAAAGGGGTAGCCGTAATGGAAGTGGAAGTTAGCACGCGTAATATGAAGTTTCTTGAATGCTTCTCATCTCAAACGCGGGTGAAAATGATTGAACTGCTCAGCGTGCAGCCAATGAATATTAAAAGCTTGTCTGAAGCGCTAGATATAAAATCTCCTATTGTAACGCGGCATATTCATATGTTGGAGGAAGCGGGCATTGTTCGCTGCGAAAGCTTGCCGGGAATACGCGGCATGCAAAAGATTTGCCATTTGCAGCTGACGCAAACGATGCTTCTATTTAAAGGCACGCCTGCTGCGGACGAATCCAAAAGATATAACGTATCGCTTCCGGTGGGGCATTATTCATCCTGGCAGATCAAGCCCACATGCGGGCTGGCTAACGATACCCAAATGATCGGCATGTGTGATGATCCGCGGTATTTTGCCGACCCGGAGCATGTCCATGCCAAGGTACTGTGGTTTGGCTCGGGTTTCGTTGAATATCGCATTCCGAATTATATGGTCAATAATGAAACGCCGGAATCGCTGGAAATATCGATGGAAATTTGCTCGGAAACACCGTGCAGCGTCAATCATTTGCCATCGGATATCGCATTTGTGTTAAATGGCGTAAGCATCGGAACATGGACGTATCCGGGTGATTTTGGCAGCACGCGGGGGTTGTATACGCCAGAATGGTGGCATAAGAACATAAAACATGGCTTGATTAAGACGATCCGCGTGAATGCGCAAGGCTCATTCATTGATGGCATCCAAGTTTCCAATGTGACGATCGATCAGCTTATGCTGGCTTATGACAAAGAAATTTTGTTCCGTATTTCTAGCAGCGCGACAGCCAAAAACTGCGGCGGTGTCACGCTTTTCGGCAAAGGCTTCGGCAATTACAACCAAGATATTGAAGTGACGCTTCGCTGTCAATAGTGGCAGGTAAGGGACGAGCTCCGCAAGGTCATTTGTGACTTTGCGGAGATTTTTTTGATTGGGTTTATGCGGCTGGGCTGGGTTATTCAATTGAAGAGAAAGTTTAAGAGGACTAGAGACAAGCCCCGGGGAAATAGTTGTCTTGCAGCTGAAAAAATCCAGTTGACAGGCTGCGGGTAGGGGATGAGATGCCGTTTGCTGAGAGTTCTGCTATTTCGTAGCAGATCTTTTTTTATCTGTTTTTATTTACGCTTTTACTCCTGTTTTGTTTTTGTTTTAGCGCTATAAAACGTCGCTTATCATTTCCGTTTGTGTTTGAAATATGTATATTCAAAAATAAACAAATATGTTATGATCGATTCAAACAAATACAAAACATCATTCGGAGGTATATCCATGGTACAAAGCTTATGGGAAAATGAAAAAGCATCGCAGCTTGAGAACGGATTAGCTGAGCTTGTTTACCGCTCCAACATTATCGGCTCGGATCGCCGGGTATGCAACTATGGCGGCGGCAACACGTCCAGCAAAACAATCGTAAAAGACTTCCGCGGCCGTGAAGTTGAAGTGATGTACGTGAAGGGCAGCGGCTCTGATTTGGCTTCAATGAAGGCAGGCAACTTTACGGGTCTTCGTATGGATGATATCCGTCCATTGTTCGAGCGTTCCGAAATGCCGGATGAAGAGATGGTTGCTTACTTAGTGAACTGCATGATCGATTCGAAGCACCCGCGCGCGTCTATTGAAACGCTGCTGCATGCTTTTCTTCCTTTTAAACACGTGGATCATACGCATCCCGATTCTATTATTAGCTTGTGCTGCGCGGATAACGGCAAAGCGCTCGCGAAGGAAATTTTCGGCGACCGCTTCGTATGGGTTCCTTATGTGCGTCCTGGCTTTAACCTGTCGAAAATGATTGCGGAAGGCGTTCTCGCTAACCCGAATGCGGAGCTCGTGCTTATGGAGAAGCACGGCTTAGTGACATGGGGCGAGACGAGCGAGGAATGTTACGCGCAAACGATCAAAATCATTTCGGAAGCGGAAGCGTTCATCGAATCCCGCTTTGACGAAGCATCGCTGTTCGGCGGCGTAAAGCACGAGGTGCTGGAAGCGGATGTGCGCAGAAGCGTGGCCGCTCAAGTAATGCCAACCATTCGCGGCGCGGTTAGCGATGCGAAAAAAATGATTTTGACCTTTGACGATGAGGCGGATGTGCTTGCATTCGTTAGCGGACAGGATTCGCCGCAACTATCTCAAGTAGGCGCTGCTTGCCCGGATCACCTTGTGCATACAAAGGTTGTTCCATTGTTTATTGATTGGACGCCTAACGCGGAGGATATCGACGGCTTGAAAGCGAAATTGTCAGAAGGTATCGCTGCTTATAAGGAACAATATAAAGCTTACTTTGACCGCAACAAAAACGAAGGCGACGTGATGTTCGAAGCAGCGCCGCGCGTTATCCTCATTCCAGGTATCGGCATGATCAATACCGGCAAGAGCTGGGCGATGGCACAGGTCAGCGGCGCACTTTATCACCGTGCGATTGCGGTTATGCGCGGCGCAACGGCACTCGGCGAATTTGTATCGCTAAGCGAGAACGAGTCGTACAACGTGGAGTACTGGCCGCTTGAGCTTTACAAATTGTCGCTTGCTCCTGCTGAAACAGAGTTTTCGCGCAAGGTTGCCTTCATTACGGGCGGCGCAGGCGGCATCGGCAGCGAAACGGCACGCCGTCTAGTGTCGGAAGGCGCGCATGTCGTGCTTGCTGATCTCAATCTGGAAGGCGCGCAGAAAGTTGCCGCTGAAATTAACGAGAAATACGGCGATCACCGTGCGACAGCCGTCAAAATGGATGTGACGAGCGAGGAGCAGGTAGTCGCTGCTTATGCGGAGACGGCGCTTGCATATGGCGGAGTTGACATCATCGTCAACAATGCAGGTCTTGCGACATCAAGCCCGTTCGATGAGACTTCGCTTAAGGAATGGAATCTGAACATGAACGTGCTCGGTACAGGCTACTTCTTGGTAGCGCGCGAAGCGTTCAAATTGATGAAGCAGCAAAGCATCGGCGGAAACATGGTGTTCATTGGCTCGAAAAACTCGGTATACGCTGGCAAAAATGCTTCCGCATACAGCTCTGCCAAAGCGCTTGAAGCACATTTGGCACGTTGCATCGCAGCGGAGGGCGGCGAGTTCGGTATCCGCGTGAATACGATTTTGCCGGATGCGATCTTGCAAGGCTCTGCGATTTGGAACGGAAGCTGGCGCAATGAACGTGCAGCGGCATACGGCATCGAGCCGGATCAGCTCGAAGAATACTACCGCAAACGCACAACGCTGCTCGTTAACATTTATCCGCGCGACATTGCGGAAGGCATTGCTTTCTTCGCTTCGTCCAAAGCGGACAAAACGACGGGCTGCATGCTGACCATTGACGGCGGCGTGCCTGCTGCATTCACTCGATAGGAGGACTGATGCGATATGTTTCAAGCGCGAGGAGAAAAAAATTGGTACATTCCCGACGGTTTTATTCCGCCAGACAGCACGGGAGCGCTCATCAGCCACGAAGCGGTATGCGTGCTGAACTGTTCCTCGGAAGAAGCACTTATTCGTTTTACGATTTATTTTGAGGATCGCGAGCCGATAGAAGATGTTGTGGTTGTCGTGCCAGGCAGACGTACGAAACATATCCGCACCAGCACATTGATGAAGGAAGGCGCGTCGATTCCAATCGGCGTTCCTTACGCCATCGAGGTGCAGAGCGATATTCCGATAATCGTACAATACAGCCGCCTGGACTCTACGCAAGCTGAGAATACGTTAATGTCTACAATGGCTTTTCCAATGAAATAATAACTATAGATATGGAAGGGTGTTCAACATGTCCGATAAAGCTTATATGTTATTTGAGGAGCAGCAGCAAGCTAGAGGCATTAACATAGATGATGTGAAATCAAAATTGAAAGCGCTAAAAATCGAGACGCCATCTTGGGGCTACGGCGATTCCGGCACACGTTTTAAGGTGTTCCAGAAGGAAGGCGTTCCCCGCAATCCGTTCGAAAAATTTGACGATGCGGCGCAGGTGCATAATCTGACAGGACTTGCCCCTTCAGTTGCGATTCACATTCCTTGGGACAAAGTTGACGATTACGGCAAGCTAAGAAGCCACGCAGAGAGCCTCGGGCTTACGATTGGCGCGGTCAATCCCAACCTGTTCCAGGATGAGGATTATATGCTTGGAAGCGTTACGAATTCGGATGCGGCGATTCGCCGGAAAGCAACGGATCACTTGCTCGAATGCGTAGATATCGCCAAGGAAACGGGCTCGCGTGATTTTAGCCTATGGTTCGCTGACGGTACAAACTACCCAGGCCAAGGCCATATCCGCAAGCGCAAAGGCTGGATGCAGGAAGCGTTGACCGAAATGTACAATGCGATGTCGCCGCATATGCGGATGCTGATTGAGTACAAATGTTTCGAGCCTGCGTTTTATCATACCGATCTCGCGGATTGGGGCATGGCCTATAATCTAGCGCAAAAGCTCGGTCCGCAAGCCGAGGTGCTTGTTGATACGGGACATCACTTGCCAGGGGCAAATATTGAGCATATCGTCGCTTATTTGATCGACGAGAAACGTCTCGGAGGTTTCCATTTCAACAGCCGCAAATATGCCGATGACGATCTCATTGTCGGCTCTGTGAACCCGTATGAGCTGTTTTTGATTTTCTATCAAATTCTGAGCGGAGCAAATGACGCAGATGCTGCCATTCGCAGCAACGTAGAAAATATCGCTTATCTTATCGACCAATCGCATAATATCGAGCAAAAAATTCCGGCCATGCTGCGTTCGGTTTTGAACGTTCAGACACAATACGCGAAGGCGCTGCTTATTAATCATGCCGAAGTCGACGAGGCTGCTGAGCGCAACGATGTTCTAGGCGCGGAAGACGCTGTTCGGCGCGCTTTCGAATTTGATGTGACGCCGCTGCTGCATTCGCTGCGCGAAGAGCAAGGGTTGCCGCTTGATCCGATGAAAGCCTACCTGAGCAGCAGCTATGGCAAAGACATCTTGGTGAGGGGCAAGGGCGGTGCCAGCTGGTGACCATCCTCGCTTATGATCTCGGGGCGAGCAGCGGAAGAGCGCTGCTCGGAAGGTTAAATAACGGCAAGATCGAGGTTGAGGAGCTGCATCGTTTCCCGAATGATCCGGTGCAGGTCGGCGATCGGCTGCACTGGGATATTTTGCGGCTGCTGCATGAGCTTAAGCAGGGATTGCTTAAGGTGAAGCATCGCGGCATTACGCTGGACAGCATCGCTATCGATTCTTGGGCCGTTGACTTTGGCTTGATCGGAAGCAGCGGCGAGCTGCTGGGCAATCCTTACCATTACCGCGACCATCATACGGATGGGGTCATGGAGCAGGTGGTCGAGGAGCTGAGCAAAGCTCGTATTTTTGAGAAGACGGGCATACAGTTTCTGCCGTTTAATACGATTTATCAGCTTGCGGCTTTGAAGAAGGCCGATTCGCCGATTTTGCGGGACGCGAAACATTTTCTGATGATTCCGGATTTGCTCCGTTATTTTTTGACTGGCGAAATGTTCAACGAACTCTCCAATGCGACGACGACTCAGCTGTATAATCCGGTAACGGGCAGCTGGGATGAGGAGCTGATAAGGGCAATCGGCATCTCGCCGGAAATGTTCGGTAAAGTTGTGCAGCCTGGAGCTAGGGCGGGCAGCCTGCGTCCTTCCGTTTGCGAGGAGCTGGGCATCGAGCCTGTTCCTGTATACGCGGCTGCGGAGCATGATACCGGATCGGCGGTTGCGGCAGTGCCAGCGCTTGACCCCTCGTTTGCTTATCTGAGCTGTGGCACATGGTCGCTTATGGGAACAGAAGTTCATGAGCCTGTTATTAATGAGCTCGCTCAGCAGCTGAACTTTACGAACGAAGGCGGCGCATACGGCACTTTCCGCTTGCTGAAAAACATTATGGGCTTGTGGATTTTGCAGGAGTGCAGACGCTCGTGGGAGCGAGCAGGAGTTTCGTACTCGTTTCCCGAATTAGTTAAGCTGGCTGATGAAGCGAAGCCATTCGCGGCGTTCATTGATCCTGATGATCCGTTGTTTCTCCGCCCAGGCGATATGCCCGCTAGAGTAGCGGAATATTGCATGCGTACAGGGCAATCGGCACCTGAGGGTGCGGGCGCGATCGTTCGTTGTATCTTGGAGAGTCTGGCGCTTAAATACCGTTATGTGTTCGAATTGACGGAGCAGCTTTCAGGGCAATCCTTCAGCGGTCTTCATATGGTAGGAGGCGGCATTCAGAATACGCTGCTGTGCAAATGGACGGCTAATGCGATCGGCAAGCCGGTATGGGCAGGTCCTGTAGAGGGCAGCGCGATCGGCAATATGGTCGTTCAGTGGATTGCAAGCGGCGAGCTTGCTGATATTTGGGAAGCGCGCAAGGTCATTCGGGAGTCTTTCCCGGTTGACGCGTACGAGCCGGAGCAGCGTGCGGAATGGGAGCATGCATACGGTGCATTCAAAGAAAAAACAGGAATCGCTTAAAAAGGCGAATACAAATATAAGTTAGAAAGAGGTACGCTATGCTGGTCCAGGAACGATACGACAAAATTGTGCAGCTTGTAAATGAGAGAGGCAGCATCCGTGTAACGGAGCTAAGCGAGCTATGTCAAGTAACCGAGGAAACGATTCGGCGCGACCTTGACCGCTTGGAGCAAGCCGGACGTTTGCGCCGCTCCCACGGCGGCGCGGTTAGCGTAAAGGATCAGCAGCCGGAGATTCCGTATTTTGAGCGGGAAATTACGCGCGCGGAGGAGAAGAAGCGGATCGCTGAGGAAGCGATTAAGCTGATCCAGCCTAAGGACCGTATTTTGCTCGACGCGAGCTCCACCGCTTGGTATATGGCGGCTAGCATGCCGGACATACCGCTGACGGTGCTTACCAATTCCATCAAAGTAGCGATGGAGCTGAGCAGCAAGGAGAAGATCGAAGTGATTTCGACGGGCGGCATATTGGCATCGCGTTCCTTGTCTTATGTCGGGCCGCTCGCAGAGCGCTCACTTGATGCGTATCATGTGGATAAAGCATTTTTCTCATGCAAGGGCGTTCACTTGGAGCGAGGCGTAAGCGAGTCAAATGAGCTCCAAGCGCGCATCAAGCAGAAAATGGTCGGCATGGCCGACCAGGTGATTCTGCTGGCTGACTCCAGCAAATTCGGCGTTCAAGCCTTCACGCATGTCGCTGATTTGAGCGATGTCGATACGATCATAACCGACAGGCATTTGTCGCCTGGGCTGTTGTCACAGCTCAAGGAGAAACAAATCTCCGTCACAACGGTTTAACCGAACACGGCGCTGGCTTCAGTAGAAGCGCAGCGCTGTTTTTGTAAAAGTGCGGATGGTCTATGGCGCTGGAAAGCAAGCTGCTGACGCGGGATAGGGAGCTTTAAGCGCCAATAGGTGCTTAAAGAGCTTCGAACGAACAACAGCCGAATCACGTTTCCAAATCCGATCGGACATTTTCTTTATCAACAATCTCTTTTTTAACCAAACTTGTCTGACAACCTGATAAAATAACATCAATCATGACAAAAGGGGTGCGGGTATGAAGGTTTCCTTATTTATTACTTGCTTAAGCGATGCGCTATATCCAAGGGTCGGCGAAGCGATGGTGCGCTTGCTGGCGAAGTACGGCGTCACATTGGCGTTTCCGACGGTACAAACCTGCTGCGGGCAGCCGGCTTTCAACAGCGGCTACTGGAAGGAAGCCAGGGAGTCGGCTAAGACGATCTTGGATGCTTTTGAAGACAGCGATTTCGTTATTTCGCCTTCGGGCTCCTGCACGGGCATGATTCATCATTATCCAAAGCTGTTTGAGGATGATCCGGTTATGTTAAAGCGTGCGAATAAGCTGCAAAGCAAATCGTATGAGTTTACTCAGTTTTTGGTGCAGGTGCTCGGCGTTACGGATATCGGTGCCGCATTCCCACATAAGGTGACGTACCATCCTTCCTGCCATGGCAGCCGGATTCTCGGCGTCAAGGACGAGCCGCTCGCGCTTATTCAGAACGTGAAGGGGCTTGAGCTTGTGCCGCTTCCATTTGCGGAGGACTGCTGCGGCTTTGGCGGAACGTTTGCGGTCAAAATGGCGGATATTTCAGGGGCAATGGTGACGGAAAAAGTTGATCATGTGCTGGAGACGGAAGCGGAAGTGCTGGTCGGACTCGACATGGCATGTCTTCTAAACATTGCCGGCAACCTGCGCTATCGCAACGAGCCCGTTCGCGTCATGCATTTGGCAGAGCTTCTCTATGAAGGGGTGAAATAAGGATGGCTGGAGCAAAAACGGAAGCTACCGTAAAAGCTAGGGCAGATCTTGCGCTCAATGATGAATTTCTGCGCAAAGCGGTAAGGTTTACGACGGAGCGTCTTCGCAACGGAAAAAAGAAAGCGACAGACGAGCATGGCAATTGGGAGGAATGGCGGGAGCGCGGCAAGCAAATTCGGCTGCATACGATCGCTCATCTCGATTACTATTTAAATCTGTTTGTAAATAACGCCCGTGCGAACGGCGTCCATGTGCATTTTGCAAGCAATACGGAGGAAGCTGTGAAGCTAACGCTTGATATCGCTGAGCATGCGAATGCCAAGTCAGTCGTCAAATCCAAGTCGATGGTGTCGGAGGAGCTGCATCTGAACCACGCGCTTGAATCAATCGGCGTCGAAGCGGTAGAAACCGATTTGGGCGAATACATTATCCAGCTAGCAGGCGAGATGCCTTCACATATCGTTATTCCGGCGATTCACAAAAATCGCTATCAAATTGCCGACCTCCTCTCCAAGGAGGCGGGCTACACGCTGCCGCCGGATACGACGGCGCTTGCAGGCTTTGTTCGCAAAAAGCTGCGCGAAAAGTTTTTGGATGCGGAAATCGGCATGACCGGCTGCAATTTTGCGATTGCGGAGACGGGCTCGATGGTGCTTTTTGAAAACGAAGGCAACGCCCGTATGGTTAGCACGGTTCCCAAAACACAAATTACGCTTATGGGCATGGAACGCATTATTCCGTCATGGGCTGACCTTGAGGTCATGGCGACGCTGCTGCCGCGCTCGGCAACGGGACAAAAGCTTACGATGTATATGTCCGGCATTACGGGTCCGCGCCGCTCGGAGGATGCGGATGGTCCGGATGAAATGCATATCATTATTATCGATAACGGCCGTTCGCTGCAGCTGGGCGATCCTGAGTTTCAAGAGCTGCTGAACTGCATTCGCTGCGGCGCCTGCTTAAATGCTTGTCCCGTCTATCGCCACATTGGCGGCCACGCCTACGGCAGTACCTACAGCGGTCCGATTGGAGCCGTACTGACCCCATCCTTGAACAAAAATATCGCGGAGTGGGACGATATCGCCAACGCCTCCAGCTTATGCGGTGCTTGTTATGAAGCGTGTCCGGTCAAAATCCCGCTGCACGACATGCTCGTTTATTTGCGCAGACGCAAGGTGGAGAGCGGCAACGGCAGCAAAATGGAGTCCATCGGCATGCAAGGTTTCGCTACCGTCATGGGGAATTCCTCGCGCCTCGGCGGCGTGCTGCGGCTGGGCAAGCTGGGGCAAAAGCTCGTTGTCCGCAGCGGCGTCATCAAGACGAAGCTTGGTCCGCTTAAAGGCTGGAACACGTACCGCGTCACGCCAAGCTTGCCGAAGGAGTCGTTCCGCGATCGCTGGGATACGCTTGATCAAGAGCTGAAGCAGGTACTCAAACAAATGGAGCCGTCGATGCAAAATCGGATGGAGGAGCTTGTGCGCCAACGCGAGCTGGATGAGAAAAACGGCAAAGGAGGACACGGTCATGGCTGATTCGCATAAACAGTGGTTAGAGAAGCTAGAGGCGGAGTCACGCGTGAAGCAGGAGCATTTTATGAACGATATCGCCGCTAAGCTGAGGCATCCTAGAATGGTGAATAAGCCGCAGCATCCGTTCCGCGGCGCGCCTGACTTTTGGAATGCCTTCGAATGGTCGGAAGAGGAGCGAATCCAGCAGTTTACCGATAATTTTTTATCCGTAGGCGGTCATGTGGCGCGTCTTCAGACGATGGAGGAAGCAAAAGCTTTTATCGTGCAAAAGGCTGGGGAAATGAGCGCGAAATACGTTGTTCGCCAAAATCAGCCGGAGCTGGATGCGCTTGATCTTGAAGGCTCTCTCACAGACTCAAAAGTGTCCACATGGAATACGGATGCGGAGCAATACTGGCGTGCGCGTGCGGCAGAAGCGGATTTTGGCATCGTCATTGCGGATCATGCTGTCGCCTATACAGGCTCGGTAACCGTATTGTCGGCGCCGAACAAAGGCCGTTCGGTCAGCCTGCTGCCGACCGTCCTCATTATAATCATTCCGATAGAGCGGTTGAAAACGAGACTAGGCGAGGTGCTCGTAAAGTTTGATGAAGCGGGTCAAGGGCAGCTGCCGGCGGGGATTCATTTTATTTCCGGCCCAAGCCGCTCCTCCGATATTGAAAATGATCTGACCATCGGGGTTCATGGCCCAGGAATTGTATACGCGCTGCTGGTCGGATAGGATTAAATTCGTTACTGATAGCGAAGGGCACGATTGCAAGGCGGCGCGTGCCGTATACTGCATAGGAGGTTAGTGTCCATGCCGTCTTTAGAGGTAGAGAAGCTTTCAAAGCGCAACCACTACGAGGCAATTACCGAGCAAGTGAAGCAACTGATCGTGGAGGGCAAGCTCAAAGTCGGAGATAAGCTGCCTTCTACGAAACAAATGTCCGAGCAATTTGGCGTTGGCCGTTCGACCACCCGCGAGGCTTTGAGCGCGCTTAAAGCGATGGGCTTAATCGACATTCGGCAGGGCGGGGGCTGCCGCGTTATTCGCAACGCGCCAATGGATATGGAGCTTCCTGAGCTTACGTCGCTTCGCTTGAACCGCGAAACGGTGCTTGAGCTATTAGAGGCTCGCGAAGCGCTGGAGGTATCGGGCGCGGCAATAGCCGCTGCGAAGCGGACGGATGAGGATGTAAAGCTGCTGCGTGATTTGATTGACGAGATGGAGCGGACAGTTGGCGATGAGACCGAAGGCGAGCGGCTAGACCTGAAGTTTCATCTTACGCTCGCAAAGGCGACACATAACTCCATCATGGTGCGCTTGTTTGAGTCGATTATGAATTACATTGAAACGGCCATCCACGATATTCGGCGAGTCGAGCTGTATGCCAGCACAGCTGTTGCGGAGCGGCTTTATAAGGAGCATCTAGCTATCTTCGAGGCGATTGAGCAGCAAAATTCCGAGCAAGCAGCCGAACGAATGAAGCAGCATTTGCAGCATATTGAGAGCATCGTGCTAAAGCATTTGGGCGAAGGCTAAATGGGCGGGATGCAGCTACCCATTTATAGTCCCCCCTTTTTTGCTGCGCAGGATAAATCCCAAAGCGGCTGCCTCACAAAATAAAAAGCCCGTATGCCGCCGACATCATCCTGATGGCGGAGGCATACGGGCTTTCATCGACTAGTTCTATTTCACTGTACGCAAATATTTTTTGATAAATTCTCGCGCTTTCTCCGGGTTTTTGCTGTCGAGGCGTATCCCGATGATCATGTTCTCCTTGTAAAGAGGAAGCTGATCGACAAGGGCGCTTTTGCTTATATCGATGCCGTACACATGCTCCTCGGTATCGTCTTCGGTCTTCGCCTTCAACGTCAAACCATCTTTCAGCAATGGTTTGAGCTCGCCGTTAACGTCGTTATCGAGGTTCATTAGTACGCCCTGATTGCCGATCCACTCAAAAATATTCCGATCCATGATGTAAACATCCGGATGCTCTGTCGCCAAAATCAGCACTGCTTTCTGCATATAAGCCATTTGCGATTGTTCGTCGGCAGGTACGAAGGTTAACATGGAAACGAATCTTTTCCATTCGGGAAACGCTGTCAAAAGTGCGCTTTCAATCGGCTCTTCCTTAGGAGCGTCATCCTTCAGCATGTAATTGCCCATAAAAGATACGTTTAAATCGACAGGCGGCAGACTAGCAAGCCGTTCCTGCTCCTCACGGTAGTTCATGAAGCTGATTACCCCATAGATAATAAGTGCTACTGCTGCAATTGCGCCAAGCGTATGGAACTTGTAATAGCGCCAGAAATGGTCCATTTTCTGAGCTTGTCCAGCCATCTTCTTGTACTTGCCGTATTCCTGCTCGTTGAAGGCATCGGTCAGCTTGCGATCCTCATACTCTAAAATCAGCCGATACGCCTGTGTAATCTTCGCAAAAGAATCCTCCGCGTCACCCGCGTCGTCCTTCTGCTTCTGCGTTCGGGAGCGTGCTTGACGCATAAGCGTCGTATAGCGTTTCTCCACTTCCTCTTTTGCCGCTAGCTCTGGCAGCCCCATCGTTTCATAGGCTTGTTTCAACTCTTCCACTTGCGTCACCTCAATTAGTAAGTAGCTCCTGCATGATTCCTATCTATTAGTATACGGAATTCCACCGGTAACGCAAACTTTGACAGCGTTAAACGGGCATTTGTCATTTCCTGCCGCACGCTGCCATTTCCAGCGATCGTTATGCGGCGTATGCTCAGCTCGATCCTTAAATAACAAATAAACGGTACACATGTGCAGGGGGTCTGATTTTTGAACAAAATAGACGAATTATTGGCTTCCTATCCACACGTCATTTGTTATTCTACTAATAGGACAATCAACGGATAGGATGGTGCTGGCATGACTACATCGTTTCGCTTTGATTTTGGGATTGGCAACGCGCCTGCTTCCCCTTATATACAAGTGCTTCCGGATACCGTTTATAGCGAGGCGGCAGGCTACGGCTTCGAGTCTAACGAGCGTGTCAGCTCGCGGAATCGCGATGACCAGGATCGCCTGCGCGGCGCCTTCTGCATACCGCTAGATGCTGTGTTTGCCGTCGATCTGCCTAACGGCTGCTATACGGTAACCGCAACGATCGGCGATGCAATTGCCCCGACCTCAACGACCTTAAAATATGGCGTGGGGCGCATCGTACTCCACAAGGCAGTTACATCGGCGGGGCAGTATGCGGTGCACAGCTTTACGGTCAAGGTGGTTGATGGGCGTTTGCGCCTTGCTTTCTCTGGCATTGCACCGCGCATTAATGCGCTGCGGATTGAAGAGGCGAAGCAAGCGACCACCATTTATTTGGCTGGCGACTCGACCGTGACCGATCAAGATACGTTTCCGTATGCGGGCTGGGGACAAATGCTTCCGTTATTTTTTAAGACGGATGTGGCGATTGACAACCATGCGATGTCGGGCAGAAGCTCTAGAAGCTTCATTGATGAGGGGCGCCTTGCAGCGATATTGGAGCAAATTAAGCCTAACGACTACTTGTGGATACAGTTCGGACATAACGACGAGAAGCCGGACGCCGAACGGGCAACGGAGCCTTTTGGCAGCTTTAAGGAGATGCTCACGATCTATGTGGAGGGGGCTCTTGCACGCGGCGCAAGGCCGGTACTGATTACGCCGATGCATCGCCGCAAGTTTGACGAGCAGGGGCGGATCATCGACACGCATGGCGATTATTTGCTTGGCATGAAGCAGCTTGCGTCGGAGCTTGACGTTCCGCTTATTGATTTGGCTGCAAAAAGCAAAGTCTTGTATGAGCAGCTGGGCGACGAGCCCTCGAAGGCGCTGTTCATGTGGGCATATCCAGGCGAATTCATTCATTTTCCGGATGGCGCACAGGACGATACGCACTTTCAAGAGCTTGGCGGTATCCAAATTGCAGGGTTGGTTGCCGAAGGGGTACGCGAGCTTGGTCTGTCGCCGCTATTCTTATATTTGAAGGGATAATTACAAAAGAAAACTCGATTCTACGTTCCTTATCGACTACAATAGCTTAGTACCTACTGCTGTAAAAAAGAGAGGAATCCATGATGTTTGATCCAACTGTATTTGAAAACTTGAAAGTCGCTTTTGAGAACCAAATTTATGACCTAGACACGCTGGATCGAAAGGTTGATATCATCAATCGGATAGACCGGTTGGAATTAGCCGTTATGTCTCGCGAGTTTGCGCTTCAATTCACGCTGGCTGGCCGCGCGGAGGTGTCAGCGGAAATACAGCTCACTGCATCGCTGAAGGATTTGGCGGCTGAGCTCTTAGAGCAAAAGGGCGAGACGCCCGCTTGTACGCTGAGGCTTCGCTTCTACATGCAGTTGAGTGATGTAAACGAGCAGTGCAGGCAGATCGAGGACATCCTGCAGCGTATTTGGGAGCCGGAAATGGCGCCGACGCAAACGATAAGCTATTTATTCGGCGATGAAGCGCCGAGCTATTCGAATGTGATCGAGCTAAGTTTTAACCGTAAAATAAGCGAGGAGCAAATGGAAGACATTCCTGAGCTGTCCCAGCATGTTCTTCAGACGCTTGCGAAGCTGGTGGAGATCGTATAATAAGCAGAAGGGAATGGAAGCTGGTTAGTAAAATACTGTCTGTTTCTATTTGCCCAAAGCTATGCTATAGTACTTGAGGATATGCAACTAAAGAAGAAATTCCGGTGCCTCGTCAATCGACTTAACGGGCGGCCGGGAGAGGTTCGCGAACTCCCTCTATAAAAAACTATGCGAAACGATTGTCCCGTCAGGTGACATCGTCGTTTTTGCGTTCGGCGCGAACCGGTTTTTTACCGTTTCGCGCCGTTTCTTTGGTTTTTTAGCTACTTATGAAGGATGTCAGGCGATCTCTATCTTCTCAAACCAGAGAGGGAGATGCAGCATGAAAAAGGAAAAGGCGGTCGTCGTATTCAGCGGCGGCCAGGACAGCACGACTTGCTTGTTTTGGGCAATGGAGCGCTTCTCGGAGGTTGAGGCCGTTACGTTCAATTATGGACAGCGGCATAAGTTAGAGCTCGAATGCGCGGCGGATATTGCCAAGGAGCTGAATATTAAGCATCATATTCTCGATATGTCGCTGCTTAATCAATTGGCGCCTAACGCGCTCACTAGAGATGACATTGCGATTGAGCAAAAGGAAGGGGAGCTCCCTACCACCTTTGTTGATGGCCGCAATCTCTTATTTCTAACCTTCGCAGCCGTGCTGGCTAAGCAGCAAGGCGCGAAGCATATCGTGACAGGCGTATGCGAAACGGATTTTAGCGGATATCCGGATTGCCGTGATATTTTCGTGAAATCGCTCAATGTCACGCTGAATTTGTCTATGGATTATCCGTTTGTCATCGATACGCCGCTCATGTGGCTAAACAAAGCCGAGACATGGGAGCTTGCCGAGACGCTCGGCGCGTTTGAATTTGTACGGGAGCGGACGTTAACCTGCTATAACGGCATTATTGCTGACGGCTGCGGCGATTGCCCGGCATGCCAGCTGCGTAAAAACGGATTGGACGAATATTTGGCCAAACGAATGGATGGAGTGAAGCAATGATGCTGCAGCAGGTGTATCCAGCAGCCGCTCACCCTTACTCTTATGAGCTGAACAAGGATTTTCAGTTCGCAGCGGCACATTATGTGCCTGCCGAGGAAGCAGGCAAATGCCGTCAGCTTCATGGGCATACGTATTATGCCAATGTGACGGTAGCGGGCGACGAGCTTGATGCGGCTGGTTTCCTAGTCAATTTTGCTATTATCAAGCAGCTGATTCATGACCGGTTTGACCATACGCTGCTTAATGACGACAAGGAGAGCTTCAGCGACACGCAGCCGGAGCGATTTCCGACGACGGAAGTGGTAGCACGCACGATTTACGAGATCGTTCAGCGTTATTTGGACAGTACGGTGAATCGCCCGCAGTGCGTTCAGGTTTATTTAAGAGAAACGCCGACAAGCTACTGTATCTACCGCCCTAAGAGAAAGGCGGGTTCGGATGCAGGCGATTAAACGGATTCCCGTTCTGGAAGTATTCGGTCCCACCGTGCAAGGCGAAGGGATGGTCATTGGCCGAAAAACGATGTTTGTTCGTACCGCAGGCTGCGATTACAGCTGCTCATGGTGCGATTCGGCATTTACTTGGGATGGAAGCGCGAAAGCAGATATTCGCATGTTAACGGCGAATGAAATCATAGAGGAACTAATGGCAATCGGCGGAAAAACGTTCGAGCATGTGACGATTTCCGGCGGCAATCCCGCGCTGCTCCCGCAGCTTAGCGTATTTATTGAAGAGCTGCACGCGCGGGGGATAAGCGTAGCGCTAGAGACGCAAGGCAGCCGCTGGCAGGACTGGTTTTGGTCGATTGACGAGCTGACCTTGTCGCCGAAGCCGCCAAGCTCCGGCATGAAGACGGATTGGCAAATTCTCGACGAGATTGTATCCAAGCTAAACGAAAAGGAAGCAAGCTTTTGCTTAAAAACGGTCGTCTTTGATGACGAGGATCTCGAATACGCAACTTTTGTTCATATGCGCTATCCGAATGTTCCCTTTTACCTGCAAGCTGGAAACAGTCAATTGCAGGAAACGGAGCCGCACAGGATGCTGCCTTATTTGGTAGAGCGTTACGAATGGCTGATCAACAGAGTAATGCCGAATGATGAATTGAAGCGGGTTCATGTGCTCCCGCAGCTTCATACCTGGGTATGGGGCAATAAAAAAGGCGTTTAATAGGAAAAGGAAGGGTGGAGACGAGCATGGAAGGAAGAAGCAAGGAAGAGCTTAATGGCGTAACGCTGCTCGGCAATCAAGGCACACAATATTTGTTTAACTACTCGCCGGAAATTTTGGAGACATTCGATAATAAGCATCCAAACCGCGACTATTTCGTTAAGTTTAACTGCCCGGAGTTTACGAGCCTTTGTCCGATGACGGGGCAGCCGGACTTTGCAACGATTTATATTTCATATATTCCCGGTCAAAAAATGGTAGAGAGCAAATCGCTCAAGCTGTATTTGTTCAGCTTCCGCAACCATGGGGATTTTCACGAGGATTGCATGAACATCATCATGAATGATTTGATCGCGCTCATGGAGCCGAGATATATCGAGGTTTGGGGCAAGTTTACGCCTCGCGGAGGCATTTCTATCGATCCTTATTGCAACTGGGGCCAGCCAGGCACCAAATATGAGCAAATGGCGGAGCATCGCCTCATGAACCATGATCTTTATCCGGAGAAAGTGGATAACCGTTAACTTAACGCATAGGAAAGGGACACCTGTCGCAGGTGTCCCCAGACTATCGGCTAAGCCCCTCATTTGGGGCTTTTTTTTAGTTATGGAAGCTTACCGAAGGTCCCATCCAGCTGTCAGGATTGCTGGCCACGAATTTATAAGTGCCGGCCGGCTGATTGCCAAGATTTAATGTGCCTTGATGCATATCATGGCCAGGCCTGCCGCCTTCTTCCGAATAAGAGGTAATGAAAACATCGCCTGATGAAGTAACGCGATAAATCGTGATGTTCAAATATCCGCTTACATGGGAATCGTACGCAGAATAATAGACGTACAGGTTGCCTCCGCCATGCGAATAAGTCCCCGTTTCAACCCGGTTTGCCGCGGAAGCGGACGAAGCAAATGCAAGCAACATGACGAGTACGATGAAGCTTAAGCCCATTTTTTTCATCATTGTATTCCTCCTCTTCAAATGGTGATCGCCAATCAACGGAATGTACACATGCTCCTCCAAGCGCGGGCTCTTGGAAGCCAATCGTGTGCAGGATCGAAGCTGAGAATCACCTCCTTTAAATAAAGGAATAAAAGATGTGTTATTTCGGGCTGAATGGATGGAGGAGCTCTAGGGAGCAGCCAATCAATAGAGTGCAGCAGAGGATTTGCTGGATTATCGTAAAAGTTAATAGATGATATAGGCGGGAATAATTCCCATTGTACTAGTAAGTTAACCCATTGGCAAACAAAAATGTAAACATATGCATGTTAAGTATTCGATTATGTATGGGGTTAACCCGCCTAAAGTCTAGGCTTCTATCCTTCCTTAAGTCCATAGCTTTTTATTTTCATTGCTCTATACTTAGGAATAGAACGGCTAATGAAATAGCGAGGAAATGAGTGGAACGTCTATGATAAGAAATGTGATATGCATGTCTGTGCTGCTTTGTACGATAGCGGCGGCGCTTACGAGCTTTGATATGGCGCCGGAAAGAGTGAATGCTGCGGCAGCGGAGCAATCGAAGTATGATGTAAAGCCTCTTACGGCAGTAGCGGTTATGCAGCTTGAAGTTGAATCGGCGGCAAATTTTAATCTTCGAATATGAAACAATAGCTCAAAGAAAACGCCGCTTCCATCCCGGAAGCGGCGTTTTCTTTGGACGAAATAGGCTACTCGCCCCGAAGCCTGCGCCGGTAAGCAAAATGATTCGTAGGCCCGTGGCCATCGCCAAACCCCAGCTGGTCTTCGATGGCAGCTTGAATGAAGGCTTTGGCTGTACGAATCGCCTCGGGAACGGTTTTTCCTTGCGCGATTTCCGCCGTTAATGCGGCTGAGAAGGTGCAACCGGTCCCATGCGTATGACGGGTTTCGATTCGCCGGCTTTCCAAGTAATCGAATCGCTCTCCATCATAAATAAGGTCGACTAGCCGTGCGCTGCCCGAATCATGCCCGCCCTTGATGACGACATAACGGGAGCCTTGC
The DNA here is from genome assembly GCF_001273905.1 of Paenibacillus sp. FJAT-27812. Lineage (NCBI taxonomy): Bacteria > Bacillati > Bacillota > Bacilli > Caryophanales > Paenibacillaceae > Paenibacillus > Paenibacillus sp. FJAT-27812. Next base: position 6,791,007 of record NZ_LIGH01000001.1, on the reverse strand, counting down.
TGGAACAAGATTTTTGCTGCTTCCTCCCGTTCGCTCAGCGTGCGGATAGCCATCCGTGCGAGCAGCTCGGCTTCGGGAATGTTTGGCGTCGTTACGAGCGCGAGCGGCACCAAATGTTTAACGAGCGCTTGAATGGCTTCCTGCTGAAGCAGGGAAGAGCCGCCTTTGGCTACCATGACAGGATCAATGATCAAGTTCTGCCATTGATACTGCTTTATTTTGGCAGCTACAATTTCAATAATTTCGCTGCTGAATAGCATGCCTGTCTTAAGCGCGGAAGGCGTTAAATCCTCGCCGATCGAATCCAGCTGCCTTCTGACGGCAGCGGCTTCTACCGGATATACGCCTTGGACGCCAAGCGTATTTTGCGCCGTTACTGCGGTTAGGACTGACATGCCGTAGGCGCCAAGCTCTTGAAAGGTTTTGAGATCGGCTTGAATGCCTGCGCCGCCCCCGCTGTCTGAGCCTGCAATCGTTAACGCTTTATAGATGTTCATCGACTCGTTCCCCCGATCGTATCAATTCGCTGTCTTACAAATTGGAGAAAGCATCCTCAGCCTTTATGTCTGGCGGCAGCAGATCATTGTTAAGCAGCCATTCTCTTACATGGGACCAGGAAGCCGGGTCCTGATAGCCGAAGGCTTGCTCTCCCGCATCCATAAGCGGCAGCAGGATGTCCAAGCTTTTTGTCTCGATCTCCTTGTCGAGCGGCGACGTTTGATCCTCGTGCTCGAACAGGATCGACAGCGCTTGCTCGGCATTGGCGGAAACGTATTGCTGGCCTTCTGCCATGGCTGTAATGAATTTATGAAAAAGCGCCTTTTTCTTGCTTAGACCATCGTCGCTGGCAACAAGCACCAGCTCGTAATAGTCGGGCACGCCATAATCGGCTGGGTTAATCGCGGTCATGGGATAACCTTCCTTGGCAAGCAGCAATTGCTCATGATTAATGAAACCGCCGATGATGGCATCTACTTTGCTCGTCGAGATCGCCGGAATAAAGCTGAAGCCTACGTCGATCATTTGTACAGCTTGCGGATCTCCGCCGTCCTCCTTAATCATCGTGCGCATCATCGCCTCGTAGAGGGGGATAGAGGAGTAGCCGACTTTTTTGCCGACCAGATCCTTAGGCGACTTTACGCTTCCGCCTTCAGGCACCATCAGATGATTGAGCGGATGCCTGACGATTGCCGCAATGGACTTGACAGGAATTTTCTCGCCGCGAGCCATCAGAACTTGTGGCTGGTAGCTGAGTGCCAAATCGATTTTGCCTGCGGCTACCAGCTTTAAAGCATCGTTTGTGTCGGCGGGCATCTGAATATCAACCTCTAGTCCTTGCTTCTTGAAATATCCGTTCTTCTGAGCGGCGTATAAGAAGGAATGAACGGCGTTTGGATACCAGTCGAGCATAATCGATATTTTCTCTATCTTCTGATCATCGGCTGAAGCATCGGCCTTGGAGGCTTCGTTATTGTCCGTGGCAGCCCCGCCGCATCCGCTTATTACAAGCAGCATGGCAGCAAGCGTGATCAAACCGCTCCAGTTTTTTTTAGCTTTTGTCATCATTTCTTCGTTCCTCTTCTCTTTAAAATCATTTTCTCAAGCAGCATCGCGCTGGCAAATAAGAGAATGCCAATGAGCGATAGCAGAAATACGGATGCAAACATGGCATCGGTGTTCAAATTGCCGGACATTCGCCGGCTGTAATAGCCAAGCCCTTCGCTGCCGCCTAGCCATTCGCCTATCGTAGCGCCTACGACGGAGTAGACGACGGACAGCTTAAGACCGGAGAAGAAGGAGGGCAGGGCAGCCGGAATTTGTATTTTGCGGAAAATGTCCCATCGGGTCGCTCCCATCGTCAGCAGCAGCTCCCGATACTCCGCATCCCCTTTGCTCAGGCCGTCGTAGGTGCTGACGACGATAGGGAAGAAGGCAGTCAAAAAAACGACGGCGACCTTGCCCCAAATCGTATAGCCGAACCATAAAATGAAGATCGGCGACAGAGCAATTAACGGGATCGTCTGGCTAATGACAATGAAGGGATACAGCGCCTTCTCGAGCGTGCGGAACGCATTCATGGCAGCTGCAAGAGCAACCCCGCCTATGACGGACAAGAGGAAGCCAAGCGCGACCTCGCGCAGCGTGGCAGCAAGATGCTTGCCAAGCAGGAGGCTGCTGTCCTCGACCAATGCCCCGCCGATTGCAGTTGGCGCTGGAAGAATGAAGGCGGGAACGAAGCCAAGGTGCACGATCCATTGCCAAACGATAAGAAGGAGCATTAGCAGCAGAATAAAAAGTCCGTAATTTTGCAGCCATGTGTTAAAACGTAGTTTGCGCATGCAGTCGTCGCTCCAAATCTTGCCGCAGCTTCACAAAAGCAGCTTCATAATTCAGCTCATAGTGTCTGGGGCGCGGCAGCTGAACGGCGATTTCCTGCACGCCCAGCGGGCTGCTTTCGGACATCAAATAAATGCGGTCGCTAAGCAATATAGCCTCCTCCAGATCATGCGTAATAAAAAGGACGGTTTTGCGCAGGTCGCCCCATAGCTCAAGCAGCCATTTGTGCATGCCGCGCTTAGTCATCGCATCCAGCGCGCCGAATGGCTCATCAAGGAGCAGAAGCTCTTGCCCGGTCACGAGCGTCCGCAAAAAAGCGGCGCGCTGCCGCATGCCTCCCGATAGCTCATCCGGATAAGCCTGCTCATATCCAGCAAGCCCGAAGCGGCTGAGCAGCTCCCGTATTTGCGCGGAGCCAGCTGCGCGGTCTCCTCGCGCAAGCTCAAGCGGCAGCAAGCAATTATCGAGCACGGTCCGCCATGGGATGAGCAGATCTTTTTGCGGCATGTAGGCGACCTTGCCTAACCGGTGCGGGGCAAGCTCGCCGCGCAGCCTAATTTCTCCTTCGGCAGGCTGAAGCAGCCCGGCCATAAGCTTGAAGAGCGTGCTCTTGCCTGAGCCGCTTGCCCCGATGATCGATACGAATTCGCCGGCGTGAGCCTCCAATGATAGATTGGAGAATACAGGCTTGCTGTTAGATGGATAGGAGTAGGTCAAATGGTGAAGCGATAATAGCGCGGTAATACGCATCCCCCCGTAAACAAATAAAGACCCACCCATTTCCGGAGGGAAATGAGCGGGTCTAACGAACAAACAAGGCTTGCGCGCATGAATGAATGCTGTTTCTGCTCCACTTCCCTCCGCTGGAATGATCCAGATCAGGTTCAAAGGGTCCGGAGCATGCGCTCCATCTCAGCCGTTAGACTCCCCTAGTGAAATAAAATAGGTCCATATTCAATTTGTATTTTTTCTACTATAGCATACACTGGAGAGATGTAAACCATAATTATCCGAAAAGGCGTTGAATAAATGAAAAATTTACTCGTTACGGGCTATCGCGCGCATGAGCTTAATATTTTTAACCAGAAGCATGAAGGCATCGTTTATATTAAAAAAGCATTGACAGGCAAGCTGTTTCCGCTCATCGAGGATGGGCTTGAATGGGTCATCACACCCGGACAATACGGCGTTGACCTCTGGGCATGCGAGGTCGTCATCGCGCTTAAGGAAATTTATCCGCATCTGAGACTCTCGATTATTGCGGCGTATGCAAATCCGGAAGAAAAGTGGAAGGACGATAAAAAGGAATTTTACCAGCAGGTGCTGAAAGGGGTCGATTATTACGCTTCCGTCAGCAATCAGCCGTATAACGGGATATGGCAGTTTAATGCGCGGGACGAGCTGCTCTTCCGCAAGACGGACGGCATTCTGCTCGTTTACGACGAGGATGCGGGCGAGGGCAGCCCAAAGTTTATTAAGGAAAAGGCGCTCAAGAAGCAGCAGGCGGAAGGCTATGAATATATCAGCATCAGCTCGGAAGATATTCAAAGCATCGCGGATGATGACAATTTGTATTCCGAACATTAATGGTTGAAACGGTAGGAGATACATGCGTTCCCAGTGATTTGACAAATCACGGGAACTGCATTATCATCTGATTAGATAGTTATCTAATTAGACGAATGTTAAATATACTATAAAGAGAGGATTTAAAACGATGCAGCTGGATAAAGTTGTCGCGTACCATAAGGCGCTGGCAGATGCGACGAGAATCAAACTATTGATAATGCTCGCTGAGGGCGAGCTGAATGGCCAGGAGCTGGCTGAGAAGCTAGGCGTAACGCCTGCTACGGTCACGCATCATGCGACTAAGCTTCGCGAAGCGAGCTTAATTAATGAGCGAAGAGAAAAAAATACGATTTATTTTTCGTTGAACCATTATTTTATTAAGAGCAACGCGAGTGCCGCGGAGCAGCTCATTTACCGAAACGCGGGAACAGAGAGGGGATTGGAGAGCATGGAGGAGAGCAGCAAGCGATTGCAGGACTCGGTTATCCGAAATTTTTTTACGGCAGAAGGAAAGCTAAAGCATATTCCGGCTCAGCATAAGAAGAAGCTTATCGCGCTGCAGCATATCGTGTCGCAGCTGACAAGGGGACAGAAGTATACGGAGAAGGAGATAAATGTTTTTATTAAAGGCTTCCATGATGATTTTGCTACGATTCGACGGGAATTTATTATGCATCAATACATGTTTAGAGAAAACGACATTTATGAACTGAATCCGCAGGAAATGTGGGCGAAATGGGAGACGTTAACTTAGAGGCGGCGGAAAAAATGATTATACCTATTTTGGGCCTGTAAAGCCCGCAGCTTCCCGGCTAAGATAAACGTATACCATACATTAAGGGAGCTGTTTTATTGTCTGATAGAAGTGAACTTGTTTCACAGTTGCTGTTGACTGCCGAGAAGCTTGGATTAACGGATATTGATCCTGTTATTTTAAGCAAAGGCGGAAATTTGATTATTCATTTGACTCCTCATGAGGTTATTGTCCGGGCAGCTGTTGTTCTATCCGAACAAAATGCAGGGCATGCACATGACATTTTAGAGCGGGAGGTGCGGGTAGCCTTTCATTTGCATAATTATGGCGTGCCCGTGGTGAAGCCCATGCCAGACGCGGGGCCTCACCGCGCCGCGGGCGTGTGGGCGACATTTTGGCGTTACGCGCCGCCTGTGCAGCTCGAGCCCCTTTCACCAAGCGAGGCCGTTGCGCTCGTTAACAAGCTTTCTTTAGCGATGCGCGACTTCGCTGGCCCCATGCCCGTGCTCGGCGTCTGGGAACGGGCTTGTCAGGCGGCTGCAAGGCTAAGCGAACACCCGGATGACCGTATCCAGTCTTTATTGCGGGTTTTTCTGGAGATAGACATTCAAATTCGATCGATTAAACGAGAAGCTTTGATGCCTGCCCATGGAGATGCCCATGCCGGCAATGTGCTTCCAAGCCCGGAAGGCTGGCTTTGGATCGATTTTGAGGATGTATCCTACATGCCTGCTTACTGGGATTTGGCATCGTATATATGCAACCTTGCTTTGTTTGGCGGCTCCGAGGAGCCAACCTATGTTTACTTGATGAGCCAAGCCGAGATGATAAAGGATCCTTCAGCTTTTGCGCTTGCGCTGACGGCGAGGACGTTGCTTGCTACCTTATCCAATCTCGATTTAGCGCTTGTCGGTGACGGGGATTTGCCATTCGCGATCAGGCAGCTGGAGCTTGCGGAAGCTTTTATCAGCAGGATTAACGAGAGGGTTTAACGCTTCCTATTGAATCGAACCTGTATATAGTAAAAAAGCATTGCTATATGTTCTTTTTCCTCATACAATAAAGTAAATATCTGGTATGTGCGACTGGCGTAAACGTGGATAACCACGAGGAAGCACTTATTTATATCGCCGTACGCCTGGGCAAAGTATTTGATCTTTGATCAAGTACTTTTTTTATTTTTATGATGAAAGGTCAGGTGTTTACGCATGAAGATGGCATTCATTCTGTTTGACAGCATGACGACGCTGGATTTTACCGGTTTTTATGAAGCGGTAACGTGGATGGGAATTTTGAAAGCAAAGGAAACGATGTCATGGGACTTTTGTTCGAACAAAAAGGAGATAACGGATGATCGGGGGCTTACGATGAAGATCGACCGGGTTCTGCCTGACCTGTCAGCCTATGATTTAGTATTTATACCGGGCGGGTTATCGACAAGGCAGCTCAGATATGATCCCGATTTTATGTCATGGATTCAAACTGCGCGAGATGTGCCGTACAAGGTATCCGTGTGCACTGGGGCATTGATTTTGGGTGCTGCTGGTTATTTGCACGGCAAAAAAGCGACAACCAATCCATCTGCCTACGACCTGCTTGCCCCTTATTGCGAAGAGGTGATTAAGGAGCGTTATGCGAGAGACGGGAATGTTTTTACAGGCGGAGGGGTATCGGCTTCCATTGATTTAGGTTTATTTGTCGTAGAATCCCTTACGAATGAAGCGGTGGCGCGGCAAATTCAATTGAAGATGGATTATCCTTACTATACTGCTGGTTTGCGAAAATAGAGGTGCGGGAGGATGGTTTAGATGCAGATTCGTTTGTTGGAAAAAAGCGATCAATCGCAAGTTGAGTACATAATGGCGGGGCACCCGCTGCAATTTCCTCCTTTTATTATGGAGAAGTATCCTGAGCGCTGGCAAGCTTTTTTGGCTATCCAAAATGACAAGCAATGCCGTTACTATGTCTATTTAGCGGAGTCAGGCGAGGTAGCGGGCCATGCCGGATATTTGTTGAACGAAGAATTGGCGCTATATGAAATCGAGGGGGTAGCGGTGTCGCCCAAAAACCAGCGGCAAGGGATCGGGAAAGCCTTGATCGATAATATTTGCAAACAGATAAGAAAGTTGGGAAGGACGCAAGTGATTCTCTACACGTTAGGCCATGCGGGCAATGAAGATACGTTGTCCTTCTATCGCGGCATTGGCTTTGAAATGATGAACTGGGAGAACGATTATTTTCAAAAGGATTACCACCGGGTCACTTTCGTCAAAGGCTTATAAAACTGATTTTCATCTAACGAAGGAGGCATGCTGGCAATGAAAGGAGGTTGTCAGGCATTGCTGCCAAGTATACAATGTGTAAGGGGAAAAATAAGGACAATAATTGTTCAAGGAGAGTGCAACAGGTTTGTCATCAAGTGCTATCGCTACAACTTCACTTTCATTTCGTTTTCGTTTAATTACTTTGCTGCTGGTCGTCGTAGTTGCGGGCATGAGCCAAGGGCTGCTGCTTCCGCTGCTGTCCATAATGCTGGAGGACTCCGGCGTTTCGGCGGATATGAACGGCATTAACTCAGCGGCTATGTATATCGGAATTTTCTGTACCATGTTTTTCGTAGAGAAGCCGGTCTTGCGTTTTGGTTACAAAAAAGTGATCGTAGCAGGTATTTCGCTAGTTACGCTTGCGAGCCTGCTCTTCCCATTTACCGAGTCGCTTGCCCTATGGTTCGCCTTGCGGCTCCTCGTCGGCGTGGGCGATAGCTCGCTCCATTATGCTACCCAGCTTTGGATTGTAAGCTCAAGCCCTGCCGATCGGCGCGGGAGATACATCTCGTTGTATGGAATGGCATACGGACTTGGCTTTAGTCTAGGGCCGCTCGGCATCAATCTTCTTCCGCTTGGCAGGGCGGTACCGTTTATTGTTTCTAGCCTGTTTTTTGTCACGGTGCTGCTGCTAGTGCTGCGTATGAAAAGCGAGATGCCAGAGCGAGCCCCAAGAGATGCTGCGGCTGAGAATCGGTTCGTTAGAACGTACCGGATGGCGTGGTTCGTGCTTATACCGGGCTTCTTGTACGGCTTGATGGAGGCTTCCATGAACAGCAGCTTCCCGCTGTACGGCTTGCGCATTGAATTAAGCCAGCACTGGATCTCGCTGCTGTTGCTGGCATTCGGGGTAGGGGGGCTGGTTTTGCAGCTGCCGCTTGGTATCTTGAGCGACCGAATCGGACGTAAACCGGTGCTGATTGCCTGCGGAATAGTCGGGTCGCTTGCTTTCTTCGCGATTCCTGCCGCCGGGAACAATGTTTTGCTGCTATTCTTGCTGTTCGCAATTGCTGGAGGCGTGGTGGGATCGTTCTACTCACTCGGACTTGCTTATGCGGCTGATATTTTGCCCCGGGCCATATTGCCGGCAGCAAATGTCATCGCCTCGATCCATTTTAGCATCGGAAGCATTATGGGGCCGACGCTCGGCGGTTACGGCATACGTTATGTATCTCCTTCCATTAACTTTCTGTTCTTGGGCGCAGCGTTTCTCGTTTTCGCCATGCTCGGCTTCGGATTTCGTCCGAAAAGGCAAGCCGGAGACGTAACCGCGTCGGTGTAGAGGTTTGCAGTAACGATTCAGCCAATTTAACGGGAAAAGACGGATTCGAATACGATTCCCGACACGCAAAATGAGCCTTAGAAGCGATTCTAAGGCTCATTTTTATTTTTGGCCGCTTAAGTTGTCACTCATACTTATTTGCACTGGATGATTTGTGCTTCGTCTCTTCCTTATGTTTCTCATCCTGCACCTGAAGCTTCAGATCCTCTACCGGTATGGGATCAACGGTCTGCTCGCTTTTGAACTTATCGAACAAGCTCTCCTTGTCTGTCGGATATTGCTCGGGGTGATCTCGTTTGCCATTCTTCGCTGCACCGTCTGCATCCTTCTCGAATTCATTCATGCGAATCCACCTCATTTCGTCGTTTCTATGTATGTACCCAAACTTTTGGCGGATCAATCGAAATGGTTGTAACTTTTTCCCAAAATTGGCGTCTAACTTTTATCTGGATAACAAATGGAAGGAAGGTGAACGAGATGAGGGGGAATTGGATGAAGCTAGTCATTGTATCGATTATTGTGGCGGCTGCGGTAACTCCGATGTCTGCTTCTGCTAATGCGGCGAAGGCGCCGCTGCTGGATGGCATTGTATCGATAGATGGAAATTATGCGCTGGACAATAAAGGCGTGTTATGGGCTTGGAATGAGGATACGTTCGAGGCCGTGCGGGTGCTGAGTGACGTTAAGAAGATTTCTGAGCGCAATGCGGCAGTAAAAAAGGACGGAAGCGTGTGGACGTGGGGAAGAAAAACAGAAAGCGTAGCTGCACCGGGCGGCGGGTTTGTTTATTTTAATTCCTTCGATCAACCGGCCCCCGTGGAGGGGCTTAGTAACGCAGTCGACATCTCTGGCCAGTATGTGCTTAAAGCGGACGGAACCGTTTGGTCGCTAGGAGGATTATGCGAGTACCAGCTGCCTTCGGACGCCTGTGCCGCAGGAGCAAGCGTGGAGGAGAAGCGCAAGCCAGGCCGGATCGGCAAGCTTACGGATATCGTGGCGATTGAGGGAGGAGGATATTTTCCGATTGCGCTCGCAAAGGACGGTACGATGTGGATTTGGGGAAGAGACAAATATAATGAGCCATTTCTTCCTAGTAAAGTGCTGGATAATACCGAGACTAACCCAACGATTTTCAAAAAAGCGGCATCCATCTCTACAGGTATGGCGATTAGCGCATCATGGGATGTCTATTTAATGAACCGATATGCTATTTATGGGCTATCCATTCCTAATTTCAACCTTGCGAAGCTGGCTCCAAAAGCGGCGGCAGTTGCGGGGGCGATGGATGATTTAGGGGATTTCTCCGCCTTCTCCTACGTTCTCATGAAGGATGGCTCGGTGTCGTATTGGATTTGGCCGAATGTGGATAAGAAGCTTTATCCATTAAAAGGGCTTAGCCAGATAAAGGCGGTTAGCGCTTTGAGCGAAGGTGGAGGCACGGCGCTTCATAAGGATGGCACTGTCTCGTCATGGGCTCGGATGAGCAATTACTACGGAGATGACAAGTTCAAATATAACCGGAAAATCATCCCGAAAAAAGTTGTCAAAGGGATCGGGATTCGTTTGAATGGCAACTATCAGCTCGTAGAAAAGCAGCCTGCGATGGTGAACGGCTCCGTGCTCATCCCGGTTCGGGGATTGTTCGAATCACTTGGCGGCACCGTCAGCTATGCGAATGACATCGTAACCGTCAAATTTGGCGCGCAAACCATCAGGATGGAAGTGTGGAAACAGGAAGCGACTGTAAACGGTACAGAGGTGGAGCTGGCTGAACCCGTGCAGATCATCCGCGGAAGTACGATGGCGCCGCTGCGTTTCGTTGCTGAGTCGATGGGAGCAAGCGTAGTCTGGGATGCAAAGAACAGGGAAGTGCAGCTTGGATTGTAGCAAAGGCATCGACACAAACGAGACTATCGCGGTACAGATTAGCGACGAATCATTTTTGAAGGCAAACTACGAGGGTGAATAGGAAGGGAATCATTTTAGCTGGAAAAATGTTTTTCTTTATCTTGCGGGGCTATTCGTGCTCGTCAAGGTCATCCTCTTTGTGAAAAACAATTGGAAGTGAGACCAAGCGCGAGGCGCTGAGGGGGATATGAATATGGCAATGCCAACACATATTGTGGCAGTAGGCGGCATCGTTGAGGATGAGCATGGAAACATTCTGCTCGTCAAAACGCAGCATGACGGCTGGGTTTTTCCTGGCGGGCAAGTGGAGGTTGGTGAAAATTTGATAGACGCATTAAGCAGAGAGATAAAAGAGGAAAGCGGGATCGACGTCATTGTCACTCAATTGATAGGCGTCTATTCCAATACAGCGACTCATAAATGGCATGACGGAGTAACGGATGTGCCTACCAAAGTAATGCTTGACTATGTCTGCAAGCCTGTAGGCGGCCAATTGTGTACATCGGAAGAAACCTCGGAAAGCTGCTGGGTCGCCAAGAATCAAGTACTAGATCACATTACGGAGCAGGCTATTCGCACCCGTTATCAAGCGTATTTAGACTTTTCTGGAAAAATAGCTTATATGGACTATGTAACGAAACCCGAGTTTGAGGTGAAATTGAACAGGACGATTTAAATAACGATAAAGCAGACAGTTGATTATAAAAGATTTTTACCTTTATCTGGGGAATGGGCTGCTATATGATGAGGCTAAAAAGATTAGGGGTAACGCCATGTATACTGGGCCTACAGCTTTGCGGTCCGTCCTAGACCAGAACTATTTGCAGTATGGTTTAAGCGAACAATATGATATTGGGCAGTGGAGCGAGTGTTTGTTTTGGCTGCGAGGCTTGAACGATACCTATCGCGTTCGAACGTCTAAAGGGTATTATATTCTACGTGTCTATCGTCAGGAGATCAAAGAGCAGGATGTTTCGTATGAGCTATCTTTGTTGACACAACTCAAGGCGCTCTTAAGCTCCGAGCACACGGGTGTAGCAGAACCAATAGCTAAAAAAGACAGTCGTTATTATACCGTAATCGATGCAGCTGAAGGAAAAAGGGTCGCTGTCCTTTTTCGATTTATTACGGGTACGGAGAACAGGCTGCAAGACGAAGAGTCTTGCTACGCTTTCGGCAAGTCTGCTGCTGAGCTGCATGCGGCTATGGATCAGGTTGTTTTGGAGCAGCACCGTTATGAGTTGGATACCAAGTTTCTTATTGATCAACCGTTAGAGCGTATTTTGAACTACATAGGCGAAAATCATGAGTCAGCCCCTTTTCTGCAGCAGTTTGCGCTTGCATTAAAAGAACGGATTACTGCTGCCGCTGATCAAGGGTTGGATTTTGGCATTTGTCATGGTGACATGCATGGGAATAATAACGCGATGGAACAAAACGGACATTTCACCCATCTCGACTTTGAATGGGCTGCCAAGGGCTGGCGAGCCTATGATCTTGCGCAAGTTCGGGCAAGAAAAAGGCAGCAACCAGAGACAAAGGAGCAGCTATGGCATGCTTTAATGGCGGGTTATCGGTCTGTCCGACCATTTTCGGTGCAGGATGAAGCGGCGATTGAGCTGTTTGTTTTTGCTCGCAGATTTTGGGTGATGGGCCTTGATGTTGCTTTTATCCATAGCGATAACGGCGCCATTGATTATACGGAGGATTGGCTTGACGGATTTATAGCTGAATTTCGCAAAACGAATTTGGTTTAGCCATGCATAAGCGAGTGGGTGCGGCGGTTCAGCAATTAATAGCTTTTAGCTCATTCTAGAACAAAACGAAGCCACCGCCCAAGATACATGGACACACATCTATAATTGTTGCTTTTAAGACAGCCTCTTATTTTTTTCATCAATCATGTAGAATAGATGAAAAGGGTTTATAAGAGGGGGTAAATAGATTGAAGCAATGGTCAAGAGAAATTGAGATAAACACTCCTATTGAACATGTATGGTCTTATTTAGATGGTTCGTTAGAACAGATGCAAAAGATTATGCCTCAAGTGGTAGAGAATAAACCAGTCCGCATTACTGAAGAGGTTGTCGGCAGCATATACCGTCAAAAGTATAAAGAAGGCAAACGCATAGAGGAATATGACGTCCACACGCTAGAATATGCGAATAATCAAAAGGATAAGAAGATGAAAATCGGGTTCACATTGGCAAATATCTTTGAGATCACTGCTTTATATGAACTGCATCGAATAAATGACCAGAAAACAAAGCTTAAATACACAGTTACCAATAAAGCATTGAAGTGGTTTGCAAAGCTGTTTATGCTATTTGCGACGGAGAAGATCGTTGTTAAATTTTTAGAAGATGTAAAAAAGGTTGCTGAATCAGAAACTTAACCTATGTCATCCTTACATACAATCTAGCCCCAAATCCCCCTGCCCATGCCTTGGCAGGGGGATTTTTTGTTCAGGTCAATACAGCAAGAAAAATGTCGTAATTTCAGTATTGCGCTATAACGCATTTTTATATATTATAACATACATACGCTATAGTGTACTTTTGTGCGCTAATAAAACGAGAGTGTTTTTTAAACTTAAACCTAACTGATACGAGGTGGCATACGGATGAGAAACCAAAGATTATCTTCCATTTTACATCGGGAACTTGACGAGCTTCGAAACCGGGGGCTGTATCCGACGATTGATTCGCTGGAAGGAGCAAACGGACCTGTTATTCGGTTGAAAGGCAAGGAGCTGGTGAACCTCTCTTCCAACAATTATTTGGGACTGGCGACGGACGGAAGATTAGTGGACGCTGCGGTTCAGGCAACGATCAAGTACGGAGTGGGAAGCGGGGCTGTACGGACGATTAACGGGACGTTATCGCTGCACGTTGAATTGGAAGAGAAGCTGGCTGCGTTTAAAGGAACCGAAGCCGCCGTCGCTTATCAATCGGGCTTCAACTGCAACATGGCGGCGATTTCCGCGATCATGGGTGAAGGGGATGCCATTCTGTCGGATGAGCTCAACCACGCCTCCATCATTGACGGCTGCCGGTTAACGAAAGCAAAGGTCATTCGGTACGGCCATTCCAACATGAGCGATTTGCGGATTAAGGCACAGTCAGCAAGGGAATCGGGTGTATTTGATAAAATTATGGTCATTACGGACGGCGTGTTTTCAATGGATGGCGATATCGCGAACCTGCCTGAAATCGTAAAAATTGCGGAAGATTACGACCTGATCACATACGTGGATGACGCGCACGGCACAGGGGTGCTTGGCGGAGGAGCGGGTACCGTGAAGCATTTTGGCCTTTCCGACCACATCGATTTTCAAATCGGAACCCTGTCCAAAGCAGTCGGAGTGGTTGGTGGTTACGTGGCGGGAACGCAGGAGGTCGTTGACTGGCTCAAAGCGCGCAGCCGTCCGTTCCTCTTCTCTACGTCGCAGCCGCCGGGAACGATTGCGGCATGCATTGCAGCGATCGGTATTATCCAAGACAGCAAAGAGCTGCAAGAGAAGCTGTGGAACAATGCGGCATATTTGCAGAATGGCCTCAAGAAGCTTGGTTACTCGATTGGCCATACGGTGACGCCGATCACGCCTTGCCTTATCGGCGATGAGCAGTTGACCCAGCGCTTTAGCGCGAAGCTGTATGAAGCAGGCGTCTACGCTAAATCCGTCGTATTCCCGACCGTGCCGAAGGGAGCGGGGCGCATTCGCAACATGCCTACTGCCGCGCACACGAAAGAAATGTTGGACCATGCGTTAACCGTATACGAGCAGGCGGGACGCGAGCTTGGCATCATCCTTTAGGAGGAATCGATATGAGGCGTATTCTTATTACCGGCGCGTTTGGGCAAATCGGCAGTGAGTTGGCTATTCGGCTGCGTCAGATTTATGGCAATGATGCGGTTATGACGACAGACATTCGGCAAAGTTCCAGCGAAACGGCACAATCCGGGCCGTTCCAAACGCTGGACGTAACCGATGGCAAAGCCTTTTATCATGCGGTGAAATCGCATCAGGCAGATACGATTATCCATCTTGCGGCTTTACTGTCCGCGACGGCAGAAGCATTGCCAATGCATGCATGGCAGTTGAATATGGGAGGGCTGCTGAACGCGTTGGAGGCGGCAAGAGAGCTTGATTGCCAGCTCTTCACGCCGAGCTCGATTGCGGCATTCGGCATGGAGACGCCGAGAAACGGTACGCCGCAAGACACCATGCAGCGCCCTGCGACGATGTACGGCATCAATAAAGTGGCCGGAGAGCTGCTCTGCGATTATTATTTTCATAAATACAAAGTGGACACGAGGGGACTTCGTTTTCCTGGATTAATCTCCTATACCGCTCCTCCGGGAGGAGGGACGACCGATTATGCGGTCGACATGTACGTAAGCGCAGTGAAGACCGGCCGCTTCACCTCGTATATCGATAAAGGGACCTTTCTGGACCTCATGTACATGCCAGACGCAATCAATGCGGTCATTAAGCTGATGGAGGCGGACGCGTCCCGGCTTAAACATCGAAACGCCTTTAACGTGACGGCAATGAGCGTTGACCCTGAAGGGATTGCGGCCAGCATCCGCAGGTATATACCAAGCTTCGAGCTCGATTACGGCATTGATCCTCTAAGGCAATCGATCGCGGACGGTTGGCCGGATGCGATCGATCCGTCGGCGGCTCGCGAAGAATGGGATTTCGACCCTGAGTACGATTTGGATTGGATGACTGATGATATGCTCTCTAATCTCAAAGGAAAATCGACTTATAGCAAGACAAGTGCGAATCTGTTATAATACGCTTAACTTTGGCTGTATGACGGTTTGAAAAGAGGCTTCGAGAGATGGAACAGATACACAAGAAGGTCGGAAAAAATTTGCTGGCTATTCGAAAATCACGCGGCTTAAGCCTGGATAATATGGCCGAAATGACCGGCGTGAGCAAGGCGATGCTCGGGCAGATTGAACGCGGGGATTCGAATCCGACGATCTCGGTGTTGTGGCGAATCGTCAACGGGCTAGGCATCTCGTTTACGACGCTTATCGAAGACATAGATTCGGAAGTAACGGTAGCGACGCCCGGCAATTTGGAACTGTTTTCGGAAGAAGACGGCGCTTATCGCGCTTATCCGATGTTTCCGTACAGCTTGCGAACGAAGCTTGAGTCCTACATGGTCACAATTGAACCTGGCTGCTTGCACGGCTCCGAGCCCCATAACGACGGGGTAGAGGAATATATTTTTGTTCATCAAGGTGTCTTGGAGCTTACGCACGACGAGGAGTCTTACGAAGTGCCGGCGGGCAGCGCTGTTCATTTTCATGCGAACCGGGCGCATTGGTATCGCAATACGGGTTCCGAAGCCGTACATTTTTTTACGGTTATCTTTTATGCCGACGCTGCGGCACGAGGATAATGAAGATCGCGTTGCTTAGGAAAAACAAAGGAGCTATGCGCACACAAGCCGCTTAGCTCCTTTTTTATTTTCAAATTCACACGTTTGCAGATTAAATCCTTCACACACATCTATAATTGTTGCTTTTGGGACAGCCTCTTTAAATAATTTCATTGACACTTATGTTTTCCAGTTGGTATACTATGGAACATTACATATTTCCGATCAAAACTATCGGAATTAAATTATAATGGAGGTAATGTTCATGAGAAAAACACAATCATCGTACACCAAACTGCTAGTAGCACTCCTCTTGTCCGTCTCTGTCATTTTCACACAATCCGCAGCTTTTGCCGCATCGCCAGCTGCTCCTGTGTCTCAGGTTTCACAGGTATCGCAGGAGGATGGCGCAGCACAGTATAAGCTGTTTTTAAAAGACAAGTTTGATGTCAGCCTATCGGGCAAAGTAACTAAAGGTGACTTCATTAAAGCGGTAGCGGATATTCTTGGCTACAAGCCATCCGGCAAAGAAGTAACGTTCTCCGATGTAAAATCCGGCAGCGAATGGTTTGATGCTGCGGCAGCTTTGTACGAGAAAGGCATTTTGTCGGGACCAGCCATTCAGGGCGAGCAGGTGCTAACTACTTCGGTAGCGGTATCGATTGCGGTTAGAGCAGCAGACCTTAAAGAGCTTGCTTATACATACCCGGAAGCTAAAGTGAATAAAGCGTTGACTAAGCTGAACGTAAAAAGCAGCGCGCTTGGCACAAAAGGCGCTCAAGAAACTGCTGCTGCGGTTGACACCGGTTTGCTGACAGCTGACCAATACGCCAACTTTAAGCCCAAAAATGCAGCTAGCGAGCAATTGATCAACACGCTGTTAGGTAAAGTATTGATTACAAAAGGCCTTTACAAAAAGTATATCGGCTATGTGAACGATGGCGATATTTTCGCGAAGCTGAGCAACGCATACAATACTTCTGATATTATTAATGCTCCTAAGCTGCAAGAGCTTGTAAATACGGCACTAAAACAGGATTTGATTACAGGCTACAACATTAAGGATTCCCGTTTCAACGCTAACTTCGTTGACTCCTTATCCCTCATTTATGGACATTCCGATTTTAACCATGCGATTCAGCTGATCGGCTTGCTTCGCAGTGAAGGCTTAAATGCAAAGGTACAATTTGAGCCAAAAACATCTGCTTTTATCTTCTTGGCTGAGTGGGGCACACCTGGACCAAATGTCGTAAAAATTGAAAATGGCAACTATATTTCTTACTCCAAAGAGTATGATCTTGCCTTTGAATTCGCGACAGCAGCAGATAAAGCCGCTTTCCAAGACGTTATTTTGAAATACGCTAAAAAAGATAAAGCAGACCAAACAGGTCTGATCATTGCTTCATGGTGGCAGCCGCTGTACTATTCCCAAACGGAATTGAAGGATTATGAAATTATTACGAACAACTTTATTACTGATCCGGATAGCCCGTATACGGTAAATCCTTTCTCCCTTAACGAGGATTCCGAGAAGGTAGTTGCAGGCTTGAAAGCGATCGACCCTAGCGTGAACGTTACGCCGATTCAATTCTGGGTAGATAAACCGTTCTACAGATATTTGCATGACGAAGCGGTTTAATACCAATTGAGAAGAATATTGATGAAGAGCAGCCCTGACCGTCATTGATGGTTGGGGCTGCTTTATGTTATCGTTCAAAGTAAAGGAGCTGCTATCTTATGACTGCGATTGCACAGGCGCTTGAAGCACGATTTAGGGAAAACGAAAACCCGGAACATGCATTGCCCATGGAAGCATACATGCGCGGCCAATTCGTTTTTTTGGGCATTAAAACACCAGAGCGGACACAACTGCTGCGAGAGTTCTGGAAGCATAACGAGAAGCCTAAGGGCGAGGAGCTGCTGCTAACAGCGGAATACCTGTGGCAGCTAAACGAGCGGGAATTCCATTATGTTGCGATGGGACTGCTTGAAAAATACAGCAAAGAGGCTGCGTCTGCTCATATCGAGAGGCTGGAGCGATGGGTAACGACCCATTCGTGGTGGGATACGGTTGATTTTATAGCGGCGCATCTCGTTGGTTATCATCTGTCGAAATACCCGGCGTTAATAGCGGAGCACACAGAGCGCTGGATCGTGTCGGACAACCTGTGGCTGCGCCGCACGGCGATTCTTTTTCAGCTCAAATATAAGCATCATACCGATGCAGCGCGATTGTTTGGATACATAGGCAAGACGAAGGATGAAAGCGACTTTTTTATAAGGAAGGCGATCGGCTGGGCGCTGCGCGAATATGCAAAAACCGATGCATCGAGCGTGCATCGGTTCGTTATGGAAACGGCGCTCTCCCCGCTAAGCAGGAAGGAAGCGCTGAAGCATATGCTTTAGCTTAAAGCGGCTTTTTAACTCCAAGCTGCTGCCTTGACGATGAGTAATACAGCCAAGTGGCTGCAATGGCAATAACAGCAATGACGGCCATTCCCCAAAAAATATTCGAAAAAGCGCTGCTGAGCGGAAGCTTGCTTTGTGATGCGAGTACGATTCCGCTGATCGCCACGCTGAACGCACCGCTGATGAACTGCGATAGCTGGAATAAGCCCATACCTGCGCCTACATGCTCACTAGGCAAAATGCGTGACAGCTCGTTGGATACGCTCGAATTTAAGGCAGAGAAGCCAACGCTCATTAAAATATAGATAACCATAATGACGTAGATCGAACGATCTGCAAACAAGGCAAATGAAATGGCAGCGAGCAGCAAAGGCAATGGCGCAAGACGAAGCAGCATGCTGTTGCCGTGGCGATCGATGATTTTGCCAATTCGATTCGACGACAGCATCGCGACGAGCGCTCCCGGGAAAATGATCAGGCCGGCTTGACCAGGCGTCAGCTTGAATAAGTGAATGAGCACCTGCGGCAGCAGGAACAGCGTTGCGAAATTGTTAATATACGAGACGATGCCAAGCGTAATCAGGCGGATATACCTTTTATTCCGGAACAAAGTGGGCTGTACAAAGGGATTTACGGCACGATTAATGCGAAGCCAAAATAATACGAGCGCCGTAATTCCGACAATGAGAGCAATCCAGAAATGGTTCGTAATATACAGTAGTACGCCGGTTGATCCGATACCGACAAGTAAAGCGCCCAAGATGTCGAAGGTGCCTTTGCTAACCGCTTCATCCGGGAGCAGTTTATAGAAGACAGGAATAAAGAGCAGCGAAATGCCGGTTACGATGAACAGGTCGTTCCAGCCTAAATACTGGGTGATCGCGCCGCCGATTACCGGACCTAGCCCAAGCCCAAGCGATGCGGCGGAAGTAATAAGCGCCATCGATTTGCCTCGTCTGTCGAGTGGAATAAACCTCGTAATAAGGACGATGGTCAAGCTGAGGACGGAGCCTGCGCCCGATGCCTGAATGAGCCGAGCGACGAGCAGCAAAATATAATGATGGCTAAAAAAACCGAGCACAGACGCGCCGCCCATTGCAATTAATCCAATCATAAGCAAACGGCGAATGGGAACGAAGTCGGAGAGCCTGCTGTAGGTAATGGATGAAATCGCAAAGACGATGGAATAACCGGTTATGATCCATGAAGCAGCGGAGGAGGAAAGCATAAACTCTGCCGTTACTTGCGGAAGCGCTAGATTGAACATCATCGTATTCATAATGACGATGATGACGGTTAAGCCAAGCAAAGGAACAACAAGGCCGTCACGAAAAGCGGGCCGAGCCTCGGCGGTTAGTGTTGGGGCGGTAATCGTTGCAGTGTTTCTCATGGAAACCTCCAAAGGGAATATTTGTCACTGAATTTATTGTTTTCATTGTACGACGATTATCGTACTATGAGAATATAGCATGATCCGTAATATCAAGCAATGAATAATTAATTGGAGAGGAGCGAAGCGGATTGAAAATTTTATTCCATCCCAATCGCGAGGATATCGAGCTTACTTCCGTGCTCTATGCATTAAGCGATCCCATTCGTCTCAGCATCGTTATCGAAATTGTGAAAAGCGGCGAGCAGCCCTGCGGCTATTTCGACTTTCCAGTAGTCAAGTCTACGATGACCCATCATGTTCGGACGCTGCGGGAGGCGGGTGTGCTGAATGTTCGCAAGCAGGGCACCCAGCATTTTTTGACGCTGCGCTCAGAGGATTTGAATATGCGCTTTCCCGGACTGCTCACGGCAATTTTACAGACTGCTTCCGTATAAAAACGTATGGAAAAGTACTTAATTTCTCGTCCTTTTACGCTAAAAAGAAGTTGCATTTTAGCAACGAGAGAAGGAACATCCGTGAGTACGCGCAAAGGCTTGAGGCTTCGATTTGTATTAGGACTATTAGTGATAGGCTCCGTTCTTTTAACCGCCGTTATAGGCGGTTATTTTGCATGGGCGGCGAATGAGGCTTCTTTAAAATCGGGTTAAAGGAAATCCGATTAGACGGATTAACAGGTCTTGCGAACAGGAAAACATTTGATTTGACCATACGGGAGTGGCTGGAGGAAAAAATTCCGTTCGCGCTAATTTTGCTCGATATCGACTATTTCAAAAAAATCAATGATGAGCATGGCCATCTCATTGGGGATGAGGTATTGATGCATACGGCTTCGCAGATATTAGCTTTCTCCAGAAGCGAGGATCTATGCTTCCGCTACGGAGGCGAGGAGTTTGGCATATTGGTCAACCATGGAAACATTCAAACGGCTGTGCAAATGGCAGAACACCTTAGAGAAGCCATTGCAGCTGCTATAAGTCCAACTGGCAGTCCGATCTACGTATCTATCGGCATTTCTGTGTCGATCGCTGGAGCTGCGGATGTTAAGGAAATCATTGAGATGGCGGACAAAGCGCTTTATCAGTCCAAAACGAAGGGCAGAAACCGAACGACCGTATATAAAAAAGAACAGGATGGCTAGCTCGCTAGCTATCCTGTTCTTTTTTCATTAAGGCTTCTTCAACAAGGCGCGAAAGCAGTATAATCGGCCCCATAAATCAGAATGGACAGCATCTGGCGGCGGCGTCCATTCAAAATCGTTCGCAAACGTCAGGCCCGCGGACTCTACGGCACGGTAAAGCTGCTGCAAGTCGACAGTGGGGTAATCAAAGGTAAGCGCGACTCTGCCTCCCCGCTTAACCACTCTGGCGAATTCTTTTAGGCTGAGATCCTGATCCACGTGTCTGAGATGCTCCAGTACGGAAATGCAGAAGACGATGTCAAATTGACCATTTTCATAAGGGAGATCGGTTATGCTCGCTTGCGCGTACCGTACGTTCGAATAGCCCTGATGGGCGATAATGGACGAGAGGGCTTCTTGGCCAACGTCCTGAATGATTTCTTGTTTGATTGCCTCCCATGAGTCAATCCGGGGATCAAAATCGCACGCATGAGTCTCCTTGCATAGTCCGCCCAAATAAAACTTTAACGGGTGGGAAATCCCGCATGCCGCATCAAGCGCGATATCGCCAGGAGCTGCGAGCGACCGGCACCATTCGTATTCATATGGACGACTCCACCATGTTTCTGGCAAAGGATAGATAAGCGTATCCGTCTTTGCATCGGCTGCTGTGAAGAAGCGAGCTTCCTCAAGGCGATTCACATTTGGGTCTAACATCGGTTATTTCTCCTCCCGCGGAATGCGAATTTTCTCCGGGTTTGCACATGAAGCTCATTTTACAAGCTTATGATTCAGTTGGGGGAATATGTATAGCGAGCCATTACAAATGCTTTCACTTTTTTGGAGGATTGTGGTATGTTATCTGATCATGCAGGGGCGAGCGGCAGTCGGTTGAATAACCGCAAGCTGGATCCTTGTTTTTATGATTAAAAGGGGCTGGGTGGATGGCGTTATCATACTCATTTCAAGTGTTTCCTCGGATGGAAACGGAGCGGTTTATTTTGCGCAAGACGCAGGAGCGGGATACAAAAGATTTGTTTGAGCTTTATTCGGAAGAGGAGGTCGTCAAATTTACCCCGTTGCTCCCTTTCTCGGCTGAGGAAGAAGCGTGGCAGGAAATGAATTGGCATTTGGAGATTTTTGCTCAGCAAATAGGCATCAGATGGCTGATCGAGGAGAAGAGCACAGGGAAGGTGATCGGTACCTGCGGTTTCTTGCATTACATGAAGGAGTATGCCCGTACTGAAATCGGCTATGATCTGGCACCAAGCCATTGGCGCCAAGGCGTTATGAGCGAGGTAGCGGCGCCGATTGTTGCTTTTGGCTTCAACAGCATGAAGCTGTACTGTATCGAAGCGAAGGTAGATCCGGCAAATCAAGCCTCGATCGGGCTGCTGTCCAAGCTTGGGTTCAAGCAAGCCGGCGACGTACGGGAATATGAGATTGAAAAGGGAACCTTCGTGGAGCTGCTTGTATTCTCGATGCTGAGGAAGGAATTTTCTATGCTGGAAAAGGGTTAAGCGGCTTTCGAAAAGGCAGCGTAGCGCGTATAATAGAGAGAAGCGAGCGAATGCTTGCGAAGTAAATTTTTTCCAAAAACTTTTTAGGAGGGCAAAATCATGTCCATTAGCAAGGCGAAAAAAGCAAGGCAGAAGCTGGCACAGCAAGGGCGAATAACGCCGGATGTGCTGCGAGGCAGCTGGCAGGGCGTCAATCCAACGATCAAACGAACACCGACCCTACAGGAGAAGCAAGCAAAACTAAATAAGAAACACCGAAGGAATCACGCGAATTACAGCGATGGTTCCTTTTGCATTTATAAGAGGCAAAAGGCGCAAGTCACGGCGGGTTAGCTCCCTTTGAATTTCGCAATTTTGATATGGTAAAATGAAAGTTGCGTATATAGAAATACTGAACGGAGATGATCCAAACTGTTAAAACTATTTCGTGATTTGAGAACGTATTGGCTGATGATCGCATTTGTTTTTCTGCTCGTATTTTTGCAATCGCTATCAGAGCTTTATTTGCCAACGCTAATGGCGGATATCGTGAACATCGGCATCATTAAAGGAGACACGGGTTACATAATGAAGCTTGGCGGTCTCATGCTCCTGATTACCGCTGCTGGTGTCGTATTTTCGATCGCGGCCAGCTATTATTCCTCGTCCATCGCAGCAGGCTTTGGCAAGCGGACGCGCAGCAAGCTTTTTGCCCATGTTGAAAACTTCTCCTTGCATGAATTTGATAAAATCGGAACCGCCTCGCTCATTACGCGCACGACAAACGACGTGACTCAGGTGCAGCAGGTGCTTATTATGATGCTGCGCATGATGGTCATGGCACCGATGATGTGCATTGGCGGCATCATTATGGCTGTGTCAAAGGACGCAACGCTGTCGCTTGTATTTGTCGTAGTCGTTCCCATACTTGCGGGCACGATTATTTTTATCGGCTCCAAGGGCGTTGTTTTGTTCAAAGCGATGCAAATCAAAATCGACAAGCTAAATCTTGTGCTGCGCGAGGGCTTGACCGGCATACGCGTCATCCGCTCGTTTAACCGGACGGGCTTTGAGCAGCAGCGCTTTGAAAAGGCGAATAAGGATTTGACCGACACAGCCATCAAGGTAAACAAAGTGATGGCTTTTATGATGCCTGTTATGATGCTCATCCTTAACCTGTCGAGCGTTGCCATTTTGTGGTTTGGAAGCATAAGGATCAGCAATAACGATATGCAAATAGGGGATTTGATGGCTTTTCTGCAATATGCGATGCAAATTCTTTTCTCTTTGATCATGGTTGCGATGATGTTCATAATGGTGCCTCGCGCTTCCGTATCTGCCGTTCGTATTAACGAGGTGCTGGACATGAAGCCGGACATTGTCGATAAGCATGATGCTGGAGATGGCGAACGCGCAGTTTCAAGTGACGGCGTGGAATTCCGTGACGTAACCTTCAGCTACCCAGGCGCGGAGAAGCCTGCACTGTCAGCGATTTCGTTCACCGCGAAAGCGGGCGAGACGACTGCTATTATCGGCGGAACCGGATCGGGGAAATCGACGCTTGTCAATCTGATTCCGCGTTTCTATGATATTCAGGCGGGCAGCGTGCTTGTAAATGGTTTGGATGTTCGTAGCCTTTCGCAGCATAATTTGCGTGCGAGGATCGGATATGTGCCGCAGCAGGCGGTGCTGTTCACCGGAACGATAAGCGACAATATTAAGTACGGCAAAGAAGATGCGACGGATGAAGAAATTAGGCATGCAGCGCTGGTTGCGCAGGCCGCATCGTTTATCGCTGAAATGCCGGAGGGGTATGAGTCCATAATCGCGCAGGGAGGCACCAACGTATCAGGCGGACAGAAGCAGCGGCTTTCGATTGCGCGGGCGCTTGTGAGGAAACCTGATATTTATATTTTTGACGACAGCTTCTCCGCACTCGACTTTAAGACCGACGCGCTGCTTCGGGCAGCCCTAAAGGAAGAAACAAAGCAAGCCGCTGTTCTTATTGTGGCGCAGAGGGTAAGCACGGTTATTCATGCTGATAAAATTATCGTGCTTGACGAAGGCGAGATTGCCGGCATCGGCACACATCACGATTTGATGCAAACAAGCAGCGTTTATCGGGAGATCGTATCTTCGCAGCTGTCAGAGGAGGAAATGGCATGAGTGAGCGTCCGCATGACAAAACACCATCCAAGCCGGGCGGAGGACCTGGCTTCGGTCCTCCCGGCAGAGGCCCGATGGGGCCAGGAGGCGGCGGTGGGCCAATGGGCGCGCTGGGGATGCCGGTGCAGAAAGCGAAGGATTTTAAAGGAACGCTTCGCAGGCTGCTCGCTTATTTAAGGCCCCAACGAAAAAAACTGATTGTCGTAGTCGTGATGGCTATGCTGAGCACGGTGTTCTCGATCGTCAGCCCTAAGCTTATGGGTAATGCTACGACTGAAATTTTTGAAGGAATTATGGGCGGCGGCGTCGATTTTGACGCGATCATGCGCATCATTCTTATTTTGCTCGGACTGTATGTGTTAAGCTCGCTTTTTGCATACGTGCAGCAGTATGTGATGGCTGGCGTTGCCCAGAAAACCGTATACGGACTTCGCAATGACGTTAACGCCAAGCTGGCTAGGCTTCCTCTCGCGTTCTTCGATTCAAGGACGCATGGGGAAATTTTGAGCCGGACCGTCAATGATGTCGATAACATAAGCAATACGCTGCAGCAGAGCTTGACTCAGCTGATTACCTCGGTTGTGACGCTGATCGGCGTCATTATTATGATGCTGACGATCAGTCCGTTATTAACCGTAATCTTGCTGCTTACGCTGCCGCTTAGCTTTTTTGTGATCAAGGCGATCGCTTCCAGATCGCAAGGTTATTTTAAGTCGCAGCAGGCGCAGCTAGGGAAGCTTAACGGACATGTAGAGGAAATGTATACCGGCCATAAAATTATTAAGGCGTTTGGCCATGAGCGCAAATCGGTAGCCACCTTTGATGACATTAATGATGGTCTGTACCATTCCGGCCGCAAAGCGCAATTCATTTCCGGCATTATGATGCCCCTGATGTCGTTCATCAACAATATCGGTTACGTGCTGACCAGCGTCGTAGGCGGTATTCTCGTAACGCGTCAGGCGATCAAAATCGGAGACATTCAAGCCTTTATTCAATATGCGAGGCAGTTTTCCCAGCCGTTGACGCAGACAGCGAACATCGCAAACATCATCCAATCGACGATTGCATCGGCGGAGCGGGTGTTCGAGCTGCTTGACGAGCAGGAGGAGAGCGTGGAGCCAATTGGCAAAGAGGCAGCTGTTATCGCTTCGCCGAAAGGAAATGTGCGGTTTGAGCATGTGAAGTTTGGCTACAAAGAGGATGCAGTCCTCATTGGAGATATGAATATCGATGTGAAGCAGGGACAAATGGTTGCGATCGTAGGCCCGACGGGAGCCGGTAAAACGACATTAGTCAATTTGCTCCTTCGGTTTTACGAAATTAGAGATGGCAGCATAACCATTGACGGTGTAAATATTGCGAAGCTTAGACGGGGCGATTTGCGCACGCTGTTCGGGATGGTGCTTCAGGACACGTGGTTGTTCAACGGCACGATTCGTGACAATATCGCTTACGGACGCGAGGGAGCGACGGAAGCGCAAATTATTGAAGCGGCGCAAGCGGCGCATGCCGATCATTTTATCCGTACGCTGCCCGATGGTTATGACACGGTTCTAAATGAGGAAGCATCGAACATTTCTCAGGGGCAGAAGCAGCTGCTTACTATCGCAAGAGCGATTCTTGCCGACCCTGCGATCCTCATTCTCGATGAAGCAACTAGCAGCGTTGATACGCGGACGGAAGCACAAATTCAGAAAGCGATGGGCAGGCTGATGGAAGGGAGAACGAGCTTCGTCATTGCTCACCGCTTATCGACCATCAAAGATGCCGATATGATTCTCGTCATGAACCACGGTGACGTGATCGAGAAGGGCAGCCACGAGGAGCTTCTGGAAAAAGGCGGCTTCTATGCCGACTTGTACAACAGCCAGTTTTCCGACGAATCCGGCTCGGTAGCTTGATGGATTTGTGGTCTGTAAGCACGCATGCGTGCTTATAGATAGATATCGGCGAATCGGCGTTCTGTTCCGCGTCAGCCGCCGCTGTTACTATCGCAGTAAAAAGGTCAGTATCGAGGCGACGGAAATCGCTTCGATGCTGACCTTTTCTTTTTTAGCAATTGGCGCTTGCTGCGAGGCATCTACAAGCTCCCGGCTTTTAAAAAAACGACAATCTTGCTGCGATCCATATCATAAATCGTATAGACCGTCTCAAAGGTGTGCTGTTCGCTCACGATAAAATGGTCCAGCAGAAGCTGAGCGAATTCCAGCGGACTTGCCGGGGATGGCTGAGCCAGCGTGCAAGGATTAAACCGATGGCCGTTCCACAGCAAATACTCCACTTCCACATTAGGGGAGACGGTAACGTATTCATGAAGCGCGGTGCGGATGGCTTGCCCATAAACGGGATCGTCGTAATCATGAAAGGGCTTCGCATAAATTAGATGGCGCGTCCCGTCCTCGCATTCGTTGGCCGTATGCTCGAACAGGCTGCTCTGGAATACGGTTGCATTTACGAGCTTGCGCATAAAAATATCGTCTCGTGTTATCACTTCATCGGTAATGGTTCGTACTACACGCTGATCCGGCTCGGACCATTCCATGTAGGCTAGCGAACAATTCACATCGATTACCGCCTCTCTGATTTAATCTTCGTGATGGTCTCGTCATTTGAAATAACGAATAGACGGGCTTCGGCTGGTATAAGCTCGTAGAGCTAACGAGTACGAGCAAGCGTAACCAAAACAACAAAGCAATGATTTAGACGAAGAAGCTTTATCGTAAGTTTCAATAACGGCTGCATGCCTGTAACCCTCTCTTCGAATACGGCTGTATCCACCATACTATCTTTTCAAGCATTTTCCAATGTGAATACAGCCTAAGCTGATCGCCTTTTTCATAGAATGAAGCCTTCCCATCCAGCTGTTAACGGACAACCTTTGTTCTACATGCATATGTTATAGCAGCAGAATGAAGGCGAGGTGGGGATTGTGCCCCAAATATGGTTATGTTCGATTAGCGGCTTGGCAGGCGCGGCAATTACGTTTGCATTCGGAGGCTGGGCTGAGTCTCTTACCTTATTAGTAGTTGCAATGGGCATAGATTATGTTACAGGAATTGCGGCAACCATTAAAGAAGGGAAGGGCTTAAACAGCGTCTTTGGCTCATGGGGACTGGCGCGCAAAGGTTTGATGCTGCTCGTTATTTTATTAACGCACCGAATCGATGTATTGCTTGAGCTGAACAATGTGACGATGGGTGGCGCCATTTATTTTTATATTGCCAACGAAATGATATCGATTACAGAAAATTATGGGCGGATCGGGCTGCCTCTGCCCGAGCAGCTTCGCAAAATAATCGAGGTGCTTAAAGAAAAGAAGTAAATATTGGATAGAC
Organism: Paenibacillus sp. FJAT-27812; assembly: GCF_001273905.1. Classification (NCBI taxonomy): domain Bacteria; kingdom Bacillati; phylum Bacillota; class Bacilli; order Caryophanales; family Paenibacillaceae; genus Paenibacillus; species Paenibacillus sp. FJAT-27812. The sequence goes on along the minus strand of NZ_LIGH01000001.1, from coordinate 6,763,512 downwards.
GGAAATTCACTTGCATGAAATCGTTGTCCCTGGCTATAATAAGAACAGATGTTCTTATTTGGAGGGGTGGCAATGGCCGCTAATGAGGAAGAAGCCCGCGGCAGAGTCAGAACGGCATCGCATCCGCCGATACAGACGGAGGAAGAGCTTGAGCTCGTGAAGCGTTACGTGCTGCTTGGAATCGTTATGCGTATTTTGGATCATGATATACGAGTAATCGGCACATCCGCGATTAAGCTTCCGCGGTTTTACGATTCCATGCTTCGCGGCATGCAGGATCGCGTGCTGCTTGAGCTTGCCGCGATCAGAAGACAGTTTCGGGAAACGGGCATTAAGGTATACGAGGAGAAGCGTGAAACGGACGGCTTGCATGCCGAATATGTGTGCAGAGGCTACCATCACAAGTTTTTTATGCTGTGGGGTTTCGTGAAGGCGGAGTCCGAACGAGTATTAAAACAGTATTTGTCCAGCTAATTTTGAATTTGTTCATGGTTTTGTCAAAATAACAAAAAAACTTTTCCTCTTTCGGTAGTTTAAGGTTGAGAACATCGGACCATCTTATGTAATATAAGAGGTAGACATTATGAACGCAAAGGGGAGCACATAGCAATGCATAAGTGGATTATGTTTACTTTATTTGCAGCGGCGTCGTTGCTGGGCTTATATTTGCTCACATTCGCCTTGCCGCCTAAGCCGGTTGACGAGTCAGCCTCGTTGCCAGAGGGCATGAGTTTAATGAAAGTAGTAGCATCCAACGATTTCGTATTTGATCAAGCGGAGTACAAGGTGAAAGTTGGAGACAAGGTTAGACTTAAGCTATCCAATAAAAGCGGCATTCACGGTTTGAAAATTGATGAGCTTCAAGTAGCTTTGGATAATGACCACCCAGAAACGGACTTGGAATTTACAGAGCCAGGCACCTACAAGATCTATTGCTCCATCCCGTGCGGCCAAGGACATACAACGATGCATTCTACATTAGTTGTTGAAGCTGCCTGACCCCTAAACCGATTGATGGACCGTAAACATGCGAAAGGAGCCGAAAGGCTCCTTTTTGTTGAAATAAATAGTTATCGTGCCGAGCGGGGATGGCGTTCGCTATCTCGGCCGCGCGCAATCAGCACATCGGCTACAAAGCCAAGCAGCGCCCAAGTGATGATGGTAAGTGCATACATAAGCAGGACGCTTACCTCATGCACGTCGACAAATAAATCAACGACCCATGCGGGAATGCTCAGCATGAAAAAAATAAAGTTGTGCGGGTCGTAACCCGTGTAATTAAACAAGCAGATTGCAACTCCAATTAATGTAGCAACAATTGTTACCGGGTAGCGCATGACGTTCCGATCTCCTTCGCGTTAAAGATTGCCGTAATGCGACTGCATAGGTTATTATGTGACAAAAGGACGAAAGTCATGCGACAAAATCAGAGGAGGAACAATAAATGATTACTCATATCGTATTTTTTAAATTAAAGGATGGCAGCGAAGAGAGCGTGGCACGTACCGCACAGGTGCTTAGAGATATGGAAGGCCAGATCGAAGTGCTGAAATACATTGAGGTTGGCATTGACATCGTACATTCGGAGCGTTCATACGATATTGCGCTTATTACGAAATTTGAATCCTTGGAAGCATTAGAGGTTTATCAAGTGCACCCTGTACATAAAAAAGTAATCGAGCATATGATGCAAGTTCGCGAAGCTTCCGTCAGCATTGATTTTGAGAGCTGAGAGGCAGGTTAACGGCTTATGAGTGACATGAGAGATGTTTATGAAGTGCTGACGTATTTGTTAGTCATTATTTTTAGCAGTATTATTATGGTAGCATGGCTTAAACGCAAGGCGAAAAAAAAGAAGTAAGGCTGAAAGCGGGCGACTGATTGATGTATTATGTGAATCGCGAACAAATTGCCGTACGGTTGAATTCGATTACCGAAGTTGCATCTGCGCTGCAGTCGCTTGCCGCTAATTGGCAGGGGACAGTGCTTGAAGGCCTGGCGCAGGAGAGAGCGCTGCATCTGGCCATTGAAACCGTGACGGATGTGGGCAGCTTCCTGATCGACGGATTTATTTTGCGGGATGCGAGCAGCTATGAGGATATCATTGATATTACGGGCGAGGCAGGCGCATTCCCAGCGGACATGCACGGAACGCTGACGGAGCTCGTGAAGCTGCGCAAGCCGCTCGTACAGGATTATTACGTCTGGCAGCGGACGGAGCTTCATCCGCTTACCGAAGTGCTTTCCACGCTCATGCCTGCCTTCAAGCAAGCGGTTGAGCACTATTTGGAACGCGAGCTGTAGGTAAAATATGCTTGATTTACGAAGAAGTCAAAATACGTTACAATGACGCTATCAAGCCTGCAAAGGTGGTGAAGGGTTGAAGCGGACAAGAGCGGTAGAAGCGGCAGACATGACGGCAGATTCACGGAGAGACAGTTCTACGCGCGAGAGAATTTTAATGCTGCTCAAAACTAGCGGCAGAATGAACGCCGGCGACTTGTCGAGCGAGCTTGCGCTGACAGAGATGGCGATTCGGCGGCATATGTATGCGCTTGAGAGCGAAGGCAGCGTTAGCATCGTGGCTGTGCGCCAGGCAATGGGAAGACCATTGCATGCGTATGAGCTGACGGCTGAGGCGGACGAGCTTTTTCCAAAAAATTATCATGTTCTCGCGCTGGATTTGCTTGACGAGCTGGCGGAAGACCCGGATACTGCAGCGCTTATCGATCGGATGTTTGAAGGCAGGAAGAAGAAGCTGCTTGATCGCTATGAGCCGCGCATGGCGGGCAAAAGCTTGGAGCAGAAGGTCAGCGAGCTTGCTGTCATCCAAAATGCCGGGGGCTACATGGCAGAAGTGGAGACGAGGAGCGACGGCAGCTTTATGCTCTACGAGTATAACTGTCCGATTGCGCAGGTTGCCGGGAAGTACCAGCAAGCATGCCGATGCGAGCTGTCATTGTTTAAATCATTGCTTGACGTGCCTGTAGAACGAACGGAATGTTTGGCTAAGGGCGGCGGCAAATGCAGCTATCACATTGGTTAATGATCATATTTAGACAATAGCAAGGTTGTTTTGGCAGATCTGAGAAGATCTGCTGAGGCAGCCTTTTTTTGTTGGGCAAAAAAATGATTTTTTTATCAGCTGTGTCCTGACAAGCCCATGCTGCTTATACTGTCATTACGCAAGTGGGCATTCGTCTAGGAGCGCAAACGTATGGTCCTGCGATTGATTGAGGGGGAGGGATACGGTCATGATCATGACATGGAGTGCGGCCATTGCAGCCGGTGCATTTGTTGTACTGGCAGCAGGCATACTACTAGCATTGCGAGCAGCGCTTAACAAGCTTGGGCAAGTGCAAGCAGCGGCTGATAAGGTGCAGCAGGATTTGCAGAAGCTGTCGCTTGAGCTTAGCGGGCTTATACAACCGGCAGAAGAGACGATTAGAGCTGCGCATAAGCAACTGGAATCCGCGAGCAAGCTGTTCGAGGCTGCGGGGCAGGTCGGGGGAGCGATTGCGCATACGACATCGGCAGCCGAGCGCATAACGTCCGTATTATCGGAGTCGGCGGAGCATCACGCGAAACGGTACGAGACGAAGCGGCAGGTCGGCGAAGCGCTTGAATGGGCTGAGCTAGGAATGGCGGCATGGCAGCTGTGGCAAACTAGCCGAAAGGCGGCGGCACCTGCTGAGAATGACATGGACGCGTACCAGAATCGGGTTCCTGATCAATAACCATAGACGAAGAACACGCTAACAACGAGAGGAGCAACTATAATGTCAACACGTAAACAAACTAAAGGATTTTTGCTTGGCGCATTAGCCGGAGGTGTCGTAGGTTCGGTTACTGCTTTATTATTGGCGCCAAAGGCTGGCAAGGAGCTGCGTCAGGATATTTCAGTTCAAGCGCATAAGGTAAGCGATACGACAGTGAAGGTTGCTGGTCAAGTAAGTGATACAACGGGCCGCATTGCCAAGCAAATTGGAGATCAAGCGGTTCAAATCGCGGGCAAAACACGGCAAGCAGCAAGCAGCGTCGTCAGCAGCGTAAGATCGCGCAGCAAAGGCACGGAGGAAACAGAAGCCGTTGAAGCTATCATTGAAGCGACTGACGGCCAAGAAGCAAGCGCAATCGGAGCGGTAGAAGCTGGAGAGACAGAAGCGGCTGCATCCAAGGAGCTTTAATCCAAACATAGTCATGCATGGTGTGGGATAAGGACGAAAAAAAAGGCAAACTGCTCTGAGCGATTGCTCCTGCAGCTTGCCTTTTTCTTCGAAACGAGAATTAACCCACTATGTTGCTGTGATCACGAATGGCGACTGCATGAAGAAGAGATGCGAGCGGCTCCATATTGTAATCTTTTCTGGATGGGGACGAGGCGGTTATCGCTTCGCCTGGGCCAACAACGAAGATCTCGTCGTTCAAATGGCCGATATAGGCTCCGTCATGAACGACGGCGCCTTCGCCGATAATGGCGCGATGAATAGTGACATTCCGACCGATTCTGGCGCCAGGCATAATGATGCTTTCGTATATTTCGGTGTTTGCTCCAATCGACACACCCGAGCAGACGATGGAGCGGGTCACTTCCGCTTCTACGGTGGATGCCGGATGAAGAATGGAATCTGTAATCGCCGCTCGTGGACTCAAGTAGGGCTTATCGATGGTCGTATTTTTGCCGGACATTGCAGGCCAGCCGTTAGACCCAAGCCGCAGCTCGCCATCCAAGAGGTCCATGTTGGCCTCCCACAGGCTGTCGATTGTGCCGACATCCCGCCAATAACCCTCGAACGGGTAAGCGGCCATATGAGCATTAGAGGAAAGAATGGCTGGAATGACATCTTTGCCAAAATCATGACTGGAATCCGGATTAACGGAATCCTCTAGCAGGAACCTCTTTAAATCCGCCCACCGGAACAAATAAATGCCCATGGATGCTAAATTGCTTTGCGGCTCAGCCGGTTTTTCATGGAAGGAGCTGACGCGGTACTGCTCATCCGTTGTTAGGATGCCAAATCGGCTTGCCTCGCGCCATGCCACTTGCTTGACGGCTATCGTAGCTGCTGCGCCGCGTTCCTTATGGAACTCCAGCATAGGCTTATAATCCATTTCATAAATATGGTCGCCGGAGAGAATCAGCACATGCTCAGCGCCTTGCTGGTCGATATAATCCATGTTCTGATAAATCGCGTCGGCGGTTCCGGCATATTCCGTTAAGCATTTGCGTGAGGATGGGAGAAGGGAAATGCCGCGTGAACCAATATTTTCGGAAAATTCATGATCCGTGTTTGCTACATAGTTATGGACAGAGTCCGCGCAGTACTGCGTTAGGACGCCGATTGTCGTGATATTGGAATTTGCACAGTTATTCAGCGGGAAATCGATCATTCGAAAGCGATCGCCAAAAGGAATGATAGGTTTGGCTGCTTGACTCGTAAGCGGAGCTAATCGTCGACCTTCACCGCCGGCTAACAACATGGCAATGCAATCAGTATGTTTTTTCAATGAAATTTCCCCCTGTCCGTTATGAGTAGTTGCTGCGAGCGTCCGTTAACGACTAAAAATCTTTAACCTACCGAAGCGGCTTTTAAACCGAAGCGTCAAAATTAAATGTCCCGGCATAATATCCGGAAGTCGAGCGGCTTAAGCTCGAGCTGAAGCTGCTTGTCGATTGTCGCTACCTGATCGCCAGTAAGCGCGTCGCGCCAGTCGTCCGCTTCCATGCCATGCGTAAGTGTGAGAGCATCCTCCGTATTGTTCATCCAAATCGTAAAATGCTGCTTATTGTTCAAACGCTCAAAGAGCAAAGCTCCTTTTTCGTTATCGGCAAACAGGAAGCGGAATCGCCCGTCGCGGAGGGCAGGATGCTGCTTGCGCAGCGCAATCATGAGCTGGTAAAAATCAAACAGCTCACGATCCTGCTTCTCCTGGTCCCATTCCATACATCTGCGGCAATCGGGATCATCTCCGCCCTCCATGCCGATTTCATCGCCATAATAGACGCATGGAATACCCATGGATGTGAGCATAAAAACGACGGCCAGCTTTAAACGCTGCTTGTTGCCGCCGAGTGCCGTCGCCGCACGGACGGTATCATGGCTGGATAGAAGATTAAATAAGGCCTCATTGGTTTGCTGCGGGTATCTCATGAGCAATCGGTTAATTTGGTCGGCAAAATCCGATGCGAGCCCTTCGGACGAAGCGAAAAAATCCAAGACACAATTCGTAAACGGATAATTCATCGCGGAATCAAATTCATCCCCATGCAGCCAATTGAGCGAATTGCCCCATACCTCGCCGATAATGAAAGCATCGGGTTTCTCCGTTTTGACCGCAGCGCGAAAATCCCGCCAGAAGGCGTGGTCGATCTCATTGGCGACATCAAGTCTCCATCCGTCGATATCGACTTCTTTTATCCAGTAAACCGCAATATCAAGCAAATACTGCTTGACCTCGGGATTCGCCGTATTCAGCTTGGGCATATTGCCATAAAAGCCGAAGGTGGCATAATTGGCGACGCCATCTTTAACCTCAACGGGAAAATCCTTCAGATGGAACCAGTCCTTGTACTTGGAGCTTTCTCCATTCTTCAGCACGTCTTGAAAAGGTGGGAACTGCTCGCTCGTATGATTGAATACGGCATCCAGCACGACACGGATCTCAAGGTCATGGCAGGCTTTGACGAGCTTCTTAAGCAATTCGGCATCTCCGAACTGAGGATCGATTTGCTTATAATCGACCGTGTCATATTTGTGATTGGAGGGAGCAGTAAATAAAGGCATCAAATAAATCGCATTAATGCCTAGATTCGTTAGATGGTCAAGATTGCCAAGGATGCCTTGCAGATCCCCGCCAAAATGGGATTCGCCGGATGGCGGCTCGCCCCAAGGCTGCGTGCCTTCAGGATCATTGCTTGTATCGCCATTCGCGTAACGATCAGGCATGATTTGATAGAAGATGGCATCCTTCGCCCATTCGGGTGCTGCAAACAGATCGATGGCATGTATGTATGGAACATCATAATACCCGCCGGCTGGGGCAGGCTGCTCCTCAAAGATGCCGTTCTCGATAAGCCATAACGTCTCTTCGCCGCTCCGAACGCGAAAGCCGTAAGAAAAGCGCCGCTGCTCGGGTTTGATGACCGCCTCCCAATAATCGAATAAGGGGTCCGCCGCAATTTTCTCCATCTGGACGTCCAGACGATAGTTATCCCAGTCGTATTTGTCGCCTGTTACCGCTACAGCTTCTTCGACATCGTTCCGTTTAGTGCGGAGCCTGAGATGATAAGTATCGCAATCGTAAGCATATGCCCATTTCAAATCGGGCGAATGGTGCAAGCATTCCTTGAACATTGGCTCCCACTCCTCTATATATGATTTTGGCCTGCAAAAAATAAGCGTTATCCGCGAAGCAATGATTCTGCGCCGTCAATGAAGATGGCTGTACCTGATATATGGCTCGATTCCTCTGAAGCAAGGAACAATGCCAGCTTGGCCACTTGCGCGGCGCTTCCTGGCCCATGCTCCAGCGGCTGGCTGCCCTCGGGATATTCAACGGGAATCGTTACGCGCTCCAGCTCCGGCGTCCGCTCGGTGTTTTGTTCGATATTCGTCTGAATAGCGCCAGGGCAGATGGCATTGACCCGAATTTTGTACTTGGCAAGCTCCAGCGCTGCCATTTTGGCGAATGCAACCTGTCCCGCCTTGGTGCTGCTGTAAGCGCTAAATCCGATATTGGAAAATACGCGGTTGCCGTTAATGGAGCTAGTAATCAGGATGCTGCCGCCTTTTTCTTTTAATAAAGGGATCGCATGCTTAACGGTAAGGAAGGTTCCGCTCAAATTTACCTGCAGCGTCGTATTCCAATCGTCGAAGTCCATAAGCTCGATCGGTGTCAGTACGCCGTTAATGCCGGCATTGGCATAGACGATATCGAGCTTACCGTAATGTTCCCCCACCTGCCGGTAGGCGTTTGCAAGCTGAATTTCATTCGAAATGTCAGTCTCGATCGCAAGGCAATCTACGTTATAGAGGCGAACACTGCGGCAAACCTCTTCCATTTCAGCTTCCTTGACATCAAGAAGGGCCAGGTCAGCGCCTTCCTTCGCAAACTTCAATGCGGTTGCTTTGCCAATTCCGGAGCCTGCCCCCGTAATGAGCGCAACCTTCCCTTGCAATCGGCCAACGGGGAATTGATTATTTGTCATCGAAATTTCCTCCTTATTTATAAAAAAGGTTTAACATACGCTGTGCGATTGTTTTAATGCTATTTACCCGATATCGAGCTAACGAAACAAGCAGCCGATTCGCATATAAAGCAAAAAAGGACCACGAAGCTACTTAACGTAGCCATTCGTGGTCCTTATTGACGCGCAAAAGGCGCGTAGATGAATCATTTTTATTACATATGATTGACTTGAGGCTCTGCGCCTGCGGCTGCTTTTTCTTCCTTCGTCTGTTGGACAAGCTTTACGTTTCTCAGCAGCAGCGTAAGGACCGTTCCGATTAGAATGAAAACTAACCCAACCCAGAAGACGGTATGCAGAGAATCGATCAGCGTTGATTTTACGACGGGCACCATTTTGTCGGTAAGCTCCTTCGGAAATTGCGTCAACATCTTCGGATCAAGCAGCGTTGAATAAACGGCTTGCGGATTTGAAGCAACGGTTGCCGAGGTTTGATCCGCGAATTGCTTCGCTTCCTCAGGCAGCTGTCCGAGAAGCGGAACGAGCCGTTCCTTCAAATGGCTGCTCGATTGCATGTTCATAACAGCACCCAGCAGCGTCATGCCGAACGTACCGCCGATCTGACGGAAGAACGTACTGGAGGAGGTCACGACGCCGAGCTGCGATTTTGGATACGATTCTTGTAGGACGAGCGTGAGAAGCGGCATAACAAGCCCGATTCCGATACCCAAAATAACCATGAAGGATGATGCGGTCAGTTTAGCCGTCGATGCGTCGAGCGTTGTAAGCAGGAAAAATGCGGCTGCAACAACGATCATCCCGATTGCGAGCTGCAAGCGTACGCCGATTTTGTAAACGACTTGACCGCCGATCACGCTGAAAATCATCATGGAAATCATCATTGGCATCATAACGGTACCCGACTCGGAAGCCGAAATGCCTACGATCCATTGCATGAAGAGCGGCACGAACATAATAGCGCCGAACATCCCAAGGCTCATAAAGAAGCCGATTCCGTTGATCATCGTAAAGGTTCTGTCTTTGAATAGCTTAACTGGCAAAATAGGCTCTTCTGTCGTTGCTTCGATGCGGACAAACACCGTCAAAGATACGATGGCTAAAACGAATAAGCCGATGATTTGCCAAGAAAGCCAGTCAAATTCACTGCCGCCAAGCGATAGGCCAAGCAATAGGCTGACTACTCCGATAACCATGGTGAATATGCCTGGCCAGTCAAATTTGACAGGGCCTTCTGCCTTTTTGCCGCTGAGGGAGATTGCAATCAAAATCGTTGCAAGGATACCAACGGGCAAGTTGATGTAAAAGACCCAGCGCCAGTCCCAAGCATCGACGATCCAGCCGCCAACCTGCGGGCCAAGCACGGAGGAGAGGCCGAATACCGCTGCAAAAACGCCCTGCCATTTGGCACGCTGCTTGCCTGTGAACAAGTCACCGATAATGATCATCGCCATCGGCATCATAATACCGCCGCCAAGACCTTGAATCGCGCGGAAAATAATAAGCTGTTCAATATTTCCGGCCAAGCCGCATAACGCCGAGCCAATAATGAAAATAATAATACCGCTGACGTAAACGAGCTTCCGACCAAGCAAATCGGCGAGCTTGCCCGCGATCGGGACGATCGTAGTTGAGGTAAGCATGTAGGCGGTAGTCAGCCATGCCATCAGCTCTAAGCCGCCCATTTCTCTAATAATAGTTGGCATCGCGGTGCCGACGATCGTGCCGTCAAGCGCTGCGAATAACATCGCAATGAGCAATCCGATAATCAATAAGCCGCGCTTATTGCCGGAATCGGATGAAGGTAGCGGTGCCGCCGCTTGTTTTGTGTTTTCCATCTGTGTTTAACTCCTGTTCTTCTGTTAGTCAGTCGCTTCGCGGCGCGTTAATTGTCCTTCGAAAGCTCGGCTGCTATTTTCTCAAATGTTTGTACGAATTGAAGCATTTCCGCTTGGTCCATCTCTCGCAGATGATGCTTCATCAAAGCCTGGACATCACCTTTTATACGAAGCAGCGCTTCGCTTCCTTTGACCGTGCACTGAACAAGAACGACGCGTCGGTCTTTCGAATCGTGGATGCGCTCGGCGTAGCCGTTGTTCACGAGTCGATCGAGCATCACCGTAATGGCGCTTGGTTTCACTTCCATCTTGTCGGCCAAACGGGATACGGTAATGTTTTGCTCGTTCGAAATAATGCCCAAAATAAAGCACTGGGGAGCGGTCAAGTCGTTGTCCAGCTTCTGCGAAATGAGTGATCCAAGCCTGCGATGGGTTGTCATCATGGCTCTATGGAATCGTTCTACGATAAGCTCAGAAGTCGGATCAGACTGCGGCTGCATATGGGTTCACCTCTTTTTCTGTTCAGTAATTAATAGTTAAAGCATTTAAATATTAAGTTATATACATTTAAGTTGTCAACAAGAAAATAAAGCTCACGGAACGCTGATTTTTGGCAGCCCGACAGGGCGTGTGAAAGAAGCGCAAGGCATGCTGTTTTGGGCTTTTAACTTCGTTGAACCTTGTCCGAGTTTGCGCTAAGATAGAGGTACGTTTTTGTGCCTGTTTTCATATGCTATTCTGTCTCGATTCATTACACTTTGTTTAGGAAAGCGGTGTGTTTGTGCAGCAACCGATTGCGATACTAGATTCAGGCGTAGGCGGCATTACTGTTGCCAAAGAAGTCATGCGCCAACTACCGCGCGAAAAAATCCTTTACTTCGGAGACACGGCGCGGACGCCTTATGGCCCACGTTCTTCTGAGGAGATCGTTCGCTTTACGAGAGAGATCGTTGATTATCTCATACAGTTTAATCCGAAAATGATTGTTATAGCATGTAACACAGCAACCGCTGCCGGGCTTGAGGATATACGCTCTAGAGTGGCAATCCCCGTTGTAGGCGTCATTAATCCTGGCGCCAGGGCGGCAATCGGGCTGACGGTCACGGGCTGCGTCGGCGTTATCGGCACGGAAGGCACGATCAACAGCGGCGCATACGAGCAGGCATTGCGAGAGCTTTCTCCACAGGTAAAGGTAATCAGCTTGGCGTGTCCGAGGTTCGTGCCTCTGGTAGAGAAGGGGAAGTTCCGGTCTCTTGAAACGTATGAGACGGTGCGCAGCTCTATTGGGCATTTGCGAGGATATTCGATGGATACGTTAATTCTTGGCTGTACGCATTATCCGTTTCTGTCGGAGACGATCTCCGAGGTGATGGGCCCAAATGTCAAATTGATCAGCTCGGCAGATGAAACGGCGCGCGAGATCAGCATGATCCTACATGAACAAAGCAAGCTGTCGCGGGGCGACAAGCTGCCGTTACATCAGTTTTTTTGCAGCGGCGATCCCCAAATGTTCCAATCCATTACGCAGCAGTGGCTGGGCAAGCAGATCGAGCTGACGCCCGTCATCTGGCAAATACCGAATATCGTATAAGCATCATACGCGGTTACACCGAAGCTGGGCCCTGAGCGGGCTTGGCTTCTTTTTTTGATTTCGCTTCATAGGACAAGTGCGGCGCCGCATAACATGATAGGAACAAATCGATGCAGCAGGAGGCGATTGCGGTGTACTCCTTACAAACCTACGGCTACGTGGACTTAACAGAGGGTGTGAGGCAGCTGACGGGAAGATATCCTTTTTTATCGGCGCATGTTATTGGACATAGCGTGATGGGCAAGCCGATATTAGCGCTTCGCTGCGGCAACGGCCCGCGCCGTATCCATATGAACGGCTCTTTTCATGCAAACGAATGGATAACCTCTGCTTTGCTTATGCGGTATGTCGCGGATTTATCAGCAGCCTATTGCAGCGGCGACAAAATCGGCAATCAGCATGTGGATGACCTGTGCAGGAAGGTGACGCTTTGGGTTGTTCCGATGGTAAATCCCGATGGAGTCGAGCTCGCGCAATTTGGCGCGGCGCCTACGCATCCATTTTACAGGCAGCTAATGGAATGGAACGGAGGCTCTGAGCAGTTTAGCGCCTGGAAAGCGAACGTAAGGGGCGTTGATTTGAACGATCAATTCCCGGCGTTCTGGGAGGAGGAATGCAAGCGCAGAGGGATAGCAGGACCTGGTCCGAGAGACTATCCAGGGCCGTATCCGCTTAGCGAGCCAGAGGCGATGGCGATGGCCCGTTTTACGCAAACGATCGGATTCGACGCTGTCATGGCGCTGCATACGCAAGGACGGGAGATTTACTGGAACTATCGCGATTTTGAGCCGGCAGAAGCGGAGGAGCTTGCACGCAGGCTAGGCCGCGTTAGCGGTTATGAGCCGGTTAAGCTGACGGGCAGCGACGCAGGTTACAAGGATTGGTTTATTCAGCATTTTCGCAGACCGGGCTTTACGGTAGAAGCCGGCTTTGGCGAGAATCCGCTGCCGATGGGCAACTTTGACAATATTTATATGGAGCTGCAGCCGCTGCTGCTAGAGGCGCTTCGTCTTTAGCGGCTGCCCGCCGTTTGCGGGGAGTAGGTATGACGGACATGGATATGCTATAATAATCGGAAAAGATCAGCAAAGGTGGGATTCAGATGCGTAAAATGCTGTCGCTGCGCCATTGGCAGCGGACGTTTGCCCGAATTTTCCAGCTGCTTCGTTCTAAGAACGTATCTATGCTGGACAAGCTGATTTTTACCGTGCCTGTTTTCCTTTACTGGGTATTGCCTGATGTGCTTCCGCTGCCGTTTTTGCCGATAGATGATATCGCGGTGACGATGCTGCTTGCGGAATGGTTTGCCCGTAGAATGGAGACCAAGTATAATATGAAATTATGATCATTGCCGCAAGGCATAACGATAAGAGGAGCTGGATAAATGATGAACTGCAAAATTTCCAAAAACGCTGCAAAAGTTATTCAAGTAGAGCTGGACAAGCCTGAGAATGCAGGCAAAAAACTTCGTATCTACGTTACGCATTCGCACGGCGACCATGCGCATTACGGCATGGGCATCGACGAGCCAACGGAGAAGGATGAGGTCGTAACGACTGACAAAGGGATCGACGTTATTTTGGAGAAGGACAACGCTTTTCTAGACGGCGTTCGCATCGATTATTTCTATGTGCCAGAAGAAGGTTTTGCAGTTACGAATCCAACCAAGGGCAACCACGGCGATCACTAAGCAATATCCGAATCCGGTTGAAATAGGAAGTTGAATAATGGCTAACGATATAATGGTTTGCGACAAATGCAAGCATATGAAGATGAAATCAATTGTTCCTAAGCTGCAAAAGCTGGTGCCCGACACGGAAGTGCGCGTCGGCTGCAAGTCTTACTGCGGGCCCTGTGCCCGTTACGCATTCATATTTGTTAACGGCCGTTATATTAAGGCGGCATCCGAGGATGAAGCGATCGAGAAGATCCTTCCCTATATCAAGAAATAAAAATTTTATATGGCTGAACACACAACAGGACCCTGCGATAGCTTTATTCGTAGGGTCTTTGCGCAAATAGAGGCTATTGCCATTTGAAAGGAGCACGAGGGTGGACATAACGACGCCGCAGCTGTTATATCACGGCACGACAAGCGATACGGTGCAATCGTTTAGTCAAAAGCTGTTGAATTCGCCATATTGGCGGCCAGGCAAAGATTTTGGCGAGGGATTCTATACGACGATATCCGTTGCGCAGGCTCGCAAATGGTCGCATAAGGCGGCGAAGGATTCATGGGATGGAGGCCGTCCCTGCGTGCTGGTCGTTGAACTGACGTCGGTGCCGGAGCGGGTAGAGCCGCTGCTGTTCCTCTCCGATTCGCCGGCATGGGCATCCTTTATCTATGCTCACCGTAAGGCGGCGGTTAAAGGAAGCGATCCTTGCGAAGCCCATCCGGACATTATAATTGGTCCGATGGCGGACAATGACACTGGAAAAATCGTACATAAAGCAGTACAATTAAATAAAGATGAGCATTGGTTTTATGAACAAATTACGATTTCGCGCAAAGGCACGAAGCTGGACTCGCTGCGGCTTGGCAACCAGGTCGTCTTTTGCTCCGAACGTTGGGAAGCTCATTTGAAACTTGTCGGCTACCATATTTATACGGGAAGCAGGTGGATCTATCATGAAAGTGAAAACGCAGGTCAGGTTAAGCTTGTATGAGCGAGGCATTGTAGAGGCGTTAACAGCCGAATATGGTTACACGCCGGCTGATGCAAGAGTGCTTGTTGTCGAATATATCGAGGTTGTGCGCAAGCTTGGAGGTTATGATAATTGCGGTCAATACGCGCAGCTGCTCGATCGTGCGCGCCGGATGAATCATCCCCCTTCGCAGTGGCTTGATCGTATTCAGGATATAGAGAAGGGCGAGCTGAGAGACAGAGGCATCGGATCGGAAGAGCGCCAATATTTGCAAACGAAGTAGGACCCCGCGATACGGATCGTCGGGTCTTTTGTTTGTTTTACGGCTTAGGCATATACTAGTCAGAGGAAGCTTAGGAGGAACAAAAGATGCTGAAGCCAGCACGTTATTACCTATTTGGACTAGCCCTTGCGCTAGCTTGCTTGGTTGCGGCAGAGCTGATTTGGCTGCCGGCACCGCTTAGAACGGGCGGTGGCATGCAATGGATCGAAATGATAGACCGGCTGTTTAACGTGCTTGCGCTCGTTCCGCTCAGCTGGGCGTTCGGCGCTTTGTTAGGCGCGTGGCAGCAGCGCAGAAGGAGGGGCTTTTTTCTTTTATTGCAGCTCCTGCGGATCATAATAGCCGGGCTTGGTATTATCGGCGCGGCTTTCGTGCTGTTTGCGCCGGAGAAGCTGTTTCTGCTGCTCTTGATCATTGGCGCTGCGGCTCCGCTTGTATTTGTGGATATGCTGCTTAGCGAAGGCTTGGAGCGCGTGCGTGCGGCGAAGCTGGTGAGCTTGGAAGAAGCAGAGGGGCGGCATTCAATCGTTGGGAGAAGGCTTCGATGGCTGCCAAAGCGAGGCGCAGCCGCTTTGCTTGCTACGATCGTCTTGTTACTGGTTTTGCTATGCCCTACAGGCTACCGGGTTACTTACCCAGGGATGACGCTGAACATGAATCGGTATGCGCATGTGGAAGGCGGCAAGGAGGTTGGCACGATTAACGGCGTTCTCGTATTCGATAGGCCGGCGGTACCGGCGGATTGGTTGTATGCGAGACTTCTGCCGCTGTACAGCTTTGAGAAAATTCCGGCTGACGAGCCGCCGCTAACGGAGTCGTATGCGCAGGTCGTTCACATGAAGACCGATGCGAACAGCTTGGCTGCTGCCGTAGCGATGCAGAAGGCAGGAGTAGGCAAAGGCATAACGGCGGACGGCGTCAGAGTGATTGCCGTCGTGAAGGACAGCCCGGCCGATAAGCGGCTGCAGGCAGGAGATATCATTGATAAGCTTAACGGACAAGCCGTTCGTTCGATCATCGACATGACAGACTATATGGCAAAAGCCGTTAAGCCAGGCGATTCCGTAGCCGTTACGCTGAGAAGAGGTAAGGAAGCTGCCGAGGTTGAAGTGAAAACAAAGGCATCGGAGGATGATCCTAAGCGGTCTGTATTCGGTATTTCGGTACAAACGGAGCTGCTTTTGGACACCCCTCGGAGCATCGGCTATAAAAGGTTCATGGCGCATATCGGAGGGCCGTCGCATGGCGCGATGCTGACACTGGCGCTAATCGATCAGCTGACGCCTGGCGGCGTTACGAATGGCAATCAGGTAGCAGGTACGGGTACGATTGAACCGGATGGCTCCATTGGCCTTATCGGCGGCATTAAACAGAAGGCTTACGCGATCAGCCGTACGGACGCCGATGTGTTTTTTGTACCGGAGGAGCAAGAAGCAGAGGCCCGCAGCGGCGCGCCAGATCTGAACATCGTACCGGTGAAGACGATCGACGATGTGCTCGCATGGCTGGCGCAGCACGGGAAATAGATAAAGGGCTGACACGCCATGTTGTTGACACGATGGGTCAGCCCTTATTTTTTGTGCGCGCATCCGACATTCGGCTCTTTCATCACGCGGATACGTGGCAGCTTCTGAAATACAATGCTGAGAAGCTACCGATTGGTGAGCACAGGCTGCAGTTGGTACAGCGGAATTAGCTCAAACCGGTCAAATAGCCGGTTAGGCGATCTATTAAGCTGTTTTTACTATCGTTGTGCGGTCACTAGGTCGCTATTGGCGCGTGCTTCCGTAGCTTTTTGCTCCTTGAAGTCATCGATTAAATCGTTCATGACGATTTGGTCGGACATGCTCAGCTCGGTGCGTGCGCTTTTGTACTCGTCCAGACATGCGTTCAGATCGCCCGGAGCGTTGTTTTGAATGTTCCAGCAGGTCCCGTTCTTCGCGACACCATCGCTAGAAGGCTTGAAGTAGAAGGTGCCGTCAGTAAATGCACCGTTTCTTAACACGATTTTTTTGCCGGAAAGGGGCTTGTCGGTTAGAAGCGGCGTTCCAATCAAATATTGATCAGCCGTCGAAATGCCGAGCAGATGCATAATCGTAGGCGTAACATCAAGCTGTCCGCCAACCTGCGTATAGGTTCCAGCATGCTCGTCACCCGGCAAATGAACAAGGAAAGGCACCTGCTTCAAAATCATTTGGCGCTCGAGCTCGTTAAGCTCCTTGCCAAGGAATGTCTCAAACAGCGACCAATCCTTAATGGAATTGTCGTGATCCCCGTACATGGCCAGTATGGTGTTGTCCCAGAGCCCTTCTTTTTTCAGCCGATCGACTAGTTCTCCAAGCGCCGCATCCACATAATGAATCGCCTGCAGGTAATCGCCCATCATCGTTCCTTTTAGCTCGCCAACATCAAGCTTTTTCTCCGCTGCCGGCATCGTGTAGGGATGATGGCTGGATAGCGTGATCAGAAACGAATAAAAGGGCTGCTTTTGCTCGGATATGACATCGAGTGATTGCCTGAAGAAAGACTTGTCCCCGAGCGCCCAGCCGATCTTCTCATCCAGCGTAAAATGCTTCAAGCTGTAAAACTGATCGTATTGCATATTGTTGTACATAATGTTCCGATTCCAGAAGCCGCCCTCATAGGAGTGAAAAACGGATGTGCCATAATCGTTTTCCTTCAAGGTTTTGGACATGCAGTCGAACTCATTGGGCGCATATTGGATGAAGACGGAACCGTTCGCTACCGGCTGCATCGAGCAGTTGGCGGTAAAATCGGCATCTGACGTTCTTCCTTGGGCCGTTTGATGATAAAACTGACTGAAATACGCGCTTTGCTTGATCAGACCGTTAAGATGAGGCGTAATCTCTTGTCCGCCAATGGATTTGTTGATCATAAAGTTTTGGAACGCTTCAAGCTGCACCATCAAGACGTTGCTGCCTCTATAGGCCCCAAATAGCGTGTCCTGCTCAAGCGAGCCGCGGAGAACGCCGCGCGCTTCGATCCATTTTTGAGCTTCCGACGATTGCTCCGCGGTTACGGTCTGAGCATCCAGGTAGTTCTGCTTCACATAACGGTAAACGTCATAGCCGTGGAAGCCAAGCGCTCCCGTGACATTGTAAATGGACAGATTCCACCAATTGCCGTCAAATATGCCCTGCCCCCATGTACGCTTGGCTTCGTTCACATTCGTGAATACAAGCGAGGAGCCGATTGTAAATATAACGGCGCTCAGTAAGATGCGGACGATTGCTTTTTGCCAAATGGCCGTCCTTCTGCGATGCTCACTTGCCCTCCGGAGATCGCCGCGGCCTCTCCAGATCACATAGAGCGCAAACGGCAATATGGCAATAAAGTCAAGGAAAAGCAGAAAATCCTTCGCGCGAAGCAGCGTTCCGATGCTTTCGCCGAGCGAGTCGACTTGGCTGAATTGAAGCAGCACGGGAACCGAGATCAAATCCTGAAAATAACGATAATAAATGAGATCGGCATATAAAACGATAGATGCGATCACATTTAGTGCGATAAGGGAAATGATTCGCCCGCGCGCGGGCAGCCAAATGGTCCAGAAGCTGAAGAGCAGAATGGAGCCAAGCTCAATCAGCGCGTCTGTGCCGGTCATTTTCATATTGGCGACATGCAGAATTTCCGAAAACAAATACATCTTGGCAAGCATTACGCCAGCAAATAGCAGCAGATCGATAGCTTTAAAGCGTTCAAGCCATATCAAAGCCGTGCTCATGCCGTGGCGTAATGGCGTTTGCCTGGTAGATAACATAAGTGAAATATCCTTCCTGTTCCGTTACTGCCGATTTCCGCGAGGGGGAAGCGGGCCGAAAAATTGCAGGTAGTTACATTCAATCCGTCCATTGAACAGCTTCCGCTTCTTGTCGGCGGGTCGGCCGAAATAATGCTCAATCGTTGTTGAAGGGCTAATCGAGAAATACGACCATGTCGGATAGTGCAGCGCCGTTAGGCCGAATTGGCGAAGCGCCGCCTCTGCCTGCACGTCATCGCCGAGCCTCTCGCCATATGGCGGGTTCGTTATAATGACGCCATAATCGCCTTGCAGCTTCACCTTGGCGACAGGCTGGACGGAAAGCTTGATCACTTTGCCGAAGCCAGCTTTCTTTATTGCGGCCTCAGCGATCTCGATTGCGCCGGGATCAATATCGGAGCCGGCGATTTGGAGCGGGATATCGTCCTTCACTAAATCGAAGGCTTCGTCACGCGCTTCCTCCCATAGCTCACTCGGAATAAGCGGCCAGCCCTCACTATTAAAGCTTCGACGAAGTCCTGGCGCAATATTCCATCCGATCATAGCTGCTTCAATTAAAATTGTTCCGGATCCGCAAAACGGATCATAAAGCGGCCGATCAGGACGCCAGCGGCTAAGCTGAACGAGAGCAGAAGCAAGCGTCTCCCGAATCGGAGCTTCGGTAGCTACTTTACGATAGCCGCGTTTATGCAAGCCGTCGCCGGTCGTATCAAGCGTAAGCATCGCTCGGTCATTCATCAGCGTGACTTCAATGACGTAACGTCCGCCGTCTTCGGGGAACCACTCGGTGCCGTAGCGTTCGCTCATTTTATCAACGACGGCTTTTTTAACGATGCTTTGGCAAGCTGGCACGCTTGTTAGCAGAGATTTTTGCGAGCGGCCATTAACGGGGAATTCTCCGTCATTCGGAATCCACGTCGGCCAATCGAGCGCTTTCGTGCCTTCAAAAAGCTCGTCGAACGTAGTTGCAGGGAACTCTCCCATTTTAATAAGAATTCTGCCAGCGGTGCGCAGCCAAAGATTGGTGCGGCAAATATCGATCGGACCGCCTGTGAAATTCACGCGTCCGTTTTCTACTTGAAGATCGGTATAGCCAAGATCCTTCAGCTCGCGTGCGACAACCGCCTCAAGACCCATCGGCGCGGTTGCGATTAGCTGTAACTTTTCCATTTTACACTCTCTTTTCATCAATTCTTGGCGACATGAGCGTCGCATTAAAGGCTAAAGCTTGTAACCCCGTGAACAAAAACATACAATCAAGTATAGGACAAACTAGGTTGTTATTACAAATTGTAAAATTGGAGAGAGAAAAATAATGTTGCTGAACGAACAATATGTAGATTCGCTTTATGGGGCAGATGTTGATCTGGAACGCGCAAAAGCAGGAATAGCGGCAAACGGAATGCCGGATATATCGGTTGCCGACGGCTACGGAAGGCTGCTCACGATGCTAGTATCGTTATCGAAAGCTGACAATATCGTCGAAATTGGGGCGCTTGGCGGATATAGCGGCATTTGCTTGGCACGCGGGCTGAGAGAGGGCGGAAAGCTAGTTTCGCTAGAGCTTTTGCAAAACTATGCAGACCTAGCCAAGGTACACATGGAAGCGGCTGGCCTAGGGGACAAGGTCGAGTATATGGTTGGCGATGCGAAGCAAAGCTTGGAGGTGCTGAAGTCTGCTGGCCGGAAGTTTGATTTCTTCTTTATAGATGCAGATAAAGAAGGCTACCCGATCTATCTGGATTATGCCATCGCACTTGCCAATCCGGGAGCCATTATCGTAGGCGATAATATTTTGCTTCGTGGCAGAACGACCGATCCAGCGAAAGAGGGGCCTTCGGTTCGCGCAGTGCGATTCTTTAATGAGACAATCGCGTCAGACGAGCGGCTGCAGAGCACGGTGCTGCCCGGTTACGACGGACTTGCGATTGCAATCGTCAAGTAAACGTAAGTTGAAAAGCATTGATCTACTTCATGTTCGCCGAAGTGGGTTGGTGCTTTTTATTTATTTGGCAAGGGAAGGGGGATAGGCACGTATGTGCTCTTAACGCCGAGGATTAGCGTGATTTGGCTTCAACGCTCAATAAGAAAAGCGGCGCAAGAGAATGAATTTCTCTCACGCCGCTTCGCCACTACTATTTAACGGCGTCAGCCGTCCTTGCTTGGTTGTTTCTGTGGTCGCTTGCGCAGCAGCGATTGCCATACCCATCCTGCGTTAACCATAAGCATGACCGCGGATAGGAGGAACAAGCCTTGAATGCCGATCCAGCCGGAGAGAGCACCGCCGGTGATCGGGCCAATCATGTTGCCGAGGCTCATTGTGCTGGTGTTGAAGCTGTACGAGCGGCTCTCCATGCCGTCCGGTGTGTATTTGCGAATAAGGGAGTTTACCGCTGGAATAAGCCCCCCAAGAAAAATACCGAGCACAAAACGAGCAATTAGCAATTGCCAGACCGTTCCGGCCAAAGCCTGCGGGATAAAAGCAAGCGAGGCGCCGACAAGCGCGACCCCAAGCACACGCTCCGCGCCAATTCGATCGCTAAGCTTGCCAAGCAGCGGCGAGGCCACCAAATTGGAGAGGCCTGTAACCGAGCCGACAAAGCCGGCAAAAAAAGCAAGGTTAGCGGTTGTGCCGTGAAGCTCCTGCACGTAGAGCGGAATGAGCGTCATCGGGCTCATCATCGCGAACTGGATGAGGAAGGTGACAGCAAACAATGCGGTAAGCTGCGGAATTCCGCTTAGCTTCCGAAAGCCTTCAATGACGGAGGCCTGCATGCGAGCAGCTGCTTTCATCCGGTCAAAAGGTTCTTTTACAACGAACAAGGCAAGAAGAGAAGCCGCAAAAAGCAAAGCCCCCGTTAGATAGAAAATTGGACGGAAACCGATCGTGTCCGCCATTAAGCCGCCGATGAATGGTCCAAGAATCGTACCCGCAATTCCCCCGGATTGAATCGTTCCCATCGCGAAGCCCATTCGATTTTTTGGCGTTGTTGCCGAGATCAGAGCGATTGAGGCTGGGTTAAAGCCGGAAATCGTACCATTTACCATGCGAAGCAAAAGCAAATGCCAAGGGTTGGTGGCGAAGCCCATCAATACCATAACGATCGACATGCCGAAGCCTGAGCGAAGCAGCATCATTTTGCGACCGTAACGATCGGCCATTTTACCCCATATCGGTTGGAAAATAAACGAAGTAACAAAGTTTCCGGCAAAAATAAATCCAGCCCAAACACCGATCTCATGCTTATCCGATAAGCCCAAATCAAATTGCAGATAAAGGGACAGGAACGGAATGATCATCGTCATCCCAGCCATAACGAGAAACTGTCCGAACCACAACACAACCAGATTTTTTTTCCATTGTTCCATAAGCTGAGTATAGCATAACTTTAATGTCCATTTCCTCAAGCGAGCTTGACCAAAATCGAAAGCGCTTTCGGCAATATTTATTTTTATTTTTATTATATTAATGAAGAATAATTTCTAAAAAGAAAATTTTAAGCCCATTTTCAGCTGAAATGTAGTAAAATAAAAGTGTTATTCGACACATAACGCTACTATTTTTAACATGGGAATGATTTCCTTAGTACATTAATACTACATGGATAATATTACTATTATAAATAGGAAATTATGCTTATCCAGAAAACGGAATATATAGGTCAAAAGTCATTGACAGGGATTATATAACTTGTTTTAATTAAAGCAAGTTTCATTCACCTTATCTCTGCTTCAACATGGTTTGCAAATCTATTGATAGTTGGTGATGAATTATGTCAGGTACCCGTAAGCGAATAGGAGATTTGCTAGTCGAGTCTGGCGTAATTACGGAAGAACAGCTGCAGCAGGCGTTAATTCAGCAGCGGGAATTAAAGACAAGGCTCGGCGATATTTTGATTTCCAAAGGTTACATAACCCAGCAGCAATTTATTGAAGCGTTAGAATTTCAGCTTGGCATACCGCATGTGCAAATCTATCGCCAGAAGATAGATCCTAAAATTATTCAGCTTATCTCTCAAAAGCTAGCAGATCAGCATTGTGTCATGCCGATTCGGATGGAAGGCAATAAACTGATTTTGGCCATGGCCGATCCGCTGGATTATTTCGCAATAGATGAGATACGAATCGCCACTGGTCTTCGCATTGAACCTGTCATTGCCTCCAAAGAAGAGCTTGTTCGTGCTATTAACCGCTATTATGGACTGCAGGATACGATCGAGCAGATCAGCCAGAACCTGCAGCTAAAAGATATAGACGAGGATCACGCCATTCAGGATGAGGATTCTCCTGTCGTGAAAACCGTCAATCAGGTCATTGTACAAGCCGTCCAAATGGGAGCAAGCGATATTCACTTGGACCCGCAGGATGGTAGCTTCCGCATTCGTTACCGTGTGGATGGCGTAATGAGAACCGAACGAATGCTGCCGCCTAACATGCATGGCATTATTGTCGCCCGCATCAAGATTATGGCTAATTTGAACGTTGCCGAGCGGCGCCTTCCCCAGGATGGACGAGTAGAGCTCGATATCGATTTTCGAAAAGTTGACGTTCGGGTATCGACATTGCCAACGATTCACGGCGAGAAGGTTGTTATTCGTGTATTGGATTTAGGGAATTCGCTGGCCGATATTTCTAAATTAGCATTATCCGAGCGCAACGAGCAGGTTTTTCGCAAAAGCATTGAAATGGCGTACGGTGTTGTACTCATAACAGGCCCTACGGGAAGCGGAAAGTCGACGACGCTCTATTCTGCGCTTGCCCACTTAAACAAAGATGACGTCAATATTATCACGATTGAGGACCCGGTCGAGTATCAGCTAGAGGGTGTCAATCAGGTACAGGTTAATCCGCTAAGCGGGCTTACGTTCGCTAGGGGACTGCGGGCTATTTTGCGGCAGGATCCGAATATCGTCATGCTTGGAGAAATTCGCGATTCCGAGACCGCTGAAATATCGGTACGGGCCGCAATGACCGGACATCTTGTCCTTAGTACATTACATACAAACAACGCCGTTAATTCGATTACTAGATTAATAGATATGGGCGTTGAGCCCTTCTTGATTTCGTCTGCCGTCAATTGTATCGTTGCACAGCGGCTTGTGAGACGGATTTGTACGCACTGCAAGCAGCGATATACGCCGATAGACAAGGAATTAGAGCTTATTTCCAGCCACGGCATACGAACGGATCATCTGTACAAAGGCGCAGGCTGCGGAGAATGCGGGCGTACCGGATATAAAGGCAGGCTTGCGATTCACGAAGTGCTGCTCGTCGATAATGATCTTCGATCTTTGATTATTTCTAAACGATCAGACAACGAATATTACGAGCATGCGCTTAAGCAAGGCATGATTCCGATCTTGGCCGATGGTTTAAGGAAAGCAGTAGAAGGCCACACGACGGTGACCGAAGTGTTCCGCGTACTTGGGCAAGGAGAATAAAAGGCAAGTGTTCAGCAGGGAGGGTGCTGCTTATGCAAGCGGAGGAATTGCTTTATTTAGCTCATTCAAAACAAGCATCCGATATCCACATCACCGTAAACTCGCCAATTATTTTTCGAATACATGGGGAATTAAAGCCGATTAACGATGTTTTGTTAAAGCCGAGTGAAACGCTTGAGCTCGCTAAGCAATTTATGACGGACGAACGTTATGAGGCGCTTCAGCAAAATGGTGACGTCGATTTTTCTTACGGAGTTGCCGGACTTGCTAGATTTCGTATTAACGCTTATAAGCAGCGTGGAAGCGTTGGGCTAGCGATCCGTATCGTGCCTAGCCGCATTCCATCGATGGAGGAGCTGCGGCTGCCCCCTATTGCAGCTGAATTCGCGAAAAAGCCGCAAGGCTTGATGCTTGTAACCGGACCAACGGGCAGCGGTAAGTCTACCACGCTGGCATCGATCATCGATCACCTGAACAAAACGGAAAATGCCCATATCATTACGCTGGAGGACCCGATCGAATTTATATACGATCATAAAAAATCGATGGTCAATCAGCGAGAGGTGGGCCTGGATACGCCGTCTTTCTCCCATGGGCTAAGAGCAGCGCTGCGGCAGGATCCGGATATTGTATTGGTCGGCGAGCTGCGTGATTTGGAGACTATCAGTACCGCAATTAGCGCAGCAGAGACCGGGCATCTTGTATTTGGAACCTTACATACTGCGGACGCACCGCAAACGATCGACCGCATCATTGACGTGTTCCCGCCTGCCATGCAAGCTCAAATACGAATACAGCTTGCCGCCGTTTTACTCGGAGTCATCTCGCAGCGTCTTTTGCCGAAGTCCGATGGCAGAGGAAGGATCGCTGCCTTTGAAGTGCTAGTGAATACGCCAGCTGTCGCCAACCTTATCCGTACCGAGAAAATCTTTCAAATTCGTTCTGTGATGCAGACGAACAAGGCGCTAGGAATGCAGACGATGGAGTATGCCTTAAGGGAGCTTGTCCAGCAGGGTCAAATTAAATTAGAAGATGCGCGCGAGGCTCTATTTGGATTCGGCGAGCTTTAAGCAAAACAATTGATTTGTTATGGAGTTGGTATAATGCCGAAATATCGGTACAAAGCGGTTACTTCCAGTGGCAAGAAGTCTATCGGAATTCTTGAGGCCAGCACGATGCAGCGCGCACGCGAGACATTGAGCGAGAAGGGCTTGTGGGTTACGGATATATTGGATACGAACGATACGACGTTATACAAGGATATTTCGTTTGGCGGTCCGCGTGTCAAAATGGATCAGTTTACGGTATTTTGCCGCCAATTGGCTACGATGTACCGAGCGGGTGTCAGTTTAGTAGAATCCGTTCAGATATTGAGCGACCAAACCGACAGCAAAACCTTGTCCAAATTGCTTATAGCGATCGCTGAAGAGATGCGGGGCGGCAAGCAGTTCTCTGAGTCAGTATCCGCTTACCCTACCGTATTTTCACCCATTTTCGTCAGTATGGTTCAAGCGGGCGAGGTGGCAGGGAACCTGGATACGATGCTTGAGCGTCTAGCTGTTTTCTTTGAGAAGGAGCGCAACACGAGAGAGAAAGTAAAGTCGGCGATGGTTTACCCTACGGTTATGCTCGTGATGATGGTACTCGTCGTTATTTTTATGATGCTGTTTGTTATTCCGCAGTATGTAACCAGCTTTGCAGGAATGGGCATCGAGCTGCCATTGCCGACCCGGATCGTTATGGGGATTAGTGAGTTCATGCAGCGTTTCTGGTATATCGTAATTGCGGCAATGTTTGTGCCAAGCTTAGTATGGAAGCTTATCCGGCGCACAGCTGCCGGGAGACAGAAGCTGGATTATTGGCTGCTCAAAATCCCGGTATTCGGCACATTATGGCATAAGCAAGCTATCGCCCGTTTCGCACGGACGTTTAGCTCCCTGATTGCCGCGGCTATTCCGCTTATGCAGGGCTTGTCCATCGTTTCGAATGTCGTGGGCAATGAGGCAATGGGCAAAGTCATCTCGGACATTCGGGAGAAGGTACTGAGCGGAGAGCCGATGTCGGAGCCGCTTAAGCAATCTAACCTATTTCCGCCTATGGTCGTACAAATGATTGCCATCGGCGAACGTTCAGGCGCGACTGAAAACATGTTGGATAAGGTTGCCGACTTCTACGAGACGGACGTCGATCAGATGGCAGATCGTCTGAAGGCGCTGCTAGAGCCGCTTATGATTGTTTTGCTAACTGGAGTAGTCGGCGTCATCGTAATGGCTGTAATGATGCCTACGTTTAAGATGATGCAGAGCTATTTATGAGCATCAGAAAGCTGTAAGCAGGTTGTTTCTGAGCATAGATGTACCCCTTGCTCAGAGCTGCTTGAAAGAATAATAGCTTTATCAAGCCGCATCCCATTGATTACCAGTGAGTCGTTTAGGGTAAATAGCGGTTGTAATCAGTAGCAGTTATAAGGAATAGCATCTGTTTGCTGGAACTTAGACTGCGCATTTCATTGGTTTTACTTTTTTAAATAAGCTTTGAAAATTGAGAGGAGAATGTTTATGTTGATGGCATTAAAACGGAATCAAAAGGGTCTAACACTTATCGAGTTGCTTGCGGTGTTAGTTATTGTGGGGATTATTGCGGCGATTGCTATTCCTGCTATTGGTGGGACAATTTCGAAATCAAAGACAAAAGCAGATACTGCGAGCGAGAAAATGATTCAAGAAGCAGCATTGCGTTACGTAATTGAACAATCGCCAGAACCAGCGGACGGTACCGTAATTACTGAGAGTACACTTGTTTCTGGAGGATATTTAAACGCTGCACCTACTTTTAATGATGGACTAGCAAGAACGTTTACCGCAAAGAAAACGGCCAGTGGATGGTCTATTGTCGTAACAACGGCAGGAGCACCATCACCGTCACCTACTACAACCTAATTTCTATAAATATAAAGGCAGTCCAATCGGATTGCCTTTATATCAATTTTTAGAAAAGACTGGATGAACTATGATAATGTTTATTCTTGCTTGCACTATTTTTGGGATTTTAATTGGCAGTATGTTAAATGCTATCGCAATTCGATGGGATGATAGGCTTCTTTCTGCTTACCCGCCTACGTATACGGTGAAAGCAATAGTGAAGCCCAAGTACTATGAAGTTATTCCAATAATTTCAATAGCCATGTCTAAGGGAACTCACAAAACAGGAGTAGTTTGGCGCTATCCCATAAGCGATCTCATCACGGCTATTCTTTTTGCCCAGGCTGCGTATTACATAGGCTGGAAGCTCGAACTACTCGCAGTATTATTCTTCATAAGCATCCTCATCATCATCGTTCAAACAGACCTTACCGATATGATTATTCCAAATAAAGTGGTGGCGGCCGGTGTAATCGGTGCAGTGTGCATTCGATTATTCGTTCATCCGCTTCCGTTATTGAATTACGGTATCGCAGCTCTTGTCGGCAGCGGGGCCTTGTTAGTCATTGGCATAGTTGGAAGCTGGGTATTAAAGAAGGAGACGATGGGTGGGGGCGACATCAAGCTATATGTGTTTATAGGCTTGATCTTAGGCATTAAGCTTTCCTTGCTCAGTCTGTTTCTCGCCAGTTTATTTGGATTAATCGGAGGGCTTGCCTTGATCGCAGCAGGAGCTCATTCCAGAGGCAAAACGATACCGTTCGGTCCCTATATCGCCGCAGGCGCGTTAGCGGCGTATTATTGGGGGAACGGTTTGATTGATTGGTATTTATCGTTACTGAGTATGTAACAATTAGCGCTGCGTCGTATAGACGGTTGTTAAGATTTCTTTAGTTGAGTTGTTAGGAAGCTGCATGACTAAAGTGATTTGCAGTTTGCCGTTATTTGCGTCAAAGCGAATGTTTTGTACGTGATCGGAGAGCACGACCTTGGTCGGCGAAGCTGCAAGCGTGCCATTTTCTTTTGCTAGGCGGTACACGACTTCAAGAGTATGAGTCGAACTGTTGAAGTTATACTGGGCGTACTGACCGTTGATGCCGTTTAAAAACAAATTGTTGGATGTGCCGTTAAGCGGCGTCGGAATTAATCCTTTCCGGACGGTATTTACAATATGACTCACGGTATCCCGCGACTGCTGCATCACATCTTCTCGCCCAGAAACTTGGTTGAGACTCGTGTTTGTATAATTAAGCAGGTAGATTAATGAACTCAAAATCATTGCAGTTAGTACAAGCACGCCTAGCACTTCTACCAGCGTTAAACCTTTTTCATTATTTTGCAGCTTCTGCATCTTGTACACCACACAATCCTATGATTTGTATTCAATATATGCTTCCAGATTGTATTTTTTGGCAGAAGCAAGCTCTTCGCAAACGATGGTAACGCGTCTGAAATAGTCGTTCGGATTGAGTATGACACTATCGAGCTGCACCGTTTCAAGCGAACCCGGATAGGATTGGATGCGGAGCGAATATTGTTTGTCAGCCGCATTCGGATAATAGATGGTCGCTGATGATAGATTTCGAATGTTGGCAAGCGATAAATTTTGCTCGTAAATCGAAATCGTTGGAGTAGATGACTTTAAATTTCCTTTAATCTCCTCCATTACATTTCGAGAGATAACGACGGATTGGTCAATTTTTTCATTCATTTTAGTATTGATCGTTGATTGCTGCAAAATGTAAGTAATTCCGAGTACCGCGATTGCTAACAGCACGAGTGAGCCAAGCACTTCGACAAGCGTCAATCCCTTTTGATTTCGCATCTTAGGCCCCTATCTATTAAAAGTAATCGTATAGATTTACTCATAGAATAAACTGATGTAGGAGGAAAACGCAATGTTTAAATGTTTTCAATCAGAAAAAGGCGGCACGCTTATGCTCGTTTTCGGATTCATTGTCATGATTGCCTTAGTCATTGCTCCGCTTGCTATGAGTACGAATATTGGCTTGCTTCAAGCGAAGACAAATGGCAACAAGGAGGCGGCATTCACTAAGGCGCATTCGGCAATGACCGTATTCGCTAGACTCTATGAGGAATCGAAAATAAAAGGGGTAATAAATACAAAAGCACAGGTCGAGAAGCTTGTTGCTGCTGTTAATGGCATGAACGACCTGCATGCTGAATTGACTATCGAATCTGACAGTTCAAATAATCCGATTGCCGTACTATTCTCAGCGGATGATGGTTATGACAAGCTCAAGCGCAATGATAAGGTGCGTTATAGCTTAGGACAGATCGCGCCAGAACCAACAGCGACGCCGATGCCAACCCCGACGCCAATCGTAACGCCAACGCCGATGATCCCGACACCGCCGCCATCAACCGTTACGGAGAAGGTGCTTGTGAAAGACAACACAACTACACCGAACAAACATAATAAGCTGTTTGCCGCATGTTATTATGCGCCGCCTGTCGGCGAGCCGCTGCCAGACAAATATTTTAAAAACAGTTATACACAGACGCAGTTCAACAACTGGTTTGGTGCTACGGCAGATAGCTATCTAAATGCTGCCACTCTAGCCATTTCAAATAAGATTGCGGATCCAAGACTCGCTAAAGCTTTGGCACTGAGCAATACAACGCCATCGGGCGCAATTTCGATCTCGCAATCAAGAGCTGCGGTTAATCATACGGGTACGGTAAATATCGGAGGAACCAGCTCGCAAAATATTACGCAGGCCGTGCTGGTCAATTCGGATTCGAATGGGAATGCGTTAACGGCAACTGGCAATCTGGACTTTACGGATATTATCAAAAGCGAAGTTAAATTTGCCGGGAATGTTAAGGTTGGCGGCAATCTTCGAGTAAGGGATACAACTTCTGCCGGATCAATTGTATTTGGAGGAGACGTATACGTTCGCGGCGATGTCGACTTTGGTTACAACGGCGATATCGACAACATTGTCGTTGAAGGAGATCTCATCATCAACGGCAATTTGAAAATGAGCAATACGCTGCAAAAGCTCATTGTTCACGGAGACATTATCCTCGGCGGAACAGCCAGCTCCACCTATCCAATCCATTTGTGGGAAGTTAGAGGGGAAATGGTTGCTAAGGGTGCGGTCACCCTGAGCAATACGGTTTACGCGTTCAAGGTAACGAAAAATGTCATTATCGGCGATAAGCTCTCTCTCAACAGCACGGTTCAAAATTACTTTAATGTTGGAGGATCGTTGCTCGTCAAAAACGATTTGACGTTCAACAACACCGTTTATAACGTGAACATCAACGAGCATATTATTGTAGGCGGAAAAGTGCAATTTACGAACACCATCGAGAAAGCGTTTATCGTAGGCCGATCTTTTGTCGCACGAGGAGACATTACATTCGCTAACGATACGAAGCAATTAATTCATATTGGCGAAAATATGATTACGAAATCGAATCTAAGCTTTAATCCTTACGGGATTGACGGAGGGCTCCAGATAGACGGCATGCTGCTCGTATTCCAAGATGCTAATTTTCAAGCCTTAGAGAAGGATTGGCATTTTAATAAAATGGAGGGCTTTTATATCGGAGGAGTGACAACGTTCTACTCTAACTATTCACAATCCTGGTATATAAACAACCTTAATTCCGGAGCTCAGCAAGAAAGCATTTGTATTACGAAATCTTAGACATCACGCACTCGCAGAGGAGGATTAGGTTGATTCAATCCATATTGCGTCAAATGAAAATAGGCAGTAAAACGCTTGGTCTTGAGATCACAGACAGCCATATAAAAATTTGCGAGACGGAGAGCAAACGAAAGGATGTGCCTCACATCCTCAAATATGCGACTGGAGTGCTTCAAGAAGGAATCGTACGCGATGGCAAGATTCTCAATATGGAGCTGCTCCATACGGCTATTAAGAATCTAATAAACGAGCATAAATTCAGTTCGAAAAATGTGCATTTTGCAATTCCGAGCCAAATGGTGATGGTACGGAATTTAAAGCTGCCGGACCTCTCGCACCATGAGCTTAAAAAGCTCGTACAGTTTGAAATTAAAAACAACCTGGCAGTAGCGTTTGAACAGCCTCATTATGATTTTATTAAATTGCCGAAAAAGGTTGCGAAAGAGACGGAAAAACGGCCTCCAATGCTCAAAAAGCTGTTAAACAAAAATTTAGGCGCAAGCCCAGAGCAAACGGAGGAGCCTTCCGAGGATCATTTATGCGATGTTCTTGTCGTAGCAGCGCCAATGGACATGCTAAGGGAATATTCGGAGATGTTCGCATCTCTAAAGCTTGTGCCGCGCAGCTACGAGATTAAACCATTCTCGATACTTCGATTGCTCGAGAAGAGTCCGATCGAGTCAACGGGACTCACGATTTTGTTGGATGTAAACGAAGCAAACAGCGAGCTGACGATCGTAGAAGATGGCATTTTCAAAATTACGCGTAATGTGGAGATTTCGTTTAAGGCGCTGCAGCCAAATACAACCGAAGACAATAACCAATGGATCTCAGAGTTCACTAGTCCCGAACACACATTTGTTTCCGCGGCTGAGGATCTTATTTCTGAAATTGAACGCTTAATGAATTTTTATTACTATACGCTCAACAAGGGAAATGTCCAATTCGACTCCATCATGGTGTCAGGCAGCATTGCGAATATGGAGATTTTAGTAAAGGCTCTGGAACAACGGATGACGCAGCGGATTGTTGCAATCGATTGGAAGAGATTGGAAGTTGCTAACGATTCAGCTCACTGGAGCGTATCCTCCTATGCAGTCTCGCTGGGCCTAGCTTTAAGGGGGAGCGACTGATGAAATCGATTAACTTATTGCCAGGGAAACCGAAGAAAGAGCGAAGTGTATCCTATATTACGATTCTAGTCGTTATCGCAGTCGCATTTGTAGCTCTTATATTGCAGAGTTCCTTGTATCTGGTGTGGTCAAAAAATCAAGACGAGATTGAACAGCAAATAAGTTCCTATGATGCCCAGATCATAAAATTGAAAGAGGAAGGGCAGTCCCGAGACTTAATTGATAAATTTCATTTAGCGTCTTCTACCCTCTCCCAGTTGAAGGAGCAGCGTCCCGAATACATCTCTTATCTCGCAGCCATAATCGGGTACTTGCCGAGTAGCGCAAAAGTAGTATTCATAGAGGCTTTGGAGAAGGACAAGCTTGCCATGCAGATCAACTTCAAAGCTTATGCTGAATCGGTAACGTATTTGGAAAAGCTTGAAGCCAGCCCGCAACTAGGCAATGTGCAGTTTGGTTCATATACCAACAAAGTTGAGGAAAACAACGCAGCAGGCGGCAAAATGACCGTATTTGAAATGCTGCTGCAGGTTTCATTCGCTGAAAGCAAAGGAGTGAGCGAATGATGGATTTACAATTCAAACCGTCGAAGCAGCCTGCAAAGAAATCACATTTGCCTACCATTATCATCATCGGTATTTGTGTCGTGCTCAATGTGTTCGTCTTGGTATATCTATTTTTGCCGCAGCTAACCAATGTTGCAACGAAACGAATCGTTCTTAATATGAAGATATCTGAATTCAAAGGCGCAGAGCAGCAATTTACGACGACCGAGCAGGTAACCGCCGAGCAAAAAGAAGCGTTATTGTCCGAGCTGCCTGCTGCAAGCGTAGGCTCCAAGGAATTAACGACCATCTATGAGCTTGCTAAGGATTCTAAGCTTGAATTCGTTTCTTTTTTGAAGAAAGAGCCGGAAACGGGCCAAACGAATGAAACAATGGATCCCAATATACAGACTGATTCCTTTGATGTTAAAGTGGTTGGCCATCTGGATCATATGCTGTTTTATTTGAACAATCTGCAAAACCATAAGCCGATAATCGGAGCGCCAACATGGAAGCTGACATGGCTTGAGCCTGATAACGTAGCGTCAACTTATCCTTTTTTGTTCAACAATCCGAATATGGACAAAACCAAACCGGTGTACGAGTTGTCGATTACGTTCGAGCTTTATACGATGCCGCAATTAGCAGAAGCCTTTCAGCTAGAGAAACCTTCTAAGGTAGACGACACGGATGCGATGAGCAAGCTTCTTGCGAAATACCCAAGTTTGAAATTAAGCGAAGCAAGATGAACGCAGCAGGTTGAATATGGTAAAATAACGAAGCGCTTGCTCCAGGCTGGATGCAGGACGCTTCTTTTTTTGTTCGGTCTGTGATCATGTTCATAGATCCTTCATGCAACCAAATGCCGATTGTCATACTATTGTCATAGGAAGTCGATTGGCGGCGGTTGTTAGGTTTGATGAAAAAGGGCATAATGGAAACATAGGAAAATACATAGAAATGGGGAACGGGAATGTCTTATAACGACCGTTTCATACGGGCTTGCCGGAAGGAACACGTAGATCAAATACCTGTATGGTACATGCGACAAGCAGGAAGATACGATCCTGATTACCGCAAAATAAAAGAAAAATATTCATTGCTTGAAATCTGCAAGCAGCCGGAATTGGCGGCGGAAGTTACGATGATGCCGATTCGGAAGCTGGGCGTGGACGCCGCTATTTTATATTCGGACATTATGAATCCTGTCGCTTCGATCGGCATCGATTTTGATATCGTTGCGAATATCGGCCCGGTTATCGCGAATCCGATCCGTACTGCTGCTGACGTTGAACGTCTGAAGCCTATTGACGTGGAAGGCGATCTTGGCCATGTTATCGAAACGATTCGTATACTAGACCGTGAGCTGGAGGTTCCGCTTATTACGTTTGCGGGTGCGCCATTCACGATTGCGAGCTATTTAATTGAAGGAAGGCCTTCAAAAAACTATTTGCGGACGAAAGAAATGATGTACAGCGAGCCTGAGCTATGGCATGAGCTGATGCGCAAGCTTGGCGATATGGTCATTACTTATTTGCGTGCGCATATGGCTGCTGGCGGCAAGGCATTTCAATTGTTTGACAGCTGGGTGGGCGCATTGACGCCTGCCGATTTCCGTAAATTCGTGCTGCCTACAATCGAGCGGATTTTTGCGGAGCTTTCGGATTTGCCGCAGCCGAAAATCTATTTTCCAGGCGTAAGCTCCGGTGAACTGCTGCCTGAGCTGCATCAAGTGAAAGCGAATGTGATCGGTCTTGATTGGCGTGTATCGATCGCGGAAGGCCGCCGCAGACTGGATAACGGATTTGGCGTGCAAGGCAATCTGGACCCTACGATTTTGACAGCGCCGATTAGCGTTATTGAAGAGTATGCGAAAGAAATTATCGATAGCGGCATTGAGGAGCCAGGCTTTATTTTCAACCTGGGCCATGGCTTGTTCCCAGAAGCATCAATAGAGAAGCTGGCTGAGTTGACCACATTTGTTCAATCTTACTCAAGGAAAGCAATCGCGGCACGCAGCCAAAAGGAGGCAAGTCATGTCTGAGCATAAAGCGAAACAAATCGGCGTACTCGTTATGTCCTATGGAACGCCGGAGTCCATGGATGACGTGGAAACGTATTACACGCATATCAGACGCGGCAACGCTCCAACGCCTGAGCTGCTTGCCGAGCTCAAAGGCCGTTATGAAGCGATCGTGGGCGGGGTTTTCCCGCTGCGTGAAAATACGAACGGACAAGTAGCCGGTCTTCAGGACAAGCTGGAGCAGCTCGCGCCAGGCGTGTTCGCTTGTTACCAGGGCTTAAAGCATGCAAAGCCGTATATTGAAGACGGCGTGGAGCAAATGGCGAAAGACGGCATTACACGGGCAGTAGGCATCGTGCTGGCGCCACATTTCTCGACGATGAGCGTAGGCAGCTACATGAAGCGTGCAGAAGAGAAAGCGAAGGAGCTAGGCATTGCGATGACTTTCGTCAAGCAGTACCATATGCATCCGAAGCTGCTTCAAGCGCTAACGGATCGTGTGGCTGCTGGGTTAGACAGACTTGCCGCCGCTACGGATGGGGAAGAAAAGGTGAAGGTGCTATTCAGCGCCCACAGCTTGCCCGTGAAGATTCGTGAGCTTGGCGATCCTTACGAGCAGCAATTGCTTGAAACTTCAGCAGCGGTAGCGAAAGCGGCTAATGTGAAGGATTGGCAGTTTACTTGGCAAAGTGCGGGCCGGACAAGGGAGCCTTGGCTCGGACCGGATATTTTGGAAACATTGCCGGTGCTTGCAGAGGAAGGCGTCAAAGCGGTACTCGTAGCTCCAGTGGGCTTCGTGTCCGATCACTTAGAAGTATTGTATGACCTTGATATTGAAGCGCAGGCCGCTGCAAAGCAGCTTGACATGACTCTAGATCGAATTGCGATGCTTAATCGCGATCCATTATATATGGAAACATTGGCAGAATCGGTCATCGAGGCTTTGGACAGCCAAGGGAAGGAATGAATGAGATGCGGAGAATCGGAAACCCTGATCGAATTGTCATTATTGGCGGAGGGATCAGCGGACTGAGCTCCGCTTTTTATTTGCAGCGGGAAGCGGAGCGGCAAGGCAAGGAGATAGATATAACCATCGTAGACGGTGCTCCTGCCTTTGGCGGAAAAATTAATACGCTGCAGCGTGACGGGTTCGTCATCGAGAAAGGGCCGGATTCTTTTTTGGCGCGCAAGCTGGCCATTATTGATCTGGCAACGGAGTTAGGGCTTGAGGACGAGCTGACGGCTACTAATCCGGGAGCGAAAAAAACGTATATTTTGCATGAGCGCAAGCTGTTCCCGATGCCGCAAGGCCTCGTACTCGGTATCCCTACAGAGATCGGGCCTTTCGTCAAGACGGGCTTATTGTCATGGGGCGGCAAGCTGCGCGCATTGCAGGATTTGGTGCTGCCAGTTCGCAAAGAACAGAGCGACGAGTCGCTTGGCGGTTTCCTGGAGAGACGGGTTGGCAATCAAGTGATGCGCCGAATCGCCGAGCCGCTGCTTGCGGGCATTTATGCAGGTGATTTGAAAAAGCTGAGCTTGCAGGCAACCTTTCCGCAGTTTGCGGCAGCGGAGCGCAAGCACGGCAGCCTTATTCGCGGCATGATGTTTAACCGCAAGGCCGGTGCGGCTGCGGGCGCACTGCCTGCCGCAGCGAAGGGAGGCACTTTCCTGACGTTTAAAGGCGGCTTGTCCACGCTCATTAAGGCACTAGACAAAGCGTTAAGCGGCGCGCAAAGACGACTGGGCACGAAGGTGACGGAAATAAGACGAAATGACGGATACCGCTCATCCGAGCAGAGTGAAGAGGCTCGTTATGAGGTTGTGCTGGATAGCGGAGAGAGGCTGCCGGCTGATCGAATAGTGATGACCGCCCCTGCCTATGACGCAGCGGAGCTGCTTGAGCCGTTGACGGATTGCCGCGAGCTGCGGGCGATTAATTATGTATCGGTAGCCAATGTGGTGCTGGCGTTCAATAAATCGACGTTCGGCCTTGATTTTGACGGATCAGGATTCGTGGTGCCTCGCTCGGAGGGGCTTCATATAACGGCATGCACCTGGACATCGAACAAATGGCTGCACACAAGCCCAAGCGATAAAGTGCTGCTGCGCTGCTATGTTGGCCGGTCTGGACAAGAGGAAAGCGTGAAATTGCCAGATGCTCAGCTGATAAAAGCGGTACGGCGCGATATCGAAGAAACGATGGGCATTAAAGCTGAGCCTGAGTTTGTGGAAATTACGAGACTTCCGCGCTCGATGCCGCAATATCCGGTGGGACATCTATCGAATATGAAGCAGCTTCGGGAACGTTTTGAACGAGATTTGCCTGGCGTTTGGATTACGGGCGCGGCATTTGACGGCGTGGGACTTCCGGATTGCATACGGCAAGGCAAGGAAGCTGCGCAAGCTATTTTAAAATAAGATACGCGATTTTGTTTCCCCATGGAAGGTGGAACCTTGCTATAATGGAAGAGTCTGACGATTGACGGACTACTAACTTTATCGTAGAGGAGCCATCTTCCATGCACGTATCACGGTCCGAAACGCATCAGCAGGACAAGCTTAAACGAAAAAAAAGGCTTAGAAGACTCTTAATCGTAAATTTCACGCTTCTTGGTGTCATCATAGTTGTGCTAGGCGCATGGCTTGCCGCAGCGAATTCAGATAAGCTTGCAGATCTGTTCGATTTTGCCGGGAGTGGCAAGAAGGAGCAAGCTGAGGCGGCGAAGCCTAGCTCGGATGGAGCCGACAAGGGTGATAAACCCGCCGATGAGGCGGTAACTCCAGCGGATGAAACGAATGACGGAAGCGATGATGGCAGTACCAATGCAGCGCCTGATAATGAAAATGACGAAACCGCTGTTATACCGGAATCATCCCCAGCAAGTGATGAGGAACGAATCAGCCTCTCCTTCGTCGGTGACCTCTTGATCGCTGATTATGTGAGCGCGATCACGGCACGCGAGGGTTATGATTTTTTGTATAAGCCTGCTCTACTATACTTAAGCGAGCCTGATCTTACGGCTGGCAATTTAGAATTTCCTGTCACAACTAGAGGCATTCCGGTCGAAGGCACGCCTTATGTGTTCAAAGGCTCGCCGGATGTGCTGCCGTCGATACGCGATGCGGGCTTCGATGTGAT
Organism: Paenibacillus sp. FJAT-27812; assembly: GCF_001273905.1. NCBI lineage: Bacteria > Bacillati > Bacillota > Bacilli > Caryophanales > Paenibacillaceae > Paenibacillus > Paenibacillus sp. FJAT-27812. Next base: position 6,726,285 of record NZ_LIGH01000001.1, on the reverse strand, counting down.
GAGCCTTGCCAATAATCATGCGCTTGACCAAGGTATTGAGGGCATGCAAGATACGATGAAGCATTTGGATGATGCAGGAATATCGCATATGGGTGCGGGCAATAACGATACAGAGGCGTATGCTCCCGTTATCAAAGAGGTGCGGGGCATTAAGGTAGCCTATGTCGGCATTAGTAAAGTGATACCTTTTGGTTCATGGAAAGCGGATAAAAACACGCCTGGTTTAGCCGAGAGCTACGATATTAACCGTGCAACTGCCGCTATTAAGAAAGCGAAGGAGCAGGCGGATATCGTTGTCGTGATGGTACACTGGGGCAAAGAGCGCGTGGATCAGCCGGAGCCATATCAGAAGGATTATGGGAGGCAATATATTGATGCAGGAGCGGATCTTGTCATCGGAAGCCATCCGCATGTGCTGCAAGGCTTTGAAATGTATAAAGGCAAATGGATTGCATACAGTTTAGGAAACTTTATTTTTAGTTCGTATCCAAAGGAAACGGCGGGTGAGACTGGGGTACTGGATGCGCTGTGCACAAAAAGCGGCGATTGCGAGATGACCTTCCATCCGATGTTTACGGTGAATGCGCAGCCGACACCGCTTGAAGCGGAAGCGGGGAAAGCGCTGCTCGATCGTTTATCTTCCATTTCTTTTGGCGTGAAGCTTGAAGCGGATGGCAGGATTGTTTCTAAATAAATGGATACTCGTTGAAAGGATGACCGCTTAATGAGAAATCCGTGCGTAGCGCACCGAGGCTGGTCTAGCCGCGCGCCGGAAAATACGATGGCTGCTATTAGGCTTGCGATCGCTGATCCCGATGTAGAATGGATAGAGATTGACGTTCATCTGTCGAAGGACCATATCCCCGTAGTCATCCATGATTACACGCTTCGCAGAACGACGAACGGCAAAGGCGATGTAAAAAGCAAAACCGCTGCAGAGATTACATCTCTGGATGCGGGCAATTGGTTTTCGCAAAAGTATCAAGGGGAACGGGTTCCAACGCTCGATCAGGTGCTTAAGGAAGCGGTCGGTTATTGCAAGCTTAATATTGAACTGAAGACGGATGGCGTTCGGTATCCGTTGATTGAGGAAAAGGTGCTGGAATGCATACAAGCCTACAATGCGGAGAAGGAAGTTGTCATCACCTCTTTTCATGAAGGGGCGTTGTACCGCATGCGCAAGCTCTCCAGCCAAATACGTACCGGACTTATAATTGACGGCTGGCGCAATACGCTGCCGAAGGAGCTTAAGGAGCTAGGCTCAGATTTTCTTTCCATCGGTTATTCGCGTTTAAACAAGGAACGTATAGCCATGCTGAAGAGCGCTGGCATTCAGGTAATGGCTTGGACGATCAACGAGAAGCGGGCCATTCGGAAGGCTGCTGAACTTGATCCTGATTTGATGATTTGCACCAACTATCCGGAGCGCTGGCATGAGGCACGTTTGAAGAGTGTGAATAGATAGAGGGATAGCTCTTACTTCGGTTGATGCAAAAGCAGGAGGTTGCTCGTTAGATGGTTGGATTGTTGGACGAATGGTGGTTAAGACTGTTTGCCGGTTTAATCGGAAGCGGTCTTATTGCTGCAGCTGCTTACCGTGCGCGCTCATTGTCCGCTTCGGGCGCTTGGTCGGCGATCATAATGGGGACCGGCTTCGTTACGCTGGGCGAGCCGGTTTGGTTCGGTTTATTGATCGGTTTTTTTGTGTCTTCGACGTTATGGTCGAAGTGGAAGCGGAAGCATCGTGCCAAGGCATCGGCAGAAGCCAAATACGAGAAGACCGGCCGCCGCGATGCCGGGCAAGTATGGGCTAACGGCGGCGTGGGCTTGCTCTTATGCGCCGCCAATGCGCTGTGGCCGGATCAAGGCTGGCTATTCGCGTACATCGGCGTGATGGCTGCCGTGAACGCGGATACTTGGGCCACCGAGATCGGGGCCTTAAGCAAGACGGCGCCGCGATCGGTGACGAGCGGCAAGCCGGTAGTTGCTGGAACGAGCGGCGGAGTCACGCCGCTCGGCAGCGCAGCAGCGCTCGCAGGCGCCGTGTTCATCGGCGCCGTTGCCGCGCTGCTGCTGGCGGCCCCGCAGCCTGCAGAGGCTGCTGCGGGTACGCCTGGCGGCGGGCTGGCGGCGGCATACATCGCCGCCGCGGCCGCCGCCGGCCTGGCCGGTGCCTTCGCCGACTCCTTGCTCGGCGCAACGGGCCAGGCCATGTATCGCTGCCGGGTATGCGGCAGCGAAACCGAGCGCGCCGCGCATTGCGGCAGCGCGGCGGAGAAAGTGCGCGGCTTCGCCTGGCTGAACAACGACAGGGTGAACCTGCTGTCGTCGCTGTTTGCAGGCGCGCTAGCATGGGCCATCGGTCAACTGCTTCTATGACCGTGGCGAATAACCTTTCATTCTAAGACTGCCCGAGATGATGTCTAATCCCGGTCAGTCTTTTTTTATGCTACAGCAATTGCTCCAATTGAACTTGCAGCTCCTCGGTAATAGAAACCATCGGCAGGCGCAGAGTATCAGATGAGATGATCCCTTGCCTTGCAAGCATCCATTTTAAAGGCGACGGATTGGATTCTTGGAATAGTTTTTGGATTAAGGGAGTCAGGGAATCAAATAGCTGTTTAGCTTTAAGGTAATTCGCGCTGCTGCCGCTGCTCGCAAGCCGAATGACTTCGATAAACGCGTCCGTTTGCACATTCGCTGAAGCGAGGATTCCGCCAGAGGCACCAAGTGCCAGCAGTTCAAGCAAATAAATATCCTCCCCGCACAGAATAGGTTTCGCAACGCGGCTTTTCAATTCCGTAATGAGCTGAGTCCCGCCGGAGCTGTCTTTTAAACCGATTACCCCTTCTATATCCAAAATTTTTCGCATCGTATCAGCGGTTAGCCGAATTCCGGTACGGGCAGGCACCTCATAAGCAATGACGGGCACGCCGACTTGCGCAACCCTCCGAAAGTGTTCAACGATCCCTTCCTGCGATGGGCGGCTGTAATAGGGCGTCACGACGAGGACGGCATCAGCGCCTAGTTGTCCTGCCGCTTCTGTCCGTTTGACGGTAGAGAGAGTATGATTCGTGCCTGTACCGATGATAAACGGCATCTGTTTGTTAACGCCAATCAGGCTTTCTTTTGTGGCATATACGAGCGATTCCACCTCCTCCCATGAGACGGCAGGCGATTCTCCTGTGGTCCCGTTAATGATTAACCCTTGGATTTCATGTGCGCATAACATTTGTAAATATCGGCGATACGAATCCAAGTCCAGCTCCTCGTTCGTGTTGAATGGTGTAATAACCGGCACAAAAATACCTTTTAAATCTGCTTCCTTTAACATCGTCTTACCTCCTAGTGATCGTTGTGACTTTACTTTAGCATGGCATTTCGTATCAGTGTTATCTATAATAATTGATGAACAGTATCAATAATAATGATGAGGCGGCGAAAAATATGGAGTTGGTTTATTTTCAAACGTTCCGCGAGGTCGCCTTGCGCCAAAGCTTTACAAGGGCGGCCGAGGAGCTTGGTTATGCGCAGTCAAGCGTTACGACGCAGATCCAAAAGCTGGAGCGGGCATATGGTGTCCAGCTGTTTGAACGGTTTGGCAGAGGCCTTCGGCTTACCTCTGCGGGTGAAGAGCTGCTGAAGATAGCCGTTCAAATGCTCGAACTCTATCAGCAATCCAAAGAAAGGTTGACGGAGCAAGGCGGGGGAGCCATCTCGATCGGGACGATTGATTCCTTGGCTTCTTATTATCTGCCGCCTTTAATCCAGCAAATTCGGCATAAATATGCCGAACTTGCCATTCGGCTTCAACCCGACCGAGAGTCCGTTATCGTCAACAAAGTAAAGGAAGGCGAAATGGACATCGGGCTCCTATTGGAAAACAAACCTTCCGATCCAGCGCTTACCTGGATTACGATTAAAGAAGAGCCTCTCGTTCTGATTGCTAGTCCAAATCACCCTTTGACGAAGCTAGGAGAAGTAGCGCTTGCCCATTTAAATGGGGCGGAGTGGATTATGGCGGAAGCGAGCTGTAATTATCGCATGATGCTGGAGAAGGTACTGCGGGCAAATGGGATAACCTATCGAATCGGCTTGGAGCTTGGTAACCCGGAAGCGATAAAAAGATGCGTGATGGCTGGCTCAGGAATCGCTCTTTTGCCTAAAATGGCCGTTGAAGAGGAGATTAGGCGGGGAGAACTGGCAGATCTTTTTTTCCGACATGCGGACATCCGTTTGGATTTGCAGTTAGTATTTCACCCTAAGAAGTGGATGTCTCATTCACTGCTTGCGTTTATTGAGATGTTGAAGATGACGGCGGGGTAATGCAAGCGGTCGGCTAGTCTTCTAAAACCTATTGATAGTACAAAGCATATGCATATCTTTTCAACTGTGAAAATTTTGATGGCATAAGGATAGACCGGTATATGGCCAATAAGCCACCTAAACGCTAAAAGCCTTGTAGGTCGAATTTACTTACAAATTTTTCATATTGAGCCTTTTTTACTATTTTTAAATTTACAATATTAGTATATTATTGAAAATGAAGTATACTTCAAAAACTTATTGGGAGGTAGTTTACTTAATGTTAAGTCGTTTCAAAAAGAAAATGATTGCTTCAGTATTAGCCTTTTCGTTATTGATAGGTGCACTAATTGCACCTGCTGCTGCTTTTGCAGCAAATTCAAAAACCGGACCAGTTGTGGCTACTCAGGTCACAGTTGTGTCTGGATCTAATGCTGCAGGAGGATATCAAACAAATAACCTCATCTCGAATGTTATTAAAAAGGCAATTACTGCTGCATTACGTTATGGAGGCTCCTACCTTGGAAAGATACTTGAAAAATTAAGCCCCTCAGCAGGAAAATTCGTAACTAAATATTCTACAAAAATTGCAGATTTTCTTGACTCTATTACGAACTGGCAGGAAAATATTATTGCAACAGGACTCGTTGCGATTGGAATACCTCCTGCAGAAGCATACGAAATTGCTAAAGTCGTTGTTTGGCTTGCTGGAATATAAGCCCTTATAGTGTTTCTAAATCTTAACCTTGACCTGTTATAACTAAAACCAGTGATTTGTATTATTTTTTATATCGCTTAACATATGATGTAAAATAGTGGTATTATTAATGATGAATTACAAGGCGCTGGTTTTAGTTAGGTCATTGATTTATATCATAATAACTTTCACGAATGCTTGATAACCCTATTACTTCTTTATATCAGGTGGTAAAACGATATGAATCCAAACTACTTACTATTACTTTCGTTACTACTTCTATTATTCATGAGTATGAACATTCTCATAAGATATATTGCACGTAGAGATCAAGAAGAAATACCTCCATTAAGCGTAAGAATATGGTTGATTCCAACCCTCTCCATATTTATTGTTTTCCCAATTATAGGATTTGCGTATTTGTATGGATTGTTTTTTAAGTACTTTGCAGAATCAGGCGGATTGCTTGAATTCAGCAAAACAGGAGGAGTTTTTACTTTTTCTTTAGTTGTTATGCTAGGGTTCATTTTTTTTGAAACTTTAGTGCATCCCATTATTTTTGCTTTTTTTAGGTATAAGCTGAAAAAAGAAATGTCGATATATACAAAGCAAGTGGTTAGTATTGTGATTGACAGTCTAATCATTTATTTTTTTGCCAACACCGTTTTTGGTGTTTATATTAAAGATTTTTATGCTGCTATTTCTATCTCTGTGTTCTACCATATTATTCAATGGATATTTATTGGGATCTATAAGTGTTACAAAAGATTTTATGGATCTAGACATTTATAATCCTGATTTTATTATAGTTCATAAGATTAACGATAATTGTGAGAACCAATTGTCTTCTTATAAAAATATTCAACAATTGAGAAGATCCATGTCGCTGTGGGTGTAGCTCTTTTCACCAGTTTTATTTGTTCATCCATAACGGGAAATGTCAGGCATAGAAAACTTTTCTTGAAACTGATAGATATTCAACATTCACGGCATCATAATAAGATAGAAACTATTCATTTAAAAGGAGAAATTCAAATGACAAAGGTAACCTACCAAAACGATGATATATCCGGTTCGCGATTTGTTGAGGTGAAAGCGGAGGCATTGCATTTTGACAATGTAAGCTTGGCAGGGACACAAATAAAAAATGCTAATCTAAGCGGCGTGGTTTTTCACGATGTGAACATGTCCAGAACGAGCATTTCAGATGCTAACCTAACGGAGACCAAAATCAAAGATGCGAATCTAAGTCATTTGAAGATTGATCATGTCCATTTATTTGGCGCTGAATTTCAAAATGTAGTGCTTCCCAAGCCAGGTGATGGGAATTACGATGCGGAAGAAAAGTATAAACCAATTAGCTTTCAAAATTCCGATCTCAGAAATATTCGGTTGCAAAATTGTAATTTAACGAATATGGATATTAGTGATTGTGATATTACAGGCGTAACGATTAACGGTTACTCTCTCGAGGAGTTAATCAAAAATATCAAAATTTAAACAACATAATAAAAAAGCCCGATCAACGGAGCGTATTTTATACGTATAATCATTCTCTACTATTTCCAATAGATTACCAAGAGCTTATGTTAATTAAATCATGGAATGAAAGCGAGTGATTATAGTGGGAGCCATTAAATCCGCGTACGAAGCAGTAATTTTCGAGGTACGTAAGGGATAATCATTTTAGTTACCCTTTCGTGCACACAAAACAAGCACACACGGAGGGAAATCATTTATGTCATTTAGTTATTACGGCGAGCTTTGTACAGAAGTATATGACCTAACCAAATCTATTGGACAGTCCTTTAATGGAGATATTCAATATTATCAGGAAAGACTGAAATCTGTCCGGGGCCCGATTCTTGAGGCGATGGTTGGTTCTGGACGCGTCCTCATTCCGCTGCTCGAGTCTGGTCTTCTAGTCGATGGAGTAGATTACTCGCATGAAATGTTAAGCTCCTGTCAGCAACGATGCGAAGCGAGGGGTTTAAAAACGAACTTGTATCATGCGGATTTAAAGGATCTTGCTCTGCCTGGAAAATATGAGGCAATTATTGTTCCGGCTGGATCATTTCTGCTAATCGAGAATCGTGAAGAAGCAATCGAGGTTTTAAAACGATTTTATGATCATCTGGAAGTTGGCGGCAGGCTTATTTTGGACTTGTTCTTGCCGGATAACGACTACAATAGCTCGGATCTAGGGAAGTGGAGCGCTTCTGCTATCAATCACTTGCCAAATGGCGTAACGGTGAGCTCGTTCAAACGGAATTGCAGCGTTTTGCATTGCGGTGGTATGGGGTGGAAGAATTTAAGTGCATGTTGGAAAACGTAGGTTTTGTCGATGTATCGATTTCCGCTGATTTCGAGTATGGAAAACGACCAAGCCACGCCAAAGAGAAGTTCGTGTATGAGGCATCCAGAAAATAAATCGATCTAACGAGACAAATTGCGACTAAAGAAGTAGAGAATGGTTACTGCATTGTACGGACGCTCTCTTTAATAAAATCCTTTATGATAGGTAAATAAAGGATTGGAGGCGATAGCTGATGGAGATCAGAGAAACGGGTATTATTCTTTTTTGCGAGGATTATGAATCCGTATTGGCGTTTTATTCTGAAAAGCTGGGGATGAAAGTGCGTCAGCGCAGTAAGGAGTTAGCTACTCTTGATTTTGGAGGCAGTTATCTGATGCTTGAAGAAGAGGGATTTGCCTCCGACAAAGAAAAAAAAAGATCGCAAAACCCGACGGTCATCCGGTTCAACGTAAACAACTTTGATTCATCCGTATCAGAGCTAATGGCACGTGGAGTGCAGGTTAAGGTAGAGAGCTTCGATTGGGGTACGATCGGCATCGTTATTGACCCCGAAGGAAACCGGATTGAATTAAAGGATTAGGCGGTAGGAAGGCAATATTGAAGGGGCAGCTGAATGGCTTGCTCCTTCTTTTTGATGGTTAAAAGCGATCATGTTTAAACGATGCAATGTTCATTTTTAGCGGCATCCATGTGCTTGTACGGTGTGTTAATATAGGTGTAATTCAGTGTTTTCGGAGGTGGAAGATGGACGTAAGAGAGCTTATCCCTGAGCACAAAAGCGATTTTGAAAGAATAGAAAAATTAAAAAATAGGGACATAGAAAGCATTCGCCCGATCATTCCAGAATTGATGCAATGGCTTCAAGATAGTAACTGGCCAATAGCATTTGATGTAAGAGAAATCTTGCTGCCGTTTAATAAGGATCTGCTGCCGCATATTAGATACGTATTGAACACAAGCGATGGGGAATGGAAATACTTCCTGCTCACAGACTTTGTAAGTCAGCTGCCTAAAGAAACAATAGCAGAGTTAGAACATGAGTTAATCCAGATCACAAGTAGTCCAAGCGAATCTGATAAATATAGCGAGGTAGATGAGGCTGCTCAACATATTTGAATAGCCTGTATGGATGATTATAATCCTGGAGGGAGCCATAAAATGCCATACCCATTTGATCCCATAACGAAGTTCATATTTCTAGAAACCGAGATTGAACAGGCGGATCTTATTCTTGTGCCTGGGGGAAGCCAACCTCAATTAATGGAAAAAGCTGCGCAATTATATCACCAAGGGTTGGCGCCGCTAATCCTTCCATCGGGAGGGGCGACAAAAAACGTAGAGACAACGGAATGGGATTTTTTAAACGAAATTGGATTGTCGCTAGGTGTTCCGGAAGAAGCGATCTTGAAAGAGGATAGAGCTTCCAATACATTTGAGAACGCAAGGTACTCGTGGGAGATTATACAAGCGAATGGCATTCCAGCAAACAGAGTAATTTTAGCTTGTAAGGCGGGGCACGCATGCCGGGCACTTCTTACCTATAAAACGGTTTTCCCAAAGGAAACGCAGTTTTTTATTGCCCCCGTTATTGATAAGACAGGCATCAGTAAGGATAATTGGTTTTTAACAGAAGAGGGCATAAGAAGGATCATGACGGAAGTCGAAAAGATAGGGAAATACTTTGCCCATCATATTCCGAATTGGGTGAACATTCATTAATGCGATATAAAATTGCAAAAAATGTAGCTAATCAATCTAATGCAATACGACTGAATGGAATGTTTGAGGTCAATACTCTTCAGGTAGAAGCCATGAGGGAGTTCTTTAAACAATTAAGGTTCCAGACTAGTTAACATGTAGAAGCGGGAAAAGGTGAAACCAGCTAATATCGCGAAAGAAGTAAACAAGGAAAAATATTTTAAGGAGGGCTACTATGGGACACGATTTGAGTGGAATGAAAACAGCTAAAGGAATCAATATGCTGGAGCAGGTTCGCCTCATCTGCAAGGAGCTGCCTGAGGTCGTAGATTTAATAGATGGGCACGGACATAATACGTTTAAGGTGAAAGACAAGTCGTTTATCATGATGAGCGACTATGGGATTACCTTCAAGTCAGATTTAGAGACGCAGGAGATATTACTGCAGGAGGAGCGATTTTTTAAACCAGCTTATATCGGTCATCGCGGCTGGGTGTCCATAAGCGATCCGCAAGATTGGGAAGAGATGGGCGTCCTGATTAAAGAAGCTTATTTACGTGCCGCGCCTAAGCGTCTTGTGAAGTAATTTGTCGATGCTGAATAAGGCGGTTATATGAAAATAACGTTAAAACAAGTATCGATACTTCAAAAATCCATTCCGTCTTTTCTTATGGACATATAAGCAAAGTAATTACAGATACACTTATTGATTCAGATTTTGAAGGACAAACGAAGCATTTTACCTCTAAAAATGATTTAGCGAACGAGTGCCTTCGTATACTAGATAAGAACGATATCGTGTTAGTAAAAGGGTCACGTGGTTTGAAGCTGGAAGAGGTTTGCATGCTTTTGAATCAATGACCAACTTGGCAGCGCCAACAACCTAGCATTTCCCATTTCCAAATCCCATGCTATAATTAGGATGATATTGGAAGCAGCTTAGCTGAGAATAGTGGAGAAGAGAAAGGTGAGATGAGGAGCATGGCTCAAGTAAAGATGTATGGCTTAAAGGAAAGTCTGAATCCCATTAAACAAAAATTGTCGGAAGTCGTTCATTCCTGTGTAGTTGAAGCTTTTAAATTTCCAGCGGATAAGAAGTTTCATCGTTTTTTTCCTATGGACAAAGAAGATTTTCATTTCGCCCCGGGGCGGACGGATGCTTATACCATTATTGAAATAAGCATTTTTGAAGGTCGTTCGGCGGATTCGAAAAAACTGTTGATTCGGTTGCTTTTTGAGAGCCTGAATAACCATTTTCATATTTCACCGGAGGATTTAGAAATTACCATTTTTGAGACTCCCAAATCGAATTGGGGTATTCGCGGTTTGCCTGGAGATGAGTTGAAACTTAATTATAAGGTTAATGTATAGAGAGTTGTTTTTAAGGTGACCAACTTTGGTTGCCTTTTATTATGCGCTGAGGAAGAGGTGGCTAACGTGGCAACAGGTGTTTTGCTTTATCCGCTTTTTAGTGAGTATGAGTTAACGGTAGCGCTGTCTGTTTTAAAGCAAGGAAATCATCCGATCACGACAATCGGAATAACGGATCGCCCGATACAAGGAGAATCCGATTTAACCTGCGTAGCAGATAAGACGATTTACAATGTGGATGCTTCGACGATAGACAGTTTATTGCTGCCGGGCTGTATGGATATTTCAACGCTCTTTGAAAATGCGGATGTAATTCGATTTTTGCAAAAGTTTACGGAGAAGGATCTTGTCATCGCCTCGATTTCAAGCTCTCCCTATTTATTGGCGAAGGCCGGCCTATTAAAGGGCAAAAGGTATACGATAGGCATGCTCCCAGAGCATCGGGCTCAAACAGGAGTGTTTGACGAGGAGCTTTATAGCGAGGAGCTTGTTGTTCAAGACGGCAATCTCCTTACAGCAAGAGGAAGGGGCTTTATCGAGTTCGGGCTCAGGCTGGGTGACATGTTAAAGCTAACGTATGATCCTAGATGGTATGCGAGTGATAGTTGAGAGTCGTCTAGTATTCTATGAAAAAGGAATTCAGGAGGATTGAAAATGAGACAAGTCATACTCTCAAATGGAGATGAGTTAGAAGTCGAATGCTTAAGCTGCGCAGTTACTTCCGGCTTAGTTCAACCAGCAGGTGGCGTCATTTATGAGGATGAGTTATTTCATGCCCATCAGGATGTGGCTTATCCGATCCCTGGATTAGTTATTTTGGCATCAAAGCGGCATTTCTATTGTATGGATGAGCTAACGGAGGAGGAATCTAGTCGATATATTCAGCTGATAAGGAGGATACGTGAAGTTCAAAGAAATGAGCTAAAAATAGATCATGTGTATTACTTTTACAATGAAGACACTACGCATCATTTTCATTTGTGGATGGTTCCGCGTTATGAGTGGATGAAGCATTTTGGGCAATCGGTTGAATCATTAAGGCCTGCGCTTCGGCATGCGAGAACCGAGATGAACAACGAGGATAACAACAATTATGTGATCAAAAGCATAGAAAAGCTAAGAAAAGGATTGTTATGAGTTGACGATTGAAACGGCTGCCGCGGAGCAGCCGTTTTCATTTTATCGAGACTTGTTTTAGCGCAAAATATAGCCGCCGTCAGGAAATAAAGTGCTGCCCGTTGTATACCCGTTAGTCATCAGGTAGATGGTCGTATGCGCGGCCTCGCTGGCATGGCCGATTCTGCCTAGCAAATTTATTTTCGCATATTCGTCATAGGATTGATCCCGGACCTCCTGCTCTGCTCCTTCCCAGTTGAAGGAGGTATTTATGGTGCCAGGGGAGATGACGTTGACCCGGATTGGGGCGAGCTCTACGGCAAGCGCTTTGCCGAGACTTTCGATAGCCCCGTTGCAAGCGGCGTATGAGGCTCCATCCGCTAGAGGACGCTGGCCAAAAGCGCCTGACATGAGCACGATCGAGCCTTTGGCGTTTAGATAAGGAGCCGCGTACTTCACAGCATGATATTGCGGCCAAAATTTCGCGTTAAAGCAGCTATGCGCAACGTCTGCGCTGGATGTAATCGGCCCTCTGACATAGGAAGCGCCTGGCGTAAAGAGATGGTCAAAGTTCCCAACCCTTTCGAAAAAGGACTTGAGCGCAACCTCATCTTTGTTATCCAACGAATGGGTTTCTACGGAATCGTATCCTAAAATTTGTTTGGCTTTGTCTAATTTCTCTTCGGAGCGGCCGCCGAGGATGACATATGCTCCTTGTTCTACCGCTTGTTTAGCAGTCGCAAGCCCGATGCCTGAGCTTCCGCCGATGATAACGATACGTTGATTTTTTAAAGTTATAGACATAGTTAATGCTCTCCTTTTTTACGGGCCAGTGAATTTGAAAGTTCTGTTTTTTATTATTGGATAAAAAAATAGAACTGCCAAGTACGCACTTCATTCGTACTTGGTACGAAAATTCGTACTGATTGGAGCTTAAGGGAAGGTTAGTTCGCACGATCGCTCGTGCAAAAGGAGACTGTCTCAGCTATGATGATAGGAGAGGTGAGAGAGGAAATGGATTGGAAAGAGAGAGAACCAAGGTTAAGAGGAGTCCTTACCACTCTACATATGATAGGCGGGAAGTGGAAGCCGCTTATTTTATTTATATTGTTAATAGACGGGACCAAACGTTTTGGCGAGCTTAAACGGTTGATCCCGGAAGTGTCACAGGGAACGCTTGCCAAGCAGCTGCGCGAGCTGGAGGATGACAAGCTGATTAACCGTGTTATTTATCAAGAAATTCCGCCCCGGGTGGAGTACAGCATTTCCGAGCATGGCAAAACGCTGACCGCTGTTCTCGACAGCATGTGCGGCTGGGGGAGAGGACATTTGGCGTATGTGGATACGAAGGATGACGAGCCTAAGCTTTAAACTTTGCGTTAAATTCCGCTTGGCTGCCTTTGAACACATTTATGTCTACATAAGCATCGATCCCCTCGACTCTACCGCGATTGCAATACTGCCAAAGCAACCAATCCCGTTTTTTTTTCAGGGCGGGGTATTTCAAAATATCGCGAATCCAAATTTCGTAATCTTCAAATCCGCTCGCAACATAGGTATTGTAAGTGTCATACGTGACATACAAAATCGGCTTTTTCTGATAGGCTGCTTCAAGCTTGCCACTCATTGCCTTCAATTCATGCTGAATGACAGCAACATCATGCGTCAGCGCGATTTCGATATCGATTACGGGAGGAAGGCTGGCAGCCTCTTGCGACACCATGCTTATAAAATGGTCCGCTTGCTGCTCCCCGGTGCTTCGCGCCGAGAAGAAGTGGTAAGCGCCGACTAACATTCCGTTTGTTTTGGCGCGGTTCCAGTTTTGCTCGAACGTGTCATCCGTATAATCATTGCCTTCTGTTGCTTTCATGTAAACAAATTGATACTTGTCCTTTGCTGCAACGGTCTTCCAGTCGATATCGCCTTGATAATGGGACACATCGAGCCCTTTGACCTTATACTTCATCGCAAATATACTATTATGCCAAATGATGCCCTTGTACTCGAGCACGCCAATAATGAGCGCAAGCCCGATTAGAATAGCCATTACTTTTACTGCTTTCATATAGCCTCCTAGAGGGAAAATGTTTATGTTGGGTGCAGGCAAGTGTGTAAGCTGGCTCTGGCGGCGGAAGTCGCGTTTGTGGCTTTTGGCAGCAAGATTACCGGGAAAAGCTCCTGTTCATTCCGTTCTATCCGCAAAGGGCACGAGGAAACGCACCTCCCACAACGCAAAACGAGCCTCAGAAGTGATTCTAGAGGCTCGTTTTCTATTGCATATAGGTTTGTTCAGCTGCATTTCATTGCATTACTTCGTCAGCTGCTCCATCTGGCCAATAAGCTCCTCGAACACGCTCATCGCTTGCTCGATCGGCTCAGGCGATGACATGTCAACGCCTGCTTTCTTCAGGATATTGATGGAGAAGTCGCTGCCTCCGCTCTTCAGGAAGCCGAGGTAACGCTCAACCGCAGGCTGGCCTTCCTCCAAAATTTGTTTGGAGAAGCTCGTTGCCGCCGAGAAGCCCGTTGCATATTTGTACACGTAGAAGCTGTTGTAAAAATGGGGGATACGTGCCCATTCCATTTCGATATCTTTATCGATGACCATGCCCGGCCCGTAATACTGGACGTTCAGATCATAGTAGATTTTGCTGAGATCCTGCGGTGTCAGCGAATCGCCGGCCTCGGAGCGCTCATGGATGATCTTCTCGAACTCCGCAAACATCGTTTGGCGGAATACGGTCGTGCGGAATTGATCCGCGTAATAGGTGAGCAAATACATTTTTTCCTTCGCATCCGTCGATTTGCCAAGCAGGTAATCCATCAGCAAAGCTTCATTCAGCGTAGAAGCGACCTCAGCTAGGAAGATCGTATATTGCGCATCCCGGTAATTTTGGTTCGTGTCCGAGTAATGGGAATGAAGCGCATGGCCCATTTCGTGCGTCAAGGTGAACATGCTGTTCAAGTTGTCCTTGTGGTTAAGCAGCACATACGGATGCGTTCCAAAAGCTCCCCAGCTATAAGCGCCGCTGCGTTTGCCTTCATTCTCGTAAACGTCGATCCAGCCTTTGTCAAAGCCTTCTTGCAGCACCTGCAAATAATCCTCGCCAAGCGGCTTTAAGCTCTCGCTAACCGTTTTCTTAGCTTCCTCGTACGTAATGTCCATCTTGAACTCATCGACGAGCGGTGCGAACAAGTCGTACATATGCAGCTCATCAAGGCCAAGCAGTTTCTTACGAAGGTCCATGTAGCGGTGCATGAGCGGGAGATGCTTATGGATCGTATTGATCAGATTCGTGTAGACCTCCTGCGGAATGTTATCCCCATAGAGGGACATATCGAGCACGGAGTCGTATTTGCGAGCCTTCGCATAAAATATGTTTTTGGTTACGTTGGAGGTCAACGTAGAAGCGAGCGTGTTTTTCAGCTTGCCGTACGTATCGTATACCGCTTTGAACGCTTCGCGGCGCACATCTTGATTTTTGCTCTCCAGAAACTGTATGTATCGGCCATGCGTCAATTCAACTTCTTCGCCGTCTTCGTTTTTAACTTTAGGGAACTTTAAGTCCGCATTGTTAAGCATGTTGAAGATTGTACCTGGTGCGGAGCTCATATTGCCGACCTGAGCGAGCAGCGCTTCTTCGTTTTTCGTTAAAATATGTGCCTTTTGGCGGCGCATTTCTTCGAGCGTGTGGCGGAATTTAGCTACCGACTCATCCGCAATGATCGCTTCCAGCTTATCATCCGGCAAGCTCAGCACTTCAGGCGTAATGAAGGAGAGCGCCTCGCCGGATTCAACGCTAATTTTTTTCGATTTCTCGGACAAGGCTTGATAGGTTGGTTCTGCTGTATCTTCGTGATGCTTCATATTCGCATATACATAAAGCCGTTCCACATGCATTGAAAGCTCATCCTCAAGCTCAAAACACGCTTTAAGCTGAGCCACATCGGCAAGCTTGCCTTGGTATTCAGGGAGTTTTTTGATCAATGCCTTTGCTTCTGCAAATTCCTTGTCCCATGCCGCTTGGCTTTCAAATAAATCCTCTAGCTTCCAGCGAGTCTCAGGCGCGGATTCTGAACGTTTTGGTACGTGATTCATCGAATTCCTCCTTGGTATGGATAAGGTTGGTGAAGCATGCTTGCGAGGTGCTGCAGCATCATTGGAAGCTGCTGCGCCCGGCACAAGGCTTAAAGCCAGCAGCAGGGGGAGCCATTTCATCCAGTTATCACCTCAAGACACAGTTTGTGTTTACTATGTCCGTACGTGATTTTGAATATTCAGCACCCTGCAGGCTAAGCTGCACCCATCGTAAAAAAGGCATAAACAATTAGAAAAAACGCAAACGCAATGAACGCGATGGATACAAGCGCAAGTCCGCGTCGCAGACCGGCGGGCAAGGATTCACGTTTCATAATGACGATTGCTCCGAGCGAGAAGGCTGCAATAATAAAAATAATCGAAGCAGTTGGATCCATCTGTTGGTAAAGCCTCCTGACAAGAAGCTGGCATGAAGAGCAGCTTCATCATTTTACCTATGCAGCGATCAGTAACGATATGTTCGCCGCATAGGGTAAATTTTCCTGCCGCATTTCAATAATAGCGGGTGTTAAACTTCTTTCAAAGCTTGCATAATGGCAGCTAATTCTTCTTCGCGACCGACATAGTCGGAAGCGCGGTACCGATTTTGCGCCCAATGCATCATTTCTGGCCTGCTGATGAAGGTATGAGTGTCTTCTCCCCATTGATCGGAAATTTCCCGAACGATAAGCGTTTTTCCTTGTACTTCAACCGTCAGCATATTGTATTTGTCGGTCTTGTAAATTTCGTGTTTTTTGAACATGCTTTTTTTCACCCTTTTTAGTAGTTAATTATGGTATTGTTATCATCATAGCCATTATGGAGGCTGTAATCAATACGACAGCGCAAGAAGAAAGCCCAGATGAGACGAGAATGGTTAAGATTTGATGAGGTTTTATGAGATGAGACGAGATGAGGAGAGCTGAGCGAATGAGTAAACAAGGCTACGAGCAAATTGGTGTCGCCATGACGTGCAGAAGCTTCGACGAGTATGTGAGAATGTTCGGCTTGCAGCAGTCAGACATGGAGAGAGGACCGATTCTGGATGTTGCGGCAGGAGGCTCCTCCTTTACGGCGGAGGCAAACGCAAAAGGGTATTCGGCATTTGCGGTTGATCCGCGTTATGGAACAGGGATTGAAGAGTGGATCAAAGAGGCTAAGCAGGAGATCGAAACGTCAACTGCCAAGCTTGCCAAAGCGCAGGATCATTTTGACTGGAGCTATTATGGCTCGCTTGAACAGCACCGTGCCGGCCGCGAGGCATCTATCCTGCGATTTGCCGCACATGTGAAGGACCCGCTTGCAGCCAGTCACTATAAATATGGCATGCTGCCTGAGCTGCCGTTTTCCGATGACCAATTTTCACTTGTGCTTTGCAGCCATTTTATGTTTTTGTACGCAGATCAATTCGGATATGAATTTCACATAAAAGCGATTTTAGAACTGATGCGCATATGCAAGCCGGGAGGCCAAATCCGCATTTATCCGCTGATTGCGCTTAATTGGGAGCCATATCCTAAGCTTGAGCAGCTTATGGGGCACATTTCACAACATGGAGGCAGGGCAGAAATGCTTCCTTCTCAACTTCCTTTTATTCCCAAATCTAGTCATTACTTGAATATTTTAGCGTAATTGCTTTTTGTTTTTTGGATAGATATAATAATTTTACTCGCCATTACATAAAGGCGGTAATATTTAGGAGGTTGTTTGAATGAAAGGGACAGTTAAATGGTTTAATGCGGAGAAAGGCTACGGCTTTATCCAAACAGAAGGTGGCGAGGATGTATTCGTTCATTTCTCTGCGATTCAAAGCGACGGTTTCAAATCTTTAGATGAAGGGCAAGCGGTCGAATTCGACATTACTGAGGGCAACCGCGGGGCTCAAGCGGCCAACGTCACTAAACTATAGTAAAATGTGCGAATGAATGATTAAAGAAGGCTCCCTGGCAGCAGGGAGCCTTTTCCAGCGATATTTGATTAAAAGTTGCCAGTAAAATGATACTTGGCGGGCGGTGATAAGCGATGGATGATAACGTTATCGATGAAATTTTAAAGCAATATCCCATTCGCGTTACTTCAATCTCATTTATTCGGCATAACGAAAATATGACCTATAAAGTGACGGATGAGGCAGCTGGGATAACCTATTTATTGCGAATCCATAAAGCGATAACTTCCAGTATGAGCGGACTTCAGCATATCTGTGAGGGGCTGGACGCAGAGATGGCTTTTTTGCAAACATTGCACGAGAGCAAGGATGCGGTTGTTTTGACGCAGACTCCAGTTCGCAATAATTCAGGGGATTGGGTTACGTGCAAGACGGTTGACGGAGAAGTCGTTCATAGCACGCTTCTGCAATGGATTAACGGCAGGGACCTGCAGCAGGACGAATCGCTCTCGAGGCACCAGATTACTCATTTTGGGGAACAAGTCGGCAGTCTGCATCAATTCGCCAAAAGCACAAGCATGAGCTTGAACAAGGTTCGGCCGGCGTATGCCGGTATCACGCAAAATGAGTTGATGCTGAAGAGGCTTAAGCATGGCGTTTCAATGGGTATATTTTCGGAAATTGACTATGCAGCGTTAACTCGATTTTTTGAGGTTTTAAATGCCAGTTTAGAGACGTATCCTCAGACCGCCAATTGTTGGGGTATCATTCATGCTGACATTAACAAAGGAAACCTGCTTTTAACTCCAAACGGGATCGCCCTTATTGATTTCTGCTTATTCGGCTACGGTTATTATCTCTATGATGTCGCTGGAAGCGTTCTGAGCTTAAAGCCGGAAGAGCGAGATTATTTTTTGACAGGGTATTTGGGTCATACAGCAGCTTTATCGGCTCAGGATATGAAACGGTTGGAAGGATTTATGATGGTTGCTATCCTTGGTTATTACGCTTTTCAGTTGGAAAATGAAGATAGGCATAGCTGGATGAGGGAGAGAATGCCGCTCTTTTGCCAAAAGTATTGCCTGCCCTTTGTAGGGAACCAAAGCATTTTTTATACCTTTTAAGGTGACGCCAATAAACCGATCTTAATCATTAGAGCTAACCGAGCTATTTTTATATCAAAAGTTGGCTTGGCGCTGCAGCCGTTTGCGCTTGCTTTCATTGACCAAGACCTACCTGCGGTGATAAACTGTTGCTTGGAAACTTTGTCAGGGGAGCGAGCATAATGAAATTTAAATTGTTCAAAGACCGTAAAGGTAAGGCCGATCAGGCTAAAAATAACAAGTTCGTTAAGCTCGGACGTGAAATCTACGTTCAAGCGCGCAGAGGCGGCCCAAACCCGGATGCTAACTTTGGTCTGAAAACGGCGATTGCCAACGCAAGGGCAGAGCAAATGCCGAACGATAATATCGAACGCGCAATCAAGAAGGCTGCTGGCGCTGGAGATGGCGTTGAGTACGAGGATATCATGTATGAAGGCTACGGCCCGGGCGGCGTTGCTATTATGGTTAAATGCTTGACGGATAATCGCAATCGTACCGCTGCTGACGTACGTTCCGCGTTCAACAAACGCGGCGGCAATATGGGCGAGAGCGGCTGCGTAGGCTATATGTTCGATCATAAAGGTTTGCTTGTTGTGGACCGCGAAGCTCACGAGACAGACGAGGATTCCATGATGATGATTGCGCTTGAAGCAGGCGCAGAGGATGTTGTCGTAAATGATGACAGCTTTGAAATTTTGACTCATCCGCATGAGTTCGAGCAGGTAAAAAACGCGCTGGAGAAGGATGGCTATACGTTCGTAAACGCCGGCGTTCGCTGGCTGCCGCAAAATATCGTAAAAGTAGAAGGCGAGAATGCGGACAAGCTGCTTAAGATGATGGATGCATTCGAGGACAATGACGATGTTCAGGACGTTTATTCTAACTTTGAAATTGCGGAATAAGATGGTTTTGAGCTAAATGCAACAGGGCTGCTCCCAGCGTGTTCGATACACGTCTTAAGGAAGCAGCCCTGTTTTGATCTATTTGGCGATTATCGTTCTGACCGGCTAAAATAATAGCGGGCAAGGAAGGCCGCCGCTGCGACGATCGCGAAGCCTGCACCCATGCGGAAGAAGGTTTCGCGGCCAAAATGCTCGTAAACATAACCGCCGAACATCCCGCTGATCACGCCGGCTAACCCCGTCCAGACGACAGCGTATACCGCTTGCCCGGAAGCGCGGTACTCATCGGGAATAAGATGCGAGAGGTAACGAAGAGCGGTGGAGAAATAAATGCCGAACGAGATGCTGTGCATCGCTTGCGTAGCGATAACCCAGCGCGGATCTTGAATGTCGCTGAGCAGCCATAGCCTTACCGCATACATAATGGATGCGATCATCAGCAGCGGGAGCTCTTTAAACTTGTGCCCGTATTTGCCGAGCAGGAACAATATCGGAATCTCACTCAAAGCGGATACGAGCCATGCAAGCCCAACAAGCGAGTCGCTGGCGCCCATATGGCGCATCGTAACGGCAAGAAAACCTTCGTACATCCGGTGAGGAATGGATATCGTCAAAATAATTAAGAAGAAGAGCAGCACATCGCGCTGCCGCAGCAGCTTGAAGAAACCGGAGAAGTCGATCTTGCGGGCGCTGCCTTGATAATCCTTGATTCTAGTCGTTAAAATAAGCGTGATCGCTATCGTGCAAAGGGCAAGCGGAAGCGTCCACTTCGAGCCGATTTCCTTTAATATGAGTCCGAATGTATAAGCGGTTACCGCAAAGCCTAACGATCCGAAAATCCGTATCAGCGCATATGGCGTCCCGGTGTATTGACTGGATAATAGCAGCAAGCTGTCGCTAAGCGGATTTATTGGTGTCTGAAAAAAATAAAAGCCCATCATAACCAGGCATACCAGCGCAAAATTTTCGATTGGAAATAGAAGCGATATCATAACAAGCTGGCCAAACAAGAGAAGCATGAGCAGCTTTTTGATCGTTCGGTACTTATCGCTTGCTAGGCCGAGAATGATGTTGGCGAAGATCGATATAAATGGTCCGGTCGAATAAATGATGCCGATTTGCTGCTCCGAAAAACCTCTATCCAGAAAATACAAAGGGATAAAGGAGACGACCATCGCTGCCGTAGAATAGGCGGAGAAGCTGTAGATGCGCAGCGATAAAGTCTCCTTGCGAGCTGTCGAAGATCGCTCTGTTTTGGCAATATCTGGTGTATCCATCGTTGAATGCTCACCCCATCTGTGTCTAAAACAATATGGTTATCAGTATAGCACGGATTACCAATCGTACCAATGAGATTTGAAGCTGGATTATTATGATTCGAAATGGTACATTTAGAGGTGGAGGTTCACAATGGATGCTTATCGTTTTGACTGGAATGAACGGCTTCGGATCCGTATTCCCGTGCTGGAAATGGAATGGGAGCAGTATGAAACTGCTGTGCAGCTTACGATCGTTGAGCAGTGGGAACTTATTCGCGGAATGATTCCTGATCGCGTCATGGAGTTTGAACAGCTCATTAACGTAAAGCAAGCTCAGCTGTTTGAAGAAGATAGCTTCGAGCGATCCTGTATACTAAACTATGAAATTGCCGATTATGCAAGTAGGATTAACGATCTTCATATTTGGTACCGCATCGATCAGCAATTAGAATCACGCCGACATTCATGAACATGTCTTGAGGAGGAGTGCGTCGTGAGATTGACGACTTTATCAGGCAAACGAGTGCCACAGAGTCCACTTAAGCTCATGCACCGTGTTTATAAGTATGTGCTGCCAGCTGTGGACCGAGAGCTCGCGCAGCTCCGTCTTCTCGCGCAGCGAATACCCGATTTGGAGCTTCGAGCACAAGCTCTTAGCAGCATGGATAGCAAGAAGTTTCATTGCCAAGGCGGCGGCGTATATGCTGCTGCGAATTTAGAGCGCAGGGATGTGCTCATTCCGCTCATCGTTGCCTTGCAGACGATAAGCGACTACTTGGACAATCTTTGCGATCGCAGCACCTCACTTGATCCGGATGATTTTCGATTATTGCATCAATCGATGATGGATGCCGTCAATCCCGAAGCGAAGCTTCAGGATTATTATGCATTTCGTAGTGAAAAAGACGATGGCGGTTATTTGCACCACCTTGTTCGCACCTGTCAGCTGCAAATATCGCAGCTGCCGTCTTATAGGAGCGTGCAGTCGCATGTGACCGAGCTGGTAGGCTTGTATGGAGATTTGCAGGTGTACAAGCACATTCATAAGGATTTGCGCGAGGGGCATTTGCTCGCATGGTGGGAGCTGCATCGCAGCAGCTATCCGCATTTGCAATGGAATGAGTTCGCTGCGGCGACAGGCTCAACGCTCGGCATGTTCATGCTGTTTTTGGCGGCAAGTCAACACCAGCTATCCGAACAGGATGCTGCCGCAGTCAAGAAGATTTACTTTCCGCATGTATGCGGTCTCCATATTTTACTTGATTATTTAATCGATCAGGAAGAGGATCATGCAGGCGGAGATCTTAACTTTTGCAATTATTACGATAATGAAGGTCTGCTTGTTGAGCGCCTCGGAACCATCGTGAACCGCGCGCGTGAGGATGTGAAGCAGCTTCCTGCTTCCCGTTTTCATCGTTTGATTATTGAAGGGCTATTAGCTCTCTATTTATCAGACCCGAAGGTCCGTCATCAGGCGGATGTTAGAGATGTATCAAGGAGGCTAATGAAGAACAGTCCGTTAACGCGTCTGTTTTTCCTTATAAACAGCATCTGGATTCGGAAGCAACAGGCTTAACTATAAATGAAAAATGTGGAGGAATGGAACATGTCTGCAGTCAAATCAATCGCAGTACTGACAAGCGGAGGAGATTCGCAAGGAATGAACGCAGCCGTTCGTGCTGTCGTAAGAAGCGCACTATTTTACGGTTTGGATGTGTATGGGGTACAACGCGGTTATCAAGGGCTTATTAACGATGATTTGCGACCAATGGATTTGAGAAGCGTTGGCGATATTATCCAGCGCGGCGGCACGATTCTGCAAACGGCAAGATGCAAGGAGTTTGTCACGGCAGAAGGCCAGCAGCGCGGTGCAGAAGTGCTTCGTGCAAGAGGAATTGACGGCTTGGTCGTTATCGGCGGAGACGGCTCGTATCAAGGCGCTAACAAGCTTAGCAAGCTAGGCATCAAAACGATGGGTCTTCCCGGCACGATCGACAACGATATCCCGTTCACGGATATTACGATCGGCTTTGATACTGCTGTTAGCATCGTAGTGGATGCGATTAATAAAATCCGCGATACGATGTCCTCGCATGAACGTTCATCAATCGTAGAGGTTATGGGCCGTCACTGCGGAGATATCGCGCTTCATGCGGGCCTTGCAAGCGGTGCGGAAACTATTCTTGTGCCAGAGGTTCCATTCGAGCTTACAGAGGTTGCTGAGCGCATGAAAACGAATTTTGCCAAAGGGAAACGCCACAGTATTATCGTGGTCGCAGAAGGAGCAGGCAAAGGCGAGGATGTCGCACAGCAAATTACGTCTCACTGCGGAATCGAACCGCGTGTAACGGTGCTTGGTCACATTCAGCGCGGCGGCACGCCTACGGCAATCGATCGGATTTTGGCAAGCCGTCTTGGCGACTTTGCGGTTAGACAGCTAATGGCTGGCGATTCAGGCAAAGCTGTCGGCGTAGTGCGCGGTGAGCTTGTTACAACAGATATCGATACCGTGGTAAATACGAAGAAGCCTTTTGACATGACGATGTACGATTTGGCGCTTCGTTTATCCCAATAACACAAACGAGAGGTGCAGATGATCATTGCTTTGATCGCTCAACTCAACCATCATAAACATCAAAAAAAATCCACCAACGCTTTCAAAGCGCGGGTGGATTTTTTGGTATATAGGCGGCCGTTTTATTTGTACGTAACGCCTGGTGAATATTTATTGCCTGCATTCCAGAGGAGATACTCCTTAACGCCGTTATCCTGCAGCGCTTTGATCTGAGCTTCTACCTCGGCTTTGCCATATTTCATAAAGTGGCCGCTGCCGAGCCAGCTAGCCGTGAAATCTTGAATCCACGGACGAATGATCGGCTTTAAATCCTTGATCGGGTCCAGCTTCTTGTGCGTGTCGAGCATAGCGCCCTTAATGGTTTCGTATGGGCTTTTGTCAGGGTCCTTCTGTTTAAACCAACCGGTGCTGTAATGGCTTGGGTAAATCATCGGTGAAATAACATGCACGTCATTGGATATTTTCACAAAGTCCTGACCGATTCCTTCGGCGGCTGGGACGGATGCTGCATATCCGAAAATATCAACCGAGACGCGAACGCCAAGCGGTTCAAGCTGCTCGCGCGCGTATTTCACGAAGCCGGCAACCGCGTCAACCCGGCTTTGATCCGTTTTGCTAAAGGTGAGTGAAGCCGCTTTATTCTCGAAGCCCTCGGGAAACCGCACATAATCAAATTGGATTTCCTTAAAGCCCAGCTTAGCCGCTTCCTTGGCTACGGCGATGTTATAATCCCAAACCTCCTTGCGGTAAGGGTTGACGAAGCTTTCGCCGCGCCCGTTCTTCCATATCGTTCCGTCCTGGTGGAGGAAGGAGAGCTCAGGCTGCTTGCGGGCAAGCACGGTATCCTTGAACACGACTAATCGGGCAATCGGATAAATATTATGTTTTTTTAGGGTCAACATCAAATCGTTAATATCTCTGATATATTTCTTGGATGCGCCAATCTCTTGCAGCTCTGGTGTCGTTGTAGGATATGTAATGTATCCGTTATCGTCTTTAATATCGATGACCATACTGTTCAATTCGGTGTCGTCCAGCAGCTTTAATAAGGATTCCATACGTGCGCCGCCGGCGCTGTGGGCCGTAACATAAATACCTCTTATCGGCGGAGTAGATGGCTGCGGATCTTTTTTGATTGAGCCGGCTCCGGATGTCCCAGGGTTTTTGCTCCCAATCAACGTCGAATCCGGTTGAATAATGGTTTGACCAGCTGCGGAATTTAGATATGCAATTGCAAGCTGCTTGGCGGTAGAACTCTCTTCTCCGCTACCTGTGAGCAAGCTGTACAGCAGCAGTAAAGTTGAAATGATGATGTCCATTTTGCTCTCTCCCCGTTAGCTATTCTGTTCAAATTATAAAGCAGATGGCATGCTGGGTCATTAACTTTTTTGAAGGAATACCAAAGTATATGTGACAATTGTGAAAGAAAGGTTAATTTTATTCGTGTAAATAAAGGGAGGGAATCTGATGTTTTTGCAGCGGATTTTAGCAGTTGAAAAACAAAAAGCCAGTCGATTAGATCTCGACTGGCGCATAAATAATCCGTGTGTCCCGCATTGTCATTGTAACAAAGCTTCTCTCTGCTGATTGCAAATGCTGTGCTGTACAATTTCCATTGCGTCCGCGGGTTCTAGCAGGGCTAGGCCGTCACGCAGCACGATGCTGATGTCCAATTCACGTGCAGTAAGAAAAGGACTAAGCTCTGGGGCAAGCTTCTCTACAATTTGAGACAATTTGACCGTTTCCATATCCATTGAGCATCACCCTTTCATATCGAATGTTTAGGGGAAATCATATGGCAAGAAACCAAAGCTACGGGATACAAACATTATATCAGGATCATTTTCAAAAAAATAGGGATACGGCGTAAAATCCATTCCTGCGTATATGGACTAGTCTTTTGGCTTGGAGAAGTCCCCAAGCACGCCCACCGTTTCGACGATGTTAATGAAGGCATGCGGGTCGATCGTGGTAATGGTTTTGCTTAATTCAGCTATTTCGTATTTCGTTCTTACAGTCATCAGCATATCGCGTTCGGCCGAGGAATATGCACCGCGTGTTTTTATAATCGTAATGCCGCGCGGGTGCAAGAGCAGCTTCGCAAGCAGCTCATCGGTTTTGGTCGTGATAATGAAGGCTGTTAATTTAATATGCCTTACATGAATGAGATCTACTAATTTTCCAGCGGAAAAAATCGCGACAAGCGAGTACAGGGCGGAGTCCCAGTTGCTTGTGAATAAAACGAGCAGGGCGATGACAACGCCATTTAGGATGAAAATAATCATCCCAACAGGCAAATCCCGCTTGCGCGTAACGATTGAGGCGACGATATCGAAGCCGCCGGAAGAGCCTCCATACCGGAGCGCCAGGCCGCTTCCAAACCCGATAATAATGCCTCCAAAGACAGCGCCAAGCACGATATCATCGACGATCTGGACAATAGGAAGAAGCTGGAGGAACAGGGTAGACGCAATAACGGTGTAGATGCTCCAAATAATAAACCGGTGGCCGACCACGAACCAGCCCCATAGCAGAACCGGTAAGTTAAGGATAAAATAAAGCCAGCCGATGTTACCGCCGGATATGTAGCCGATCATCATGGAAATGCCGGAGATGCCGCCGGCTAACAGCTGATGCGGGATAAGGAAAAGGTTGAAGCCAATCGCGATAAGGAAGGCTCCTGCCGTCATTACCGGCACGGTATAAAGGTAACGCAGGGAGTGCGGATTCAAGGCAATCGCTCCAATGCAACCAACGTATCTGATTGTTCAATTTTGACATGCTTAGTATGGCTTTAATTGCTTCGCTGGTATTCATGAATGATTGTGTGCTATAATGATTTGGATATTCTTAAGTAGGCTGCAGATAAAAGGAGTTTGAGAAAAGTTTGAAAACATTTGCTGAATTTGGCTTGGAACCAAAAGTGTTACAAGCAATTACCGAACTTGGATTCGAGGAATCTACCCCGATTCAAGACAAAGCGATCCCTATTGCTATGGCAGGGCAAGATCTTATTGGCCAAGCACAAACGGGTACAGGAAAGACAGCGGCATTCGGAATTCCGCTCATTAACAAAATTCCGACAAGCGAGGAACGCATTGTCGCATTAATAATGACGCCAACCCGTGAACTCGCTATTCAAGTGGCTGACGAGATCGGGAAGTTAACTCGATACAAAGGTCTTCGCTCGCTGCCGATTTATGGTGGACAAGAAATTGGTCGTCAAATCCGTGCATTGAAGAAGAAACCTCAAATTATTATCGGTACGCCTGGCCGTTTGCTTGACCACATCAACCGCAAGACGATCCGTCTTGAAGATGTGCAAACGGTCATCTTGGATGAAGCGGATGAAATGCTCGACATGGGCTTCATGGATGACATCCAATCCATCCTGAAGCAAGTGCCTGAAGAGCGTCACACGATGCTGTTCTCCGCTACTATGCCGGCTAACATTCAGAAGCTTGCACAGCAATTTCTGAAAAACCCAGAGCATGTTTCGGTTATCCCGAAACAAATCACTGCACCGCTTATCGAGCAATCTTACATTGAAGTGCATGAGCGCCAGAAGTTCGAAGCGCTTAGCCGTTTGCTTGATATGGAATCCCCTGAGCTTGCAATCATCTTCGGCCGTACAAAACGCCGGGTTGATGAGCTAAGCGAAGCGCTTCAAAAGCGTGGTTATACAGCTGATGGATTGCATGGCGATTTGTCACAAAACCAACGGGATAGCGTAATGCGCAAATTCCGTGACGGCAGCATCGATGTATTGGTAGCAACTGACGTTGCTGCACGTGGTCTTGATGTATCGGGCGTTACGCATGTTATCAACTTTGACCTTCCGCAAGATCCTGAAAGCTACGTTCACCGTATCGGTCGTACGGGCCGTGCAGGTAAAGAAGGTACAGCTTGGTCATTCGTAACACCGCGCGAGACAGATCATTTGCATTTCATCGAGAAAGTTACGCGTCAAAAAATGAACCGCAAGCCGCTTCCAAGCATTGCAGAAGCGATTGAAGGCAAACAACGCGTAACGGCTGAGCGCCTTCTTGAAGTCGTTCAAAACGAAGAGTTCTCGGAATACAAAGCGATTTCCATTCAATTGCTTGAGCAATATGATTCCGTACACCTTCTTTCCGCAGCAATCAAATTGCTGACAGGCGAGAAGAAAAACGTGGAAATCGAATTGACGCCTGAAGATCCGCTTCGCGCTAAGAAACGCAAACCGGATATTCGCTCTAACGGTCGTCCATTCAACCGCAGCGGTTCGTCTTCTTCATACGGCGGCAATCGCAGCGGCGGTACTGGCGGCAGCGGCGGAGGCTATCGCGGTCGCGATGACAGACGCAGCAGCGGTGGTAGCAGCAGCACTGGCGGCAGCTCGCGCGGTGGCTACGAGTCCCGTGGCGGCAGCAGCAGCGGCGGTTACGGCGGCAAGAGAAGCAGCGAAGGACGCACTGAGAACCGTCGTCCAAAAAGCTCTTCCGACGGCTACGTTAACAACTAATTAATCTTTACCCATGTATTTTCCAAAAAAAACCGAGGAAGTCCGTGTCCCTAACGGGCATCCGGACGTCCTCGGTTCTTTTATTGTTAGTCTATTGTTTGGCTTAGTCAGCACTAATTAACTAAGAACAACATTTAGAATCAACATAACGAGATTGTTACCTGTAGAGGTGAATCAACCGTGCTTGCGATATACTCAGGCATCCTCTTTTTGAACTTCATATATAGCTCTGCTATATATCCTTGTGAATAGGTTTAAGCCGTTTAGACGCTAGCCTAGGAAGCGGAAATTGGGCGGTTACATGTCACTATGCAAGTCAGTCTGGTGGGAGTAATCTTACTTTTCTGGAGGCAGATCCGATGGAACCAAGAGGGCTAATGGGTGGGTTTTACCGAATTTCCGAATGGATTATGCGGTTATCGGTTATCAATGTATTATGGTTGGTCTGTTCAGTTCCATTCGTTTTCTTCGCGTGGGGATTGGTTTTGTCACAGGATGTCAATCAAGTGTATTCCGCTCTTATTGCAATGGCGGTCGTTGCGCCGTTTACCTTGTTTCCAGCTACTGCAGCCATGTTTGCGGTTGCCCGCAAATGGGTAATGGGTGAAGGCGATGTGCCGTTGTTCAAAACTTTTTTCCGCGGCTACAAAGAAAATTATAAGCAAAGTATGCTTGGCGGTATTATTTATACGATACTGCTGGCGATTATGATTGTTGATTTTATCGTATATCGTGAGCAATTGAATTTGCTTTCGTACATTTTTATTGCTTTTCTCGTTTTGCTAGTCGTATCGCTATTTAATTTTTTCTCCATGCTTGTCCATTATCATATGAAAACGTTTCAATTGTTGAAAAACGCTGTCCTCATTACGATCGGCAAACCTTTCCGTTCACTTTCAACAGCGATAATGAGCGGGGCAGTTATGTATTTCAGCACGAAGTTCACGTTTCTTATTCCTTTCTTTATGGGCAGCATTATCGCTTATTTGGCATTCTGGAACTTCCACTTGATTTATCAGAAGCTGCAAGACCAAGCGGAGAAAGCGCGTCTTGCCGAGGAAGAAGAAGCGGAGAATGCTGCTGAGCTTGACCGGATCGATCTCGTTAAAGATGATTCGAACGGGTCCAGTAAATAACAGCCGAACAAAGTTTACTTTTTCTTTTGTAAGGTCTATAATAGCAATACCTCCTGCGATGCTCGTTACGGCTTTACGCTGTTTTGAACCAATGGCTGTTTCACGGGAGACCAATATCGAAGCGTAGCTGACATGCCCCCGAAAGGGGATCTCAAAAGCGGTTCTGCGGTCACCCACCTGCGTAAGCGGGTTCAGAAACATGTGAGTCGGACGGCATAGGCGGGTTCTCATTTTCAAATGAAGAGCATTTGCTGGTTAAATCCAGTGATAGCTCTTTTTTCATGGGACAAATCATGGTATCATATAGAGTAATGTACATAGATGCCGGAGGGGGAGATCGTTGTTGTTGAAGCGGACCTTGATCGGGCTGCTGCGCAGTCATGAACAGACTGGTGACAAAGCCAAGGATCCAATGCTCAAATCTCATTTCTACAAGCTGTCCAAAGATAAGGCTTGGGAAGAAGTGATATCGACTCTTAAGAAAATGCAAGGTTATAAAGTGCTGCACGAGGTGCAATCCGTTGGTGAGATTGTGCTGGAGAAGCGCACGGCATTTGGAAGAACGATGGACATTACGGTTTCCGTTATAAGCGTTAATCCGCTACAATCGGCAGTCGACATTTATTCAGCATCCCGCGGGTCACTTGGGGATCTAGGTTCTAATTACAGAGTCATTCTGGATTTGTACCGTACACTCGATAAGAAGCTTGCAGCCTTTAAAGTTAATAATTAATACATAAACAAAGCGAGGAAGGATATCCTTCACTCGCTTTGTTTGCAGTTTGAGTATTTGTGAGCTTTATTAAGTACGTATTATACGAGCGCTTTGACAGCGTTGATCGCTTGCTCATAGTTCGGGTGCTCTGTCATTTCTGGCAGGTATTCCACATATTGAATCGTGTCATTTGCATCGATAACGAAGATCGAACGTTGATCAAGGCCAAGCTCTTTAATGTATACGCCATACGATTCGCCAAAGCTGTGCGCTTTGTAGTCAGATAGCAATACGACTTTGTCGATGCCTGCAGCTCCGCACCAGCGTGCTTGTGCGAAAGGAAGGTCAACGGATACAGTAAGTACAACAACGTTGTCGCCTAGGGAGCCGGCTTCTTCATTGAAACGGCGGGTTTGCGCGTCGCATACGCCTGTGTCGATTGAAGGCACAACGCTGATTAATTTTACTTTGCCAGCGTAATCATTAAGAGAAACATTTTCTACGAGCGATTTGTTGAGGCTGAAATCAGGAGCTTTGTCCCCTACTTTCAATTCTGGTCCAACTAATGTGATCGGATTGCCTTTGAAAGTGGCAGCTCCATTGCGTTCTTGTGTCATGTGTGAATTTCCTCCTCTAAATTAAATGGTCAATACCAAATTTATTATAATCGTTATGAAACGACCTTGTCCAATTGTTGGAGAGAAAAGGGGTTGATGATATTATGATCTTCTTGCGGTATGAGAGCTTTCGTTCTTATTTAAAGCTTTATCCCGTTACGTCTGCTTTGATTGCTTTAAATATCATTTATTTTATCGTGATTGCTGTGAGTGGCGATCCTAATAGTATTGTACACGCGTATAAATTTGGTGCTTTTGCGACCAATGTGGAGTTTGATCCGTATGGTACGGATGAGCCGTGGCGTTATGTAACGTCGATATTCATGCATTCAGGCATTGAGCACTTGCTCTATAATATGTTTGCTCTGCTTGTGTTCGCACCGCCGCTGGAGCGTCTTCTTAACAGTGTCAGGTATGCTTTTTATTATTTGCTTTGCGGCATTGCCGGCAATGCGATGAGTGCTGTCGTAAATGTGATTGAAGGAGACCCTAATAGCCACATAGGTGTGGGAGCTTCAGGAGCGATCTACGGCATTTACGGCGCGTTTCTGTATATTTCCTTGTTCCGCAAGTCGCAGCTTGATGAGAGCTCGCGTAAAACGGTATATACGATTTTGATTTTTGGCGTTATTTATTCCTTCCTTGTGCCGCGGGTTGATCTGTGGGCGCATGTCGGAGGTGCACTAGCCGGCTTCCTTCTTTACCGATTATTTGATCGATTGAAAACGCGCAGAAGAAGCGCGTAGAAAGAAAATTATGTATATACGGGAGAGAATCTAACCGGTATGGAACTTCGTCAGCTTCATTACTTCGTGAAAGTAGCAAAAAAAGAGCATGTCACACAGGCAGCTGAAGAGCTGCATGTAGCGCAGTCGGCAGTCAGCCGGCAGATCCACCAGCTTGAGGAAGAGCTTGGTGTAAAGTTATTCGTTCAAAAAGGAAGAAATTTGCAGCTTACGCCAGTCGGCCAGCTTTTTTTAAAGCGAGCTGAAGTTATTTTAGCTGATTTGGAACGTGCTGTAATTGAAATACATGAATTTCTGGACCCCGAGAAGGGCGAGATTAGGCTAGGTTTTCCGCATAGTCTTGGAATCTCCTTAATTCCCCAGGTTGTTGCGGCTTTCCGCAAGCATCATCCGAACGTAAAGTTCCGATTCAAGCAGGGGATGTATCCATCGCTGATCCGGGACATGATCAAGGGTGAGATCGATCTTGCGTTTATATCACCGTTTCCGGATGAGCATGATTTCGTGTGCGGGGAAGTGCTACTTACGGAAGAGCTCTATGCGATATTGCCTCCTGGCCACCGATTGTCAAATTCGGAATCGATTGAGCTGAAGGAGCTGGAGAATGAGACGTTCGTTTTGTTCAGCGAAGGTTATTCATTGAGGCCGATCGTTTGGGAAGCGTGCCAAGCGGCAGGATTTACGCCGCAGATTGGCTTTGAAGGCGAAGAGACGGATACGATTCGCGGTTTGGTCGCTGCAGGAATGGGCGTCAGCTTGCTTCCTGAGATGGCGCTGCACTACACTGGACCTTTGCAGCCAACGAAGGTTCGCGTCACAGAGCCTCAAGTGACCCGTACAATCGGTCTCATTCGCCGTTCGAATGAGAAGCTGCCGCTCGTGGCTAAAGTGTTTCACGGCTTTTTGCTTCGTTATTTTCATGATGAGCTCAAACAGCCGAAGGCTTAAATAGAAAGAGGAGCTGTTCCGATCAGTCGATGTTGACTGATGGAACAGCTCCTCTTTTTATTGCCGATCCTTATTCTTGCCGGCTGCCGCCTACAAAAATTAAGATGTATCGAACGAGCTCGAGCAAGGATAGGAGCGCTGCCGCTACATAGGTTAAAGCTGCTGCATTAAGCACCTTTGCAACCCCGCGTTCTTCCTCATTCGTGATGAAGCCTTCTGCTACCATAATATCTCTTGCCCGGTTGCTTGCATTAAATTCCACTGGCAACGTAATGACTTGAAAGGCTACCGCGACCGAGAAGAATATGATGCCAAGACCGATCAAATTCAAAGCCGAGAAAAGAATGCCGGCGATGAATAAGAAAGGCGCTACGCCGGAGGCGAAGTTAACGACCGGGAAGATACGGTGACGCAGTACTAGCATCGGGTAATGCTCCGCATGCTGGATAGCGTGACCGACCTCGTGGCAGGCGACGGAAATGGCTGAGATTGAATTTTCATAATAAACGGGCTCCGATAAACGCACGACGCGGTGAATCGGGTCGTAGTGGTCTGTGAGAACGCCTCGTACAGGTTCGATCGGCACGTCATGCAATCCATTGGAATCGAGCATCCGTCTTGCTGCTTGGTAACCGGTCAATCCGCTGTTCGCTTGCACGCTAGTCCATTTCTTAAAGGTTCCTTTGACTCGGAATTGTGCCCAAATCGTTAATATAAAAGCGAGTACGATCAAAATGTAGATAAACGTCATTGAGTCATTCCTCCATTATATTGATGAAATATAATCGCTACATGAGGGAGCTTTTGTTGATAAGAAGCATTAGAGCCTCGATACAAGCGGCGGTCTGCGGCATGAGGCGAGTGTAGAGATGGTTGGCTTGGCGGGGCTTGAGCTTCTTAATGACGGGCTCCAGCTCCTTTACTTCCCGCTCCAACTGGCTTAGATGATGCTGCAGGTCCGTCAGCTTGCGAGAGACTTGCTCCTCGGGTGTAATTTTGCTCCAGCTTTCAATTGTCGCTTTAATCTCATCTAACGTATATTTATCTTTTTTCATCTGTTCAATACGTTCTAATCGCTCCAAGGTTTCATCGGCATAGAGGCGATAGTTCTTGGCGGATCGTTCCGCGGGTTCTATTAAACCGATTGAAGTATAGTAATCAATGGTTCGTGGGCTGATTTGAGAAAGTTTAGCTAGTTCTCCGATACGATACATTTTCATATCCTCCATTCGTACAAAATATAAGAAAGTAAAATTCCGTTCATGCGCTAAACTTATATTTTACCCGAAACATGGCTCCGTGTCGCCATCACAATATGTGGTTCCTCTGTTATCTCTAATGATAATAGTAAAGTAACCATACAGTCAAACGTGTTACATGACCGTGTAACCAGGAACGGTAGAATCTACGATTTGAAAGCGCAGTTATTTTATTTCTTCTATATATAGCTTTTTTTTTATCTAATTTGATGCATCGCCATTCCTACTAGGAGATCATTATTTACACAAGTAGGAATCTATGCCTATAAAATGTGAAAATGCGAAGAATAAGCATGTGCGATAGTGGATTTTAATGCGGATTTGTTCAAAATCTTAACGTTCGTGTTAGATTTCATGCCGAATGTTTGATTTTTTTTGTAAATTTGCAGAAAACATATTGTCAAATTGAGCACTACTGACTATAATGACATTAAGTCTTTCCTCTCATGTAAGGAAACATAACACTTAGGGAGTGGTCGTAATGATTAAGAAAACGATGTTAGCTTTAGGAATCTTCACCTTATTGTTTCCGGTAATGGCGTTCGCAGAGGATCCTTCCGCCGCAACGTTGAACATGGGTCTGAACTCGCTTTGGGTTATGCTCGCATTCATTCTTGTTCTACTCATGCAAGGCGGATTTATTCTTCTTGAAACAGGTTCTACTCGGATGAAAAACGCGGGTCACGTTGCCGGCAAAACGATTTTCACAACTGGCCTAGCTGCACTTATTTATTGGGCATTCGGTTACGGCATTGCATTCGGCGGAGATAGTGGCGTAAGCGCCTTGTTCGGATGGGGCAACTTCTTCTTCGATCCAGCTGTATCAGCTGGAGAAGGCGACAGCTTGCCAAGCACGGTATTCTTCTTGTTCCAACTCGCTTTTGCAGCTGTATCGCTTTCCATCGCATGGGGCGGTTTCGCAGAGAGAGCTAAGCTTTCCTCTTATATCGTATTTACCGTATTCTTTATCGCAATCATCTATCCGGTAGTTGCTCACTGGATCTGGGGCGGCGGCTGGCTTGCTGAAGACGGAGCGCAAGACTTTGCAGGCTCGACGGTCGTTCACTTAACGGGTGCACTTGCAGCATTCGCAGCAACTGTATTACTTAAACCGCGTATCGGTAAATTTAACAAAGACGGTTCCGCAAATGAAATTTTGGGACATAACCAAGTTTTCACTGCACTTTCCGTATTGCTTCTATGGGTTGGCTGGTTCGGATTTAACGCAGGCAGCACGGTAGCTATCGGCGACGGTTTCTTCGGATTTGTAGCCTTCAACACGATGCTTGGAGCAGGCGCAGGCGGCGTGGCGGCACTTCTTATTTCATGGGCAGTTACAGGCAAAGCGGATATTACTGCAATGCTTAACGGTACGCTTGCTGGTCTAGTTGCAATTACAGCATCATGCGCATTCGTTGACCCTTGGGCAGCCGTTGTTATTGGTCTGGTTGCAGGCGTGCTCGTATTCTACAGCGTGAAGTTTTTCGAAAAAATCAAAGTAGACGATCCGATTTACGCATTGTCCGTTCACGGCGCGGCTGGTGTATGGGGTACGCTTGCTAACGGTATCTTCGCTACACAAGCGCTTGCTGACAAAGTTGGCGTAGGTACAGGCGGTTTGATCGACACAGGCAGCTGGAAACAGCTTTGGGTACAATTTGAATCCGTTGTAGTCGTTGGCGCTTTCGTTCTTGCAGCTTCGTTCCTTATCCTTGGCGTGATGAAACTTATCATGGGCTTCCGCGTTACGGAAGAGCAAGAAATTATCGGTCTTGACCTCAGCGAGCATGGCGCTTATGGTTATCCTGAGCAAATGAAAAAAGCAGGTCAAAACATTCAAGGATAATGGATAGGTCATGATGGACTGACCGAAGGGAGAGGGCGTCGCATGAGTGATCCGGTGCGATTGCAGCTGCTCAAACAGATTGGTTCAGCCGATCATGTGGAAGGGCTGCGAAGCTTGCGGGATCAAGTACACGAGCAGATGGAAGCTCTTCTCCCTACGCGTCCGGTCGAACAATTTAATGAACAATTGAATGAGGTGCACGACGCGGTTATTCATCGCTCGATTGTCCTCGCAGAAGCGGAAATGGCACGGTTGGGGAAGGGTTCTCCCCCCGTGCCTTACGCATATTTATTGTTCGGCAGCGGAGGCAGGAAAGAGCAGACATTGTCAAGCGATCAAGACAGCGGAGTTGTCTATCAAGATCCAGTGGCTGATCCGGCGGAAGTGAAAAACTATTTTAAAGAGCTTTGCGAGCTTGTCGTATTTCATCTGCAAAAGGTAGGGTATCCGCCATGCGAGGGGAATGTGTTAAGCAGCAACCCCGATTGGTGCTTATCCTTAACGGAATGGGGCGCTAAGCTGAATCATTGGTTTGAGGAGCCGGCTTGGGAAGCTGTTCGGTATTTGCTTATCATTGCGGATGGCAGATGCATTTATGGCGACAGCCGGCTGCTTGATGAATTAAAGGACTTATTTTTTACCGATATGCTGAACCATCAGATTATTATTCAGCGCATGCTGGATAATACGATGCGCCACAAGGTGCTGCTAGGTTTTTTTGGCCAATTGCTAAAGGAGCAGTACGGAGAAGACGCAGGCAGCCTCGATATTAAATATGGCGCTTATATTCCGATGGTAAATGCGATTAGGCTGTTGGCTGTTCAGGTTGGTATCCGGGAAACGTCGACGCTGGAGCGAATCAAAATGCTTGTCAAAGCGGGTAAGATGTCCAAAGAGGATGCTGCCGTGTATGACCAAGCGTTTCGGATTTTTCTGAGACTTCGGTTAATGACGACCGAGCAGAATGACGATGGCTTATATGCCAATAATGGCAAGCTTTCGAGCCGTAAGCTGACGAAGGAAATGACGGATGAATTAAAAAGCGGCCTGCGATTAGGCAAGAAGCTGCAGCGTGCGGTATTCAAGCAAACAATGGGCAGGCTTACGTAAGGCGGTGGAGTAATGAAAGAGCAAAAAGGCGTCGGTCGCATGTGGAACCTATACAAAATGGGAGGATTTACGCCTGCCATCGCTTCTATGTTAGGCTCGCAAAATGCGCAGCAAATGGCGTTTATTCGCAACGTCAATAAAGAACAGCGCAAGCAATCCATGTTCGACATGCCGCTGCGAGAGCTTGAGGTTGTCGTATTTGATCTTGAAACAACGGGCTTCTATCCAACAAATGGGGACGAGATCATTTCTTTCGGAGCAGTGTTGCTGCGGAACGGCGAAATTGTGGAAAATGAATCATTCTACAGCCTCGTAAATCCTAAGCGGAGAATTCCGAAGGCGATAATCGAATTAACCGGCATTACAAATGAAATGGTACAGGATGCGCCTGATTTGATGCAGGTGCTTCATGATTTTATGGAGTTTGTCGGCAGGCGTCTGCTTATTGCGCATGCTTCCGGTCATGACAAGCAATTTTTAAACGCTGCGCTTTGGCGAACATCGAAGGTGAATTTAAACCATAGGGTGCTGGATACGATGATGGTAGCAAAGTGGCTGGAGCCGAACCTTGAAGGATACAGTCTCGACGAGCTGCTTGAGAGCTGCTGTATCCCCATAACGGAACGGCATCATGCGCTGCAAGATTCAATTATGACAGCCAAGCTGTGGCAAAACTATTTGGCAAGAATTTTGGAGCGGAACATTACGACGCTTGGTGATCTTTATGCTTATCTAAGCAAACACTAGGTGCAGCGGTAGGAATGTCCCTTGTGTGAGGCGATAGGGCTTAACCTGAGGGGCTGCGCTGTTTTGCAAGGACACAATCCAATAGGAAAGCTCGGATGCGGGCAGGAAACCTTCAGAGTCGCTAGAAGACGGAATGGCTTCTGTTCGCGGATGCGAGTGAAATAAGCCGACAAGCGTTTGTCGGTTTTTTTGCATGTCATAAAAGGCAGCCGTCCACTCTGCCGGATCAAAGGCGAACGAGCGGGTAGGATCGATATGTATATTTTTTATCGGAATAATCGTATCAATCAATTGGAAGGTTGCATCATCAGGCCGATCAGCCAAGGGCGAGGCGTTTGATTCGCTGCTTACAACGATACCGCATGCTTCTAAAGGCTTGGCATCCAAACAAATTTGGATAAGCTGCTCATATGCCGATTTGGTAATATAACCCTTCGATTGTTGTGCTGTCATAATAACGCCTCCTTATTCGGAATGGATAAGGTAAGTATAACGGATTAAACAATGGTGCGCTAACATTTGTGGGCAAAGGCGCAGGCAGGCCAATATCTGGTTCGGGGTATGAACAGCACCGCGTTAACCGACAATAAGTTTAGTACTTGGATGAAACGATTTAGCTGTTTAACTGGATAATCGTGACGAATTTATGGCTAATGTGCCCAGCGCCTTGAGCTTCCATACGGCGCATGATACCATGAAGCCATACCAAAAGAATGATATTGCGAGAGAAGGAAGGTTCTGCATGAAACGCGTTATAGCGCTTTTTACGATTGCATTCGTGTTTGCCGGTCTAGCTGTTTTTCAATATAAAAATGATGATTCAAAGTCGGTTACGATGGCGGCTCCGGCCGAAGGGTTTAAACCGAAGGCGGGATTTGAGGCGACAGCCTTCAAGCTTCCGGCGCTTGACGAGAAATCGTACGAGGTAGGCGGAAAGCAAGGCAAGCTATCGTTTGTCAACTTCTGGGCTTCCTGGTGCGGTCCTTGCGAGCTGGAAGCGCCGGATCTTCAGCGGCTTCATGAGCAGTATGGAGATGCAATTCAGCTAATTGGGGTAAATGCAACGAAGTACGATAAAGAACGCGCGGCTAGAGATTTTGTAAATGAGCATGAGTTTACGTTTCCGATATTGATGGACCGGGTTGGCGATGTGACGAAGCAGTATAAAGTGGATACGTTTCCGACAACGTTTCTAATCGATAGCGAAGGCGTCATAAGAGAGCGGATCAATGGCGTCATCCCTTACGAAGAATGGGAACGCTTGATCGAGAAGTGGATGTAATAAACAAATAGAAGGGCTGCCCGTTCGTCACTCAATGACGAGCTGGCAGCCCTTTTTGCTTAATGATTCACGAGTCCGATTCGATCTAGCGGATCAACATGCGCGCTATCTACTTTAACCATGCCAAGCAGGGCATAACGGATGCTGTCCACGAGCGCTTCCCAGCTTGCTTCGATAACGTTGCTGGACACGCCGACCGTGCTCCATGTGTTATCCAGTCCAGTCGATTCAATAAGAACGCGAACCTTAGCGGCTGTAGCGTCCTTCTCGTCGATTACACGGACTTTATAATCGGAGAGATGGATATTTTCAATCTTCGGATAAAACTGCACCAGCGCCTTGCGCAAGGCGTTATCGAGGGCGTTGACCGGACCGTTGCCTTCAGCAGCCGTATAAACCTGCTGTCCGCCGACGTTGATTTTGACGATGGCTTCGGAAATCATCTGGCCGTTCGTTTTTTCTACGAGCATCTTGAACGATTCGACCTTGAAAACTTCCTTGACCTCGCCGCCGAATGCTTCGCGAAGCAGAAGCTCCATTGAAGCGTCGGCACCTTCAAATTGATACCCTTGATGCTCAAGCTCTTTGATCTGATCCATGATGAGCTTCGTTTTATCGTTGTTCGCCGTAACATCAAGACCAAGTTCCTTAGCCTTAGAAATAATGTTGCTTTGGCCTGCAAGCTCGGAGACGAGAATGCGCTGTTTGTTTCCTACAAGCTCTGGCTGAATATGCTCGTAGGTTTTGGAATCCTTCATGATCGCGGACACATGGATGCCGCCTTTGTGAGCGAACGCGGCATTGCCGACATAAGCTTGGCCAACCGGCATGTGGACATTCGCGATTTCACTGACATAACGTGCCGTACCCGTAAGCGCGCGAAGCTTGTCTTCCGGCAGCACATCGTAGTTCATCTTAATTTGTAGGTTCGGAATGATTGAGCATAGGTTTGCGTTGCCGCACCGCTCGCCGTATCCGTTAATCGTTCCTTGCACCTGGCGTGCGCCAGCTCCGACAGCAGCGAGCGAGTTCGCAACGGCAAGCTCGCAATCGTTATGCGTATGGATGCCGATCGGCGTCGTTAGCACCTGCTTTACGCGGGTTACGATTTCATGGATTTCATTCGGAAGCGTACCGCCGTTCGTATCGCAAAGAACGAGCCAGTTCGCACCGGCGTCCTGCGCTTTCTTCAGAACGGAGATCGCGTATTCCGGGTTGTTCTTGTAGCCGTCAAAAAAGTGCTCCGCATCAAACAACGCTTCCATCTCGTTCTGTTTCAGAAATGCGATGGAATCATAAATCATCGACAGGTTTTCTTCAAGCGTCGTTTGCAGGGCGGTATGTACATGGAAGTCCCATGACTTTCCTACAAGCGTAGCCGCTGGCACGCCGGATTCAGCGATGCGGACAAGGCTCGCATCCTGCTCGGCTAGGCTGTTTTTACGGCGCGTGCTGCCGAAAGCGGTAATTTTGGCATTCAGATTAAATGCTTTGATCCGTTGGAAAAATTCAATATCCTTGCTGTTGCTTCCCGGATTGCCGCCTTCAATATAATGGACGCCCAACGCGTCGAGCTTCTGGGCAATTTTTAACTTGTCATCCGCCGACAGGCTGATCCCTTCACCTTGTGTACCGTCACGCAGCGTCGTATCAAATATGGAAATGTTTGTTGTCATTAACGGGACGCCTCCTTCACTGATAGCCTTTTCAAATCATAATTTAGTATTATAACACTTGTCGCAATGAAAGTAGAGAGGTTAGCACTATTTTTTGTCCGCTTTTCTATGGTTCGTTGACTTGACCCTATTGCAATTGTATGCTGATGATGATTAAGCTTATGTGGGCAATTTGCTTCGAATAGGCGGTGCTTTGCGTCATGATGAAAAATGTGAATGAGCATTATCCGGCTAAAGGCCGCGTGATCATTCATTTGGATATGAATGCCTTCTATTGCTCCGTGCATGAAGCCGAGGAGCCTGAGAAGTATAAGAACAAACCGACGGCGGTGTCTGGCAGCGTGGAACAGCGCAAGGGGATTCTCGTGACTGCCTCGTATGCGGCAAGGCGCAAAGGGATTAAGACGGGCATGACCGTTAGACAGGCACTTAAATTATGTCCCGAGCTTATATTAATAAAGCCGGATTTTAATTTATACCGCAAATACTCACACGGTTTTATGGCGATTGCCAGGCAATACACGCCGCTCGTTGAGGCAGTTTCCATCGATGAGTGCTACATGGATATTACGGGATCCAAGATGTTCGGCTCGCCTCTGGAAATCGCCGAGGCGCTTCAACAGCGGATTATGTCCGAGTGGTCGCTTCCATGCTCAATTGGTTTAGCTCCGAACAAGCTGCTGGCGAAGATGGCGTCAGACATGAAGAAGCCAAATGGGTTAACCGTGCTGCGCATACGAGATGTGAAAAGCGTGCTGTGGGATAAATCATGCGATACCTTGTTCGGAATCGGGAAGAAGACGGCCGAGAAGCTGGCGAAGCTGAACATCCGTACAATCGGTCAGCTGGCTGCAACGGATGAAATGATGCTGAATAAACATTTTGGCGTAGTCGGATCTTGGATGAAATCGGCTGCGCACGGACTGGACTACTCCGAGGTTAATCCGAATAGGGAGCGCAATAAATCAATTGGACACACGACGACGCTTCCAAGCGACATTACCGCTCGCGAGGACGTTTACCGGGTGATGCTGAATTTGGCCGATCAAACCGGACGCAGGCTGCGGAGGCAGAAGATGGTTGCGACTACCGTCCAGATTACGATCCGCAAGCCGGATATGACGACGATCGCCCGCTCCCATACGCTTGCCGCGCCTTCGCAAAACGCAGAGGATTTCTATAGAGAAGCGTGCAGGCTTTATGATCGGCATTGGAAGGCCGGCGAACCGATTCGCTTGCTTGGCATTACGCTCCAAAACCTGACGCTGCTTGATGAAACCGCCCTGCAGCTTGATTTATTCAGCTATGAGCAGCAGCCCCGCAAGGAGGCGCTAACGCAGGCAATGGATAGGCTCCGCGACAAGTACGGAGAGGATGCTGTTTTAACCGCCGGCATGCTTGG
The DNA here is from genome assembly GCF_001273905.1 of Paenibacillus sp. FJAT-27812. Lineage (NCBI taxonomy): Bacteria > Bacillati > Bacillota > Bacilli > Caryophanales > Paenibacillaceae > Paenibacillus > Paenibacillus sp. FJAT-27812. The sequence goes on along the minus strand of NZ_LIGH01000001.1, from coordinate 6,684,988 downwards.
TGACGACCCGTCAACCTTAATTAGGAATAAACGAATTCGCGGTACATCCTTGCAAAAGGACGATAGTTTGTTATATATTGATGAGTGAAGCTTGACTGTATAGAGACGAGATTATACCGTATTATTTATTTGGGAGGGAATTTCCATGGGTAAGTTTACTTGGGTAGAAAAAGATACGTGCATCGCTTGTGGAGCTTGCGGAGCTACCGCTCCTGACATTTATGATTATGATGACGAAGGTCTTGCAGAAGTTATTTATAAAGCAGATGGAAACACTGGTAATACCGAGATTCCTGAAGATTTATTTGACGATTTGCAGGATGCAGCTGACGGCTGTCCTACAGATTCGATCAAAATTGCAGACGTACCGTTCAATTACTAATCTATAGGAATCAATGAAAAAAGCTCCTCTTCGCCGGCGCAAGCTGCGGAGAGGAGCTTTTTGTTTGCCGAGTGCAAACTAAAAAGCAAAGCGGGGATACAATTGGGCAAGCTTCCTGCCGATAAAGAGGGTAAACCATTTATTGGGGGGTTAGGGATGGAGTCTCCAGAGGATCTATTTTATTTGAAGCAATTTGTGAAGCAGCACCCTGACAACAAGATGGGGTGGTATCTATTAGGAAAGCAGTATTTGCTCGCGGGCAAGGAAGGCAAAGCAAACTACTGCTTTCTGCAGGCCGGCGAGGTTTACGATGCATTCGAGGATGAAAGCCATCCCCTATCGGAAAATCAACTGCTGCTGCTAAAAGCATGGGATAAGCGGCAAAAGAAAAAAAAGCTCGCAACGAGAGCGGCATTGTTAGCGGGTTTATTATTGCTTATCGCAGTGCTAGTGCCTGCCAACGGGGCTGTTTTTAAGGAGAACGCAGCAACGCCCGTATCCGGCGAGGAGGCGGAAGCGCATTCGGTAGGTGTCGTATTTGTGCCGCTGAAGGACCGGCAGCCTGCGGGCAGCGCCATGAATGCTCTTGTTAGCGCTGCGGATGAAGCGCCGAAGCTGACGATAGCGGCACGCCTGGAGGAAGAAGCCGGCTGGCGCAAATGGACAGGAAATACGAAGCTGCTAATGGCCATCCAGAAGGATAGCGAGAGCAGCAAGCTGCAGGTGTCGATGTTTGATCGTCAAACCTGCTTGTGTGAGCCATCCGAGGCGGCCGCAGCTGCTTCGCAGTACAAGGATTGGAGCAAGGAGCAGGAAACGCACTGGACGCTCTCCAGCGCGGTTTACCACTATGAGCGCAAAAACAAAAAATGGCCGGAAAAGCTGGATGATCTGATTCGCCCTTATCCGAATAATGTGCTTGCAGGCGAGCGCGGAGGAATGAGAGCCATGTTTGCAGATGTGGTGACGAGACTGAACGCCGCGCAAGCGCGCAAAAATAGTCAACCTTCCGCGCAAGGCCAGGACGGAGAGCAGAAGGAATCCGATAACAAAGCGGAGCAGCAAGCTGCTGTTAGCCCGATTGTAGGCACAAACGGGGTACTGGACAAGGCATGGAGCCAGCCGCTTGAAATTATAGTAGACAAGGCGTCGCATCGCCTTGCCGTCGTTCAAGGGGATATTATTGTACGGAGTTATAAAGTAGGGCTAGGCGGGGAAGAGACGCCCGAGGGCAGCTTCTACATAAGCGAAAAGGTGAAAAATCCGAATGGCCGCGACGATGGCAATTTTGGCAGCAGGGGCATGACGTTGTCGAACACGCTGTATGCCATTCATGGCACCGATGAGCCTAACAGCATCGGGAAGGACGAGTCGCTTGGCTGCGTTCGCATGGGCAAGGCGGACGTTGAGGAGCTGTTCGATATGGTGCCGCTCGGAACGGTCGTCAAAATAAAAAACGGGACGCTCCCGTCCAAGGTGCAGCAGCCAGCCGAACGCTTTAAGCTGGAGCCGCGCCAGAACGAAACCAATCCCGCGAAGGTGTATAAATGGTTGACGTAAGATGTCTTACGAAGTAAACACGAGAAGCAGTGCAACCGCAATGACGACAACGCCAACGATTGAGCTGATCCAGATTAGTGCTTTTTTATTTACTTCGTCTTTCGGTTTGGCTTTTATCGTAGCCGGCTTTCTTTTTGGTGAACTCATCGACAATCAACCTCTCTATTACATAATTAAAAAGAATATAAACTTATTGTAATCGTTTTCTAGACAAGCCGCAATATAACGGATGCTTGCACCTTGCGTGCAGGCTCTTTTCTTTTTGCCGTAAAAACGATAAACTGTCAGGTAGAACATACATCTGAGATCGGAGTGAGTAAGTTGCTTTATTCTTCAATTTTAAAGCCTATTTTTTTTCAAATGGACCCTGAGAAGGCCCATCATCTCGTCATTGACGGCTTAGCCGCAGGCGGAGTTGTGCCTGGTCTTAATGGGCTGATGCATGCCATGTACGGCGTAGCAGAGTCGCCGGAGCTTGCAACAGATTTATTCGGAATCCATTTCCCGCATCCGGTCGGACTGGCTGCTGGATTAGACAAAAACGGCAAAGCGGCTGACGGATTCTCAAGCATAGGCTTTGGATTTGCTGAGGTCGGGACCGTAACGCCAAAGGGACAAGCCGGCAATGAACAGCCGCGATTGTTCCGCCTCCCGCCAGACGAAGCGCTCATCAACCGGATGGGCTTCAATAATGACGGTACGGCCGCGATGGCAGAGAAGCTGTCACGACGCAAAATAAACCGGATTCCAATCGCGGTTAACATCGGCAAAAACAAAACGACTCCAAACGAGCTTGCTCATGAGGATTATCAGACCTGCATTCGCGATTTGTATACATATGGTGATTTCTTTGTCGTCAACATCAGCTCGCCGAACACGCCGGATTTGCGTGATTTGCAGCATGGGGAAGAGCTTAGAAACCTACTTAGCGCTGTGAAAAAGGAAATGAACACACAGGCGGCGAAACTAGGAAAGAAAGCTAAGCCCGTGCTTGTCAAAATCGCTCCGGACATGACGAATGAGCAGCTTGAGTTAACCGTTGCTACTATAATGGAAAGCGGCGTGTCGGGCATCATCGCTACCAACACAACATTGTCGCGGACAGGACTTCAGCATGCCAATGCGGGAGAGGCGGGCGGGCTTAGCGGCAAACCGCTGCGCGATCGTTCAACAGAGGTCATTCGCGCCGTTTATCGACAGACTGGCGGGCAGCTGCCGATTATTGGATCCGGCGGCATTTTTACCGCTCAAGATGCATACGATAAAATCCGCGCAGGAGCTTCCCTGGTAGAAATTTACACGGCTCTTATCTACAAAGGACCAGGCGTATTGAGAGAATTAACGAGCGGCTTGAAGGAATGTTTACGCAAGGACGGCTACCGCAATATTGCAGAAGCAGTTGGGGCAGATCACGTTTAAGAACAGGAGGCGGCCGGATGGACGGTAGAGACTGGAATCTTTTTTTACAGCCTTATGAACAAGCGGTTGAAGAACTTAAAGTGAAGTTTAAGACGATGCGGGTAGAACTGAAGATAAGAGAAGCCTACGCACCGATAGAATTCGTCACCGGCCGGGTTAAGCGAATATCTAGCATTTTGGAAAAAGCAAGGCGCCTGAATGTCCCCTCGGATCAATTGGATACGGGAATTGAGGACATTGCAGGAATACGAATCATGTGTCAGTTCGTGGATGATATCCATCGCGTAGCCAGCCTCATTCGAACGCGCAAGGATCTCTCACTCGTTTACGAGAAGGATTATATTACAAACTTTAAAGACAGCGGCTACCGCAGTTACCATATGATCGTAGAATATCCGGTACAAACCGCGCTAGGCTACAAAATCGTGCTCGCAGAAATTCAAATCCGCACGTTGGCGATGAATTTCTGGGCTACGATCGAGCATTCTTTAAATTACAAGTTTAAAGAGAGCTTGCCGGAGGATGTGCGTGATCGGCTGAAGAAGGCGGCTGAGGCCGCATCGCAGCTCGATACCGAGATGACAAGTATACGCAAAGAGATATTGGATGCGCAGACTGAATTCGAGGAGCAATCCAATGTCGTCTCGAAGGTGCTGAACGGCATACAGGATCTTTACTTCTATCACCGGGTGCGTGAAGCTGCGCAGTTCCAAATGAAGTTTAATGAGAAGTTTGAGAAGGAAGATTATCATGAGCTTAATCAGCTGTCGCTCGAAATTCAAGCGGCAATCGGAAAAGCGAAAAAAGCGAACCAAAGCTAACATGATAATCGAGCATAAACGGATAATTGTGGAAAAATAGGTGTCTGAGTGGCGAAAATGCTGCTGAGACGCCTTTTTTGTTGGCTGCCAAAATAAAAAAGGCTGTCCAAAAAGGTCTGAATTGACCCAATTGGACAGCCTCTGCCTCATTTGCTTCGGGATTTGGCAAGACTATTCGCTTGATTTTTTGGGTTTGTACAAAACGTCTATCGCTTTGCTTATCTCATCAGCGGTCTTGCCTTGCTTGCTTAAGGCGATGACTTCCTCCATCTCTTTCTTGCAGATGCCGCAGCTGGTGCTGTGATTCGTCCAAGTTACGCCGCCCTCATCGGCAGGATGCTCGGCGACGTAGCAGCGCAGGAGCGAGTCATGCGGCGTTTCAACCGCCAGCCCGTCCGAGCAGCCGCAATAGCAAGTGACACCGCTCATGATGTCTGCGTGGTCATGGACCGCTTTGTATAGCTCGCTCGTATGCGGGGTATAGTCTGAGAGAAAGCCTGGCAGCTCGTCATACGATGCTGTCGTTTGCCAGGTTTCGGAGCCATGTTGATGCTCAGCGCCGGCCTTGTCATCTTTCGCGAGGCCGCATGCGGTGAGCAATGTAATGAATGCGAATGCTAGAAGCAGGGCATACATGGTACCGCGAATACGTGAGCTTTTTTGCTCCTCGGCGATCTGTTCATCCGTAAGGCGCTGGCGCTTCATCATTTCGCCTCCGCCCCCGAATGTTTGTTGAAGAATGCTTTGTAATCGTCTAAGGAATAGCCGGTTGTGCCTTGCTCGGCAAGGCCGCCCTCTAACCGGTCAACTTCGACGCCGTCTTTGAAATAGGCTAGCGTAGGCGTATATTCCACTTTGTATTTGTTAAAGTATGTCGGAAATTCACGTAGGTTGAATTGCGGCAGATCAACGCCAAGCTCGTCTGCAAGCGGCATAAGCTTTGGTGTCGTTGCTCGGCAATGCGGGCAGTCGGAAGCGAACAGATAAACGAAGAAATCTTCCTTATCGGTAACCTTCTTGTCCAATACGGCCGGTAATATGATATTCTGATAGTTAGGATCGTCAAGCTGCTTGCGTGTTTCCGGGTTTAATTGGTTGACAGGCTTGCCATACAATGGGTTATCCTTGCCGCTGTTGTTTAGTACGAAGATAAAGCCGAATAAAATAACGACGATTCCGATGTACACATAAATCATTTTTACTTTCTTTTTCTTTTTCATGAATGTGGCTACCTCCGAAACGAGTTTAGGTTGGACAACCTTTTTTCCTATAAGTGCATGTCCTAACTTTAATATATTATATAACAAAGCTATGTGCGTATGTAAGAGCAAGGACATCGATGATAATTGGCAGGAGGAAATGAGCATGATCGGCAATCTGCCGCGTAATTTCACGGAAAAAATGGAAAAGCTGTTAGGTGATGAATATGACAAATTTATGTCATCTTATGATGCCCCAAGAGTATATGGTCTAAGAATCAATCGTTTGAAGCTTGGCGTAGAACAGTGGAAAAAGCTATCTCCCATGGGAGAGGCGGCAAGACGGATTCCTTGGGCAGAGGATGGTCTGTATTACAAGGAAGGCGAGCGCCCCGGCAAGCATCCGCACTACCATGCGGGCCTTTATTATATCCAAGAGCCGAGCGCGATGGCACCGGTTGAATTGCTTGACGTGCAGCCTGGACATCGCGTGCTGGACTTATGTGCCGCGCCTGGCGGGAAATCGACGCAAATAGCAGGCAAGCTGCAAGGCAGCGGCGTGCTGGTCGCCAATGACAATGCTAGGGAGCGGACGAAGGCGCTGGCGAAAAATATCGAGCTTGCCGGCGTCCGCAATGCGGTTGTGCTGAATGAGGAGCCAGCGGCTATTGCCGCTGTTTTTCCAGCATGGTTCGACCGCATCCTTGTTGATGCGCCTTGCTCGGGAGAGGGCATGTTCCGCAAGGATGATTCAATGATTGCGGAATGGGAGAAGCATTCAATCGAGCGATGCTCGGTTATGCAGCGTGATATTTTGCGCCATGCCGCAGCGATGCTTGCGCCCGGCGGGCGAATCGTCTATTCGACCTGCACCTTCTCGCCGGAGGAGAACGAGCGGCAAATCGCCTTATTTCTTGCGGAGCATGCTGATTTCAACGTAGAAGCTGTTCCTTTGGACTATGGCTGGTCAGCGGGAAGAGCGGATTTGGCGGCGGAGACGGCACAATTAAGCGATGAACGGCTGCAAACGATTCAAGGGACGGTAAGGCTATGGCCGCATCGCATCGAAGGAGAAGGCCATTACGCGGCTGTATTAAGACGCAGCGGCGAGAGAGTAGTTGAGCAAGCTGATAATACGGCATTGGCAGCGGCGCCGCAGAGCAGATCTGCATCAAAGCCTGCAGGCGGCAGCTTAAAGCGCGAGACGCCGAACGCTAGCGGGAAGCGGGACGAGAAGAAGCCAAGCCACCGGGATGAACGGCGCGCAGGCAAACGCCAGACGAGAAATGACTGGGCAAACGCAGCTATGGAGCGTCCAGCGCAGAAGGGAACCGTGCGAGGAGGCCGTGACGGCTCCGAGGCGAATGCGGAGGAAATAAATCCGGTTTTGCTTTGGTATCAATATGCAGAGCAGTTTGCAATTGGCGCTCTAAGCTGGCCAGGACATGTGGTTGCATATGGCTCTCGCGTATATATTCAGCCAGCAGGGCTGCCTTCGCTTGATGGCTTGCGCGTCGTAAGGGCGGGCTGGTATGTCGGTGAAGCCGTTCGAGGACGGTTTGAGCCTTCGCATCCGCTTGCGATGGGATTAACGCGCGATGCGGCTGTGCGTTCGGTGAATTGGAGCTCGAACGATGAGCAAACGATTCGTTTTCTCAAAGGGGAAACGTTGTTTGTAGAGGAATCGGAAATTCAAGTGCATGAGGGTGCCTCGGCGAAAGGTTATCTATTGGTTTGCACGGATGGATATCCGATCGGGTGGGGGAAATATGCCGGGGGCATGATCAAAAACGAACTGCCTGCAGGATGGAGATGGATGTAAAATGAGCAAACGGATTCGTATCGATAAGCTGCTTGCCCATATGGGGCTCGGGACACGCAGCGAAATAAAAAAAGCGGTAAAGCTAGGCAAGGTTGCCGTTGATGGCCGATTGGTGAAGGATAGCGGCCTCATCGTAGACCCAGAGACGAATGTGGTTACTTTTGATGGAGACCCTGTCGTTTATAAGGATGTCGTATATTTCATGCTGAATAAGCCCGATGGCGTCATATCGGCGACGGAGGACAGCCGCGAGCGTACCGTTATTGATTTGCTGGAGCCGCAGGATCGGCTGCGCGAGCCTTTCCCTGTGGGGCGATTGGACAAGGATACGGTGGGCTTGCTGCTGTTAACGAATGACGGCCAGCTCGCCCATGAGCTCTTGTCGCCGAAGAAGCATGTAACGAAGACGTATGAAGCGCTTGTGCAGGGAGATGTCGGGGAATCGGATAAACAGCAGTTCGCAAGCGGAGTCACCTTGGATGACGGGTATGTTACGATGCCGGCAGACCTTCACATACTAGGGAGCGAGCAGCAGGAAGAAGAGACCATCTCGCGCATATCCCTAACGATTATGGAAGGTAAGTTTCACCAAGTGAAAAGAATGTTTGAAGCGGTAGGCAAGAAGGTCGTATACTTGAAAAGAGTATCGATGGGTCCGCTAAAGCTTGATGAATCCCTTCTTGAAGGCTCTTATCGGGAGCTGTCCGAGGAGGAAGTCGAGCTGCTTCGCACGCATAGACGAGCGGCGGAATAGTTCTTATTGGGAAGGCAACAAGCTTTAAAATATAGATGCAGATAGACAAAAAAAAGAGAGATTTGGAATAGGAGTGGGAGTATGAGCTTGCAATATGATTTGATTGCATTGGATGTGGACGGCACGCTGCTGACGGATGACCATGTGCTGACAACGTCTATCCGTGAGACTGTGCACGAGGCTGCTAGCCGCGGCGCACAAATCGTGTTATGTACAGGTCGCGGCCCTTCAGGAGCGCTTCCCGTCATGGAGGAGCTTGGCCTTGGCGGTACGATCATTACCCATAACGGCGCGGTTACGATTAATTCCGATGACCGTTCTGTCGTGCACCAATTTGAAATGGCTTCGGACCACCTGCTAAGCTTTGTGAATTATTGCCGTGATCAAGCGATCCATTTTGATTTGAACACTGCGTTCGAAATGATGGTTGAGAGCATGACGCCCGAGGTAGAGGCGATGTATGGCAAGTTTGAAGCTAAGCCGTCCATACAAGATTTTCGTTTGGGCTTGCCCGGCGGGCTTGTGAAGTTTACCGTTTTTGGCAGCAAGGATCAGATGGATTCCGTACAAGCAGAATGGGCGGGCTGGCCTAAGCATCTTCATTCGATACGCAGCGGCGATTTTTTCATCGACGTTCATCATGCCGAGGCGAACAAAGGAAGAGCGCTGCAGCAGCTTGCGGAAATTCGGGGCGTTGACCGAAGCCGCATTTTGGCAATTGGCAATTATTATAATGATATTACGATGCTGCAATTTGCGGGCATGGGCATAGCGATGGGCAATTCCCCTGAGGAAGTGAAACTCGCGGCTAATGCGGTCGCCCGCTCGAACGCCGAGGATGGCGTAGCGAGAGCGCTGCGCGAATTCGCTTGGAGCTAATAATAAAAAAACCGCCAGAGCGAAGTTGGGACTGACCCCCATTTATAAGACAGGGATCAAAACACCTTTCAAGTTTAAACGGCCAGTCGCCTGTAATCAATCGGCGACTGGTTCTTTAGTTTCGTTTGAATACGAATTGCGTTATAGTAAGTGATGTAGTCTCGAACGGTCTGTTCAACGATTGCAGTCGTTGTATGGGTCAACCCTTCGAGGTAGAACGTTTCAGACTTTAGTGTGGAATGAAACGATTCAATGGGGGCATTATCAGCGGGCGTTCCCTTGCGGGACATGCACATGGTAATGCCTTTTCCTTTTACAGCTTCCTGATACCCATGGGACGTGTAGACGCTGCCCTGATCGCTATGGAGAATCGCACCAGGCACAGCTGGCAATTGATTATGTGTATCCAGGACAAAGTCCGTATCTTGCGTATCAGATAGACGGCTAGCTACGATCTCTCCGTTATATAAATCGAGGATGCTCGATAGGTACATCATTTTTCCGCCGAATGGTAAATACGTAATATCCGTGACGAGTTTATGCATCGGTGCTTCAGCTTGAAATTGCCGCTTTAACAGGTACTCAGCTACATAAGCAGGCTGCCCTGTATGCTTTCGTTTCTTTACTCTGACTCGACATTGAAGCTGCTCACATTGCATGATTCGTTGTACGCTGCCTTTATTTGCTCCAGTTCCGAGGTAAACTCAGGTCCTTTACCGTAACACCTCCAAGGTTGTCTCCATATCTTACGACATGGTTGCATTTTCTTGAAGGTGTTTTGATTTGTCTCACGTTATGGGGTCAGTCCCGTTCACAGTTCTGGCGGTTTTTACTATGGGCGGGTAGTTGTTAGTTAGAAAATAACAGATCGAGTAATGATTACGAGAAGAATGAACAAGACCAAAATTACGCCTAAAGACGTAAAACCTCCGTGTACACCGGACATGCTAATTCCCCCTAGATAGAAATTTCCGAACTTGGACCGATCCTGTATAGTTGAATGTCTCGTCGTTCGGTTATGGTATTGTATGAAAAATACGTCCAAACGATTGGACATTTGTCTTGGTTTAACCACATTTAGGCGGATGCCTATACCGTTTTGCGCAGATGCAACATAATTAGTTCGCCCAAACTCTCTTGGCTTGCAGTAAGATTTCTTACATAAGGCAAGACTGTTTCTCTAGACCCACACGATTTTCGTTTTGTATAATGACACGGTACCTTTAAAGGTATAGGCGATATATAGGGAAACGTACGTGGATCGGAATCTTTGTGGACTTGATGACAGAAAACTTAGAAAGCTCCAGCATGTGCTAATCGAACTCATAAATCATCGCATTCAAACTGTGCTGGAGGATGGACCGCTCAATGGAATCAACAAGTAACCAATCAGCTTTTGCAATTTGGACTAGTTTAATCAGCAATATTCTTTTAACCGCCATGAAACTTATTATTGGTTTTCTATTCAGCAGTCAGGTGCTTATCGCGGATGGCGTACATAATGCTGGGGACGTTTTTGCGACCACGGCTGCTTTAATATCGATGATGATTTCGAAAAGGCCGCCAGATAAGGATCATCCTTACGGACACGGGAAGGCGGAGGTAATCGGTGCCGGCATCGTCGCCGTTATTTTGATCCTTGCAGCTGTCTATATGGGTTATCATTCGATTATGGCGCTGATGGAGCCGGCTCACCAAGCTACGCTGCTTGTACTGATTGCGGCAGCTATCTCGCTGGTATGGAAACAGTGGCTTTATGTGTACACCATGCGTATCGGCAAAAAAATCAATAGCAGCGGCTTGATCGCCACCGCTTATGACCACTTGGCTGATGTATATGCGTCGCTGGCAGCTGTAGTTGGTATCGCCCTTGCCATGATCGGTGATCATTTTAACATCCATATTCTGAAATACGGCGACCCTATCGCGGGAATTATCGTGGCTTATTTTGTTCTAAAGCTGGCGATCCACATGGGACGCACCTCCATTGATGTTCTAATGGAGAAAAATATCGATGAGGACCGCATGGAGGAAATTACGCAGCTGGTCCGCTCGATACCGGAAGTGAAAAGGATTGACCGCATACGCGCCAGGGAGCATGGCCATTACATGATTGTTGATGTGAGGGTAGGCATTCCCGCTGAGCTAAGCGTCCAAGACGGCCATGACATTAGCAGAAAAATAAAACAGACGATTATGGAACAAAACCCGCTTGTCGAAGAGGTGCTGATTCATTTAAATCCCTGGTATCAGGATAACGACAAATAGGCTGCGCCGTATTTGGCAAGGAGGGAAGTAAGCCCAGTGCTGGAACCGGAGAAGACGTACAATACGGCGGTGGAAGTAACGCTCGAGGTGATCGGCGGCAAGTGGAAGCAGGTTATTTTGTTCCATCTAACCCTCGGGAAGAAACGCAACGGAGAGTTGATGAGCTTAATGCCTGCGGTAACCCAAAAAGTGCTTACACAACAGCTTCGTGAGCTGGAGGAGGATGGCATCGTTACTCGCATTTCGTATAACCAGGTGCCGCCAAAGGTCGAATACGAGTTAACGGAGTACGGCTGGAGCTTGAAAGACATTCTTCATCTGCTATGCAGATGGGGAGACAGGCATGCCGAGCTGGTATATGGCGGTAAGGTTAAAATTTTGGCGGTAGCACCGCAAACGGATGGAACGGATTAGCGTGAAAATAAAACCGGTCGCTGCATGTCAGTGACCGGTTTTTTTGCAATCAGCAAGGGTGGACGGTAGGTAACCGGATCAAGGAATGACCTTGCGCTGCCTCAGTTCTTTAAAAATGTCCATAAACATCGCTTCTGTATCAACAAATTCGTGGAAGCCGAACCGGCGCGCCTTCGAGCCGTCGGCAAAGAAGTCGTAATCCCACGAAAATACAAAATCCCCGAATCTCCATGAGGAAACGTCCTTATAGGCGTTATTCGCCAAGCCATGCTTCTCCACCATGGAGCTCCATAGCTCCTCCTTGTCTGCCATAACCTCCTCCAAGGACATTTGCAGCGGGGGCGCCGTCTCAAGCCCGAAGCTCGCGGCTATTTTTGGCCAAAGCTCGTTCCACCGGAACAGATCGCCGTTTGTGATGTTGAACGCTTGATTCGCGCAGCGCTCGTCAGTCGCCGCCCAGACGGTAGCTTTTGCGAGCAAGGCTGCATCCGTCATTTCCAGCAGACTGTTGTAGGCTCCGGGCTTGCCGGGAAAACGGAGAGGGAGTCCAAGCTCTTTCGAAATGGAAGCATATACGGCGATCACCATGGCCAGATTCATCGGATTGCCGAGGGCAAACCCGGATACGACGGAAGGCCGTAGCGCCGACCAAGTCCAGCTGCTTCCCGGCTGCCTTCGTTCGAGGAACTGCTGCTGATCGATATTAAACTCCGGCGGCATATGGTAAGCATCTGTTTCCCGGGCAGGCGTCTTAAAGGGACCTAGGTGCGCGCCATACACCTTGTAGCCCTGCATGAGACTAATATGCTGCAGGTTTGCAGCGTGAGGTTCTACCGCATTGACGACATTGACTAGCATGGCGAGGTTCGGTGCGACCAGTTCTGCCCAAGTAGGGCGATCTTGATAAGCAGCGTAGAAGATATGGGTAACTTCCGACAGCTTGCCTAGTTTCTCGTGTGTATCCCCTTCATTAAGCAGATCAACGGAGACATAGCGTGTACGGCCGCTGGAATCCCCGCCCCGTCTTGACACGCCGATTATTTCCCATTCCGGCAGAAGCTCCAAATATTCGATCAGATTTCTTCCGATAACGCCGCCTGCTCCAATGACTAGCGCCGTTTTTTGAGCTGCTGCTCCTTTGTTATTCATAAGTAATTCACTCCTCATTTGTAGTGGCTTTAACAACATTGTGCGCCTTGTCAGGTTGAAAAAAAAGTACGCACTTTGGAGTGATATAGTTACTTGAAAGTAATATAGGCTTATGAATGTACAATGGAGATAGGGATAGATACCGATGACTATAGCTGTTTTCTCCCAAAAAAAGCCAAAGGAATGTGCTACTATTGTTTTATTCGAGCGGTAGTAAAGGAGAAAACATCACTCCGGCAAGTAGGGATGGCGCAAGAAGCCGATAGGAAGGGAAATAGTTATGCATATAAATTCAGCTATGCAGCGTGAGTCGACGAATGACCCTTTCACGATAGAGTGTAAGGATGTTATTTTGCGGGAATATCGAATAGAGGATTTGGATGAGTTTTACGCGCTTACCCAGCAATCGGAAATCATTGAATTTTTGCCAGGCTGGGATGTTCCGAAGGAACAAAGGCAAGATTGGTTAATCCATTACGAAACCGTCGAAAACAAACAGTTTTTAAAAGCTGTGGCAGAAGAAGGCGGCGATATTGGACAGCTCCGATTACGTCTTGGCATCATTTCAAAGGAGACAGGTGAGTTTATCGGGTGGTGCTGTACGGGCATAAAAGAACAATTGCCGCCGCCAAACAGAGAGATCATGTATGCCATATCGAAAAATCATCGCAACAAAGGGTATACGACCCAAGCTGCTCAAGGGATGATCGATTATTTGTTCTCGCAAACGAATGTAGAGGAGCTTAGCGCTGTAGCTCTGATCCGTAACACCCCCTCGAATAAAGTCATTCAAAAATGCGGATTTGAATTGATAGATACGATAGAAATCGAAGACGAGGCCTATCAGTATTACAAGCTTTATAAGCGAAAATAGAAGGGAGTACGCCTGCAACTCAAGCGTGCTCCCTCCAAATGGGTCCTTCCTCACATCATATTCTCAGCAAAATATTTATCAGCATATTTTTCGTAATCCAAAACTTCAATAACGCTCGACCATTGGAGAACCGTTCCGACAAAACGTCGAATGTCTAATCCTGGCATGCCGTAAGATTCATCCGTATTGCCTGTTCCAGTTGCATTCTTAATTAATGTCACTTTGTAGCCTCGGTCAAATGCAGAAACCGCCGTAAACATACAGCAAAATTCAGTCTCAAATCCAATGATAAAAAGATGAGTTACACCTAAATGATCTAACGTATCCGCGAGGTTAGTTTTGAAGAATGAGCTTGGTGTTTGCTTCTCAATCACATAGTCGGCATAGTCCTTTAAAGAACCGTGCAGCTCAGAACCAACAGAACCCTTATAGAGCGGGCTTTCTTCCGAATCATCAAAATGTCTTACAAAAATAACAGGAAGGCTGCCGGTTCTGAAATCCTTAATCACACTTTCCATCAATGCCAGTTCCGTTTTGAAATCGCCTAAATTAACAATACCGTTTTGCACATCAATAACTAGGAGTGCTTTCATTTTCTCACCATCCATCATCCTTGTTCCTTCATACTTTTAATATTCGAGATTCATGTTTGAACTTCCTTTAAGGCTTGTAATTGACCGAGCCAAACAAGTAAAGTTCAATTATAGTTGAATTTGAAATGGAATTTTTTTATGGTTTAATGATAAGGTAAAGAATTCCTTTCGCATTAATTCCAAAAGCAAGGAGACAAGCCGAAATTATGAAACAGAATAAATACGATGATTCAGGCTTTTTTGAAAATTACAGCCAAATGCCACGCTCGATCGGAGGGTTAAATGCTGCTGGTGAATGGGAATCGTTTCGCGCAATGCTTCCCGAACTTCGCAATAAAAAAGTGCTTGATCTGGGCTGCGGCTTTGGCTGGCATTGCAGATACGCGCGCGAACAGCATGCCCATTCCGTGGTAGGCGTAGACCTCTCTGAAAATATGCTGGAGCGCGCCAGAGAAATGACCAACGAATCGCAGATTGAATACCGCCGCTTCGCAATTGAAGATATCGACTTTAAAGCCGAGGAGTTTGACGTAGTCATAAGCTCTCTTGCGCTCCATTATGTGGAGGACTTCATTACCGTTTGTCAAAAAGTTCATCACTGCCTTGTCCCAGGCGGCGCGTTTGTGCTATCCGTCGAGCATCCGGTATTCACCGCGGTTGCAGCACAAGACTGGCATTATGGCCAGAAAGGCGAGAGATTGCATTGGCCAGTCGATGACTACCATTATGAAGGATCGCGGCAGGCTAGATTTTTGGAAAATGATGTCGTGAAGTACCACCGTACCGTCGCTACGCATCTAAATGCGCTAATTGAGACTGGCTTCAGCATTACGAAGCTGTCCGAGCCTAAACCGTCGCAGGAAATGAAGGAAAACAATCCTGATATGCAGGATGAATTCCGTCGCCCTATCTTTCTCATGATCGCTGCGGTTAAAAATTAACGCATATACTCAATATAATCGACAACAGGCTGCCAACTGGCAGCCTGTTCGTTTTTTTAAACGATTAATAAAATAATCATATTGTATAACTATTCATTATAATGCATAATAATACCGACAGGCAGTTCATAGCTAGGGGGATTACATATGATTTTGAAATGTGATTCGGATAAATTAGAAGATTATTTAATAGAAACAGAAGATATCAATTATAGTTACCAGTCAATAAGCGAAAAAGCATCGGAATTATTTATGGCATCCATTAACGAGAACGATTTTGTGGAAAATGCCTATACATTCGTTCGTGATGAGATCTCTCATTACTGGGATATTCAAAGCTCGAGAATAACATGCAGGGCATCGGATGTGCTTTTTTATAAAGAAGGCATTTGTTACGCGAAATCTAATTTATTGTGTGCCTTATTAAGAAGCAAAGGAATTCCAACAGGTTTTTGCTATCAAAAACTTACATTAGGCGATACGCCGGATACAGGGTACTGCATCCATGCTTTAAATGCCGTCTACTTCACAAGTTTAGGAAGATGGATCCGTCTTGATGCGCGGGGAAATAAGGCTGGTGTTCATGCGGCATTTTCTTTAACCGAAGAAAAGCTGGCTTTTGTTGTGCGGCCAGAATACGATGAAGCCGATTATTTGCAAATATACAAGCTGCCTAACGCTAAAACGATGGATGCGCTCAAAGGACATGCGGATGGTATGAATATGTATCTACATGGCTTGCCGGATAGCCTTTAATTTTTGATGTATGGAAACGTATAGATGCCCACAACCCTCAAGCTTATAGGAAGCCGCTGAGCGCAGCAAGCAGCCCTTGCGGATCTTCCCCTCGAGAATAAAATCACCGCAAGGGAGCGGACGCCCGCTACCATGAGCTTCGCTATCGCTGCATGCCGATTACATCAGTTCATACATGAGCCCTGGTTGATTAAAATAATAAAAGTCTTTTCATTGCTGAAAAGTTCTGGTATTATCGATTTGACTTATTAAATGTATTTAATAAGTATCGCAATTTAAGGTGGTGTTCATGGTGAATGATTTTCCAGCAGCTCCCAATGAGATGAAAAGAGCTATTTTTCGGGGCATACGCGCATCCCTACTGGCGCTTGGCAGTGCTACGAAAGTGGAATTGAGCCACAAGTTAGGAATAAGCTTCCCCACTATTAGCAAGTTCCTGTCGCAAATGGAACAGGACGGGGAGCTGATCTTAGTTGGTCTTGATGATTCCAGCGGCGGAAGAAGAGCGCAGCGCTATGCCTATAATCCGGAATACATGCTGGGGCTGGCTATCTTTTTAGAGAAAACGGAAACGAACTATACGATCTTTAATTGTTTAGGCGAAGTGAAGGAGCAAGGCACGGCTGCAAGCGTGCTTAAGGACGACATTTTAAGCTTAACGAAGCATATTGAAGACCTTATTTTGAAGTATCCGAAGATCAAGTCGGCGGCTATAGGCGTACCGGGATCGGTCAATAATGGTCGGATTATTTATATTCCCAGCTACGAGAAGTACCATGACTTTGATTTGAAGGGATACTTCGAAGAGCAATTATCTATTCCCGTCGTAGTAGAAAACGATATGAATGCTGCTGTCCTTGGCTATCACGACAATAGGCGGAAAAGAGAGAAGTCATCTTTGGTCTATTTGTATCTGGGGCAAAATGGCCCTGGTGCGGGCATTATCGTAAATGGCGATGTGGTACGGGGAAGCTCGTTTTTCTCAGGGGAAGTGTCCTTCGTCCCTCAGTATGATGACAGAAATTTTTTGCAGGCTTTAAACGGAGAAAGCGAAATAGCAGCAGCAAAGCTTCGCGAGGAGGAAAGGATCGATGCCATCAGCAGGTTGGTCGCATCGTTTACAGCGATCCTCAACCCGCACACGATTGTTTTTTCGAATGACGAGGTGAACCAATCCATGATTAACCAAATAGCGGTAAAGAGCGCAGTCTATATCCCGGAAGAACATCTTCCCGAGCTTACGGCAAGCGATTGGAAACAAGATTATTTGTATGGCTTGCAGCATCTTGGGCTGGATCTTATGATCTCAGGAACTAAAATATAAAAATGAAACAAGGGAACAGGTGAAACGCATGGCTACATTCTTTTTATTTATTATTTATTTGGCTTTTATAAGCCTTGGATTGCCTGATTCATTGCTCGGAACGGCATGGCCTGTCATGCAGCTGGACTTTGAAGTGCCGCTTGAGACTGCCGGCGTCCTGTTTATGATCATTGCGGCCGGTACGATCGTGTCCAGTCTGGCAAGCGGGACGGTGCTTAAGCGCTTCGGAACGGGCAAAGTGGCACTTGTCAGCTGTATCATGACAGCCGGTGCTTTGCTTGGTTTTGCCCTCTCCCCATCGCTTGTATGGTTAATGATATGCGCCATTCCGCTTGGTCTTGGCGGAGGCTCGGTGGATGCGGGATTAAACAATTACGTCGCTGCCAACTACAAAGCGCATCATATGAGCTGGCTGCATTGCTTCTGGGGTGTGGGGGCTACATTCGGGCCTGTCATTATGGCTCAGTTTATTTCAGGTCAAAACGAATGGAGAGACGGTTACCTTACAGTTGCATATATTCAGTTTGCTCTAGTTGTTATCCTGTTCATCACGCTGCCTTTATGGAAACGGGTTTCAAAAGGGAGCAGCGTTAATTCAAGTGAAGCTGCAGATTTGCATGAGGGTGAAGAGGAGCTGCATTCCGAAAAAGTAAAACCTTTGCAAATTAAGGGAGTTAAGCTGGCTCTCGTATCATTTTTGTTTTATTGCGGCGTCGAATCAACGATGGGCCTATGGGGGAGCAGCTTCCTTGTCAATGTGAAGGATTTGCCCGCAGCGACAGCCGCGCAATGGGTATCGCTATTTTACGCGGGCATTACGATAGGCAGGCTGATTACCGGCTTTATTACTTTCAAAGTAAACAACCGTATTCTCATTCGTGCTGGGCAAATTACGGCTCTGGTCGGATCAGCGCTAATGTTCTTGCCATTGCCGTCTGTTTTCTCGCTTGCAGGCTTTATGATCGTCGGATTAGGGCTGGCGCCGATTTATCCATGCATGCTGCATGAAACGCCGGTACGATTCGGGAAAACGCACTCCCAGACGATAATGGGGTATCAGATGGCTGTAGCCTACACGGGAAGCACGTTTATGCCTCCGATACTTGGTTTCCTTGCTTCCTATTTAACAATCGGCATTTTCCCCACATTTATCGTCATGTCTGCTGTAGTTATGCTTTTGTTCTCAGAGAGGCTGAATGCCTTCTTGAAAAGAAAGGGTATTTTAAAAGAGAAAACATCGGGCTTTACGGTTCATTAAGCATAAGCTGCATCTTGCTTCTTTCGGAATAAAGGAATTCAATAAATAGGAGCTGTTTTTGCATGAAGACCGAAAAAGAGAAAATGCTGGCTGGCGAGCTTTATCTGGCGAGCGACGCGGTATTAATGAATGAGAGGCTGAATGCTCGAAGGTTGACTCGACTGTTCAATCAAACGCTTGAAACGGAAGATAACCAAAGAACAGAACTGCTCAAGGAACTGTTTGGCTCAACCGGAAAAAATCTATACGTTGAACCAACGTTCCGTTGTGATTATGGCTACAACATTCATGTCGGCGAAAATTTTTACGCTAATTTTGATTGTGTTTTACTGGATGTTTGTGAAATTCATATTGGCGATAATGGCTTCCTAGCGCCAGGGGTGCACATTTATACGGCAACCCATCCGTTGAATGCAAAAGAGAGAATATCGGGCGCTGAATACGGCAAGCCGGTAACGATTGGCCATAATGTCTGGATAGGCGGGAGAGCCGTCATTAATCCTGGCGTTAAAATAGGCAACAATGTCGTGGTCGCCTCCGGTGCAGTCGTTACGAAGGATGTACCGGATAACGTTGTAGTAGGCGGAAACCCAGCGAAAATACTTAAAGGTATTGAACAATAGAAACCGTTAAGTTTTCGAAAAATGATGATGAACGAATAGAAGCGGCAGTCTTGGGCTTTTTTGTCCGAGGCTGCCGATTTGTTTTATTTTCCGCTCAAAACAAAGTTATTTTTCTCTAAATGGGGGTAATGAATGATAAACGTTTAGAGGAGGCAGCCGCAATGGAAAACTATTTGCCCATACTGATAAAGCTGATTGTTGCGTTTGCCGGACTATGGTGTTTGACGCGACTGCTTGGCAAAAGGGAAATCGCCCAGCTTTCTCCCTTTGATTTCGTATCCTCGATGATAATGGGCGAAATTGTCGGCAATACGATTTACGACGAGAACGTATCTGTGTGGATGCTTATATTCGCGCTGGCGCTTTGGGCTGGACTATCTTATTTTTTCGAGAAAATCATGGAGTTCGGCAAGCCGCTGCGCAGACAGCTCGAAGGTAAACCAGAGCTGCTGATTGTAAATGGACAAATCGATATGGAAGCGCTGCGCCGCAATAATATGGCATTTGACGAGCTGCGAATGATGCTGAGGCAGCGTGATGTTTTCTCTCTTAGCGATGTAGCTTACGCAGTTTACGAAACGAATGGAGCACTCAGCATTTTGAAAAAATCGGCGTTTGATACCGTGCAGCGCGGCGATCTTAATCTCCAGTCGAATCCGCCAAATCTGCCGCACATTCTGGTTGAGGACGGGGTTCCACAACATGAGGGGCTTGCCGCCATTAAGCGTGACGAGAAGTGGCTGCTTCAGGAGTTGGAGAAACTCGGTTACCCGGAGGTTCGGTCAGTGGCGCTCGCTGAATGGACTACGGACGGTGTATTAAAGGCGATTCCGCGGTTTGAAGGAAAGGGTGATCGGAAAATATCTTTTCAGATTTAAAAACGGCGACAGGCAGGTATTTTCTTTTGCTTAAACGAATTGTGATAATGATGGGGGTGAACACGAATGAGAAGTGAAAAGGAAATGTTTGATTTGATTTTGGAGGTGGCGCAAAAAGACGAACGTATCCGCGCCGCATACATGAACGGTTCGAGGACGAATCCGAATGTTCCCAAAGATATATTTCAGGATTATGATATCGTTTACGTGGTCACGGAGACGTCTTCTTTTGTTAAAGACGAGTCGTGGATAAAGGTTTTTGGGGAGCTAATCATCATTCAAGAGCCTGATAAAATTGATGAGAGCCTTGGAATGAAGATGGATTTTGATCGTTCCTATACCTATTTGATGCTGTTTAAAGACGGAAATCGGATCGACCTTCACATTGAAACGAAAGAATCTATGCTTGAGGGTTATGTAAAGGATAAGCTCACGGTGCCGCTATTGGATAAGGACAACTGCCTGCCGTCTATTCCAGCGCCCTCAGATATCGACTACCATGTTAAGAGACCAACAGAAGCAGCGTACATAGGCATCAACAATGAGTTTTGGTGGTGTCTGCAAAACGTTGCCAAAGGAATATGGCGAGATGAATTGCCTTATGCGAAGCAGATGTTTGAGCCATCCAAAAAATCATTGGACGAGGTCGTTTCCTGGTGGATCGGCATGAAATATGATTTTAGCATTTCTACGGGAAAGATGGGGAAGTATTTTAAAAATGATCTTCCGGGGCCGTACTGGGAGTTGTATAAAGCAACGTATTCGGATAGCAGCTATGAACATATGTGGGATTCCATATTTGCAGCCTGCGACTTGTTTAGAACGTTATCCAAGGAAATTGCAGAAGCATTTTCCTACAGCTATCCTCATAACGAAGATAAAAATATGACAGCCTATCTGGAGCGTGTAAGAAGCCTGGCTCCTGCTGTGAAATCGTAAAAAAAGAGCAGTCTCTGGTGAATTTACATCCCGGAGACTGCTTTTCTTATGGTTTAGCGACTGCGACCGCCGCCGCGCGGTTTGTTTGAAGAGCTTCCGCCACGCGAGCTTCCGCCGCGTCCGCCTGCCGGTGAACTGCTGCGACCGCCTGCGGAAGAATTGCCGCGCTGACCGCCACGGCCGCCAGCTTGTGCTTTGCCGCGTACGGCGCCGCGCTCGTTGCTTGCTTTAGCATCCTTGCGCGTTGCTTCCCATGGGCTCTCTACCGAAGAAGCAGCACGGCCTGCAACATGCTCAGCTCCGCGCGGGCTTCCAAAGCCGCTGCGGCCTGCGCCGCCGCGAGCTGCTGTGTCGCGATTGCTGGAGCGTTCGCCGCCGCGAGGCGCGCTGCCGCGATTGCTCGTGCGTTCGCCGCCACGTGGTGCGCTGCCGTTATCGAACCGCTCGCCGCGGCGAGCTGCCCAGCCGGATGTTTCGCCAGCTGTTTCCACAGCTTCACCGCGAACTTCCGCTGTTCTTCCGGTACGTTTGCCTGCTGTGGGACGAACCGTCTCGCGCTGGCCTCTGCGACCGCCTGGCTTAGCGCCGCGGTCCGATTGACCGGAGCGACCGCCGCGACGTCCGCCTTCAGCAGGCTTGCCGCCGCGAGCGGCGCCTCTGCCGCTGTCAGAACCTGCAGGACGGCGGCCTTTTTCAGGACGATCGCCAGGCTGGGAACGGACAGCTGTCTCTACGCCTTCGCTGTCAATTGCACGGCGAGGAAGTCTAGCGTTAATGCTTTGCTCGATAAGCAGCAAATGGTTTTTGTCATACGGCGTTGCAAGTGTAATTGCAGCACCTTCTTGGCCAGCGCGTCCGGTTCTGCCGATACGGTGAATATACAGCTCGCCGTCCTGTGGAACATCATAGTTGTACACATGCGTTACGCCTTCAACATCAAGTCCGCGCGCAGCTACGTCAGTCGCAACGAGCACTTGAAGACGCGCGTCTCTGAAGCGCTTCATTACCTGCTCGCGCTTCGCTTGCGTCAGATCGCCATGCAATTCATCGGATTCAATCCCGATTTCTTGCAGCTCTTTGTTCAACTTTTTCGCGCGAACCTTCGTCCGGCAAAAAATAACGGCCAAATACGGTTGATGCTGCTCAAGCAAATGCACCAACGTTTGCTGTTTGCTGCGATCAGTCGTTTCGTATACGATTTGGGTAATGCTGTCCAGCGTGACGTTCGTGCTGCGAACGCGAATGTCGGCTGGCGTTTTCATATAATCAGCTGCCAATTTGCGAATAGCATCAGGCATCGTAGCGGAGAACAGCATCGTTTGACGAGCCTTCGGCGTTTGCGAGATTATGCTTTCTACATCTGGCAGGAAGCCCATGTGAAGCATTTGGTCCGCTTCATCAAGGACTAGCATTTGCAGCTTGCCTAGGCTGACGGTCTCACGCTTCATATGATCGATAAGACGGCCCGGCGTTGCAACGACGATATGAGGCGAACGCTGCAGCTTGCGGATTTGAGCATCTACGTCTTGGCCGCCGTAAGCAGCAAGCACGCTAACGCCAACAGCAGGGACAAGCTTTTTAAGCTCGCTCGTTATTTGAATGGCAAGCTCCCTTGTTGGTGTAAGGATAAGCGCCTGCACTTGCTCTTTCTCTATATTAATTCGTTGCAAAATAGGCAAAGCAAACGCGATTGTTTTGCCTGTGCCCGTTTGTGCTTGTGCAATGACATCCTGTCCATTAAGTAGGAGAGGGATAGCTTGCTTTTGAACCGGAGTCGGCTCGGTAATTCCATCTTGGTGCAGCAATTCGCTTAGCTTGGGAATGATACCCAAAGCGTTAAATGCGTTAGACATTAATACATTTCCTCTTTTCGTAAACATCGTTTGATGTTAAGTATAACAGCTGTCCTTATAATGTGCATCTTTACTTTGCATATGCTATGCTATAAACCAACATTATTAGCAGCAGAGGCAGGTTAGAGAATGAATGGAACAGAGCGCTCCGCCATTAGAGCAGGGCTTGAGGTCGATATCGTATTGAAGCAAGATCAACGTACAGGCAAGCTGACACGAGGTGTCGTGAATGATATATTGACCAATTCGCCGAAGCATCCGCATGGCATTAAAGTAAGGCTGGCGGACGGCCAAGTTGGACGCGTCAAAAATATTATTGCTCAGCCATAAAGGAGGGCGACTATGGCATTTGGCATAAAGAGGCAAGAGATGGAGCAGTGGAAGTCGGCTGTAGCTCATGGAGAAATTGCTTTTCTTACTCATTACTGGCGGGATCCCCGATTTCCGAACATGCGGACAGTAACGAAGGTTGGCTGCTCCGATATGGCGAAGCTGTCGCGCTGGTGTCTCGATCATGGTCTCAACCCTCGTTATATTCATGCGCGATCAGAGTATCCGCATTTTGATCTGCTTGGACCAATGCAAATTGAAGTACTAAAGCGGGCGAACCAATACGAACAGCTTGAGAGATTCGGCATGCTATGAGGATAGGTAGTACAAATGGCTGCTCATGGAGCGGCTGTTTTTTTGCTGCGAACACAAAAAATGTTCTCGCTTGTAAACGTTGAATCCAGTACTATAAAAGTATCAGATGGAAATGTTTACATTTTTTAGGGGAAGAGGGAACTTGCAAATGGATAAAAACAAAGAACAGCTGCTTCATGCCTTTGGAGAATGGATTACGTTTGTAACGGATTTGGCGAAGTATGAGGAACGGATATGGAATCAAAGCGTGGAGCCCGGAAAATGGACCGTTCGTGAGGTTGTGGCGCATATTTTGCGATGGGATGATTATTTCTACAAGGATGCAATTGCGAGGGCAGCCGAGGGGGTGCCGCTCACGGTTAAGCATCTCGATTATGATCAGTTCAATGAAGGCGCGAAGGCATATGGGAAAGCAACCTCGATTGCGGAGCTAACGGAGCAAGCGGTTCGGAGCCGTAAGCAAATAATAGATGCGATAGCTGAACTTACGAACGAGCAATATGAAGCGTCATATGTGGATGCTGACGGGCATCCGTTCCAAATGTCGCATTATATGAACGATTTTATATGGCATGACCAGCATCATATCCAGCCGATTAAGCGCCTGCTGCATTTTCGAATCGAGGAAATGAGCTTGAACGGCTGGCCTGCCCTGCAAACGGTCGTATATGACGGCTGGCTGCAGCGATTTGCGGAAGGGTATACGAAGCGATCAAATAGTATAAATCCGATCTATGGCCATACGCTGGAGCTGGATCCCAAAATCCGCGCCTGCGAGAAAAGGTATGAGCAGGAGGGCATCCGGACGGCATTCAAAATTACCCCGTTCAGCCAGCCTGCCTCACTTGATGATGAATTAGCCGCACGCGGTTATGAGCTTATCGATCAAACGGTTGTGAAAACGGTACATTTATCTGAGGTGCTCTCTCCCTCAAATGGAGATGTCTGGCTAGAGCAGTATCCTTCAGAGGCTTGGCTGGATGCATTACGCGTATTTAGCGGGTTAACGGACGGACAGAAGGATATCACTCGAAAAATGCTTGAGCAATCGCCGCTTGAGCAGTGCTTTGCGATTTTGCATGATAACGGCATTCCGGTCGCTTGCGGGTTTGCAGTGCTGGAAGACGGCTTCGTTGGCCTTTATGATATCGTCACCGATACCGGCAAACGGAATAAAGGGTACGGCGAACAGCTTATTTTACATTTGCTGCAATGGGGCAAAGGACGCGGAGCGAAGGAGAGTTATTTGCTCGTTGTAAAAAATAATGCGGCAGCCAATCGGCTTTACGACAAAATTGGTTATGTGCAGCAGTATGAATATTGGTACCGCGTTAGTCAGAACTAACGGTGAACGTAGTAAAGAAAACGTATCATGCACAGCTCGTGGAATGGGACGAGCTGCTGTATGGGAAGCTAAACAACATAGAAGAACAGCATGAGAAGGAAGGATTATTTTGTGAACTGGTGTCAGACCACGAGAACATATCACCATAAACGATAGAACTTGGTACTAATCCAGTGCCGAATTATTGACAATCTGTTGTCATTGCACTATCGTTCCCCATCATGACGGGATACGATAGTCGAAAATAATACATTAACATGAGCAGATGCTACAGTGACCTTCTCATTTATTAAGCTATTTCTGGGACCTCATAATACGAACGGGAAGAATAACGCAACGACAAGTGGCTGTCCTAAAAGCCAATTTGATTCTTTGGAGTCCTAGTTAATGTTGAATTTCTTCGAAAAAAAGGATCTCAGGCTCCATTTTACAGTGGAATTTGAGGTCCTTTTGTGAAAGCAATAGATACATACTTGTTTTGGGAAGTGAAAATCTAGCTGTGACTGAAACCTTCAGTTTGAATGAATCGCATTGGACCGTGATGGGGTCATCGTTTTGGATATATTATCAAAAGCTCCCTGCCAGTTGTTCGAGATGATGTTTCCAATGTAACCGTCAGGTCGTATCAATACCAGCATGTCACTGGTAATGCCGTAAATTTTTTGAAGATTGCCTGTGGTGTCTTTAATGGAAGTGTCGTCGATGCTTCCATTGCCTACAATATATCGGCGCAATTCAGCTCCATCGGTAGGCCATGTCAGCCCAGGAAGTTCCTTGGAGGCATTGGCTCCAAAGGCAAGAAGAGTGAAGTGGGGGCCTTGATATAGGTCAAAGAGTCGTCGTATCCCACCAGGACCGCTACAAGGTGCGTCCGGAGCTCGGTCTCCCACTTGCAAGGTCTTGGTGACTGCGGTGTCTGCAGGGGCGAGCGGCCCGGCATGGTATGAAATTATGAGCTGTCGTTCCTCATCTCCACGCTTTAGGCTGGAGAGTGAGCGCTTGTCTATGCCGGAGTAAAGCTCATTTGATTTACCAAGAACATGAGCAGCAATCGGCTGCCGTTCAGCTTCGTAGCTGTCGAGGAGACTGTCGGGAGCTCCGGAGATGACCTGCCCTAATTTCCAACCGAGATTGTATGCATCCTGCACGCCGGTGTTGAGCCCCTGCCCTCCGGCAGGTGTATGAACGTGGGCGGCGTCGCCAGCCAAGAAGACTCTGCCTGCCCGGTAGTGCTTCGCGAGCCGAATATTGGGTCGGAACACAGAGGACCAGGTGATGCCATGTAACCGGAACCCAGTGAGAGTATAGAACTGATCTGACAATGCTGCTTCATCGAGGACAGGCGTCTCATCAGTTTTCAGCCGAATCATGATTTGGAATTGGTCGGAATGGGGCAGTGGGCATACTGCGACCGACTTACCATGTGTACGTGGCCACATATGCCATCGGTTGCGTGCCAGTTTGTCAACTGTACCGTCGACAATGAGCCATTTGTCGGATTCGTTGGTCTCTCCGACGAACCCAATACCAGCAGCTTTGCGAACAGTGCTTGAGCCTCCGTCGGCCCCAACCAAATATCTGCAGCGGACCTTCTCCCCAGAAGAGAGCTTCGCAATCACCCAATCGGAATCTTGTTCGAAGCTCTCCACGGCAGTGCCGAACTCAATGTTAAGTCCACGGCGCTCGATCAGGCGATGCAAGATGGCGTCGGTGCGGAGTTGCGGCAGCAATAAAGTGTTTGGGTATGGTACGCTTGGAGACGATTTATTCCGCTGTATCATACGCCACGGCAATGTGAACGGCCCAAAATGGAGGCCAGCAAGAGGGTATGCTCCTCCTTCAGCGAGCGCCTCATCAAGTATCCCGAGGTCTTCAAAGACTTCCAAAGTACGAGGTTGAACTCCCTTTGCACGGGAGCCTTTGAATGCGTGTGGTGCCTTGTCAATCACTCGAACACGAAGACCTCGACGTAGAAGGTCTGCTGCCAACGTTGATCCTGTTGGGCCAGCACCGGCAATAAGAACATCGATATCCTGGTGATCGGTATTTGATGACTTGCTTACTAATTCAAAGTTCTTCATTGTGTAGTTTCCTTTCTGTGCAAAAATAAACAAAATGATTCTAATTTTAGTTTCCATGAAACATTATGTTTCTTAGAAACAATAATACATGGAGCTTGCTGTTTACGTCAATAATGTTTCGTGGAAACTTTAATTGCTCATTCACTCTTGATATACTGGTTTTAGCTTAACTAATATCGGAGGAAAACAAATGTTAAACGAATCGGGGAAACAAAATAAGGATCGATTAATTAAAGATTTGATTGTGTCAGTAAACGATCTACAAAATAAATTCCAAAGAGACGATGGCCAAGAAAGACAATGGCTTATTCAGAATAGTCCTACTCCTATAATCGCTCAGCTGGTGAAAGATATGACTGTTAAGATGCTGCATGTGCTTAGTGCCATTGGTGAGCTTGAGCCTGTTAATGGTATTACAATTTCAAAACAATTCGGATTCTCAAAAGGGAATGTCTCTAAAATCACGAGAAGACTTGCAGATAAAAAAATTATTATTTTTGAATATCTCCCTGATAATAGAAAGGAAATCCTGTTTCGCACCACACAATTAGGAAAAGAGATTAACCTTTTACATCGAACGCTACATGAAAAAATTGATATTGGGGCCAATCATTTATTAAAACGATATAACGAAGATGAATTGCGATTTCTAGTCAATGTTATTCAAGAGACTTTGCACACTTCTTTGATTCATTCGGAGACAAACGAAGAATCAAACCCACTCTGTAAAAGTGCGTCGCATACGAAAGTAGAATCAGACATAGACAAGGCAACAACAGATTCTGACGATATCAACGAAGTCATTGAGTTGCTCAATAAGCTGGATTCCCGTAACTTAAAGAAAGCGAAAGCGATTCTTAAAGATGTATTTTTTTCAGTGTACGAGGATTAAAGCTTCAACAAATTAAGATTGAACAATTAATAATTGATTAATCTGTTATACTCCCTTGGTACGATATGATTTTCTCAAGAATGCTCGCTTATTCGCAGGACTTCGCCCGGATAGTAAGGGGGAAGACATGAAGGGAACACCCTGTTAGACTTCGGTAACATGAAGGCGCACGGGAATAGAGGAGGGATAAAACCGTCCTATATACTTCCATTTACTGCAAGCTTTCTCCACGCGACCCTTGGAGGTTTTCACTCCCATGTCTTAACGGGTCGTTGCTCTTTGGTTTAATGAATCCGGTACTCCGTGCTTTCTTTGAAATCCTTCGAATAAGCCAAAACTCGTACAACGAAACGGGTTGTATGGTTAAGCTGCTTGTAAGAGTGGTAACGTTTTATGTGGCATGTAGGCTTTACCGCTACGAGCCATCCCGACTAGTATTCTGGCCAATTATCGCAGGGACTTTCAATATTAGGAGAATGAAAGGCAGCCGGCCTCACGATCGGCTGCCGTTGTTCGTTAAATTAACTACGGGCAGCATTCCTATTATGAAGAAATACGGAGTTAACGTTTCTCCAATGAGGGAGGATAGTTTAAGATCATTCGCGGTGAACCATATCAGAAGTAAAAGAGGTTCTGAAATAATTTCATTTTAGCGTTAATAAAACCAACATTTTTAATAATGGGAAGTTGAAACCCACAGCATTCATCACGATAGAAAAATTTATCAAGAACCAGGCACTACAAAAAAAATTAAACATATATAGTTGATATCCGTTCGGATTTGATGAGGAGGATATCATGCAACCTATGTTACCTATGGAAAAATATTTTGGGCAGTTTGAACTGGTGCATGCTTTTTATGGGGCTATGCCTACAGGTGTCAGCGTTTCCGAAACCGGCCGTATTTTTGTTTGCTTTCCGAAATGGGGAGACGACGTTCAATTTACTGTGGCGGAAATTGTTGAGGGTGAAATGCAGCCTTATCCCAGTTTAGAAACAAATATGGTTAATACCGGTAATATTAAAATGTCTTTCGTCAGTGTCCAAAGTATCGTTGCTGATGGAAGAGGAATACTTTGGGTACTAGATACAGGGGCACCAAATTTTTCTGAACCTATTCAAGGGGGAGCAAAATTAGTTGCTGTTGATTTAAGCACGAATACAATAAGGAGAGTATATACCTTTACAGAAAATGTTGTCTTGCCAACAACTTATCTGAATGATGTCCGGTTGGATTTTCGGGTTGGAAGAGCAGGCTATGCATATATAACGGATTCTTCTTCCAGAGGGCCAGGGGCTATTATCGTCGTTGATTTAGAAAATGGGAACGCGTTTAGACGTTTAAATGGGGCAATATCAACTTCGCCTGATCCCTATTTTTTACCGAAAGTAGAAGGTGAAGTTTTGATGAATCGAAACCCGGACGGCTCGACTTACCCATTTAGATTGGCTTCCGATAGTTTAGCGATTTCTCCTGATGGAAAGGTTTTATTTTATGCTCCGCTAACCAGCCGTCAACTGTTCTCAATCTCAACAGAAGCCCTAAGAGACAGAAGGATACAGGACATGAATTTATCCCAATATGTGCAGTATTGGGGGGAAAAAGGTGCGTCAGATGGAATGATCACCGGCGCAAACGGCACCGTTTATGCGGGAGACTATGAAAACAACAGTATCCGGAAGATATTGCCGAATGGTGCAATGGAAACCATCGCACATGACCCGAGAATTTTATGGCCGGATACTTTTTCGATTGGCCCCGATCAATACTTATATGTCATTGTGAATCAATTACATCGGCAGGCGAGATTTCATTATGGAAGAGACCTGCGGGAAAAACCATATAGTTTACTTCGTATGAGAATTGATGAATTCCCTGCTCCTACCTTTTCATAATAATTTTAACCGAAGGTAGCTATCCCTCATCAGGGAGCTGCCTATTTTTTCAGTTAAAACTATATTTTTGTAAAATTGTATATATTCCCGCAACTGCCCTATTATAAAGAGGCTGTTATCTGTTGATAAGGAAGGACCCTTGAGAAATATGGGTTCTTCCCTAGTTTTGCATTTAGCATTATTCCTCTATTTGAACGGTAACACCCTTCTCCACATGGAACTCCATCTCCAGATTCAGTATGACTTTTTTTGATTAGTAAGTACTAGGAAGATCACCCCAGATGCTCATTAGAAGTTATTCGTACATTCTCAACCTAAGGGGAAACTACGAGCAGTACTCGGGCCTGACAGAACATCTCGAAGGCGAAAGGGTAGCCCTCTTTGGTGAGGTAGCTGAGGACGGCAATGACCACGACACGCTTGAACCTCAACAGCACACCCACATGGGAATACTGGAAGAAGGCGACATAGACCTCAAACCAGTTGGTTTGCTGGGAGGCCTTTGTGACCAGTGGCTAGATTTGTGGAGCTTTTCGACCTGAAGGGCCGCAGGCATACTACAGGATCGGTATACTCGGCGACAACGAATACTTCGTCCTGCTGTACGCATCCCAAAACTCGTTAGACCTTGAAATTGAATCTTGGCTGGCCAGCAGATCCCAAAGTAAATCCCCTATTCCGCTTACGGAGTAGGGGATTTTCAATTCTAACCAGGGGCGAACAACGAATGACACAAGCTAATCAACAACTTGAGTTCTTCCCGGGTTCTCTGAAGTCTCCGGCTAAAATCAAAAACGCGCCTGAACCATTGTGGTTTTGCGCGTTTTGCCGGGACGAAATACGGTGTCAGGACGGAATGTTCATAGCGGTCTGAATGTTTTTCAGATCGAGCTGAATTTGCTCTGGAATATGGTAGGGATGGTATAGGCCCCGCTGCATCATGTAGATTGTTATCTTTTCATGGGAGTCTATGGCTTCGTCGAGCTGTTTCATCAAAATTTGCTTGATTTCGGGAGTGGCACATTCGGTCACGGCCATGGCGTAGTTTCTGACTCCGCTCTTGGCGTTCATCAAAAAATCCATTGCGATCACGTCATCGGTCAGCATATGAAGCCCTGTCATGTGTTCTAATATTGTATTCATGTTATTATCTCCTATAGGGTCATTTTAGACAGCACTCCACCGAGCTCCTGAAGGTGCTGCTGTGAAGATTGCACGTCTTGCTGCAAAATTTGCATGAGCTCCGGGTCGGTTACCAGAGCTTGCATGGTTTTGGATTTGGTCATGCAAACCGTCTTGAACGCAGCCATTTCATGAACCTCCAGCATTTCATGCAAAGCGTAATTGGAATTCATTCGGATTGTCCTCCCATGTATCTATCCATATTCAAGGCTTTAAGATGACTTTGATGCAATCGTCCGTTTTCGTATCGAACACTTCATAGCCGCGCTTGGCCTCGCTGAGCGGAATGACGTGCGTAACAATATCTCCAGGGTCCACTTTGCCCGAAGTAACCAACTCGTACATATACGGCATGTAGTGAACGACCGGAGCTTGTCCGGAACGGATATTCACGTTGCGCTGCATGATGTCGCCGAGCGGGAATCCGTTATAGCGTCCGCCGTATACCCCAGTGACTTGGATAGTCCCGCCTTTGCGGACAGCCTGAGACGCAATGATAAATGCGCTCATGGTGCCGCCTTGCAGTTTCAAACCGCTGGCTAGAAATTCGAGATCGCTCATCTTGCCGTCCATTCCTACCGCATCAATCACGACATCGGCGCCGCCTTTGGTCATTTCCTTGAGATTGTTGCCGATATTCTTATCCTGTTCGAAGTTTACGATTTCCACATTGTTCGTTCGCTTCGCATGCTGTAAGCGGTAATCGACATAGTCGACGGCTATGACCCGCTTTGCTCCTTTCAGCCAGCAGAATTTCTGGGCCAGAAGTCCGACCGGACCGCAGCCGAGCACGATGACCGTATCTCCATTCTTTACGCCGGCGTTATCTACGCTCCAGAATGCCGTCGTCATGGCATCGGCGATCAAGCTTAGCTTTTCGTCCGGTTGTTCGCAGTTTTCGGGAATCTTGAAGTGGGTAAAATTTGCGAACGGGACTCGTAAATACTCGGCTTGCCCGCCAGGGTATCCGCCGGTCGTTCCGGAGTAGCCGAAATATGCGCCCATATCCCCGTGTTCGTTTGAGTTGTCACATTGGCTTTCCAGCTGATTTTTGCAAAAAAAACATTCTCCGCATGCGATGTTGAATGGGATGATCACACGGTCGCCTTTCTTTACATTTGTCACGCCTGGGCCTACCTCTTCTACGATCCCCATCGGTTCATGCCCGATGACATAGTTCTCCTGAAGGTTAGGGATCATCCCGTGAATAAGGTGAAGGTCGGAACCGCATATGGCGGTACTGGTGATCTTTACGATCATATCGTCCGGTTTCTCAATCTTCGGATCCGGTACCTCTTTGACTACGACATTTTTAATCCCTTGATACGTTACCGCCTTCATGCTTTATGTCCTCCAATATGTTCATCTGGGGTCCGATCAAACATCCCTTTACGAGACGTATCACCCGGGAACAAATTCATCTGCCCGATCATCACCGTATTTTTCGCCGAAAGCTGGTCGAGTTGGTACTGTTCGTTCAGCTCGTAAGGATGGAACCATTTTTTGCGAATCATGAGCTCCGTGATTTCTTGGTGCATTGCAATCCCCTGCTTAAGATGATTGCGCAGCAGCGCTCTTACATCCGGAGAAGCCGTTTCCGTCAGGGCGATGGACAAATTTCGCACACCCTCCTTGGCACGAAGAAGGAAGTCCATTGCAAAAGTCATATCTGCCATTTCTGGCATATTTAATGAATTAATCGGGTCTAAATAATCGGTATTCATTTGCGTTCCCCTTTAATGTGTTATAGGTGTCGGGC
The DNA here is from genome assembly GCF_001273905.1 of Paenibacillus sp. FJAT-27812. Taxonomy (NCBI): domain Bacteria; kingdom Bacillati; phylum Bacillota; class Bacilli; order Caryophanales; family Paenibacillaceae; genus Paenibacillus; species Paenibacillus sp. FJAT-27812. The sequence goes on along the minus strand of NZ_LIGH01000001.1, from coordinate 6,652,482 downwards.
TATTCGGAACAGGCGCTTGGAAAGGAGCTCTTGCGTAGATTGCTTGCAGCTCTGTAATCTGTTGTGTGGATTGAATTACGTCTTTCTGCATTAACGCTTTTAGCTCTTGGTCAAAGACCAAGCCTTGCATAAGTTTTGACTTAGCGAGGCAGAGCGTTTTAAAGTTTAACGCTTCATGTAGTTCCATCGATTCGTGCGGCGCTAGCGTTGGCGTATTCATTGAGAAATTATCACCTCCTTTTTTTTATCAACGTTAGATTTTCCGACGCACCGGATCTTATACTAAAATTGATTGCCGGAAATGTGGGATCCGGATATTCCCATGCAGTCGCAGGAATATAAACAAAATCTCATCCGCATACTTATTTCTGTATAAATTAATGATCTTTGCTCAAGGGAGGATGACTCGCTTTGCCTAATGAAAACAAAATTGATCTAGCCACCGAAAATGCAAGAAAGCCGGCAGAAAGTACACTTAACTCGAGCGGCAATACGCTGGAGCAGCATGCATTTAACGCGGTTTCTGATGCGCAAACGGCTTTAAATCAGGCGATAAACTCGATAAGTGAATCTAATGCGGCAACAAATTCACAAGCTTTGGAGACGGCCCGGAAGCAATTGACCCAAGCAGAGGAATTTTTAGAACAAGCACAAACTTCAGAAAACGCATTACGTCTACCGGACCAACAATAAAACGGGCTTGGCGCAGATAGGCTTGGCAGAGATTCTCCTTCTTTTTCGGATACAAGTGGAGTCAGGCTTACTAATGTCGAGGTATGACCGTCTGTCTATGTCGAGTAGACGCTGCGATGATGTTTTGCTGTCTTAGCCGATACTCTCCGCATGGGCAAAGAACCTGCTTTGAAGCTCGGAGGAACGTATTTGCCATTGACACAGAGAGTCACCGTCAGAAGGCTTCGGCTTGTGCCGAAGCTTTTTGTTTTTTGAGATGTCTCGGACATTTTCAAAAAACTAATTCGAATCCGGATATTATTGAGCAGTGGAGCCCAATTTATTCAATCTTCCGGAATTTGACTTCTCCCGTTTAAGGCAACTGGGAACATTGGTTAACAAAAACATGCGAATCATAAAATCATTCGCTTGTAATCGCATTACACATTAAGCTGCTGCTTTTTTTGAGCTGCCTGGGGCTTCGACACAGAAGAAACAATCACAATACTGCTAACCAATGAGCTTATGATGTGTTCACCTTGTATGCGAATGCATGATTATTTTTATACTGATCAGCAAGGCTCCTCAAAGATTTAGGATATCAGATTGTATCCCTAAGAAATTTACATCGTGCGTGCATTAGTCCAATTATGCGGTAAAGTATGCTATTTCCTTTTATGATTATAGCTGTGAGTATTTTTCCCTCAATTGGTAATCCTAATTCTGCTAATCGCTATTATAAACGTCCACAGGTTAGGAGGGATATCATAAAGCTATTTAATAAACAGAGGCATAGTAACTACACAAGTTCTCCTGTTGAAAAACCGCATAGATGGTGGGAAGAGGTCGACACTGAAATCAAGGTAGACATTAGCATTAAGACTAATATAGATTGGATTGCGAATCGGCTGGGCAACAGTACGGATCTGACTATTAGGTATTTTAAAATGGGTGAAAAGGATTCCCGTTCTGCGGCTGTTTTGTTTCTTGAGGGGATTTCCGATGCGCCCAAAATGCTGGAATCCATAGTTACTGCTGTGCGCGATCATGCGAATCAAGAGCTCCATTGGTTAGTAGTCGATGGGGAGGATTTTATGGACCGTCTGATCCTTCCTGCCGGATCGGTAAAAAGGGCAGACAATATGACTGCTATCCTTAAAGCGATACTCTTCGGTGATACCGTTATTTTATTAGAGGGTTGGGAATACGGGGTGCTCGCAGGCTCTCGTAAGTTGGAGGATCGCGGAATTGAGGAGCCGAGCAACGAGCCAGTCGTTAGAGGTCCACGAGACGGCTTCAATGAGACACTTAGAACCAATACGAGCTTGATTCGCCGTCGGATTAAGGATCCGAATTTATGGATGGAAACCATTCAAATCGGAAGATCCACTCGAACGGACGTGGCCATTATGTATTTGAATGGCATTGCAAGTCAGAAGGTAATCGACGAGGTGCGGAAGCGATTGAAAGCCATAGATGTCGATGGCATATTGGAGAGCGGCTATATCGAGGAATTTATACAAGACAAAACCTTCACTCTTTTTCCGCTGATTTACACCACTGAGCGGCCCGATGTTGTCGCCGCGGAGCTGTTGGAAGGGAGGGTTGCTATTCTTGTAGATGGTACTCCCTTTGTGCTAATTGCTCCAGCGATGCTGATTCAATTTCTGCAGGCCTCGGAAGATCATTACCAGCGCTGGGATTTCGCTACGTTTATACGTCTAATCCGATACGTTAGTCTTGGCATTACGATGCTAGCGCCAGCGCTTTATATTGCGATCACTACTTTCCACCAGGAGGTTCTTCCGACACAGCTTCTGATGAGTTTGGCAGCAGCCCGGGAAGGCGTTCCTTTCCCTGTTTTTGTAGAGGCTGTATTGATGGAAATTACATTCGAAATATTACGTGAAGCCGGTGTAAGGATGCCGAAAACGATCGGTCAAGCTGTATCCATCGTAGGTACGCTAGTCATCGGCCAAGCAGCTGTTGAAGCGGGTCTGGTTTCCCCGGCTATGGTCATTGTAGTAGCGATAACCGCGATTTCCAACTTTGTGCTGCCGTCATATAGCATAGCCATTTCTTTTCGAATGCTGCGTTTCTTTATGATGATATTAGCTGGCTCCCTAGGTTTTTTTGGTATTTTACTTGGCCTGTTAGCTGCCGTATTTCACTTATGCGGTCTGGTATCCTTCGGGCTGCCTTATATGAGCGGCTTTGCTCCTTTTCATTTAAATGACCAAAAGGATGTCATTCTCCGTGTGCCTAGATGGGCTATGTTCACAAGACCTAGTTACATCAAAGATAGAAATTTCACCAGAATGGGGTCGGACAAAGATCCATCTTTAAAAAAAGAATCTGAGGAGAATTCCAATTCATAACGCGGGAGGGCTTTAATGGCGGTTAGGATTTGTAAAGGGCTATTCATAATCGGATTAATGATATTGGTGACAGGCTGCTGGAATCGCAGGGAGCTAAATGAAATGTCTATCGCGGTGGCCATGGGACTGGACGAAGCGAGGGAAGGCCGGGTTTTGGTTTCGGTACAAGTTGTCAATCCCGGCGAGATTGCTTCAAAAAAAACATCGGGGTCCGGTGGAACTCCGGTAACGACGTTTCGTGCGGAAGGAAATTCAATTTTTGAGGCACTCCGAAAGCTAACGCTAAAGCTAAACCGTAAAATTTATTTATCTCACCTGCGAATGCTGGTCATCGGGGAGGAGCTCGCGAGGAAAGGAATTGCAGAACCCATTGATTATCTGTCGAGGGACCATGAGCTGCGGACTGACTTTGCCATAGTCATAGCGAAAAATGGAAAAGCAGAGGCTATGCTGGACATTTTAACACCCCAAGAGAAAATCCCAGCGAGTAAATTGTATTCCTCGCTTGAAGTAGGCGAAAAAGCATGGGCTTCTACGAGCAAAGTGTCTTTGGATATGCTGATCAATGATTTAGAAAATGACGGAAAAAATCCTGCTCTGACTGGAATAATTATGAAAGGACCTCATAACGAAGGGCAAAAATTATCCAATCTTCAATTGACAGATACGAAAACAATTATGGTGTACGACGGATTTGCTGTTTTTCGTAAAGACAAGCTCGTGGGATGGTTGAACATAAATGATAGTCAGGGCTATAACTACATCCAGGGAAAAGTGAAGAGCACAATCATCGTAAACTCATGCAGTGGCGGTGTAATAGAGGTGGAGCTCATTCGAACAAAAACAGCTGTCAAGGCAACTCTGACAGAAAAGGGAGAGCCGAAAATAATAGTTGATGTCCATGGGGAGGGTAATGTAGGAGATGTTTCCTGTGACATCAATATGCTGGACCCCACCACCATTCCTCGGATCGAGAGGATGACCGAGCAGCGTATTGTGGAGATTATTAAAGGCGTGGTAGATACGACCCAATCAAAATATAAAACCGACATTCTCGGCTTCGGAGACACCGTTCATAGGGCATACCCACAGCAGTGGAAGAAGTGGAAGCAGGACTGGGACTCTACTTTTATGCACTTAACCGTGCAAGTGGACGTGCATATCGACATCCGACGAATTGGAACCATTAACCAGCCTATTAAATCAAAAGTAAGGAAGTAGATCACATGTGGGTAACGGTAGGAGCCGCTGTAATCGGCATCTATGCTGTTTGGTCAGAGATGCCTGAACTGCACAGATCAAAGAAATACAAAGAGATGCTGATATTTAGTTTACTGGTGGTCATTTCGCTGACCGTTTATACTATGCAAATCATTCATGCAGCTCTTCCAAACCCGCTCGAAGGGATAACAATTGTTTATGAATGGCTCGGGCTGGTTCTAAGGTGAAGGATAAAGTGATCTGAAGAGAAAGGAGGTTTATCATGAAAGAAAGTGAGACAATCGGTGTCCATCAATTTACGATTTTAGTGATTATTTTTGGTATTGGAACCTCTATTCTCATCGCGCCAGCTGCCCTTGCGGCCGTTGCCAAGCAGGATGCCTGGATTTCAAGCATCATTGGCATTCTGGCAGGTTTTTTACCGGTTATAGTCTATGTTACATTATCAAAAAAGTATCCAAATAGGACAATTATTGAGATTAATGAACTGGTTTTTGGAAAATGGCTAGGAAAGACAGTTTCCGTATTATACTTATCGTACTTTTTTGTATTAAGCGTGCTGCTGCTCGGGGACGTTGGATACTTCCTAACGACGGAAGTGATGCCGGAGACGCCTATTGTTTTTATTATGGGCTGTTTGATGATCGTAATTATTTTAGCTACGCGTAAGGGGCTAGTCGTCATAGCCCGGGGAGCTGAAGTCTTTTTTCCTTGGATCGTATTGCTGCTGGTAATGGTTATTATAATGCTGCTGCCGGAAATTGAAATACGAAAAATTGAGCCGGTTTTGGAAAACGGGCTGATTCCGTCATTGGAAGGCTCTTATCCGTTTATGAGTCTGCAGGAGTATATCGTTCTGATGATGATTTACCCATTCGTTAAGGTCTCGAAAAAGAAGGCACCCGCTTTTTTTGTCGGTACCCTCCTGGCTGGGATTGTACTTATCATTATTATATTAGTATGTATTCTTGTACTTGGAGCCAGTCTAACAGAATCCAGCATGTACCCGACCTTCACGCTCGCCAAAAAAATTAGTATTGGTAATTTTCTTGAACGTCTGGAGGTTATTGTAGGCGGTTTATGGTTCGTAACCATTACCTTCAAGCTCATTATAACCTTCTTTGCGGTAACTGTTGGCACAAGTCAGCTGCTTCAATTCAATTCGTATACCTTTTTGACAATACCTATAGGCATGCTGATAACGGCAATGGTACAACCTACCTGCACAAACATAGTTTATGTCATGAATTTTATTCAGAAGGTTTGGCCTGCGTACTCCTTAACCTTTATGGTTGTACTACCGCTTCTGACCTGGCTTTTATCCTTGATAAGAAAGAGAAAGAGTACAGCCATTCAAGTTCAATAAAAGCCGCAAAGTAGCAGCATATAAAAGCACTCCTTCTCTTTGCTTGATGACCTATCTCAAGACAGCAAGCTATTCGTTTCTCCATAATTAAAATGGATTCCAATGAAATCATAGGTTCTTGTGGTAATAATTCTTTGGATTTGGAAAATGAAAATGTATAAATTGGATATGACATTGCTAAATCATTTTGGGGAAGAGGATATGATATGCTTCAGAAGCTATCTATTACGCATTCTCATCTTTAAAGATAAACGATAGTTCATAGAAATTACGGAAGTAGTAGATACAACTAGGCAGTGATTATACGCTTGATTAAGCTATACCAGCTAATAGCCTGTCAATATTTAATTATTAATGAAGTAAACGAAGGGTGCTATACTGGTAAAAATGCACGACAAATAACCGCCCCATAGAATTTGGGAAGGTTTTCCTCAATATCTAAACGTTTCTTATTCAGTCAAGCGGTAAGGTTCTTTCTTGGTCAAAATTGCATAAATCCATTGGATTAGTTTATTTGCACATGCAATCACGGCTACTTTAAWTAGTTTACCTTCTGCTCGCTTTTTATCGTAATAAGCTCTGATTTTCTTATTACGTGAGCTTCGCAAACCACATCGCACAGCTTGATATAAGGCTGTCCGGAGTCTTCTGGAGCCGCGTTTGGTGATTTTATTTCGGGTTGCTGTAAATTTACCAGAAGAAWAGACACTTGGATCAATACCGGCAAAAGCAACCAGCTTCTTTGCGTGATCGAACCGATCGATTTCTCCGATCTCAGCTAAAATTGTTGCAGCAATTTTAGTGCCAATGCCGGGTATCGATTGGATTAAATCATACTCCAGTAATTCTTCAGCCAGGGCCTCTATCGATTTATCAAGTTTCGTTAGATGCTCCTGGTACTGAAGAAGTAAATTAATGAACAGCTCTAATGAGATTAAATGACTCGGAAATGCGGTCTCCCTAAAGGGATTTAGCTGTGCTGCAGCCATTAGTTTCTGTGCCCGTTCCAGCGACCACCGGTTCGAGGCGACATGTCCAACAAGGCGTTGTATGTTCGCCGTAACGTTTTCCTCGGTCATCGCTAGCACGGATTGAGACGTTGGATACTGAGCCAGGAAACGAAGCGACACCTTAGAATAAAGGTCACCAAACACGCCGTGATACTCTGGAAAGACTTGATCCAGTACCGCTTGAAACTGCAACTTTGTCTGGACATACATTTCTGTCAGTGACTCATGTTGCCGAGTCAGGTATCGCAGATTCATCAGATACTGACYCCGTTTTTTGTAAGGCTCCAGCTCTTCTTTGTAGAACAATTCCCCCAGCTGGTAAGCGTCAGCAACATCCGTTTTCACCTTACGTAAATTCATCTTTTTCGCCTGGTGTGAAATTAACGGATTGATAATGATATACAGATATTGATGCTCATCTAGAAACTGTATAACTGGACTATGATAATGCCCCGTTGCTTCTAACACAATGGCCGGACGCTGCCCAGCAAAGGACTCCACGTTTTGAGCAAAGCGGAGGAAGGACGCTAATCCCTCAAGATTGTGCTCAAATCGAAAGGTCTTTCCGTAAGGCATTCCTCGATCAGAAAAAGCTTGTGCATGACTTTCCCCTTTAGATACATCTAATCCAATGACAGGGTTCATTCAATCACTCCCGATATTATATTCGCCGGCAACCCCTAACCTTCTCGTCGTCCACATTATCGCATGTGATTCGGGATCATTGTCCCAACYAGCCTAATCATGGTTTAACAAGTAGGGGGGATGAACTGTATAGCTCTCGGGATCCAACTCCCACGGGCAGAAACGTTCGATCCCCGGCTACCGCTATCTTATGACCTCACAAAAATGAGGTCTACCAGAAAGATCTGGTGACCTCATAATACGAACGGGCAGTATAGGAGAGGAGTTATTATGATAAGAGGCATTAGCTTCGAAATACCAAATGAGTACGGGAGCTACTTGGCTGGGATACTGAAGCCAGTCGATGTAGCTGCATATAACTGGATGTTGGCGGTGAAGAAGCATATTTCATCGAGGACGGGGAGTTAGGGCGGCCACTCTTTCCTGATGAGGTTATTGGAATGGAAGGCGAAACATTAAAGCAGACAATAGAAAAAAACGAGTATTATGTGATTTTTACAAACCTAAAGGCTTTTCCAAGAAATAAAGAGATTATTGATATTCAAACGTTTGAAGATTTTATTATCAGTGAATGTAGCCTCGTTATTTTAGTGGTCGATTGCGTGTATGTTACGGTGTATAGTAAGGATCCAGAAACAATCCAAAGGCTCTATAATAACTCGCTAACAATGGGGTTTTCTGAAGTAAACTTCATTACAGATGAAAATGATTTTAGAACAAGACTTTCTGTATGGTAAAGCATTCATGTTTGCATTGCTTGAATGTAATCGCTCAACTAACGGGACACGTTAACGGGCGGGTAGTTGAACAAGTCTAGAGAATAAATGCTGATAATGATATTCCCGTCTGAGTTTAAAGTACGCCAGTCTTTTCCTTGATCACATTTGCTCAAGTGTTTACTTGATGGTGCTTAAGATTCGTTATAGTATAATTAAAAGAAACATTCAGGAAAGGTAGATCCGTCTCAATGCAAACAAAGAGTAAATTATTCATTCTTGGTACGGTAGTTGCAACTGTAATAATTATGATGGGGCAATTGCGTGCCACCTCTACTTCAGCAGCCACTCCCACCTATTATGTAGACTCCAGAGGCAACGATGATAACGCGGGCACCAAAAAATCTCCTTGGAGAACACTCCAGCATGCAGCAGACGTCGTAAAACCGGGCAGTACCGTGTATGTTAGAGGGGGCGTATATAAGCAAAAGCTAAAAATTACCCGCTCCGGCTCAGCCCGGGGTGGTTCGATCACGTTCGTAAACTTTCCGAAGGAAAGGGCAGTCATTGATGGAAGCGGACTTTCTGTCACAGGACAACAAGGCATTATTGAGATTGAAGACGCCAGCCATATCACGATAAAGGGGTTTGAAATCCGTAATTTTATCACAACGAAAAAAGATCAATTGCCTATAGGTATATATGTCCACGGCTCAGGAAGCTATATTAAGATTCTGAATAACAAAGTGCATGATATCAAAAATACCGCTGCACCAACCGGCAGTGACCTGCTTGGCCGGGATGCTCACGGTATCGCTGTGTATGGTACTGATGCACCCGCCTCCATTCATCATGTAGCGATAGAAGGTAATGAGCTTTACAAGCTGGTACTGGGTTCAAGCGAGTCCCTTGTTTTAAACGGAAATGTCGATACTTTTTCCGTGACGAACAATCTCATTCATGATAATGACAATATCGGGATCGATCTCATCGGCTTCGAAGGAGTAGCGCCGCATCCGTCCTACGATCAAGTGAGAAATGGATTAGTCAGTGGCAATAGAGTATATAACATCTCATCCAACTTTAACCCTTCTTACGGTAAATCACTTCCTAACAATAGCAACGCGGCCGGCGGTATTTATATAGATGGGGGGAAAGACAGTGTTATTGAACGAAATTACAGTTACAAGAACGATATTGGCATTGAAATTGCCAGTGAACATGCAGGGAAATCCACAAGCGATATTACCGTGCGAAGCAACATTGTCTACAGTAATCGGTATACGGGAATAGCGATGGGCGGCTACGATAGTGAACGAGGCGCAACTGTGAATTGCAAGATCATCAACAATACCCTATATCAAAATAATTCGCTGAATAACGGCAGTGGTCAAATTCTGCTACAGTATGATACCAAGAATAATATGATCACAAATAATATCATCTTTGCGGAATCATCGAATGTCTTCATCTATAACGAACACACGAAAAACTCGGGAAATGTGGTAGACTACAATCTTTATTACGCCCCCGGAGACGTTTCGAAAGCAACTTGGATTTGGAAAAACGAGGAATATGTCGGTTTTTCGGCTTATAAGACCAGTACTAGAAATGATGTACACTCTATATTTGCCGATCCCCGGTTTGTGAATCAAGGCCAAAATAATTTCCACCTTAAAGCTGCTTCCGCAGCAATCGATGCTGGTAGATCTTACAGTTCGATCATCAAAACCTTGGACATTGACGGTCAAGCAAGACTACGGGGAGCATCAGTTAACATAGGGGCAGATGAGTAAAAGGAAACGTTAGTTCAATAGTACACATCGATGAGCAGGCGCTGCGGTGGCCTGCTCATTTTATTAAGCTCCCTCGGTACGATGCAGTTTTCTCACGAATACTCGCTTATTCGCAGGATTTCACCAGAAGATAAATCGTAAGCCGGATAGAATGGGGCTATAGCCGTCTAAATGGGCATCCGGCTGCTGAGCGGCGTATTCACTAATTATTCAAGTTTGACTAGTGTGAGTTAGGAACGTTATAATACAAGGTATCGCTATTCAAATTTGATTAGTAAAGCAATCCTTGTAAAGGAGATAACCATGTCAACTGTTAGATTACTCGTGTTAGGTTCCATATTGCGAAGAGGAATTAGTCATGGCTATGCAGTTTTAAGTGATATCACTTCTTGGCATGCTGACACTTGGACCAACGTAAAGCCTGGATCTATATATCATGCCTTAGACAAGCTTGAATCGCAGGGGATGACAAGGTCCGTTAATTCAGAGCTCAATGTAAAACTTGGTCCATCACGTAAGGAGTACACTGTCACTAAGAAGGGCGAAATCGAATTTATAGCTTTGCTTGAATCGGCACTTGTAAGTATCGACCTTCAGCAGTTTTCAGCAGGGATTGCTTTTATGAATATGTTATCACGACAAAAATTAAATGCGCTCTTACAGCAACGCCGTATTGCATTAAAAACTTCGATTAACTTTTTGAGGAGTTTGCCAACGGAAGAGCGCCCATCTGATCCTTCCAAGCATCCTGAACTTGTTGGCATTTGGGTTAGTTATGTTGAGAATGAGGCAGCAACTACAGAGAGGATATTGGCAAATGTCCAAGCAGGTAAATACGAGTTCAAATCTGAATTGTTGGAGGGAGAACGATGAAACAGGTGGATTATGACGCATTCATAATGGAACTGCCAAATGTGCAACGAGAAGTGAACTTCGGATATTCGTTCTTTTTTGTCGGCGACGATCACCGCTTACCGTTTGTAACCATTGCTTATTCAGATAATGAATACGACGATGTGTCCAACCTTAATCGAGAAGATGTATTTCGCCTCAATATTGGAGTTAGCAAACAGACCTTTAATAATCTCCTCGCTGGCCTGATGGATGAAAGCATCGACTATTTGGTGCTGAACGAGTTTTTACCACATCCCCAATATTCACGTCAATTCTTTGTTTGTATCCTTAATCCAGTCGGAGAGAATGCCGAAAAAACAAAGCAACTGATTGTAGAAGCACATTTGATTGCAGAAGGAAGGCTTCAACGTAAGGGCGGTAGCTAGGGATAGAGGGTGCATTTCCGTGTGCATAGTAGCTTAGATCGTCGGCTTCGCCAAATATGCCAGCCTGAATAGTTGCATACAAGCCGCGGACTTCAAGCAATTTTGGAACTTAGGGTATTCGCTCGAGTAAGGGAGGGAAACATTATAGCTCTCGGGATCAAGTCCCAAGGGCAGTTACTTTCGAACAGGCTACTTTAATCCTCTATGCAAATGAAAAGAGGTTCAACCAGAAAGATCTGCCTGAACTTATAATACGAACACAAGGCAGTTCAAAAACAGCAGCACCTTAATTTATAATGCGATTGGATGCGAATCATTTTATGATTCGCTTTATTCGCTTTCTTCGCCCCCATATTTTTCATATTTACAGCCCTGTTCCACCCATTGTTTGTCATGTACAAAAGAAAAACGTTCAAAATCTAAGGAAACAAGCGTATTTAAGAGGAAAACGATTCTCCATATAGTGAGATCAATTAAATAACCCGTAAGAAATGCTTGCCTTTAAAAGAGGCGAGCATTTCTTGTTTTGACTGCTTTAAAACATTAAAACAGCTAAGTAATCTTCAGAATTTCTTCAGAAAGTACCTAGGTAGGAACTAAGTATTTTTTTCTATACTGATGTTGTCCTTATCAGGGCGCACACAAGTCATTTTCACGAAATGGGGAGCATACGTGGATCAAATTATGACAATGATAAGCCATTATGGTTACATTGTACTTTTCTTAGCTTTCTGTTTGGGGCCTTTTGGGATTCCAGTTCCAAATGAGGTGACGATTATCGCCGCTGGCATTATGACATCTCAAGGATTGTTGCACCCCTTTTACACCTTTGCTTCTATTCTATTTGGAATGACATCCGCCGTGACGTTAGGGTATTGGATCGGCAGGCTGGCAAGTAAATACGGTTTCCTTCGAAAATTGAGCCATTTCGGAGGATATAAGAAAGCTGAGCAATTTTATATAAGGCATAGTGGGACAGCTTTGTCGTTAGGCTATTTGATTCCGCTAGTTCGATACTTCGTTAGTATTTTAGCCGGAGTAAACAAACTTCCTTTTAAACGAATAATCTTCGTCTCCTATCCAAGTGCTATTGTATGGATCGGCATGTTATACGGTGTCAGCTTCATTATTGGCAATCAATTAGTCCAAATATTTCAATGAGGTGTTAAAATGATAAAGAATCATTTACTGCTTTTTTTTAAAAAATTCATTCTTAATCCTAGAAATGTTGGAAGCGTCATTCCGAGCTCACGTTTTTTGGCGAATCGCATGGTCGCATCGGCAATGTGGGAGCAAGCTGAAAACATCGTCGAAATCGGTTCAGGTACCGGTGGAATTACACGCGTAATTGCAAATAAGATAAAGTATGGTGGTTGAGAGAGATGAAGAGATGGGTCAAACTCTTCAACGGGATTTTCCCCATTTTATTAGGGAAAGTAATGCATTAACCAACTGATTTCGCAGTGCAAAGAAGCGCTGAAACCAGGTGGTAAATTAATTGCTTTTCAGTATTCATTGCAGATGAAAAAATTGCTTTCAGAGCATTTTGAGATTGAAAGTATTTCTTTGGTCCCCTTGAACATCCCTCCCGCGTTTGTTTATGTTTGTAAGAAACCGGAAAATTGAAAAAATAATCTAGGGAGAGATTGAATTGGGTGTAATTTTAGTCGTAGATGATGATTCGGAAATAAGAGACGTTATCCATGTTTACTTACGCAATGAAGGATACTCTGTTATTGAAGCTAAGGATGGAGCGGAAGCACTCGATGTGCTTTCGCAACGGGAATTGGATTTAGTCATTTTAGATGTAATGATGCCACGAATGGACGGTATTAAAGCATGCATTCACATTCGGGAACGATATGCTGTCCCAATCATTATGCTCTCTGCGAAGGAAGGAGATATTGATAAGATCATGGGGTTATCGACAGGAGCGGACGATTATGTAACGAAGCCATTTAATCCCATGGAATTAATCGCAAGAGTGAAAGCGCAGCTAAGAAGACAAAAGATAATCGCAGGGAAGGAAGTTCCACTCAATCAAATAACCATTGGAGAGCTCGTTATTGATATTGCAAAGCACTTTGTATCGATCCGAGGACAAGAGGTCATGCTGACACCGCTTGAGTTTTTAATTCTAAATCTGCTTGCGGCTAATCCAGGACAAGTATTTAGTGCTGATACTATCTATGAATCCGTATGGAAAGAGCGTGTGGGCTATTCAGACAATACTGTCATGGTTCATATACGAAATCTGAGGGAGAAGCTTGAACTCAATCCCAGAAAGCCAGAGTACATCAAGACGGTGTGGGGTGTTGGTTATAAAATGGATAAATAAACGTTTCAAAATCAGACATAGCGTTAGATATTCCTTTCTCGGGGCAACGCTCCTGACCATAGTGATCTCCTACATTCTTAGTTTGTATATTGTGGGTTTGATTGGGCAATTGATCGATTCGATCTCATCAAAAGGAAAGCTTGAGTATATTCCGCTTCTAATCGTTGTATCGCTCGCGGTTTTCATATTGATCTTTCTCTTATCATTCTACATGTTAACGAAGCGAATTATTAAATACTTTTCGGTTCTTTCGGAAGGGTTAGGGTTTATTTCACATGGTAATTTTGAGTATAGGGTTCCTGTTCGTCGCGAGGACGAATTGGGCATATTAGCCAAAAACATGAACAAAATGGCTGAGCAGCTCGCATCCCAAAAAATGAAAGAAAATGAGGCTGAAGATTCTAAAATGAATCTCATTACAGGCGTTTCTCATGATCTTAGAACTCCACTAACGAGTATGATTGGCTATTTGGATTTACTTCGTAATAGATCCTTCTTAGACGAGAACGAATATGATCGGTTCGTAAACAATGCTTATAGCAAAGCACAGCAGTTGAAAATGCTTATTGATGACCTATTCATTTATACGCGTTTGTCTTCTGGAGATATGAGTTTGACGAAGCAACATGCGGATATGCGCGAGCTTTTGGAGCAAGTGCTGTTTGAGTTTGTGCCAATTGCCGAAGAGCATCATGTAGTTGTTAGGCCAGAGATAAGTATTCAAAAGGCAGCCGTCAATATTGACCCTGAACAAGTGGCTAGGATCTTAGATAATCTGCTGATGAACGCTCTTAAATATTCAACGACTCCTAAAGTCATCGATATCCACTTAACCTCGAATGAGACATCAGTTTACTTAACCGTAGCAAATGAGGGAGAACATATTACGAAAGAACAGGAGGCCAAACTCTTCGATCGCTTTTACAAGACGGAAAATATGGAGCATAACAAACATCTTCAAGTAGGTGCCGGCTTAGGCCTCGCGATTGCAAGACAACTTGCAGAACACCAAGACGGTTGCCTTACACTTGCATATGATAATGGTCATTATGCATTCACGTTAGAACTTCCCCTGCTTACTATAAGAAAGAATTGAGCTGGAGCGAATAGAACTTTACCGGTTGAACGCGGGAGTGACAAAGCGATCTCTTGACACGGTAACGCTCGATCTTTATAATCGAAACTAACCATTTTATGCATATGGAGCGTTGAAGAGGAACAGTAATTTCGTAGGCAAGGCCTAGAGAGCCGGCGTTTTTGAAGGTGCAAGCCGGACCTGCTGCGGAGTGAAGCTCGCCTTGGAGCTGTGCGAATAAAAGGTCGATGCCGTGCATCGATTGTGAAAAGCACCGTTTGGCCTGCGATAAAGGCGACAAGTGAGCGATAGGCAAAGCATGCCTGCCGCTAACTAGGGTGGTACCACGGGAGAACAACCTCTCGTCCCTAGCGATAATCGCTAGGGGCGGGAGGKTTTATGTTTTTTTGAAGATGCATACTTACAGCACATATTTTTTAGGAGGATTTAAGCAAATGAGTCAAGAACAGCAATTCCACGGCTACAACCCGCTTGTTGTCGAGCCTAAGTGGCAGCAATTCTGGGATCAGAACAAAACGTTTCAAACAACAGAAGACGCGGACAAACCGAAGTTCTACGCGCTTGATATGTTCCCGTATCCATCCGGCGCGGGCCTTCATGTAGGCCATCCGGAAGGTTATACAGCTACGGACATCGTATCCCGTTACAAAAGAATGAAGGGCTACAACGTGCTTCATCCGATGGGCTGGGATGCATTTGGTTTGCCGGCGGAGCAGCATGCGCTTGATACTGGCCAGCATCCACGCGATATTACATTCAAAAATATCGATAATTTCCGCCGTCAAATTAAATCGCTTGGTTTCTCCTATGACTGGGACCGCGAGATCAGCACGACAGATCCGGAATATTACAAATGGACGCAATGGATCTTTATCCAATTGTACAATAGAGGACTTGCATACGTTGCCGAGGTTTCGGTTAACTGGTGCGAGGCGCTTGGAACAGTTCTTGCGAACGAAGAAGTCATCAATGGACTCAGCGAGCGCGGCAACCATCCGGTTGTGCGTAAACCGATGCGCCAATGGATTTTGAAAATTACCGAATATGCGGATCGTTTGCTTGATGATTTGGAAGAGCTCGACTGGTCGGAGAGCATCAAAGACATGCAGCGCAACTGGATCGGCAAATCGAAGGGCGCTGAAGTTACGTTCGAGATCGACGGCCACGATTCGGCATTGGTCGTATTTACGACTCGTCCCGATACGTTGTTCGGCGCGACATATTGCGTATTGGCGCCTGAGCATGAGCTTGTTGCGCAAATCGTAACCTCGGAGCAAAAAACGGCTGTAGAAGCTTACCAAGAAGCTGCAGCGCGCAAGAGTGACCTGGAGCGCACGGACCTAGCAAAAGACAAATCCGGTGTGTTCACGGGCGCATATGCTATCAACCCCGTGAATGGCGTTAAAACGCCAATCTGGATTGCGGATTATGTGCTTGCCGGTTACGGCACGGGCGCTATTATGGCCGTACCGGGCCATGATTCACGCGACTGGGAGTTCGCAAAGCAATTCGACCTTCCGATCGTTGAGGTTGTTCAGGGCGGAGATATTACGAAGGAAGCTTATGCGGGCGACGGACCGCATGTGAATTCCGACTTCTTAAACGGCCTGACTAACTTGGACGCAATTGCCAAAATGATCGAGCATTTGGATGCAACGGGCAAAGGCAAAGGCAAAATCACTTACCGTTTGCGCGATTGGCTGTTCAGCCGCCAGCGCTACTGGGGTGAGCCGATTCCAATTATTCACTTGGAGGACGGCACGATGAAAACCGTTCCTGAGGATCAGCTGCCGCTCTTGCTGCCTGATGTTGACGCGATTACGCCTTCAGGCACAGGCGAGTCTCCGCTTGCGAGCGTTACGGAATGGGTAAACACGATTGATCCCGAGACGGGCATGAAAGCTCGCCGCGAGACGAATACGATGCCGCAATGGGCAGGAAGCTGCTGGTACTACCTGCGTTTCATCGATCCGAAAAACGACAAGCAGCTATGCTCGCCAGAGAAACAAAAGGAATGGCTTCCGGTTGACCTTTATATCGGCGGAGCCGAGCACGCGGTGCTTCATTTGCTTTACGCTCGCTTCTGGCATAAGGTGCTTTATGATATCGGGGTTGTGGATACGAAAGAGCCTTTCCACAAGCTTGTTAACCAAGGGATGATCCTTGGCAATAACAACGAGAAAATGTCCAAATCACGCGGCAACGTCATTAACCCGGACGATATCGTAAATGAGTTCGGTGCAGATACGCTCCGCATGTACGAAATGTTCATGGGGCCGCTTGAAGCGACTAAGCCTTGGAACACAAATGGCGTGGAAGGCACGTACCGTTTCCTTAGCCGCGTATGGCGTTTGTTCGTAAACGAGGACGGCAGCCTGAACGCGAAAATCGGAGATGGCGATACAAGCGATGCTTTCAAGCGCACATGGCACCGTTCCATTAAGAAAATTACAGAGGACTATGAAGCGCTTCGCTTCAACACGGTCATTAGCCAGCTGATGATTTTCGTTAACGAAGCTTACAAAACGGAAGTGCTTCCGCTTGCGGCTATGGAGCAATTCGTTCAATTGCTTTCCCCAATCGCTCCGCATATCGCAGAAGAGCTATGGGAGAAGCTAGGCCGCAAGGATTCGCTCACTTACGCTTCATTCCCGACTTTCGAGGAAGCATGGACCGTGGATCAAGAAGTAGAGATCGTTGTCCAAGTGAACGGTAAAATCGTGGACCGCGTTTCCATCGCAGCGGATATGGACGTCGCTGAAATGGAAAGCTTGGCGAAGGAAATGGAAAAAGTGCAAGAGCTGATTGCCGGCAAATCGATCCGCAAAGTCATTGCGGTCAAAGGCAAGCTTGTTAATATCGTAGCTAATTAATAGATGTACGCAAAATAAAGAGGTGAGCGGGCTTTAGCTGAAGAACAGCTATTGACCGTTCACCTCTTCGCCTATGAAGGCGGTCGAAACTTTGGCGACATCTTCATCGAACTTGGCATGCGTCGTGCGGATGAGCTGATTGAATACGCCATCCGTCTCGCGGCGAAGCAGATTTAACGCTTTAGCGGTAATGCCGCCAGGCACGGCAACTCTTTCCTGAACCTCTGCTGGAGTCAGCCCGCCTTCGGTTAACAGCAGACCCGTGCCAAGCAGCATGGCGCTTGCTACCCGCAGAGCTTCCTCTCGTCCAATCCCTGTTTCTTCAACGGCTGCATCAACAAATTGCTCAAGCAGGAAGGAGATGAAGGCAGGGCCGCAGCTGGACAGATCCGATACGATACGCGTAAAGCTCTCATCTATTTGAAGTGGCTCGCTAATGTTGGACAACAAATGCTCAAGCTGCGTTTTGTCCTTCTCATCGATCCTCTTGCCGTATATGCAAAGTGATGCTCCGCTCCATACATAGTTCGTGATGCTCGGAATAACCTTTGCCACCTTGCAGTTTAATTCGCCCTCCAAATGGGATAGGAGTACAGGGCTTGTTATGGATACAACCATTTGGCTGGGACGAATGACTGGCTTCAGGTCATCTACGACCTTTTTAAACTCATGCGGCTTCACGCATAAAAAAATGATATCGCAGCCGCAGGCTGCTCCTGCATTCGTGTATTCGGCTCTCATGCCGGAATAACGGTTGGCCAATGCTTGCGCTTTTTCAAAGGTGCGGTTGCTGACTGCAATTTGCGATGGCGATAATGCCGCCGATGCAATAAATGCTTCAATGAGCAGGCTTCCCATCGTGCCCGTTCCGATAAATCCGACATTCATGCTGAGCCCTCCTAAAGGTTTAGCGCGTGCATACCTTCACACCGATGATAGGGTTAAGGTTATGCGCGAGCAAATCCCGAGTCAAAATATCCGTATTCGTTTTGTTTGCTCTCTTACTTTATTCCATAGTACTTGTTCTATATGTCACTAAATACCAAACAATTTGTCGTTTGCAGAAAGGATGATCCAAATGAAGCGTCCCTTTATTGTTGTACCGAATAAACAGTTATTATTTGCCGCTATGTTTTTGATAACAGCTGTAATACTTCTTGCCTTCGCGCTCATGGAGCCAAAACGGGAAACCGATCCCAAATGGGTGCCGCTCAATGCTGAAGTAGAATCGGCGCTAGCCTCGTTAGATCATCCTAATGAGGAAAGAGAAACGCCAGCAGCTGCGCCGCAAACCAAAGTTGAAAGCGCAAGCGCGAATACAGATGGAAAAACAGAAGAAAATACGGTAGATGAGACCGGAGAGGATAAAGGGGAAGCTGCTTTGCATCAAGCCGAGGAGGGCAGCAAACTGGATATTAATCGTGCTACAGCCGCAGAGCTGGATGATTTAAAAGGAATTGGACCTGCGAAGGCGAAGGCGATTGTTCAGGATAGAGATCAGAATGGAAAATTCAGCTCGGTGGATGATTTGCTCCGTGTCAAAGGAATCGGCGAGAAATTGCTGCAAGGTATTAAAGAGAGCATTGTAGCTCGTCCATAATTGTGAGAGAATGGAAGGAAGCGGCATGGAAATGATTCCGCTTCCATTATAGCTACAACCATTCATATCTCATTTTGAAGGAGTCGAGAAAATGTCAGAACAACGCAAACTTTCTCTTGATACGCTATCCGTCCACGGAGGCCAACAAATCGATCCGACTACGTTGTCGCGCGCGGTGCCTATCTACCAGACGACGTCTTACGGATTCAAAGATACGGATCATGCAGCAAATCTATTTTCACTGCAAGAGTTCGGTAACATTTATTCCAGAATTATGAACCCGACCTCGGACGTTTTTGAGAAACGTGTAGCTGAGCTTGAAGGTGCTCCGGCAGCTTTGGCAGTTGCATCTGGCCAATCGGCAATTACATATGCGATACTCAACATCGCTGGTGCAGGCGATGAAATCGTATCTGCAACAAGCCTATATGGCGGAACGTTCAACCTTTTTTCGATAACGCTGGCTAAGCTTGGCATTACGGTAAGATTTGTTGATCCATCGGATCCGGAAAACTTCCGCGCTGCCATTAATGAGCGTACAAAAGCGGTTTATGCGGAGACGATCGGCAATCCGAAGGGCGATGTCATTCATTTAGAAGCCGTTGCTGCAATCGCGCACGAGAACGGCATTCCTTTTATCGTGGACAACACGTTCCCAAGCCCGTATTTGTGCAGACCGATCGAGCACGGCGCAGATATCGTTGTCCACTCTGCAACGAAGTTTATTGGCGGCCATGGCACGTCAATCGGCGGCGTCATCGTAGACGGCGGCAAATTCGACTGGAAAGCCAGCGGCAAATTCCCAGGCTTGACCGAGCCGGATCCAAGCTACAACGGCGTCGTGTACACAGATGCGGTTGGTCCTGTCGCTTATATCATTAAAGCACGCGTGCAATTGCTTCGTGATATGGGAGCGGCGATTTCACCTTTTAACTCCTTCTTGTTGCTGCAAGGCCTTGAGACGCTTCATCTTCGCATGGAACGCCATAGCTCGAACGCGCAAAAGGTAGCGGAGTTTCTGGAAGGGCATGAAGCGGTTGAGTGGGTAAACTACCCAGGACTTGCAAGCCATCCGTCGTATGAGCTCGCGCAAAAATATTTGCCTAAGGGCAAGGGCGCGATTTTGACATTCGGCATTAAAGGCGGCGTGGAAGCGGGCAAAAAAGTGATCAATTCCGTGGAGCTGTTCTCGCATTTGGCGAATGTCGGCGATTCGAAGTCGCTTATTATCCACCCGGCAAGCACGACTCACCTGCAGCTCTCTGAAGAGCAGCAAACGAATGCAGGCGTATCGCCTGGCATGATTCGTCTATCGATCGGTACAGAAGGCATTGAAGATATTTTGGCTGATCTTGCGCAAGCGATTGCGGCCAGCCAACAGATCTAATTCCCATTATTTTTTATAGCAGCCAGAACATCAGATGCAGCAGCTGAAAGGAAGTTGGTTTCATGAACACCCAAACACAGGATGCCGTCCGTAAGGATTGGGACACTTATTTTATGGATATCGCTTATATGGTATCGACGCGCTCGCGTTGTCCGCGCAGACATGTTGGAGCCGTGCTCGTGCAAGGGAAAAAACTGCTTGGTACGGCGTATAACGGAGCGCCGATGGGCGTGCAGGACTGTCTAGAGGCAGGCTGCATGATTTCGGAGGAAGTTGAGATGAGAGTAGTCGACGGCCAGGAGCAGCCGTTCAAGAAGCAGCGCTGCATCCGTACGATCCATGCCGAGCAAAACCTGCTGCTGTTCACGGATCGTGCCGATCGCGAAGGCTCAACCGTCTACGTCACCGACCAGCCTTGCTGGACCTGCGCCAACATGCTTGCTAATAGCGGCGTCATAGAAATCGTCTATCACCGCAGCTATCCGAAGGATAGCGACAAGGTGAGCCATCTAATGAGGCAGAAGGGCATCATATTCCGCTGTTTGGATCATTTTGAACCACCTGCTCAGGCGCATATGGATGTGACTTCGTAGTTGTAGAGCCATTAAATAGGTAGTAGGGGAAGAACCTCTGATTGCATCTTCGGATGCGCCAGAGGTTCTTTTTTTTTCGTTACCGGCAAGTTGCGATGAAGGAGAGATGGGGATGAACCGGCGGCCTTTAATTTGGTTTGTGATTTTCTGGGTATTTGGGAGCGCTGCGGCTGCGGGTTTGAACAGCCGCGGCGTTTTGCTTGCGGCGGGCGCTGCTGCGCTGCTGGCGCTTGCCGCGGTGCTGTGCAGGCAGGCGCCTTGGCAGCTCGCGGCAGCCTGCGTCTTGGCAGTGGGCCTTGCCGCTGGGGAGAGGATGTGGGCGGATGCCCGCAATGTGACCGAGCTGCCGGCCCTGCTCGCCGCCGCAGAGGCGGATGGACCGCGGGCTGCGTATGCGGCGGAAGCGGTCGGCACGATTGTGTCGGCGGTAGAGGTCGACGGCGACCGGGCGATGTTTCGCGTGGAGGCGCAAAGCGTCCACGCGGAAGGGGGAGCGGCCGCGCGAGAGGTGCGCGAGCGGCTGCTTGTGCATGTGCGGCTGGATGCGCAGCCGCAGCAGTCGATCGCCGCGGCGTGGCAGCGCGGCGACAACGTGCGCCTCGCCGGCGAGCTGACGCGGCCGGCTGGCGCATCCAATAGCGGCGGCTTCGATTACCGCCGCTATCTCAGCAGCCAGAGAACCCACTGGCTGCTCAAAGTGCAGGGCACAGGCGCCGTCCGCGCGGCGCCTGGCCCCAAGTGGACCGCGGCCGCGCTGCTCGGCCGCGTCGACGCCGCGCGCGACTGGCTTGGCGCGCGCATGGACGCCATGTACCCGTCCTCGCAGTCCGGGTACATGAAAGGTCTCGTCCTCGGAATCCGCGAGGACCTCGACCCAGAGCAGTTCCAGCAGTTTTCGCGGCTTGGACTCACGCATATACTGGCTATTTCCGGCCTCCATGTCGCCGTATTTATTTACGCGCTTGGCGGCTTGCTTCGGGCGGCGCGGATTAGCCGCGAGCGAATATTGCTTATTCTCATGCTGTCCGTCCCGCTATACGTGCTGCTCGCCGGCGCTTCGCCTTCGGTAAACCGCGCTGGACTTATGTCGGTGTTGGCTTTGCTGGCTGCCCGAATGGGGAAGCTCAAGGACGGCATGCATCTGCTGGCTGCCGCCGCGGTCATGATGCTCGCATTTGATCCTTTCCTGCTCGAGAATGTAAGCTTCCAGCTATCGTTTATTGTGACGCTCGGCTTAATAGTGGGCGTCAAGCCCGTGCGCCAAGCGCTGCCGCAATGGCAAAAGGGCAAGTGGCTGCTGGATTTGGCAGCCGTCACGCTTGTTGCCCAGCTCGTTTCCTTCCCTTTAACGATCTATTATTTCAACCAGTTCCATGCGCTGTCGATGCTTGCTAATTTTGTGCTCGTTCCGTTCATAAGCTTTATTGTGATGCCGCTTGGCGCAGCCGCGCTTCTGCTGGGGATGATTTGGGATTCTGGCGGCAAGCTGCTAGCCTATGCCTCGCAATATGCGAATGATTGGACGTTTGCGCTTGTCGAGCAGTTAGCGGCGGTCGACTCGGTTCGATCGATTTGGGCAACCCCGCCGCTCTGGTGGGTAGCGTCTTGGCTCCTGCTGCTTGGCGCTTTATTTCAGGCCCTCAACCTTTGGAGCACGCAATCGGCTGATTTGCGTGCCGAAGCGATTGAGGCAATGGAGGCAACGGCACCCATAGGAGCAGCTTCTTCAATGAGGATGCCTCAGCCCAGTTATAAAGGGGTGAAGACATCTTTTTACTCATTGCTGATCCTTTCTATCTTCATGCTCTTCTATGCGTATAAACCGGATTTGTTTAACAGAAAAGCTGCTGTAAGCTTTATCGACGTTGGTCAGGGCGATGCGATCCATATCCGAACGGCCAGCGGAAAACAAATATTGATTGACGGCGGGGGGACACTTTCCTTTGGCAAGGAAGGCGAGGAGTGGCGAGAGCGCAGCGACCCTTTTGAAGTAGGGAAGAAGGTGCTTGTTCCTTTATTAATGAAAAGAGGCGTGCGCGCTGTCGATATTCTAGTTATCTCGCATCTGGATAGCGATCATATCCGCGGCTTGCAGGCGGTACTCGATTCGATCCCGGTTCGCAGCATTTGGTGGAACGGTACCGTTAAAGAGGCTGAGGATGCACAGCTGCTGCTGAGAAAGGCGTTGGAGCTGCGAATTCCAATGTATAGCGTGCATGCTGGCCAGCAGTACAAAATCGACGAGCAGACGGAGGTCAGCATCTTGTGGCCGATTGCGAAAAAGGATTCTGTTGTACAGCAGGCAGAGGAGCAGAACGAAAGCAGCGTCGTGATGAGCGTGCGGTTATACCACTCGACCTTCTTGTTTTCCGGCGATATTAATTCCGTAACGGAGCGGTCTATTATTCGTCATGAACAGAAGCGCTCTAATCGGGCCGCAGAGCAAAAAACGATAACGGTCATGAAGGCTGCGCATCATGGCAGTCGTTTTTCGACGGGCAAGGAATGGTTGGATTATTGGAGGCCGTTCGGAACAGTAGCATCGGCAGGAGCGTCAAATAGCTACGGGCACCCCCATCCGGATGTCTTATCCAGACTGGCAGTCGCCGGAGCGGTTATTTGGCGGACGGACAAGGATGGCGAGGTTCGTTTTACGGTAACGGCCAAAGGGCTGTATAATGGCACTATGCGCTAATTTAACTGAGGTTATCATGCTGCTATAATGGGAGTTAATCCATGTTTTAAGATGCTTTTGGTATATATTTATGAGAAATAGATCAAAGGTCCGCCTTCTTCATGCAGTATTCGATCACTTTCTATATACGAGGTACTAGAAATTTGGTATCCTTTGATGTGGAGTTTATTTCGCATTTTCGTTTTATCATTCTCGTATGCTACATTATTTTACCGTTGTTTGCTTGCGAAATGAACCATAAACGGTCCCGCAAGGGGACGATGTTATCCAATGGCAATTGTTACTAAAAAAAATATAGTAATATTTCAAACAAATCTGCAACTTTTACCGCAACCGGTTCGTCAGAATGGTTGCAAGAGAGGGGGATCCTTCGTGGTGGAGCCGGAGCTTATAAGAGCCGCTCAGTCGGGAGATCGCGACGCTTTAATTACTCTATTGCGAGAGATTGAAACGCATGTTTATCGGACAGCCTATTATATATTAAACAACGAACAAGATGCACTGGATGCTGCGCAGGAAGCGCTCATTCGCATCTATACGAAAATAGGCTCGTACGAAGAAAAAGCGCAGTTCAAAACATGGATTCAGCGTATTGTAACAAACATTTGCATTGACAAGTTTCGGAGAAATAAACCGACCGTCTCGATAGATGAGCATGACATGGTATTCCACGAGAAACAGAATGTGGAGGACGAGGTAATGTCTGCTTACGCTGTTAAAGACATTCAAGCCGCTATCGATAAGCTTCCTGAGCATCATCGAGCGGTTGTCGTCCTTCGGTACTTACAAGATTTCTCTTACAACGAAATCGCAGATTCGCTCGATTTGCCGCTCAACACGGTAAAATCTTATTTGTTCAGAGCTAGGCAGCAGCTGCAGACGTTACTCCATGATTATCAGAAAGGTGGTGTCCGGGGATGAATTGTCAAGAGGTGATGGAATTAATGCAAAGACAGCTAGACGACGATCTCGATGAAAGCGAGAAAGAAGTCTTGATGAGCCATACTAGACAGTGTCCGGACTGTGCAGCGATGTTCGAGCGGTTACAGCTGTTATCCGCCGAGCTTACCAGTTTACCCAAAGTTGTGCCGAGCTACAGCCTTGTAGACGCTATTATGCCCCAATTGGAGCGTATGGAGCTCTTTGGTCAGCCTGACTCGGATACTGAGCCTGCTCCTGCCGTACAAGCAGCAGAAGCGCTTCCTCGCCGCGCTAAGCGCGAACGGCGTTGGCCGTCCATACGCATAATGAGCGGAGTTATCGCGGCCGGTATTGTAGCAGGATTATTTCTTGTTACGTATAAGCCTGATTCTTCGCCGGATTTAAGCAGCACCGCTAAATTTTCTGCTAATGAATCCAGCAATGCCGCCGCCGATATGCAAGCGGATGTCCCGAAAGAATTATCGTTTAAAGGACCTAAATCCGACGATGCAGCCATGCCGGATGTGAGTACGGAAGGTTTAAGAAAGCAAGAAATGATGGGCGATAAATCATTCGTAGAGAATAACGGTGATTCAAGCCAAAGCAATTCGAACTCCAGCGGAGGTTCGGGATCAAACACGGGGAGCATGCCATCCAAAGCGATTAAGCCGGATGAAAGTTCTAACGGCAGCACTGATGGCGGATCAAATCCAACTCAAGGCATTGCCGGTGAGCAAAGCGGTGAATTCGGAATCACATCCCAAGATGCCGCCGTTGTTTCTCCTGATGGCAAATATAGCGGGGAAGTTGTTGGATTTGGCATCAAATTGTATGCTGTATCCGACCAATCTCTATTGTTCGAGTCTCCGCGCAAAAACGGCAAGCTGGCCAATTTGAGCTGGTCAGAGGACAGCTCGAAGCTGACCTATGAGGTTCAGGTGGAAAAGGGCGCAATCGAGAAATATGTGATTGACATTGCTACTTTTACAGAGCAGAAGGCGGCTCACTAATTTACAAGATAAGCAAAAACAAGCGTCAGCTGTTTTTGCCTACAAACATTCGCACACATTCATCCGCTTTTGCGTATAGTATTAGCAACGAGAGTGTCTGCGACGAAGCCTTAACGTCGTATGACCATCCGCAGGGCGGCACCATGGGCCTGCCTGCGAATGTTTATATAGATGTTCGGCAAAGGGATGAAGCCTAGAAACGGCTCATCCCTTTGTTGCCGTTTAAATGTACTTACTGGTAACGAGGTGAAGGTATGGATGCGAAGGAAGCTTTAAAGGAAATTAAGGGCGGCCGCTTTCGGCCTATCTATGTGCTATACGGGAAGGACCGCTACCGGCTCCAGCAGTTTATTAACGTTTTGACGGAAGCGATGTTCACGGCTGAGGAGCGCGAGCTTGGCATCGTCAAATTTGATACGGCGGAAACCTCGATAGATGAAGCCGTGCTTGAAGCGGAGACTTCGCCGTTTTTCGTGCAGCGCAAGCTTATATTGATACGGGATGCTACCGTGCTTTGTGCTGGAGGCAAAGAAGGGGGAAAGCTTGAGCATCGCCCTGAAAAGCTTATTCAATACATGGAGTACCCTTCAGAATCGTCGATTATCGTCATTTCCGTAAATGCCGAGAAGCTGGATGAGCGCCGGAAGCTCGTCAAGACATTAAAGGATCGGAATTCGCTAGTGCCATTTCCCGAGCTGGACGCCGCTCAGCTCAAGCAATGGATGATCAAGCGCGCTGCGGAGCAAAATCGGACGATGACGGCAGATGCAGCGGATCTGCTGCTCTCGCGAGCGGGATCAAGTATGCAGCAGCTGTCGCAAGAGGTGGACAAGCTTTGTTTGCATGCGGGCGCTGGCGGCACCATTGATGTGGAAACCGCTGCGCTCCTAACAGCTGCAACCGTCGAGGAGGACGTGTTCGCCCTTGTGGACGCCATTGCCGAGCTTCGCATCGATCGTGCGATTCGATTGTACAGGGAGCTCCTCGTGCGACGTGAAGAGCCCATTAAGATCGCAGCGCTTATCGCAAGGCAATTAAGAATTATGCTGCAAATTAAAGAGCTGGAGCAGCATCACTATTCACCGCAGCAGATGGCCGGCCAATTAGGTTTGCATCCTTATGCGGTCAAGCTTGCTGCTGAGAAGAGCAGAAAGTTTCAGGTGGCAAGGCTTGGCAGGCTGCTTGCATCGCTTGCAGACCTTGATTACCAAATGAAAACAGGCGCTATCGACAAAACGTTGGGCCTAGAGCTTTATTTGCTTTCACTCGGCATGGAGAAAGGCGCGTAGCCTGACTCCAGTGCCATTTTTTTTATTATTGGTTGAACGCAAAAAAAAAAGCTTCACTGCTCGTAATGAGCGGCGAAGCTTCTTTTGAGTGCCAAACGAGCTTCTAACGCCCTAGGACGAAATTAGCCGTTTATGCAGGTATCATGCTTAGGCTTGAGCCGAAAGGGCATTAAGTCTTTTAGCAAGACGTGATTTTTTGCGGGAAGCCGCATTTTTATGAATCAGGCCTTTAGTTGCTGCTTTGTCCAATTTTTTCGTTGCAGCGATAAGAGCTGCTTTAGCAGCATCTACATCAGTGCCAGCGATAGCTTGGTCAGCAGATTTAACGGCCGAACGAAGTGCGGATTTTTGGGATGCATTCAAAGCACGACGCTTTTCACTTGTTTTAACGCGTTTAATCGCGGATTTAATGTTTGGCATGGAATTCACCTCCTAAACTGTTTACAACGGTTCATATACATAATAAACCTAGACAACACAACTTAAAATATATTATCATGCCGATGCCCAAAAAGCAATAGCAGTAAGTTTCCTGTTGCAACAGTTGCGAGTATGAAAAAAAACCATCTGCAAACAATAACCTTAGAACATGTGTATGAAGGGAGAATGAGCAGTGGAGAACGAGCTTGATCTGCAGAAATACAACGTAAGAACCGATTTGGCGCTTGAGGCCAAGGAGATGGCGGAGAGACCGAACGGCGGGCCAATACCAGGCATCCAATCGGAGACTACGGAAGATGACGGCATTACCATTACACAGCTTCAAGTCCAAAATGAGCAAGGCGCGCAGGCGATAGGCAAAATGCAGGGCAATTATGTGACCATCGAGGTGCCGGGACTGCGAAATGGCGATACAGGGCTGCAGGATCGTGTTGCTACGCAGTTTGCCAAACATTTTGAAGCTTTCTTGGAGAGGCTGTCCATCAATAAATCGGCGCGCGTTCTCATTGTCGGTTTAGGCAACTGGAATGTTACGCCTGACGCGCTAGGTCCGATCGTCGTCGAAAATGTAATGGTGACGCGTCATTATTTTGAGCTAATGCCTGATCAAGTCGCGCCCGGCTACCGGCCTGTTAGCGCGGTCGCGCCAGGCGTGCTCGGCATCACAGGAATCGAGTCGAGTGAAATTGTCCATGGGATCGTCGAGAAGACGAAACCGGATCTTGTTATAGCGGTCGATGCCCTTGCATCGAAAGCGGTGGAACGCGTGAACACGACGATCCAGATCGCGGATACAGGCATTCATCCAGGCTCGGGCATCGGGAACAAACGTAAGGGACTGACGCAGGAAATTTTAGGCGTGCCTGTTATTGCAATAGGCGTTCCAACGGTTGTCTACGCCTCGACGATTGTGAATAACACGCTTGAAATGATGAGCAGCCACTTTAAGCAGCAAAGCGCCAACTCGGATCAAATTATGGGGCTTGTCAATCAAATGGACGAGAACGAGCGCCTGCAGCTTGTCCGGGAAGTGCTGAGTCCGCTCGGGCATGATCTTTTGGTGACGCCAAAAGAGATTGACGAATTTATTGAGGATATCGCCAATATTATTGCGAGCGGCCTTAACGCGTCGCTGCACGAGGCTGTCGATTCGAGTAATGTAGCGGCTTATACGCATTAAGCTTTAGCTTTAGTTTGGAGCTGTCTATTAAGGCGATTAGCCTTTTAGGACAGCTCCTTTTTGCGCGTCGGAATGGCTCTGGCCAAGTCTAGTAGACGAGGTCTATTGATCAACGAGCCAAATCTATTACATACATGCATTCACATTTAATAGGTTCTATGAACTCTATTACTCTCATAGTTTAGTAGTAACAAAAGCCACTGGCGCGAAGAAGCGGAGGTATCAAAGCTAATGAAACGAAGGATCATGCTGCTGGATATCGGGAAAGAAAGTAAACGAATGAGACAATTGCTGGTGACGGGACGTACGTTCGCGTTGCTCTCTTTTTGCTCCATGCTGTTTTTTGTCGTGCTGGGCGTTGCGGGAATGGCGCATAAGCAAACGACGGCTTCACCGGTTAATTCGATGAAGGGATTCGCTGCTGCCGTATCCAGCGGATTTTTTGGGGATATGCTAGAGATGGAGATGCCTGCTTTTCAAAGCAGCAAGGAAACCGAATCTTTTACGACCAAGCAGCTAAGCGCATTTCTAATGAGGGCTCTGACGGATATTAATCCGAACGATCCAAAGAGCCTGCTCGCAGGCGAGCTGCCGGGCATGAGCGCGAATGACGCTTTTCTTATACGCAAAGGCATTGGCACGGATACGGATATTGGACCTGAGGACAATGCGCCGATTACCTACGATCCGCTGGAAGGGCTTCACGAAGGGACCGGGACCGATGTAACAGGCGAGCCAACGGATGAACCGGCTGGACAGCCAACTCCTACGGATGAGCCTGATCAGCCAGATGATAGCGGCACGCCGATTAAACCAACAACGGGCGGCGCGAAGGTTGCCTTTATTTATCACTCCCATAACCGGGAATCTTGGTATCCCGTGCTGACGGATAAATCAAAGGACCCAAGCTCCAATACAAAAAACATTACGCTAGTCGGCAAGCGGCTTGCGCAGAAGCTGGAGGAGAAAGGCGTCGGGGCGCAGCATTCCAATACGGACTATCCGTCAACCATCAAAGATTTCAAATATTATTTATCCTATAAATATTCGATGAAAACGGTGAAGGAAGCGATCGCGAGCAGCAAGGATTTGAAGTTTTTCTTCGATCTTCACCGCGATTCCCAGAAACGAAAGTATACGACGATTGATATTGAAGGCAAAAGCTACGCTCAGGTTTATTTTATCATCGGGCATAAAAATCCAAACTGGGAGAAAAACGAAGCGTTCGCAACCAAAATACATGATGCGCTTGATAAAAAATATCCAGGCATCTCACGCGGCATTTGGGGCAAGACAGCCGCATCCGGAAATGCGGAATACAATCAATCGCTTGCAGCAGACAGCGTCCTAATCGAGGTAGGCGGCGTTGATAACACGCTGGAGGAATCCTATCGCACAGCCGATGCACTTGCGGAAGTCATTTCGGAGATCTATTGGGCGGAGGAGAAGGCTTCAACGAGCAAGGGCGACGCGAGCTAACGAGCGAACAGCTTAATAAAGAGAGGAACGGTGAACCTATGAAACGGAATACGCTAAAATGGACGGTGCTCGGCGGCGCCATCGCGATTATCGTCATGTACGGGATTGATATGTCCACCGCGGGCATTGAGCGTATTTACGGTCCGATGGAAGGCGGGAGCGAATATACGGAAGTCGTGCAGCCTGTAGAAACGACGGACCCGGCAAAAGAGCTGGCGAACGCCCAGCAGCAAAAAATTGCCCAGCTTGAGAAGGAGCTTGAAGAGCTGAAGCGGATGGCAGCGAAGGGGGCAGAATACTCGAACGAATATGACGAAGGCAAGCTTACGGAGAATGAAAGGCTGCCGGGCGTGCCCCTCCAGAACGATCAACCGGCAGTGAACCGGATCGCCGATTCAACCTCTGGATTGCTGCAAAATATGTCTAGCGAAGGCATTCGAATGGTCGTTTCGATATTCGACGGCTTAACCAAGTGATAATGAACATTGCTGGTCTTCTCCTTAACTGATATAATAGGAGGAATGATTAGCATTATTGGAAATTGTGGGGGTTAGGCATGACTGACGTACGTGACCGACAAAAAAGAATTAGAAATTTTTCCATTATCGCGCATATAGACCACGGGAAATCAACGCTTGCTGACCGGATCTTGGAATTTACCGGCGCTTTGTCATCTCGCGAGATGCAAGAGCAGGTTCTTGACCAAATGGATTTGGAGCGGGAACGCGGAATAACGATTAAGCTGCAAGCGGTTCGTTTGGCTTATAAGGCAGATGATGGCGTGGAGTATATACTGAATTTGATCGATACGCCTGGACACGTCGACTTTACATACGAGGTTTCACGCTCACTCGCAGCATGTGAAGGCGCTTTGCTCGTAGTGGACGCTGCGCAAGGTATCGAGGCACAGACGCTTGCCAACGTATATTTGGCGCTCGACAACAATTTGGAGATCGTGCCTGTTATCAACAAAATCGATTTGCCAAGCGCTGAGCCAGAACGGGTGAAGCAGGAAATCGAGGATGTGATCGGACTTGATGCGAGCGATGCGGTTCTTGCATCGGCAAAAGCCGGTATCGGCATTAAAGAAATTCTTGAGCAGGTAGTGGCAAAAATGCCATCGCCGACCGGCGATCCGGACGAGCCGCTAAAAGCGCTTATTTTCGATTCCCATTACGATCCTTACAAAGGCGTAATCGTCTATGTGCGGGTAGTGGACGGAAGCATCAAAGCTGGCCAAAAAATCCGGTTTATGGCTACGGGCGCAGAGTTTGAGGTCATTGAAGTTGGAGCCTTTATGCCGCGCATGTCGATTGTGAAGGAACTTGCGGTTGGCGATGTTGGTTTTGTCGTAGCGGGCATCAAGAACGTGAAGGATACGCGTGTCGGCGACACGGTTACTGATGCGAAGCGGCCGTCGCCTGAGCGTCTGCCGGGCTACCGCCAGATCAATCCAATGGTATTTTGCGGCCTTTATCCGATCGAGACGCAGGACTATAACGACTTGCGCGAGGCGCTTGAGAAGCTAGAGCTCAATGATGCATCGCTCAGATATGAGCCGGAATCCTCGACAGCACTAGGCTTTGGCTTCCGCTGCGGATTCCTCGGCTTGCTGCATATGGAAATTATTCAAGAGCGCATAGAACGGGAATTCAACATTCCGCTCATTACGACTGCGCCAAGCGTTATCTACAAAGTAACGCTAACGAATGGCGACTCGATGGAGATCGATAATCCATCGAACTATCCGGAAGCTGGCAAGCTTGACTTTGTCGAAGAGCCATTCGTAAAAGCAGCGATTATTGTACCGAACGACTACGTCGGCGCGATTATGGAACTTTGCCAGAACAAGCGCGGCGAATTCGTTAACATGGAATATTTGGACACGAATCGCGTTACGCTTACGTACAACGTGCCGCTATCGGAAATCGTTTACGATTTCTTCGACCAGCTCAAATCGAGCACGAAGGGTTATGCTTCGTTCGATTATGAGGTAATCGGCTATCGCAGATCCAATTTGGTCAAAATGGACATTAATCTTAACAACGAGCAGGTTGATGCCTTGTCGGTTATCGTTCACCGTGACCGTGCGTACCAGCGCGGCAAAGTGATTTGCGAGAAGCTGAAAGAGCTGATACCGCGTCAAATGTTCGAGGTGCCGATTCAGGCATCCATCGGCAACAAGGTTATTTCTCGTGAGACGGTTAAAGCGATGCGCAAAAACGTTCTTGCCAAATGCTACGGCGGTGACATTAGCCGGAAGCGTAAGCTGCTTGAGAAGCAGAAGGAAGGCAAGAAGCGGATGAAGCAGGTAGGTAGTGTAGAGGTGCCGCAGGAAGCGTTCATGGCGGTGCTCAAAATCGGCGAGGATTAAGACGTACGAGGATGAGGGAGGGCGCTGCTCTCCCTCTTTCCTATTGATAGTGATTGGAATTATGATTATATTTTCAATGCGAAACGTAAGGCCGCGCAAGATCGGTTTCAGCCGTTTGCGCTTGAAGGAGAATGCTAACGATGACTATAACGCAATCACCGCGCGCTTTATATATACACATCCCATTTTGTACGAACAAATGCCACTATTGCGATTTCACCTCTTATGTATTGAAGGGGCAGCCGGTCGACCAGTACCTGGATGCGCTAGAGATGGAAATGCAGCGGACGGTTGAACAGTGGCCGCCCGAACAGATCGATACCGTATTTGTTGGGGGCGGTACGCCAACCGTACTCACTCCGCCGCAAATGGAAAGATTTTTGAAAGCGGTTCGGACTTATTTTCCGCTTGCGCCAAATGTAGAGTTCACGATGGAAGCCAATCCGGGAACAACGGATATTGATAAGCTGACCGCGATGAAGGAAGGCGGCGTAAATCGAATCAGCTTCGGGGTGCAGTCCTTTGACAACGGTTTGCTGGAGCGGATCGGCCGTATTCACAACGTGGACGATGTCTATCGCAGCATCGAAAATGCGCGCGCGGTCGGTTTCACCAACCTTTCCATTGACCTAATGTTCGGCCTGCCTGGCCAGACGGTAGAGCTGCTCAGAGACAGCGTTAGCCGTGCGATGGAGCTTGGTTTGCCCCATTACTCCATATACAGTCTCAAGGTTGAAGAAAATACGCTGTTCCATAAGCTCTACGAACGCAATGAGCTGCCTCTGCCTCCGGAAGAAGAAGAGTTTAATATGTTCATTCTGCTAATGGACATGCTGAGAGAGAACGGCTATGCGCACTATGAAATTAGCAATTTCGCCAAGCCGGGTTATGAAAGCCGCCACAATTCCACCTACTGGCGCAATGAGCCGTATTACGGCTTAGGAGCGGGAGCGCACGGCTATGCAGATCGCATGCGCCATGTTAACTTGAAGGGGATTACGCCTTACATCGAGGCTGCGGCGCAGAAGCTTCCTCGCCTTGAAACGCTTGAGGTGCCTGAAGCGGAGGCGATGGAGGATTTAATGATGGTGGGTCTCAGACTGCTAGAAGGCGTGCCGGCATCCCGTTTCTCCAATCAGTTCCCAGGACAAACGCTTGAGGGCAAGTTCGGCGATATTATAAATAAATTAATGAATGACGGCCTGCTAGAGTCGGAGAAAACCGAGGAGGATACGATTTACCGTCTGACGGATAAAGGCGTGCTTCTCGGGAACGAAGTGTTCGGTGCTTTTATCGGATAAAAACGGCTAAAATCCTCTTGAGAAAAAATTCAATCTAGTGTATATTTATTCATATTGAATTTGAACTTGCACCGGGTGGAGGCGAAGGCACAAATGCAGGCATTGCAGGTCGTATGTAGAAAAGCGACATCAGGCGATATCGAGACATTGTTTCAATTAATTAAAGGTTATGCCGAGAAAGGCATTATGCTGCCTCGCACTCGGGAAGCGCTCGAATATATGATAGATACATTCGTCGTCGCGGAGATTGGGGACGAGGTTGTCGGCTGCGGTTCCCTTACAAGACTGGGCAAGGATTTAGTAGAGATTCGGTCGCTGGGCATGTCTGAGGGGTACAAAGGCGTCGGAATCGGAAGCAAGCTGGTGGACGCTTTGATCGAACAGGCAAGAGAGCAGCAGATTCCGAAAATTATGGCTTTGACGTATGCCGTTTCCTTTTTTGAGAAAAATGGCTTCAAGGTTGTAGACAAAGAAATTTTCCCCGAAAAAGTATGGAAAGATTGCGTCAATTGTCCGAAGCAGCTTGCCTGCGATGAAATAGCCGTATTAAAGATGCTGTTCTAAATCGAGTGCAAATGAAGCAATCCGAGCGATTCTGCTTGAAAAATAAAACCACTATCCCTTAGCGCTTGTATGCGGCTAATGGGAAAGTGGTTTTTTGCAGCGATAGGCCAAAAGGTACTTTGTCCGAACTCGTTGATAGTAATGTCATGCGTTTTGGTATATAGTCAAGATAGATGTTTATTGTCATATAGAGGAGAAATAAAAAATGAGCCAAAAAAAAGATCAAATCGTAGCGGTAGAAGATAAGCTGAAGCATGTCACAACGGTGCTGCTGAAGAAATGGGCGGGATTAAGCGGATTTTACGGATTTAAAGCAATGGAATTTGACGAGGTATTCGCTTTGCTAAACACGAACGGTTGGAAAGTAACTATAGATGACTCTGTTTCTCCGAATCGAATCGTTGAGCTTTATCAAGGCGCTAACCGGGTTAGAAGAGAGAAATTTGCAGTCGACGAAGCAGGAAGAGTGCATAAAGTATAATGAGACGTTTATAAAATAGGCGACAAAAATGCCGAACCGACTTGACAATCGACAAGCTGGTTTGGTATTTTTGTAGTAATGATTAGCACTCGATTGTATTGAGTGCTAACGATGGTAAACCGAAATAACGGATTTAACATTTACGTAGGGGGAATTCGAATGCTGACGGAACGACAACGGATGATTTTGCATGCAATTGTGGATGATTATATTCGCTCGGCTGAACCGGTCGGCTCACGCAGTATTTCGAAGCGCGGCGACGTTGGCTTCAGTCCGGCTACCATTCGCAACGAAATGGCGGATCTTGAGGAGCTTGGCTTCCTAGAGCAGCCGCATACGTCAGCAGGGCGTGTCCCTTCCACGAAAGGCTACCGTTATTATGTCGACCATTTAGTAAAGCTTAACGAAGTGGATGAGAACGACATTGGCATGGTCCGCTCTTTCGTTACGGACAAAATGAACCAAATGGAGCAGGTCATTCAGCAAACCGCCATGATCCTCTCCAATTTGACCAATTATACATCCATTTTGCTTGGACCGGAAATGTTCAGTACGTCACTTAAACATTTTGGACTAGTGCCGCTGGACCAAACCTCGGCAGTTGCCATTATCGTGACGAACACCGGGCATGTTGAGAATCGGACGATTTCAATTCCAGAGGGCCTCAAAATGGAGGATATGGAAAAGGTCGTTAACATTTTGAACACGAGGCTTGTTGGCGTTCCGCTAATTCGCCTAAGGTCGAAGCTTTACACCGAAGTTGGGCAAGAGCTTGAGCGGCATGTTGATCATTATGAACAGCTGCTTCAGGTGCTGGACCATGCGCTGCAGAACGAGGATGAGCATCGCATATTTCTTGGCGGTACGACAAATATGCTGACGCAGCCTGAGTTTAAGGACGTTGACAAAGTTAAGACGATTTTGGATTTACTTGATGAGACACCAGCCATTATGAAAATGTTTACCGGCCTTCCGTCAGGTATACAAGTACGTATCGGGACAGAAAATGACCATAAGGCAATTAGCGATTGCAGTCTAATCACAGCAACCTATGCCATTGATGGCCAATCGCTGGGAACGATCGGCATTCTAGGACCTACACGAATGGAATACGGCAAAGTCATTAGTCTTTTGGATATTATATCCAAGGATATGGCGGTTCTTCTAAGCCGCTGGTATAAATAGTGTTTATACCGAAGCTTACGATGCCAAGTTTACTTCGTAAACTTTTAAGGAGGTGATTGCATGAGTACGAAAGAACAACATAATGAAGCAGTTGAGGCTGCAAAAGAAGTAGTATCTGCTGAGCAATCAGAACAGGCTTTCGAGGAAACGGCAAATGAGGAAACTCAGGAAGACGCACGTTATGCGGAGCTTGTGAAGCAAGCGGAAGAGAACCAGCAGCGATACCTACGGGCGCAAGCGGATTTCGACAATTTCCGCCGCCGCACGTTGAAGGAAAAGGAAGAACTAGGACAATACGCATCGATGAAGCTGATCGGTCAGCTTTTGCCGGTTGTAGATAATTTTGAACGCGCAGTTGCTGCGGCATCGGTTAACGGTGATTTTGAATCGCTCGCAAAGGGCGTGGATATGATCTTCCGCCAGCTGGAGCAGACGCTCGAGCAGGAAGGCCTTAAAGCAATGAACGTTGTTGGTGAGCCGTTTAACCCTGATTTCCACCAAGCCATTATGCAGGTTGAATCCGACGAGCATGAGGAAGGCATTATTGTGGAGGAAGTACAGAAGGGCTATATTTTGAAAGATAAAGTCTTGCGTCCAGCCATGGTTAAAGTTAGCGGCTAACGCTTATGACTTCACTAATAGATTTGAATACAAAAAGCTTTATTTTGCGTAAAAATACAAATGAATGTAGGAGGAACTATAGCTATGAGTAAAGTAATTGGTATTGACCTTGGTACAACAAACTCTTGCGTAGCAGTAATGGAGGGCGGCGAAGCAGTCGTTATCCCGAATCCAGAAGGCAACCGTACAACCCCTTCGGTTGTAGGCTTTAAGAAAGACGGCGAGCGTGTCGTCGGTGAAACGGCAAAACGCCAAGCGATCACGAATCCAGATCGTACTATCAGCTCGATCAAACGCCACATCGGTACGAACCACAAAGAAAAAATCGATGACAAAGATTATACGCCGCAAGAAATTTCAGCAATCATTTTGCAAAAATTGAAAGCTGATGCGGAAGCTTACCTAGGTCAAACGGTAACCCAAGCGGTTATTACCGTTCCTGCATACTTCAATGACAGCCAGCGCCAAGCAACAAAAGATGCTGGTAAAATCGCTGGTCTTGAAGTACTTCGTATCGTGAATGAGCCGACTGCTGCTGCACTTGCATACGGCCTTGAGAAAACAGAAGACCAAACGATTCTTGTTTATGACCTTGGCGGCGGTACGTTTGACGTTTCCATTCTTGAGCTTGGCGACGGCTTCTTTGAAGTTAAAGCAACAAGCGGCGACAACAAGCTGGGCGGCGATGACTTCGACCAAGTGATCATCGACCACCTCGTTGCTGAATTCAAAAAAGACCAAGGCATTGACCTCTCCAAAGATAAAGCAGCGGTTCAACGTTTGAAAGATGCTGCTGAGAAAGCGAAAAAAGAGCTTTCCGGTACATTGACATCCGCGATCTCGCTTCCATTTATTACGATGGTTGACGGCGTTCCTCAGCATTTGGAGCTAAGCCTAACTCGCGCGAAATTTGAAGAGCTTGCTGCTGGACTGGTTGAGCGTACGCTTGGACCTACTCGTCAAGCGCTTAGCGATGCTGGCATGTCTTCCAGCGATATCGATAAAGTTGTACTAGTAGGCGGATCTACGCGTATTCCTGCGGTACAAGAAGCGGTTAAAAAATTGATCGGCAAAGATCCGCACAAAGGCGTTAACCCGGATGAGGTTGTTGCTCTTGGCGCTGCCGTACAAGCGGGCGTTCTTACTGGCGATGTGAAAGACGTTGTATTGCTAGACGTTACTCCATTGTCGCTTGGTATCGAGACAGCAGGCGGCGTGTTCACAAAAATGATCGACCGCAACACGACGATTCCTACAAGCAAATCCCAAGTGTATTCGACTTATGCGGACAATCAGCCGGGCGTTGAAATTCACGTCTTGCAAGGTGAGCGCTCGATGGCTGCCGGCAACAAAACGCTAGGCCGTTTCACATTGAACGATATTCCTCTTGCTCCACGCGGCGTACCTCAAATCGAAGTTACTTTCGACATCGATGCGAACGGTATCGTTAACGTATCCGCGCTTGACAAAGGAACAGGCAAAAGCCAAAAAATTACGATTACATCTTCAAGCGGCTTGAGTGAAGATGAAATCAACCAAATGATGAAGGATGCTGAGCTTAACGCTGAAGAAGATCGCAAGCGCCGTGATCTTGTTGAAGCAAAAAACAGCGCTGACCAACTAGTCTACTCCGTTGACAAAACGATTAAAGATCTTGGCGATAAAGTTGATGCTTCCGAAATCGAAAAAGCGAACGTTGCGAAAGAAAAAGTTACAGCAGCGCTTGCTACTGACGATCTTGAGCAAATCAACGCAGCCGCAGCTGAGCTGACTGAAATCGTGCAACAGCTTTCCGTGAAGCTTTACGAGCAAGCGGCGCAAGGAGCTGAAGGCGCGGGTCCGGATGCGGGCGCTGGCGCAGCAAAAGGAAAAGACAATGTAGTAGACGCGGATTACGAAGTTGTTGACGATAATAAATAAAGTGTAGCGAGCGAGAGGTCAAAGACAGGCGCTACCTGGCTTTGACCTCCTTTCGCGCGCATAGGCACATGGAATCATAGGATAGATAGCGGAGGTGAGAACAGGTGGCAGACAAACGCGATTTTTATGAAGTGCTAGGTGTAGGCAAGGATGCATCGGCAGAGGATATTAAAAAGTCATACCGTAAGCTTGCACGTCAATATCATCCCGATGTGAACAAGGCTGCGGATGCAGAGACGAAGTTCAAGGAAGTTAAGGAAGCTTATGACGTACTAAGCGATGACGGCAAACGCTCGACTTATGACCGGTTCGGCCATGTTGATCCAAATCAAGGCATGGGCGGAGGAGGCGGCGCGGATTTTGGCGGCGGCTTCGGCGATATTTTCGATATGTTTTTTGGCGGTGGCGGCGGACGTCGCGATCCGAACGCGCCTCAGCGCGGTAACGATCTGCAGTATACGATGACGGTCGAGTTCAAGGAAGCGGTATTCGGCAAAGAAACGGAAATTACGATTCCGCGCACGGAGACCTGTGATACCTGTCACGGCGACGGTGCGAAGCCGGGTACTAAACCGGAAACCTGTTCGGTATGTAAGGGCAGCGGGCAGCAGGAGGTTGTACAGAATACGCCGTTTGGCCGTATGGTCAACCGCCGTGCTTGTACGAATTGCAGCGGCACAGGCCGCGTGATTAAAGACAAATGTACAACATGCCACGGCGCGGGCAAAGTGAAGCGCCAGCGCAAAATCAATATTCGCATCCCAGCCGGTGTAGATGACGGCGCTCAAATCCGGATGACGGGCGAGGGCGAAGGCGGTCTGCGCGGCGGTCCTGCGGGCGATTTGTATATTGTCATTCGCGTGAAATCCCATGAGTTTTTCGAACGCGAAGGCGACGATATTTATTGCGAGGTACCGCTTACGTTCGTACAGGCGGCGCTTGGGGATGAGATCGAGATTCCTACGCTAACGGAGAAAGTGAAGCTGAAAGTACCGGCAGGCACGCAAACGGGCACTTACTTTAGGCTTAAGGGCAAGGGCGTTCCTAAATTGCGCGGTTACGGTCAAGGCGACCAGCACGTGAAGGTGACGATCGTAACGCCAACGAGCTTGACGGACGATCAGAAGGATCTTCTTCGCCAATTTGGCGGGCTGAGCGGCGATGCCGTAACGAATGATCATGAGCATCATGAATCTATATTTGATAAAATGAAAAAGGCGTTCCGCGGTGAATAACCCGGCACGCCTTTTTTTTCTTTTTATGGCTGTATAGATTTTGGTGGACAAACATATTCTATTCGGGAAGGAAAACCATACATCAACAAACAACCGGAGGGAATTAAACGATGACTGATCAAAACAACTTGGAGAAACAAAACTTTGGCAACCTGCCTGTAGGAAAAAACGAGGATGTTGAATTTTCCGAAGAGCTTGCTGACGAGGCTGATCGCAAAGCAGCGCAGCGCGCAGCCGCAGCCGATGAGCGCAACGAGCAGGAATAATGAGCCAAATCGAAATCCAAGCAACGTTTAATGGCGAGGGTGCAGCCCTTGAAGCGTCGCGCAAGCTGCAAGCGCTCCGTGCGATTGAAGTGAACGGATTATTCGATAACGGTCTGCTGACAGCAACCGTAGATGAAGCTGTCGCTGAGCGAGCACTTCATTTAATTCAGCAAATAGGCGGAAATGTGAATACGACGAGCTTTTAACCAAAAGAGACTGCGGGCCAAAAGGCCTGCAGTCTCTTTTGCTTGACCTATTCTGTATGCATGTATCTGTAACGTATTCAAGCATTAATGCGGCAATAGGTCGTTTGCGTCATTTTTTTGTGCAAAGGTGCTACTCTGGTGTACAATAGATGTTAGGTTTTTACTAGCGAAACGTTTGTCTAGCCGACTGAAGTCGGCGATGGCCGTTTACGATTGGCATTGGAGGATAATACATATGAAATGGCATGAAATTACGATCTCAACAACTGAAGAGGCGCAAGAGATGATATCGAACTTTTTGCATGAACTCGGAGCTGGCGGCGTATCCATTGAAGAATCGGGTACACTCAGCAAGCAGCGCGATACATCGCTTGGACAATGGTATGAGCTGCCGCTTAACGATATACCAGAAGGCCAAGCCATCATTAAGGGTTATTTTGGCGAAGATACGAATACGGATGAGCTTATCGCATCGCTTAAGCCTCGCATTGAGGAGCTTCGCGAATTTAATATCGATCCGGGCAGCGTAGAGTATTCGGCGCTTGTCGTAGATGAAGAGGATTGGGCAACGGCGTGGAAACAGTACTTTAAGCCGCTCCGTGTCTCGGATAAGCTGACGATTAAGCCAACTTGGGAAGTGTATGAGGCAGGCCCTGACGAACGGATTATTGAGCTTGATCCAGGCATGGCCTTCGGCACGGGTACCCATCCAACGACTGCGCTGTGCTTGCAGACGCTGGAATCTGTCATTAAAGGCGGAGAAGAAATTATCGATGTCGGCACAGGCTCAGGCATCCTTGCAATCGGAGCTTGCCGACTTGGAGCGAAAAGCGTGCTTGCGCTTGACCTTGACCCGATTGCCGTAACCAGCGCAACGGAGAACGTAAAGCTTAATGATCTATCCGATCAGGTTGAAGTACGCTTAAGCGACTTGCTTGGCGTAATCAAGGGCGCTGACGCCGGACAAGAAGCAACGGCTGTGACTGTACCGGTCGATTTGGTAGTTGCGAATATTTTGGCGGAAATCATCTTGCTGTTTGTAGATGATGTGTACGCAGCGCTGAAGCCTAACGGCATTTATATCGCATCAGGCGTATATAAGAACAAGGAAACCGATGTAGAAGAGGGCCTAATCCGCTCTGGCTTTGAGATTTTAGAGAAACGCCGCGATGAGGAATGGATCGCATTCGTAGCGAGAAAGCCGCAGGTGGGTTAATGGACTTACAAAGCTTTTTGCGATTTCCGCTTGAAGATTTGCCATTTATCGTATTGGCACTAATTATTGCGTTTACGGTGCATGAGTTCGCTCATGCCTACAGCGCTTATAAATTTGGCGACGACACCGCGTATAACGCGGGAAGAGTTACGCTTAATCCGCGCGTGCATTTAGACGTGCTTGGAACGCTCCTTATTCTGATCGCCGGTTT
This sequence comes from Paenibacillus sp. FJAT-27812, assembly GCF_001273905.1. NCBI lineage: Bacteria > Bacillati > Bacillota > Bacilli > Caryophanales > Paenibacillaceae > Paenibacillus > Paenibacillus sp. FJAT-27812. Next base: position 6,610,916 of record NZ_LIGH01000001.1, on the reverse strand, counting down.
TGGATGGGCAAAGCCGGTTCCGGTTAATCCGAGCAAGTTCAGCAGTCCAAGAGTCATGAGCATTATCGTGACGCTTGTTGGCCCGCTTAGCAATTTGATTATCGGTACGCTTGGCATTATCATATATGTTGCACTTATCGCCTCCGGCGTTCTAGACAGTGCTTCCGTTGGCGTCAGCGCGGCGGTAGACCGGTTTTTTGATTATTTTATTTGGTATAACTTTCTTTTGTTTATTTTCAACTTAATTCCGCTGCCGCCGCTGGACGGCTACCGGATTATTGCCGATCTATTGCCGCTAAGGCTTCGGTACAAAATGGATCAAAATGTGCAGTGGGGAATGTTCATCTTTTTGTTGATTGTGTTTATCCCGCCGCTGCGCAGCGTTACGCTTGATCCGATATTAGGATTAGGCGCTGATTTAATGAACAACACCTTCGCATGGGTTTACCAGATCTTCTTTTAAAAAGCCATGGGTGATTGGCAACGGTTTCTGATAGATTTCATGAATATAAACATGCTATTATGAAGGATGGAATTTGTTTAAGGGTGGTAGGCAAGAGCGATGCAACGATATTTTGTAGCGGCGGAGCAGTTTGGCGACTCCGATATCCGCATAATCGGCGAGGATGCGCATCATGCGGTCCGAGTCATGCGCACGAAGCCAGGCGATAAGTTTATCGTCAGCGACGGACAGTCGCGTACTGCTCTTGTCGCGGTACGCGAGGCTTCTCCAACGCTCATTATGGCTGAGATAGTTGAGATGCTAAGCGCGGATAGTGAGCCTAATTGGGCAATCACGATTGCGCAAAGCTTGCCGAAAGGCGATAAGATGGAGCTCGTTATTCAAAAAGGGACAGAGATCGGCGCTTATGCGTTCAAGCCTTTCCAATCGGAGCGAATGATCGTTCAGTACGATGGCAAGAAGGAAGCCAAGCGCATGGACCGCTGGACCAAGATCGCGAAGGAAGCGGCGGAGCAGGCGCATCGCAACCGGATTCCGGACATTGAGTCGCTACATAGCTGGAAGGAGCTTATCCAGTCGTTCGGCTCTTATGATCTGGTGCTGTTTTGCTTCGAGCGCGAGGGCCATGCCGCTCATGGGCGGGGTATTGGCTCCGCGGTACGCGAGTGGATCAATCGTGCAGATATGGCCAGCAGCCCAAGCGTGCTGCTCATCGTAGGCTCGGAGGGCGGCTTCACAGATCGCGAAGCGGCTGAAGCGGAAGCGGCAGGCGCCGTGTTGGTTGGATTAGGCAGAAGAATATTAAGAACGGAAACAGCAGGCATTGTAGGATTAACCTGCTTGTTATATGAATCCGGAGAAATGGGAGGAGCGTAACTACTATGCCAACAGTCGCATTTTATACGCTAGGCTGCAAAGTAAACTTCTATGACACAGAAGCGATATGGCAGCTATTCAAAAACGAAGGCTACGAGCAGGTCGATTTCGAATCGACCGCAGACGTATATTTAATTAACACATGTACGGTAACCAATACGGGAGACAAAAAGAGCCGCCAGATCATTAGGCGGGCTGTGCGTCGCAATCCCGATGCCGTTATTGCGGTGACGGGCTGTTACGCTCAGACCTCTCCAGCAGAAATTATGGCGATTGAGGGCGTTGACCTTGTCATCGGTACGCAAGACCGCGAGAAGATCATGACCTTCGTTAATCAAATTCAAGGCGACCGCATGCCGGTAAATGCCGTGAGAAACATTATGAAAACGCGCGATTTTGAGGAGCTGGACGTTCCCGATTTCTCCGAGCGGACGCGCGCGTTCTTGAAAATTCAAGAGGGCTGCAACAACTTTTGCACATTCTGCATCATCCCATGGTCACGCGGACTTTCTCGCAGCCGTGCTCCGCAAAGCGTCTTAGAGCAGGCGAAACAGCTGGTAGCTGCTGGCTACAAAGAAATCGTGCTTACCGGAATTCATACCGGCGGCTACGGCGATGATATGGAAAATTACAATCTAACAAGCTTGCTATGGGATTTGGACAAGGTTGAAGGGCTAGAGCGCATTCGGATCAGTTCGATCGAAGCAAGTCAAATCGATGATGCGATGATCGACGTGCTGAACCGTTCGAGCAAAATGTGCCGTCACCTTCATATTCCTTTGCAAGCCGGCGAGGACTCCGTGCTTAAGCGGATGCGTCGCAAATATACGACGGCTGAATTTGCCGCTAAGATTAAACGCCTGTATGAGGCGATGCCTGGCGTGGCGATTACGACTGACGTCATCGTTGGTTTCCCGGGCGAAACCGAAGAAATGTTCGAGAGCGGCTTCCGCTTCATGGAAGAGCTCAAATTCGCGGAAATGCATGTGTTCCCTTATTCCAAGCGTACAGGCACGCCTGCGGCTCGGATGGAGGAGCAGGTGGATGAAGAGATCAAAAATGAGCGGGTCCACAAGCTGATTGATCTCTCCGAAAAAATGCAGCTTGCATACGCGAAGCAGTACGTTGGCCAAGTGCTTGACGTCATTCCTGAGCGCGATTACAAGGGTGCGCCGGGAACGGGACTCGTTATGGGTTATACGGACAACTACATTCAAGTGGTGTTTGACGGCTCGGAGGCTTTGATCGGCAAATTATGCCGCGTCAAAATTACCGAAGCAGGCGTCAATGAATGCCGAGCGAAGCTTGTCCGCGTCATGGAAGATCACCCTGCTGAGTCGAGCGAGATGGAGCTTCACAGCTTCGTGCTTGAGCGTCCGGAAGCCATTAGGGCATAACGTAAGCTTCACAAATACGGGGATTCCTTTGCTTATCGATTCCTTCTACGGAAAAGATGGAGGAATCCTTTGCTGCATATACTAAACATTACCGCTGCAAGGGGGAAACGGACATGAAGGAAATTTCAGCAGGCGGAGTCGTTTACCGCCGCACCGAGGAAGGTAAGCTGCAAATTCAGCTCATTCAGGATCGTTATGGAAAAGTATCGCTGCCAAAAGGAAAGATGGAGGCCGGCGAAACGATTGAACAGACCGCATTGCGGGAAATTGTCGAAGAGACAGGTCTTGAAGGAGTGATCATTGCTCCGATTGACCAAATCAAATACAAATATGAGCATGAAGCTCACGGCACGGTAGATAAAGAGGTTCATTATTATTTGGTGGAAGCCGTTGGCGGCTCCTTGCAGGCGCAGGTGGAGGAAATTCGCGGCGTCGACTGGTTTGATCCTCAAGAGGCGTGGAAGCGTCAGAAGCAATCGGGCTACGATAACAACCATCGCATCGTAGCCGGAGCGTTTCATTTGCTAGGGCTGCAAACGGATTAAGCTAGCGGACAGGGTCCAGCCGGCGAAATGCGCCCAGGTAGCAAAATGGCAATGCGAACAATGAGCTTAGAATGTTGAAGATCGTCTGCGTATGGGCGATTTGCCCTGCCGGGGACGAAGAGATCCATTCCGACAGCAGGGTGAGTTCGCCGATGAAGGGCATGAACAGCAAGGCGCCTCCAGCGTTCAAGACGACATGAGACCATGCTACATATTGCCCGGCTTTAGTGCCGCCAATGGAAGCAAGCAGCGCGGTAGCGCATGTGCCGATATTAGCGCCAAGCACGACTGCGATTCCAAGCTCAATAGGCATAGCTCCGATGGATACGAAGCCCATAATAATGCCTATGACGGCAGCGCTGCTATGAACGGCAGCGGTAAGTATGGCGCCGGCTGCTAGACCCCACCATAAGCTATCGTCTGCTTTGTCTAGAAACCATCCAAACAGAGGGCTATCTTGTACGGCAGGGCCGACGCCCTGCATCATGGTGATGCCCGTCAAAAGCAGGCCGAAGCCGCACAGAACGACCGACGATGAACGCAGCGTATCGAGCCAGCGTGCGCTTCGAATGGCCGGAAATAGCCGGATCTCGCCAAACAACGCCGTGACAAGCCATGTGCACATGGCTACCATTAGTAATGGCATGGCAAGCTTATTTAAATTTAAACCGATCAACTCCGTCGTTATACAGGTGCCGATATTCGTGCCGAGTATGATGCCGAGCGTACGAGGGAAGGTAAGCAAGCCGGCATTAACCATGCCGATTGCAATAACCGTTACAGCCGTACTGCTCTGCAGGAAAGCTGTGGAGGCGGTGCCGATCACCAGTCCATGGATTGGCGTTGCGGTAGAACGAGCAAGGAAGCAGGTCAAGTAAGGGCCTGCCAATCGGTGGAGCGCAAGCTCCATCAGCTTCATGCCGCACATGAATACAGCGAAACCGAGCAGCATCGGAATAAGAATCGTTTGAACCATTAGACGGTCTCCTTATTTGTTAGTGAAAAGTTCATTTCGTAAGTATACATATGCCGCCAGCGAGACAAGCATGACAAGCAAGCTCAATGAGGGGAAGAGAGACAATCGTGAGTAATCCAAAAGTAGTTCTACTAAAGGCGAGAAAAAAAAGGCTGGAGCAAGGACATCCTTGGGTCTATGCAACAGAAATTGATCGGCTGGAAGGCGAGGCGCAGCCCGGAGATTTGGTTGATATCGTAACGCATCAAGGCCGTTATTTGGCAACGGGTTATTGGAATCCTAAATCGCAGATTACGGTAAGAGTGGTGTCCTATCAACCGATCGCGGCAATGGACGTTAGCTTTTTCCGCGACAGGCTTCTAAAGTGCCAGGAGCATCGCCGCCGCTTCGTAAAAGATGCCGATTGCCGCATCGTTTACGGCGAGGCGGATTTCCTGCCGGGCCTTGTTGTCGACCGCTTCAACAATGTGCTGGTGCTTCAGCTGCTCACGCTTGGAATGGACGCGAGAAGAGAAGCGCTAATAGAAGCGCTAATCGAAGTGTTCCAGCCGCAAGGCATATATGAGCGCAGCGACGTCAGCGTTCGGTTGCTTGAAGGGCTGGAGGAGCGTACGGGCGTACTATATGGCGATTGTCCATCGATTATTGAAATCGAGGAGAACGGCTTGAAGCTGGAGGTTGATATTGTAGAAGGCCAAAAAACTGGCTATTTCTTCGATCAACGGGAGAATCGCGCAGCCATCGCACCGCTTATGACAGGCTGGGGCGGCCGCAGCGGTATTCGCCTAGCAGATCGCGAAGCAGCGGAATCGGGATTGGCAGGCTCGGGCGAACTTGCGGCGCATAAGGCAGCGGATTCTGCGAACCTTGTTCCCGTTAATGCAAACGGCAAGATCGTTACGTTCCCTTATTGGGACGGCGCTTCTGTGCTTGAATGCTTCGCGCATACCGGGAGCTTCACGCTGCATGCTTGCAAATATGGCGCTAAGAAGGTAACTTGCCTTGATGTCTCGGAGCATGCCATCGATACAGCGAAGCGCAATGTCGAGCGCAATGGCTTTACAGACCGCGTTGAGTTTGTCGTTGCGGATGCGTTTGAGTATTTGCGCACGCAAGTTAAAGGAATCGACGAGCGGAAGCAGCGCGGCCTTGGCGGCGTGGATACCTCGAAGAAGCTTGAAGGCGCCGCTGGACGGACATGGGATGTCGTCATTCTGGACCCGCCCGCTTTTGCCAAAACAAAAAGCGCTGTTCCGGGCGCATGCCGCGGCTACAAGGATATTAACCTTCAAGGGCTAAAGCTTGTGAATGAAGGCGGATACCTTGTCACGGCAAGCTGCTCGTACCATATGAAGCCTGAATTATTTTTGGAGACGATTCAAGAAGCGGCGGTCGATGCAGGCAAGATGCTCCGTTTAGTCGAGTGGCGCGCAGCGGGCAAGGATCACCCTCAGCTGCTTGGCGTGAACGAAGGTCATTACTTGAAATTCGCGATTTTTGAAGTTAGAAGCAAATAACCGATAATTAACGGATAGACGGGAGAGCTGGGTATGTCGCTTCGCTTTGTCATCGGACGATCGGGAACCGGTAAAACATCCTATTGCTTGAATGAAATAAGGGAGCAGCTGCGCGTTCAGCCGGACGGGCCGCCGCTCGTCATGCTCGTTCCGGAGCAGGCAACCTTCCAAACGGAATATGCGCTGCTTCAAAGCGGCGATTTGAATGGCACCATCAGGGCACAGGCGCTTAGCTTTCGGCGTCTGGCCTTTCGTGTTATGCAGGAAACGGGAGGGACAGCGCTTGTTCCAATCGGCGATACGGGCAAGCATATGCTGCTTTATAAGATCGTTCACAGGCTTGGCGCTCAGCTGGAGTTGTTTCAAAGCGGTGCAGAGCAGCCTGGATTCATTGACCGTCTTGCGGAGCTGTTAACGGAGTGGAAACGTTATGGCATCGATTCGGAGCTGCTGCAAGAGAGGCAGGAGGCAGCAGACACGGGTGCGGGGCAGTCCACATTACTAAAGCGTAAACTGCATGATTTGCAGCTTATTTATAGCCAGATGGAGCAGGAACTCGCGGGCATGTACATCGACGCCGAGGATTATTTGCGTTATTTGCAAAATGGGTTCGCGGACGCAGCCTCCATGCATGGCGCGCAAATATGGGTCGATGGCTTTTATGGCTTTACGCCAACCGAGTATGAGGCTCTTGGCGCGCTAATTGCTTCCTCGGCGCAGGTTACGGTAACGCTGACGCTTAACCGGTCTTATGAATTAGGAGAGCTGCCGCATGAGCTTGAGCTCTTTCATCCGACCGCCGAGACGTATAACAAGCTGATGGAGCTGGCAGCTAAATACGAGGTCGATGTCCAGGAGCCGACGGTGCTGGGAACTGACCTTCCCATCCGCTTTAGAAACAGTCCGATGCTCGCCCATCTTGAGAAGCATTATAGCGATCGAGTGCCGATGCTGATTGCGGACCGGGCGATGATGGATCATGAGGACAGGCGCAGCGGCGTATCGCTGCACGCTGCCGCGAATCGGCGAGCCGAGGTTGAGGCAGTCGCGCGCGATATCGTTCGCAGAGCGCAGAAGGAGGAGCTTCGCTGGCGCGACATCGCCGTGATGGTTCGCAATAGCGAGGATTATACCGACTATATTGGACTTGTATTTGCCGATTATGGCATTCCATATTTTGTCGATCAGAAGGAGAAGGCAGTCCATCATCCGCTTGTCGAATTTATCCGGTCCGCGCTCGAAACGGTGCTCTTCGGCTGGCGGTATGACGCGGTGTTCCGCTGCGTCAAGACGGAAATGCTGTTTCCTATGGATGGCAGCTTGCTGCGCGAGTGGTTCGATCTGCTCGAAAACTTCGCTTTAGCGGCAGGCATAGACGGCTGGAAATGGCTCGATAAGAAGCGCTGGCATCCATTAGTTCCGATTTCCCTCGATGATGACGAGGAAATCGATACGAAAATCAGCGATAAAGCGCAGCGAGAGTTCGATATTGTGCTTGCTGCAAGAGAAGCCGTAGTTCCTCCGCTTCGCCGCTTCGGCGAGGCGCTGAAGAAGGCGGAGAACGTCCAGCAGATGTGCGAGGCGTTATACCGCCTGCTCGATCACTCGGATGCAGCGGATCGTTTGGAGCGGTGGAGCTTGCAGGACACGCAAAATGGGAAGACGCAGCGGGCCAGAAGCCACCGCCAGCTCTGGGACAGCGTCATGCTGCTGCTTGATCAGTTAGTTGAGCTTGCAGGTACGCAGTCGGTATCTCCTGAGCTGTTCGCCGGCATGGTTGAGGCTGGCCTCGACAGCTTGAAGCTTGCGGCGGTGCCTCCGGCGCTAGACCAGGTGCTGATCGGAAGCATGGACCGGACGAGGTCCGGCCATGTACAGGTCTGTTATGTTCTTGGCGCCAACGATGGCGTCATGCCGATGAGAGTGAAGGAAGACGGCATTCTTACGGAGCCCGAGCGGGAGAGGCTCGCAGAGGACGGATTAGCGATGGCGCCCGGCGTGCGCCGCCGCTTGCTCGATGAGCGGTTTATGATTTATAACGCCTTGACGACGCCAAGCCGGCATCTGTGGCTAAGCTGGGCGCAAGCAGACGAGGAAGGCAAAAGCTTGCTTCCCTCAGAGATTGTAAGGCATGTCAGGCAGCTCTTTCCCGGCATTCCGGTAAAGAATGTTGCGGCTGAGCCGTCTCCAAGCTTGACGATATCAGAGCAAAGAATGTTCGTGTCGCAGCCGCAGCGAACGTTGTCTTATTTAATTGCCGCAATTCGAAAATGGCAAAATGGCGCGACGATCGCCCCTTTTTGGTGGGATATGTACAATTGGTTCGCGGTTCGGCCGGAATGGCAGCACAAGCTTCAGCTGCTGACAGCCTCCTTAACTTATGAGAACCAGGAGCAGCTGCTGTCGAAGGATACCGCTAGGCAGCTTTATGGAGCGCGGCTGCAGGTTAGCGTGTCGCGCATGGAGCGGTTCGTATCCTGTCCGTTCCAGCATTTTGCGATACATGGCTTAAAGCTCCGCGAAAGAAAGCTATACCGCCTGGAAGCACCCGACGTGGGGCAGTTGTTCCATGCGGCGCTCAGCCGGATGGCAGCAGGCCTTGGAGAGCGCTGGGGCAAGATGCCTGAAGCCGAGATTAGAGCCGCCGCCTCGCAAACAGTCGACGAGCTGGCACCTAAGCTTCAATCGCAAATTTTGCTCAGCAGCAGCCGTTTTCAATATATTGCCCGCAAATTGAAAGAGATCGTTGGACAAGCTGCGCTTATGCTGGGCGAGCACGCGCGCAGAGCGCAGTTTCACCCGGTCGGCACAGAGGTTGATTTTGGACCGGATGGCACGCTGCCTTCCCTGCGCATTCCGCTGGAAGACGGCGGTGTGATGGAGATTATCGGAAGGATTGACCGCGTAGATGCGGCTGAGACGGAAGAAGGTCTATTGCTGCGCGTGCTTGATTACAAATCAAGCTCCACGCAGCTGCGGCTGGAAGAGGTTGCTTACGGGCTTTCCCTGCAAATGCTGACTTATCTCGACGTGCTCGTAACGCATGCATCCGCATGGCTTGGACAGCCTGCGTCCCCTGCAGGCGTACTCTACTTTCACGTTCATAACCCGCTGCTGGCGCTGACAAACAGCATGAGTCCAGCCGAGGTCAATGGACAGCTGCTGAAACGCTTCAAGATGCGCGGCCTCGTTACCGCCGATTCGGAAACCGTAAAGCTTATGGATGATGAACTAGAGACAGGTTACTCGGAGCTGCTCCCTGTGGCGCTTAAGCGTGACGGAAGCTTCTACAGCAGTTCCTCGGTCGTTACGAATGAGCAGTGGGATGTGCTTAGGCATTCCGTCAGAAGCACGATTAGCCGGATCGGCAGCTCGATCCAAGCGGGCGAGGTATCCATTGAGCCTTATCGCATGGGAACAAAAACGCCATGCCAGTATTGTGACTATAAAGCGGTATGCCAGTTTGATGCGCAGTTCGAAGGAAACGAATATAGGAAGCTGGGCAAGCCATCTAAGGAAGAGATTTGGCAGCAGCTGGAGAAGGAGTGATGAGTATGCACACGGCAAAGGATTCCCCCAAACCGGAAAACAGCACATGGACCGACGACCAGTGGGATGCCATCGTCACTAGCGGCTCCAACATTCTTGTTGCTGCCGCGGCTGGCTCGGGCAAAACAGCGGTGCTGGTTGAACGGATTATTCGAAAAATTTCGGCGCATACCGACGTCGACCGTCTGCTTGTTGCGACCTTTACCAAGGCGGCGGCAGCGGAGATGAAGGATCGGATACGGCTGGCGCTTGAGCAGGAGCTTGAGCGTGAACCGGATTCCGAGCATTTGCGCCGCCAGCTTGCTTTGATGAACCGTGCCTCCATAACGACGCTGCACTCTTTTTGCCTCGATGTTATCCGGCGGTATTATCCTTTAATCGGACTGGATCCTGGCTTTCGCATTGCGAACGAAACGGAGAGCGAGCTGATGCGGCTCGATGTGCTTGATCAGCTATTCGAGCAAAAGTACGAGGGAGCTGGAGATGACGGGGCGTTTCTTCGTTTAGCGGACCGCTATGGCGGCGAGCGCGGCGATGAACCCTTATACAGGCTGGTACAGCAATTGTACGATTTTGCGCAAAGCCATCCATGGCCGGAGCATTGGCTGCGCCAGACAGCGGAAGCATTTGACGTTGAAGACGTGGCAGCCCTTCAAGGCAGCCGATGGGTGATCAGCTTAAAGAACGATATCCAGCTTGCCTTGGAAGGCGCGGCTTCGCTGCTTCATCAAGCGCTGGATTTGACGCGGCAGCCTGCCGGCCCTGCGCCTTATGCCGCAACGTTCGATGAGGATTTGCAGGTTGTTCGCAGCCTTGAGGATATGATTCATGCGCAGCCTTGGGAGAGGTGGATTGAATCGTTTCAAGCGATTCAATTCGGCAAGCTGAAGGCGATGCGCGGCGATGAATTTGACAAGTCGCTGCAGGAGCAAGCGAAGGACTTGCGCGATCAAGCGAAGAAGCTGATTACATCGCTTGCGGAGGAGCTGTTCGGCAGGGATGCCGGGCAATTTCTGGAGGAGCTCCAGGAGCTGGCACCGCTGATGCGCGCGCTGGCAGAGCTTGTTATTGAATTCGGACAAGGCTATGAAGCGGCAAAACGTGCGAAAGGGCTGCTTGATTTTGGGGATTTGGAGCATTACTGCTTGCGGATTTTGCGAGATGCCGCATCGACGCCGGAGCATATGACCCCTTCGGTAGCCGCGATTGAATTCCAGCAGCAATTCGATGAGATTTTGCTGGATGAATATCAGGATACCAATATGGTGCAGGAGGCTATCGTATCCTTAATCGAGCGCCCTGGCGCAGGGAATCGTTTTATGGTAGGCGATGTCAAACAGAGTATCTATGGCTTTCGTCTTGCGGAGCCAAAGCTCTTTTTGCAAAAATACAAATCCTACCTCTCGCGCCGGGAAACGAGCAAGCTGACTGAAACGGATGTCCCTCATGCCCTGCGTATTGACTTGGCGCGCAACTTTCGCAGCCGCTCAGAGGTTGTTGACGGGGTAAATGCGGTATTCCGTGCGATCATGCGTGAGAATGTGGCCGAGATGGACTATGACGAGCGAGCGGAGCTTGTATGCGGCGCCTCCTATCCGAATCCGGTACCGGCTGACCGTTTCCAAGTGGAGTTTGCTGTATTAAACAAAGGGGATATGGATGACGCCGAGGATGATGATGCCGAAAATGCGGAGACCTCTGAGCTAACGGATGATGGCGACCAAGGCAATTTAGCTACGCAAGCGGAGTCGCCTTCCGAACTGAAAACGGCGCAGCTTGAGGCTCGCTGGATCGCGCAGCAGCTGAATGCCTTAATCGACAGCGGCTTTCAGGTCTATGACGGGAAGCGGCGCGAGAACAGGCCTATGCAGTGGCGAGATGTCGTCATTCTGCTGCGAGCGACGCAGCAATGGGCGCCAATCATTATTGAGGAGCTTCAAGGGAGCGGCATCCCGGCATATGCAGAGCTGAGCAGCGGGTATTTTGACGCGATTGAAGTAGAGACGATGTTATCGTTGCTTCGCGTCATCGATAATCCGTATCAGGATATACCGCTGGCAGCAGCCTTGCGTTCGCCTTTATTTGCGCTAAATGGGGAAGAGTTAGCCCTCATTCGCATCCAATCGGCAAAATCGACGTATTACGATGCGGTGCTTGCAGCGGCTGGAGATTTGCTTCTGGAGGATGAAACTCGCAGAAAGCTTTCATTGTTTTTGGAGAGCTTGGACCGTTGGCGCGAGGAAGCAAGGCAGGGCTCGCTAGCTAATCTGCTGTGGGAAATCTATCGTGAAACGGGCTATTACGACTTTGTAGGCGGCTTGCCGGGCGGAACGCAAAGACAAGCGAATTTGCGAGCGCTGCATGACCGTGCGCGGCAATACGAGGCGACATCGTTCCGCGGCTTGTTCCGTTTTCTGCGGTTTATCGAGCGCATGCGCGATAGCGGCGGCGATCTAGGGACGGCAAGAGCGCTCGGCGAACAAGAGGATGTCGTGCGCATCATGTCCATCCATAAGAGCAAAGGTCTCGAGTTTCCGGTCGTATTTGTGGCTGGTCTTGGCAAGCTGTTCAATCAGCAGGACGTACGCAGCGCTTTCCTGAAGCATAAAGAGCTTGGATTTGGCCCCCGCTTTGTTGATCCGGCTCTCCGTATCAGCTACCCTACGCTTCCTTATTTGGCGATTAGAAGGGCAATGCGAGGAGAGATGCTTGCGGAGGAAATGCGGATTCTATACGTTGCTTTGACTAGGCCAAAGGAAAAAATGTATCTTGTCGCAACGGTATCGGACGCGGAAGCAAAGCTTCGGCGCTGGCTGGCTTCAGTTGATGCGAATGGCAGAATGCCGGATTTCCGCGTGGCTTCCGCAAGATCCTTTATCGACTGGCTTGGGCCGCTCGCCGCAAGGCAAATCGCGGCAAAGCAGCAGGCGGACGAGAACGCGCCGAAGTGGCAAGCTGGAATCGTATCGGCTTCGATATTCGGCACGGAAGCCGCCGCGGCGGTAGAAGAGCCTGACCAAGAGGATTTGGCTAAGGAAGAAAGGCTGCAAGCCGTAACTTCCTTGTCCTTGCTTGAGCAAGTCGAGGAGGACCGGCAGCTCCGATCCCGGCTGGAATGGCAATATCCGCATCAAGAGGCGGCGCTGCTTGCAGCCAAAACATCGGTTACCGAAATGAAAAGGCTGCATACGGAAGTAATGGAGGATGCGGTTCCTTTGAAGGAGCCGCAGAGTAATGATTATGCTGAGCAAGCGGACCCATTCTCCATTCCGGCTGCTAATTACACCTTGCGCCTTCGACGTCCCAGCTTCATGGAAGAGAAGTCGCTTACAGCGGCGGAGAAAGGCTCTGTCAACCATTTGCTCATGCAGCATGTATCCCTTACGGAGCCAGCAGATGAGGAGAGGTTGAAACTAACGCTCGACGACATGATTAAACGCCGTTTAATGACGGTTAAGCAGTCGCAGGCGATTGATCTGACAGCGGTCGCCGCGTTTTTCACAAGTGAGCTAGGCCAGCGGCTGCTAGCCTCTGAGTGGGTACGAAGAGAGGTTCCCTTCAGCTGCATGTTTCCTGCGAGCCGGGTATATCCGGATTCCAGCGAAGCGTTAATGCAGGAACCAATATTGATTCAAGGCGTTATCGACTGCTTGTTTGAGGATGAGCGCGGCGTCGTATTGCTAGATTACAAGACGGATCGGATCAGCAGGCAGCAATGGGCAGAAGCGGCAGAGAGGCATAGGTTTCAGCTTGAGCTGTATGCGGAAGCGATCGAATCCGTACTCGGGCGCAAAGTGGATGAGTGCCATGTCTTTTTCTTTGACGGCGGACAGTCTGTGGAGCTGAAGCAAACGAACAAAGCATAAAAGGAGGCTGCGAAGTTGGAACAGCAGCAAACGGGCAAACGCTCGATCGCGCTGCCGATTACACTTGTTATTCTCGTATTCAGCTTAATCGGCAATGTATTTTTATACTCACAATTTTTACAGCATAAGCAGGAAAATAGTTTTGTAAAAGGCCAAAAGATTTTTGCGGCAGCCATGGAGTCGAAGCAATATGTGGATGAAATGATTCCGGTGCTTGATGCGATGCTGCAAAGCAAAAGCTTAGAGGAACGCCTTAACGTAAAATTTGATGCAGGCAGAGTAACGGCAAAAGGAAATGCTGTAGCTAAGCTCACTGAAGAAGCGGCGAGCGTATCTGCTGAACCGGAGAAATTTAGTTCGGAATCGACACTGGCTTTTTTAGCTAATGCCGAAAAAGGCTTGCAATCACTAGGAAGCTACAACGGTGCGCTAAACGAAGAGGAACAAAGCTATGCTACAGGATTAAAAAGTTCTTTTGAAGCTATGTCTAAAACGATGAATGGCTTCAATACCAGCATCGCCGATAACCGAATCGCTTTAATCCGCTTGTCCAGCGGGCTTGACTGGATTGATCTGGTTTCGAAGCTTCAAGAAACGATGAAAAGCGCATCAAATTAATGCATGAGCCGGCAGTCTGGTATTCCATTGGACTCGCTCCCGATTTTTCGTTATGATAAGAGAAGGTTATTGAACAGGGGGTGAATCACATGGACTGTATTTTTTGCAAAATAATCGAAGGCGCAATTCCGTCGAAGAAGGTTTTTGAGAACGACAGAATTCTCGCATTCCACGACATACAGCCAGCTGCTCCGGTACATATTCTCATCATTCCGAAGAAACATATTCCGACCATGAATGACGTAACCGATGAAGATGATCCGGTCGTAGCCGAGCTGTTCTCGGTAGCCCGCCAGATTGCCAAGGAGCAAGGGATCGCGGAGTCAGGTTACCGTCTTGTCAACAATGTTAATTCCGATGGAGGACAGCTTGTTTATCACCTGCATATCCATTTGCTAGGGGGAACAAAACTTTCTTCGCAGCTGGCAAATATCCAAAGTTGACACTGCCTTTTGGTTTGACATATAATGAAATTTGATAAACCGTGTTATAGCTCTGGACGGTCTGTTTCGGAGGGAGGGAAAACTGGTGTCTGAAACTAAAGTTCGCAAAAACGAAACTATTGATGCTGCGCTTCGCCGCTTTAAACGTTCCATCGCTAAAGATGGAGTTCTAGCTGAGGTGAAAAAACGCAAGCATTATGAAAAGCCAAGTGTGAAGCGCAAGAAGAAGTCTGAGGCTGCGCGCAAGAGAAAGTTTTAGGAGGATCCTTCCATAATGAACCTGAGCGAAAGATTGACCGACGATATGAAGCAAGCCATGAAGAATCAGGACAAGTTTAAGCTTTCCGTAATTCGTATGATGCGCGCGTCAGTGAAAAACTTGGAAATCGATCTCAAGCGTCCTTTGGACGATAAAGAAGTGCTTGATATATTGAGTCGCGAAATCAAACAACGTAAAGATTCCCTCCAAGAATTTAAAAAAGCCGGCCGTGATGATTTAGTAGCGGGTCTTGAGGTCGAAATTGAAATTATTAGTCAATACCTTCCCGAACAGCTGACTGAAGAAGAGATTCAAGAGATAGTAACGCAGACCATCCATGAACTCGGTGCTTCTTCCAAAGCCGATATGGGAAAAGTTATGAGTGCCCTTTTGCCCAAAACAAAAGGACGCGCTGACGGTAAACTAGTAAATCAGCTCGTACAGCAACATCTCAACTAACTAAACATTCGGACTCACAAAACACCCCTTAACGGGGGTGTTTTTTTGTTTGTTCTGGTTCGAATGGTATAGTATGGAGAGCGAACAATGAAACTTTTTGGCCAGTTGTACGTAGTAGGGATCAATACATGAAAAGAAGGAGGAAGCTTCTTGCACATGAACCGATGGCGAAGAAGATTGTCCGCCGCACCTATTGCACTGCTTACGGCTATTTTTCTGGTGACGCTTGCAGGCTTGTTCGGCACTCCGGCGGAGCAGGCGAAGGCGGCGAATGAAATCGGTCCCGCCGTTTATGTTATCCCAGTAAAGCAAACAGTTGAGTCTGGGCTGCAATCGTTTTTGGAGAGAGCGTATAAAGAGGCAGAGGAAGCGAAAGCAGAGCATGTCATTCTCGTAATTAATACGCTTGGCGGCAAAGTGGTGAACGCAGAGAGCATCGGCCATTTTATTCGGGAGAATAAAATTCCGACAACGGCGTTCGTTGAAGGCAAGGCGGTATCGGCAGGCACATATATCGCGCTCAATGCAGATAACATCGTCATGCAGCCTGGCAGCACGATCGGTGCCGCTGCGGTTGTAGATGGATCGGGTAATCTGATTGAAAATCCGAAGACGATCTCATTTTGGACTTCCGAAATGGCCGAGTCGGCGGGCTTGCAGGGGCGTGACAAAAGCATCGCTGCGGCGATGGTTGATCCGAATGTGACGCTGCCTTTGAAGGATAAGATTGGCAGAGACAAGCTTAAGGGCGAGATCCTTACACTGACAGCCAGCGAAGCGGAGAAGGTCGGCTACTCCGAGCATACGGCTGCTTCTGTCAATGAAGTGGTGAAGTGGCTTGGCCTTGATGGCCGCACGCAGATTGAGGTTGCTCCGTCTCTTGCCGAAAATGCGGCCAGATGGCTCATCAATCCAATCGTCATGACGGTGCTGCTCATCCTAGGCATTGCAGGCATTGTCATCGAAATGCTCGTTCCTGGCTTTGGCGCTCCAGGCATAATCGGGCTGTTGTCGTTTGGCCTTTATTTCTTTGGCCATTACGTTGCCGGATTTGCGGGGATGGAATCGGTTGTCCTGTTCGTAATCGGGATTGCGCTGCTGATTATCGAGGTATTTGTACCGAGCTTCGGAATATTGGGCATACTCGGAAGTGCGTCGCTCATAGCGGGTGTAGTCCTGGCGGCGAATGATCCGATGACGGCATTCATCTCGATTGTCATCGCTCTTGTAGGTGCGATCATTCTGATTGCCATATTTGTAAGATTGAACAAAAAACGCGGCATTTGGAACAAATTTATTTTGCGTGACAAGCTGACGACGGAGCAAGGTTACTTGTCTGCTGATGTGAAGGATTCACTTCTAGGGCTCGAGGGGATGACGATTACGCCGCTGCGCCCAGCGGGTACAGTATTAATCGGCGATAACCGCATCGACGTGGTCACATCCGGCGAATTCGTCGATACGAATCGTTCCGTCAAGGTTATCAAGGCAGAAGGAACCTGGGTAGTCGTCAAAGAAATCGTAAAATAGAGCTGACAATTTAAATACATGGAGGTTGGACAAATGGATCCATTGGTTTCCTTTTTGATTTTGGCCGTAGTCGTTATTATCGTGCTGTCCGTATTTCTAAGCTTCTTCCCGATTATGCTTTGGATTTCGGCACTGGCATCAGGCGTTAGAGTAGGCATTATTACGCTCGTTGCGATGCGCTTGCGCCGGGTTGTGCCAAGCAGAATCGTTAACCCGCTAATTAAAGCGACTAAAGCGGGACTTGGGCTAAACATTAATCAGCTTGAGAGTCACTTCCTTGCTGGCGGTAACGTTGACCGCGTTGTAAACGCATTGATTGCCGCGCAGCGCGCGAACATTCCGCTTATATTCGAACGTGCGGCTGCCATCGATTTGGCTGGTCGCGATGTGCTTCAAGCGGTTCAAATGAGCGTTAACCCTCGTGTTATTGAGACGCCTATCGTTGCGGCGGTGGCAAAGGACGGCATCGAGGTAAAGGTTAAAGCACGAGTAACGGTACGTGCCAATATTGAACGTCTCGTCGGCGGTGCGGGTGAAGAAACAATTATTGCCCGTGTCGGCGAAGGTATCGTAACGACTGTCGGTTCGGCTAGTTCCCATAAGGATGTGCTTGAGAATCCGGATATGATATCGCGTACGGTGCTCGGCAAAGGGCTTGATGCGGGTACAGCGTTCGAAATCTTGTCGATAGATATCGCGGACGTAGACGTGGGCAAAAACATTGGCGCACACCTTCAAACCGAGCAAGCTGAGGCGGATAAGAAGATCGCTCAGGCGAAAGCCGAGGAGCGCCGCGCAATGGCTGTCGCGCATGAGCAGGAAATGAAAGCGAAGGTCGTCGAGATGGAAGCTCGCGTAGTCGAGTCGGAATCACAGGTTCCGCTTGCGATGGCTGAAGCGCTCAGAAGCGGGAAAATCGGCGTTTTGGATTATATGAACTTGAAGAATATCGAGGCTGATACGCAAATGCGCAGCTCCATTGGCAAGCAGGATAACTCCCCTGACCACAAAGAAGGCCGCTAATGCGATCGTTTGCAGCAAATAGCGTGACCGAGCCTTGGAGGTGAAGGCATTTTGAAAATTATTGAGTTTCTGATGAATAACATCTTTATCGTTGTCATAATTTTCGGAGCGCTTGCTTCGCTATTTGGCAAAGCAAGCTCGAAGAAGAAGCCAAGGCAAATGCCGGACTTTGGCGGAGGAGGGCTGCCTCGAACCTTGTTTCCGCAAAGCGAACGGGAACCAAGCCTAGATCCGCCCCAGCAGGAGCATACGGAGGGACAGCCCGTTTACCGGACTGATTCTGATCCGCAGCGTCAGCGTTCAGCTTATCCATCGCAATTAGCTAGAGAAACAGACGAGGCCGCAGGAACGTCTCAGATCGCGTCTCTGCAGCGTTCGCTTGAGCGGGCATCGGCAAGCAAAGCATTGGCCCAGGCTACAGCAGAGCGCAAATCAGCTGGTCAGAGCGCTGCTCGAACAACTGTGCAAGCTGACGATCTGCGCAACGCGGTCATATGGGCTGAAATTTTGGGTCCGCCCCGGTCCAAGAGACCGTATCGAAAATAATGAATGAACCGCCTGAGCATACCGCTCCGGCGGTTTTTTTGTTTTCCAAGGCGCATAAGCTTTATGTGGGAGATTCATCTCATAAAAACGTTAACTCTCGCATATTTTGGTACAGTACATGAAAACCGCCACTCCTTTGCTTTGCTCTGGCAAGGCTTAGCTTATGCTTGCTTACATAGCAGGTTTGCTCAACGAACCTAGAAGGAGGCAAAGATTCTTCCATGCGCCGTATAAAAAAGAAATTTCGCAAAGTGACAGCAGAGCTATTGGATATGCCGCATGATGTCGTCTTTGATTTGCCGCGTCTAACGATGATCGGCGATTGCCAGTTATATATCGAAAACCATCGGGGAGTCGTTCATTTCTCGAGCGAACGCTTGCGGCTCGCGCTAAGCAAAGGAGAGCTGGAGGTTACGGGCACCTCGCTCGTCATCCGCACCATATGGACGGAAGAAGTGTTTGTAGAGGGTCAAATCACTAACATTCAACTGATACCCTAAAATAGATGAAAGCAAGCTTGTTTTGCAAAAAAATAATGTATCGGAGGCGAACGGAATGAGCGGACAAGGTGCCGATTGGTTAAAGGGAATGGTTACCGTTCACATAAGGGGAGGACAACCGGAGCTGCTCGTCAACCGTGCGCTCTCCGGCGGCTTGCAGCTGTCTTCCATTAGATGGACAAGCAGCGGCTTGCTCGAGTTCGAGATCTCGGTTAGCGACTTTTTTGGTCTTCGCCCGTATTTAAAGGAGACAGGCTGCCGGGCGCATGTCACTAAGCGCAAAGGGCTGCCGTTTCTGCTCGTGAAAGCGGAGCGCAGAAAACTATTTGCAGCCGGTATCGTTTTGTTTTTTGCAATCATATTCATGCTTTCGTCCTTGGTGTGGAGCGTTGAGGTGCAAGGCAATGTAAAGCTGACCGAGGATCAAATCCGTCTCGCCGCAAAGCAGGAGGGATTATATCCGATGCAGTGGTCGTTTCGCCTTGCCGATGCCGATGTTTTGTCCAAGCAGCTTGTGCGCAAGCTTCCGGGCTCAACATGGGTTGGCGTAGAGAAGAAGGGCACGAAGGTTATTATTCAAGTGGTGGAAGCTACGATCCCGAAGCTGGCTTCTTTGCAAACGCCGCGTCATCTCGTAGCATCGGCAGACGCTGTCGTGACAGAAATTATCGCGGAGGCGGGCAGGCCCGTAGTCAGAAAAAATACGAAGGTGAAGCAAGGGCAGACGCTGATCTCCGGAACCATTGGCGGAGAAGAGTATTCGCGAACGATCGTTGCCAAAGGCAAAGTAAGAGGCCTCGTCTGGTACGAGTTTGAAATCGCCTCGCCCATGGTTCAGCATGTTAAAGTATACACAGGCGAAAAGAAGACAAAATGGTTTGCGGTAATAGGCTCGCGCGCCCTCCAAGTAAGCGGCTATGGCGATAATCCCTTCAGCGATTCTGAGGCGATACGCCATGAGGAGAAGGCGGCATGGCGCAATTGGTCGCTTCCGATCGGCCGCATGAAGGAAACGATTATGGAGACGCGCATGGAGGAGAGGACGCTGACGGAAGAAGAGGCGAAGAGCGCCGGCATCCTGCAGGCAAAAGCCGATGTGCTCATAAAAGCAGGAAGCGATGCGGTCATCCGAGATGAAATTGTTTTGCATGAAAAGGCGGACAATGGTAAAGTTTATATGAAAGTTCTTTTTGAGGTCGAGCAATCTATCGTTAAGGAAATGCCACTAGTCCAGATGCAGGGAGAATGAGGATTGTTGCAAATTGAGACGAAAGTAGTAAAAATACCTCTAGGCAACGCAGCGGAGGGACTGGCTGTATTCGGACCCCAAGACAATTACTTGCGGCTTATTCAATCGCAGGTTGAATCATCGGTTACATCACGTGAAGCGGAAATTGTCATTTCAGGTCCATCTGAAGAGGTTGATTCGCTAGAACAGCTTTACAATGTGCTCATACAGCTCGTACGCGGGGGCTATCAGCCTTCCGAGAGAGATGTAGCATACGCGCTTGAACTCGCAAGGTCAATGCAAGCAGAAGAGCTGTTAGACTTGTTTAAGAAAGAAATTACGACGACGTACCGCGGCAAGCCGATTCGTGTGAAGACGATTGGGCAGCGCCATTATGTGAAGACCATCCGCAAACGGGATATCGTATTCGGGATTGGTCCCGCGGGAACGGGCAAAACCTATCTTGCCGTCGTATTAGCTGTAGCAGCGCTTAAGGAAGGCTCTGTGAAGCGAATCGTACTGACAAGGCCTGCTGTCGAAGCGGGAGAAAATCTCGGATTTTTGCCTGGCGACCTGCAGGAAAAGGTAGATCCATACCTTCGTCCGCTATACGATGCTTTGCATGATGTGATGGGCCCAGATCAAACAGTCAAAGCGATTGAGCGCGGCATGATCGAAATCGCGCCTCTTGCATACATGCGGGGGCGTACGCTCGACGATGCCTTTATTATTTTGGATGAAGCGCAAAATACAACACCGGAGCAAATGAAGATGTTTTTGACAAGGCTTGGCTTCGGGTCGAAAATGGTAATTACAGGGGACGTTACGCAAATCGATTTGCCGCGGGGCAAAAATTCGGGCTTAATCGAAGCGCAGCGTATTTTGAAAAACATAGAGGAAATAGGCATTATCCTTTTCTCTGAGCAGGATGTCGTGCGTCACTCGTTAGTGCAAAAAATAATTGTAGCCTACAACTGGGATGCTGAAAACAAAGCCTAGAAAGGAATGTCTGCTGCATGAACCAAAACCAGACCGGAAAACAGGAGAGCTTGCGGCCGTCTAAAACGGCGGGCTGGAAGCAAAGCACAGCCGTTCGCTGGGTGCTGATGTTTATGTTTGTGCTGCTATTCTATTTCAGCTTGGCTCCGCATCTCGTTCCCGAAACCTATGATATTGAGGAGGGCGCTGTAAGCGAGAAGGATATTAAAGCGCCCTTCCAAATAAAAGACGAGAAGGCGACAAGGCAGGCGGAAGAGGATGCCGCTGACAAGATCGACGTTATTTATTCGATCGTGCCGGTACGAAACGAGGCGCTGGTTGAGCAAATCTTTGTTCGGATTGAGCAGTTGAATTTGGATGACCAAGTGACCGTTCAAAATAAAATCGATATTTACCGAAATGAAATTCCAGGTCGTTATTCGGAATTCGTTGATAATTTTGTGAAGCTTAACAAGGGCAAAGGCACTTACAACGATACGCTGCTGGAAGAAATGTCGGTCATTACGAAAGAGCAGCAATATACGATTCCGGAAGAAACGTTCTACAAGATGCCGAACTTAACTTCCGAAACCTTAACCGAGATGCGCAAAGTAGCTCGGGATATTGTGCGTAAGCTGTCAGGCGAGCAGCTTCGCGAGGCGGAGACTGCAAGAACACAAGTCGCTGAGCTCGTAAACGCAAGCTCGTTATCTAGCCGGACAAGCAGAGAAATCGTGCAGGAGCTGGCAAGATTCGCGATTATGCCAAACAAGTTTTTGGACAAAGCGGCAACGGATGAGGCTAAAGTGCAGGCGAAGCAAAATACGCCGCCTGTCGTCATTAAAGAAGGGGATCTGATCGTCAAGCGCGGCCAGACGATAACGCCTGATTTGTACAAGCTGCTGGTAGATTCCTCGCTGCTGCAGGATAAGAAGAACTATTGGCCGCAGCTGGGGCTGTTGATTATGTCCTTGATGTTCATCGTTGTGATTTATGCTTATTTGCATCAATCCGGAAGCATCAACGGCATAAAGCCGAAATATAACAATGCGTCGCTGCTTATGTTGTGGCTCATCTTCCTAATAAATGTGATCACAATCCAGATTGTTTCATTGACGCAGACTGATGCCGCGCCGTATGCGGGCTATTTGGCACCTGCCGCGCTTGGAACGATGCTGATTACGCTGCTCCTTGATATGCATTTAGCGATGATCAGTTCGATATTATTTGCGATTATGGGAAGTATTATATTAAATACCAGCCAGAACCAAATTTTCGATTTCCAGTACGGCTTTGTCATTATTGTCGTTTCGTTTGCCGCTATTTTCTCGATACACAGGGCGAGCCAGCGGTCTACCATTTTGAAGGCAGGTATTATGGTGAGCTTGTTCGGCTCCTTTTCCGTCATTACGGTTTTGCTGCTGTCCGAGCAGATGGATCGCATGCCGTTCATTTATTCGGTCGCATTTGCTTTCGGAAGCGGACTAATAACGGCGGTTCTGGTTATCGGCCTAATGCCTTTCTTTGAAATAACGTTTGGCATTTTGTCGGCGCTCAAGCTTGTGGAGCTGTCGAATCCGAACCATCCGCTGCTTCGCAAGCTGCTGACGGAAACGCCGGGCACGTATCATCACAGCGTAATGGTCGGCAATTTATCGGAAGCGGCGGCCGAAGCAATTGGGGCAGATGGCTTGCTGTGCCGCGTGGGTTCGTTTTACCATGATATCGGGAAGACGAAACGGCCGAATTATTTTATCGAGAATCAGACGAATATTGAAAATCCTCACGACACGATCGATCCAAAGCTTAGCAAATCGATCATTGTTGCGCATGCAAGAGATGGTGTGGACATGCTCAAAGGGCATAACATCCCTAAGCCGATCCGGGATATCGCCGAGCAGCATCATGGGTCAACCTCGCTGAAGTTCTTTTATTACAAAGCGGTTAAACAGGCGGAGGAGCAGGGAGTGGAGCCCGCGTTTACGGAGGATGATTTCCGTTATCCTGGTCCGAAGGCGCAATCGAAGGAAGCGGCAGTCGTCGGCATTGCCGATTGCGTGGAGGCGGCGGTGCGCAGCTTGCGCAATCCAACTGTGGAGCAGGTAGAGGCGATGATCCACAAAATTATTAAAAGCAGGCTGGATGATAATCAGTATAATGAATGTGATTTGACGTTGAAGGAGCTTGACAAAATTGCGCAGTCGCTTAAAGAAAGCGTAATTGGCATTTTCCATTCGCGTATTGAATATCCAGATGACGTGAAAACAAAGGAGCGCTTGGCATGAGCTTGCAGCTAGGTTGGAGCAACGAGCAGGATAAATTAGAAATACCTGAGCAGTGGATTACAAAATTAGAACAGCTGTTGCAGCTTGCAGGCGAAGCGGAAGGCATTACGGGCGGCGAGGTATCGCTGACGTTCACGAACGATGAGGAAATTCATCAGCTTAACCGCGAATACCGTGGCATTGATCGCCCTACGGATGTCTTGTCGTTTGCCATGCAAGAAGATGGCGTGGAAGAGCTTGACATCATCTTCGAAGTAGAGAGCGAGGACGAGGTTGATCCGATTTCCGGAATGCTTGGCGACATTATTATCAGTGTCGATACGGCACAGGCACAAAGTGAGGAGTATGGCCATTCTTTGGAGCGAGAAATCGGCTTTTTGTTTGTCCATGGTTTTCTGCATCTCATCGGCTATGACCATCAAGACGATGCAACGGAAGCAGAAATGACCGCGAAGCAGGAAGCGATTTTGCAGAAAGCTGGCCTTTCCCGGTAATGAGTAAGTTTATTCATAGCTTCGCTGTTGCGATATCCGGGATCGGCTTCGCGCTACGAACGCAAAGCCATATGCGGTTTCATGCCGTTGCTGGCTTGGCGGCATGCCTTTTAGGGCTAATCGTATCGCTTGAGCCGCTGGAATGGGCGATTATTTTGCTCGCTATCGCCGTTGTCATAAGTGCGGAAATGATCAATACGGCAGTTGAACAAGCAGTTAATCTGGCTAGCCCGGACATTCATCCGATAGCTAAAGTAGCGAAGGATGTTGCGGCGGGAGCCGTGTTAGTTGCGGCAGCGATCTCTGCTATAATAGGGCTGCTCATCCTTGGGCCGCCCTTATGGCATTTAATGGTGAAATAAGCTGGAATAAAATGAGGGGGATGGTCAGAATGGTATACGAAGGGTTATCGGAGCCGTACACGGAGCTGCTGCTTGCAGCGAAGGAAGCGATGTCTCGTGCATACGTGCCTTACTCCAATTTCCAAGTAGGCGCAGCGCTGCTCGATGATGAGGGACATGTCCATTACGGCTGTAATGTGGAAAATGCGGCGTATAGCCCTACCAATTGCGCGGAGCGCACAGCTTTGCATCGCGCAATCGCAGATGGAAAGCGCCCAGGCCAATTTCAGGCAATTGCCGTAATGGGAGACACGGATGGACCAATCGCGCCATGCGGCGTTTGCCGTCAAGTGTTGGTGGAGCTCTGTGCGCCAGACATGCCCGTTATCATGGGGAATTTAAACGGTCAATGGACGATATCGACCGTATCAGAAATATTGCCGGGAGCTTTCACGCCGGCTTCACTAGTAGATAATAGGGAGCGTTAATTAAACATATGAATCGAACAACATCAAATGAGCGTGACAACAAAAAATTCAGATCCGGCTTCGTCGCTATTATAGGCAGACCGAATGTCGGCAAATCGACGCTGATGAATCATCTAATCGGCCAGAAAATTGCCATTATGTCGGACAAGCCACAGACGACACGGAACAAAATCCACGGCGTCTACACAACGAACGATACACAAATCGTATTTCTGGATACGCCGGGCATTCACAAGCCGCAATCAAAGCTTGGAAACTACATGATGCAAACGGCTGAAAGCGCGCTTCGAGAGGTTGAGGCGGCGCTATTTTTGATCGACGCAGCCGAAGGACTTGGCGGCGGCGACCGCTTCATTATCGAGCAGCTCAAAAAAGTAAAAACGCCTGTTTTTCTTGTTATGAACAAGATCGATAAGGTAGAGCCGGAGCAGCTTCTGCCGATGATTACGCAATATAACGAGCTTCATGATTTTGCGGAGATCATTCCGATCTCAGCGCTCAAAGGAAATAACGTAGAAACGTTGCTCGAGCAGCTGTCTCGTTATTTGCCGGAAGGTCCGCAATATTATCCCGCGGATCAAATTACGGATCACCCTGAGCAATTTGTTTGCTCGGAGCTGATTCGCGAGAAAATTTTGCATATGACGCGAGAAGAAATTCCTCATTCCATTGCGGTTACGATCGAGGATATGCGCGTGAAGGAAAATGGCGTCGTTTATATCGGAGCGGTTATATTTGTCGAACGCGACTCCCAAAAAGGAATCATTATCGGCAAAAAAGGCGAACTGCTCAAGGAAGTCGGAAAACAGGCGCGCAAGGATATCGAAGCGCTTCTCGGCTCACGCATTTACCTTGAGCTGTGGGTGAAAGTGAAGAAGGACTGGCGCAACCAGGAACGCGTATTGAAGGATCTTGGTTATCGCCACGATTAACATGAATTGACGTTTTTTGTTAAGGATAGATTGAAGCGGATTATCGCATCCTATTACCGTCTGGAGCAGCATTTCTTGGGACGGAAAGGGATGAATACGTATGCGAAATTTTTCGTGGAAGTATTTTACGTTGACCGGGGATGTCGAGTCCTTCATGCTTTACAAGGAAATCAATCAATTTGGGTCCGATGACTCCAATGCGTTAGCTGTTGATCAAGACGAGCTTGCCATGATGGAATTAGAAGATACATCAGGCTAATGGATCAAAGGTATTATTGAATCGAATGATCAGGTATAGAAGGTTTGAAAAGATAAGCGGGCATAATTTGGATCCAATATGCAATGCTTGTTTTTAACCGCTAAGCGGAGGTTCGCCGCCATGGGACGGCGAATCTCACGTTTTTGCTTTCAGGGGAGAGTTTGCAATATGCTGTATCGTGTCGAGGGAATTGTCATTCGAAGCATGGACTATGGGGAAGGCAACAAAATTGTTACACTGCTCACGAAGACAAACGGCAAAGCGGGTGTTCTCATCCGCGGCGCGAAGAAGGTGAAGAGCAAACATTCTTCACTCGCCCAGCCGTTTACATATGGAGAGTTCGCTTATTTCCGCACAAGCGGACTCGGCACGCTTAATCATGGTGAGATCATTGAATCTCACCATGTTTTGCGTGAAAAGCTTGATTTGGCGGCATATTCCTCTTATGTAGCGGAGCTGACAGACCGCTCCTTGCAGGACGACGAGGCCACAGGTTTTCATTTTGAGCAGCTTAAGGCTTGTCTTTCGGCTTTCCAAGAGGGGAAAGATCCTCAAATTGTCACCCATCTATACGAAATGCGAATTTTGGACCTGTCTGGCTATGCGCCGGCGTTAGATGAATGCGTAAGCTGCGGCAATGTCGTCGGACCCTTTAAGCTCTCTCCCTATATGGGAGGCATTCTATGTACGCGATGCTCCGGCAAAGACCCGCATGCGGTGCTGCTTGGAGAAGGCGCATACAAGCTGCTTCGATTGTTTCGCAGAATGGATATGAGAAGGCTTGGCTCGATCCAAGTTAAACCCGAGACCAAAGCAGAGCTTAAAATTGCGATGCGCAAGCTAATGGATACGCATCTAGGTCTCCAGCTGAAATCACGTAACTTCCTCGATCAGCTTGATAAGCTGATGTAAGCTGTTATGGATTAATATGGTTTTTTTCTACATCTGAGGTCGTAGACCATGCTCCTACTTTTGCATGTTTACATGAATGGAGCGATTGATTTATGCTAGATGATGTCGTTTGAGACTAGTATTTAATTGGAGGGATTCACCTGATGTCAGCAAGGCAAAATAGGCTGGGATTCGTTGTTGCCGGGCTTTTACTTGGCATATTGGTCGCATCGATCGATAACACGATCGTGTCAACCGCCATGGCTACCATCGTGTCCGATCTAGGCGGTTTGGACAAATATGTATGGGTTACATCCGCATATCTCGTAACGGAAATGGCGGGTATGCCTATTTTCGGAAAGCTGTCGGATATGTACGGAAGAAAACGTTTTTTCGTATTAGGCATTTCATTGTTTTTACTTGGATCGGTGCTTTGCGGCACGGCGGAATCGATTACTCAATTGACCATTTACCGCGCTATCCAAGGTATAGGCGGCGGCGCTATGATGCCAATTGCTTTTGCTATTGTTTTTGATATTTTTCCTCCAGAGAAGCGCGGAAAAATGGGCGGCTTGTTCGGAGCCGTATTTGGCACTTCAAGCTTGTTCGGACCGCTAGCAGGGGCATACTTAACGGAATACATCAATTGGCGCTGGATTTTTTATATCAACGTACCGATTGGGCTTGTCGCTCTTGCTTTCATCGTTATTTACTATAAGGAATCGCATTCCCATTCCAAACAAAGAATCGATTGGTGGGGCGCTGCGACGCTTGTTGGGTCAATTGTCTGTCTCATGTTCGCCCTTGAGCTTGGGGGTTCGGAATTCGCTTGGGATTCTGCGCAAATTATTGGCTTGTTTGCCGGATTTGCCGTACTGCTTGGCATTTTCTTATTCGTGGAAACGAGAGCAGCCGAGCCAATTATATCATTCAACATGTTTAAGCAGCGTCTGTTTGCTTCAAGCACGGGTGCCGGCTTATTTTATGGCGCGGCGTTTATTACAGCAGCTTTGTACATTCCGATGTTCGTGCAGGGTGTTTTTGGCGGAACAGCGGTTAGCGCAGGCTTAACTTTGCTGCCTATGACGCTTGGCTCCGTTATCGCAGCACAGCTGGGCGGCGTGCTGGCTAACAAAATGCAGTACCGGAACGTAATGATGTTATCCGCTGTCATCTTCATCGCGGGCATTGTACTGCTTTCTACGATTACGCCGGACACGACACGCTTTATGTTGTCTGTGTATATGTTCCTGACAGGCTTCGGAATCGGTTTCTCCTTCTCGGTTCTTGGCATGTCGTCGATTCACGGCTTCGATATGAGACAGCGGGGAAGCGCCACTTCCACGATGTCGTTCGTTCGCTCGCTTGGAATGACAGTCGGCATTACGATATTTGGCATCATTCAGCGGAATCATTTTACGAGCGGCATGGCCGATGCTTTTGCTGGAAGCGAAGGCGCCGGCCCGATGACGGAAAATGCCCGCGAGCTGCTATCGCCTGAGAAGCGTGCGGAAATTCCGGCGCCAATTATGGAGAAAATCGTTGCGGCTCTGTCCGAATCGGTGTCGGTAACGTTTCTGTGGTCGATCGTTCCCGCAGGTCTAGCCTTGGTTTGTGTGCTTATGATGGGTAACGCAGGCATGAAGGATATTATCGGTAACCGTACCGGCAAAGCGATTCCTGCTGAAGAGATTCGCGGCCACTAATCTTTGGGTGACGTTGTTTGAATTCCTTGTTTGACAATTGCGCTAAAGAAGCATAAAATAGTGCAATATAAATATTGGGCAATGATGGAGAAAGTAATCGTTTCGTGTCGACAAGATTAGCGAGCTGGGAATAGTGAAAGCCCAGTTGGACAAAGCGGTGAACGGGCACTCCGGAGTCGTATCGAACAAAGAGGGTTTGCTCGAAAGCGAGCTAACCAAGTAGGGTGGAACCGCGGGATTATAACTCTCGTCCCTACGTCTGGCAGCAGGCGTAGAGACGGGAGTTTTTTGCATGTCTTCGCCTTTGCCAGAAAATGTCCGGAACAGGACGAAAACAGAGGAAAAAGGAGAGGGTCAGTAATGAATTTTCAAAAAATGATTTTGACGCTGCAGCAATTCTGGGCCGAGCAAAACTGTATACTAGTGCAGCCTTATGACGTGGAGAAGGGTGCGGGAACGATGAACCCGATGACCTTCCTGCGTTCCATTGGTCCTGAGCCATGGAATGTAGCTTATGTGGAGCCTTCCCGCCGTCCGGCAGATGGCCGTTATGGCGAGAATCCGAACCGTCTTTACCAGCATCATCAGTTCCAAGTTATTTTGAAGCCGTCGCCAGACAACATTCAAGAGCTTTATCTAGAGAGCTTGAAGCAGCTTGGCATCGATGCAAATGACCATGATATCCGCTTCGTTGAGGATAACTGGGAGTCGCCAACGCTTGGCGCTTGGGGCCTTGGCTGGGAAGTATGGCTTGATGGCATGGAAATTACGCAATTCACATACTTCCAACAGGTTGGCGGCATTGACGCTAATCCGGTTGCAGTAGAGATCACTTACGGTATGGAGCGTCTTGCTTCTTACATCCAACAAAAAGAGAATGTATTCGATCTGGAATGGGTAGAGGGCGTAACGTACGGAGACGTCTTCAAGCAGCCAGAATACGAGCATTCCAAATATACGTTTGAGACTTCAGATACAGCAATGCTGTTCTCCTTGTTCAACATGTACGAGGAAGAAGCCAAAAAAACGATGGAGCATCATCTTGTGTTCCCGGCTTACGACTATGTGTTGAAATGCTCGCATACGTTCAACCTGCTTGACGCTCGCGGCGCGATCAGCGTAACGGAAAGAACAGGCTACATTACAAGGGTTAGAAATCTAGCGCGCGCTTGCGCATCGACTTATTTTGAGGAAAGAGAACGTCTTGGATTCCCGTTGCTGAAGAAAGGAGTGGAGCAGCATGACTAGAGATTTATTGCTTGAAATTGGTCTAGAGGAAGTACCGGCTCGCTTTGTTCGAGGCGCTATGAATCAGCTTAAGGATAAAATGGTGAAATGGCTGGCGGATTCCCGCATTCAGCATGGCGAAGTTAACGTATACGCGACTCCTCGCCGGATTGCGGTTCTGATTCAGGAAGTTGCTGAGAAGCAATCCGACATGAATGAGGAAGCAAAAGGTCCTTCGCGCAAAATCGCGCAAGACGATCAAGGCAATTGGAGCAAAGCTGCGCTAGGCTTCGCACGCAGTCAAGGCGTGGAGCCCGAACAGCTTTATTTCCAAGAGCTTGCTGGCGTTGAATATGTATATGCCAACAAGAGCAGCATCGGCGCAGAGACAGCAGCCGTATTGCCAGAGGGCTTGCTATCGCTTATTACGTCGATGTCGTTCCCGAAAAATATGCGCTGGGGAAGCTATGAGCTTCGTTTCGTAAGACCAATCCGCTGGTTGGTTGCGCTATTTGGCCAAGATGTGATTCCGTTTGAAATTACGGGCGTCCAAACAGGAAACGTATCGCGCGGACATCGCTTCCTAGGAAAAGAAGCAACTGTGTCGGCACCTGCCGAATACGTGGAACGGCTGCGCGAACAGCATGTTATCGCAGACGTTAGCGAGCGTGAGCAGCTAATCGTTGCACAGATTGATCGCCTAGCGAAGGAAAAAGGCTGGGAGATTGCAATCAAGGAAGATTTGCTTGAAGAAGTGCTGTTTTTGGTTGAATATCCAAACGTCTTGTTTGGCGGCTTTGATCCGGCATTCCTTCAAATCCCGCAAGAAGTGCTGATTACTTCGATGCGCGAGCATCAAAGATATTTCCCGGTATTTGATGGGGAAGGCCAGCTACAGCCGTTCTTCGTAACGGTTCGCAACGGCGATTTGAAATCGATTGAGCTTGTTGCAAAAGGTAACGAGAAGGTGCTTCGCGCAAGGCTTTCGGATGCGAAGTTTTTCTATGAGGAAGATCATAAGCTTACGATTGAGCATGCTCTCTCGAAGCTTGAAAATATCGTGTACCATGAAGAGCTTGGCAGCGTAGCTGACAAAGTAAGACGGATTCGCGCTACTTCCGATCTGCTTAGCAAGCAATTGCTGCTGGATGAGCAGGTAACGAAGGAGATTAGCCGCTCCGCCGATATTTGCAAATTCGATCTCGTATCGCAAATGGTATATGAATTCCCAGAGCTTCAAGGCATCATGGGTGAGGATTATGCTCTGAAAGCAGGAGAGAGCAAAGCGGTGGCGAAAGCGATTAACGAGCATTATCAGCCACGTTTTGCGGGCGATCTAGCGCCATCTGAAATTACGGGAGCAATCGTAAGCTTAGCTGACAAAATAGATACGATCGTAGGCTGCTTCTCGATCGGCATTATCCCGACCGGCTCGCAAGATCCTTACGCACTCCGCAGACAAGCGGCTGGCATCGTGCAAATTATTTTGGCACATGGTCTCAAGCTGCAGTTGAACGAATTGTATGACGCGGCTCTTTCCGTGCATGAAGCTCGCGGCCTAAAACGCGACGCTGCGGAAATTCGCAAGGATCTTTCCGATTTCTTCGCGCTTCGTGTTAAAAACGTATTGTCTGAGCAAGGCGTTCGTTATGATGTCATAGATGCGGTTATGGCTTCGGGCTTTGCCGATCTGAAATCAACAATCGAGCGTGCTACGGTTGTGCAAGCGCTGGCTGCCAGCGATGACCGTTCAGAGTTCAAGCTGTCGGTTGAGCAGTTTAACCGCGTCAGCAATCTGGGGTCCAAAGCAGATGGCACAACGGTTGATCCGGCTTTGTTTGCAGAGCAGGTAGAAACAGAACTTTATGAGAAATGGCTGCAGCAGCGGCCGGCATTTAGATCGGCGATTGAAAGCGGCGATATGGCAAAAGCCGTTCAAAGCTTGTCATCTCTGAAGCCTTTTATTCATACTTATTTTGAGAAGGTTATGGTTATGGCGCCGGATGAAGCTGTACGCGCAAACCGTCTGTCTACGCTTGCAGGAATCGCTGAAGATATTGCGATTGTTGCCGATTTCTCGAAGCTAGTTTGGTAATAGGCCCAGTAAGGGAGGATGATGGATCATGTCTCGTTCTAATCCGGAAGTGATCGTATATGTGGTATCCGATGCCGCAGGAGACACAGGGGAGCTTGTTGTACGCGCGGCGATTGCACAGTTTCAT
The DNA here is from genome assembly GCF_001273905.1 of Paenibacillus sp. FJAT-27812. Taxonomy (NCBI): domain Bacteria; kingdom Bacillati; phylum Bacillota; class Bacilli; order Caryophanales; family Paenibacillaceae; genus Paenibacillus; species Paenibacillus sp. FJAT-27812. Next base: position 6,579,298 of record NZ_LIGH01000001.1, on the reverse strand, counting down.
CCGATTAATACAGATATCCGCAGAGCTCCTTTTATTACGGACGAAGCCAGCCTCCAGCGGATCGCAGAGCAGGCTAAGCAAGCCGATGCAATTGTGTTGTATACGCTAGTTATTCCGCATCTTCGCGACTGCATGCGGAAGCTGGCTGAAACCTACGCCGTTGTCGCCATCGACCTTTTGGGCTCTTTTATCGAAACGCTGGAGCAGCGAACAGGGCGCAAATCCCGTCAAGAGCCTGGTCTTAACCATGTTCTTGACGCGGACTACTTCAGAAAAGTAGAGGCTGTCGAATTTGCTGTAAAATACGATGACGCAAGGGATACATCCGGTGTTCTGAAAGCCGATATCGTTCTTGTAGGCGTATCGCGCACTTCAAAAACACCTTTGTCCATGTATCTGGCGCATCAAAAATTTAAAGTTGCCAATGTACCGCTTGTGCCGGAGCTAAAGCCGCCTGACGAATTGTTTAAGCTTCCAAAACGCAAAATAATCGGGCTTACAATTGGAGTGCCTTATTTAAATACGATTCGTAAGGAACGGCTCAAAGCACTTGGTTTGCCGAATAATGCATCCTATGCGACTCCTGACCGTATAGAGAAGGAGCTTCATTACGCCGATACCATCATGAAGCAGCTCGGATGCGTCGTCATAGACGTATCTCACCGGGCGGTTGAAGAAACGGCAAGCTTAATTATGGAATATGTAAGAATGCCTTAACGGCAGGAGGCAGGATTTTTTATAGTTATGCCGTATATAATAGTACAGGATAAGAATTTGAATTCGAGCGGTGATCTCATATTCGACTAATGCAACCTACTATTGTGGTCGACGCGGATGCATGTCCGGTAAAAAATGAAATAGGCGAGACGGCGAGACGTTTCTCGGTTCGCGTGCTGATGGTCGCCTCTCATGATCATCGCCTTGAGCCGCAGCCTGGCGTGGAAATCGTCCAGGTGGATCGAAGCAATCAATCCGTTGATCTGTACATCGTGAACCATATCGTTCGCGGAGATATCGTCGTAACGCAGGATTTTGGACTGGCATGCATAGCGATCGGCAAAGGCGCCATCGTATTGTCTCCTAGGGGAGAGCAATACTCGGATGAAAACATCGATTATTTGATGGAGCGTAGACATGAGCTTGCAAAACGTCGACGTACCGGAGGCAAAACAAGAGGACCGAAAGCGATGAATAATGACGATCGTGATCGTTTTCAACAAAAGTTGACAAAAGTTTTGCGAAATGAGCAGGAGAACCATGACGTATAGCGAATATTATTTACGTGTTACTAGGATGAAGGTGATGAACGATGACATACGGTAATAAAATACCGGAAGAGGTCATTGATGCGGTACGCAAGCATTATGACATCGTAGAGACGGTCGGGAAATATGTTCATCTCACGAAGCACGGCAAATATATGAAGGGGTTATGTCCGTTCCATTCGGAGAAGACTCCCTCGTTTACGGTTACGCCGGAGCTCCAAATTTACCATTGCTATGGCTGCGGCAAAGGCGGCAACGTCATTCGCTTTGTTGAGGAAATGGAAGGTTATTCATTTCCTGAGGCGGTACGCGTGCTCGCTTCTGACGCAGGAATGCCCGTCACTTGGGCAACGCCCGACGGGGGCAAATCGACGCCGCATGATGCGGATCGAGCCAAGATCATTGAGGCGCATGAGCTGACCATTAAGCTATACCATCATGTGCTCAATAATACGAAGCAAGGACAAGCTGCAAAGCAGTATTTGCGGGAACGCGGACTCACCGATAAGCTGATCGATCATTTCATGATCGGTTATGCTCCTGAGGAGTGGGACTTGCTGGCTCGGTTTCTAACGAATCGCGGCTTTGATTTGGCTTTAATGGAAAAAGGCGGATTGCTTTCGGCTAAATCAGACGGGAGCGGGTATGTGGATCGGTTTCGCAATCGCATCATGTTTCCGATATGGGATCGAGACGGCAAAGCTACCGCGTTTGCGGGTCGCATTATAGGCGAAGGACAGCCGAAATACTTGAATACCTCGGAGACGATGCTTTTTACGAAGAGCAGGACACTATACAACTTGCATTATGCGCGGCCAGCCATCCGCAAAAGCAAGCAAGTCGTATTGTTTGAAGGCTACATGGACGTCATCAAATCATGGAGTGCAGGCGTAAAAAACGGAATTGCAACGATGGGCACGGCTTTGACCGATGAGCATTGCGCGATTCTTAAGCGGCAGGCTGAAGAGGTTATCGTATGCTATGACGGAGATGACGCAGGACAAGCAGCAGCATTTAAATCAATTCCGATGCTAGAGAGCGCTGGCTTGAAAGTATCGGTGGCGATGCTTCCGAAAGGAAAGGATCCCGATGATTATATAAGCGAATATGGACCGGAAGCTTTCTTGCGAGAAACGATGGATCAACCGGTATCTGTAACAAAATTTAAGCTTATATATTCAAGGAAAAACCATATACTGCTAAAAGAAGAAGGTAAAAAAAATTATCTGCTTGAAGCAGTGCAAATTGTTGCGGAGCTTGATTCTTCAACAGAACGCGAGGTCTACTTGAAAGAAATATCCCGCGAGTTTGATATCTCCCTTGACGCCTTGAAGCAGGACTGTCACCAAATCAGACAGGAGCTGCAAAAAAAGAAACCGCAAGGGGATAATAACGACAATTCGTGGAATAATGGTAGGAATGAAAAGCCCAGAAAATCTGGACCGCCCACTCTTATGCCCGCTTACACTCATGCCGAACGAAGGTTGCTGCATGTTATGATGCGGGATAGGGAAGTGGCTCAATCGGTACATGAACGGCTGGGCGATGCGTTTAATGTGGAGGATCATGCAGCGCTTGCTGCTTATTTATACGCTTATTTTGCACAGGGCTACGATCCGGATGTCAGCCGATTTATTGCAACACTGCACGACGATCGATTAGAACGCGCAGCTGCATCTATTCTGATGATGGACGGTGACTTCCCGTTCGACGAAACAACAATGGACGCTTATATCCAGGATATTATCAAAGTACCGCAATATCGGGATATCGAGCGCAAAAAGGAAGAGATGGTACGTGCTGAGCGTACCGGCGATTTTTTGGCAGCAGCACAAATAGCAAGTGAGATTATAACCCTAGAGAGACAGCTTAAAGGGCGACAGGAAGATCGTTTCTAGGGGGGAGGGAGTCGGAACATGGCGAATGATCAACATACTGAACTAGATACCGAACAAAAACTGGATCATGTGAAGGATCAATTGATCGAACAAGGTAAAAAGAGATCTTCTTTGACGTATAAAGAAATTATGGATAAGTTGGCTCCGTTCGATCAAGACCCTGAACAAATTGATGAATTTTTCGAACAGCTCGATGATTTTGGGATTGAGGTACTGAACGAAAACGACGAAGAAAATCCACTCGCAGCCCAAGGGGAAGAGCAAGAGCGTGAGCAGGACGACTTCAATTTCGATGATGATCTTGCATTGCCACCGGGTATTAAAATTAATGATCCGGTACGGATGTACTTAAAAGAAATCGGCCGAGTTCCACTTCTTTCTGCGGATGATGAGGTTGAGCTTGCACAACGGATTGAGAATGGCGACGAAGAAGCAAAGCGGAGACTTGCGGAAGCAAACCTGCGCCTCGTGGTCAGTATCGCAAAACGTTATGTCGGCAGAGGCATGTTGTTCCTTGATTTGATTCAAGAAGGCAACATGGGTCTGATCAAAGCGGTTGAGAAGTTCGATCACCAAAAGGGCTTTAAATTCAGTACGTACGCAACTTGGTGGATTCGTCAAGCCATTACTCGCGCGATTGCTGACCAAGCACGTACGATCCGGATTCCGGTTCATATGGTTGAGACGATTAATAAGCTGATCCGGGTTTCCCGTCAATTGCTTCAAGAACTTGGACGCGAACCGACGCCAGAGGAAATTGCTGCTGAGATGGAGCTTAGCACCGAGAAGGTTCGCGAGATTATGAAAATCGCGCAAGAACCGGTATCGCTGGAAACTCCGATTGGGGAAGAAGATGATTCTCATCTTGGAGATTTCATTGAAGACCAAGAAGCGCTTGCTCCAGCTGATGCTGCTGCATACGAGCTCCTTAAAGAGCAGCTAGAGGATGTGCTTGACACCTTGACCGAGAGAGAAGAAAATGTACTGCGTCTTCGCTTTGGTCTTGATGACGGCCGCACTAGAACGCTTGAAGAGGTTGGCAAAGTGTTTGGCGTTACGCGCGAGCGTATCCGTCAAATTGAAGCTAAAGCTTTGCGCAAGCTGCGCCATCCAAGCCGCAGCAAACGTTTGAAGGATTTTCTCGAATAAAAACTTTATGTTATACAATAGTGACCTTTCTGCACGTGCAGCGAGGTCTTTTTTCTAAGAAACAGACCTTATACATAAGGACTTGTGGATAGGCAAGTCGACCGAAAGGATAGCGGGATTCTATGAATCAGGATCGTCGGCAAATTATCGTGAAAGAAATTGATCACTGGCGGAGAAGCAAGCTGCTGCCGGATCAATATTGTGACTTTCTGCTGAATTTATATGCTGATCAAGAAACGATCCATACAACCAAAGAACAGCATCATACAGTAGGAAAAGCGATTGCTGCTGTTTCAAGAGCAACGGGCATGCAATGGCTGCTTACATTTGGAACTTTTACCTTAATTTCCTTTGTTGTGCTTTATTTTAACGAATTTCATCCTTTATTGCAAATGGCTGTCGTGATAGGCGGAGCGGGCGTTTTTCTAAGGATTGGGCAACGGCTTCGCAAGCGGAATGAAGCGGCTGGATTGGCCATAACGAGCACGGGCATGCTTTTGATTTTAGGCGGCGGATTGTATATGCTGAACGTCCACGGCCTGGATCAATGGGGCTGGAAAACGGGGCTGCTTGCTTTCTGCTCGCTCTTTTGGGTCATTTATGGCATTGCAGCGCGCATTCCCATTTTGCATCTGTGTGGCTGGCTGGCTGCTCTGCTCGTTTACGCTTGGCTGCTGTCGCAATTCATGGAGCATTCCAAATGGTATGAGGTTCAGCTTTACTGGCTTCCGATCGCTTGTTTGTTCGGCTGGAGCAGCTGGTTTGTCAACCGGTGGTCGAAGCAGGTGTCCGCGGTTCTATTCTTGACTTGTGCGCTCGTTTGGTTTATGCCGGAGCTTTATGCGATGATGTTTGTAGATGATGCTATTCTACTGCAGTTGCAGCTCATCATAAAAATTGCAGCCGGCGGGATATTATTATTTTCTATGCGAAAAAAATGGATGGTGTGGGTTGTATAATGTTAAAACTTTCAAGACGTCTGCAGCGTATTGCGGATTATGTAACGACAGGCTCGCGTGTCGCTGACATCGGCTCCGATCATGCGATGCTTCCGGTTTATTTGCTTCAAATCGATAAATGTCCTTCTGCGATTGCAGGGGAACTAAATCTTGGTCCCTTCGAGGCTGCAAGAAAACAAGGCGCTGACGCCGGCTTAACTGCCCGCCTAACCGTTCGCCAAGGCGATGGATTAAACGTGCTGCAGCCTGGCGAAGCTGACACCGTCACAATTGCCGGGATGGGCGGCAGCCTAATGAGCTCCATTCTCGAGGCTGGACGGGCAGCAGGGAAGCTTGAAGGGGTTAAGGAGCTAGTGCTGCAGCCCAACGTTGGGGAGGAAGCGGTGCGCGAATGGCTGCTTTTGCATGACTGGCAGTTAACCGCGGAGAGTATCCTTGAGGAAGACGGTAAAATCTATGAGGTTATGCATGCGATCAGGGCTTCGGATGCCAAATGTCGCAATAGCGAGCTGTATGATGGAAGCTTCTTGAAGCTTAGCCTTGAGACGGATACGATTTTTAAAGTATTGAAGCAAATGGGGCCGTATTTGCTACGTGATCCAAAGCCGGAGCTGTTCAAAAAGTGGCGCCATGAGCTAAATAAGCTTGATCGCATTTGCGAGCAGCTTGCCGGCTCTGAGCTACCGGAGTCCGCTAGCAAGCGTGAACAATTTTTGGCGGAGAAGCATGTGATTGAGGAGGTTTTGTTATGTTTGCCCACGGTCAAACCGTAATTCAGCTGATGGAGCAGCTTGCTCCAAAGCACTATGCGGTTGAAAATGATAAAATAGGGCTTCAGCTCGGCACATTAAATAAGCCGATTACGAAGATTCTGGTTGCGCTTGATGTTACCGACGCTGTCGTAGATGAAGCGATTGAACATGGCGCTGAGCTAATCATCGCGCATCATGCGATTATTTATCGCCCGCTGGCTAAGCTTGATACGTCGACGGCTGCCGGACGCTTATATGAGAAGCTTATCAAAAATGACATTGCGGTTTACATTTCGCATACGAATCTCGATGTAGCGGACGGAGGCATTAATGATTGGCTTGCTGATCTTATCGGTATCGTTCCAGAAGGGCGCCAATGCTTGGAGGAGGTCCATACGGATAAACTTTACAAGCTTGTCGTATTTGTCCCGGAGAGCCATCAAGAGCAAGTGCTGGAAGCGATTTGGCGCGCAGGCGCAGGCGAGATCGGCAACTACAGCAATTGCAGCTTTAACATAAAAGGGACTGGCACATTTGTTCCCGGGCCGGGCACAACGCCTTTTATCGGAGCGCAAGGCAAGCTGGAGCAGGTTGATGAGATCCGAATTGAGACGATCGTTCCCTACAGCGTTCACCGCAAAACGGTGCAAGCGATGCTGAAGGCGCACCCTTACGAAGAGGTTGCTTATGATCTTTATCCAATTGATTTGAAAGGCCGCTCATTTGGTCTAGGCCGAGCAGGCAAGCTTGTGCAGCCTGTGACGCTTGGCGAGCTTGCTGAGCAGGCTAAGCAAATATTTGATGTGCCGGCAGTTCGCGTCGTCGGACCGCTTGACCGCGTCGTGCGGAAGGCTGCTGTGCTTGGCGGCTCGGGCGCCCGGTATGTGCGGCATGCGGTTTTTGCCGGTGCGGATGTGCTTATAACCGGAGATATCGATTATCATACGGCGCATGACGCGCTTGCGGCAGGCATGACTATTATTGATCCTGGCCATAACATCGAGAAGGTTATGAAGCAGCAGGTTGCGGATTGGCTAAGCAAGCAGCTTGCGAGCAGCAAATCAGAAACAGAAGTGATCGCTTCAACACTGAATACAGAGCCCTTTACCTTTGTATAAAATCATTTAAAGTTCGTTTGGCGAAGTTGGCATTTACTATAGGGTTGAACTTTTGTGAAATATCTTGTATACTTATCGACGCTACGGAAAGTTTGACAGACAATCGCTGGCGGCCTTGTTGCCGCGAGAGGAAAGTCCGGGCTCCGCAGGGCAGGATGCTGGATAACGTCCAGTCAGCGCGAGCTGAAGGATAGTGCCACAGAAATGGACCGCCGATGGCCGGCTTTAGAGCCGGTACAGGTAAGGGTGGAACCGTGGTGTAAGAGACCACGAGGAGCATAGGTGACTATGTTCCTGGTAAACCCCATCTGGAGCAAGACCGAGAGGACGCCGCAGCCCCTAAGCTGCAGCCTTAGCCTGAGGCGCGTCCGGGTTGGTTGCTGGAGCCGTATAGCAATGTGCGGCCTAGATAGATGATTGTCGCTTCATCGTGGGAGGGTCGTTCCCGTTTGGACCACCAGAAGTACAGAACCCGGCTTACGGCAAACTTTCCGCACGACCTAACTAACTATAATAACAAAGAGCACCCATCGCATGCGATGGGTGCTTTATTGTCTAAAGAAACCTTAATGCTCGTATTTCGTTACGATGTGATCTAACCTGCGTTTAACTTGATCCGGATAGGTTTGAAGAGCGCCTCCGAATTTTGAAGCAGCGTGAAGCGCTTTGTCGACATCGATCTCGCCATAGCCAAAATAGTTGTCCTTGCCTTTATCTCCTAAATCAATCGCTGATTTACGCATAATCTCCATGACCTCGACATTGGACAGCGCCGGATTGACGGAACGGATCAAACCTGCAAGTGCCGCAACATGAGGGCTTGCCATAGAAGTGCCTGATAGCGCTGCGTACTGACTGCCTGGATAGGTGCTCGCTATGCTGTCGCCTGGCGCGGCAACGTCAATGTAGTCGCCATAGTTGGAGAAGGAAGCTTTCTCCTTGCTGCTGTTCGTTGCAGCGACAGCGAATACCTCCGGATAAGCAGCAGGATAGCCTGGGCGATCCGTATTATCATTGCCGCTGGCAGCGATCATAACGACGTCATGCTCATAAGCATATTTTATGGCGTCGTGAAGGAAGTCAGCCTGCGCATAGTTGCCTAAGCTCATGTTAATGACTTTGGCGCCGTGGTCAACCGCCCAAATGATTCCTTGGGCAACGGAATAGGTAGAGCCTGCACCGCTGCTGTCGAGTACCTTGACCGGCATAATTTTGTTATACCAGGATAGTCCGGCCACACCCTCGCCATTGTTAACGACGGCTCCGATAATGCCTGATACATGCGTACCATGGCCTACATCATCATCCGGGTCTGCTCCTTCATTAACGATATTGGTGCCTTTCGTAATTTTTCCCTTCAAATCAGGGTGATTGCTTTGCACGCCGGTATCAAGCACAGCAATGATAACTTGGTCATTGCCCTTGGATACATTCCAGCCCTTCTCGGTTTCGATGGACGGTAAATTCCATTGGTATTCCGAATAGAGCGAGTCGTTTGGAATGATGGCATCAGTTGTTTCGTTCGTCATATACAGGTAATGCGGCTCTGTATATTCGGTATTCCAAGATTGCTTGAAATACTGGACAAGCTGATCCGTTTCAATGTTTTTGGAGCGGAATATAAACGTATCTCCGACTTGCTTGACCGATTCGGCGCGGATGTCCTTCTTCACGCGATCAAGCTCGTCCGGAGTAAGCGGCTTAGTGAAATGGACAACGACATCGCGTACATGATAGTGGCTGGCATTGCCATTGTCTTCGCCGGTGCGGACCGTCGTATCGGTCGTTGAGTTCGGCTTCACGGATTCAATTTTGTAATTGCCTTCGGCTGGATATGGAACAAGCCTGAGATTACGCAATTGGTGCTTCTCGACAGACTTTACAATATCCTGCTTAATGACGCCGACAACCCCGATGCTGGCGTGCTTGGAATCAGGCACGCCAAGCACCATGTAGCGACTGCCGTTTTTCGCTGTGAAGGCAGGCGATTCATATTTTGCGCCTTTGCTTACTTGTGCTTTGGCCTCGGCGACATACGTTTCGACTTGGCCTTTTTCCGTGGCGGGCAATGTACCGCGGTTAACGCTGCGTTTGCCGGAAATCCAGCTAATATAGGACATGTGCATGTGCTCGTGCATCATTTGCTTGATTTTTTCATCTGCTGCTGGTTTGGAGCCCATGCTTGTGCTCATAAGCTTTTGAAAATCTTTGGAACATTCCGTTGTGCAAAGCATGGATGTTGCCTTCATGTCATTTTGTAGGGTAGCCATTTTGAGCGTGTGCTCACGCTTAACAGAGAAGCTTGAGCTTTGAGGCGTTTTTTTGACATCCTTTGGAGCAAATATTGACGTTGTAGGTATAAGCAGTGCAGCTAAGGCTAAAATTGTAAGGGCACCAATCCATTTTCTAGACATGCTTGAAACCTCCATTGATCGTTCTAATTGGGCTGTGTCTAATCTATAGGTTCGGGTTTCAAAGCGGAAAATATGCGGACAAAAGAGTCAATCGCCAGTACCACTTCCATGTAATTTGTGGTACGATATTGATGACTGTAGTTTTTACGTGTGTTTGGACTATGAAAGGGGAACTACCTATATGCCATCTGCTAACGTCAAATCGCTAACTGATTCAACTCGAACGAAGCTAAAGGATGCGGTAAATCAACTTGAACCGTTTCTGAATAACAATTCTCTGCTTACATTAACTAATGATGATCAAGGTGAAGAAGCACAAACGTTCTATAAAGGACTATTATCCGATTTGAGACATTTATTGGTGTTTTCTGAAGTCGCGGTTGAAAAACTGGGAGTTTTGCTCAGACGCCCCAATTTTGATACAGATTATGCGGAACGGGTGCTGTATGAGGTTTACCATCAATGCGTAAGCGCGTTTTTCTATCCGAAGAATGAGTGTTATTCCGAGGATGGCCGTTACGCGTATACCGGTCAAGACGCAATTCGCTTCCGTTTCAAACCGAGCCGCGACTCCCGCGATATCGTACTTAACGTTTCAAAAATTTTCGAGGAGCTGCGTGACGAATTGGCCTACTACGAAAATGACTACATGACGCAGCGCCGCATGCAAGGACAAAAATAAGGCAGAATGAATCACCTCCGGTCAGGGAAACTTGATAGTGGAGGTGATTTTTTTATGCCAAAAGGCGTGACTTGTAGTGTCGCTAACTGCAGCTTCTGGAAGGAAGGCAACAATTGCGGGGCAAGTGCAATCAATGTTGAAATTGATCAGCATGCCAACGCCCATTTCAACGAAGAGTTTGCCGGGGATGACCTCGGGCTTTATCATCAAGACCAAGCGGAGCAGTCCAAGTCAACTTGCTGTCTTACCTTTAAACCAAAGGAGTGATGGTCGATGGGTAAATATGAGGATGATTATAAACAATTGCTGGATGATCGTGATGATTTTGAGGAAAAAAGCCATCCTATAGTGGGGTCGGATCGCTTGCTTGATGTGAATGAAGAAATGGCAGCGGATTTTGCAATAGGCAATTCTGGCGTGCATGGGGAGCGGAGAGAAGACCGGTACGTTGAAGTGGAACGAACAGATCGGGGAGAACGGGAAGTTGCTCGTTCAGGCGGTTATGCGCTTGGCTGGGTGTCACTCGTATTTGCGATTGTGTCATGGTTTATTTGGCCGGTATTGATGGGAGCTACAGCAGCCGTGCTTGGCTTCATCGCTTATCGACAAGGCGCACGCGGACTCGGTGGTTGGTCTATGGCGATCGGATTAATTGCACTTGCATTAAATTTAATTATCGTGCCCTTTTATTATGCGATTACCTAACTAATATGCAATAAAAAAAGAAGCTCCTTTCCAGCGAATGGGAAGGGGCTTCTTTTTTTGTTATTTCAAGGCTTGCTCACGATGCTTCTGCACCTCTACATTTAATGCCAGCATTTGCCTGTCCAGCAAATGGATCATATCGGCCGAGCCTTTAAGCTGCTCCTGAATATGTGGCGGAATTTGCTCATTAAATTTATAATAGATCTTGTGCTCCAAGCTCGCCCAGAAATCCATCGCAATTGTGCGGATCTGAATTTCGACGAGAACGTTTTCCGTCCGATCCGTAAGGAATACTGGAATTTCAATAAGCAAATGAATGCTTTGGTAGCCATTAGGCTTCGGATTGATCACATAATCCTTAAGCTCAACGACTCTAACATCGCTTTGCTTGCTAATCATATCGACGATTTGGTAAATATCGGTTGAGAAGGAGCAGATCACGCGCACCCCCGCAATATCGCGGATATGCTCTTTGGCATCCTCAAGCGTTATATCTAGACCTTTGCGTTGCAGCTTCTGCATAACGCTTTCCGGCGCTTTAATTCTCGTCTTCATATGTTCGATTGGATTGTAGTCATGAATAAATTGAAATTCTTCATTTAGAATGTTAAGTTTCGTTTCTACGGCATCAAGCGCAAATTTATAAGTTAGAAAAAAATGAGCCCATTGCTTTAGCTGATTGGTTTTCATTTGTAGATCACTCCTGAACTAACGTTTATGTATATGCTTATAATGGTCGATATTATAGGCCAAGTCAAATTTACACCAAACAGAGCTGTCAACAGATAGGAGACTAAACGATGATTATTGACATTCATAACGTATCTTGGGATCGAAACCATAAACAAATTTTGAAAAATATAAATTGGCAGGTGAACGAAGGCGAGCACTGGTGCCTGCTTGGGCTAAACGGCTCTGGGAAAACGACGCTGCTGAATATGATAAATGGGTATATATGGCCAACTGAAGGCAGCATGGCGGTGCTCGGCAAAACGTTTGGGGAGTTTGATTTGCGCGAGCTTCGCAAAAGCATTGGCTGGGTCAGCACCTCGCTGCAGCAGAAGCTGTATGGCAGCGAAACAGCGATAAAGATCGTGCTTAGCGGCAAATTTGCTACAATTGGCTTGTATGACCAAACCGATTCAGAGGATCTCGGCCGAGCGGAAGCTTTAATGAAGGCGCTGGGCTGTACGGCATTGATGGAGAGGACTTATGATACATTGTCACAAGGAGAGCGGCAGCGCGTTTTAATCGCTAGGGCGCTAATGGCGTCGCCGAAGCTTTTGATTTTGGATGAACCGTGTACCGGCCTTGATGTATTTGCGAGGGAGCAGCTGCTGCAGATGGTCGCTGCCGTTGCGGCCGAGAGCAATGCGCCGACGATCATTTATGTGACGCATCATGTTGAGGAGATTTTGCCCGTTTTTACGAAGACGTTATTAATTAAGGAAGGACAAGTCTTCGCAGCCAATGAAACGTCCGACGTGCTGACTTCAGCTCTAATGAGCGAGTTTTTTGAAGTGCCGGTAGATATTCAGCGTCGAGACGGGAGAAACTGGCTGTCTGTGAAGGGGGATTTATGGAATTAGGCTTACAAGACACGGAAATACAACGATATGAACCAAGCAAGTGGGAAAAAACGAAAACATGGCTAACAAATCGGTATGTAACAAGAAATGCCCGTGATCATCTCGTATGGCGAACGGCTACCGGCAGCACCGCCTTGTTCGGATCCTTATCGATGCTTGCTGCTGTCCTTGGGATGCCGACAGGTCTTGGCACAGCAATAGACATCATTATATTTTTAGCTATTAACGCTGCTGCTATGAGCATAGCTGCTATCTTGCTATCATTCCTTTTGAATCTAATGTATCTGCCTTTGCCGCGAAGATTCACAGCAGTTTGGATCTTTGTGCTCGTTGAAACATATATAATCTTATATTTTGCCGAACTTGGCATTATGATGTCGATTGTCGTTTCATTGGCGTTCACACTAGCAGGTGCATTTGCTGGAATTTTACTAGGATTACTATTCAAAATGCGAATAAAACCGGGCAGCAAGGCGCTTCTTGCATTTGGATTTGCCTGTTTGATAGCCTTTGGTTATGTCTTTATTGATTGGCCGGGACCAGCGGCTGTGCCGCAAAGGGAAAGCGCGTTTAACGATCAATTAGCCGATAGCGTTGTTTCTTTGGACTTGCCCAATCCTGCGGAGCAGGGAGCATTTACTTTCCAAGCCTTTGCTTATGGAAGCGGGCAAGACAAGCATAGAGCGATTTTTGCGGATGAAGTCGGTGTGAAGACTACCCCAGTCGATGCGTCTGCCCATATAAGCAAATGGTCATCACTCAAAACAAGGTTTTGGGGTTTTGATGAGCATGATCTTCCTTTGAATGGTCGGGTTTGGATGCCAGAAGGTGATGGCCCGTTTCCAATTGTGCTAATGGTTCACGGCAACCATCTTATGGAAGATTTTTCTGACGGCGGATATGGCTATCTTGGTGAAATGCTTGCCAGCAAAGGCATTATAGCCGTTTCTGTCGATGAAAATTTTCTTAATTATTCGGTATGGTCGGGAATTCCCAATAATGATATGAAGGTGCGTGCTTGGCTGCTATTAAAGCATTTGCAGCAAATCAAGCAGTTAAACGATTCAGCAGGAAATCCTTTTTCGGATCGCGTAGATTTAGACAAGGTTGCCTTGATCGGGCACTCGCGAGGCGGGCAGGCTGTTGCGATGGCAGCGGATGCCATGCGGTGGTTCAAAGAGGATAAAACAATGAACAGCCTAAAAGACATTTCGATCCAATCCGTAATCGCGATCGCGCCTACGGACAAGCAGGTAGATGATAAGTCTGCCCGGTTAACCGATGTTAACTATTTAACGCTTCAAGGGGCTAGAGATGCTGACGTGAACAATTTTTACGGCGATCGCCAGTACGGCAGAACAGCCTTCACGGAGCAATCGGATAAGTTCAAAGCGGCATTATATATAGCTGACGCGAACCATAGCCAATTCAATTCAGACTGGGGAAGGATGGATGAGCGCCCGCCCGGCGGCTTGTTCTTGAATCGCCAGGATCTATTGGAAGCTGAGGAGCAGCGCCAAATATCAAAGGTGTATGTCTCGGCATTTCTGCAAGCGACATTACTCGGAGACGAGAGCTACAAGCCTTTGTTTAAAGACTATCGCACGGGATTAGCATGGCTGCCGGAAACGGCATATGTGAATCGATACGAGCAATCCGCTTTTACCGAAATCGCCCGCTATGACGATGGCAAACGGAAAACGGTGCTTAAGGACGGAGGCAAGGCTACTGCGACAGGCATGAAGGAATGGCAGATTGAATCTGCCGAGGACCGCGACGGGAAAAACAAAGGCACAAAAGGAATCGAACTGGAATGGAATAAACCCGGGGCACAATATGAGCTGGAGCTTTCTCCTAAGACGAGTATCGAGGCAGAAGGTTTAACGGAAGGCAATCTTGTGTTCTCTATGGCCAATCTTGAGCGTGATCTTGCCTCGCAAGTGGTTGCAGAAGATGAAGCTGAAACGTCAAACGCTGCAAATGACGCAGATGCCGCCGCTGCGGACACGGGATTGCCGCCGCTGCCAGCAGTTGAAATCGAGCTAACAACGGTGAACGGGGAAAGTGTGGAGCTGGTGCTAGACGATATTATGCCAGTAGCTCCGCCAGCATACACAGCCTTTATGAATCTGTCTTGGCTGGAAGAGCGAATAAAGGAAGAGAAATACAAAGAAGCGACAGAGCCTGTGTTCCAAACCTATGTGCTGCCTATAGATGAGTTTGGCACGGAGGGGAAGCCGATTTTGGCTCAAGAAATCAGCCGGATTACGTTCCGGTTCGTGAGCGAATCCGGGAAAGTCATGCTCGATGATATTGGATTTATGCCATAAGGATAAAAAAGCGGGATGCTGGCAGAAGGCAGTCCCGCTTTTGTATCCTTATTTAACTTAAGCAGCCGAGCTTTCCTTCTCTTCTTTGAAGGTGAAGCTTCTTGCCGCATATAAGAACGGTGTCGAAACAAGGGAAACAATAAATTTAATGACATAAGTCGACAAGAAAATCGACAGCCAAAGCTTATTGTCATAGCCTTCAGCGCCAGCGAATGCAATCGTACAAAAAATGAACGTATCAACAAGCTGGCTTACTACCGTGCTTCCATTGTTGCGAATCCAGAGCTGATTTGGAGCAGGACACAGACGTTTTAATACAGAATAGATCTTAACGTCAAGGAACTGGCTGACAAAATAAGCACACAAGCTAGCTAAGGCAATGCGAGGCATAAGCCCGAACAACGTTTCCAGCGCGCCCTGAACCTCAAGCGGAAATGGCTCGTTCAGCGGATTAAAGAGCAGCGCCATTTGCATAATAATAGTTGTGGCAATAAGGGTGAAGAAACCAAACCATACCGCTTTTTTAGCCGCTTTCTCGCCATATTTCTCGTTTAATAGGTCAGAGGCTAAATAAATCGTGCCGTACATGGTGTTGCCGAGCGTAATCGCTATAATCATGCCAAAAGCATGGATATCGATTGTTTTGACTACTTGAATATTGGCAAGCACGGTGGCCATGCCGATCCAAGCGTATATGCCTATCCGTCCGAAAAAACGGTAGGATAAAAGAAATAACGAAAAATGCACGAGCATAAAGATCGCGCCAAACCACAAATTAAACATCTTACATGTAACCTCCTAGTTTTGATAACGCGGGAGTTTTCGAACCGCGGATTGCAAGTATAGTGTATCAATTGACCTGTTTTTCTGCCTTTGTCATTATAAACGCTTCTTATGAGCGCGGCAATAGATTTTCATAAGGCGTTTCACATAGGCGGCAGAAGATGGTAGAATGGATGTTCCGTTTTAGGAATGGTATGATTATGTACTGGTTAGCCTTACTAAATAGTTAAGGAGTGTTATCATGACGAATCCAAATGAACAGTTGCAGCAAGAGCAGCAGCGTGTAAATGGCGTGACGGGGATCATCCGCTCGCGAATAGAGGAATTTCAAAAACAGGTAGGCGGGATGCGCGAGGATATTGTTGATATTCGTCGTAATTTCTGGGATGACGTAACGCTCAATTTTGAGGATGCGGCAGAATCAGCTGAATCGCACGCGAGCATGAAGCAGCAGGCAGAGGTGCTGTCGGAGCGCGAAAGAAGCCATCGCCATGCCGAGGAACAGCTCAAAACGCTATTAAAGCTGGAGCATTCCCCGTATTTTGGCCGAATCGATTTTGTGGAGCAAGGACAAACAAATTCGGAGCCGATTTATTTAGGCGTGGGCTCGCTGCTTGACGAAAGCGGCTATGATTATTTAATTTATGATTGGCGCGCGCCTGTCTCCAGCCTATATTATGATTACGGCCCGGGACCGGTCAAATATGAAACGCCGAGCGGATCGATAAACGGCGAAATGCTGCTCAAGCGGCAATATATTATCCGTGACGGACAGATTCGCAGCATGTTCGATACGGGCGTTACCATTGGCGATGAGCTGCTTCAAGAGGTGCTGGGCAAGCAATCCGACGCTCAGATGAAGAGCATTGTCGCCACCATTCAGCGGGAGCAGAACCGGATCATTCGTAATGAGCGCGCGCGTCTTCTCATCGTACAAGGCGCGGCTGGAAGCGGGAAAACGTCTGCTGCATTGCAGCGCGTGGCTTATTTGCTTTATCGTTATCGGGGCTGGCTGAATGCCGATCAAATCGTTTTATTTTCCCCCAATCCGATGTTCAACAGCTACGTAGCAACGGTGCTGCCTGAGCTTGGCGAACAAAATATGCAGCAAACGACGTATCAGCAATACCTTGAGCACAGGCTTGGACAAACATTTGCGTTAGAGGACCCTTTTTCGCAGATGGAATATACGCTCGCCGCTGATCATGACAGCGAATATGAGGCTAGAATCGCCGGCATTACCTACAAATCCGGCGCCGAGTTTATGCGCCTGATCGATGGCTACGCTGCCGCGCTTGGCCAAGAAGGGTTGGTTTTTAAAGCCGTCACCTTTAAGGGGCGTACGCTCATTTCCCAATCGGACATTGCGGAGCAATTTTATAAAAACGACCGTTCCATTTCAATCGGCAACCGCATGCGCTTAACGGCTGAATGGATGTTGAAGGAGCTTACGAGACTAAGCCGAGAAGAGCGCGAGCAGGAATGGGTTAAGGATCAGATCGAGCTGCTGGACCAAGAGGCGTATGCCAAAGCCTTTGAAGAGCTGCAGCGAAAAAATCGTTTTGCCGGCAATTCCTTTGATGACTTTGATGCGGAGCATGATTATTTAGCGGCTATGGTCGTGCAGGCGAAATTCAAGAAGCTGCGCAGACGGGTGAAGCGTTTATCCTTTCTGGATGTGCCCGCGATTTACAGGCGCTTGTTTGAAAACAATCATTCCCTGCTGGAGCGCGTGAACGCGAGCGAGCATAAGCTCCCGGACAAGTGGAAGGAGATCAGCGAGCAAACGCTTGTTATGCTTAAAAGCGGGAATATTTTCTACGAGGATGCGACGCCATATTTGTATTTAAAAGAAAAACTGGAAGGCTTCCATACGAATACGTCGGTGAAGCATCTGTTTATCGACGAGGCTCAGGATTATTCACCGTTCCAGTATCACTACCTAAAGCGCATTTTTCCTAACTGCAAAATGACCGTGCTCGGTGACCTTAACCAGTCGATATTCGTGCATGCCGTCGCAGGCAACGGATTCGATCCTTTATCGGAGCTTTACAGCGAGGAAGAAACGGAGAAGATCATTCTTACTAGAAGCTACCGGTCTACGCGGCCAATCGTAGCCTTCACGAGCCGAATGATTGACGGAGGCGACCAAATCGAGCCATTTAACCGTGACGGCGAAGAGCCAACGATTACCAAAGCTGATGATGAATCGCAGCTAGCGAACAAGATGAAGGACCGAATCGATCAATTGGTGCAGTCGGGCTATCAATCGGTGGCGGTCATTTGCAAAACAGCTGCTGAAAGCAAACGCGTGCACGCAGCCTTGCAGACTCATCTGCCTAAGCTGCGTTTGGTCGAGAAAGAAACGGTTACCTTTGAGAAAGGGATTATCGTCATTCCTTCTTATCTCGCCAAGGGCGTCGAGTTTGATGCGGTGCTTATTAGCAACGCCAGCCAATCCTATTACGGGCATGAAAGCGAAAGAAAGCTGTTTTACACGGCCTGCACAAGAGCCATGCATGAGCTGCATCTGTTTTATACCGATGAGCTCACGTCATTTATCCGTTAGTTTTATTTTCTTATTTCCGACCATATCTCATGAACTTCAATTTGAAGCTCCGAAGCGATCAGCTCTGCTGTGAGCCTTTGGGGCTTTAATATTTTTCCGTTGCGCAGCTTCGATATCGTTTGAATCGAGATGCCGGTTAAGGCAGATAGGTGACCTGCGGTTATATCTCTTTTGGCCATCCAAATGCGGAGCTTTACCGAGGCGTCGATTTGGTTGTCTATGGGGCGTAAATCCCAGATCACGAAGGCAAACTCGGATACGTCGCCATAGCCGTCGATGATAGGGGCGAGCGTGACGGACATTTCAAGCTCAATGCCGCTTTGCTTGCTTGTTGTAATCGTTATGCTTTTCTCTTTTTTATACTGATAGGCTTCCCGGAGCACTTCTCTCATGGAACCGTGATCCGTATCGGCGATAAACTGCATGAGCGTCTCGTCCTTTAAGTTGCGATCCGCTTCAAACAACAGGGGAGCGAGGCCATCTCTCACAAAACGGACATGCTGGTGGCTGTCCACAATACCGCTGATCAATACTTTGTTTCGTTCTGCTTTCTGCTCAATCCATTTGTAGGGGGTTAAGTCTTCAAAAATAACAAATGCGCGAATACGTTCATCTTGGCTGGATTTGGGCAAGGGCTGCTGATCAATGCGAACGGTGACTTGGCGCTTCAGCTTCGTATAGATGTTTACTTCGCTTTTTAATACTTGCCTGGAATTATCAATTTTATATTTTTTAAGCAAATAGCTGCTTTTTTTGGATTGCAGCTCCGCAAGCGTGTAGCCGGTTAACCGGAGAAAGGCTTGATTGGCATCATCGATACGCACCTCTCGGTCATTTTGACTCAAGAGAATCATCGGCTGATCCATCAGTTGAAAAATTTGGCTATAAATCGACAAAAATAAACACTCCTCTAACTACCATTCCGTTCCTTAACAAACAAGTAAAAGTATAAAATAGCCGAAGAGGACAAACAAGCCCATGAATTTGACATTTTCGTTTCAGTGATTCAAATGGGCGTTTTAGGTTTAATTAATTAAACTCGGTAGCTTAACGCTTACAAATCACGTGCATTTGGTGTTTTGCTTGTAATTAATCGCTCTTAACAAACGTACAGCAGGCTTTATTCTATTTTCATTTCCCGATAATATGGATAGCAGACAACTTCTATCAATAGGTATGAGCTATCAGGCAAACACACAGGGGAGACTGAATATGAACCAATGCAGCATAGAAAACTGTTTGAAGCCGATTAAAGCGAAGGATTTGTGCGCCATGCATCATCAACGACTGCTGCGCCACGGAGATCCCCATACTGTAAGGCCTCGACGCGAGAAGCAAGCCCCGAACTGCAAATGGATCAATTGTCCTAAACTATCGATTACGAAAGGTTATTGTTCTAAGCACTATTACATACAGCGTGTAATGGGGACAGGTCAGATCAATGTCACGAAATCTGACATAAGATAAATGAAGCTGTCGAATATCTATGAAAACAACTGTGTTTTTTTCATCAAACCATGTATAATGTGGTTACGGTAAATCAAGCACAGCTGTTTTTTGCCTATTCATAGATCATCCAACTGGGAGGTGAAACCACGAATGGTTCAAACGGCACCTAACGGATTATCGCACAAGGACCTCTATTTATTTAACGAAGGCAGCTCTTATCACAGCTACCGTTTTATGGGTGCGCACCTCGTCCGTGTGGGCAGAAATGATGGCGTCCGATTTACTGTATGGGCTCCAAATGCAGCAAAGGTTCGAGTTATCGGCGGTTTCAACAAGTGGGATGGGAAGCTTCATCCGATGGAACGTATCGGTACGACGGGCATCTTCACCTTGTTTGTTCCAAAGATCGGCGAAGGCGAATTGTACAAATACGAGATTGTGACTTCCGAAGGGAACGTCATTCGCAAGGCTGATCCGTATGCGTTTTTTGCCGAGCTTCGGCCTGGTACGGCCTCAATCGTAGCGGAGTTGCGCGGTTATGAGTGGGAGGATGAAGAATGGCAGCTTCAGAAGCGGGAGCTTCCAGCCTATTCGAATCCGCTGCTTATCTATGAGGTACACGCAGGCTCTTGGAAGATTAAAGGCAAAGAAGACTTTTTTACGTTTGATGAATTGGCTGATGATTTGATTCCTTATACAGTGGAATTGGGATATACCCATATCGAGCTGATGCCCATCTCAGAGCATCCACTTGATCAATCATGGGGCTACCAAATTACTGGCTTTTATGGCGTAACAAGCCGATACGGCACGCCTAAGCAATTGATGCGTTTTGTTGACAAGTGCCATCAGTCCGGGATCGGTGTTATTTTAGACTGGGTACCTGGACATTTCTGCAAGGATGATCACGGCTTGCGTCTATTTGACGGAAAGCCGATCTTCGAGGGTGCTGACGCTAAGCGCGCTGAGAAGCCGCTCTGGGGAACGCTTGCCTTTGATTTTGGCAAAAATGAGGTCGTAAGCTTTCTAATCTCCAACGCCATGTACTGGATGGATCTCTATCACATCGACGGCTTGAGAGTGGATGCTGTCGCCAGCATGATTAATTTACATATGGACAAACCGCCAGAAATGCACACTTACAACTACCTCGGCGGGCCAGACAACCTAGATGCTCTTCGCTTCATCAAGAAGCTCAATGAAACGGTGTTTCATTATTACCCCGATACCCTTATGCTTGCTGAAGATTCTTCCGCTTGGCCCGCAGTCACAGCACCAACCTACAGAGGCGGCCTCGGATTTAATTTTAAATGGAATATGGGCTGGATGAACGATATGCTGCGCTATATGGCGCTCGATCCGGCCGAACGCTCGCACCACCACCATCTCATCACGTTCTCGCTCCTATACGCATTCTCTGAAAATTATGTTCTACCTCTTTCACATGATGAAGTTGTACACGGCAAACGCTCGCTCTTAAACAAAATGCCTGGAAGCTATGAAGAAAAATTCGCGCAGTTGCGATTGTTTTACGGATATTGGATGACGCATCCCGGCAAGAAATTGTTATTTATGGGCAGTGAATTTGGTCAATTCGACGAGTGGAAAGACGGCGATATGCTCGACTGGATGCTCCTCGATTATGATACGCACCGCAGCATGCAACGATATGTAAAGTCGCTCAATCATATGTACAAGAATGAGCCTTCGCTCTGGGAGCGAGACAGCGATCCCGCATGCTTTGAATGGATTGACGTTCATAATTCAGCACAATCTGTCATATCCTTTATCCGCCGCGGAAAATCCAGCTTTTCCATCATCATTGCCAATTTCTCTAGAAATGACTATCAGCCATTTCGTATCGGTGTTCCAGAGCCAGGTTCTTATCGCTCTTTCATAAATAGCAATGACAAGCAATTTGGCGGAACGGAAACACAAACACAGCTATGCTACAGCAGCGAAAACGTCGCTTGGCACGGTCACGATCAGAGCATTGCGCTTCATTTACCCCCCTTTACATTCCAGTTCATCACCTTAGATCTGGGGGATACACATTGAGAGGGAGTTGGTGTCCATGGGCCGAAAAGAAATGATCGCTATGCTGCTCGCAGGAGGCGAAGGAAAAAGGCTAGGCGTGCTCACTAAGGATTTGGCAAAGCCAGCTGTCTATTTTGGCGGGAAATACAGAATTATTGATTTTACCTTAAGCAATTGCGCGCACTCAGGGATTGATACGGTGGGCGTATTGACGCAATATCAGCCGCTTGAGCTTAATCGCTACCTTGGAATCGGCAGTCCTTGGGGACTTGACCGCCGTGATGGCGGGATGACGATTCTGCCTCCGTTTATGAAACAAAAGGGCGGCGTCTGGTACAAGGGAACGGCGAATGCCATTTATCAAAATATGTCTTTCATTGAACCTTATAATCCTGAATATGTCCTCATTATTTCGGGAGATCACATTTACAAAATGGATTACGAGCTGATGCTGCAGCATCATAAGCGCTCTGGCGCCGACGTGACGATCGCAGGCATCGAGGTGGATTGGAAAGAAGCAAGCCGCTTTGGCGTGATGCACATCGATGATGAGGATCGCATAACCTCATTCGAGGAAAAACCGAAAAATCCAACGAGCAACATCGCATCGATGGGCGTTTATATTTTCACATGGTCAGAGCTTCAAAAATATTTGATTTACGATGAGGCAAGCCGCAGCTCCAATCATGATTTTGGCAAGGATCTGATTCCTGCCATGATGAGGGACGGAAAACGTCTGCATTCCTATCCGTTCAAGGGATACTGGAAGGATGTTGGTACGATCGAGAGCTTATGGGAAGCGAACATGGACCTCATCGCCGACGAGCCGCCGCTTGAGCTTGCCGACGCCGGTTGGCGCATCTATTCGGTTAGTCCTAATCAGCCGGCGCAGCATATCGGATCTACCGCGGAAGTATCCGCTTCGTTAATAACGGAAGGCTGCATGATTGAAGGCATCGTGGACCGATCCGTTCTGTTCTACGGCGTCAAAGCAGCAAAAAACACGGTTATTACCGAGTCCGTAGTCATGCCTAATGTACGTATAGGTGAAGGCGCGCGCATTTATAGAGCTATCATTGGCGAAGGGGCAGTCATACAAGCGGGCGTTACGATCGGCAGCCCTGATGATGATGCCATAACCGTTATTGCTGTTGATCAATACGTGACGAACGACCATTTGCTGCAGGAGGTGGAGCACTCATGAAGCATAAAGTCATGGGCGTCATCAATCTAATTCATGAGACTGACGAGCTTGAACGACTTACACAGGGACGCTGCCTCGCAACGGTACCCTTTGGCGCACGCTATCGCTTAATCGATTTTGTTCTGTCGAGCATGGTCAATTCGGGCATTTCTAAGGTAGCCGTATTCGCTCATACGAAATACCGCTCGCTTATGGATCATCTTGGCTCAGGCAAGCACTGGGATTTACAGCATCGCCAGAGCGGATTATTTGTGCTACCGCCGGCAACGGACGATATTCAGGAGATCAGCCGCGGCGATCTGTACCATTTCTATCAGCAGCGTGATTATTTTAATCGCTCATCGCTCGATTATGTGGTGATTACTCGCAGCCATATGGTGTGTAATATAGATTTTGAGAAGGTCATTCAATTTCATCTGGAGAAAGAAGCCGATATTACGGTTGTGTGCAAGCAGCAGGAGGATTTGCTGTCGGGCAAAGCCCGCAAGGTGCGGATGAATGATGAAGGCCGCATCACCTCGATTCAAGATCATTATGGACGGATGACCAGCGATATCAGCTCCATGGAGATGTACGTTATGCGCAAGGATTTGCTTATGGAGCTGGTAGAAACCTCGCTTGCGCAGGGCCAGGATCATTTGGTTCGCCATGCTATTTTTTCCAGGCTCGACAAGCTGAACGTTTATGGGTACATGTATGATGGCTACTTGGGTGTCGTCAATACGCTGAGCAGCTATTATCGCAATAATATGAATTTACTCGATCCCGACGTGTGGAAAGAGCTTTTCTACCAGCCAGGCCCTATCTTTACCAAGGTTAAGGATGAGCCGCCGGCACGGTATTTAGGAAGCTCCAAGGTTACGAATTCGCTTATTGCGAACGGCTGCCGCATTGAAGGCACGGTTACCAATAGCATCATATTCCGCGGGGTTCATGTTCAAAAAGGCGCGGTCATCAGCAACAGCATCGTTATGCAAAACGGCGTTATCGGGGAAAATAGCTTCCTCTCGCACAGCATCTTGGACAAAGATGTTCGCGTTGAAGCGGATCGTGATATTAGAGGCGCCGCAAGTTCGCCGTTTCTAGCAGGAAAACGGAAAATCATATAATACAATTTGCTCGCTAGAGCCGTCCTAAAGATGTGTCTCCAGTTGGGTTTTTGAAGGCGCTCATACCGCGTCAATTAGAAAGGAGAATCCTATGAACATATTGTTCGCAACCTCTGAAGCGGTGCCGCTAGCGAAGACGGGTGGTCTCGCCGACGTTGCAGGGGCGCTCCCTAAGGCGCTGAATAAACGGGGCGTTGATACCAGAGTCGTATTGCCAAAATATGAAGAAATTCCAGCCGCACTTATTGGGCAGTTCGAGCAAATTGCCCATTTTACCGTATCGTTTGGCTGGCGCAACCAATATTGCGGTCTGCTCAAAGCGGAGTTTGACGGAACGATTTATTATTTGATCGATAACGAGTTTTATTTTAAGCGAAAAGGGCTTTACGGCTATGGCGATGATGCGGAACGGTTCGTTTTTTTCTGCTTTGCCGTGATGGAAGCGGTCCGATATATGGAATTTCATCCTGATATCGTGCATTGCCATGATTGGCAAACCGGCCTCATCCCGTTCCTGCTGAAGACCCGTTATTATTTCGATCCGGCGTGGGCCTACACCAAATCGGTATTTACGATTCATAACCTGAAGTATCAAGGTTTGTTCGGCATCGACCTGCTGAAGGATCTGCTGGGAGCGGGCGATGACATGTTTCTTACCGACAGCTTGGAATTTCATGGTGCCGGCAGCTGCATGAAAGGCGGTCTCGTATATGCAGACAAGCTGACAACGGTCAGCGGCACATACGCGCAAGAGATTCAAACCGAATATTTTGGCGAGAGGCTGGATTCGCTGCTTAGATACCGTTCAGGAGATTTGATCGGAATCGTGAACGGCATCGATGACGAGCTGTTTGATCCGATGAATGATAACGCGCTAGAGGTGCCATACCGGAATTCGATCAGCCGCAAGCGAAAAAATAAAGTAGAGCTCCAGCGCGAGCTGGGACTGCCGCAATCCGAAGAGGTGCCTCTTATCGGAATTGTATCCCGGCTTGTGGAACAAAAGGGCTTTGATCTGATCGCCGCTACTTTCGAGGAGCTGCTTCAAGAGGACGTTCAATTTGTAATCTTAGGTGCGGGCGAAGGTCGTTATGAGCATTTCTTGAATGATGCCGCATATCGCCATCCCGATAAGGTTGCAGTATGGATAGGCTACGACGACAGGCTTGCCCGCCGCATCTATGCGGGCTCGGATATGTTTGCGATGCCTTCTCAATTTGAACCCTGCGGTCTAAGTCAGCTGATTGCGCTGCGCTACCGTACCGTGCCGATTGTTCGCGAGACAGGAGGACTTAAGGACACGGTACAAGCCTACAACGAATATACTGGCGAAGGTAACGGCTTCAGCTTTACGAATTACAATGCGCACGATTATATGTACACCGTACGCAGAGCGTTAGCTCTTTATCGTAATGAGGAAGCTTGGAAGCAAATTGTGTTTAACGGCAACAAGGAGGATTACAGCTGGAACCGTTCCGCCAAAGCCTATATATCCGTTTACTCACAACTTGCAGCGCATCGAAAGGAGAAGGAATCATGGCCCGTCATCTTGTAATCGGCAACGGAAAGATGCTTCTTAATTTGGATCAGCACTGTTATATTCGCGATATTTATTATCCGTACGTTGGACAGTTGAATCATGTAGGCGGTCAGTATTGCCGCTTAGGTGTCTGGGTGGAAGGCGCTTTTAGCTGGCTTGATGAGCCGGAGTGGAGATTCGATTTGGATTATATCGAGGATTCCTTAGTGACGAACATTACAGCGAAGCATGATGGACTGGGAATCGAGCTTCATATGAATGACGGCATTCATCAGCGCGAGTGTATTTATATTAAGCGGGTTGTCGTCCGCAACAGAACAAACGATCCTAAAGAAGTCCGTTTGTTCTTCCATCAGGATTTGATGATCGATGGCACGGAGGTTGGAGATACCGCGGTCTATTATCCGGAGAATCATACCCTGTATCATTACAAACGGAACAACTACTTTATGTTCAACGGCTTCTCTGACGAAGGCGGCATGACGCAATACTCGACAGGCATAAAAAGGTTTCAATCCGCAGAAGGCACTTGGCGCGATGCGGAGGATGGCGTGCTGATGGGCAATTCGATTGCCCAAGGCTCCGTGGACAGTACGATCAGCTTCCGAACGGTCGTTCAGCCGAACAACGATAAGACGATTTATTATTGGATGTCTATCGGCCAAAATCTCGAAGAAGTAAAAGAGCTGAACCAATACGTACAGGAAAATCATCCGGAGAAGCTTCTCAGCCGAATGGTTATTTACTGGAAGCATTGGCTGCGCCGCGCAGAATCCGATCTTGGCGATTTGCCGCATGATGTTGTGAAGATGTTCAAGCTAAGCTTGCTGCTTGTTCGAACGCAGGTTGATGAACGCGGAGCAATATTGGCTGCGAATGATACCGATATTTTGCAGTACAATCGTGACCATTACAGCTATATGTGGCCGCGTGACGGCGCCCTTATTGCTGACGCCATGTCGATGGCCGGCTATCAAAGCGTGATCGCTCCGTTTTTTCACTTTTGCGCGCAAGCCTTATCGCCAGATGGGTATTTGTATCACAAGTACAACCCGGATGGCACCGTTGGCTCCAGCTGGCATCCTTACATCGTGCAGGGAAGCAGACGTTTGCCTATTCAAGAGGATGAGACAGCTCTCGTGCTGTTTGCCTTATGGAAGGACTATTCGCGCAATCAAGTCATTGAGCTGCCGCAGTCGCTGTACAGCAATTTAATTCGAAAGGCAGCAACCTTTCTAAGCTCCTATATGGAGCCATCCTTGTCGCTGCCAAAGCCAAGCTACGACCTGTGGGAGGAGCGCTACGGCATCTGGACGTATACGGCTGCTTCTGTCTATGGCGGCCTGATGGCTGCTTCGTTCTTCACCGATCTGTTCGGCGATTATGAGCGCAGCGACCATTACAAAAAAACGGCAGAAGAGATTAAGCACGGCATCATTACCCAACTGTGGGATGAAGATGCCGGACGGTTCGCGCGCGGCCTTATTCAGAAGGACAATCGCTGGGTGAAGGATATGACGCTCGAGAGCAGCTTGTTTGGCGTTCTTGAGTTTGGCGTATTGCCTGTTGATGATTACCGCGTCGTGCAAACGATGCTGGCGATTAAGGAAGGCTTGCAGGTGAAAACTCATATCGGGGGCGTCGCTCGCTACACGAATGATTATTACTTCCAGCAATCCGGCGAAATTGATAAGGTTCCCGGCAACCCATGGATTATTTGCACGCTTTGGGTAGCTAATTTCGAGATTGATTCAGCCAAATCGCTTGAAGAGCTGGAAGGACCGCGCCGCACGCTGCAATGGGTATCCGATCATGCGCTCAAAAGCGGCTTGCTGCCGGAGCAGCTTAATCCGTTTGACGGATCGCCGCTATCGGTAGCACCGCTAACGTGGTCACATGCGACGGTAGTCCACAGTGTAAGCAAGTATGCGGCAAAGTATAAGCGTCTTCGATTGGAAGCTGAGGCTAACGGTTTGCTATAAAGCTTCAAAACAAAGAATGAAATAAACTTAAAAAAAGCCTGTATGCATTTGGGACTGACCCCCATTTATGAGACAGGGATCAAAACACCTTTCAAGTTTAAACGGCCAGTCGCCTGTAATCAATCGGCGACTGGTTCTTTAGTTT
>NZ_LIGH01000001.1:5388284-6550209 GCF_001273905.1 Paenibacillus sp. FJAT-27812 | reverse complement strand
CGTAAAAACACCTCCAAGGTTGTCTCCATATCTTACGACATGGTTGCATTTTCTTGAAGGTGTTTTGATTTGTCTCACGTTATGGGGTCAGTCCCTTTTTACGCATGCAGGTTTTTTTTTTGTTTATTTAAGGTTTTTACCGAAAAAACGATCAACTGCATGAAATGGCAAATAATACTCATAATAAGGAACGTTATTTCGACAGAAATAATAAAATATTTTTTCTTTAATGTTATTGATTTGAGAAATATTTTTTCATATAATTGAAAAGCTGCTCAGCATTCTTTAAAGACAACTTAGGAGGGCATACCATGTTATTACTTATCGTTTTGGCTGCTATTGTAGTGCTGTTGCTGCTCATAACAGTAGCGAAGCTGAATCCGTTTGTCTCGCTTATCGTGACAGCAATTGGCGTCGGGCTTGCTACAGGAATGCCGTTGTTCACGACAGAAGCAGGCGGGACAGGCATCATCGACTCCATTAAGACAGGCATGGGCAATACGCTTGGTTTCTTGGCTATCGTACTTGCTTTAGGTACGATGCTCGGCAAAATGATGGCGGAGTCCGGCGGTGCCGAGAAAATCGCGCAAACGTTAATTAAACGTTTTGGCGAAAAAAATGTGCACTGGGCGATGATGTTTGTTGCTTTCATCGTGGGTATTCCGGTCTTCTTCCAGGTCGGCTTCGTATTGTTGATCCCATTGGTATTCACGATCGCTCGCCAAACAGGCGTGTCGCTTGTCAAAATCGGCGTACCGCTCGTCGCCGGACTTTCGGTCGTGCATGGCCTTGTACCGCCGCATCCGGCTGCTATGGCTGCGGTAGGCATTTTTAACGCTGATGTTGGACTCACGATCTTGTATGCGATTATCGTCGGTCTTCCTACAGCGATCATCGCAGGTCCATTGTATGGACAGTGGATTGGCAACCGGATTCATAAATCGGTACCTAAGGAAATCGGGGAGCAGCTGACAGAGGCGGATCCTAACAGGCAGCTGCCGGGCTTTTTCAATACGGTATTTACCGTTCTGGTCCCGGTCATCCTTATGCTCACTGCCTCCATTGCGGAGCTGTTTCTTGCCAAGGAGAGCTCCTTGTACCAAGCGCTGCGCTTTATCGGAGACCCGGTGACCGCTTTGCTAATCGCAACTGTATATTCCTTCTTTAGCTTAGGATACTTCCGCGGCCTCAGCAGGGAGAAGGTACTGAAGTTTTCGAATGATTGCTTGGCGCCTACGGCGACGATCTTGCTGGTCATTGGGGCAGGCGGAGCTTTCAACCGGGTGTTGCTTGATTCCGGCATTGGTGAGTATATCGCGGATTTAGCTACATCCTCAAACATTTCTCCTATTTTGCTTGG
Source organism: Paenibacillus sp. FJAT-27812 (assembly GCF_001273905.1). Classification (NCBI taxonomy): domain Bacteria; kingdom Bacillati; phylum Bacillota; class Bacilli; order Caryophanales; family Paenibacillaceae; genus Paenibacillus; species Paenibacillus sp. FJAT-27812. Next base: position 6,548,849 of record NZ_LIGH01000001.1, on the reverse strand, counting down.
ATGGGGAATTGCGGCGCTCATTCGTGTTGCGACAGGCTCAGCTACCGTTTCGATGATGACAGCGGCCGGCATTGTTGCTCCGATTGCTGCGATCGTGCCGGGAGCTAATCTTGAGCTGCTCGTACTCGCTACGGGCGCAGGATCGCTCATCTTGTCTCACGTGAACGATTCGGGCTTCTGGATGATCAAGGAGTATTTCGGGATGTCGGTCAAGGAAACGCTCCTGACATGGACGGCGCTGGAAACGATTATTTCCGTCGTCGCGCTTGCTTTGATCCTGGTCGTAGACATTTTCGTTTAGCTTTCCATAAAAAAAGGTGAACCGTTGACATTGCAGTCAATGGCTCACCTTTCTTCCGTAATATGAGACGCGATTAAATTCGGGTTTCCGAGATGGCTTCCCGTACTTTTTCGAGCGATGCTTTCGCTTTATCTTTGTTTAAGAGCATGACATTGACATACAGGGCATCAATTAAGCTAAGCTGCCCAATTCGAGATGCGAGCGCTTCTGAGCGGTAAACCGTTTCCTCTGAGCTTGTATGGAGCGATACATCTGCATGCTGGCTGATTGGCGACTTAGGGAAGCCGGTTATCGCAATTGTTTTTGCGCCATTCGCTTTTGCCGTTTGCAAGATGCGTATCGTGTCTTTATTCGTGCCCGAATGGGAAATGACGACCGCAACATCATCCTTCGTCAGCTGAGCTGCCGACATGAGCTGGAAATGCGCATCCGTAAATGCGAAAGCTTGTTTTCCAGAGCGGATAAATTTATGGAAAGCATCCATCGCGATAACGCCGGAGCCGCCGATGCCGTAGAAGTGAACGCGGTTTGCAGCAGCGATGACGGATACCGCTTTGGCGAAGTCTTCGCCGTCTAAAATTTGAAACGTATTTTCAAGCGTTCGAATGTTTGATTTAAATACTTTCTCGGCGATCGTCTTCTCATCGTCCTGCTCATTGATTTCTTCATAAATTTGCTCGCTTGGCGTCATAATTTCCGAGGCAAGGGCGATTTTCATCGCTTGGTATCCTTTATATCCGATACGCTTGCAGAAACGAAACACGGTTGCTTCCGCAACATTCAAATCTTCGGCAACCTCATTAATGGTGCTATGAATGATTTTTTCGGGATTATCTAAAATATAGTTTGCGATTTTTTTTTCCTTTTCGCTGAATCTTGCATAATAAGAACGGATTTTTCCAAACATGTTTTGCACCATGATCGTTGCTTCTCCTCGCGTAGCAGCTTATTTCAGAAGAAGTATAACATAAATGGAATGTTGATCCTATATTTCATACGTATGCGTTTAGATAGATAACTTAGATTATAAAAATGATTGGGAGATGAAAGATCATGCAAATAGGCATAATTGGTTTAGGGAAAATGGGTTATAACTTGATGCTGAATGTACTGGAGCATAATCATAAAGCGGTTGTTTATGACGTCAATACAGCAGCGATTGAGAAAGCCGAAGAGGATGGGGCGCAAGGCGCAAGCTCAATTAAACAGCTGGTTCAATCGTTATCGGCTCCGCGTGTAATTTGGATGATGGTACCGGCAGGCGAGTTGACGGAGGCTGTAATTCAAGAGGCTGGCGAAGCGCTTGAATCCGGAGATATTTTGATAGACGGCGGCAATTCTAATTATAAAGATACGACTAGACGAGCAGAGAAGCTTGCCGAACAGGGCATTCATTTCCTTGACGTTGGCACAAGCGGCGGAACTTCCGGTGCCAGATCGGGCGCATGTACGATGATTGGCGGCAATAAAACGGCATTTGAATCAGTCGAGCAGCTGTTCAAGGACATTTGCGTTGAGGACGGATATTTGCACGCAGGGGAAAGCGGAAGCGGACATTTTCTGAAAATGGTCCACAACGGCGTTGAGTACGGCATGATGCAGGCGATTGCGGAAGGGTTCGAGCTGCTGGAAAAAAGCGCATATGAATTTGATTTTGAGAAGGTCGCCCGGGTATGGAACAATGGATCGGTCATCCGGTCGTGGTTGATGGAGCTAACAGAAAATGCATTCGCTAAGGATGCAAAATTGGATGGCTTAAAAGGTATCATGCATTCTTCGGGAGAAGGCAAATGGACGCTGGAGACGGCGCTGGACCTGCAGACGGCAACGCCGGTCATCGCTTTGTCGCTAATGATGAGATACCGCTCGCTTGAAGAAAATACGTTCTCGGGCAAGGTCGTTGCCGCGCTGCGCAATGAATTCGGTGGCCACAGCGTCGTAAGCTCCTAAAGCATCGGATTGAATAAATGCTGGAAGAACGGTATTGTAACAATTGTAGAGCGAACGAATACGTTGCCAGCTATTTGATTGGCAAAAGTATGTGGAGGTATAAAGATGACTACTAAATATGTTATCGGTGTTGATATCGGAACGACAAGCACGAAGTCGGTGCTCTTCACTTCTAAAGGCGCTATAGTCGCAAGCCATGGCATTGAATACCCGCTTCACTCGCCGTCTCCGGCTATTGCTGAGCAGGATCCGGATGAAATTTTTAATGCCGTGCTCAAAACGATTGGACAAGCCGTTGCCAAAAGCAACGTGCAGGCCCAAGATATTTTGTGCGTTTCCTTCAGCTCAGCGATGCACAGCGTCATTGCTGTAGATCAGGCAGGCGAACCGCTCACAAAATGTATTACGTGGGCTGATAACCGCAGCATGGAATGGACGAATAAAATTAAAAACGAATGGAATGGCCACGAAATCTACTTGCGTACGGGCACGCCGATCCATCCGATGTCTCCCTTGTCGAAGCTCACCTGGCTGCGTCATGACCATAAAGAGCTGTTTGACCGCGCTTATAAATTTATATCGATTAAAGAATATGTATTTTATAAGCTGTTTGGCCGTTACGTCATCGATTATTCCATTGCTTCTGCTACTGGGATGTTTCATTTGAACAACTTGCAATGGGATGAGGAAGCGCTTCGGGTAGCCGGCGTTACGGCAGAGAGATTGTCCGAGCTGGTTCCTACAACGTATAAGCTGGAAGGATTGGAGGAGCCTTATGCGAAGCAAATGAATCTGCTCGCCTCCACGCCTTTCGTAGTCGGGGCAAGCGATGGCGTGTTGTCCAATCTTGGCGTCAATGCGATTGATCCGGGAGTGGTCGCGGTTACGATCGGCACCAGCGGCGCTATCCGCGCGGTAACGGACAAGCCGGTCACGGACCCGAAGGGCAGAATTTTTTGCTATGCGCTGACGGAGAATCATTGGGTTATCGGAGGCCCGGTGAATAACGGAGGCATGATTTTCAGATGGGTGCGTGATCAAATCGGTACGGAAGAGATTGCTTCGGCGAAGCAGCTTGGCATCGATCCTTATGAGCTTCTTACAGAGCTTGCTGCCAAAGCGAGACCTGGCTCTGACGGGCTGATTTTTCACCCGTACTTAGCTGGCGAGCGAGCTCCACTGTGGGATGCAAATGCGCGCGGCTCCTATTTTGGACTGGGGCTGCACCATAAGAAGGAGCACCTGATTCGAGCGGCGCTAGAGGGCGTTATCTATAATTTGTACAGCGTGCTTATGGCGCTTGAGGAATTGACAGGCAAACCTACCAAAATTCAAGCGACCGGCGGTTTTGCAAGATCCGAACTATGGCGCCAGATGATGGCTGATATTTTTGACCAGGAGCTGCATGTCCCGGAAAGCATTGAAAGCTCTTGCCTTGGCGCAGTCATCTTGGGGTTATACAGCTTAGGCGAGGTGGATTCGCTGGACGTCGTTGCCGACATGGTCGGGGGATCGCATTTTCATCTGCCAAACAAACAAAACGCTCAAATCTACTCCGAGCTGATGCGGATCTATATTCGCGTTTCTCGTTTGTTGACCGAGGAGTACGCGAATATTGCTGCTTTTCAGCAAAAGTGGGTATAGCATAAACGAAAAAAACAGCCGAGCTTGCGGGCTGTTTTTTTTCATGTAGGCGAGGCGAGCATTAGGAGCCGTATTTTTTCAAAATGGTTGAAAGCGTGAGAAGCGGCCAAATATAGTTGTTGCTCGGATAAAAAACGTATACGCTGCCTGGCAAGGCGGCGCCTGTCGGATAGAAATAAGTCCAGTCTCGCCGCTCGAGTGACTGCAATAGCGCTTCAACGCCACGCTCAATCGCTGCATTCGGTTTTGCATGCGCTGCTGTCAGAGCATCCAGCGCCCAAGCGGTTTGAGAAGGCGTGCTGGCATGGAGCGGCATGTAATGCTTCACTTTATCGCTAAGGCAGGATTCGCCCCAGCCGCCGTCTTCATTTTGAATTTCCAACAGCCACTTGATTCCCTTCTTAATGGCGGGATGATCATTTGGAACACCAACAGCAGTCATTCCTTGAATGGCAGCGCCTGTGCCATGAATATAAGCAATTCCCCAGCGGCCGTACCAGCTTCCGTCTCGTTCTTGCTGCGAGAGCACCCACTGCACGCTATCGTCGAGCCATTGGTGGCCGATTGTCATATCGAGTTCATTGCCTAGAAAACTTAGTACACGGCTCGTTAAGTCAACCGTCGAAGGATCGGTAGAAATATCAGCAGAGCCCTCGAACGTAAAAAAGCTTGCCGGCAGCTGCGTGCCTTCCCGTTCGAAAGCGGGCCAGCCGCCATCATCATTCCGCATAGCGAGTACCCAATTGAGGCCTCGCTGCCAGTTCGCATGTAAACCATTGGTGACTGAAGTGTAGTGACGTATGCTCCGAAGCGCGGCTACACTGTCATCGACATCGGGATACAGCGTATTCACGTTGGAGAAGCCCCAGCCGCCTGCCGGCGTATTGGGCAACCGCCGAGCCCAGTCGCCAAGCCTTACCTGCTGCCTGTCTAGCAAATAGTGCCCTGCACGCTCCAAGGCGTTGTGGTTAGGCTGCATTCCTGCTTCACGCAAAGCGTAGCTTAGCATAGCGGTATCCCAAACTTCTGAGGATGCCACTTGAAGATGGGGACGATCTGCGCATATTAATGAAATGGCTCCAGCGAGCAGTTGATTAACAGCATGCGATTGAGGGGAATAGTCGAGTGCAAGCAACGATAATATCATTAATATCGTCGCCGTCGAGAAAGTCAGCAGCGTGCCGTTAGGCTCTATTCGCTCGAACATAAACGCCTCAGCCCGCTCTAAAGCAGTAGGAGAGCTTGGCGGAAGCAGGCTCGTTAAAGGCAAGCTTGCGATAAAGCCGTTCAAAGCCGAAATCCAAGTTGCATCATTTGTGAATGCACGCGATTGGCCGACAAATAAATCGGTTAAAAGCGGCATCGATGGCGTGCGGCGCGCAAATGATTTATTCGCCATAATGAGTGTCGGAACAAGATGGACGCGAGCGTGGCCTGAAAGAGAGAAGAGGTCTAGTCCGATCCCTAGATCGGAGAAAAAAGCTTCCAGCGGAATACGCAATAATCGCGGCCATTCGGCTTGGCCAGTCGCAGCAAAGATGACTTGAGTGAGCAAGTTTTTGGCTTCCGAGAGACCGCCTTGCTTTAAAATAAATTGCTTGGCCATAACCATGCGCGGATCTGATTCATGGTAGAACCTCGCACAGAGCAATGCGTAATAGGCTTCTGCAGTCGCCTCTAAATTCCCCTCTGCTTCATCGGGGTATACCTTCCACGCGCCATTCGTTTCCTGTCTGGATGCGATGCGCGCCGCAAGGTTGCGAATCAAATGCTCATCCGGCCTCTCAAGCAGGCGCAGCAAAATAATAAGATAGCTGTCGGTCATCGTCCCTGAATCAAAGCACATTCGCCAAGCGCCGTCACGCGATTGCTGCCGAAGCAGATCAGCGGTTATATCATCTATCTGTTCACGAATTCGTTTCATATCCATTTGGCGCATTCATCCTTTGCAACCTTAGTTGCTCTATATATATGCGCTAGTATTCAGTAACAGTCGGGTATCATTGGGGGCGAATCGGATGTTGCTGCTGGATCTTAGTCACTGGCGAGAAGCAGCTTTTGAACAAAAACATCGCTTGCCATCGTCGCTGCTCCTTCTCTATGACGGATAATAGAGAAGCTGCGTTCAAAACGATCCCTATTTAAACGCAATTCGCCCATTTCCCCGGATTCCAGCTCTCTTCTGACAACCCAGCGAGAAAGCATCGCGATTCCAAGGCCGGAAATTACCGCTTCTTTGACGCTTTGGCTGCTGTTAAAAACGTAAGAGCGTTTTTGGACAATCTGGGCGTCCTGAGTGAACTGATCGCTGAAAGCACGTGTGCCAGAGCCGCTTTCCCTTAGCACCCATACCTCATTTTGCAGCATATCCGCATCGACAAAATGCGCAGATGCGAGAGGATGGGCAGCGGGGGCGATCAAAATCATTTCATCCTTCATATAGGGTGTTATGACCAAGTCAGCAGCGTTTGCTTCTCCTTCGATAAGCCCCAAATCTAATTCGTTTGCCCGGACTGCTTGCACAATTTCCTCCGTATTTCCAATGGTGACCTGCATCTCAACGAGCGGATATTGCGCAGCGAACGCAGCAAGCCGTTTAGGAAGTACGTATTCTCCGATTGTAAAGCTGGCTCCGATTTGAATCGTCCCCGTCACCTTATCCTGCAGCCGATGAATGTCCTGCTTCGTTCCTTCGTACAAGGATAAAATTTGCTTCGCCGTCTTGTATAGCATATCGCCTGCTTCGGTCAGCCTGACCTGCTTGGGAGAGCGGTGAAGCAGCTTGGCGCCAACCTCATTCTCCAGATTGCGAATATGCAGGCTTACGCCAGGCTGAGATATATTCAGAAGATCTGCCGCTCTTGAAAAATGGCTTTGCTCCGTAACGGTTACAAATACGCGAAGTGCTTCGATAATCATTATAATCCCTCATTGTTAGTTTTGAATTTAGTATGTTTTTCTTAATAATAGCTTGCGTGAGTGACTAATTCAAATTCAATCATAAGTAATCCTGATGATAAAGATCGTGAATAAGTATTTCACTTCATGCTGCCAGAGCCGTATAGTGAAGTCATGCCACACAGCAAGTTTCAGACTGATCGCAGAGGTGAAAGACATGATTACCAAAAACGTAATAACTAATCATTCTTATAAGGGCGTTGGTTTTACGCAGGGCGTTGCAATCACATTGACCATTGCCATTGCGGCTAAATATATCGCGATGCTTCCTTTTTTTAACGTGATGGGACAGCTGGTCGTTGCGATTTTGCTAGGAATAGCCTATAAAGCAATGGCAGGAATACCGGAGCAAGCGGCAAGCGGAATTGCGTTTTCGAGCAAAAGGCTGCTGCGTTTCGGCATTATTTTGCTGGGCTTGCGTCTCCATTTATTCGACATCGCTGCTGCCGGACCAAAGGTGATAGCCATCGCCGCAATCAATATCGCATTTACGATATTTGTAGTGTACGGATTAAGCAAATGGCTGAAAATCGACAAAAAGCTAGGTATTCTTACAGCTTGCGGAACAGCCATCTGCGGTGCTGCGGCGGTCGTTGCGATTGCTCCACAATTGAAGGCAAGCGATAACGAAACAGCCATCAGCGCTGCGACGGTTGCGATCCTCGGAACGATATTTACATTAGTGTATACGATCCTTTATCCTATCCTGCAATTAAGCGACGCTGGATACGGCATATTCGCTGGCGCGACGCTCCATGAGATCGCCCATGTCATTGCTGCGGCAGCTCCGGGCGGAAGCGAAGCGGTGGATCTTGCCGTCATTGTCAAAATGTCGCGGGTAGCGATGCTTGTCCCAGTCGCCATTATTATAGGGTTCTGGAACAATCGCCAGACGAGCAAAACAACAAAGACCAGCTTTAAAAATCTGTCGATTCCATGGTTTATTGTTGGTTTTCTAGTTATGAGTGCCGTAAAGACGGCTGGCATTCTCCCGGAGGCGCTCACCGAGCAGCTAATTGTAGCAGCTTATATGCTTATTGCAATGGCGATGGCGGGGCTAGGCCTAGGAGTCGATCTTGTCATGTTTAGAAAATGGGGCAAAAAAACGTTCGTAGCCGGTTTGATCGGTTCGATCTTGCTAAGCGGGCTTGGACTGCTGCTTGTTCACAGCTTTCATTTGGTTTAAGAATCAGCATAGAAAAATGGCGGTACAGGAAAAGCAACCTGTACCGCCATTTTTCAGACGAGCTCGCTGCTTATGAGACAGCATCTACCCAGAATGCTCAACAACCTATCGGGGGATATGGTTTTTGCCGAGGGTACTGTCGAATATTTTTGATGCGTGAATCCGCCTTTAAATCCATCTCATTGCCAATAAGCACACTTGTTGAAGAGGCGATGGCAATGATTGCAATAAGCCCGACTGTAATATTGGGGATGCAATTTGTGCGCTCGAGCCGAATGACCTGTCCGTTATCGAAGTCGGGATCATTAAGAACGGGCAGAGGGTTAGTATACATCGGATAAGACTCAAAAAAAACATCGCCTGCTGTCGTATGGCTTTCTCGGCGCTGCACCGCTATCGCGATCAGTTTGGCATCGGTCTCGGCGCGGTCGCCAAACTGCACGATACAAGCCTCCCCCACGCTTATAATGCTCACCATACCTACATTAGCTGTCCGAATGGGGTAGTCGTTCATTCGCCTATCGCTTCGCTTGATTGGCCAGGCAATGGAAAAGGAGCTAACGGGCCAACGATGACCGATTCCGGGGGCGTATCGAACATAGAATACAAGGATACGGTATCGGTATCGCCTACCTGCAGCATCGATGCGCTGGATACGCCGAGAATTTCAATTTGGCCAACACATAACAGATGGTTAACAACTTTAAAATGAATCATTTATGCCATTCCTCCTGATGCAGGCTCACCAGTCTGCAGCTGCCGCATATAAGCGAGCATTGCAGCGTCGGAGTCCCTTATTGTTTTGGAGAGGACGTTCCCTGCGATAGATGGATCGTTGCTTGCAGCCGTTTGATCCACCGAGCCTTTCATGGATTGCTGCATATAATATTGAATGCGAGTCGGCACCTGTTTGCGGATATCCTCCATAATAATTCTTCTATGGTAAGGATCCAGCGGGATGCAAAGCTCATTCTCATAGGCGATCAGCCTTTGCGGTGCCTCGTCATCCAAATAACGGTTCATTCCTGCAAAGACATCATTGTATAATCCGCTTGGAGGGGGGATAGACGGCCCGGCAGACGGAAAAACCTCAGGTTTTGAAACGGCTAATTGCTCGATGTTGCCGGGAAAGGAATCTTCGTCCGTGCCAGGAGCAGTCATGCCGATATTTAGCGTGCCGTCCAGCTTCTCTACCTTCAATTGATCAAAACGATATTCTATTTTATCTATACTGTAAGTAGGACGTGCTTCAAGCTGCTTTACCTGATCACATAATGCGGCAACTTTCGCTTCAAGCGCTTCGAGTTGTTCTTGCTGCTCTTTGAGCTTATGTTGGACTTCAAGCGACCACACTTGCCAAGGGGAAAGCGGATTAGGCTGCTGCATGAGACTGCTCCTCCTTCATATATTGTAATGATCCGTAGTTGCTAAGTAGGATTTGGCAACGGCACGAACGAGAGCGGATTATCCTGACTGAGCTGCGGAGCGGGACCTGTGAATCCGCCGGTATTGTAGAGCTGAGACAAAGAGCGAATCGATCCTGCACTGCCGACTTGCAGGACCGAACTGTTCGATACGCTCTCCACACGAAGCTGATGAATCGTAATTTGTTGATGTATCGTTAGATTCATATCGCATTCAACTCATTATTCGAACTATCTTGCACATCCGGATCAAGGGTGTTCGTAGCGCTGACAGCATTATTGGAGTTCGTTAAGCTGCCGGTCAAGAAAGATCCTGATCCCGCATACGTTTTGGAAGCGCTGTTTGGCGATACTTCTAGAGAGTCACCGAATTGTACAATGGAGCCAGAGCCAGTACTGACTATTTTGACAAAGCCGACAACAGCTGGCATAAGCATCCTCCTTCTTGGTGTGCTGTTTTGGATTAAATAGCTGAGCGTGCTATATCTTATGCGGCATTCGCCCATATGTTCCTGCTGCGCATGTATCCTGAATGCAGCTAGGCGCATATGATGGTAGAAGTGCTGGAAGGCGGGTGTTTGCTTGTGGCATCCAAATGGGATGATATGGAAAGATGGATGGAGAGGCAGCAACTTCCTAAAGGGTTCGAGCTGCTGCGCGAGCCTGACTGGGTGGAGCAATATGTGCGCAAAATGATGACGAAATCGCTGCCTGAGGCGGCAGGCGCTTTAATTGGAGGAGGTTCTGCTACCTTCTCTGAGACTCGCCATTTTGTTCATGTTAAAATAAATTTGCCAAATGGTTATGACAAAGAGCTGTTGAGATTGTTTGTGCGCGAGGATCGGCTGCGTCTTGATGGGTTGCCGGGCGGGAAGAGCGAGACGATCAAGCTGCCGAAGCTGGTGAAGCCGCGTGTCTGCAAAACGCTTGTGAAAAACGATGTGCTTCACGTCAAACTTCAGAAGCGGCCGACCAATCGCAATTATCACGAGGCCATCGTGCGCTTTTAATAGATGACGGAGAAGCAGGAAGAGCATGCACAACTTGAATGTGTGCTCTTTTTGTCACGAAATCGACAGGGTTTGCCGCTGGCTAATGGCTCTGCTATCCCTTATAATGTCTAATGAACATGTACATATTAGCAAAAAAGGGAGTGTGTTCGGTGTCACTAGTTGATGTAAGCAGTGTTTCTGCTTCTTTATTCATACTCGGAATCGTTTTTATAATGCTCGTATTCGGATTGCTTAGCTTCGGAATTTTACGTATGTTCCAGCAGCGGTTCCGGACAGGCTGGTTCAGCTTCGGCGGGGCGGTCGTCAGCTTTGTCGTATTTATGTTTATACTAAACAAGTGGTATCTATAGCATTTCTATAGCTGATCACAACCGGAGGTAGTAGCTTGTTCTGGACAGTCATTTGGTTTTTCGTTAACATGCTGTTTGTCGCTTCGATTATTACCTATATGTTCATGCACCGATCCTTTACGGAAACAAAACGGCAATCAGGTGATATGGCGCTTATCAACAGGCTGAATACTAGGCGCAAGCTGTTTGGCATTCTTAGTATCGTTCTGTTCGTCGCGATGTCGGCAAGCTTTATGATTAACATGAGATTAAACGGTTAAGAGGCTCTCATTGACGAGAGCTTTTTTTTTCGTCATTATGGAGATAGACATTATAGAGTCCGGAGGTTCGACATATGCATACAATGGAAGACATTATAAGACGCATGTCAAGTCAAGGATTGCGAATTACCGATCAAAGAAAGACGCTGGCCAAGCTGTTTTCGGAGACGCAGGGTTATTTGGCTCCGAAGGAAGTTTACGAATATATGGGAAAATCCTATACCGGCTTAAGTTTTGATACCGTTTACCGAAACCTGCGTGTCATGGAAGAGCTGGGCGTGCTGGAGCAGGTCATTTTCGAGGATGGCGGCAAGTTTAAGCTTCACTGCAGAGAAAATGATCATCATCACCATATGATTTGTTTGCAATGCGGCATGACCTATCCGATTACATTCTGTCCGATGGAGCAGACTAACGTACCCGAGGATTTCCGAGTGGTGAAGCATAAATTCGAGGTATTCGGCTACTGCAAGGAATGTGCTCAGGATGAGCCGGCCGTAAGCGAGACCTAATGCCCAAACAGCGAATGATGCAACGGGTGACGCTGGCGCCGATTCATTTTTACCGCAAGGTCATCTCACCGCTCACCCCGCCGTCATGCCGTTTTTATCCGACCTGCTCGATGTATGCGCTGGAAGCGATTGAGAAGCATGGGGCTGCTAAAGGCTCATGGCTTGCGGCCAAGCGCATTGCGCGCTGCCATCCGTTTAATGCTGGGGGATACGATCCGGTACCGCCCGCAAAAAACGACAAGGCAGATGCTCCTTGACAGAGAGGGTTCTGTTTCGGTATATTTTGATTTATAAAGCATTCAAGTTATTTCTAGTAATCTCCATATATCCGAGGAATGGATAAGTACAATAGAACAACTTTTGCAGAGAGCCGGGATTGTTGGTGGAAGCCGGTAGGGGACACTATTGGAAAATGGTCCGGGAGGATTCGTTTTCGAGCCGCAGCATTTTTAATGGCTGGGTAAGGGGCGACGCGAAGCTGGCGTTAACGGCGACAGCCGCCATGAAGGCGGCACACGAAGCTTTCTCGATAAGCCCGATTTTACCGGCTGTTTTCGAGATCGAAATTTGGGTGGTACCGCGTGAGTTCAAACTCTCGTCCCATGATGGACGGGAGTTTTTTGCGTTTTTTTAAACCAAAAAAATCAAATAGGGGGATTCACATGACAAGTAAAAACACGTTTTATATTACGACGCCGATTTATTATCCAAGCGATAAGCTTCATATCGGCCATGCATATACGACGGTTGCCGGTGATGCAATGGCGCGTTACAAGCGGCTTCGCGGCTATGACGTATGGTATTTGACAGGGACGGACGAACATGGCCAGAAGATCGAGCGCAAAGCGAAGGAAAAGGATCAAACGCCGCAGCAGTTCGTCGATGATATCGTGGTAGGCATTAAGGATCTATGGGCGAAGCTTGAAATTTCCAATGATGATTTCATTCGCACGACTGAAGAGCGCCATAAGCTGGTTGTTGAGAAAATTTTCGCCAGGTTTTTGGAGCAGGACGATATTTACAAAAGCACCTATGAAGGCTGGTATTGTACGCCGTGCGAATCCTTTTTCCTTGAGCGTCAGCTCGTAGATGGCAATTGTCCGGACTGCGGCCGTCCGGTTGAGCTTGTGAAGGAGGAGAGTTATTTCTTCCGCATGAGCAAATATGCAGTCCGCCTGCTGAAGTACTATGAGGATAACCCGGATTTCATTCAGCCGGAATCGCGCAAAAACGAGATGATCAACAACTTTATCAAACCTGGCCTTGAGGACTTGGCTGTTTCGCGCACGACATTCGATTGGGGCGTTAAAGTGCCTGGAGATCCGAAGCATGTCGTTTATGTGTGGATCGACGCTTTGTCTAACTATATTACAGCGCTTGGCTACGCCAATGAGGGCAATGATCAGAAATTCCAAGATTTCTGGCCTGCTGACGTTCATTTGGTCGGGAAAGAAATTGTTCGTTTCCATACGATTTATTGGCCGATCATGTTGATGGCGCTTGAGCTGCCGCTTCCTAAGAAGGTATTTGCGCATGGCTGGCTCTTGATGAAGGATGGCAAAATGTCGAAGTCCAAGGGCAACGTCGTAGACCCGGTAATGCTGATTGACCGTTACGGCCTTGACGCGCTCCGTTATTATTTGCTGCGCGAGGTGCCATTCGGAGCGGACGGGACGTTTACGCCGGAAAACTTCGTTGAGCGGATCAACTTTGACCTTGCCAACGACCTTGGCAATCTGCTGAACCGGACCATTGCGATGATCGACAAATATTTTGACGGCGTCGTTCCGAACTTCGCAGGCACCGTTACAGCTTTCGACGATTCCTTGCAGAAGCTTGCGAGCGAAACCATCGTGCAAGTGGAGGCAGCGCTGGAAACGATGGAGTTTTCGGTGGCGCTGGCAACTTTGTGGCAGCTCGTAAGCCGTACAAACAAATATATCGATGAAACGCAGCCGTGGGCGCTTGCGAAGGATGAGGCAAAGAGCGGAGAGCTTGCTTCCGTTATGTACCATTTGGCGGAATCGCTTCGCATCGCATCGATTCTGCTTCAACCATTCTTAACGCATGCTCCGCGTGAAATGTGGAAGCAGCTTGGCCTTGAGCAGGGCGAGTTGACGGCGTGGGAGAGCACCAAGCAATTCGGATCGCTGCCAGGCGGAACGAAAGTAGTCAAAGGCTCGCCATTATTCCCTCGCCTTGATACGGCGGAGGAAGCTGCTTTTATCGCAGCGGCAATGGGCGGCGGTGCGCAGGCTGAGCCGGCTGCAGCGGAAGCAAAGGCAGAAAGCGAAACGCCGCAGGCAGCCGTAGAGTCGAAGGAAGAGATCGCGATTGATGACTTTGCGAAGGTAGAGCTGCGCGTAGCGCAAGTTATCGCGGCAGAGCCTGTGAACAAAGCGGATAAGCTGCTAAAGCTGCAGCTGGATCTAGGTTATGAGCAGCGCCAGGTTGTTTCCGGCATCGCTAAGTTTTACACGCCGGAGCAAATGGTAGGCCGTAAAGTGATTTGCGTGACGAACCTGAAGCCGGTGAAGCTGCGCGGGGAATGGTCGCAAGGAATGATCCTTGCTGCTTCGCATGGCGATCAGCTGACGCTTGCTACTGTGCCGGATGACATGCCAAATGGCGCGGTTGTTAAATAAAGCATACAGCCTATCTACGAAACGGAGTCGCCCTAAAAGTCATAAAGACTTTTAGGGCGATTCTATTTTTGTTACACGATTCTCAGTCGTTGCGAGCGACTACAGTATCCTGTCATATTTTTCTTTATTTTTGTCCATACAAGTAATTGAAGGGCAGTAGCTTTTCATGTCGCCTCTTTTTTTTGCGAAAGAAATAAGGTTGACAGTCTATTTAAAGGCATCGTATAATACAAAACGTAATAGTAACGATTACGAAGAAGAGAGAAACGGAATGGAGAGAACACCAAATGAAAGATTCGAAATCATCGATACGTAGGATGGCGCTTAGCCTGCTGCTGACAGCTATGCTGCTAGTGACGGCAGCTTGCGGCAATAGCAACCATGCAGGCTCACCGAATAATGCAGCGAATCCAACAAATGATAGCTCGGCTGCTGCAAACAAAGCAGAGAAAAATCAAGTCAGCGTCGTCACGAGCTTTTATCCTTTATATTTTCTAGCATCGGAAATCGGCGGGGAACATATTAAAGCCGTAAACCTTATCGCTGCCGGCGTCGAGCCGCATGACTGGACACCGAAAAGCCGGGATTTGGACACAGCTTCGAAGGCACGGCTGTTTCTGTATCACGGAGCGGGCCTTGAGGGCTGGGTGGATGGATTTTTGAAGGGATTATCCAAGGATAGCGCGGTCGTAACTAAAGAGATTAGCGACGGGATAACGCTTATCGAGGGCACGGAAGAAGAGCATGAAGAAGAGCATGCGGATGAAGCAGGACATGATCATGGCAGCATTGATCCGCATACTTGGGTTAGCCCAAAATCAGCGCTTAAGCTAGCTGAGAATGTGAAAAATAGTTTAATTGAAACCGATAGCGCAAACCAAGCCGATTACGAGAAAAACTATGCGGCGCTCAAAACAAAGCTGGAAGCTATCGATGCGGATTATTCCGCCAAGCTTGCACAGGTCGCAAACAAAAATATTGTGACATCTCATCAAGCATTCGGGTACTTAGCACGCGACTACGGCTTAAAGCAAATATCCATTATGGGTCTTAGCCCGGATGCCGAGCCGCGCGCGCAGGATTTGCTGGACATCGCGAAGTATGTTAAAGCAAACAACGTCAAATATATTTTCTTTGAAGAGCTGGTATCCGATCAACTGGCTAAGACGCTCGCAAGCGAAGCTGATGTCGAGACAATGGTGCTTAACCCGCTTGAAGGCTTAACGCCAGAGCAGGATAAGAAAGGCGAAACCTACTTAACGCTTATGGAGCGCAACTTGCAAAATCTTGTGCAAGCATTACAATAGAACAAAAGGCTAGCCTGCGGAGCTGATCTAAGCTCCGTATTGCTGTGAGGAGAGAAATTATGGCGCAATCGAATCGAATAACTAACGCCGACACTAGCTGCCACCAAGAGGTTATCTCATTGGAGGACGTCTCCTTTTCTTTTCAGCAGCAGAATGTCATTACGGATTTAAGCTTTGCGGTGAAGGAACGTGACTTCATTGGCTTAATAGGTACGAATGGCGCTGGAAAAACAACGCTGCTGCGCATGATTGTTGGCTTGCTCAAGCCAACGAGCGGCACGATCCGTTTATTTGGAGAGAGAGTGGATAAGTTTAAGCAGTGGGAGCGCATCGGCTACGTTCCGCAAAAAAATTCTTTAAATCCTTTGTTTCCGGCAACCGTGCGCGAGGTCGTGATGTCGGGACTTTATGGGCGAAGCAAGCTGTTTAAGAAGATGAACAAAGCGGATTTCATTAAGTGCGAGGACGCGCTTCATGCGATGGGCATCGAGGATTTACAAGGTAAACGAATCGGCCAGCTGTCAGGCGGCCAGCAGCAGCGTGTGTTTCTAGCCAGAGCGCTGATCAACAGCCCGTCATTGCTCATTTTGGATGAGCCTACGGTAGGCATCGATACGGAAACGCAGGAGAGCTTCTTCCATATGATCAAGCATATGCATCAGCATCATAATATTACGTTTCTGATGGTTTCTCATGATTTGGATATGATTCGTTCTTATTTAGGGCAAGAACCGGCGGCATCGAACGGGAAGCTCAAGTTTCACATTAAGCATTCGCATGAAACGCAGGATTGCGTGGAAAATGACCTTGCGCATAGCCTGAAAGGGCTTAGGAAGCAAATGGAGAGCAGGAAAGAGGTTGTTTTGATTGGAGATCGTAACTAGCGAATTTTTTCAACGAGCCCTAATTGGCGGGTTGCTTATCGGCGTAACTGCCCCGCTAATGGGCTTATTTCTTGTGCTGCGCAGACTGTCCATGATAGGAGACACCTTATCTCATGTCTCTATTGCCGGCGTAGCGCTCGGTTTTTTGATCGGCGTATATCCCATTGCTGTGGGGCTGCTGTTCGCCATCGTTGCATCCTTTGCGATCGAGAAGCTTAGGAAAGCTTACAAATCCTATGCTGAGCTGTCCATCGCCATTATCATGTCCGGAGGGGTTGCCCTTGCCTCCTTGCTCTTTACGATGGGAAAAGGATTCAACAATAATGTGAACAGTTATTTGTTCGGCAGCATCTACACCCTCAATAACACCGATCTGTATGTGATAGGAGGCGTTACCATCATTGTGCTTGCGGCGATTTGGCTGCAGGTCAAGGAGCTTTTCCTCATTACGTTTGATGAAGACGCGGCTGCTGTGAGCGGCTTGCCCGTGAAATTTTATAATGTTATGATTAGCGTGCTTACCGCACTTATTATTAGCGTTTCTATCAAAATCGTAGGTGCGCTGCTCGTATCCGCATTGCTCACAATACCTGCTGCATGCAGCTTGATCATTGCCCGCAGCTTCCGTCAAAGCGTCATTACTGTCGTCATTATCGGCGAGCTGGCTGTAATCATCGGGCTGTTAATCGCAGGCGTATGGAATTTAGCGCCAGGCGGTACGATCGTATTGCTGCTAATTGCGGTGCTGCTATTGCTGCTTGTGTTCAGGCGTGGTGTTCGGGCAGGCAGTTGATTCGAATCGGGGTGAGAGAACTTGTCTGATATTAACATTTGGCTGGCTTTCGGCGCCGGCTTTGCATCGTTTATTTCGCCTTGCTGCCTGCCGCTGTACCCCTCCTATTTATCGTACATAACGGGTATATCGGTAGCGGACTTAAAGGAGAATTCGAATGCAAAACAAAAACGTATGCGAACGATGTCGCATACGCTGTTTTTCATTTTGGGCTTTTGCACCGTTTATTACGCATTGGGCTACGGAACAAACGTGTTTGCCGAGTTTTTCAGTGAATACAGGCAGCTTATAAGGCAGCTATCGGCTATTTTGATCATTTTGATGGGGCTTTTTCTAATCGGTTTATTCCAGCCGCAGCTTCTCATGAAGGAGCGAAGAATGAATCTGATTCCTAAGAAAGCGAACTATGTCAGCTCGTTTATTTTTGGAATCGGCTTTTCGGCAGGCTGGACGCCTTGTATGGGTCCTGCTTTGACCGCGATTTTGGGCCTCGCTGCAACGGAGCCTGGCACTTGGTTTCAGCTGACGACGGCATATGCGCTTGGGTTCGCGATCCCGTTTTTTGTGCTCGCTTTTTTCCTAGGGACGGCAAGATGGATATTAAAGTATTCCGCAACCGTGATGAAGATCGGCGGAGCGGTTATGATTTTGATGGGAATATTGCTGTTTACCGATCAGATGACAAAAATAACGATTTGGCTGAACGTCATTACACCCGAGTGGCTTACCTTTTAAGAGTCGCTGCTCACGTGAAATATTCGATTTTAGCTTCTGGAAAATGCTCAAAGATGCGCTCCGATATATACATACGGAGCGCATTTGCTTGTTCATCCGGGTAAACGTATTTCCCTTGGCCCCAGCGCCCCCATTTATATTTTCGTTTTTCGATGTCCATCTCAAGCTTTGTGCGCGGATATCGTTTTTCGATTACCGATTTTGCCGTTTTAGTAAAACGATGCTGGATCAGCTCGAAGGTGAGATCTTTCGTTACCTCGGCAGGGAGTGCAGCCGCAAGCGATGATATAAGCTCCCCATAGCCTTCCTCCCAGCCTTCATGCCAAATAATCGGAGCAATAATGAAGCCCATTGGGTAACCTGCTCTTGCCACCTTAGCGGCGGCCTCAATTCGTTGTTCGAATTTTGACGTGGCAGGCTCAAAATGTTTAATGACGTATTTATCGTTGACGCTGAAGCGTATGCGCGTATGGCCGTTATGCTTGGCGTCAAGGAGCGAGTCCACATGATGGAATTTGGTTACGAATCGCAGCCTGCCATATTCCAGTTTGCCCATAAATTCAATTAATTCGCGCAGGCTGCCCGAAATGGGCTCAAGCCCAACAGGATCAGAGGTACAGGCCGCTTCAAATCGCGTAATCTCAGGCTTTCTTTCGTCAATGTAACCCTGTGCAGCCTCCATAATATCGTCAATATTGACATACACTCGGATATAAGGCTTAGCGCCTAATGTCGTTTGCAAATAGCAATAATGGCAATGTGCCATACAGCCTGTCGCGATGGGAATGGCATATTCGGCTGAAGGCTTGGAGGTGTCGAATTTCAACGTTTTGCGAATGCCAACGACAAGCGTGCGCTTGGCGATTTTATATTGCTCCAGCTCCGTATCGCCAGGCAAATTCGTAATGCGGTTATGCGAGGTCGTCATTCGGTAAGGTATGCCTTCCTTCTTCACCCAGTCAAAAATACGCTGACCTTTTGGATAATCGAGCGCAGAAGGCTCAAAATAAACGAGCTCAGGAACGAAGGAGAGGGTGGAGCGATCTGTTTTTGGCCGGTCTGTAATGGCTGTACTCATCAGTCATTCCTCCTGTTGATCAATCACAAACGAAATCATCTTATTGTATGGAGGAGGTGATCGCGTCAAACTGGTAAGTTCAAGCTTGGTTTGCGCTTCATAATCGATTGAGGAATCGTGAACAGGTTGCAGTGAACATAATGAACAGTGTATGATACATAGAGTAACGCCTAAGAGACAAGGTGAAGAAGTATGGTTAGGGGGTTCTTCAGTGCCGACACCGAGCATGGAAGACTACTTGGAAAGAATTTATAAGCTGATTGATGAAAAAGGGTATGCGCGTGTTTCAGACATAGCAGAAGGACTCGAGGTGCATCCTTCATCGGTCACCAAAATGATTCAAAAGCTCGACAAAGATAATTATTTGATCTATGAGAAGTATCGCGGGCTTGTCCTAACCAATAAAGGCAAGAAAATGGGGAAACGGCTTGTAGACCGCCATCAGCTGCTGGAATCGTTCCTAACGACAATTGGCGTACAGGACGAAAATATTTATCAGGATGTCGAAGGCATCGAGCACCACTTGAGCTGGGATTCAATTACTTGCATTGAGACGCTGGTTGAATATTTTCGCCGGGACTCACAAAGAATGGACGAGCTTCGCGCTGTTCGTGCGGAAATGGACAGTGAGTAATTACATAGGGTGTAGGATGAGCGAACAAAAAGAAGGTCTGCAGCAATTATGCCGCAGACCTTCTTTTTGTTCATTAATGATATTTTGGCAGATCGTCGTCATCCTTGCCGCCTTCAATAACGCGGAACGGCACGGTTTTGGAACGGGGTTTGTTTGCTTTCATTTTAGCAGCGGTCGCACGGCTTTGCTTAACCTGAGTCCGGCCCTGCTGCGTGCTGTTTCCTCTTAAGAAGGAAGGCGGGTATTTATAAAGCAGGAAAATACCGCCTAGCACCACGATCGGAATAATAAATGCTGCCGGGCTTTGAAGAACACTGTACACGAGGCCAATCGCCAGCAACGCCAGTAAAGTGATGGACCAAACATTCCATTTGCTCGGTATTCTGCTCATTGTAATACCGCCTTTCCTTTTTTAAACTTCGTTTCGATTATTTCATTTGTTTATCAAGCTCAAGCATCCGTTTAAAAGAAGCAATGGACACGGCTACTTGCTCGTCACGGGGCTCTTTGGTCGTAAGCAGCTGCAGCCACAATCCCGGATATCCGAGGTAGCGCAGAACTGGAATCTCACGCAAAGCGTTCGTCCAGCGAAGCACCTCATAGGAAATGCCCAGAACGAGCGGGAGCAGAAGAATGCGAATGTAGACGCGTTCCCAAATGCTATCCCATGTAAAGAACGGAAGCGAGTAGACAACCACGCCTACGATAACTGTAAATACGATAAAGCTGGAGCCGCAGCGATAGTGAAGACGGCTGTATTTTTGCACATTGCTAATACTAAGGTCTTCGCCGGCTTCATAAGCACTAATCACTTTATGCTCGGCACCGTGATACTGGAACAAACGCTTGATCAGCGGAGTCATTGAAATAAAGTATAAATAAGCGAGCAACAATATAATTTTGATAAGTCCTTCTAATAAGTTATGACCAACTTTGTTTTCAAATACCCCAGAAAATAGCAATTCTTCGAGCGCAGCAGGGGCTGCGGTGAAAATAAGCTTACCGAAAACAAATGAAAGCACGCCTGCGACGGCTACGCCAACCAGCATGCTGAGACTCCAGCCTTGTTTTTTCTCTTCCTTCGGCTTGACGGCTTGTTGTGCTGGCGCTGCTTCTTTTTCTTCGCCGGCTTCATCCTCTGCATAAGTCTCCATTGAGAAGTTCAAATGCTGCGAGCCTTTGGCGCTTGATTCCAAAATGCCGACAACGCCTCGAACGAGCGGGATTTTCTTTAGCGCTTGAATCCAGTTCTTCGATGTACGGGGCACCTCATAAAATACGATTTCATCATTTTTGCGTCGGACAGCCGTTACGTTAACGTGTTTGCCAGCAAACATTACGCCTTCAATAACCGCTTGTCCGCCATATATACTTCGGGAGTCTTGCGGCAAGTGCTTGTCACCTTCCTTGAGTGGAATATCGTCTTAGCTGATACGACGAATGTACCTTTAACTTTGTAAGTCTATTGTACTTTATCTATAGGCCAATTGCCAACGTCAGCATGTTGGAAGCGGACTCGCATTAATGGAAGCAGCGGTTATGGATCGGAATTATTTCACATACTAAGCTTAGCAAAGATGAAAATAGAATGGAGGCTCTTTCGTTATGGGCATGCAGAAGCAGAAAAGCGACTATGAGGAGCATCATACGAACCCATGGTTATTTTCGATAAAAATCGGTTTTTTCGCAGGCCTCATCTGGGGCATTGTACGCTGGATGTTTTATGAAATGAAGTTTACGAGCGTGCTTCCCGGGTTTGCCGCAGATCCTTTCTTCAAGGCTTCCTTTCTAAAAACTGCATGGGGCGAGGTCGTAGGAATTGGCTTTTACGTCCTCTTCTCCATCCTTGCTGCATTACTTTATAAGGTGGTGCTCGGCCGATTGCGAGGGGCGTGGCCGGGAGTTTTGTACGGCGCAGTATGGTGGGCAATCCTCTTTGCCGCTATAGGCCCGATGCTCGGCATTATGAACGTCGTAACGAAAGCAGGCTGGAATACGCTTTATACCGAGCTTTGCGTCTCCTTGTTATGGGGCGTGTTCATCGGTTACTCCATCGCGTTCGAGTTTACGGATGAGGCATCGAGGGAGCCGATTAAAGCACAATAATGAGTTCTACTTCTCAAGGCACGGACATTTGTGGTAAAATGGCTAATGATCTTTGAACCTATGATGGATTCGGTTGCTTGGGAGGTGCATTCATGCACAAAATCGTTGTATTAAACGGACCGAACCTTAACATGCTCGGCATTCGCGAGCCTGGTGTGTACGGGACAGAAACGCTTGGATTCATTGAATCGCTCTTGAGGGATAAAGCCGAGGCGCTTGGCGTCTCCGTTGAATTTTTCCAAACGAATCATGAGGGCGAAATGATTGATCGAATACATAGTGCGTATGGAAAGGCTGACGGTATTCTCATAAACCCTGGCGCTTGGACGCATTACAGCTATGCGCTGCGCGATGCACTAAGCACGGTAGGGCTGCCGATTATCGAAGTGCATATGTCGAACATTCATAAGAGAGAATCGTTCCGGCATGTATCCGTAGTGGCTGCGATCGCGGTCGGTCAAATTGCCGGCTTCGGGTCACAGAGCTACGAGCTCGGACTTACTGCACTCGCACGTCATTTGCAAAAATCGTAAACGATTTAAGAAAGGGTGAAGCGGTTATGCCAAACGATAGAGTAAAGCGATTGCGCAAGCTGATGGAAGAACATCGCTTTGAAGCGATATTAATTGGAAGCGAGCATAATCGTCGCTACATAAGCGGCTTCACTGGCTCGTCAGGCATGGTGCTGATTACGCTTAGCGAAAGCTATTTGCTAACTGATTTCCGCTATCGCACACAAGCGCCGCAGCAAGCGGTTGGCTTTCAAATTATCGAGCATGGGGCAAACCCGCTTGAGAATGTGCACGAGCTGCTTAAAGAAGGCAAGCTGACAAAGCTGGCATTCGAACAGGATCATGTCGTGTACAGTGAATTCACTGCGTGGTCAAAAACATTGAGCGGCATTACGCTTGAGCCTGCTACGGGTCTAGTAGAGAAGCTTCGCATTATTAAAGACGAGTCTGAGCTCAGAATTATGCAAGAAGCCGCTGACCTTGCGGACAGCACCTTCAACCATATTTTGAAGATCATCCGTCCTGGCGTCCGTGAAACCGATATTGCCCTTGAGATGGAAGTGTATATGCGCAGTCATGGCGCGACATCCTCTTCCTTCGATACCATCGTTGCGTCGGGCGAGCGTTCCGCGCTGCCGCATGGCGTAGCCAGCGACCGCATTATCGGCAATAACGAGTTCGTTAAGCTTGACTTTGGCGCCTATTACAATGGCTATTGCTCCGATCTGACGAGAACAGTCGTAGTAGGCACACCGACAGCCAAGCATCTGGAAATTTACAACATCGTGCTCGAAGCGCAGCTGCATGCGCTTGAGAACATCAAGCCGGGAATGACTGGCCGCGAAGCCGATGCTTTGTGCCGCGACATCATTACGAAATACGGCTATGGCGATCTATTTGGACATGGCACCGGTCATGGGCTTGGCATGGAGATTCACGAAGCGCCAAGATTGTCCAAATTAAGCGAATCGATTTTAACCCCCGGCATGACGGTCACGGTTGAACCCGGCATTTACGTACCAGGCTTCGGCGGCGTACGCATTGAGGATGATATCGTTATAACGGAAACCGGTATTAAAATATTAACCTCGTCCCCGAAGGATCTAATCACTCTGGGGTAAGGACTATTCATTCAGGAGGGAATCAGCAATGATTTCAGTAAACGATTTTAAAACAGGCTTGACCGTGCAAGTAGACACAGATATTTTCACCGTTCTTGACTTTCAACACGTTAAGCCGGGTAAAGGCGCGGCTTTTGTACGCTCCAAGCTGAAAAACCTTCGCAACGGCAACGTTGTTGAGAAAACATTCCGCGCTGGCGAGAGCATCGGACGCGCGATCATCGAGAACCGTGAAGTACAATACTTGTACAACTCCGGTTCGGAGTACACGTTCATGGATAACGAAACGTTTGACCAGTTCAACTTGGACAAGAAGCAGCTTGAATGGGAGCTTAACTTCCTGAAAGAGAACATGAACGTAAACATTTCGAGCTACCAAGGCGAAATTCTTGGTATTCAAATGCAAAACAGCGTTGAGCTGAAAGTTATTGAAACAGAGCCGGGCGTTAAGGGCAACACGGCGCAAGGCGCAACAAAAACAGCTAAGGTTGAAACTGGCCTTAACGTTCAAGTTCCACTGTTCATTAACGAAGGCGACGTTTTGCTGATCGACACTCGTGAAGGCAAATACATCTCGCGCGCTTAGCAGCAGCTTGATTTAACCGTCCGATGCAACTCGGACGGTTATTTTTTTGGAGGCGGATATACCCATAAGGGCGCCTGTTGTGGTATAATATTGACTTGTATGTACATGTCAGGGTTGGGAGTGAATCGGCTTTGTCGTTAATCGTGATGAAGTTTGGCGGCAGCTCCGTAGGAACGCCGGAGCGGATGCAGCGCGTAGCAAAACGTATAATTGATCGGCAGCAGGAGGGCAACGATATCGTCGTTGTCGTCTCTGCCATGGGAGATACGACTGACGATTTAATCGATCAGTCCAAACAGCTTAATCCAAATCCGCCGGCGCGGGAAATGGATATGCTATTAACGGTTGGCGAGCAGATTTCGATAGCTTTGCTGTCGATGACCGTTCACGAGCTAGGAGCAAAAGCCGTATCCTTTACCGGATGGCAAGCAGGCATTCGCACAGAAGCGGTGCATGGCAAAGCGAAGATGACGAATATTCATCCGGAGCGTGTGTTCAAAGCGCTGGAGCAGGGCAATGTAGCTATTATCGCAGGCTTCCAAGGGATGACGGAAGACGGAGAAATAACGACGCTTGGTCGCGGCGGCTCCGATACAACGGCGGTCGCAATGGCAGCTGCTATGAACGCTGACGTTTGCGAGATTTATACGGACGTGGACGGCATTTATTCTACCGATCCCCGCGTCGTAAAAAATGCCCGAAAGCTAAACGAAATTTCTTACGATGAAATGCTTGAGCTCGCAAATCTGGGCGCTGCTGTATTGCATCCGCGTGCAGTGGAATACGCTAAGCATAACAATGTGAAGCTTGTCGTGCGTTCAAGCTTTACCCAAAACGAAGGTACAAGTGTGAAGGAGGAAGCGGTCATGGAGCAAGGCGTGGTCGTTCGCGGCATCGCGTTTGACAAAAATGTAGCTAGAATTAGCATTATGGGTGTTGAGGATGTACCGGGCGTGCTTGCAAATGTGTTCGGCGCGTTGGCAAAGAACGGCATCGACGTCGACATTATCGTACAAAGCGGCGTGCAGGACGGCAAGGCCGACTTCTCCTTTACGGTATCCGGTGATGACGAGGATAAAGCAATCTCGGTTATCGAAGGCATTCGCAGCACGGTTCCATACCGTGAGACAACTTCGGAATCCAACCTTGTGAAAATATCCATCGTGGGCGCAGGCATGGTCAGCAATCCAGGCGTTGCAGCCAAAATGTTCGAAACGATTTCTACGCTTGGCGTAAGCATCAAGATGGTAAGCACTTCGGAAATCAAATGCTCATGCGTCATTACGTCTGAGCCGCTGAGCGATGTTGTGCGCGCGCTTCATACGGCGTACGGACTTGATACGGCAGAGCAAGCATTCGTTGGCGGTCCTCAAGACCGTCGCTAATAGATTAGCGCATGTTCCTACAATAGCAAACGAGCCATAGAAGCGATTCTGTGGCTCGTTTTTTTGTTGCCTTGCCTACATTTTGTCTTCGTGCATTCTAAAGGCTCATTCTTGTTAATTGATCGCCATTTAATCGAGGGACCTCGTTATATATGTCAATAGCGGAGCAAGCTTCAATATCTTTTCGCATCCCCAGCTTCAATAGTTTTTTCCCCGTCATTCCATTCATGATCGTATCTCTGACTTGGCTTGAGCGATTTCGGTACAAAGCCAGCATCGCTGATCCAAAATCATCCATTTCAACTGTAATTTGACTTAATGCTTGAAGCCTATCGAGCACAAGCCCTGCGCATAATCCATCCTCAATCGCAAATTCATCATGACTGCCCGCGCACAAAATAACGACATCGCGCCGCAGTTCGATCGCCGTGCGGGCACACGCCTCAGCATTCAGAAGCGAAGCGGTTATCACATGATCCGCCCGCATCGATTTGTGGATGGCACGCGTGCCGTTGGTCGTGGTAAGCACAATTCTTTTGCCCGCAACGACCTGCTCCGTATACTCCTCCGGCGAATTGCCCAGATCGAACCCAGCAATTTTTCGGCAAAAGCGCTCGCCGCCAAGCAAATCGCCCGGACGCTGCAGCGCTCGCGCTTCCATAACCGTCTCAGCCGGGATAATGCACGATGCGCCGGCAGCAATCGCGGTAACGATGGTGCTTGTCGCTCTAAGAACGTCGATGATGATCGCCGTTTTATGATGAAATCTTGCTGAGCTAGCCTCGTTTACACTTGAAATAACCTGTACTTGCATGCTCATTACTCCGCCCTTCCTTCATTCCATGCTGTACTATATGCGTTTGCTTATGGGCAGGTGCCCGTCATGAAAGGTAGACAAGCGTGCATATGAATAAGGAACAGTTGGAAATGTGAAGGGAGGTCATATAATCATGCTGAACAAAATTGTATTGACGATGGCGTCACTGCGTCTTACTTCTGGCACGATCGAAATCTGCGCTGCGCTGCTGATGCTGCGACTAAACCAAATCGACAAAGCGCTGATCGTTAATTCGTCGCTAGCTTTGGTTGGTCCGCTCATTCTAATCGCGACAACAACGGTTGGGCTTGTTGGAATGTCAGACAAGCTGTCGCCGTCCAAGTTTCTATGGGTGGGAGCGGGCGTTATCTGCTTGATGATAGGCATTATTAAGAAATAATAGAGTTGACTCTAGCAATTGATAGATGAAGCAGTCATATTTTCGCCGCGCAAGCATACAAATAGGAACTACGAAGGACAAACATCCGGGAGTGAGGATAACATGCTGGCACGCGTAGCACATTTATTGCCCCTAGAGCTGAAGTCGCTGCTGGAGCGCCTTCCTGAACAAATGCAGGAGCAGCTTGAGGAAATTCGGATTCGAGAGGGACGGCCGCTTGAAATAGGCTTTCGCGGACAGTCTCGATTTATGATGATTGACGGGACGCTGCGCCAAGCTGCAGATGGAGCATACAAGCCATCGGCAGACACATGCCGCAAGCTGCTCGAGCGCATAACCAACTATTCGTTGTACGCAATGGAGGAGGAGCTGCGCAGAGGCTTCATAACCGTATCAGGTGGCCATCGGATTGGACTTGCTGGCAGAACGATCTTGGACAGCGGAGTGGTACGCGGCATTCGCGACATTGGCGCATTCAATATCCGAGTTGCTAGAGAAGTGATCGGAGCGAGTACGCATCTGCTTCCGAAGCTAATTGACCGAACAAGAAAAACGCTGCACTCGACGCTTATACTGGCTCCTCCGCAGCAGGGAAAGACGACGCTAGTAAGGGACATCGCCAGGTCCGTCAGCTATGGCTTGTGGCCTACGCTTGAGGCTAGCGGCTGGCAGGGAAGAAAGGTCGGCATCGTAGACGAGCGTTCGGAGATTGCGGCTTGCGTCCGCGGCATCCCAACGTTCGATGTTGGGCCAAGAACGGATGTGATGGACGCTTGTCCGAAGGCGGAAGGCATGATGATGCTGCTTCGATCGATGTCCCCCGAGGTGCTGATTGCCGATGAGATCGGCAGGCCGGAGGACGGGGAGGCCATTCGCGAGGCCAGCCATGCTGGAATAAGCGTAGTCGCAACGGCGCATGCCTACGATTTGCAGGATGCAAGAGGCAGGCCCGTCCTGCTGAAGCTGCTGGAAGAGGGCGCTTTTACGTACGTCGTTGAGCTGAAGCGGACCGAGCAAGGCATTATGCACCGCGTTGTGCCTGCCGAAACGATTGCTCTACGGACATCCTCCCGCGAGCATGCGCCATCGCATCGCGCGGTGGCGGATTCGGCGCACGCCTTTGCCGGACGGCATCGAGCTGATGATCCGTGATTAAGCTGCTGGGAGCTGTACTGGTTTTGTTTGCAGGCACGATGATCGGCTTCCAGCAAGCGGCGAAATTCGCCGAGCGCCCAAGGCAGCTAAGACAGCTTGCACATGCGCTGCAGCGGCTGGAGACGGAAATCGGATATGGGCATACCCCGCTGCCGGAGGCGCTGGAGAGAACGGCATCGGCTACGCCGGAGCCGCTCGCGACCATTTTTCGCAAGGCGGCAAGCGGCGTTTGGGAGACGGAGAGCTTTACCTTCCGCGACAGCTGGGAGCAGGCGATTCAATCGCAATGGGATTCCACCTCCATGCGGAAGAATGAGCAATCCGTGCTCATACGGCTAGGCTCAACACTCGGAATTAGCGATAAGGAAGACCAAATGAAGCATATACATCTTGCGTTGTTGCAGTTGAAGGCTGAGGAGGACGCAGCGAGAGACGATCAGGGGCGTTACGAGAAGATGTGGAAGAGTCTCGGTATTTTGATCGCTGTGCTGGTCGTCATTTTGATGGTGTAGTGGGGTGCCGCATAGATGAACATGGATGTGAGCGCCATTTTCCAAATTGCCGGGATCGGAATTGTTATCGCCATGATACATTCGGTGCTTAAGCAAATGGGAAAGGAAGATATGGCGCATTGGGTTACGGTCATTGGTTTTGTTGTCGTCTTGTTTATGGTTGTTCGGCTCCTGAATGAATTGTTCCAAGAAATAAAAACGATATTTTTGTTCCAGTAGACGTCTTCAGTCGGACGTGCATGCAAGCAGGTGAGCGAGATGGAAATGATTCAAATTGTCGGCCTTGGCCTGATGGCTACAGTACTCATACTTGTCGTTCGGGAGCAAAAGCCGATGTTCGCTTTTTTGCTCGCTGCATTTACGGGCTTGTTCATCTTCCTGTATTTGATCGGCAAAATCGAAATCGTCATTACCGTGCTGGAGGATCTGGCTAATCGATCGGGCATTCCTTCCATTTACTTGAAGACGATCTTGAAAATTATCGGGATCGCGTACATTGCGGAGTTTGGAGCTCAAATCGTCAGGGACGCAGGCCAAGAGGGTATCGCATCAAAAATCGAATTTGCCGGCAAAGTGTTTATTCTCGTCATGGCCGTTCCGATTATTAGCGTGATCGTCGAGACGGTTATCGGGCTGCTGCCGGAGGGGGGCTGAGGCGTATGATCAAGCTCACTCCCGCACGGGACAGGGCCAAGCTGCTCCTCCTCATCCTTGCAGCGACGTT
This sequence comes from Paenibacillus sp. FJAT-27812, assembly GCF_001273905.1. Taxonomy (NCBI): domain Bacteria; kingdom Bacillati; phylum Bacillota; class Bacilli; order Caryophanales; family Paenibacillaceae; genus Paenibacillus; species Paenibacillus sp. FJAT-27812. The sequence continues at coordinate 6,519,857 of NZ_LIGH01000001.1, read as the reverse complement.
TCTGTTCTCCTTTGTTCCAAATGTCGGTTATGCCATCAGCGGAGAAAGCTCTCTGCCCGCTGCGGATGATCAAGCTAGGGCTGATCAGCTTTCCAAGGAGCTGGCAGCCGAGCAGGTGGGCGGATTGGAGACAGAAGCTGTTGAGTCTTATTGGAATAAGCTTCGGAACGAGTACGGCGGCTACTTTCCGCAGGAGCATATTCCAAGCTTTATGGAGATGATCGTTCCAGGCGGCAAAGGGCTTAAGTTTACCGATATGGCGCAAGGATTAGTGAAGTACTTGTGGCATGAGGTGTTATATAACGGCAAGCTGCTCGTAACCATAGTGATGCTGACGGTGTTCAGCATGGTGCTGGAGACGCTGCAAAACGCATTTGAGAGAAATGCAGTCAGCAAAGTTGCCTACTCAATCACGTATATGGTTCTCATCATTATTGCGGTGAACAGCTTCCATGTTGCGATGGGCTACGCCAAAGGCGCGATAGAGAGCATGATCCAGTTCATGCTGGCGATGGTTCCGCTGCTGCTTACACTGCTTGCCTCGATGGGCAACGTCGTTACGGTATCGGTTCTGCACCCGCTGATCATTTTTATGATACATGCCGTCGGTACGCTCATTTACACGCTTGTTTTTCCGTTGTTGTTTTTCTCGGCGGTCCTTCATATCACGAGTGCATTGTCGGAAAAATTCAAGGTTACGCAGCTGGCAAATCTGCTTCGCAACATTGGCGTAGGCGTACTGGGCATTCTGCTGACCGTTTTTCTCGGAGTCATCTCCGTGCAAGGGGCAACCGGTGCAGTCACGGACGGCGTAACGCTTCGAACGGCAAAATTCGTTACGGGAAACTTCGTTCCGGTCGTAGGCAGAATGTTCTCCGATGCGGCGGATACCGTTATCTCGGCGTCCATGCTAGCCAAAAATGCGATAGGTCTCGCCGGCGTAATCATACTGCTCTTCATCAGCGCGTTCCCTGCAATCAAAATATTGACGCTGGCGCTCATTTACAACATAGCCGCTGCGGTCATGCAGCCATTGGGAGATTCGCCGATTGTAACCTGCCTGGAGACGATCGGTAAGACGATGATTTATGTTTTTGCAGCGCTGGCTGCGGTCAGTCTCATGTTTTTCCTCGCGGTAACGATCATTTTGACTGCAGGAAATGCGGCATTGATGGTGAGGTAAGGAAGGAGACGAGAGCTGTGATTGCTTGGTTAAGCGATTGGCTGAGAGACATCATCGCAGTCATCCTGCTGGCGGTGTTCGTCGAGCTGCTGCTCCCAAACAAAGCGATGCAGCGTTATGCGCGGCTCGTGGTCGGCTTGTTCATTTTGCTGACGATACTCTCTCCGATATTGAAGCTCATCCAAAGTGATATAGGAGCGAAGCTGGATGAAGGAATGAAAAGCTGGAGTGAATCTGCCATGACCAAAGAAGTTCAGATGACAAGTTTAAACCAAATTAAGCGGGATGCGGAAGCGATGAGCGAGAAGCGTACGCTCGAAGCGGCTAAGCTAACCGAACGGACGCTAGAAGCATCGATTCAAAACGAGCTGAACGAGCGTACGAAAGTGCCGGTCGCCGAGGTGGATGCGCTGCTGAAGTGGGTGACCATTTCGGGCAAGCAAACGCCATATATCAGCCAAGTGGTTGTCACGCTTAAAGCGGCAGACGAGAAAAACGGATCAGGGAATGCCCCTGCGGTAGAAGCTGTGCAGCCCGTTATCGTGGATGTGACAATCGATCCGGTTGGCGAGAATGAAGCAGCATCGCCAAGCGGTAAAGATGAAAGCAAAGATCCCGACAAAGCGGGAGAGGCGGATCAGCCAGAGGGCAGGTGGTCTAGGGCCGATCCTGCCACTGCTTCCGCAATCAGCAGCGTTATCGTGAAAGGGTGGGGCGTTGATGTAGACCAAATCGTCGTAAGGCAGCCGGCGCAGCAGAAGATTGCCAGGTGAGAGGTTAGGTATGGAGAGGAGGTAAGGCGCGGTGGCCAAATGGCTGGAAGGCATAGAATCAGCGGTTGGCGGCGGTCCCAGCGGTCCGAAGCGTGTGCGGACGCTGCGAATTTTGCTAATCGTTGGGGGGATTGGCGCGGCGCTAATGATTATGAATTCATTTTTAACCTATAAGCAAGTAGAACCCTCGGCACAGGACCCGAACCCGCCGCCTCAAACGGAGGAAGCTTGGAGTGGTTCGGTTTCTTCGTCGGGATCCGTGTTTGCCGTGATCGAGCATTCGATGGAAACAAGGCTGAAGGAGATTTTGGAGAAAATCGTAGGCGTTGGTACGGTTGACGTGCTCATCACGGTTGATTCTACGGAAGAAATCGTCGTGCAGAAAGAAGGACAGGATTCACAGCAGGTAACTGACGAGAATGATCCAAACGGCGGCAGGCGGCATATAACCTCGATAACCAATGATGGACGGGTCGTATTGTATGAGGTTTCGGGCGACCAGAAGCCCATCGTGACCAAAACGATTAACCCTCGCATACGCGGCATTCTGATCGTCGCCAAGGGCGCTGAAAACGCGACGGTAAGACGCCTCATCATCAGCGCGGTCGAGAAGGGCGTCAACGTGCCGGTTAACCGAATATCTGTTGTGCCAAGCAAGCAATAAACCAAATTCAATTGTTGGGGAGGGTGTTCTCATGAACACGAAAAGACAAACGGTATGGCTCGTATCAATGCTTAGCTTAATGGTGGTATTGTCCGCATATTACTTATTTACTCAGGATATAGAATCGCCGGATGTGCTGACAGACGGCACGAAAACAGAGCAAGCGGCACAAAATGCGACAGAGGCGGCAACCAAAGGTGATGGGCTTGTTGTCAATGAAGTACAGCAGCCTTCCGGCGAAGTCGCGCTAAGTGATGCAGATAAAGAGGCATTGAATTTAGTCGAGGAGCAAGGGCTTGCGGCAGGCGGGTTGTTCAGCGAACTGCTTGCGAAGCGGGAACTGAAAAACTCTGAGGATGAGAACCGCATCATGGCGGCCATTGCTGAAACGCAAACGAAGCAAGAGGAATCCGTAGCTGCGATTGCGGAGCTGGATATGCTCGAGGAGAAAAATTCGAAATTGACCGGCATTGAATCAGAGCTGTTGAAGCAATTTGAAAATGTTGTCATCGATGAAGCAAATGACAAGTTCAATGTTGTTGTATCAAGCGAAAAGCTGGAGAAAAAGCAAGCGGCCGACATCATCAAATTGGTGATGAGCACGCTTGATGTAGGAGCGGATCAAGTATCCGTTCGTTATATTCCTTAAGGAAACAATTGCTTTAGTCCTTAATTGAGGTCCTGTCGTTCCCTGCATGATGCGGGGGGCGGCAGGGGCTTTTTTTGTGGCAGCGCAGATGCTTGTACAAAAAATGATTCGTGTTCAGGCGTGTTTATGATATAATGTTAAACGTTATGTGAAAGAATTGGTTATATTGGTATGGAAACTATTTATGCTTTCACGCTATGGAAGCCATTGTGCTATCGCAAATTTAAGGAGTGAAAATATTCATGTTCAAATTGAGCGAGATCAAAGAGTTGATCAAATTGGTTGATCAAACTTCCGTTCATGAGCTGGAGATCGAAAACGAAGGGACACGCCTGCTCATCCGCAAGCCTGGCAAAACAGAAGTGGTGAATGTGCAAGCGGCCCCACTTACGCATACATACGCGCCTGCACCATTACAAGCTCAGCCGACTGCTCCGGCAGCGCAGCCGCAAGCCGCGCAAGAAACGGCGCCAGCACGTCCATCTACAGACCATCTGCATCAAATCGTATCGCCTATGGTAGGCACATTCTACAGCTCGCCGACTCCAGAAGCGGCTGCTTTCGTCAAAATCGGCGATCGCGTCAACGATAAGAGCGTCGTTTGCATTTTGGAAGCGATGAAGCTAATGAATGAGCTGGAAGCGGAAGTACGCGGCGAAATCGTGGAAATTTTGGTTTCTAACGGACAGCTCGTTGAGTATGGTCAGCCTTTGTTTCTTGTTAAACCAGAATAATGAAGTGAGTTAACGTCCGAACAGGGAAACTGTCGTTTGAAAGGGGTTCCTACGTGAAATTTCACAAAATATTAATTGCTAACCGCGGCGAAATCGCGGTCCGAATTATTCGCGCTTGCCGCGAGCTTGGTATTAGCACTGTCGCTGTTTATTCGGAAGCGGATCGCGATTCGCTTCATGTGCGCTTAGCCGACGAAGCTTATTGCATCGGGCCTACCGCGTCGAAGGACAGCTATTTAAACTTAACGAATATTATGAGCGTTGCCACGATCACAGAATGTGATGCGATTCATCCCGGTTATGGCTTCCTAGCTGAAAATGCTGACTTTGCAGAAATTTGCGAGTCATGCAACATCACTTTTATCGGTCCTTCCCCGGAAGCGATTAATAAAATGGGTGACAAAGCGGTTGCCAAGCTGACGATGAGAACGGCAGATGTGCCAATCATCCCCGGCTCTGACGGACTTGTCGAGAGCATGGATGAAGCCATCAGCGTTGCGCGCGAAATTGGATATCCTGTCATTATTAAAGCGACTGCAGGCGGCGGCGGCAAAGGCATCCGGATTGCGGATGACGAGACGACGCTTGTCGCGCAGATTACGACTGCTCAGCAGGAAGCCCAAAAGGCATTCGGCAACGCCGGCGTATATCTCGAGAAATATTTGACGGGCATGAAGCATGTTGAAATTCAAATTATGGCGGACAAGCACGGCAATGCGGTTCATTTGTTTGAACGCGATTGCTCGGTTCAGCGCAGACGCCAAAAGCTGGTCGAAGAAGCGCCGTGCTCGGTACTTACTCCTGAGCTTCGTGATCGAATGGGGCAAGCAGCCGTTCGCGCCGCGCTCGCGGTAAACTACTCAGGCGCAGGAACGCTTGAATTTTTGCTCGGACCTGACGGTAACTTCTATTTCATGGAAATGAATACGCGCATTCAAGTAGAGCATCCCGTAACCGAGATGATCACGAACGTGGATTTAATTAAAGAAATGATTTCCGTCGCGGAAGGCAATCCGCTTTCCTTCGCTCAAAGCGATTTGAAAATTAACGGCTGGTCGATTGAGTGCCGAATTAACGCAGAGGATTCCGAGCGTAACTTCATGCCATCGCCAGGCAACATTCCCTTTTACTTGCCGCCAGGCGGGGCAGGGGTTCGTGTGGACAGCGCGGTATATCCGGGCTATACGATTTCGCCGCATTATGATTCGATGATTGCGAAGCTTATCGTCTGGGGCGCGACACGCGAGGAAGCGATCGCAAGAATGAAGCGGGCATTGTCTGAGTTTGCTATTGAAGGCATTCGGACGACGATCCCATTCCATTTGAAGCTGCTGAATCACCCTAAATTCGTAAGCGGAGACTTCGACATTAAGTTCCTTGAAGAGCATGATATTAACGCTCCGGAATAGAATTACGACAAAGATGTGAACAAGTTGTATCGATTGTCATATTTCTTGCCGAATGTTATAGTATATTAACAAGATGCGGTTAATTGCTTGGCTTCTTGCCGGGTACGCGCAACTTTAAGGAGGTGTACAGCCATCATGAGTACAATCGCTGCGGAGTATGAGAAAACGGACATTGGCACGATTCAAATTGCACCTGAAGTCATCGAAGTAATCGCTGGACTAGCGACGATCGAGGTGGATGGAGTCGCTGGAATGAGCGGTGGATTTGCCGGAGGCATTGTTGAGCTCCTTGGTCGCAAAAATTTATCCAAAGGCGTTAAAGTTGAAGTGGGTCAGCGCGAAGCTGCGGTAGATGTGTCCATTATCGTTGAATACGGAAACCGCATTCCAGAGATCGCTTCGGAAATTCAACGTAATGTGAAACGTTCTATTGAAATGATGACGGGACTCCACGTCGTTGAAGTGAACGTACATATTCACGACGTACATTTCAAGACGCCTGATAAACCGGAAGAAGAAGAATCCCAAAACCGAGTTAAATAAATATAAGAGTGTTAAATTAAATTCCGTACAACCCCCTCGTGAATGGGCATGCCGCTCGGCGCAAGGGGGTTTTCATTCGGCTTGGCAGGAGGAGGCGCTACGTTGGTTAAAGTCGTGGACAAGCTGCTTTTGTTTTTGTACAGCATCGTAATTGGTTGTTTATCCATCTTTCTGCTGGCAGTTGGATTTGGCGGGATATCTGAAGAGCTATTGAACGACTTCGTAGGCGATTTATATCGTAACAATCCTATCCAGATCACGCTTATTGTTACGGCCGTCATCGTCCTATTACTTAGCTTGAGATTTATCGTTGTATCGCTTCATCGCGGTTCGGCATCTGCTCCGTCTATTGACCAAAGAACGGATTTCGGCGACATTCGCATTTCTCTTGAAACGATCGAAAATTTGGCATTGAAGGCTGCTTCCCGCCAGCGCGGCGTAAAAGATTTGCGCGCTCGCATTCGTGCGACGGATGCAGGGCTAGATATCGTCATTCGTGCGGTTGTTGACGGCGAAAGCTCCATTCCTGTGCTTACTGAAGAAATTCAGCGCTCCGTGAAAGAGCATGTTGAGGATATTGCCGGCATACCGGTAACGAATGTTGCGGTCTATGTTGCGAACATCATTCAAACGGGGACATTTAAGAGTCGCGTGGAATAGAGGTGAGTTTGCTCATGTGGAGGGAGTTCCTAGCCATCTATGGGAAGCGCGCTGCTGGCGCTGCAATTGGATTGTTTTTTGGTTTGCTATATTGTTTTGTCGGTTTTTGGGACATGCTTTTTGTAGGGCTGCTTGTCTCAATCGGTTATTGGATCGGCTTACAGAAGGAAACAAGCAGCGGGCCTATTTTTCCTTGGCAGCGGCTTTGGTATGCTTTGCTAGAAAGATTTCGACCGTTTAAATGATCCTGTGGTCTCCTCCGTACTCCGGATTTCGGAAAGCCGCTAATTCGGGGCAGGGAGGAGATCATAGGTTTTTTTTGGAATATTGAGTTTACAAGAATTTAACCATTTTATCGGCAGAAAGCTGCCGCGGAGGTCACATGAAACGTAGATTAGCACGGGAAATTGCAGTATCAAGCTTATACCAAATGGAAATGAATGAGGTTTCGGCAGCAGAAGCCGTTGATATGCTAATGGACGAGCTTCGTCAAGAGAATGAAATTGGAGCCGATCCATCCGAGATTGGCAGCACAGACGAGTTCGCTCGTGAGATCGTATTAGGCGTAATGGAGCACAGACAGGCGATTGACGGCATGCTGCAGCAATATTTGACCGGCTGGCACATCGACCGTTTGTCGCGGGTTGATCGTCAAGTACTCAGATTAGCTTGCTATGAGATGGTATTCCGCGATGACGTTCCGCCTAAAGCAACAATTAATGAAGCGATTGAGCTTGCTAAACATTTTGGCACCGAGGAGTCCGGAAAGTTTGTTAATGGCGTACTCGGTAAATTGCTGACTGAAATTGAAGAGTTGAAATCTTAATCGCATTAAGCTAAACACGATCAATTGAAATCCAACATTCATCGATGCAAAAGGAGACTGGAGCTATGTGCGCACAAATCATTGAAGGAAAGAAAATATCCGACCTTATCCGTGAGGAAATGATTACGGAAACTGCAGACTTAAAAGAAAAAGGGATCATCCCTGGTTTGGCAGTTGTACTCGTAGGCGAAGATCCTGCTTCTAAAGTTTACGTTGGCTCGAAGGAAAAAGCTTGCCAGCAGCTAGGCTTCTATTCCGAGGTCCATCGTCTTGCGGCTGACACAAGCGAAGAAGAGCTGCTTGCCGTAATCGACCGTTTAAACAACCAAGCATCCATTAACGGTATTCTTGTTCAATTGCCGCTTCCTAAGCATATTAACGAGAAAGCTGTTATTGATGCCATTCATGTAGATAAGGATGTTGACGGCTTCCATCCGGAGAGCGTAGGCAATCTGGTTATTGGAGACGACAGCTTGCTGCCATGTACGCCTGCTGGCGTAATCGAGCTCATCAAACGCAGCGGTGTTGACATTTCAGGGAAACATGCCGTAGTTATCGGCAGAAGCAACATCGTCGGCAAGCCGGTAGCGATGCTGCTGCTGCGCGAGAATGCGACGGTTACGATTTGCCATTCGCGTACAGCGAACATGGAAGAAATCGCTAAACAAGCGGATATTCTTGTCGTTGCCATCGGCAAAGCGAAAGCGATCGACAGCAAATTCGTCAAACCAGGCGCAATCGTTATTGACGTAGGCATTAACCGACTGCCTGACGGGAAGCTTGCGGGTGATGTTGATTTTGACGATTGTTTGGATACAGCAGGCTACATTACGCCAGTACCGGGCGGAGTAGGTCCAATGACGATTACGCTGCTGATGAAAAATACGATTACAGCTGCAAAAAGGGCAAACGGAATTAAGGGGTGAGGGCAGGCATGGCAGATCAGCCTCGAATTTATTCCATAAAAGAACTTAATCGATATATTAAAATGAAAATGGAGTCGGATGCCCTGCTCGGAGATGTTTGGCTGCGCGGCGAGATTTCGAACTTCACGCATCATTCCAGCGGACATATGTACTTTACGCTGAAGGATAGCGACAGCCGGATAAAATCGATTATGTTTGCGTCTTATAACCAGCGCCTTCCATTTATCCCCAAAGAAGGCGCTAAAGTAATAGCTAGAGGGAATATATCGGTCTATGAGCGAGATGGCAACTATCAGTTTTATGTTAGCTCCATGCAGCCGGACGGGATTGGAAGCTTATATCTAGCGTTCGAGCAGCTTAAAAGCAAGCTAAGCGCAGAGGGGCTGTTCGCCGAGTCTCGCAAACGCGCTATACCGCTTTTTCCTAAAGCAATTGGTATCATCACTTCACCAACAGGAGCAGCAGTACGGGATATCATCATTACGTTGCAGCGGCGTTACCCTTTAATCCCCGTATATGTCTATCCCGTACTCGTACAAGGAACGCAGGCAGCGCCTTCTATAGTTAAAGCTATAGAAGCAATGAATCGTTTTGGCGAAGCTGACGTATTAATTGTTGGGCGCGGCGGCGGATCACTGGAAGAGCTGTGGGCGTTCAATGAGGAGTCGGTTGCCCGAAGCATCGCTGCCTCCGAAATTCCTGTTATAAGCGCAGTAGGGCATGAGACGGATTTTACGATTGCTGATTTTGCAGCTGATTTGCGTGCTGCTACTCCAACTGCGGCGGCTGAGCTTGCTGTTCCAAGCGTTACAGAATTACAGCAACAGCTGCAACGCCAGCAACAGCGCCTTGTTCAAGGCATTAGGTACCGCGTCCAAGACGAGCATAAGAAGCTTCAGCGCCTACGGCGCTCGCCGTTCTTCTTACACCCGCGAAGGTATTTGCTGGAGCAGGCAGAGCGGCTTGACCGGCTGTCGGAGCAGCTTGAGCAGCGGACAAAACGAATAGCCGACCGTGGACATACACGCCTTGCAAGACTGCAAACGACGCTGGCGGGGCATCATCCCGGCGACCGTGTCGCTTTTGCGGCAAAGAGGTGGCAGACGGCCAAAAAGCAGCTAGAGCAAGCGATGAATATGAACGTCAAAGAAAATAAGCATAAGCTGTACAGCACAATGAGACAGCTGGACGCTTTAAGTCCATTAAAGGTTATGTCAAGAGGATACAGCCTCGTGTATGACGAGCAAGAACAGCGGTTAATCAAATCGATTCAAGATGTAAAGCTAGGCGATATCGTTAAGGTGAAGGTAGCAGACGGTCAGCTGGACTGTCATGTAGATTCATTGAGAGGAGATCAAATCGATGGCAGCAACAAAAAAAACGGAGACTGAGCTTACTTTTGAACAGGCGATGGAGCGGCTTGATTCCATCGTAACTAAGCTTGAGAGTGGCGATGTGCCTCTTGAGACGGCGATTGAGTTGTTCCAAGAAGGCATGAAGCTGTCTCAGCTTTGCGGAGGCAAGCTAGAGCAAGTTGAGCGTAAAATCGAATTGTTGATCGAAACAGAGCAAGGCTTCCAGAAAAAACCGTTTGCGGATGTGAACGAAGATAAAGGGGAATAAGCTTGAACGAGAGGGCGGCAATAAAAGCGTATTTATCGCAATGCGTGGAGCTTATCGAGGCTTCGCTTAAACAATCGCTTCCGAGCTCATGGGATGTTCCTGTGCGACTGCGCGAGGCGATGCAGTATTCGCTTGAAGCAGGCGGCAAACGGCTAAGACCTGCACTCGTTTTATCGGCTGCAGAAGCTGTTTTTGGCAAATCGTCAGCTTTTGAAGCTGCCTTGCCCGTTGCCACTGCAGTAGAATTCATTCACACTTATTCATTAGTTCATGATGATTTGCCAGCGATGGATAATGACGATTACCGCAGAGGCAAGTTAACGAACCATAAAGTGTTTGGAGAGGCGATGGCGATTTTAGCTGGGGATGCGCTGCTTACGCACGCCTTCCATTTGATTCCTCAGGCGGCTCGCCAAGGCGGCATTGCGGCTGAGGTAGCGCTTGCGATCGTCGAGGATTTGGCTAAACTAGCCGGTGCTCCGGGCATGGTTGGCGGGCAGGTTGCTGACATGCTAGGCGAACAAGGGATCACTTCCATCGGTGAGCTCGAATATATCCACCTTCACAAAACAAGCGATTTGATTGTTTTCTCAGTGACAGCAGGCGGCAGAATCGGCGGAGCAAACGATAAGCAGTTAGAGCTTTTGGCGCTTTACGGCCGTAATATCGGTCTTGCTTTCCAAATTCAAGACGATATTTTGGATTTGATCGGCGACGAGCAGAAGCTTGGCAAAAAAACAAATAGCGATGTAGAACAAAATAAAGTTACCTATCCTTTCCTTATCGGAATAGAAGAGAGCAAGGCTCAGGTCGAACGATTGACACAGGAAGCAAAGTCAGCCGTGCTGGAAGCAGAGTTTGCAGCGCCGGATCGATTGCTTGAAATTGCAGACTATCTCGTCGGGCGCGACCATTGAGAATGTAGTGCTTTTTCCATTTTGGTTGGGAAACAAAGTTCAGTATGCTATAATAGGAAAAATGTAGATGTACATGGGACGGCAGTTTAAGGCTGTCCGCGAAAGCGAGGAAAGTAACGTGCTGCTTGACCAGATTAACGGACCTCAAGATTTGAAAGCTTTGACTACCGCTCAGCTAGAGCAACTGGCTGGTGAAATCCGTCAGTTCCTTATTGAGAAGCTTTCCGTTACGGGTGGTCATCTCGCTCCTAACTTAGGAGTCGTAGAACTGACCCTAGCCATGCATTATTTATTTAACAGTCCAGAGGATAAATTTATTTTTGACGTTGGGCATCAATCATATGTACACAAAATTTTAACTGGCCGCATGGATCGGTTTGATACGTTAAGGCAATACAAAGGGCTGTGCGGTTTCGTCAAACGCGCTGAAAGCGAGCATGACGTTTGGGAAGCCGGACATAGCAGCACCTCTTTATCAGCTGCAATGGGGATGGCGCTTGCCCGCGACCTGAAAGGCGAGAGCAATCGCGTGGTAGCGGTTATCGGTGACGGTGCGCTAACTGGCGGGATGGCACTCGAAGCATTAAATCATATCGGACACGAGAAAAAAGATCTCATCGTCGTTTTGAACGATAATGAGATGTCCATCGCTCCGAACGTTGGCGCATTGCATCATTATTTAGGGAAAATTCGGACTGATCGCCATTACCATAAAGCCAAAGACGAGCTACAGCAATTGTTGAATAAAGTACCGGCTATTGGCGGCAAGCTTGCCAAGACGGCTGAGCGCTTCAAGGATAGCTTGAAATACTTGCTTGTCAGCGGTATTTTGTTCGAACAATTTGGACTTACTTATCTGGGTCCGGTTGACGGCCATGATATCGAGCAAGTTATTGATATTATGCGCCAAGCCGATTCGATGCCTGGTCCTGTGCTCGTTCATGTGCTGACAATAAAAGGGAAAGGCTACTCGCCTGCAGAAGCTGATTCGTTCAAATGGCATGGCATTACGCCGTACAAGATCGAATCCGGCCAAGTTGTAAAAGCGGTCGGTCCTCCTGTATATACAGATGTATTCGGCAAGATGCTGATTGAATTAGCAGAGAAGGATGAGCGGATCATCGCAGTCACGCCTGCCATGCCTGGCGGCTCCGGTTTGCTTCCATTTGCAGCCAGATTCCCTAACCGAATGATCGATGTGGGAATAGCCGAGCAGCATGCCGCTACAATGTCCGCTGCGCTCGCTCTTGAAGGGATGAAACCCGTTTTCGCGGTTTACTCGACCTTCCTGCAGCGGGCCTATGACCAAGTTGTGCATGATATTTGCCGTCAAAACTTAAACGTCATTTTCGCGATCGACCGTGCGGGCTTCGTTGGCCCAGATGGCGAGACGCATCATGGCGTATATGATATCGCATTCCTAAGGCATATACCGAATTTGGTTATTATGATGCCAAAGGATGAGAATGAGCTTAGACAAATGCTGAAAACTGCCGTTGATTATAATGATGGCCCAATCGCTGTTCGTTATCCGCGCATTGCAGGACTAGGCGTAGCAATGGACGCCGATCCGCAAGCACTTCCGATCGGCAAGTGGGAGACGGTTCGCGAGGGAGATTCCGGCGTCATTTTGGCAATCGGACCTATGCTGCAGGTTGCTGAGGAAGCTGCTGAATTGCTGAAGCGTGAAGGTCTTAATATTCAAATCGTGAATGCTCGGTTTATTAAACCGCTTGACGAGCAGATGCTTTTATCCCTAGCTGCCGAAGGGAAACATATGATTGTGCTGGAGGAAGGCTCTGAGCTTGGCGGCATGGGAAGCGCGGTGCTTGAGTTCTATTCCCTCAAAGGCATCTATGGCCTTTCGATTAAGATTATCGGCGTTCCAGACATATTCGTGGAGCATGGTTCGATCAAAGAACAGAGAAAAGAAATTGGTTTGACATCTGAGAGAGTAGCGGCTGAGATGAAAGCCATGCAGCCAAAGCGCATGAAACGGGTTACTGGACAAAAGTAGGTTCGAGGGAGAAAGATGACAACAACAGCGAAAGAACGGATTGACGTGCTGCTTGTAGAGCGCGGGTTTTACGAAAGCAGAGAAAAAGCAAAAGCAGCTTTGATGGCAGGCCTGGTGCTTGTAAATGATGAGCCTGTCGACAAAAGCGGAATGAAAGTAGCGCGTACGGCAGATATTAAAGTAAAAGGGGCTTTGCATCCCTATGTCAGCCGCGGCGGCTTGAAGCTTGAGAAGGCCATTCGAAAGTTCGATATTGATTTGAAGGGACGCGTCATGCTTGACATTGGCGCGTCAACAGGCGGCTTCACCGATTGCGCGCTTCAAAACGGAGCATCTTATGTTTATGCGATTGATGTTGGCTATAACCAGCTTGATTGGTCGCTTAGACAAGATGAACGCGTTCATGTGATGGAGCGAACCAACTTTCGCTACACGCAGCCGGCTGATTTGGCGGGACCTTCGCCAACCTTCGCTTCTATCGACGTATCGTTCATATCATTGAAGCTCATTTTGCCTGCCTTATCTACGTTGCTTTCGGTTGATTCAGGAATTGTAGCTTTAATAAAGCCGCAATTTGAAGCCGGTCGCGAAAAAGTAGGCAAATCCGGTGTTGTTCGGGATTCGGCCGTGCATAGAGATGTGCTAAGGACGGTACTGACAGCAGCGGCAGAGCTTGGATATATGCTGCAGGATCTAACCTTCTCGCCCATTACCGGCGGAGAAGGCAACATCGAATTTTTAGCTTATTGGAAATGGGCTGCAGAACCAAACGCTGCAATTCCGGATGATGTTGCATTAGCTGATTTGGTCAAACAAGCGAACGAAACCTTTACTACAGGCAAATAAAACGACAAAACCAGGAAGGTGTCGAGCAGAGTTTTAGCTGCCCGGCATCTTTTTTTCTTTACAGCGCCCTGCACGATTTGATAAACTATAGAAAAGCAAACAAACGTTCGGTGTAATGAGCAAACAGGAATATACCCCCAGCGCAGCGAACGATTAATGAAACAATCCATTTACGAATGGGGGATGCTGGTGGGTACGTACGGAGATTGGTTCATTATGCTGGTTGCCGCTTGCTTGTTTGTATTTTGGATGTTCAGAATGTTTCATCGGTGGCTTCATGAGCCGGCAAGCGTCAATCGCCTCAAGCTTGGCAAAGGCGGGGTGCTTGATGCAGATGATGAGAACATTCGATTGCTGGAGCAGGCTGGTTACGAAGTAACCTCAGGAAAACATTTGGTTCCGATTCCGATTAAGCTGGACGATGTGCCGCTTGGCAAAGGAAGTCGGTTATATATTGATTATATTGCGGTAATGGATAATAGTACGTATATCGTGAAAACAGCGCGTGATCGGATGCCGATGGATTGGTCGGCAAGCGGAGTTAGAGATCGATTGCTCGTGTATTCACTGCTCTTGCCTGAATGCGATGGCGTCTTGTTCGTTGACGCAAGGGAGAGGGTCATCCGTAAAATTACGTTTCACATTGCAGACTAAACAATGGAGGTTTTTTCATGAAAGGGATTCGCCAATTTCGAATCAAGGAAATTATTACGAACCGAGTGATCGAGACGCAGGAGGATCTTGTAGAGGCGCTGAGGGATTCCGGCATGCAAGTAACGCAGGCAACGGTATCGCGCGATATGAAGGAACTGATGCTCATTAAGGTGCCCGCTGGAGAAGGAAGATATAAATATTCGATACCGCAGGATCAACAGCGTCCGAATCCGATCCATAAGCTTAAGCGTGCGCTGCTTGACCATTTTGTACATATCGATTTTACCGACAATCTTGTCGTAATGAAATGTTTTCCCGGAACGGCCAATACGATATGTGCGTTGATCGACAATATGGAATGGTCAGAAGTTATGGGTACAATCTGCGGCGACGATACGATTCTAATGATCTGTCGCACCAAGACGCAGAGCGCGGAAGTTGTAGAACGCTTGCTTGAACTTTTGAACTAGGGAGGATATTAAACCATGCTGCGTGAGTTGTCTATTAGGAATTTAGCGGTAATCGAAGAAGTAAACGTTACATTTCATCATGGATTTCATGTATTGACAGGAGAAACAGGTGCAGGTAAATCAATATTGATTGATGCGCTAAGCTTGCTGGTAGGCGGCAGGGGCTCAGCAGACATGGTACGGTATGGGTGTGACAAAGCCGAGATGGAGGCGATGTTTGACCTGTCAACCGGCCATCCGGTTTGGAACGTGTTGAATAAGCTTGGTGTGCATGCGTCATCCGAGGAGATGCTTGTCATAAGACGCGAGCTCTCGTCGCATGGGAAAAGCAGCAGCCGTGTGAATGGACAGCTTGTGACGATGACGATGCTTCGAGAGATCGGCGAATGTCTTGTCAATATCCATGGTCAGCATGAGCATCAATCGCTGCTTCGAACCGAGCAACATCTGGAATGGCTGGACTTGTTCGCAGGCGATTTGTTGATTGAACGCAAGCAAAATTACCGGATGATATTCAGCCAATTGCAGCAAACGCGCGCGTCACTGCGCGAGCTTGAAAATTCAACGAGGCAAAATGTGCAAATGCTTGATTTGTACCGTTTTCAAATTGAAGAAATTACGAATGCCCAGCTCAAGCCGATGGAGGATGAATTGCTTACGGAACAGCGACGCAAACTAATGTATGCAGGGAAAAGGATGGATGCCGTTTCCGAAGCCTATTCCTTGTTATACGGTGGCAAGGGTCTTGATATGGTCAGCAAAGCGGTAGCCAAGCTAATCGACATTCAATCCTATGACGCTGCAAAGCTCGGACCTTTGTTGGAACAGCTGCAATCTGCCTTTTATCAAGCCGAGGATGCTGCCTTTCAATTACGCGATTACCGCGACGGCATCGAGTCCGATCCGGATCAGCTTTCTCAGGTTGACGACAGGCTTGATTTGATCAATGGCTTGAAACGCAAATACGGCGAATCCATTCCTGACATTTTAGCTTATTTGGAACGCACGATTGTTGACCGTGACAAAATCGAAAATCGCGACCAGCTGCTTGAAGAATTTAGAGCAGAAGAAACACGCTTATATGATCAAGCACTTGTACTGGCGCAAGAGTTATCGCAGCTCCGGGAGCATGCGGCAGCAAAGCTGTCCGAAGCTATCGAGAATGAGCTGGTTCAGCTGCAAATGCCTTCGGCCAAGTTCCGTGTCCAGATCGATTCCTCTGTCGGAGACGCTGACGAGACGAAGCAAGTTCGATTGCACATAAATGGAATGGACGAAGCGATATTTATGCTTACTACAAATCCGGGCGAACCGTTAAAGCCGCTTAGCAAAATTGCTTCAGGAGGAGAGATGTCACGGATAATGCTCGCCCTAAAGAGCATTTTCGCAGAAATCGATCAAGTTCCGGTACTTATATTTGATGAGGTTGATACAGGCGTAAGCGGTCGTGCAGCGCAAGCGATCGCGGAGAAGATGTCAAAGCTAGCCTTGAAATGCCAGATTTTTTCGATTACGCATTTGCCGCAGGTAGCATGCATGGCTGATCACCATTATGAAATTCGAAAACAAGTTATTGGCGCTCGAACATCTACATCCGTGACAGAACTGATCGGAACGGTTCGAATCGAAGAGCTTGCGCGCATGCTTGGCGGCGTAGAGGTTACAGAAAAAACAAGGCATCATGCACAAGAAATGCTTGATTTGGCTCACAGACAGAAGGGAGCGTAATGGAAGCCAATTAGGGAATGTTTTTGCGGACATAAAACGACCGGGTGAGGGTAACTTAAAGGTACGCCAATGGCGACTTAGCCTTCTACGTCATGCGATGGAATAACAGGGAGCGTGAAATCATTGAACTCCAGTAAAAGGAAGCGATGGTTTGGCCTAGTTCTCGTTTTCTTCATTTGCATGATCGGAAGCTCCACCCCGTTTCAACACTTTGCCGCAATCCCGAATGAACTTCGTTTATTCTCCGGGCAACTGAAACGACTACAATACGGAGTGCCCGTTCATGCAGAAGTAACGGTCGATCCTCAAATGCTTCAGATTAACGGATCAAAAAGCCATTCATTATCCGTAAATTTGAACGAACCACTGTCATTGCAGCCTAGTCAAAGCGGTCAAACCAAGATGAAAGTGAAATTATTTGGTAAAATTCCATTCAAGACTGTAAAAGTTAATGTTGTGCCTGATTTACGCGTTATTCCAGGTGGGCAAACGATTGGAGTTAAAGTCAAATCCTCAGGCATCTTAGTTGTAGGCCATCATCAGGTTGCAGGCAGCGACGGCATGAAACAGTCGCCTGGAGAAGCCGCAGGTTTGCGGCTAGGCGATTTGATTGTCAAAATCGATGGGACAAGCATTAATCAAGTCCACAGGGTTGCGGAGCTAAGCGAAAAGGCTGGCACCGACAAGAAGCCGCTTGAAGTCACTTATAAACGTGACGGGCAACTGAACAAGACGCTTCTGAATCCCGTTTTTGATGCAGAGGATAAAGCATGGCGGCTTGGCTTGTATATTCGTGACTCAGCAGCAGGTGTTGGCACATTAACCTTTTATGCTCCAGATCAAGGCGTGTATGGGGCGCTGGGACATGTCATCACAGACATGGATACCCAAACGCCGATAGATGTAGGCGAAGGTCAAATTTTACAATCAAGCGTGACGTCCATTAACAAGAGCCAAAATGGCGAGCCGGGAGAAAAAAGAGCGCATTTTGTGAAAGAAAGCAAAATATTGGGTAATGTAGAGCGTAATACTCCGTTTGGCATTTTCGGCAAAATGAATGAAGTTCCTACGCATAGCTACAGCGATAAATCTTTGCCGGTAGCCTTTGCCGAAGATGTCAAAGAAGGGCCAGCGCAAATTTTGACTGTTGTAAATGGACAGAAGGTTGAGCGATTTGATATTGAGATTGTTCATGTATCGAAGCAAACCGGTCCAGCGACAAAAGGAATGGTCATTAAAATTACGGATAAACGTCTGCTAAGCAAAACAGGCGGAATCGTTCAAGGGATGTCAGGCAGTCCGATAATCCAAGACGGAAAATTAGTGGGGGCTGTAACTCACGTTTTCGTAAACGATCCTTCATCGGGATATGGTTGCTTCATTGAGTGGATGCTGCAGGATGCGGGCGTGTTGCTCAAATCGGCTAATGGCCGAGTAGACAAGGCTGCTTAAAGTTGAAAAAAGCTATTTAAAGGACGTCTGCTAAAGCTGATTGTGGGCTGAGGCAGACGTTTTTATTATGTTTTCGATTAAACTAAAAAACGCGCGGCAGTACAAATCAGCGATGAATTTTGTCGAAGAAGAACGAACGGAATCGGTAACTGTAATAAATTTTTAATTATATCGAAACGCAGTAAAAAAATAAAGAAAAATAATTTTCGACAGGAGGAATTCAACTTCACATGTCGAAAACTTTAAGCAGACAACTAGTGAGCGAAAAACATCAACATCATTTAAGGGAGGACTACAACTTGCATAAGATCGAAGTATTATTAGCAGATGACAACCGTGAATTTACTAACCTGTTATCGGAATACATATCCGAACAAAGTGATATGAGTGTAAGTGGAGTCGCGTATAATGGAGAAGAGGTTCTAAGACATTTGGAGGAAACAAGAAAGGTTCCGGATGTTCTTATCCTTGATATTATTATGCCTCATTTAGACGGACTAGGTGTTCTTGAGCGTCTGAAGGAAATTAACATATCTCCAATGCCCAAGATTATTATGTTAACCGCATTCGGTCAAGAGAACATCACTCAGAAAGCGGTACAACTCGGAGCGTCTTATTATATTTTGAAACCGTTTGACATGGATATTTTAGCAAATCGGATTCGTCAGCTCGTTGGCAATCCTACGTATTCTTCAACGGGAAGCTTTACGACTGGCTCCTCCTCCTTGAAGTCTAATGTAGTGCCAATCGCCAAAGGCAAAAACCTGGATGCCAATATTACGAGCATCATTCATGAAATCGGAGTGCCTGCTCATATTAAAGGGTATCAATACTTGCGCGAAGCCATTACGATGGTTTACAACAACATCGAAATTTTGGGTGCGATTACAAAAACGCTTTATCCGGCCATTGCCGAAAAATTCAAAACAACGCCTTCCCGCGTTGAACGCGCTATCCGCCACGCCATTGAGGTGGCATGGACACGCGGCAACATCGACAGCATCTCTCATCTGTTCGGCTACACAATCAACATCAGCAAATCGAAGCCTACTAACAGCGAGTTTATCGCAATGGTGGCTGATAAGCTGCGGATTGAGCATAAAGTCAGCTGAAAGGGGGAAGATTAGCGGATTTGTTTTATCCAATAAACTTCTAAACAAAAATAAAAAATACCACTTATTTATTGGTTACTTCAAACCGTAAATAAGTGGTATTTTTATTTTTAGAAATAATCCGAAAAATACGGATGCTCCTGATGAATCAGCTGCTCAAGCATGCGGATAGAGGCGTCATTAGCCTGCATCCGTCCGATGCGAGCGAGGTAAGTTGGTCGCTTGTAACCCATTAACATGGTAGTGAGCGTAGGGATGTCGATGACAACGGTTGCGTCGAGGCCCCCTTGCTGCAAGGTTCCTTTGCCGGATGTATCAACCGTTAAGATGAATATACCTTGATTCCATTCCAGCATGGGATCATGCAGGTTCATAACGAGCCTGCATTCCTTCTCTTGGCTCAAGAACGGATATTGCTCAATGAACAAAACGATATCCACTATCCGTGCCATATAGTAAGGGGCAATGGTTTCCTTAATATCCCCATCGTCTAATAGGAAAGCAAGCGGCTCATCCTTATAGATGTCCCCTTTGACAAGCGTGATCATGGAGAAATGGGCGCTGATAAAATTCCATAGCCCAGTCCGAGCCTCTTCAATAATGTAAACCATCTCTTTGATATAAAATATTTCTTCAGCTATCCAATACAGCAGATAACCCATTGGCGTATCACTGCTGTCATAGTAGATCGCTACAGTCATATCGTCGAGATCCCAACGCAAATATTCTTCCCAAGCAAGCTCATTGCGCAGCATAGCTCCATGATGAAGCAGTGCAAACTGCTTATAGATCGTTTTAATATCAGGATGCTCAATTGTTACGCGTTCCACGTTGCCCGGCACGTTTTTGAGCTTTGGCAACTGGGTATCAGGAACTTCAAATGAGATTTTATCGGAAATGATCTCCCAGCCCTTGCGTCTATAATAGGGGATGGAATACGGATAGAGGTACGAGATGGACTGCCTCCGATCCCTCATTTTACTTAAAGCCGTAAGCATCAGCTTATTCATTAATCCCAAATTGGCATACTCAGGGTAGGTTCCAACGCCGGTTAGTCCGCCCATATCATAAATGTGTCCAAAAATGTTCACTTGGAACGGGTAAACGGCAAGCTGTGAAATGAGCTTTTCGCCATCAAACCAGCCCAGAACGTCAGCATGCTTGAGAACCGGAAGCTTGGATTGCGCTATCTCCCTATTTTCCCAGCCGAAGGTTTGCAAATCGCGGTTGGTTACTTGAAAAACATAACGCAGCAAATTGTTGAATTGCTCGCCATGTACGGTTTCTACATTTTTCAACTTGAGTCTATCTTGCAATTTCCGGCGACTCATCGGTTATTACCTCCATTTATTCAAGCATATCCAACAGTTTACCATGCAGCTGGAATACGAACAAATCAGGCCCTCGGAGTGAGCGGGACCAAGTGACATTATTCATGTAATACTTACAATTAGATGGGCGAGTGGGAAGAAAACTTGACTTTACAAGCTAAAGTTACTTAAATTAAGGATGATTATACGAGGCATGGTTGGAGGGGAGCTAAGCTCGAGTTGGTCATTTCAGTTCTCTTCGCTAAAACAAAAAAAGGCTATCGTAGGATGCCTCAGTTGTAAACCACTCTTCGGTTTATATAAACGTTGCTGCCGTATTTTTGGATTAGACCGGATGCTTCCGTTTTGATAAAGCTGCGAATTTCATTTAAGCGCTGGCTTTGCGGTTGAATAGTTTCTTTTACTTTACCGTCTACGGTAACGTCGAACACGATTTTCATTTGCGCACCTCGTTTCTTTTGATGTTCTAATCATAGTGAAGTTGTATTACGGAATGATAAAATGAAATAGTGCGAATTGTAATTTTATACGAAAAGCGTTATCGCAATGTAAACTAAACCATTCGAGGTGATTAGATGAGAGCTGTGTATGCAGGTAGCTTTGACCCCATTACGCTTGGACACGTATCGGTAATCGAGAGGGCATTCCAACTATTTAGCGAGGTTCATATTATCGTCGCCAATAACAGGTCGAAGAGGCATCATTTTACGATAGACCAACGGACTGAGCTTGTTGCTTTGTCTGTACCGCAGGATGAAAAAATTCAAATTATCCCGTATGAGGGCATCGTAGCGGATTACATTAACGAGCATGATATCAACGTTGTTATTCGGGGTATACGCAATGCAACGGATCTCGAATATGAGCTTCAGCTTGAGCAATACATTCGCAATACGACGATGGCTGATACGATTTATTTGTCTCCCTACACGCATTACATGCAAACGAGCAGCTCACTTGTCCGAATGTTTCTGATGTCCGATAAGACAGAGCTGGCTGCTTCGTACATGGTGCCTAAAGCGTATATGAAAATGCTTGAATACGAGGATTAACAAAAAAACCGCTGAGCGAGGATCAAATGGGATCCGTGCCTGCGGTTTTATACGCTAAAGAAGTAATATCACACATAATCGTATTAGCTCTGAGGCTTAGGCGGACGTGGGCGTTTTTGCTTAAAGCGCGGTGCCACATAGTTTCGTTTGCGATCGCGGAAAAAGGTCCAGCCAGCGATAAACCCAGCGCCTGCGGCAAACATAATAAATCCGAGCAGAAATTTCAGCCAATCAAAATCGGGAGTGATGGCTTCATTTCCGAAATCGGAGAAATAAACAAAGACGGAATCTTTCATTTTGAGAAAACCAAAGCAAGCGAGCAGACCGGGAATTACAAGCATGAGGATTGCGATAAAACGGGCAGTAACTAATTTCATAAATACGGTGTCTCCTTATCGGTCAAAATATACAGTTAGCTCTATCATACCTTTTTACGCGGATAGTGTCTATTTCGTAAAAGGACGATGCCATCGCGGGTAAAAACAGGTACAATAGGAATGAATGTCATGTTACAATGCGATTGGGCAAAAAAAGAACAGGCTTCACCAGCATATATTGAAGGCAATTATGAAGGGAATGATAGTTATGGCTATACAGGTGGACGTAGCAGTTCTTGGAGGCGGCCCTGGCGGCTATACAGCTGCGATTCGAGCAGCTCAGCTAGGCAAGTCGGTAGCGATAGTCGAAATGGATAAGCTCGGAGGCACATGCTTACATAAAGGTTGTATTCCAAGCAAGTCGCTGCTTCGCAGCGCAGAGGTATATTCAACGCTTCTCGAGGCGAGCTCATTCGGCATTCAAGTTGCAGAAGGAGCTATTTCACTCGATTATGATAAAGTCCAGCTACGTAAGGATCAAACG
The DNA here is from genome assembly GCF_001273905.1 of Paenibacillus sp. FJAT-27812. Lineage (NCBI taxonomy): Bacteria > Bacillati > Bacillota > Bacilli > Caryophanales > Paenibacillaceae > Paenibacillus > Paenibacillus sp. FJAT-27812. Next base: position 6,497,427 of record NZ_LIGH01000001.1, on the reverse strand, counting down.
GTAGAGCAGTTATACCGTGGACTACAAAGCTTAATGAAAAAAAATGGCATCCAGATCATTCAAGGCAAGGGCAGAGTCATTGGGCCTTCCATTTTCTCGCCAAAAAGCGGCTCGCTAGCTGTTGAGCTGCCGGATGGAGAAATGGAATCCGTCGTGTCAACCAATTTGATTATTGCGACTGGTTCCAGACCGCGTCATTTGCCGGGCTTGACGCCGGACGGTGAATATATTTTGTCTAGCGATGAGGCGCTTGTGATGGACAAGCTTCCTAAATCCATCATTATTGTAGGCGGAGGCGTAATCGGAGTAGAGTGGACGTCGCTGCTGCAGGATTTTGGCGTTCAGGTGACGCTGGTGGAAGCAGGCTCCCGCTTGCTGCCTGGCGAAGACACGGAGGTTTCCGCTGAGCTGACCAGAGTGCTTAAGGGACGCGGCGTTCGCGTTCTGACAGGCGTTCAGCTTCAAACGGATCAATATAAAGGCGAAAACGGCGAGGTTTCCATTGTAGCTGCCACGCAGGACGGTGATGTCGTTCTGAATGCGGAGAAGCTGCTCGTTTCTGTTGGGCGTCAGCCAAACGTTGAAGGAATCGGCCTTGAAAATACAGATATTCGCACGGTTAATGGCGCGATTGAGGTAAATGCATTCGGGCAAACGAGCGAGCCTCATATTTACGCAATAGGCGATGTAATCGGCGGCGTTCAGCTAGCGCATGCTGCTGCCCATGAGGGTTTAATCGCGGCGGAGCATATTAGCGGCCAGAAGCCGGCTGCCATCGAGGCGCATTTGATTCCTAGATGCATCTACTCACGGCCAGAGATTGCATCGTATGGCTTAACTGAGGACGGCGCTCGCGCGAAAGGGCATGACATTAAGACGGGCAAAATTCCTTTTCAAGCGATTGGTAAAGCGCTTGTGCTTGGCGAGAAGGACGGCTTCGTGAAGGTAATTGCCGATCGCAAGACAAACGATATCGTTGGCGTCCATATGATTGGAGCGCATGCGACGGATCTTATTTCCGAAGCCGCGCTGGCTGGCGTGCTTAATGCAACGCCTTGGGAAGTCGGCCAAATGATCCATCCGCACCCGACGTTAGCAGAGGCGCTGGGCGAAGCTATGCTGGCTGTTGACGGCAAAGCGATTTCGTTCTAAGCAAGACTGTTTTCTTTTTGGAACAAATGGAGTTATAATGTATATGATCAAGTCTTAGTACCAGGTTATAATAGTACGTAAAAGGAGGAACACCTTATGACCCAACCTGCATCTACTGGGCAAAATGTTCGTCATTTGGAACTCGGGCTCAGCAATGAGCAAGCAATTGATATGTATGCAACGATGGTGACGGCACGCAAGTTTGACGAGCGAATGCTGCTGCTGCAGCGCGCCGGTAAAATCAATTTCCACGTATCCGGTGTAGGCCAAGAGGTTGCTCAAGTAGCGGCAGCTTACGCGCTTGATCGCGATAACGATTATTTTCTGCCTTATTATCGGGACTATGGCTTTGTCCTCTCCGTAGGGATGACGCTGCGCGATTTGTTATTGTCAGTGTTCGCGAAGGCGGAGGACCCAAATTCCGGCGGACGCCAAATGCCTGGCCACTTTGGTTCGAAGAAGCTTCGCATCGTAACGGGTTCAAGCCCGGTAACGACTCAGGTTCCGCATGCGGTAGGCATTGCGCTTGCAGCAAGAATGAAAAACAAGCCGCTAGTCAGCTTTGTTACCTTCGGAGAAGGATCGAGCAATCAAGGCGACTTCCATGAGGGCTGTAACTTTGCAGGCGTACATAAGCTGCCTGTCATTTTTATGTGTGAAAATAATCAATATGCCATTTCCGTACCTATCCATAAGCAGCTAGCCGGTACGGTCGCTGATCGTGCGCTCGGCTATGGCTTCCCTGGCTATCAGGTTGACGGAAACGATGCGCTTGAAGTGTTCCGGGTCGTGAAGGAAGCGCGTGAGCGCGCAATCGCGGGCGAAGGTCCAACGCTGATTGAAGCGCTTATGTACCGCATCTCGCCTCACTCCACATCAGATAACGATCTCGCTTATCGTACGAAAGAAGAGGTTGATTCCAATCGTGCGAAAGACGGCATACCTAAATATAAGCAGTACCTGATTGACAGCGGTATTTGGTCAGAGGAGCTCGATGTAGAGCTGCAAGCGAAAATACGCAAGCTGCTTGACGAGGCTACCGAATATGGCGATAAAGCGCCATTCCCGACGCCGGAATCTACATTGCTGCACGTGTATGCGGATGATGCTGAGCAAGGAGGCAGGGAATAATGGCAGTAATCGAATATATTGATGCAATTCGCCAAGCGATGAAGGAAGAAATGGAACGCGATGACGATGTCTTCGTGCTTGGTGAGGACGTTGGCCTTAAAGGCGGCGTATTCACGACCACGAAGGGGTTGCAGGATCAGTTCGGCGAGTCTCGAGTGCTCGATACGCCGCTTGCGGAATCTGCAATAGCGGGCGTAGCAATTGGTGCGGCAATGTATGGCATGAAGCCGATCGCAGAAATGCAATACTCCGACTTCATGTTCCCGGCAACCAATCAAATCATTAGCGAAGCGGCAAAGGTGCGTTACCGCTCGAATAATGACTGGACATGTCCGCTCGTAATCCGCGCGCCGATCGGCGGCGGTATATTTGGTGGTTTATACCATTCACAATGTCCAGAATCCGTGTTTTTCGGGACGCCTGGCTTAAAGATCGTTGCCCCCTATCGGGCTTACGATGCGAAAGGTTTGCTGAAGGCCGCTGTTCGCGACCCGGATCCGGTGCTTTATTTTGAGAATAAAAAATGCTACAAGCTTGTTACGGGTGAAGTTCCGGATGACGATTACATCGTTCCAATCGGAGTTGCTAACGTACTGCGCGAGGGCGAAGACATTACCGTTATCGGCTACAGTCTTCCGCTTCACTTTGTAGAACAAGCTGCAGCCGAGCTTGAAGGCGAGGGCATCAGCACGCATATTCTCGACCTGCGTACGCTCCAACCGCTCGATAAAGAGGGGATTCTTGAGGCAGTTCGCAAAACGGGCAAGGTGCTTATTATTCACGAGGACAACAAGACGGGCGGCGTAGGAGCCGAAGTGTCTGCAATTATCGCTGAGGAGCTGCTTTATGAGCTGGATGCTCCGATCATGCGCCTTTGCGGGCCGGATGTGCCGGCAATGCCGATTAACCCGCCGGGCGAGAAATTTTTTATGCTTAACAAAGAAAAAGTAAAAGAAGCCATGCGGCAACTAGCACTTTATTAAAATATAAGAAAGTATAAGTGTTGATTTTATACGAGGCTTATATGTCACCGCGAAACGTATGCTGCGCCGCCAGAGGACGGCGGTAGCCGTTTACGCCTTGGGCCAGTAGGGAGATGTGAACTATGAAAACAATGACGGAAATCGTCGTGCCGCAGCTTGCGGAATCGCTCGTATCGGCTACAATTGATAAATGGCTGAAGCAGCCAGGTGATTGGGTTGACGTATACGAGCCTGTCTGTGAAATCATTACGGATAAAGTGAATGCGGAATTGCCTTCAACAGTAGCGGGCAAGCTTGTCCAAATCTTGGTTGGCAAAGGTGAGACCGTTCCGGTCGGAACACCAATCTGCATCATCGAAGTCGAAGGCTCAGCGGCTCCATCTGGAGACGCACCGGCACAATCCCAAGCAGCAGGAGCTGCTTCCGCTGCACCACCGTCTGAGATCGCATCGGATGACGCGCCTATGCGCAACCGATTCTCGCCGGCTGTGCAGCAGCTTGCAGCAGAGCATGCGATACGCTTGACCGATGTTCCTGGAACGGGTCTTGGCGGTCGGATTACGCGCAAGGACGTACTCGCTTACGTTGCATCCGGAGCGGGCAAGACAAGCAATGCGGCAAGCGGAAACGCTGCTGCGCCAGCACCGCATACGGTCGACTCGGCTGCACAGGTTCGTTCCTCCGGTCTGCATTTGACGGAAACGCCTAGATTTCCAAAAATCGAGGTGGAGGGCGCAACGGGAGCTGGACGAGGCGATAACTTTATTGATGTAACGCCCATCCGTAATACGATTGCCCGCAATATGAGGCAGAGCGTGAGCGAAATTCCGCATGCTTGGACGATGATTGAAGTGGATGTAACGAATCTAGTTCTACTTCGCAACAAGCTTAAAGATGATTTCATGAAGCGCGAAGGCATCAATTTGACTTATTTGGCTTTCCTGCTCAAAGCAGTCGTCAATGCGATCAAAGATGTGCCTATTATGAACTCCATGTGGGCGGTAGATAAAATAATCGTGAAGCGGGATATCAATATCGCGCTTGCCGTTGGTACGGAGGATTCCGTTCTAACGCCCGTTATCAAAAATGCCGATCACAAAAACGTTGCCGGGCTTGCCAAAGAAATTGAGGAGCTTGCACGCAAGACTAGGGAAGGCAAGCTGACCTTGTCCGATATGCAAGGCGGAACGTTCACGGTCAATAATACAGGGTCGTTTGGTTCGATTTTGTCATATCCGATCATTAACTATCCGCAAGCAGCGATTCTGACGTTCGAGTCCATCGTTAAGCGCCCGGTTGTCATTAACGACATGATTGCGGTTCGCTCAATGGCTAATCTGTGCCTATCGCTGGATCACCGGATTTTGGACGGCGTTATTTGCGGACGTTTCTTGCAGCGCGTGAAGGATAACTTGGAGAGCTTTAACCTAGAAAGCAAATTGTATTAGAAAAGGGGAACACCATCATGTCTGACGCGGATAACGCAAATGGCTTAAGACGGCTGGACGCCCACTATATAGGCATGCTCGAATACGCGCAGGCGTGGGAGCTGCAAAAAGCATACGTAAAGCAAATTGATCAGGAGGAGCGCATGCAGACGCTCCTCCTTCTTCAGCATCCGCCTACCTATACGATGGGCTCTGACAAGCATCCTGAACATTTGCTTCTGGATGAAGCGGAGCTTAAGGAGCAAGGCATTACGCTGTTCCAGATCGACCGCGGCGGAGATATTACCTATCATGGGCCTGGACAGCTAGTTGGCTATCCGCTGCTTTATCTGGAAGCGGAGGGACTTGATTTGCATGCTTATTTGCGCAGTTTGGAGCAAGTCATTATTAATTGGCTAGCCGAGTATGGTATAGAGGCGGGCAGAAAACCGGAATATACAGGAGTATGGGTAGCGGATCAGAAGATTGCGGCTATCGGGGTGAAATTTAATAAAGCCCGGCATCGGCGGGGCTTTATTACGAGTCATGGATTTGCGCTCAACATCAAATCAGGGATTGCAGCAGAAGGTTTTAGCGGAATCGTCCCTTGCGGCATTCAGCAATTCGGCGTGACTTCCTTCAATGATTTGACGGGGCTTGAGCTATCGGTTGAGGAAGCGGCTAAGCAGTTGCTCCCTCATTTTGTCAAAGAATTTAAATGTCAAATGGACCTAGTATAGAAATAACGATCCAAGGCCTGCTAACAAGGACGATAACACGAGTGCGGATACGAGCAAAATGGCAACAATTCGAATCAATCGTTGTCTGCGCATTTGGAAAACCCCTTTCATGATTTAGAACATAACAGCTTTATGATAGCTTGTCACTTACTCTATTGTATACGAAAGTAATGGACGGAGGAAACGTTAATGATTGAAAAAGATCGTTTGGTAAATGAATTCATGGAATTAGTGAAGATAGATAGCGAGACGAAGCATGAGCAGGAAATAAGCCGCGTGCTCAAACAAAAGTTCGAAGCGCTGGGCTTGCAAATCAGCGAGGATGATGCCGCAGCAAAAACGGGGCACGGGGCAGGCAATCTGTTTGCGATTTGGGAAGCAGAGGGTGCGGATGCTGCTGCGCCGACGATTTTCTTCACATGCCACATGGATACCGTAACGCCAGGCGTTGGCATTAAGCCGCAGCTGGATGCGGACGGTTATATTAGAAGCGACGGCACGACTATTCTTGGCGCCGACGACAAAGCAGGCATTTCCGCCATTTTTGAAGCGATACGTGTCGTGAAGGAGCAAGCAATACCTCATGGCCGCATTCAATTCGTCATTACAGTTGGCGAGGAGTCTGGTCTTCTAGGGGCGCGCTCGCTTGATGCGTCGAAGCTGGAAGCGAAGTTCGGTTATGCGCTGGATTCCAACGGAGCAATCGGAGATATTGCGGTAGCAGCGCCAACGCAAGCTAAAGTAACGATCAAAATGTATGGCCGTTCTGCACATGCAGGCGTGAATCCAGAGGATGGCATAAGCGCGATCCAGGTCGCTGCCAAAGCGATCGCAAGAATGCCGCTTGGCCGGATTGATAATGAAACAACAGCGAACATCGGCCGGTTCGAGGGCGGCGGCGCTACAAATATCGTGTGTGACTACGTGAAGCTGGATGCAGAGGCAAGAAGTATTGTTCAGCATAAGCTGGACAGCCAAATCGAAGCGATGCGCAAAGCAGTGGAGAGCGCAGCAGAGGAATTTGGAGCGCGCGGCGAGCTGGAGAGCGAAATTATTTACCCGGCTTATCAATATGATGATGAGGATTCCGTCGTACAGCTGGCGAAAAAAGCGATAGTTGCGATCGGTCGCACGCCTCGCACATTCCATTCCGGCGGCGGCAGCGACGCGAATATCTTTAACGGGCTAGGCATTCCTACCGTCAATTTGGCTGTTGGCTATGAGCATATCCATACGACAAAAGAGCAAATTAAAGTGGAAGATTTGGTCAAAACGACCGAGCTCGTCGTAGAAATCATCAAACAAGCGGCGACTGTAGAATAACAAAAGCGCTGCGCTCGCGGCATGCTTTGCCGCTACATGACAGAAAGCCCTTCAATCCCAATGTTCAGCTAAAGCTGATGGCGGATGGAGGGTTTTTTGTCTAAAAATCATTTTTAAATGTAGAAGGCTGATTAATTCGTTTTGTCTAGAGGAAGGCGGCGCACGCTGATGACATTCGTATATTCGGACATCGGAGTTCTGGAAAGGGAAGAAGCAGAAAGCTTGCGCAGCTGATGACGGATTTCCCAGCCTTTACCTACTAATCGCAAATGATTAACCGCTACATATTGTTTCATATTATTCGCCCCTGTCAATTTGATATAATGATAGTTATGCAGGTGCAGGACAAGTTATGCGCAATAAGCATGCAGTACAAAAAGGAGCGATCACGATTGGAAGAACAACAGCCAGCTGCGCTATGGCGCGAGGAAACGATTAAGACCGAGCCTATTTTTGAAGGCAAAATGATTACGCTACAGGTAGATACCGTTGCTCTAGCTGATGGCAGAACCGCCACAAGAGAAATCGTAAAGCATCCAGGTGCCGCAGCCGTTATGGCGTTATTGGATGGCAAGCTGCTCGTCGTCGAGCAATTCCGCAAGCCGCTTGAAAAATTTCAAATCGAAATCCCGGCAGGCAAGCTTGATCCCGGCGAAGACCCGCTTACCGCAGCAGCCCGCGAGTTGGAAGAAGAGACAGGCTATCGCTCAGATGACCTGAAGCTGCTAAGCGCTTTTTACACCTCGCCTGGCTTTGCTGACGAGAAGTTATACATCTATTTCACGGACAAAGTCGAGCAGGGCGTTCAAAATCCGGATGAAGATGAGGATTTAAAGGTAGAAGCGATTACTCTCGAGCAAGCCGAAGCTTACATACAAGAAGGCCGCATTAGCGACGCCAAAACGATTTTAGCTGTCTACGCATGGAAACTATACAATCTGACAGGTCGGCTTTAGCCGACCTTGTCTTCCCTCAACAAACCCGTCATACCCCTCTAAACCCCCTCATACAATACACTAGTAAGACAACCTATGCGTAAAACCATATCTCCATATTCATTAGTTATGTATGCTAACTAACTAAATTTGTATTGATCTAATTTTTAAACCTCTATAACACCTTTTCAAACAACTTTGTTAAATAAACCTAATTATTAGATCATGCACAATCTTCCAGCGTGTCCCGAAGGGACGAAAGCGCTCCTAGGCAGTCCATGCTCACACCCATCTCTATCCCTTCATCGTTAGTCCAATTGCGGGTGTCCAGAGGGTGCAACCCTTGGGGCCCTCCCTTGGAAGGGAGGGTTTGGGTGGGTTCGAAAAGGTTTGAAACGCCTTTAAGGCTTTTGGGTTTTGGGTTTTGGGTTAAAGGGTTCTGAGCTACAATCCGAATTTTCTATAAAATAAAACCTTTGAAGGCAAGGTAGAAACCCTTCAAAAGGGCAGGGGTTCAAAGTAGCTGAAAGGATTGGTGAGCGTCATCAAAAATCAACTATCGCTGTATGTTTTCGTGTCGGTATTGTTTGTGGTAGGCGCCATATTTGGCGCACTCATGGTCAACGCGCTTACGCTCGAGCAACAGCAGGAGCTTGCCCAGGATGTAGATCAGTATCTACAGCTGATGAATGATGGCGCCGGAATTGGAGAAGCGCATTCGTTCTGGGAACGGTTTTTTTTCCATAGCAAATGGCTGCTTGTATTGTGGGTGCTCGGCATCACCGTTGTCGGAATACCGGGAGTGCTTGCGCTTAATTTCTTAAAAGGTGCGCTGGTTGGTTTTTCGGTGGGTACGCTTATCAATCAATATGCATGGAAGGGCGTTCTTTTCTCGCTGGTGTCGATCGCGCCTCAAAACTTAATTGCCGTTCCGGCGATTATTATAACGAGCGCTGCCGCCATTTCCTTCTCTATCTTTGTGATCAAAAACAGGCTGCTTCGCCAGACAGGCGAGCTTGCGCCCCAGCTAGGCTCCTTTACGTCGACCGCTATGCTCATGCTGATCCTTTTTGCCGGAGCGGCGCTGCTTGAAGCCTATATTTCACCAACTCTAATTGCCTGGGTTTCCCCTCTTCTTTCGTCCGGTAACGCCACGATATGACACCAAAATGTTTGACTTTATTACAGGTTAGCACCTATAATGAAAGGAAACGTTTCCTGAAAAAGGCGCAGTCATGTGGTAGGGGGGAAATCATGGAAGCCCGGATTGAGAAGATTAAACAACAGTTGCAGTCGCAGGGCTACAAATTAACCCCGCAGCGGGAAGCAACGGTACGTGTTTTGCTTGAGAATGAAGACGACCACCTAAGCGCTGAGGATGTATTCATGCTAGTAAAGGATAAAGCTCCCGAAATCGGGCTTGCAACGGTTTATCGGACATTGGAATTGCTAAGCGAAATGCATGTTGTCGAAAAATTGAATTTCGGCGACGGTGTAGCGCGGTATGATCTGCGTACGGACAGCAACAAGCATCACCATCATCACCTAATATGTGTGCAATGCGGCTCAATGGATGAGATCAAAGAAGACTGGCTTTTGCCACTCGAGGAGCGGCTTGAGCTGGAATACGGATTTTTTGTAGTTGACCATCGCCTAGATTTTCAAGGTATATGCCGTCGCTGCAAAGAAAAAAATGATATCGCAAACCCAACTGAAAATCAATCTTAAACGGCTTGGCTGCCCAGCATAACTGGACGGCAAGCCGTTTTGGCGTTTTATTGGCATCAAATGTTTTTAAAAATGCGATCCAGCTGCAAAAGCCCTGCGCCTTGCGAGCGCGATTTGAATTTTTTAAGCTTGAATGCCCGCAAACGCAGCCTTTTTTTGATTGCTCGAGCGCTTATGCCTGGTTTGCCCGCCAGCAGCAACGCGGCGCCGCCTGCAACATGCGGAGATGCCATGCTGGTTCCAGAGAGAGTCATGTACTTGCCGTTCAGCCACGTGGACAAAATGCTGTCACCAGGCGCTGTTAACCCAATTCCTCTGCCTCTGCTGCTAAAGCCAGCCACTTTATTCGCTTTAGTAGAAGCGGCAACAGCAATCGTCTCCTTAAAGGAAGCAGGTACGTCTATTTGCTTGCTAGACTTACCGGAGTTACCCGCTGAGGCAACCATGACGATACCTTGCTTGGCTGCTCGTTTGATCGCATCATGAAGAGTACCGCTGTTATTAGAGTCAAGAATGCCAAAGCTCATGTTAATGACTTGCATCTTGTTCGTGATGCACCAGTTGATGCCGTCAACAATGTCAGATACAAAGCCATCACCGTATAGATCGAGCGCTTTGACCGCGTATAAACTTATCTCCGGAGCAGTCCCCGTTACTTTTCCGCTTTTGCCTGCAGCAGCTAGAATGCCAGCAACATGGGTACCATGTCCATTATCATCCGCATATGAACCGCCATTAATGGTATTAATTCCGCCTGCTATTCGCAAATCCGGGTGACTGGCGATGCCGGAATCGATGATGGCGACTTTAATCGATTTTCCGCGTGTAGTTGCCCAAGCTTCGGGTGCTTTAATGCGGCTTATGTTCCAAGTTAGCAGTGCCGGCGTCGTTGCAGGCGTCAGCAATGGAATCGAACGTCCCTTGAGCTTGATTCTCTTGCGCTTTGTGATCACACCGTGCGCGCGGATTTTGAAATCTTTTTCGATCAGCTTGACTTGGGGATGATTAGCTAAGTCATGCCAGGAAATGCTTTTATGAAAATGGCAGCCGATAATCCGGCAGCGTGAAACCGTTTTGAATGGTTTGATTCCGAGTTCCTTCAGTTGCCTTAGGCATCGCTTATATGCTTTCGCTGAACGAAACGTTATCAGCTTTCGATAAGTATGCTTAGAAGGCATACATGTCGCACAGCTTTTTAATAAGGCTTTAAGATCAGACAATGGACAAAGAACCCCCTATGATGGCATTTTTCTTAACCAGTTTATGGTAGAAGCATTGTTTTCGCATGGGTAATAGCCAGAATCACACATATTTTTTGAAATATAACAAAGCATAGTGAGGATGCCTGCGTTCGGGTTATATTTTCCGCAAAAAGGGTTAAGAAAGGACGATCATTCCGCGCCGATCGTTCATACAACATAGAAAGAGAATGTTTATGGCGTTATTAAAAAGAGGATTGCGCAGGAGGAGGAATAGTCATGATTGTAGGTGTGCCGAAGGAAATTAAACAAAGCGAGTACCGCGTAGCATTGACCCCTGCAGGCGTTACGGTGCTGGTTGCGGCTGGTCATAAAGTACTCGTTGAAACGGGAGCAGGAAGCGGTAGCGGCTTTGAGGATAGCGACTATGAGCGCGAAGGAGCAGAGCTGATAAGCACGGCTTCAGAAGTATGGGCGAGGGCCGAAATGATTTTGAAAGTAAAGGAGCCGCTATCCGAGGAGTTTGGTTATTTTCGGGAAGGGCTGCTCCTATTTACGTATTTGCATTTGGCAGCAGCGCCTGAGTTGACAAAGGCTCTGGTTAGTAAAGGCGTAACGGGTATTGCCTACGAGACGATTCAACTCGCAAACGGCAGCCTGCCGCTGCTTACGCCGATGAGCGAGGTTGCAGGCCGAATGTCTGTTCAAGTAGGCGCGCAATTTTTAGAAGCTTTTAATGGCGGCAGAGGCGTCCTGCTTGGCGGAGTGCCTGGCGTACCGCCTGCGGAGGTTGTTATCATTGGCGGGGGCATAGTCGGGACAAACGCTGCGAAAATTGCCCTTGGCATGGGGGCAAACGTGATCATTTTAGAAAGAAGCGCGGATCGGATGAGGTATTTGGATGATATTTTCGGAGGCAGAGTCCGCACGTTGATGTCAAGCCCCTATCATATCGCCGAAGAGGTATCCAAAGCGGATTTGTTGATTGGAGCCGTTCTTATACCTGGCGCGAGAGCTCCGCATCTGGTGACGGAGCAAATGGTGCAAAACATGAAGAAAGGGTCGGTTATCGTAGATGTTGCCGTTGATCAAGGAGGTTCGATCGCTACCGTAGACCGACCGACGACCCACAAAGACCCGATCTATGTGAAGCATGGCGTCGTTCATTATGCTGTTGCTAACATACCTGGCGCTGTGCCTCGTACTTCAACGTTTGCGTTAACGAATGTCACGATACCATATGCGCTGGAGCTTGCAAATCATGGCATGGAAGCTGTACGCAAAAGCATTCCGCTGCAAAAAGGGGTAAATACGCACGCAGGCAGCGTAACCTACGAGCCGGTCGCGAATGCGGTTCAATTGCCGTTCACGCCGCTTGAGAAATGGTTGGACAGTGTTTCCTACGACAGCTTGCAGGGTTAATGGCATATTCGGATAAGCCTCCTCATATGGTGATACGGATGGACATTCGTATTGGCATCATAAGGAGGCTGGTTTGTATGGTTTTCTCAATTCGGAGATGGACGAGCCGTATTTTTTTTATCATTGTGTTTTCTGTATTGCTATTGGCTGTTACAGGCGGCTATCGCTGGCTTGCAGATGCGATATCTCCCATTCATCCTTATCGGGAGCCTAAAGGTGCTGCCCTTAAAGTTTTTGTGACCGACCCAGACTCGCCAGACAGCAAAAACGCCGCTGACCGATTGCGCTGGTTTTATTGGTACGGGGAATAATGGGCCAGACAGCTGATACGGAATATTGCTGAAAGCAGGATTTTTGGCGTCGAATGTTGAATTGTTTTGTAGAAATAAACCTGTCAGAAACGTGCCATATGTGAAAGGAAGTCCAATGAAAGCTCATTTAAATCAGTATATTCAATATTTACGCTTGGAGAGAGGGTTGTCAGCAAATACTCTTTCATCATATGAACGGGATTTGAATCAATTTATTTCATATGTGCAAGAGCTTGGTCTAATAGAGATTGCCGATGTGCAGAGACATCATATTTCAAGGTATATGCTGCATTTGAAGGAACAGGGAAGGAAGGCTGCGACGCTGTCACGCCATATTGTTTCTGTGCGTGCTTTTTTTCACTATTTAATAACGGAAGGGATTATCGTGAATAATCCGTCCATTTATATGGAAGCGCCGAAGCAAGAGAAAAAACCTCCGAGCATTTTGAGCGTCGATGTCACGAGCGCACTCCTTGAAACGCCAAACAGTGCAAGCGCCGCAGGCAAGCGGGATAGAGCGATGCTGGAGCTCATTTATGCAACAGGCATTCGTGTTACTGAGCTTGTATCGCTTAATCTGGAGCATATTAATATGCAGCTTAGATTTGTGCAGTGCATCGGCACGAACCAGAAGGAGAGGCTCGTTCCGTTCGGAAGGTTAGCCGCTGAAGCATTAACGGATTATTTGCAGTCGGGCAGAGATGAACTAACTTCGCTGAGAGAGTCGCAGTCGGCGTTATTTCTAAATCATTTGGGCACGAGATTGACAAGGCAAGGATTTTGGAAGACGATTAAGAAGCATGCAAAGGAAGCCGGGATTGCTGAGGAGATTACGCCTCATACGCTTAGGCATTCGGTTGCGGCACATTTGTTGGATAATGGCGCGGATATTCGTGCGGTGCAGGAGCTGCTTGGGCATGCGGACATTTCGACAACGCTCAAGTACACGCAGGTTCCCAAAACGCGCATGAAGGAAACCTATAACCGTGCGCATCCGCGAGCTTAAATAGCAAGCGAGATGCATCCACTTACAGAGGAGGGAATTATACATATGAAATTTGATCGTATTGCCGTTATCGTTTTGGACAGCGTGGGAATAGGCGAGCTTCCTGATGCTGCTGCATTTGGGGATGTGGGCTCGCATACGCTTGGACATATTGTAGAGAGAGTGCCTGGAACAAAGCTTCCGAATTTGCGTAGATGGGGTTTGGACCGTATAGCGTCCATTCATGATTGGAAGCCGTCAGAAGAGACTCCGGCAGCTTATTATGGCAAAATGGCCGAGGTGTCAGTTGGCAAGGATACGATGACTGGCCACTGGGAGCTGATGGGACTTGAACTAACTGTTCCGTTCCAGACGTTTCCTGAGGGCTTTCCGCCTGAGCTGCTGGGACCGTTCGAGGAACGCACAGGCCGCAAAGTGATTGGCAACAAGCCCGCGAGCGGCACGGACATTTTGGATGAGCTCGGAGCAGAGCAAATGGAGACCGGGGCATGGATCGTTTATACATCGGCCGATAGCGTCTTTCAAATCGCGGCGCATGAGGATATCATCCCGCTTGATGAGCTGTACCGCGCTTGCGAAATCGCGAGAGAGCTGACGATGGATGACCGCTTTACGGTTGGCCGCGTTATTGCAAGGCCTTATTTAGGCAAGCCGGGCGATTTCAAACGTACGCCGAACCGTCATGATTATGCGGTGAAGCCGCCTCAGCCTACTGTTTTGAACGCATTAAAGGACGCCGGTTTCGATTCGATTGCGGTCGGGAAAATCAATGATATCTTTGATGGAGAAGGCATTACAGCCTCCTTGCCGACCAAAAGCAACGTTGACGGCATCGAAAAAACGATTGAGCAGCTAAAGCAGCCATTCAAAGGATTGCTGTTCACAAATCTAGTTGAATTTGATTCGCTATACGGGCATCGCCGTGATCCGGTTGGCTATGCCTCTGCTTTGGAGGAATTTGATCTTGCCGTTCCCGAATTGGAGAGTCAGCTAGGCGAGCGGGACTTATTGATCGTAACCGCTGACCACGGGAATGATCCCGTTCATCCAGGTACGGATCATACGCGCGAATACGTTCCTATTTTATTGTATAGCCCATCGTTTAAGCAGCCTCGTCAGCTAAGCATCCGTTCGACCTTCTCTGATCTTGGGGCGACGATCGCCGATAACTTCGGTGTGCAAGCACCTCCGAACGGGACAAGCTTTTTGTCCGAGCTATAATCTCAAGAAATTTAGGAAGCACTAGTTACAATCTGGCATTTACCTTAGGAGGAATTATAATGAGTTCGATTACAGCAGCAGGTCTAACTGCAGCACATATTAAAGAAGCGGCAAATTTTATCGAGGCACAAACGGAGCAAAGACCAGAAATCGGATTGATTATGGGCTCAGGCCTTGGCGTATTAGGCGATCATTTGGAAAGTGCTGTGACGATTCAATATCATGATATCCCGCACTTTCCGATTTCTACGGTTGAAGGTCATGCAGGCGAGCTGCTGATCGGAACGCTTTCCGGTAAAACAGTAATTCTAATGCGCGGACGTTTTCACATGTATGAAGGATACGGCCCGGAGCTGACCGCATTTCCGGTACGCGTCATGAAGGCGCTTGGCGTCAAAACATTGCTCGTTACAAATGCAGCTGGCGGCGTGAATACGGATTATGAAGCGGGCAATCTCATGCTGATTTCCGATCATCTCAATATGACAGGCAAAAACCCTTTGATTGGACCAAATGACAATGAGCTTGGCGTTCGTTTCCCTGATATGTCCGAAGCCTACAGCAAGCGTCTGCGCGCAATCGCTCGCGATATTGCAACAGCACAAGGCATTACGCTTCGCGAAGGGGTGTACGCGGGTCTTCTTGGACCAACGTATGAAACGCCTGCAGAAATTCGAATGCTGAGAGTAATCGGTGCTGATGCTGTCGGAATGTCGACTGTTGCCGAAGTCATTGCAGCGCGCCATTCGGGAATCGAAGTAGTTGGCATTTCGTGTATAAGCAATATGGCCGCGGGTATTTTGGATCAACCGTTGTCGCATGCTGAGGTCATGGAAACAACTGAACGCGTCAAGTCCCAATTTTTGGGACTAGTTAACGCGTTAATTGCTGCTATGTAATGTTTTTTGTAACACAATTGTAATAATTGCGTCGACTCAATATGACAGTGTTTTTTTTGCGTTTCGTCGTATAATGTCCATGATTAAAGAAAGATGGAGTGGACAAAGCCCATGGACAAGCAATTAATCACGCAGATGGAGCAGTTGCGTAAAAAGATGATTGAAGCTGCTCTATTGAATGAAAGCCTTCAGCATTTGGACGTGCTCGTGCTAAGCCAATCTCTTGATGAGATTATTGTCCAGGTGCAAAGGGAACGACGCGCGTTATAAACAAATCAATAACGGGCAGGCGAATGGAGAGGGAACTATGCGGTCGGTAGATCTTATTCAGAAGAAAAGAGATGGCGGCGAGCTGACCGCTTCGGAGTTAACATTTTTGATAGACGGATACTCTCGCGGCGACATACCGGATTACCAGCTCTCAGCATGGGCGATGGCCGTGTTTTTCCAAGGAATGACGCCAAGGGAGACAGCGGCGCTGACGCTTGCAATGGCTAATTCTGGCGATCAGGTTGATCTCGGTCCAATCAGCGGGATTAAAGTGGATAAACATAGTACAGGCGGCGTTGGCGATAAGACAACGTTAATTCTTGCGCCATTAGTCGCTTCGGTTGGCATTCCCGTTGCGAAGATGTCCGGACGCGGCTTAGGCCATACCGGCGGCACGATCGATAAGCTTGAATCTATCGAAGGCTTTCGGACGGAGCTCTCGCGCGAGAAGTTCATGACACAGGTAAATGAGATTGGACTAGCTGTTATCGGCCAAAGCGGGAATCTTGCGCCGGCAGATAAGAAGCTATATGCGCTCCGCGACGTTACAGCTACCGTGGAGTCTATTCCGCTTATTGCAAGCTCGGTTATGAGCAAAAAGATTGCCGCGGGTGCTGATGCGATCGTGCTCGATGTAAAAACGGGCAGCGGCGCGTTTATGAAGACGCTCGAGGATTCTGAGCAGCTTGCTCAAGCGATGGTTAACATTGGTACCGAAGTTGGCCGACATACGGCTGCAGTTATCAGCGATATGGATCAGCCGCTTGGTTTTGCGATAGGGAACGCGCTAGAGGTTCAGGAATCGATTGATACGCTTAAAGGCAACGGACCGGAGGATCTCACGGAACTTTGCTTGACACTAGGTGCCCATATGGTCGTGCTAGGCGGGAAGTCAGATTCCGTGGAAGCGGCGAAGGAACTGCTGCGCGCCCAGATTGAAAGCGGAGCAGCCTTAGCGAAGTTCAAAGCATTTTTGGCTGCCCAGGGCGGCGACGCAGCAGTTGTCGATGATTTTTCGAAGCTGCCGCAAGCACCTGCAATTATTGAGGTAACGGCAGCTTCCTCTGGTTTTGTCAATGCGATTGAAGCGGAGCAGCTAGGCCTTGCTGCCATGCTGCTTGGAGCAGGACGAGCAACCAAAGACGCAACGATCGATTATGCGGTAGGCGTTACGCTTCGCAAGAAGGTTGGCGATTCCGTGGAATCCGGCGAGACGCTTGCGCTCCTCCATGTTCGGGAAGCGAATGAATCGGCGAGAGAGGTCGCTGAACGGGTTCGCCATGCGTATACGATTCAAGCAAATCAACCAGCGGCGCGTCCGCTGTTGTTATCCGTTATTACGGCGGATGGTATTACTCGCTATAACTAACTTATAAAATTCAAAATCCGTCCCAGTCATGGGCGGATTTTTTTGTTGTCCATTTCCATCTAGCTAATGGAATAATTTCCAACTTAAGAGTCAACACTAAAAAGAGAAATATAAGCGAAGTGTGCCGCAATAAAATTCAGGAGGAGATCTCGTTGAAAAATCGTTCTATCAAGCTATGTATACTAATTCTCGCATTTGCGCTTGCGCTTCCGGCGGCCGCGTTTGCCGCTGTGGAGCCAACACCGGCCCCAGGGCCCAAGCCATCAGCTCCGAATCAATCGCCTTCCGCCAATTTGGCGGCATCGGCTCGTTCCGCCATTTTAATGGATGCAGATAGCGGGACGGTTATTTATGAAAAAAATAGCCATGATAAGCTTCCGCCAGCTAGTATCACGAAAATTATGACGCTGCTTCTCATTATGGAGGCGCTTGATGACGGAAAAATCAAGCTGTCTGATAAGGTGCAGACAAGTGAGTATGCCGCTTCTATGGGCGGCTCCCAGATCTTCCTTGAGCCGGGAGAAGAGATGAGCGTTGACGATATGATTAAAGGGATAGCGCTTGCCTCAGGAAACGATGCCTCCGTGGCCATGGCAGAGAAGCTGGCTGGCACGGAGCAGCAATTCGTAGCGATGATGAACGAGCGGGCGCGGCAGCTCGGCATGAACGATACGCAGTTTTCCAATCCAAACGGCTTGCCGGTTGCGAATCATTTTTCCTCGGCACATGACATTGCGGTGATGTCGAGGGAGCTGCTCAAGCATTCGGAAGTTACTAAATATACTGGCTTGTATCAGGATTATTTGCGCAAATCGTCGGAGAAGCCTTTCTGGCTTGTCAATACGAATAAGCTGGTTCGTTTTTATAGCGGTGCGGACGGTCTGAAGACGGGCTACACGAGCGAAGCGAAATATTGTTTATCCGCTACGGCTAAACGCGATAACATGCGCGTCATCGCAGTCGTAATGGGCGAGCCGGACACCAAAACGAGAAACGCGGAAGTATCCCAGATGTTTGACTACACATTCGCGCAATATATGAACCATTCGATCATTAAGGAAGGCGAATCGATGGGGACGCTGAAAATTGAGAAGGGCGTAGCGCCGGAGCTCCCGCTTGTTGCTAAGCATGCGTACAGCGTGCTTCTTAAAAAAGGCAGCCAAACGAAGGATATCCGCTACGAGCTGAAAATTAACGGCCCTCTCAAAGCACCGGTCCAGATCGGGCAGCCAATCGGCAAGCTTGTCGTCTATCAAGGCGATCAGGTGCTCAAGGAATTTGATGTGGATGCGCCGCTCTCGGTTGAACGGGCGGGCTGGTGGAAACTGCTGAAACGTTCCTTCTCCGGGTTGTTTGCTTAATAGTGTACGGTTTCTTCCAGATTACAGCGCATTTTTTGTCAGCTGTTAGCGGTATGCTTCTAGTTTTGTCGGCATGCAGGAAATGGCTTCCGCGGCGGAGAATTGCTAGTTCTATCTCGGCAAGTGTAATCGTTTGTGTCTTGTAGCTTGAAGACCAGCAAACGTTACACGGTGGAAATGTAAGGAAGGGAAATAACGTTTGGCTTATTCTTTCTTATGTTTGAAAAAACCTAGAGGAGATGAACAGCATAATGAGTCTGCAAGCAGAATTGGAGCAATACCGCAATGTGCTGATCGTGAGGCTTCGGGGAGAGCTGGATCACCATACAGCCGATGTCGTGCGCTATAAAATGGAAGAGGCTCTGCTTCGGGGCAGCAGCGAGCATGTCATCCTAAGCTTGAAGGAGCTGCAATTTATGGATAGCTCCGGTCTTGGCGTTATTCTGGGCAGGTACAAGCAAGTGAAGAGCAAGGGCGGCAAAATGGTCGTTTGTGACGTAAATCCGAATGTCCATCGCTTATTCGAGATGTCGGGCCTATTCAAAATATTGACGATTCACGAAAACGAACGTACCGCAATTTCCAGTTTGGAGGTGGTGTCATGAACGGTTCCAATGAAATGACGCTTTCCTTCAGCGCCCGCTCGGAGAACGAAGCCTTCGCACGAATTGCGGTCGCTGCATTTGTGTCACAGCTTGATCCGACGCTCGAGGAGCTGAACGATTTGAAGACGGCTGTGTCTGAGGCAGTGACGAATGCGATTATTCACGGCTACGAGAGCGATTCTTCCTGCAGCGTAACGATCGAGGCGAAAATCGAGGGCGATTCCGTCTCCATCACCGTATCGGACAGCGGCAAAGGGATTGAAGACCTTGAGCTGGCTCGTCAGCCGCTCTACACGTCGAAGCCGGAGCTAGAGCGCTCTGGCATGGGCTTTACGATCATGGAAAACTTTATGGACCATTTCGAGGTTTCGAGTAGGGTGGATGGCGGAACTCGCGTAGCGATGCTGAAGAGAATCGAATCGAAAAAAGCGCTCTACAATTAGCGTATAGGGGTTGAACCTCATGGATGTCAATCTAAAGCAGACGGCCCAGCCATACTTGGATGACGCAGAAGTAAAGCGGCTTATTGCGTTAAGTCAGTCCGGCGATACGCTTGCAAGGGATACACTCGTACAGTGCAATATCCGGCTTGTCTGGTCGGTCGTGCAGCGTTTTATCAACCGTGGCTATGAGCCCGAGGATTTGTTCCAAATCGGCTGTATCGGATTGCTAAAGTCAGTAGACAAATTCGATTTGTCCTACGATGTAAAGTTTTCCACTTATGCGGTGCCGATGATCATTGGGGAAATTCAGCGGTTCCTGCGCGATGATGGTACGTTGAAGGTCAGCAGATCCCTCAAGGAAACCGCCAATAAGGTGCGTAAAATGAAGGATGAGCTGTCCAAAACGTTAGGTCGCTTGCCAACCATTAGCGAGGTTGCGGAACGGCTTGGCATTACGCCTGAGGACGTTGTTTTCGCTCAGGAAGCGAATAAGCCTCCGACCTCCATTCACGAAACGGTGTTTGAGAATGACGGCGACCCCATCACACTGATGGATCAAATAGCGGATGAATCTCAGGATCGGTGGTTCGACAAGCTAGCGCTGGTTGAAGCCATCGAAGGTCTGAGCGAGCGCGAACGGTTAATCGTGTATTTGCGTTATTATCGAGACAAGACGCAATCCGAAGTAGCCAGCAGGCTGGGAATATCACAGGTGCAAGTATCACGGCTAGAGAAAAAAATACTGCAGTCCATCAGAGACCAAATCGCCCTTTGAGGCGATTTGGTTTTTTCTATTTTTTACCTCATATTCAATGAGTATCCGAATCCTCCTTTTCTCATACTAAAAGGGAAACAAACACCAAAGCCTATATGCAGAAGGGAAGCTGACAGATGGCAACATCCAAGCATTCGGTCCTCTATCTGCGTTTGAAAAAACGAATCTATACGAAACCGAATCAACGGGTCTCTTTGGGGCAGGCAGCCAGGCTTCTAGCTGAAGATGATGTGCTTGAGAGACGGCTGAAGGAGCTTGTTCTGTACGAGCACAAAAGCGCAGACGGCAACCGCGTCGTGATCGACCTGCTGCAGATCGTCAAAGCAATCAGGCAGATGGTGCCGGATTTGACGGTTGAAGCTTATGGAGATCCTCAGGTACTGGTCATGGTAGCGGAGAAGCCGGTTAAGCCGCGAATTGCGGTGCTCGTTTTTGCGTGGCTGCTCTTATTTTTTGGAGCGGGACTCGCCATTATGAACTTCCATACGGACGTCAGCATGAAGGAGGTTCACATTCGGATTGTTGAGCTGATTACCGGGAAGCGAACGGAGCATCCGCTATGGTTTCAAATCCCTTATTCGCTCGGAATCGGGCTTGGAATGGTGCTGTTTTTCAATCACCTGTTCCGCAAACGGTTCAATGAGGAGCCGAATCCCCTTGAGGTCGAGCTATATATGTATCAGGAAAACGTGAATGCCTACGTCATTGCTGATGAAATGCGCAAAAAGTCGGATTACGACCAGACAAATGGTAACAAGCATGATTAATACATTATCCAACGTCTTTGTCGCTCTGCTTGGTTTGGCAGGCGGTCTTGCGGTAGGCAGCGGACTGGTGGCACTGCTAATCGTGCTTGATCTGATTCCGCGCCTGGCACAGGTGGCCAATGCTTACCGCATGTCGGTATGGTTTGAGACGGCGGTTATTAGCGGCTCGTTATATTGGACGTTCGCAGATTTTATGAATTGGCGATTAATGCTGCCTTCCGGCGTTTTTTTGAGCGGTGCGGGATTAATCGATGGCATGTTTGTCGGCATGCTGGCCGCCGCGCTGACGGAGGTAATGAACGTTCTTCCTATTTTGGCCAAAAGGATGAATCTATCGGCTTACATGGTTGGACTTGTAATGGCGATGGTACTGGGGAAAACGCTTGGGTCTCTATTCGATTGGCTTGTTTTTCAGTGGTAGCTTATAAACGACGAGGTGACGGAATATGAAGGATCATCATTCAGAACATGGTCATGAAGACGGAGATAGCCAAGAAGCATCCTACGCACAGATTTCCGGAGAACAGCAGCAGCGGGAGGAGTCGGGTTCATCACGCGATGAAGCCTCCGCCGCGCATACAGAGAAGAGGCCAAGAATAGGGAAGTCTGCTACTCATAAAGTGGGGGAGGAGGACAAATCTCCGATTCCTGATGACTTGGATGAAGTGCTCTCCCGCTTGGAGCATGAGATCGGTTATAAAACAAGCTTCGATGTGGTCGTCAGGGAGATGACGTTCGGCGAGAAGAAAACGGCGATGCTCTGCATGAATGGTTTGGTGAAGGACACCGTGCTGACAGAGGTGCTCAAGCGTTTGACCTTCCTGCAGCCAGAGGATTTGTCCGCTCATGCGTTTCATTCGTTCCTTGATTTGTACGTCCCGGCAGCCCAGGTGACGAAGGAAGCGGATTGGAACAACATGCTCACGGGCGTAATGTCCGGCGTGACCGCTTTTTTTATAGACGGGGAATCATGGGTCATCATGATAGACGCGAAGTCCTTCCCTTCAAGGGGGCCGGAGGAGCCGTCGCTAGAGAAGGTTGTACGCGGCAGCAGGGACGGCTTTGTAGAGACGTTGATGGTCAACGTTTCACTTGTCCGCAGGCGACTCCGCGATCCGCAGCTTCGCTATGAAATTGTAAGAGTAGGCGAGCGAACGCAGACCGATGTATGTATCGCTTATATTAATGATATCGTCGACCAAGAGCTTCTTAAATCGATTAAAGATAAAATTTCAATGGTGAAAATAGACGGCTTGCCGCTTGCCGACAAGCAGCTCGAAGAGTCTACCGTAAAGCGCGGATGGAACCCGTTCCCGCTTGTACGGTATTCGGAGAGGCCCGATACGGTAGCGGCGCATTTGCTTGAAGGTTACGTGGCGGTATTCGTTGATACTTCGCCAAGCGTGATGACCCTTCCGACGACGTATGCCGATCTCATGCAGCATGCGGAGGAAAACCGCCAAACTCCGTTTATCGGCACCTATTTGCGCTGGGTGAGATTTATCGGCATTTTTGCTTCTTTGTTCATGCTGCCCCTTTGGCTTCTGTTTGTTATGCATCCGGAGCTGAAGCCGCCTGCGCTTGAATTTCTAGGACCTAATAAAACGGCAAAGCTGCCGCTCGTCGTTCAGTTTCTCCTCGCCGAGATCGGTGTCGATCTGCTGCGGATGGCTTCGGTGCATACGCCAACCTCGCTCGCAACGGCGATGTCGCTCGTAGCTGCGATTTTAATCGGCGATATTGCGGTAAAGACCGGTATTTTTGTCAATGAGGTTATTTTGTATATGGCAGTAGCCGCAATCGGCATGTTTGCCACGCCAAGCTATGAGCTGGGGCTTGCGAATCGAATCGTGCGTCTCGTGCTGATTGTGTCGGTGTCTGCCTTCAGTGTGCCTGGCTTCGTCATTGCGACGACTGCCATATTGCTGATGCTGGTGATGGAGCGCTCATTCAACCGTCCGTACATGTGGCCGTTCATCCCGTTTGACTTGAAGGCGCTGTGGAGCATCCTTATACGCCAGCCGGTGCTGTACAACCGGACGCGTCCAAATAACCTGAGAGCGCAGCAGATCGATAAAATGCCTAAAACCGAGTAGATTCACAAAATGCAAATGAAATGTTGATTTATCCATTTCGCAGTGCGGGTAGATTGCGTTATACTGATGCTATTGATGCAAATTCTATCCGTTCTATCTGCATGCAGATAGAAGAAAGCTGAGGGGAAATTATGTACCTGCATGGAACTAGTAAAATTAACACTAAAGGACATTTGGAAATTGGCGGTTGTGATGTAGCTGATTTGGCTGCACAATTTGGAACGCCACTATATATCGTGGACGAGGCACTTGTACGTCAGCGTGCGAGCGAGTATGTTGAAGCATTCAAGGCTTCCGGCCTTCGTTTCCAAGTCGCTTATGCAAGCAAAGCGTTCAGCGTAATGGCTATGTGCGCGATTGCTGAGCAAGAGGGGCTATCGCTGGATGTCGTGTCCGACGGCGAACTGTACACAGCTATGCAAGCGGGTTTCCCGGCGGAGCGCATTCATTTCCACGGCAACAACAAAACGCCTGAAGAAATCAACATGGCGCTTGATGCAGGCATTGGCTGCTTCGTAGTAGACAATTTCATGGAGCTTCAACTGCTTAACGCACTTGCAGGCGACAAAGGCAAAAAAGTGAATATTTTGCTTCGCATTACGCCAGGCGTAGAAGCCCATACGCATGATTACATCTCTACAGGCCAACAGGATTCTAAGTTCGGCTTTGACCTTGGAAATGGCGCAGCAAAACAAGCTATTCAAGAAGCTCTTGCTTTGCCTAACCTTGTTATTTTGGGCGTTCACTCCCATATCGGTTCGCAAATTTTCGAAGTAGAAGGTTTCCGTATGGCTGTGGACAAGGTTGCTGATTTCGCGGTTTCGATCCGCAACGAGCTTGACCTGACATTTAAAGTAATCAACCTTGGCGGCGGCTTCGGCATTCGTTATGTTGAAGGCGATACTCCGCTTCCAATTGCTGAATATGTTGCTGCCATTACGGGTGCGATTATTACGAACTTTACAAACGCAGAATTCCCATTGCCTGAGATTTGGGTAGAGCCGGGCCGCAGCATGGTAGGCGATGCAGGAACGACTTTGTATACAGTGGGCACTAGCAAAAACATTCCTGGCGTTCGCAAATATATCGCTGTTGACGGCGGCATGACGGACAACCCTCGCCCAGCGCTTTACCAATCGAAATACGAGGCTGTGCTTGCCAACCGTGCGAATGATGCAGCAGAGGAAACCGTTTCTATCGCGGGCAAATGCTGTGAAAGCGGCGATATGCTGATTTGGGATTTGGAATTGCCTAAAGCCGAAAATGGCGATTTGCTTGCTGTTTTCTGTACAGGTGCTTATAATTATGCAATGGCGAGCAACTATAACCGGATCCGTCGTCCTGCTGTCGTTTTTGTTAAAGAGGGCCAGGCTGACCTTGCAGTTAAACGTGAATCGCTTGAAAATATCGTATGTAACGACGTCATTCCGGCAAGACTTCAAAAATCACCGCTTGCGAAATAAGGGCGATATTGGTAACGTAGTCTTATCTGGATAAAAGAAAGGTAGATGCAGCAATGGCAAAACAAGCAAAAATCACACTAGCAAACGGCGGAGAAGTTCTAATCGATCTATTCGATCAAGACGCGCCAAACACAGTAGCAAACTTCGAGAAGCTTGCTAACGAAGGCTTCTACAACGGTCTTACTTTCCACCGTGTTATCCCTGGTTTCGTTGCACAAGGCGGTTGCCCGAACGGAACTGGTACAGGCGGTCCTGGTTACACAATCAATTGTGAAATCAATCCGAACAAGCATGAGCGCGGAACGCTTGCTATGGCACATGCTGGCCGTAACACAGGCGGCAGCCAATTCTATATCGGTTACGCTCCACAGCCGCATTTGGATGGCGGACATACTGTTTTCGGTAAAGTATCGAAGGGTATGGAGTTTGTTGATGCTTTCAAAGGCGGAGACAAAATGGAAAAGGTTGAAGTTGAAACGATTTAGTGTTAAGATACTAACTATAATTATGTAAGTGCAGCTTTCCTTCGGGGTCAGGTGAAATTCCTAACCGGCGGTGATCGGCAGGTGCAGGGGGATCGGATAACCGAACTTCTGTGCTTGTCGTCAGTCCGTGACCCGGTCTAAGATGCTTTTACTCGGAGTTATCCGAATAAAATGCGGATTGGAACGGTGGACCTGGTGTAAATCCGGGACCGACAGTACAGTCTGGATGGGAGAAGGGGATGCTACGACAGCTATAATATCAGCTTATTTGTGTGTGTGTTTTATTTCACATACGAAGTAGGTTTGTTTTTTTAGCGTATTTTACAAACCGTCATCGCGATTTTGCGGTAAAGGATTAGTCGGATTTCAAAGCCGACAACGCCGATCGGTTTTGTCGCAGTTATCTATTCATTCACTCATCACCCCTGTCGGATCGTTTGCCGATAGGGGTGTTTTTTGTATATGGACTTGTTAAACGATGAGTATTACATGGGGCTAGCGTTAGATATGGCTTCAAAAGCTTCCGGTCAAACAGGGATTAATCCCGTCGTCGGCTGCGTAGTCGTAAAAGATGGACGTATCATCGGAATCGGAACGCATCTGAAGCGCGGAACCGGTCATGCTGAGGTGCACGCCCTACAGATGGCTGGGGATGAGGCGGAAGGCGCCACGGTATATGTGACGCTAGAGCCTTGCAGCCATTTTGGCAAGACGCCTCCCTGCTGCGAGCGCATCATCGCTGCGAAAGCGGCAAGGGTAGTGGTCGCGTGCGGTGATCCTAACCCAGAGGTGTCGGGCAGAGGAATCGCTAGGCTTCGCGAAGAAGGCATTGACGTTACCGTAGGCGTTCTGGCGGAGCGCTCCGAGCTCATGAACGAGAAATTCAACAAGTTCATTACGACAAGGCAACCGTTTGTCACTTTGAAAACCGCCAGCACGCTTGATGGAAAAATTGCATCGCGAACGGGTGACAGCCGCTGGGTAACCGGCTCTGCAGCACGTGAGCAGGTTCATACGCTCCGACATCAGCATGAAGCCATTATGGTTGGAATAGGTACGGTGCTGGCCGATGATCCTTTATTGAACACACGTGCTTCCGTTCCAGCTATCGACCCGGTACGGATTATCGTAGATTCAAAGCTCCGATTGCCGCTTGATGCTCGGGTAGTAACCGATCGTTCGATCCGCACCATCGTGTTAACTTCTGGTGAAGCAAGTGCAGAGCAGCGCGTCGCTTTAGAAGCGGCTGGCGTTGAAGTCGTCGTCTGCGGTGCAGATGCGAAGGTGGATTTATCCGCAGCGATGAAGAAGCTCGGAGAGCTAGAGATAGGATCGATCCTGCTTGAGGGCGGGGGACAATTGAACGGCGCGATGCTGGAGGCAGGACTAATCGATAAAATTGTACTGTATTATGCAGCTAAAATTATTGGAGGGACAGATGCGCCTGGCACATTCACCTTCGCGGGATTCGAGAAAATGGCGGATGCCATTCAGCTTGAGCGAGTGAGCGTGGAGATGGCTGGCGAAGACATTTGTGTCTCGGGTTATCCCGTTTATTAAGGTTTTTGAGGAGGAAGCCCATGTTTACCGGATTAGTGGAAGAATTGGGAAAGATGAAAGGGATAACGAAGCAGGGTGAAGCGATGCGTCTCGTCATCGGGGCAACCCGTGTGACAGACGGCGTCATGCTCGGGGACAGCATCTCGGTTAACGGCGTATGTCTTACCGTAACGTCGTTTGACAGCTCTTCATTCACAGCAGACGTAATGCCTGAAACGTATCGCAAATCCAACCTGCAACAGCTTCGGGCCGGTGAGCGAGTAAATTTAGAGCGTGCCATGCAGGCAGGCGGTCGGTTCGGCGGCCATATCGTGCAGGGGCATATCGATGGAACCGGAAAAATAGTCAATCGGGAAACGGACGCGAATGCAGTCGTTTATAAAGTGCAATTAGATGATGCAGGCATGCTGCGTTACGTTATTCCGAAAGGCTCCATCACCATAGACGGAATCAGCCTTACCGTGGTGGATACATCCGCAAGCACCTTTTCCGTATCGATCATCCCGCATACCCTTGGCGAAACAGCCTTGCAGCATAAGCATGCTGGCGACTCGGTCAATATTGAGTGCGATGTCATCGGCAAATACGTCGATCACCTGCTTCATTTCAAGCAGCCAGAATCGGCACCGGCAGGATCAAAACTCACCACATCATTTCTTATGGAAAATGGTTTTTTATAATTTAAAAGGTAAGTATTTTAATAAATAACGGTAAAAACTCCCGTTAAATATTGAAAATGTACGCAATTTCAGCAGTTAACTGGAAAATCTCCATCTAAATACGAGGAACTGGCTTGTTTGGGTGAATATTCGCCAATTTAGCAGGAGAAATTCCATCTAAACGATAAATAAGCAGAAATTCAAGCAAATTAGATGGAGTTTTTCCAGTAAATTTATAAGTTACTCAGGTACGCACCAGAAAGCGTGTCCCGCAGGGACGAAAGCGATCAATGTGAACACTCAGCAGAATATAGCCTTGGTAACCAAACGTTATTTAAGTAGCTAATTTTCAAGTCGGGTGCGCAAACAGAAAGCGTGTCCCGCAGGGACGAAAGCGAGCCTACAGAAAAAGCAGCACACAACCACCTGTTTCCCTTCAACGTTAGTCCAATTGCAGGTGTCCAGAGGACGCAGTCCTTGGGGCCCTCCCTTGGAAGGGAGGGTTTGGGAGGGTTCAAAAAGCCTTTAACGGTTTGGAACTAAAGCCTTTAAAGGTTGGGTAAAAAGCCTTACTAAGGTTGGTTGTCACAAAGGAGGGAATCCCATATGGAACATACAGAAAAAGTTACATTTGATAAAATCGAAGAAGCGCTGGCTGATCTCAAGCTAGGGAAGCCGATCATTGTCGTAGATGACGAGGATCGGGAAAACGAGGGCGACCTAATCGCACTCGCAGATAAAACGACGCCGGAGGTCATTAATTTCATGATCACGGAAGCGCGCGGCCTTGTCTGTGTTCCGATTACGCAAGAGCGTGCGGAGCAGCTTGATTTGCCGCCGATGGTGACGCATAATACCGACTATCATGGCACGGCGTTTACCGTATCGGTTGATTATATTGGGACGACGACCGGTATTTCGGCGTATGAGCGCTCGGAAACGGTCAAGGCGCTTGTTGATCCAACGACAAAGGCAGCCGATTTCCGCCGGCCTGGTCATATTTTTCCGCTGATTGCACGCTCAGGCGGCGTCCTGCGACGTGCTGGACATACGGAGGCGGCGATTGATCTTGCTGTTATGTGCGGTTCCGCGCCAGGTGCAGCCATTTGTGAAATTATCAACGAAGACGGCACGATGGCTCGTTTGCCGGATCTGCTTGTTTTCAAGGAAAAGCACAATCTTAAGCTGATTACGATTCAAGAGCTGATCCAGTACCGCAATGCAAAGGAAAAGCTCGTTGAGCGCGCGGTTGATGTGAAGCTGCCGACTGATTTTGGGACTTTCCGCGCAATAGCTTATACAAACTTGGTCGACAATAAAGAACATATCGCGCTCGTTAAAGGTGATATCGACCCTGAGCGTCCTCTGCTTGTGCGCGTTCATTCGGAATGCCTCACCGGCGATGTATTCCATTCACACCGCTGCGATTGCGGTCCGCAGCTTGAAGCAGCGCTGAAGCAGATTGAAGAAGCGGGAAGCGGCGTACTTCTCTATATGCGTCAAGAGGGAAGAGGCATCGGCCTGATCAACAAATTAAAGGCTTATGAGCTGCAAGAGCAAGGTTTCGATACCGTTGATGCAAATTTAAAGCTTGGCTTTCCGGCTGATTTGCGCGATTATGGTATAGGCGCGCAAATTTTGAAGGATCTTGGCGTTCGCCAAATGCGACTGCTAACGAATAATCCTCGCAAAATCAAAGGATTAGAGGGCTACGGACTCGAGGTTGTAGAGCGCGTTCCTATCCAAATGGACGAAAAAGAAGATAACAAAAGTTATCTCCGCACAAAAAAAACGAAGCTTGGTCACTTATTAAGCTTTGAAGATATTGACTATATCATTTAAAATAACGGAAGGAAGATGACAAATGACACGAATTTATGAGGGACATTTAGTATCAGAAGGTTTAAAATATGGAGTAGTAGTAGGCCGTTTCAATGAGTTTATATCAAGCAAGCTGCTTGGCGGAGCGCTGGATGCGTTTAAACGTCACGGCGCGCAGGATTCCGACGTAGAAGTCGCATGGGTGCCGGGAGCATTCGAAATTCCGTTAATCGCGCAAAAAATGGCGGAGAGCGGCAAGTATGACGCTGTCATCACGCTAGGCGCAGTTATTCGGGGATCAACGCCACATTTTGATTTTGTCTGCAACGAAGCGGCTAAAGGCGTAGCGGCGATTGCATTAAAAACAGGTATTCCGACGATTTTCGGCGTACTGACGGTAGATTCCATTGAGCAAGCCATTGAGCGTGCCGGTACGAAAGCAGGCAACAAAGGCTATGAAGCTGCAACAAGCGCAATTGAAATGGCGAATTTGACCAAACAATTGCAAGGCTAAGCAGCGAAGTTTAAGGCTAGGCGGGAGGAAATGTAAGTGTCGGTGCTTTATAAGCTGGATTCTTTTGAGGGGCCGCTTGATCTGTTGCTCCACTTGATCGACAAAGCCGAGATCGATATCCATGAAGTATCTATCAGCGAAATTACGATTCAATATATGGATTACTTGCATGCGATGAAGGAGCTGGAGCTTGAGGTTACGAGTGAGTTTCTAGTCATGGCGGCCACCCTTTTGGCGATAAAAAGCAAGCAGCTTCTCCCTAAGCCTCCCGTATTTGAGGATGATTATGAGGATTGGCCAGACGACGGACTAGATCCGCGCGATGAGCTCATCCAGAAGCTTGTCGAGTACCGAAAATTCAAACAAATTGCCGAGCAGCTGCGCGAGAAGGAATTCGAGCGCAGCCTTGTCTATTCACGAGAGCCGGAGGATATGTCTCCTTTTATGAAGGAAGAGAAGGTTAATCCAGTAGAAGGCTTGCATCTATCGGACTTAATCGTCGCTTTCCAGAAGGCGCTGCGCAGAGCTTCAAGGCGCAACGTAGTGGCGACGGTACAGCGTGACGAGATTTCGGTAAAGGACCGGATTCGCGATATTGTTGTCGTACTGAAACAATTTGAAACGGTTCGTTTCTCCAAGCTCATTCGCGAAAATATGGACAGGCATGAAATCGTGGTTACTTTTCTAGCGATACTGGAGCTCATGAAAATGAAGCATATTCGCTGCTTCCAGCATCAGTTGTTTGACGACATCGTCATACATTGGAGAGGAGAGTCGTCAGAAATTGGATTATCAGAAGTTGAAGACGATTATTGAGGGCTTGCTGTTCATGGCAGGTGATGAGGGATTGACGAAGCGGCAGCTCGCCGATATTTTGGAGCTGGATGCCGAGCTTGCCTCGGATTTGGTTTATGATTTGCAGCGGGACTTGGAGCGTGAGGGACGCGGCATTCAAATCGCCGAGGTAGCCGCTTCTTACCGGTTAACGACGCATTTGGAGCATGCTCCTTATTTTGAGCGGATGGCTTACACGCCTACGCGCTCACAGCTCTCGCAAGCGGCATTAGAGACGTTGTCGATTGTCGCCTATCGCCAGCCGATTACTCGAATATCGATCGAAGAGATCCGTGGCGTAAAGAGCGACAGAGCGATTCAGTCGCTTGTATCCAAAGATTTGATCGAGGAGGTCGGCCGCGCCGAGCAGATCGGCCGTCCAATTTTGTACGGCACAACGAAATCATTTTTAGATTATTTTGGTTTACCTTCGATCAAGGAGCTTCCAGAACCAGGAAACGTAGATCTGGATGACGCGCTTGAGGAACAAACGCAGCTGCTATTCGAGCGATTGGATGGCAGGCAGATGACAATTGAAGAAATAAAAGAATGAGATTTGACCGCCGGGTCATACTATATTCAACCCATATGAGGGAAACGGAGGAAGCATGATGATGCTCAGTTACCCTTACGGTTGGATAACGGCGGCCGGTCTCTTTTTTTTGCTCATTTTTGTGCTTATCTTTAGCTCTCGGGTCGTTATAAACGGGCATTTGCGGAGACTTGAAGACAACGATGATATTGAATTGAATATAAGAGCACTTTACGGAATCATTCACTACCGATTCAAGGTGCCCATTATTCGATTTACCGGTACATCTGTCCAACTGAAGGAGCAGGTTTCAAAAACGAATGTATCAACGGACACTTGGTCGCAGTATTACGAGGACATCGATGCGGAAAAAGTAATAAAAGGCATCGATAAATTCAAGCATGTGTTGCAAATGACCCGAAATTTAAAGGGCTGGGTTAGGCAGACGCTAACTAAGGTTAGTTTGGTGGAATGGAATTGGACAACATCGGTAGGAACGGGAGATGCGATGTGGACAGCCATGACGACGGGAGCGGTGTGGTCTGTGAAAACATCGATCATCGGCGTCTTATCCCAAATGGTTAAGCTGAAGACGGAGCCGAAAATGACCGTGCAGCCCGTTTATCAGGGATCTTCCTTTCGAACAGAGTGGTCATGCATAGCTCAAATACGCTTCGGTTATGCTATTCTTGCCGGGCTACAGCTTTCAGTTCGGATGAGGAAATTGAAAGGAGGCGTCAAAGCATGGCAGAACATCCTATTCAAGGCTTAATGCAAACCGCAATGGAAAATATTAAAGAAATGGTTGACGTCAATACAATCGTAGGTGATCCTGTTCAAACGCCGGACGGCAGCATTATCATGCCGATCTCCAAAGTGGGCTTTGGATTTGTGGCAGGCGGCAGTGACATTCGATTAGATGATGCCGACCATAAGAATGGATCAAATTCCGATGCACAGCATGCTTCCGTATCGATGCCGTTTGGCGGCGGCAGCGGCGGCGGCGTATCGATTACGCCAATCGCTTTTTTGGTCGTCGGCACACACGGCGTAAAAATCGTTCCGCTCGATAATCAAACGCATCTGCTTGAGCGTGTTATCGATTCTGCTCCGCATGTGTTCGACAAGCTTCAATCCATGATGAAGCAGCCCATTAATACAGCAGCATATAGCGATCCGTCAACTAGCGTAATCAGCGGACGTGTCGAAGCTAACGATCACCTCTTATGACAGAACTGCCCGAGAGGGCAGTTTTTCATTTTTAGTTAGCTTAATTTCGTCTAGAGCAACATGTACAGGCATATACTGGAATATACGAGCAGAAGCTTTACCTACTAACGCTGCGAGAGGGGCAAGCATAAACATGTATTCCAAAAAGCTGCGGCGGATTGCTGCAATAGGTTTATTGGCAGTCTTGTTGGTTGGGACCAGCCAGTGGCCTGCTGTAAGCGCCAAGCCTGGTCCGCTACATACGAATGCGAAGGCTTCGGCGCTGATTGATGTAGAGTCTGGCAGATTGCTGTACAGCGCTAATGGCGATACATCGATGAGAATTGCAAGCCTGACAAAGATAATGACAGCAATCGTGGCTATTGATCATGGAAAGCTGACGGATATGGTGAAGACAAGCAAACGTGCGGTAGGCAAGGAAGGGTCATCCATCTATCTTCAGCTTGGCGAAGAAATGAGCCTTCTCAACATGCTGTATGGACTTATGCTTAGATCCGGCAACGACGCAGCAACTGCAATTGCTGAGCATGTAGGAGGCACCGAAGAGGGCTTCGTTCATCTCATGAACGAGAAAGCAACCTTTCTTGGACTGGAGCATACGCAATTTAAAAATCCGCATGGGCTTGATGAGGATGGGCATTTTTCTTCTGCAAATGATTTGGCCAAGCTTACCGCATATGCGCTGAAAAACGAAGTGTTCGCAGAAATCGTAAGCACGAAGGAGAAAAATGTGCCAAATCCGCACGACAACTGGGAATACAGCTATAAAAACAAAAACAAAATGCTCACGATGTACGAAGGAGCAGATGGCGTGAAAACCGGCTATACGAAGAAATCGCTGCGCTGTTTAGTCAGCTCGGCAACCAGGCAAGGCCAGCAGCTCGCAGCCGTTACCATCAATGACAGCGATGATTGGTCGGATCACCGCAAGATGCTGGATTGGGGATTTGGCAACTACCCGTTGCAGGAAATAGCCTCAAAAGGACAAACGATTGCGGGTTATCCTTACGCGGTTGGACAATCATTCAAATACCCGCTTGCAGAGGAAGAGTCACAAATGATTCAGTCGCGACTGGTTCTTCACGATATGGAATCGATGCGCTACACGTTTGGCGAACGCGGCATGTTGGAGTGGTATATGAATGAGTATCGGATAGGCGCAGTACCGGTCTATGACGTTGCTGGCAGCAGGCTTCAGCTTCCGACGAAATCATTGCATGTTATGCAATCGTTAGAGGAATTCAAAAAAGCGTCTGCGAATGATGATCGCGGGAAGTTGGCTGAGTCCATATCGAAGGTATTAGACGCATTATTTGATCATTAGGACATGCCGGCGAGGGAGACGCTTCATGTCTATCTAAGCAATGTTGCAAATGGGGAGGCGGCATAGATGGTTAACTGGATTTGGTTGTTTTTCATCGTAGCGAGCGTAGTTGTAGCTGCGGCAACCGGCAAGATGGATGCGGTGACGCAAGCTGCTTTCGAAGGAGCCAAATCAGGGGTCACCGTGAGCTTTGGCTTAATTAGCATTATGGTATTTTGGCTTGGAATGATGCGGATTGCGGAGGACGCCGGATTGCTTCAAAAATTAGCTCGCATGCTAGGACCAATCGTGCGTATGTTATTTCCTGACGTTCCCCGCAATCATCCCGCTATCGGATACATCATGAGCAACTTGAGCGCAAATCTGTTTGGGCTTGGGAACGCGGCTACCCCTATGGGAATAAAAGCGATGCAGGAGCTGCAAAAGCTGAATCCTGATCCAGCCACGGCAACCCCGGCGATGTGTACGCTGCTAGCGCTTAATACATCCAGTATTACGATCATTCCGACCACTCTCATCGCCATTCGGATGAACTATGGATCGGCTAACCCAGCTGAGATAATCGGCACGACATTGGCTGCTACATTCGTTGCCACCACCGCTGCCATCCTTGCTGACCGCTGGTATAGAAGGAAATCGCCGCCGCCGCCAATTACGCCAACGCTTTCCGGTCCCACGAATATGAAGGGGGCGCTTCCTGCCGCGGGAGGTGAGACGGTTGTATAGTGTATTTACCAGCTTATCCGCGTGGATGATTCCTGCCATTATCGTATTTATTCCGCTTTATGCAGCTCTCAGACGCAAAGTGCCCGTCTATGAAACATTTGTCGAAGGCGCGAAGGACGGTTTTGGGACAGCCATTAACATTATTCCTCATTTGGTTGGCATGATGGTTGCTATAAGCATGTTCCGCGCATCGGGAGCTTTAGAATTGATGCTATC
This sequence comes from Paenibacillus sp. FJAT-27812, assembly GCF_001273905.1. Lineage (NCBI taxonomy): Bacteria > Bacillati > Bacillota > Bacilli > Caryophanales > Paenibacillaceae > Paenibacillus > Paenibacillus sp. FJAT-27812. Next base: position 6,462,900 of record NZ_LIGH01000001.1, on the reverse strand, counting down.
TGCCGTTAGGCCTTTATTCGATTATGTGGGCATTCCAAGCGAGGTGCTCCCACTCGGCATTTTGAGGCCGCTCACCGGAGCGGGTTCGCTTGCCTTCACTACCGATCTCATTCAAAACTTTGGGCCGGATTCCATGATCGGGAGAATAGCTTCCACCATTCAAGGCAGCACGGATACAACCCTTTATGTGCTTACCGTTTATTTTGGAGCTATTGGCATTCGTCGAACGCGTTATGCACTAAAAGTAGGATTATTTTCGGATTTGGTCGGTTTTTTTGCAGCGATTTTCATTTGCTTATACATATTCGGATAGTGAAGCTTGTACTTTGTTCTTCATATCGTTATGATGGAGATTGAGGTGAAAGCATTGGAACGTTTACAGAAGGTATTAGCCGCTGCGGGAGTCGCATCCCGTCGCAAATGTGAAGAAATGATTTTGGCTGGCATGATTGAGGTTAATGGTGAGAAGGTGACGACGCTTGGCGTCAAAGCAGATCCTGCTGTCGATACCATTACGGTTAACGGCAAGCCGATCCGGAGCGAGAAGAAGCTCTATCTCATGCTAAACAAATCTAAGGGAGTCATAACAAGCGCCAAAGACCCGCAAGGACGCAAAGTGGTTGCTGATTTCCTGCCAGGCATCAAAGAGAGAGTATATCCCGTCGGTCGATTGGATTACGATACGGAAGGACTTCTAATTCTAACGAATGACGGCGAATTCGCCAATTTGTTAACACATCCGAGCCATCACGTACCGAAAACCTATCGCGCTACCGTCAAAGGTGTTCCTCATGGAACTGCGCTTGAGCAGCTTCAGAAGGGCATTAAGCTGGAGGACGGCATGACCGCTCCTGCCGAGGTAGAGTATCATGATGTGGATACGGAAGGTAATGAAGCGACGATTACGATTACGATTTTCGAAGGACGCAACCGTCAGGTTCGCCGTATGTTTGAAGCGATTGGACATAAGGTAATCAGACTGAAGCGCATTCGTTTTGGCGAGGTTGGACTGGAGAATCTAGGCCGAGGCAAGTATCGCCATTTAACGCCGCAGGAAATCAAAGAACTGCTAGCAATAGCGCAAAACAAGACACATAAAGTTCATAAAAAGTAATCGACGGCGGCAGTAATTGCCGTCGACTTTTCGTTATAATGGTAATATTCGTGGCTGTATAGAAAGAAGCTGGTGGTGAATTTAATTATGGGAAAATCGCGCAAGACGGTACAAATCGTCATTTTGATTGCCGTCTTGATCATAGGTGGGTATGCGATAGGATCTACCTTATTTGCCGCGGATGACAAAGGCCCTCTCAAGGAAGGCAGCAAGCCGCCGGCGTTTGAGCTCGTTGACTTAGAGGGGAAAACGCAGAAATTGTCAGACTATGAGGGTAAAGCTGTCGTCGTCAATTTTTGGGGCACATTCTGTCCGCCATGCGTGAAGGAAATGCCGGAATTTGAACGACAATATGCGAAATGGAAAGATCAAGGCCTCGTTATCTTGGCGATTAATTTAAGCGAGGATACGTTAACCGTGAACAATTTTGTTCGCCGCTTTGATTTGAATTATCCTATTTTGCGCGACGTGAATCGTAAAACGGAACGCAGCTACGGATTAAAGTCATACCCTACTACTTTTTTCATAAAACCGGACGGTTCGATTAATGAGATAAAAGTAGGCGGCATGACAGAGGTGGAAATTGACGAACGGATTGAACGGCTTCTTCAGCTGTAGGAGGTTTTACGGTGTTGGTGGTTGAAAACACAAAATGCGAGTGCGGACATCAAAATGCGATCGGTACCGTGCTTTGCGAGAGCTGCGGCAAGCCGCTCGAAAACAACGATGTATCGGATCTGCCGCTTGAGATGCGTTATGACGGGGTAGCGCGAAGGTCTCAGAAGAGCAATCCGAATTACATCGATAAGATTTGGAATTTTTTCTCGTCGGTCAAAATCGCGATTTACCTTATTGTGATCACGTTTATGACCGCGATGCTCGGAACGATATACCCGCAAGAAAACACTTTTGTAAATAACTTTGATCCATCCGTTTATTATGAGGAAGCCTACGGCTTGCCCGGCAAATTGTATTATTTGTTCGGCTTGTCGCACACCTACGAAACTTGGTGGTTTATCGGCTTGCTCGTAATGATCGGCACATCGCTTGTCATTTGCAGCCTTGACCGGGTGCTGCCGCTTTATCGGGCGCTAAGCAAGCAGCAAATTCGCAAGCATTTGCAGTTCATCCATCGTCAAAAAACGGTGTACAAGCAGTCGATTGAAGGTGACGCTGAGCAATGGGTGGAGAAGTTCGGCGCACAGCTGAAACGCAGAGGATACCGCATTCATCGTGATGGCTCCGCGCTTCTTGCCGAGAAGAACCGCTTTAGCCGCTGGGGACCTTACATCAACCATATCGGTCTAATTCTGTTTCTGCTCGCTATACTGGCAAGAAGCATACCGAGCTGGCAGATGGATAGCTATATTACGATTCCCGATGGCGACACGGTGCAGATTGCGGATACTAATTATTTTGTCAAAAACGAAAAGTTTACCGTTGAGTATTACAAGGACGATGAGCTGCCTGATAAGCTTAAGGGAACAGCCCGTGCCAAGCTTTTCGAAACGAAAGCGGTTTTATACGAATGCGTAAGCAACTGCGCCGACCAAACGAAGAAGCCAGAGCTGAGAGAAGTGAAGCGCCACGATATTATCGTGAATGAGCCGCTGAAGTACAAAGGGTTGAAGTTGTACCAATTCGATTTTGATACGACGCCGCGCCTAAATGCGGTTCATCCTGTTCTCGTGAATAAGGAAACAGGCAAAAAATACGGGCCGTTCGATCTTCCGATGAAGGACTCCGCGCTCCAGCATAAGCTTGGGCCGTATACGCTTGATCTCTATGCGAATTACATGGAGTTTGCAATTGGCGACAATGGTGAGCCAACTACCTTATCGCGTGACCCGATCGCTCCGGCTTTCGTCTTTACGGTCAAAGGGCCTGGACTTGCTCCAGAGGGCGAGCCTTATATGTATTTCCCTATGCAGAAGGATAAGGTTAAATTTTCGCAGGATGCCATCAATCACGGAATTTCGGACAAGATTGAAATCCGGGTTGACGGGATGGAAAATGTAGACTTTTCTGAAGCATCCACTTACTTAAATGTCCGTATGGACAAAGCACTGCCTTATGTATGGATTGGAGCAGCTTTCTCGATGATCGGACTGTTGATGGGGTCTTATTGGCAGCACCGCCGCATCTGGCTGCGCGTCGACGACGGAGAGCTGTCATTAGGCGCACATACAAACAAAAACTGGTACGGTATGCGTTCAGATGTTGCGGGAGCGCTTCAAAAAATAGGGATAACCGTAGATCCGAAGTCGCTTGATAACGGAGGGAACAACGCGTGAGTTTAGTCGATTTTAGCAGCGACGCATTTATCGTCGCATTCTTTCTTTACTGCTTTGCCTTTATGTTTTATGTGATCGCGATTGCGGGTAAGAAATGGAGCAACCGTGATCCCAAGCAGCATGAGAAACGTTGGGGCCGGATTGCATTCATTACATCGAGCCTGGGGCTCGCATCGCATTTGACCTTCTTCTTCACCCGCTGGGCAGGAAGCGGTCAAATTCCAACAAGCAATATGTATGAATTTATGACATTTCTCGGAATGGCGATTATGATCGCTTTCACAATCGTATACAGCATCTACAGAAAACCATTGCTCGGCATGTTCTCGCTGCCGCTGACGGTTATCATCGTAGCCTATGCTTCTGTTTTTCCACAGGAGGTACAGCCGTTAATACCGGCACTCAACAACTATTGGTTGAAGGTGCATGTAACGACAGCTGCACTCGGTGAAGCGTTTTTTGCAGTCGGGTTCGCTGCCGGTTTAATGTATTTGCTGCGCGTAGTCGATTTTAAAGGGAAAACAAAGGAAGCAAAAAGATCGCAGTTCTGGGTCGAGTTTTCCCTGTATTCGATTATTCTGATCGTCGGATTTATCGTAGCGGTGTTCGCTTTCCGCGGAATGGGCTATGAGGCTCAATTCGTACAAGAGAAATCCATCATCGATGCAAAAGGCATTGAATCGACAACGACGGAGACAGTCGCTTACACGCTGCCGCCAATCTTTAAACCGTATAACAGCGAAGCAGAAAAATTTGATTCGTTCCTCGGAATGAAAGAAGCTCTCTTCGAAGCTCCATCATGGATGACGGGCGCTAATTCCGGCAGGAAGCTAAATACGGTTGTATGGTCCATCATTGCAGGCACATTGCTTTACGGCTTGCTGCGCCTCGTATTCCGTAAACCGTTAGGGGCAGTCATCCACCCGGTAATGGATGGGATTGACCCGGAAGATTTGGATGAAATCAGCTATCGCTCGATCGCGATCGGTTTCCCAATCTTTACGTTAGGGGCTTTAATTTTTGCCATGATCTGGGCTAACATTGCTTGGGGCCGCTTCTGGGGCTGGGATCCGAAGGAAGTATGGGCGCTTATCACATGGCTGTACTATAGTGCCTACTTGCATTTCCGTTTATCGCGGGGCTGGCAGGGCAAACCGTCGGCTTGGCTTGCGGTAATCGGCTTTGTCGTCGTATTGTTTACGCTTGTCGGGGTTAACCTCGTCATAGCAGGTTTACATTCATATTCTGGTGTTTAGGTATAGATAGAGAGGAGTATTGCCCTATGTCTGATTATTCAAGCCGTATTTTGGTCGTAGATGATGAAGAACGCATTCGTCGTTTGCTCAAAATGTATTTAGAGAAGGAAGGCTATACGATCGACGAGGCGGAAGACGGTGAAACCGCACTAAGGCTTGCCTCGAATACCGATTACGCGCTCATCTTGCTGGATGTGATGCTTCCGGGAATCGATGGGGTAGAAGTGTGCTCGCGTCTGCGCCAAGTGAAGGCAACTCCTGTCATCATGCTAACCGCAAAAGGCGAAGAGATGAACCGTGTGCAGGGCTTTGAGGTTGGAGCCGATGATTATGTCGTCAAGCCGTTCAGCCCTCGCGAAGTCATCTACAGGGTGAAGGCGATCTTGAGGCGCTCGTCAGCAACGGCATTTCTTACAAAAGAAATTAACTCGAGCAACAACATCGTGTTCCCGCATCTTGTTATTGAGCATGATGCGCACCGCGTAACCGCAGGCGGGCAGGAAGTAAGCCTGACGCCTAAGGAATACGAGCTGCTTCACTATTTGGCCGTATCGCCGGATAAAGTGTTCTCGCGCGAGGAATTGCTTAAGGATGTTTGGAACTATGAGTTTTTCGGAGATTTGCGTACGGTCGACACGCATGTGAAGCGGCTTCGCGAGAAGCTGAACAAAGTATCGCCCGATGCCGCATCGATGATTACGACCGTATGGGGCGTCGGCTATAAGCTTGAGGTGCCTAAGTAAATGAAGTTGTGGCATCGCTTAGCCGGTAAGCTGTGGCGCAGTGTAGTCGGAAAGCTATGGGCGACGATTATGCTGCTTGTTGCAGTCGTATTGCTTATAGTAGGCGTTTTTCTGCTTCAATATGTCGACATCTGGTTTGATGACACTACACGAGGCAGCTCACATCAAGTTAAAGTGCTGTTTGTCCTTACGGCGATTGTTGGTTTTCTATTATCGACCTTTTTCGCATTTTTCTTATCCAAAAAGATCCAACAGCCGCTATTGCAGCTTAAAGATGCTGCTGTTTCGATCTCGCAAGGCAATTACACGACAAGAGTGAATATCCGCTCCAGCGATGAAATCGGAGAGCTTGCGGATACGTTTAACCATATGACAGAGCAGCTGGATAAGCTTATTCACGATTTGAATCATGAGAAAAATCATCTGGCCAGCATTTTAAGAAGTATGGGCGATTCAGTCATTACGTTTGATGCGGACGGCAAGGTCATCTTAACGAATCCTAGCGGTCATTTGCTGATTAACCAGTGGTCGGGTGTCGAGCTGGCTTGGCAAGAGGACTTGTATGACGGCAATTCTTCCAGCTCCGAGGTGCCTTTGCCGCTCCGCGATTTATATCAGAGCGTTATGGAAGAAGGACGCGATGCTACGGACAAAATTCATGTGTTAAGCAATGTATGGTCTGTCGTTATGGCGCCCTTGCAATCCAAAGGCGTCGTTCGCGGAGCGGTTGCGGTCATTCGGAACGTAACGGAGGAGCATAAGCTCGAGAAGCTTAGACGGGACTTTGTTGCGAACATTTCACACGAGATCCGAACGCCGCTATCCATGCTGCAAGGCTACAGCGAAGCTCTCCTTGACGATATCGTTGTCTCCGAGGAAGACCGCAAGGAGCTTGTTCAAGTCATTTATGACGAGTCGCTTCGGATGGGAAGGCTCGTAAATGATTTTCTGGACATTGCAAGAATGGAAGCTGGGCATGTGGACATGAACTTTCAACAGGTTGATCTCAGCCATGTCTTGAAGCGTGTCCATCGCAAATTCCAAGTGTATGCGAAGGAGCGGGAGGTTAGGCTTCTGGCCGATCTGCCGGATGAGTCGCTTATTGTTAAAGAAGCAGACGAGGACCGGCTCGAGCAGGTACTGACGAACTTGCTAGACAACGCCTTGCGGCATACGCCTTCCGGGAAGTCCATTACGATTGCAGGCAAGCACGAAAACGTAAATGGCGGCAAGTATGTTCAGCTAAGTGTTAGAGACGAGGGCCAAGGCATACCTAGCGAAGATGTACCGTACATATTTGAACGCTTCTACAAGGCGGATAAGGCGCGCAAAAGAGGAGCTTCAAGCGGTACGGGTCTAGGCCTTGCCATCGTCAAAAACCTAATCGACCTTCACCATGGCCGAATCGTTGTTGAAAGCAACTCCGGAACGGGAACTTCGTTTACATTATTGCTTCCTGTCGAAGCACATCAATAGTTGTCAGGGCGTTCCTTCGGGAACGCTTTTTTTGTAGAATGCAGCAGATAATTCTTGTTGTTCGTGAAACAAAAAGAGCCAATCGGTTACCCGATTGGCTCTTTTGCTATAAATGATATTCTATTTATTAAAATAGTGTAATTTCTTTTGCCGTATTAAGCTCAGGCATATTCGTAAGCTGCTCAAGTACTGTTTTTGGAGTAGCTTTGTCCACTCTAAGCACCATAATTGCGGAACCGCCAACGAGCTGGCGACCTACTTGCATCGTAGCGATGTTCACGTCATTGTTGCCAAGAAGCGTACCAACGCGTCCGATAATACCAGGCTTATCGTTGTGCGAGATGAGGATCAAGTTGCCTTCCGGCGTAACGTCAACAGGGAATTTGTCGATTTGTACGATGCGGGGACCGTAGCCTGTCAGCAAAGTACCCGATACGACGCGCTCTTCTTTTTTCGTGCGAAGAGCTACCGTTACAAGGTTAGTGAAGTCCTTCGAAGCGTGCGACTTTTGAATGACGATGTTCACGTCGCGTACTTTCGCAAGGTGAAGCGAGTTAACGACATTGACATTTTCAGAGCCAAGGTGATGTGCAAGAACGCCACGAACGATGTGGCGCGTAAGCGGCTGCGTGTCAACCTCTGCAAGCTCGCCTGCGAAACCAACTACGATTTCGATTACTGCGCCTTCAGTCGATTGCGCAATAAAGCTGCCAAGCTTCTCGCCAAGCGTAAAGTATGGCTGAAGTATGTTTTGCAGATTTGCCGGAATCGGAGGCATGTTCACTGCATTGATAAACGGCTCGTTGCGAAGAATGTGCAGCACTTGCTCCGATACGTCAATCGCTACGTTTTCTTGCGCTTCAACCGTTGACGCGCCAAGATGCGGCGTTACGATAATTTTAGGATGCGTAAGGAATGGATGATCCTCTGCAGGAGGCTCTACCTCAAATACGTCAAATGCTGCGCCAGCTACAATGCCAGCGTCTACAGCGTCAACCAAAGCAATTTCATCGATGATGCCGCCGCGCGCGCAGTTTACGATACGCATGCCGGGCTTCATGACTTCAAATTGTGCTTTGCCGATCATATGACGAGTTTCTGGAGTAAGCGGCGTATGCACCGTCATGAAATCAGCACCACGGACGATTTCGTCCACGCTAGCCAGCTTCACGCCGATTTTTTCCGCTCTTTCTTCTGTCATAAACGGGTCATAACCCAGAATTTCCATGCCGAAAGCTTTCGCGCGTTTCGCAACTTCGCTTCCGATACGGCCCATGCCGAGCACGCCGAGCGTTTTGCCGCGAAGCTCTACGCCTAGGAAGGATTTGCGATCCCATGATCCATTAACGGTTTTCATGTACGCTTGCGGGATGTGACGGGCAACCGCCATCATCATGGCAAAAGTATGCTCGCAAGTCGTAATGGTGTTGCCGTCTGGCGCATTGATAACGATGATACCACGCTGAGTTGCTGCTTCAAGGTCGATGTTATCAACGCCAACGCCTGCACGTCCAACTACTTTAAGCTGCTTGCCAGCCTCCATAATTTTTGGTGTTACACGCGTTTGGCTGCGAACAAGCAACGCATCGTATTCACCAATGATGGCGACCAATTCGTCTTCGCTTAGTCCAGGTTTTTTGTCGACTGCGACATCTGACGCATCAACAAGCTGCTGAATGCCCAAATCGCTGATTGGATCGGAAACTAACACTTTAAACATGTGAAGTATGCCTCCTAAATTGGGGCGAAGCTAATATGCTCCGCTTAATATGAACAGAAAAACCCTCTTCCCGGCACCGATATGCAGCAGCGGGACGAGAGTTTGATCATCGATCTCAGACTTTACTATTTTAATGCAAGCCAGTGGACAAAAGCAATCCTCAAACTTGCTGAATTGTGAAAATTTCGTTATGATTCAAGCATCATTCGCAACAAAATACGACACAGGAGGTCTTTATACATGAATAATTGGCAGGATGTGACTCCTCGAGATCTGCTTGATTTGCTGAAAAATGGCCAGATCGAAAGCGATCAAATCATAGATGTGAGAGAAGAGTTTGAATGGGATTTTTATCATTTGGAGGCTTCGGTCTTGATCCCAATGAATACGATACCGGCACGTTTGAGTGAAATAGATGATTCAAAACCTATATATATCGTCTGTGCGCACGGCGTGCGCAGCGTCGCGGTTTGCAACTACTTAGAAGAACAAGGCTACAGCAGCCTCCACAATGTTACCGGCGGAATGGCTGCTATAGCCTCGTTAAATGGATTTCAATATGATTAGTGCTTAATTGATTCCTGGATTTAATTTGTTTCTGGGTAGAAGAATGGCAGCTGAGGCAGGAGAGCCTTCTGGTATAACCGTGATTTGCTTTCCGTAAAGTCGCCATTGCGCACGGCCTCCGTGTTAATAAGGAGATCGACAACAGCTGACAAGGTGTGCATTTTCATCTTAGCAGCTTGTCCGGATAGGACAAACTCGTCAACGCGGCTCGTTAAATCTTGCGGATAGTAGGAAGTTAGCTGTTTGCGCGTCATAAGTTGATCGGCGATCAGCTTGTTTTTTGTCGTAATGGCCAGCGTCTTCCAATGCTTCAGCTCCAGGATCGCCGGTGATTTGTAGTCCTCCGGAATATCAAGATCAACCGTAGAAGACCACTTCAACATGGCTGAGTAATATGCTTGCTGCGCACTAAGCGCGAATTGTGAGGCGGATTGGTACGTTTTCTCCTGCTCGACATTTTTCTTAAGCTCATTGAATGACAATGTTTTTGCGCTTGTCGCCGCTTTGTCGGCTGCTTCATTAAACAGCTTTAGGCTGCGTATGTAGCCGACCTGGGACTGGCCAAGCAAGGGAGACTTTTGCATATCGATCGAGCTTGCGTCCTTCGCTTTGGATGCGGCAAGGTTTGCCAAATCCTTGAACATGGACGTTGCATCGCTTGTATTTCCTTGCGATAATTTATTCATTGCTGCGAACCATTCGTTTTGAAATTCACGATAAGGCAAAAATACAGTATGATAGAAAGAGACTAGGTCTTGCTGTTGATAAGGGCTTACGGAAGCAGCCGCCATCTTCGAGCTTTCGTCCTTTTTCTCATATTTAGCTTCCGTTTTTTCGGTACCGATTTGGATGCCATAAAAGAAGGCTCCAACTGTACAAATCAGCATGAATACAAATCCAACACTAAATAACATTGCGGTGGTCGTTAATCGTTTTTCCATTACTTTCTCTATCTCCTTCTATGTAAAAAAAATTATGCTGTCGAATTGTTCTACCAGTATAGGTGAAAAGGTCGAAAAAGAAAATATGAATGATTCAGACAGGCGGGAAGCTATGAAGAAATTTGATATTCGAAATATTCGCATTCGCAAGGTATCCGTAGATGATCTAGATGACCGCATGCTGCTTATTAATTTATACGCAACACAAGGGTTTACTTTTATTATCGGTTTGATATGGGTTTTATTTCAGCATCAAAATGTGATTCGACTATTTACGCCTCCGAAGGAGCTTGCATTCGTATATTGGGGAGTGGGACTTGCCGCCGCCGTTATCGTTGTAGACCTGCTGATTTCCCGCTTTGTGCCTGAGGAAGCGGCTGATGATGGCGGGGTGAATGACCGGATATTTCGAACGCGTCCGGTATGGCATATTGCCGTGCTCTCATTGGTAGTCGCGATATGCGAGGAACTGCTCTTTCGCGGCGCGCTGCAGCATGCCATTGGTCCCTATTGGACAAGCATAATTTTTGCTACGATACATGTACGATACTTAAAGCACTGGATTCCGACAGGCCTCGTTTTTTCGATCAGCTATGGCTTAGGTTGGATCTACATGCAATCAGGCTCAATATTGGCGCCGATTATCGCTCATTTTCTAATTGATTTCATAATGGGGTTAATTATACGATTCAGGAGGGAGTCATGAGCAGGAAAGAAAAATTTGGAAGCTCGAGGGGAACTAGACAACATGAAATGACGGCAGAGCCGTACAGCATCGGAACGGATTCCAACGAAGGTGAGGCTCTGCCGCCAAGGCGAAGAAAACATCCTTCAAGTATAAATAAAGTTACAAAATGGTATTATAATCTGTTGTTTCTATTGTTCGTTTGCCTGGTTGGGGGATTGTTCTGGTACGGCCTGAAGTTCAGCGAATAAGCTCGATGGTGGCCGGATCGATAAACCCGTAGCCCTTGCTCTCTAATGCAGTCAACAATTCCTCAAGTGCGTCGGCTGTCCATTGCAGCTCATGCATGAGAATGTTGGCGCCGGGATGGAGCTGCTCGAGCACGTTTTTAATTACGACATCCGGCTTACCTTTTGCTGATTTATCCCAATCTAGAGAGCCATTCGACCACGTCATGTAAAGCATGCCGTGGTTTTTTGCTGTTTCCTTCACAATTGCGCTGCCCGAGCCGTAAGGCGGTCTGAAAAATAGAGGCTTTCGTCCTATTAAGGCATCAACATCCGTCTGTACATCGCCGATTTGTTTTTCAACGACTTCCTTGGATTCTTCTTTTAAGTTGTTATGGTCGAAGGAGTGATTTCCGATCGTCTGTTCCCGCTTGTTGATCAGTTTCAGGAGATCGGGATTTTGCTTAACCCGGTAACCGTTGACGAAAAAGATAGCTTTCGCCTTATGTCGATCAAGCGTGTCGAGTATGCTGGTCAGAACCTCTTTATCCTTTGGTCCGTCATCAAATGTAAGCAATACGACTTTGCTTGGCGTTTGATCTTCGATCGGTACGAAGCGGTAAGCCTCGCTCATACGGTACAGAGGAGCTGCCGAAGTCTCTTCTTCGCTGACGGGTGATTCAGTTGGTGCTGGCTGGCTCGTCACAAGCGCGGCTTCTGTATCTGGAGTTGATGACGCAGAAGGCTCCTGTGAAGCCGCTGCTTCGCCAGATGCAGGCAGATTATCCTTTGGCTGCTGTTCGGAGCAGGATGCGAGCAGAGCTCCGATAAGCAGGATGGCGATCGTTAGGTTGATTCGCTTCATTATGTTGAACCTCCATAGCTAAGTTGTCTTTCAAGCTAAATCGTCATCATTGTATCATATTTACCCATTCGGAGAGCTAGAATGATTTCCTTATTTTATATGGAATGAGGCTATGCCTAGGCGGTCAAACTAACACCTGAATACGCAAGATGATCTAGGAAAGAGGTGTTCGCGATCATGAAGTTAAGTGGTTTTTTAGTCGGAGGATTGATTGGTGCGGCAGCTACCGTGTATGTCTCGCGCAGACGGCCTGGAGCAGTGTCATGGGCGGCAAACGCGGTGTCGGATGTTTGTTCATCGGTTGCCCGTAAATCTGTATCAAAAATCATGAGTAAATCGTTTAAGGAAGAGGCGGCAAATCTTTCCCCAAAGCATGCAGACGATACCGCCGTAAAATCCGAAGCCGCTTGGGGACAAATTGAAGCAATCGTAAATAGCGACCCGGCGCTGAAGCGCGAGACGGACAAGATCAAAGCGGAATCGTCAGCGGTTGCCCATTAAAAAACACAGCAAGTTAGCTGAATCGTTGGACGTAACGCAGAGATGCGAAGCGCCCAAACGATTCTTTTTTTTCGTTCAATATTAGTGCATTCGATGAAAAGAAATGATAAAGTAGTTACATAGCATGATTTGATCAATTTGATCACATCTTTCTAAAAAAATCATACGTTATTACAACAGATGCTGCAGAGGAGGATCCTGTCATGAAAATCGAACGACTGAGCCAGGATAAGATACGGATTTTCCTGACGTTCGACGACCTGCTGGAACGGGGGATCCAGAAGGACGACATGTGGCGCGAAATTCCAAAAGTACACGAACTATTCAGTGAAATGATGGATCAAGCATATAGTGAACTTGGATTCGATGCCAGCGGCCCATTAGCGGTCGAAGTGTTTGCCCTCCCCGCACAAGGTATGGTAGTGATTGTCACCCGTGGCAAAATGAACAGTCATGCAGGAGATCGGGCAACCGAAGATGACGACACGGAAGACGAAATATATGAGATGGAAGTGACGCTTGAGCAAAGCGATGTGGTTATGTATTCCTTCCGAGAATTTGAGGATGTCATATCGGTATGCAAGCAATTGCAAAGCTCCACACTCACCGAAGACGGACGTTTGTATTCCTATAATGGCAAGTATATATTAGCGTTAGAGCCTGCTCTAATCGATGCTTCCAGGCACAACGCTGTTATCGCATTGCTTGCAGAGTATGGGGAAGCTACTTCAGTTACCTACGCTATGCTTGAAGAATATGGGAAAGTGATTATGCCTGAATCAGCGGTTCGGGAAATTTGTAATCATTTTAAATTTTAAGCGAACGAACATGCTAAGAGCATCTGCAGGCTGAATCTTGTCTGTAAGATGCTCTTCTTGTATGTTAACTGTCTTGAAAAAGGGAATACAGTAGGGTAAAGGCGTTCATATTAGATGTAGACAAAGGCGGTGGAGTAATGAGTGATAAAGAAGCAAACGATGTATTGCAATCTACTCAAATCGTAATTGAGCAAGCGCTGCGAAGACTTGGCTATGATCAGGATATGATTGACCTATTGAAGGAGCCGATGAGGCTTCTGACCGTACGTATTCCCGTAAGGATGGACGATGGCACAACGAAGGTATTTACAGGATACCGCTCCCAGCATAATGATGCGGTGGGGCCTACGAAGGGCGGCGTGCGCTTTCATCCTGCCGTATCGGAAAATGAGGTTAAGGCGTTATCCATTTGGATGAGCTTGAAATGCGGAATAGCGGACCTGCCTTACGGCGGCGGCAAGGGCGGCGTCATTTGTGACCCAAGGACGATGTCTTTCCGCGAGCTGGAGCGGCTCAGCAGAGGATATGTACGAGCTGTCAGCCAAATTGTTGGTCCGAGCAAGGATATTCCAGCGCCGGATGTGATGACGAATTCGCAAATCATGGCATGGATGATGGACGAGTACAGCCGTATCCGCGAATTTGATTCGCCTGGCTTCATTACCGGCAAGCCGCTAGTTCTAGGCGGCTCCAAAGGAAGGGAGACCGCGACGGCGCGAGGCGTTGTCATCATGATTCATGAGGCGCTGCGCATAAAAGGGATAGAGCTGAAAAACGCGCGCATCGTCATTCAGGGCTTTGGAAATGCGGGCAGCTACCTTGCCAAATTCATGCATGAAGCCGGTGCGAGAGTAATAGGTATTTCCGATGTGAACGGAGCATTGTATAATGAAGAAGGGCTCGATATTGAATATTTGCTGGATCGTCGAGATTCCTTTGGCAATGTGACCAATTTATTTACGCAGACGATAACGAATTCAGAGTTGTTAGAGCTTGATTGCGACGTGCTTGTGCCTGCGGCAATCGAGAATCAGATTACGGATCAGAATGCCGCGCGTATTCGTGCATCAATCGTCGTGGAGGCAGCGAATGGGCCAACTACGCTTGAAGCTACGCGTATTTTGTCCGAAAGAGGGGTATTGCTGATTCCCGATGTGCTTGCGAGCAGCGGCGGCGTAATCGTATCCTATTTTGAATGGGTGCAAAATAATCAAGGCTACTACTGGGATGAGCAAGAGGTTGATGATAAGCTGAAGCTTATGATGGTCCGAGGCTTCAACCACGTGTACGAAATACACCGCACCCGTAAAGTCGATATGCGTCTTGCCGCTTACATGGCTGGCGTGCGCAAAATGGCCGAGGCTGTTCGCTATCGCGGCTGGGTGTGAGAAAGTAGGGACGAAATGCTTTTGTTTTCTGTTTTGACTGCGGCCGTTGCGCCAGGCGTTTCGCTGCTTACTTATTTATATTTAAGGGACCGCTATGAAGCGGAGCCGATCCATATGGTTGCCAGAATGTTTGTGCTCGGCATGCTAGTCGTCGTTCCTATAATGGTTATCCAGCGCGGCATGCAGCTGTGGCTGGGGGAGCATTCGGTCTGGTTTGCATTTGGCGAATCGGCAGGCGTCGAGGAGTTTGTGAAATGGTTTGTTTTGTATCACGTCATCTATAACCATACCGAGTTTGACGAGCCTTACGATGGAATAGTGTACGCAGCATCGATTTCGCTTGGCTTCGCCACTCTCGAGAATGTCCTTTACGCGATCTATTCGCCGGCTACCTTCGGCACGCTGCTCGTAAGGGCGCTGCTGCCGGTGTCCGGCCATGCCTTATTCGGCATTATGATGGGCTATTACTTAGGTAAAGCGAAGTTCGCCCCTAAGCATACGAGCAAGTATTTTATAGCCATATCTTTGCTGCTTCCGGTCTTGCTGCACGGCACTTACGATTGGATTATGATAACGGTACGCACCAATTGGATGTGGTTTATCATTCCGTTTATGATCGTGTTATGGGTATGGGGCCTGCGCAAAATGAATCACGCAACTTCCCGTTCTCCCTTTCGTTTTCTTGTCCGCGAGGATGAGATTAAACTGTAGCTGATCCGTCCATACTTACATTATATAGAAATGCCTGAAATGACGGCATTCGAATAATGGCTGAGGAGGAGCATATGGAGGCTGCAAGGATTAAGGTTACAATCCGGTGCAACGTGTGCGGAGAGAAGTTTGTACTGCGCGGACGAAGAGACAAAGGCTCGATAGATACCGGTTTTAAGCAATGCATTTGCAATAACGCAAACGATCTGGATATCGAAGAGCATAGTGTATTTTAAAGAAAATGAAAGCTGCTATGACAATTAAATAGATGGATGCATAAAGCTCCCTTGGGCAAACCAAACTAAAACCAGGTTTTGCACAAGAAAGGAGCTTTTGTATTATGTACCATCGACTCAGCTCGATCCTATTTCCGATTATGTCCCTGCTTTTTATCGGCGCTACTTACTGGGGCTATCAAGAGCATCAAGAAAAAAACTCGATATTGATAAAAGCCGAAAATCAATATCAACGTGCGTTTCACGACTTAACTTACCATGTCGAGCAGCTGCACAAACAGCTAGGCAATACGCTCGCTGTTAACTCCACCTCGCAAAGTTATCACCGTAAAGGGCTTGTCAACGTTTGGCGTCTAACTAGCCAAGCACAAAACGAGATTAACCAGCTTCCGCTTACGCTGCTTCCTTTCAATGAAGCGGGAGATTTCTTGTCGAGAATCGCTAACTTCTCGTACAAGACAGCGGTTCGCGATTTATCTAAGCAGCCGCTTACGCCTGATGAATTCAAAACGATGAAGACGCTCTATGCAAGTTCAGAGGAAATTTCAAAGAGTTTGGCCGGCATGCAAAAAGATGTGCTAGCGAACCATTTGCGCTGGATGGACGTTGAAATCGCTCTAGCCTCCGAGAAATCGAACAATGACAATGTCATCATTGACGGTTTCAAGTCGGTTGACAAGAAGGTAAGCGAATATCCTGAAATCAATTGGGGCCCATCGGTCAGCAGCATGTATCAAAAGCGCACGATCAACATGCTGAGCGGAAAATTGGTAACCGCAGAGGAAGTCAAAAAGCTCGCAGCCAAATTTACTGATGCCAAAAATGCCGAGATTCGTGTTGTCGAAAACGCGAAGGGAACGGAATATGCCTCCTTTTCGGCTACAGTGAATGAGGGCAATAAGAAAAAGCTGCAGATGGATTTTACGCAAAAGGGCGGGAAGCTCATTTGGTTTATGAATCCGCGCGATATTGGAGAGAAAAAGGTTGATCTGGCGAAGGCACAGGCCAATGCGGAATCTTTCCTTGATAAACATGGTTTCTCCGATATGAAAGCCGTAAGTTATGATATGTTCAAAAACATGGGTGCGTTCACCTATGTGAGCATGCAGAGCGGGGTACTCATTTACCCGGATAAGCTGACGGTAAAGGTCGCACTTGATGATGGTGAAACAGTAGGCTTGCAAGCCAATGATTATGTTTATGAGCATCATAAGCGCAACCTGCCCAGCCCGATTATTTCAAAGCCCGATGCGCGCAAAGCGTTAAATCCGGAAATGAAAGTCCAAACGGAGCAATTGGCGCTGATTCTTAATGAATTGGGCGAAGAAGTGCTGTGCTACGAATATACGGGAAAAATCAACGGTTCACTTTACCGCGTGTATATAAACTCGGAGACTGGCGTAGAAGAATCAATTGAGGAAATGACTCCAAACGATACCAAGGTAGCTTCTGACAAATAACGATATGGCTCCCCTCAAATCGACGTGTTATAATGCATGTAAATAGGGGGGAGCCAATTTGTTGCCTAAAGTGAATCAAATGCTTCATTATCAAATCGCTTCTTCGGACGAAGAGGAAGCATCGATTGAATATAAGTCTCGAATTGCCGATGAGCAAGGGGACGGCTTACTGATAGAGATTCCGATTAATGAGAAATCAGGGCGTTACAAGCGGCTTTTTCTTGGCGACGAGCTTTCCGTGTTTTTTGTATCCGCGGACGGTATCAAACATTATTTTGATTCGCATGTACTCGGTTTTATGGAGGATGGCGTCAAGCTGATCAAAATTCGCAAACCGGAGCCAGACCGGATTACGAAGGTGCAGCGCAGAAGTTTTCTGCGCGTTCCGGCGGAGCTTGAAATTGCGGTTAAAATGTCGAATCACGTAAGATTTGTGTGCGAGACCGACGATGTCGGCGGAGGAGGCATTTCGTTTATTTGCAACGGCAAATGGCAGCTTGTGCCTGAGCAGCTGCTGGAATGCTGGCTCCTTGTTCCTTTCAAAAACGGATCAATTGAGCATGCTTTTTTTCAGGGAGAAGTTGTACGAGTTGTCGAGCTTGAATCCGGCAGGAAGCAGGCGATGATTAAATATGCCAGCATTAATGACTCAGAGCGGCAGAAGGTTATCCGTTATTGCTTTGAGAAGCAGCTGGAATATCGCAATCGATGAATAAGTTTTATCAAACATGGAAAACTACCCTGAAATAGGCAGGGAGGAAGCCATGTGCTGAAACATATATTTCGACAAAAAAGAAGCCGCAAGCAAATGCTAAAGCTGACGGAGGAAGTGAGCGGCGTGCTGCGGAAAATCATTATTGGGCTTGTTATTTTATTGGTTTGCTCGCAAGCAGCTTTGCAAAATAATACCGTTCGGCATTGGTTAACGGGCGTAGATCAGTGGGAAGGAACCCGCTTGAACTGACGACCGGCTTTTGCATCTGTGTCTATAGTGTGGTATAATTTTCACGTTCGCAGGCAAAGCCTGCTTTTTTCTTGAGAGGTTTGCGTCGCATTCTTACATGCATTCGGCCAGCCGTCTCTACTAAAAGGGGGTTGACCTTAGGTGGTGCAACACGAAGGTGACAGCGACCGCATGAACATTGCCATTGACGGGCCGGCAGGCGCGGGCAAGAGCACGGTTGCGCGAAAAGTCGCCGAGCAGCTAGGTTATGTGTATATCGATACGGGCTCTATGTATCGCGCAGTAACGCTGTGCGCGCAGCAAGCAGGAGTATCGGTAGAGCAAACTGCCAAACTAGCTGAACTAGTAAGATCCTTAGAGATTGAGCTTGAGCCAGGCGAGCAAGGTCAGTCGGTATTCGTGAATGGAGAAAATGTAACCGCATTGATTCGCTCGCGCGAGGTGACGCTTCAGGTGTCCTACTTTGCAGCGAACGAAACGGTACGTGAAGTTCTCGGGGTCATGCAGCGCAAGCTTGCGGAACGCAAGGGCGTCGTCATGGACGGCCGGGATATTGGTTCGCACGTACTGCCTAACGCGGAACTGAAAATTTTTCTAACCGCATCCGTTAAGGAACGGGCACTTCGCCGTTACCGTGAAATAGTGGACAGCCAATCTATTACGCTTGCGCAATTGGAAGCCGAGATTGCCGAACGTGATCGTTTGGACGAGCAACGTGATATTTCACCGCTGATCTGTGCATCTGACGCGGTTGTTCTCGACAGCACCGCCATGACAATTGACGAAGTAATTGCCGCAATTGTGAAATTAAGCCGAACCAAAATGGCGGAGGCGAAGTAAACTATGTCATATCTGTTTTTCCGTTTTATCCTGCGTGTTATTTACACGCTGCTATTCCGATTGGAAGCTAGAGGCACGGAAAATATTCCAGCCACCGGCCCAGTCGTCCTCGCCTCGAATCATCTTAGCAACTTTGATCCTCCTACTGTAGGCGTCAAGGTAAAGCGCAAGGTGCATTTTATGGCCAAAGAGGAATTGTTTAAAATTCCTGTCTTCGGACCTCTCCTTCGCTCGTTCGGCGCATTTCCGGTCAAGCGCGGCGGCGTGAGCAAGGACGCGATCAAGTCTTCAATCACGATGCTGAAGGAAGGCAATGTGATGGGCATTTTTCCAGAAGGCTCGCGAAACAATCAGTCAGGAGCGGCCAAGAAAGGCGCTGCTATGATTGCTATTCGAAGCGGCGCAGCGATTGTTCCCGTTGCGATCATCGGAAAGTATAGACCATTTAGCAAGGTGGTCGTTTGTTATGGCAAGCCTATCGATCTTACAGCAATTATTGAAGAATCATCGCCAGATATGCTTGAGCAAGTAACAGACGCCATTATGGCTCGCATTCGCGAGCTTGCTGCAAACAATCGTTAATTTATGTTTTAAATGCTGCTTACGCTCTAGGCGATAGCGGATTTAAATAAAGTTGGGGTATGAACTGAGGAGGTTATTTCAATGTCAGAAGAAACTAATGTGCAAGAATCCGTGGCGGAAGAAGTAAGCCAAGACGCTTTGGATAATTTCGTGTCTTTGAAAAAAGGCGATTCCGTTAAAGGTACGATCGTCAAAATCGAAGATAACCAAGCTTATGTAAGCCTTGGATATAAATATGACGGTGTTATTCCAATTCGTGAGCTTTCTGCTGTGCAGATCGAAAACGCTACGGACGCTGTTCAAATCGGTCAAGAGGTTGAGCTTAAAGTAGTAAGCATCGACGACGAGAAAGAGAAGCTTGTTCTCTCGAAACGTCAAGTTGATGGCGAAAAAGCTTGGGATACATTGCAACAACGCTTTGAGAGCGGCGAAGTATTTGAAGTTGCCGTTGCCGACGTTGTTAAAGGCGGTCTTGTAGCTGACGTGGGTGTACGCGGATTTATTCCGGCATCTATGGTAGAACGCCACTTTGTTGAAGATTTCTCCGATTACAAAGGCCGCACGCTTCGCGTGAAGGTTAAAGAAATCGACCGTGAGAACAACAAAGTAATCTTGTCCCAAAAAGAAGTGCTTGACGCTGAGTTCGAGCAAAGCAAGAAGCAAGTAATCGCAGCGCTTGAAGTAGGTCAAGAGCTTGACGGTACAGTTCAACGCCTTACACCGTTCGGCGCTTTCGTTGATATCGGTGGCATTGATGGCCTTGTTCACGTATCTGAGCTTTCATGGCAGCATGTTGCACATCCGAAGGATGTTGTAGCTGAAGGCCAAGCAGTTCGCGTTAAAGTGCTTAAAGTTGATCCGGCAGCTGGCAAAATCAGCCTTAGCTTGAAAGCCGCTCAACCAGGTCCTTGGGATTCTGCTGGAAGCCAATTCGCAATTGGCGATATCGTAACGGGTACTGTTCGCCGCATCGTTCCTTTTGGAGCTTTTGTTGAAATCGCTCCTGGCGTTGAAGGCCTTGTTCACATCTCGCAAATCGCGCACCGTCACATTGCAACGCCTAACGAAGTTCTTCAAGAAGGGCAAGAAGTTCAAGCGAAAGTTCTTGATTTCAACCCAGCTGAGAAACGCGTTAGCCTAAGCATCAAAGAAACAGAAGAAGCGCCTGAGCAAGCTGCTCCTAGCGCTAGACCAGAAAGAGCTCCACGTTCGCCAAAAATCGAGAAAATCGACAATCCGAACGTAAGCTTGAGCAACGAGAGCATGAGCTACTCGCTGGCTGAGCGTTTCGGCGACAAGCTGAAAAACCTTAAATAAACTAATTTTCATACACAAAGGAGCTATTCCTGCGAACCATCGCAGGAATAGCTCCTTTTTTTTGGTGCATAATAGGGGTTACAAGAGGTGATATAACGTGAATCCTGGATTTATGTCGTTATGGATTGTTCTTATTTTGTTCATCCTGATCGCGACGGGGTGGAAGCCCTATCTTGCACCGGAAATAAGTCGTCGTACGCTGGCGATTCTTGGTATCGTGATGGTTTTGCTGCTAAGTTTGTCGATATGGTGGTCGCCATTCTCCGAACATATTCAGGTCGAGCTTCATGTCAGTGTTTGCTTTCTCATGCTAGTCAGCTTGCTGTCTTACAAAGGCTCGGACGATTGGAGTTATATCGGCTATTTGATTTTGTGCACGATGATGATAGCCGTAATTTGGGGTTTCATTCGAAAGATATACAGCTTCGATCCTATTTTCCATTGGGTAGGTCCGAGCTGGGACGCACCGCTGCTCACCGGAATATTTTGCGGCGCATTTACCTCTCAAGCGAAGCATCAATTCGGCATGCTCGTATGGGGGGCCGTACTCGGCGAAACGTTAAATGCCCATTTGCAATCTGGAGCGTATACGGCACACCTTGGGTCATTATCTTGGTGGGACAGCTTTTGGATTGCCCTTGCTGCGGCAAGGCTGTTCAGCCTGCTGCTTAAAACGATTAGGATAGGCACATCAAAGCTAAGCCTTATGCTCATGCAAATCAAAGGGGGACGTCCTTCATAATGCAGCATTTTCTCGTCGAAAATAAATATTTGGTAGGCGTGCTTCTTGGCATCGCTTTTGGCATCCTTTCACGCTTGCTCATGCTCAGAACGGATTATCGACAGTATCCGACATACCCGCATGGCCAGATCATCCATATTTCATTGGGGGTAATAGCTGCGGCACTCGGGGCTGTGGCGGTTCCGGCTTTGTTTAACAAGGACTACACGGCGATAACTTTTTTGACGCTTGCGGCACAGCAGTTTAGAGATGTCCGGAAGATGGAACGTGAAACGTTAACCAAAATAGACAGCATGGAGCTGGTAGGGCGAGGCTCAACTTATATAGAAGGGATTGCCATGGTGTTTGAGGGGCGGAATTACTTGGTCATCATGACGGCGCTGCTTACAAGCTTATTTGGGATATTAGTGAATATTTGGATCGGCATATTAGCCGGAATTATTTCACTTATTATTGTTGAGAAACTAAAATCAGGAAAAGCCGTATCTCATATAGCTGATGTACAAGCAGCCCAGGTAAAAATAGATGGGCCGGACTTGTTTGTCGGAGACGTTTATATTATGAACGTGGGCTTGAAATCAAATCAAGAAATAATTGCAGCGCGAGGCATGGGATTTATATTGACTCCACACAATTCAAACGGAAAGGTTACGCTCAGCAACCTGGGCCAGCGCCAAGCTATCCTTTATGATTTGGCAACCATTCTTGGCGTGTATCGAGACGACGGGGAGCCTGCGCTAATACCGATGGCGAAGCTCGATATGAAGGACGGCCGGTTAGCCGTATTTATTTTGCCGCAGGAGCTTGATTCCAAAAAAGGCAAGGAAGTTATTTTGCGTGTGCCAATCTTGGAATCGGCTGTTCGCATGCCATCAGAAGCATCTGTGAACAAGAAGGAGGCGGGCGAGAATGGCTAATATTGTAGCTGTAGTTTCCTTGAAAGCAGAATCCGTTGGGGGAGGAGCGCCTATTTTCATTGCGGAAAACGAACACAAATTAGAGGAAACATCCTTTCTTTTGGAGAAGATTTTGGATGCAAGCGCACATGATTTGAAGAATGGCACAATTATATTGGTCAATCATCGATAATATGAAAAGTTAGCCAAGAACGTACTTTTTTGCTATGATGGTTATCGTGAGTATTTTTGAAGGAGTGGAAAACAAACTATGGCAAGACCCGTTATCGCTATTGTCGGTCGTCCGAATGTGGGTAAGTCCACCATTTTCAATCGGGTAATCGGCGACCGTCTAGCAATTGTTGAGGATAAACCGGGAGTCACTCGTGACAGGCTTTATGGCACCGGAGAATGGAATGGAAAATCGTTCAGCATCATCGATACCGGCGGTATTGAAATTGATGGTGAAGATGAAATTATGAAATCTGTCCGTATGCAGGCTGAGCTGGCTATTGAAGAGGCAGACGTGATTATCTTTATGGCCGATGCGAAAACAGGCTTGACGCATGCGGATGATGAAGTGGCTCAAATGCTGTTCCGTTCTGGCAAGCCTGTCGTATTGGCCGTTAATAAAGTGGACAATGAAGGCCGTATGGATGAAGTTTATGAGTTCTATGGTCTAGGCTTTGGTCAGCCAATCGCGATATCCGGCTCCCATGGACTCGGAATCGGTGATTTGCTTGATGCAGCAGTAGAGCTTCTGCCTGAGCTTACCGATGACGGCTACGATGAGGATGTCATTCGTGTCGCCCTTATTGGACGCCCGAATGTCGGGAAATCATCGCTTGTTAATGCTTTGCTTGGCGAAGATCGCGTAATCGTAAGCAACGTTGCGGGTACGACGCGCGATGCGATTGATACGCCGTTCGAGCGTGACGGCCAGCGCTATGTACTGATCGATACGGCTGGTATGCGCAAGCGCGGCAAGGTGTATGAATCTACGGAGAAGTACAGCGTTATGCGTGCGATGAAAGCAATCGAGCGCGCAGATGTCGTTCTTGTGCTTATCAATGGCGAAGAGGGCATCATCGAGCAGGACAAGCACATCGCGGGTTATGCTCATGAAGCAGGGAAAGCATCGATATTTGTTGTGAACAAATGGGATGTCGTCGAAAAGGACGAGAAAACGATGCAAAACTTCTCGCAAAACATTCGCGATCATTTCTTGTTTATGTCGTATGCGCCTATCGTTTATCTATCTGCCTTGACGAAACAGCGCTTACAAAAGCTGCTGCCTGTCGTCAAGCACGTATCCGAGCAGCATGCTATGCGCATTCAGACGCATCTGCTTAACGATGTCGTATCCGATGCTGTGGCGATCAACCCGCCGCCGTCTGACAAAGGCAAACGTCTGCGCATTAACTACGTAACGCAGGTTGCCACTAAACCGCCGACGATCGTTGTATTTGTCAATGATCCGGAAATCATGCATTTCTCGTATGAGCGATATTTGGAAAATAAGATTCGTGCTGCATTTAATTTTGAAGGGACGCCAATACGAATATTCTCGCGTCGTAAGTCCGAAGAAGATTAGGGGAGAAGTAGCTTGTTATACGGAGTAATCGCGGTTGCTTTAAGCTATTTGCTGGGATCAGTTTCATTTAGTATCGTTATTGCAAAATGGGTCAAAGGGATTGATATACGCCAGCATGGCAGCGGCAACGCTGGCGCTACGAACACATTGCGGGTGCTCGGCAAAGGGCCGGGCATACTCGTATTTGTTCTTGATATCGCCAAAGGCGTTGCGGCTGTATGGATCGGACGCGTTCTTGGCGAGAATGATTGGATTCCCGTTATTTGCGGTCTTGCGGCTATTATCGGGCACAACTGGCCTATTTGGTTCCGCTTCAAGGGCGGCAAAGGGATTGCCACTACGGTTGGCGTTATCGCGACGCTGGCTTTCTTACCTGCTCTATGCGCAGGTGTCGTTGCGATTGCAACGATTGCATTAACAAGGTATGTGTCTCTCGGCTCGTTATTGTTTGCTGCGCTAACGCCATTATTCATTTCTATCTTTTATTTTTCCGTACCTTTACTTTGTGCAAGTCTTCTGATCTGTATATTTGCTTTTGTACGCCATCGGACGAATATCGTAAAGCTGTTCCAAGGAACGGAGAACAAGCTAGGGGCTAAGAAAGGATAGTGAGCGTCGCATGACAAAACGTAATCCATCAACGACGAAAATTGCGGCAGTGTTAGTTGCAGGCAGTTGGGGAACGGCGCTTGCCTCGGTTCTCGCGAATAATGGCTATCATGTGAGGCTGTGGACGCGGAATGCGGAGCAAGCGGATGACATGAATCAAAACCATGTGAACAGCAAGTTTTTGCCTGGCGTCAAGCTGCCGGAGCTAATCCATGCTACGACGGATATGAAACATGCGCTGCAGGATGCCGAGCTTGCCTTGTTCGTGGCGCCATCGGGGGCCATGCGCGAGGTAGCAAGGCAAGCAGCGCCTCACTTGCACAGCGACACGCTTGTCGTTCATGCAACAAAAGGTTTTGAAACCGATACGCTGAAGCGGATGACAACCGTTCTCTCCGAAGAGCTTAACCGTCCGCTCGAGCAGCTTGTTGTGCTGTCAGGACCAAGCCATGCGGAAGAAGTCATCTTGAAGCAGCCGACTACGGTTGTTGTCGCATCCGCTGACAATCAAGCGGCTGAGCAAGCGCAGGATGCGCTCATGAATACGCATTTCCGCGTTTACACAAATGTTGATGTCGTGGGAGTGGAGGTTGCAGGCGCGATCAAAAACATTATTGCGCTTGGAGCCGGTCTCTCTGACGGTCTTCAGTTCGGCGATAATGCCAAGGCGGCGCTTCTTACTCGCGGCCTGGCTGAGATCGGCAGATTGGGAGCAGCCATGGGGGCGAATCCGCTTACCTTTGCCGGCCTGGCCGGCGTTGGCGATCTCGTCGTTACTTGCACAAGCAAGCATAGCCGCAACTGGCGCGCGGGATACATGCTGGCTGACGGAACGTCTCTTGATGAGGTGCTAAGCCGAATGGGAATGGTCGTTGAAGGCGTTCGGACAACTCGCGCTGCCTTTGACCTTGCGAAGCAGCATAACGTAGAAATGCCGATTACGTTCCAGCTGTACGAGGTTTTATTCGCGAATAAAGCGCCGCGAACGGCTGTCGAGCATCTAATGGGACGTCTTCGCACGCATGAAATCGAAGAGATAGGCTAAGGACCAGCGCCTACACCAAACCTACATTCACCTCATATGATGCATGGAGCAAGACACTAGCGCATCCTGGAGGTGTAGGGCATGGCGAAGGACTTTTCCAAAGACATTCTTAGTTCGATCAACAAAAAAACCGGCAAGAACATTACGGAAAGCTCGGTCAAAAAGCTTGCCAGCGGCGTTACTGCAGAAACAATGCAAGACGAAGCCGAACTGCGCAAGCTGATCAAGCAGGTGTCGGATATGGCTAAGGTCAAGGTTACCGAATCGACGGTCAACGATATCGTGAAAGCAGTCAAGGCCAGCGGCATGAGCGCAAGCAGCATGGAAACACTCATGAAAATGATGATCAAAAAATAAAGCTTAACGGCAAAAGCTAGGGGTGCTTCCGAATTTTCGGATTCGGTGCAGTACCTTGTCAGCTTTTGTCCTTTTTTTTGAGCGATGTTATAATGGGTGAGAATTCATTATGATATAGATTAGGAGAATGGGATTACTATGGATGCAATGACAAAAATGTGGGTTTCGCTGTTCGGCATTGGAATGATGGCGATTGCGGCCCTTTTAATTACGTTTGCCCGTTTGAAAACAAAAGGCGTTCTGAAATTTGTTCTTTCGCTGATTGCCTTTATCGTCCTCATAATCGGATTTATTTGCGGGCTTATTTCAATTATCTAGCCTATCTTACATACGAGACTCGAATAAGCTAACATAAAGGGAGACTTTGACATACAATGATTGAATTGAAGGGTAGAACGAAAACAGCTGTAGTAGAAGGGGAAGCAGGCTTGTCGCTGCTTGATCTTGCGCTGAAGCATAACGTTGATTGGAGCTTTTCCTGCGCCCGTGGAACCTGCGCTCGCTGCCGCTGCCTGATAACCGAAGGAGCGGACCAGCTGGAAGGCATTACGGACGAGGAATGGGACCGCCTTGAGCCGGAGGAATTCGAAGAGGGCTACCGGCTTGGCTGCCAAGCCATTGTCAAGCAGGATAATGCAACGATTGCTGCCGCCAACAAGCCATATTTCTAATGCTACATTACGCCATA
The DNA here is from genome assembly GCF_001273905.1 of Paenibacillus sp. FJAT-27812. Classification (NCBI taxonomy): domain Bacteria; kingdom Bacillati; phylum Bacillota; class Bacilli; order Caryophanales; family Paenibacillaceae; genus Paenibacillus; species Paenibacillus sp. FJAT-27812. Next base: position 6,436,264 of record NZ_LIGH01000001.1, on the reverse strand, counting down.
CGGAAAGAGGATGTGCCGGCGATGACAGAACATGAACGCATTCATAAAGCGCTGGCTGTCCTTATAGATGCCACAGGATCATGCAACGCGAATTGGGTAGTCGGCGGCAGCGCAAGCTTAATGCTGCGAGGGCTGCCGCTGCCAGCGAAGCCGCGGGATTTGGATATTTATTGCGATGACGAGGATGTTGCACCCATTTATGAGTCGCTTAGAGCATTTGCGGTGGATGAGCCGGCAATAAGCGTAACGGATATGTACCGCTCCACCTTGAGCCATTTTCTCATTCATGGCGTGCAAGTTGAGCTAGTTGGCGGATTCCAGGTGCAAGCTGCCGGCAATCTTTATGAAACAAGGGTTCGCGAGCTGCTTATTCCGCATGCCGAACACATTCAATTGTATGAACAGGAATGTCCGGTGCCGATCGTTCCGCTTGCGCATGAGCTGTGGTTCAACTACCTTCGGAATCGGATGGACCGGGTTGAGCTGATCGTCCAAGCATTTGCGGAAGCTCCTAAAAATCATGAAGCAGCCCTGAGAGCCGTTGAAGCTAACAATACGTTCACTGCTGAAGCGAAGGAGAACGTTCATCATTTGATATCAGTTCGAGAGGCTGGAGGCTTGTAATGGACGGAGAGGTTACTTTTTGGCCTTCTGGCCGCAAAATAAAGGTGAAGCCCGGCACGACGCTGCTAGACGCCGCCAGACGCGCTAATATACCGATTCGCACACGCTGCGGGGGCAAAGCTGCCTGTTTCATGTGCAAGGTCACAGTGAGGCCAGGAAGCGAGCTACAGCCGATAGCAGATAATGAAAGAAATAAGCTATCCGGCTTAGATGGCGACTATGTAAGGCTGTCCTGCCAAGCAAAAGTGGCAGGCAAGGTAGAGGTGGAGATTCCGCTCGATCCGCTCCGTGCAGCCGTCGCGCGCCAGCTCGCCCGGCAAGCGGAGGAAGACGGAAGTTTATGGTGACAACGCTTACGATACAGGTTTGTTGCGCAAAGCTTTAACTCATGAATCGCGCTGAAGCTTTGCGCAGCAAATCTTTGAGGAGGAAGGACATGAATCATATTTTTAAGGGCGAGCTGCGCCGTCACACGCGTCAACTGTCGGTGTTTGTTGCTTTAATCATTATGCTGCTTTCTTTATCTGGCTGCTTATATCCTAAGGATCAGTTGAAGCAAAATAAAGTGGCGCCAAAAGAGGCGATAAGAAATGTGCAAGCTGCAATCGACCAATATCAAGCGGAGACGGGTATGCTGCCCATCAAAAATAGCACAGCCGAAACGCCAAAGTATGAAAAATTTCAAGTTGATTTCTTAAAGCTTAACCGGACAGGCTATCTGACCGACATCCCTACTGCCGCATTTGAAAACGGCGGCAACTACAGCTTCCTTGTCATTGATGAAGAGACTAAGCCTCGGGTTAAGCTGCTCGACATTTTGGCCTTCCAAAAAATTAACGATATCCAGAGCTGGGTGAAGGCGTTTATCCAAGCAAATAGCGTGCTTCCAAAAGGGGAGCAAATGTATCCCGGTTATTATCAAATCGATTACAAAAGCATGAAGAAGGAAGCGCCGGTTATTCGCAGCGTTTTCTCCGGCCAGTCGATTCAAGCCTTAGTCGATGAGAATGGCGTCGTTTACTCCGATTACGGAATCGATGTCATGCAATTCGTTCAAAAAAGCGGAAAATCCGATTACGATGAAAATTTTGATTTGCGGACGCTGTTAGTGGATGGAAGCGATTTTGTGCCTGTCAAAGCGCCGGCTTATCGATTGGTAAATAATGAGCCACAGGCCGTGCAGCAGTAGGACAAGCCAGATTTTATCTATAGTTACGCCATTTCCTTTCCCAGACAACTCGTCTTGGAGAGGATTTTTTTTGCCTATTGCGGTCATAGATACGCTTTTAATCTCATATATTTCAATCTTGGAAGGGAAGCTCGCAGACGAGGGAAAAAAGATTTCGCAGAAGGAATCGTCATAATCGGAAAGCTTGCACATATGATGTTACTAGTCCAAAAAGCATGTACGAGTTGCGTCGCTGGCCTGCCCTATTGACCGGTGGATGGCGGCGAACCGGAAAAATCAATTGGGAGGGGATATTCAGTGGAGAAAGTAGATATTTTCAAGGATATAGCCGAAAGAACCGGCGGGGATATTTACCTCGGGGTTGTCGGGGCTGTCCGGACGGGCAAATCAACGTTTATCAAACGGTTTATGGAGACGGTTGTACTTCCGAACATCGCTAACGAATCAGACCGTGTGAGAGCCATTGACGAACTTCCTCAAAGCGCCGCAGGCAAGACGATTATGACAACAGAGCCTAAATTTGTGCCGAATCAAGCGGTTCAGCTCAGGGTTACCGATGGACTTGAGGTAAACGTGAGACTGGTCGATTGCGTCGGATACGCAGTTGAGGGCGCGAAAGGCTATGAGGACGAAAATGGTCCGCGCATGATTACGACTCCTTGGTTCGATGAGCCGATTCCTTTCCAAGAAGCGGCTGAGATTGGAACACGCAAAGTTATCCAAGAGCATTCTACACTCGGTGTTGTTGTCACAACAGACGGTTCGATCGCAGAAATTCCGCGCAACTCCTACGTTGTAGCTGAAGAACGTGTCATTAACGAGCTGAAGGAAGTCGGCAAGCCGTTTGTGCTCGTCATCAACTCCACTCGGCCTAAGAGTGAAGAAGCGCTTCAACTGCGCAGCGAGCTGCAGGCGAAATACGATATTCCGGTAATGACGCTTAGCGTAGCGACAATGGGCGAAGAGGAAGTTATCTCAGTACTGCGGGAAGTGCTCTACGAATTCCCCGTGCATGAAGTGAATGTCAACCTGCCAAGCTGGGTAATGGTGCTGAACGACAATCACTGGCTCCGCACCAACTACGAAAGCTCCGTTCGCGATACGGTAAAAGATATTCGCAGACTGCGGGATGTCGACCGCGTCGTAACCCAGTTCATGGAATATGATTTCATCGCACGGGCCGGACTCAGCGGAATGAACATGGGGCAGGGTGTCGCCGAAATCGACCTGTACGCGCCAGATGAGCTGTACGACCGCATCCTCATGGAGGTTGTGGGCGTGGAAATTCGGGGCAAGGATCATTTGCTGCAGCTGATGCAGGACTTCTCTCATGCCAAAAGGGAGTACGACCGCTTTGCCGAAGCGCTGGAGATGGTCAAGACGACCGGATACGGCATCGCGGCACCGTCACTTGCGGAAATGGCACTCGACGAGCCGGAACTAATTCGCCAAGGCTCACGCTTTGGGGTTAGACTGAAGGCCACAGCACCGTCCATCCATATGATCCGCGTCGATGTGGAATCGGAATTTGCTCCGATTATCGGCACGGAGAAGCAAAGCGAAGAGCTGGTTAGATACTTAATGCAAGACTTCGAGAATGATCCAATCAAGATTTGGGAGTCTGATATATTCGGCCGTTCCCTGCACTCGATCGTGCGAGAAGGCATTCAAGGCAAAATCGCGATGATGCCGGACAACGCGCGCTACAAACTGCAAGAGACGCTTGGACGCATCATCAACGAGGGCTCCGGCGGATTGATCGCGATCATCCTGTAGGTAACTGAATCTAGCATATCGAATAAGCCGCTGCCAAACAGGGAGCGGCTTATTTGTTTTGGAGGAAATGATCGTTAAGTACTTGAAATTGGCAAACGGCTGTATTACTATAGGTTTGTTCGGTCAAAAGGTATATTTTTGAAGTTTTCCGTTAATAAGAGGGATAAGATGAGAGTTTATATGCTTACAGCAAAATCATGTGATGCAGCACTTTGGAGGAGGTGAAACAATGAACAAAACAGATTTGATTACTAAAGTAGCTGAATTGACTGATCTTTCGAAGAAAGATGCAACGAAAGCGGTTGATGCTGTTTTCGATGCGATTTCCGATGCTTTGCAAAGCGGAGATAAAGTGCAATTGGTTGGATTTGGTAACTTCGAAGTTCGCGAGCGTCAAGCCCGTAAAGGCCGTAACCCGCAAACGGGAGATCCAATTGAGATCGCAGCTAGCAAAACGCCTGCTTTTAAACCAGGAAAATCACTTAAGGACCTTGTATCCAATTAAGCATAGGAATGCGTAAGCGGCGATTGCTGCCGATCATCGGCGGCAATGCCCGCAGCGCAGCAAAATATAAGCATGAACAAAAGGCTCTAGCCTATAAATGATTATATTTTGAGCAAGCAACGCTCGAACGGAATGCCGTTCGGGCGTTTTTTTGCACATCCGCAAGCCTGAAGAGATTGCACAAACGTCGTACTTCCACTATAATTCACATGGATAGTTTGCAATTTCGGAAGCGGAGGGATAATGATGGAGCCTACACATGGCGAGTATATTGTTATAAAAGCAAAGGACCAGGGCGTTCAAGTCATCGGTTTAACACGCGGACTGGACACAAAATTTCATCATACGGAAAAGCTGGACAAAAACGAAATATTAATTTGCCAATTTACCGATCATACTTCAGCTATTAAAATACGGGGTAAAGCGGTCGTCATGACGAAATACGGGACGATGGAAACCGATCAGTAGCAACAAACGTGCAGGGCAGGCGAAGCCTGCTTTTTTTTTGCCTGATCCTGTCCGAATAAACAACCTCCAACGCTCGTACAATGAAGTATGAGTCTTTTTTCTATGGACGAGCGACTATTTGGAGGTGCAGGGTGAACATCGGAAAACCACTCCTAACCGCATGCGTGTCGGTTCTGGCTGTCACTTTATTCTTAACCTGGCTGCCGCATATGGCGTCAAAGCGTTCAGCAAATGACCATGATATAGCCGTTTTTCGCGCTTCACCGGCCGTTAGGCTTACCAACAGCAATCTTGTTGATGTTCTTGTGGCTATTTCGCTCAGCGAGCGATTGAATAAGGCGGAGTGGAGCAATGGCATTTTGTCCGTTGACCTAAGGGTGAGCACAAGCAAAGGCAGGCCGACAGTCTGGTTTGCCGACGTGGAGAAGCTGGTGCGCGTATCCTTCCTTCAACTCGAAAATGTGAAGCGGGTGCTCATACGGATCGTTGAGGAGAAGGAAAGCGGCGAAGCGCTGCTTGCCGCTGTCGACGTGAGGAAGACGGATGAATGGCTCATCCATGAGCTGAATGGTCTTGCCGAGGCCGATCCCGTACATGACGAGCTGTGGCGAAACAGGCTGCGGGTCAGCTTTACCTCTGCTTGGGAAGAGCGGTTCGGGCCAGTATCTGGGTTTACAGTAAAGCCTTCGTCTATTTCGCAGCATTAGCTGTGATGGATGTTGCAATTTGTTGAACACGCAGGTTGAATCGTATGCTCTTTAGAAAAAGTTGTGCTATAATAGTTTAGATTATTGAGCGGCGATTTGCGCTTCTCTGTTCGGAGGCTTCCCCCATGAAAACATACCGTATACCTGAAATAGCTCAAAAGTATGTAGAATATGACATGATTAAAGCGCATACGGCGCTACCTGACTTACCGGACGCAAGGCTGCGATTGCTCCATGTATTCCTAAATGAGCAGCAGTCCTTAAAGTCAAACAGCGAGCTCTATACGCTTGTCGTATCTCTCGTTCAGCTAGGGATGGATACGCATGATTTGATCGATACGGAGCAAGAACAGCGCTCTGAGCCGGAGATGCGGTCAAGACAGCTTAAGGTGCTGGCCGGCGATTATTTTAGCGCGACTTTTTATCAATTGCTTGCGCAGGCCGGCCAAATTGACATGATATCCAAAATCAGCAGCGCGGTTTCCGAGGTCAACAGGCTGAAAGTGAATTTATATGTCCGGATGAGGCAGCTCAAAATAACCGCAGAAGATTATTTGAGCTGCACAGTGCAGATTAGAAGCACCTTGTTTCACATTTTCTCGGGCGTGCTTGAGGGAACGCTTGCGCAGGCCTGGTCCGAGATTCTGCTCGGCGTTAGCCGCTGCGAGGTTTTGCGCGAAGAGTTAGCCCGTTTGGAGAGTTCGGCTCGGCTTGATAAGAGCTGGGCCTACTGGCATCTCATGCAGGAGGGAACCGACGATGAGCGGCAGCAGCTATCTTCGCGCATGCAAGATGCTGCATTTGTTAACAGTTTGGCACAAAAATACAAGGTGCGCAGCCAGCTTACAACGAAGCTGAAGCAGTCAGCGGATGCCGTGGTGGCTTTAGCTGGAGAGCTGGAATCGGACAAGTTGCTCGGTGAATTGACTTCTATCGTCGATGCTCTGTTATACGAAAAGCCCGGTTACACGCCTGCGCTCAACGAGACGAGGTGACTTTAGAGATGGATTCGAACTCCAAAAGCCATGTGCATGGCGTATTTGAAAGAATTGCTCCAAAATACGATTTGATGAACGACCTCATCAGCTTTCGCCGCCATAAGGCTTGGCGGAAGTTTACGATGAAGAAAATGAACGTAAAATCAGGACAAACCGCGCTGGATCTTTGCTGCGGAACTTGTGATTGGACGATCGCGCTGGCGGAAGCAAGCGGAACCGGGGAAGTTGTCGGCCTAGATTTTAGCCAAAACATGCTCGATGTCGGAGCCCTCAAAATTGAAAAGCTTGGCCTGAATAAGCAAATTAAATTAGTGCAAGGAAATGCGATGAGCCTTCCCTTCGCGGATAGCTCCTTCGATTATGTGACGATTGGTTTTGGCCTTCGCAACGTGCCCGACTACTTGCAGGTTTTAAAGGAAATGCAGCGCGTTGTTAAGCCTGGCGGGCTAGTCGTATGCCTAGAGGTATCCAAACCTACCTGGCAGCCTTTCAAAGCGATGTACAACTTATATTTCGAGCGTATATTGCCGCAAATGGGCAAGCTTGTAGCCAAGAGCTTCCAAGAGTACAAATGGCTGCCGGAATCGCTTAAAATGTTCCCCGGTCGACAACAGCTTGCTGAGCTGTTTGAAGATGCGGGTCTTGATCAGGTGAAGGCATATCCTCTGACCGGCGGAGTAGCTGCGCTGCATATGGGGACAAAGGAGAAGAAATAGCAATGATTCGCAAATTACGCATTATTTTAGAAATGATTAAGTTTGAACACACCGTTTTTGCATTGCCTTTCGCTTTTATGGGCGCTATTCTAGGGGCGGTGATGATGGAGCAGCGGCTTCCTTCCTGGGCTGAGATCGGCTGGATTACGCTTGCGATGTTCGGCGCCCGCAGCGCGGCAATGAGCCTCAACCGTCTAATCGATAAAGCGATTGACCTGCGCAACCCAAGAACGGAGAAGAGGGCGCTTCCGGCCGGACTGCTGAAATCCGCGGAGGTTTTATTGTTTATTATCGTTTCATTCGTTCTGCTGTTCGTAGCAAGCGCTAATTTGGAGCCTATCGCTCTTAAGCTCATGCCTATTGCGGTAGTCATGCTTGTCTTATATTCTTATACGAAGCGTTTTACATGGTTATGCCATATCTTTCTTGGATTTACGATTGCGCTTTCGCCTCTTGGCGGCTGGGTAGCGATTACGGGCGGCTTTGATTTGGCTGCATGGCTATTGTATATAACAGTAGCGCTATGGATCGCAGGGTTTGACATCATCTATGCTACCCAAGATTTTGAGTATGACCGAAACGTTGGTTTGCATTCGATTCCGGCTCGCTTTGGCATCGCAGGCGCACTATGGATCGCGCGTGCCCTGCATATGGTGACGGCAATCGGCTTTGTTACGTTGTTTTGGCTCACGGACTTAAGCTGGATGTATCTGCTTGGGACGTTAATATCGATTTCCTTATTGTTTTATCAGCACTGGCTCGTTCGTCCAAACGATCTGTCACGGGTCCAAACGGCATTTTTCGGTATGAATGGTACCCTTAGCGTCGTGCTGTTTTTGTTTACAATCGTTGATTTGCTCGTTATTCACGAATGGTAGAAGCTAACATGGCTGCCAGCCCATCGAATTGGACGAATCGTTGGGTGGTCGGCATTACAGGCGCAAGCGGCTCGATTTATGGCATTAGGCTTATCGAGGTGCTGCTTGAAATGAACTATGAGGTTCATCTAGTCGTTACTGAAGCAGGCTGGAGGGTGCTGAAGGAAGAGCTTGGCTGGGAGACGACACGTCGCTCCGCAGCTCTTGAGGCGCGCTTCGGCGAGGCTATCGCGACGAAAAGGCTTGTGTTCCATCCGAATGCGGATATTGGCGCAAGCATAGCAAGCGGCTCTTACCGCGTACAAGGAATGGTTATTGTGCCGTGCTCGATGGGGACGCTTGCCTCAATCTCGCACGGCATTTCCGATGATTTGATGACTAGAGCTGCGGACGTTATGTTAAAGGAGAATCGGAAGCTGTTGATCGTACCGAGAGAGACGCCGCTTCACGCGATTCATCTTGAGAACATGCTGACGCTCGCTCGCCTTGGCGTTCGAATGATTCCGGCAATGCCGGCTTTTTATTACAAACCGCAGTCGATGGATGAAATGATTGATTTTCTGGTCGGTAAAGTGCTTGACAATATGGCTATCGACCATGATTTGTACAGAAGATGGGGAGATGAGCAGAATGGGCATGAATAATCGCCCAATCACCATTGGAAGAATTGATTACGCGAATGCTTGGCCGCTATTCCATCAGTTCGAGGAGCGAGCTGATCGGGACAGCTTTGAAGTGATTAAGCGTGTACCTTCTGAATTAAACCGAATGCTTCAGGTTGGTGAACTGGATATATCAGCAATATCGTCCTTCTCTTATGGACAAAACGCAAATGACTATGTACTTTTGCCGGAATTATCGGTAGGCTCTGTTGGAGCGGTAAACTCGATCCTCTTGTTCTTGAAGGAGCCCATTGAACGCAAACGGCCTGAACGAATTGCCGTAACGACCACATCGGCAACTTCAGTCAATTTGCTCAAAATAATGATGGCTTTGCATTTTGATTGCAATCCCACTTATTTTACCGCAGCACCCGAGCTTGATCGTATGCTTGAGACAGCCGATGCGGCGCTTATTATCGGCGATCCGGCGATTCAAGCCTCTTGGCGAGACCACGGGCTTCATGTCATTGACTTGGGGCAATTGTGGAATGAATGGACGGGTCTTGGAATGACTTATGCCGTTGTTGCGGCACGCAAGGAAGCGGCTTTATCCGCGCCTGAAGCCGTTCATGCTGTATATAAGACGTTAATTGCGAGCAAACAGTATAATAAGGCTCATCTTGGTCCACTAATTGAACAAGCATGTTCACAGCTTGGGGGAGTATCGACATACTGGGAGATGTACTTTCATTCGCTTCAATATGATTTTGGGAGCAAGCTGCAAGAAGGACTTAAGTTATATTTCGATTATTCGAAGCAGTTAGGACTGCTGCCGAATGACGTGGAGCTTACTTTTTTTGAAGACCAATCTGCCCAATAGGTGAAAGAATGAAACTACTAGACTTGTATGCAAAGATGAAAGGCGACCTAAATCAGATCGAGCAGGAGCTGGAGCGAAGTGTGTCAGATGACCATTTGCTGCTCGGCGAAGCTTCTTTGCACTTGCTGAAAGCCGGAGGGAAACGGATCAGACCCGTTTTCGTCCTGCTTGCCGGCAAGTTTGGCGATTATCGGCTTGATGTGATGAAACGGATCGCAGTACCTCTTGAACTTATACATATGGCTTCACTCGTGCACGATGATGTCATTGACGATGCGGAAACTAGGCGCGGCCAGCTAACCGTTAAATCCAAGTGGGACAATCGCATAGCGATGTACACGGGTGATTTTATCCATGGCAAAGCGTTAACGATTGCAGCTCAGCTGCCCAATCCACTGATCCATCAAATTTTATCAAATGCGCTCGTACAGATGTGCATTGGTGAGATGGAGCAGATTCGCGATTTCTTTAATACCGAGCAAACGATCCGCAACTACCTGCTGCGGATAAGGCGCAAAACGGCTTTGCTCATCGCCATTAGCTGCCAGCTTGGCGCTATTGCAGCGAACGCCGACAGTAAAACTGCGAACCGTCTGTACCGTTATGGCTACAATGTAGGCATGGCATTTCAGATCGGAGACGATTTGCTTGATCTCTATGGGACCGAGAAACAGATCGGAAAGCCGCCAGGCTCCGATATGCGTCAAGGCAACATTACGCTTCCGGTATTGCTTGCTCTCCAGGACCTGAGCATACGTGATTCTCTGTTAAAAGAGATCGCATCCATCAGGGAGCATGGAGGCCAAAAGGATGCGGGGCGCGCCATTGAATTGATCCGTAAAAGCGATGGCGGACAGCTCGCTGACCAGCTCGCGAATCGGTATATAAAAAAAGCTCTGCAAGCATTAGAGGGATTACCGAACGTTGCAGCGAAAAAGAACTTGATCGATCTCGCGCACTTTATTGGCAAACGTAATTATTAAATATGCGAATTCGAAAGGAATGGATGTAGATGGAAAGAACTTTTCTGATGATTAAACCAGATGGCGTTCAGCGGGGCTTAATTGGCGAAATCGTGTCAAGGTTTGAAAGAAAGGGACTGCAGCTGTCAGCAGCCAAATTTATTTTGATCAATAAGGAGCTGGCGGAGCGCCACTATGAAGAGCACAAGGGCAAAGTGTTTTATGAGCCGCTGCTTGAATTCATCACATCCGGTCCGGTATTTGCGATGGTATGGCAAGGCGATAACGTCATCGCGCTCACTCGCGCACTAATCGGCAAAACGGATTCTGTCGATGCAAGTCCCGGAACGATTCGTTCAGACTTTGCTGTACATACGAACTTTAATCTCATTCATGGCTCGGATTCCGTTGCTAACGCTGAGCGGGAGATCGCCATGTACTTCACGCCATCTGAGCTGGTTAATTACGAACATACTATTCAACGGTGGGTGTAAATTACCCGCTTAACGATGGAGGCACCTATGCTTGAGGATCGTGATTTTGCACAGTTTATAGCTCGAATAAAGCAAAAGACCGAAATCGATTTGTCGCAGTACAAGGAAGCCCAAATGAAGCGCAGGCTGACTACACTGCGAATGAAGCACGGTTATCAAACGTTCGAGGAATATTGGAAAGCGATTGAACAAAATCGCAGCATGCTGAATGAGTTTTTGGACCGCATGACGATTAATGTATCTGAGTTTTGGAGAAACCCTTCCCGGTGGGAGGTTTTGCAAAAACGGTTTTTTCCGGATATGCTAAGCGCCTCGAGTCGCCTTAAAGTATGGAGCGCAGCTTGCTCGACGGGTGAAGAGCCGTACACGTTAGCCATGATTTTATCGGAGCTTGGCGCGCTGCAGCGGTCCTCGCTCCTCGCGACGGATTTGGATGCGAATGTGCTTCAAAAAGCGATGGAAGGCAGCTATTTGGAACGCTCGCTGCGCGACGTTCCGGCGGCATGCCGGCAAAAATATTTTAAGCAATCGGAAGGCGCATATCTGATTTCGGACTCATTAAAGCAATTCATCCAATTTAAGCAGCAAAATTTGCTTCATGATACATTCGACAGCTCGTTTGACTTAATCGTATGCCGGAATGTTATGATTTATTTTACTGAAGAAGCTAAGCATCAGCTGTATCATAAGTTTTCCAAAGCGCTTAAGCCCGGCGGGCTGCTTTTTGTTGGAAGCACGGAGCAAATATTCTCGCCTGCGCAGTACGGCTTCGAGACGGCGGATACCTTTTTTTACCGCCGCGTGTAAGGGGCATGTATACCGTTTTCCATCTTCTCCTATACTAGTTATAACGTAAGCGACTTGGAGGATGAAGCAACCGATGGATAAGCGTAAGGTAATTGCCGCCTATAGGCGTGGTTTTATTTCGATTCAAGAATGCGCGCAAATTATCGGAGTAGACAACGGACAGATGACAAGGCTTGTAAATGACCCGATGCTAATGAATGAAGCCGTGCCGCTGCTTGAGAAAAAAACAGTTAATAGTTAATAGCTGCTGCCAGAATTGGCTGCCTGGAATTGTCGTTCATGCGGACAATTCCGGCAGCTTTTTTTATGCGGCGGCAGCGGCTGAAACAGGCTCAAATTCTTGTCAAACCGGAAGGGCTGTACTATAATGAGCAAAGATGTTTAGTGCTGTAAAGCATAGCAGGCGCATATAGGCTTGCTTAGAAGGAGGAGCTTTGGTTTGAGTTTAAGATATTTGACAGCGGGCGAGACGCATGGCCCCCAATTAACCGCTATTATTGAAGGTCTTCCAAGTAATTTGACGATTGATTTTGAAGAACTGAATTTCCAGCTGCACCGCCGCCAAAAAGGACATGGACGCGGTCGCCGGATGCAAATTGAGAAAGATACCGCTAACATTGTCGGAGGCGTTCGTCATGGCAGAACGACAGGTGCTCCTGTAGCGCTAATCGTAGCTAACAATGATTGGAAGCACTGGACCTCCGTTATGAATATTGAGCCTATTGAAGGCAGCGACGAAGAGAAACGCCGCGTACATCGCCCGCGTCCAGGCCATGCAGACTTGAACGGCGGCTTGAAGTATGATCTGAAGGATTTGCGCAACGTGCTCGAGCGCTCCAGCGCCCGCGAGACGGCGGCACGTGTTGCGGTTGGTGCGGTTGCACGTCAATTGCTGGCGGAGTTCGGCATTAAAGTTGCGGGACAAGTAATTCGAATCGGCGAGATTGAAGCGCCGGCGAATCAGCTTCCTGTCGATGAATTGATCCGCTTGACGGAAGAATCTTCGGTTCGCGTCGTAGACAAGGAAACCGAACAGAAGATGACGGATTATATCGATCAAATTAAAGCGGAGGGCGATTCGATCGGCGGGATTGTGGAATGCATTATCGAAGGCGTGCCGATTGGCCTCGGCAGCCACGTGCAGTGGGATCGCAAGCTTGATGGCCGAATCGCGCAAGCGGTTGTATCCATCAATGCATTCAAAGGCTGTGAGATCGGCATTGGTTTCGAAGCAGCAAAGCTTCGCGGCTCGCAGGTGCATGATGAGATCATGTATGAAGCAGAGCGCGGATACCACCGCGCTACGAATCGCCTGGGCGGCTTCGAGGGCGGCATGACCAACGGCGAGCAAATCGTCGTTCGCGGCGTTATGAAGCCGATTCCGACGCTTTACAAGCCGCTTCGCAGCGTGGACATCGATACGAAAGAACCGTTCACCGCGCAGGTTGAGCGTTCAGATAGCTGCGCTGTGCCTGCTGCCAGCGTTGTAATGGAGCATGTGGTCGCGTGGGAAGTGGCGAGAGCGTTCCTTGAGAAGTTCGGAGGCGATTCCATCGAGGAAATTCGCGCGAATTTGAACAACTACCTTGAGCAGCTGGGACGGTACTAAGCATGCGTGAGCTCACAGTCGAATTAGGTGACCGCACTTATCCTATCTATATTGGGGAAGGCCTTCTGAAGGAGGCTTCCTCCTATTTCGTTAAACATGGCATTAGCAAGAAGTCGCCGCTGCTCATCATTACGGACAGCCACGTTGCTGATTTTCATTTGCAATCGCTTGAATCCGAGCTATCAGCTGCAGGCTTTAAGACGTCAAGCATCGTCGTTCCCGCAGGGGAGAGCTCAAAGTCGCTGACGATGCTGGAGTCGCTCGTTACCAAAGCTTTGGAGGAAGGCCTAGACCGTAAATCAGCCATCGTTGCGCTTGGCGGCGGCGTCGTAGGCGATCTTGCCGGTTTTGTAGCTGCATCGTATATGCGCGGCATCAAATTCGTGCAAGTGCCAACGACGATTTTGGCGCATGACAGCAGCGTTGGCGGCAAAGTGGCGGTTAACCATCCGCTTGCCAAAAATATTATCGGAGCGTTCCATCAGCCGGAGCTCGTCTTGTACGATTTGCTGACGCTTCAAACGCTGCCGCCGCGAGATGTCAGCGGCGGCTTGGCGGAGATGGTCAAGCACGGACTTATTTGGGATGAAGCGTTTGTCGTTTGGTGCGAGGAGAATGCGGAGAAGCTGTTAGCGCTCGATCCGGAAGCGTTAGGCTACGGACTGTACAAAGGCTGCAGCGTGAAGGCGGCTGTCGTATCGAAGGACGAGCGTGAAAATGATCTGAGAGCGATCTTAAATTTAGGCCACACGATTGGGCATGCCATCGAGGCGGTTGCCGGTTACGGCGAATTCATGCATGGCGAAGCGATTTCAATTGGCATGATCGGCTCTGCAAGGCTCGGCCTGCGCTATGGCGCACCAGAAGAGGTTTATACGGTAACGAAACGAGTGCTTGCGAAATGCGGGCTGCCCGTTCGTTTGCCTGAGCATATTGACGTAGACAAGATCATGGAAGCGATGATGCATGATAAGAAATTTGCTGAGGGTACGATGGTTTTTGTTGTACCGACAGCAATCGGCAAAGTCGAAATCAAACCTAATGTTCCCGTTGAGTGGGTTCGTGAAATAGTAGAGCAATTGAAACAGGAGGCGGAGCTGTAATGAGTGTTAGAGGTATACGCGGTGCGATTACGGTAGATGCAAACGAAGAACAGCCGATTTTGACTGCGACAATCGAAATGCTGAATGCGATCGTAGCAGACAATGAAATTGTGCCAGACGATATTTGCAGTGTGTTCGTGACGGTAACAAGCGATCTAGACGAGACGTTTCCGGCTCGTGCGATTCGTCAAATGAAGGGCTGGGAGCTCGTGCCGCTTATGTGCGCGCTTGAGGTTCCGGTTAAAGGCAGCCTAGAGCGCTGCATTAGACTGATGGTTCTGATTAATACCGACAAAACGCAAGCGGAAATTCGTCATGTATATTTGAGCGGCGCGAAAGCTCTGCGTCCCGACTTGTCCAAAGCTTAAGCAATCATTAGCTCGTAACTTAACAATCCCTGTGTTGACGCACGGCCGTTCGTTGTTGTATATTTAGTAACGTAAGTGAGAGTAGCAGAGCCGAGTAATGAGCTGAGTTGAGATGAGTAGAGACTAGTTGAGAGTAGCAGAGTAGAGCAATTATTTGTACGGAATGATGAAAGAGCTGAACGATTATTTGTGCATAGGCGCATAGAATCGTAAAAGTGCTGTTTCGCCGTACCTACGATTGTATCTTTTTCCGCTTACACACTTCCGTCATCATCTAAACCAACGCTCCTGCTTAGGCAGGAGCTTTTTTTGTTCACATTAAAGGCTAGGTTTATTAAACAGGGAGGTTGTTCGGAATGTCAAATGAGCTGCAGCATGTTACACGTCTTGCCGATCAATACAATTTAATTCCAATTGTTCGTTATATGATGGCGGACACAGAAACACCAATCCGGCTGTTTCAGCATTTTGCGAAGGAGGATCATGCCTTCCTGCTGGAGAGCGTCGAGGGCGGTGCGAAGTGGGCGCGTTATTCGTTTATCGGAACAGATCCTTTTATGATGCTTTACGGTAAAAACGGCGAGATGGTGCTGGAGCATAGAGGCGAGAAGCATGTGCTTAACGATAAACCGATTGAGCTGCTCAAAGCTCATTTGCGTTCCTTCCGCAGTCCGTCGCTTCCAGAGCTGCCTCCCTTCACGGGCGGTGCGATCGGCTTTTTTGGATACGATTTGCTGCAATATTACGAGAAGCTTCCGGCGCACCGAATTGACGATTTGAATATGAACGATATGCAGTTTATGTTCTGCGACCAAGTCATCGTCTTCGATCACTTCAAGCAGCAGCTGCAAATTGTCGGCAACGTTCATATAGCCGAAGGAGCGACCGATGCTGATATCGCAAGAAGCTACGAGGAGGCGGTTGCCAAAATCGAAGCGACGATCGAGCGATTGCAGCAGCCCGTAACGATTCCCGTAACGGCTGGCGGATCAATCCAGTTTGATCAAGAGCTTGGCGATATTCAATCGAACGTAACGAAGGAGCAATTCATCTCCAATATCGAGCAGGCGAAGCAGTACATTCGTGCAGGCGATATTTTCCAAGTGGTATTGTCGCAGCGCTTCAACATTGATACCGATATTGATCCGCTTCATGTGTACCGTGTGCTGCGTACGATGAATCCATCTCCGTATATGTATTATTTGAAAATGGGCGAAGAGGTTATCGTCGGCACATCGCCGGAAGCGCTGGTGAAGGTAAACGGGGATCGCGTGGAGACACGGCCGATTGCCGGCACAAGGCCGCGCGGCAAAACGCCGGAAGAGGACAAAGCGCTTGAGCTTGAGCTGCTTGCAGACGAGAAGGAGCGCGCGGAGCATTTGATGCTGGTTGACCTTGGCCGCAACGATATCGGACGCGTGTCGGAGTTCGGGACTGTAAAATGCGACTCGTTCATGGAGATTGAGAGATACTCGCATGTTATGCATATCGTTTCTAACGTTTCAGGCAAGCTGCACAAGGACAAAGACTTCTTTGATGCATTCATATCCTGTCTGCCTGCCGGCACGGTCTCGGGCGCGCCAAAGCTCAGAGCGATGGAGATTATTGCGGAGCTGGAAAATGAAGCTCGCGGCGCTTATGCGGGCGCAATCGGATACTTGGGCTTTGGCGGATCGATGGATACTTGCATTACGATTCGGACGATCATTTTTAAACACGGCAAAGCTTATGTGCAAGCCGGAGCGGGCATCGTATGGGATTCCGTGCCGGAGAGTGAATACTTAGAGACGGTGAACAAAGCCAAAGGGATGCTTAAAGCGATTCGCGCAGCAGAAGCGATCTTCGCGCAGCCGAAGCCATCAGATAGCTTCAATTCAATCAATATGGATTATTACGTCAAGGCCGGAGAGGGGCTTGGTCAATAATGCAAGGGAATGAAGCGATAACGATGCAGCGTGCGCTTAGTCAGCTTATCGGCGGTGCGGATCTTACGAGAGAGCAAGCAAGCGCGGTCATGAACATCATCATGAACGGCGAAGCAACGGATGCTCAAATTGCCGGCGTTGTAACTGCACTGCGGATGAAGGGCGAGACGAAGGACGAAATAACGGGTTTTGCGGAAGCGATGCGCGCGAATTCCAGCCATCTCCATACGGAGCAGGAGGGATTGCTGGATACATGCGGGACCGGCGGATCGGGCATTCATAAATTCAACATTTCTACCGCATCCTCCATCATTGCGGCAGCAGCGGGCATTCGGGTAGCCAAGCATGGCAATCGTGCCATGTCGGGCAAAACAGGCAGTGCAGATGTGCTGGAAGCGCTCGGCGTGCAAATTGCGATTTCACCGGAGCAAGCCGCGTTATGCTTGAACGAGATCGGTATTTGCTTCATGTTCGCGCAGCTGTACCATCCTTCGCTTCGCCATGCTGCAGTACCGCGCCGTGAGCTTGGCATTCGGACGATATTTAACATGCTTGGGCCGCTTACGAATCCGGCAGGAGCAGACAGGCAGCTCCTTGGCTTGTATGACCGTGCGAGAACGTCGACCGTTGCTGAAGTGCTAGGCGAGCTCGGCTTGAGGCGGGCGCTGGTCGTGAGCAGTCATGACGGTCTTGACGAAATCAGCATCTCTGCGCCAACGCAAATTTCGGAACTGTTAAACGGTAAGGTTCAAACCTATGATGTTACGCCTGAGGAGCTGGGGCTGACGCGCTGGCCGATCGCGGATGTGATGGGCGGCGAACCGGAGGTGAACGCTGCGCTTATTCGCGCGATCTTCTCGGGTGAACAGCGCGGAGCTTACCGCGATATCGTGCTTGCGAACGCAGGAGCTTGCATTTATGTGGGCGGACTGGCAGCTTCCCTTAGCGAGGGTGTAACGATAGCAGCCAAAGTAATCGATTCTGGCGAGGCGCAGCAGAAGCTCGTCAGCCTCATTCAAACGACAGGAGAGTTGGCACATGTTTCTAGATAAAATTGTAGCAACCAAGAGGGCAGAGGTTGAAGAGCTCGCTGCTCGCTTTGATCTGGCAGAGGTTGAGAAAGAAATCGCAGCTTTGGCAGCATGCAGAGGCTTCGAGAAGGCGTTGTCGAAGGAAGGCCGCAATAGAAACATGGGTCTAATCGCGGAGGTGAAGAAGGCATCGCCGTCCAAGGGCTTGATCCGCAGCGATTTTGAGCCAACGTCGCTTGCTGCAGCTTACGAAGCTGCCGGGGCAGATTGTATTTCGGTGTTGACTGACCGTGACTATTTCCAAGGGTCAAACGCTTTTCTGAGCGCGGTGCGCGACACGGTAAAGGTTCCTCTTCTTCGGAAGGATTTCACAATCGATGAGCGTCAAATTTATGAAGCGCGCTTGATCGGCGCGGATGCGATTTTGCTAATTGCCGCAATTCTGACACCTGCACAGCTTAGTAAATTTCATGATCTTGCGAAATCGATCGGCATGGACGTGCTTGTAGAGGTGCATAACCTAGAGGAGCTTGAAGGTGTTCTTGAGCTGGATAAAGCGACGCTGATTGGCATAAACAATCGTGACTTAAAATCATTCGTAACTGATTTGAAAACAACCGAAGCTCTCATCGGGCATATGCCCCGAAATGTAACAGTTATCAGCGAAAGCGGCATAGCAGGCAAGTCCGATATGGACTATTTGCAAACAATCGGCGCTCATGGCGTGCTGATTGGCGAGCATTTTATGCGTCATGAAAATGTAGGCCAAGCGGTAGAGGATCTGATGGGTACGGTGATCGCTCGATGAAGCAGCTGCCGCGTATCAAAATATGCGGGTTAAAGGATGTCCAAACGATTGAGGCGATGAATGGTTTGCCTATTCACGAGATCGGCTTTGTGTTTGCTCCAAGCAAGCGGCAGGTCGATAAGGAAACGGCTGCTCAGCTTATAGAAGCAGCAGCCAGGCTGCAAGCAGCTGGCGGTGAACGTCCGAGGACGGTCGGCGTCTTCGTGAATGAATCTTACGAGAATCTGCATGCTATTTTAGCGGAGGCGCAACTGGACGTCGTTCAGCTGCATGGCAATGAATCGGCTGCATTTTGCAGGTCGGTTCGCGAACAGCTTAAGGTGCTGGTATGGAAGGTATTTTCTGTAAAACGGGACACTGATGGAAATGGTCCTGTCTCCGCACTTGAGCTTTTGTCGCCATACAAGGGGGCTGTTGATGCGGTGCTTATCGATGCTCCTGGCGGCGGTACAGGGCAGACTTTCAACTGGGAAGCGATAGAAGACTATAATAAAGCGGCTGACGAGCTTGGCCTAACACTATATGTTGCTGGCGGATTGCATGAAGGAAACGTACAAGAGCTGCTTAGGACATATGCTCCAAGCGGGATTGATGTATCTAGCGGAGTAGAGACGGATGGTCGCAAGGATATCGACAAGATCCGATTATTTGTAAGAAGGGTGATGGAAGCATGACACAGGTACCAGATGAAAATGGCCGCTTTGGCGCATTTGGCGGAAGATACGTGCCGGAAACATTGATGAACGCATTGCTTGAGCTGGAGGAAGCTTATGCTCATTACTCCAAGGATCAAGCGTTTCAAGACGAGGTTCGTTATTTATTGCATAAATATTCGGGACGCCCTACATCGTTGTATTATGCGGAGCGATTGAGCGCGCATCTCGGCGGAGCGAAAATATACTTAAAACGAGAAGACCTGAACCATACCGGCGCACATAAGATCAACAATACGATCGGGCAAGGCGTGCTTGCAAAGCGCATGGGCAAATCGAAAATTATTGCCGAGACCGGCGCAGGTCAGCATGGTGTAGCGTCTGCTACGATCGCTGCTTTGCTTGGCCTCGAGTGCAAGGTGTTCATGGGCGAAGAGGATATGAAGCGTCAGCAGCTCAATGTGTTCCGCATGCAGCTGCTCGGCTCTGAAGTGGTGCCTGTGCTGTCGGGTACAAGAACGCTTAAAGATGCTTGCAACGAAACGCTTCGCTACTGGGTTAGCAACGTTGACGATACTTATTATATTTTGGGCTCGGTTACTGGCCCGCATCCTTATCCGATGATGGTTCGTGATTTCCAACGCATTATTGGGGATGAAGCCCGTCAGCAGATTTTGGCCGATGAAGGCAGATTGCCTGACTACGTAGTGGCAGCAGTAGGCGGAGGCAGCAACGCGATGGGTATTTTCTATCCGTTCGTTAACGACGAAGGCGTGAAGCTGCTAGGGGTTGAAGCAGCCGGCCGCGGAGTGGATACGATAGAGCATGCGGCTACAATGACTAAAGGACGCCACGGCGTATTCCAAGGCTCCATGAGCTACGTGCTTCAGGACGAGCATGGACAGGTTCAGCCGGCGCATTCGATATCCGCAGGACTCGACTATCCAGGCATTGGACCGGAGCATGCTTACCTGAAGGATTCAGGCCGTGCGGAATATGTACCTGTGACTGATGCGGAGGCACTCGAAGCACTGCAGTTGCTGTCGCGCACGGAAGGAATTATTCCGGCGCTTGAATCCGCGCATGCGATTGCTCAGACGATTAAGCTTGCTCCAACGCTGGATAAAGACAAGGTTGTCGTTGTAAGCTTGTCCGGCCGCGGTGACAAGGACGTAGAGGCGATTATGGGGTATTTGGGGGTAGAAAAGCATGAATCACATTGATACGGCGTTTGCGCGCCTGAAAGCCGAAGGCAAAACGGCGCTTATTCCTTTTGTAACGATGGGAGACCCTGATCTGGACACGTCCGTTCAGATCATCCAGACGCTTGAGAAAGCCGGCGCCGATATGATCGAGCTGGGCGTTCCTTACTCCGATCCGCTCGCAGACGGCCCAGTTATTCAGCGGGCATCCGAGCGTGCGTTGCTCCATAACAGCATTACGTTAAAGGATTGCATTTATGTTGCGGAGCGGGCTCGCGAAGCCGGCGTTACCATTCCTTTTATCTTATTTACTTATTATAATCCAGTCTTTCAGTTCGGATTGAAGGCGTTCTTTGAGCTTGTAGCAAGCAAAGGGATCAGCGGACTAATTATTCCTGATTTGCCGATTGAAGAGGATGAGGAAGTACGTCAGCTTGCCGAAGAGGCTAACGTTCATCTAATCCCGCTTGTTGCACCAACCTCAAAGGATCGCGTGACCCGGATTTCGCGCAAAGCAAAAGGTTTTGTGTATTGCGTATCCTCGCTTGGCGTAACGGGAGTGAGAGCGGATTTTCATACGGGCATTGATGAATTTCTTGCGACAGTGCGCGAGGCGACTGATTTGCCGATCGCCGTTGGCTTTGGCATTTCAAGCCGCGAGCAGGTAGCTCGCTTCGAGAAGCAATGCGACGGGGTAATCGTAGGAAGCGCTATTGTACGCACGATTGAGGAAGCGATTCCGCTGCTGCAAGATCCAAGCAAACGTGATGCAGGCCTTAAGCAAATCGGCGATTTTGTCGCACAGCTTAAAGGATAATGATAAGATTTTATGAAGAAGAGCTTCTTGCATACGGCGAGGGGCTCTTCTTGCGTAAAAAAACTTTAAAACCTTAAACAGATATGAGACAATGTATCAAGTAATTAGACTAGTCCATAATAAAAGAGGTGAGCGGCTCATGCAGCCCAAAGGTAATATCGTCCACCTTCCCGTCTACCAGCCTGGAAAGCCGGTTGAGGATGTTAAGAGGGAGCTTGGATTAAAGGAAGTTATTAAGCTTGCATCGAATGAAAATCCGTTTGGATGCTCCGAACAGGTTAAAACAGCCATTATTGAAGAAATATCAAATTTAAATATTTATCCCGATGGAGCGAGCGTTGAACTAACAGCTGCACTTGCGGACGAGCTTGGCGTGGAGTCAAATCAAATTATTTTTGGAACGGGCTCCAGCGAAATCATACTTATGATTAACAGAGCGTTTATTGTACCTGGCGACGAAACGATCATGGCGGATGAAACATTTCCCCAATACAAGCATAATGCAGAAATCGAAAATGCGCGCATAGTAGAGGTTCCTCTAAAAGAGGGCAAACATGATTTGCCTGCCATGCTTGCTAAAGTGAACAGCCGCACAAAAATCATTTGGATTTGCAATCCGAACAACCCGACGGGAACGATTGTAACGCTGCCGGAATTGTCCGCATTTTTAAAGCAGGTTCCTGCGAACGTCCTTGTCGTGCTGGATGAAGCTTATGGCGAATATATTGATGATCCTGCGTTCCCAGATGGGGTTAAGCTGCTTAAAGAGCACCGCAACCTGATCGTATTACGTACTTTTTCGAAAATCTATGGCTTGGCAGCACTGCGGATTGGGTATGGCGTTGGACATCCCGATGTGATTCGCTTCACGAATCAAGTGCGTGAGCCGTTCAATACCTCGCGGGCGGCGCAGGCAGCGGCAAAAGCTGCACTTGCGGACAAGGATTTTATTGCTTACTGCCGTGAGCAAAATAAACAAGGCGTTGCGTATTTGTCCGAGCAATTTGACCGCCTTGGCTTATCCTACTTCCCCGCATACGGGAACTTCGTTATGGTAGATACGAAGCGTTCATCGCCCGAGGTATTCGACGGATTGCTTCGAAGAGGAATTATTTCGAGACCACGCTGGACTTATTATCCGAATCATATTCGGATTACGGTTGGCACAAGAGAGCAAAATGAAAAGTTTATCGCAGCGCTTGAACAGGTTTTGCAGGAAGCGGCGGTGCAAGGATAACGTTATGACTACTGTTGCTATTTTTGGGGTAGGGCTGATCGGTGGTTCGATCGCCCTTTGCTTTAAGGGAAAACCGGATATTACCGTGATCGGTCATTCAAATCGGCAATCTCAAGTCGAGAAGTATGTGCAGCGCGGCGTCGTGGACTATGCGACTACATCCATGCAGGAGGCCGCGGAGCAAGCCGACTTTATTTTTGTATGCGTACCGGTTGGGAATATTGAAGAATATATGGTGAAGCTGAGCAATTTCAACTTAAAGCCAGGTTGTATTGTTACGGATGCGGGGAGCACAAAGGCTTCGGTTATGGCTTGCGCGAAATCGCTTGATTTTGGCCCAGCAACGTTTATTGGCGGACATCCGATGGCGGGTTCCGAGCGTACAGGAGTTGAAGCCGCGTCCTCGCATCTCTACGAGAATGCCTTCTATGTCTTGACTCCGGATGAACATACATCTGAGGAAGCGGTTGGCCGCCTCGTAGAGCTTCTTAGCCATACGAAAGCGAATATCGTCAAAGTAGACGCGAAGGAGCATGACGAGATTGCAGGAGCAATCAGTCATTTGCCGCATATCATCGCTGTTTCGCTGGTGAACCAGATTCGTGGCTATAACGAAGAGAATGGGCTGTATGAATCGCTTGCCGCAGGAGGCTTCCGTGACATTACGCGTATTGCTTCCGGCGATCCGATCATATGGCGTGATATATTAATTAATAATCGCAAGGTTGTGCTTGAGCTGCTGCGCGATTGGAGCAAGGAAACGGATAAATTTGTTGCGATGCTGGAGAATCTCGATGGAGATGCGATAGCAAACGCATTCGAAACAGCAGGGGAATTCCGCAGCAAAATGCCTGAGCGCCGCAAAGGCATGATCCAATCCGCCTTTGATTGTTATGTCGATATTCCGGATCATCCCGGTATCATCGGTAAAATAACAAGCGAGCTAGGGAATAGCCTAATCAACCTGAGCAACATCCACATTATCGAGAGCAGGGAAGACGTGCCGGGCGTGTTAAGACTTTCGTTCCGAAGCCAGGAGTATTTGGACCAGGCGGTTGCCGTGCTTTCTGCAAAAGGCTATGACGTGCACCTTTAACCAGGTGTTCGTCTTTTGTAACATCTAAGCGCTTACAAATTAATTAAAACAAAAATGAAAGCGCTTATTGACAAAGTGGAAGCGTATACATATAATAAAGGTACAGTATGGTTTCTCTCCACTCCTATCCAAATCCTATAGTACTCATCATGAGTGCGGACCACCCTTCGGGGTGGTTTTTTTTTAGAAAAACGAAACCTCATTATCTCTATACTTAGGCTTAGTAAAGTTAACGTTCCTATTTCTCCCTATTTAAATGTATCTTTGTAACGCTATTCGGAATTATTTTTTCAATGATAAGTTCAGTCATTATTCTTTTGTCCACTGGATCTAGTCCGATTTCAAATGCGATTGCCAGTTCATTAAGAAGATCGTCAAAACTGCCATACTTATTATTAGTTTTCGGTAGGGGCATTTTTTCTAATTTTTTTTTGAATTTCATTTTGTCTAACTTCATAGCGTTTCATTAATTCACTATAATGATGTTCGCTAAGTTTCTTGTGGATATAAAAGTCGTCGAATACTTCTTGAATAGCAGAAGATAAATTATTGAATTCGGTTTGCAATTGTTGGAGAATCTTTGAAGACTCATCATTCTCGACTGCTAATTTACTTGATATTTGTTCTTTACTATACCGACCGTTACTGATATCAACTATTTTTTTCAGAACGGCATCGTTTAACGAGGGAAGGTCTATTGCGGGGCTTTTGCAATTTCCGTGTGAATTTTTATTACTACATACATATCTACGTGTTTTCTTACTTCCGGTTTGTCTTGAATGTATTTTTCCGCCACAAGTGGGACATTGAAGGATAGCAGATAATAATTGTCGTTCTTTACCTCGCCAAACTTTTTCTTTACTAAATAATGTACTTTGTATATAGAGAAAATCATCCCAGCTCACTAAGCTTTCAAAATTATTCAATGAATAAAAGATATCTTTCCATCTTTGCATGGCTGCATAAGTCGGATTAGATAACATATATCTAACTCTTCTTGGTGTCCATTCTAAATTCGTTTCTGTAGGTAATGATTCTTTATTAAGCCATTTTGAAATAACATATGGCCCTTTTCCGTCTTTAGCCATTTGAAATGATTGAATTACGGCTGCTGCCTTATATCCATCTGCAACAAAAAAATCCTTATTATTTTTTTTTAGCCAAAGGGAGCAGGACCGCCATTCCAACGTCCCTATTCAGCATTCGTTTTTTTATTATCATTTGTAATATCGCTCAAATTGTCGCTATAGTATTCATTAAAGTTAACAAGTATATTTGCTACCAACCTTCCAGTAGGCGAGCCGAAATCTAATAATTCTGCTGTTGAACAGATATCTAGGAACTTATTGGAATGATGGCTTACGAATCATGGGGATTATTTTTATTTATAGGATTGGCATTTATAATAATTTAAGTTTTAGGGCTATCGGCTATCCAGAAAATATTCCTTATATAAGTTCTTATGCTAACGAGGAACGATAGCTTAAGATGAATAGTGCAGCAGCCGATCAATATTATCAAAAATATAAGGTTTAAAAGAATGAACAAAATCAGCTCGAAATGACGGTGGTGCGTACGCATTTACCACTTGATACATTCTAAGACCTAATAGCATCTTTTGTTCATTTCCTGTAAATTGCCAGCCATTATCATGAGGGTATAAATAATGGGGCGATATGAAAAGTTGGTATCCCTTATTCATGGCAGTTCTCATTAATAGTTCAAGGTTTTGTATAGTATTGTTTCGTTCAATAGTTCCTTTAGTCAGATGATAGTCTCTTCCCCCAGGACTCATATAGTCATTTTGTAGGTCTGTGATTACAATAGCAGTATTATTGGGATGTGGTTTACACGGCAAATTACTTACCTCCCTCGCAGCATGAGCTTGCGGAAATGTTTGCATCCTGTTCAGGGAAGATAGTGGAGTAAACGCCATTTGTTCGGTGTGTTCGTTGGACTTTATCGTTACCGAATACGTTTTAGTTTGGACATCGCTTGCACTTTTCCACATCGAAATAGTACGTATTCGCTTGGTTTTTGCTGATCATGAACTGCCCGCCAATTGTTAGACACGACTAACAATTGGAGGTGCAGTTTTTTTGCCTTATTACAGTATGTCTAGTATGGGGACAATTACGTTTTGTATGCATCTCTACCTAGGTATATTTTGAACCTTACTTGGACTGCCATCGATTATACCCAGTTCTATTCCGATGTGCCAGTTCACCACAGTTTAACTGGTCTTTAAGCAGCATTGCTGCAAATAGGACGAGAAGATTGTTATATTCATTAGCATGTGCTTGTTATCCCCATCCAATTTGCTGAGCAAAATGCCTCCTTCCAACAAGGAAAAGGCAAATGAAGCAAGCGCATCCGAATCCAGATCTTCCCTAAACTCCCCAGCTTTAATCCCGTCACGAATAATACTTTTCATCATATCCAAGAAGGTATGCAGCCCCTGCCTTGCTCGATCATAAAGTTCCGCATGAGTATCGTCACTTTCTACAGCTGTATTCTGCATGGGGCATCCGCCAATAAATGGTGGATTATCGACAACATCTTCATATACACGAAAAAATGCAAGTAACCTCCCTGACGCAGACTGCTCTAGGTCGACCGCCTCAGCAAATTTCCCGCTAACCTGACTGGCAGCGTAATTGTAGGCTTCAAGTGCAATCTCATCTTTACTGGCAAAATGTCGATAGATGCCCCCTTTCTTAATACCGGTGTCGGCAATAATATCATTTAACGATGTACCGGCATAACCTCTTTGATTAAAGATTGCTGCCGATTTCATAATAATGTGCTCTCTTGTTCGATCTCCTTTTTTCATAGGTTCCTCCGAATGATCTTATTCTAATTTAACATTATATCAAATTTTACGGCCGAAACCTTGCCAATGTCTAAAATTCTGATATAATAAAGGTACCGATCGGTATCTTTTATTATAAAACAAACCCATTCCAAGGGCAAACTTGTTTGGCTTCGACTCAGTGCTTACCTTTAAGTTCTATTGGACAAACTTATGTGGAATGGATTTCGAACGAAACAGGAGGGTTATTCAATGAGTGTAAAAGTAGGAATTAATGGTTTTGGGCGAATCGGAAGACTCGCTTTCCGTCGAATTCAAGAGGTGGAAAATATCGAGGTTGTGGCCATAAACGACCTGACTGACGCAAAAATGCTGGCCCATCTGCTCAAATATGACACTACACAAGGCACTTTCCATGGTGATATCGAAGTTCATGATGGAGCCTTTACTGTTAACGGTCAAGAAATTAAAGTGCTGGCTAACCGCAACCCTGAAGAAATCCCTTGGGGCGAGCTTGGYGTAGATATCGTACTCGAATGTACWGGTTTCTTCACCACCAAAGAAARGGCSGAGMTTCACCTGAAAGGCGGAGCAAAGAARGTYGTTATTTCCGCTCCGGCAACAGGCGACATGAAGACCATCGTGTATAACGTAAACCATGAAAYACTGGACGGAACRGAAACCGTCATTTCSGGYGCTTCYTGCACAACGAACTGTCTAGCTCCCATGGCTAAAGCTCTGAACGATAARTTTGGMATTCARTCSGGRTTRATGACAACCGTKCACRCYTATACAGGYAAYCAGAAYACYCTTGAYGCGCCAGATTCAAAAGGARACTTCCGCGCAGCACGGGCTGCAGCAGAGAAYATTGTTCCTTACTCYACCGGTGCKGCWAAAGCCATTGGCCTCGTTCTTCCYGAAYTGAAGGGCAAACTTGATGGTGCMTCTCARCGTGTRCCTGTWSCAACAGGCTCCGTAACRGAACTCGTARCCGTWTTGAACACTAAGGTAACGGTTGAGGAAGTTAACGCCGCTATGAGAAAAGCATCAGATCCAGAAACAYACGGATACACGGAGGACGAGATCGTATCTTCCGATGTGAAGGGAATGACATTGGGGTCTCTTTTTGATGCCACWCAAACAAAAGTTCTAACAGTTGGCGACCAGCAACTGGTGAAAACTGTAGCCTGGTACGATAATGAAATGTCTTACACCGCGCAACTGGTTAGRACATTAGAATATTTCGCAAATATCGCCAAGTAACATTGCTGCAATTCTTCTTGATTCTACCTGCAAGAGTCAAAAGAGCAGGGGATTTCCGAATATTCTGCTAATCTTACATCTTTATACGTCATTGACTGTATTGGCAATAATGATCCCATCAACAATACAGCACTTGCCGAAAAAATGGATTTAACGAAAGCAAGCATAACAAGGATAACGACCACATTATTAAAAGATGGTTTTATTGAGCGTATCCGTCTTAACGATAACAAGAAGGAAATCCACTTCAGATTAACGGCAAAAGCGCAGGAATTATATGTACTGCACGGAAAGCTGCATAAGCAGGAGCAAGATCGGTACTTCAGATTTCTAGAACGTTGCACTAGTGAAGAGTTAAGCTTTATCAAGCGATTTTATCAAGTCATGATTGATGAATTAGAGGAAAGAATGATAGAGAGAAAGGCCATTGATTAAGAGGAAATGCGAACAGTGAAGCTGATAGCACAGCCTCTATGAAAGGAGTCATAAAATGAGAGATTCTGAGGAGTTGTTCGAAGAGGTAGACGATGTATTGAGAAAACTTCGTCCTTTTTTAATGCGCGATGGCGGGGATGCTGAATTGGTTGAGGTTAAGGATGGAGTGGCTAAATTAAAATTTTTGGGAGAGTGTAACGGCTGTCCTAGTGCAACGATCACATTGAAGGCTGGCATTGAACGTGCCATTTTTGAAGAAGTGGATGACATTCATGAAGTCGTTCAAGTCTTCTAGAAAAAAGGGTGACCAAACAAACAGCTTCCTTGCTGACATACGTTTGGACCTGCCTTTTCGCTACAATAAGAGTGTAAACTAACTTGAAACGCATGCAGCGATGTCCTCGGCAAAGTGCGGAAGCTGAACGACCTTGCCGCAGCCCGCGGGCAGAAGTTGTCGCAGTTGGTCCTCTCCTGGGTGCTTCGTGGCGGTAGAGTGACCTCTACATTGATCGGCACCAGCAAAGTTAGTCAAATTGAGGATGCGGTGGCGTCCTTTAATGCACCGGAGCTTAGCGCGGAAGAACTTGAGCAGATCGAAGCGATTTTGCGCGGATAATTTACTTTCAATATGGAGGGCGGGGACAATGGTCCCCGCTTATTCTATTTTATCCACTTTAATAGTGTCAGTTGTTTTGAACTGTGCTTGGATTTGCCGAATGGCTAAGCAATAGATCGAGTTGACGCACATAAGGTCTCAATTCACTTACCATTTCAAAAGCCTCATTTGACATGTAAACCTCTCCACGAACTTCTACATAAGGTGAATCCGTAGGGATTGTTTTGGGTATGGACATATTTCCGACCTTGCCATGCACTAGAATTATGCTAAAATAAAAGATACCATTCGGTACCTTTTTATTTTAAAACAAGACGGTCCAGAATGAAAAAGCGCCGAGCCATTTTGATTTCATGAGAGGTATTCGCCTCTTTGGAATAAATAAATCTTATAGGAGGACTTGAGAATGACTGTAAAAGTAGGCATTAACGGCTTTGGACGGATCGGACGACTCGCTTTTTGCCGAATTCAAGATGTGGATGGCGTCGAGGTTGTAGCAATTAACGACCTTACGAATGCTAAAATGTTGGCTCATCTGCTCAAATATGATACAACGCAAGGCACTTTTCACGGTGACATTGAAGTCCATGACGGAACCTTCAAAGTAAACGGGAAAGAGGTTAAGGTTCTGGCTACGCGGAATCCTGAAGAACTTCCATGGGAGAGCTTGGGGTTGACATCGTTCTCGGATGTACAGGCTTCTTCACCACGAAAGAAAAAGCTGAGCTTCACCTGAAAGGGGGAGCGAAGAAAGTCGTCATTTCCGCCCGCCCCTGCTACAGGCGATATGAAGACGATCGTATACAACGTGAACCATGACACGCTGGACGGAACGGAAACGGTTATTTCCGGTGCTTCCTGCACAACGAACTGCCTAGCCCCTATGGCTAAAGCTTTGCACGATAAGTTCGGTATCCAATCTGGGCTAATGACGACAGTTCACGCTTATACGAGCAACCAAAACACGCTTGATGCTCCGAGTCCAATAGGCGACTTCCGCGCTGCGCGTGCCTCTGCGGAGAACATCGTTCCCTACTCCACAGGTGCCGCAAAAGCCATTGGTCTGGTTCTTCCGGAACTGAAGGGTAAACTGGATGGAGCATCCCAACGTGTACCTGTACCAACAGGTTCCGTGACTGAGCTCGTTGCCGTTTTAAATACCACGGTAACGGTCGAGGAAATTAATACCGCTATGAAAGAAGCGTCCGATCCGGAAACTTACGGATACACCGAAGACGAGATTGTATCTTCCGATGTTAAGGGGATGACATTCGGATCACTTTTTGATGCCACTCAAACAAAAGTTCTGACGGTTGGGGACCAGCAACTGGTGAAAACCGTAGCCTGGTACGACAATGAAATGTCTTACACGGCTCAATTGGTTCGCACTCTGGAGCACTTCGCTAAGATAGCTAAGTAAATAACTTTCCAAAATCAAAAAATGAAAAAAGGAAAATTCCATGAAGGACACACTCCACAATACGAAGGTCGAGAAAAACGAAGTGCTCCTTCTTTCCCATGAAGGCGTCCTAATTACGTTGCTTTGCATTACCGTTGTGTTGGTCACTATGAATACGTCCATGTTTAATTTGGCGTTAAACGATTTAAACCATTCTTTTAACTTACCATCATCCATCGTTTCATTGACAGTCACCGGCTATTCTATCATGTTCGCCATCTCCTCGATCACCTACAGCCGGTTGTCTGATTTTGTTCCGTTAAAGAGGTTGTTCGCCATTAGTCTGGTTTTGACGGGAGGCGCGTCGGTTGGGGCGATGCTGAGCAACCTTTTCTGGGTGCTGCTTGCGGCCCGCGTTGTGCAAGCTGCCGGTGCAGGTGCGGCGCTCTCCTTGTCCATCGTGCTTCTGACCCGTTATGTACCGTTGGCGCGTCGGGGAAAATCGATGACGTTCATCATGTCCTCAGTATCACTGGGGTTTGGACTTGGTCCTGTGATTGGTGGCTTGGTGGTGCAATATCTGGGTTGGAAATATCTTTTTGCAATTACATCCTTGCTGTTGTGCATTGCCCCACTGCTTGTGCGGTATATTCCAAAAGAGTCGCTTCCCAAACGCCCTTTTGATTTACTGGGGGCATTGACTTTGAGCGCCGGTACGGCGGGTTTGTTGCTATTTTTGACCAACTATCATTCCATTGCCTTGTTGATCGGAATCTCGGGACTGCTCTTCTTTTCTCTTTGTATCCGCCGAGCGAAGCACCCGTTTGTGCTTCCGTCGTTATTGGCTAACAGAAGCTATCTTGTGCTTGCCTTAATAGGGGTCTTGTCCTATTTATGCAACTTTGCCACGCTGTTTTTGTTGCCGCAAATGCTATTGAAACATTTTGATTTGAGCGCAAGTCAGGCCGGTTTTGTTATTTTTCCGGGGGCTATTTTGTCCACACTGCTATCAAGAATGATCGGGGCGATGATCGACAAGCGGGGAAACAGCAGTATGTTGCGCACGACTCCTATAATCGTACTATTGGCGGCCGTATTGTTTGCAGGAGTGGGTACCCAATTTTG
The DNA here is from genome assembly GCF_001273905.1 of Paenibacillus sp. FJAT-27812. Classification (NCBI taxonomy): domain Bacteria; kingdom Bacillati; phylum Bacillota; class Bacilli; order Caryophanales; family Paenibacillaceae; genus Paenibacillus; species Paenibacillus sp. FJAT-27812. The sequence goes on along the minus strand of NZ_LIGH01000001.1, from coordinate 6,405,159 downwards.
GGTAGCGAATGTGTTCGTGTACATGCTGATGAGCTTAAGCTTTGCTATCATCAGCAGTAGCGTTTCAAACGAAATTTCGTGCATATTGCCCTCTTCTCAAATTGGCTCAGGCACGGGATTGTTTCAACTGATGCAGTTTATCAGCGGCGCATTCAGCATTGCCATTTTGTCTAGCGTAATGGAATGGCAAGAGCATCTTCCGCCTAGCCATTCATATGCAAACCTATTCTGGGGACTAGCCGTGGTTGCGGTTTTGGCCAATTTATGTTCTTTTCTGTACGTGAGACGACTAGCCCAAAGTGCCGTGTAGCTTTCTTCATCTCAGGCACGGTGAGCTGAAACGTTATCGGTTTCATCAAGTTGTCAGAAAGAATTGATCCTTTCTTGAACGAATATGGGAGAAGATGTGACCGCGATTGAACTGCTGAAGGACAGAAATATAATCAACTCAAATTACAAATCGTTTTGGAAGGGAGGCAGTAAGGAATGGGAATTGATACGGTACTATGGAGCAGGCTGGTGACAGGAATGACACTAGGGTTCCATATGATATTCGCGACGATTGGTGTCGGTATCCCTCTCATGATCGCGATTGCTGAGCTCATCGGCATCCGCAAGCAAGATTCTCACTACACACTGATGGCTAAGAGGTGGGCGCGGGGGTATGTTATATCCGTCGCAGTCGGTGTCGTAACAGGCACGGCAATCTCACTGCAACTGGCATTGGTGTGGCCGAATTTTATGAAGTTGGCGGGGAACGTTATTGCGCTTCCGTTATTCATGGAGGTATTTGCATTCTTTTTTGAAGCTATCTTTCTAGGCATTTATCTGTATACGTGGGATCGGTTCAAGAATCCATATATTCATTGGCTGCTCACACTCCCCATTGTCGTAGGGGCAGGCATGTCTGCTGTTTTTATCACGACTGTGAATGGTTTTATGAACCAACCTGGAGGATTTACAATGCAAAGTGGACAATTTACAGCGGTTAAACCGGTGCAAGCGATGCTGAATACGGCGACATTCTCTAAAGTGTTCCATGTATTAAGCTCGGCCTACTTAACAGGAGCGGCTCTGCTAGCAGGAATTGCGGCCTTTACGATGCTTAGAAATGGGGTCACTGGATACCACAAAAAAGCGTTAAAGCTTATGATGGCCGTTGTCATGTTGTTCGGACTGCTAAACACAGTAGCTGGAGATGCGTCCGCCAAGTTCTTGGCCGAGCATCAACCGGAAAAGCTGGCTGCTGCGGAATGGCATTTTGAGACCGAGAGCGGCGCGGAGTTGATTCTATTTGGATGGCTTAATGCCGAGCATAAAATTATAGGCGCACTTCACCTGCCGAAGATTCTCAGCTTCCTGGCTTTTGGAAATTTTAACGCGAAAGTAACAGGTCTGAATGAATTTCCTCCAGATGAACAACCTCCGCTCCTTGTGCATTATTTTTTTGACTTGATGGCTGGCATAGGGTTTGCGTTATTGGGCATATCCGTTCTGTATTTCCTATTTACTTTATGGAAAAAACGCAATGAGCACAACAAATGGCTGCTCCGCATTATTGCTTTAGGCGCGCCGCTCGCATTCCTGGGAGTCGAGCTGGGCTGGTTTTACGCCGAGTTGGGGCGGCAACCGTGGATTTTACGAGGATATATGCGTGTAGAAGAAGCGGCGACGACGTCGCCAAGCGTGAGAATTCTTTTTTTCCTCTTCCTTCTTCTTTACATCGTATTAGGAGTGGTTAGTGTTCTTGTTCTTCGGCGCTTATTCAACAATAATCCGGCAGAAACTGAGATGGAGAAGTGGGCGCAGCATGCGGGCGACAAGAGGACAGGGAAGGAAGCGCATGCCTGATGAGTTATGATTTGATTGGGATTTCGGTACTTTGGCTGTTTTTGTACGGGTATCTTATTATAGCCTCCATTGACTTTGGAGCCGGTTTCTTTGCTTTTTATGCCCGGCTGACCAAGCAGGACCACCTCATTAACCGTCTGGTTTCTCGTTATTTGTCACCTGTATGGGAGATCACAAATGTATTTTTCGTCTTTTTCTACATCGGCATGATCGGATTTTTTCCGGATACAGCCTATTACTATGGCACGGCGCTGCTTGTACCAGGGAGTGTTGCGATCGTGCTGCTTGCTATTCGCGGTTCGTTCTATGCATTTGAAAACTATGGTTCCAAAAATAATATCGTCTATCAGTTTTTGTACGGCGCATCGGGTTTGCTGATCCCGGCTTCATTGTCCGTGGCGCTGACCCTGTCTGAAGGCGGCTTTATCTTGAAGCAGGGTCAGACGGTTTCTCTGGATTACTGGGCTTTATTAACCAATCCATTGTCGTGGAGCATCGTTGGATTGGCGATTGTGTCTGTCTTGTTTATTAGTGCCTGTTTTCTGGCGTTTTACGCTTCACGGGCAGAGGATCAAGCTGCGCTAAAGCTTATGCGGACCTATGCGCTGTTTTGGAGCACACCTACGATAATTATCGCCCTGACGGCCTTTATCTATTTGGGGCAACACAATGAGAGGCACTATCAAAATATGATGGATTTATGGTGGCTGTTTGCACTTTCTGTTACCTTTTTCATGATTGCGATGTGGCTGTTATACCGCGGCCGCCGCTATGGGTTAGCATTTATTTGCATTATGCTGCAATTTTTCTGTGCCTTTTTCGCTTACGGGATTGGCCAGTATCCCTATATTCTGAATCCCTACATTACGATTCAGAGCAGCGTCACCTCATCCTCAATGGGCTTCGCGCTGGTTGTCGTATTTATCGGGGGCATGTGTCTATTGATTCCTTCCCTTATTTTAGTTTTCAAGTTGTTCCTGTTCGATGCGGATTACGTGAAAGGGAAAAAATAGGCCGATTACTCGCAGGCTATTACCATAAAGGAGTGGAGTTGGGTGAAGGGGGAAAAAAGCTTGATCGCAATAGAGATGACCGCCCAGCGCAAGCGTCTTGTTTATCTGGCATTCATATCGCTCGCACTTGGCGCCGCCATCGTAAGTCAGGCTGCATTGCTGGCTGAAGCCGTCCAGCGGATCTTTGTGGAGAGAGCATCTTTTTCATCGATTGCCCTTCTGCTCTGCATCCTGCTGATCGTGATGGCGATACGTACACTGTTGTCATATGGGAACGGGACAGTTGGTTTGCAAATGGCAGCAACCGCCAAAAAAAATATGCGAGCAGCCGTGCTTGAGAATTTCACGCATGCTTCCTTGCCTTCCTCTCTTCGAGGGCAAACGGGGGGAAAGGTCAGTATGGCGCTGGATGCTGTGGATGAGGCGGATAGTTATTTCAGTCAATACATGCCGCGTATGGTGGAAACGGTCATTATCCCCATTCTGATTTTAGTCGTTACGTTTACCCAACATGCCAATTCAGGGATCATCATGCTGGTTACGGCGCCATTTATCCCGATTTTTATGATTTTGGTAGGGCTGAAAACGAAAAATAAATCAGAAGAAAAGTATGAGCAGTTGGCCGAGTTTGCCGGTACATTTCTAGATTCTCTTCAAGGGCTCGTTACGTTAAAAATCTTCGGACGGGCCCGCCGTCAGCAGCAAGAAATCGAACGCAGTAGCTTAAGATACCGTGATGCCACAATGGATATTTTGAAGATTGCGTTTACGAATACCCTCATGCTGGAATCGATTGTGATGCTGAGCATCGGGATTGTTGCTCTCGAACTGGCCATTCAGCTGCTTGTCTTCAAATCGATGTCGTTTCAAACGGCCTTTTTTGTTTTGTTGCTCGTGCCCGAGTTTTACAGCTTATTAAAGAGTTCGGGCACAGCTTTTCACAATGGGCGAACCAGTATGGGGGCGATTAGCAGGGTTGAAACCATGCTCGCGGACACGAACGATAGAAACGATCTGAAGGATCAGCCGATAGGGCACCGGACATTTCCGAAGAAGCTGTTTCCAATGCCGCCCACCATTGAACTGGACAATGTCCGGTTTCAGTATGCACCTGACTCATTTGAGCTGAATACAGGTTCGATCACAATTGGACCAGGAGATCATATTGCCCTTGTTGGTCATAGCGGGTCCGGCAAAACAACCTTGCTCCATCTTATAGCGGGATTACTAAAACCGGCGTCGGGGACCATTTTAGTGAATGGAAACCCGCTTACTCAACAGAATGAGACGATATGGTTCGAACATATTAGCTACATTACGCAGCATCCTTACATTTTTTCAGGTACCTTCGCTGATAATATCGCGATCGGTGCTGGGCGGAAGGTCTCTAGGGCTGAAATTGAGGCGGCGGCTGCGGACGCGGGTCTTTCGAAGGTTGTATCTCAACTGGAGCTGGGATTTGATACCCCTGTCGGTGAAGGCGGTAGAGGACTATCCGGTGGGGAAAAGCAACGGCTTGCCGTAGCGCGGGCTTTTTTGAAGCGACCTTCCATTATTTTGTTCGATGAGCCGACCGTCGGACTCGATCTTCACACCGAGAGCATCCTGCAACATTCGATTGGAACCTTGGCAAAATCGGCGACGATGATTACGGTGGCTCACCGATTGTATACCATTCGAAATGCGGACAACATTTTGTTTATGGACCATGGCGTCCTAATGGGCTCGGGACATCACGACGCGCTTATGAAACGCCTGCCTGCGTATGCAGAGATGGTCGATGTCCAACGCAAAGGGGTGCCGAGATGAACGAGTTGGTTATTTTGTTCCAAGCTATGATTCGGGAGCGCAAAGATATTATTCTTTCGATTTTAGGCGGATTTGTTGCCGGTATTGCCGGAGTGATCCTCTTTTCTGCGAGCGGATATCTGATTTCGCAAACGGTGTTTGCACCTCCGCTTTATACGCTGATCGTACTTACTTCGTTGGTCAAGCTGCTTGGTTTACTTCGAGCGGTGAGTCGTTATGGCGAGCGCTTATATTCACACCGAGCGACATTCTCTATGCTTAGCCGTTTGCGATCATCCTTTTTTACCAAGCTCATCCCCTTAACGCCAGGCATTTTAAATAAAAACCGAAGCGGGGATCTGCTTGCACGAATCGTTGGGGATGTAGAGAGTTTGCAGCACTATTTTTTACGCGTCGCGTATCCGCCGATCATTGTTGTCATGGTGTTCTTGACGACAATGCTGGCTACCGCCTCCTTTTCTTTCTGGATGGCTTGCTTGATGCTACTTGGTATGCTGGGAACCGTATTGGTCGTGCCGGGAATCGTATTGCTAGGATATCGGAAAATCAATGGGCATGTTCGCAAGCAGCGAGCGCTGTTGTCTACGGAAGTAACAGAGGTGTTGTATGGTTTCCGGGATCTTAAAGTTTATGGGCAGCTTGCGCAGCGGGAACAGCAACTTCGCCAAGCTTCTGCTACATTGGCAGCCGAGCAGCAGCGAGCGGCCGGACAACTGCTACGTGGACAATCGATGCATGCCTTTGTCACATATCTGATCTCCTGGGGGGTGTTGGCACTTGGTGCTTATCTGATATCGGATGGAACGCTGGCTGGCGTATATCTGGCTATGCTTGTCATGACCTCATTAACTGTATTTGAAGAAGCAGCGGCTATGGCCACGTTGCCAGCATATAAGCAAGATAGCGAACATGCAGCCAAGCGGCTGACGGAAGCAGTATTAACTCCTGCCATGCAGCCAGTGCATCCAAGTCGTACGTTGAATACCGACCATGCCGTTTCTATTGAACTATCCGGCGTTTCCTTTCAATATGAAGGGGAGTGGAGGCCAGCGTTAAAGAACTTTTCGTTGCAAATTCCACCAGGATCCAAAACGGCGATTGTCGGACCTAGCGGTTCGGGAAAGTCCACGCTGATTGAGTTGTTGCTCAAGCTGCGTACGCCAACGGATGGGGATTTGCGACTAAGCGGCATATCGGTACAAGAGCTGGAGGAGTCGAGCATTTGGAAAACTGCTAATGTCGTGCTGCAGCAAAGCCATTTTTTCCGGGGAACGATCCGGGATAACTTGCTCATGGATGGTGAGAATCATTCTGACGGCGACCTATTGGATATTCTCGCTAAAGTGCAATTGCCGACCATTTCGTTAACGGACCCCGTGTATGAAAAGGGAGAAAATTTATCGGATGGCGAAAAACAGCGCTTGGCCCTGGCGCGGGCCATGCTTCGCAAGGGAAAGCTATGGCTGCTGGATGAGCCGACGTCTTCGCTGGACTATGTGACAGAGCAACGTGTTTTGACGCACCTATACGAGCAGGCGTCCGAAGATACGCTTCTGCTAATCTGTCACCGGCTTAACGGTTTGGAAGGAATGGACAGAATCGTCGTTATGGAGCAAGGAAGAGTGATCGAAACGGGTTCTTATTCCGAGTTGATGGAGCAAAACGGCTATTTTTATAAGATGAAACAAATTGAGTTACAATTAATCGGCGTACGACAAGTAGAACTTAGGATCTAATGGTAAAAAAAGGGAAATTATGAATTATTTATTTAACTCATTTTAGCTCAAAAACTTAAGTCGTTATGCCTCCGATGTGTCAATATTCCGTAGTCAACAAAGATGGTATTGCTAATGACTAGCACTACAATCACTATGTTGGTCGGGCGGTTGGTGGTGCTGGATTGATCATACAGCAGGATTTGCATTTGGGGTGCCATTGACCTCTTATCTTGCAGAGTGAATTTCAGTTGAGGTTGCATTCATGTTTGGTGCCATAATTAGTATCATAGCCTTTTTCGGCATATTGATCTGGCTTCCTTCGATGCCTGTTAAAGAAAAAATGACTTATGGACAACAACTCAGTGTTTTACGTAAACCTGCTCTGGGTTAAACATTGCGACCGTTATATGTTTATTTGCAGCTATGTTCTCTGTATATAGTTACTTTGCCGAATATCTTGGACAAGTAACACAAGTGAATGGCTCATGGATAAGCATTATGTTATTCGTATTTTTTGGGGATTCATTTTATTCCTATGTTTGTTCTAATCTTTCTATGGGGAATGGTCCATGCCGGCGGACTTATCATTGGACAAAGCTGGCTGATCATCGAATCACAGTCAGCTCCTGAATTTGGGAACAGCGAATTTAGGAATAACTATTGGAACAACTATTGGTGGCTGGTTTCTTTTGCAATGGGATGTACGTCAACTTGTATGGAGTGGAATTGGATTTGCTGTACTAGCTTTTCTATTGATTATTATCAGAATAAAAGTTTATGGTAAGCCTGCATCCCAAAAGTTGAATCTGCATCCCTAATGAGCTTTTACTTATCTGGTTGCTTAAACTGTTGTTTATGGCATCAAAAAAATGTGTCACTCTTCATAACTGATCAGCGGACGCAAAGCCAACCAGTTCGAGCCGAGGGGCATTATGGCTCGTGCCGAAGCGGTAACGGTGTTGATGAGATTGCTAAAATAGTACGCTGAGGCCCTGAGGGCCGATTTAATGACGGTCAAGACAAATCAGGATGGAGCACAGGTTCAGGTAGCTGCTTCATCCTGTTTTTATTTAATCATATTAGAATTTATTACTTTTTGGGGTGGAGTTATGCTTCACCTGGTACAAACATGATTCTTATGACGACTGATGGTCTTTTAGAGTTTGGAAAATGTTATTACAGTAATCCTAATATATGAATGCATAAAATCTCAATTTAAATCTTCTTTAGACACATGTGTTCAAGAATTGCTAACAGACGTCCACGTTGGTAATGGTCGAGATAGTGCGACGATAATTTCTTGGACCATTGAAAATGATTCACTTGCTTGTTACCCTTCTGATTAAGCTATTATCGGGGGAATTTAGTTGAATTAATTAGGAGCAGATTGCAAACTGAACAGCATCCCGTCAAGTAGACAGTACAAATAATAAAAACAGTTAAGCGGCCTTGCTCCTGAATTTCATAGGACTGAGGCCGTTTAATTTTGCTTGTAATCGTTCGTTATTGTAAAAATAGATGTAGGCTTCGATGTCTCTCTTAAGGTCCGCAAAGGTTTCGTACGTGTGTAAATAATACTTCTCAYATTTTAGAGTTCCCCAGAAAGATTCCATTGGTCCGTTATCGATGCAACGACCAACTCGGGACATGCTCTGAGACAACTCGTTTTGGTCCAATAACTTCTTGAAGTCCAGTGAGGTGTATTGAAATCCACGATCGCTGTGAAGCATGGGTTTGCTTCCTGGAGCTGCTTGTAGGGCTTGCTTTAAAGTCTGGAATACTAGCGGATTGTTATTTGAATGCCCCAATACATAGGAGACGACGGATTTATCATGGAGATCTAGAATAGCGCTCAAATACGCTTTCTGACCATGTCCATATTTGAATTCGGTCACATCCGTCACCCACTTCTCATTTGGTTCAGTGGCTTGAAATTCACGGTTTAACAGGTTTTCAGCCACTTGMTGTGGAGTGGAGCGTACATATTTCGKTTTCTTCCTGCGGATGACGGACTGCATACCTTTTAGTTTCATTAGCCGGTATATACGCTTATGGTTGAGYTTTTTCCCAGTTTGTTTACGYACATGTAAGGTTAATTGACGGTATCCAAAGGTACGTTCTACTTTCTCATAGATGTTTATCATCAACGATATCAAMTGTTCATTCTCTAATTCACGAGAACTAGGTGTGCGATTTAACCACTTGTAATAGCTTGAGCGTGCAATTCCAGCAACTTCACAGAGAAGCTGAATACACATTGATGCCTCCTGTTGAAGCGCTTGAATARCAAGGTAGGTTGTCTCCTGTCTTACTTGACTTAGCGTCGCCTTCTTTCGAGTTCCTCTAACTTTTTTAAGAATGCATTTTCCGCCCGAAGGCGCTCCATTTCGTACGCCATCTGCTTCATCTTAAGTTTCTGTTGTTCGGCTTCCGTTAGCTCTTCCGGGGCTTTCTTTCTTCCACGGCCATCTTTTAATGCATCCTGACCGCGATCCTCGAACTTCTTCACCCATTGGTATACTTGCTGGTAGGAGACCTGAAATTGTCCCGCTGTCNCCATACAGCTTGTAGCGACGCTGCCATTTCATCAACGTTGTTTTGTTGATCTCATACTTCTTAGTCGCAGCTAAAAAACCAATTTCCCCATTTGACACTTCTTCGAGAATCGTAAGTTTCTCTAGTGCATTATATTTTCCTTTAGCCATGAAAAAGCTCCCCTTACAGTAATCAGGTTTTATTATTTCACCTGTCTACTGTAGGGGGAGCATATCAAAACGACAGCTGCTCCTTGTTTTGATCAAACTATTGGGAGGATAGTTTAATCAGGAGGTACGTCGAATTACAAAGGTTTCGACATATATACACGTCTATAACCATCTTCTGTTCGGCGTTCCAATTCAATAAATCCGAGTTTGGGATAATACGCAAGGTTTTCAGTCATTACCTCGTTTGTGTATAGGCGAACTTCCTGAAACAATGCTTCTTTAGCAAAGGACATTGCAAACTCAATTAATTTGCGTCCGATTCCCTGTCCTTGGAAAGTAGGGTGGACTGCTATATTTTCGATCAACAAGTAATTATCCTTCGGAATTAGCACAATTAGACCTATTAATTCATCCCTGTCAGTGACTATATATACAAAATTATTCGAGACAAGTTCTATATAATCTGCAAGCATAGGGGCAGGTCTTTTCCCAATTCTATCAATGTATTGGTTGTAAGCTGCATTCACACACTCAACAATAGCTTGTCGATGGTGTTGTTCAGCGATCCGAATGTTCACAACATCCGCCTCCTTTATTTAGTTTCTATTCTACCAATAATGTTTCACAGTTGAAATAAAGGGGATGATAGTTGTAACTAATACGAAAGCAACCGCTCGAGGATCATCTGCTGTTATGAGCCAATATGGTTAGATACATACGAGCGTTCACTCGGCTTTTAAATTCTGCGTGGAATCATTTAAAGTGACTTGACCTACTTCTTAGAGAGTGACAAAGGGAGTTTCAAACTTACGGAGGAGGAACTTTCTATCTATCGTTATCCCACTTCGCATATTGTCCATCGCGACTAGGGCGGCTCGGTTCCGATCTCGAGCCGGTGCTGGGCAGCTGGCTGCTCGAGTGGCTGAAGGTGCGCGTCTTCGAGGTGAATTGGATTGCCCGGGGGCGTCCTCATCGCCCATCTGAAAACACGCCACTTCGGCGTGCTTGATCCCGGGGGAATGGGATCTGAAAGGAACGACCGAAAGGGGAGAAGGTTGGCAAAGCTTGACCTTCAATCAAGGGGAAACGCTTATCGCTCAAGGGAAAGCGGCTTTCCAGGCTAATGGAAACCAGCGTCTTGAATCAGGACGCATGGGTTTCTTTGTTTTTTTTTTTGGGATAAGAGGGATCGTTTGGACAGGAGAATCGAGTGTTTTGTTTTCAAGATCCAATTGCCTTAGACTCTGATTGTTTGTCGGCACCGATCTGTAGGGGAAACCAAGAAAGTGATCAACGCGTGGCAATAAGTGTTTCAAACTAATATATATAATTATGAATAAATAAAAGTAATTACAAGAGTAAATATTTACGAAAAAATATTAATTTGAAAAAGCTCTCATAATAAATTCCGTTTACTATAGGTGACGCGCTCATGCACTGCATCATGTTTTAACTAACTAGGAAGGAGAACTGAGTTGTGGATTCAAAGCATTTTCAAAAAATTTTTTTAGAGAATCTAGAAGATGCGGATGTAGCGAAGCTGCTCAAATATCGAATACGGGCTGTAAGCGCAGATAATGATAGTGATTAGAGCGGAATGCTTAACGCGTATACTACACCGGAAAAAGTTACGGACGCGTGAGCGTGACCTCAACTTCAACTACATCCTTAACGGTAAACTGGCCAATAGTTGTCGGCGCTACTAATTATACAGCTGAAATCGATGGAACGCCGATTTTGGCTTACATTGCCAAAATCGGCGTTCCATCGACAAAAAGAGCAAGTCCAGAGAACGACTAGCCGGCGATTGCCGTCGTTCGCCCTCTAAAGCACTATCGTCGAGCAGATGGTTCCTCATAGCTTTGCAAGCCGGCATCGCGCAAAGTTCTTCCGACATAGCCCAACTCTCGACGTGCAGCGGCATCGTTGACTGTGAACTCACGCCCGATCATGCGTATCATCGAGCGTGAGATCGGCGGATCGCCGTCTTTCCGCGTGACGGCCCAGATAGTGTCGAGCAACCGGCCAATGGCAGAGGCAAGCCAGTAGGGCATGGAACGCAGTTTATCGATGGACAGGCCCTGCAAGTTCGCGAGCGAGGAGACGAACTCACGGAAAGTCTGCCCTTCCTGGTCTTTGATGAAGAAGGCATGACCGCCTTCTCCGCGTTCAAGAGCGCATTGTATGGCTTCGACCACATTGTCAACGTGACAGGTTGCAAAAGCGTAGTCGCCGCGGTCGATGAAGGCGAACTGTCCAGATCTGACTGCTTCGGGAAGCGCTCGACTAAACGGATCATCAGGCCCCCAAATAACCGGTGGGCGGAGCGCGATGGTGCGAAAGCCGGGTCTGTTGGCTGCCAGAACCAATGGCTCGGCCATTGCCTTGCTCGCCAGGTAGGCGGAGAAGTGGTTCGGGAAAATCGGCGCGCTTTCATCGGCGTCGCGGACGGGCGTACCGCCATTATCCATGAGGATCCCCGCCGCACTGATGTAGACGAATGTCTTCGCACCGGCGGACTCAGCTGCCTTCAACAAGGCTACGGTACCATCGACGTTGGTACGGAAGAAGGGTTCGCGAGGCCCTGAGAAGCGGAACAGGGCAGCCGCGTGCACAACCGCATCAATCACCGGCAACATGAGTGGCGTGTTGCTTTCGAGATCGGCATCGACTGGCGTCGCACCCATGGACTTGAGTTTGGCGTGAGATGATGTGGAGCGTGTGAGAGCGAAAATCTGGTGACCGTCCTCCACGAGTTTCGTGATCAGGCGGCCGCCGAGTAGACCGGTGCCTCCCGTGACTAGAAGTTTCATTGTGTTCGTCCTTTCTGTTCGGGATTTAGGATGGACCGTATGGCGTCCTCGCGGATTTGCTCCAGGACCTCAGAAGTGGGTAGCACCACCTTGCGTAGCCGAGCTGTGACGTGAAGTAGGGATGCAGCATTTGCAGACGCCCAAGTGAAATCGGCAGCCACCTCCACCGTCGTTTTGAGCCGGCCCTCAGCGGCAATGGCCGCGATGCGTTGGATCAGGCGTCAGCTTGTCCCACTGGTTCAAGCTGTACGCTGTCGCCTGACCGATCAGACTTTTGGGCATAATCCGGGACTTCTGCCAATGTGAATCGGGCAACCGTGCAGTACAACTTGACACACAATTATCTGGAAAAATGAATGGAAACTTATTATTCTATTAGTTAATTAGGGGCACAGCGTAACTTTTCTTTGCTTGGTGATTATGAAAGAAAATTAACAGCCTAGAGTTCAGTTAGGCTGACGAGAACCATTCATGTTCCCATCGATTCTCCGTTTCATAAAGAACGCGTACCTCTAGACACTTGCGGTTTAATCGTCGGTTTGTGAGTCCGTCCATTAAAGAAGCGGTGGATGTTTATTATCACCGAAACGACACTGTACTCCCGCCGGCCTTTCGTCTCCGAATGATCCATTCCGCCGCCAAAAAAAGAAGTACGATCGTTCCTATAACACTCGCCGTATATCCGACCTCGTAGCTCATTCCCAGCGCGTTGATGAAGAGAAGCATAAGCGTATGAATCATCTGATTTGTAAAGCAGAACGCGTAGCTGCGGATCATCCAGCGGCGGTGGTCTTCAACCCGTCCTTGTCTAATATGGAAGTATGCGGTCACTGTTATAAATATCCAAATGATATTAAGCAAATTGAAGGCTACACTCACGACCTTGCCTCCGGTCGCAAAAGGAGCCATATAGCCTGATGTGATGCATACGGCCAGTACGGCGACGACATAGACGTAGCCGAGAATACGATGCGTTTTCCGGTACTTACGGAGCTTGGCGCTAGCAAAGTTTATGGCGCCCGCAGCGATTGCGATGCAAGCGAAGATGACGTGAACGTTCAGCATAGTTAGCCAGACAGGTAAGTTCATCGGACGGGTGAGCTTGGTCTTGTGGCTCAAAAAAACCGACGCATCCGGATCCAGGGCGAAACGATTCAAGAGCGTCCAGAAGACGAAGGCTGCCGCAACGGTAATCAGGAGGCGGAAAGCACTTTTAGCGTTCATCAGCATGAGGCGCGTCACCTATCAATCGGCGAGAATCACATTCACTGCGCAGCCGGGAAAAACGGAAACCGGCGAATGTGAAAAATGAAACGAAAAACCAGCAATTAAGCGAGAACAAGAGACTGTGACTAATCGTCATGGCGCAACTCCTTTACATGTTGTTTAGAGTCATCAGCGCCAGCTTGAAAACTCTCCAGCATCTGATGGTCGTTATGAGTCACCAAGATAACCGGCACCTCATTATCTTTCTTGATCTTAGAGCAAAGAGTGATTCCATCCTGATAAGGTATTGCTGCATCCAATATAACGAGACTATAGTCGATCTGTCATGCTTTAAGAAATGATGATTTACCATCATATGCTTGATTAACCATGTATCCTTCCTTCTCAAGATTTGATTTAAGAAACATTTGAATGCGTCTATCACGAGCAACAATGAGAATTTTGGTTCCGTATTTAAAAAATATATAATCACTTCCTTGTCCTTGCGTACCCTACATATTCATTATGCGATACGAATCGAAAAACAAGAATAACTCAATGGGGCTATATACGAGTCATCCGATCCGTCCAAAGCCGTTTATGCCTACTTTTACAGTCATTCTCAAGTCCTCCTATAAGTGTTATTTATTCCTAAGAGGCGAATACCTCTCATGAAATCAAAATGGCTCGGCGCTATTTCATTCTGGACCGTCTTGTTTTAAAATAAAAAGGTACCGAATGGTATCTTTTTATTTTAGCATAATTCTAGTGAATGGCAAGGTCGGAATTGTATAATTTGTTTATAATAAATGATTAGAATAAGATCATTCGGAGGAACCTATGAAAAAAGGAGATCGAACAAGAGAGCACATTATTATGGAATCGGCAGTAATCTTTAATCAAAGAGGTTATGCCGGTACATCGTTAAACGATATTACTGCCGACACCGGAATTAAGAAAGGGGGCATCTATCGACATTTTGCCAGTAAAGATGAGATTGCACTTGAAGCCTACAATTACGCTGCCAGTCAGGTTAGCGGGAAATTTGCTGAGGCGGTCGACCAAGAGCAGTCTGCGTCAGGGAGGTTACTTGCATTTTTTCGTGTATATGAAGATGTTGTCGATAATCCACCATTTATTGGCGGATGCCCCATGCAAAATACAGCTGTAGAAAGTGACGATACTCATTCGGAACTTTATGATCGAGCAAGGCAGGGGCTGCATACCTTCTTGGATATGATGAAAGGTATCATTCGTGACGGGATCAAAGCTGGGGAGTTTAGGGAAGATCTGGATTCGGATGCGCTTGCTTCATTTGCCTTTTCCTTGTTGGAAGGAGGCATTTTGCTCAGCAAATTGGATGGGGATAACAAGCACATGCTAATGAATATAACAATCTTCTCGTCCTATTTGCAGCAATGCTGCTTAAAGACCAGTTAAACTGTGGTGAACTGGCACATCGGAATAGAACTGGGTATAATCGATGGCAGTCCAAGTAAGGTTCAAAATATACCTAGGTAGAGATGCATACAAAACGTAATTGTCCCCATACTAGACATACTGTAATAAGGCAAAAAAACTGCACCTCCAATTGTTAGTCGTGTCTAACAATTGGCGGGCAGTTCATGATCAGCAAAAACCAAGCGAATACGTACTATTTCGATGTGGAAAAGTGCAAGCGATGTCCAAATTCAAGGAAGAATGCTATACAGACGGAGCTAAAACTAAAACGTATTCGGTAACGATAAAGTCCAACGAACACACCGAACAAATGGCGTTTCAAGAAAGTGAGTACTTCATAGAAAAGTCGAAGGAACGTTACAAGATTGAAGTCAAGAATAGCGAACTTAAGCACAGGAACGGGTATGATGTAGCCACATCCTCGGGTCTATTAGGCATGGAGATGCAAGGAACTATGGCGATATTTGCTGCTAATCTAAAACGAATACTCAAATTAACAGACTTAAAAGATAACATTGCATAGAAAAATTGGCCATCTGCTTCGTTTTCGAGAGCAACGGGCCATTTTTTATGCTACAGAATCATTAAGACTGAAAAAAAACTAAGTTCTTCAGTGGCCTCGGAATTCCTCGGCTGTCTTTTTCTCGTATCGATTAATACAATGAGCTCATCCCTTGTAGACGATATCCTCGTTACTTTGTTCGGGACTATAGGGAGGCAAAAAGATAAGTTCTAGACGATCGCGCTGCTTCTTAAGGAAGCGCTCGAGCACCTTGGCGTGATATGCCCTGGCATTATCCAATGCTAGGGTGATTTTACCTTTAGGATAGGATTCTATTTAACAAACCATATATGATGAAGAGCTTGGTAATCACGAATCATGGCTTCATCTTCAAACCATAAGTGATCAATTTCGCCGTTCTCGTAATTTTTTTAAACCTTTGGAAGGTTGATTCGACAAACTTTTATTGCTTTTCTTTGTCGGCTGCCGCCAGGGTATACGTTGGCTGGTATAGCTTATACCTAGCCGGTACCGAATGGAGTAACTAATTTTTCACGCCTCGACACCAATAGAGTCGATGAGCGTTCGTTGTAGTCACACCTGACTTGATTACTGCCTTCGATATAGGTTACCAATTTTGTCATACGTGTATGCAATGGTTGTTCCATCTACCCGTGTTTCCTGCGAAACAAGCCGCCGTTTATGTCCGCAGCCAGGTGTCGTTATGTCATCGTTTCCAGTTAGTGTGGCAATTCAATATCAAATTTTACGGCCGAAACCTTGCCAACGTCTTAAATCCTGATATAATAAAGGTACCGATCGGTATCATTTGTTTTAAAATAAACCCATTCCAAAAGCGACTCGTTTTCCGTCGAATTCAAGAGGTGGAAAATATCGAGGTTGTAGCAATAAACGATTTAACTGACGCAAAAATGCTGGCCCATCTGCTCAAATATGACACTACACAAGGCACTTTCCATGGTGGTATCGAAGTTCATGATGGAGCCTTTACTGTTAACGGTCAAGAAATTAAAGTGCTGGCTAACCGCAACCCTGAAGAAATCCCTTGGGGCGAGCTTGGYGTAGATATCGTACTCGAATGTACWGGTTTCTTCACCACCAAAGAAARGGCSGAGMTTCACCTGAAAGGCGGAGCAAAGAARGTYGTTATTTCCGCTCCGGCAACAGGCGACATGAAGACCATCGTGTATAACGTAAACCATGAAAYACTGGACGGAACRGAAACCGTCATTTCSGGYGCTTCYTGCACAACGAACTGTCTAGCTCCCATGGCTAAAGCTCTGAACGATAARTTTGGMATTCARTCSGGRTTRATGACAACCGTKCACRCYTATACAGGYAAYCAGAAYACYCTTGAYGCGCCAGATTCAAAAGGARACTTCCGCGCAGCACGGGCTGCAGCAGAGAAYATTGTTCCTTACTCYACCGGTGCKGCWAAAGCCATTGGCCTCGTTCTTCCYGAAYTGAAGGGCAAACTTGATGGTGCMTCTCARCGTGTRCCTGTWSCAACAGGCTCCGTAACRGAACTCGTARCCGTWTTGAACACTAAGGTAACGGTTGAGGAAGTTAACGCCGCTATGAGAAAAGCATCAGATCCAGAAACAYACGGATACACGGAGGACGAGATCGTATCTTCCGATGTGAAGGGAATGACATTGGGGTCTCTTTTTGATGCCACWCAAACAAAAGTTCTAACAGTTGGCGACCAGCAACTGGTGAAAACTGTAGCCTGGTACGATAATGAAATGTCTTACACCGCGCAACTGGTTAGRACATTAGAATATTTCGCAAATATCGCCAAGTAACATTGCTGCAATTCTTCTTGATTCTACCTGCAAGAGTCAAAAGAGCAGGGGATTTCCGAATATTCTGCTAATCTTACATCTTTATACGTCATTGACTGTATTGGCAATAATGATCCCATCAACAATACAGCACTTGCCGAAAAAATGGATTTAACGAAAGCAAGCATAACAAGGATAACGACCACATTATTAAAAGATGGTTTTATTGAGCGTATCCGTCTTAACGATAACAAGAAGGAAATCCACTTCAGATTAACGGCAAAAGCGCAGGAATTATATGTACTGCACGGAAAGCTGCATAAGCAGGAGCAAGATCGGTACTTCAGATTTCTAGAACGTTGCACTAGTGAAGAGTTAAGCTTTATCAAGCGATTTTATCAAGTCATGATTGATGAATTAGAGGAAAGAATGATAGAGAGAAAGGCCATTGATTAAGAGGAAATGCGAACAGTGAAGCTGATAGCACAGCCTCTATGAAAGGAGTCATAAAATGAGAGATTCTGAGGAGTTGTTCGAAGAGGTAGACGATGTATTGAGAAGATTGCGTACTTTTTTAATCGGCGATGGAGGGGCTGAAGTAAGATGAGTGAAGCAACAGAAACGCTAGAGGGTTGGTACGCGCTGCATGATTTCCGCACAATCGACTGGGTTGCCTGGAAAGGTGCAACCGCAGAGGAACGCGAGACTGCAAAGCATGATTTGATGATGCTTATCAACGAATGGTCGGCGGTCGAATCACGGATGGAAGGCAGTTTGGCAATGTACGCCGTCGTCGGACAGAAGGCAGACATTATGTTTATGAACCTACGTGAGACACTCGAGGAGCTGAACTCAGCGGAGAATGCATTTAATCGTTCCGAGTTCGCCAAATTCGTGAAACCAGTTTACTCGTACGTCAGTATCGTCGAGCTGAGCAGTTATTTAGCACCTACCGGCTCCGATCCGATGCAAGTACCCGAAGTAGTCGCTCGCCTTAAGCCAATCCTACCCAAGGCGAAACATATCTGCTTTTACCCTATGAACAAGCGACGCATGCTCAACGATAACTGGTACATGCTGTCTCTGGAGGAGCGCAAAAACTTCATGCGCAGTCACG
Source organism: Paenibacillus sp. FJAT-27812 (assembly GCF_001273905.1). Taxonomy (NCBI): domain Bacteria; kingdom Bacillati; phylum Bacillota; class Bacilli; order Caryophanales; family Paenibacillaceae; genus Paenibacillus; species Paenibacillus sp. FJAT-27812. The sequence continues at coordinate 6,387,159 of NZ_LIGH01000001.1, read as the reverse complement.
GTATGATCGGCCGCAATTATGCGGGCAAGGTCAAGCAGATTATCACCGGCTCGGTCGGCTTCGACGATTGGGAGTGGGGTGTCACACTGTTTGCGGACGAGCCGCTGCAGTTTAAGAAGCTCGTCTATGAGATGCGGTTCGACGAGACTAGCGCACGCTTCGGCGAATTCGGCCAGTTCTACGTCGGCAACATACTCACACCCAGTGTCTTGACAGAGTTGCTGAACGTGTAAAAGAGACGCCGACGGCTAAATTATGCTTCACGGATTTGTTGTTTTTTATCTTTTGACAGTTCTAGGTCCTTCTGCTCTAGTGCAATGATCGTCGGGTTACCCTCTCAAACCACTAAGATGACAAGAAGGCACGCCAGTGAGGGGCGTGTCTTTTTGTCATTTGAAAATAAAAAGAGGTGATCGATTATGAACAAACAAACGAGCTTTTTAGGAAGCTATTCGTTTATTACATGGACAATAGCGATACATATTATTGACTATTTTATGCCCGAAATGCCGATCATCCTTGCTGTTCTGATCGGAACCATTTTTTCACTCTTTGTCGCTTATCATGGTATTGAGGTGATCTCCAGACTTGCGCTGCTGGCTCTATTCGCTTCATTTTTTTAGATATAGGCCTACTTGCAGGTACGGTAGGAAATTTTGAAATCGATCGGTTTCGCCCTGTTTTGGAAAACGGATGGCTGAATACCATCTGGTCAGGTCGTCATTTTGGTTCGGATCGGGCTATATCCGCAGTTATGACATTATTTATATTGCCTCATGTGAATAATAATCGGACTTGGAATAAGCTCGGAATTGTGTCAATGATATTGGCGGGAGGGCACATATTACTATGGCCTGTTCTGGAAGTTGGTTTTTTAGGTCCAGAAGTGACATCTCAATATATCATTCCCTGCATGGAGCTTTTCATAATGGTAAAAGTAGGTATTTTATACCAACGATTTGAAATCGAGATGCTTAGCTTTGGACTATTACCGGCAATCACTCAACTTACGATGAGTCTATTGTGCGGAAGTTTAGCAATTTCGCAAACTTTTGGGTTAAAAAACCACAAAACTCTCCTTGTGCCAGTAGCTTTACTTTTTACAGTTGTCTCCTACTGGGTAACAATTGAATATAAGAGAGCTTCAGACTTATTGTCTCGAGTTTGGCCCTTATTATCTCTTTCGATTGCCATTATAGTTCCCTTGGTAGTTTGGCTCCTTGGACCTTGGTTGCTAAAAAAACATTTGCACTCGGGGGAGGGGCATACATAAAGTATCCTCGCCCCAGCTGCTAGTTCGAGCCCCCCTAGCAGTACATTTGTGGCGCCTCGCTTCTTGGACAATATTGCTGTGGTGTTTGGGCTTGATAAAGAGCGCTATCAACCAGTTATGATTATTTCTGTGGGAAAAGCTATCGGAGAAGTAGTTCTAAAACAACGATCGTTGGAATTGGGATGGGATATGGATTTAAGAAGAGATTCTGGCCGAACTACACTTGTGGTATGGCAGACAAAGTAATTGGAAGGAACGAAAGGGCTGCCCAAGTTCATCTGACTTGTGATATGCTCCCCAAATAGTGGACAGGTGAAATAATAAAAACCTGCTGCTATGAGGGGAGCATTTTCATGTCTAAAGTTAAATATCACGCATCGGAGAAACGTACCATTATCAAAGAGATCGAAAGTGGTGAACTTGGCCTTATGGCCGCTGCGTATAAATATGGGATATCAAAAACAACCTTGGTGAAATGGCAACGCCGGTATGAAGTCTATGGTTTTGATGGATTAGAGATTCAAACGAACAACCGTAGCTATTCCGCAGAACTTAAGCTACAGGCGGTGTTGGATTACCTCAAAGGGGAATTATCCCAATACGATATYATTGATAAATACAAGATTGCGAGCAGAACACAGCTTTCCGATTGGGTGAWGAAGTATAATAGTCATAGCAGCTTAAAAGCCTATAAAGGGGGAGCAAAGGCTATGACGAAAGGACGTTCTACGACCTGGAAGGAACGCATAGAGATTGTTCAATATTGTCTGACTCATAACGAGGACTACGGGAAGACAGCRGAGCAGCATCAGRTCTCTTACCAACAGGTGTACCAGTGGGTGAAGAAATACCAAGACGGCGGGCAAGATGCGCTTCAGGATGGACGGGGACGTAAAAAGACCGAAGAAGAGTTAACTGACACAGACCGCCAGAAGCTTGTCATGAAGAAGCTGGAGGCTGAAAATGAGCGTCTACGGGCAGAAAATGCATTCCTAAAAAAGTTAGAGGAACTCGAAAGAAGGCGACGCTAAGTCAAGTACGTCAGGAAAATATCTACCTCGCTATACAAGCCGTTCAGCAAGACGGCCAATTCAGCATAAAGGCGTTGTGTGAAATTGCAGGGATTCCACGATCCAGCTATTACAAATGGCTGAACCGCAAGCCCAGCGTACACGAACGGGAGAACCAGCAACTCACAGAAGCGATGATCGCGCTCTATGAGAAGGTAGACGGTATCTATGGGTACCGCCGTTTARCGCTTCACTTATGCAGAGAGATGCAGCGGCGGATTAACCAYAAACGCATCCAGCGCCTCATGCAGCTGCGAGGTATTCAGTCGGTGATTCGCAGAAAGCGAAAGAAATATGCACCGTCAACGCCTCAACACGTGGCAGAGAACCTGCTAAACCGTGAATTCACTGCGACAAAGCCGAACGAAAAATGGGTAACAGATGTAACGGAATTCAAATATGGTCATGGTCAAAAGGCGTATTTAAGCGCCATCTTAGACCTCCACGACAACACCATTGTRTCCTACGTATTCGGGCACTCGAACAACAACAGCCTCGTGTTTCAAACCGTCAAAAAGGCGATGAAGGCAGCACCAAGGWGCAGACCCATGCTGCATAGTGACCGAGGCTTTCAATACACTTCTCTACGATTCAAAAAGTTATTTGGCAAAAAATTAACCCAGAGCATGTCTCGCGTAGGGAGATGCATCGATAACGGTCCCATAGAATMCTTCTGRGGAACTCTAAAATGCGAAAAGTATTATTTGCATACATACCGAACTTTTGATGAGCTTGAACGGGACATTGAGGCCTACATCCACTTTTACAATAACGAACGATTACAGGCAAAATTAAACGGCCTCAGTCCAATGGAATTCAGGACTAAGGCCGCTTAACGGTTTTTATTATTTGTAGCGTCTACTTGACGGGGTGCAGTTCATTCTACTCTTGTTGCATCCGTTTATTGGTTTTGACTAACTTGTCTTGAATTTCATTATCTTCTCGTACTAGCTTAGCACCTTTTAACATGACATAGGCGCCACCGCATAGAAATAATCCTCCTAAGATAAACCAATACAGCATTTCGATTACCCCTCTCGCTAGTTGGTATTATACGGGGTCTCGTAGAATATATCCGATTCCCCATATAGTTTGAATCATGTTACGTGAAACGGTAGATGCTTTGGACAATTTATCTCTAATTCTTTTTATATGGGTGTCAATCGTACGGTAATTTCGAGGTTGCTCATGTTTCCAAACCACATGAAATAAATGCTCCTTCGTTAGTACAACATTAGGATTATTAGCCATATATAAGAGTAATTCATATTCCTTCAATGAAAAATGAACAGGTATATGGTCCACAAGAATTCTATGCGCAGATCTCTCAATAATCAGATGAGAAAGCTTAATTAATTCCCTGTCTCTAATAATTAAACCGTCAGATCTCCAAGCCGTGTAGCGTTTAATGATCGCTCGGATGCGTAGCACCAACTCTGTGGAACTGAAGGGTTTGAGTACGCAGTCATCAGCGCCAGCTTGAAAACTCTCCAGCATCTGATGGTCATTATCAGTCACCACGATAACCGGTACCTCATTATCTTTTTTGATCTTAGAACACAGAGTGATTCCATTCTGATAAGGAATTGCTGCATCTAATACAACGAGACTATAGTCGAGATGTCGTACTTTAAGTAATGAGGACTTACCATCATAGGCTTGATCAACCATACAGCCTTCCATCTCAAGATTTGATTTCAGCAGCATTTGAATGCGTTTATCACGAGCAACAATGAGAATTTTCGTTCCATATTTCAACAAATAGATAATCACTTCCTTGTCCTTGGATATCCTACATATTCATTATGCGGAACGAATCAAAGAACAAGAATAACTCAATGGGGCTAGATAGATGGAGGGATGTTACAGACTTTTGAACAATAAGAGCACTCACCGTATGCTTGAACTGAACAACTCATAAGATTCAAATTATATTCATACAATAGGGACTTCTTTAGCTCTATCGAGTCATGTGAAGTCCTTCAGATTCGGGCACAATGATAGGTATATAAGTCGAAATGAGAAGGTTAGTTCAGAAATATTGGAAGGTTGTACTTTTGTGATTTTCAGAAGATTAGAGGAGCGGAGGTTCATTAATAACAATGGCGCAGCCAATACGTGTATTAATTGTAGATGAACATAGGCATGCACGTGAGGGAATGAAGGTCATTCTAAGTTCAAATCCCATCTTTGAGTTAGTTGGAGAGGCCGAGAACGGCGTGGAAGCTATTCAACTCACAGACATATGGATGCCGGAGTTAATCCTTATGGATATTAACATGAAAGGTATGGATGGGTTAGATGCTACGAAGGAAATTAAATCTCGTTTTCCCTACGTTAAGATTGTTATGGTTACGGTATCAGATGATATCACTCATTTATTCGAAGCCCTAAAAAAAGGGGCGCAGGGCTATTTGCTTAAAAATTTAAATCCTGGAGCCTGGCATGAATATTTGAAAGCAGTCATTTTTGACGAAGCACCGTTATCCAAAGAACTAGAACTGCGTATTCTTCAAGAATTCGCCCACAAGGATACTCCTAGAGTATTCAGCGATCCATTAACGCCAAGAGAACAAGAGATATTACTCTGGGTTACTCGTGGATCCTCCAATCGTGAGATAGCAGATAATTTGAGTATTTCTGAACATACTGTTAAGAATCATTTGAAAAATATATTACAAAAACTGCAGATGGATAACCGCATTCAATTAGCAAGGTATGCTTATGAACAAGGGTATAATAAAAGGGGATATTAATGATTATGAAATGGACTCGAACCATTGCACTATTGGCTATTACAGGTACAATAGCTGGATGCAGCAGCGCTTCAGAGCAAGACATACAAGCTGTAAGTGGAGTTAATGATGCAGAAACTATCTATAAACAAAAATGTGTATCCTGCCATGCAATTGATCTTCAAGGTAGAGCTGGCCCTAACCTACAAAAGGTTGGTGCAAAATATACACAAGACGAGCTATTCGGTGTAATTAGTGAAGGAAAAGGAGGTATGCCTTCCTTCGAAAAACGGTTAAGTGAGGAACAAATAGATGCACTAGCTGTTTGGTTAGCATCTAAAAAATAATACATGTTATTATTTCAAACAGGCAACCACGAAATGGTTGCCTGTTTGAAATTTTCCTTTGTTGGTCCAAGACATTCTTGATTAAGTTATAAAAAACAAAACGAGAAAGAGAGATTTTGTGAATAAGTGTTCGTCCAGGTGCGGATTCAGCGTCAATTAAAAAGAATCTTGATAAACTCTGGGCCATTGTAGCTCAAATGACCTCCAACCTTGATTGTGTTACCATTGGAGATTTTTGCCGGCAGCATGGACTGGAATAATATATATTCCCGTCACAACAGGAAAGGCTATTCCAATTTAGGTATCATTGGTGGAGGTAAGGGGACGGAAACGCACCCATCATTCAACCAATAACACATCTAACCCATGTAATACCCGTATAAAGATTTCGTCATTTTGTTTGTACTCACATAAAAGGCTTTATTTTTATAACCCAAATAGAGATATACCATTAGATTCAAGGCGGACGTGTCGAAGGCGAACGAGATGGAGGCCCTGTACAAAGAGGTGGTCAATCGGTATGGTCACCTTGATGCCATTGTAGCCAACGCCGGTATCGGGGACCACGCTACGCTGGCGTCGACAACAGAGGAACATTTCGATCGGACCTTCAGCATCAACGCCAAGGGCGTCCTCTTCACCGTTCAAAAGGCTATACCGCACATGAGTGAAGGAGGAGCGGTCGTCATCATCGGCTCTACAGCTTCGATCAGCGTGCCTCCCGGTATGGGTATTTATGGCGGCTCGAAGGCGGCCGTTCGGAACTTCGTCAGGGCTTGGATCCAAGACATCCGGGGCTAGGGGATCCGAATCAACGTTCTCAGCCCTGGCGCCATTGATACTCCATCTCTTCGCAACGAGTTGGCGGTCGCATCCGGGCCGGAGCAGGTTGACGCTGCCGTCAAGTCGATGGGGGAAGGAAATCCCCTCGGCCGCTTGGGCAGTCCACGCGAGATTGGTACTGCCGCTGCCTTTCTCTGCAACGATCTGTCGAGTTTCGTCACTGGCGTCGAGCTGTTCGTTGACGGCGGTATGGAGCAGTTCTGAGAGTTGTTAAGATAAATTTTGCTTCTAAAAAAGGACCTCATCCCCATAGCTTCTCTTCGAGAAACAGAAAGGAAAGTGATTTATGTGAATTTAAAATCCAGAATTTCTTTGTTGGTTCTAGCCGTAACGGCAACTTTCGGTACCCTGATTGCTGCACCGGCGGTTAATTTGTTAGCTGTTACTTTCCCGCACGTTAATACGCTACTTATTCAATGGGTTGTAACTCTGTCCTCACTGTTTATATTACCGTCCCTGTTCATGGCAAGTTATCTCGCAAGAAGGTTCCCAAGAAAACACATCCTAATAGTTGGGCTGCTGCTCTATCTAATCGGCGGCATAGGCCCAGCGTTTGCTAGCTCATTTACGGTAATATTAGTGTTTCGGGCTATTTTGGGCATCGGTGTCGGGTTGGTCTCACCTGCATTCAACTCCTTGATAGCAGAGAATTTCCAAGGCAAAGAACGAGTGAAGATGAATGGATACGTTTCAGCCATTAACGGACTCGGAGGTGCCTTATTCCTTACCGTCGGAGGGATTATCGCTTCATATGGCTGGAGGGCGGTATTTCTCACGTATTTTTACACAGTGATACTACTAATTCTTGTCGTATTATTTCTCCCGAAATTTCCACCGCTACCCGTACGCGAAAAAAGCCAAATAAAATCAAGCAAGATACCACGCACATTCTATTTTCTTGCAGTCGGGGGCGCGCTGGCTGTCATGCTGTATTTTCTAATTCCCACCAATCTGCCGTTATATTTGTCGGATAACAAGATTGGATCCGCATCTACGGTTGGTTATCTAATAGCGCTTTCCATGCTCGGCACCTTTGTAGCTGGTTTGAGTTTGCCTGCATTAGCCCAAACATTTCGCAAGATGCTTGTCCCTATTGCTCTAGTGATGTATTGCCTTGGTTTCTTGACAATCAGTATGGCGCATTCGGTATGGGTAGTGGGCATTTCTGTAACACTAATAGGCTTTGCACAAGGGTTGATATTCCCAATAACATTAAACAAAACAGGCGAGATTGTACCTACAGCAAGCTTACCGGCGGTGATGTCATTATTCCTAGCACTCGTTTATATCTTTCTGTTTTTAAGTCCGTTATTTATGAAAGTCATCCAAGCACTGTTTCACTTTTCCTCAACTCGAGAAACCTTTATGTTGTTGGCTAGTGGACTGCTCTTAACAGCGATTGGTTTTGTATTTTCAGCAAGAATGCAAAATCGTAAATCGTTTCAAGTCAGAACAAGTGATTAAGTAAAGCATTCTTTGAGGCAAATAAACAATCCGATCAGAGACTTAGTGCAAGAATGGTTCTTATTAGTAATAAAACAGGAGCAGTTCAACGAGTCGCGATTTACGTAGAAGAGATGAAGAGGGCGTTGGATTTTTATCGTGTGCTGGGGCTGTCTATTCCGGACAGCGCCGACGAAGCGCATCACGTAGACGTGGAGCAAGAAGGAATTGTGTTTGCATTCGATATGGTGGAAGCGGTAAAGCGTGTTTTTGATGGCTGGGAACATCCAGTCGGCTACCGAACAGAGCTAGCTTTTCAGTTCTCCAGCAACGAAGCACTGGATGACGTGTACCGTCAGTTGACGTCGCTTGTTTTTATACGCGTAGGTGGCTGCTTAAGCCCGCATGACTTATGTCGCCACGGTTATAAGTTATTACCAAATTCATTTATAAAAGTACATTTTTATAATTTCCCCGGTAGCTATAATGAAAATATGAGAGCTCCTCTTAATACAGCCGGAAGGATGAAAGAAATGAAAGCGGTTTTAGAACAAGACTACGCTTCAATTAACAAGAAAAATAAATTTCTTCACAACGTCAAAAGAGACAAATGGTTATACGCTCTTCTACTGCTGCCCTTTGCCTTTATCCTGATCTTCAAGTATGCCCCGATCTACGGCGTTGTTATGGCCTTTCAAGATTACAATATTTTTGCGGGAATACAGGGGAGTGAGTGGGTTGGATTGGATGTGTTTGAGTTCATTTTCCAGCAGGACAGCTTCTACCGTGCGCTCAAGAATACGCTGCTGCTGAATGTTTATGACTTGATCGCGGGCTTCCCGGCGCCGATTATTCTAGCAATTTTGCTCAATGAAGTGAGAATGGCGAAATTTAAGAAAATAACGCAAACCGTATTATATCTGCCTCACTTTTTATCCTGGGTGATTATTGGCGGCATGGTCTATCTGATGTTCTCCAACAGCGGCATGGTCAACACGTTCCTGGCGAACCTGGGCCTTGCGAAGATCGAGTTTCTGTCGCAGAAGGTGCCTTGGTTAATGACTTATATCTCTGTTGGCGTATGGCAGCATATCGGCTGGGGAACGATCATCTATCTGGCGGCAATGACGGGAATCAACAAGGAATTGTACGAGGCCTCCGATATTGACGGATGCAGCAGACTTCGCAAAGTATGGCATATTACGCTGCCCGGCATTAAGTCAACGATCAATATTTTGCTGATACTCCAGATTGGCAGAATGGTTTCCATAGGGTTTGATCGACCGTTTGTAATGGGCAATTCATTAGTCAGCGATTACTCCGACGTGATTAGTACATTCGTATACAGAGTTGGTATTAGTTCGGGGGATTTCTCCCAAGCGACTGCGGTAGGATTGTTCCAATCCGTCGTTGGCCTAATCCTGCTGATTGGTGCTAACTATATCGCGAAGAAATTGGGTGAGGATGGGATATGGTGAGCATGGCGAGCAGTTTAGGCAAAAAGAAAAAAATGAGCGTGGCGGATATCGTCATTATCGTATTTATCGTGGCGTTATCCTTCACGTGTATCGTTCCGTTCCTTTATATGATTGCGCTTTCCTTAAGCTCCAACGAAGCGATTATCTCTCAAAAGGTAGGGCTGTGGCCGGTGGGCTTCACCCTCGAAACGTACAAAACCATCTTAAGCGACGTGGAGATGCTGTATACGCTTGGTTACAGTATTCTGCTTACGGTTTTCTACACCGTGGTATGTATGTTCCTGACCATTTGCGGAGCTTATCCGCTGACAAAAAAGCGGCTGATGGGAAGAAACTTTATCCTGTCGGCATTGGTCTTCACCATGTATTTCAGCGGTGGTTTGATTCCTTCTTATATACTGGTTAAAAACCTGGGGATGATGAACACGGTGTGGAGCTTGGTGTTGCCGGGCGCCATGAGCGTGTTTAACCTAATCATCCTGAAGACGTTCTTCACCAACCTTCCAGAAAGTCTGGAAGAATCGGCTGCGATTGACGGCTGTTCGGATCTGGGCATTCTCATGAAAATCGTGCTTCCTCTGTCGCTACCATCGATCGCCACGTTAAGCCTCTTCTATGCGGTAGACAGATGGAACGGTTTCCAGGATGCGCTGTTCTATATTACGGATAAAAATCTGTATCCGATGCAGATGAAGCTGTACCAGATCATTTCGGCCAATCAGCAGCTGGACAGCCAGCAAGGCGGAGAAGGAAGCGCCGGCTCCTTCATTGTGCCCGAGTCATTGAAAGCGGCCAGCGTTATGTTTACGACCATACCGATCCTGCTCATCTATCCCAAGCTGCAGAAGTATTTCGTAGACGGCGTAATGACGGGAGCCATTAAGGGCTGATAAGGATAAAATTCGGATGGAAAGGGGTGATTGCCGGGCTGGGCTGGTGGATGTAAAGAGGCTTTGCGATAAGAATCAGTTCATATCTATCATTTGAAAGGGTGGTTTTAAGTGAATACTGGTACAAAGAAAAAAGCAGCCATTCTGTTTAGCACAGCGCTGCTTGTCGGTGTTATGGCAGGCTGCGGTGGGAATAACGGCAATAATGAACCGGCGGCATCAAACGGTGGATCCCCGGCTGCAGAAGCTTCTTCTGGTCCCGTTGAAACCTTGACTGTAGAAGTGTTCGATAGAGGGATTCAAGGACAGTCGGACTTGAATAACAACACGTGGACCAAATACGTCAACGAAAAATTCGGTAAGCCTAATAACGCCGTCGTAAAATTTGTTTCCGTGCCTCGTTCCCAGGAAGTCGACAAGCTGAACGTACTCATGGCTGCCAACGAAGCGCCAGATATTTCCTTCACCTACGACGGTACGACCGTAACCCGTTTTGCCAAAAACAATGGCCTTTATACGCTGGACGAATTGCTCGAGAAGGATGGCCAGCAATTGAAAACTTATCTCGGCGATACCGTTCTTGACTACGGGAAATACGAGGGCAAACAGGTCTCCATCCCGGCGAAGCGGACTTTGCTTGCCTGGAACGGATTGTTTATCCGCAAAGATTGGCTCGATAAGCTTGGACTGCCTGTTCCGACGAACAAGGAAGAATTGTACGATACGCTCGTTGCCTTCCGCGACAAGAACCCCGGCAATGTAAATGGCGTCATTCCGTGGGCGACTGCGGCTGCCGGCATGAACTACACCTTTGGCAATCTGGTTCCATCCTTCTGGGGTCCTATGTCGGAGGAAGAATTCGTTACCACCACCAACTGGCTGAAGCCCGGCAACAAGGATGCGTATAAATGGCTGAATAAGCTGTACGCGGAAAAACTGATCAGCCCCGACTTTGCTTTGGACAAAACGGCTAAGCAGGCGGATGCCAACGTAACGAACGGCAAGGTAGGCTTCTATGGGGCCAACTGGGATTATCCGATGGTGCAAAAAATTCGCGAGCCGCTGAAACAAAATGCGCCGGATGCGAACTATATTCCTATCGATGTCTTCAAGAACGCGGAAGGGAAATATATAAAAGAGACATATAACGAAAACGGACTTTTCTCTTTTATTCCGAAAAGCAGCAAACATGCGGAACTGGCTATAAAGTATCTGAACTGGATGGCCGATCCGGAAGTGTTGTTCTTCCTGCAGTTCGGCGAAGAAGGCGTCAACCACACGATGGTAGACGGCATCCCGCAAGGGATTGCGCAAACCGGCGAAAATATGCAGATGAGCAATCTCAATCTGGATTATACGCTCGTTGTTAACGGCGCGGAGCTGGGCGACACCGAGAAAAATGTCAAAACGTACGCGGCAGCCTTGGCGACCGGAGATAAAGACTATGAGAAAATGGCTGTTGATTCCTATAAGATCAACACGACAGACGGCTATACCGGCTTTTACTATGGCGTCCCGAACGAAGCCAGCATCAAATACGGCAAAACGCTGGGTGATATGAACAAGCAAATGATGGATCGGCTGATTGTTGTCAAGCCGGCCGAATTCGACGCCTTGTATGACAAGCTGGTGAAAGAATATATGGACGCTGGCGGTAAAGCGGTTCAAGAAGAGAACGTGAAGCATTACAGAGAAATTAAAGAGAGCAGTAAGTAATTCATAAGATACGGATAAACCATCGTTTGCTAATGACTGTGGTTTATCCGTATTTTAGATTGCTATTACTGGGAAGCTTTGCTATCATTTCGAAGAAATCCACAAGTTCAGGAGGATACCCATGTACAAGGTCATGATTATTGATGATGAGTCGTGGGCGCTTAAAGGAATTCGCAACGCCTTTGACTGGGATAAGTACGGTTTTGAAATTATAGGCCAATTTACAAGCGCTTACAAAGCGTGGGTTGCTATTCTAGCAGAGAAACCTGACTTGGTATTTACGGATATACGCATGCCGGACATTTCCGGACTTGATCTCATGAAGAGAGCCAAATCGCATAATCTGGACACTGAGTTTGTCGTCGTTAGCGGATACGCGGAATTTAAATATGCCCAGGAAGCGATGCGCTATGGCGCGCTTAATTATTTCCTGAAGCCTTTGGACGTAGATATGGCAGATTCATTTATTGAGGAGCTTGCCATGCATTTCTCCAAAAGAAGCGCGGCACGCAATCAGCTCCTTCTGGATGCGCTGACCTCGCCCAATGAGGAGGAGATCAAACGCTATATGCCGCTTCCGGGTTGCGGGGCGGTATGTTACTACCAAGTGCTTTCCATCGATTTCGCAGGAGGCAACAAGGATTTTGGAAAGCTGCTCTCTTTGGAAGAAAAGCCTGTTACGGCTGTGGTAGTTGAATCCGGAACAAGTAAAAGGCTGATTGTTCTAATGACGGAACATAAAGCTTGTTTGGAGGAACTTTGGGATGAATTAGTCGCGAACAATACTGGCATGAATACGGTGGGCGTCAGCAGCATTTCCAGTCAGCTAACGCATATGAGCAAGCTGATTAAAGAGGCGGATCTGTCTGCCTCACAGGTTTTTTTGAACGAAGTTGGAAGGGTCGTTCATTACAAACCGAAGGTTCATTTGGTGAAACCATGTATCGAAGAGATTAATCGGATCGTTCGGGAGGACCAGCCTGGCGACATGGATGCGTACATAAACGGGCTGCAGGCATACTTCAAAGAACAGCAGCTCGGCATGAGCGAGGTTGTCTACTTATGGAACCAGGCAGTCGGGATCCTTATAAACGCCTACGCCGAAGAATTGAAGGATATGGAAATGGAATTCCTCAATTATTCCGAGATTAAAGAACGATTCGAACACTTCGAATCTTTGTGCAGCTTTTTGCATGACGTCCTCGCTTCCATTACGCAAGGGAACAACCGACCGTTGCAGGAAGGGGACATTGTATCTTGCTTTAAACGAATGGTAGCCTATATCGACGGTCACTATGAACAGAAATTGTATTTGAAAGATTTGTCCGCCCAGTTCTATATTAATCAGGTGTATTGCTGTCAATTATTCAAGAAAATTTTGGGCAAAACCTTCTCCGAATACGTGTCGGAGCTCAGGATTAAGAAAGCCCGCGAGTTGTTGAGGAAAACGGACCTGTCGATCGAGGAGATCGCCATTCAGACCGGGTATGTGGAATACTACTATTTCAATAAGGTTTTCAAGAAACATTGCGGAATAACGCCTTCTAAATTCAGAAAAAGCAGTTAACGATGAACGGAGCGGCAGGCCATGAAGACCAGTAGACTGAAATTGAAACATCAGATATGGCTTATCTTTTTTTTCGCTATCGTTATATTTACAGTCATGGTGTTGTATTTCTTCAATAGCTTCTCTCATCTAACCCAGAATAGGGCCGCCAATTTTGGAAACCAAATGATAGAGCAAACGCGAAGCAAGATTGATACCGTGTTTAATGATATCCGGGTCAGCACCGGCATTGCGGTCAACAGCAAACTGATTCAGGAATATACCGTAGTGGATGATGATTACAAAAGGGCGTTTGATAGCGGTAATTATGCACTGGATCTCATGGATTATATGAGATCCTTTAATTCGTATGTGAGCGGAATCGTCATTGATGACGTTCGGGGGAAGCAGCTTTACAGTCTGGATTCATCGGGCGGCGATATTTTCTTTCTCAAACGCTACGACAGCTTTATCCGGACGTATAAGAAGGACCCTTCGCTTCGGGAAAAGGGGCAGTTCACCACTACTTTAAAAGACGATAGCACGGGATCGGAACAGTTTTTTTATATCGCGCCGATTGTGGAATCTATTGGTGGCATCTATTTCTCGCAAATAACGGGTTATTTCACCGTAATGGTTAATATGGACAAGCTTCAGGGGCTTGTGGAAAATACGGAATTGACGCCGCACACCACTTTGTACATTTTGGACAGCCAGGATGAGGTTATTGCGTCCACGAATGCCAAGACACGAGGAATGTTGTTCAAGGATGTACTGTCTATGAATAAGGACAACCTGCTTAACGGCGTGAATACAACCATCGACGGTGAACGTATTCTCGTTCAGGTCAAAGGTTTGGAGCAGGCGGATGGGTGGCGAATTGTTAGTTTGATTCCGGTTCATGAACTAACTGCGGACATGAACCCTATGAGGAAGGTCAGCATTATCGTGGGGATCGGGATTATTCTCATTCTGATTATGATGGGCATTTTCTTCATGAATAGCCTGATGAATCCGGTGATGGGGCTTGTTATGGATATGAAGAGGGTAGGGAGAAGGGACAGGGGCTTCCGAATTAAAGTCCGCTCTACCAATGAAGTAGGCTCGCTGGCTCGCGATATCAATCGGATGATGGATGAGATGGAGGAAATGACAAGGGATATGTTTAATACCCAAGCCAGATTGTACAAATCCGAGCTCAGCCAGAAGCAAGCGGAGTTTTCTGCCCTGCAGAGCCAGATCAACCCGCATTTCCTGTATAATACGCTGAATTGCATCAGCAGCATCGGATTGGAATACGGAAGCAGGGAAATCGCGCAAATGACGTCAAGCATGTCCAAAATTTTCCGGTACAGCATCAAGCAAGATGAGCTTGTGCAGATCAAGGAAGAAGTGGACTGTATTCAGGCCTATATAAAGATTATCTCTATTCGGTATGATAATAAATTCTCTATGAACGTGGATGTGGAAGAGCGGCTGCTTGAGTTGAGAACCCCAAAGATGATTCTCCAGCCTATTGTCGAGAATTCCGTCTATCACGGGCTCGAGCGGATGGACCAAGGGGGGCGGCTAGAGGTTACCGGGAGCATGGATGAGCAGGAGGATGTGTGCTTCTGTATCAGGGATACCGGAAAAGGAATGGAACCGGAGGAGCTGGCCGCTCTCCAGGCTAAGCTGGACACGGATTATCCGGAACGCGCGCAAGACGGCCAACCGTCGCAAAGCATCGGATTAACCAATATCCATAACAGGCTTCGGCTCCTTTTCGGAGAGCGCTATGGGATCACCATAGAAAGCCGGATTGGCTATGGAACAATTGTAGTCGTTAAGATTCCGTCATTGGAATAGCAGGCAACTAGTAAAGGCCTGAATGGCGTATTCAGGCCTTTACCTTTATTCAGCGGGCTGAATCCGGATCGACGCTTGCGACAGACAGTTGGTTATCATGAGCTCCACTCCTCCGTCAGGGTGGCTTGTGCATACGACTTCGCATCCTGTGCAGTTAGCCTCGTATTCGAATCCTTCGGCCAGATTGACCCGTATATGAAAGGGCTGATCGGATTGTCCGGCGTAATGAAACTCTGCCTGATATTCCGTAAAGTCATCCTTAATGCGTTGCTGCAGCATCCAGACGTTAAAGCCTGTCGTAACCTTACCCAACTGATAATAGGACGCAAACCAATTGATGACAGGCGCCGATAACCCTCCGAAGTGATGCCAGCCTGCGCCGCATCCCGACTGCACGATAAAATGCTCGTAACAATTGTAAGTGGCTTCGGTCTCGCGTTTCCATAATTCCAGCGCCGTGTTTGCAATACGGTAAGCGAGGTCCGGATAACCGTAATCGAACATCGTTTTCCAGAAATACCACTGATGAGGCATCCAGACCGCACCGTTCCAATAACCGTCTGCCCGATAATACGGGGCGCTTTGATCAACGGTGGATAACCCGATTGGCGTCCAGAAACGTTGTTCGTCAAACAAGGCTTCAATCAGACGCCGGGCACGGTCTTTGCTGCAGATCCCTGCCAGGAGCGGGTATAAACCATCCATTCCCCTATTGTAATTCGCTCCGGAGCCGTGATGCAGAAGACCTTCGTATTCTCCTTTTTCGTTATGCAGCACATAGCCGTAATAGCCGGTCTCCTCATCCCAGGCATAAGCGTCAAGGGCATTGCTCCATCTACGGATATCCTTCTCGTATTCCTGGATGTCTATATCCCAATCATCAGAAGATGCCGCCGCCATCCTAAGGATTTTGGCGATTCGTATGAGCTGACTCGTCGCAATGACGGGAGCTGCTTTATCTTCTAATTTTTGCTCATGCACGTATTTCTGAGGAGGGTAGTCATCCCATCCCCCGGAGTTATAGAAATAATCCCAGGTTTGAAGCAGACCGGTTTGAAATACGTCCGTTGTTGAACCATTCAATTTGCCTGCAAGGAATAAGTAGTATTGCTGTAACCTCGGGTAGAAATAGTTAAGGAACTCTGGAGACTGCTTGCGGTTCCATAACTCGTGGAACAAATAATGCTGCACGGGAACCGGGCTGCCGTGATGAATAAAGGCTGCTTCAGGATCTCCCGGCTCCGTCATATAAGCATTTAAGCAATCAATCGCCCGGCTGTCATCGAGATCGGCGAAGCCAAGTCCGATAAACCCGGAATCCCATGTGTACAGGGAATCCCACCATCTCCCCGGCGTGTTGTGACGAATAAATTGTCGCTTGGTGTAGACCGGGAAAACCGTATTGGTCAGCAAGGTCGCCCGCATGAGCTGCTGGCTGAAGGAATATCGGTCGCCCGAAGGATAAGCGGGAGGAGACTCCAGCTTATTGCGTTCCGCTAGATAGATAGACTCGCAGCTGCTGGCATCCAATGCAAAGCATGCCAGACGGGCATGTACTTCTTCCAAAGTCCCGCCGCACACCATGCCGTGAAGAACAAGGGATGAAGCCGGGTTTAGGGGAATAGGACGCATAAACACATTCGTATAATTTCCTTTTCCGTTGCCTTGCAAAATAGCACTCACATGATTGTGCACCGTGTAACGGGCGAATTGATCAAGCTCGTCCGTTCTGAACTGTCTGATCTCCGCATCGGGATAATTCCACAACAAGCCGTAATAGCAGGGGTTATCCGGATAATGAAGAATAAGACTGCCGGGAACGGGACCTTTCAGTAGTTTCGGTTCCAAGCCCCAAGGGAGATCCACGAACGCAACCTCTTCGGAAGTCTGCTGCTCGACAAGCGTAAAGCCGTCAAGAACAAGCGGGTTAGCACTCCGCGTGCGAAGACTAACGGCAACTTTTCCTGCAGGCAAGTTCCCGATATGCAGTTCTGACAACGTTAAGCTGCCGGATGGTTCCAGATGAAGCCGGTACTCCTGCTCCCCGAGCCGAAGCTCGAGCTCCACTCCTCGAATGGCTTGACCGCGCAGCAGGAACACGGCGTCCTTCAGGGAGGTCTCGAGGTTTATCTCATATCGGAGCAGATCTCCGGGATCCGTTCCGAATGAACCGCCAACAGCCGATCCGCCCGTAAAATGCTGTCCGCGAATTTCCCCGCGCGCCAATCCGTCGTAGACAAGACCGTTTGCAGGCCGCGGCTTGGCAAAGATCAATTCCTTGTAATCCAGCGCATTTACCCATTTTGCTCCATCAGGAAGCCGTGCTTCCGCGAAGATTTGGACTTCGCCGTGTCCCGGCAGCCGGGGAGGCTGGAGCGAAGCCATCGCGTTTAGCACCAGATTTTGCGGATACTCCGTTTGATTGGCGAAGTTAACGCGGATAAGCCGGCTCTGCTCATCAATCCGGCTGAACGATATATCCGCGTAGACGCGGTCCTTCCATTCGAGTTCATGACGATGGGAGAAATGGCTGAAATCCGGCGAAGCCTCCCAGGGATGATAGCCGGATTCCCATAAGACATTAGGAATGTCTATTTTTCGCCGATAGAATCCGGGCATTAAGCTTAAATCAAATCGAACGCCTTTCGACGGATCGTTAATGTGGGAAATACCTATATATTGCTTGGCATAAGGTCCCCAGGAAGGCAGGTTCAAGTCATGATTATTGGAAAGACGCTGATAGTCATTCATGTCGGACGGCTCCTTAGGCTATGGCATTTTCTCTTTATTGTAAAGGCAAGGTGCCCGAAAAAGCCTCTTGATAGCCGATTCCTTTGTCTTGAAAACGGACATTCATGATACGATAAAGGCACTATAGCCAATGTGGAGGCAAGAAAATGATGGTGAGTTTCAGTGCTTATGACAAGGAACAGGTCGATTACGCCGATCCTTATTTTCGCATGAAAATATGGAAGATTAACCACCAAAGATTAACCTCCGAGGAATACGGACCATGGCACTATCATGAGGAAGTGGAGTGGATTGCTGTTCTGAAGGGCACGATGGCCATTGAAACAACGAATCATCATTATCCGCTGCAAGGCGGCGATGTGATGCTGTTAGGCTCAAATGAGCTTCATCGATCCCATAAATACGGAACTTCCGAACTGATATACATCGTGTGCCACGTTGATATGACCGCTTTTATGGACCCGTCCCTGCTGACGTATTATGCGGCTTTTACCGGCAAATCCGCCAATCTGACGACGCTGTACGAGCCGTTAAGCGAGTCCGGCTCAAAGGGACAAGCCTTTGAGTTGCTCAATAGAATGCTCCAGGATATTACGGCCAAGAAAAGAGGATACGAGCTCGCCGTTAATGCCAGCTTCAAAATGCTTTTGTATACGCTGATTCAAATCGATGACAGGAAGGTTATTGCGCCGATGGACCCGCATCTGGCGGAAAAACTGCGGCCTGCGTTAGCGCTGATTGAGCAGCAGTTGGAGACGTCTTGCCTGATCGCCGATATCGGCAGGGAGTTGAACTACAACGGCAGTTATTTTGCCAAGCTGTTTAAGAGAGGAATGGGAATGACGTTTACGTCTTATGTGCAAATGCGGAGAATGAAGCGGGCCGCGCAGCTTCTACTCACGGAGTCTTGGTCGGTAACCGAAATCAGCGGCAGAGTGGGATTTGCAAGCCCGGCTCAATTTTATCAGTTGTTTAGAAGACATTTTGGTTGCTCCCCGAAGCAGTTTATATGCCGTCATGGACGGGATAACGGATCGATAGGGGAATATTCGCTCATGCAATGGGAAAGCGGAGACTGATGCGTTGTTACCGCAGAAAACAAAAAAATCAGCCCTTATTCCTTATGGAATAACGCTGGACTCGTATAGCTATTTTTGGACCCACGATAAATACATAATAATACGGCGGAAACTATTGATCAGCCCCGACTTTGCTTTGGACAAGACGGCTAAGCAAGCGGATGCCGACGTAACGAACGGCAAGGTAGGCTTCTATGGGGCCAACTGGGATTATCCGTTTACTTCAAAAATTCGCGAACCGCTGAAACAAAACGCGCCGGACGCGAACTATGTTCCGATCGATGCCTTCAAGAACGCGGAAGGAAAATATATCAAAGAGACGTATAATGAAAATGGACTTTTCTCTTTTATTCCGAAAAGCAGCAAACATGCGGAACTGGCTATGAAGTATCTGAACTGGATGGCTACTCCTGAAGTGCTGTTCTTCCTGCAGTTCGGCGAAGAGGGCGTCAATCATACCATGGTGGACGACATCCCACACATGGTGGACGACATCCCACAATGGATTGCGCAAACCGGCGAAAATATGCAGATGAGCAATCTCAATCTGGATTATACGCTGGTTGTAAACGGTGCGGAGCAGGGCGATACCGAGAAAAATGTCAAAACGTACGCTGCAGCCTTGGCAACCGGAGATAAGGCCTACGAGCAATTGGCTGTCGATTCCTACAAGATCAATACGACAGACGGCTTTACCGGTTTCTACTACGGGGTTCCGAACGAAGCCAGCATCAAGTACGGCAAAACGTTGGGTGACATGAACAAGCAAATGATGGATCGGCTGATTGTTGTCAAGCCGGCCGAATTCGACGCCTTGTATGACAAGCTGGTGAAAGAATATATGGACGCTGGCGGTAAAGCGGTTCAAGAAGAGAACGTGAAGCATTACAGAGAAATCAAGGCAAGCAGCAAATAATTCATAAGATACGGATAAACCGTTTACCCACGGTTTATCCGTATTTAGATTGCTATTCCCGAAAATCTTTGCTATTATCTCGAAGAAATCCACATGTTCAGGAGGATACCCATGTACAAGGTCATGATCGTTGATGATGAGTCGTGGGCGATAAAAGGAATTCGCAACGCCTTTGACTGGGGTAAGTACAGTTTTGAAATCATAGGGCAATTTACAAGCGCTTACAAAGCGTGGGAGGCTATTCTAGCAGAGAAACCTGACCTGGTATTTACGGATATACGGATGCCGGACATTTCCGGACTTGGGCTCATGAAAAGAGCTAAATCGCATGATTTGGACACGGAGTTTATCGTCGTTAGCGGATACGCGGAATTTAAATATGCCCAGGAAGCGATGCGCTACGGCGCCCTTAATTATTTCCTGAAGCCTTTGGACGTAGATATGGCAGATTCGTTTATTGAGGAGCTTGCCATGCATTTCTCCAAAAGAAGCGCGGCACGCAATCAGCTCCTTCTGGATGCGCTGACCTCGCCCAATGAGGAGGAGATCAAACGYTATATGCCGCTTCCGGGTTGCGGGGCGGTATGTTACTACCAAGTGCTTTCCATCGATTTCGCAGGAGGCAACAAGGATTTTGGAAAGCTGCTCTCTTTGGAAGAAAAGCCTGTTACGGCTGTGGTCGTTGAAGCCGGAACGCGCAAAAGGCTGATTATTCTGATGACGGAGCATAAGGCTTGTTTAGAGGAACTTTGGGATGAATCAGCGGCAAACATTACTGGCATGAATACCGTGGGCGTCAGCAGCATTTCCAGTCAGCTTACGCTTATGAGCAAGCTGATTAAAGAAGCGGATCTTTCTGCCTCACAGGTCTTTTTGAACGAAGGTGGAAGGGTCATTCATTAAGAACCAGATTCATTTGGTGAGACCATGTATCGAAGAAATTAACCGGATCGTTCGGGAGGACCAGCCTGACGACGTGACTGCGTACATAAACGGGCTGCAGGCATACTTCAAGGATCAGCAACTCGGCATGAGCGAGGTTGTCTATTTATGGAACCAGGCGGTTGGGCTCCTTATAAACGCCTACGCCGAAGAATTGAAGGATATGGAAATGGAGTTCCTGAATTATTCCGAAATTAAAGAACGATTCGAACACTTCGAATCTCTATGCAGCTTTTTGCATGACGTCCTTGCTTCCATTGCAGTCAATTATTCAAGAAAAATCTGGGCAAAACCTTCTCCGAATACGTGTCGGATCTCCGAATAAAGAAAGCCCGCGAGTTATTGAGGAAAACGGACCTGTCGATCGAGGAGATCGCCATTCAGACCGGGTATGTGGAATACTACTATTTCAATAAAGTATTCAAGAAGCATTGCGGGATAACGCCTTCTAAATTCAGAAAAAGCAGTTAACGATGAACGAAGCGGCAGGGCCATGAAGACCAGTAGACTGAAATTGAAGCATCAGATATGGCTTATCTTTTTTTCACTATCGTTAAATTTACAGTCATGGTGTTGTATTTCTTCAATAGCTTCTCTCATCTAACCCAGAGTAGGGCCGCCAATTTCGGAAACTAAATGATAGAGCAGACCCGAAGCAAGATTGATACCGTGTTTAATGATATCCGGGTCGGCACCGGCATTGCGGTCAACAGCAAACTGATTCAGGAATATACCGTGGTGGATGATGATTACAAAAGGGCGTTTGATAACAGGAATTACGCATTGGATCTCATGGATTATATGAGGTCCTTTAATTCGTATGTGAGCGGAATTGTCATTGACGACGTTCGGGGAAAGCAGCTTTACAGTCTGGATTCCTCGGGCGGCGATATTTTCTTTCTAAAACGTTACGAAAGCTTTATCCGGGCGTATTAGAAGGACCCTTCGCTTCGGGAAAAGGGGTAGTTCACCACGACCATGAGATGGTATACAGTCCTTGGCGAGCCAAGTTAGCCTTGAAAGCCGCCAAACTGTCAAGATTATTCACGTAATATGAGGAAGAAGTGCAGATGAGCCATCCTTACCGACCCTTGCATGCTCCCCAATTGCAGCCGCAGCTGCATATCCACTCGCACAAATTCCGGGAGTTTGCGCCGAGCCGTCGCCTGGCGTCGCATGTAATTGCCTATTGGACGGTGGATTTTCTGTTGGTACCGGGAAATCCGGGACATCGAGTCATCCCCGATGGTTGTGTCGATATTATAGTGGACCTGTTGGCTTCATCAAGCAGGTAGGCCGCTTATGTCGCAGGGCTAACGACGCAAGTCGAAGTTATGCAATTTGCAAAAGTACGCTCGGTATGGCGCATCCGGCTGTATTCAGAGTCGGCCCGCACGATCCTGAAGTCTCCAATATCGACTTGAACGTCAAATCGTGTGTTTTTGGAGGATCTCTGGGGACAAGAAGCTCTCGATTGGGTTGAAAAGCTGCTGACTGCCCAATCGTTATCAGAAAGGATCGAGATCGTCGAGCAGCAATTGAGCCAAATACTGGCTGCGACCGAGGCGCCTGCCCCCACTTTGGTCTACCAGAGCATGCAGTATATATACGAAGTCAAAGGTAATCTTTCTGTAACGGATTTGGCGGATAAAGTGAACTTCAGCGAGAGACATCTGCGAAGGGCCTTTGAACTGGAGCTTGGCCTCAGCCTGAAGGAGATGCTCAGCATCATTCGCTTTCAAAGCGTGCTGGAGGAATTGTACAGCGGAGACTATTTCAACTTGACGGATTTGGCGCTTCAACACGGGTACTACGATCAGTCGCACTTCGCTGGCGTTTTTAAACGATATTACGGACTTCCACTCAAACGGCTGACCAAGCAGGAGTGAGGAAGTCCGTTTTTTACTATTTTGCAATGAGGGGCAATCACTATAATGGGAATGAAAATCAAGCAAGGCGAGGGGAGTTGTAAAGCATGACGACGGTAAAGTTGAAACGAATCGCGATTTACGTAGAAGAGATGAAGAGGGCGTTGGATTTTTATCGCGTGCTGGGGCTGGCTATTCCAGACGGCGCCGACGAAGCGCATCACGTAGACGTGGAGCAAGAAGGAATTGTGTTTGCATTCGATATGGTGGAATCAGTAAAGCGTGTTTTTGAAGGCTGGGAAGATCTTGTCGGCTACCGAACCGAGCTCGCCTTTAAGTTCTTAAGCAACGAAGCGCTGGACGACGTGTACCGTCAGTTGACGATGCTTGGGTATAACGGATTCCTCGAGCCGCGAGATACACCGTGGGGAGAGCGATATGCGATTATAAAGGACCCCGATAACAATTTAATCAGTCTCGTCGCTTAGCGAAGAGAAGGAATGCGCCATTAAACAACTATCAAATGGGAAGCACTTATGGATTGGCCAACCTTTCGATCCATCTGTTTCTCACTCTATTTACACTGCTTTACATTGAACATAAATAGCCCATTGCCATGTAAAATTGGAAACTAGAAGCTTCCAAATTACGGTGATGGGCTCATTTGCATTTTTCAAAGCACTACACTACATTAGACTCCTACCGTCGTCGCTGAACTGATATGATATTGTACGTAAAGTCGACGAATTGGGTCGTGTTGTTATTCCAATCGAATTGCGCCGTACCCTTGGTATTGGCGAGAAAGATGCTCTGGAGATCTATGTAGACGGCGAGCGTATTATGCTTAAGAAATACGAGCCTGCATGTATCTTCTGCGGCAATGCAGAAAACGTATCCTATTTCAAAGGCAAAATTGTTTGCCATAATTGTTTATCTGCAGAAAAATAGTACCTATCAGAAGGGGCTGTTGAGCTAATGCAACTTTAGTTAAATAACCCATTACCGGCGGGG
Organism: Paenibacillus sp. FJAT-27812; assembly: GCF_001273905.1. Taxonomy (NCBI): domain Bacteria; kingdom Bacillati; phylum Bacillota; class Bacilli; order Caryophanales; family Paenibacillaceae; genus Paenibacillus; species Paenibacillus sp. FJAT-27812. The sequence continues at coordinate 6,363,403 of NZ_LIGH01000001.1, read as the reverse complement.
AATCCAAAGTATTCAAATCCAACTAGCGAAAACAAACAATTCAAAAAAATATGTAGACCAGTTTGTAGCTCGATTAAAAATATAAAAAAAATCAGCGTTACCGAATTAAAACGGTAACGCTGATTTTTTTTTTGGACAGCAGGAGTGCATTTTTGTCATCTCTTCAAATCTTTATTTTTTTGCAAAAATCATTTATAGAATTACATTTTTAATAAAAATTCATGAGCGTATAATACTTTACATGAGATCTCTGTTTAAGATTTCCGACAGAGGACTCCTTTCGAATCACATTTGTGCTGAGCGGAGACCACATGGCCGTATAATGGGTGTCAATTCATAATCGGGATTACAGGACAAGACTACGCATCCATAGCAGCTAGGCAGCAGTGGCGAAGACAGCTTCTAGGAGGAGGTCAATATGTAACGATTGATTCAATAGGTGATTCATTAATGAACCATTCAAATTTCATTAATTTGTAAGCGCTTTCTTGTAACAAGGGGAGTAAACTGTCAACTACAGAAGGAGGTTGTATTATGAAAAAAACTAAAAAATCTAATTATGTATTGTTTTGCGTTTCGATTGTATTTTGCTTGATTGTATCTTTACCGGGACTAGCAAATGCTGCTCCAATTCACGCTGGTCCACAATTTGTGGATGGCTATTATGCAGATCCTGACGTACAGATATATAATGGCACATATTGGGTGTATCCGACTCGTTCGACTCAAGTTGGTGAATCCGGCACTGGCGCAAAATCGGTGGACATCTTCTCTTCAACAGACATGGTCAATTGGACCAAATACTCGAATGTCATAAGCTCGGCCAATATATCCTGGTTGCAACACTCATTGTGGGCGCCGAGCGGGGCTTATCGCGATGGGAAATACTACATCTATTTTGCTGCTAACGCAATCAATGGCGATGGGCAATTAGGCGGAATAGGCGTTGCGGTCGCTGATAATCCACAAGGTCCATATACCGATGCGATTGGCGCTCCCCTTATCAACGTTGTACGAAATGGTGCAGGCCCAATGGATCAAGATGTATTTATAGATGATGACGGTCAAGCGTACATGTATTATGGCAGTTGGGGCGAGTGTAATGTTGTAAAACTTAACGTGGACATGAAGTCTTTGGGAACATGGTCTGACGGAACCGTCTATAAGAAAGTTACGCCCACTAAAACGGGCGATAATGATTATTTTGAGGCGCCTAAAGTGTTCAAGAGAAACGGGATATACTATTTGACTTATGCTGCAGGCGTTTGGGCAGATTCATCTTATAAGGTCATGTATGCAACGTCCAGCTCTGTAACAGGACCATTTGTACCGCAAGGTATTATGCTACATACCGATACGACAACAGCAGACGGACCTGGTCATAACGGTATTGTTCAATCACCTACAACAAATGATTGGTACATTTTTTACCATAAGCGTTATCTGAGCAGTTCACAACGCGTACTGGCATTTGATAAATTTGAGTTTAATGCTGATAATACGATAAAACCAGTCGAAATGGCAGAAGAAGATACCTTTGATGACAGTACTGATACGGGATGGACCAAATATGGCGGTGCATGGACCGTATCTGGCGGCCAGTATAATGTAGCATCAAATCCGGGTGCCAAGGCACTTTTGGATACCGATTTCTCAGATGTAATTTATGAAGCTGATGTGACACCGGGGTCAACCGGCAATGCGGGTCTGGTATTTAGAGTATCCAATCCTGGAACGGGTACGGATGCTTACCAAGGCTACTATGCTGGACTCGATGTTCCCAATCAGAAGGTTTTGATCGGAAAGGCTAACAACAATTGGACATCGCTTTCCACTGCTTCTATGAGCTTAACGGCTAATACAAAGTATCATGTTAAAATCGTCGCACAAGATGCTTCCATTAAGGTCTATGTTGATGATATGACGATACCTAAGATTAATGTAACGGATTCAACCTATATTGGAGGCAGTGTTGGTGTTAGAACGTATGATTCAGCTGCCAAATTTGATAATATTTCAGTTCAAAGCAGCCGATATGAAACAGAAAATTTATTTGTAAGCGCAACCTCAGGCGACAAACACACCATGTTTGGGAATGGAACCGGTCGAGACCTAAATTTGAGCGGTGGATTTGGAACTGCACTGGACGCCAATGCAGTCAACGACTTTGTGACATACACGGTGAATGTGCCCGAAGCGCGCAGCTATAGTGTAAGGGTCGGCGTGAAAAAGGGAGCGAACCGAGGGCAGTTTCAATTGTCTGTAAACGGTGTCAATCATGGTCTGGTTCAGGATTTATATTCCTCTGCATTTAACTATGTAGAACTGAATGTTGCTACTATCACCTTCAGCTCGGCAGGCGTTAAATCTTTTAAGTTTAACGTTGCAGGTAAAAATGGCTCAAGTTCAGACTACGATCTGTCAATTGATTACATTAAACTAATACCAAACTGATGCAAAAATGCAAAGGTATATGTAATTAGAAGTTAAGCAAAACACCTATGCCTATAGCGAGGCCACTGAAAAGTAAACTAATCAAATCGATCTGCACCAGGACGCATACCGATAGCAGCCGGCCAAAAGCTGGCCGCGCGTAGCCGTGAGCCGGTTGCAGGGAGTCTCGGCCGGCAGAGGAGGCATACTGACGATGAAAGCATTTATTCTTGACCGAGATGGTGTAATTAATGTTGGTAGCAGCATTAACAAGAAGAAGGAGTTTATCCTGATTGCTGGTGTACCTGGGGTTAAATACGGAATTTGTGAAAATGTCTGCGAAAAATCAAGCAATCAATGGAGCTGACCGTAAAGATCTTGAAGCGGTTGTTGCAATTACGATGAATACTTTGTCTTTTTAATGCATTGAGCTAGAATTGAAGTGTCAGACTAGAACTACACACAAACGAAATAAGCCTCCGTTTCCACGGGTACAGTGGATGCGGAGGCTATTTGTTGTATAACGGGCAAAGGGTAACTCCAACCAGAATGGATGGGTACAAATATACCAATATTGGATGGTTATTTTTAGCGTTTTTTCGTTTATCATTGTGATCAAATCAGAATTAAATAAGAGAGTGAGTTCGGTTTATGAAAACATCAATTGACGAAAAGGTATCCAAGGTCGAGATCATCAAGCGGCAGGGCCGTCATCTACGGGGCACAATTAAGGAAGCGTTGCAGGACGAAGAACCGAATTTTTCCGAGGATAATATTCAAGTGCTCAAGTTTCATGGCGTCTATCAGCAGGATGATCGGGATTTACGGGCACAGCTTAAGAAAGAGGGGAAGGAGCGGCATTACAGCATGATGATCCGCGCCCGCATTCCGGGCGATGTGCTAACTTCGGACCAATATCTCGTCTTTGACAGGCTGGCGGATGAGTATACAGATTACAAAAACATGCGCATCACCACCCGCCAAACCTTGCAGCTTCACGGAATTCTCAAGGGTGATTTGAAGACGACGCTCAAGAAAGCAGGAGTAGGTGAACATTTTGCCTAAAGGATTGTCAGGGCGAAAGATCGCCATCACCGGCTCACGCAAAATACAGGAGCTCGGTGAGATTATTGAGCGGCAGGACGGTGAGGTGATCGTTCGTCCGCAGCAGGGTTTGCTTGTGCTGCAAGAGCGGGAATTGGAACGGGACTTATTTCGTCTGCTCGAAAGCGGCACGGATTGGGCCATCTTCACAACAGGGACGGGACTTGGAGCTCTTTTGGAACTAGCAGAACGAATCGGGGTTCAGGTGCAGTTGCTGGATGTGTTGCGGCGCTCCAAAGTTGGAGTAAGGGGCTACAAAACCTTTGCTTTGCTGAAACAGCATGGTATCAAGCCGCTTGTTATGGATGAGGACGGAACGACAAATAGCTTGGTCAGGGCGCTGCTGGCCTACGAATTTACCGGTCAAGGCGTGGTGATTCAACTTCATGGCGAACCGATGCCTGAACTTGTTTCGTTTTTTGAAGAGCGAGGGGCTAGCGTTCGAGCCATTTTGCCTTATCAGCATGTTGCTCCCGATCTGGAAATGTCGAGCCGGCTTTGTCAGGAAATTGTGACAGGAGCTGTGGACGCGGTTTGTTTTACAACCGCTGTCCAAGTTCGTTACTTTTTCCAATATGCCAAAAATTATGATCTCTATCTGAAAATCAAGGAAAGTTTTCACCACCGGGTACTTGCGGTGGCGGTTGGCAGAGTCACGGCTGAGGCGTTAAAGGAAGAGGGGATTAAGCGGATATTGTCGCCCGAGAAAGAACGTATGGGCGCTATGATCGTAGAACTGGCAAGTTATTATCGCCATGCGTCTACACTGAAAGGGATGGTTGAATAAAAAAATCGTCATGTTCGGGTTGCCATTGTACAGTCTGCGCCCACATTATTTGAGAAACAATCCGCTTTGGATAAAATCGAGAGTATGACAAGAGAGGCCGCCGGACAAGGCGCGCAACTGATCGTGTTCCCCGAGGTATTCCTGCCCGGGTATCCGCGGGGTCTCAGCTTCGGTATGCGTGTTGGCAGCCGTACAGTGGAAGGGAGAAAAGATTGGCAGCGCTACTGGGAAAGTTCGATTGACGTTCCGGGATCCGAAACTGAAATGTTGGGCCAATTGGCAAAAGAATTGGAAGTTTATTTGATTATCGGCGTGGTAGAGAGGGATCAGGAGTTCAGTACGGGCACTTTGTATAATTCGATGGTTTATATCGGGCCGGACGGGACTTTACTGGGCAAGCACCGTAAGCTGGTTCCTACCGGCTCCGAACGTATCCTGTGGGGGCAAGGGGATGGCAGTACGTTAAATGTCATCGATACCCCGTTCGGCAGAATAGGCGGCTTGATTTCAAATTGTAGATTGGAAAAGCACAGAACTATAACAAAAAAGCACTTCAACTCCACAATTAGGAGGACCTGCTTTTAAAAACCTTGATTGATAAATAGAAAAGGTCCTGAATCGTAAGGTTATATACCAAACGACTCAGGACCTTTTTTGTTGGAGAGATATTAAGCTGCTAACTTAGATGTATCTTTTATATTGGACTTACGGGTAAGAGGTATAAATAATAGGATAGATAAGAACCCAAGTAACAAGAAGACAATTCCTACCCACATGACGCTTTGAATACCCATGCCATTGATAAATGCACCACTAACCATTGTACCAATGGTTACTCCAAGATTTGCAAACGCTACGAACAGACCATTAGAGAAGTCTGGTGCTTCGGACGCGGATGAAGTGATCATGTACTGGGAGATATTAAGGCCAAAAGTAAACAATACGCCCCAGAAAGCAATAAGAAGTATCATGGGAACAGTAAACGATCCGAGCAAGAATATTACCAAATAACTACCAACAAACACGAGTGGATAGACAAAGGCAGTCTTTAACGCATTATTTGTAATTAATTTACCTGCGAGTAAATTACCTATCATCCCTGTTAAACCAAATAGAATAAGCATTAAGCTAATCGTATTTGAAGACATTTCCGTTACACGCCCAAGGTACTCTGCAAAGAAGCTGAATGTTGCATACATACCAGAAAGGATAAAGATTGCACCAAAGATGGCTGCCCAAACAACACCTTTCTTCAAAACACGAACCTGTGAGCCATAAGACTGTTTTTGTTTCACGGGAAGGGAAGGGATAAAGAGAAGAATGGCCAAGAATGTTAAAGCATTTACAACAGCAAAGAATAACATCGCTATCTCAAGATTCGCATAGTCCGAAATGAAAGAGGCAATTGGAGTTCCAATAACCATACCCGCGGTGAGACCCATGAATACACGACCGATTGCTTTTGGAGCCATTTCTGGACTAACTGAGGAAGCAGCTGCAGTAAAGGCAACAGACACGTAAACCGGATGTAGGAATGCAGGAACAATTCTTGCTATTAAGGCTATTGTAAAATTGGGGGCAAACATAGAAACAACGTTACTAACCACAAATAGCCCGATAGCAAGAAGCATAACGCCTTTACGGTTAAATCCTGAGAATAACAATGGCAAGATAGGACCTGAAATTGCAACTGCGAGTGCGAATAGGCTAACAAGCTGGCCTGCAGTTGAAACTCTAACTCCAAAGTTTTCAGCAATGAGTGGCAATATCCCGATAATGCCCATCTCTGTATTAATGATTCCAAAAATCCCGAAAGCTAGGATGAAAAGAATAAATGTTTTTGATTTGGTAACAGACACAATATTCACTCCTATTTATATTATTTTGTATAACAACTGTGAAAATGAAAAAGATATACTGGTATTTTTCTATTAGGAATCAATCTATAATCAAAGATTCATCAGAGCATCTTCCCGATTTGTAAAATTAGCAAAATAACAATGGTAGGCTTAATCCCAGGCAAAGTAATATGCCATATTTTACGAAGCCTGCTCGCCAGCCTTTCGTCTCCGAATGGTCCATTCTGCCGCCAAGAAAAGAAGTACGATCGTTCCTATAACACTCGCCGTATATCCGACCTCGTAGCTCATTCCCAGCGCGTTGATGAAGAGAAGCATAAGCATATGAATCATCTGATTTGTAAAGCAGAACGCGTAGCTGCGGATCATCCAGCGGCGGTGGTCTTCAACCCGTCCTTGTCTAATATGGAAGTATGCGGTCACTGTTATAAATATCCAAATGATATTAAGCAAATTGAAGGCTACACTCACGACCTTGCCTCCGGTCGCATAAGGAGCCATATAGCCTGATGTGATGCATACAACCAGTACGGCGACGACATAGACGTAGCCGAGAATACGATGCGTCTTCCGGTACTTACGGAGCTTGGCACTAGCAAAGTTTATGGCTCCCGCAGCGATTGCGATGCAGGCGAAGATGACGTGAACGTTCAGCATAGTTAGCCAGACAGGTAAATTCATCGGACGGAAGAGCTTGGTCTTGTGGCTCAAAAAAACCGACGCATCCGGATCCAGGGCGAAACGATTCAAGAGCGTCCAGAAGACGAAGGCTGAGGCAACGGTAATCAGGAGGCGGAAAGCACTTTTAGTGTTCTTCAGCCTATCAATCGGCGAGAATCACATTCACTGCGCAGCCGGGAAAAACGGAAACCGGCGAATGTGAACAATGAAACGAAAAACCAGCAATTAAGCGAGAACAAGAGACTGTGACTAATCGTCATGGCGCAACTCCTTTACATGTTGTTTAGAGTCATCAGCGCCAGCTTGAAAAGTCTCCAGCATCTGATGGTCGTTATGAGTCACCAAGATAACCGGCACCTCATTATCTTTCTTAATCTTAGAGCATAGAGTGATTCCATCCTGATAAGGAATTGCTGCATCCAATAACGAGACTATAGTCGAACTGTAGTGCTTTAAGAAATTGTGATTTACCATCATACAATTCCGACCTTGCCAGTCACTAGAATTGTGCTAAAATAAAAAGGTACCATTCGGTACCTTTTTATTTTAGCACAAGACGGTCCAGAATCAAATAGCGCCCTAGGAGGACTTGTGAATGACTGTAAAAGTAGTAGGTATTAACAGCTTTGGACGGATCGGACGACTCGCTTTTCGCCGAATTTAAGATGTCGAAGGTGTCGAGGTTGTAGCAATTAACGACCTTACGAACGTTAATCATTTGTATCATAAAAGAATACAAGATCCTGCATTACCAAGTGTAATGCAGGATTTTTGCCGTTTATTAAGGGCTCAATTAACATGTGGGAACACATTGAGTAGCATAGGATTGTAGCCATGGATAGAACGGGTGGGGAGAACATCATGAGTAAGGTTGGTGTCCTGGTTATAAGCCATGGATCAAGGGATAAAGGCTGGGTTGACCTCGTTGACGAAGCCGTAACTGCGATTCATTTGCCGGCAGACGTTCCTATTTATGACTCATATCTGGAGCTGGTGGAAGGTCGGTTGATTCAAGACGGTATTACTAGCTTAGAGGGGCAAGGTGTGACGGATATCATCGTCGTTCCTCTGTTCGTGTCCTCAGGGAGTACACATATTGATGAAATCAGCTACTCCTTTGGAGTCATCAAACAGCCGCTGCTGGAGACGGACATGAAGCCTTTTGATATCAAGGCACGTATTCATTGTACATTGCCGATTGATAACGATCCTGTTATTGCTGAGATTATTTATGACAAAATCAAGGAAGTGTCCGAATCGCCAACGCAGGAAATCCTTCTGCTGATTGGGCACGGAAGTAAAGAGAGGGCTTTCATCAGAAGTGGCTTCAAGGCTTAGAGCAGTTAGCAGGGCGTTTGAAAGCTCTAGGCGGCTATGACGAGACGGGTGCTGCTACGCTGTTGCCGGATCAAGTGCATGCTAAAATGACAGAGTGGGCGGATAAGAAGCCTGGACATACTGTTATTGTGGCGCCGCTTTTTCTGAGTGAGGGCTATTTCACGAATCAAGTAGTCCCTTCCCGTTTGAAGGGATTTGCATATAAATATAATGGACGGGCGCTGCTGCCAAGTCCGCTAATTTCCAAGTGGATGGAGAAGCAGATTGCTTCAATTCGAGACAGTGAACAGGTGATGAGACACAAGACTGATCTATAACCCGACTTCTGGACGGGAAGAAATGAAGAAACGCCTGCCAGAAATCCTTCAGCGCTTAGAGCGCGGCGGTTTCGAAACATCCGCTCACGCGAGTATCGGTGAAGGAGACGCTATACTTGCCGCGGCTGGGGCCGTGAATCGTGGCTTTGATCTCCATTATCGCCGCAGGCGGCGGAGACGGCACCTTGTGCAATGTCGTCAATATGGCTGAGAAAGAGGGGCGGCCGCCGCTAGTGGTCAAATGTCTCCAATAAAGTCTCTTAAAATATGAACAATATTAAACTGATAGATATAAGTTCATGGTAGAATCTGTTCTGAGAAAATAAAGTTTAGACTGCGGGTGGGTATTAAGCTATACCAGCTAATAGCCTGTCAATATTTAATAATTAATGAAGTAAACGAAGGATGCTATACTGGTAAAAATGCATGTCAAATAACCGTCCCATAGAATTTGGGAAGGTTTTCCTCAATATCTAAACGTTGCTTATTCAGTCAAGCGGAAAGGTTCTTTCTTGGTCAAAATCGCATAAATCCAATGGATCAGTCTATTTACACAAGCGATCACAGCTACTTTAAATAGTTTGCCTTCTGAACGCTTTTTGTCGTAATAAGCTCTTATTTTCTTGTTACGTGAGCCTTTCAGTCCACACCTTACAGCTTGATATAAGGCTGTCCGAAGCCTTCTAGAACCACGTTTGGTGATTTTATTTCGGGTTGCTGTAAACTTGCCGGAAGAGAAGACACTTGGATCAATACCGGCAAACGCAACTAGTTTCTTTGGGTGATCGAACCGATCGATTTCACCGATCTCAGCTAAAATTGTTGCAGCAATTTTAGTGCCAATGCCGGGTATCGATTGGATTAAATCATATTCCAGTAATTCTTCAGCAAGGATCTCTATCGATTTATCAAGTTTTGCTAAATGCTCCTGGTACTGAAGAAGTAAATTAACGAACAGCTCCAATGAGATTAAATGACTCGGAAAAGCGGTCTCCCTGAAGGGATTTCGTTCTGCTGCAGCCATTAGTTTCTGTGCCCGTTCCAGCGACCATCTGTTTGAACTGACATGTCCAACTAGGCGTTGTATGCTTGCTGTAACGTTTTCCTCGGACATCGCTAGCACGGATTGAGACGTTGGATACTGCGCCAGGAAACGAAGTGATACCTTAGAATAAAGGTCACCAAACACGCCATGATACTCTGGAAAGACTTGATCAAGCACTGCTTGAAACTGCAACTTTACCTGGACATACATTTCAGTAAGTGACTCATGTTGCCGTGTCAGGTAACGCAGATTCATGAGATACTGACCCCGTTTTTTGTAAGGCTCCAGCTCTTCTTTGAAGAACATTTCACCCAACTGGTATGCGTCAGCAACATCCGTTTTCACCTTACGTAAATTCATCTTTTTCGCTTGGTGTGAAATTAACGGATTGATAACGATATACAGATATTGATGATCATCTAGAAACTGTATAACTGGACTATGATAATGCCCCGTTGCTTCTAACACAATGGCCGGACGCTGCCCAGTAAAAGACTCCAGGTTTTGAGTAAAACGGAGGAAGGACGCTAATCCCTCAAGATTGTGCTCAAATCGAAAGGTCTTTCCGTAGGGCGATCCTCGATCTGAAAAAGCTTGTGCATGACTTTCTCCTTTAGATACATCTAATCCAATGACAGGGTTCATTCAATCACTCCCGATATTATATTCGCCGGCAACCCCTAACCTTCTCGTCGTCCACATTATCGCATGTGATTCGGGATCATTGTCCCAACTAGCCTAATCATGGTTTAACAAGTAGGGGGGATGAACTGTATAGCTCTCGGGATCCAACTCCCACGGGCAGAAACGTTCGATCCCCGGCTACCGCTATCTTATGACCTCACAAAAATGAGGTCTACCAGAAAGATCTGGTGACCTCATAATACGAACGGGCAGAATACTTTCAATATGTGCTAATATATAAATGCATGTGTAGAAGGCCGAAATGGGGGAACGAAATGAGGTTTTATATAGCGTCGAGTCTCAAAAACATAGAAAACGTGCGGCAAGTAGCTGAGAATTTGAAAGCACGAGGTTTTCAACAAACGTACGATTGGACAACACATTCGAATATAGACTCGATTACCAAACTCCGTAAAATTGGCCAAGAAGAAGTTTCAGGGGTACTGGCTGCAGATGTAGTAATTGTTATGATCCCAGCTGGGAAAGGGAGTCATGTTGAGTTAGGAATTGCTCTGGGAGCAGGTAAGAAAATTTATTTATACTCCTCAACCAATGAACTGAATGAAATCGGAAACACATGTACGTTTTATCATGTAGATTCAGTTGAAAAGAGGATTGGTTCCTTAGATGATTTGATAAATTCAGTCTGTCTTGAATACCAGCTTCAATAAGCTATCGGGTAACATTAGTTCAATGCCTTCAGTAGCAGTTCTATTTCTTCATCACGTACGAATGTTTAACTGTTTTAGAAAAGGACTCTTTTTAGTGAGAATACACTGAGAAAATAGTCTGTATATAAAGGGGGGGGGGGGCGATGCCCCTCGCCTCTATACCCACAATGGAAAAACTCGACCTCATGGAGAGCCCTGCAAAACGAATACATTATCTGTAAAAAATGCCCCAGTACCGCACCGGTACTGGGTTTGTTGTATACTTGGAAGAAAAGGAAAAGTGAGTTGAGTCTTGTTGTTGCATCCAGCCAGACAATTATCTGTATCATTTCACTCGGAGTTATATAAATTTGTGCCAGAAGACCATCTGCTGCGCAAGATTCATTCAGCCATAGATTTTAGATTTATTCATGAATTAGTAGAGCAATCTTACTGTAAGTATTATGGCAGGCCTGCGAATGAGCCAGAACTGCTTTTTCGGTTGTTGTTTTTGCAAATCCTCTACAACCTCTCAGACGAACGAGTGGTACAAGAAACGCAAGTGAACTTGGCCTACAAGTGGTTCCTCGGTATCAACCCAGAAGATCTGGTACCGGACGCCTCGCAGTTGTCTCGCTATCGCAATCATCGGTTAGGTGCAAGTCAGGTTGAAGATATATTGAAACATGTGGTTCGCCAGTGCATCGAGCAAGGCCTGGTGAAAAGCAAAGCCATCATCATGGATGCAACCCACACTCAAGGAGGTAGCCCAAAGCAGCGACCACTTGACGTTCTGCGAGACGCGGCCAAACGGCTGTTTCGCGTCGTCAGCAAACGGCATCCCAAGCTGGAAAAGAAGCTGCCTAAGCCACCGCACGTAAAAAGCGAACAAGCAGATGCCGCGCAAATCATGTTAGCTTATCTGGCGTCACTAGGCGAGACGGTAGAACAATTGCTGCCGGACCATGAAGGCGCAGTGAGTGAGAAATTGGGCATCGCCAGACAAATAGTCGAAGATGAGCGGCTGCTTTCACACAAAGGCATCCTGTCCGCATTCGACCCGGATGCGCGCTTCGGCTGGAAGAGCATCTCGAAATCGTTTTTTGGCTACAAAGAACATATCGCTATGACAGAAGAAGAAATCATCACTGCTTTAGAAGTAACGCCAGGAAGCACCGACGATGGCAAACAGTTGTCTGTGCTGCTGGAACAATCAACAGCAAACGGAATGAACGTAAATGAGATCATTGCAGATAAAGCTTACTCCGGCAAAGACAACTTGGAGAAAATGAAAACGGAAACCATAACGCCCGTCGTACCTCTGCACCCCATTGTTCACGAGGGAGGCGAGCGTCAAGAAGGATTTGAATACAACAAGGATGCCGACTTTGTTGTTTGTCCTGCTGGCGAGCACAGCATACGGAGAGCCATTCAAGGCAGCAAGAAAACCGGGAAAAGCCGCTCCATGGTCTACTATTTTGACATTGAAAAGTGTAAAGCCTGCCCACTGCAGGATGGCTGCTACAAGTCGGGGGCCAAGAGCAAATCCTATTCCATTCGAATTATCGCCGAGCATTTTAAAGAACAAATCGAGTTCGAACTCAGCGATACGTTCAAAGAACGGATCAGACGCAGACCAATTATTGAACATAAAAATGCGGAGATGAAGAGATTCCACGGCATGGCTACAGCGAGATACCGAGGTTTATTCCGCATGCGCATACAGGCGTACCTTACCGCTTTCGTAGTAAACGTAAAGCGAATGGTGAAGCTAAACGAACAAAAGCAGCCCGCCCTCAGTTGAGGAAGGACTGCTTTTTTACTGCACACCTTAGTTTTTTTTCAGTTCGAAGCCCTCATTTGAACAGAAGTTAGACTTTTGCGGGCTCTCCCCTTCGGGGTGGTTTTTTTTTAGAAAAACGAAACCTCATTATCTCTATACTTAGGCTTAGTAAAGTTAACGTTCCTATTTCTCCCTATTTAAATGTATCTTTGTAACGCTATTCGGAATTATTTTGTCCATTTGTTCTAGTCCGATTTCAAGATAGGAAAGTAACGTTACGTTTTGAAGGATGTTCCCATTGCAGTTAAAGAGCATCTCTAGGCAATTAAATCGGATATTTATGACATATAGCAATAGCTTTCATCTAAATTATAAGCATACTCACAAACTAAATTTCCTGAATGGATACAAATGAGGGAAGAAATTATCCTTTAACAAGGTAGTCGCTTCGCTTGTCAACATTCCTTCAAAACTCCACTGTTGTTTATACATAGTTGAGCACTGGTATAAAGATGGAGCTATTTTTATTAAAAAAATTCAGTAAATTTAACTTACTTATAATATTTGAGTATATCTATCATTCGTATATCAATTCCCCCTCAATCAACTCTCTTAAATCCTCGATTTTTTAATATTCCTAATATCCTTAATTGCTTTCAATTTTATATCTATCTGATTTTTATATCTTGATTCGTTTTGTAATTTCATATCCCCAACAAACTATATTCTTATTTCCTTATTGTTTTACTAGGAAATATAGAGTATTTTTTATTAGAGCGTTGATCTATTCATCTACATTAGTACTTCTTTATTAGATTATTTTAATACGATGGAAGTGGTATACGGTGTACGGGGAGAATTAAGAATGAAAAAAAGAATAAGACATAAGCTGGTATTGTTTGTATTGATCGGTGTTCTATTGACGAGTGGCATTAGTCTTTTGTACGTACAAAATATGCATAAGTTATATGAACAGCTTGTATATGAACAAACAAGTGAGAAGCTATATTTGTATTCAGAGCGAATCGAGGATATGCTAGCAGCTATTGATCGAATGACGCAATCGATAGCAAGTGACGCTGACATTCAACAAGGACTGGAGAAGATAAAGCAGAACAAGAATAGTCGCGAAACCTATTTTACAATTCGAGCATTGGAAGATAAGCTGCTGTCGTATCGTTTCTTTAATTATCCGATTCGCTCTATGGCGATTATTGATTATTGGGGTAATGAATACTGGCTAGGCACCACCAAGGATGAAACTGCACCAGCCTATAGTAAGCAATTTATCGCAATGGCCGCTGAGGCGGAAGGGAAGAGTCTGTGGAAGGGTGGGGAAAGAGATTCCAAGATTTTTACTTCCTTAAGGGAAATAAGGGCAGTAAAGAGTATGGATTTTCCAAAGTTAGGGACGTTAATTGTTCGAGTGAATGCAGATGATTTGATTGATTCCATTAGCTCCGGTCAGTCAACTTCCAATAATATATTACTCATCTATGAGGATCATACCCCCATCTATTGGAATGATGAGCAATGGAAAGATACAATTATGCCGAACTCTCTAATACAGAATGAACGATCAGGCGAACGCTATGAGATGATCACGTTAAATGATCACAAATATTTAAGTACCTTATCTACAATAAGCTTTACAGGTTGGACATTAGTGAATCTTGTACCTTATGAATCGTTATTTCAGAAAGCCATTCTGATGAAAAAAATCCTGCTGCTTTTATACAGTCTCATTCTTGTCTCACTTGTGTGGATAGGCTTTATTTTTGCAAGAAGCATTACACGTCCATTGGAGATGCTGGCTTTTCGGATGAGCAAGGTAGAGAAAGGAGATTTTGCTACCTATCAAGATGAGCCTGTAAAAAATATGGATGAAATCGGTTGGTTAACGAACAGCTTTGACAAAATGACCGTTTCATTAGACCGTTTAATTAAGGATAACTATATCAAACAAATTCATATAAAGGAGTCTCAGTATGAGGCGCTGAAGGCGAAGCTAAATCCTCATTTTCTCTACAATACGCTGGATTCGATTAACTGGCTAGCACGCAGACATGGACAAGAGCGTATCTCTAGTATGGTTAAAGCTTTGGGCGATATGTTGCGAAGTACGACAAGTAAAAAGGAAATGGTCATGTTACAGGAAGAAATTCAGCATGTGAATAACTATTTACTCATTCAGAAATATCGTTTTGAAGAACGGCTGCAATGTGAAATCGATATTCCGGATGAATTAAACAGATGTTATATTCCTGCAATGATCCTGCAGCCTATTGTTGAAAATGCTATTAAGTACGGAATCGATGAATTGACAGGAGAATGTAATATTACGATTAGTGGGGAACGTTTTGGTGAGCAATTAGATATTTGGATTGCGGATCAAGGCCCAGGAATGGACACGCACTATTTAGAGCAGGAAACAGGGGATGGAATTGGACTAAGAAGCATTCATGAACGTTTGCGATTACTGTATGGAGAGCCATATGGTATTGGGATATTGAAAGGTATTGATCAAGGAACAATTATTCGGATTCGAATTCCTGTTTTATTGGAAGGGGCAGATGGTCATGTCTAGCTATCGGGTATTAATCGTCGATGATGAACGAATGTCGAGAGAAGGTATTGCAGCATCTATTGACTGGTCAGCTCTTGGTATGGTGTTAGTAGGAACAGCTGTCAATGGACAGCAGGCATTAGAGAGGATTCAAGAGCTACAGCCTGATGTTGTCATTACAGATATTAAAATGCCAATCGTTGACGGACTTCAATTAATTGAGCAGGGTTTAAAAAAATCTTCGCACATTATATTTATTGTATTATCAGGATTTGGAGAGTTTGAGTTAGCTACTCAGGCGATGCGTTTTGGTGTGCGACGGTATTTATTAAAGCCCAGTAATGAGCAGGAGATTACTGAAGCTTTGCTGTGGTCTAAAGGGGAGGTAGATACTATTCGCAATAATTTTGCGAAAAATACAAGCCCCAACGTTTCAATTGCACTTGAAAGTGAAAGGATAATTTCTTCAACGATACCTAGTGATTTGTTACAGGCGATTGTTGATGCTGATGAAGCCCGGTTAATGAAGATATCGAGGTTATGGATTGAGCAATTATGGAGTGAGGGGGTATCATCACCTGCCATTCAAGAAAATAATAATGATGTTCTGTCCTATATTCGCGATCAGTTGAAATCAGAATATGGCATTCGTACAGCATCTACTGTTGTAGAGAGTCAAGATATACAAGCTTTCCAGAAGGAACTAGGGAGGCTGTATACGAGCTATCATTATTATAAGATTGATAAGAAGGCAATGCTGGTTATAAAAATAAAACAATTAACCATCCGGCACATTCAGAATAGACAGCTTTCTTTGCAATGGCTAGCTCAAAATTATTTATTTCTTAACTCCGAATATTTGGGTAAGCTGTTTAGGCAACATGAAGGAGAGAAATATACTCAGTTCTTGACCTCTGTTCGCATGAAGAAGGCGAAGGAGCTATTGCTTTCACATCCTACGTTGAAAATATATGAAGTAGCTGAACAATGTGGATTTGAGCAAGATCCGCAGTATTTTTCCAATGTATTTAAGAAATTTTATAGCGTTACACCTAATGAATGCCGTAAACAGCCTGTGGAGGACAACTAGTACGGTTTTTTACAATAAAAAACTCGGTTTTTTTATATTCAATTAGCATCAAAATACGTTTATCATAAAACAAAGTAAACCAATAAGATTTATGAGAGAGGCAGTTGTTAATGGTGACATACTCTGATCCTTCAGATCGTTTTATACGAAATGAGCGGGAAGCGAAAATTGCGGCGAGAGCAGATCAGCTGGCAAAGATATTTGCAGGTCGAGCTCCTAAGCATGATCTTGAAGGAACATTTCCTTTTGAGAATTTTAATGAGTTACGAAAGAGCAGATACACTGCTCTTACCGTCCCAAAGCAATACGGAGGAGAGGAAGCGTCGATTTACGAACTAGTTCTATCTCAAGAGCGACTGGCAAGAGGAGACGGCTCCACTGCACTAGCAATCGGTTGGCATATTGGTTTATTGAAGCAGCTTCATCTATCAGGTGCAATGCCAGATGACCTGTTTAGTGAGTTATGTTATGAGATTGTACATGATGGGCTAGTGTTGAATGAATTGGTAAGTGAGCGAGCAATGGGCAGTCCAACTCGTGGCGGAAAGCCTGAAACGAAAGCAGTTAAAGTGGAGGGCGGCTGGTTGATAACGGGTCAAAAATCTTACTGCACGTTAAGTCCGATTCTCGAAAAGTTTATTATTGCGGCTACGATGTCAGATAGCGATACTGTAGGGTCATTTCTTATGGAAGCTGGCGATGGCGTGAAGGTGCTTGAGACATGGAACACGATGGGGATGCGTTCTACAGGCAGTCACGATGTTGTAATGAAAGAGGTATTTGTACCGGACAGATATCTGATTCGTAGTAAAGCAAGTGATCAGCTACGTAAGCCTGTTCCAACAGACGGTAATATGCTTCATATTCCTGCATGTTATCTTGGAATTGCACATGGAGCTCGAGATCTAGCCGTTTCATTTGCAGCTAAACACCAGCCTAATTCATTACATGTACCAATTGCTGAGCTGCCCAATATTAAGTCTCTAATCGGAGAAATTGAACTTGATTTAATTACAGCAAGAACCTTCCTTTATGATACTGCAGATCGTTGGGATAAGGAAAAGGATAATCGTGAAAATTTGAAGATTGAGCTAGGTGTTTCAAAGCATCTTGTTACCAATGCAGCACTACGTGTTGTTGATCGCGCGATGAGAATTGTAGGGGGCCTTAGCCTCTCCAAAGATTTTCCGCTTGAGCGTATGTATCGTGATGTTCGTGCAGGGCTTCATAATCCGCCAATGGACGATGTTGTCATAACGAATTTAGCCAATCGTGCATTAGGAAAGTAAAGCTCTATATGGAGTCCATAAAAAAGAAGTAGTTAGGGGAGAAAGAGATGAGAAGAAGTGTGAAGTTATCAGTTATAGCTATGTTATTAGTGTCCATAATGCTGACGGCATGCAGTAAGGAAAATGCACCAGCTAACGGAAATTCAGGTAAGAGCGATAGTATTAAAATCGAGTTTTTCCAGCAGCAGGGTGAGGAAGCGATTCAAAACGCCTATCGCGAAATTATTGCTGATTTTACAAAGGAATACCCGAACATTTTAATTGATATGAATACAGTACCTGATCCAGTTAAAGTGTTAACGTCTCGTTTTGCAACGAACGATATTCCACCATTATTCACTGATTTCCCTACACAGCTTCAATTTAAGGAAAAAGTGAAAAATGGATACATCGAAAACTTAAGCGATCAACCCTTTATCAAGGACATTAACAAAAAGTATTTGGACATGACAGCAGCAGATGACGGTGGATACTACTCTCTACCATACGCTCGAAATTATATGGCTGTATATTATAATATCGATCTATTTGAGCAAAATGGAGTGAAAATCCCAACAACGTATACTGAGTTTATCGAAGTATGCAAAGTATTCGAAAGCAAAGGCATTACACCGTTATATCTTCCACTGAAGGATGTAGGTCATATCTTCCAGGCAACCAACATTGCATTTGCACCTGGTGGTGTTGAGGAAATGGTTAAAGTGGCTAAGGGTGAAGGACAAGTTGAGGGAAATCCTGCATTCTTGGAATTTGCTAAAAAACTTAAAGAGCTAACAGAATATGCGAATAAGGATGCGTTTGGTGTGAGTGCTCAAATGATGCAGGAAGCATTTGCTAATGGGCAAGCTGCTATGATCATTTCTGGCTCTTACGGTCGTGGAAATATTAAGCTTGCTAATCCTAATTTGAAATTCGGTGCGTTCCCACTTCCAAATGATACGGCAGATACAACGACAGCTCTATCGGGTGTTAATGCCTCCCTGTCAATCTCTGCGAAAGCAAAGCCTGAGGAAAAAGAAGCTGCACTTACGTTCTTGAAATATCTTGCTAAACCAGAAGTTGCTCAGAAGTGGTCTGATTTATCTGGCGAACCTTCCATTATTAGCGGGACAACGTATGGCGATCAATATTTGCAGCCTTTACTAGACTTTATCGACAACGGTAATGTTCATGATTGGATGTCTTCGAAGATTCCAAGTGCGATCGTAACGGAATTATATAGTACAACTCAAGGCTATCTCATTAATAACGAGACGCCTGAGCAATACCTGAAGAACATTGATGAGACCATTAAGCTGAACGCCGTTAAGTAAATTCAATAGCATTGATCTGGACGACAATTTGAGCATATCAAGTTGTCGTTCAGTCTTTTTAACTACGAGATAAGGAAGGTATAGCATGATAAGCAAAGTACTAGAACGCTCAACTTATTTCTTATTCACTCTTCCTGCTGTCATTCTGTATACACTATTTTTTACTTATGCAGTGATTATAGGTATTCAATATAGCTTTACAGATTGGAATGGGATTAGTTCTAGCTATAATTATGTTGGTTTTAGTAACTATGTAGAACTATGGAATAATCCTAACTTTAAGCAATCCTTAATCGTCACTGGGAAGTATGCGATTATGCTTGTAGCAGGAGTAATGATTCTATCTTTAATTTTAGCTTTAAGCTTAAACTCCCTTAGGAAATTTAAAACATTCACAAAGTCTGTTTATTTTTTGCCGGCTATGATTAGTGCGGTAACCATTTCATTAATATGGGATCAGCTATTTTTTAGAGTTGTTCCACCCCTTGGCGAGGCCTTAGACATTGCCGCGCTGTATCAGAGTCCTATAGCTCATCCTAAATATGCATTGATTGCTGTTGCAATCGTCAATATCTGGCAAGCTGTCGCTTTGCCAACCCTTATTTTTATTGCGGGATTGCAATCTGTTCCTGCCGAACTGTACGAAGCGGGACGAATGGATGGAGCAAGCACCTTTAATCGTTTTCGTTACATTACATTCCCGTATCTAATGCCTACAATTACTGTAAATATGGTGCTTGCAATTAAATCAGGAATTACATCCTTTGACTATGCCTATACCTTGACTGGTGGCGGTCCAGTGAAATCTACCAATTTAATTGGAATTATGATTTATAACGATGCTTTTCAAAACTTAAGGTTTGCTATGGCTAATGCCGAATCGGTTATTTTGTTTATTATTATTGCTCTGTTGTCATTCTTACAAATAAAAATATCACGTAAAGGTGGTATCTAATAAATATGAATTTATTGATACGACAAGAAGGGTTTGGCTGGCGCATTCTCCGTAATATCATTTTGCTAATTGGAATCATCATTATTTTGGGGCCGATGTATCTGGTCATAATCAACTCTTTCAAGACATTGGAGGAGGCAGGCAGGGGCTTTTTCAGTTTTCCTCGAGCATTGAATTTTTCCAATTACGCAGAATTACTCTCTAAAGGGAACTATTGGAGATATGTATGGAATACTGCCTTTATTACAATCGGATCTATCATTATGCTTCTTATTATTAACCCTACCGTTTCCTATGCGATTGCTCGTAATCGTCATAAGAAATATTACAACTCTATATATGTTTATATACTGTTAGGATTATTTGTACCCTTTCAAGTGATTATGCTTCCTTTAACGAAAATAATGACCAATCTAAACCTACTAAATCCGATTGGGCTTATTTTGTTATATGGTGCTCTTAGCTTAACAAGAGGGGTATTTCTACTCGTAAACTATATTGAAGGAATGCCAACCGAAATTGAAGAGGCGGCAAGAATTGATGGCTGCAGCACCTTTCAAATTTATCATATTATTGTGTTACGTTTAATTATGCCGATGCTAGTTACGCTCGTCATTATGGATGCATTATGGTTCTGGAATGATTTTATGCTTCCACTTCTAATTTTGAATAAATCGAAGGAATTTTGGACTTTACCCTTATTTCAATATAACTTCAAGACCGAATATTCCTTTAATTATACAATGGCCTTCACTTCGTATTTAATGGCGATGCTGCCTATCATTGTGTTATATGCAGCCGGTCAGAAGTACATTATCGCTGGGCTAACAGAAGGTGCAATTAAAGGATAACGATCAAGCTACGCCAGGATAGGGGGGAAGTTAATGAGAGGTTTAGTTAATGAAACACAGATTGAACAATGGATTGAGAGGCACAAGACCGAGCTATTAGAAGATATTGCTGGATTAGTAGGTATTCCAAGCGTGGCCATTTATGATCCATCCTCTTCGTATCCGTTCGGGGAAAAATGTGCGGAGGCTATTCAGTATATATTAGATTTAGGTCAACGCTATGGATTGCAAACGTTCAATAGGGAATATTATTGTGCAGAAATTAGTATGGGAGATGAGACAAAGCGGTCTGTAGGCATTTGGGGACATATCGATGTTGTTCCTGCAGGAGAGGGCTGGATCTACCCACCTTTTTCTTGTACACATAAGGACAGCTTTCTCATAGGCAGAGGTGTACAAGATAATAAAGGTGGAGTAATTGCTGTTCTCTATGCACTTAGATTTATTAAGGAGCTGGGTATTCCCTTAAACTATCAAATTCAGCATATTATTGGTAGTGGTGAGGAAATAGGTATGTTTGATGCTGCCTATTATCGTAAGCATTATGATGCTCCTGACTTTAATATTGTGGCTGATAGCGGATTTCCGGTTTGTTATGGAGAGAAGGGAATGCTCTCTGTTACTTTAAGCTGTGATATTACTGATTGCTCAATCCTTCGCATACAGGGGGGAGTGGCTTCTAATAGTGTGCCTGGTTATGCTGAGCTTATTGTTCGACGTGATGAAGCAGCGGTCGCCAAGCTAAGTCTCCTGCCTTCTCATATTCAGTATAGTCAGACGGAAGAAGAGATTACTTTATTTGCAGTCGGCAAGTCTGGACATGCTGCATTTCCTGAAGGGACAAGCAATGCGATTGCGATCCTTTTTGAGCCATTGTTGAACAGTGCATGGTTTGAGGGGTCTACCCACAAGCAACTTGAGAAGATTTATAATATTTGCAAGAATTATGATGGACGGGCATTAGGGATACAGTGTGAGGATGAGTTATCTGGAGCTTTAACATGTGTCGGGACTTTGTTAGATGGACGGGATGGAAGGCTGGCGTTAGAGCTAAATATCCGATATCCTATCCAACAGTCATCCAAGGTGGCGCTGCAGCAGTTGCAGGAAAGTGGCTTTACAGTGACTAATGTTCATGACAGTCAGCCAAATTATTATAATCCCGATACGCCAGAGGTAAAATGTCTAATGCAAGTTTTTCAAGTCGTAACAGGAGAGCAAGTGAAGCCATTTGTAATGGGTGGAGGTACTTATGCCAGAAAGCTGCCTCATGCGGTAGGCTATGGCCCTGGCTTGACGACTGATCTGTCATCGCTTGATTTGCCTCCTGGTCATGGTCAAATTCACGGTCCAGATGAGGTGCAGTCGATTCCTAATCTGATAACTGCATTAAAGATTTACATTGTAGCACTATTAGAGCTAAATGAGCTGTAAAAAGTGAATATTCAATATTGTTGACAAGGTAGCTCTTGCGGTATTCATAAAAGCCCAGCGCCTTGGGTTAAGGTGAGTTTTCCGAAAGTAACGGTTCAGGACAATGTTCGTCTACAACATCAGCTGCTTACCGAGTGCGTCAGAATTAACAAGCTGTCTCTAGTTACCGGTTGGTCACTTTGGGCTCTCCAAACTTGGCCCATAAATCTGTATTTTTCGAAGGGGTAAATGCGTCGTTGGATGCAGACCATGCTCATCGTCATCGTCATCACAAACGCAATCGTACGATCGAGCGCGTGAAGCAATGTGGAAAGAAGGCAATTATAGCGCCTTGCATGACTATACTAACTCTTCTGCTTGGGATGCTTAATATCACAAAAACTTGTTGACAGACATCATTGTAGAAATGGCAGAGAATATTAAAGGCTACCTGAACAGTGATAAAGAAGAAACGTATATGCTTGACGTTGGAATGCTACATATACTCGGCGATCAGGGAGTAGTTCCATTGGCTGGAGAAGGAAGGCTTCAAGGTGGAAAAATGAAGTAGCACGGCACCAACCTGTGGTAGCATGTCGTGGTAAGCATGAGACGTGTACTGGCTTCCTTGATCGCTGTGAACGATCAGTCCAGTCACGTCTTTATGCTTTTCAAATGCCCTTCTAAACATCTCCAAGACAAACGGATTGTCCTTGTGACGGCTCAATTGATAGATGAAGATTCCATTGTTCCACAGATCCTTGATGACAGACAAATAGAACCGCTCATCCAATACGCGGTATTGTGTAACATCCGTAATCCACTTTTGATTAAGGCCATCAGCCTTGAAGTTTTGTTGCAGCTTATTCTCTGAATCCCGCCATCAGAAACCGCGGCCTCATAGCTGGTTCGATGAATATATTTACGACGTTTAATCTCTCTAATGCCGAGCTCATACATGAGGCGTTGAACATTCTTGTGATTGACTTTAAGGTTGTATTGACGATACAACTCGTCTTGTATGCGACGATAATGGAGCAATCAGTTTATGTATTTGAAAGAAAAGAAAATAATCGAAGACAGCTCACGGAGCAGGATCTATTAGCGCTGAATGAGCTCAAGAAGCTCATTCAGATCATGACGCTAGAAGAAGCTTGTCTGCGTGTTATCCAGTTTATTCCGAAAGGAAAGGCTAAGGGACAGGCAAGCAGATGAAGAAGTTTTGGAACAATTACTTGCACGGCTGCTAAAGCATCCTCCGATTTAACATTTTTTCACTTAACTTCATGTTCTCTCTACCATCCTTTTTAAGGTGATTTCACTATTAACCACTACAAGCGTTTATTGGTATTTTTTTGGTTACTTTACGAATCACTCAGCCAATTCCACCGGAAAATAATCCAATGATAGAAGCAATGATATTATAACAAATAAAATAAACAATACTGTTCCCACTTAGTACAAAATATAGTATGATCCTACCACGATTTTCAATTGGGTAGGAATAATGCCTTCTAGCAAATTGAATATCGTCAAATTAACAAAATGACAGGCTAGGGGGACGTGGACTGTTGTTCTGATTGTTGTGAATGGACAACACAGTCACCTCTCTTGCAAAAGTATTTGTTATAATTATCGCCAGTCAACAAGAATTATCGATAAGGATGTGGTATACCCATGATTCGAAAAAGCCTATACATGAAAATCAGCTGCTTGCTGCTGCTTACTGCTGCCATTCCTTTTCTAATATCGAACACGATTACGTATTTCTCGACCGCTCGAGCGCTTGAGGACAATATGATTCATACAAACCTGAGTCTGATGCAGCAGGGGGTGGAGCATACGATAAGTTATATGAATGAGCTCGAAGCGTTATCTTTACAATGGTATTTCGATAAGGCGTTATTTCAATTGCTGGAGAAAAAGTCATTGAATTATGAAGAAACGACCTATTTGGAAAATAAGATGATTTCTTTATTGTATAGTCGTGAGGAGCTACAGGCGATTTCTTACTATAGCAATCAAAACGGTATGAATTACAAGAGGACGAAGGAGCCCATTGACGGCAAATATATGGAGAAGCAGGCGATGGTTGAGGAGAAGCTGCGTGAGCGTTTTTTATTCATTGAAACTGCAAGTGTCGGAGACGAGGTTGTTTTATATGTTCATCGTAAGTTAGTTGATATGCCTAAGGGAGAGATTCTCGGTTACTTAACACTCGAATTTTCCTATGAGCAGTTAGAGCTAATTCAGTCGAGGCTGCTAGATCAATCAAATGAGCAACTATATGTCTTGTACAATCAAGCAGATGAATTCACAGTTTTATATCAAACCGCTAAGCATGAAAGGGGAGCTAAGCTTGATAAGGCATTAGAACCTGCTCTTTCTCAAGAAAAAACGACCGGTTACAGGCATATCGAACTTCAGAAAATAAAAGGGTTGTCTCTTTCTATTCATAGTGAGGAGGAAGGCAAGTCGTACATCATGATAAAATTTATTCCAAAGAAAAACATTACGGCTCGTGCTCAGGAGTCATTATATATGATTTTAGTTGTCCAATTTGTCACATTACTCCTGATTATTTTGCTTGCTATGGTGGTATCCTATTCGATTATCTCTCCTATTCGAGGCCTAATCCGGAATATAGGTAGGGTTGAAAAAGGAATCTTTAAGATCGACAACTTTAAAGCAAGAGAAGATGAAATCGGACTCTTAGAAAAGCGTTTTCAGGTCATGGTACTTGCGCTAAAAGATTTGATTTTAAAACAATATAAACATCGTATAGAGTTGACCACGTCACAATTAAAGGTTTTGCAAGCCCAGATTAATCCTCACTTTCTAAATAATATACTGCAAACAATTGGTACCTATGCCTTGAAGCAAGGTGTTCCTCAAATACAAGAACGAATAAGCGAATTAGGAGCAATCCTTCGCTACAGTATGGATATGCGTGAGGAGATCGTAGAGTTTGAGAAGGAAATTGCACATATTCAGGATTATTTATCGTTACAAAAAAGTAGATATCAAGATCGGCTGTATTATTTTATCGAATCGTCTGAAGACACTCGCCACATTAAGGTTCCTAAAATGATTCTTCAGCCGCTCGTAGAAAATTGTATTGTTCATGGTATTGAAGAAGAATTAGGGACTGGATTCATTCATGTTTCATCTGTTAGGTATGACCATTTCTTGATTATTAAGATAATCGACAGCGGTAAAGGGATTGAGGCAATGCAAATTAGCAAAATTCATCAACAGCATAGTAGAAATCAAGTACACAGTGAAGAAGAAGGCATTGGACTGATGAATGTTTTAAATAGGCTGAGTTTGGCATACGGTGAACATTTTACATGGAGCATGACCAGTGTGCCTTATGTAGAGACGATGATTGAGCTTCGCATTCCATTAGATCGAGGGTGAAATTTTTGAAAGCAGTTATTGTAGACGATGAACAGGCTGTCCGTGATGGAATTAATTTACTTATAGAGTGGGAGAAGTTTGGCATTACAGAACGGTTCGTAGTAGGCGATGCACAAACCGCTCTTCAAATTGTAAGTCGAGAAAATCCAGCCGTTATATTTTCTGATATGAGAATGCCAGGAGTAGACGGAATCGAGTTGCTTCAGAGACTAAGAATGACTAATCGTCACACACAGGTGATTGTCGTTAGCGGATTTGATGAATACAGCTATATGAAAGCTGCGATCCAAGCTAAAGGAGTAGACTACATTCTTAAGCCTTTACGCAAATCCGAGTTAGAGTCCAGCCTTGGGAAAGCGGTGAAACAATGGCGAGAAGAGCAAGGTTTGTCCTATTCAGCCATTGATAATCTGTACAAGCTCAAATCGGCGAATACCATTCTTCATGAACGCAAAATGGTTTCTTTCCTCCAAGGTGAACTCAGCTATTCCAAGCAGATCAAAGACCTATTCCCCCTTCCATATATTAGCGATGTATGTGTACTGCTCATAAAAAATGGACAAGACATTTTGAGACGGAGATTTGATGGAGACGTCTCGTTGATGGACTTTGCGATTAGAAATATTGTAAGAGACACTGTACTGCCTGTGCATCAGATGATACTTCTGCGACTAAAGACAGACCAGTGGGCGATGTTAAGTTTAAGTGAATCCGATGTTATGCACAGTGCAGGTATAAAAGAGCCTAACCATAAGAAAATCCAGAGTGTAGTTCAGTCCCTTCGCGAGACAATAGAAATAGAAGTGCTATATGGCTTTAGCAGTTCAACTGCTCATGTGTCTCAAGGGGCCCAACTCATGAGGGAAGCGCATCGTTCTCTTCTGGCCTGTAACATATTCCAAACCTATGGAACGCAGCAGCATTCTTTACAAACATCTAAAAATGAGACATTTTTACTAGCTGCACAGTTTGAACGTTTAAGCAGAATGATTGAATCTGGGAATAAAAGGGAAGTCTCGGCATTCATCCATGACTTTGTGCAAAATAACATGCGTAGCGGACGAATGTCGTTAAGCGAATTGCAAGGGTATACGTTGGAAGCGAATCTGTTCCTACGCCGGACAGCAGATCAATATCAACTGCAAGAAACTGAGCGTTTGGACGTAGAAATACCTTTATGGATCAGTGATTTGCAGCAATGGGAAGAATGGTTTATCCATAAACTCTGGGATTTGCAGGAGCGTTTGAGCGGGGAGGAGCAGGGAGATCTGTTTGAAGAAATAAAAAAATATATACAGACTCACTACCATAAGCCTCTTTCATTGAAAGAGCTTGCGGACCGTTTCTATTTGAGTCCGCCATACATTTCACGAAGATTTAAGGAGGTATATGGCAGTACCTTTATTCAATTTATAACAGAAATGCGAATTATGAGAGCAAAGTCGCTGTTAATGCATACTTCTCTGCCTATTGTTAAAATTGCCCAGCTGGTCGGTTATGATGATGAAGCGTATTTTAGCAAAGTATTTAAAAAGGATTCAAGCCTCTCTCCAAAACAATTTCGTAACTTGGATAAAGATAAGAATGTACAAGTGTGAAGTAGAAAAATTCCATGTTATCCCTCTGTTTGGCAGGGTAGTATGAAGAAGCATATAAAACGAGGAGGGGTTATATGAACAAACGGTTTCTAGCTGTTCTTGTATTTTGTATTGTAATGGTATCAGGTTGCTCATCAGAAACAACAGATGGAAAGGATTTGAGCAGCGGTAAAGGTAACAAAAGTTCCTCAGATGAGAAGGTAACGATCAAAATTTTGCAATACAAGGTGGAGTTGACCGAGCAAGTAAAGCAGATGGCGGAAGACTATATGAAGGAGCATCCAAATGTAATTGTTGAGGCGCAGGTTTCTCAAGATTTCGAGACACTTCGAAAGACAAGATTTGCTTCTGGGGAAGGGCCGGATATCTTCTTTGTCAAAGCTTTTTCAGATGTGAAGGATTGGAAGGAGCACCTGGTTGATTTGTCGGAAGAGCCTTGGATGAATGATGTTGTAAAAGAGGCGATCCCGGGTATGACGATAGAAAATCGCCAATATGGTTTCCCAACCAATCTTGCTGGCTATGGGTATATCTACAATAAAGATTTATTCGAAAAGGCTGGTATTACCAAGCTACCGGCCACACAGACCGAACTAAAAGAAGTGAATGAAAAGCTAAGGGCTGCAGGAATTCAATCCTTCTCCGAAGGTTATAAAGACGGTTGGCTGTTAGGCTATCATCTGCTAAACCTACCGTTTGCGGCAATGGACGATCCGGAGTCATATATTAAAGAAATCGAAGCAGGTACAGCTAAGATTAAAGATAATCCATTTATCGGGCATTATTTTGACTTAATTGATATGGCTCTGAAATATGGAGATGGAAAAAAAACACTTGGCATTGATTACAATACACAAGTTATTCATTTTGCATCGGGCAAGACGGCTATGATGCAGCAAGGCTTGTGGGCGTTGGAACCAATTATGAAAGCGGATTCAAAAATAAATATCGGTATGTTTCCGATTCCAATCAGTAATAATCCGTCAGATGCAAAGATGCCAGTAGCCGTCCCGTCCTATTACGCAATCAACAAGGCTTCCAAGCACGTAGATGAAGCCAAGAAGTTTCTAATCTGGCTGCACGAGAATGGGCAAAAGTATATTGTTGATTCGTTCAAAATGCTGCCCGCATTTGAATCTATAAACGGAATTGAGAAGCTGGGAGCTTTAGCGCAAGATATAATGCTTTACACATCAGAAGGACGTACGATGCCTTGGGCAATGAGCTTATGGCCAGCCGGGTCTGACAAGGAATTTGCATCACCTGTTCAAGCCTACGTAGCAGGTGAGAATACGAGAGAGCAAACCATTGACCAAATTCAAAGCATCTATGATCAAAAGGTGAAAAGATAGGCACTGCCGGCTAGGGAGGTGAGAATGATTTGACATACAAAAACTTTAAAAACGGTTCAATCTACGCCTTGTTTGTACTACCAACCCTTCTTTTCTTTACGATGATCAATGTGGTGCCGTTTATTCAAGCGATCATTTTTTCCTTCCAAGATTGGAATGGAATTAGCTCCGATATCCGTTGGGTTGGGCTATCGAATTATTTGTCCTTGCTGGATGACACAAGGTTTTTGACCTCTAGCTGGCTGACAGTAAAATTTGTAGCGACAAGCACAATTCTTGTCAATCTAGCCGGATTAATGCTGGCGTTAATATTGAATACTACACTAAAAACGAGAACACTTCTGCGCGCCCTATTTTTTATGCCACAAGTGATAGGTTCACTTATCATTGGATTTGTTTGGCAATTTATATTTGTTCAAGTTTTTGCTCAGCTAGCCGATTTAACAAATTGGCCGCTATTCGAATTGAATTGGCTTAGTACGCCTAGCTATGCTTTTGCCTCGATTATTCTGGTGTATATGTGGCAGTCATCCGGCTACTTTATGGTGATCTATTTGGCCGCTCTTCAAGGGGTTCCGCATGATATTCTAGAATCCGCGTCCATAGACGGTGCAAATTGGTGGAGGAAAATTTGGTATATTGTTTTTCCTCTAATTCGTCCTGCAATGACCATCTGTATCTTTTTGGCTATTTCGGGCGCATTCAAGATGTTTGACCTCAATCTGGCTCTAACCCGTGGAGGACCTTTCAACTCAACTGAGTTGCTCCCGCTGCATATTTATCAAGTGGCGTTTTTTAACAATAATTATACACTTGGAACAACAAAAGCCGTCGTATTTTTCTTTATCCTGGTCACAATTACCTTGATTCAAGTAAGTATCATGAAACGCAGGGAGGTGGAAATGTGATGAGAAAGATCTACAACTGGAGAACGTTTAGTCTAGAAGCGGTTGTCGTGTTATTCGCTCTTCTATTTGCATTTCCCCTTTATCTGACGGTAATCAATGCATTTAAATCCTATGATCAGGTTGTATTGGCAACGATTTCTTTGCCGCAGAAGCTGGATTTATCCAATTTTATGACAGTCTGGAAACAAATAAAATTTCCAACTGCGTTTATGAACTCGCTCATCATCACGGTATGCAGTGTATCAGGGATATTATTATTCAGCTCCATGACTGCGTATAAGCTAGTGCGTTCGCCTGGTTGGTTAAGCAGTGTGATCTTCTTCACCGTATTATCGGCGATGATTGTGCCTTTCCAAACGATGATGATCCCGTTAGTTAAGGTAGCGAAGGATATGCATTTAATTAACAGCATCCCAGGCATTATTGCCGTTTACTTAGGGTTTGGCACCTCCATGGCCTTGTTCTTGTTCCATGGATTTATTAAGGGGATTCCGCTTGAACTAGAGGATTCTGCTAAGATAGACGGCTGTAGCCCGATCGGCGTGTTTTTTCGTATTGTTTTCCCATTGCTCACGCCCATTACGGTTAGTGTCGCGATTTTGAAGACACTGCAAATATGGAATGATTTCTTGTTGCCATTATTGATGCTAAGCGGAAAAAATAATCAAACGATTCCATTAAGCTATTTTATTTACTTTGGTGAATACGTCAATCAGTGGCATCTTGCGCTGGCTGCAGTTGTGCTTTCAGTATTACCGGTTCTGATCTTATATTTATTTTCGCAAAAATACATCATTCAGGGGATTATGGCTGGTGCCATAAAGGGGTAACTTCTCAAATAGAGCAGGAGGAATGGAATTGAAAATTCGGATGGGCATTATAGGCATGGGTGGAATTGCAGAGGGTCATATAAGAGGTATTCTACAAAGCAATGATGCTGAGCTAGTCGCCATTTGCGATGTAGACCCGTACACGCTGCAGCAAAAAGGAGCACAGTATTCGATTGCAAAACGATTTGCGAATTACAGGGAACTTCTACAATGTCCCGAAATTGATGCAGTATCCATTTGTACGCCTAATCATATGCACTATCCAATTGCTAGGGAAGCGATAATGAACAAGAAGCCTTTTGCTTTGGAGAAGCCTGTCTCCTTAAACGAGCAAGAAGCACAGGAGTTAAAAAGGCTTGCTGACGAGCATGGCGTGACCAATATGGTTTGCTTCTCTTATCGGTTTAAAGGTGCGGCGAGATATGCTAAGTGGTTAATCGATCAAGGGCACTTGGGAGATATCTATCATGTCTATGGGCAATATTTGTTTTACACCTCGATTGTAGGAAATAAACCACTGCTGTGGCGATTTCGCAAGGAATTAGCCGGTTCCGGGGCTCTCGGAGATCTAGGATCTCACATGCTGGATTTAACGCGATTTCTGGTAGGTGATTTTCAGTCAGTTTGCGGCCATACAGGAACTAATATTTCTGCTCGCAAGATGTTGGATTCGGAGAGGATGGGAGAGGTTACGGTAGATGATTACTGTCATTTCATGGCCAAGCTAGACAACGGGATATCTGCTAATTATTCGATCACGCGCTGTGCGTTTGGTAGATTTAATTATCAACGGTTTGAGATTTATGGTAGCAAGGGAGGCCTAGTCTATCATCTCGATGATTCGGATACATTAGAGGTTTGCCTAGGTGATGTGTATGGCCAATCCCGCATGTATCAGAAGATGTCTATTCCGCCTCATTTTCAAGCTAATCAGATGCAGGCCTTTTTTGATCTCATTAATGGGAAAGGCGACGGTCTTGCTGCCACGTTGGAAGATGGTGTGATGAATCAAAGGCTGCTAGATACGATTCTTCACTCGGCAGAAGAATATAAATGGATGGATTTAAAGGGGGAATTAGGATGAGTACGAAAGTTACGGTCTGGAATGAATATCGCCATGAAAAAATAAACGCCAAAGTGGCACAAATCTATCCTGAAGGTATCCACAAAGCATTAGCAGCATATTTGGGAAAGGATGCAGACTTTGTTGTACGGACTGCTACCTTGGATGAGCCAGAGCATGGTTTAACAGATGAAGTGCTAGCTAATACGGATGTTTTATTATGGTGGGGACATAAAGCGCATGATGAGGTTAGAGATGACATTGTAGAGAAGGTTTATCAAGGCATCCTGAATGGGATGGGGTTAATTGTCCTTCATTCAGGTCATGTATCTAAAATATTTAAAAAACTAATGGGTACATCATGTAAATTAAAATGGCGGGAAGCCGATGAGAAGGAACGGTTGTGGATTGTAGAGCCAGGGCACCCGATCGTTGACGGCATTCATTCTGAATATATTGACATTGAACAAGAGGAAATGTATGGCGAACGCTTCGATATTCCTGCGCCGGATACATTAGTGCTCGTCAGCTGGTTCGAGGGTGGTGAGGTGTTCCGGAGCGGTTGCTGCTACTACAAAGGGCGGGGCAAAGTATTCTATTTTCGTCCTGGTCATGAATCGTACCCTACTTATCATCATCCGGAGGTACTGAAAATTATATCCAATAGTGTCAAGTGGGCAAAACCGGTTGACGGGCCGATACCAGCATTAGGGAAAAATGTGAAGCCGCTTGAACAGATCGGGAAATAAAAAAAGGTTGTTGGGGTAAAAGGAGTACAAACGACAGGCGGTTCTTGTACATCAGTATGAGAGCCGCTTTTCCTTATAGCAGTAACTACCATCAGGAGGAAGCCAATTGAAAATCATTGTGATAGAGGACGAGATGGATATCTTGCGTGGACTTCACGATACTTTGGAAGTCCTTGACCGGCGCATAGAGCATTTGATTACAGCGCGAAGTGCGGAGGAGGCCATCAAGCTCATTGATCAGTACAGACCTGATATTATCGTAACTGATATCGTTCTCCCTGAAATGACAGGACTTCAGATGCTGGAATTGATGGAAGGGATGAATGGTTACAACCCAAAGGTGCTCGTTATTAGCAGCTATAGTGATTTTCATTTTGCTCAGCGAAGCATCCAACTGGGCGCGAGTGATTACATCTTGAAACCAGTCGATAAGAGTGGTTTCGGTCAGAAGGTCGTTCACATGCTTGATTTAATTGAGGAAGAAAAAACTACACAGCAGTACGTGAGTGAGCAAGTAGGATTAGCGAAATTTGGTTCAAGATTTCTAAGGGATAAGTTTGTACTGAGCCTTTGTTTGCACAAAACAACCCTTCAAGAGCATATTTTCCATCAATTACGAATCTGGCAACTGGAGTGGCTGACCAGCAGCCCCTACTATGTCCTTTCAATCAAAAAAAACAGTGAAGCACAAAATGATGTGGAAATGGAGCTAGACCATTTTTCAATTGGTAATATTGCTGAAGAATTGCTCGAAAAGTTTCCCATGTCGATTCTATTTCGAAATGTCAGAACGCAATGGACTATTATTACATCCTACCCCGACGTTCATCATTTGGCTGAAATGATTCAAGAGCAAATCTTTTGCTATCAGAAGTATCGCGTTGTACTGGGCGTAAGCGACAGGATGAATGCCTTTCAAGATATGTCATCTGCTTTTACACAATCTTTGCAAGCCTGCAAGCTACCTCTTAACGATAACAATCAAGAAATAATCTATTATGCTTCTCTCATGCATGACACGAATGAGGTACACGATTATCCAGCCTTATTGTCTACTTGTATATTGGCGGGTGATATTAAACAAATGAGTAACTATATTGGAGTGGCATTAAACGAACTGGCTTATATGGATGAGGTTCGTAGCTTTGGTGAATTATCAGCCAAGGCTTACCAGTTTATCCTGCAAGTATATGCCGATTTAAGTGAAAAAACAGATAAACAGCATCACTTTTCACCAATTGAACTATGGGAAGAGATGGATAAGCTATCGAGTATAGCGGATATGAAACGATATATCTATGATTTTTTCCTGGAAAAATATTTATATTTTAAAGAGGAAGAACATATAGGAGAGCATTTTATTGTTGGAAAGGCAAAGCAAATTATGGTCGAGAAATTCAATTCAGCCTTATCCTTGCAGCTTGTTGCTGATGAATTAAAAGTTCATCCCGTGTGGCTCAGCCACTTGTTTAAGCGAGAGAGCGGGCAGAACTTTCTGGATTACCTGACCGAGCTACGTATAGATGTTGCCAAGAAGCGCCTGAGAAATTCGAATAAAAAAATTTATGAAATTACATTAGAAGTCGGGTATCACGATTCTCAACATTTTGGCAAGCTGTTTAAAAAACGTACAGGAGTAACTCCAAGGGAGTACCGCTATTCCAAATGAAAAAAATAACATGGCTTCCTAAAA
Source organism: Paenibacillus sp. FJAT-27812 (assembly GCF_001273905.1). Lineage (NCBI taxonomy): Bacteria > Bacillati > Bacillota > Bacilli > Caryophanales > Paenibacillaceae > Paenibacillus > Paenibacillus sp. FJAT-27812. Next base: position 6,329,632 of record NZ_LIGH01000001.1, on the reverse strand, counting down.
TGACGTTATTCAAGAAAAATTTTATTTTACTCTTTCTATCCGTCTCGTTATCGATTATTGCGCTGGGCGTATTATCCTATTACAGCTCAAGCAAACAGATTGAACAAATATCATCCGCATTTTTAGAAATTAATCTGCAGCAAAATAGCGAGCGCTTGAGGGATTTTTTTCGAGAGGTACAAGATAAATCTGACAAGGTAATTGGCAATAACAAGCTGCAAATGCTACTGGAAGAGCAATTGAACAATAACTATAACGAGCAATACTTTATTAATGCCTTGTTTCCTATCATGGAAGAAATGGAGAATCCATTTCAGTTAACCATTTACCCAGTGGGAATTGAAGCCTATAAGAACTATTTAAACAGGATACAGTCTGACGGTGTTGATAAGGAAACATACTGGTACAACAAGTCCTTACAGTTGGAGGGGACGCCGTTTTGGCAGGCGCACACATTAGATAGGGATTCTGCTCTGCCAGCAGGGTTTACATTTATTCGCACTATCCGCTCCTTAAAAAGCTTGGAGAAGCTGGCAGTTCTAACGATTGACGTACCGGAAGAATTGCTGAGCAAGAAACTCATTAAGCCGCCACAATATGAGCGATATAGTTTTCAGATGATAGATGAGGACAATAACGTTATTTATGCGGATGAAAGGCAACATATTGGGAATGTATCCAAGGGGCAATTAGTGAATAATAAGGTTTCCGGTGGTTTTCATATAAATGTCAATCATGTGGATCACATGCTAGTAGCGTTTTCAGCAATAGAGGACACCAATTGGTCACTAGTTGCAATGATACCTAAAGCGGATTTGCTTGGACCTATAAAAGTAATACGGGAATTTTCCATAATTATTATTGTCGTGAGTCTAGTCGTCATGTCTATTTTTTTAGCTTTAATTACGAATAAATTTACAATGCCTATTCGTCTGGTTGTTCAATTAATGAAAAAGGTGCAAATGGGTGAGTTAGCTATTATTTACCAATTTGTTACACGAAGCGATGAGATCGGCCAACTGGCAAGAGGATACAATTCGATGGTTGGCGGGATGAGGGAACTTATTAGCACGACTAAACAAGTGGAAGAAGAAAAGCGCGAGCTTGAAATGAAGATGCTTATTAATCAGATCAACCCACACTTTTTATACAATACACTGGACTCCATAAAATGGAAAGCGGATCATTCAGGGAATAAGGTGATCTCGGAAATGGTAGCCTCACTTGCTAACCTGCTGCGGTTTAGTATAAGCGGTGGAGAGCTATTTGCGTCTGTAGAGAGAGAAATGGAGCATGTCAAATCATTTATTAAAATCGAACAGATGAGGAGCAATTATTCCTTTCAAGTGATTGTCCAAATCCATCCTTCAATCTCGCATATGCCCATTTTACGATTAACACTGCAGCCCATTGTAGAAAACGCAATTAAGCACGGTACGAATCGATTGCAGGATGGAATCGGGAAAATCGTGATCCAAATGTTTCGACAAGACGATTTGCTGCTTTGTGTTGTGGAGGACAATGGACCGGGCGCAAGTAAGCCAATTCGGCTCGATAGAATTCACGATGTTATTCCTGCTGGAGAGAGTGGTTTAGGATTATATAATGTAAATCGGCGCATGAATATACAATATGGCGAACGTTATGGCATTACTGCAGGAAATATAAGCACCAGTGGCTTCCGAGTTGTTTTGAAGTACCCTGTTCATTGACCTGATGTGGGCTGCCTTAAAAACACACCATAAAACATTGAAACTGTCGTGTTTTTTGAGTTCAAGCATTTTGTTATGATTTATTTGTAATCAAAACATAGGTGCGAGGGGAGTAGATAGAAGGTATGAAAATATGGAAGAGTGTCGTAATGATCTTAAGCTTGTCTCTAGTTGTTATGGGATGTCAGACGGGATCAGAATCTGAGAAAACAGACCGGGATGGGAATCAAGCTGATGAAAAAATTAAACTCACCTTATGGGCGGGAACGGGACTGAAAAATGTTGAAGGTGAAGACAGTCCCAATTATGGCGACTGGGAACGTGCAAAAGCGAAGAAATTTTCAGAAATACATCCCAATGTCACCATTGAGATTGTCTCTATTCCATGGGGAGAAATCGAGCAAAAAGTCAATGTAGCAGTGGCAGGCAACAATCCGCCAGATATCTTGTTTGATAACGTACCAATGAGAATTATGAAGCATGCTAAAAATAATCAATACGAACCGCTCGATGAAGTGATTGCGGACCAGAAGCAGGACTGGAAACCTGAATATTTGGCAACGGGTATGGTCAATGATCAATTGTACGCGTTGTCACTATATACGCAACCAAGCGTCTTGTTTATAAACCAAACACTGTTTGAAGCAAAAGGATTGGGGCATCTCATTCCGGATAACAGAGAGTGGGATTGGATGCAATTAAAGGAAGCTTTAAAGCAAGTTGTAGATAAGAATGTTTATGGTACAGCATTTTTTGCAAAAAACAATCAATCCGATCAAGTCAATGCTGCTTGGCTATTGTCTGGCGGTGCCAGCTGGGCGAACGATGATTTTACAGAATATTTGTTGAACCGTCCTGAAGGTGTGGAAGCGCTATCGTACATGTTGAGCTTAATGGATGAAGGATTAGTTGCTCCAGGAGCTTCTTCTATGCAGGCGAGTGACTCCATTGAGCTGTTCAAGCAAGGAAAACTGGCCGTCATCTATAATGTTCCGGAAATTTATGGCCATGTTGCTGGCAGTGATGTTAAGCCATATGGCATTGTGCCGATCTTCAAAAACGGGACGAAGCCAAGAATGCTGAATACTGGAGAGAATGGCTATGCATTGTTTAAGCAAAAGGATGAAAACAAGCGTAAAATGGCCCTTTCTTTTATTAAGTTTTTGACAGAGCCAGAAAACGTTAAAGCCATTTCTAAAAATGTGCTAGGTGTGCCAGCCAGGATATCTTCGGAGTATGCGATTAAAAACGAAGATTTCGGTGAGTTGATGAAAAAGATCAAGCCACTTGAGCAGGTCAACCTTGGGAAATCCGTACCATACTACGCAGATTTAAGGCAAAAGTTGTACCCAGAACTGCAAGCAGCATTTCAGAAAAGTAAAACACCCCAGCAAGCACTTGATGATTTTGTGAAATCGGCTAATGCGCTTGCCCTTAAAAAATAGAGGAATAACCTATGACCAAAATAGCAAGATGGATTTTTATTCTTACAACTGGGGTGCCAGCACATGAAAACGCGCAGTACGATATGGAGCTACTTCTTCATAGCGCCAAACTTCATTTTTCTTAGTTTGTTTCTTATTTACCCATTGTTTTACACGATGTATTTAAGTCTGTTTGATGCTGATATCTATTCGCGGAAATTTGTAGGGTTAAGCAACTATTTCGATATTTTTCAAAGTACATTATTTCTCAAGTCCCTTGCCAATACATTCTACTATATTTTACTAATCGTTCCGGCAACAGTTTGTATTTCGCTGATATTTGCTTCTTTGATACAAGGGCTTAATAAAAGGTCAAAGAGCCTTTATCGACTTGTATTCTACTTGCCTGTTGTCAGCACTCCGGTAGTCCTGTCCTTAGTTTGGAGTTGGATGTACAACCCGAGCATTGGTATTGTCAATTACTTGGCAAGCATGATCGGAATAGAAAATGTGGATGTGCTGCAAACGCAGCTTAGTGCGCTTGTTGCAATATCGGTAATTGTCATTACATGGATGGTTGGGCAACCCATTATTTTATACTTATCGGCGATGGATGGCGTATCCCAAGAGTTGTATGAAGCAGCAGAAATAGACGGTGCCAGCCCGATACAACAATTTTTCACGATTACATTGCCCATGATTTCTTATACAACACTATTAATCGTCATTACATCAACTATTAGTGTCTTTCAAATCTTTGTCGTTATTCATCTCATCACCAATGGTGGTCCCTTCCATGGTACAGAATCACTCGTATATACGATCTACCAAACAGCGTTTATATCGCTTGATTATGGGACTGCTTCTGCTCAAAGTGTCGTATTGTTTATTATTATTATACTGATTGCTTTTTTACAATTTAAGCTGTTTAAAACAAAATCGAATTAAGTAGACAAGTTTGGGGTTAACGTAAGGAGCATCGCTATGAAAATAGTTCGTTATATCAGTCTGAGTGCAGCATCATTGCTATTTGTCTTCCCGTTGTATTGGATGATTACAGGTTCATTGAAAAATCAGACGAGTATTTGGTCAAGACAGCCGGATTGGTTTCCTAAGCAAATCATTTGGGATAATTACATTCATTTATTTTCAACAAAACCGGCTCTTAATTGGATATTCAATAGTGTCTTTACAAGTCTTGCAACTGTCTTGTTCGTGTTATTTTTTTCAGCTATGGCTGGTTATGCCTTTGCAAAGCGGAAATTTCCCGGCAAAAACATAATATTTGCATTAGTGTTGGGAACGATGATGATGCCACATCAGGTTACTTTAGTTCCACTGTATATGCTTATCCGCAATTTGAATTTACTAGATAGCCAGATGGGACTTATCTTGCCAGCAATTGCTTTTCCGCTTGGTGTATTTCTTGTCCGTCAATTTGCGTCGACCTTGCCTGATGAAGTGATAGAGGCTGCTAGAATTGATGGCGCCGGAGAGATGCGGTTATTTACGAACATCATCTTGCCATTGATTAAACCAGTGTTAGGGGCGCTAGCCATTTTTGCCTTCATGCAAACCTGGAATGATTATTTATGGCAACTTATCGTTCTTCAGTCAAGCGATAAGCTGACTTTGCCATTAGGGGTATCAACAATGGCTTATGATGAGTTGACCATTAACTACGGCTACGCCATGGCGGGCGCGTCAGTCGCTGCTATTCCGATGATTACTTTCTTTTTATCGTTACAAAAGAGCTTTGTTAAAGGGATTACAATGGGCTCTGTGAAAGGTTAGCGCTCATTTTAACCATAAGGTATGTTTCATATTATTTTAACTACTAGGAGGATAAAAGATGAAATTACGTAATGAACAAGCAGTTGGCGGGATTGTTCCACCCCTTATGACTCCATTATTAGACAATGAGACCTTGGATGAGGTCGGATTGGTCAAGCTTATTCATTATAATTTAGACAATGGTGTTCACGGTATCTTCACAGCCGGTACCTCAGGTGAAGGAGTTATGGTTTCTAGAAAAGTATGGAAAAGGCTCAACGAAATCGTATTACAAGAGGTTGGCGACAGAGTGCCAGTGTACTGTGGCGCAATCGACTGTGGCACCTCCAGGGTAATTGAGAACATAAAAGAATTGGAGCAGCTCGGAGCTAAAATTGTTTATTCCACACCACACTTTTATATGAATACGTCATGCCAACAAGAGATTGTAAGACATTATGAAGTGCTGGATCGTGCTACAGACCTAGACATCATGGTATATGGGCACACAACAGCAACTGGCGTCGATATTAGTACAGAAGCTATTGTGGAGATAGCCAAACTGGATTCCGTGGTGGCCTTCAAGGATACCCGTCCGGATTGGGGAACTCATTTACTGAATTTAATTGCCTTGGAGAACTCCGGTGTCACTGTTTTTGGGGGTGGAGAAGAGATGTTTGTGGCAAGCCTTCTACTAGGCTCACACGGCAATATTTCAGGAATGACCAATATTTTTCCAAAGTTGTTTGTGGATATCTATAATGCCAGCAAGGGAGGAGATGTAGCCAAGGCATACGAACTGCAAAAAGACCTTCTGGAGATTAAAAAGCATATCGGCGGGCCGACATGGCTAACAGGAATGAAATATATAGCTAAAAAAATGAATTTGTTTGCATCAGAGAGGACATCAAGTCCTATTGAGCCATTAAGCAATGAGGATCGTAGAAGGCTGGACGCTCTTGTTGAGCGTTATGTCGTTGTAACATAATATTTTGAAACAAAGAGGTGGCATCTAGATGGAACGTCTTGTACTAACGGATGAGGTCCAATTTTCGAGAATGATACATGGCCATTGGAGGTTGGCGGAATGGAACCTTGGTCCTTCTAAGCTGATGGAGCTCATGCAGTTTTGCATGGAGGAGCAAGGTATCACAACCTTTGACCATGCAGATATTTATGGCGATTATACCTGCGAAGCGTTGTTTGGGCAAGCATTAGCGTTACAACCAAGTTTGCGGTCCAATATGCAAATCGTAACCAAATGCGGGATTAAGCTTATATCGGGTAATCGATCAAATCATGCTATCAAGCACTATGATACTAGGAAATCACATATTATCTCGTCTGTCGAACGATCCCTTATGAATATTAAGACGGATTACATCGATTTGTTATTGATACATCGCCCAAATCCGCTTATGGACCCGGCTGAGGTTGCAGAGGCTTTTGTCCAACTTAAAGAGACAGGTAAGGTTAGAGCCTTCGGGGTGTCGAACTTCTTGCCTGCACAGTTCCAGAACCTTAGCTCCTATTTGCCGTTTCCACTAGTGACCAATCAGCTTGAAATTTCAGTCTCACATGTGAACGCTTTTTCAGATGGGAGTTTGGATCTTTGCCAAGAGAAAAGAATAGCGCCTATGGCTTGGTCCCCTTTGGCAGGAGGACAGCTGTTTCAAGCCACTCACGAAAAAGCTTTAAAGCTGAAGAAAAGGCTGCAAGTGCTTGCGGAAGAGACAAATGCTGAGTCGATCGATCAGGTGATGTATGCCTGGCTGCTGCACCATCCTTCTAGAATCATGCCGATTATTGGATCAGGAAACCGTGAGCGGATCGCAGCGGGAGCAGCGGCACTTCGGATAAAGCTGAGTGACCAGCAATGGTTTGATATTTGGCAAAGCTCTAATGGGAAAGAAGTAGATTAATAAATATGACAGCCTATTACTATGTGATTGTTACTAGTAACAGGCTGTTTTTTCATTCTTCAGCATTTATTAATTGGCTTTCAGCGCTGAAGTAAACCAGAATCGAATAAAAAGAAAAATCTACGACCGAAGCGGTGCTTTGTATTAACATAAACTGCTTAATGTGTTCGATTGTGAAATATAAGTGTTCGATCCTCTCATGTTAAAGTTATGTTTGTCCTTCTATAATTGAGGAGCAGGCTATTTTGAGAGAGAGGTTAGACTATGATAAAAACAAAAGCGAATGCAGTAATTGCTTCACGAATCCCTTACCTGAAAGGTCGATGGGAATCACCCTTAGCAGGTTATTTATTCATTTCTCCCTGGCTGATTGGCTTATTTCTCTTAACAGCGTGGCCTATGCTGCAGTCTCTTTATTATTCATTCACAAATTACACTTTACTAGATGCACCTCAATGGATTGGATTAAGAAACTATGAGCGGATCTTTACGGATGATGAAATATTCGTTCAGTCTTTGAAGGTCACAATATTGTTCGTCGTTTTTTCAGTACCACTTAAGCTTCTCAGTGCTCTTATGATTGCTATCGTCCTGAACAAGAAACTAAAAGGGATTTCATTGTATAGAACGCTTATATATCTGCCGTCCTTGATTGGAAGCAGTATGGCAGTATCCATTTTATGGAAGAATATTTTTGGAATAGATGGATTTCTGAATCGAATCCTGTCCTTCTTCGGTATTGAAGGAGTTAGCTGGATCAGTAATCCATCTACTGCACTTGGGACGTTAATTATCCTTGTTGCGTGGCAATTTGGTTCTTCAATGGTCATTTTTCTTGCAGGCTTGAAACAAATCCCCCTTGAATTGTATGAGGCTTCGTCAGTGGATGGATCTTCTAAAATAAGACAATTTTTTAGTATTACTTTACCAATGCTATCACCGGTACTTTTATTCAACCTCGTACTGCAAGTTATTGGTTCATTTCAAATGTTTACACAAGCATTCATTATTACGAAGGGTGGACCTGTAAACTCGACCTATATGTATGCTCTCTACTTATATGATCGCGCATTCTCAAGATATGAGATGGGGTATGCTTCCGGCCTAGCCTGGATTTTACTCATTATTATTGGCCTAGCTACTGCTTTTATCTTTATATCTTCAAAATACTGGGTATTCTATGAGACAGAAACGGAAGGGAGAAAGTAGGCATGAATGTTGCTACAATAAAAACATTTCGTTCCCATATATTTTTAACTGTACTCAGTGTTTTGATGATTTATCCGATAATATGGTGGATTGGGGCTTCCTTTAAATCTAATGAAGAAATGAACTCACCTTCCTTATTTCCAAATGAATGGATGTGGAGTAATTTTACAGATGGCTGGGCAGCATTGCCTAAATATACATTCACACATTTCTACATGAATACTTTTGAAATCATGTTAGGCGTTGTGATCACTTCGGTCATATCTTGTAGTTTAGTTGCTTTTGGATTTGCAAGACTCGATTTTCCACTTAAAAAAGTGTGGTTTTCAATACTTATGATTACGCTAATGCTTCCTACACAGGTTACACTTGTGCCTCAGTATATTATGTTTAATAACTTTGGCTGGGTGAATTCATATCTTCCTTTCTACATCCCCCACTTACTTGCTGGAGGGGTCGGAGGACCTTTCTTTATCTACTTATTAATTCAATTTATTAGAGGAATTCCGAAAGAGCTGGATGAGTCTGCAAAGATAGATGGTTGCAACTGGTTTGGTATTTATTGGAGAATTGTTTTGCCGCTTACAAAGCCAGCTTTAGTTACCGTTACCATATACTGCTTCTTGTGGAACTGGGATGATTTCTTTGGGCATCTGCTCTATATCAATTCCGTAGATAAATACACAGTTGGACTTGCATTGAAGCTATTCGTAGACAGCTCATCAGAGATGCCGTGGGGTCAGTTACTAGCGATGTCACTTATATCTGTTATACCGTCACTGATTATTTTTTTCTTGGCACAGCGACACTTTGTAGATGGCATTGCCTCTGGAGCAGTTAAAGGATAAAATGAGACAAAAAAATGAAAAGCTGCTAAGACGCAGCTTTTTTTTCTATTGAGAGGAGCATAGATGATTTGGGTTTGTTTAAACGATTAAGTGTAGGTCGCCTGCTTTTTGGAAGCTTCTTGATCTTTATAACGCTGCTCCTGATGATTTTTACATGGGTGAGTTATAGCTTAACCTCCAAGGAGCTCACAAATACAACTTCTAAATATCAGCAGGATGTATTGAATGAACTGAACAAGCAGTTGGATATTCAATTAAATGCAATTGAGCAGATATCATTATCGGTGGCTCTTAACATGGACAGAATTGGTTTTGATCATAAGGATTTGGATCCCTATGATCGCCTGAGGAGAAAGAGAGATTTGGAAAAAATGCTCTCTAATATCAGCTATAGCACAACGATGATTCAATCTATTAATTTTTATATGGAGAAGCCTTTTATAACCTCCTTTCAAGATCCTGTTCAGTTCATTGAGTTGGAGAAGCTAAATAAGGAAGAGTGGTTTTCCGACATTCAACATAATGATTATGCGTGGATTTCCACACATCGTATTCATACAAATAATGGAACAAGCAGGGTAGTTAGCTTTGCCCGAAAGTTATATAGCAATTCGGGTAAGTATTATGGTTTATTGTTGCTAAATATCAAGGCATCTGACATAGAAAGTATGCTGCACGGCGAAACAAATAATAGAAGCCGGATGTTAATAGACATTAGCGGGAAAATCATATCCATGATTGGCAGTCCCCTTTTGACAGAATCGATGAAAGAGAGGATCAGTGATTCGATTAGTCAGAAGAAAACGGATAATTTAACTCTAATCAATGAGAAAGAAGCATTGCTCGTTTGGAGTAAGCTGGATTCTGATTGGGTGTTGGTTGAAGTTACGCCTTGGAAAGAGATTACACATGCGAGCGTCCGTTTGGCGAAGATCTTCATAGCTTTAGGTTTTTCAGCTATCGTAATCGTATCTATTTTTACTTTATTTCTCTCGAGACAGTTTACAAAACCAATTCTTTTATTAGTTGGAATATTAGAGAGATTACCTTCGAAGTTACTAATTGACGATATTCCTACTGATTATAAGAATGAATTTGGATATTTATTTAATGGATATCGCAAGCAGATGGAAAAGATAGATGAACTTATGGTTTCCCTTAATGAACAGCATCAAAGGCAGCGCGAAGCAGAAATTAAAGCTTTGCAAGCAATGATTAATCCCCATTTTTTATACAATACACTAGATTTAGTGAACTGGATGGCAATTAAATCAGGAGAGCACAAAATAAGTAAAATACTTTCTCTTATGGGCAAGATGTTTCGGGTAGGCCTATCCAATGGAGAAACGATGATTTCGATCGTAGATGAAAAAACTCATATTGAATGCTATTTGCAAATCCAAAAAATACGTCTCCAAGATCATTTAACATACACGATAACAGTAGAAGATAATATGAGGAATCTCTATATCCCTAGAGTTACACTGCAGCCCTTTATTGAAAATGCAATTATTCATGGTTTTCATGACAGAAGGAAAGGAGATATTCAAATTAAAGGGTATGTCGAGAATGATAAGATGGTGTTCTCTATTTCAGATAATGGTGTTGGACTTAAAGAAAATTGGAATGAAAAGAAAGCAATGAAGACTGGAGGCTATGGGATACGCAATGTGGTTGAGCGAATTGCGGCTTATTTTGGAACACCCTTTGGAGTAGAAATATTTAGCATACACAATGAAGGAACTACTGTAATGATTAAACTTCCAATAATAAAACATCAAAAGGTTATGAAGGAGGGATTAAATGTGGAAGGTTCTCATCATTGATGATGATTTTCAAGTTATAGAAGGAATGGAGAGAGCAATTGCTTGGTCTTCTCTTGATGCAGTATGCGTTGGAACTGCAATAGACGGTAAAGAAGGATTGAAGAAGATTCGGGAGCTTCAGCCTGATATTATAATTACAGATATTTATATGCCAATTATGAATGGACTCGAAATGATTGAGCAGTTGCGAGATGAGGATTTTTGCTGCGAGATTATTATATTGAGTGGTTATTCCGATTTCCAATATGCTCGTCAGGCTCTGCGCCTACAGGTAAGTGATTATTTATCTAAGCCATTAACAGTGGATGAATTGAACGATGTACTTGAAAAAGTAGTCAGGTCCCTTGAGGTTAAGGAATTAAATGTACTTGAGAAAGAAGAGATTAAATATCGTCTTATGCGTTATGAGCCTTTTGTGCAGAAGGAATGGTTGAAGGCAGTCGTTACTGGGACGTTCGAAAAGTCACTAATGAACGAGAAATTGAATATAATCGAGCAAAAGCGCTGGCTGCAAAATAAGCATGTCGTGATGGCAATCGAGCTGGTACATACGAATCGTATTTCAAATTTAGCCCTTGCGGATTGGAATTTATTTCGCTTTGCTTTAGAAAATATTATTTGTGAAATATTAAAAGATGATTGGCCAGAGTCAAAATTTGTAGAACTGCATAGTCATCACGTAGCTGTTGTTCTTCATATTTCTCCTGATTTAAGTATAGATACATCACTAAGTAGAATACGTGCTGTTGGAGAACGAATTATACAATGTATATTCACGTATCTTAACATTTTGATTCGGGTAGGGATCGGTGATGTTAAGAGCTTAATAGAACTTTCTGATTCTACTGAACAAGCATTTCTTGATGTATTACAGCAGTCAACGAAACAATATCATACGAAGCAGAGGGTGCATTCAGAGTTAAGTGTCGTGACATTTCGCCCGATTAAATTTTATCAGGATCTTTCTGAAGCAGTTCTATATGCTAAAGAAGATACGATTAACCAAGTCATAGATGAATACCTGCTGCAGTTTAGTCAATTGTCAGAGATAGATTCCGAATATTTGCAGTATTTATGTACAGAGCTTTGGACGATTCTCTCATTTACACTATATAAAGCAAATACATGGTCGGATGAGGTCTTTTCAGAGCTTAACATTAGCCACGAAATTAAAAGCATTCATTCTATTGATGATTTCAGGCATTGGTTAATCGCTAAGATCCAAATTATTTTTACGAATCGTGGATGGTATGAGAACAGGAAGCATAAAGAAGTCGTTGATTTCATGATTGATTTTGTTCATCAGCGTCATGCTGAAGAAGTAACGTTAGAAACGTTGTCCAAGCAACTATATCTATCTCGTAATTATTTGAATCAAATTTTCAAGAAAGCGACGGGAGAGACTTTTACGAATTATTTGATTCGAGTGAGAATGGAAAAAGCGAAGGCACTTCTACTTGATGGTAAGTTTAAAATTTATGAGATATCCGAAATGGTGGGTTATAGGAATGTTCCATACTTCAGTTCCTTATTTAAAAAAAATCATGGTGTCAACCCAAGTGAGATAGGAAAAAGTAAATTGTGATCAATAGTGTAAGAAAACTGTTCAATGCTCATATTTTAGTATTTTCTAATAGCTCCTATAATGAAGAAAGATCAACTGAGAGGAGACTAATTGATGAAAAAAAGAGTTGAAACGAAAATAGTAAGCATCTTATTTTTTGCTTTGGTAATTATGGTGACTCTATCTGCTTGCAGTTCAGGGAAAGAGACAGGCACGTTAATTAACGATGGTTTAACTGATAGTTCGAAGGGGCAAAAGCCTGTCAAATTACGTATTGTTTGGTGGGGCTCACAGACGAGGCACGAACCTACATTAAAGGCGTTGGAGCTTTACACCAAAAAAAACCCACACGTCACCTTTGATCCAGAATTCTCGGGCAACGACGGCTATGCGGATAAGCTAGCCACTCAGGCAGCATCTAAAAATGCACCGGATATTTTTCAATTAGATCTCAAATATTTCGCTGAATATGCAAGCCGCAATCAGCTTGCAGAATTGTCTACCGGCATACGTTTACAAAATATTGACGTTGCGCTCCTAGAGACAGGCAAGTATCGAAATAAGCAATATGCCATACCGCTTGGTAACAATGCTACAGCAATGGTCTATAACAAAAATGTAGTAGACAAGCTGGGAATAAAGCCGCCGAGTAATGATTGGACGTGGGAAGAATATTTTCAATTTGGTATAGATGCTAAAGCCAAGCTAGCGGATAACAAATATGCTTTGCTAGATTCTACATCAGACTATGATATGTATACGCATTATCAGTTAAGCAAGGGTCAGGGGGCTCCTATTACTGATGATGGCAAATTTAATATTAATAAAGAGACTTGGCTTGAATTTATTAATAAATACGCTGCACTTAGAGCCAAAGGAGTCGTTCCTCCTGCTGAAATAACGGCAACGGATATTGAATATGATGCCAAGCTGGACTTGTTACACAACGATAAAGTGTTGATTAGACGTTCACTTGGCGCAATATTTACTGGTTATGATAGCTTAAAGCCAGGAGTGTACCAGCTCGTTAAAGTGCCAAAGGGAGAGCAAGCCGGGGGTTTTTTAAAGCCATCGATGTTCTGGGCGGTAAGTGCTGATACAAAGCATGCGGAAGAAGCTACAAAGTTTATTGATTGGTTTATAAATGATGAAGAAGCAGCGGATATTCTCACAACAACAAGAGGTGTCCCTGTGTCTAGTACCATACTAGAACATTTGAGACCACAATTAAAAAATGCTGATATGCAGCAGGTCGAATTGAACAAAAATGTGGCACCAGATGCGCAAAAGTACAGTCAAGGAGCTAAAGGTTGGAGTAACTACACAGAAAAGGATTATAAAGATATAGGAGAGCAGGTTATTTTCGGGAAAATATCCCCTGAGGCTGCTTATGATGTGCTTATCAAAAAAGCAAAGGATTATGAATAACTTAGCTTATTATGGTAGCTGCATAAAAAGAATAAGGAGTGAGTACGATGATTACATTAACTGGTTTTGCTGATGAGATCTCCTCTGATTTGGAGGTGCAATTGGATGTAATGGCTTCAGAAGGAATTTCACATCTCGAATTTCGAGGTGTTTTTGGGAAAAATGTATTAAAACTAACAGATAGTGAAATTTCTTATGTAAAAGATAGACTGGATGCACGAGGATTTAAAGTATCTTCTATCGGTTCTCCAATTGGAAAGATTGAAATTATGGATAAATTCGATCCACATTTGAATGATTTTAAGCGAGCAATAGAAATAGCTAATTATTTTGGTACATCAAATATTCGTATATTCTCTTTCCATATTCCTAAGGGCGATGATCCTAGTTTACACCGAAAAGAAGTAATAACTCGGATGAGACACCTAACCTGGATAGCGGAGCAAGAGAACGTGCAGCTTCTCCTTGAGAATGAAAAAGGTGTTTATGGCGATACTGGGGAGCGTTGTCAGGATATATTAATGAGCTGCAACTCATCAAACCTACGTGCAGCGTTCGATCCCGCCAATTATGTTCAATGTGGGGTTCGGCCTATGGAGGAAGCGTATCCAATCATTCAGCCATTCATCTCTTACATTCATGTTAAGGACGCGCTTATGGGAAGTGGAAAGGTTGTGCCTGCGGGAGAAGGGGACGGGCAATTGCAGCGTTTAACGGCTGAGCTCAAGCGACAGGGGTATAACGGATTCATGTCCCTTGAGCCACATTTGGCAGCTATAGATAAGTTTCATGGCTTTAAGAATGAAGATCTATTCGTTATTGCTGTAAGAGCACTCAAGAAGTTGTTAAAAGAAGTAGAATTGGAATGGAATTAGCCGTTTATTAATTATGCTTATGTTCTATCAGTACTTTATAAACATGAATTAATTAACTAGAGGAGCGTAAGCTCCTTTTTTAATTGTATTTATTAACATGGATAAAACCATCAAGAACACTTTAATCTTCTGCTTGATCGTGTTGGTCAAATGAGCGGACTGCAGCGTCTTACGAAACGGCAAGTGTGCAAGGCGCGTCCGCGTCTATGTTACGATTTTCCCTATTGCTGTGCTACAATGTACGGGGGAATGAGTGGAGGATGCCTAGATGAAGCTTATAAAAGGGAGTATTATAACAAAAATTATTATTAGCTTGGTCGTAGCGACAACTGTTCCATTCATTATTTCGAATTATTTGTCGTATCACATTACAGGCAACGCAATCAAACGCCAGCTAGTTGAGCTGAATCAAAATTCTATGTCAATTACGATGTCAGCATTGCAGTCTTATTTTCATGAATTGTCACTACTTGGCTTGACATACTTTTCTGATCCTGAGCTTGTTAGACTGTTGTCGGAAAAAAAACCTCAAAATCCTGCTGAAAGTGTCTATATTGAACAAAGGCTTGAAAAAATATATGCGAATTATAGCGAGATTGGTGCAGTTTCTTACAAAAGTGCGCTAACAAACAAGCAGTTTAATATTCGAAATCATTATAATGACATAGTTATTATTCCTGATTTTAAAGATCATGAGATTTCGTATGCACATAGTGAGCTGAAGCAGCCATTTCAAGTTACACTTAAAAATAGAGAGCCAAGATTGCGTATCAATAAGCCATTCATAGATATTTATACTCGCGAAGTAATCGGTTTGACTACCTTTGATGTTAAACCATTACAAATCAGCAATATGCTTACTTCCTTAACAACAAGTGAGCAAGGACCTGTATATCTATTTATCGGAAATAATCTCGATTTACTCTATACAACTGCAGATGAGATGGAGTCGACATCTGATCCATCACTCTCAAAAGGAGATCAACAACCTACGCATCAGGAGACTGTACAAAAAACTAGAGAACCATGGCTGGTAGAACTTTATCAAAGGCTTCATACACCCCATCTACTTACAGATAAAGGGGAACTTCAAACTAATGAAGGCAGTTATGTCTATTTTAGCAAGACAGATGAAAATGGTTCAATCATGACAATCGTTAGTTTTATACCTCGCACACTTATTAATAAGGCACGTACTTCTGCACTTGGTAAAACGGTGTTAATTCAAGCAATTTCAATTGTTTTTGTTTCCATTTTGGCGGCTTTTATCTCTTATTACATGTTGCGTAGAATTAAAATAATGTTGCGGCACATTAAGAAGCTGCAAATGGGTAACTTTCAATTAAAGCGCAAGCCTGTACAGACAACACCGGATGAGTTAGATTTGTTAGAAATTAGATTGTTTGAGATGGCTGATGAGCTAGATGAGCTATGGAATAAGCAATATCGTCATCAGCTTGAGTTATCGCAAGCTCGTTTGAAAATGCTGCAAGCTCAAATCAATCCTCATTTCTTTTATAACACGCTGCAATCGATTGGAACTTTAGCGATAAAATCCAAAGCTCATGACGTCAGTGATCGACTTGCTGAATTTGCAGCTATGTTTCGCTATTCTATGGATATTGAGAACGAGGATGTTACGCTGGAAGAAGAAATCGAACATATACAGCATTACATGGTGCTTCAGCAAGGTCGCTATAAGCAAAGGCTTCAATTTGAGTTAGAATATCCAAATGAAGCGAGTTGCATTTATGTACCTAAAATGACTTTACAGCCGCTTGTTGAAAATAGTATTATACATGGTTTAGAACGAGGAAATGGTCAAATCCATATTATTGTAAGCATTGTTTTGACTAAGTGTTCACTGTTAATTGAGGTAATCGATAACGGAAAAGGCTTTACAGATCAGCAAATTGAACAGGTCAAAGCTGGTTACCTTGAGCAGGTTGTTGTATCGGAGAAGCGGGGAATTGGTTTGTCCAATGTATTGAAGCGATTAATGCTTTATTATGGAAACGGATTTAATTGGTCGATTTCTAGCAGTCCTTATAAAAAAACGATCGTAGCATTATCGTTGCCAATTGAAGCATCAAGAGAGGGACAAGAAGATGAAGTTATTAATCGTAGATGATGAAGAGCATGTACGTGAAGGTGTTGAGCTATCGATTGAATGGCAAAGTTATAACATCAATCAAATATTTATGGCCGAAAATGGGTTGGAGGCATTGGAACTTGTACGGAAGCATAGCCCAGAGTTGATAATTTGCGATATGAGCATGCATATTATGGATGGCACAGAGTTTTTAGAGAAGCTTCGGGAGGAAGGCTGGACCTCCAAAGTTATTGTGCTAAGCGGTTATCAACAGTTCCATTACACTAGGGCGACTCTGCTTGCTAACGGTGTGGATTACTTACTAAAACCATTTAAAATTCGAGATTTGGAAAAAGCTATTCAAAAAGCGTGCGATCAAATAAAACAAGAGCAGGAAGTTAGGCTAAAGGAGCTTAGCACTAATTTTCGCTTAAATGAAGTGAATAATCTCGTTATGGAGCAGCGTTTTTCTCGCTTGATTGAGGAGGAACAGGTTTCCAAAGAAGAGCTTATTACTTTTCTTACTACCATTGGAATCAACCCTGATTTTTTTTATGTTGTTACTTTTTTGCCGCGAAACAAAGATGCAATCGTAAAGCAATATTATGCTCGAGACGAGCAGCTGTTTAATTATTCGATGAAAAATATTGTTCAAGAGCTGGTTGAATCGTTTGGTAGTTGGTATGTGCTTCAACATGAAGAATTTATCCTATTGTTTATAAGTTCTAATTATTTACTTACGGATATAGAGTTGGTTGTAAAAAAAATACAGGCAGCATGGAAAAGAACTTTGCGCCTATCTTCATTTTCAGGGTTCTATAAAATGGGCTTGACAGCTAGTAGACTTCAATTAGCCTTGTTTGAGGAAAAATCGATTATTCTAAATTGTAATATTTTTGGCCACAATAAGAGTGGTCGAAAATCAACAGCCATGCACTTTTTTATAGACAAGGAGCGTGTTATTTTAGAAGCAATTCTCGCAAAAAATAAACAATATCTTCATGAGTTGGTCGAGTCTTTCGAAATGGAGTTGGCTTCGTATGAGATTGTAAGCTTAAGGGAGCTCCAGCACTATACCGTAGAAATTAACCTTTTGCTAGTGCGAATTTATATTCAACTTAACAGTGATAACTTTCATGAGACGATGCCGCTTTGGTTATCACAGCTGGAAGAATGGTCGTCAAAACTTAAACAAATTTTTAGTGATTTGCTAGAATCAGTCAACTACAGTAGGCTGGAAGTAACTCAAGTTCAGTCAATCGCTGCGGTAAGAAATTATATTAATGATCATATGAAGGAAGAGGTTACATTATCGGGTTTGGCAGAGAAATTTCATTTTTCACCGCAATATTTGGCGAAAAAGTTTAAAGAAGAGTATGGCACAACGATTATGAATTATCTAACTCAGTTAAGGATAGAAAAAGCATTTTCATTGCTTGATCATACTGAGTTATCCATTCAAGAGGTTGCGAGTGAAAGTGGCTTTGAAGAGTTGAATTATTTCAGTAAGGTATTTAAAAAACATACTGGTATCACGCCTAGCGGTTATCGAAAGAAATACAAAATGTAACATAAAACACATTCATTATAATCCAAAATACTTCTGTCAAAATTGTTGATAGTAGTTGGTTGGAACTGAATGTGTTTTTTTGTTTTTTAATACTTTTTAAGAACTTCAGGTTCATAATTTACTCATTTAGGCGAATATTTCACCTGTGATCGGTAAATTTTTATAGTTATAATCAAGTTGTGTAATAAACTTCAAAATCGTAATAGGGGGATGCAAAAATGAAGAGAAGATGGGGTCTTGCACTAGTTACTACAATGCTTTTTATTTTTTCAGCATGTGGCAACAATACAGGCAGAAATCCAAATGAAGGAGCAGGTGATG
Organism: Paenibacillus sp. FJAT-27812; assembly: GCF_001273905.1. Taxonomy (NCBI): domain Bacteria; kingdom Bacillati; phylum Bacillota; class Bacilli; order Caryophanales; family Paenibacillaceae; genus Paenibacillus; species Paenibacillus sp. FJAT-27812. The sequence goes on along the minus strand of NZ_LIGH01000001.1, from coordinate 6,311,068 downwards.
GTGGAAATAAGGTTGAGAAGCTTGCTAAAATTTCTTTATTCCAAAGTAAAGTTGAAATTGCAGAGTCGCTTGAGAACTTGGCTTCTAAGTATAAAAAAGAAACAGGAAATGAAGTTGAGGTTTGGGGTTCCGCAGGTGATTCTTACATTACACAGTTACAGACAAAGTTAGCTGCTAATGAAGGTCCCACCATTTTTTCTGTGCAACAAGGTGTTGAAGCTGAAAAATTCGCATCATATTTCTATGACATGACGAATGAAACTTATGCGAAGTACATCGTTCCAAATATGGCTTTGGAGATTGACGGTAAAGTTGTAGGTGTTCCAATTGGAATTGAAGGGTTTGGGCTTGTATACAATAAAGATTTATATGATCCTTCAACTGTGAAAGACACAGAGTCATTAATACAATCTCTTGAAAAATTCAAAGCTGATGGTATCAATGGTTTGGGACTGTCTCAAACCGCGTATTTCTTGATTGGACATATTATTAACACGCCATTTGCATTGCAGAAAGATCCTGTAGCTTTCATTAAGAAAGTAAACAAAGGTGAAGTTGATTTGAAAGAAGTACCAGAATTCCAGGAGTTCTCCAAATTGATGGAAGCTATTCGTGCTTATACGGTTAATCCAGTTGAAGTAACGTATGATCGACAAATGGGTGATCTGGCATCAGGTAAAACAGCAATTGTACACCAAGGTAACTGGAGTTACAGTATGCTCGCTGACTATGATGATATTAATATCGGTTTGGCTCCACTTCCGATCGCTGGAAACGATAAATTGGAAGTCGGCATCCCATCTGGTTGGGTTATAAACAATAAAGCATCTCAAGAACAAATTACAGCAGCTAATGCATTTTTAGAGTGGTTGTATACTAGCGAAACAGGCAAAAATACAATTCTTAATGATTTTGGTTTTGTTCCAGCGGTTACAACGATTAAACCAACGGGCCTAGATCCATTATCACAGCAAGTTTATGAAGCATCACAATCGGGAAATACAATTCCCCGGGCTTTGAATTATTTCCCGCAAGGCATTATCATTAATGATCTTGCACCGCTAGCTTCTGAATTTTTTCTTAATCCTTCCATAACACCAGAACAATTCCTTGATAAGCTTCGAGATGTTTGGGTAAAAGCTGCTAAGTAATACAGAGACATACATTGTTTAAGGCCTAAACCCTTACAAAGGATGTTAGGCCTTTCTTTTTTCATCTAAGACAAACTTGATAAAAGGGAGTTTCGTATGCCAAATAAAAAACTATGGTATTTTATATTCACCATGCCGCTGTTTTTAGTTTTTTGTATTGTTGTTCTAGTTCCATTTTTGATTGGAATTTACTATTCCTTTATTAGTTGGGGTGGAATTGCTAGTACCCCTAAAGTTTTTGTTGGCTTTGATAATTATTCTGCGTTGTTGCAGGATAAGCGTTTCCTTGCATCTGCGTGGAATACAATAAAATTCACTGTATTTGCACTATTTAGCGTTAATTTATTTGGTTTAGTGTTTGCTTTGCTGGTTACTTCTGGATTCAAGACAAGTAATCTTGTTCGCACGCTATTATTTATGCCGAATCTTATTGGCGGCTTGATTCTGGGATACATCTGGCGCTTCATTTTTACTGATGGAGTTAAACAGATAGGGTCTATAACAGGAAAAGACTCTATCTTCTTTAATTGGCTTATTGATTCAAACTACGCTTTAATTGCATTGGTAATCGTCTTCACTTGGCAGATGGCAGGCTATACGATGGTTATCTATATTGCTGGTATTCAAGGGATTTCTGATGAAGTCATGGAGGCCGCTAAAGTAGACGGAGCAAATATGTGGCATCGCATGACCAAAATCGTATTTCCATTATTGATGCCATCGTTCACAGTTAGCTTGTTTTTAACGTTATCGGGTGCGTTCAAAATTTATGATGTGAACTTGTCATTAACGAATGGCGGCCCAATCCACCATACTGAGTTGTTTGCTATGAACGTATTTAATGAAATATTCGGATATGGTAACTATGGACTTGGTCAAGCGAAAGCAATCGTGTTCTTTGTCATTATTGCGCTTGTAACGGTTACTCAAGTCGTAATTACAAAGCGAAGAGAGGTGCAGATGTAATGAGTAAGACTAAAAATGCAATATTTTCTGTGTTAATCGTTATAATCTCACTGATGTTTTTATCGCCAATTTACATCATGATTGTTAATTCATTCAAAACACGTGCTGAATTATATGAAAATGTACTCTCTTTACCAAGCACCTTCAGCTTTGAATATTATGCAACAGCAATTAAGAAGATGAATTTCCTAACTGCACTTGGAAACTCACTCTATGTGACGATTGCTACTGTTATTTTTGTCATTGTGCTTGCTTCAATGACGGCGTGGATGCTAGTACGTCGCGATAATGTCATGAGTAAAATCATTTTCTTCTTGTTTATCGCAACAATGCTTATTCCATTCCAAACATTAATGATGCCACTTATGCAAGTAATGGATTGGATACGTACCTATTTGCATGTGCCAGTGCTTAATACGCATGGTGGATTGATCTTTATGAATATTGGTTTCCACGCTGGCATAGCTGTCTTTCTATATCACGGTTTTATTAAGTCAATCCCTATAGCTTTAGAGGAAGCGGCTGTTCTTGATGGTTGCAGTACATTTGGCGTATTCTGGAGAATTGTATTTCCTTTACTAAAAAGCATATCAGTAACCGTTGCTATTCTCGATGTTATTGCTTCATGGAACGATTACTTACTCCCGTCACTTGTGCTATCGGAAAAAGGCTTGCGTACTATCCAGCTATCAACTTTTTATTTCTTCGGCGAGTTTACAATCGTTTGGAATCAAGCGATGGCAGGCTTGACCGTAACCATTATCCCTGTTCTCATTTTCTATGCTATAGCACAAAAATATATTATTAAAGGGATTGCGGCAGGGGCAGTAAAGTAAAATTTAGTATTTGTAAAAGCCAAGCAGCGTGATTCTGCGATTCGGATGGACGACGGCCAACTAAGCGTTGAAATGCAAAGATCAAAGACGGATTATGACCTGCATGTGACGGCGCTAAGCAATACGACCGACTATGCGGTTGAAGTGGAAAGGGAGAGAATAAATGAACAAAACATGGTGGAAAGAAGCGGTAGTCTATCAAGTGTATTGGCGCAGCTTTTATGACAGCAACGGCGATGGATATGGGGATCTTGAGGGAGTATTCAGCAAGTTGGATTATATTCAAAGCCTGGGTGTGGACGTCATCTGGCTGAATCCATGCTACAATTCGCCTGACGTCGACAACGGCTACGATATTGCGGATTACCGTTCGGTCATGCCGAAGGCGGGCACGATGGCCACGTTCGAGAAGTTACTGACTGCCGTCCATGACCGAGGAATGAAGCTTATTATGGATTTGGTCGTCAATCACACCTCCAATCAGCATACTTGGTTTCAGGAGTCGCGATCCAGCATCGAACATCCGAAGCGCGATTATTACATTTGGCGCAAGCAGCCGAACAATTGGCGTTCCTATTTCGCCCCCTCCACTTGGACATACGATGAAACAACGTGCGAGTATTACTTCCATTCCTTCGCCGCTGAACAGCCGGATTTGAATTGGGAGAACGAGAAGGTACGGGAGGAAGTCTATGATTTTATGCGTTTTTGGCTGGATAAAGGGATCGACGGCTTCCGGATGGACGTCATCAATTTGCTTGCCAAAATCCCGGGCTTCCCAGACGCCGAGCGGCCCGAGGAAATTTCGTATTTGGGCAACAACCCTGGCATTCATGAGTATTTGCAGGAAATGCACGACAAAGTATTAAAGCATTATGATGTGTTTACGGTCGGCGAAATTCCGTTCGTGAACCCCGAGGACGGCGTGCTCTACGTCGGCGAGGAGCGAGGAGAATTAAACACTCTTTTCCACTTTGAAGTATGCGATTATATGGCCCATTGGGATTTGCCGCGCTTCAAGCAAATCCAGGATCGCTGGTACAAGGGATTGTGGGGAAAGGGCTGGAACTCCCAATTTTTGAACAACCATGACCATACGCGGGTTGTATCGCGCTTCGGCAATGATACCGAATATCGAGAACAGTCGGCCAAATGCTTCGCCACCCTCATTCACACCCTGCCGGGCATGCCTTATATTTATCAGGGTGAAGAAATCGGAATGACGGGCATCCGTTTCGATTCTATCGACGAATATAACGATATTGCGATGAAGAACAAGTATAAGGAAGAGGTCGGAACTGGTCGCGAACCTGACGCTGTACTGAAGGAGCTTCAGCATTTATCGCGCGACAATTCCCGCACTCCTATGCAGTGGAATGCAGGATCGCAAGCGGGCTTCACGGAAGGACAACCATGGATCGGCGTCAATCCTAATTACAAGGATATCAATGTCGAGCAGGCTTTGAAGGACGAAGATTCCGTTTTCCATTACTACAAGCGGCTCATCGCTTTGAGAAAGAGCAACGAGGTCATGGTTTACGGCGAGTTTGAGACTTATCTGGATCAGCATGAGCAGATTTACGCTTATACGAGAAAGCTCGGAGAGGAATCCTGGCTGGTGGTGCTGAACATTTCGGAGCAGCTCGCGACCTGCAACGTCTCCGACCTCGGCGTAGGGAAGCTGGGCGAAATCGTCATCAGCAATAACCCTGAACGAACCATTCAGGAAACGGTGATCGATTTTCTGCCTTATGAGGCAATTGTATATCGGGTGTAAGAAAAATCGAGCGCTATACGGGTGAAACCCGTTATCTTTCGCGTCTCGATGAACAAGTATTATTAAAGATTAAAAACATGATATGGAGGATAAAAAATGAAACCATTGCAATTGGAAAAACGAGGAATAACCACAAGTCGTATGGTGATGGGATGTATGGGATTGGGTGGTGGCTGGAATCAAAATCCAATTACAGAAGATGATGTAAAGCAGGCCCATCAGGCAGTTGATGCAGCACTATCAATTGGGATTAATTTTTTTGATCATGCGGATATTTATACCTTTGGAAAGGCAGAAATAGTATTTGGTCAAGTTTTAAAGGAACGTAAGGATCTGAGAGAAAAAATAATAATTCAATCTAAATGTGGTATTCGATTTGAAGAAGGTCCAGGAAGGCCCGGAAGATATGATTTTTCTTCAGACTATATTCGCAACAGTGTCGACGGAATCCTAAAAAGACTTGGAATCGAATTTATTGATTTTTTACTACTACATCGTCCAGATCCACTGATGGAACCGGAAGAAGTTGCTGAAGTAATACATGAATTAAAAGAATCCGGTAAAGTAAGACACTTTGGCGTTTCGAATATGAGTGCAGCACAAATCAAACTGCTACAATCCTATTCTAATGAACCTTTAATCATCAACCAATTGGAGATGAGCCTCGCTAAACTTGATTGGTTAGAAATGGGGGTACTTGTAAACCATGAAGAACGAATAAACGCTCATTTCCCTGAAGAAACTTTAGAACACTGTCGTCTTGAAAATATACAAATTCAAGCCTGGGGATCTTTAGCACAAGGACTATTTTCGGGAAGAAATTTAGATGGTCAAATCGAATCTATAAAAGAAACATCACGACTAGTTAAAGATATGGCTGATCAAAAACAAACATCACCCGAGGCAATTCTATTAGCATGGCTAATGAGACATCCTGCAGGTATTCAACCTATTTTAGGTACTACTCGACCAGACCGTATTCAAAAATGTGGAGAGGCAATGAAGCTAACCCTGACGAGAGAAGAATGGTATTCTCTATTTGTAAGTTCAAGAGGCAGACGACTACCATAAGAGAAATTTGTTGTTTTCCATATACATTATTCGCTGAAATTAAAATCAACAAATTTCTTGATAGCTGTTGGAGGTATCTATGAGTCAGGTGAATTTTATAAGTGAAGATATTGGAAACATAGATTTAAAGGGTTCCATTGAAAAGGTTGATGCAGGGTACGATGTAATTGCAGGCGGGAAAGACATCTGGGGGACGTCAGATCAATTCCATTTTAGTTATGTAACGATTCACGATGATTTCGATATGGCAGTAAGGTTAGAATCACTTAGCATGGCTGATCTCTATACGAAAGCGGGTCTTATGGCTCGTAAATCTTTACTTGCTGATAGTGAACATGTTTTCTTCATGGTTTTTCCTGATAATAGCCTTCGTAATAAAAATAATGGAGGTTATGAGTTGCAATATCGGGAAAAATCTGGAGATGATTCTTTTGCAATATATCCCATGGATTATTGCTCAGAACCAGCAGAATTCCCAATTAATTTTCCAAATACTTGGTTAAGACTAAAGAGGTCTGGTAATGTTTTTTACGGATTTTATAGCTCAGACGGTGAGAAATGGAAATTATATTCGACTCATGAAATGAAAATCGATCGAACTGTCTATTTAGGGTTAGCTGTCACTTCGCATAATGAGAACAATATGGCGAAAGCATCATTTAGGGACATAACGATCACAAATAACTCCATATGAGTTCGGAGGTGGTTGGAACCGGAATCAAGACCTATATAAAATAGGAGAAGGCACCAAGGAAAGTTGAGTCAAACCGAGTTGCAACGCTTTGCGATGCGCTGGTATGGAATAGAAGAGCTTAAACTTTTATTAAAAAATATCGGATTCATTGATATTACATGTTCTGCTGATTATGTTTACAAAAAGCAACGATCTAACAAAAAAATTGTATTATTCTGGTATTATCCCCTTTAAGTAGACACTCAAAAAAACCGTCATGTTATCATGGGGGTAGGAGTGACGCTCGGAGGGGATATTTTTATGGATAAAAAGGGGCAAGCATTTCGAAACTATACTGAAGAATTTAAAATAAAGGCAGTTAGAGCATATCTTGAGGTTTCTTCAAGCGATAAAAGGATAACTGAACAGTTAGATATCCGTAATTGTTCACAACTAAAAGCTTTGAAGAATTGGAAATGCACTTGGATGAACGGCTGATGCAAATACAAGGGACAGGCTAAAATTACGAAGAGAGGCAGGAAGCGACTTCGAGCCTTACTCTTCCGTGTGCTGATGCCATTGGTGGCCAAGAACGAAGCCTTTAAAGCGTTGCACGAGTATTACACCAAACGACCGGATAATCCTTTGAAAAAATGCAGTCCCTTATCGCCTTATGCAACACACTCATTCGGGGTCTGTTCGGCATATTGAAAAAGTGCCTAAATGCAGGTATGACGAAACATTGAGATCGTAGAGACAACAGATAAAAAAAGCGCGGATGAGTCGGAACGCAACTATCTTACGGACGAAGATTCATGGACAGGTCTCCAATTTAGCTCCACATGAATTTTTTCTGGCACGAGCACCACGGTCAGATTCTAAGAATGAATGAGCATGTAAGAGCAAAACGTTTCTCCATAGAGGGAATATACGATAATTCACCAGGTCAAAAAATAGTGTTATAATTTTGGGTAGAAATATTAGTTTGTCCAGTAAGTGGGGGTAAAATGATAATAATAAATCAATTAGACACAAAACTCTCAAGCCGATATGAGGAGCTGGGCTCAAGCCAAGATGGAAATAAGAATACTCAATTTGCTGACATTATTGTTGATGGCAAATCGATTTACGATAGACTCAGGAAATATGACATGGTCCGCATTAGGCTGGGGCACTAGTGATAATCAACGGCAAATGATTGATTATTTTCTTTTAAGGCAACCTCACGAATATTTGTACTATAGGTATCCCGTTTTAACATCTGGAGAGATTTTATATTAGAAGGTGAGGATAAAAAAATAAACATAGGCCCTTTCTATTTTAAATGGGATAATTATTCCACGGCAATTAACAATACCTATGGCCTTACGGACGGTAATTCTAATTAATCATTGAGCTATCGGGTAACGTTAGCTCAATAAAACAGCGTAAGTCTAGGACTTTATTTACTCGTCCACGGCTTACGCTGTTTTTATAGTTGAGACCAGTCTAATGCTTTATTTTCTTTCTAGAACAGAAATGTATAATTTCTACATCATGGACACCTTCATCGAATCATGCGACAATGAAAATGTTTTTTAAAAATGTTCAGTGGGGGAAGGTATGACTAGACAGTGGTTGAAGCGGCAAATTATTTCATATTTGCCCGTGTTCTTTTTGCTTACATTTGTTCTATTAACGGTGATGTTTCTATCGATTGCGCAATTATCGAAGAATGCTGTGGTGAGCGCTAATGGCGTGTTTGCGAGACATGTACAGCAAGTCGTTGATTATAACTTGAAGACGACTGAACGTCTTGTGTTAAACGCCGTGCTTTATAATGAAAAGTTAAAGCAGTATTTTAGTGCGGACGATAAAGAAGACAAATATTACTGGAAATATGAGATATCGAATGAAATAGCTAAATTAAAGGTTTCGAACTCGATGATCGATTCGATTTATCTATACCGCATGAGTGATGAGAGCGTTCTCACGGAAAATATGCTTACTCCACTTGTGAAATTTGGTGATCAAGCATTTATTCAAGAAATGGTAAGTTCTTCACCCAAAGCTCAGAAATGGTCTAACGCTCGGGTCTACCAAGAAACCAAGTATGCGGAGACATCGAACAAAGTAGTTACATTTGCAAGCAGAGTTACACCTCCCTCAGGGGAGCTAGGCGTGATTGTTGTGAATGTGAAAGTCAAAGCTATTGAGCAACTTGTGAATGAGATGTCATCATCGTCCGATGTAAGTTATGCGAATTTAATAGGTACCGACGATCATAATATCTATGATCCGCAAAATACTGGAGACGGTAAACAGTTGCATCAATTTATTTCGAGTTACACAGGATGGGAGCTTCATACTGGGATTAAGAATGAGAAGTTATATCAATTTGGTTCATGGGTATATTATGTGTTTTTCAGCATTGGAATCGCGGTGTTATTACTCGGGACACTATGGATTATTTATACAGCACGCAGTAATTATAAACCCATTCAGTCGATTCTTGGACGGATTACGAGTCTGTCATCCAAGCCGAGCAGTATCTTTCAAGATCAATCGGTGGATGAGTTTAAGTTCATTGAAGCAGCATTTGAGGATTTATTCGAGCGGGTGACAGAATATGAGAAGGAGCAAGAAGAAGGACTGATTTCAAAAAGACGTCATATGTTGAAGGATTTAACAGATGGCAGTCTTATTCTGCAGGAAGCGGAATGGAAGAAAGAAATGTCGAGTCTGAGGCTTTCTTCGGAATTTACTTATATGTGCATAGCGGTCGTTGAGGTGGACCGTTATGCTGAATTTGGACAAAGTTATTCTAACCGAGACCAGTATTTATTGAAATTCATCATTAACAGCGTACTCAAGGAAATTGCAGATCATTATCAGATTGAGATTTGGGCGGAATGGTTAGAAAGTCACCGGCTATGCATACTATTTTTGACTCAAGCGGATCTTGAGCAATCCGATAACAATATATCGGTCATTTGCAACCGATTGGTGGATTGGGTACAGAAGAATTTAGAGTTCAGTATCACCCTTGGCGTGAGTCAATGCGTTGCTGACAGTGCACAAATCTACCATTTGTACGACCAAGCCCAGATGACTCTGAATTATAAGTCAGTAAAAGGCAATAATCAAGTGATTACCCAAGTACATATGAATGAAATCCAACAAGGTGAAGCTTATAAATTGATTCATTATCTCCGCTCTCTTTCTTATTATTTTCGTATGGGGGAAGCTCGTTGGAAGGACGAATTTGAGATTTTCTTTCAACAAGTCTTAGAGGGGATGTACGCAAAAAGCGAAGTTTATTATTTAATCAACGATCTCATTAATCATTTATACCGAGAAATTATGGAACTGTCGGATGAATTCCAGGTTAGTTGGAAAAGAGACATACTGCCAAGAATGAACAACATTTTAAAGGGAATGGAGACTGTCGAAGAAACAAAGATACAGATGCTGGATGTGCTGCTTCATGCAGAACAGCAATTTCAAGAGCTTCGCGACACCAGGAAACATCATGCGTTAATGCAAAACGTCCGCAAATATATTGAAGAACAGTATTCGAATCCGGAATTGTCGCTAAAGCATCTTGAGGATGAGTTCGGTATGAATGGAAAATATTTGAGCTTCTTGTTTCGGGAAGAGATAGGCGTTAAATTTGTTGACTATTTGTCGCAAGTACGCTTAGAAAATGCAAAAGTTTTGCTTGCGGAGACGCAATTATCTGTTCAGGACACTGCAAGTCAAGTTGGATATACCAACTCCATGACATTCATCCGAGGGTTCAAGAAGTACTTTGGAATGACTCCAGGTGATTATAGAAAAATGTGATTAACGAGAAGAAGCGCCCGAAGTACTGGCTAATATGTCAGTTGCGACGGGCGTTATTTTATTCTGCCGTTTTTGAAAAAGATCAATCGCAAAAACCGAATCTTAGTAGCTGATGATTGTCGTTTATGTGCCGCGTAATCAGGTTGCATCCGAGAGGTTGTGATGGATACGATATCTATCGACGTAGGTAAAATTGACGATTTGGAATGATGACCTGGCAGCCCATATCGAACGAAACCATTATGGTTAAGGAATGAACAACTGGAAGCAAGTGAATTGGAAAGGCAATAGGAAGCGAACAATCGCTTTCTATAAAAAGACGGACCAAGATTATTAATGTGGACAAGCACAACGTGTAAATTTGCCGCTCCCCCAGATAAGATTGTCTTGCGCTTGTTCGTGCACGGGCTAAAAGTGCGTGCTTTTATCTGGGACCCATACGAAGCGGACATCACGCCGTTTCTGCGAAGCGGGGAAAAGCTCATCGAGATCGAAATGGTAGCAGTTGCCGCAATTTGCGTTTTTGGGCTTAACCGTGCGGTTTTTAGAAAATAATCAATCCTAGGAATTATCAAGATGAGCGCAAAAAACGATGATTTCGGAAAAAAGTATATGATCTGAATCTTAGCCATTGAGCAATTGGACGTTCAGAAGCTATAGTCGATTGGCGGCCGCAAAGAAATACATATGAGGATTGCAGGAGGTGAAGAAACTTGAAGGAAATGCACAGTACCGCTAATGGAACACTAGGAATTCAAATGAAGGAGCGACGACGATTTGAAGCGAAACGAAGATTGAAAGATAACATCCCCTTATTAATTTTATTTGTACCGGTATTGTTGTTCTATATTATCTTCAAATATGTTCCGATGTTTGGATCAATCATGGCGTTTAAGGATTATAATTTTGGACAAGGGATTCTTCATAGCCCTTGGAATGGACTAAGAAACTTCGAAATTCTTTTTAGCAACCCGCAAACGCTTAATATCATTCGTAACACGCTGTTGCTCAGTGTGTTGAATATTGTTGTTGGATTCCCAATTCCAATTATACTTGCTGTTTTATTGAATGAAGTCAGGAAACAGTGGTTTAAGAAGTGGGTTCAGACGCTCGTATATCTACCTCATTTCTTCTCCTGGGTCATTGTAGGCGGGATCGTTATCACTTTATTCGCTGAGCAAACAGGTATTGTGAATACTGTGCTTGAACGTTTAACCGGCAATACCTTTTCTTTTCTCTATGACGACGTATCATGGATAGCTATCTTCTTAGGTTCCGGGATTTGGAAAGAGGCAGGATTCAGCACCATTATTTTCTTAGCAGCCATTACGAGCATTGATCCATCGCTGTATGAAGCAGCCAGTATAGATGGAGCTAACAAGTGGAAGCAGATACTGAACGTGACGTTACCTGGCATAAGCTCGACAATCGTCTTGATTCTCATCTTGCAGATGGGCAATGTGATGAGTGTAGGCTTTGATCCGGTTTATGTGCTGCAAAATTCAGGCGTATTTGATGTGTCGGAAGTGATTAGCACATACATCTATAAGGTCGGTATTCAGGGAGGGCAATTCAGTTTAACATCTGCCATGGGATTATTTGAATCGGTAGTCGGATTTATTCTCATATTTACTACCAATATAGTTGCTAGGAAATTTGACCGAGGTTTATGGTAAGGAAGGAGGAAAACATGAAAATTACTCGCGGTGAGAAAATTTTTATCATAAGCAACTACATCTTTCTGACAATCGCTGCTCTAAGCTGCTTGTTGCCGCTGGTGCATCTGTTCTCCGTTTCCTTAAGCGACCCTCATGCTATTTTATCGGGAAAGGTTTCTTTCTGGCCAGTAGGTTGGACCATTGAAACCTATCAGTCGTTGTTTGAAGGCACGCGTATTGTTAGCGCTTTTAAGAATAGCGTTATTATTACCGTTGTTGGGGTTGCTTTAAGCATGGCTTTTACGATTATGGCGGCTTATCCTCTTTCTAAAAAGCGCTTTTATGCAAAACGTACATTCACCTTACTCATCGTATTTACGATGTTATTCAGCGGTGGAACCATTCCAACATTTTTAGTGTTGAAGGCCTTAGGAATTGTTAATACTTATTGGGCATTATGGCTTTCAGGGCTGGTAAGTACGTATAACATGCTGATTATGCGAACATTTTTTGAAAATATTCCTGAAGAAGTTGTTGAAGCTTCAAGGATCGACGGGTGTGGAGAGTGGAGGCAATTGTTAAAGATTATACTTCCACTATCAATGCCAGTGATTGCCACCTTGACGTTGTTTTATGCTGTTGGTTATTGGAATTCATTTTCGAGTATCATGATCTATATTCATGATTCTACAAAATATAATTTAGCGGTATTGGTTCAGCAAATGGTTCAGAGTCAATCGATGCTGCAAGAGATGAATAATCTCCAGACGGATGATGTTCAACAAATGACACCGGAATCGATTAAAGCAGCAGCACTGTTCGTTATGCTGATTCCGATGCTAGTCGTATACCCGTTCTTACAAAAGTACTTTGTTAAAGGCGTTATGATTGGAGCCGTTAAAGGCTAATCAGATGAAATGAAGTCAATAGATATGCTAATTATTCTACTAATAATTGGGGGAATTCGAATGAAACATCCTTTTATGAAATCTGTGTCGTTAAGTTTAACCGCATTATTTGTAGCAGCATCCTTATTTGCAGGTTGCTCATCAGAGGATAATTCAAAAGCGTCATCAGAAACAGAGGATAGTTCAAAGAGAGGCTCAATCACTGCGACATTATATGATCGCGGAAAAGTTCCGCCGGAAGCAGGAACGATTGATAACAATATTTGGACGAAATGGATGAATGAAAAGGGACCAGTTGATGTTAAGTTTGTACCGTTCCCTCGCTTTGAGCAAGTACAGAAACTAAATCTATTATTCGCGTCAGGAGATGCGCCTGATTTGATCTTGGAATACGATGGCGGCTTCTTCAATCAGCTGTATGCTCAAAAACAGCTTTTGCCTTTGGATGATTTGATAGCGGAGCATAGCACGTCGTACAAGGAATTAACAGTGAAGTATCCGCAATTGCTGACGCTCGGCCAAAAGGATGACGGGAAGACCTACAATTTTGGACGTATACTGGGCGCGAAAAATAACGATTATATTTTAGTACGTAAAGATTGGCTGACAAAGCTTCAGTTAGATGCTCCAAAGACAGTAGATGAATTGTTCCAAATAGCAAAATCATTCCGTGAAAATGATCCCGATGGAAATGGGCAAAAAGATACGTTTGGCATGAACATCGGCGGGGCATCTGCTGAATCCGTGGTTAACTCCATGTTTAATAATGCTAGCCGATTTGTCAAAGATGGCAAGCTTGTAAACCCGAACATTGGCGAACAAGCCAAAGCTGCCGTGCAATTCCAGAAAGATTTGTTTGATGCAGGGATCATTGATAAAGATTTCTTGACGGATAAGAACGGGGAAAAAGCGAAGCAAGATTGGGTGAACGGTAAGCTTGGATTCTATTTCGCAAGCGGCGGAGTAGACAGTGCATCATTGCTGGATGAGTATAAATCTTTGCTTAAAAATGTTCAGGGCGCAGAAGTCATGGCGATACCAGTACCTGCGGGACCATTCGGGCAGTTTAACCCTGGTTTCAAGTCTCCGATTCAAATGACGGGCGGTATTAATGCTAATGCGAAAGATCCCGTTGCGGTAATGAAATATATCGATTTTCTCGTTGAGAAAAATACGATTATGACGCTTAAGAACGGGATAGAAGGTGAGCATTATACTCAGGATAGCGAAGGCATTGCTACGCCGATAGATCCAGAAAAGAACAAAAAGGATTTGGTGGGCACGTTAGATTTAAGCATTATGAGCTCCATCGGAACATTGCCGAAGGGCGAACAAGTTAGTGTTAAGCTTGATCCAAGCATTCCGGAAGAGAAGCAATTCGCAGAAATTCTTGCAGCGGCTGATGCAGCTTATTTTAATCCAGCCAATGATTATGCCTATCCGATTACGAACTGGCCGGGATTGCCGTCAAACTTGCAAATTATTGATAAGAGCGTAGCAACGATTAATGATATGTGGAAGAAGTCGATTGTAAGCGGCAATAAATATACATCAGATCAGGCTTTGGCAGATGTTCAAGATTTATGGAACAAGTCTGGTGGACAGCAAATCGACCAATTCTATAGTGATTGGATTACGAACAATTCAGACAAGATCATCTATAATCGAGATTTCATTAAAATGATTAATGAACAATAGTTCACTGACGACTCATTTTGGGAGGGATCAATTTGAACAGAAAATCTGTACCTGTAGTAGATCATCAGGGGAAGGGGATAGCGGAGGTCTATCCCTATCCTCTACCAGAAATGTATAATACCTCCGCCGAATATGCATTAGCTGCAAATGGCGTTTCGATTCCGTTTACGACTTATACGAAGGATTACGATTATGCTAGTTTCTCCGTGACGGCTGGTCAAGTAACCTATGAACTGACTTTGCTTGATGATAGCGAGATCAAAACGTATACGATTAGTCCGCTAAAGTTGAATATTTCACCAGTTATTACAGGGAATAAGATGACGTTCATCGTTGATCGAGATGAATATCTTATCATCCGTGTGAATAATCGGGAGAAACGGGTAGTTCTTGCAGCAGATCCTGGGGAAACGGATGTTCCTTCTGCGACGGATGAAGGGGTCTTCGATGTAACACGCGGTCCGTATGATATTGTGCCAGCCGCCGCTAAAACCGGGATACAATTTAGAACCGCCGCAATTCAGCAAGCACTCGATGATGCCAGCCAATATGGTACATCTCATGGTAACGGTGCTCAAGGTATAGTTTATTTTCCAGCAGGAACCTACTTTATTTCGAATCTGGTGATCAAGAGCAATACAGCAATCTATCTGGAGCCAGGTTCCGTGTTAATCAGCACAAGTAATATGTCAGACCTTAAAGAGCACTGGTTTAAGGATTCTGTCGGTAAACCTGTGACGTGGTGGATCTCGACTGCCTACGAATCCACCAATATCAAGATATACGGCCGCGGAACCATTGACGGTAACGGAGAAGCACTCTCTGAAAATGGGATGATCAATAATTTACTTGTCCCGATTGCTACCTCGGCATTCAGCGTGGATGGTATTACCATTCGAAATGCTTCAGCCTGGGCAATCACGACGATAAGATCGAAGGTATTAAACTTCGTTAATTTGAAGATGTTCAACAGCTTGAATATGGGAGAAAATGACGGAATCGATGTATGCGAGTCGCAACAAGTCGTTGTTAGAAACGCGATTGGTATAGGGCTAGACGATCCATTCTCAACCAAAGCCTGGAAGGAAACGACAGATATCGCATCCGGGAAAGTATGCTGGCCGGGAGATCCTGAGCCTGTAGATGATGTTCTGTTTGAAGATTGTATGGCATGGACGATTTGTTATGGTTTTAAGATAGGTCAAGGCGTCATGCAAAATCAAGAGAACATTACATTTAGAAATTGCGTTGTTTATGACGCAGCCGTTGGTTTCGGCATTCATCATAAATATGGAACAGCTGAAGCGAAGCATATTACATTTGAAAATATGGAAATCGAACATATTAGCTATATGAACGATGATAATAGCGCCTGGATGACCATGTTCATCGTGAACGGAAATCAGTTAGGCATCGGACCGATTACAGATGTTAAGGTGAAGAACATCAAGGTATATGACAAAGGCAGAGGCAGCGCCAAGATACAAGGTACTAAAGGTGCTCCGATCACGAATGTCATGTTTCAAAATATTTATATGCCCGGACAGGAGAAGGCAGCTGCGAGTTTAGCGGACATGAATTTCTTGATTCGAGATTTCAATAGCGGAATTATGATATTGCCCGAGGAGGAGGTTAAGTGATGGATTTCACTATTGGTAATCTTCAATCAAGTGTCTTGGTTCATCGTCATCCTGCAAACCCGATACTCGCTCCGAAGGATATCCCCTATAACCCAGCCATGGTATTTAATGCTGGTGTTGTGAAATATCAAGGAAAATATGTCATGGTGTTCCGAAATGATTATGGAGATGAAGAGAGTCAGACCATTTTACCGCATAATACTACGAATTTGGGTCTCGCATTTAGTGATGACGGTGTGAAATGGGAGGTTAATCCGTTCCCTTGTTGGAGCTGGGAGGATGAAGAGGTGATTCGGGTCTATGACCCGAGGTTAACAGTCATCGAAGGGAAATGCTATATGTGTTTTGCTGTGGATACGAAGCATGGGCTTCGCGGCGGTATTGCCGCAACGGATGACTTTAGTTCTTTTGAAGTCCTCAGCTTGTCTGTCCCGGACAATCGGAATATGGTGCTGTTCCCAGAAAGAGTAGGCGGGAAATATATTCGGCTGGAACGTCCGTTCCCGGTTTACAGCCGACATGGGATCGATAGATTCGATATGTGGATGAGTGATTCTCCAGATTTGCGTTATTGGGGAAATTCCAAGCTTATGCTAGCTGTAGAGCAAGTTCCATTTGCAAATGACAAGATTGGTCCAGGGGCTCCGCCGATTAAGACGGATAAAGGGTGGTTAACGACTTTTCACGCCGTTGATATTAATCCTTCACGAGGTAAGAATGGTTGGGAGGAAACCTGGAAGAAAAGATATACAGCAGGTATTATGCTACTCGATTTAGTTGATCCAAGCCGGATTGTAGGTATGTCTAGTTCACCGATACTCGCACCTGAAGCAGCCTATGAGATTGATGGGGGTTTTCGTAATCATGTCATTTTCCCAGGCGGAATGATTCTTGAAGACTCGGGGGAAGTCAAAATTTATTACGGTGCTGCCGACACAGTGGAATGTCTCGCAACTGCAGATGTTCATGACTTAGTACGCCTATGTTTAGAAGGCAAGTAACAGAGGGGGAGACGCAGTGAGTTACGGTGAAATGATTATACCAGCACAATCAATTCCTGTATCGCATGAGGTGGATGTTGTTGTTGTTGGCGGTGGACCTGCCGGGATAGCGGCTGCCATTAGTGCGGCTGCAAACGGCGCGAATACACTATTAATTGAGCAGCGTGGTTTCTTGGGGGGGATGGGAACGGTAGCGCTTGTTCCAGCATTTTGCCCATTTACAGATAAAGTGAAGCCTGTAATTCGGGGACTCGGCATGAAGCTGATGGAACGGATGAAGCAGTCTTGTAACGATGATTACCGCAAAAAATATGCGAATACGCTGGATTGGGTGCCGATTGATCCTGAGGTTCTCAAACGTGTGTATGATGATGCTTCACTCGAGAACGGAGTTTCCTTGCTTTATCATACATTTGTGTTCGATGTGATTTTGTCAGAGGATCATCGCAACATCGAAGGGATCATTATCGTGAACAAATCTGGTCGTTCAGTCGTACGATGCCGTTATGTGGTTGATGCGACTGGAGATGCCGATATTGCAGCGAAGGCCGGTGTTCCATTCCAGAAGGGCGGAGAACAAGGAGAGTTGCAATCTGCCAGCATGTGCTATCTGCTCGCAAATGCGGATCGCAAGAAGTTTAATCGTTTCGTTAAGGAGTCAGGGGATACGAGCCAGCTTCATCAAACCGTTGAACAGGCTATGGCTGATGGAGTCCTTCCGGAAGGACGGAAATTGGTATCGGGGCTCGCATGGGTTAATGATTACTTGGTTGGCGTTAACTTTGGTCATATATTTGGTATTGATGGCACGAAAGCTGAGGATTTGACGCGTGGGGGTATTGAAGGACGTAGGCTTGTTGAGCGTCAGGTTCAGTTCTTTCGAGCGTATGTACCAGGATTCGAGCAAGCTCATGTCGTTGCGACTGGGGAACAGGTTGGAATTCGAGAAACACGGCGAATTCAAGGCGATTATGTGCTCACAGAGGAAGACTTTATGCAGGCGCGTTCATTCGAAGATGATATTGCCCGCAATGCATACTATATTGATATCCATATGGCAACCAGCAAACAAAATATGACATTTAAGCACTTGGCACCAGGTGAATCACATGGGGTCCCTTATAGAGTTTTATTGCCCGTAGGGATCGATAATATGTGGGTTCCGGGACGAGCTGCATCTTCGGAGCGGGCAGTACAAGGTTCGCTGCGCGTAATGCCGAATTGCTTCGCTATGGGTGAGGCATCCGGTACGGCTGCTGCCTTAGCTATGAAATCATCTGTAAAGTCAAGGGAAGTTTCTGTTGCTGAGCTCCAGCAGATGCTTTTACGGAATGGCGTATGGCTGGGGGAAGAAGGTGCGGTGAGTTGAAGGAAATCCCAATAACGGATGAGTTGTTTCTCGGGGCGGTCTCATTAGAGCGTACATGGAATGGGATTAAGCCTTGGCGTATTCCATACCAAGATTATGATTTGTATCCTCCAAATGGGATCGATTCAAAAGCAGAGATATGTGCGGGAGTGCGACTTTGTTTTCACACAGATTCGACGGTAATTGTACTGAAATTCTCTCCAATTAAAGGGGAGGCCCGATTAGATTGTATGGTGGATGGAAAATTGTTCGCTACAGCAGTGTTGAACGAAAGTGATAGGGAGGTTACCTATACTAACCTATATCATGGACGAAAAGAGATCATTATTTATCTGCCACAAAATATTGGTATGACGGTATGCAGCTTGTGGATCGAGCAGAATGCAGAAATGAGGATTTTCCCGGATACACAACCGAAATGGGTCACCTATGGCAGTTCAATCACGCAATGTGTAGGTGCGCACAGTCCATCTCGCACATGGCCAGCGATTACAGCGAGGGAAAGCGGTCTTAACTTAACTTGCCTTGGTTTTTCAGGAAACTGCCATCTGGAGCCGATGGTTGGGAAACTCATCCGTGATTTGCCAGCTGATTTCATCTCACTTTGCGTGGGAATAAATGTATACGGGGCTGCTTCGTTAAGTCCTCGTACGTTCAAACCGGCGCTAATTGGTATGTTGGAAACAATAAGGGATAAACATAAGCAAACGCCTCTGCTCGTTATTTCACCGCTCTATGCCACGCATCGTGAGACAATCGATAATGTGCTCGGTTTCACTCTGCCGGAGATGCGGGAGGATGTGCGTCAAACCGTAGAGATGGTACGGGCGCGCGGTGATCATCACATTTACTATATGGATGGGTTGGAGTTATTTGGTTCGGACGATGCGTCCCACCTTCCTGACCATCTGCATCCTGATGGGGATGGGTATGAAATCATAGGTTCACGGTTTATGGAAAAGATCATAATGCCTTTCCGTAAGAAGGACATTATATAGTGATTTATGGGTATATCAACGGGTTCATGAACTTATTAAAGAAGTTAAAGGCTTTAGTTAAGAAGACCTTAAGGGATTTTGTCTTAGGGTCTTTCTTTAGTATTTTCGTTTGAAGGAGCTGTTTGAAGAATTCATCTTAGAGTCAAAATCTCAAACTAATGAAGTAGAAGAGACTTTAGCGGCTTTGCTAGAATTATCAGATAGACAGTGGCATACGTATGAATTATTGGATAATGTTATTAAGAATGAGGTTGAAAATTGGATAATTAGTAAGTGTAAAAAAGAATCATTTAATGCAATAGATCTTATAACATTAATTATTGGTAGATTAGGATTAGTTAAAGCGTATGAGCACGTAAAAAGCTTATTGGATGATCTGGCTAATGAAATAAGAGCCACTATTCAAGAAACAGTTGCTGAACTAGATGGGCATGTTGAAGATCCATGGATGAAGTAAGTAATTTTGAACAATTTACCTTAATTGGCTTCATGCCTTTTTTACTGCATAATTTCATGATGGATTTCATCTTCATCTGCTTCTTTTCCTCTACATTGTGACGCTGTAATGCCCGAACTTCTGGGTTTGTCATAACCATACACATCGTCATGAGATAGAGGAAATGTCGCAAACGTGAACGGGCTCGCTTACTGAGCATCATCTTTCCACCCCATTTCCCGGAACTTGCCTCAGCTAGATTGACCCCTGCATGCCGCAACAGAGCATTTCCGTGCGTGTAGCCGCCAAGATCACCGGCCCCACCGAGGAACAGGGGAATAATACCCGTTTTTGATCATATCTGCAATGACAAGCGCGTCCCCTTGTTCTTTTTGACGAGATGAGGGTTAACCCAGAACGGTCTCAATCCCTTGATCGACAAGCCGGTGTGCTAGGCTGAACTCGTGCGTAACCCCATCGTACCGAGGCGCTCGTTTTTGTTCAAACACCAAATTTTTCGTTTTACAGGAATTCTAACGGGCAGAGTAAATCAATGAAATTATGGTCATAAATAAAATTATTATTAGAATCGTTGATAATAGCCTAGCACATTCATTTGTTTACCTTAATAGGATAATGTGAGTCATATAGTCAGTTATGAGTCACGTAATCATAGGAGGTATGCAACGAATGCAGAGGAAAAAAGCTAAGATAATAAAGAAAACTAGAGCTTGTAAAAAGAGACAGCGGCACGTACATGAATTTGAAGGAAGTACAAAACTGGCTGAAGAGGGCAATGATCGACATAATCACCGCTTTGCAGGAGTTACTGGGCAAGCGATTCGAGTCGGAAAAAGCCATGTCCATGAAATTGATCTTACGAACACAGATTTCTTGAACCATTTTCATAAACTGAAAAAGATTGTAACTGGTCCGGCCATTCCAGTCGGAAATGGCAAACATGTACATTTTGTAACAGGCCAAACGACATTAAATGATGGTCATGTTCACCCATTTAAATTCGCAACATTGATTCAAGCACCTCTTATTTAATGAATAAATTATACAGAAAGATATGAATGGTCATGAAGAAACGATTTTAAGTACAACATTCAACTAACAGAAAACGATAGTCGAATATTAGACATTGATGAGCAGGTGCTACGGTAGCCTGCTCTTTTTATTAAGCGCGTGCCGATAGGCACGCATCATCTAGCCAATGAAGGCCCGGCCATTAAAAAAATAGACCGCGTAAGAACTAAGGTATATTTTGAGGAAGGTTATTGATGAACCAGAGTAAATATCTGAGCCAGGCAAGCAACCCCTTGAACTTGAAAACGGGAAACAAGCATATTACGAAGAGGGTGAGACTAGCCAATCAATCTGGTGGGAAAGTGAAAATTGATTTTTGGCTCGATCTTTTATTTTATCAACGGAAATCTTGATCAGTTAGGTAATTATGAGGTCTAAATCAAATGAAATGATTTGAATACCAACTTTCGAAAACGAAAAAAAGGGACTTACATAATTATAGTCCCTTTTTCTCTATTTACCGAATGACTTAAGATCAAGGCACTATTATTGACTAAGTGGCAGACGCAGCACCTTAGAAGACGATCAGCAAACTGCTTGCCGCATGTACAATCCCCTTTGTTATCGTGTCAATGGCATCCGTTCTAATTACTTCCGATATGTTTAACATATTAATTTGCTTGATCGCCGCTTTTCCTGCATTCATCAATTCAAGTAGCAACTGTGTTTGCTCATCGTGCGTTGTCGCAACGTTAAGCTTACGTTGTACTTCACCCCGCTTGCTTTCGAAATCATTCATGATGCTCTGGAGAATTATTGCTGGGTCTTTGTCAGCGATGATGGTTACTTCTTTCTGGAAAATAACTTTATTAGCCCCGCTATTTAGGTTGACGATAGCCGCTTGAATAACCGCGGTTGCTATATTCACCTGTTCAGGAATGGAGGCGGTGCCGTCCGGCAGGATATTGAAAAGAGAACTTCCGGATACCTTCTTCCATGCCAGTGCTTGCGGCGGAATGTCAATAGAGGCAACCTTTAAACTGTAATTACGCTGATAGCCGCCGCTGCTAAGTTTAACCGACGCCTGTGCCATTGATCGGATATAGGCAACAGTCCATGCTTGGGCGGCTGGTTCGTCATGTACTAGCTTTTTCTGGAAATTCATTATTGTAGACTGAACATCATAAGGAGTGACATTAAGATTCCTCAAAATCTTGCTTATTTTGTAATAGGTTGATTGACTAAGCTGATTGGTTATGGCTTTCATAAGGATGTCAGTCATTTTCTGATTATTGCCTAAATGTCCTAACAGTTCAATTGGTGACAATTGCGAGAGATAATATTGAATATGCCCTTCGATACCTCTGAGATCCTTGCCATCCCCAAAAATGAACGAAACAATATCCTCCATCGTTAGTTTCGTTTCTCCACCTGCCGCAGCTATTGTACTAAGTGTCAGCAGAAACTCGGGATCAGACAAGGTGTCTTCTAACCTTGATTCCAGTTGATCGTATGGAAGGGAACCTATCGACAAAATGATATGAAAAAGCTTCTTTTTCAATTGAGCCTGATCAACAGATGCAGGCAGCTTGAGTTTGATTTTGTTCCAGATCGGATCAATCAAGGACAGGTCGTTTATCTCGCCCAGTTCTGCAAATTCAGAACTTAGCTTACGTACATCCTCTAAATCTGCAGGATCACCTGCGTCAAGAGCAGCACGAAGCATGTTGCTCCATTCCAGAAACGGCGCTCCTGATTTGTATGTTATGGTAAAGCTGCTGTTGTACTGCGTTTGATTACCATCGTTATCTGTGGCAAAGATGAGAAGGGAGTGAGTGCCGCTAGGCAATCTGGGAGTAATTGCAGTCAACGTCTCAGATGCTTCGTCATAACTGAACGGCACCATCATATTGTCGACCCCAACCATGCACATGCTAAGATTTATGCCGGAGTTCTCATCGTATACTTTAGCAGTGATCTTCGACCAAGCCGTCGTTAAGCTATTGCCGTCAGCGGGAGACACCGATTCAATATGCGGTTCTAAACGATCCTGAGGGTAGGTTGACACCTTAAGGGCAGGGCCGTCTGTCGTCCAACTGCCATCGGAGCGCTCCGCCTCAACCTTAAAGTTGTATGTGGTATTTGGCCACAGATTAGTTGCATCAAATGTGGTGATGTTTCCGTTCACTGCCCCTAGGAGTATGCTATTACCATATATTCTGTAACCCATGCTCTCTTTGGCAGGCGTCCAGGATAATCGGAGTGAATCCGCTTCGATATTCGCTGCTTCCAAGACACTATTTTCCCATACTGAGAGCCGGACATTGAAGCTTCCGTTGTATTCCTGCAATAATTTCTTATCATGGTCTAAGACACGAATGTTTAAGGAGTGCGTACCATTTTGTAGATTCGAGCAGTACGTGAATACCAAACCATGCAGATAATTCGGCTCTATTAGTTGTTGGTCATCGACCATGATAAGGATTGAACCTGTTTCTGCTAGTGGAATCCCGAGTCCAAAGCTGATGATCGTAAAGTTCTCGGTAATCATTGTGCCGTCTGAGGGACTTACGTTTCCGATAACAGATGTTAAATCAGCAGCTTCTGGGCTGCCTCCACTCTCTTGCGCGTAGGAAAACTGGGGAACGAAAAGCATGAGCAAAAAGCTTATAATGAGCAAGTTCGGTATTCTTAAACGATATGACTTCATAATCTCCTCCTTAATCAAACTGATTATTCATTTAGAGTAATAATATACCATGATGTTCGCGTTTTGAATATTTATTAATTCATTCATAAGCTATCCATGTTAAGCGAGGAGGCAATGGATAGCAACGAACCAATGAATCCCCTGAGAAAATCAAGAAGATACGGGGCAAGCGGTTAAACTGTATAAAGCTTTATGTAGAACTATAGAATTGACGAAGGCTTATGCTTGAATGAAATTTTAGCGAAACGAGTCGATTTGGAAGGACGGAAGGAGAGGCTCCCGTTCCTATTCGGGAACTGCTCGCTTTGCTAAAAAGTCCCCGAATCTCGGTCGCGCTGTCCATCAGTTTTTTCTGGATATTAGGATATATGATTCTGTACACATATATAACTCCGTTTCTTCTGGACATGACGGGGATGAGCGAGCGGATGGTAAGCATCGGATTGTTTGCCTTTGGGCTGGCTAGTCTCCTAGGCTCCCAGGTTGGCGGCTTCGGTGTAGATAAATGGGGGATCCCCCGCACGATGATTGGAGGATTGCTCTTACACTCCGGTATATTATTTTTACTCGCGGCATTTTCGCACTCGACCATGTTCGTGTTGCCTTTGCTGATGTTATGGTCATTTTTTGCTTGGTCGACGGGGCCGGTTCAACAAGTTTATTTAATCGGTATGGCTCCTCAGGCTTCGGGGATCATCCTGAGTATGAACAATTCCATCGTGCAGTTGGGCATGGCCGTGGGGCTGTACTCGGGGGCGTCATCGTAGAAAACATCTCTCTTACAGCAGCCGGTTGAATTGGTGGGGTTGGCGTTGCACTAGGACTCAACCCAGCTATTTATTCCTTATCCCTGCGTCGTAGATCCGGAATGCTGGAACAGAAATTGAGCGTATCAGATAAAGCGGATGTTTGAAAAGATATCTATTGATGGATAATGAAATGGCACAATTTATTGGATTCACGAGTTTTAAGCGGATAGGAGTAGTGCAGCAAATAAGTAATTATCTATGCCGTCAGGCATATTTATTATTTTATTATGCTTTACCCTTTAACCTGCTTAGTATTCACATTTAGTCATTTCAAAATTGTGGCAGTTGGTTTAATAATGGATACCGTTCTAATTGAACGATAAATAAAGACAACACATCAGAACAGCAGCCGGTAAGTAACTAGCTGCTGATTTTGTTGATATAATGGGCAGACTTTAATCGTTATAATAAGTTGTTCAAATAAATTGCATGTATTGCCTGTAGTGGGGATTAATAGAAAGATAGGGAGTATGACGATACTGAATTAAGGAAGTTACTGGACTTGTATAATGATCCACAAACAGCGTTGGAGGTAACTACGGAGAGAGCATTTCTCGGGGTACTAAATGGTGGATGTCACGTGCCAATTGGTGCAGAAACCGGGCACCGGTTGCCATTATTTGTTGAACGAGCTCGTCTATGTTATGTGCAATTTGAGAACATAGGAGATTAAACGGTATCAAAAGGTATTATTAATAGAATGCTTGCATCCTTTAAGGGTCCAGGCATTCTATATTTGTTTTATAACTATAGTGTCTCTCTTTTTCTAAGTGCTGGTGTTCTGAATTACTATTTCACATCCTGCATGAGGCTGTCGCTATGAGTAATAAATGAATCGAGTAAATATATATTCAATATATTTTTAGTTCAGAGTGATTTCGTATTTTCGAATTCGAAAATGAAACAAAACTCAAATTGGAAACCAACAAAACATGCGTTATTTTTGAAAATAACGTCGTTTTATGTAATTGAATGTAGAATTTTAGGAACGTTTGTCAAATGTGTTGAAGTTTATATACAATATATTTAACATATAGATGAGTCCTATTTTGCTTGTTTCTGAAGGAGGGGTGTATAAGAAGAGAACGCTGATTGTTCTGTTGCATCACATCACAATTAAAAGGAGAAATGAAAATTATGATTCGTAAGTTTGCCGTTCTGTGTATTACCTTAGTCTTTACAATAGTATTATCGGTTAGTGCATTTGCTGCTACTGATGCTTCAACGGAAGGGAATTCATTAAAATGGCCTAAAAATCAAGCGCTTCCAAACTTCGGTCAAGCTAAACATTTGGATGTTGCCAATGTGTATGAGGCATCAGGGGATATTAAATTGCTTCTGACGACCCTTGAAGGAATTATTAACAGGGAACAACCACGAATTTATGTGATTCAGAATAAAGTTGACCCTTGGCTGAAAGATTTAAAGGTTCCTTATAAGCAACATGACAATGCTATGGATGTTCTCAAGAAATATGTAAAAGAGGTTAAAGGCGTTATTGTTTATGATCCTAATATACCGGATTCGATTAATGTGGCAACTACACTTGCAGGACTAAAAGATGCCGTTGTCGCGAGTCCTGAACTTGCACAACAATTAACTGCAGCACCATATCACCTGACGGTACTAGAAGATTTACAGGGCAAATTTAAAAATCGTATGGACGCGTACAATTGGCAATATGAGAATCTCTGGAGCCAAACGACTCAGAGAATGTTGGTCGGATTGAGTCCGGACACATCCATCCCGATCCCGCCAGGAAATTCTGAATTGTTCCAAACGATTGCTATCGAAAAAGAACAAATACGTGATGGAAGCAATCGGAAAACATATGAATTTGATTTGTCTTCATATTTGGGAAAAGAGGCAGTATATCTCCGCTTCGATGATGCCTTTCCTCAGGATGGCTGGGGGCCAGCAGTTCATCAAGTGACTGTGAAGGCAGACGGACAGGTCATCTCAGATTTTAAAACGGGTACCACCGAGGAAGAAGCCTTTCTCTATGACCGACATAACTCCAAATTTTTACCTGGAAGCGATCACCGCTTCGTAGATCACGGTAATTACTTTGTATACGAATTTAAACCTAGTGCAAATACGAAGCAATTAACAGTATCTATTGAAATGTGGAACCAATACAAAGTATCTGCAAGCAGTACTAAACCACTTTCATCCGAGGAGAAGGAACCTTTTGGTTTTCTACGTGATTATGCCGTAGCAAACAAAGCGATGGTCTTCTGGCTGTCAACTAGTATACCAGAAGAAAAGGCGCTTTTTGAGAAGATTCTTTCCGACGTAAAGCCAGGGACACCTTATATGGGGTGGTTCGACAATGATTTCGAAGGCGAGGTCGCTGGTCTCGAACTAACATCTCGACATAGCGTTTATGTATTACCTTCTGACTGGTTTCATAACATGACCGTATTTTCAGGAACAAAAGTAAAACAAGAACCAACACCAAAACAAGTTGATCCTAAGCTGGAGAATAAAATTTACGTGACCTATACCTTTGGCGAAGGTGACAACTTGCAATACGACCAGAATCATATGCGTAACTTATGGGATGATCCCGCTCGAGGCAAAGTGCCAATTAACTGGACCTCAAGTCCGCTTTTGTATGATGCAGCTCCTGCCATTCTGAATCATTACCGTGCAACTGCAACGAAAAATGATCTGCTTATCGCAGGACCGTCTGGAGCGAGCTACTTCAATCCACATGTCTGGCCGAAGGAGACATTCTCGGAATACCTGAAACAATCTTATTCGTATCTTAAAAAAACCGACATGTCGTACCCTTATGTGCTGAATAGGGAACTTGGAAAAGACATTCCACTCAGCGAGTCGACGGCAGCAGCGTATGAAAAAAATTACAAACTCCCTGGCCTTTTCTTGGCAGGGGAAGATAAAGACGATATTAAGATCATGAACGGGAGTCTTCCTGTATCTATCATGCGGGGTATCTCAACTATCCAGGACGGTAAAAATTTATTGTCTGAAGTGAAAAAAGATTGGGATGGAAAATCTTCAAAGTTTATTTCGATTGGGATCAACGCTTGGAGTATGACACCAACGGATGTTTTAGCTATCACAGAATCACTTGGGCCAGAATACAAAATCGTTAAGGCTGATGAATATTTTTCACTCGTCAGAAAAGCTTATGGATTGTCCAAATAAGTTTGAGAAATAATTATTGTTCTTAGTAATTAGTGAGGGCTGTCACAAAGGTAATAGACCTTTGGGACAGCCCTTTAAGCAATAATCCCATTGTGCTATAAGGTGGTGATATCCTCAAAGCCGATACGAAAAGAGTCTTCGGCTTTTCAATCGTTACAAGATGCATTACGAGCTAGAAGCATTTCCTGCACTGTAGCAAGTATGCGATAGCATCCAGTGCAAGACAATACGACATCAACATGGAGCTGTCGTTAATTTTTACGACTATTCAAAAGTACAACGAGACTTCGTAAGTAGCCCGCCTTAGTCATTACGATAACGGGACACAATAGCTTAACTATCACCAGAACGAGGCTGCCGGCATAAATCGGCAGCCTCGTTGAGTTAATTGGCTGAATAACGTAAATATCAATAAAATTGATTTTATAAAAAGTTTACCTAGAAATCAGATGGCATTTTAAGTAAAATTTGGGGCAGAAAAGCTGAAAGGAGCGATCTATCTATGTTAAACAAGGTGGTTATTATTTAAGTCCACAAAAGGATTTTGTACCTATTCATCCTTATTGGTCAATTTTTTGAGCCGATGAACTCTTCCGGTTTATCAAATTTAGTTTGAACTTCTGAAGGGGGGGATTTCAACTTGGAGGGGCGAATGAATGGTCCGTCCTTATTCCCTGGCGCTCCGATAAGGCCAACAAGCACCTTTAATTCATCGTTTCTTAATCGATCGTACGGTGCTTCGGCATCTTGGCCTTCCATGTTTCACAACTGGCTGAGTTTTTATTCCTCTTTGGAGGAAGCAAAAGAAGGGATAATCAGTGCCGGAAACATTATGAATGAATTGTATGAGAAAAAACATTAATAGATATGGATGTAAGAAGTGGATTTTTTTCGGTGATGGTTTTCAAACCATGTGCGACAGTTCATCCAGGAAGGCTTCATAAGCTATATCCATTTTAGTTACTTCGGGGACAGTGACTGATGAGACGGACTGCCTCTGCTAGCTCCTCGAGCGACTTATCTGGTAGTAGTTAGGGAATCTCGTCGTTGGTCAATTGTCCTTGCTTAGACTTGTAGTCAGAAAACGAGGTACTTGTATTATCTGTATCAAAAAACTTGACACAGCGATAGCGAAAAGTTAATGTGGTAATAAAAACAGGGAGATTTCATTTTGTGGCTAAGTACATTATTCTTAAACAAGACATTCTTAGAAGACTAATGGATGGGGAGTGGGCGGAAGGCCTTAGACTGCCCTCCAGCAGAGATTTTTCCGAATACTACGAATCCAGTGTGAATACGGTGGAGAAAGCCATCAAAGAATTAGTGGAAGAAGGGTGGCTAATCCGGGATACCCGAAGAGGCACTTTCATGGATAAAAGGAAGCTCACTGTTCAAGGCAGCACTCATCTGGTGGCTGCTTTCGTTTTTGGCATTGAAAATCCGCTTTGGTCGGCCGCATTGAGAGGAATTGAAGATGTATTATATTTACAAGAATATCAACTGATAAGTTCAAGTAATGATCGAAATTTGGAGAAGTTGGAAGTGCTTGCAAAAGGTGCGGTAGCGAGAAAAGTCAAAGGAGTCATTTTATGTCCGATTTTGAGTCATGGACATGAAGATATCAATAATCGAATCTTCACCCTCCTTCAAGATAATGGAATTAAAGTTGTATGCTTAGATCGAACAGTATATAACAGCAATATCCCGTATGTAACAAGCGATAATATTACCGGGGCATATCAATTAACGAAGTTGTTAATCAATCATGGCCATCGTCGTATATTATTTATCCGTAATTCGAACATAAGTACAATGAATGAACGGTTAGTGGGATTTAAACAAGCCATTATCGATTCTGATTTAGAATATTCCGAGCAATTTGATGTGATTATACCAACAAGAATGGAAGATTTTTCGGACGAATTTAATTGGTATTGTGACGTATTTGAGCAGAAAATGAAACAATTGAATTTTACGGCTGTATTGACAGCGAATGATCAGATTGGGGAAGCGGTTATTCATTCTTTCCAAAAACTAAAATATAGCATTCCCGAGGATGTATCGCTTGTAACGTATGATGCTTCCAATTTAAACCGGAAAATTAATTTCAATGTAACGGGTATTTCGCAACCCTTCTATGAAATGGGACAGTGTGCCGCCAGATTATTGCTCCATTTAATCGATGGAAAAGAAGAACAATATAATATCGGGCAAGTTTGCAAATCCAGGATGGACATTGGGGAATCTGTAAAATCGATTTAGATATAGCTGGTTATTGAAATTAAGACGACTGTGATTCCAAATATCTGGGATAATAGTCGTCTTTTTGTTGACCAGAAGCCCTTAGTTCAGTTTTGGATATCTTTTACACTTCTCCACTTTGTTATTTGATTAACATTGTATTAAAATCTGTATCATAAACATGATGTTAAATGAACTTTTTATTGACACAGATATCTAATTATTATAACATCTGACTTATCGAACTGAATTATAAAACGCTTTCTTAAGAGATGCCAAGACAGAGTGGAAAAATAGCGGTATGAGCGAGCCCGCAATATTCCTTATTGATAATGATATTGCGGGTAATTCTATTATTTCATGTACAGGAGTGACGATGGTTGAAAAGTGAATTTGAATGGAAAGAGCGAATGGCCAAGTATAACGGAATTTTCACGGAACCGCCCAAAAACATACCTACGGACAAAGTTGTGGACGGCCCTTTAATTGGAAACGGTGATGTTGGCGTAGTGATCAGTGGATCACCAGAACGGCAGCGTTTATGGATATCGAAGACCGACTTTTGGAAAGCGAAGCGGATTTATCCGAACGGCAGTCCTTGCTTGCTCGGGGGAATCGATATTCATATGCCTGCGTTGGCAAAAGCTTCATATTATAGCGAACAGAGGTTGCTTGAAGCGGAAGTTACATTGGTATTACATAATGACGCGACATCGGTATCCATAAACTATTGGGTTTCGGCTGGCGAGAATGCGGTAATCGTTGAGCTTTCATGTGAAGGCGATGCCGTAACGATTTCGGTTGACTTGTGGGTACAGCAAGGGAATGAATCCGAGACGGAAGAGGGGCAGCAGGACGATGTTGTTTGGGTGTCTCGAAAGTTTAACGGCGCCGACCTCGATTGGCCTACAGAAGGTACGGTAGCTATGCGCAGCTTGGGCGGCGGGCGAGGTTCAGTCCTGCTACAGCCGGGAGTAAAGACATATATCGTTGCATATGTATTAACGAATCATAATGTTGAAGATTATCAGCTAGAGTCGGTTGGAAGAGCCGGACTAATGGACGTAAACCGAATTGAGATGCTTCGTTCAGAACATAAACAATGGTGGAGCCGGTTTTGGGCAAAATCCGAGATTGAAATCGGCGACGACGTGCTGGAGAAGTATTGGTACGGCTCTCACTACATCATGGCTTGTTGCAGCCGCAACAAGGCGTTTCCGCCTGGTTTGTTCGGCAACTGGATTACGACGGACGCCTCTGCCTGGGCGGGGGATTATCATTTGAATTACAATTACCAAGCCCCTTGGTGGGGAGTGTATTCGTCGAATCATATTGAATTGAGCGAACCCTACGATACGCCGTTGCGGGAATACATGCCGAACGGACGTAGGTATGCTGAACAATATTTAGGCTGCAAAGGAATCTATTATGATGTCGGTATTGGACCTAAAGGATTACCGACCGCCCTATCCACTTCACATGCAAGCATAAAATATGAGAACGGCCATTTATTTTTGGGGCAAAAAAGCAATGCGGCGTATTGCGCAATCAATATGCTGATGCGTTATTACTACTCTTATGATATGCAATATGCGAGTCAGGAGGCATATCCGTTCCTACTTGAAGTTGCCGATTTCTGGGAGGATTATTTGACATTCGAAGAAAACCGATATGTCATATATCGTGATGCGATTCACGAAGTCCCCACTTTTTCGGACTCACATCCTAACGATGAATGGTTGCGGGAGCTCGAGGAAAAAAATCCGATCCTCTCGTTAGCGCTAATTCGGGCTGTATTCAAAGGGCTGCTGGATATGTCCCATGAATTGAATCTCGATTCGAACCGGCGGGATAAATGGTCTCATATATTAGAGCATATCAGCAATTTTCCAACATACGAGCGCGATGGAAAAATGATATTTCGCTTAACGGAAGAAGGGCGAGATTGGTGGAATGATAATACGCTGGCCATTCAGCATATCTGGCCTGCCGGAGCGATCGGACTTGGCTCGGATCCGAAACTGCTTGAAATAGCCCAAAATACGATTACTGTTTTGAACCGTTGGACGGATTATAATGGTTTTCCGACAATATTTACAGCCGCGGCTCGGGTCGGATACGATCCGGAAGTCATCCTGCGCGAGTTACGTCGTCAGTGCCTTAAACATGGCTATCCGAATCTGTTTATTTTCTTCGGTGGAGGCGGCATTGAGTGCTGCAGTGGTGTACCTTCGGCAATCAACGAGATGCTAATGCAAAGCCATGAGCATGTTATCAAGCTATTTCCCACCTGGCCCCGTGAAAGAAACGCCCGCTTTACAAATTTAAGAGCCGTTGGAGCATTCATGGTATCGAGCGAACTAACAAATGAAAACGTAACTTACGTAGACATTACAAGCGAGAAAGGAAGAACATGTCAAATCGTCAGCCCATGGCCGTTGGAAGAAGTTGTGGTTATGGAGAAATGCGGAGATATTCAAAAAAAAATCGATGCGCAGTTGTCGGGAGACATCGTTTCTTTTACTACGGAAGAAGGCAAGCGTTATAGCTTAAGTTCAGGAAGATAACATTAAAATATAGGATGAGTATTCATGTCAAAAATTAAAGAAGTACTTATTCACTATCATAGTCACATAGGTGTTGGTTACACACACCCTCAGCGTGTATTGCTTGAGCAGCAAAAGAAATATACCGATCAAGCGTTGCAGTTGTAGGTGCAGTTCGGCAAGGATTACGGGGAGAGAACGGCGATTGTATCAGTCCAGTTCCTGCTATGTAATTTTTGCTTTATTACCAAAACTGTGTGTATCCATCTATATAAACTCTATTTAATTTGGAAAATTTATTTGGATGATGGAATAAAAGCAGGTCTGAGTTCACCTGGATTAGGGGAACATCAGGCCTGCTTTTTTGTATTTCACTATGTTGGTAATACTAATGGGCATTAGCGTATGTGCTGTTTTTATCGGCTTGGCGTCATAAGCCAAGAGAGTCTGACGTCTAGCGATAGGATTCGATTCTGGATGATGTGCATCCTGTTTATTGTCATCATTGCTGGAATGACTATTCATCGATTGAAGAGTGTTGATGTGCTGGCTTGAATGTCAAGTCAATCACAACTACTGCTCCTTGCTTCGATTGCTATGATACCGAATAACCGTGACCACTAGAATCAGAAGAACGGGTAAGGTGTAGGCGAGACTATTCAGCAGCGGCCATGTCACTTTGACGAACTCATCCAGTTGAGACTCCTTCGTATAGGTGGTTAACGACAGCATGAGGCAAATGAATGCTACGGGGAATACAACTAAGCGTTCATTTTTCAAGCCTAGAAGTTCTTTCAACATTTTAATCAGGATGATCAGGAGAATTGAAGCTTTGAAATAAAAGCCAATAATAAGCGAGAATCCGATGACGGATTCGATTCGCTCGATCACCTCCTGAAACGATATTAGCCTGGCTAATTGGTACAAAGAGTATTTCAAATCTCCGGACAATGGTCCCAGTACCATAATGCTGCTAATGACCGAGGCTATTAGCGTCAAGGAATTGATAACAAGCGCAACGTACATATGTTTGCGCAGCTGAGAATTCTCATCCTTACGTACATACGATAATATGACCGAAAATACGACCATCTCGGAGAAGGGAAACCCATAAACCACATAAGAGGCGTTCAGGATCGGTCCAACTCCATCTGGCATTATTGGGAGAAGGTATTGCGGGTGGTACAGGTTTGAGACCAGGATCAAGATCAGAACAATACAGCCGAACATCAGAAACATAAATACGGCAGCCATCCGAGCAATTACCTCGATTCCTGCCATCGCTGTTAGTCCGATCATTATAAAAAACAATGTGCTTACAGCATAAGTAGGGGTTTCTTTCATCATCGTATTCTTGAAGAAGATTCCGATCTCAATGACAACGCCCGAAATATTCCAAAGCAAAACGCAGGCGAAAGGGATCAACACCAAGAAGGTGAGTCCCTTTCCCAATACGGAGCGGCCTTGCTCGACTAACGAAAGCTCTGGGGCTAGCCGGTTTAAATAAAGGATAGCAGTCAGCAGAAGCATTCCCATCGCCGAGGCAATGAGAAGAGAGAGCCATGCTCCATTGCCTGCAATGTTCGTTAAGGGAGCGGGGACAATTACGACGGAGGAGCCTGTCATGAAAAAAAGGAACAGCATGGACAATTGAATTGAACTGATACGTTCTTGTTGTTTCATGGGTGCTCCTCCAAATTCTATAGAAATCACGTATACGTGGGATCGAGCCAATGAATGAAAAGCTTAGCCGGCCCGGTAAATAAATTGAAAATCATATCCAGGTTAGGCCATGGCTTAGCCGTTAAAAAGATAACAGCAAGATAGAGGAGCGGCGCTAACGTCGCTATGTACACAAGCCGATCCCGGTTGCTGGCGGCCATCACTTTCGGGATGTCATGGATCAGCATAGCGGAGGCCAACAGCAAGACGCAGATGAATTTTCCTATCACATCTAGTACTCCTTTTTCCCAAATATCGTACCTGCGTTCATGCCAGTGCTTAACACATGAACTTGAACGTGGGTTTGAAATTGCATTTGCGCAAGCTTGTCAACCCAAATGGGTTCCAGCTGTTTCCAGAGTTTCGGGTTGTTCTGATAAATTTGATTCCCGATTCCGAGCACATCAATTTTTTTGGCCTTTAAGGTTCGGATAGTATGTTGAATCTGATGTTCCACTTGATCTTTAATCGTCTGTTCAAAACGCTCCATATCTTGCTTGGTCTTCAGGTCTGAGCATCGCAATTCTCCGGTCGTACCTTCGATCGACATATGGATGTCGACGATTACATTCTCGTTTTTCACTTTCGAAACCAATTGACTGTTGAGATTGATTATTTCAAGTGATTCTTTGTTATAGATCTGCTTTTTTTCATGATTCATGCACGGGAATTCAAATACCCCATAGTTATATCTGTCTGTCAGCATCATCAGCGTTTCGGTATCTTTTTCCTTAAGTATCCCTACCATTTTCCCGTCTTGAATCAATGCGACTCCGGATATTGCCGCCTTATTATCCAAGCTGTTTTTATGCAAGTAAGGCATAGCAGAGGTTTTGGAAGGACTGCTTAGTTGTATAGCGAGATCATATAACGGCAGGTTAGACGTTTTGGCGGAATAGAGAGATCCGATCGTCTCCATTTTTCTATACTGTTGACCTATGGTCTGCTCGATAAACGGTTTGATATCCAGAAATTCTGCCGCTGATTTCTCAGCAATGATGGGTAGAATCGTGCCCCGTGGTTCATGGTCTCTAGAGAAAAAATCAAGCACTTCTCGGATGTTCAATGTTCTGGCTAATTTCTCTCCGATGATAATGACACGCATATGATCCCATTTGGCTTTACGTCCGAATTTTGTAGGAATCTCTCGCATCGCTTCAAAAAAGGTTTCACCCGTTGTATGAATATTAATTCCTTTAACAGATGCATTCGTTGCCATACCGGATTGCATTTTACTGGAAGGGTTATAAAAGTGAGTCGTGATATCGATAAAACCGCCCTCGCCTTGATCAATCGATATCGCCTGCACATAGCCATACTCGTCCAGTTCATTATTATCCCAGCATCCGCTAAGCAGGCAAAGAACAAGAAATGAAGCGAGAAAGGAGAGGAGTGGCTTCACTATGATTTCTTCCTTTCTGCGGATTTTTTATGTAGATGTCGACTCCGAGGCGAATGAACCAGCAATCGTCTTGGCAGCACGAAAATTGTATCTCGCAGCCTTGTCAAATCCAGCGGGGCCAGCGAATCCAGATAGGGCTCACCCAAGGTACGCAGAGTCGCCAGATGAAGGTAAATGAGAATAAAGCCAACCATGATGCCTAGCCCTCCAAACGTCGCTGCGAGAAACATTAACGGAAAGCGCAGAATCCGCAGTGCGATGGCCATATTGTATTGAGGAAGCGCAAAGGAAGCGATGCCCGTCAAGGCAACGACAATGACCATGACTGGAGATGCAATCTGTGATTGAATGGCTGCTTGGCCGATAACCAACGCCCCAACTATGCTGA
The DNA here is from genome assembly GCF_001273905.1 of Paenibacillus sp. FJAT-27812. Taxonomy (NCBI): domain Bacteria; kingdom Bacillati; phylum Bacillota; class Bacilli; order Caryophanales; family Paenibacillaceae; genus Paenibacillus; species Paenibacillus sp. FJAT-27812. The sequence continues at coordinate 6,275,037 of NZ_LIGH01000001.1, read as the reverse complement.
CGGCCGAACCGATCGGCCGGGGCAGTCGAATGCCCGCCTCCCGCAGCAACTCAAAGAAAAACTCCATAATCAGCGCCTCTATCACAGCCGGGAAGGGGATTCCTTCCCGTGTATCTAATATGGCTAGCAGGAGAACCGTCGGTATGAGTTCGGAGTGGAACGTTGATAACGCTATATAGGAGCTGGGCAGCATGAGCGCCATGAGGAACGCAGCCAGTCGGATCAATCGAATCAACGAAGAAAAAATCGTCCGATAGTAATAATCCTCGCTGTTTGTAAAGAATTCTATGAATTTCCCCGGACAGATCAGAACCGAAGGGCTTCCATCCACTAATGCAATGATTTTGCCATCCAGCAGAGAAGTAACCGCCGTATCCGGGCGTTCCGTATACCGAACTTGTGGAAAAGGCGAGTAGTTGGAATCATTAACCCACTCTTCAAGATAGGAAACTTCAATAATTTCTTCTTGATTAATGCCCTCAATCTTTTGTTTAAACGCTTCTAATATCTCCGGCTTTACGACGCCTTCCAAATAACCGTAGGATATGGTTCTGTGGACCTTTTCCCCGGATATAAAATACTCAAATTTAAGATCAGGAGATTTCAGCAAGCTTCGAATGACACCGATATTGCGGTCCAAGCTTTCAATGAAGCTGACATGCGGGCCTTGAACGGTAGGCTCCGTGATGGGCTCGGAGGTTTGACGCTGCTCGACATCAAGGGCAAAATAGGCGATAGCTTTAGACCATCCATGGAAAAAAATGATGACTTTGCCGTCCAGAATACCCCTGACAGCTTGTTGCATATCGCTCACAAGCTCAACGTTAGGGGAAGCTATGCCATGGTTCTCAAAATAATCGATAACATTTTTAATCGTAACCGTCTCGGCTGGCCCAAGCTCATACGGGACCAGATTTTGCAGCGTTTCCTTTGCAAAATTCGTAACGGTCGTTTTAGTTAGCGTATCGAAATAGACGGTAAAGGCAGATTGCTCCAAGTCCTGTCCATAACTCCAACGGTAAATTTTCAAGTCTTTGCAGTTGGCAAAAAAACCTTGAACCGACTTCAAGTTTTCTTCCAGGCGGGGAGAAATATTCGGGTAAGAAGGCTTGTCGGATGAAGTGTGATTAGTTGAAGGATTGGGCAATTTCCGCATGCGAGTCTCCTATCCGAAGCGAAATGTCGAATCATTTACATCTTTTCCCTGATGGAGGAAAGATATTCGGCTGCCTTTGGATTGGGGAAGGGGCGGAGCCAATAAACTAGCTTATTTGCACATGCGACCAAATCCACTTTATGGGGCGTTCCTTCGGCTTTTATGCGTTCGTAAAACTCTTTGAGCTTAGTGTTTCGAGAACGGATAAGTATACTTCAAGTCCTATTTATTGGGAAATTATTAATTGCAATTCATGTGAATATAATGTATGTATGATGCAACGCTGCACTTGGAAGATAACAAGAAGCATGTAAGAAATGGACAATATTCGGCTAGAATTGATTACGATATGATTGGTATAGTAGATAATCCTTCTCAAATTGAAGTAGGTTATAAAACGGGTAATATCCCAGTAACAGGTTACCCAACTAAAGTAGGCATGTGGGTTTATGGGAACAATGAAGGACATTTGCTAACGACAAAATTTAGAGATAAAGGCGGATCTTCTTTCCAAGCAGAATTCTATGATCAAAATCAAATGGGTATAGATTGGTCTGGTTGGAAATATATCGAGGCGGATGTTCCGCAGGGTAAACCAGGACCGGTTGTCCTTGAACTGTTTTTCCAATTGAAACAATCGAATATGAGCAAGAAAAATAAGGGTTCTATTTGGGTAGATGATATTGCCTTTATCTATAAGGAACTTGATGAGGATAAAGACGTTCCAAACATTAAACCTATAGCCCCTGTTGAGAATGAAGTATTAAGCGCTCCACTTGATGAATTAAAGGTTGAGTTGACCGATAACGGATCAGGATTGGATTTGGATACTTTATCAGTTCTTTTGGATGGAACGAATATTACGGATGAAGTTCACTATTCTCCAGATACAAAATTATTAACTTATCCAGGAGAAAATGTGGATGGCGGTTATCATGAGCTTGTTATTGAAGTAAAGGATAAGAATGGCAACCCGGCAGGGAAAACTTTCGCCTTCACGATGAATGCAGGAGAACGTTTGCTCATGACCGCTGTCAAAGAAGCGGTAAGTAATGAAAACTATTCTGTTCAAGTCAGTATCAAAGATTACTTGAATGCAGAACGGGCTGAATTCGCATTAAACTATGATGCTAATACTCTTCAAGTTGAAAATATTACTCAGGCGACTGGAGTTGCCCTAACCTCTGATATTGATAATGAGCATGGAGTTGTTAAGGTAGCTCTTAATAACGTAATAGCAGCAGCCCAAGATCTCGTTACTGTTAACTTCAGAGTGAGCTCTCATGCCGCGTTAGAACGCGGTGAAGATTACAAAACCATAACAATGAGCAATACGAATCTCACAGCTGGCGAAGTTCAGACTAGCTCACCAATAGCTGCTCCTATTCACTATACAATCGCATTTCCATATCAGTTGGAGATGACGGGAGTTGGTTTGGGCGCACCTTCTACGTTTACAGTATTAGACCGTGAGGGCAAACGGTATGAAGGTGCGGATATTGTTTTCACTGGATTATTAAAGCAGAGCTCAGTAGTTACGGTTAACACAGTAACGTCTAATGTATATGAGGACGACGATACGTCATCTAATGTATTAATGGTTGCAAAAGCTGGTGAACGTTACTATGCTTCAGCAGAAGCTGAAGATGGATTATTCGAGGTTATTCTCGCAGATGGACAAACAACAGGCTATATCTCTGAATCAGATGTTAACAAAAAGTTATTGAACAGCAGCCTTGGTAAAACAGATGCTAAAGGACAATTAACGACAGACTTAACTACATTGGCACTTGGAACCTATCAGGTTCAAGCTGTCAACGGTGATCAGAACAGCAAGGTTGTCAATTATGAAGTCGTGGAGCAGTACGGTACATATGAACCTCAATATGTTCAAACTTATGTGACAGAAGATATGTCTTCGCAACTGAGTGCTGCCTGGCAAACGAAACCTGACCAAACCTTTACTTATCTTCAGTACATCGAAGCTAGTGAATGGGGAACAGGAGAAAGTCCTGATGTCAATCATGTGAAACAGTATGAAGCTGAGAGTGAACTTCAAGTGCTTAGTATGAAGGAAAATGGAACGAAGGGTGAAATCCGGTTTCATAATGCTCTAATTGAAGGCTTGAAAGCAGACACCACTTACAAATACCGTGTAGGCTATGAGGGCAATTGGTCGGAGTGGCATGAATATTCTACTGTAGATCAGAACAAATCAACACCGACCTCATTCTTGTTTATTACAGATTCTCATACGAATCAATCACAAGGAATACAAGCCTATCAAGAACTAATGACTAACGCTTTGAAACAATTCCCATCAACACAATTTGTTATGCATGGTGGAGATATGGTTGATGTAGGTGGCGCATTTGAAGAATGGCAAAAGTTCTGGCAAGCTTCTTCGGTTTATGCAACAAAACTTCCAACTGCTCTAACATTGGGTAATCATGATGTGAAGAGTGAAGGGAAAGAAGTATTCACCAAAGGTGCGAATTTCCCAGAGAACGGACCAGAATCCCAACTGCAATATGCTTACTCTTATGAGGTCGATGATTCTCATTTTGTCGTATTGAACTCAGAAGGTACAGAGGAACAAATGGTTGATCAAGCAGCATGGTTGGAAGAAGAATTGGATCGGAATGATAAAAAATGGACTATCGTTATGTTCCACCGTCCTGCCTATCACACAGAAAATGGTCGAGAATCCCTTGTTGAGTATACACAAACGTATTTTGCACCTATTTTAGAAGAGAAGAAAGTTGATTTGGTTCTAGTTGGTCATGATCATGTGTATGCGCGCACCTATCCCATGCTGGATGGAAAGCCAAACAAGGCTACAAATGAAGGTACCGTATATCTTGATGGCGGTGCTTCGGGCTGGAAATTCTATGATGGCACTCAATATAATTACTTGAATTATATTTTTGATGAAGACGTGCCAGTATATTCAGCTATTGAAATTACTGAGGATGGGATTCATGTGGAAGCACGTACGAGTGCGGGGAATAAGATCGATGAGTTTACTGTCGTGAAGACAACAGGAAATGAGACAACGCCGACACCGACGCCAACATCGACACCAACAGTAACACCAACACCAACACCAACACCAACGCTTTCGAAGCCTGTCTTCAACGACAAGATAGATGTGGACGTAGTTAAGTCAATTGTGGAAAAAGAGAAATCTGCTCCTGCAGTAAGCTTTAAGGATCTTCCAGCATCTTCATGGAGTGCTTCAGTAGTGGAACGTGCTGCTAAGATGGGTATTGTAACGGGTTATAGCGATGGTTCTTATCATCCTAATGAGAAGGTAACTCGCGCCGAGTTCGCCAAGATGATTGCAAAAGCTTTTGGTTTAACGGATTCAGGCGGTTCTTCCTTCTCTGACACAAAAGGGCATTGGGCTTCAGAAGCGATTGCAGCATTACAGGCTAAAGGGATAATCACAGGATATAGTGATGGTTCTTTCCATCCTAATCAAGAAATCTCTCGTGCCGAGATCGTTACATGCTTGCACGGCTGACGAACTATGTTCCTAGCACATCCAATCCATTCTCAGATGTCGTTACGAACTGGGCTTCTGAGCCAATCAATGCTTTTGCAAATGCAGGAATCGTGAGCGGTAAAAGCAACGGATTGTTCAAACCGAATGAATCTGCTTCCCGTGCTGAGTCAGTTGCGATGATCATTCGCTTGTTGGATAAATTGCTTGCACCATGAGTGGGATTTGAAAAAGTAGTATCAATAGGCGGGCAGTCAACTGTGACGGTTCGCCTCCACCATCATGAACACCATCCGCATGCGGATGGTGTTTTTTTTTTTAGTGCTTCAGTTCATTTAACAGCGATTATATAGAGTGAAATTAAAAAAAGTCTTTCCATTATTCGTTTCAAATGATCAAATCAATTTCTAAAATTTACTCTTAATTGGATCCCAAAGCTTCTTTAGTAATCTTTTTGCTATCAACAGGACAATTTGTGCTTTTTTTTACGATGTCGGGCAGACGATGCTTTAAAAAATAATCAACGCAATGCGACCATCCGTTTGAAGCTACCTTACGTCTGACGAAATGTGAAGGATATCCTTCTGAATAGCCTCACTCACTGCAAGATCCAATGTAAGTACCATCTCTGTCAATTCCATGTTCCACCACTCCAAATCATGGTTAATTTGTCTCCGGAGAAATTCACTTATGCTGCGACTTACAACTCAACAATTTCATACAGGTGCCGAAAAAAATCGCTTTAGCCACTTCGAATTATTTTTTATAGCAAATAACTTTACTGGTATAAATATATTTATGAAACTTGCTATTTTATATAATTATTATTATTTTTTTGAACGTATTATAATCAATCCGAAATCAAAAAATCTAACGAGGCCATCACAAAGGTAAACGCATTGATGCAGATATGACGAATCACTCGGAAATTAGAGTAGGCAAAGCGTCGGATATTTGGTGATCGGCGTTTGCTGCAGTCTAAGCTACGGATGACCGTCCGAGTGTTTTACAAATACAATTGAAAGTGAGAGATCGAAAATGCAATTGAACTTAAAAGATAAATTAGTACTTGTTACGGGATCTACAGCTGGGATCGGTAAAGGAACCGCAATCAGTTTCTTGAAAGAGGGAGCAAAAGTAATCATTAACGGCCGCTCTGATGAACATGTTGAAAGCACGGTGCAAGAGCTTTCGGCATTGGGTAAAGTGTATGGGATCCGAGCTGACGTTTCCAAACAAGAAGACTGTGTCGAACTCGTCAACAAAGTGAATAATCTAGGTGATTTGGATGTGTTGGTCAACAACACTGGCGTTTTTACCGTAAAGCCTTTTTTCGATGTGACGGACGAGGAATGGATGGATTATTATCAAATTAATGTAATGAGCGCCGTCAGGATGTCCCGTGCTTTTTTACCGAAAATGATAAAACGCAATACCGGAAGAATCATTAATCTTGCCAGCGAAGCGGGTATCAAACCGTATCCGGAACTCATCGCTTACGGGGTATCGAAAACCTCACTCGTTACGTTATCCAGGGGCTTGGCGGAAGTGGCGAAAGGCACGAATGTGACAGTAAACTCTGTTCTCCCGGGACCGACCTGGACAGAAGGTTTCAGCACATTCATTTTGGAGCTTGCCAGAGAGAATGGGAAGGACTTGGATACTTTCATAAAGGATTACTTTGAGAAAGATCAGCCTTCTTCATTGATTCAGCGTTACGCGACAGTCGAGGAAGTAGCCGATACGATTGTTTTTCTTGCTTCCGACAAGGCGTCTGCCATCAACGGGGCAGCTCAACGAGTAGAAGGCGGGATTATCCAAAGCATTCTATAAACTTCGCAATCATTTGAGCAATAAGCCGTCTAATTTATCAAATAGCGTACAGAGCAAAGCGATGCATAACACGCGGAGCTCATATTTAATCATTATATATCCGTTTCAAATGGAGAAAACGCTATAAGAGCTGTATTGAATTTTACTGCTGTTAACGATAGCTGAATAACTCACATGGATGAGCAGGCGTTTCGATTGCCTGCTCTTTTTATATGCATACGGGCAAGATAGCGTGGTGGCAGACAGCTGCCTATGTTGATTATAACTCCTATATATAGGGCTCATTAAAATTAGCACGACACTTGGGCCCCTTTTGTCTCTGTTCATATTTTTGTTGTTAGTTGTCCGAGCTGAGAACTGCTAGGGGTGCTAGCTTTAGGATTCTATTTTCGGAAGGCCATCGCACGCCAAAAATGACCCTCATTGAAGGAATCGTTTCCGGCTAAGGATGGGGAGGCGATGACGTTATAGAGCATAAAAGCTGAAAGGTTGGACGAATGGGCAGGAAACTGGTATACTTGCCGGGATTGCTCCCGTTAAAGCGATTTCAAGTTTCGGATTTATAGGGAGCCTGTCTAATTTCGGTTGCAGTCAGGAGTGTCAAATCAGTTGAAAAATTATAATATTATGCGTCCGCTATTGCTGATCGTAACGGCGCTGCTTGTTAAGAGCTTGGTTACGAATCTTTGCATGGTGTTCGGGATGGAACAGGGACCAGCAGAAAATATTGGTTTTATTAGCATGCTTATCACTGCAATCGTTTTCTATTCTAGAATTGCCCGGAAACGCCGCAAATAACAAGGAGCACAAAAGGAGGGGAGCAGCCATGGAAGGAAACAATATTACGCATGGTATGATTGACGAGTATATCTCGGTTTCCCTCCGAAGGTCCAGGAAATACGGTAGAAGGTGAGCGGTTTCTATCCGGCCCCAAGGGGAATTCATGCCTTTCAGCAAAGGCAGCAGGAAATTCAAAAAGTAGAGGTAAAACAAAATAATACCTAGCATGGTCCCGATGAATTGAAAGTCAATCGGGCGGCTAAGCCACCCACGATTAAACGAGCATTTTCATTTCGTTATAGCATCTACTACACGATCAACTAATACTTTAGAGGAGAGGGGGCCACCGAAAGTCCAGGTGTCTCCACCTATGCCATAAGTCCGGTTTTCTTTAACGAAATTTAATCCGTTCCAAACTTTATTATCCTTCACTGGGTCACCGAAAACGTTATCCTCTTCCTGAACAATGTAGATGAAATTGGAGTTGCTCACTGCTGGAAGGGACTCGAAGGTGGCGTCCGTAAAACCATACTTCTCAAATTTCTCAGACTTCCAGTCGCTGGTTAAACCAATACGATTGAGCGTTTGAACGACTGTCGAGGTATCCGTAAACATCCTCAACGTTACAGCATTCTGGCTACTGAATGCTTGGGTAATGACATAATTGAATTTTTCCTTGCCGGCTGCTAAAAGTCTTTCTTTAGCTGCTGTATAATGCTCATCAAGATCCGCGAGCACTTTATCTGCTTCTTCTGATTTATCTACCGCTTTAGCAATGGTTTTAAATACGTCCACCATCCCTGTGTAGGCGTCTCCTTCGTTCGGATAGGGATCAAATTCAATCGTGGGAGCAATAGCATTAAGCTGCTTGTAAATCGCATCGTTATTATCCGTATTCGAGATAATCAGATCAGGCTTCAACGACGCGATCGTCTCTAAGTTGGGCTCCCAACGAAAGCCGACATCCGTAACGCTGTCTGCGAGTGCAGCTTCATCAGTTACCCAAATCGAGTATTCTTTATTGTCGGCATTGCCTACAGGTTGAATACCTAGTGCGATTAACTCCTCTGAAAAGATCCACTCCAAGGCGACGACTCGCACTGCAGGTTTGTTAAGCTTAGTTTCGCCTTTTGCATGTTTAATAATAATAGGATCAGTGTTCGTAGTATTCGGGACGACACTGTTAGTGTTATCCGAATTTTTCGAGCCACAAGCTGCGGTGATAAATAGGATAGATAATAGTGCGATACTAATCTGTAATAGCCGTTTCATTGTATTTCCCCCGATATCCGTTTTTCAATCTAACTAATAATGATAATCAATGTCAATTAGGCAAAATAAGACTATCATTGTCCAATAGATGTTGTCAATATATTTAATTATTTGAATAATTTTTGCAGCAGATGTTGTGATATTGGAAGCTTGGTCCAAGCGTGGCATTAAGGGAGTAAAACGATTGGATCATAGCTACAGCTAAAGACTAGGACTCTCCGCTCCTATCCAAATCCTACAGCACTCATCATGAGCGCGGGCCATCCTTTTTAGTGGACGCAACGCTCAACGGCTTTTTCAACCGGAGACATGCTTGTCGAAAATGCAGCTTATAGCTTGCTTTCCGGATCGCCTTGAACTGAGAAGGGTGACTGGGAGTGAGATATGCTCCCCGAATAGTAGACAGGTGAAATAATAAAAACCTGCTGCTAATGAGGGGAGCATTTTTCATGTCTATTGCAGAAGAGAAACTCGCCATTATCAAAAAAATCGAATGTAGTGAACTTGGCATCATGGCCACTGCGGATACATATGGGATATCATAAACAACTTTGGTTAAGTGGCGACGCAGATATGAAGTCTACGGAATCGAAGGGCTAGAGGTTCAAAAGAAAAACCTAGATGGTTAGTATGGCATTTCTTACAGGAAATTTTGTTGTAAATACAACAAAATTGATGTACTATTTTCATACCACTTTTGAAAAATATTAAATTAGCGGGGAGGTAGATAGGATGGAAATCCTACGGGAAATTGGAATGATTGCTAGGGTATTAGATTCAATTAGCAATATAGAGTTCAAAGAATATGACCTTACAAAAGGGCAGTATTTGTACCTCGTACGAATAGTTGAAAATCCAGGAATTATTCAAGAAAAATTAGCTGAACTGATAAAGGTAGACCGGACAACAACTGCTCGTGCGATAAATAAACTAGAGATTAATGGATTTATTGAAAAGAATGATGATCAATATAACAAGAAAATAAAAAAACTATTTCCTACAGAAAAAGGGCTGACTGTTTACCCTTTTATAAAAAGGGAAAACGATTATTCCAATTTGGTCGCACTATCTGGATTCTCCGAAAGTGACGTGAAAACGATGTTTAACCTGCTGCATAGGGTCAAAAAAAATGTAGAGAAAGACTGGGAGTATGTAAAAAAGGGAAACAAGAGAAATTATTGATTTACTAAAAGGAGAACAATCAACATGACTATAAATATAAAAAAATGCACATTTGAGGATCTAGGATTACTTCAAGAAATTAGTGTCGAAACATTTAATGAAACTTTTAAGAAGCAAAATTCACCTGAAAATATGAAAGCTTACTTGGAAAAAGCATTTCATTTAAAACAATTAGAACAAGAATTATCGAACATCTCTTCGGATTTCTATTTTATTTATTCTAATAAGGAAATTGCCGGGTATTTAAAGCTAAACTCCAATAATGCTCAAACTGAAACCATGGGCGATGATTCACTTGAAATCGAGAGGATTTATATAAGGGGAAAATATCACAAACAGGGGCTTGGTAAATATCTAATAAAAAAAACAATAGAAATAGCAATAGAACGGAATAAAGAGAAAATCTGGTTAGGGGTTTGGGAAAAAAATGAGAACGCAATTACCTTTTATAAAAAAATGAACTTTGTTCAAACGGGAGCTCACTCTTTCTATATGGGAGATGAAGAACAAATCGATATTATAATGAGTAAAACACTCATAAAATTGGATTTTTGATTTCAGCGATTTAATGTCGAGTAGAACACAAAAAAATGCTGCATATACGATTTAATTCGATATGCAGCATTTCCATGTAACAAGGCGATGAACATTTTGTATGGTTTCCTGAGAATTCCATTTTATACATTCTGGAAATTTGAACAACATCGCTTGAGATGACTTAAATGAATTCTCACTATCGTTCAAATTTATGGCACTTATACCCAGTGCGTAATCGAAAAGCTATATCGATAACAGGAAAAAAAACCTTGATCATGAGGTGATTACAATTATGAATTACAAGATAACTCACTTCTGTATTCAAGTTATTGCATTAGCTTTGCTATATTTAAGCATTTCTGGAGTAAGCAATTCCCAAACGGCTTACGCCATTCCATCACTTCCAATTGTAACTGACCATAGGGGGTATTCTATCGAAGTTTATCCTCAACAACACCGACTAATCGTGCAGAAACAGGGTCAGAAACTGAAGTCGTATAACGTCGCTGTTGGTAATCCTTCCACCCCTACCCCCGTGGGAGAATACCAAGTCGTATCAAAGGGGGAAATTGGTGATCGTCTTTTGGTCCACGATGGCTAGGATTAAACGTCCCTTGGGGAACTTACGGTATTCACGGGACGAACAAGCCGAATTCTATAGGACAGCATCAGAGTCATGGTTGTATCCGAATGAACCATAACGATGTCATTGAGTTATTCAATATGATTCCACTCGGAACAAAAGTATCAATTTATGGGCATATATTGGGAGAACCATTTCAAGATCCCAAGGAATTGGCGGAAGGAGACGTCGGGGGAGAGGTGCAATTAATTCAGTCCCGTTTGAAGAGCGCTGGATACTTTCAGGTAATAATTAATGGCAAATTTCGTTCGAATACAACAGCCGCAGTGAAAAATTTTCAGCGCGACCATCATTTGATGCAAAATGGCGTCGTCTCCATTAAGGTATATGAAGAGTTAGGACTGTTAGAGTGAAGGGCATGCTAGTATCATTCCCTTTTGTTTTACATTCGGCATTAAAAGTATCAAGTTTGCTATCTGCTATTTAAATTAATAATGATGACGATGCCCTCTATGTTAAATAATGTTTAAGAATCCTTTCTAATTGTTTAGGGCAATATAATTTTGAGACTGCGTTATACGCAGTAGGGTTTATTAAAATTAGGGAGTGACAGTAGATGACTAAAAACGATGATTTCAATCGACATGATGATTCAGACCACAAAAGATTTAATGAGAATGACGATGAAGTTACCGCTGGAGAAGCTGTAGGAACTGTGAGTGGCGGAGCAATCGGTGCTGTTGTAGGTACCGCTTTGGGTCCTGTTGGAACAGTAGTTGGTGGCATAGTAGGCGCGGCGTTGGGCAACAAGGCTGGCGAGGCTGCTGAAGATAACGATGGCGACTCAAACCGAAAAGAGTAAAAAATTGAATCATTTACCTATTGAGTCATTTGATTCGATATTAATGAAATAACAAAAAGCCGTCGTTTTGATCAAATCTTGTTGTGATCCCCTTTAAGTAGGCACTCGAAAAAACTGTCATTTTATCATGGCGGTAGGAGTGACGCTTGGAGGGGATATTTTTATGGCTATATAAATAAGAGTACACAGTACAACTACCCTCTCACGAGCAAGCTCATGTCTCCGGTATGAACAACTGTACCTATGGGTGTGTAAAACATACATGTTCTTTCCGATTTCATACACTCCGCCGAGGGCGCAGATTGAGAGTCTGTTGTTTTCAATATTTTCTTTGTTCACGACTGTTTCCTCTGATTCCTTTATTAAAGCACTTCTTATCATGTTCATAGTGTTTAGTTAGTGAGTGGGAAGAATGCCTGCTGGTTATAAGATGGATTTCGATAACGATAAACAAAAAAGATTGTAATGCGGATCAAGGTTAAAAAAATAAAACCCTGCAGACGAGCAATACAGGGTTTTATGTATGTTGCTTAAAGGTGTCTGGAGAGTTGGTTCATTTCTTGTAAATTAATTCATGTTTCCCAAGTACCATTGTTTCTGCTAAGTGCTTGTTGCTTTGCCCCCATCGACGCCAAGCGTTTCATGTAAAACCTTGGCCGCTGCTGGATCAGGTATAGATTAATTCTTTTTTATAGAAGTACCTATTACCTCATTCCATACATTCTTTGCATGAAAATACAAAGGACAAATAATTAGTGTGAATAGTGATTTACTCCAAATGCTTGCTGATTATTCATATTTGAATAGGCATTTACCTGCGAGTTAGTTGTTTGTTCATGTGAAATTTGATTGCAGATATTGGAGATTTGTTGTAGTTGTTGCAGTGCCGTTTGATGTCCTTGTAAGGCTGTTTGAATAATATGTGCAGCTTGTTGTTCACGTTGAGCGATTTGCTCAAGCAGTTTTGCGTTATTTAGTTCTTGATTTAATAACTGTTGATATTGACCTGATGCTTGTTGAGTTTGGTTTACCAATTGTTGAATGAGTTGTTCTGCATGTGCGATTTGTTGAGAAATTTGGTTATTTGGTTGAAATTGAATCATTGTTTGTTCCTCCTGTTATTGTACTTTTTGACTTGTTTATTTTTTCTTAGAACGAAAAATATATTCATCCATTTTTTATAACAAAAACGATTTCAAACTTGTTTGCTTTAATTCATCACTTAAGCACGATTGCGATCTCGACATAAGAGTCAAATGTGTCCACCTTGGTTAATTGCGATCACATTAGCTAATACTTTGAAGGGGAATGTGTGACAGCACTTCCTTGTAATTTGCCAGGACGAGTGACAAGAGTATGATAAAGACAGGATAATTCTGTATTTGATGACGCCGTGAATTTGGAAGGAAAATAACCACCCTATGAGAGAGAGTGAAACTGGTGATAACACCTGAACCGATAGAGTTGCAGTACATAAAACGACTAAGTGACGAAGAGAATACTCTGATCGAAGCGCTACGGACGATTCATATGCCTCCTGCTGCGGCTTTGCTGCTGGTTAGGAACGAGCTGAAGGGGCCGTTGGAAAACGGGCCAATGGCAGAGATTTTGGACGGGTTCTTGGCGAAGCATGCACAAAGAGGTTCTAATTAATGAGTAAAACAAGGGATGGAGTCGATTTCGGATAACTGCGGCAGCTGTGCGATTACTTAGAAGTGACCTGACGAAATGGCACAAATTGAGTGTAGCCGCCATTGCGGCTGTGCTCAAACTGTTCCTGTACCGACGTATCGTCTGCTTGTCTGAAGCATTTCCTGCACTGCAGCAAGTAAGCGATAGCATCCAGTACAATACAAAACGGCATTTTCATCTCCAGAGTTGTTTGGATTGGTCAAAGATGTTAGTATGCTGTCTTCACCAGAGGAAACAGCACAACAAATTATTGAGTTTTTATAAAAAAGACTTCGAACAGGGTGCTGTCGTTCATATTTACGACTATTCAAAAGTACATCGAGACCTTTCATTGTCCAATAGATGTTGTCAATATATTTAATCATTCGAATAATTTTTGCAGCAGATGTTGTGATATTGGAAGCTTGGTTCAAGCGTGGAATCAAGTGGGTTAAACGACTAGATCAAAGCTACAGCTGAAGACTAGGACTCTCCGCTCCTTTCCATATCCTACAGCACTCATCATGAGTGCAGGCCATCCTTCGGGGTGGTTTTTTTGATGGGGTTCAATATTGCCCCTAGTCCAGTCAGTATCGCTGGCTAACCGACAAGTAAATTTAACCTCGTCATTACAAGCCAGATGCAATCGTCGAGGATATATGGAAAGCAGCAAGCTCGAAAAGGTTGCCCAGAAGGTCGAGTACAGATCTTCGGGGCAACCTTTTTTTAGTTTGGACGATTACTATAGTAAATCGAATTCTGCTCACATTGTTGGGAGAGACCACCCGGGCCTATACTTATCTTACATTACAAACAAGCCATTACAGGAGGCGCAAAATGACAACTGTTACGCAGCAATCCACCGTACATCATCGAAAGCTCTGGCGATATCTTATCCGTCATCGTGCTTTCTACATTATGCTTCTGCCGGGCATCGTGTTTTTCTTACTGTTCAAATATGTACCGCTCATGGGCAGCTTCATCGCCTTCCAGGACTACAATATTTTCAAAGGTTATGGAGGAAGCGAGTGGGTAGGGCTCAAATGGTTTAATCAGTTCATTACGTATCCGAACTTCGGACGTTTAATGAAGAACACGCTGATCATCAGCTTATATCAAGTTGTATTCGCTTTCCCGCTGCCGATTCTTCTAGCGGTCATGCTAAACGAAGTGCGCCACATGTTCTACAAGCGATTCGTACAAACGCTTCTGTACTTGCCGCATTTCTTGTCTTGGACGATCGTGTTCGGCCTCACCTACATGCTGCTCTCGCCGACGAACGGACTGGTCAATCAGTTCATTCACGCTCAGACGGGAGATACGATCGCCTTCCTGCAGCAACCGGAATATTTCCGGTCGATAATTATAACGTCGGGCATTTGGAAGGAGATGGGGTGGAACGCCATCATCTTCATTGCCGCCATCGCCGGTATTAACCCTTCCTTGTACGAAGCGGCTAAGATGGACGGTGCCAGCAGATGGAAGCAGTTTCTTCATATTTCGCTGCCAGGACTGCTGCCTGCCATTATGATATTGCTGCTTCTAAAGCTTGGACATATTATGGATTCGGGCTTCGAACAAATCTATCAATTCCTCAATCCAGCGACATTCGAGACGGGCGACGTGCTCGATACTTACACGTACAGGGTCGGTATTTTGCAAGGCCAGTACAGCATAACGACAGCAATCGGTTTGTTCAAGTCTGTTATTGGTTTTATCTTCTTGGTCGTTGCGAACCGCATCAGCAGATGGACAACGGGCGAAGGTATTTATTAGGAGGACGAACATGAGAATCAGAAGATCGACTGGGGAAATTTTTTTCGATACGTTCAACTATGTGCTGCTTGCCGTATTTTGCTTAGCCATCGCGATACCGCTCCTTCACGTCGTGGCAGGCTCGTTAAGCTCCAATGAAGCAATTACGCATTCCGAAGTAAAACTGTGGCCGGTCGGCTTCAATTTGGAGAATTATAAGTTCGTGATTCAAAACCGCGTGTTTTGGCAATCGTTCGGCGTAACCGTCGTCATCGTGCTCGTCGGAACCGCGATTAATATGGTCATGACACTGCTCACGTCGTATCCGTTGTCCAAGACATGGCTGGGCGGACGCAAATACATTCTTCTCTTCATTATATTTACGATGATATTCCAAGCACCGATGGTGCCGATGTACCTGATGATTAAGGACCTCAACATGCTGAACAGCATCTGGGCGTTGATCATCCCGAGCGCTTTAAGTGCCTTTAATATGATGCTGTGCATCACCTTCATCCGCTCGATACCGGAGGAGTTATTTGAAGCTGCCAGAGTCGATGGGATGTCCGAATACCGCATTCTATGGAGGATCGTAACGCCGCTTTCGATGCCAATTAATGTAACTTTAATTTTGTTTTACGCTGTAGGACATTGGAATAATTACCTGGGTCCCTTGTTGTACATTACCGATCGGGAGAAGCAACCGCTGCAGCTGTACTTGTATAAGCTGATCTCGCAATTCGATATGGATTCTGCGGGAGGACAATCCGTCACGGAGCTGTCTACGGCGATTACGCCGCAAGGGCTGCAGATGGCAACGATCGTCGTGGCGACGATTCCGATTATCATCATCTACCCGTTCCTTCAAAAACATTTTATCAAGGGCGCATTGCTTGGCTCGGTCAAAGAGTAGAGATAGACGCCGTACATCACACTAGGGAGGTGATGCTTGCTAAACATGTTGTGCACAGCCATATTTAAGAAGGAAACTATCTGGGAGGGTCAATCAAAGTGAAACCAAATGATAAGAGAAAATGGCTATTGGCAGGCGTTACTGCTCTATTCTTGATCGCTTCGGCATGCAGCAATAATACCGATAACAGAAATAACACGGGAGCTTCCACGGCTCCGGGGGCATCTCCAGCGGCGAACGCGACCGACGCTCCGGCGCCATCGGCCGATCCGGCTAAAATCAGTATTTTCGTATCCAACCATGCCCGCCAAATTCCGCCAGGCAAGTCGATGGATCTGCCTACGGTCAAATATCTTGCGGAAAAGACGAACACGGATCTCAATATTACGTTCCTGCCGCATGAGAATTATATGGAGCAGCTGCGCCTTAAGTTCGCTTCCGGCGATCTGCCGGACGTGCATATGGTATGGGGCATTGAGAACTCGGAGCTTGTCACGAATGACCTCGCCCTCGATTTGAAGCCTTATCTGGAGAAATATGGACAGAACTTATTGAAAAACACGCCGCAATCCGCTTGGGATGCGGTAACCCTTAACGGTAAAATACTCGCTATACCGCAAGTAGCCCAAGGCAATGCGCCAGCGGAACGCGTCATCTTCGTTCGCAAGGACTGGATGGATAAACTTGGTCTGGAAGCGCCTAAAACATCCGATGAGTTTCTTGACATGCTAAGAGCTTTCCGCGACAAAGACCCGAATGGCAATGGCAAGAAGGACGAGATTCCGTTCTCCAGCCGCGAGAAGTTCGAATGGGCTGACAACATCTTTGGCATGTATGGCGTTAACCTCGATTCGAATACGTTGATTAATGGCGAGGTTATGCCTGGCTTCGTTACGCCGAATATGAAACAAGCGCTCGGCATGCTCCGGACGATGTATGCGGAGAAGCTGATTGATGCGGAGTTCCTGACGAATACCAGAGCGGTATGGGATCAAAAGATCAAGTCCGACCTCGTAGGCTCTTGGAACCATGTTGTGTTAGGCGTATGGGAACCATGGCAGAAGGAGCTTAACAACCTGCTTGCGGACAAAAATCCGAACGTGGTCGCGATTCCTACACCGCATGGCGTTAACTACAACGGAGAAGTAGGGCGCGTCGAGAAGGCGATACTGAAAACCTTCGTCGTGAAAAAGGATGCCAAAAATCCGGAAGCAATCGTAAGCCTGTTCGACTGGCTCATTTCGGAGGAAGGCCAATTGTTCTCTGATCTGGGCATCGAAGGACAGACATTTACGAAAGAAGGCACGGCACTCAAATATGTTGGCGACAAAAAAGATCCCGACCTGCTCTGGAGACAGGATATTTTCACGATGCACGGGTTCAATGAAGAGGCGCAGAAGGTTAAGATTAACAACGAAGAGGCGTATAACAAGCTGATCGAAACGATTGGAATATCCCGTAACGAAGGCATCGCAAATCCGACAGCGGGTATGCCGCCATCCGAGACGTTGACTAAAAACGCCGAGTTGTCATACAAAGGCGGACTGTTCCAAGAGGCTGCAGCCAAAATCATTATCGGCGAGAAGCCGCTCGATTACTTCGACGAGTTCGTGGCGAGCTGGAAGAAACAAGGCGGCGAAGCAGCTATAAAAGAGATGACGGATTGGTACAACGCCAACCGTAAATAATCGATGTCGTAAATAACGAGCGAAGCTCTCTCTTCCAATACCGACGGCAGGTCGTGTTTATTGGAAGAGAGGGGAGTTCGCTTAAGAGGAAGGATGAGAGTAGTTGCGAACAGGATCACTCAAGTGGATTTCTTTAATATTGATTGGACTTCTGATCTGGCTGCCGATGCAGTCTATTGCCGTATATGCGCAAGCATTGACCGAGGAGGAGCTGGGCGAGGTTGCCGGAAGTGAAGTGCTGCTAGATGATTTAGAGCTGGATGGCGCTGCGCTTAATTCGGAAGCGTCGGCCTATGGTACTGTCGAAAAGGTGGGGGTCGAGGGACAGACATTCACAAAAGCACTTCGTTTCACGACGAGCACGCAACCGCAAGGCACTTATCTGTTCCAATATGTGCTGCCGATTGAGGGGCAGATTGAGAAGGATGACGTGCTGCTAGCTTCTTTCTATGCGAGGACGATCAGTTCAACGCATGAGACGGCCGAGGGACAGCTGGCAGTCGTTTTGGAGAAGACACAAACCTGGGATAAGTCGATTAACGAAACGATTGCGATTCCTTCGCAGTGGAAAAAATTTCTGATTCCAATCAAAGCTGCACTGCTCATGCCTGTCGGTGAGTTTCCTGCTAATAATGCGCAATTAACGCTGCGCCTTGGCTTTAAGCCTCAGGTCGTTGAAATCGCTGACCTTCAATTAATCAATTATATGAAAGCGATTACAATTGATCGGCTGCCGAGTACGCCCGTCACGTACGAGGGGATGGAGGATGACGCGCCTTGGCGTGCGGAAGCGAACGAGCGTATTGAGCAAAATCGCAAGGGAGACTTCACGATTACGGTAAAAGATAAAGAGGGACGCCCGGTTGAAGGGGCGGATATTCATTTGAAGATGAGGAACCACGAGTTTAAGTTCGGCACAGCGGTGAACAGCCAGCTTGCGCTCGGTACGGACGCCGTTTCGGAAATGTACCGGACAAAGCTGAAGGAGAACTTCAATTCGGTCGTCATGGAGAACGATATGAAGTGGTCGTGGTGGGAAGGTAACCGAGCCAGAACGGTGCAGTTGTACAATTGGCTTGGGGAGAACGGGTTTGCCGTTCGAGGGCATGCTCTGCTATGGGACGGAGCGAGCCGGATGCCAGCCGACATCGGCGGGCTACTGAACGACCGCGAAGCGATCGATAAGCGGATTAAGAATCATTTTCACGAATTGGCTGGTTATTTCCGGGGGCGTCTATTCGACTGGGACGTGCTTAACGAGCCCGTGCTCAACAAGTTGATTCGCGGGCACTATGGCGACGAGATCGCCGCAAATTGGTTCAAGATTGCCAAGGAAGCTGATCCGAATGCCAAGCTATACGTGAATGAAACGCAAATCTTGGGCGTTGATGCTCCGGTTATCAGCAACCTTTCCAATATTCTACAGACGTTGAAGGACAACAATGCGCCGGTCGATGGCATCGGTATTCAGGCACACTTCGGAAGTACGCCGGTAGCGCCGATGGACTTCTATGATCAGTTGACGCACTTCACCAAATATGCGGATGAAATCGCGATTACAGAATTCGATATGAATTCGCCGCGCCAAGATCTACAGGCGATGTTCACGAGAGATATCCTGATTGCGACCTTTAGCCACCCGAACGTGCAGTCGTTCACAATGTGGGGGTTCTGGGACGGCGCGCATTGGCAGAACAATGCTCCGCTATTCCGCAGCGATTGGAGCTTGAAGCCATCCGGTGAGGAGTGGCGCAAGCTCGTCTATGAAGCCTGGTGGACGGATAGCCGAGGAAGAACCGACGAAGGCGGGGTCTACAAGGAACGCGGCTTCTATGGCGATTACGACATTATCGTCGACTACAACGGTGTCAGCGAAGTAGTAGAGCGGTCGCTGTACAAGAACAGCGACAACCATGTGACGATCGTGCTTGGCCAAGAGGAAGAAACGCCGGAAGCGTTCGTACCTCTGCCTATACCTGATCAAAATGCGGAAATAACACCGCCAGTATGGCCCTACGGCAGCGTGTTTGGCGCATCCGCAGCTTCAGCGACAGCCGTGACGCTAACTTGGCCGGATGCTTATGACAATACCGCCGTGAAAGGCTACCACATCTATCAAAACGGCAGCTTGCTCCACGAAGTGGATGCAACGATTACGAGCTTCGATATGACGGGGTTGGCGCCTGGAACGAAATACACGTACGAGGTAGAGGCTGTAGATGCGCAGGGTAACCGTTCACTTATGAGCGAGCCCATTGCAGTCACGACAACATCGGAAGATGTCGCCGATGCTACGGCGCCAGGCTGGAAGAAAGGCTCTTTCCTAACGGTGACCGAGCTCGGCATGGATGGAGCGGGATTGAGCTGGCCAGCCGGCGTCGATAATGGCATCGTTGGCGGTTACCGTATTTATGTGAACGGGAAAATTCGGAATGACACGACAGAACGAAGCTATGCGCTGACCAATTTATTGGCAGGTACGTTGTATACAGTGCGCGTGGAAGCGAAGGACAGTGACGGCAATCTATCGCTTGGCGGACCGATCGTGACGTTCAAAACATTGGGTGCTGAAGATCAGACTGCTCCTGTATGGGCAGAGTCTAGCTTGAAGGCAATGGGAGTCGAGGGTGACCGCGTAACGGTGAATTGGAGCGGTGCTTTGGATCCCGGCGGCATAAGCGCATATCGGTTGTTCGATGGGGACAAAGAGATGATTACGCTGCCGTCATCAGTCGAGTCCTACCGTATTAGCGGATTAACTGATAATCGTACGTATACGTTCAAAGTGGAGGCTGCCGATCAAGCAGGTAATTGGTCAACAACGGGACCTAAGGCAACGGTGAGCACGACTGCATCGCAAGATACCACTGCCCCAGTGTGGCCGAAGTCGAGAATGCTACAGTACAGCTCGGTAACGGATCGATCTATCCGTTTGAATTGGACGGCTGCGACGGACAACAACGCAATCACCGCTTATCGAATCTATCAGGACGATACGATGCTTGTGGAAGTAGACGGAAATACGCTTCAATATAACGCGTTAGATCTGGAGGACGGCCTAACTTACACGTTCCGGGTCGAAGCGGGTGACGCGAAAGATAACTGGACATCGGCAGGTCCTGCGGTCACGGTTCATACATCCTCTGGCATCGTTCGCAATAGTACGGCGCTGCATCCGAGCGACGATGTCTTCATTCAAGCGCCGGCTGTGTTCGGGGGAGACGGAACGACGAACAATATCGCCTATCTGAGGTATAAGAATGCGGCAGGCGCTTCGGGTACAGAGCAAAACAAAAATACGGGCAACAACCGAAGAGCTTATTTGAAATTCCCGCTCGATACCGTAACGGGCAGCGTGTATGAAGCTACATTGAATTTGTACGTCTACGCGGTACAAACGCCGAATTTGGATATCGGCTTGCAGCTGTATGAAGCGGGAGACAGTTGGTCCGAGACTTCTATGAATTGGAAGAACAAGCCAGCTGACGGCAGCTTGCTCGGCAGCAAGACCGTGCGAAATGCTGGCTATTGGGTGTCGATTCCGGTAACGGATTACGTACGTTCGGAACTGAATGGCGATGGCATTGTCAGCTTCAAGCTAACAGATGACAGCTGGCTCGATCAGAACGTCGATGTTTATTCCAAGGAAGCGACAGGGGCGAACGCTGCCTTTAGGCCTTATCTGTCTATAGGTACGGATGAGATTCCAAAGGATGTTCATGCTCCGGATTGGGGCTCATCTACTCTGATCGTGAGTGATAAGAAGCCCAATATGCTCAAGCTTGCTTGGCCAGCAGCAGCGGATGACACTGGCGTGAACGGTTACCGCATCTATCGAGATGGCGAAGCGATCGATACGGTAGCAGCAGACGTATTGAGCTACGCGGTCACTGGGTTAACGGCAGCAACCACTTACACGTTTAAGATAGAAGCGCTGGATGCGGCTCAGGAAACGACGACAGGACCTGTACTGCAAGCAACAACTGCAGCAGCCGACACGGCGGCGCCGACTTGGCCCGAAGGATCTGTTGTCAAAGCATCCGATTTAAAGCGCTCAGCAGTTAAGCTAGAGTGGACACCAGCCGAGGATCAATACGGCATTGCTGTTTATGCCATCTACAAAGGTAACGTGAAGATTGCTGAAGTTGCTGGAGACATTCACGCGTTTACCGTAACCGGTCTGCTGCCTGGCACAGCATTTACGCTCAGCGTGAGAGCGATAGATACATCAGGGAATGAAGCGAGCGGTCCATTCATTTCGGTCATGACACTAGCCGCCGACGATAAAGCCCCGGCATGGTCAGAGGGAAGCGTGCTTGAGGAAATGCTCGTAACGACGTCTGGCGTATGGCTCCATTGGCCGGAAGCGGTGGATGACACGAACGTAACGAAGTATCGCATTTATAAGGACGGTGCTGTTATCGGTGAAGTGGGTGCGGAGATTGGAAGCTATTTTGCGGCAGGATTACACAGCGATACGCCGTATACCTTTCATATCGTCGCAGTCGATGACGCAGGAAATCTCTCTGAGCCGCTTGCCTCTAAGCATGTGAGGACACTGCAGATGGATACGATTACGCCGCAATGGCCGACCGGCTCACGAATCCGTGCGACGGTTGAAGCAAACAAGATTGTTCTCACTTGGGACGCTGCGGTAGACAATATTAGTATGAAGCACTACCAGCTTTATCGAAACGGCGAGCCTATCGCCTTGGTTGATGGCGCCGTAGCTAGATATGTGGATGAGACAGGGCAACCGGATGCCGTCTATAAAGTAGAAGCGGTCGATCTTGTCGGCAACTGGACCGTATTTGGGCCGAGTACGACAGATCCCGAGGTTCCAGTACCACAAGACACGATGCCCCCTCGCTGGCCGCTTGGCAGCAAGCTGTCGACAGATCGCGTGAGCCAGACATCCATCCAGTTAATCTGGGATGCTGCGGTCGATCAGATCGGCGTAACGGGCTATAAGTTGTTCATTGACGGCATCGAAGCGGCAACGACTTCCGAATTAACCTGGACGGCTGCCGATCTAAAACCGGGTACGGAATACGACTTTAAAGTAGAAGCTGTTGATGAAGCAGGTAATTGGTCCGCCAACGGACCAACGCTCCATACACGGACGGACACAGCAGGGAACCCAACTCAACCGCCTGTAAAGGTAACCGAGAAGCCCGTCATAGAGGTTATCGATGGCGAGGTTAGCATTCACTTTCCCAATTCGCATGCTACGGCTGGCGACGGGGCGTTAGTCTTGTCGCTTGACGGGACGAACATTGACGATGCTTTCGCCAAAGCGACAGCGAGCGAGACGGGCAAGTACAAGATTAGGATTAAGCTGCCTCGTGCGGCTGGCGCGACCTCTTATGGCTTGCAGATACCGTCTGCTTACTTGACGGGCAGCGGCAGCAAATGGATAGAGCTGTCCACTGAGTGGGGGACATTGATGCTTCCTGGTCATATGCTAGCCAATAATAAAGCAGCGAAATCGTCGCAATTCGTTACCGTCACT
Organism: Paenibacillus sp. FJAT-27812; assembly: GCF_001273905.1. Classification (NCBI taxonomy): domain Bacteria; kingdom Bacillati; phylum Bacillota; class Bacilli; order Caryophanales; family Paenibacillaceae; genus Paenibacillus; species Paenibacillus sp. FJAT-27812. The sequence continues at coordinate 6,251,788 of NZ_LIGH01000001.1, read as the reverse complement.
ATCGCACAGGCTTTGCTGCCTGCAGGAACGGAGCTGGAAGGTAAAGCTCGCCTCGTATTGGATTTGTCGGTGTCAACGAAAGAAACCAAGCTGCATTACAACAATAAGGAAGCGCCGGTCGAGGTTAGCTTTCCTTACAGCGCCGCAGACGGAGAACGGCAGCAAGCACATCGTCTGAGTATCTGGCATGCCGGCGATGCTGGGGAGGCACAAGGGGTGCCATCCGGCCGTTATGTGGATACAACGGGAGAGATGCGCTTCACAACGGACCACTTTAGCACATACGCCATTGTGTATAACGACAAGGCTTTTGATGACCTTGCTACCGTGCCATGGGCGCGCGAAGCTATCGAAGCCCTTGCGGCAAGAGGCATTGTTAACGGCATGTCCGAGGTGGCGTTCAACCCTGGCGCTCCGGTGACGCGAGCTGACTTCCTGAAGCTTCTACTTCAGACGCTAGGCTTGACTGCCGGTGTGTCGACCTCTTCCTTCGGAGACGTTGAAGAGACCGATTACTTCTACGAGGCGGTGGAAACGGCACATGTGCTTGGCATTGCCAGCGGCAAGGCAGACGGCCTTTTCCACCCGAGAGCTGCGATAACCCGCCAAGAGATGTTCGCGCTGATTGCTAGGGCGCAGCCGCTTGCGGGCAAGCCGCTGCCAAAAGCATCTTCAGAGAAGCTCATATCGTTCAAGGATCGCAGTACGATCGCTCCTTACGCGGAAGCAGCTATTGCTTCAATGGTGCAGGAAGGACTCGTACAGGGCAGCGCCTCGAAGCTGAACCCAACGAGCCATTCCACTCGTGCCGAAGCTGCTGTAATGATGTACAAATTGTTAGGCTACAAATTTGATTAAATGCTCATTTGGCCGTGGCGAACGCTGTCGTTCTCCGCGGTCTACTCTTGTGAAATGGTGATAGAATCATTAGAGTAGGGTAGAATCCCATTTGTTATGGCCTGGAGGATACGACATTGTTGAAATCAATCATCAAGCATATGAAAAGATCGCTGAAGTGGAAGCTGGTCGCGTTAATTGTCACAATCCTTGTCTTTACCGTTTCTGCTATCGGCTATTTCAGTTATGCCCAGACGCTGCATTCCGTCAGCAAAGATATCGATAAACTGACGAATCAAGTGCTTATACAAGCGAATATGAACTTGAACCGTTTCTATACGGAATACGAAATGATCTTTCTGCTGCTTGGAAGCAGCTTGGAATATCGGGAATGGCTTCATGCTTCGAATAATACGGAGCTTTCCTCCGATCTTGTTCGTTATTATGAGCGGATTAAGGTCAATTATTTGAATCGCGTTTTTTTGCAGTATCCAGAGCTGATGTCGGTCACGATGTACAATCCGAACGGGCAGGAGCAAACCTTCGCCAACGGCTACGTGCTTTCGCTCGATTACACCGTTCGGGACGAGCCGTTCCTTGCCGATTCGGGCAACTACGACAAGGTGAAATTTATTCCGCGGATCGCGGACTATTATTTGGATTACGGCAACCGCAAGACGGATAAGCCGGTGCTTACACTTTTCAAAAAATTCAATAACGGCTATGTCAAAATGGACATCTCACTTACGCCCTCACAAAATGTAATGGACGAAATCAGCATCGCTGATTCGAGCGAAGCCGCCGTCATAACTGAGGACGGGACGGTCATTCACCATTCCAATCCCGGGAATGTGATGAAAAGAACGGATGAACGAATCGTTGGTCTGCTGGCAGGCAAAAGCGAAGGCTCGATCAATGACCGCGCAAGAGAGGAGCTTATCGTATTCCAGTCGATCGAACGGACCCATTGGAAAATTTTTGCCGTTATCCCTTACGAAAAAATTGCCGGAAGCATTGATTATGTTCGAAATATGACGATATTTATATCAGTCACGGCGTTAATTATAGCGGTTGTGCTTACGTATTGGGCTGCCTCCTCCATCGTGAAGCGAATTGCCAAGCTCAGGCAGGCGATGGTTATGACGCAAATCAAAAACGATTTCAAGTTCCGCGCGCAAATCGACGGGCATGATGAGGTGACGGATCTAAGCTTATCGTTCAATAACCTGCTCGGCCATTTGGAGCAATCGGTGAGCGATCTTGCCGAGACGCGCGTCCAGCAGCATAAGGCGGTCGTATCTGCGCTGCAATCCCAAATTAACTCGCACTTTCTATACAATACGCTGGAATCGATCAATTCGATGGCGGTAATCTACAGGCAGCCTGATATCGGCAACGTGGCGGTCGCGCTGTCCCATATGCTCAGGTATACATCGGACTACAAGGAATGGGAGGTCAGCTTGGCGGACGAGGTTCGTTATACGGAGCAATATTTGGCGATTATGAAAATCCGTTACGGTGACGATCTGTCGTATACGATCGATATTCCGAAGGAGATTAGGCATGTTTGCTGCTCCAAGGCACTCCTCCAGCCGATCGTGGAGAACAGTATTAAGCATACGCGGGAGACAACAGCCGAGTCAGTCGATATTCATATTTCAGCGGCAATCGTTAACGCATCAACGCTTATTCTTTCCGTGCGCGACAACGGCAAAGGGTTCTCAGCAGACGTCTTGTCGAGGCTAAGAGGTGAACTAGCAAGCGATCACCGACATCCTCGTTATGACTATACGGGCATCGGCATTTCGAATTTAATCTACCGTTTGCATACGTTTTATGCAGGCGATGCACAAATCATGTTTGACAACGATAAAGGCACGGGCGGAGCCGTCGTGGAAGTCAGGTTGCCCATGCGAACGAAAAGAAGGGAGTGGGAGATATGAATCGAATCGTAATCGTCGATGACGAGGAGCTCATCCGAAGGAGCTTGTCGATCAGGCTTTCCGAGATGGAAGGCGTTGCCGTGTCTGCAGCGATGGCGAATGGACAGAGGGCGCTCGACTGGATGGCAGGACATTTTGCCGATATATGCATTACCGATGTTCGAATGCCTCTCGTTGACGGCCTTCAACTCATAGAAGAGGTCAACCACAAATATCCCTGGATGACTTGCATCGTTATTTCCAGCTATGACGACTTCGAATATGCCAAGCGAAGCCTTCAATTAGGAGCTGTCGATTATATGTTGAAGCCGATAGATTCGGACGTATTAACCAAGGTTGTAGGCAAGGCGTGTGCGAGAATTCGGACACAGCGGCGTTATGAAGCAAATCAGCTCCTGCTGCGCAAGCTTCCAAGCTACAAGGCGCTGCTCGAACAATGGGTCGAGATGATCACGTCGGTTTACTTACACGGTCAGCCGCTTCTGATCGTCGATACGCTGGCTGCGCTGGAGCTGTGGCTCGAAGGAAGGCTTGAAATATGGAACGAGCTGACAATGGCGTGGGTGCAGCTTGTCATCGAGGAGCTGAAGAAGCGGGATATCGAGGTTCAATACGAGGAGGGTGAAGACACCGGACTTGGTGAAGTAACTTTGGCTTTGTCACGGGTGCGACCATACTTCCGGTTATGCGCGGTCAGACGGCTCGAGGAGGCGGCGAATGTTCTAATGGAAGGTGCAAGGAGAAGCAAAAACCTGCAGAAGCAAAGCGCGGTCGATCAAGTCAAACGCTATATCGAGGAGTATTATGCCCAGAAGTGGGGGCTGCAGGACGTGGCTGACCATGTCGCAATGAGCCGATCGCATCTAGCCATACTTTTCAAAGAAGAAACGGGCATGACGATCTGGACGTATTGCATCAGCGTTCGAATGCGCAAGGCGAGAGACCTTCTGCTCACGACGTCGCTGCGCAGCTATGAGATTGCCAACCGGGTTGGCTACGAGAACAGCGTGCACTTCTCTAGAATATTCAAGGAGTATCACGGCATTAATCCGATGGAATACAAGAACAGGCTAAATAACGATTGATCGTAGCATAGCTTTTCAAGATTTATTTCGTACATTCAATCAAATGGACTGTCCGATTCTTCGGATGGTCTTTTTTGTCCATTAGAAATGGGTATACGAGGCGATTGTGCTTTTGCAGCCGGTAAATTTGTATATCAATGCGATTCCAGCCTATAGTGTTTATTTAGAAAAATACAAAGGAAAATATTAGTTGGTATATTGACATGTTGACATATTGATTATAATATACTATTTGTAAGCGCTTAACACGAGGGTTTACCCAATGTGCTGAAGATCATCATTAGGAGGGATTGTTTTCGAATGAATCTATCTATTACCGATATGAAAAAGAGTGACGCCTTGGTTTTAGCTCTAGCAGAGTGGCCTGAAATCGTTAAGTTTTATAAGAACTGCTTTTACAATACGCTAGAGACCACAACGGAATGGCTTGAGGATGGAACTACTTTTGTTTTTACGGGTGATATACCAGCCATGTGGCTGCGTGATTCCTCTGCTCAGGTTCGACATTACATTCCGCTGGCTGCATCAGACAACCACTATCAGAAAATGATAGAGGGACTTATAAAAAGGCAAATGCAATACATCCAAATTGATCCTTATGCAAACGCATTCAATAAAGGGCCGGATAACAGCGGACATACTGGAGATGTAACCGAAGGGAATCCCTGGGTATGGGAAAGGAAATATGAAATCGACTCCCTATGTTATCCGATACAGCTCGCTTATCTGTACTGGAAGGCAACAAAAAGAACGGAAATGTTTGATGGCGCCTTTAAAGAAGCGGTTAACAAAATTATCGCGCTCTGGTCTGCAGAACAGAAACATGCTGAACAATCGAGCTACAGCTTCCAAAGGTTTAATTGTCCAGAGTCGGATACGTTAAGCAACGATGGAAAAGGAAGTCCAGTTGGATACACAGGCATGACATGGTCGGGATTCAGGCCGAGTGACGATTCCTGCAAGTACCATTACCTCATTCCCGCGAATATGTTCGCAGTTGTTGTTCTGAGATACGTGGAAGAAATCGCCCAAGACATATACGGAGACGAAGCGTTGAAACTCGCTTCAAAAAAGCTAGGCGGCGAAATCGATGCTGGCATAAAAGCTTTTGGCATCTATAAACACGAAACGTTTGGCGAAATGTACGCCTATGAAACAGATGGTCTAGGGAATTACAACCTAATGGATGATGCTAATGTGCCTAGCTTGTTGTCGATTCCTTATCTTGGATATTCAAGCAAAGAGGATATTGTCTATCAGAACACAAGAAGATTTATTTTGAGTGAAGAGAATCCGTATTATTTTGCAGGAAAAGCAGCTAAAGGAATTGGAAGCCCTCATACCCCCACGAATTACATATGGCATATAAGCCTTGTCATGCAAGCACTAACTTCAGACAACGACACGGAAATACAAGAACTCCTAAAAACGATAATCAGATCAGACGGCGGAACCGGTTTTATGCATGAGGGTTTTCACGCAGACAATCCTAATGAATTCACGAGACCGTGGTTTGCATGGGCTAACAGCTTACTCGGTGAACTTATTTATAAGCTCGTAGAAGAAAAGAAACAGCATCTCTTTGAATCGGTTTGACCTTCATTTGTGTTCGTGCGGGACTGACATTGTTGCTGGCAGGACCCGTATAACAAATAAAAGCTTTGAAAGGGGCAGAAAAATGAAACAAAAGAGAATGTTTTTGTTAGTCGTATGCGTCCTGATTATTTCCATCTTTGCGAGCGCTTGCACAAGTAATAATGGCGGAGGTAAAAACAAGGAGAATGCTGAAGCTACAAACAAGGTAGAAGAGGCAGGAAACACAACTTCACCAAGCCCGGAAGCAACAGCAGTTGACGGTGCTCCTCCTGTGAAAGATCTAGGCGGCTATAAATTCATCGTTGCGGATAACAATGCCAACAGATGGTTTCCGCAAGAAGGAAGCTCTGATCTTGCCAATGCCGTTATTGACAGAATCAAGTGGGTAGAAGAAACATACAACGTGAAAATTGAAGTGAGAAAACATTCCGAGGAAGAGTTTGGCGCGGCGGTCTTGGCAGGCGACAAATACGCTGATATCATCGTTGCTCCTACCTGGGAGCTGGGAAGACATATTAACGGCAAGCGTATTGTGGACATGAATACGATTCCTAACCTTCGATTAGATCAGGACTATTGGAAAGAATACAACACTTCATTCTTACTTACTTATGACAATAGAACGTATGGAACAGCAGCGCCATTCGCTAACCAAGGCGATGAAGTATGGGTTCTGGCATTCAATAAAAGCATTATTGATGAGCTTGGGCTCGAAGATCCTTATGAGCTTGTGAAAAACAAACAATGGACGTTCCAGAAAATGCTCGAAATGGAGCAAGCGGCAAAACGAGATTTAAATGGTGATGGCGTGATGGACAATAATGACCGTTATGGACTTGCAACAGGACATGACTGGGATATTTCTGTCGCGTTATATCTAGCATCAGGCAACAAAATCATTGATATTGCTAGTGATGGCAGCATGAAGTATGCGGTGAATACGCCAAAAGCATACGAGACGATTGAAATGATTAAGAAGTTGGCAAAAAAAGGAGATACGTTCTTCCCTAAAAAAGATGGCGAGGATATGGACGCCTATGTGAAGGCTTTTGCAGAAGGGAAATCGCTGTTTTTAGCTTATTCCAGAGGCCGTGGCGTTATTGATCCGATTTATGAAATGGAAAGTGATTTTGGCTTCATCCCCTTGCCGATGGGCAACAATACGGACGATTACCGCACTTGGGTAAGTCATGACGCACCTTCGATTGCTGTTCCGGTTACGAACAAAGAGCTTGATAAAACGGGATTGATTTTGGAAGCGCTAGCATGGAAAGCGCAAAGCGAAGAGAAAATTTGGATGGATGAAGTGGCTTTAACGCAACTTCGTGATGAGCAATCGCTTGAGACGCTATTGCAATTGAAAAATTACGGTGTTTCGGATATGGCGTTTATCGGTCAGCAAATGCAAGGTAACGTCCACAGCGGCTTGTCTCTAATTCCTGATGTCGGCTTCTACGATCAGAACCTTGAACCTGCGTCCAAGGTAGCGGAAATCGAGGATGCTGTAAATATTGGTCTTGAGGAGCTTGCTCTAAGGCTGAAGGGTGAATTCGTCGAGCCTGAACCTAAGCCTGAGGAAAAGAAAAAGGCAGAATAGCAGCATCTAAATAGATAAAGGGGCTATATGACAGATGTCGATTGACGCCAGCGCAGCGGCCCCTTTTCTTTTTTTTGAAAAAAGATGCTGTTTTCCCTTTTGTTCGCTGAAGACAATGAATCTCTGTCCATTTGGAGGAAACAAATATGACGGTGCGAGTTGAACGTGTATGAACAATAAAATAGCGAAACGATTAGTGGCAGCAATTGCATTATGTTTGTTGGTGATTATATGGCCGCACGCGGCCTTCGCAAGCAAGGATGATAACTTAATTAAGCTGCAAAGCTACCGCGCCTATCTCGAGCAACATGCCGATAAAAAAGCTGGAAAAGCAGATATTGCGATTATGGCGAATACGTATTCGAATGCTGAGGGAGACTTGAAAACCCTCGATAATTTTGAAGGAATGGTAGGTAAATCTGTTCTGACGGGTGAAAGCGGGAAGATCGAATGGGAAATAAACGTTCCAGAGAGCGGGATGTACAATATCGAATTGCTTTATTACCCGATAGATGGAAAAGGCAATTCAATTGAAAGAATGATATCGATTGATGGTAAAGTTCCATATAACGAAGCGAAATACATAAATTTATCTCGGGTTTGGAAGGACAAGAGTGCGATCACTCAGGACAAAAAGGGAAATGACATTAGGCCGAAACAGACGGAAGCGCCTAGATGGAGAACGGTGCTATTACAGGATTTACTTGGCTATTATAACGATCCATTAATGTTTTATTTGGAAAAAGGCAAGCATACCATTGGATTCGAATCGGTGAGGGAATCAGTGGTTTTAAATACCGTCCGTATTTATAAAGCGGAGGAGCTTCAAACCTATGATGAGGTAAAAGCGGGTTATGAAGCGAAAGGCTACAAGGAAGCGGACGCTAAAACGATTAAGGTTCAAGCGGAAAATAGCTATGAGAAATCGGATAATACGCTGTACCCCGTTTCAGATCGGTCATCGGCTATTACGGAACCGCAGGATCCATCCAAGCTCCGCTTGAACAGCATAGGCGGCGATAAATGGAAAATGCCAGGACAGTGGATCAGCTACCGGTTCACGGTAGAGGAAGCTGGCTTATACAAGATTGCGACTAGATTCAAGCAAAACAAATTAGCCGGCATGTATGTCAACCGTAAAATTTTGCTGGATGGGGCCGTACCGTTTCAAGAAGCGAAAGCTGTGAAATTTAAGTACGGAAACAATTGGCAAGTAAAAGCTTTTGGGGATGACGATCAGCCATTTTCTTTTTACCTTGAACCGGGTGAGCATGAGCTTGCGATGGAAGTCACGCTAGGCGACTTGGCAGATGTGCTGAACAGGGTCGATGACAGCTTGTTTGAACTGAATGCCGTATATCGGCAAATTCTTATGATAACCGGTGCTGAGCCGGATTTGTATCGTGATTACGGTTTTGAAAAATTAATACCGGAAGCGATAGCTGCAATGAAGAAGCATGCTGCGATACTTAGAGAGGTATCGGCTGATATGGAGGCGCTGGTCGGTCAAAAAGGCGAAAACATGGTTCTGCTTGATAAAGTCGCCTTCCAGCTGGAGCAAATGGTTAAAAATCCGGAAGCTAATATTGCGAAGACGTTCACACCGTTTAAGGAAAATGTGGGCGCGCTTGGAACTTGGATTTTGACTGTAGGCGAGCAGCCTTTAACGGTAGATTATTTTAGCGTAATGCCTGTATCCAAGAAGCTGCCAAAGGCAGATGCATCCTTTTTCAAAAAAATGATTTTTGAAACGAAGTCTTTTTCGATCTCCTTCTTTGTGGATTACAATGCCTTGAATACGGAAGGCGAGACAAAAGGAGAGCCGCTGGAAGTATGGCTGACGTCCGGACGGGATCAATCGCAAATCATCAGAGAAATGATTAATGATACGTTTACGCCGGAATCTAACATTAACGTAAAGCTAAAGCTGGTAACGGAAGGAACGCTTTTGCCATCGGTTTTGGCAGGTACGGGTCCGGATGTTGCGATGGGAAATCTGGCAGCCGATCCGATCCAATATGCACTAAGAAACGCAGTGGAGAACATCAAAGACATGCCGAACTATGGAGACACTGCCTCCAGATTCCATCCCAGTGCACTAGTTCCCTTTGAATTAGATGGGAAAGCGTACGCTTTGCCGGAAACGCAATCGTTCCCTATGATGTTTTACCGAAAAGATATTTTGCATGATATGGGGCTTAAGGCTCCCGAGACGTGGGATGAATTTTATCGATTGATACCTGAGATACAGAAACAAAATATGCAAATCGGTTTTCCGGCGGATATTACGGGATTGCAAATCTTTTTGTATCAAAAAAATGGCGAGCTGTACAACAAGGAACGAAGCCGCTCGACGCTGGAAGAGGATTTGACCATCGAGGCTTTCCAGAAGCAGACGGAGCTGTTTACGACCTATAAGTTTCCGAGGGACTATGATTTCAGCAACCGCTTTCGGACGGGTGAAATGCCGATCGGCATCGCAGATTTTACGACATATAACCAATTAATCGCGTTTGCTCCTGAAATAAAAGGGCTGTGGGAGTTTGCTCCGCTTCCGGGAACTGTTATGGAGGACGGACAGTTGAATCGGGCGACGCCTGCTACGGGAACAGCGATCATGATGCTTAAGGGCGCTAAGAAGAAAGACGACGCGTGGCGCTTTATGGAGTGGTGGACGAGTGTGGAGACGCAGTCCAGATTCGGAATGGAAATGGAGGCTATTCTCGGCAAGGCAGCCAAACAAGCGACCGCAAATATGGAGGCGCTTGCAAATATGCCTTGGACAAAAACCGAGTATGACCATTTGATGACGCAGTGGTCATTTGCTACAGGTACGCCGGAGGTTCCGGGAGGCTACTATGTGACTCGCAACATCGGATTCGCCGCCGCTGCAGCTTATAACAATGGAGATCCTGAATCTCTTCTGGACTATGTGAAAGAAGTTAATAATGAAATAACGCGAAAAAGGCGGGAGTTCAAATTGGAATGATCATGCCTTGCGACTTTACTGATTCAGGAGGACCCCATTCATGAGTAGAGATTTGGTGATATCAGGAACTGTTGACCCTAAGAGGCAGGGCAAGCATATCGGGCGAAGATTGGAGCGCGGATGGAAATCGATTAAAAAGAATAAAGTTTCCTACCTCTTTGCTGCTCCATATATGATCTTGTTTTTTGCTTTTACGGCTTTGCCCGTCATTATTTCATTAATTTTAGGTTTTTTCTCTTTTAACCTGTTGGAAGCGCCTATCTTCGTTGGCATGGACAATTATATTAGGCTGTTTCTAGGCGATGATATTTTCATTAAGGCTATCGGAAATACGTTCCTGCTCGCTGTGATGGTGGGGCCGATCGGCTACATCATGTGTCTCGTGTTCGCATGGCTTATTAATGAGCTGCCAAAGTCGCTGAGAACGATCTTAACCTTGATTTTTTACGCGCCATCCATATCAGGAAACATTTATTTGGTTTGGGGCATCTTCTTCAACAAGGACGCTTATGGTTATGCCAATGCCATTCTGCTGCGCTACAATGTGATTTCTTCACCAATTCTATGGTTCGAGAATCCGAAATATATGATGACACTCGTCGTTATCGTTGCTTTATGGACCAGTGTTGGAACGAGCTTCCTCTCTTTTATCGCTGGATTGCAGGGGATCGATCGTACGCTTTATGAAGCGGCGGCTATGGACGGGGTTAGAAATCGGTGGCAGGAGCTATGGTACGTAACCTTGCCTTCAATGAAGCCGCAGCTCATGTTCGGAGCAGTAATGAGCATTACCGGGGCATTCGGAACTGGTGCAATTGTTACCGCATTGTGCGGCATGCCGAGCAACAGCTATGCAACACATACCATCGTTAACCATTTGGAGGACTATGGCGCCATTCGTTATGAAATGGGTTATGCCTCTGCTATAGCTACCATTCTGTTTATCATCATGATCGGAGCGAATAAGATTGTGCAAATGCTTCTGGCAAAGGTAGGTGAATGAAGTGATTCAGATCAAGCTTCATCGAAGCAAGAGCGGCATTAAACGTTCCTTTTTCGCAGACTTTGGCATCTATTTGTTTTTGCTGCTGTTTGGCATTTTTATGATGCTGCCACTCGTTTATGCGATCTCTAATTCCATTAAACCGCTGGAGGAAATTTGGTTTTTCCCTCCTAGGTTTCTCGTTAATAACCCCACATTAGATAACTTCAGAGATTTGCTCGCCGTAATGAGCGACTCGTGGGTGCCATTCAGTCGGTATATATTTAACACGGTATTTATAACAGCAGTGGGTACGGCAGGTCATGTGGTAATCGCTTCCTTATGTGCCTATGTCCTATCCAAACATAAGTTTCCGGGCAAAGGCATTATGTTCAGCACTGTTGTACTCTCGCTTATGTTTAGCGGTGTCGTGACCCAAATACCGAACTTTATTATTATTTCTTCCTTAGGCTGGATTGATTCCTATCAGTCTATTATTGTTCCGGCCTTCGCATCCTCACTAGGATTGTATTTAATGAAACAATTTATGGATCAGATGATCCCCGATGCCATATTGGAGTCGGCTCGCATTGACGGGGCCAGCGAATGGAAAATTTTCTGGACCATCGTTATGCCTATGGTAAAGCCTGCTTGGCTGACTCTAATCATCTTTTCAATGCAAGGTTTATGGGGAATCGGTGCGAATCACTTCATCCAAAGCGAGGAACTAAAAACCTTGAACTATGCTTTGTCCCAAATCTTAGCCGGCGGAATTGCTCGTACAGGGACAGGATCGGCTGCAGCGGTGCTGATGATGATTGTGCCTATCATCGTGTTTATCATCTCTCAGTCGAAGATTATAGAGACCATGTCTGCATCAGGCATGAAAGAATAGGCATGGAAGGGGAAGAATGCGGTGGTTAGAAAAGAGTGGATCTTGTTTTTTGCCGCACTATTATTGTTGTGCGGCTATGGTATTGAATCAGCTTCCGCCATGGTTCCATATAAAACCTATTTTTATGATTATGATGGGGAGTATCTCGTTTCTCCTGACGCTTATGTGCCTGACAAGGTGTTAAGCGCCAAGGATATGGGGATCACGGATAAAGGGCTGAATCAACCTCTGGATTTGTTTGTAGACGATAATAACTCAGTTTATATAGCGGATACCGGATCGAACAGAATTATCATTCTGGACGAACAGTTTCGAATAAAACGAGAAATCACGGAGTTCGTCCATGAGGATGGCGTTACTAAGGACCAATTCAACACGCCGATGGGCATTTTTGTGTCAGAGGAGGGGCTGATTTACGTTGCCGACTCCAAAAACGCTAGAATTGTTGTGCTTCATCAGGATGGAAGCCTGGAGAACATTTTGAAGGCTCCGGATTCGGATGTCTTTCCAGCCGGTTTTATCTATGAGCCTTCGGCTATTGGTGTAGATCCGTCCGGTCTCATCTACGTCATTTCGAAGAGCACGAACATGGGTGTCATAGCCTTGAATGCTGACGGCGGATTCGAAGGTTTCGTAGGCGCTGAGAAGGTAGTGCCCAAGGTGTCTGATTTGTTCTGGAAGCTGTTGACGACGAAGGAGCAAAAGAGCCGCACAGCCAAAAGCGTACCGACCGAGTATAACAATATTACGATCGATGAACTCGGTTTCGCCTATGTTACGAGTAGTGCGATTCATGCCAGAAACCAATACGGCGCGCTCATTAACCGAGATAAATCAAGTAAGCATGCACCAATTAAGCGGCTGAACCATACAGGCATCGATGTTTTGAAACGAAATGGAGCCTTCCCGCCTGCTGGTGATATTCAAACTTCAGATAAGGTTTCTCGTTTTATTGATGTAGCTTTGGCAGAGGACGGGGCATACAGTACGCTCGATTCCTCGCAAAATAAGATTTTTACTTATGATGATAATGGCAATCTTCTTTATGTATTTGGAGGGTACGGAACCCAGAACGGCGTTTTCCAAAGTGCTTCCGCGCTGGCTTACCAAAGCGATAATCTTCTCGTTCTGGATAAGGATTCAAGCAAGCTGACCGTCTACAGACGAACGGAATATGGCGATAACATTGCAGCGGCGATTCATCATAGAAAGAATCGGAATTACGATGAATCAATCGCAGCTTGGCAGCGGGTTTTGAAGATGAATCCGACGCTGGAGATGGCTTATTCCGGCGTTGCGCAGTCTAATATGCGCAAAGAAGAGTACAAGGAAGCGATGCACAATTACAAGCTCGCAAATGATTGGGATCATTATTTCAAAGCTTTTGCGGAGTATCGGAAGGAAATAGTAAGCAAATTTATTATTCTCATTCCGATAGCGGCAGCAGCCATTCTGTGGCTATTGTACAGATTTTTCAAATATGCAAAGAAGGTCAACGCTGCTGGCTGGAGAAAGCCGGGCAAGCGAACGCTATGGGAAGAGCTGCTGTATTCCTTCCATGTGATGTTCCATCCTTTTGACGGGTTTTGGGATTTGAAGCATGAGAAGCGAGGCAGTATTCGTGCCGCTGTTATTATCGTTGCAGCCGTTATGGCTGTAGACATCTTTAAGCAGCTGGCAGGCGGATACATATTGTACCCTTCCGACTGGCGTGTAATTGAGCTTTACGATACGTTCCTTAGCGTCCTTATTCCATTTGGATTATGGTGCTGTGCAAACTGGGGTCTCACGACATTGATGGATGGTGAAGGCAGTCTAAAAGATATTTTTATCGCGTCTTCCTATTCGTTAATGCCCGTGGTGTTGATCACGGTTCCCATCACACTATTTAGCAACATCGTTGTTTTGGAAGAGCAGCAGTTTATTACCTTTCTTACAACTTTAGCGTTAGGCTGGTCTCTCGGGCTCATATTTATAGGCGTATTGGTGACCAATGATTACAGTCCCTTCAAAAATCTCTATACCTCTGCTATCTCGATAGTGGGGATGGGGTTCATTGCTTTCCTTACGGTGCTGTTCATTAACATCTTGCAAAATATGAATTCCTTTATTACAACGATCATCAATGAAATTACGTTTCGGTTGTAGAACAAGATGGTGGATAGGAGGTCAGCTATATGAATGCCAAGGGGATCATCTCTAGGCTATTACTTTTAATGGTTGCCCTTACGCTGGGGGTACCGACAAACGGGATAACGGCGGAAGCGGTTGAATCAACAAAAACAGAAAAAGTCAGCTCGCCTAACATGAAAAAAGCAGTAAAGGATGGCGGCTTGGTTCCTGCTGCTGAGAATGATCGCCTCCTGCTGTACTTCGATAATGAATCAGGCGGCGTGGCGGTCGAAGATAAAGCTACAGGAAGTAAATTTTATTCCAACCCGCCAAGTGCACTTGAAGACTCGAAAGCGAGCGATGCGATGAAGCAGGAGCTGATGTCGCAGGTTAAGCTTGTCTACAACGTTCAAGGCAAAGAAGGCGACTTGGAAATGAATAGCTACACCCATGCCATGAAGCTGGATCAAGTGAGCTGGGGGAAGATCGATAACGGCATAAGGGTAGACATGGTAATAGGCCGCGAGGAGCAGCGAATGCTGCTGCCGCGTCAAATTACAAAGTCCAGCTTTGAGCAAAATGTTCTTGATCATATGGAAGCCGAACGGGATAAGAAGAAGCTATTAGCCTACTATATCCTCTACGGTCGTGCCGATGTGGAAGGAAGTAAGGGTCAGGAGCTGCTTGCGAAATATCCTATTTTGGAGAAGGAAGATATTTATGTATTGAAAACCTCCGTAAAGGAGCGGGACAAAAAGGTATTGGAAAACTACGTTAAAGAGGCGGGCTATACGTACGAGAAGCAGGAGGAGGACTACGCGGAGGTCGGATACAACGGAGATGATTCCGTATTTCCTTATTTTAAAATGAGCCTTGATTACATGCTTGCGGACAGCGGCTTAACGGTCACTCTTTATAATGGGGACATTGAATACGATAAATCTCGCTTCAATCTTGTAAAGCTTTCTGTGCTGAATTATTTCGGCGCCGGGCAAACCGGCGAGGAGGGTTATATCCTTCTTCCTGACGGCTCGGGGACGCTCCTGAATTTCAATAACGATGCGAGCAAAAACACGTTATTGACGACGGGTAAAATGTACGGACCGGATTATGCCTTAACGCAGTCGCCAAGAGGCAGCTACAAACAAGAGTTTCGAGTGCCCGTGTTTGGCATCAAAAAGGATGGAGCAGCATTGTTCTCCGTTATTGAAGAGGGAGATGCGATAGCGGATATTAACGGAGTTATGGGCGGTATCAATCATTCCTATAACACGGCTTACGCTAACTTCACGATTCGAAATAAAGACTCTTTTATAGCAAAAGATGCTTTTGAGCAGGCGCCTTGGATTATTTACGAGAAAAATGCATACGGCGGAAACATCGTCATGAAGTACTTCTTCCTTACTGGAGATGACGCGAATTACGTAGGGATGGCAAAGGCATATCGACAGTATCTCGTTGATAAAGGAAGCTTGAGCAAAGTAAGTGTAGATGAGAATATACCATTTTACTTGGACACAATGGGATCTGTCGATAAGATGGTGCGGAAGCTGGGGATTCCTGTTCGCAGCCAAGTGGCTGTCACTTCCTTTGATCAAGCAGGGCTGATGCTGGATAAACTTTCTCAAAGCGGTATCGAAAACATTAAGTTTCGTTATACCGGTTGGTATAACGGGGGCATGAGCCATACAGCGCCTACAAAAATGAAGGTAGAGTCCGTGCTCGGCGGTGCGAAGGGACTGCGGAAACTGGCAGAGAAAGCAGAGAAGCTGGGGGCGCAGTTGTTCCCGGATGTGGATCTTCTTTATGTTTCTTCTAATAAAGCCTTTGATGGCTTTAAGCCGCAAAAGGATAGCATTCGCTCCTTGTTTCAGAAAACAAGCTACAAAGGTCTGTTTAACGTAGCTACGTTGGAGTATGAAAGCAGCGTATGGGGAATTAATCCGGAGAAGATTCCTGGATACTTCAACAAATTTGCCAAAGACTATAACTCGCTTGGATTAAAATCGCTATCCCTATCAACGGTGGGAGAGAGCCTGAATTCCAATTTTAAAAACCGCGATCAAATCAATCGGCAGGACTCGAGAAAAATAATGACAGACGTTTTAACCAAAGCGAAAAAGGATTATGAGGACATGATTACAGACGATGGAAATGCGTACACCTTTCCTTATGTCAATCATATTTTGAATTTGCCTGATCAAGACAGCTCCTTCTCGATAGCAGATGAGCAGGTGCCTTTTATTCAAATCGCGCTGCATGGCTACATTGGGTATGCCAGCGAAGCTTTGAACTTGGCGAGCGAGCTGCGTCCGGCCGTTTTAAAAGCACTGGAATATGGCAGCGGCGTTTATTTTAAATTGAATTACGGAGAAAACAGCCTTCTGAAAGATGCATCCTTATTCGATGATCTATACGCTTCCCAATTCGATGATTGGGAGGAGAACGCTGCAGCCATCTATGCAGAAATGAACAACGTATTGAAAAATGTTCAGGATCAGGCGATCGTTAACCATCAACAGCTTGGCGAAGATGTCTACAAAACAACTTATGAAAATGGTACGGCGATTATTGTTAATTACAGCGATAAAGCAATTGAGGTTGAGGGAACCGCAGTAGATGGAATGGGTTACGCGGTCGTTAATCCGTAAACCAAGCGAGGAGGATCACCGGCAATGAACAAATTGTCTGCAGCCATAAACAAAAAAGAAAGGTTTAGGCTAACCGTGACGCAGAAGAGGGATCTGATGGGGTGGGTCTTTGTCAGCCCTTTCGTACTCGGATTTCTCCTACTGTTTCTGGGTATATTCATTGATTCGTTGCGATTTAGCTTTATGGATGTGAATCTTTTAACTCAAGGTGGATTTTCGGCAAAATTCATCGGATTGGATAACTATCATCAGGTTTTAAGAGTGGACCCTAACTTTAACAAACAGCTTTACGGCGCTGTTCAGAACATGTTATTCGATATTCCGATTATCGTCATGTACAGCCTGTTTATTGCCGTTTTGTTGAATATGAAAATGAAGGGTCGAGGGATCTTTAGAGCGATTTTTTTCGTACCCGTCATTTTGGCTACTGGAATCATCGATAAAGCGGATTTAAGCAATTCGATAATGAACGCCTATCAGAGCATTCCGGGGCTTGATACCGGCGCTTCGATCGTCAACGAATCGTCAGGCGGAATGTTCAGCAATCTTGAGCTAAAAAAATATATGTTCCAAATGCTCGATTTCAGTCCGGCGCTCGTGAATATTACCGTTGGAGCTGCTGAAAACATATTTGCCGTAATTAATAGTTCAGGCGTGCAAATTCTCATTTTTTTGGCGGGGCTTCAGGCGATCTCATCGTCTATCTATGAATCTGCCAAAATCGAAGGCTGTTCGGCTTGGGAGTGCTTTTGGAAGATCACATTTCCGCTCATCAGTCCGTTAATTTTGGTTAATATTATTTACTCGATTATCGACTCCTTTACAGGAAGCAAAAACCAAATCATGCATAGCATTTCAAATGCGATGAAGCTTGGCCAGTATGGCACTGCTTCAGCAATGGCTTGGATTTATTTTTTGGTGGCAGCGATATTCCTTGTCGTCATTGGATTTTTCGTCAGCAGATTCGTTTTTTATCAGAATAGGGAGTGATGGATATGCGGGCTAAATATTTAAATCTGCATGCAGTAAATGGCTTGTTCTGGTCGATTATTCGCTATTTGCTTCTCATTGGGCTGGCGTTTCTTATCTTGTATCCGCTGCTCGTAAAGCTGTCTAATAGTTTTATGAGCCCGCAGGATTTAATAGATGGTACGGTACGTTTTATCCCAAGGCAGTTTACATGGTTTAATTACAAAACGGTAATCGAATATACGTCCTTTTTTAAAGGGCTGTCGAATACGTTCGGTATTTCTTTTCTAAGCGGAATGATTCAAATGCTGGTTTGTACGATGGTCGGATATGGGCTTGCGCGTTTTAATTTCAAAGGAAAAGGCATCGTATTTTCTCTGGTGGTGCTTACCATTCTGATTCCGCCGCAAACGTACATGATATCGCTATATATGAAGTTCAGCTTTTTTGATTTATTCGGTCTGCTGTCTACCTTTACGGGGGGGACTGTCAGGCTTATGGATTCCATGTGGCCGATGGCGATTCTATCGATGATTGGTTTTGGATTTAAAAACGGACTGTATATTTTGATTATGCGGCAATATTTTAAAGGAATACCGAAGGAATTAGAGGAAGCGGCGTACGTGGACGGCTCTGGCTTGTTTCGGACGTTCAGCATGATTATTCTTCCGCTTTCGTTTTCCATGATGATTACAATCTTTGTATTCTCCTTCTCATGGCAGTGGACGGATAGCTTCTATTCTTCCATGTTCTTTAGTCAAATCAAGCTCTTATCCAATTCGCTGCTTGTCGGTTTTGAAGGCTTGATGATGGAGGGCGCCACCATAGGGCTAAAACAAGGTCAACCTTTGACTGCTACTTTAACGAACACGATGTCGTTATTAGTTGTCATTCCATTAATTATTGTGTATCTGTTTGCCCAAAAATATCTCGTAGAGGGCATTGAACATAGTGGAATTGTAGGCTAACAATCGGAACGTTGCAAGAAGAAGGGACGGATGAAGTGAACTTTATGAAAAGTATGTGCTTGCTGCTTGTCGGTAGCTTTTTCTTGACAGGCTGCAGCGGAAAAGAGGAGCTTGTGGAAAATTATAATCATAAAGCGGAATGGGCAGAGGAAATGCTCATCAAGCATTATTGGGATAAGAATGGAAAGTTGATGAACAATGCTTATCCATACAGCAAAGAACGTGAAGAAAACCTGAACTACTGGTGGAAGGCTCACGCTGTAGATGCCATGATGGATGGGTATGAAAGAACGGGTGATGCTGCCTATACGGACATGGCAGAAGGGATCGTCAAAAGTATCATCAAGAAAAACGGGTCGCTGTTCAATGAGTTTTATGATGATATGGAGTGGCTAGCTCTTGCAGCGCTCAGACTTTATGATGCAACCAAAAGCGAGACGGTCAAAAGCTTTGTATTAAAACTCTGGAAAGATATTAAGACAGCTTGGTGGGAAGATGAGCTCGGTGGCATGGCATGGAAAAAGGATCAACGAGAGAGTCGAAATGCATGCTCCAACGGGCCTGCAGCCATTTTGGCAGCAAGGATGTATGCGTATTTTGGCGATGAGGAAGATCTTGAATGGGCCCAAAAAATATATCATTGGGAAAAGCGACATTTGGTTGATCCCGAAAGCGGCCTTGTGTATGATGGCCTTAAGCTGGAGAGCAATGGTGATCTGAACGTCAATAAGAAATGGATATTTACATATAACCAAGGCACTTATCTAGGAGCGGCTGTAGAGCTATATAAGATTACAAATGACAAAGGTTATTTGGCAGATGCAGAGAAAACCGCCGTCTCTGCTATGAAATATCATACGGATGCCGAGTCCGGAATGATGAAGGAAGAAGGAACGGGAGACGGCGGGTTATTCAAAGGCATTTTTATCCGTTATTTAATCAATCTGTATGAAATCAACGAAAGCATCCTAATCAAAGAAATGATCCTTCATAATGCGGATACGCTGCTGTCGAGAGGCAGTACAAATGAAGTTGGCTTGTTTGGCACTGCTTGGGATAAACCCCATCAAGAGCCTCTGGACATATCCGTGCAATTGAGCGGTGTATTCCTAATAGAGGCAGCTGCAAAAATAGAAAGGTTAGATTCGAAATAATGGTTACTGACGTAGAGGGGCAATAGCAAAGCTGTTGCCCCATTTCGCCTTTTCATATATTGATGTCGTGATAATAAAGATGTATAGTTGATATATCAAGATACTATGACAAGGTAGGTAGCCTTATGGAAAATCCTTTATACGAGCAAATTTTTAACTATATTTTCCAAAAGATCAATGATGGCGAACTGAAGAAAGGTGAGCGTGTTCCATCGGAAAAAGAATTGGCCGCCCACTTTAACGTAAGCCGAATTACTTCGAAGAAGGCATTGGAGATGCTCTCGCAATATAAATTAATTGAGAGAATACAAGGAAAGGGCTCCTTCGTAGCGGAGGTATTGCCTGACCTGAACGAAACGAAGCTGCAGAAGCAGATGGAAAGCGGTGAAGCGGAGCCGGTAAATGAGGATGGGCGCATTTTCGGTGTGATCCTTCCCGATTTTGGCGATGCATTCGGTGCTGATCTAATAAGGGGCATAGAGGAACAATGCGCAATAAACGGCTGCGTGATGATGATGAAGCTGACTTATGACAACCGTGAGGAAGAGGAAGCTGCAATCCGTACCTTCGTTAAGCTTGGTGTTGATGGTATTATCGTATTTCCAGGCCACGGCGAGCACTACAATTCCGAATTGCTTAGATTAGTATTAAACGGCTTCCCGATCGTATTAGTAGATAGATATTTGAAGGGAATCGCCGCAAGCGCAGTGTATACAGACAACAGGAAGGCAGCGTATGACCTGACAAACATATTGCTGCGGCAAGAGGGGCGGCATGTCGGTTTCTTATCCACGCCAGCCGACAATACGACGACAATTGAAGATCGGATATTGGGTTTCAGCGACGCCTGCATGCAGCAAGGAATTACGCCTAAACCTGAGCATATCATGACGAATCTCTACAGCACTTTGCCGCAATCGTTTGAAACGATCAGAGTACAGTATGATATAGAGACGGTACGTCATTTCGTGGACATCAATAAGGACCTTAACGCGTATGTAGTTTCTGAATACAACCTCGCTCTCATTTTACGTGAAGTGCTGCTGTCTTTAGGAAAAAGGATTCCGGAAGATTATCAAATTGTTTGCTTCGACTCTCCTAGTCAGCCTTTTGGCGATTATTTGTTTACCCATGTTCGCCAGAACGAGCGTGATACAGGCAGGAAAGCGGTAGAATTATTATTGCGTCGATTGAATAATGAGGTTACGGAATTAAACAACATTGTGGTGCATGAGATTGTTCAAGGGAATTCAACCATATCGATTTAACGTCAAAATGTTTCAAGGGACGATTCCACGAGCCGTAATGACGGCTCTAGATTCGTCCCTTTTTTGCATGTAATTATACACTTAAAAGATATAGATAACATATTGACATGTTGATATAATAAACATGATATATTGATTAAAAGTTCTTTGTATCGTAGAATTTCAATATGAAGCAATTTCTGGAAGCTGAAGACCAGCAAGTCAATCACCATGACAAGACTGTCGAGATGACAGTCTTGTTTTATTTTCATTATTAATTCGTCCGAAATTGAAAGAAATCGCACGTCTCTCTCATTTAAGCGTTGTTGGCCAGCCTCTATAATGACAGTAACCGAGGTTGGTCAGACAATATGAGAAAAAGAGGTGCAGCCATGAAGTCTTATGCGAATTTAACGGGCTATTTATTTATATCCCCGTTTCTATTCGGATTTTTTTTGTTAACGCTATATCCGGCTCTTCAATCGTTATACTTTTCGTTTACTGATTATTCGCTGCTGGAGCCGGGAAGCTGGGTCGGAACGGACAATTATAAGAGGATGTTTACGGCAGATCCCAATTTCTCGAAATCGCTTGGCATTACGTTTACTTATGTCATTTTTGCGGTTCCGCTTAAGCTTATGTTCGCACTGCTCGTCGCAATCGTACTGAATAAGCAAATAAAAGGGATGTCCTTTTATCGGACGATTATGTATTTGCCCTCGCTCATAGGCGGCAGCATCGCGGTTGCTGTTCTATGGAAAAACATATTCGGAGCGGAAGGCTTCATCAGCAAGATACTCGCTTTGTTTGGCATTGAAAACATGAGTATGGTGACGAATCCGGAAACGGCGCTCAGCACGCTCGTTCTGCTGCAGGCTTGGCAATTCGGCTCAGCGATGATTGTCTTTCTGGCAGGCTTAAAGCAAATACCTAAAGAGCTGTATGAAGCCTCCGCGGTGGACGGAGCGAGCAAGGTCAGGCAGTTTTTCAGCGTGACGCTAACGATGCTCTCGCCTGTTATATTGTTTAATCTGATCCTTGGCCTCATTGGCTCGTTCCAAATGTTCACGCAAGCCTTCATCATCACAAAAGGTGGCCCTTTAAAATCGACGTATATGTACGCTCTTTATTTATACGAGAAGGCCTTTGGCGCTTTCCAGATGGGCTATGCTTCCGCTCTTGCTTGGGTGCTGCTGTTAATCATTGCTGCGGCTACCGCGATTAATTTTGCCATTTCAAAGTACTGGGTGTTCTATGAAAGCGAAGGAGGGAAATGACGATGAGTACTTTAAAGCGGATGAAGGCTCGGCATCTTCCAACGCATTTGATTCTAATTCTTGTTTGCGCGGTAATGATCTATCCAATTGTATGGTGGCTTGGCGCTTCTCTGAAAACGAATGCGGAAATGAGCCTCCCGGGCATCTTTCCTAGCGATCCGCAGTGGAGCAATTACGTGAAGGGGTGGACGGCCATTCCGGACTATACGTTCAGCCGTTTCTTCACGAATTCATTTATTATCGAGCTGTTCAGCGTGGCGGGCTCCGTCGTATCGGCCAGCTTGGTCGCCTTTGGCTTCGCCCGCGTAAACTTCAAGTACAGCAAGCTATGGTTTGCGCTTCTTATGCTGACGATGATGATTCCTTCACAGGTTATTGTGATCCCGCAGTATGTCATGTTTTTTGATTTGAATTGGATCAATACCTATTTGCCGATTATTGTGCCCCATTTCTTCGGAGGAGGCGGATTCTTCGTCTTCCTGCTCGTGCAATTCATTCGCAGCATTCCTCGGGAGCTCGACGAATCGGCCAAAATTGACGGCTGCACGACGTTCGGCATTTATTTCCGCATCATCATGCCGCTCGTTAAGCCGGCGCTTGTCACCGTTGCCATCTATTCCTTTCTATGGACATGGGACGATTTTTTCCAGCAGCTGCTTTATATAAACAGCGTTGAGAAATTTACGGTAGGGCTTGCCCTTCGCTTGTTTATGGATTCGCAGTCGAGCGTCGAATGGGGACAAATGCTCTCGATGTCGCTGCTGTCGATCATTCCTTCGGTAATCGTGTTCTTTTTGGCACAGAAGCAATTTATTGAAGGAATTGCAACGACGGGCCTAAAAGGGTAATACTTAATAGATTCTTAGAAAAGGCGCAATGGACAGGGAGTCGCGCTTTCCGTAAGCTGAATGATGCTTTTGCCGTCATGAAGCTTGCGGAGAGAGCGATTCGTTTTGTCCATTTTGTCGTCTTTCCAAACTAGAGGCTAAAAGCCGTATAAGCCGGCGCGGGAGGTCGTTATTGCGTGTTGCGAAATCCGTTCAAAACCTATCGTATGGGCAGCTTGTACATGCTCACGTTCGGGGGCTTTTTGGTGCTGTTTCTCGTTCTCCTCATGGCTGTGAGCTATCAAGTAACAGCCGCCTACATGTCCAAGCAGGTGTCTGTCTATCAGCAGGAACTGCTTGATGAGGTTGGCAAGCGAATCGATGCGAAAATGACCTCGGTAGAGCAGGTCGCTTTGTCGATTACGAGAAACGAAGCGCTGCTTAACTATTTGAGAAACAAGCAAGCGGATGTTTACAGCAGAAAATTGGCGCAGCAAGAGTTAGGCTATTATTTATCCAATATTGTGTACAGCTGGAATGATGTACTCAGTTCCGTGCATGTGTATATGCACGATCCGCTGCCGATGATCGGCCTGCCGGCTGGATTCGAGGAAATGGACGATTTGCCGAAGGAGCCGTGGTATTCGCTCGTGAGCCAAAGCGATTATGCATGGATCGGCGAACGGGAGGTCGCAGCCGGGGGACAGAATAAGCAGGCGATCAGCTTTGCGCAAAAAATATATTCGGATACGAATCAGTTTCTCGGCGTGCTTGTGCTGGACGTGAAGCCGGAGGCGGTGCGCGATACGCTGCTTAATGAAAGCAATAAGAACCGCGGAATTAAGCGAGTGCTGCTTGGTAACGGCCATCAGATGATGACGGATGCAGGTTTCGATCAGGAGGAGAACGTCTGGCTGCGGGACATGCTCCAAGCTGAATTTGCACATCCAAGCTATTTAAACGGCAGGAAGGTCGAACTCGGAGAGCCATATTTCGTGACTGAATCGGGAGACCGAAACGCACAGTGGCAGGTTATCCAATTCACCCCCATGAAGGACATAACCGAGGACAGCTCCAGAATCGCGTTAACGCTGGGAGCAATCGGCGTTGCGGCCATACTGATCGCTTTCTTCTTCACGCTAATTTTTTCCCGCCAGTTTATGAAGCCAATCATGACGCTGAAGCAGGGGATGGACCGATTCTCGGTCGACAGGCTTAAATCTGAAATGCCGCGCGATTATACGAATGAGTTCGGCATTTTATTCCGAGGCTACGACGCTCTGACCGAACGGGTTACAGAGCTGTATGCCCATCAGGAGAAGCAATATATCAAGCAGAAGGAATTGGATGTCAAGGCGCTTCAGGCGATGATTAATCCTCATTTCCTGTACAATACGCTGGATCAAATCAATTGGATGGCCATTGAAGCCAATCAACCCAAAATCAGCGAAGTGCTGGAGCTGGTGGGCAAAATGTTCCGCATCGGATTGTCCAATGGAGATACGATCGTTACGGTAAGGGAGGAGCTTGCTTATATAGGAAGCTACCTGCAGATTCAGCAAATTCGGATGGAGCCGTTCAAACTCGACGTTTCAATTGAATTGCCTGAAGCGCTCGAGTCCTATTATATGCCTAAGGTGCTGCTTCAGCCGATAGTCGAAAATGCCGTTATGCATGGCTTTCACGGTCGGCAAAGCGGAGCTGTTCATATACAGGTAACGGAGCATCAAGAAGGCATAGCCTTTGTCGTTCATGATAACGGAAACGGCTTCCGGCCAAATCAAGACGAAATGCCGCAGCATCAGAAGAAGATGGGCGGCTATGGCATCCGCAATGTAGAGGAGCGCATTGAAGCGTTGTTCGGGGCGCCTTACGGCATTCAAGTCGTCAGCTTGCCCGGGGAAGGCGCTACAGTAACCGTCCTCATACCCAAACGGGATAGAGCGAACTATTATCGCTGATAGTCAATATTCAAAGGAGGACCGGATATGTGGAGAGCGGTCATTATAGAAGACGAACGGAAAATCATACAAATCATGCGGGGCATCGCCATATGGGAAGAGCTTGGCATAGAGGTGGTCGGAGACGCCCAGGACGGCCAAGCAGGCCTTGCGCTCATTATGGCTGAGCAGCCGGATATTGTAATCACCGATATTTACATGCCGGTTATGAACGGGCTTGCCATGATCGAGCAGCTGCGCGAGCGACAATTCGCAGGGAAAATTATCGTGCTATCGGGCTATTCGGATTTTGAATATGCCAGGCAGGCGCTGCGCTTACAGGTTGATGATTATTTAAATAAGCCGATTTCATTAACGACGATGAAGGAAGTATTGTCAAAATCGATCGCTGAGCTCGAGACGGTCATGAATGAACAGCAACAGAACGAGCGGTTGAAGGAAAAGCTGATGGTATATGAGCCCTACGTGCAAAGAAAGTGGATGAATTACGTCGTTACTGGTACACGTGACGCCGGCATTGGCGATATTGAAGAGGTGAATCGGAAATTCAGCGCTTGGGATTACAAGGGGCATCTTGTTATCGTCATTGAAATGGTGCGAACGGAGAGAATCAGCAAGCTTTCGATGGTCGACCATAATTTATTTTACTTTGCGCTGAGCAACATCATCGAGGAGATTGCAGCAGAAGGATGGCCAAAATCGGAGCTTGTCGAGCTTTACAGCCACCATTGCGCGCTGCTTCTTCATGTAAGCGGGGAAGGCGATGGAGCAGAAGCGGAAGCCAAGGCGATTAAGCTTGCGGAACGAATCGCTCATGCAGTCTATTCCTTCTTGAAAATCGAAATCGTGGCAGGCATCGGCGGGATGAAGTGCCAATGGCGCGAGATCGCCGCTTCGACGGAGGAAGCTTTCAATGCGATCTATTTTAAAAACCGCCGATTAAGCAAGGAACATAAAGTATTTGCTCTGCCAGAATCGTTCGACAAGGAGCAATATCAGCTTTATCAGGAGCTAAAGCAGGGCATCTATCCATTCAAAATGTACCAGGAGCTGTCAGAGGCGGTCGCGCACGCGCAAATCGATCAAGCTATCGCCATTATACAGCGTTTCATCATCCAGCAGGACGGTATCAACAAAATACCTATCGCGTATATCCGCCACTTTTGCTCGGAGCTCTGGGGGCTTATCACCCATGCTTTATCACAGGCGGGCATCGACCAAGAGCAACGTCAAACCAACGATGAGAATTATGCCGCCATCGAAGCTTTGACCACGGCCAAGGAGATGGAGATGTGGCTTATTGGCAAGCTGCAGCAGATTGGCGAGCAATTCCATGCCAACGCAAATGTGAAGCATCTTCAGGCCGTCGAATTTATCATTCAATACGTGCATGAAAATTATGAAAAGGAGCTGACGTTAACCGAAATTGCAGACGAGATTGGCATGTCGCGCAGCTATTTGAGCCATATTTTCAAAAAAACGACGGACGACACCTTTAATTCTTATTTGACCAAGGTGCGGATGGAGAAAGCGAAGGCGCTCATCATGGAAGGCAAACATCTAATCTATGAAGTCGCAGATAAGGTTGGCTACAAAAACGTGCCTTATTTCAGCACATTATTTAAAAAATATACGGGAATGAATCCGACGCAGCTGTTCGAAACGTACAATTCCGCTTTTTCGTCAAATATTGAAAATAATCGGACATCCCCCTCATATCCAGCGAATTAGCGCTATGTTACCATTCGAGTGTATCAACCTAAACATCCAAGGAGGGGCTTAAAAGATGAAAACCAAAAGGTGGTTGACTGTCATGCTGGCAGCAGCATTGACGGTTTCGCTGGCGGCTTGCGGCGGCAAAAAGGAAGATGCTGCCGGGGAAGCAGGAAACACGGGGGACAAGCAGGTTACGTTAAGAGTCATGTGGTGGGGCTCGCAAACACGGCACGATGCAACGCTGAAAGCGATTGACCTGTATGAGGAGCAAAACCCGAACGTGAAGATCGTATCGGAGTACTCCGGCTGGGATGGCTATTGGGACAAGCTCGCAACGCTGTCTGCAGCACGGAATATGCCGGACATTTTCCAAATGGATGCTTCCTACCTAGGAGACTACGCCACACGCAGCCAATTGCTCGATTGGAGCGGTGCGGATTTGTCGAAGCTCGACGCCAATCTATTGGAGACGGGAACCGTAGAGGGCAAGCAAGTAGCGCTTCCTGCAGGAAGAAACAGTTATGGCATCGTTTACAATAAGGCGCTCTTTGCGCAATATGGCATCGAGGAACCGAAGGAAGGCTGGACCTGGGACGATTTCTTTGAAATGGCACGCGATGCGCGCGCTAAATTACCGGACGGGATTTATCTCTCGAGAGACTTTTCGGCAGGCGAGTTAGAATACCGGGCTTATCAGCATGCAAAAGGCAAAGGTCCTTTCTATGTTGACAACAAATTGAATATGGATAAGGATACATGGCTGGAATGGTCCGGCATTTGGAGCCAGATCCGCAAAGACGGCGTTGTAGCTCCCGCAGAGCAAACGATCTCGGACGTTGAGCTTGACACGCAGTTCGATTCCCTTGTGAAAGGCACGGTACTAATGAAAGGCACGCATTCCTCGCAGATCGCCGCCTATGACAGCTTATTGCCAGGCAAGCTCGGCGTGGCTGCATTCCCTTCAGGCGCGGAGGCCGGAGGCTGGTTGAAGCCAACGTTCTACTGGTCGATAAGTGCGGGCACGAAGCAGGCCGAGGAATCGAAAAAGTTTGTCCTTTGGCTGCTGAATGACCCGGAAGCCGGCAAAATTTTAAAAACAGAGCGGGGCACGCCGGTATCCGATGAAGTGATGGCTGCGATCGAGGCGGACTTGACCGATGCCGATAAGCTGGGGCAGCAGATGCTGGAGAAGATCGCGAAGAACGCTCAACCATTTACGGCGCAGCCGCCGGGCTACAATGATTTTGGCCGTGACATGAACAATACGATTCAAAGCGTAATATTCAACAAAACGACGCCGGAAAAGGCGTACGAGACGATTCAGAAGCTTGCGGCCGATACGGAAGCCAGCTTGAAGTAGAAAGGAGCCCTTTGAAGTGAAGCTACCTCAATCGGTACAGAACTGGCTAACCGAGGCCGAAGATCGGCTGGGGCATCGCCCCAAGCTTCTCGCTATGTATAAGCAGTGTTACCCGAATACACTCAGCACGACGACCAAGCTGCAATGCGATGGCACAACCTTCGTTATTACGGGAGACATACCAGACATGTGGCTTAGGGATTCCAGCGCATAGGTGAAGCATTACCTTCATCTGTCGAAGGAAGACGCCGAGCTTGGGCGCATCATCGAGGGGCTGATATCTCGGCAAATGCAAAGCATCCTCATGGACCCCTAGCAGGCGCTCACGAGCACGGATGAGGCGGAAGTGGAGCGCTTATTGGAGACGCTGCTGTCGATCGATGCAGGGACGGCCTTTATGCACGAAGGTGTTGACGTCAACGATCCGGAGCAGTATACGCGCCCTTGGTTCGCATGGGCGAACAGTTTGTTCGGCGATCTTGTCAGCCGGCTGCTCCGCGAAGGCAAGCTATAAGGGAGGAGATTCGATATGAATTTTACGATATACGACCGGCCGGCAGCCGTGTTTGTGGAAACGGAAGGCTGGGAGAGGCTAGAGCCCTCCGGCCAAGGCGCATGGAGCGGCAATTCTGCTTCTGTGTCAACCGAACAGGCTGGAGGTCGAAATGAAATCAAGCTGTCGCTTGAAGCGAGCGGCGTTGAAGTCAAGACGGTTCGAATCCGCTGGAATAGCCCGTTTAGCGGTCCGATTACGCTGCTAGCCGACCATTGGGAGCGGGGGTACGGCGACCTCGGATGGATGGGGCTTCAGCCGGAGCGGGTGTTTCCCTGGTACGTGCTCATGCATGATGGAAAATCGACGAATGGCTTCGGGGTAAAGACTGGCCCTAGTGCGATGTGTTATTGGCAAGTCGATTCGGCAGGCGTCACATTGACGCTTGATGTCAGCTGCGGCAGCCTCGGCGTTCAGTTAGGCGCGCGACGGCTGGAGATGGCCATTTTAACAGAGCGGAAGGGTACGGAGTCGGAGTCATCGTTCGAAGCAGCGCGCCGGTTTTGTGAAATGCTGTGCGATCGTTCGTTAATGCCGGAGTTTCCCGTATACGGCGGCAACAATTGGTATTATGCCTACGGCAAAAGCACTGCTGATCGCATTTTGGAGGATTCGCGCTTCATTTCGAATCTTGCCGGGGAGAATGCAAACCGGCCCTTCATGGTCATTGACGACTGCTGGCAGCTGGGCGCCGGCGTGACGGGTAACGGTGGTCCGTGGATTGGCAACCGCGATTTCCCGGATATGGGGGATTTGGCGGGGCAAATGAAGCAAGCAGGGGTAAGGCCCGGCATATGGCTCCGGCCGCTCTTGACGCATGAGAACGTGCCGGACGCTTGGATTCGTTATACGAAGGAAGGACATTACCTCGATCCGAGCGTGCCCGGAGTGTTGGAATACGTAGCAGAGTTTACCGGCCGGATGAATGAATGGGGCTTTGAACTGATTAAGCATGACTTTACGACGTATGACCTATTCGGCGGATGGGGCATGGACATGAAAAGCCGTACGAACAAGCTTCCTTACACCTTCGCCGACCGTTCGAAAACGAGCGCCGAAATTATTGCGGATCTGTATGGCACGATTGCGGCCGCCTCGAAGGACAGCATGATCATCGGCTGTAATACGATAGGCCATTTGGCGGCGGGTTTGTTCGAGATACAGAGAACAGGCGATGATACGAGCGGGCGATCATGGGAGCGTACAAGAAGAATGGGCGTCAACACACTTGCCTTCCGTATGCCGCAGCACGGAACCTTTTTTAGCCATGATGCCGATTGCGTGGGAATTACGCCGCAAATTCCGTGGGAGCTTAATAAGCAGTGGCTGGATTTGCTGGCCAAGAGCGGAACGCCGTTGTTCGTCTCGGCAGATCCTGGCGATCTGAATGACGAGCAAATCGATGCGCTCAAAGCAGCATTTGCAGCTGCCGCTGCTGAACGGGATGCGGCGGAGCCTTTGGACTGGATGTATAATCATTGTCCGGCGAGCTGGCGCACGGCTGGCGGCAACGAAACATACGAGTGGACGGGACGCGACCGTTTGCCGCTTACAGACGAAGAAAACCATTGGTGGCTGTAGCCTGAATTAGCTTTGAGTTGGAGGGGGAAGGGCATGGATGCATGCAAGGGTCAGGATCTGATTGATTGGCAGTACCGGAAATCGGCTCCGGATGCGGACCTGGCTTCCCACTCCCACACCAAATGCGAGCTGTTTTATTTTCACAGCGGACAGGCGGATTATTGGGTGGGGGATAACAGGTACGAGCTGCGACCTGGCGATATGCTGATTATGCAGGGTACGACCCTTCATCGTCCGGACATCATTCGGCAGGCGCCTTACGTCCGGACGGTGCTCCATTTCGAACCGCGGATCATCCGGTCCTTGGAGTCGAAACCAGAGACCGAAGATCCTTGGCCTGAGGTGCTTCGTCCTTTCTACGAGCTTCAGCATTGCAGGCTGCGCCTCAATGCCAGGCAGCAAACCGAAGCAGAGCTAATGCTAGCTAATATGCAGCGGTGCTACGCCCGCGGCGATTTTGTCGGCAGCAGCCGATTTCAGCTGGGCATGGAGGATATGTTGTATTGGATTTATGATTTATGCGGTCCATACATGCTCTCGGTGAAGGACTGCTCCGAGCCCGAGCGGCATGTGCAAAGCATCATCTCCTATATAGAGAGATTTTATATGGAGGAAATAACGCTTAATCTGTTGCAGGACAAGCTGCACTTAAATAAGTTTTATATGAGCAAGCTGTTCAAGGAGCTAACGGGGAAAACGATTATGAAATATTTGTATACCCGCCGTGTGAATCAAGCCAAAGTGCTGTTTCAGGAGCATCGGCACCTGTCCGTGACGGATACCTGCTACAGTGTGGGCTTCAAGCATGCCTCTCATTTCACGAAGGTATTCAAGCAGGTTGCTGGAACGACGCCGGAGCATTATAGGAAGCATGCGCACGGGCGTTGATCATGAGTCGGAGCACAGGCGTTCAATCCTTACGGGGAGGGAACGCTTTTTTTTTCAGGAAGCAGGGGAGGGAGTAGCGCACAATGACAAATTTACAGATACAAGACAGTATTTATGGGAAAACGGGAGCGGATATCGATGCTGCGCTGTATGGGCTATCCAATCGTTACGTTGCGGAGCATCCGGCACAGCCTTACGTATACCGCGCTTTTAACCGAGAGGGCATTCAGCGTGCGGAGGATTTTAGATACAGGTTCAACCTGGATGAACGGTTCCCCGAAGCGCAGCCCGGACAGCATAGCTACGCATGGGGAAAGGTATGGAGCGATGTTTCGGATGCGGAGCTGCAATGGTCGGTGACCGCATACTGCCCGCTAGAGATTTTCGTAAACGGCAGAAGCATTTATCGCTCCTTGCCGCATGAAGAGAACGAGAGGCAAACAAAGGGTTGCGGCTCCGTCCTTGGCCAAGGCTGGAACGACGTAGTGTTAAAATTCACGAAAACGCGAGCGGGCTTTGGAGGCGCGTTCGGCACGTCGAATACGAAGTGGGTTATTTACCATTCCGTCATTGCATCCGAAGAGCGTGAAGGCCAGGAAGGCTGGTTGTTCAGCGAGCCGACTCAGCAGCCCTTGCCTGTGGAGCAGTTGCCAAAGGCAGGCCAATCCGAGATTGGAAATTCGCTGAATTGGCATCCTCGGCTTGGTTGGCAGGCAGAGGAGCAGGCTGTTTCGCCATTTTCGCGATTGTTCGGCGCAGGAGCGGGGCGGACGGGCTTCGCCTGGACGCGGCTGCATCACCCGGCAGTTGGCGGCGGTTGCCGCATAAAGGGCGTCGCCGCTAGCGCTATTACGGTGTTTATCGACGGTCAGCAGGTTTACCACGCCGACCAGCCTGGCGAATTTGATGTGCCTATCGATTTGTCTTTCGGAGAACACAGCCTCATCATCAAGCAAACGGCTGCGAGCGAGTGGGGAGTCGATGCAGCGATTTGGAGCGGTGATCGAATAGTGCCTTTTTCAAGCCCGATAGAGGTAAAAGGAGGTTTTGGTAATTGGCTGTATTTGGGACCGTTTGCGGAAAACCACATTCCCGAAATCGGGCAGCTTAATGAGCTTTATCGTGTTTTTGAGGATGGGGAGCAGGGGACCTACTGGAGAATTGACGCTCCCGGCACATGGATTAGGCCTTATATGGAAGCAGCGCTGTTCGGAAAATGGAATTATCCTTTGGGTGTTACGCTGTATGGGCTGTTGGAGGCCGGAAGAAAGCTTAAGCGGAATGAACTAGTTCGCTACGTTTCTGATCACGTCGGTCAAAGTACATCTTGGTATGCGTATATGAAATGGGACCAAAGGCAATATGGCGCTCCGGGCATATTACATCCCATTGCCCACATCGACAGCCTTGACGATTGCGGCTCGTTTGGTTCGATCATGCTTGAGGCGCTTAAGGATCATGGTGAGCTGCCGGGAGCAGAGCGGCTTGCCCATGAAATCGGGCGCTATATGGCGCAAGTACAAGAGAAATTGCCTGACGGCGCCTTCTACCGCGAGCATCCTCATGGCGCGAATACGTTATGGGCAGATGACTTGTATATGGCCGTGCCTTTCCTATGCCGATATTATCAGCTCACGGGGGACGAGTCTTATGTAACCGAAGCGGCAAAACAGTTCTTATTGTACAAAAAGTATTTGTTTATGCCAAAGAGCGGCATGATGTCCCATGTCTTTGACTTTAAGCAGCGTTTGGCAACCGAGGTGCCTTGGGGGCGCGGAAACGGCTGGGTGCTTTTCTCGCTGTCGGAGCTGCTTGCCGTTCTGCCGGAGGAACATAATTTACGGGGCGAGTTGCTGGGCATGTTTCAAGCGTTAAGCGCCAGCTACCTTGCTTACCAGAGCGAAGAAGGGCTGTGGCGCCAGGTCATTGACGAGATGGATGCCTATTTGGAGACATCTTGCACGGCTATGTTTATCTATGCCTATTCCAGGGGCGTGCGCAGCGGCTGGCTGCCGGATGTTTCCGCCTTTGCGGAAAGCGCGTACCGCGCTTGGGAAGGATTGACGCGTCATAGCATTGACGCAAAAGGGAATTTATACGGCGTATGCCGAGGCTCAGGCTATTCTTTCTCCAGCCATTATTATAAGTACGACCTGCACACGCAGCTTAATGACACGCACGGCATTGGCATCGTGCTGCTCGCAGGAGTTGAGATGCATCGTCTTCTGGTTTGGCTGAAAGAAAATGGTGATGACGAGCTTATTCAAGAATGATCAGATCGATGAAGCACTCGGCTATTGAAGATATAATAAATAGATAAAGATCAGTTTAGTATTGATCATTGAAGCAAAAGCAAAGGTCTTCAATCATTAGATTGATGACCTTGCTTTAATTTTATTCAGATAACGGTCAGCATTCCTGGATGTGAGTGCCCATTGTTGACAGGTTATCTATTGAAAGGTAGAATTGCAACATGAACAAAAACAAAAATACAGCAGATACTATTTTGGACACTGCCCAGTCGATCGTACAGGAGTTTGGGTTTAACGGATTCAGCTATGCGCACATTGCAGAAAAAGTAGGGATACGCACTGCAAGCATTCATTACTATTTCCCTAATAAGGAGGATCTAGGAGATGCGTTGATTGCGAGGTATTACAGAAATTTCATTTCTGCAATAGCTGAAATTGATGCGGCAACACAAAATCATTTAGAAAAACTGCGCAAGTTCGTATTGCTTTACGGAGATCCTGTTCAAAATTATTGTACTTGTATGGGGGTTATGCTCTCTACCGACTTGGCTACTTTATCAGACAAAACCCGAGAAGGGATAGCTCAGCTATTCACAGCCAATCTAACCTGGTTGGAGCGTGTATTGGATCAGGGACGGCGTGAAGGGGAGCTGCATTTTAAAGGTGACGCGAATTTGCTTGCCCATCAATTTCTTGCTTCGCTTCAAGGTGCGCAATTAATTGCAAGAAGTTTTCGGGATATCAACAGGTTTGATCGGATTGCCGAAGGATTATTATCCGCTTTAACGTAAAAAAGGCGGATTTTTTCAGCCCATATTCTATCTTTTGATAGGTAGTCAAAATTAATTAGAAATTTAAAATTCAGGGTTGACAGTCTATCTACTAAAAGGTAGAATACGTTCATGAACAAAAACACAAGAACAGCAAATATGAGTTGGGATAGTTCTTAGTCGTCGTATATGCAAGTATTCGTTCTTTATGGAATATACATTGCATGGGTTGCAGAAAAAGAAATACAGCCAGTTTCCTTACATCTTAAAGAAGAAGACAGCTATTCCATTAAATTAAATCTATCTTTTAATAGATAGATACAGGAGGAAGTATAAATGAGTTTTCAAGGAAAAGTAGCAGTGATTACAGGTGGAAGCAGCGGCATTGGAAAAGCAGTGGCAATTGAGCTAGTGAAGCGAGGAGCTAACGTAGTCATCAATGGGCGCCGTGAACAAGCGCTTGTAGAGGCTGCAAGAGAGGTAGATCCGACAGGCGCACAAGTTTCGTACATTGCTGGCGACATTTCAGATCCCCAAGTAGCTGAACGTTTAATCGAGGAAGCACTTTTGCGCTTTGGACGTATCGACACACTGGTGAACAATGCCGGCATTTTTATAGCGAAACCATTCACGGACTTCACGGAAGCAGATTTTGAATCGATCCTGTCCATCAATGTAGCAGGATTCTTCCGAGTTACTCAGCGCGCAGTCAACGAGATGATGAAGGCGGGTTCCGGCCACATCGTCAACATCACGGCAAGCGGAGTCGTAGAGCAGCCCCTTAAAGCCGTGCCATCTGTACTTGCCGCACTGACCAAAGGAGGCTTGAATGCAGCTACAAAGTCACTGGCGATCGAGTATGCGGACAAAGGCATTCGCGTGAATGCAGTAGCGCCAGGAATCACGAAGACGCCGATGCATGCGGTTGAGACACATGAATACCTATCCCAATTGCATCCCGTAGGCCGAATGGGCGAGGTTCAGGATATTGTTGATGCCGTTGTTTATCTGGAATCCGCACAATTCGTAACGGGAGAGATTCTTCATGTCGATGGCGGTCAAAACGCCGGACAGTGGTAAGCCGCAAATAATCTTTTGAGTGGGAACAAATATTAAATGTACTTCAAGGAGGATCGAATTTATGTTGTACGAACTGAGGATCTACCAAGTGGTTCCCGGCCGCATGCAAGCGATATTGGATCGGTTTCGGGACGATACGATAAACATTTTTGCGAAGCATGACATGAAGGTATCGTTTTTTTGGGTGGACGCAGACGAAACGAAGGATCGCTTGTATTACGTGCTTGAACATTCGGATGCGGAATCGCGTGAACGAAACTTTCAGGCCTTCTTGGAGGATCAAGAATGGCTGGATGTTAAGGAAAGAACCGAAAAAAACGGTCCGCTGCATGAGAATGTCGAAATCATCTATATGAATGAAGCGTCTTTTTTCCAAAAGGGATAAAAGAACCATTTTCCTAAACGGAGGAGGGAAAAGATGTTATATGAGCTTCGAATTTATGATGTGAATCCAGGCAAAATGAAGGTTATCCAAGATAGGTTTAAAGATCATGTTATTCAATTATTTATGAATCACGGCATGAAAATTACGCATTTTTGGGAAGATGCGGATGATGCAAATAACCGTCTTTATTATGTTGTTGAGCATGCCAATATGGAGACGCGTAATCTTAACTACAATCGTTTCCGCAACGATCCTGAATGGATGGAAGTAAAACGAATCTCAGAACTTGATGGACCTTTAGTTAACAAGCAAGAGAGTATATTTATGAAAAATACAGCGTTTTTCGAGAATAAATAAAAATATAACTTGTCCTTAATATCTAAAAAAAAATATGAGACGGAGCGACTAAAATGAAAACATTAGTAATCGTTACTCACCCAAATATCGAAACATCCAACTGGAATAAATCATGGGTGGAAGAATTGAAAAAGCATGATGATATCACGATTCATGAATTATATAAAGAATATCCAGATGAAAAGATCGATGTTTCTAGAGAGCAGCAGTTAATTGAGGCGCATGACCGGATTATTTTTCAATATCCGCTTTATTGGTACAGCACACCGCCATTACTGAAAAAGTGGTTTGATTCCGTATTGCTGTACGGCTGGGCTTATGGACCGGATGCCACGAAAACGACGGGTAAAGAAATCGGAGTGGCAATCACAACTTATGGCACGAAGGAGTCCTATCAACCAACTGGCTCCAATCGTCTCACCCTGGAAGAAATATTGAATCCAATTCAAGCGCTTGCTCGTTTCATTAGCGCCACTTACTTGCCTCACTTCTCACTAAACGACACTTCTGATGTAACGGAGGAACGTCTGGCACAGAGCAGCATCGAATACGTTCAACACATAAAAACGGTAAAGCCGGTTGTGGTTGAATAATGATGAAAAACTTGACTATAGACGTTTACATGGATACGACTTGCCCTTGGTGTCGTATGGGGACGACCAGTCTGCGATCCGCATTAAAAAAATTGCCAGAAGGCACGAACGCAACCGTCCGTTGGCATGCTTATCAGCTTAATCCTGGCATTCGACCTGAAGGAGAAGATTATCGGCAGGTTATGATTGGGAGATTGGGAGGAAATGCACAATTCGAAGCAAGAATGAAGCAGTATAACGAATATGGAGCTCAATTCGGCCTTACGTTTAATATGGATATGGTGAAATTTACACCGAATACGACGTTAACCCATCAGTTAATTGCGGTTACGCCAGAGGAATTGAAAGAGCAATTGATTGCGAATATTTACACGGCATATTTTGAAAAAGGTATTAATATCGGTGATGTGAATGAACTTGTGGAAATAGCGAGTGCCAGCGGGGTTACAGACGATGCTGCTGAACTCAAAATACGGCTCCTTAAAGGCGATGGACTTGAAAAAGTTGAATTAGGACAACGCAGCGCGCAAAAGCTGGGCATCAGAGGGGTTCCTTACTTTGTAATCAATGAGGAGATCAGCTTATCTGGTCTGCAATCTCCAAGCGAGTTTATGCATTTGTTTGAAAACAGTTCATCTGCTGCGAGGGGTTAAAGAACGATATCAAAGCCAAGCCTTCTGGTCTTTTATCCGCATCCGCGGGTGGATCGGGTCTCGGCACACGGCAGATAATAAAAAAAGTTTGGGGCGATACCAATGGGGCTCATTCAAAAGTTATTCAAAAAGGAGACTAATCAAATGTCAACAAACGTTAACCTAGCCATCATCTACTACAGCTCGGGTGGAACGAACTACCAATTGGCTCAATGGGCAGCGGAAGGCGGCCGTCAAGCAGGGGCAGAAGTGAAAGTTTTAAAAGTCGCAGAAACTGCGCCGCAATCCGTTATTGATGGTAATCCATCATGGAAAGCGCATCTTGAAGAAACTAAAAATATCCCGACTGTATCAGTTGCGGATTTGGAGTGGGCGGACGCGATTATTTTCAGCATGCCAACTCGATTCGGCAATCTGCCGGCTCAATTGAAACAGTTCATCGATACGACAGGCGGTCTTTGGGCTCAAGGCAAAACAGTGAATAAAGTCGTTAGCGCGATGACCTCCGCCCAAAATGCAAATGCGGGACAGGAACAAACGATCCTTCAGCTGTATACGTCAATGTACCACTGGGGAGCGATTGTGGTAGCTCCTGGATTTACTGATCCATCTGTTTTTGTTGCCGGAGGGAATCCATACGGAACAAGCGTAACAGTGGATCAGAACGGAAAGATGAAGGAAGACGTGCGCGCTTCTGCTGAACATCAAGCAAAACGCACCGTATCGGTTGCTAAAGCATTGAAAAACGGTTTAGGACAGTAATTGGGAGAAGGAGAATGAATAAATGAGCATTCGGGGAAAAGTATTCGTAATAACAGGCGGAAGCAGCGGACTTGGGAAAGCTATGGCAGTTGAGATGGTGAATCAAGGAGCGAATGTCGTTATCAATGGACGTCGAGAACAAGAGTTAGCTGATGCTGCAAAAGAAATCGATCCAACTGGAAAACAAGTGCGATTTGTTGCCGGTAATGTTGCAGATCCTGAGGTCGCGCAGCGCTTAATCGATGAAAGTTTGGCTCACTTTGGACGCGTCGATACGCTGGTTAATAATGCCGGAATCTTCATTTCCAAGCCATTTACCGAGTATTCAGAAGAGGACTTTACAACGTATTTATCGACTAATGTCGTCGGCTTCTTCCATGTTACCCAACGTGCGGTAGCAGTGATGCTGAAACAAGGTACGGGACACATCGTTACGATCACGACGAGTCTGGTTGACCAACCATCGGCTTCCGTTCCTTCTGTACTCGCTTCGTTGACGAAGGGCGGATTGAAATCTGCGACGAAATCACTAGCCATTGAGTATGCTAACCGAGGTATTCGTGTGAATGCAGTCTCACCGGGAGTCATTAAAACGCCCATGCATCCCGTCGAATCACACGAAGCGCTAGCTCAACTACATCCAATGGGACGCATGGGCGAATCGTATGAAATCGTTGAAGCTGTGTTGTATTTGGATTCAGCCAACTTCGTAACGGGTGAAACCCTGTATGTTGATGGTGGACAAAATGCTGGACACTAAGCCATATAGCAGCAGAACAAAACATCTAAACATTTACGATTGAGATGGGGGGAGAATATCGATGCCGATCGTCACGATTCAAGTTACCCGCGAGGGCACAGCACCAGATCGTCAGTCTGTCACGGCGGAAGAAAAGGCGGAGCTCATTAAAGGGGTCAGCGAGCTTCTGCTCAACGTTTTGAACAAGCCGCTAGAATCTACCTTCGTCGTTATCGAAGAGGTTGACACCGATAATTGGGGCTGGGGCGGACTGCCTGCGTTGGAATATCGCCGAAAGCTTGCCGCTATGAAGAAGGATATGTAATCACTCTAACTGACATCGATACTTAGTCGGCGTCATATCAATAACAAGCCCTGCAGGTCCTAAAGGATCTGCAGGGCTTTCCTGTGAAGCGACAAAATAAAGCACTCCGTCAGCTAACGCTTAGCTCCTTACAGGGTGGAAATTTTGACAAGATGAATATCGTTTTCGAATAGGTATTCCTCCATTTGGCATAATAACAGTAATGAATTTGACAAACTGGAGATGCTTTCATGAGAGGATTTAAAAGTGGTAGATTCAAGAAATTCGAAAAAAAACTAAAAATGAAAAGCACAAATCTGGAGGAAGACAATAAAAAAGAGTTTACTTCGGATATTGAGCAAAACGAAAAGATTTTAAAAGAAACGTTTCAGGATTGTTCCGACTTGGAATACCGACGGATAGAGGTTAATCACAACATTAAATGGCTCATTGTTTACATAGATAACCTGATTGATGAAAAAATGCTTGATGAGCATGTCATTAAACCAATGCTAACAAGCTTAACTAGAGATGTTCCTAAAGAAGCAGAAGATCTTAAAAGTGAAATGATCTCCATTGGTTCCACGTACAGTTCTACAATTGTATCAGATACCGTTCGCCATGTATTAGAGGGTTATGCCGCCATTTTAATGGCGGGAAGCAATAATGTGATGACGGTTTCAATTCCCGGTTTATCCAAAAGAAGTATTGACGAACCGTCATCCGAGCCGGTAATACGCGGCCCAAGGGACGGCTTCATCGAACATATTTCAACAAACATAAGTCTGATACGTGCCAGACTCAAAACCTCAAAACTAAAGGTAGAGTATATGACCTTGGGAGAGCTTTCCCAAACTCGAATAGCCATTTTATACTTAAAGGGTATTGCGGATGATACATTAATTGACGAAGTTAGAACCAGATTGAAGCCGATTCAATTGGATGGTGTACTCGAATCCGGATATATCGAAGAATTTATTGAAGATCAGCCTTATTCACCATTTCCTCAACTTCATAGCACGGAACGTCCGGATGTGACAGCTGCTGAATTGCTTGAAGGAAAAGTTGCCATTCTTGTAGACACTACCCCATTCGTCATAATTGCTCCGATGACGTTCTGGGCAGGACTTCAAGCAAGTGAAGATTATTATATTCGTTGGCCAGTCGCTACTTTTGTTCGATGGGTTCGATTCCTTTTTATCAACTTTGCGATATTTGCCCCTCCACTATATGTAGCTATTACGACCTTCCATCAGGAGATGATTCCTACTAGTCTTGTTTTGAGTATTGCGGCATCAAGGGAATCTGTGCCGTTTCCTGCGATGATTGAAGCTTTACTAATTGAAATCATATTTGAAGCACTGCGGGAAGCCGGAATTCGTCTGCCTAAGCAGATCGGCCAAGCCATTAGTATTGTTGGAGGATTGGTCATTGGTCAAGCAGCTGTCCAAGCAGGATTAATATCTGCTCCGGTAGTCATTATCGTGTCCATCACTGGCATATCCATGTTTACGATTCCCCGATATAGTTTTGCAAATGGGATCCGATTACTGCGTTTTCCAATATTATTCTTAGCGGGAACTATGGGTCTTTATGGCATTGTTTTAGGATTTCTAGGCATCATGTTACACGTGACCTCTCTACGTTCATTCGGGGTTCTTTATTTTTCACCAGTCGCTCCGCTTAAGTTTGCCAAATTGAAAGATGTTTTCATAAGGATACCGATTTGGGTGAAGTTTCGCCATTCTATAGATCCCAAATCACGAGAAGGACCGAATTAGCAGCTCTTGGAAATTAGGGTAGAGGCGTATTGAAGGATTGGGGGGTATAAGAGATGAGAGCATTAAAATGTATGATACTTCTCGTATTCATCATCCTTTGCGGATGCTGGGATCGTACGGAAATTAATGATCTTGCATTTGTTACAGCTACTGCCTTAGATCTGTCGGACAATGGCAACGTGCTGTGTTCCCTTCAAATCGCCATACCCTCATCTACTGAAGGAGGGAATCATGTTGGAGGGAAAGAAGATCAATTTTTCATTATATCCGCAGAAGGAAAGGATGGAAATGAGATTCACCGGAAACTTCAGAAGAAGAGCTCACGCCTATTGTTCCTCTCCCATCGAAGCATTATTTTTGTTAGTGAACGTTTAGCTAAGCATGGAATTAATGATGTGCTGGATATTTTTACTCATGACCCTAAGAATCGATTAAAAACGTATATCATGGTTGTAAAAGGAGGAGAAGGGCGGGATATTTTGAAATTGAATTATCCTTTAAAGCAAGTATCTATCGAAGCGGTGAAGGAAATGCAAATTACAGGAGATAATTTGGCAGTAACGATACGCGATTTTTTTATTGCGTATGCAAGTGAGGGCATTCATCCCGTTGTAGGGACAATTGAACGTGATTTCCACTCTAAAGATACAGATAAGGAAATATTTAATTTTGCAGGCGCCGCTGTTTTTAAAGACTTCAAACTAAATGGTTTATTAGATGAAAAAGAATCATTGGGGCTACTGTGGTTGACGGACAAGTTAAACACCGGTCGAATCACGACAAATTTACCCAAAGGTGGGGAAGTTGGTATGGTTTTGAACCAAGCAGATCGCAAAATTATAACGCAGACTCCAAATGATTCTGTCCAATTTAAGATCCAGCTTGAAGGTCAAGGAAGTTTGGTCGAGAATACTTCCGATTTGGATATTAACGATCCAAAAAATTTAAAGGTAATAAAACAAGCTTTAGAAGATGCGGTTAAGAAACAAATTCAAGATTTTCTATTTAAAATTCAAAAGAAGTATAAAGTGGATAGTGTAGGTTTTGGCCAGGAAATATATAAGAATAATCCGGGTAAATGGGCTGTTTTGAAGAACCAATGGGATAAGCGGTTTCCAGAGGTACATATGACGATTGATGTTGATCTGAAGATTAAAGGATCCGGAATGGTACATTCTTCTTTCGAGATGCAAGATAAGGAGATTGGAAAATGATCCTGCAAATCGTAACTTTCGTAATCCTAACGTTGGGCTTTTCAATCTATAACGTTCAGATTTTTCTAAATAAAAAAGAACCTAAAGCGGCTCTTTTGTATGGTGGTTTGATGGGGATCTGTATGATCGTTGGTTCTTTAATATTTGCCAAGGTTGATATTCCAAGCACAACAATTCCTGTGAGAAGCATATTTGAACCCATCGGAAAAATGATTTTACAACAATGAAAGCTAAAGCGCCGATTTCTTCCAAAGGCTTTTTATGGAATCAATTATTAGAAGGAAAATAGGTATAATTAATTGTGTAAATATGGCATAGCTTGGATATGTATATTTGAGATAATAACTCAAATCGGTGGAATAGTTTGCAAAAACCGAAACCGAACCTAACACTGACAAAATCGTTATAGGCATTACAAGGTCTCTGTAATTTTTAATGTTAAAAAGTTGGCATATACTTAGACAGATAATAAAGAAGGTAAGAGCTACTTTTACAAAACAACCCATAACCCATATCGCTACTGCCAAAGCTTCCAAGCGTTCAAAGCTTCCTTGAAAGCCTATATACTGAATGACGCTTAATAAGGGAAAAGTCAATTTTTCCGTTAATGGCCCAAATATCATAATCAAAAGCAAGACTGTAATGGCGAGTAGTCCGGCGTTAGCAAACAATCCGATAAACGAAGCTTTGAATGCTTTTTTCGGTTGATTTAAATAAGGAAGAAGCCACCCCAAAATAATGAATTGACTTAAATAAGCGACAGGATATATCGTCCCCTGAAGGATTGGCAGCATACCTTCGCTCAACACGGGACGGAGCCGCTCCGGATCAAATTCCGCGAGCATGAGCATCAGGAGTGGAATCAACAAAACAAACATGACTAAGGCAAGGAATTCGTTACATCTTGCTATAGATTCGATCCCCATATAGACTGCGATGCCGCATAAGAGTGCCAATGATAGACTGACAACGATTGATGGGCTTTTATGGAGCAGAACCGTATTTATGAACTGTATATGTTGATTAAGAATAATGAAATCAAAATTAATCCAGTAATAAACAATATACAATCCCAAACATTTTCCTAGCCATTTACCTAAGATTTGTGAACTGTACTGAATAATCGTTTGACCCGGGTAGCGTTTGGACAATATGATCATCACCCAAATATTGATTGCCCCGATCAAGACCGCAGGGAAAATCGTTATCCACGCGTCTTGCTTGGAAATATTGACCATCAAACTCGGTAAGATAAGAATGACAGTGGGAGCTATAAAGGAAAAAAGTAAAAAACTCAATTGAGTTGCCGATATTTTTTCAGCGGATTTCATTCGCGTTCTCCTTCTGAACAGATATACAGCAATTATTACCTTTCTTCACATATGGTAAACAGGTTTGACAGGTGAAACGACAGACTCTGCCAAAACATATTGATTCAGTAAGAAGACAAGATGTCTTTAGCATCCACATGAAATAACCTATTTTATCTTAAAAAACACTACCCAAATTTATAAAAACGGTAGTGTTTTTTTGTGTCGGGTGACAGGATCAACCCGCCCTCCATTTACCCAGGCTTATTTCACCTGTTGACAAATTAATGGACTAGTTATATTTTATATATTATTAGAATAAATAATCTTAGGATAAATATTCATAGAATAAATATTCTTAGGATATTGAATCTAGATAGATTAAGAAAGGAGTTATTCACGGGAACACTCAAATTTCCGGCTTCGAATATGAAGCGAAAGAGGAATGCTTTAACGGAAAAATAACGTATCAGAACTTGTCCTTACAGAACTGGAATATCCGTTGTACGCAAAACCAAGATAAGGGGGTGGGGAAGAGTGACTGAACGCGATGTTGAGGGCAAGGCGCTTGATTTAAGACTCATACGTGTAATAAGCAACTCGATGAAAGTGCTATACGCGAGTTTAGAATGTGACATTGACAGCTATGGGTTAAGTATGGAAACCTTCCGAATTCTCGAGTTTCTTTACAATAAAGGTCCGCATTCCATTCAGATCATTAGCG
This sequence comes from Paenibacillus sp. FJAT-27812, assembly GCF_001273905.1. Taxonomy (NCBI): domain Bacteria; kingdom Bacillati; phylum Bacillota; class Bacilli; order Caryophanales; family Paenibacillaceae; genus Paenibacillus; species Paenibacillus sp. FJAT-27812. The sequence goes on along the minus strand of NZ_LIGH01000001.1, from coordinate 6,207,676 downwards.
ATACTTTCTCGATTCCTAGCGGGAGTATCACCTCTGTGGTCGATAAGCTGGAGAAGAAGGGGTTCGTGGAACGGCTCCCCATCCCGGGTGATCGACGTAAAACAAATGTGGCATTGACCGGGGAAGGAAGAAGTTACTTTGACAATATCTTCCCAAAGCATGTTCAAACGATCTCCGACAATTTGTCCTTCGCGACGGATGAGGAGAAGCTAGAACTTATTCACGTGCTGAAGAAAATCGGATATGGAATTAAAAATCGTGAAGGCCATGTTAAAAATGATGGTGTGGATTCTTTCTGATAAGAAGGATTTTATTATAATTTTGTATTTAGGGGGATTTGAAAATGGAAATTGGTGTAGATACGTTTGTCGAAACAACTCCCGATGTTCAAACGGGCGAGACAATAAGTCATGCGCAGCGACTGCGTGAGGTTGTGGAAGAAATTGTCCTTGCCGATCAGGTTGGATTGGATGTATTTGGAGTCGGAGAGCATCATCGTAAGGAATTTGGGGATTCTGCTACTGCCGTTATATTGGCCGCAGCGGCGCCCATGACCAAAAGGATACGCTTAACCAGTTCGGTTACCGTGCTATCTGCTGCTGATCCCGTACGTTTATTTCAGCAATTTGCTACGCTCGATGGTATTTCAAATGGACGCGCTGAGATTATTGCGGGTCGAGGCTCTATGGTCGATGCATTCCCATTGTTTGGATATGATTTAAAAGACTATGAAGAGCTGTTCGAGGAAAAATTGGAGCTATTATTAAAATTAAGGGAGTCGGAGAAGGTATCCTGGAAGGGAGGGCATCGACCTGCCTTTACGAATCTTGGTGTGTATCCGCGTCCGGTTCAAAATCCTTTGCCCGTATGGATTGGCAGTGGGGGCAATTCGGAATCGGTCATACGAGCAGGCGTACTTGGACTGCCTCTTGTTTTGGCGATCATTGGCGGGAGTCCCATGCAATTTGCTCCGCTCGTGCCACTCTATAAGAAAGCTGCGACTCGTGCAGGACATGATGCATCGAAATTAAAGATAGCCGTGCACTCACTCGGGTTCGTTGCGGAGAGTACTTCTCTAGCGGTTGACAAGTATTTCCCTCCCACTCAGGCATCGTTTAATTATTTTGGTAAAGAACGCGGTTGGGGACATTATAGCCGTTCACAATTCGATGCCGCACGCAGCTTAGAAGGCGCACTCTATGTAGGCGATCCCGAAACGGTTGCCAACAAAATTATTCACATGCGCAAACATTTAGGTTTCACTCGATTTTTCCTGCATTTGCCCGTTGGCACCATGCCACATGAGGATGTTATGAAAGCCATTGAACTATTGGGAACGGAAGTCGCACCGCGAGTTCGGGAAGAGGTCGCAAGATGGGAAGCTGAGGAAAGAGCATTCTGAGGATCATATTCGATTTGTTAATCAAAAGAGGCCAACCAGTAAAAACTGGTTGGCCTCATCATACAACTCAGACTGCTACTAATATAGAGGCAGCCTAATTAGGTTAAAGCTCTAACCTCTATACCGACTATTAATCATAATACTTACGTCGATTTCATTAAAGCGCATCATCACTTACTCGAATTTAAAATGAATATTTTTCTCTTCTCCTTCTAAATGCCTCATCCGAACCTTCCATGAAATGGCGTACAGTGTCTCGTACAATTGTTTTTCAATCCTACCCTCGGCTTTTCATATTCCACTCCCATCTTTGCAATGATAGTGTAGGCAGTCGCGACAAGAGTGATTACATAACTCGCAGCGTCTGCTTTTTTGTTTCATTCGCAAACAAGCACTTAAATATATAAATATCTGCCCTAGAAGTGGGATTTTCCTCATTATGGAAGCGGGAGTAGTCTGCTAAACTGAACACGCACGAAGAAAATGTAAGGGCTTTCAATCGAAGGTGGAGGCTAATGAATACAATCATGAAGGAGGACATTTGCAAATGTTAAAGGTTAAAAGATGGCTTAGTGTGGTTTTGTCGTTGGCGCTAATGGCGTCGGTTCTTATTTTTCCGACAGAAACCGCTCAAGCTGCACCGGAGTTAACAATGGACGCAGGTGCAGCGCCCGCAGAGATTTTTCCTTACGATCAATCCTCAAGGTATTCGGCCTCAGCGAACTTCACGCTCAAAGCGAATGGGGTGCCAATCCCGGTAATTAAAGCATACAACGATTATGATTACGCTCATTTCTCGATGTCCGGCGGCCCTGTGACGTATGAGGTGACGATTCTGAATACGGACAAGGTGCATGAGTACGCAATCAGTCCTAAGAAACTTGGAATCAAGGCTGATAGTGTTGTAGGCAGAACGTTAACGATTACAACTCAGAAGGATGAGTATTTGATCATTTCAATGAACAACCGAACAACGAGGCTCGTCATTGCGGCTGATCCGGCGGAAACCGATATTCCAGCCTCATCAGGAGAAGGGATCTACAATATTACCGAAGCTCCTTACCAAGTAACGACAACTGGCGTTCAGACGGGGGTAACCGAAAGAACGGCAGCGATTCAGAAGGCAATTGATGATGCCAGCAGCTACGGTACGGGACGGGGAAATAACGCCCAAGGCGTTGTCTATGTACCGGCTGGAACGTACTATATTGGTAACTTAATACTAAAGAGCAATACAGCCATCTACATGCAGCCCGGAGCAACCTTTGTCGGTACAGGGAAGACGGCTGATTATACGGAGCATTGGTTTAAAAATTCCATGGGCAGACCTGCAACATGGTGGATCTCCACAGCGTTTGACTCCCAGAATATTAAGATCTACGGACGTGGAACGATCGACGGTAACGGAAAACTTCTTCACGACGATAAGAGTACCAACAATAAAGGGATGATCAACAACCTAGTAGTCCCAATTGCCACGTCCAACTTTACGATGGACGGCGTCATCATTCGAGAGTCTGCGGGGTGGGCTGTCATGCCTGTTCGTTCCAATGATTTGGTATTTACAAATTTAAAAATGTTTAACAGCCTTGGCATGGGCGAGAATGACGGGATTGATATCGTCGAGTCGCAAAATGCTGTCGTACGCAATTCGATCGGCATTGCTTTAGATGATCCTTATTCGACGAAAGCATGGCAAGAGGATACGGATATCGCATCAGGAAAAGTTCCTTGGCCTGGGAATCCAGAACCAGTAAGCGATGTTGTGATCGAGGACAGTATCACATGGACCTTATGTTACGGCTACAAAATAGGTCAGGGTGTCATGCAAAATCAGGACAACATCACATTTAAAGATGGCGTTGTGTATAAGGCAGCTGTAGGCTTCGCAATCCATCATAAATATGGGGATGGCTCGGTAAGCAACGTGACGTTTGAAAATATCGACGTGGAGGACATTAGCGGTAAAAATGAGGACAATAGCGCATGGATGACCCTGTTTACGGTGAATCACAATAACAATGGCGTAGGGCCGATCACTGGGGTTACCGTGAAGGATATTACCGTGCGCGATGCCGGTGAAAGCTTTGCCAAAATCAAAGGGCAGGCAGGGGCATTGATAACGGGCATTACCTTTGAAAATGTTTATATGCCGGGGAGCTCTACGCCTGCGACGACTTTACATGAAATGAATTTTACGGATCGGGAATTTTATAGCGGAGTTACGATTAAACCGGTGCAGGAACTAGAACCGAGACCGCGGACCAACTTGGCACTAAAACAACCGGCAGTCGGATCTTCAAGCGACGGTTCGACCGATACGGCTTCTTTGGCCTTCGACGGTAATCTTACAACGCGTTTCGGGTCCAAGCGAGGCGTTGATCCAGGATGGTTGTATGTTGATCTTGGCGAAACCAAACGGATCAACGAAGTACGACTTTATTGGGAAGCGGCGTACGGCAAAAGCTATCAAATTCAAGTGTCCGATGATGCAAAGAACTGGACCAATGTGTTCAGCACCACAAGCGGAAAAGGTTCTTTGGAAACGGTTTCATTTAACGAAGTAAGCGCCCGTTACGTTCGCATGTACGGAACGGTCAGAGCTACGCAATTCGGATACTCCATTTGGGAATTTGAGGTGTATGGACCAGAGATATTAGCAGACAGTATTAAGCTTGATAAGACGAAGCTAGACTTGTTGACAGGCATGACGGAGCAGCTTTCGGCATCGCTGCTTCCGGAGAATACAACGAACAAAAAAGCAATATGGGCATCGAGTAATCCCAATGTCGCCAGTGTAAACGACAGCGGTCTCGTTACCGCAACAGGACCTGGTACCGCCACCATTACAGCTGCAACGTCAAATGGAGAATTTTTGGCGACGGCAGCGGTGACCGTTACAGGAATAGGTACGCCTACATTGCATGCCGCTATTGCAGGGGATGGGCAAGTGAGCTTGAACTGGGACGCAGTTGAAGGGGCGACAAGCTATCAAATATTTAGCCGAGCTGCTGAAGGTTCATATGGAGAGGCACTAGCTTCTGTGAACAGCTCTGTTACCAGCTACAAGGCAGAAGGACTGGGCAATGGAACGACCTATTTTTTTGTGATTAAGGCGGTCTATCCGGGAGGAGTGAGCGCTGCGTCCAATGAAGTCAATGCCACACCGCAGGTAGCGCCTGTGCTGGATTTTGTCGCTCCAGGGGATGCCAACATTCTCTATATGGGCAGATGGGACCGGAGCTCATCAACAACATATAAAAGCTACTGGCCAGGCGCATCCCTGCGGGTAAGCTTCACGGGGACGAACGTCCAAATTAAAATGGGTGCTTCAGCGAATCTGTATGCCAAGATCGATGATGGCCCTTACGTTTTGTATAAAAATGCGAACGGAACCGTCCCTATAACATCGACGCCGCTTCCTGCTGGAACACATCGATTAACCGTAGTTTCCAAAGATGTTCTGGATGTCCTGTCCTTTCAAGGACTGCTTCTTGACAGCGGAGCGACCACTGTGCCAGCGGCTCCGAGGGAGCATTTGATTGAGTTCATTGGCGATTCCATTACCGTTGGCTACACAACGCCTGAAGTATCGATCGGTTCTTACGCATGGCTAGCAGGAGAGCAGTTAAATGCCGATCACACTCAGATTGCCTACACCGGGATCTGCCTGGAGACAGGTATAGCTTGCTATGCGCCTAATTCACTCGGGATGAGCGAGCAATATTTTAAACTGCAGCCAGGCGATTATCCGGACTCACCGGATTGGAATTTCAGCACATACCAGCCAGATGGGATTGTTATTAATTTAGGGACTAATGATGCTAAGTTCAATGTATCCGATAGCGATTTTCAGACCACATATACGGCATTTCTCCAGCAGATAAGGACGAAGTACCCAGCTGCGCAGTTGTTTGTTCTTCGCACCTTTGGCGGCTTCAAAGCTGCGCCTACGCTAGCCGCAGTCAATAGCCGAATCGCTGCAGGCGATGACAAGCTGCATTATGTAGATACATCCGGTTGGATAGATGCGTATCCGTCATCCGATTTCAACGACAGTCTGCATCCTTCCAGCGCCGGACATGTTAAGATTGCTAATCGGCTTGCGCAGGTAATGCAGCCTTATCTAGCACCGGTTGAGGCGCCGGAGCTGCAAGATATTACGGAAAAGAAAGCAGGAGATACGGTTGCGATAACCGGGCTTACAAAGCTGGGCACGCTTACAATTAAAGTGTTAAGGCCGGACCAAAGCATCCTCTATGTCAATGTGTTAAAGGGCGGAAATTTCAGTGACTCATTTACGCTGCCGAAAGACGCTATGATCGGGACGTATACGATTGTTGCCGGAAGCGGGGATGTACGAACGGTGAAGCATTTCGAGGTCATCGAAGAAACAGGCAGCGGCTCGGAAGTTTTAGCAGATGAGATCAGTCTGAATCCTTCCGTTTACACCATGGCTGTTGGCAGCCAAGCGCAGTTTGCAGCAACTGTATTGCCTGTTAATGCAACGAATAAAACGGTGACTTGGTCTGTATACAATGAAACAGGTCAAGCTCAGATTGATCAGCAAGGGGTATTAACAGCGATTAAAGCAGGAATTGTAACTGTAAAAGCTACGGCAAAAGATGGATCAGGCATCGCGGGTAGTTCTCTCGTAACCATCACTCAGAAAAATGGCGGGGGCGATAACGAATCTCCGAATAATGGCGGCAATGCAAACCATGTCTTGCCTTCGGTCCTTCCGGTTATGAAAGAGGGTATGGCATTCGTACAGCTCGATAAGAACCAAACATCAGCCCTCGTATCCATGAAAGATATTCAAGATCGAGCACTGCAAGTGAAGGTTGAAGGTGCTTCTGTCACCATTGATCAGAAGGAGTTGAAGTATCTCCTTTCCAAGGCAGGTACGATGGAAGAAGCTATCGTACAAGTCAAGTTGGAGCCGGTGTCAGGCAATGTCAGCCAGGCTCAGCAAGGGGCAGCGCAATTAAAAATTTCGGGCCAAATCTATGAAATTAAAGTGTCCTTGCTAACTAAGGATAATCGCGAGATTAAAGCCGAACAATTGCATGGAAGCGTCGAAATTTCCTTGCCTTATGACAAGGCTAATACGGATCCCTTGCTGCTTGGTGTTTATTACTACAATGAGCAGATGGATCAATGGGAGTTTAATGGCGGGAATACGAATCCGGATACAGCAACGATCACCGTGCAGCTGAAGCATTTGAGCAAATATGCAGTTATGGCATATAGAAAGTCGTTTGATGATGTTAACAAAAGCCACTGGGTGGCGCGTACGCTGGAAGTGCTATCGGCTAGACATATCATAACAGGCAAAACGGAAAACCTGTTCGTTCCCGATGACAAGACCACCCGCGCAGAGTTCACAGCTATGCTGATAAGAGCTTTAGGATTAACGGCAAATACAACCGCAAACGCATCTCCATTTACAGACGTTGATAACAACGCATGGTTTGCTGGTGCTGTCCAAGCCGCTTATGGGGCTGGACTCGTTAAAGGAGTCACGGATACTGAATTTGCTCCTCATGCAGCGATCACTCGTGAACAGATGGCGATTATGCTTGTGAATGCTTATGAATTTAAGCATGGGAAGATTGGCTTGGCAGCAAAACCTTTGCAATCCTTTGAAGATAGGGCTGACGTATCTGAATGGGCAGTGGAAGCCGTTAATAAAGCATTGGCGGTTAAGGTGATGCAAGGGGTAAAGGATGGCGAGTTTGATCCAAAGTCTCAAGCAACCCGCGCGCAAAATGCGCAGGCTATCTATAATCTCTTGTTCGAGGAGGAGTGAATATGAAAAGAAGACGTCATAGGCTCCACGCCGTCGTAAGTTTGTTATTGATAACTTGTTTGATGACCATCAATTTTAGCTTTGTAACAGGATTCTCCAAAGAAGTCACTGCTGCTGAGCTTGTACAAACTTCGAACGCAATTACATCTAATTCATCGGTAACCGAAGCGACCTACAACGTGAAGCTGCCGGATGCCAACCCTGCTGCTCAATCAAGCGTGCAGCAGTCGGTTTATGTATCCGATCTGGACTGGGTAAGCTCCGAGTCTTACTGGAGTCCTAGTAAGCGAGATCAATCATTGGACGGCAATCCGCTTACCTCCGCTGGCATCGTGTACAGCAAAGGGATCGGCACACATGCAAGCTCCAAAATCGAATACAATCTCGGTCCGGGGTATAAGCGTTTTACAGCTTTAGCAGGTATCGATGACGAGGTGAAGTCCAACCCGGAGTTTGTGAAGGCCAAAGCGAAATTTTACGTCAAGGCTGACGATGTCGTCATTGCGAGCTCGCCCGAGTTGAAAATTAACGAAACGTATATGTTCAATGTCAGCATTCCTGCCGGGGCAAAGACGCTGACATTGATTACGGACAATCTGGGCGATCCTACCTGCGATCACACAAACTGGCTGGACGCCAAATTCCTGCTGAGTGACGGTTCCGACGAATGGGAGCCTTCAGAACCAGTGAATATCGCAAGTCCCCAAGGAAAAGTGACAAGCACGATAGAGCATATGAACGGCAGACTAGCGTATTCTATGAAATTTAATGGAAAAACAGTGATTGAAAATTCGTTTCTCGGCGTCATTATCGAGGGTATCGACATCGGCGAACGTGCGGTTTGGGATCAAGCCGAAGTGGTGACAAGCTCACCTGATCCCGTTTCATATCCATGGATCGGACAGCATTCCACGGCTCGCGATCATCATACGCTGACGACAATTCCAATGATCAATACGATTACTGGAATGAAGTATTCGCTGGAAGTGAAGCTGTTCGATGACGGTATCGCTTTCCGTTATGTACTCCCACCAAGATCTGGGGATTATGCCATTTCCGGCGAAAGCAGCAGTTTTAAAATTCCTGTTGACAGCACAGTCTGGTACCAACAAAATACGATCTCCTATGAAGGGAAATATACGAAACAAAGTGCCCAATCGGTTCCTGTCGGCACCAAAATCGGACCGCCGATGACGATAAAGCTTCCTGATAATGGCGGCTATGCGGCGATAACGGAAGGAGCTTTGGTCAATTATGCCGGCATGACCCTTGTCGCCGAAGGGAACAGCACCTTCAAGGCCAACTTTATGAATGGGGGGAGCTGGACTTTATCCGGTTCCGTGGCAACGCCTTGGAGAATCGTATCCGTTGCAAACGATTTGAATGGCTTAGTGAACAGCGATATTGTTCCGAACGTTAACCCCCCGAGAGCAGCCATCTTTGATAACAACACGGACTGGATTAAGCCGGGGCCATCGACCTGGTCTTGGGTCGTCGATGGCGATGTTTCGCTGAAGAATATGAAACTTTATATCGACTATGCTTCTGAACTCGGCATTCCATACAACTTGATCGATGAGGGATGGACGGACTGGGCTGCTACGCCCGATGCTTACTGGGCCGCTGTCAAAGAAGTTGTCGATTACGGCAAATCCAAACATGTGGAGAGCTGGTTGTGGAAATCGGCTTCAGACCGTTCGGGTGTGAAAGGCATATTCAATCGTGCTGACCGTTTGGCCTTCTTCGAGAAGGCGCAAGCCGCTGGTGTAGTTGGCGTGAAGCTTGATTTTATCGATGGGGAAGAACGGTTTAAGATCAACTTCTACCGCGATACGCTGGAGGATGCGGCCAAATATCAATTGATGGTCAACTTTCATGGCGCCAATAAGCCGACCGGGTTATCTCGTACATATCCGAACGAGATAACCCGAGAAGGCATTCACGGCTTGGAGCAAGGCGCGCCTCCGGCAGACCATAACACAACCTTGCCCTTTACTCGTTACTTGGCCGGTCATGGCGATTATACGCCGATGTCATTCAGCAATCGTATGGGGCAAAGCTCCTGGAGCCATCAGATTGCCACGGCTCTCAGCTTCACGTCGCCAAGTCTTTCATTTGGCGAGCATCCGGAGAATATGTTAATGAATCCGGCTGTGGAGCTCATTAAGAGCATTCCAACCGCATGGGACGAGACGATTGTGCTCCCAGGCAGCGAGATCGGCGAGGTATCGGCCATGGCTAGACGTTCGGGTACGACTTGGTATGTAGCCGTAATGAATGGTTTGCAGGAGCGCTCGTTGGATGTGGCGCTATCGTTTTTGGGCAGCGGGAATTATACGGGGCACATTTATATGGATGATAGGACTAAACAAGACGGATATATCATTGAGAATAAAACGGTAACCTCAAGCAGTGTGCTCAATCTGTCGATGCGCGGTAGCGGAGGTTATGTGGCTAAGTTTACGAAGCTCGATATGGAGCCATTTGGCGGCGGATTTCTGGATAAACGAAAAGTGTACCTCAAGCCCGTGGACGCTTCGAGTGAAATACGCTACACGCTTGACGGATCCGAACCGACGGCAAGCTCGCCTAAATATGAGAATTTTATTGAAATCACTTCTTCTTCCGTCGTTCGCGCAAAAATTATGAATGGAGAAGGAGCAGGAAGCGCTGTTTCCGCCCGCTTTAACAAGACGTCGCCGTATTTGCAGATCGTCTATGATGGTGAGCGAAGCTGGATGGATATCGGCGGTAAAGTAGCCATACAAACGAATGCAGAGGGAAGCAGCTACGAAATCCGTTATTCTATCGATGGCAGCGAACCGACCAGAGATTCGCTGTTGTATACGGAACCTTTTACGTTGCCGGTGAGCAGCGCAACCATAAAAGCAAAGCTGTTCGTGCAAGGATATGGGGATTCGAATACGGTATCCAAAACGCTGCATACTTTTGAGCATAATGGTCCTGTGCCGCCGCTGCCGGACGTTTTTTTGGATCAAATGGATTGGGTGAGCGCGACATCAGGATGGGCAAACATACCCAAAAAGAATAAGTCCATCGATGGAAATAAGCTGACTGTCGCAGGCCAACGATACGACCATGGATTGGGTACACATGCCAACTCTGATATTGTCTACAATATCCCGACAGGCGCGAAAAGGTTTGTCGCTGTGGCGGGAACGGATGATGAAGTTAATGAAAACGGTGGCTATGCAAGCATGTACTTTAAGGTTTATGTGGATGAAAAGCTGCTTTCATCCTCGCCGCTTGTCGGCAAAGGCATGGCATGGAACTTTGACGTACCGCTGCCTGACGGCGCAAAGCAGATCAGATTATCTCTGAATGACGCCGGCGACAAGAACTTTGACCACGGGGATTGGATTCATGCGGGATTTATGAATACAGGACCTAAAGTTGAGCCCTATACCTTTATTTCGGACGGCGTGCTTGATCGTAGTTCGGGTATTGGAGCCAAGGTGGTAGTAGCGCTCACTCCGGGAGCAGAACCGCGACAAGGCAAGCAAGTAATCGTGTTCCAGTTAATGAACGACATAACGCCAGTAAGCATCTTTGCTATAGAATCAGATCCTATTTCTACTGCTAAAGAGTTCGCTGCTTTCTTTGATATCGAGGATGCTGCGCAATTATCCTATACCGTGAAAGTATTTGTTCTGGATCAGCTTGACCAACAATTAACCGCTTCTGTTAGCTTAGCGGTTCCAACCTTATTGAAATAAAAGAACACAGTCGCCTCAAGCGGTTTCATAGCCTGGGGCGACTGCTTTTTGTAAATAGCCGTACATTTCAAATCCTGTTGTATAAAACTAACGGACAGCTCTGCTTAGTTGCAGTCATTAGACAAGCCGATTTAATTAAATCTTTCTTTTGATATTCTTATTAACTCAGATACGGCCGGAGTATAATAAGAGTCTTTGCGGCGAACAAACAAAGTCGCAGTTTTGAATAACTTCTCTGATATGTTTTGAATTTGAAGACTATAGCGCTCACTTGCCCTCTCCACAACTGAACGGGGTAACAGCGAAATGCCAAGCCCCGCATGGATACATCCAAGGATTCCTTCAACGGTACCGAACTCCATAATCTTGGATGGCCTAATTCCTTTAAGGCTTAACCACTCTTCATATTTTTGACGGTAGGAGCAACCAATTCTAAAAACGAGTAGAGTTTGATTTTGTAACTCTTCAATTCGCTCAATAGTTAGGTTTTGTCCTCCCGTTACGAGCACAAGCTCTTCATAGCCGATCTCCGTTGTTTCTAACTCTTCATACTCAATTGGTGCGGATACGAATGCACCGTCCAATTCAAACTTCAGGACTAACTTAGCGAGGTCGTCCGTCGTGCCAGTTTTCAATGTTAAATCGACCTCTGGATAGGATTGATGATAATCGGCGAGAATATTCGGTAAACGAACTGCCGCTGTCGTTTCAAGGCATCCTATTCGAAGTGGTCCTTGTGGTGTTGATTTATCCGATACAACTTGCCGGGCCTCTTGCGTAAGAGATAAAATTTTCTCTACATAAGACTTAAGGATCTGTCCAGATGTAGTAAGCTGAACGCCTTGTCGTTGCCTATAAAATAAAACGGTATTAAGTTCATTTTCAAGTTGTTGAATACGTATGCTTATACTCGACTGAACGTATTCCAATTTCTCAGCCGCACGTGTAATACTGCCTTCGTTTGCCACAGTCAAAAAAATGTGCATGTCGCGGATCTCCATAAATAGCCTCCGTTTACGTATTGTTTTTTTTAATGCTAGGCATCGTTTAACTTCATTTTACACAATGTCACGGTGAAGTTACAATTGAAACAGGAGGGGGGGGAAGAACAATTGACACGACCAAATATAAAAGCAACTGATAAAGCTGCTTCGACAAAAATCTTAATTGGTGGATTTGTTATGCTCGCTATTGCAATGGGTATCGCTCGTTTTTCATACACCTCGATACTCCCATTCATGCAGTCACAAACGAATTTATCCATAACAGAGGCTGGTTATTTGGCGGCAAGTAATAACTTGGGTTACTTAGTTGCAGCTTTTTGCGCGGGTATCATTACATTTGGAGAGCGGAGATCTACTCATTTGCGAATTCAAGTGGGTTTATGCATTTTAACAACGGGATTAATGGGGGTTGTATCTTCGTTTTCTTGGTGGATGATCCTGCGTTTCATAGCTGGCATGAGTAGTGGTTTTATTTTTGTCCTCGCATCGAGTTTAGTTTTAGATGCACTTCTTGCTGACAACCGTGGAAAAAGGATCGGTATTTTTTACGGCGGGGTTGGATTTGGTATTGCACTATCAGGGTTACTCATTCCATTGTTCAGTCTTCACTCATGGAGAGGAGGATGGTTAGGTCTCTTGGTAATTAGCATCATTCTTGTCGCCTTTATTTGGAGTTATATCCAGGAGCCTAAAAAGCAACATATTTCCCTGAAAAGCAGCGATAAAGAGTCTTCTATAAAAGAATCAAAGTTATTTCCTTATTTGCTTGTTGTATATGGTCTTGAAGGTTTGGGTTATATCGTTAGCGCGACATTTTTGGTTTCTTATGTCAAACAAGTTCCGAATATGGATTTTTTTTCTGATTATAGCTGGATTATCGTTGGGGTAGCGGCGGTGCCATCGACTATATTCTGGTCTTGGTGCATGGGTAAAATGGGTTATGTAAAGCCATTGATAATTGCGCTTATTCTACAAGCTATAGGGGTTATCTTGCCTGTATTAGTACCTAATATCGTCGGTGTTGGTCTGGGTTCAATTCTGTTTGGCGGGACCTTTATGGGGATTTCTATGCTTGCGATTACCGCGGCTCGTGCATTAAAACCTACAGGTGGTAGTCAAGCCATTGCATGGATGACTGGTTTTTTTGGGATTGGACAAATCCTTGGTCCCATAGGGGCAGGTTTTGTAATGGATGCAACAAATAGTTTCAGCATATCCTTGGCTCTTGCAGCCTCGGTACTTGTTATTGCTGTAATTGTGATGATAGTGGGTAGCGTAATGTCCAAGGGGAAGAATCCAGAAAAAAATGCAGTACAATTTTAACCGGGGATGCGCGATTCCTAAATCGTAAGCTGCGATAATTAGCAACGATTCTACACCGTTTCAACTGATAAATTGGAGGAAATAACATGACGACCTATCATTATGTAGAAATAGAAGAATTACAAGTGTTTTATCGTAAGGCCGGCAATCCGGATAAACCGGTTATCTTATTGCTTCATGGTTTTCCGTCCGCAAGCCATATGTTCAGAGATCTGATGCCTGAATTAGAAAATGACTACTATTTGATTGCCCCTGACTTTCCTGGTTTTGGTCATTCCTCATCACCTGACAGAGACAATTTTCAATATACCTTTGACCAAATTACTGAAATAATGGAAGCCTTTATGAATCAGCTTAGGATTACTAAATATGCTTTATATGTCTTTGACTATGGAGCGCCGATTGGCTTTCGTTTAGCTATGCGCCATCCAGAAAAAGTAACAGCAATAATAAGTCAGAACGGCAACGTTTATCGTGAAGGACTTGGTCAAAAATGGGCGGCTCGAGAAGAATATTGGCGTAATCCAACACAAGAGAAACGAGATAGTTACCGGACCGCCTTTGCGCCTGATACAATAAAAAACCAATATGTTGACGGAACAAAGGAAAATCAAGTTTCCCCAGACGGGTACACTCTTGATATTGCGTATATGTCCCGACCGGGAAATGATGAAAAACAACTGGATTTAATTTTTGACTACCAAACTAATGTGAAGATGTACCCAGAGTTTCAAAAATATCTGCAACAATACCAGCCGCCTTTATTAGCAGCTTGGGGTAAAAACGATAGCTCTTTTATTCCGGATGGCGCTAAAGCTTTTAAAAAAGATTTACCCAATGCTGATATTCACCTATTAGATACAGGTCATTTTGCTTTGGAAACGCACGCGAAAGAAATTGGGGAGTTAATGTTGCGTTTTTTTGATAAAAACGGGATTTGATACATCGACGGGAGCAATCGATATGTTTACAGGGGTGGAGCTAGTAAGGAATGCATTCAATTGATAAAAACATAGGATAAAACAACAACGGGACTTCGTTTAGTTGATCCTAATAATGATTTCTTATCACCGGAATGCAAGCTTTTCCCTCGTGCTAAAGAAGTAGCAGGCTCCGTAAACGTGATAGGACATTTAAAAGAGATCCTTAGGCTATACACTCCTATCCAAATCCTATAGCACTATCATGAGTACGGGCCACCTTTCGGGGTGGTTTTTTTTTGATAATGATTGATTTGTCTGCAAAAAGGATGCGGCATGGAATATCGGATTCGAGTAGGTAGTAGCAATATCGACCGGAAGTTATAAATCTTGCAGGGGAGTTTTTTAATCAAAACCCAAATATATGATGACAAAATGGAATAGCGTGGTTCTCATTACCAACTCCTTGTACTTGTTAAAGATACAAGACGGAGGTCAACCAGTAAAGGTTGGCTGACCTCATCATGCGGGGAGCAAATTTATTCAATCATGATGTGCTATTAAGAAGGAGTATAAGAAAGAGTAGCGCTAAAGGAGAGTTGAGTGATATCAGCAGCTGAAGGATCTGTCGACAAGAGCGTCCTTATACGAATGCCTATACGGTCACCCGCTGCAACTACTAATGATCCCCCAACATTAATATTCGTTGCGGATCGGAAAGTACCAGCTGTTATGACATTATTGGGAAATCCGAATCTAACCGAACTAGTAAGCGGTGTGGTCACGTAAGATGAAGACAGATGATCTATGCCATTATTAGGAACTGAGGGTGCTCGGAATACTGTAAAATCATATTGAAGACCGAGAGTATTTATAGAAACCACAGAAGCAACCAATAAATCTACACTGATTTGTAAATTTTGAATGGTACCCGC
Organism: Paenibacillus sp. FJAT-27812; assembly: GCF_001273905.1. Taxonomy (NCBI): domain Bacteria; kingdom Bacillati; phylum Bacillota; class Bacilli; order Caryophanales; family Paenibacillaceae; genus Paenibacillus; species Paenibacillus sp. FJAT-27812. Next base: position 6,192,543 of record NZ_LIGH01000001.1, on the reverse strand, counting down.
AAATGGAATTGGGAAAGCAAAACCACCAGCTTCAGGTGGACTAGTCGATTCTCCAGAACCATCAATAACTTCGACTGTGTGACTACCAAAACCCATTAAAATTGGAGCGGCTGAAACTACTGTAGCACCGCTAAGAATGATCCCCGTTGAAAATGGAATTAATCCTCCAGCTCCAGTTGCTCCAGTTGCCCCGGTTGCTCCAGCTGTTCCTGCAAGTCCTGCTGGTCCTGCTGGTCCTGCTGCTCCAGTCGCTCCGGTTGCTCCTGCAAGTCCAGCTGCTCCAAGTGCTCCTGCGAGTCCCGCAAGTCCAGCAGGTCCAGCTTCACCAAGTGCTCCTGCAAGTCCTGCTAATCCAGCTGGTCCAAGTGCTCCTGCCAATCCTGCGGGTCCAGCTGCTCCGATTGCTCCTCCAAGTCCTTGAAGTAATTGCTGTCCTTCTGCTATTGGTCCTTGGGGCCCACGCGGTCCTTCAGGTCCAGGAGGACCGGGGGGACAATTACATCTACCCATCATTTCATCTCCTTATTATCAATCTATTTCATCATATTAAAAGCCTAATAAGAGAAACACTCCAAATACCTATCAAACTTAAAATAGGAAAATAAAGTAAGATATTCGCTGATATATGTTCGTCTATGTTATTGTCCCATACCATTGCGTCTGTGCCAGCATTAGATAATAAAAGTGATTGAAGGCCAGGGAGTGAAGAGGATTGGAGAATCGGCCGTTAGTAGGGATTTTGGTGAGCAAAAAAAACAATAGAAAAAGTGTTCTGAAGCTTTATCAGCGATATGATCATTTAAACTTAAAGCTATTCGTTTTTACACCTGCGGACATTATTTGGGAGAAACAACGAATTAATGGACTCAGCAAGATTAAGGGCGTATGGAAACAAGGCTCTTTCGCTTTTCCCCATGTCGTCTATAACCGGTGCTTTAACAAAGAGACAAAAACGATTCAACGTCTTGAAAAGGTGATCGGCAGTAACAAATGCTTCAACAATATCAACTTTTTCAATAAATGGGATCTTTACAATTTTTTAAAACAGTCTGTGCTTAATCCTTATGTACCAGACACGGTATTATACGATCAAGCAAATGTATCAGCGTTATTAGAAAAATATCATGTCATATATTTTAAGCCTGACTATGGATGCAAGGGGAAGTCAGTGTACCGGGTTGAACGAACGAATGATGGGGATGTCAATATATCTTTGCACGCTTTGGCTCCGAGGTATATTTGCAGGAAAAATGAAAGCATTGAGGAAAAATTAGATGAACTTCTTGGATCAGAGAAATACATGGTTCAGCAAGGGGTTTGTATCCAGCAGATTAATCAACGCTATTTTGATATTCGTGCCCTTGTTCAAAAAGATATTTTGGGAGAGTGGAAGGTTTCCACAATCGCATGCAGAGTGGCCTATGAGCATTATTTCAACACGAGTATGTGTGAGTTCATTTTTGATGCCGCAGAAATTCTCCCCTTATTATTTAGTGAGGACAATACAGATGAGATTTTCCATTCTCTTCATGAGTTAAGCATAACGGCTGCGCAAGAAGCAGAAGCTCATATGGGTTCATTGGGAGAATTGAGTGTGGATTTCGCTTTAGACGAACAAAGTAAGCTATGGATTATTGAATTAAACGGAAAACCACAAAAAGATATATACAAAGATCTTAAAAGTTTTAAAAACAAAAATTTAATATTTAGTAGACCATTGGAATATGCTTATTATCTCTCTCATTCATAAGAAATCTGCTGATTCATTAGATTTTCTCGACTCTTACCAATAAAGAAGAATATCATCTGACCTAAGCAGGAAAAACGATACTGCTTATGAAATCCCCATCCACCTATGGATGGGGATTTGGCATGCTCTTTTTTCAAGACGAACTATTTTACAATAATTACAAACTGATAAATTAATTAGTGATGATTAATAAAATACAAAAATTCTTATCGGTCCCCTAATGATTAGTGGATTTCTTGGTCGCGTTCTCGTACTAATACGATTTTTCCTTTAGTGCGGCCAGTTTGATTGGACATATGAGCTTCACGTACTCCTTCAACCGTCATCGGATATGTTTCAGTAACAGTCGGTTTTAGTCTGTCCATCTCTACCAACCGTTTGATGTGATGGAGATTAGACGCATCTGGACGCGTAAATACATATTCGATTCGGATGTTTTTCTCTATCGCTACCGGAGAGAAAGGTCTGGATTCATGTGGCCCGCCAAAAATGGTAGCAATCGTGCCATTTGGTTTCATCCAGCCAACGGCATCCAAATAGTGCTGGCCGCCAAGGGTATCAAGAGCGAAGTCGAATACATGAGGAAAGGTATGGCTTTGTGGCTGGTCATAGGTGATTACCTCGTCGGCTCCCAGGGAGCGGACGAAGTCTACGTTTCGAGTACTCGTCGTTGTCGTAACGCGGGCTCCAAGTGTTTTGGCCAATTGAATGGCAATTGATCCAATTCCGCCGCTACCGGCTAAGATCAGTACGTTCTGTCCTTCCGTGACATTACCGACCTCCACCAGCGCCTGCCATACCGTTAAGCCGACGAGCGGCAGCGATGCCGCTTCGGCATACGTTAGTCCCTTCGGCATTAAGCTGACGAATCTTTCCGGCACGTTGATTTCTTCCGCATAGGTTCCATGCTTTTCGATTTCCGGACGGAAAAAAACATCGTCCCCCGCTTGAAGAGAATGAACTTTTTCTCCCACTTCCAAGACGACTCCCGCACCATCCCAACCTAAAACGAGCGGCAATTCATAAGCAAAGCTATGTTGAAGCAGGCCTTCACGTATTTTCCAATCAACGGGGTTAACGCCGCTTGCCCGAATGGCAATACGAACCTCGTCCGGTTGAAGCGGCAATGTCGGCATGTCGATAACCTTCAGCTGTGAGACAGACCCGTACCGCGAAATCCCAATTCCTTTCATGCTAACAGCTCCTTTTTCATATGATGATAGATCCAAAAGTGTGTACGCTATTAAATGCTATTATCGTGCGGTGGAACATGCGGCAATACGCATTCTCCAAGTTCATGAATGAGCATGTCAGCCGAAATTTAGTTTTTAGAGCGAGCGTCGCTTGTTGAATTTGGCCATAATAGCATTCGATATTATTATATAACCATAAAAACGATATTGATAAGTACGTACTTTGAAGTGACATAGGCACTAACAAGTACCCTTTGAAGGTACGCTTGATGCTATTTGCGGCAAGTGGAAAGTTTGAATATGTGTCATTTGATTAAATAGCAATCACGCAAACATTCTAGCAAACATCTAATCCTTTAGATCGAATGATGGAGGTAATCATGAAAGCAGTGAGGCGCTCAGCTAATAATCAAATAAATAATAAAATAAAATTTTATTCATTATTTACAATAAGAAAATATAATTCTATAATGAAAGCGTAATGAACGGGACTAAAATAAAGAATGAGCTATGCGAGGGGGTGGAAATTACGGAAAATATTCGTACGGTTCTAGGGGATATACCAAAAGAACAATTAGGCTTTTGCCATAGTCATGAACATCTATTTATTGCCAAAGGAACGCCTTCACAGACCAATCCTGTACTGCAAATCGATGACTTTGAGAAAACGAAACAAGAATTGCAAGTCTTTCAGCGTCTAGGAGGCAAAGCCATCGTGGATGCGCAGCCCATTGGCTGCGGTCGAATGGCGGATTGGCTGGCAGAAGTATCAAGGCAAACCGGCATTCACATTATAGCTTCTACAGGATTCCATAAGCAGAGCTTTTATCCGGAAGATCATTGGCTGCTTCGATGGAGCGAAGATCGTTTGGCAACGCTTTTCATCAATGAAATCGAATCGGGGATGTATATTCATGCAGATAATCGTGACCCAGTTGACCGGATTGATGCCAAAGCCGGGTTAATCAAAACCGCGATTGAGGAGGATCGGCCAGGCTTGATGGCCATCAAACTGTTAAATGCCGCGGCGCAAGCTTCGCTTGAAACCGAGACTCCCATCATGTGCCATACGGAGACGCATCGCCAAGGTATCGTTGTGGCAGAACATTTCATGAAGCTGGGTGTAGCTACTGAGAATCTGATCATTTGCCATTTGGACCGTACGCTTGAGGATTACAGCGTCCATAAACAGTTGGCTGAGTACGGCGTTTACCTAGAGTACGATACGATCGGCAGGTTTAAGTATCACAACGATGAGGAAGAAGCGGATTTGATCATTCATATGCTGGACTCCGGATACGGGGAGTCTTTGCTCATGGGTCTTGATACGACCCGAGCGAGGCTGAAGAGCTACGGAGGCGAGATCGGTTTGGATCATATGACGGCTAAATTCATCCCGTTGCTGCGTCAACGCGGGGTATCGGAGTATGCCATAGCAGATATGATGGTTCATAATCCTTCCAAGGCATTTACAAGGAAAAAACGAAGAGGTGAAAACAAATGGCTTATAAAGTGATGGTAACTCCTCGTTCCTTTGGAAAGGGTAATTCCCAACCGATTGATATTTTAAGGGAGAACGGCTGCGAGCTTGTTCTTAATCCGTACGGCCGCATTCTTAACAAACAGGAAATGGCGGAGATGATCCGGGATGCAGATGCAGTCATTGTCGGCGTTGATCCTATCGATCAAGAGGTACTTGAGCAAGCGACCAAGCTTAAAGTTATTTCCAAATACGGTGTCGGCACCGATAATATCGACTTGAATTATGCGCGGGACAAGGGAATACCCGTAACCGTAACGAATGGAGCCAATAAGGATGCCGTTGCAGATTATACGATGACGCTAATGCTCGCTGCCGCAAGAAAAATGATTCCGATTGACAAAGCCTGCAGGCAACTGAATTGGAATAAGATTACCTCGGTCGACGTATGGGGGAAAACGCTGGGTCTCATCGGACTCGGTGCCATTGGGAAAAGCGTTGCCGCTAGGGCAAAAGGGTTTAACATGGACATCATTGCTTATGATTTGATGAAAGATGAAACCTATGCTTCTGAAAATCAGATTAAATATGTAAGTTTGGACGAGCTTCTGCGCTGCGCTGATTTTATTAGCCTGCATTTGCCGTTAACGGATAAAACGTTACATTTGATAGGTGCGCAAGAGCTTGCAAGCATGAAAGAAACGGCCGTTATCGTGAATACGGCTAGAGGCGGTCTTATTCATGAACAAGCGCTTCTTGAAGCTTTGAAGGAAAAACGGATATGGGGAGCAGGTCTCGATGTATTCGAGCAGGAGCCGCCGCAGGATAAAGGTTTTCTGGAGCTGGACAATCTGATCATCGGATCGCACTGTGCCGCTTCAACCTATCAAGCTATCGAGAATATGGGAATTATGGCTGCAGCAAATGTTCTGGAGCATCTAAAGCAATCATCTTTGATGGAGGGGAAATGAGATATGAGCATGAATAAGCTGAAAGTGATCAATCGATTGTGCGAGGAAGGAATTGTCGCTGTTATTCGTGCGGATCATAGCGATCAAGCTGTCAAAATCGCAGAAGCATGCCTGCGAGGCGGTATTTCGAGCCTGGAAATTACGTTCACAGTTCCTTATGCTCAACGAGTCATCGAGAAGCTGTCGAATCACTTCGCGCCTGGAGAGGTTACGATCGGTGCTGGAACGGTTTTGGATTCAGAAACGGCCCGTATTGCGATTTTGTCAGGCGCACAATTTGTTGTCAGCCCGTTCGTCAATACGGATGTGATACAGTTATGCAACCGTTACGGTATTCCTTGCATGCCGGGAGCCATGACGGTGAAGGAAGCGCTCGAAGGCATGGAAGCGGGTGCCGATATCATTAAGCTTTTCCCCGGCGAGACTTATGGACCTCCGATGATCCGTTCCCTAAAAGGCCCGCTGCCCCAGCTGAATCTGATGCCGACTGGCGGTGTTAACGTCGATACGATTACAGAATGGCTTGAGGCGGGAGCGGTAGCCGTAGGCGTCGGCGGATCTTTGATTAGTTCGGCTAAACAGGGAGATTTTGCAACTATTACTGAAAAAAGCCGGCAGCTCGTGGATAAAGTGAAAGCTTTCCGAGGAGTATAAGATCATGAGAATTGCTATATTTCGTGATGCGGGGCAAGCCGATCATATAGGAGCGGAAATTCTAATCCACACCATTCGTGAAAAAAACAATCCCAAGCTTGGGTTAGCAACAGGCTCTTCGCCTGTCGGGATTTACAAAAGAATGGTTGATATCGTTAGAAAAAGCAAGGTCAGCCTTAAGCATGTATCCACCTATAATTTAGATGAGTATGTAGGTCTGTCTAAGGATCATCCCCATAGTTATGCGGCATTTATGGAGGAGCATTTGTTCCGGCATGTCGACATCTTGCCTGAGCATGTTCATATACCGAGTGGAACCGCCGAATCTGTCGAGAAGGAATGCATTCGATATGAAGAGCTGTTGCGGGAGACCGGTAATTTGGATATCCAGTTGCTTGGCATCGGGTTAAACGGGCATATCGGTTTCAACGAGCCGGGAGAACATCTTTCCAGCGAGACTCATCTCGTGACGTTAACGGAAGAGACCCGTTCGGCAAACGCCAAATGGTTTCATTCGGATGACCAAATCCCAAGGCAGGCCATTACAATGGGCGTCGGTCCAATCATGAAGGCTGGAAAAATATTGTTTATAGCGAGCGGCGAAGGTAAAAGCAACATCATTAAGGAAGCGTTTACAGGTCCTCTTACGACCAGGTGTCCGGCGTCCTTCCTTCAATTGCATCCCGATTTGATTGTGCTATTGGACGAAGAAGCGGCAGCTGGCTTGACTTGCGGCAGCAAACCGTCTTTTCGGATGAATGGGAACAAAAAAATCGAATTTCTATATGACCCTAATGAACAGGATTTAGTTGGAGTAGTCTGAGCGAAAAAGAGTATCATGCCTTAAATAGAATAAAATTTTATTTTATTATTGACAGTGAAGAATAATATTCTATAATGAGGATATGAAGTCCTTATTCATTAGCTAGAGAGTCAACCAGAACAGATTTTAAATGAGAGAGGAAGAAGTAAATGTACGCTCAAGGAACTCAATTGGAAGGTAAAGTTGCTATCGTCACTGGAGCTGCTTCTGGAATTGGTGAAGCTGTATCGAAAATATTCGCAGCAAATGCAAGCAAGGTTTTATTGGTGGATATCGACGAGAACCGCATGAAGCAAGTTGCGGCAGAGATCGAAGCTAATAACGGAATTTGCGATTGGATCGTTGGTGATGTTACCGAAGAGCAAACGGTTGCCGATTTCTTTAAATATGCAAAAGACAAATGGGGCAGCGTCGATCTGCTTGTAAATAGTGCCGGACGCGATTCGTTGTCTCCTCCGATCAGCGATACGACGCTGGAAGAATGGAACAAGACGATCGGACCAAATTTGACGGCGGTCTTCTTATGCTGCCGAGAAGCGTTCCGTTACATGGAAAAGCAAACGACTGGCGGTAGAATTATTAATATGGGATCTTCTTCAGCCAAAGTAGCATCTTGTCCTGGACATAGTCCTTATCGCGCTTCTAAGCATGGCATGATGGGGCTAAGCAAAAACATTTTGCTAGAAGGCAAAGACAAGAACATCGGCGTAACTGTAATCAATCCGTCTCATGTTAAGACGCCAATGACAGAGGTTATCGACAAAGGTATTTACGACGGAGAAATTCCTGCTTATATCGATGGATGGTTGGATGAAAAGGAACTTAAAGAGGGAATCTATAATAGCTGCATCGACGTCGACAATGTTGCGGAAGCAACCTTATTCGTAGCAACGAGAACGCCGGACGTTACGATTCCTTCATTCTCCTTCTATCCGACGCACAAGGTACATCGTTACGGGATGGAAGTATAGAGCACGGATAGTAAATTAAAAAAACAAGCCATGATTAGCTCGATCATCCATTGCAGCAAGCCATTATGCCGCATCGGTCAGTCGAGCTAATCATGAAATGGATAGGATGAGGCTTAAAATAGTACTTAAAAGAGCAGATTGATTTATGATAGTCATTATTGAAAGCGTTTAAATAGTGCAGACTTCTTCAATTAGCACAGGAAAGCGGGAGGTTTGGCGTGACAAAGAAATATGTGATGTCATTTGATTGTGGAACGACTAGCGCAAGAACTATTTTGTTTGACCATAATGGCAATATCGTTTCAGTGGCTTATCAAGATTTTGCCCAAATTTATCCGAAGCCAGGCTGGGTGGAACATAATCCGATGGATATCTGGGAGGCCCAATTAATAACTGCAAATGAAGCGTTGAAGAAAGCGAACGCAAGCGCACTGGATATAGCAGGGATCGGAATTACCAATCAGAGAGAGACCACTATTATATGGGAAAAGGCAACAGGAAAACCTGTGATGAACGCTATCGTGTGGCAGGACCGCCGGACTTCCGATGTTTGCCAACAGCTGAAAGAACAAGGATTGACTGATTACGTTAAGGAAAATACAGGCTTGCTGATCGATTCCTATTTCTCGGGGACGAAAATTAGATGGATTCTCGATCATATCGAAGGGGCAAGAGAGAAGGCTGAAAGAGGCGAGCTGCTCTTCGGTACTGTAGATTCTTGGCTTATATGGAATCTGACCGGCGGGAAGGTGCACGTTACCGACTACTCCAATGCTTCGCGAACGATGCTATTTAACATCAACCGGATTGAATGGGATGACAAATTGTTAAAAGAGCTGGACATTCCGCGAGCATTGCTTCCCGAGCTTCGTCCTTCCAGCGAGGTTTACGGCAGGACTGATGAATCCCTGTTTGGCGCAAGCATTCCGGTTGCAGCAGCTGTTGGAGACCAGCAGGGAGCGCTTTTCGGACAGGCATGCTTTCAAGAGGGGATGGTGAAGGCGACTTATGGAACGGGAGGCTCGCTGCTCATGCACACCGGATCTAAGCCGATCCGATCTGATTCCGGTCTCCTTACTACTGTAGCTTGGGGATTAAACAACAAAGTGGAATATGCGCTTGAAGGTCTGTTATATGTAGTAGGCGCTTCCGTACAGTGGCTTCGAGACGAGCTGAAGCTGATATCCGATGCTAACGAGACGGAGCAGCTCGCTCAAGAAGTCCCGGATACAAACGGCGTTTATGTCGTACCGGCTTTTGTAGGGCTTTCCGCGCCATACTGGGATCAGTATGCGCGTGGCGCAATCCTTGGATTGACCCGCGGCGCGAACCGCAACCATATCGTTCGAGCAACGCTTGAATCGATCGCATATCAAATTCGTGATGTCATTACATGTATGGAGTCGGATTCCGGCATTACGAATCGCGAGCTCAAGGTCGACGGCGGCGTTTGCTGCAATAACTTCGTCATGCAGTTTCAATCCGACCTTCTCGGTGTTCCGGTTATCCGCCCGAAAGTTGTAGAATCAACCGCGCGTGGAGCCGCATTTCTGGCAGGTTTGGCAACAGGTTTTTGGAGGAATCAAAGCGAGCTGCTTGACACGTTTGAACTTGATCGCAGGTTCGAGCCTTCAGTCGAAGAATGTAAGCGTAATCAATTGTACGCCGGATGGCAAAAAGCAGTGGATAGATCGAAAGCATGGGAAGAGCATTAAACCTATTTTAAAGGGGGATATATTCTATGAAAACAGGAAAAGGAATTAAGTCTTTAACCCTTGTTCTTGCGATGGTTCTAACGATGGCGACCGTATCGGCTTGCGGAGGAAATACTCAAAATACGGCTGATTCGGCCGGTTCGAATGGAACGAAAAAACATGTGTTTGCTGCCTCTTATTTTACATTAAATAATCCGCATTTTATTGATTGGAGCAAAGGGCTGAAATCCGAGATTGTGGATAAACACGGCGACAAGCTGATAGAGGTTGATGCACAGCTTGATATCAACAAGCAGATTTCCGATGTCGAGGACTTCATTCAACAGAAGGTAGACGCTATATTTATTGCCCCCGTCGACAGTAAAGGGATCAAGACGGCGCTAATATCCGCGCAGAAAGCAAATATTCCGGTCATTATTATGGATGTTCCCCCTCAAGACATTGAGCTTATAACAGCTCTGGTAACCACAGATAACTTTATGGCCGGTAAGGTTCTTGGAGAAGCAATGGTTAAAAACACGGATGGCAAAGCTAACGTAGCCATTATCGATTGGTCGGTCGTTCAGGCAGTTGTGGACAGAACGGACGGTTTCTCCGCTGCTGTTAAAGACGCTCCCGGCATTAAAGTTGTCGCAAGACAAGATGGCAAAGCTTCTACGGAATCCGCCCTGCCGATCATGGAAAACTTCCTGCAGTCCAACCCTGAGATTAATACCGTATTTACAATAAATGATCCGTCAGCCGTAGGCGCACTGGCTGCCATTGAAGCGGCAAAAAGAACGGATATCAAGATTTATTCCATTGACGGGTCGCAAGATGTGCTGAAGCTCATCCAAGATAAGAAGATCGTAGGCACATCCGCACAGTTCCCGGTTAAGATGGGCGAGGTTGCCGGCGCTCTGGTATACAAGATCCTGAACAAAGAAAGCTTCGAAAAGTGGGTTAAAGTTGAAAGCGTATTCGTAGATGAATCGAACTTGCAACAGTATTTGAAATAGAGATTTTGTACTCTGTAATAAAGGAAGGTATCCTATGGAAAACAATACACCTCTATTGCAAATGAAAAATATATGTAAGAGCTTCCCGGGAGTCAAAGCGCTTGACAACGTTCGCCTTGATGTCCAGTTAGGCGAGGTTCACGCTCTGCTTGGCGAGAATGGGGCAGGGAAATCGACACTGATCAAAATCCTTGGCGGAGTATTGATTCCAGACGAAGGAGAAATTTACTTTGACGGTAGGAAAGTGGAGATTAAGGATGTAAGTTTTTCAGAAAGTATCGGGATTGGCATTATTCATCAGGAGCTTTGCCTCGCGCCAAATATGACGGTAGCTGAAAATATTGTTTTAGGAAGAGAGCCCTCGAAGGGCCCATTCCATCTTGTAAATTCGAAAGCGATTACTCAGTTCGGACAGAAAATTCTCGATCAATTTGGATTGGATATCGATGCGGGCGAGTATGTAAGCAATCTAACGGTTGCGCAACAGCAAATGGTTGAAATTGCAAAAGCGTTATCCAAAGATAATCGTATCATCGTTATGGATGAGCCAACATCATCGTTGACGGAGAAGGAAGTCGTGAAACTGTTGGATACGATACGGGGACTGAGTCAAAAGGGCGTTTCTGTTATTTATATATCCCACCGAATGGAGGAATTGTTTGCAATCGCGGACAAAGTAACGATCATAAGGGACGGCAATTATATAGGCACTAGAAGCATGAAAGATACGAGCTATTCGGAACTCGTCCAAATGATGGTCGGAAGAGAATTGTCGGAAATTTATGCAAAGCCGATTATGCAGCGGGGAGAGAAAATTTTCGAGGTTCGTAATCTTTGGTGCGGCACGCGAGTGAAAAATATTAGCTTTAGCTTGCACAAGGGTGAAATTCTCGGATTTTACGGGTTGGTGGGCTCTGGGAGAACGGAACTGATGAGGGCTATTTTCGGAATCGACAAACTCGTCAGCGGCGAGATCTATCTTAATCAGGACAAGATAAGCATTCAAAATCCCTGGGAAGCGATACAAGCGGGAATCGGATTCGTGCCGGAGAACCGGAAAGAGCAAGGAGCAGTCCTTATTCAAAGCGTTTCTTTCAATATCAGTCTCAGCGTGCTTGGTTCTTTAGTCAAGTTGTTTCAGGTGAACAGGAGACAAGAGGATCAATTGGTGGATGAATATATCGCTAAACTATCGATCCGGACGCCTTCGCCCGAGCAGAAATTAATGAATCTTAGCGGAGGGAACCAACAAAAAGCAATCATCTCCAAATGGCTAGCCATGAAGCCTAGCATATTGATTTTAGATGAGCCTACCCGCGGGATCGATGTCGGCGCCAAAAAAGAGATTTACTCTATTATGTCGGCTTTGGCGCAGTCGGGAGTAAGCATTATGATGGTCTCTTCTGAGCTCCCAGAAATCATCAATATGAGTACGCGAGTGATAACCTTGAATCAAGGGGAAATCAGTGGTGAATTAACGATGGAAAGCGAGATTACCCAGGAGAATATTCTTACTCACGCAACTGGAGGTTTAAAAAATGAAAGCCAACTATCAACGCTTTAGCCAAGCACCCCTAAAGAAGAAGGATTCATGGAAAAAAAATCCCGCCGTGCAGTATTTCATTTCGAACTCTGGCATATTAATTGCCCTTCTTAGCCTCATTGTTTTTTTTGCCTTAACGACTTCGACGTTTATGACAACCAGCAATATATTAAACGTCCTAAGACAGATTTCTATTAACGCTATAATCGCGTTTGGAATGACTTTTACGATACTGATTACTGGCATTGACTTATCTGTCGGATCGCTTCTCGCTGCTTCCCAAGTGATTACGATAGGTTTGCTGTTTATGGGCGTGCCCATCGTCCCGGCTCTTGCGGGCGGTGTGTTAATAGGCGGCGTGCTTGGTCTAATAAACGGGTTCGTTATTACAAAGGGCAAGATACCTCCCTTTATTGTTACCTTATCGATGATGATTATGGCACGAGGCTTATCGTACGTGCTAACCGGCGGCAGGCCGATGAGCTTCAATAATGATGTGCTTTCTTTTATCGGAAACGGATATATCGGTCCCATACCCGTACCGGTTATCATTATGATTATCTGCCTTATGCTCACATCATTCCTATTAAATAAAACAAAGTTCGGAAGACATGTATATGCTGTAGGAGGGAATCGCGAGGCTGCAAAGTTCTCAGGCATTCGCATCTCGAAGATTGAAATGATGGTATATACGCTATCAGGGCTTTTGGCAGGATTAAGCGGAGTTATTTTAGCTGCGAGAATGTCATCCGCCCAACCGACATCCGGCAGCGGATTCGAGTTGGATGCCATAGCGGCCGTAGTCTTAGGCGGAACAAGCTTCTCCGGGGGAATAGGTAAGATTGGCGGAGTATTCATTGGTGCGCTCATTATCGGGGTTCTGAATAACGGGCTGAATTTGCTGCATGTATCGTCGTATTGGCAGATGATCATCAAAGGACTTGTTATCGTAACAGCCGTTTATGTCGACTCTCTTAAGAAGAAAAAACGGAGATGATGGATTTCTTGCAGAAAAGGGGGGCTTCGAGTTGATAAATAGGTTCTACTTGAATAGAATAGTTTGTATCGCCCCTTAGGATGGATGAAAATCCTGGTGAATATTCATGATACGAGGTGCACCGCAAATGGAAGAAGGAAACCAAGCCCCATACCAGGACGTTTTTAGACTTATTAATAAGAAAATAGCCTATTTAAATCCTGCTCTTCGCCGAATTGCGGAGTATATTATTGAAAATCCGATACAGTGCAAAATCATTACGACCAAGGAACTTGCGGCTGCATGCAACGTGGCAGAATCCACAATTACCCGTTTTGTCAAAGAGATTGGATTGGATAGCTACCGGGAGTTGAAAATCGGTATCGCCGAGTCATTAACGATGAACGATACCTCTAGCATAGCAGCTGAAGAGAAGTATGTTTATGAAGACATTACTCAAACGGATACAATGGAAATGATTCTTGAGAAAGTGCTGTACCGTAACGTGCAGACGATGACGGAAACCAAGCAGCGCATAAACCTTGAAGAGCTAGGCAAAGCGGTAGAAGCAATCGACAAAGCAAATGTGATTCTCTTCAGCAGCATGGGTTCCTCGAAGGCAGCCGCAGCATCGGGCGTTTTGCGCTTCACTCGTGCTGGCAAGAAATGCATGCTGCTTGGGGACCAAAGCTCTTTACTGATGAGCGCCGCGATTGCTGGCCCCGAGGATGTGATGATTGGAATCAGCAACTCAGGCCGTTCGAAGGATGTCATCGATTCCATGAAACTTGCTCAATCGAGAGGAGCTCGCACGATTGGCATTACATCCTTTGAGGATTCACCTTTAACGAAGTATTCGGACATCTCTCTGTTCACGTCAGCCAAATCGTCTAACGATGGATCTGCGCTTTACTGGGAGGCTGCGGCATCCAAGACAGCCCAAATCTTGGTGCTTGATTTGATTTACGCATCCTACGCAGCGAAAAATTCCACTCAAACATTAAATTATATGGAAGAAACGTATAAGGTGCTTCGCAGTTCGAGAGAGAAGTGACTTCAGCATCTAGTAGTTGACTCTGTCAAAGTAGGCTGCAGCTACTTTGACGGGGGAGTCTTATGTCATGAATAAAATAAAATAATATTTTATTGTTGACCTAATAGAATAAAATTTTGTATAATCCAGTTGATTGAAATGCTATTAGAGAGGGGCTTTTATATGAAAGCAGCGTATTATTACGGCATCGGCGACATTCGTGTTGAAGATGTGCCAATCCCGGAAATTCAAGAAAACGAGATGCTTGTTAAGGTCAAAGCATGCTCCGTTTGCGGAACGGACAACCGCATCTATAGGCACGGGCACTTCAAAGTTCCCGAAGGTGTAAAACGCGTGCTTGGCCACGAAACCTCCGGTGAGGTAGTCAAGATCGGATCGAATGTCAATGGCTTTAAAGGCGGAGAACGGGTCGCCCTGCCGCCAAACGTAGGTTGCGGCACCTGCCATATGTGTATACGGGGCTACAATCAGCTTTGTCCGAACTATCAAGCTTTCGGAATCAGCATGGACGGCGGCTTTGCTGAATATGTGAAAATCCCTTCCTTTGCGGTAAGCAACGTCATTAGAATCCCGGACCATGTAAGCTACGAAGAGGCAGCTTTGGCAGAACCGCTTTCTTGCGTGCTGCACGCCTACGAATCTCATAAAACGGTCCCGGGCGATACGGTTCTTATTATCGGACCCGGCCCAATCGGCGCCCTACATGTCATGATGAACAAAATGGCCGGCGGACGCATTATCGTTGCGGGAAGATCGGACTCGCGCCTCGAGAAAATGAAACGATACGGAGCGGATATCGTCATTAACAACCGCGAATCGGATTTGAAGGAAGAAATCGATAAAATAACGAACGGTTTCGGCGTGGACGTCGTGATCACTTCTAATTCCGATCCCGAGATGCAGAAGGTCGCGCTTGAAGTTGCAGGTTATCACGGCCGGGTCTCGTATTTCGGAGGCTTACCGAAAGGCAAGGAATATGTGACTTTAAATACAAATCTCATTCACTATAAAGAGCTTCTCGTGACTGCCACTACAGGCTCCAGCTTATTGGATGTGCACAAATCTATGGACATGATTTCCACAGGCAAAATAGATGTTAAATCGCTCATTACAGCAAAATTTTCGATCGAAGAAACCGTTGCCGCTTTAGACTATGCGGCACAGGGATCAGGCATGAAGGCTCTTATTACATCCGAACGTTAACTTTTAGGAGGAAGCATATGAACATCAAGGTTATGAATGCTGCTGTCTTGCATGCGCCTGCCGATTTACGATATGAGGAGGTAACGGTGCCATCCTATAATGAGGACGAGGTTCTGGTGCGCGTACGGGCAGCAGGGGTTTGCGGCTCCGACTTGGGACGTGTGATGAAGACCGGAACGTACAGCTTTCCGACTATTCCCGGCCATGAGTTTTGCGGCGAAGTTGCGGCGGTCGGAGCTAACGTGAAAGATTTCAAACCGGGTGACCGGGTTGCCGTTGCTCCGATTCTCCCATGCGGAAGATGCAAGTTTTGCGAAGCGGGTGATTACGGTCTATGTGATGATTACAATTATCTCGGCTCCCGAACGCATGGCGGATATGCGGAGTACGCGGTTGCTCCGTCTAGAAACCTGATCCGATTGCCGGATAGCATGAGCTTTATCGAAGGGGCCATGGTAGAACCAGCAGCTGTCACTCTTCATGGCATGATGCGCGTAGGCATCAACGTAGGCGATACGGTTGGGGTACTAGGCTGCGGGACAATCGGACTCTTTGCGATACAATTTGCCAAAATTATGGGCGCAACACATGTGATTGCGACAGATGTCGCTCCGGATAAGCTTGACTTAGCGAAGCAATTGGGCGCTGATCTATGCCTGAATTCTAGTGAACTCGATGCTGTCCTGAAAATGAAGGAGTTGACCGGAGGTAAAGGAGTCAATGTGGCGGTAGAAACCGCAGGAGTGGTGCAAACACAGGAGCAATGCTTGAGAATTGCCATGAAGAAAGGCCGTGTTCTTTATCTGGGAACCGCTCACCGGGACGTTGTCTTACCGCCAAAAAGCTTCGAATGCATAGTGAGAAATGAGCTTACCCTTGTCGGCTCTTGGAATTCTTACAGCGCTCCGTTCCCTGGCGTAGAATGGCAAGCAACGATCGATTATGCGAAGAGCGGAGCTTTAAGGCTTCAACCTTTAGTGACTCATATCTTTAATCTCTCTGAGGCTCCGCAAGTGTTCGTTGATCTAGTTGACCGCAAATATCCGTTTACGAAAGTGATTTACGTAATGAAGTAAGTGGTTACGCTGCATTCATCAAATACGTTTAGGAGAATGAATATGAATCTACCATCTAAAGCAACCCAGCCGACGATGTACTTTATTGGGGTAACGACAATAAAATCGTCCATCATGAAACTTTTCCCGCTGTGGGCAGAAGCCCTTGGATTGAATGGTGCCGTAATCAAAGGAATCGATATCGACATTCACGCGAAACCGGAAGCGTACAGAGAAGTCGTGGAATTTATTAAAAACGATGAATTGTCACTTGGCGCTTTGGTGACTACTCATAAAATCGATCTCTATCATGCCGCCAGCGACCTGTTCGACTATTTGGATCCCCATGCGCAAATGTTCAAAGAGCTTTCTTCGATTTCCAAGAAAAATGGGAAATTGGAAGGTTACGCGAAGGATCCGATATCGAGCGGATTAGCGATGGAAGCTTTTATACCGGACAATTATTGGACTGACCACGGCGGTGAAGTATTGATTTTAGGCTGCGGGGGAAGCGCCCTTGCGATTAGCTCTTATTTAACGGAAAAAGAGCATGGCAATAATAAGCCTTCGAAGATTATTCTTACGAACCGCAGCAAGCCGAGATTAGATTCAGCCAAGGAGCTGCTGTCGCAGATACACACGGATGTTATCTTGGAGTATCATCTTTGTCCGGATTCTGCCCAAAATGACGAGGTATTAGCTGCACTTAAGCCCCATTCTATGGTTATAAATGCCACGGGACTTGGCAAAGACAGACCAGGATCCCCGTTAACGGATCAGGGCATCTATCCGCAAAACGGATTGGTCTGGGAGCTGAATTACCGTGGTGAGCTTGATTTTATGTTTCAAGCTTTAAAACAAAAAGACGAGCAAAATCTTCATGTGGAAGACGGCTGGATTTATTTCATACACGGTTGGACCCAGGTTATTGAAGAAGTGTTCCATATCGATATAAAAGGTGACTTGCTGAACAAATGCGCGAAAATTGCGGAAAGCATTAAATAACAAAATCAAAGACCGAGGGGTGTTTAGGATGACTAAGGAAATATCAGTTAAACCATTTTCGATGTATTTTGATTTGATCAGCGGTATGTCAAACGAGAAGAGTACGACCAAGCGATACCTATCTAATATGAGAGGCATGTTTTCAGACAGTGAAGCGCTGGAAGCCATGATCCAAAACGAGAATACGCTGATATATGAATTTTTCGAATTGGAGATGCCGGAAAAAGACGGTCACTTGTTATTTGGCACAAGCATCGTATATCCGGGCAAAGTAGGCAACGAATATTACATGACTAAGGGACATTTTCATACGATTCTAGATACAGCCGAAGTCTATTACTGCCTGGGAGGCAAGGGTTATATGCTTATGGAAAATCCTGAAGGTGATTGGATCGCCGAAGAAATGACCCCGGGAAAAGCCGTTTATGTACCGGGGCGATACGCTCACCGAAGCATCAATGTGGGCGATGAGCCCATGATTACTTTCTTTGTCTTTAGAGCGGATGCAGGTCATGATTATGGAACCATTGAATCAAAAGGCTATAGAAAATTAATTGTAGAAAATGACGGCAAAGTTGAAATCGTAGACAATCCTAAATGGGGGGGTTAAAGTCACCCTAGAATGTAGAAGACAAAGCATCAAAACAGCCATTGCTGCTATAGCAATGGCTGTTAATGTTAGGTGGTGAATATTTCTAGATCAATTTTGTCATAATATGGTGACACAAATAATGGAATTGATGTTTCTGTTCAAATCGCAAAGCGGCAAAGAGGGGATTTAAGTGGCTGAGCAGTACGAAAAAGGCATTATTTCAGGTAATTTGATCAGCGATGACGCACGTTTTCGTACTCTTTTCGATCGATGCGATGATATCGTATTTCGAAGCATCCGCTTGGGAGGGGACTTAAGCTGTCTACTTGTCTTTGTAGACGGCATGGTGGATGAGCATCGGATAGAGTCACAATTGCTTCAGCCGCTGCTTTCATGTTTTCTTTCGGAAGAAGAATGGGAAAAAGGCAAATGGGCAGGGTTGATTCACAAGGTGCTGCCGACGGAAAAAATCAACGTCATCATGAACGAGGATCAAGCAACAGAAGCGATATTAAATGGAGAGGTTCTTCTGCTGGTCGATGGCGTGCCAGGCGCTCTTCTAATTGGAATGACTTCCATTATAACGAGATCCATCGAAGAGCCGTCGTCAGAACCAGTCATACGGGGACCGCGAGATGGATTTACAGAATGTATTCAGATTAATGCCACCTTAATTAGACGCAGATTAAAAACGCCAAGATTAAAGAGCGAATCTTATCAGGTCGGCGAACTATCCCGAACAAAACTAACGGTCATGTACGTTGAAGGAATTGCGGCGCAAAGCCTAATCGACGAAGTAAAAGCGAGGATTCAAAACATTCATTTGGAAGTCGTGCTTGAAAGCGGATTTATCGAGGAGCTTATGGCGGATAACCGTCATTCCCTTTTCCCACAGATGATGCCTACCGAACGCCCGGATCGAGCTGCGGCTGCACTAGCCGAGGGGAGAGTGGTTATTCTCGTCGATAATACGCCATTTACGCTAATCGCACCTAATACAACGTTTGAGATGCTCCAAGCGGCGGAGGATTACAGCCAAAACTATATTATAGTGACAGCTACTCGCTGGCTTCGCTTTTTTTTGGCCTTGATCGCCCTTATATTTCCCTCTATGTATATCGCAATAACGACGATGCATCAGGAAATGCTGCCAAGCGACCTTTTGCTAAGTATCGCTTCATCTCGGGAAGCTGTGCCTTTTCCGGCTATCGTGGAAGCTATCATTATGGAGCTTGCTTTTGAAGGCTTAAGGGAAGCTGGGATACGACTGCCTCGCCAAGTGGGACAAGCCGTAAGCATCGTTGGGGCATTGGTTATCGGACAAGCGGCCGTGCAAGCAGGTCTCGTATCAGCCTCTCTTGTTATCGTTGTATCCTTTACAGGAATTGCATCCTTTATCTTTCCGACTTACAGCCAAGGCTTAGCGATTAGATTTCTTCGTTTTCCTTTAATGATCATCGCGGGGACTCTCGGCCTATACGGCATTTTCATTTTTATGCTCGCTTTACTTATTCACTTGTCTAAATTGAAATCCTTCGGTGTGCCTTATCTTACCCCCGTGTCTACGATGAATAATTTCGTTGGCGTGAAGGATGTTTTCATGCGAGTGCCTTGGTGGAACCGTAATAGAGAAAAACGAACGTAAACGGCAGGGAGAGAATGAGGATAAGACTGCTTTCAGGCGATACGAGTACTTCGAAAGGAAAAGTTGCCGATGCTGCATTTGATCAATCGAACGATCATTTTTGTACTCGCTTTTATTCTGCTCTCCGGTTGTTGGGGCAGAAGGGAAGTAAACGATATTGCTATCGTTGCCGCTACAGGCGTTGATTTGGTGCAGAACAACCTCATTCGAGTGACTCTTCTCCTTGCCGTTCCACGGCTTGTTGGCACCTCATCCTCGAACGACGGGGGAGACTCAGGGCTCGAAGCAACCGCCGGCTGGGTCGTTTCGGAAGAAGGGGAGACCGTGACGGAAGTATTTCAAAAATTGCAAAAAAAGCTCTCCCGAAAAATTTTTTTCTCCCATAATCGAATAATCGTCATCGGAGAGTCGCTAGCGATGCATGGGATGTTCCCGATTACCGATTTTTTCATTCGCAACAGACAGTCGCAGCTAAAGAGCTATGTCATTGTCACAAAATCAGAAGCGTCAGATTTACTAAGCTACAAACCGAAATTCGAGAAGCTTGTCTCTGAAGTCATAAGGGGAGAGTTGAAGATGAATGTGGGTTCCTCCGTTCAATTAAGCAGGTTTTTAGCTATGTTGACGGATGTAGGACAGGAAGCATATGCTCCATTAATCTCGATTGCCCCTCCTCAGAAATGGGTTGCCAACTCAACCAGTTTAATGGTTTCCAAGGGCGCAGCCATCTTTCAAGAAGACAGACTCATCGGGTGGCTAAACGAGACGGAAACGATGGCTTTGCTATGGATACGCAATGAGATGAAAGACGGCGTAGTCGCCGTGAACGTTCCGGAAGAGCTCGGCGGCGGACACGTCATTGGGGAAATATCGAGCGTGAAAAGTAAAATATCACCCATTGAAGGGAATGGTGCGCTTAAGATGGCCATCAACATTTCATCCTCGCTGACCATCATTGAAAATACGACGAAGCTTGACTTGAAATCAGCCTCTAATCGGAAAATGCTAAACCGCTTATTTACGGATGCCGTAAAAAAAAGAGTTGAAATGTTATGTGCGAAAGTACAGAAAAAATTACATTCAGATGTTTTCGGTTTTGGACAAGCCATCTATCAACAAGACCCTCAATCGTGGAATAAATATTATTCAAAAAATTGGTCAACCTTGTTTCCTGACATCAAAGTCGATATTTTGGCGAAATTAAAAGTCGTGCAAACCGGATTACTCGAAGGCGGCAGTACAAGGGAGGATATTAAATGATAAATATATCGTCTTATCATTTGTTTTCACTCATGGTTTTGTTTCAATTCGGGACAACGGTAATCTTCGGCTCCGGTTCCGACTCAGGACGCGATGCTTGGATTACCGTAATGATATCGTCATTGTTGGGTGGGATACTCATTGCGGGTTATGTCACGATCGCCAAGTTCAATCATTTTGATCCATTTGTGCAATGGTTTCAAAGAAGGTTAGGGAAATGGCTCGGAACGCCGATCGCTTGGCTTTATCCACTATTATTCATCTATACCGCTGCGCGTATCATATGCGACCTTAGATTCCTGCTCCCGCTGACGCTACTTCCAAAAACACCGGAATGGTTCTTCATAGGCGTTCTGATTCTATTGATTTTGTATATATTGTACGCTGGGATTGAAGTTTTGTTTAGAATTGCAGGAGTCCTTTTGCCGGTGCTGATCCTATTTATTTTGTTTGAAACTATCGTGCTTTTGTCTTCGGGCAGTTTGCACAGCGGATATCTAAGGCCCGTGCTAGCCGATGGATTCGGCAGAGTACTCAACAATGTTTGGCCGGTAGGCATAACGACGACATATGGAGAATGTTTTGCCATGGCTGTATTTTGGTGCATGCTTAAGAAAAAAGGATATTTAGGGCGCATCAGCATTGGGGCTACCCTATTTGCCGGTTTATTTATCGTATTATTTGATGTATTAGCCATAACCGCATTAGGAGAGTATCTGTTCCAGAAAATGGTCTTTCCTGCCTTTACCATATTGAAAATGACTAGCGTTGCCGACTTTTTAGAAAATATGGAGGTTTTTGGAGCCATGTATTTTATTTGCTCAGCCTTCATTAAGATATCCGTTTACTTGTTTGCTGCAGTACTTTGCATTCGCGATCTGACCTATTCGTCCAATGATCGACTAGCCATATGGATGACTACGTTAATTGCATATGTAATGGCAATGTCAATGGCTAACAATCTAACCGAACATTTAGAGGTTTGGCTGGGCAGCATTGCGAATATTGTTGTGGTTCCGATGTATATCGTCTTGCCGGGAATCATTCTTATGCTGTCATTGTTCGGTAAGCGGAAACGCAGGAGGGAGGCGCAGTGAGCATTCATTTTCCATGGGTATCAAGCGTGTTGATTCAATGGCCTTGGGCACTGCCGATCACGATGGTTGCAGCGGCTTTGCTCCTATCATTAATAAGCTGGTTTAAACCAAGAAAGAAATAAGGTGAGCCGTTTAGAGCGATCCAAAGGCTTTTTTTGTGCATTTATCTCTTATTGTGACGAAATGGATGTAACAAAGCGAAGGATGATTTGGAGCTTGATTATGTGATTTGTAAAAGATGCGACTCCATTAATCGCCATTCTACCAACAAGCCGTGTGAAACGTTTCTATGGCGAATGCTCTGAAGGCTGTAATAGCGAATGGGGTGGAACGAGAGAATTTGACTAATATGAAGAGGTTTTTTCATTTAGGAGGATTGACCATAATCGGCAAAGCATTGGATGCTTAACGGGCCCATCTCTGACAGCATGAACATCGACGATGTCGTACAAGCACTGACCGTGAAAAATTAAACAGCCATTAACTATTTAACTGAATGTTATGTAGTAATAATCAAAAAACACTCGGAATAGGAAATATATCCGAGTGTTTTTTTTGATGTTTTCATATAGGCTTTCATAGAAATGTAAGACTTAATAGGGAAAAGGTAGGCCATGAATGAATGGAATGCTATATTACCCGTTGACGTTGTGTGGCGGGAAATGTGGCAATACGAACTCTCCCAGTTCTTGTATAACCTCATCAGCTGGTCTCTGACTATCAAAAAGAGCGAAAAAGAGATGATTTACGCCAATGTCTTTATATAATCCGAGCAATTCTATTAATTTATTGCGACCAACTTTAAAACCTAGCCGAATCGGCGTAGCATCTTCATCTGGGTCTTCTACTAAGTCGAGATGCATAGGCATGGAAAATGGTCGGAATTCGGTATGATTTTGGCGAGCTGCTGACTCTCTCCATGCTTTTATGGCTTCTGACTGTCGTATTGGTCCTTGCGGATAATACATCCACCCGTCACCATGGACACCAAGCCAATCAAATTCTTGCTGGGCAACTCCGGTTATCATAGTAGGGATTCTTCGCTCTAGTTTCGGAACGAGAGTCGCCTGTTGAATTTGACCATAACGAGAGTCGATTTTAGGATAATGCTCATAGAGTGCCTTTTCGAGATAGGACAAGGATTCACGGAACTGAATGCCGCGGCTCGGATGGTCGACTCCAAGACCTTGGAAATCAGCACGCCTATCGCCGGAAGAGATCCCCATGATGAGCCTTTCGGGAAAAAGCGCTTCAATCGTAGCGACCTCTTTTGCCAGCCTTAACGGATGGCGAAGAGGAAGCACGAGCGCAGATGTTCCAAGCGCGATTTTTTTGGTTTGACTAAGCAAATGAGTGCCAAAAATCAAAATATCATGAATTTGTCCTACAGCAGGATCTCCAAAAAGCGGATCTTCCAAAATAACGTCTCTGAGCCATAGTGTAGTAAAACCGTAGGCTTCAGCAGTCTGCGCCAACTCAATTTGATTAGCCATCGTTGGAGCTTTCATTTGATAGTTTTCAAGCGGAATATGGAGACCAAGCGTTAGCTCGCCTTCTTTGTACATGCTTTGGTAAGATTGATGATTGCTAAACATTCGAATTCCCCCTTACATTAATTCCGTTCAAGCTTTGCCGAAATACCTGAGAGTATAATCGCGATGGCAACCATAATTGCACCGATCCATGGCGTATGCACAAGACCCAGCGAATCGATAACGATCCCGCCTACTATTGACCCAACAGCAATACCGATGTTAAATGCTGCAATATTAATTGCGGAAGCCACATCAACAGCCGATGGCACATACTTTTCGGCAAGCTGAACAATATATAACTGAAGACCAGGCACGTTCATAAAGGCAAGCAGACCCATTAAAATGACACCAATTATGCCAGCTATTTTAAATGGAGCTAAGAAGGTTAACAGAACCAATACAGCCGCTTGAACGATAAACATCCAAAATAATACGCGTATTGGGTTTTTATTTGCTAGTTTTCCGCCTAAAGAGTTACCAAATGCTACAGCGATACCATAGGCGATCAGAAGAATATTAATGAAGCCATGGCTTAGGCCGGTTACATCATGTAGAAGAGGCGTTAGATAAGTGAAAGCGACAAAGGTTCCTCCATAACCGAATGCCGTAATAAGGAAGCCCAGCATCAATCGCCCATTTGTAAGCAGTCGGAACATATCTGATAATTTGGATGGTGGAGATTGTTTTAGATTTTTTGGGATAAGCACAGCGCTTGAAATGATCGCAATAACACCAAGCAAGGCAACACCCCAAAAAGTTGCTCTCCAGCCAAATGCCTGTCCGATAAATGTTCCGAGAGGGACACCGGTCACAATTGCGATAGTAAGTCCGGTAAACATAAGCGCGATGGCACTACCCTTTTTTTCTGGTGATACTAATTGAACTGCAATGGTCGCTCCAATGGAGAAAAAGACGCCATGGGAGAAGGCCGTGATGAATCGAGCAACAAGTAGAAGTTCAAATGATGGAGAGAGTGCGGCGACAATGTTTCCGACGATGAATACAACCATGAGCGTCATAAGCAAGGATTTGCGGCTCATGCGATTGGTGAGTGCGGTAAGGATAGGCGCTCCGACAGCGACCCCGATGGCATAACCTGAAATAAGAAGCCCGGCTAACGTGATACCGATGTTTAAATCTTCTGCAATAGAAGCAAGAAGACCTACAGGGACAAATTCTGTTGTTCCAATACCGAATGCGCTAATTGCAAGCGCAAGAAGCGCCCATGTGCCCGTTTTTGGTTTTGCTTCATGACCAGAAGCTGATGATTTTGCAATCGTATGACTCATGTTTATTCCTCCTGAGATTAATTTTTTTTGACCGGTTCATGAGTGCTATTATATAACCATATAAATGTTATTGGTAAGTACGTACTTTTTAGTTATATAGACACTTAAAAGTACCTATAGATCAGCTCTGCCACGAATGGCGCTCCAAGATCACGAAGCTCGTATCCCAGCAGGAAAGGAGGATGCTTACCGGGAACCATTTCTTTTGCCCCAGACAAGAGGTTATCAAATCGATAAAGCAACAACCACTAAACCTAACGGTTTGTGGCAAACGGCTGCTACTTTTTTTTTCATTCATAAAAATCACGCTGCAAATGTTGACAGCTATATCCCTGTCCTTTTTCCTTCATGAATATCCGTATGGTTAATGACAACGGTCAACACTTTTTTTGACATTTGCTTATCCCCCAGTAGTATTTGATTATTGATGTATCCCTATTCTAAGGTCTGAGTCATATATAAAACAAATTATGAAATAGCATAATACAGATAAATATATTTATATATAGCTTTGAAAATAAGAAAAGACAAACAAAGTAACGTATAACGAATGTTCTACATCGTATAAGTATAAACAGCCAACATATTAAACCTTTCCGTACCACTCACATCATGGATCGACATGTCTAGTGTGACGCGAACGCTTACGTACAGTGCCAACAATCCACAGCAGGAGGGGGATGCCGGTCAGCACGATCGGCATGAAGTAATGAAGCCCCAATTGAACCTGAATTTTGGATGCATAAAGTCCAGTTTGAGGAAACTTCCATGCGATAAGAAACACTGCCGGTGCGATCACCCAGATTGAACGAGTCCAATGCTTCAAGCCTAACCATTGGGATATCCCGTAGCATGTCGAGAATAAATAAACGCTTAATTTAATAAATACGCTAAAGAACCAGATAACCGTTGAAAAAATTTCGATGTTTTGTATGAATTCCATGAGTGAGACGTACCGTATCATCTCAAAAGTCGGGAACAGCATTTTGGACGCTAAAGCAGGACCGAAGATTGACAAAGCCGTCAAGGTCAGGACGGAGGAAATGACTGAGACTACCGCAACGCCCCATACGACCTTTTTCGTTCCTTGACGAGGATTCTCCATGAACTTAGTCAACATAAGAAGGAATACGGCATCACCAAATACCGAAGCAGGTGTCAGGCTTCCTCGAATAAGCGCTCCGACACCGGAATCGCTAAAGACGGGCAGAATTTGCTCAAATTCGAAGTTGTTAAAGCTTAGGCATATGATCAAAACGACGATTACCATAATAATAGGACCTACGATCTGGCTGCAGCGCGCAATCGATGCAATCCCTCCAGTCCATACCAAGCCAGATACGATCAACATCATCATAAGCATCAGTACGCTTGTAGGTGTTTGATCAAACATGATCATTTGGAAAAAATCAGAAAACTGGCGAAGCAGAGTACTCGAGATGAATATCCACATCGCCAGAAAGGGAACGACAATTATTTTTCCAAGCCACCGGCCTAGAATCGTCCGACTGAATTCGACGAGAGTCTGGTCTGGGTATAAACGAGCCAAGGCCACGGATAGGAGTGTAATTCCGCAGGCTATAACGCCCCCGATCAGGAAAGACATCCAGGCATCCTGCTTCGCCGTGTGGATGACAAGCGATTGGGTCAAGTACAAGGTCATCGCCATTTCAATCGAAAACGTCATCCAAAACACTTGATTTACAGATATTTTGGGCTTGTTCATCGTTTTGTTTCCTCCTCCCGCCAATGTAAGCCAGGCCCAGTCAGCCCTATTTGAGTTACCGTAAAATCCGCTTTTACATCAAATTCTGCCATAGTAAAATGGTCATTCCAGTTTCCTTTCCATTTTTTCCAAAGAGAAGGGTTTCTTCTATGCAATACTTCACCAAAGCCGAAAATATCTTCGCGATATGTATTTTGCATTTTGAATATGATCTGTTTTATTTCTTTTGCTGCTTCGGATTCCAGAGCTTGCTTGACCAGCTTGGCATTTTCAGGATCGCGTAGATTAAGCCGGCTTTGGTTCTCGCGAATCATTCCTTTGCCGGTCAATCGGACGTGAAAGACAAGCTTGCCGTTTTGGACGTCCGTTCGAATTTTGCGACCAGCCCGCGAGAGGTGCAAGCTGACACTTCCTTGCCCATTCGGAATGAGGGCTGTTACCGTTGTGCTTCTCAGAACACCTGTAATCCAATTCACATTCAGCGCTTCCTCTTGACGGATAAATCCTTTCAATTTCAGCTTATTATCAAAAATGGCCATACCATTGATCCGAAAAGCATGTTGTTTTGTTGCATCTTGATTTTCGCCGTCTTTTTGTTCCAAAGAAATCACGGGCATTACGGGACTAGCGCCTTCGCTACTAGCTGCTCTCAGAAATCGCATAAACGTCGTCTGTTTCATGCCGCTGGTAAGCTCCAATATTTTATAAGCGCCGATCGCGGGAATCTTCTCCAAGGGATATCCGGATTGGAGTAGTTCCCGGGCTGTGCTGCCTTTAACGACGAAGATATCTGTGCGCAACCTGACTTCTGGATTACGGGTATGCTCATCCAGCAGGTCGGTAATCCCTTCCTTTGCGAAATGTTCCCCGATAAAAACAGCTCTTCGGTGGCTAGGAAACACTTGGCGAGAAAGCTTACCCTGCAATTCACCCGCTGCTTGGCTTACATTTTTACCCTTTCCTGAAACGATGAAAAATCCGGTGCTGTTACCGGAGGAATTACCTTTTCCTCCTGCTTGGCTCTGTTGGCCTGGTATTAGTATTTGCCCGCTCAGGATGATATCTCGATTCGGGGCACGGTCAAAACCTGAGCCAATCCAGATGGACCGGTTGCTCAACTCCTTCTGATCCCAGCAAGCAATCGTGAGAAGTTGTAACATCACTAGGACAACCCCGAATTTACGATACATGAACCATCACCTTCTTTTGGAAATTCGGCTGCCTGAACATCATTAAGTGAGATTGTCGTTATTTCCTGTCGTTTTTTTCGGACGACGACGGAGGTTCCATCTCGGCGCGCGATGCATAAGACTTTTGTCAAAGCCTGCTATTTCGGGAGTTACAGGGGTGAGGTACGGAACGCCGAATGAACTCAGGCAAGTTAAATGGATGAGGATCACCGTAATCCCGACAAGGATTCCGTAAACTCCGATAAATCCTGCTAGCAGAAGCATCGGAAAACGGAGAATCCGGAACGCATTTCCCAAATTGTAGCGAGGTATTCCAAAGGATGCGATGCCGGTAGTAGCTACAATGATGACCATGGGAGCGGAGATGATGCCTGCTTCTACAGCTGATTGTCCGATGACTAGGGCGCCTACGATGCTGACGGCTGAACCTACCGTTTTCGGCAGCCGGACTCCGGCTTCACGAAGGGCTTCAAACATAAACTCCATCATTAGCGCTTCTACAACGGCTGGAAAGGGCACGCCCTCTCTTGCTGCTGCGATGCTGATAAGAAGGACTGTCGGGATAATCTGCGGATGAAAGGTCGTTAGAGCAACGTAAATCGACGGGAGCAGCAGTGCGATCATGAGCATAAAATACCTGACCCAACGCACAAGCGTCGTGAAAACCGCTCGTTCGTAGTAGTCCTCCGATGCTTGAAGACCGGTCCAGAAGGTCATGGGAACGATGAGCACGAAAGGCGTATTCGCTGTGACAATCGCCACTTTGCCTTCCAATAGAGCACTGCACACGACATCGGGACGCTCGGTGTTCTGAATTTGTGGAAAGGGAGAATACGGAGTGTCCTCGATCTTCTTCTCGATGTATCCCGATTCAAGGACCCCATCGATTTTGATCTGACTGATGCGCCGTATTACTTCTTCCACGATGGATTCATTGGCGACCTCATGCAGATAGATAATTTCTACTTTTGTACTTGATTTTTCCCCGACTTGGAAAGACTTGTTGACCAATTGGGGGGTACAGAGCCGTCTTCTTATCAAACTCGTATTTACTCGAATAGACTCGGTAAAGCCGTCACGAGGACCACGGACTACGACTTCGCTAGAAGGCTCTTCGACGCTGCGCTCTTGGTAGTGCTGGAAGTCCGCCAGCATGGCCTCGGATTCGCCTTCGGCGAGGAGGGCCACGTTACCCGAAAGAATTCCCTCGACTACTTTCCCGGCAATCGTTACCGAGGATACTTTCAATACCGGAAGCATCAGCCGTTGAACCACCTGAGAAAAATGGGAATCCTCGTTGCTATCGCCCGGAAACCCTTTGTATAAAAAGGGTTTTAGAATGATTTGTTCTACCAAATTAGTATCGCATAAGCCATCAACGTATACGAAAAGCAGTGTTTGACCATCCGTTTGAAGCTTCCGGAATACCACATCAGACGAATTGTGAAGGATATCCTTCAGAATAGCCTCACTCTCTGCAAGATCCGATGTAAGTACCTTCTCTGTAAGTTTCATGAATCACCACTCCAATTCATGGTTAATTTGTCTCTGGAGGGGATTAATTATGCATATAAAATATTAACCCAAACTAGCCTAGCTTAGGCAGTTCGGGTTTTTTTTATATTGACCGGGGTTGATCCCCGTAGCGGATTTGAATGTTTTGGAGAAGTGATGAACATCCGTAAAGCCACAAAATTCGCTCGTTTTTTGGAGAGATAGACCTTCCTTCAATAGTTCCTGCGCATGCTCGATTCGTAATTTCAACAAGTATTGATAGGGAGTCATGGCAAATTGCTGTTTAAAAAGCACGGTAAATCGAGAAGGCGAAAGGCAGGCCCTTCTTGCCATATCGCTTACGTTGATAGGTTCAGAGATGTGAAATGCGAAATAAGATAAGATCCAGTTCAGGAATGGCTGGCGGGATAATGAGCCAGGTTGAGGCTTCATGTATTGTTTGAATAGAGCGGTCAGAAATTCGTGGGCAAGTCGATTGGCTTCCATGATTCCCAACAAAGTTTGCAGCTGCCAGCATTCAATCATTTTAAATAGAAGATCCCGCATGTACGCATGGTCTTTCTCTAGTTTGAAGGGGATTCGAATCGCCTCGAAATCATGCAGTCTAGGCTGCATGAAAGACGCATACGAAGTCATGTCCACTTGACCGGGAAGGGTGATGAAGCTGCTTTCCCTTAGCGGATTATAGAAAAAATCGAGGTGAACGTACGGATTAATCGTATTTGTAATTCCCTTAATGGTATGCACGTCGCCTGGTTGAAGCAGGCATAGATCTCCTTCCTTTAATGCGTGCAGTTGACCGTTAATCTGAATCTCAAACTGGCCTTCTTGGACGTAAAAAAGGATGTAGTCCAGCAGATTGCGTTCTCCTAGCATAAACGGCTGCCGGATCGCATAATCCGAGTTGCGAATATAGGGGGCTATGGCATGGTCTTCTAATCTCATCCGTAATAACCTCTCTCATAAGCAAAAGATGATTGTTTTATACATAAAAATGAAGACGAATATATAAAGGAATATAGTTGCTTTCCCATTATGATTAGTAGATTACGTTGCTTAAGTATATCATAGATGAAGAGAGGCTAAACATTTGGAAAACGTATACATTGGCGAAAAAACAAGGGAAATCAGCTTTCCGCTCGGAGGAATAGGCAGCGGATGTATCGGTTTGGCGGGCAATGGCAGATTGGTGGACTGGGAAATCTTTAATCGCCCCAATAAAAAGAGCTTCAACGGTTTTAGCCACTTCGCGGTTAAGGCGGAGCATGCTGGCAAGTTATTGGACGCTCGGGTGTTAAACGGCGACATGCAAGCTCCCTACATGGGGGAGCATCTTCGCGGTGCTCCTTTGCACAGCGGGTATGGCTACGGGCCTGAAAGCCAGACGATGGCAGGCATGCCACATTTCCAAGAGGTTGAATTCAGGGGCGAATTCCCGTTGGCGAACATGTCTTTCGCGGAATCAGCGTTTCCGGGACGGGTGCGATTGCTTGCCTTTAACCCATTCATTCCGCTGCAAGCAGACGATTCAAGCCTTCCGGCGGCATTCTTCGAGTGGGAAATTGAAAATACGCACAAAGTACCAATCATATACACGCTATGCCTCTCGGTCGGAAATCCCATTCCGACGGAACAGGTCTATCACCGATATAGCGAAATCAAAGGGTCGCAAGGACAGAGCATACATATGATCAAGCTAGGAACCAATCAGTTTGGCGAGGATGATCCTAGCTTCGGAGATATCACCATATCTACGGATGCGGCAGACGTCAGTTATCAAGAGTTTTGGTACCGAGGCGGATGGTGCGATAATTTGGAGATGTTTTGGCACGATTTCAAACAACCGGGGCGTATGAAGAACAGGCAGTATGATGCGGCAGACCAGCCTAAGGCTAGGAAGGACTCGGCATCGCTAGCTGCGCATATAGAGCTTGCGCCCGGAGAGAAGAAGAAGATCAGATACACAATCAGTTGGCATTTTCCCAACGTGGACAATTTTTGGAACCCGAATCCGCAAGGACCAAACAGCTGGAAAAATTATTATGGAACACTGTTCGAAGATTCCCGTGCAAGCGCGAAGTATGCCTTCGAGCATTGGGATCGCCTGTACGGAGACACGATTAAGTTCAAAGAAGCGCTATTCTCTTCGACGGTGCCAGCGGTTGTCAAAGACGCGGTTTCCGCCAACTTGTCCGTCATTAAATCGCCAACCGTATTGCGCCTGACTGACGGTTCTTTCTACGGATTTGAAGGCTGCATCGAGGATGTCGGCAGTTGTGAAGGTTCTTGCACGCATGTATGGAACTATGCTTACTCGCTGCCCTTTTTGTTCCCGGGTTTGGAACGCAGCATGCGGGATTTGGATTACAAATACAACGCGGACGAAGACGGTAGAATGTCATTCCGGCTCATGCTGCCAATTGGACGAAAGAGAAACGATGATCGAGCCTGCGCGGACGGTCAATTCGGCGGGGTCATCAAAGCTTATCGCGATTGGAAGATTTCCGGAAACACGGAATGGCTTAAATCCAACTGGCCGGAAATCAAGAAATCCATCACGTATGCGTGGGCGGATACTAACGAAGACAAGTGGGATCCCGACAAGAAGGGTATTCTGGAAGGCAGGCAACATCACACCTTGGATATGGAATTGTACGGACCGAATTCTTGGCTGAGCGGTTTTTATTTGGCTGCTCTTAAGGCAGGCGCCGAAATGGCGGCGTTCTTGGGCGAACAGGTAACGGCGGACGAATTCGAAGGCTTGTTCCAAAAGGGCAAACGGTGGGTCGATGATTGCTTATTTAATGGTGAGTATTATATTCAGCAAATCAATTTGTCTAATAAATCCGTAGTAGACTGTTTCGATGATGAGACCCTTAATACCTATTGGAACGAGGAACTGGGAGAAATTAAATACCAGATCGCAGAAGGGTGCGCTATTGATCAGGTCGTAGCCCAGTGGCATGCCAATCTGAGCGGGCTAGGCGAGATCTTCGATAAGAATCAAACGCGTACAGCTTTGAAATCCTTATATCGGAATAATTTCAAGCCAAGTATGAGGCATGAAGCGAATACTTGGCGGCTTTTCTCGCTGAATGACGAAGGCGGAATCGTCATCTGCACTTGGCCGGAAGGCGTAAGCAAGCCGGCGATTCCGCTTACGTATAACTCGGAAACGATGACAGGTTTCGAATATCAAGCAGCGTCTCATATGATTCAAGAGGGACTCGTCGAAGAAGGCCTTTCCATCGTGAAGGCCATTCGCGAACGTTACGACGGAGAGAAGCGCAATCCATGGAACGAGATCGAATGCGGCAGCAACTATGCCAGATCGATGGCCAGCTATTCCTTGCTGCAGGCGTTCAGCGGCTTCGAATACGATATGGTCAAAGGCATGATCGGCTTTAGCCCCGTACAAACGACGAATGGCGTGTTCCGTACCTTCTGGTCGCTCGACATGGGCTGGGGAATATTCGAGCAAAATTTGGAACAAGCACTGATTCATGTGATAAGCGGCAGGTTGGAGCTCCTCGTACTCAAGCTCTCCGAAGAGCGAACGAACGCGGTAACTAACATGCAATCGGGAGGCGTTAACTTGGAATACCGGATCACCGCTAACGAAATCCATTTTGCCAGTCCGGTTATACTAGATGGTAATAATCTATTGGTTATTAAGTTTAATTAGGCGAGTAACCCCGATCATCTAATGGTCGGGGTTGCTTTTTTGCTGAGAAGCTCAAGCGAGTTTCCGGAAGGTAAAATAATCGAGGAGAGGCAACTGTACATTTGCATTTCATTTATGTTGTAATAATGTGTAAATTGAATTGAATGGATGTCTTGTTCACTTGAAGTGGAGGAATCAAGAATGCCTTTTATAAATGGAATAGAATTATGTCGCCGATTTGATATGGAAGTCGTTGAGCCGGTCTTGACGGACACCTATCCTTACTTGTCCTATTCATCGGCTCTAATGGGTCCCGGTAGTGAAGTGCTTGGCTATGATACGGAAATGTCAACTGATCACGATTGGGGACCTCGAGTATATCTATTTCTTAACGAACAAGATATCGGGTATTCCGACCAAATACAAGGATCTTTACACGCACGAGCTCCGGAACGGTTTTATGGCTTTCCGGTTGATGTACGAATGAGCGTAATTACAACGGTGCCAAAGTTCATTGAAGGCTGCTTGGCTATTAACAGAGATGAACCAATAGAGCCAGTGGATTGGCTTACGTTTCCTTCGCAGTCTCTTCTTGAGATAACTAGAGGAGCTGTTTACAGGGACGATCATCGACTACTTTACAATTTAAGGAATCAATTCGATTATTATCCTCAAGATGTTTGGTTGTACTTAATGGCATCAAGTTGGCAACGCATCGGTCAAGAAGAACATCTAATGCTTCGTTCAGGCTTTATAGGCGACGAACTTGGCTCAGCGATTATTGCCTCACGTCTTGTCCGTGATATCATAAACCTTTGTTTCCTAATGGAGCGTCAATATGCCCCTTATCCGAAATGGTTTGGTACAGCATTCAAGCATTTTAAATGCAGTGATCAACTAATGCCTTATCTTTGGATTGCGCAAACGGCAACTACATGGCGAGAACGTGAGCATGCATTTAATGATGCTTATAAACATTTATCAAAGATGCACAACGGACTAAAGGTCACAGAGAAGATTCCTAATGATGTTTCATACTTCTATGATCGCCCTTTCAAAGTGATGAATGGTGAAGGAGTTGCCAGACTTATTGCGAATCAAATTGTAGATGCCGATATGAAGCTGTTAGCAGAAACACGCTTGATCGGTAACATAGACCAGATTACAGACAATACTGATTTCAGAAAAATAAATGGGTGGACGGATGGAGAAGGACAATACGCAAGAACGGCTTTGAAAAAACTAATATTGCCTAAAAAGATGGAGGATCATTAGTTCATCAGCCTGAGCAGCTTTGTAAGCTTCTGTTAAGCAAGATTGCTTATGCAGGTTTGCCGGTCAAGCTATTTTCAAACATATCGATGATTACAAGGAAATGTTCGGCCTCCCGAAATACGTGATCAGCTAATAACGGATGAATGATACTTTTTATACGACAGGCTTCAATGAGGTCTCGGGCTGTCCTCTTAAAGTCACGAAGCGATTTAACTGACACCCTGTTCTGATCAAGAAATTGGTCAAGCAGCGGAACCGTTTGCGATTGAGGACGCATAGATTCCAAGTCCTTTGCTTGAAATAGTAAAGTATCAAATTCTTGACTGAAATTATTTGCTTGTTCCACTAGCTGCCGCTCGGAAGGATCAAGTAAATGACTGATGAATTTGGCGTGATCAGCCATGATTCTTAAAAAGAAAACATTCTCGTCAATTATTGCATCAGGCAGCGGCTCAAGCCGACCGGAATTTAATTCCGACAACCGATTTCTGAAATAATTAGCTTCTCTGCTCACATGATCGACCAACAATGGGAAGTTGTTTGCACCCGGAAGTTGACACGTCAGTATTAAACCGAGTACTTTTCTTTTGAAAGCCCAAATATATGAGACCGCAGTATGCACTTCTTCATTAAATCTTTTAATTACAGCGGGATCTGTTCCAATGGTGAAGGCATTGGATTTATTTTCGATGGCTTCAAAAATGGCATAGAAATGATTTGCTTCATTTATTAATTGGGTATCCTCACAACGGAAACCCAGTTTAAGGAAAAGAGAATGCTCTTTCATAATTCGAGACCAAAATCTAACTTCTTCTAAAGAACGAGCTACAAATGACTGATCTAACAATGGCAGCATCTCCTTCATCAATCTTTAAGGTACTGTATGAAAGAAGAATTTGTACTATTCCCTATCTAGAATTATTCAAGTGGCATTGAAGATCATAATCGGTTTTAATTATTTGCATTCTTGTTCGGATGTAAAAAATCCAATTTATTGAAGTATTGATGGATGCTTACGATTCCGCTGATATTCACCTTGAAGACCTGGATCGCGCCTCCCAGCTCCTGGGCGGCGTTTTGCTTGTTGCCGAGCTCTTAATTTCTTGTTTCAATTCGGTTGAATAGGCAGCCTTGTTCCATCACATCCTCTCGCATTAATGAGCGGGGTTTCGCGCGTGTCAAAGGATTATTGCTCTATGACTATGCTGAAAAAGGCTAAGGCTTCGTCAGCTGTTTACAAGGATCTTAAGACAGCAATATACTGTAAATACATTTATGTGTTCGATGTACAAGCATGGATTACGGGTGGCTTCATTGCTTGCCCGCGTCCGCTTTAAATAGGAAGGAGGCAAATACAATATGAAACTTCGCTGTGCGATATTAGACGACTATCAGCAAGTGGCATTTACTGCCACGGATTGGTCTCGGATTTTGGACAAGGTGGAGGTCAAGAGTATCGATCGGCATATCGATCAACCGGATGAGCTGGTCAAACAGATCGAAGACTGCGAGATTGTCGTGATTATGCGTGAGAGGACGCCTTTCCGAGCATCGCTTCTTGCTCAGCTTCCCCGCTTGAAGCTGCTAATTACCACAGGCATGCGCAATGCGTCGATCGACATGACCGCAGCCACTTCGCAAGGGATTATCGTTTGCGGCACGGAAGGCGCAGGTAACGCAACAGCCGAGCTCACGTGGGCTTTGATTTTGGGTCTGGCCCGCAACATTGTGCAGGAGCACAACGCGATTCGCAGCGGTCAGTGGCAAAGCACCATTGGAGCAGATTTGTACGGCAAGACGCTGGGCATAATCGGGCTCGGCAAATTGGGCAGCAAGATCGCCAAATTTGGCCACGCGTTTGGCATGAACGTTACGGCGTGGAGCCAGAATTTAACGAAAGAGCGGGCCGACGAGATTGGAGTGAGATTAGCCGCTTCTAAGGGTGAGCTTTTGGAGAGCAGCGACTTTGTATCCATTCATCTTGTATTAAGCGATCGGACAAGAGGGTTGGTTGGTGCCGCAGAGCTCGAACGCATGCGTCCTTCGGCATATTTGATCAATACGTCCCGCGCTCCGATCGTAGATCAAGGTGCACTTGCCGAAGCTTTGCAGAATGGCCGGATTGCCGGCGCCGCGGTAGATGTGTTCGAGGTGGAACCTTTGCCGAAGGACGATATCTATCGATCGCTTCCGAATCTTCTTACTACGCCGCATATCGGCTATGTATCGAAAGCGAATTATGAGGCTTTTTATAAAGACGTGGTTGAAAATATTGAAGCTTATCTATCCGGGACGCCGGTTAGAACGCTTTCTTGATATAAGCTAAGACGGGTAGGGAGAGCTCATTTACCATGCTAAGATCGTACAAAATCGGGGATACTCGGCAAATTTTAGGTCATTTCTTCGTATGGCGGAGAATTCTTTCAGCAGTCTACAAAACAAGAAAAACCTATTCATGATACGGCAGTCAACGAAAAAGTCATTCAATTGAAAAGCTTTAGAATAAATTCCGAATCTACAGATTTGAATACATCCGCTAAGGGAACCGCTTTTGTCAAGGGAAATAAAGCAGGGGTCGAACATATACAGATTGTTGCTTCGATTGTATATTTTGTGTTCAAACGAGGAAGCAAGCTGACGTCGATTCTCCATCGGCGTCAGTTTTTTTAGTTTTCTTCGAGGATATAATGGAAGTGATTAGCACGATTGAGCTAGCAACAGCTTTCTATTGTGCCGGTCTACCTGTTCGAATGGTAGAGCCGATGCGAGCGCTAGTCATGGCCGTGTCTCCAAATCCAAGCAGGCTATTGAAGGCTTGAACCGCAGCATTGGCCACCTCGATGTCTTGAGCGCTCGTGCCCCCGCTTACCCCGATTCCACCGATGATTTTGTCTTTACTAACGAGAGGGATGCCACCGCCCAAGATGACAAGTCTGCCATGGTTGGTCGTATTGATGCCGAACGAGGGACCGCCCGGAAGCGCCGATTGCGCAAGGTTGGCTGTCGGCATCTGCATGGCTACGCTAGTCCAAGCCTTGTTCTGGGAGATGTCGATACCAGCAATTCGGGCATTGTCCATACGATGGAACGCGATTAGGTTGGCCCCTTCATCTACGATCGCGATATCGCTCGACAGCCCCATTTGCCGGGCTTTCTGTTCTGCGACTGCAAGCAATTGTTTTGCAGCTTCTAAAGTCAATTTGACCAAAACATTCACTCCTCAGAAATTCGGTACTCCGTTATTTTATGGTCATTCCCCTAGGATGGTGAATTCAACGAGCAAGATAGCTGCAAGCAACCTTCCAGATAGCTTTTTTTATTGCTCATATAAATTAGTGAGATCCTTAGGGATCTCTTTTTTGCCATTAATAAAATCAATCGGATAATGAGCAAGATTTAGGGGCTTGTTCGGTTATTCTCTGAATAAATTAAACATAAGGAGTGTTATATCTTCATTTTATCCATGAAGGAATGTTGAGCTTGACGCTTCTAAATCAGCTGAATCGGAGTAAGTTACAGTAATAGCGGGGGACGTGTGTACGTTGGATAACGGGAGATCCTTGAAACTATTTGGGCTTGTAGGCGGAGTTGCGATCCTTAATACTATCGTTCTGTCACCGGGAATTTTAGGTGTGGAAATAGGAGGTGAAAGTGTACTTGAAACAGCTTCAGGCATAACTTTGTTGGCGGTGAGCTTCCTTGTACTGCTTTACGGGAGTTATGCGTTACTCTTTAAAGCTCCTGCTGCGGCGCCTGTCAAGAAAATAGTGACGCGTGAGGATTTTATCGCTGCGCTTAACCATTATCGAAATGCAAAAGGGCTAAAGAAGGATATTTCCCTTGCCCTTGATCAGTTGGAACGAATTGAAAAGAAGAAGCTCACTTTGTCTGAGGTGCTTAGCCAGCGATTTGATCAGACGGAGATAAGCTACAAGAAGTTTGCTTCGGTTATCCATGAGGTTGAGAAGCTTTTCTATCTCAATATTCGGGGCATTCTTAATCAATTATCTGTATTCGATGTCTCCGGGTACGCAAGCTTTGCCAGTCAGCAAAAGTCCGCGAAGTTCTCTGACAAACTTGTGAAAGAAAAAAACGATTTATACAACGAGTACTTATCTTACGTCACTGGTTATCTTGGTGCAAACGAAGAAATTCTATTAAAGTTAGATAAATTATTATTGGAAATATCTCTATTAAACAGCGCTGATTATAGAGATGTCGAGGAAATGCCGTGTATGAAGGAAATTGATTTGTTAATCAAGCAGACCAAACTTTATAAGCATTGAGAGGGGACAGCTATGGCAGGTAAAGGAAAAGCTTTTGTGGTGTTAGTCTCGATTGCTGTGATTGTATTTTTACTTGTATATTTAGGGATCAGTTTAACGTCCAATTTAGGCAAAACCCAGACTCAGGTCACCTCGGAGGATGCGGCTAAAAAGCTTGATAAACTATATAAAGATGTTTCTGTGACGACTACGGAACAGATAAAGGGCCAAATCGACCTTGATCCTGTAGAGATCGGCGATTCATTACCCGATATTTCTAAGTTCCCAGTATCGGTAACCAATACGACCGACAGCTTCGTAGAGATTTTCTCATCCACAGAGAAATCTGGTACAGGTGTTGACGGCTGGTTAAATGAAGTGGCCACCGATTTCAATAAATCCAATATCTCTATAAATGGAAAACCGGTATCTGTCATGATCCGTAATATCGCTTCAGGTACAGCTACCGAATATATAAGGTCAGGTAAATATGTACCAGATGGATTTACCCCTTCAAATGAACTATGGGGAGAAATGGTAAAATCGGATGGAATCGCTGCTCAGCTTGTATCTAAGCGTCTTGTCGGTAATGTTACGGGTATTGTAACAACAAAGAAAAAGTATGATGAGCTGGTAAGCAAATATGGTGCTCTGAATATAAAGACGGTTACAGATGCGATTGCGGATAATGAGCTGGCTATGGGGTATACAGATCCATTTGCCAGTTCTACAGGTTTAAATTTTCTGGTGACTGCCCTCAGAACCTTTGACAGCACTGACCTTCTTGGGGAGAAAGCGGTTCAAGGCTTCGAGAAGTTTCAGGCCAATGTCCCTTTTATTGCATCAACCACGCTGCAAATGCGTGACGCAGCAAAGACAGGCATGCTGGATGCTTTTGTTTTAGAATATCAAACCTTTGTGAATGCGACGGATTTTAAAGCAGGTTATGTGTTCACTCCTTTTGGCGTTAGGCATGACAGTCCACTTTACGCTTTGGGTGATCTGCCCAATGATAAGTTGGAGATAATACAGAAGTTTGCCGATTTTGTTGAGCAGGAAAAATATCAGCGTATAGCTGAGGAGAAGGGTTTTAATGGTCTTCAAGATTATCAGTCTGAGCTTGAAGTGGTGGATGGCAGTCTCTTGTCTGCCGCGCAGAAGCTGTGGAAGGAGAAGAAGGATGGGAGCAAGCCGATCGCGGCCGTGTTCGTAGCGGATGTGTCGGGAAGCATGGGCGGTGAACCGTTGAACCGACTGAAGGAATCGTTATTGAAAGGACAAAAGTATTTAGGCCGTGACAATAGTATTGGTTTTGTTTCTTACTCCAGCGATGTTGCCATCAATCTTCCTATCGGGAAGTACGACACGAATCAGCAGTCCATGTTTGTCGGAGCGATAAACAGTCTTCAGGCCAGCGGGGGGACAGCTACTTTTGACGGCATCGTGGTGGCGATGAAAATGCTTCAGGATGAGGTGGCTTTGCATCCGGAGGTGAAGCCGCTGATCTTTGTCTTGAGCGATGGAGAGACGAATGAAGGGCATTCGCTTAAGGATATCAGAGGATTGATTGAGACGTTCAACATCCCTGTCTATACGATTGGCTATAATGCGAACATCAAGGCTCTTCAAAGCATTTCAAGCATTAATGAGGCGGCAAGCATCAACGCAGATACAGAGGATGTTGTTTATAAGATCGGCAATTTGCTCAACGTTCAGATGTAATACGAACCCATGAGGAGGCGCTGCAATGTCTTTTACGATGGAAGTAATCAGCGAGGAGAAGCTGAAATCGGCGATCGAGGAGCAGGTAAAGCCTGAGCCTGAGGAAATAAAGCAGCTAAAAGAGCTGGCCTTAAACAACGTTTCAACGATTTTGGCACTCGATATGGAGTCATTGGAGAAGCGGAGAGCGGTGCTGCAATCCATTGATAGTTTCGGAATGGGATCAATGAGGTCGTCCTCGGAAAAAAATGCTCTCTTACAGGTAGCTGTAGGAAACTTATCCAAAACAGGGGATGAAGGCGGGCAAGTAGCCAAGGGCTTGACGGAGCTGCATCTTCAGCTAAAAGATTTAGATCCAAGCGTCGTGGATTTTGCCAAAAACGGTCTGTTAGGCATGCTGTTTAACCCATTACGGCGTTATTTTGTGAAATACCAGAAAGCGGATGCGGTCATTTCGGACATTATATTATCTTTGGATAAGGGGAAAACGGTATTAAAGAATGATAACACAACTTTGGAGCTCGAACAGTATGGGCTCAGGGAGCTCACTAAAAAGCTTCAAAAGGAAATCCAGCTAGGCGTGTTAATGGATGCTGAGATTGAGTCTCAGATTGAAGCGGCAAAGCTTCGCCAGGAGTCTGAAGATAAAATTCTCTTTATCACGGAGGAGGTATTGTTTCCTTTGCGCCAGCGCCTAATGGATTTGCAGCAAATGTTGGTCGTTAATCAGCAGGGGATCATGGCCATTGAGGTTGTTATGAGAAATAATAAGGAGCTCATCAGAGGGGTAGACCGAGCTAGAAACGTTACGGTCTCCGCCTTGAAAATCTCAGTTACGGTGGCAAGCGCCCTCTACAATCAGAGAATTGTCCTTAAAAAGATTGAGCTTCTCAATCAGACTACTGACAATCTAATAAGCGGCACTTCAAAAATGCTGAAGGATCAGGGCGCAGCAATTCAAAAGCAGTCACTCGAAACGAATATTTCAGTCGATACGATGAAACAGGCGTTTGTTGATGTGCTGTCGGCGCTGGATTCGATTAGTACGTATAAGCAGGAGGCGCTCCCAAGGATGCGTGAAACCATAAATCAGTTTAGAGAGCTGGCTAATGAAGGGGAAAGCAGAATTCTAAGGCTGGAGAAAGGTCAAAAATTAGGGTTATAGGACTTTGTATTTTATTTTTGTTTAGCATCTCAAAACGATGTAGACTAACCCAAAATAAGAAATATTAAACGAGAAACTTTCTCTTTATCAATAGGGATTTCACCTTTATTCTTGGTTTAAGTCAAATGAGCGGCCTACATCGCGATTACACATGTCCATTTGATGAATCGTACGATTAAATGGGCATGCAGAGGAGATAAACAGAATTGAAACCGATCATTCAACTCTTGCATTTTGGTTATCATCAGGCGATGAGCTGCATTTTTCCTGTTGCGATCTTTGGAACTTTAGCTCTCTCAAGCGTAATAGAGCTGCCCTTCATTTATCGTTATGATGCCATTCTTCTGATTCTGCTTGGTGTGCAATATTTCATGTACCGCAGCGGATTAGAGACGCTTGATGAAATCAAAGTAATCTGTATTTTTCACATTATTGGTCTGTGTCTGGAAATCTATAAAGTATCGATGGGATCGTGGGAATATCCTGAGCCAGGATATACGAAGCTGCTCGGTGTCCCGCTCTATAGCGGATTTATGTATGCAAGTGTAGCAAGCTTTATGTGCCAGGTATGGCGGAGACTGCGAATGGACATGACAGGGTGGCCGGGGCTTACGCCTGCGGCTCTGCTTGGAGGGGCGATCTATTTCAACTTTTTCACGCATCACTTTATTCCTGATTTTCGTTGGTGGCTGACTGCGCTTGTATTTATCGTCTTTTGGAAAACACGGATTATATATCGGGTACGGACTGCTGCTTATCGAATGCATTTAACGCTCGCCTTTATCCTTGTAGGTTTTTTTATCTGGCTAGCGGAGAATATAGCTACATTTTTTGATGCTTGGAAATACCCTGATCAGCATCAAACCTGGCAGTTGGTTAGTTTCAGCAAGATCAGCTCGTGGTTCCTCCTAGTTATCATTAGCGTCATCATCGTGGCCCAGCTTAAATATGTTAAAGCTAATCGAACAAAAAACGATTGATTTAGGTAGAGCTAATCGCCTATTCGCCGGCTATATCGGCGGATT
Organism: Paenibacillus sp. FJAT-27812; assembly: GCF_001273905.1. Classification (NCBI taxonomy): domain Bacteria; kingdom Bacillati; phylum Bacillota; class Bacilli; order Caryophanales; family Paenibacillaceae; genus Paenibacillus; species Paenibacillus sp. FJAT-27812. Next base: position 6,150,187 of record NZ_LIGH01000001.1, on the reverse strand, counting down.
GGCGATTTTTTAATGCTCAAAATCAAATGCTCTAAGAAAACTCCGGTGGCTGCCGTCCCGATAATTTCAGGCGGCGAAATGCGGTTGGCGATAGTCCGCAGCTTCTTTTAAACAGTTTTGAAAAGTGAAATTCGTCATAAAAATGCAGCGTAGCTGCGATTTCCTTAACCGACAAATTTGTCGTTTCGAGGGATGCTTTTGCCGACTCCAGCTTTAGCTTTAACATATAGTTGCTTGGAGACAGTCCGGTTATGGAACGAAAACGGGTAAAGAAAGACGTGCGGGACAAGCCGCTTTTTTTCACGAATTCCTCGACCCGGAATGGCTTGTCCATATTTTTATGCATATCGATAAGGATCTTGCTCAGCTCCGTATGACGGAACGTATCTTCTATCGATAGTTCCCGGGCGAACAAGAGCAGTATTTCTTGCAGCAAAATATTAGCGGAATAAGCGTATCCGGTCGGCTGTGCAATCAGATTGTCAATCATTCGCTCACAGAGTTGAATGGCCTCTGTCATTTTATCCGTTGAAAGGACCTCACCGACGGGAAGCTGGAGAAAGTGCGCGATTTCCAGGCTGCTGAAGTCAAGAAAATAGAACTTCCAATCATCATTTTGACACCTATAAGTAGACGCAACAGCTTCCTGAACGAAAAAATATGAACCTGCATTCAGTTCAAACCGATCTGTTAATTGAGTCAGGGTTCCTTTTCCGTTATAGGTAATAAACAAGCCGGGGGCAGCGAATCCCTCTCCTTTGGTTACTTGGTACGCGTCGTTTGCTTGTACTTTCCAGATGGAATTAAAATGGCAAGGAGGAATTGCTGATTTTCCTTCTAAACCATAGGGGATGTTCATGTAGGACATTGTGTCTGTCACCTCTAATAAGTTCTAAACTACATTGAAACATTGGCTTATATACATTTATTAGATCTTATTTTGTACAATTATACATGAAAAAAATACCGTTATCCATGGATGAGCACATTGATTTATCCTACAATCAACCTATAGAAAGCAAGCAAAATCCAGAAAAGTTTGGTGACAAATTAGCAGGGGAGTGTATTCGCAATGATGGTCAAGGTAGGCAGTCGTGAACTCGAGATGAATGGTCCGCACTTAATTGAATTGAGAAGCTCAAACGATATTATCCATGATATGGCGGCACTGCGTAAGCGGATGGAGGATGACGGATATTTGCTGATTCGCGGGTTTCATGAACGGGAGCAAGTGCTTCGTGCCCGAATGAGCATTTTAGAGAAAATGGACAGAACCGGGAAGATCGCTCGGGACACGCTGCTAGAGGAAGGAGTCATGGCCGATGGCAGCAAAAGTATTTTTATGGGTGGCACCAACGAGGATTTGCCTGAGTTGCTTAACGTATTGAACGGGGAGCATGTGATGCGCTTCTTCGATGATTTCCTTCGCGAGCAAGCTCTTACTTACCAATATAAATGGCTCAGAGCCGTTGGAAAAGGAGATTTCACAGGGGCTCACTATGACATTGTGTATATGGGCAGAGGCACACAGCATGTATACACCGTTTGGTCTCCTCTAGGTGACGTTTCGCTTGAGATGGGTGGTCTTGCCATCTGTCTAGGATCGCACCGGTTTGAACAATTGAAGCGCACGTACGGCTCGAAGGATTCGGACCGGGATGGCATTGGCCACTATACGGATGATCCGCTTGTAATTACGGAAAAATTCGGCGGCAAGTGGGCGACAACGGCTTTTCAAGCTGGAGATGTTCTCATCTTTGGGATGTATTTGCTTCATTGTTCGCTCGAGAATACGACAAACCAGTATCGAATCAGCGTAGATGCGAGATATCAATCGGTAAACGAGAAGGTGGACGAGAGATGGAGCGGTAAAAAGCCTCGAGGTCATTTTAAATAGTGCCCATTATGCGAGTCATTCCTGAAGTTGTCTCTACAAATTTTAACAACTACATCCCCAGACGGAGGTATTAGTAGACGGATTATTATACTATTATTGTGAATTTTAAGTTGGAGAGTAACCCTAGGATGACCGATCGTTATAAGGAGGTCTTTCAGTTGACGATGCTAGGCAAATGTATAGGTATAGGCTCAAGTTGTGAAGTTTACGAATGGGGTGGCGACGACAAAGTCGTCAAGCTGTTTCATTCAAGCACGCCGCCGGAGGCTGTTCAGCTCGAATATCGGAACTGCTCCGCTGCTTGGGAAAGCGGGCTTCCAGCCGCTCGCCCGTTTGAACTTGTGACCTGTGATGGGCGCCACGGTATTATTTTCGAAAAGATAGTCGGGGAAACGATCTTGAACCGAATATTTGAACATTTGAATTCTTTTCGAGTGATCGATTTTAACGAGGCAGACAGCGATCTACGAAAATATGCGAGAGTGCTGAATGACATTCACAAAGCAAACGTCTCCGGCGTAGCTACTGAACAAATGGAGCATTTAAAAGCGATTATCGGCCGGCCTGCAGCATTTACCAATGACGAAATCACTTCCATCCATGCGTATATGGATCTTTTGCCTGTTAAACGACAGCTTTGCCACGGTGACACGAATCCAGGCAATTTGATATTAAGAAACGGTATGCCGTTCATGGTAGACTGGATGCATGCTTCGCTTGGCAACCCAGCCGCAGACGTCGCGGAAGTTTGTGTGATGATTGAATATGCCGTCTTGCCACCGGAAACACCGGCTGCCGTCAATGCTTTTTTTGAAACTTGGCGCCATGCAGCCTATGAAATTTTCGTCGACGAGTACGGTAAGCTATCTGGGGTAACAGAGGAAGAAATACGGGCTTGGTACGTTCCGGCCGCCGCACGTTCAATCGCGTCGGGTGCATTATCGGGCGAGCAAGTTGCAAAACTGGTTGCTATGATTCGAGATGATATTCGATCCGAAGCGAAAACACCGAATAAACCATAAATATCGCAAGAACTTGTTATGCAGATTAATAGGACGAGCCTCGAGAAGCGATTCTGAGGCTCGTTTTTTTTCAGACAACTAAATTTTCTAAGGCTGCGACCGCTAAAATACGATTACTCGAAGCTTTTTCAAATTATAAATAGGTGATTAATTGATTGACGAACTTCTCTAGGTAATGCTGGTCAACCTCATCAAAGCGATCGAGCACAGGGCTATCAATATCGAGAACGCCGAACAACTCGCCGTCTTTTATGATAGGAATAACAATTTCTGATTGAGAAGCGGAGTCGCATGCGATATGTCCCGGGAACTCATGGACATTTCCAACTCTGACGGTCAGTCTTTCGCTTGCAGCTTTCCCGCAGACGCCTCGATGTAACGGGATACGAACGCAGGCCGGCAAGCCTTGAAACGGTCCCACAACGAGCTCGTTCCCCCGATAGATGTAAAATCCAACCCAATTGATATTATCTAAAAATTGATTTAGCAACGCCGATGCATTAGCCAGATTAGAAATAACATCGGTTTCACCATCCAGCAAAGCTTGTAGCTGGCGGATCGCTAGCTCGTATTTTTGTTCGAGAGTTCCTTCGTATTGTTCAGGATGAAACATAATTCGACTCCTTTATCGTATATGGTGTTAAATCTGCTAATGCTTGTTGTTAATATAGTTTAACATACAATAAACTTTTCACCCATGGGTAGAAAAAGCAATTCTCAAAACCGATTTACGATATGCCGTCAAAGTATAACGCTAAATTCGACAGCAACATTCACTTTTTTATTCGGAATCTTGTTAATTTCTTCATGTTCATTGTACAATTTATTTAGCAAATAATTGGGCTTTGTGTTAGATAAAAGATGCATGTCCATGTTATTCAAATGGATGGTGAGGTGGCGGCATTTGAGCATAATCAAAGACTTCTTGCTGCAGTTATCATTAGTCATTGTGCCAGTTGGCATATATCAGGCCTATTTGTTAGGCCATATTCAAATCAGAAAAAATACTAACCTTTTTCTAGCTTTGCTTTGGGGAAGTTCAGTTTTCCTTTGTATGTCATTTCCAATAAGTTACGGAAACGGCATGCATCATGACTTCAGAATCGTTCCCTTGCTGATAGGTACATTGTATGGCGGTCAAAGAACGGGTGTGTTCTTATCGCTTTTGGTCATTATATATCGATATTATTTAGGCGTCGATACCGGCTTTTACAGCTCGCTGCTGGCTATTGCCTGTGGATTTTCTGTTATTCTTTATTTTCAGAAGACATTCGTTAAAGTATCCAGAAAAAACAAGCGAATTAAAATTGCCGTTTTGCTATCGTCGTATTATTGCTTGGCGGGTACTGTATTTGTCTCGGTCCTTAAGGGAATTACAACTGAGAGCCTAACGCTGCAAATTTTGCACTTCGGATGTGCAGCTGGAATAGCTTGGTTGATGACCGCTTTAAATGAGAACATGGCAGAGATCCATACGATGCGCAAAGAGCTTCAAAATGCGGAAAGGCTGCGGCTGATTGGAAATTTAACAGGTGTATTTGCCCATGAAATCCGTAATCCGATGCAGGTAGCCCGGGGCTTTCTTCAGCTGCTCGATACGCCTGATATGCCTGATAAGAAGAAGCAGTATATTAAGCTGTCTATTGAAGAATTGGATCAAGCAAACAACATTATTCATCAGTTTTTGAGTTTTGGGAAACCGCTCTCGGATTTAGATGTTGACGTGGATGTAGCTGATCAACTAAGACGAGCCGTGGCTTTGTTGCAAAATTATGCGCTAAGCAAAAACGTGATTATCCAAACCCATATTGAGAGCAACTGCATCGTTCACGGAAATGCCCAAAGAATGAACCAATTCCTAATTAACATTATGAAAAACGCGATTGAATCCATGCCTGATAGCGGAACGGTCTGGGCCTCATGCATCGCTTTGGATCAATCACATGTGGAAATACGTGTAAAAGATGAGGGAATAGGGATGTCGAAAGAGGAAGTAGAACGACTGGGCTCACCCTATTATTCCTTGAAGGAAAGCGGCACTGGCTTAGGTATGATGGTATGCTTCCAAATTATCAAATCATTTAATGGAAAATTAAAGGTGCTCAGTGAACAAAATGCAGGTACAGAAGTCGTAGCGAGAATTCCGAAGGCTTAATGCTATTCAGCTGTGATTTAATCGTTTTTATTGAAAGGTGATGCCCTTGAGTTTTAGCAAGTGGATGATCGTTTTTATCAATATCGTGCTTCTGTTGGTGATGATATTAAAATGGAATGAGCTAATCGCGTGGCTTAGAGAAGAGGAGGATGTTTTCTTTCCACTCGTATTTATCATTGTTGTGCTTCTAGCGGCTGTACCCGGGGTGCCATTCGGTTTAATTGGTGGAATCATTGGCGCGAAATACGGGTTGTTAAATGGCGGAATCATCAATTTAATAGCTTCGACGAGTGCAGCAGTGCTCGTGTATTTTTTAGTGCGGTATTTATTTAAGGATATGGGCATGCTTTGGCTCGAAAACTCAAAAAAATTACGCCGTATGGATAATTTTTTACGGACGCGCGTCTTTTGGTCGATTTTATTGGCAAGGCTGATCCCCATCATGCCAGCGGCACTCATTAATATTTATGCGGGCACATTTGGTTTGTCATTCAAAATATTTCTAACCGCAACGCTCCTAGGTAAAATCCCATTTATATTGGTTTTCACTTATCTTGGAGATAGCATTCAATCCGGAGCAATGGGATCGCTAGTTGTCATCGCGGTTTATGGGGTTTTTCTGATGAGTGTATATTTAATCTATCAACTCATTACGAAGCGTCAGCGTATTTGATGAAAAGCATGGATAAAAGGAAAGCGGTGAATGGGTTGCAACATTCAGGTATATAATAACTCGAAGCCAAATGATTGATTTTCGATAGTTATCAGCATGCATGGAATACAGCCGCAATAGTAAAGGGCTAAGATTCAGGAGGTAAAAATAATGGATAAACAAAATAGTTTTATCTATTTAATGAAAAAAGGGAATATGTCATCTGGAACTGCCGCTATCGGTAACACTGCATTAGCTATCGTAAAAGGAATAGCTGCTGCAATAACAGGGAGTGGAGCCATGTTTGCATCAACAATGCATTCCGTTGCCGATGCGGTTAACCAAGCCTTTGTTTTTACAGGGAGCGTATTAGCGGAGAAAAAACCTACACCCAAGTTCCCCATCGGCTTTGGCCGGGTTATAAATATTTTTTGCATGATTGCGGTAATTGTCGTTACCGTTATGGCTTACCATACGATTATCGAAGGGTTTCATCTCTTGCATAATCCTGTGGAAGCGCACGGTTTTTGGCTTAATTTTATAGTTCTTCTGCTCTCGATTGCGGTTGATGGTTTCGTCCTGATAAAAGTGATGAAGGAAGTTGTTCGGGAGTCGCGTACAGAAGCGAGCGGTTTTGGAATTATTAGCGCTTCATTCCGAAATGTAGGCCGTGCTGCTCCACCGACACGATTAGTGTTTTATGAAGACATTGTGGCAACGCTCGGAGCATTACTAGCTCTGTTGGCAGTAGTAGTAACTTCGGTAACTCGCTTTGAGCTGCTAGATGGGATATCGACGATATTGATTGGTTTACTCATGGTTGGCGTCGCTTTTCGGGTAGGTTATGATAACATGGTCGGGCTGATCGGCGTTGCGGCACCTCTTGATGTAGAGGTTAAAGTGGAAAAGCTTATACGTTCAGATCTGAATGTCACCGATATATTTCAAATGCGAATTTTGCAAGAAGGCAGATATTATCATGTTGATGGCCTAATCGAACTTAAGCCGGGGCTAACGCTTGCCGAAGCCGATGATATTAAGTTTCGCATAAGAGACAAACTGCTTACCGATCCTGACATCACGGATGTAACGCTTGGCATTCTTGAAGACAACGGTTTTCAAAACTGGGTTCCAGACAAAGAGGGCTAACAATGCTTGCGAATGAATTTTTACATAAAATCAAATCTTTATCGTACGTCCCACCCTTCGGGGTGTTTTTTTTGCTGAATGATAAGCAACTCTAAAAAGCTATTAGGATGTATATCAAATAAAAATTTGAAGCGAATACTGTCGAAAATACAAACTAAAATAATGATTTTGGAATAAAATAAGTTAGACTAATTTTTTTTTGAACGATAGACCGATCAACCATTTATTTTATTATTAATATACGATATGATGCAAAAATAGATGGAAAATAGTCTGTGACATAATTGAAAAAGGGTGATATTTATTAAAGATTTTTTTTCAACATTAAATAAACCCAGACTAATATTATCTTTCCTAAATATTACTTCTGACGGAGTCGTTATCGTAGATACAGAAGGAAGAGTACTCGGTATCAACAAAAAGTTCGAGGAACTTCATGGATGGACCGAAGAAGAAGTGATTGGCAAGATTTTGCCGATGACGCCGGAAAAAGATAAAGCTATGGTGTTTGAGTTATATGAGAAAATTATACAAGGCGAAGAATACAGCGGGCGGGAAGTTGAAAAGCTAAGAAAAGATGGCAGTACTTTTTATGCGAATGTGACTATTTCTGCGATGCGAGATGATAGCGGAGAGGTCGTTGCATTCGTTGGCGTCGAGAGGGATATTACGGAAAAGAAACAGGCAGAAGCGCTGATCAAAGAAAGCGAGGAGCGGTATCGCCTGTTGGTCGAAAACTCTCCTGAGCCTATCGTGGTATTACAGAATAATAGGATTGCTTTTGTAAATCCTGCAGCGGTAATCCTCATTGGCGTTTCAAAACCGGAGGAACTGATAGGCGAAAATGCAGCTCGTTTTTTTCATCCTGATGATTTAGACATCCTGCTCGGCGAAATCAATCAGTTATATACGTTCAATCAAGCTTGTTCGCTTTTGGATAAAAGGCTCATACGGTTAGATGATGAAATTATCCATATCGAAGTCAAAGCCGTACCTATTCAATTTCAAGGCAATAGATCGGTTCAGCTATTATTTCGAGATATTACAGAAAGAAAAAAAGCAGTGTTTGAGCTTGCTCAAAAAGAGCGGGAATATAGCCGTGTACTGAAGCTATCTCCTGAGCCTATCATACTTCACAGAAACTGTATCATTACCTTCGTTAATGATATGGCGTTAAAATTGTTTAACGCCCAAACGACAGAGGAGCTTATAGGACGCTCAGTCTTCGAATTTTCCAGTATCAGTTACCATGAGAGAATATTGGAAAGATTTGCACAAGCTATAGAAACCGATGGCTTTATGGAGTTTACAAGCCTTGAATTGCAGCGATTGGATGGGACTGTAGTGGATGTCGAGGTGTCATCTATTTTTATACATAGGCATGATGGAGAACCCGTCATTCAAACCGTAATTAGAGACATGTCAGAACGCAAACGGTCTGATCATATCATTCGAAGAGCGGAGAAGCTATCCATCGTGGGCGAGCTTGCTGCTGGAATAGCCCACGAGATACGCAACCCGTTAACGGCGTTAAAAGGGTTTTTACAGCTTTTAAAGTCAAAAGAAACAGCTTACGTCGATATTATGCTCGTAGAAATTGAACGAATCAACCAGATCGTGAATGAATTTATGAGTATGGCGAAGCCCCAAGCTGATAAGTTTGTGGAAACCGATTCAAAAGACCTGATTGAGAACGTCATATTTATGATGCAGCCACAGGCCATTTTATATAATGTTCAATTGAATTTCTATCTGGATGCGATGGATTCACGGATTTTTTGCGAGCCGAATCAACTGAAACAAGTTTTTATAAATTTGATCAAAAATTCAATAGAAGCCATGCCATCCGGAGGTACAATAAGTGTGAGGATCATTGCCAAGAATACGTCTGACTTGCAAATTGTGTTCAGCGACGATGGCTTGGGGATCCACCATGATCAAATTGCTAATCTTGGAAAACCGTTTTTCACAACGAAAGAAAAAGGAACGGGACTAGGCTTGATGGTTTGTTTCAAGATCATTGAAGCCCATCACGGGCACATCGATATTCAAAGCGAACTTGGTAAAGGAACCACAACGACAATCACATTGCCGTTTCCGTAGCCACCCCTTGGGGTGGTTTTTTTATTTTTAGGCAAGGGTTACCGATACCTATTTATGTTAAAAATAGATTCCAACCTAATCGTACTTGATATTTAGTCCATACCTCAAAGCGATCGTAACATATCATATATACATGAATGTAATAGGGAGTGATATGGCTTGGGTAGGAAATTAGCTGCAAAGAAGATAATACGGACAAGAAAACATAAATGTAACGAGAAATTATGTTCAACATCAGGGGTGAAATGGAGATACTCTATTTCTAGCAATAGAAAAAAATGCGATAAGAAAATCATTCCAAATCGTCCTCGAAAAAGAAGGAAAAAAAATAAAAAGATCATTATTGTAAAACGGAATCCTGTTGTTATTGATCAACAAGGCATACAAGGACCTCAGGGAATGCAAGGGCCACAAGGGCCACAAGGTGAAAGAGGCGCGACGGGGACTGTTATCATCCCTGACATCATCATTTTGCCTACTGTTCAAAGATATTTTCATGTGATAGCCGAAGACACCCAAACTCAAGTAACGATTCCAGCTAATGCATTCACTAATGATGAGGGAACACCTATTACCGCATTTTTAGACATTGGACCAAATAGCTACAGCAATCTTTATATCAACGGGATCCTGCAAGAAGGTGGTATATATCTTTTGAACGAAAGCGCTTTGACCATTATGTTCAACAATCAAGATATTTTTTCGGGTACGCCAATTATTATTGAAATCGTTAGGTTTTTAGCTCAAGTTATCGCTTAATAGGGTTCTAATCAAATATATTTTTCCAGCCCTTCCCTTGCCAGCAATTCTTAATTTTGAGGATTGTCGGCATTATCTTTTCTTTGTTTATCGAGCTTCGTACATAATTGCTGCAAATCATGATGAGAAAGGAAATGAGTATAATGCCGATCATATTGCCGATCTCCCCCCCAATCATATCCGGATTTATTTATAATCTAAGCGCTCAGACTGTACCATAAGCGACAGATGTTATTTTTGATACAAATGTTATCGTAACACCCGGAATTGTACATGTTCCTGGAACAACGCAGATTATTGCTGTTAATGCAGGAAAATATGAGGTTTCTTTCTCGATCTCTGGCGTTGAACCGAACCAATTCGCACTCTTTCTAAATGGAGTTCTGGCTCCAGGGACCGTATATGGATCAGGGGCAGGGACTCAGCAAACCAATGGACAGGCAATCATATCTCTGGCGGGACACAAACTAATGTAAATGCTTCGGTAATAATTAAAAAATTAGGTTAATTTCTAGATAAATGTGAACGATGCTAGATACGATCGTTTCCGTTAAAGAGTCTGAGCATTGCTGTAAAATTTTCAAGCTGCTCATCATCCCATTTTGAAAGGCGATCATAGAATGCAGACTCTTTCTCTCTTAGGGCATCAATTGTCTTTTGTCGTCCAAGCTCCGTAAGAGATAACCGTATTCCTCGACGATCCTCAGGGGAAGGCTCACTTTTTACATAGTCCAAGAGCTTAAGTTGATTGACAAGACGAGTAACTGAGCTGCGGTCCATTGCTGTTGATTCCGCTAAAATGGTGGCACTTGTTGGGCCGAACGAGAAAAGCCAACGAACAATAAGAAAAGCTGCAGGCTGCAGCGATGAATCAAAACGTGCCGCCGCTCTTACATTGAGCGCATGCGAGGCGCTAATGAGTGCATTTATCTGTTCGCCGAGCTGAAGTTCAAGCAGCGCTCTCGGCGTATTTTTGTAGGGATCATCATGCTCCATATTATTCACCTCGAATGGGTTAATACCATATGTTTGACATATATCAATCAAAAACATATAGTTGATATATATCAATTATAAAGCGGCACCTGTTAGGTGTCAAAAGTTTGAGGTGAAGGGGAATCATGATGACTACTAGTTCTACTATTGTAATCACAGGCGCAACAAGCGGTTTGGGGCAACTTGCAGCAATTGAACTAGCAAAGCGTAATACGCATTTGGTATTGACAGCTAGAAGCAGAGATAGGGCGGAAATGACGAAGAAATTATTATATGATCGTTCACCCGAAACAAAAGTGGATTTCTATTATGGAGACTTATCCTTGCTGGAGGATGTCAGGCGAGTCGGAAATGAAATAAAAAATGGCTATAGAAAAATAGATGTATTAGTGAATAATGCAGGGCTGCATGCATTCGAACAGAGGATAACTAAAGAAGGGTTTGCAGAAATGATAGCAGTCAACTATTTGGCTCCGTGGTTATTGACGCATACCTTAAAGCAATCCCTAATGAACGCAGGAAATGCCAGGATTGTAAATGTTGCTTCTGAAGCATCGCGCAGCCATGGTAAACTTAAGCTTCCAGAGGATCTGGTCGATACGTCTATGTTTACTTCCAGAGGCTCATCGGCGATATATGGAAAAACGAAACTGCTTGATATTATGTTTACGGCTGAATTGGCACGTCAATGGAGTGGAACCGGGATTACGGTCAATGCACTAAATCCAGGATTTAATGTAACGGGTCTGGGGCGTGAGCTTTGGTTTGCATCTATGCTGGAGCACCTACTTCATTTTTTGCGGATCGGTGATCCTCGCAAAGGAGCGGATATCATAACCCGGTTAGTTGCGGAGCCGCAATACGAAGGGGTGACCGGCGGATATTTTAACGTTGGAACAGGAAACGCGATTGTGCCTGCATACCCGGGCGGAGATATCGCTATGCAAAATATACTGTGGAATTCTACGAAACAATTATTAATACAAAGAGGCTTCTTATTTGAAAGCATAGATTAATATTGTTTGTTGAAGTGAGTATGGATGATATCTACCTAATGGTTGTACAATAAAATGGTTTCATCAGGACCTTACTAATTCGTTGCAAAGCTCAAGGACGTTTTTCACTATGATTTGGATTGGAGGTTTTGGTTGTGAAAAACATGGTTGTCTCTGAGTGGGCAGAGTCTCACTTTCCATTATATACGGCTGACAACATTCTTTCGGTTTATAGCACTTCTAATCTCCCGCTGTATGAAATTAATGAGCGTTCAACTGTTCTCATTGCGATCGCCAGCGGCAAGGGGAGCCTCCAGGCCAATGATGATACTTACGAGCTGACGGCAGGAAGCGTCATCCTTCTCCCGGCTCATACCGAGGCTGCTCTTATTGCGAATATCCAGCATCCTCCCCATGTCTATAAGCTTGCTATTAGTACAAGGGAGCAATCGAGTTCACTGCCGGAAGGTACAATGGTGCGGAAGAGCGAGGCAGCCTCGAATTCGAATATTCAATTTTTCGCCTATGAACCTGCGATCACAGCCTATGTGGAGGAGCTATATATCCATCGATTGCCAGAGAGCGAAATTCGGCATGTGCAAAATCAAATTGTGTTCCACCAAATTTTACTCCAATTGCTGGAGGGGCAAAAGGCCAAAAATGCTTCTAGCGAAAAACCTTCGATGGAACGCAGCATTTCTTACTTGGAGAACCACTACAGCGATAAAATCACGCGTGAGCAATTAGCTGGCATTGCAGGCGTAAGCGCATCGCACTATTCGATTCTCTTCAAGCAGCATACCGGCTTCTCGCCGAATGAATACTTGTCGCGGCTTCGTGTTCACCGTGCCAAGGAGCTATTGCTTAGCGGTTCGGGCACGCTTAGAGAGATTGCGCTGAAGGTTGGTTACAAGGATGAGTTTTATCTCAGCCGCCGTTTTAAGCAGCAGACAGGCGCAGCGCCCTCTGCCTACAACCGAGGATCGTTCCAGCGAGTGGCCGTATTGCTTACGCCTTATGCCTGCCATCTGCTTCTGCTTGGCTTAGAGCCAGCTGTGCTCATTTCGGAAAGCAGCGAATACGTTAACACGTTTGGTCTTCAGCCGCCGCAAACGATGGTGTTTATAAATACGACCAGTTCTGCAGAACAGGTGAAAGCTTCCTTGCTCGATAACAACATCGAGCTGATTATTGCGGCAAGCCAGCATCTGCATCATTATGGATTGAATGGAGAACATTTGCGTGCAGTAGCGCCGGTTGTGGAAATTTCTTGGATGGAATTAGGCTGGAAAGAGCATATGCGTCTGATCGCGGAGGTCATACAACGAAGTGATAAAGCCGAGCAATGGTTGGCCGATTTTGAGAAAGAGGAACAGGCAGCACGTTCGAAGGTAGAGCAAAGCCAAGCTGCAAATGAAGTGATTACGATTCTAGTTATAAAGCCGGAAGAATTGCTCGTATATGGAGTTCGCAATGTAGGATGTGTTATATATCAATCGCTAGGATTGCAGCCACCTGCAAGGATCAAGCGGGAGATGGAGACGCGCGGGGATCAATTTCATTCCATTCCCATTGAGATATCGGAGCTTGCAGATTATGCAGGGGATAGAATACTTGTCATTGTGTTTCCGGATGTGAAAGGATCAACCGCGCATTCTGAGGCGATATTCAAGTCCTACTATTGGAGCAAGCTTCCTGCCGTACAGCTTAATCATGTGCATTTGCTCGACCGGGATGAATGGATTCCTTACAATCCGGTATCTATTCGCTTGCAGCTTCAAAGGGCGGTAACGTTGTTTACAGGTAACCAATAGTCCAAATGATTTTTCAAACAAAAAGGCATGGCTCGACGTATACGGGATCCCTATAATAGTTTTATGGAAATGAAAATGATAATTATTTTCAATGCCGTAAAAAAAGGCAGCACTAAAAAAGGGAGAGAGTCATCTTATGAAAAAGCTTTATTTACCACTCGTTTTGATCTTAGTTATGGTTTTGAGCGCTTGCGGAAGCAATCAATCGAACAAAGCTACCAATGCTAGCAACACGACTTCCGATTCTTCCTCGAACGCACCGTCCGGTGAGGAGTCACCTACAACCGCCACGGATTCGGACACTTTTACTTATCAATCCGAGAATGGGCCTGTAGAGGTTCCGACTAATCCACAACGTGTTATTGTGATCACACGATTTTTAACGGGGAATGTTATGGCGTTAGGTGTGCCGCTTGTCGGCGTGGACGAAATGTCCAAGTCCAACCCGAATTTCGTAGAGAAGCTAGCTAATACAGAAGCAGTTACGGACGAAAGCCTTGAGAAGATCATCGAGCTGAATCCGGATCTCATTATCGGTCTATCCGATATTAAAAACATCGACAAACTCAAGCAAATCGCGCCTACCGTTACTTACACATACGGCAAAGTTGATTTCCTGACGCAGCAGCTTGAAATCGGCAAGCTGTTGAATAAAGAGCAGGAAGCTAAGGATTGGGTCGAAGATTTTAATGCGCGTACCAAAAAGGTCGGAGAAGAAATCAAAGCGAAAATCGGCGCGGATGCGACGGTTTCGGTCATCGAGACGTTCAATAAGCAGCTCTACGTTTACGGTGAAAATTTTGGCCGCGGAACGGAAATCCTCTATCAGCAATTCGGCCTAGGCATGCCTGAGAAAGTGAAGGAAGCGACGAAGAAAGAGGGCTACTTTGCCGTATCGACGGAAGTTTTGAAGGATTACACAGGCGACTATATTATTTTCAGCAAAAACGCGGATGAAGACAACTCGTTCCAAGATACCGAGACATATAAAAATATTCCGGCTGTCAAAAACCGGCATGTCTTTGAAGCGGATGCGAAGGCATTTTATTTTAACGACCCGCTTAGCATGGAATACCAACTGGAATTTTTCATAAAAAACTTTCTCGGCCAATAACGAAAAGAAGAGAGTCCAATGAAGAGTAAACGACACCTTGTTCCTATTTCATACAAGCTCCTTGTCTGCGCAATTGTGCTTATGCTGAGCTTCATCGCGTCGATGATATTTGGTGCCGCGGATACGACGTTCGAGGATTTTTGGCTTGCACTAACTTCCGACTCGAAAAGTGACAGCATTCTCGTCCTGCGTGAGATTAGGCTGCCCCGTGAGCTTGCGGCGATTTTGATCGGCGCCGCTTTTGGCGTATCCGGCGCTATCATGCAGGGGGTCACGCGCAATCCGCTTGCTGATCCGGGCCTGCTTGGCCTAACTTCCGGCGCCAACATGGCGCTTGCGTTAGCTTTCGTATTCATTCCGGGGCTGAACTATTTCGGCATCATGGTCGCTTGTTTCCTTGGCGCCGCTCTTGGAGCAGCTTTAGTCATCATTCTTGGCTCGACGAGGCGGGGAAAATTGTCTCCGATGCGAATCGTATTGGCAGGTGCTGCTGTTTCCGCATTTTTGTATGCCATCTCGGATGGCGTCAGCATCTTTTTCAAAATTTCCAAAGACGTAACGATGTGGACCGCTGGAGGTTTGATTGGAACAACATGGGGCCAGCTCCAAGCTATTGCACCGGTGATTTTAATCGGAATCGCGGTGGCACTGCTTATGTCTAGCCAAGTGAGCATACTTAATTTGAGCGACGAGGTGGCGATGGGTCTCGGACAAAAGCTGATGCTGATCAAAGCCATCTTGTTTATTCTTGTCATTGTACTTACTGGGGCCTCGGTAGCGCTTGTCGGCAATATGGCATTTGTGGGTCTGATGATTCCGCACATCGTCCGTAGATTCGCAGGCACCGATTATCGGCATATCATGACTTTCTCGGCTGTTGTGGGAGCAACGTTCATGCTGCTTGCCGATATGCTAAGCCGTACGATTAACGCGCCGTATGAGACACCGGTGGCAGCTATAGTAGCTTTGCTAGGCTTGCCTTTCTTCTTATTCGTCGTGCGCAGAGGAGGCAAAGCTTTCTCATGATACGGTTAGCGCTCATTCGTAAACAACGCTTAATCCTGCTTGTTAGTTTAGGGCTTATCGTTGCAACAGCTGCAGCCAGTATGGGGATCGGTTATTCCTCTTTGTCGTTTGACAGGCTGATACCTGTTTTATTCGGCCATGGTACATTCAAAGAAGATTTTGTCTTGTTCTCCGTCCGGCTGCCGCGGATTGTAATTACGCTGCTGTCAGGTATGGCGCTTGCGCTCTCAGGTTCCATTTTGCAAAGCGTCACGCGCAACGACCTGGCAGATCCCGGTATCATCGGCATTAACTCTGGAGCGGGCGTGGCGATAGCCGTCTTCTTCCTGTACGTCCCGATCGACGTGGGATCATTTGTTTACGTCCTGCCGCTTGTTGCTTTTGTAGGCGCATTGGTAACGGCCGTCCTTATCTATTTATTCTCGTACAGCCGATCGCGCGGGCTTGATCCCATCCGGCTAGTGCTGGTTGGCGTCGGCTTCTCCATGGCGCTGTCGGGGATTATGATTGTCATCATCTCGTCTGCGGAACGCTCGAAGGTTGATTTTATCGCGAAATGGATTGCGGGCAATATATGGGGGGCGGATTGGCCATTTATTTGGGCATTGCTTCCATGGTTGTTCCTGCTCATACCGTTTACCTTATATAAGTCTCATAGACTTAATCTTCTTGCGTTAAACGAAGAGACGGGAATTGGCGTTGGTTTAAAACTTGAAAAGGAACGCCTTGTGTTAATTCTGACCGCAGTTGCAGCTGCTGCTTCTGCGGTATCTGTAACAGGCGGAATTGCATTTATTGGACTAATGGCTCCGCATATTGCCAAAGCATTGGTAGGTCCTCGCAATCAGCTGTTCATTCCCGTTGCGGTTTTGCTCGGGGGCTGGCTGCTGTTAATCGCGGATACGCTTGGACGCAATCTCGTCGATCCTGACGGGATTCCGGCAGGCATCATGGTTTCATTAATCGGCGGGCCGTACTTTGTTTATCTATTGCTAAAAAAATAGCCGAGACCAAGCGGCGATACTAATAAAGACGACATTCAATTCACCAATTGAATGTCGTCTTTTTGTTTCTTCGACTTCAATGGGACGATTAGGCGTTGGAATAAAGGAACCATATGCTGGTAACAATACGCTGTGAAGAAAAGAGGAAAGGGGTGCCGTTATGGGGTTTTTCAGTCAGATCTTTTCTAACAATCATCGTAAAAGCACGGGCATGTCCAGTACTAACCGAAAAAAGCCGATTTTCCATAACGTGGCTGATACCATTGATAAAAATGTTTCATATGTAAACGAAGCCCTCTTCCATACTGAAGACCTTGTTAACCGCCCCATTCATTTTCTAGCTGAGCAAAGCTGCCTTCTCTATCTCAATTCGGCATGTGATCCGGGCAAAATCGAGGAGATTATCCTAAAGCCGCTTCAGCGAGCGCAGGAAGCGAATCCAGATCGAGATCTAACAGGTGCAATAATAGAGAAACATAACAATCTAGAGGATGTCATCGATCTCATGATTCGCGGATATGCCGTTCTCTTCCTTGAAGGCCGTCAAGAAAGCCACGCGATTTATGTTCCTTGCATCAACATTAGAGCAGTAGATGAGCCTGCTAACGAAAAATCAATTCAAGGTGCGCATGACGGATTTATTGAGAACATGCATGTAAATCTACAGTTAGTCCGCAAGCAAATCAACAGCCGGAACTTGGTCGTGCGCCGATATACGTTGGGGAACATGACGAAGACCGAAGCGTCCCTCGTATATTTGAACGACCTGGCGAGCCCGGAACTAGTTGAGGAGATTGATCGCAAAATGAAGGCGGTCAACGCGGATAACTTAATGAATGCCTATCTGTTGTTCGAATATATCGAGAACCGTTCGTTTTCTCCTTTTCCGCAAATTCTTCAAACCGAACGGCCTGATAGAGTGGCGGGTAATCTGTTGGAAGGCCGCGTTGCACTTCTAATGGAGGGAACGCCTGCCGTACTGATCATGCCTGCAACCTTCTTCGTATTTTATCAATCGCCTGACGATTACAATAGTCGATCCCTGGCTGGTTCATTCCTAAGATTATTACGGCTGTTAAGTTCCTGATCGCCATTACTCTACCTGCCTTCTATATTGCGGTCGTGTCGTATCATTATGAAGTCATCCCAATGGAACTGTTTTATCAAATTAAAGGCAGCGTTGAGAAAATTCCTTACCCGTCCATTCTGGAAGCGTTGTTCATGGAGCTTACGATAGAGCTGCTCAGAGAAGCTGGAATGCGATTGCCCGCGCCAATCGGCCAGTCGATTGGCATAGTAGGAGGTCTGGTCATCGGAGACGCGGTCGTTCGGGTCGGACTCGTATCGTACCCGATGATCATCGTGGTTGTATTGACTGCAATCGCGTCATTCGTCGTTCCCTCTCATGAGATGAGTTATTCTGTGCGGCTGTTAAGGTTTCCGGTGATGATTGCGGCAGCGCTGTTCGGATTTTTGGGCATCGTGTTTTCTTTAACGGCGATTGCCGTGCATCTATGCAAGCTTGAATCGTTTGGTACTCCTTACTTCGCCCCAGTTGCTCCTTTGCGGCTGAAGGATTGGAAGGACGCTATTGTTCGGCTTCCCTTCTGGAAGCTGAATGAACGTCCTATTGACGCGCATCCACAAAAGCTGGTTCAAGAAAGCAGTTCGAAGGAGGAGAGGAGTGATGATCGCGGATAAGGAGAAAATAACGCCAGGACAACTGACGGTTATCGTTATTCAAGCCCAGATCGGAGTAAGCGTTTTGTTTTTACCTTCCATCGTTGAAACCGTTGCTAAAAACGATTCTTGGATTTCCGTCATTTTGGCAGGACTCGCGGTATGTCTCATGATCGTGATCATGTGGGGGCTGAGCCGGAGATTTCCCGCGATGATATTGTTTGATTATTTACCTCTGCTGTTAGGGAAATTCGTGGGGAAAATCGTGCATATCATTTATGTGCTGATGTTCATTTTTGAATGCAGCCTCATGTTGGTCCAATTCGCCGACGTGATCAGGGATTGGATTTTTCTAAGAACTCCCGCCTGGGTAATCTTGGCTCTCATGCTGCTCACATCCCTATATATGATCAGGGAAAATATTCGATTGATTGCGCGGTTTTTAGTGCTGACATTTGTGCTGATCTTTGCCTTAATCTTTATCGCGACATATGCGTACCGAGACGCGGATATTATGTATATTTTGCCAATCAATCAAGCCGGGTTTTCAAATATCGTAAATGGCATGCTGAAATCCATGAATTCATTGTACGGCTTTGAAATTCTTTTGTTCTGTTATCCCTACGTACAGGGGAAAAGCAAACAAATTTTGAAAGCAACGCTCTACGCTAATCTATTCTCGACGCTAATGTATACCTTTTTGGTGTTCACCTGCTTTATTGTTTTCAGCCCGGAAGAGCTTAGGGTTATTCCTCAGCCTGTTCTGTACATGGTGAAGGGGTTGTCATTCACCATATTCGAGCGTGCCGATTTATATTTCTTAACGATCTGGACAGTCGTGGTCATCTCGACGGTAATGGTCTTTCTGTACATGTCGGCTAAGGCGGTATCCACGCTGTTTGGTAAAAAAAATCATGCGGGGACTGCGCCATTTGTTGCCCTAATCATCTTCTGTATTTCGCTTGTCCCACACGATCAAGACATGGTTAATACACTGCAGAGAATTGTAACGATCCTAACCGGCGTCTCTCTTGTAGTGATTCCGGTCGTTTTACTGAGCATCTCCTTGCTCTTGAAGATCAAAAGGAAGGAACAGGCGGAAGCATGAACAAACACCTCCACTGGGTAATGATAGGTTCAATTGCCGCTTTGTTATGCGGATGCTGGGATCAACAGCTTTTAAAGAACGAGAGAAATGTGAGCATAAGCGGCATGGACCAAGGTACCGATGGCATGCTTCAGTCCACGGTATCCATTCGGGATATTACGGTGACAGAAGCAGGCAGCAAGGATAGGAGCGAAGTCCATTCCGTGATGGCGAGAAGCAGCCAGCATGCAACGGAATTGATTGACGAGGAAGTATCCGGCGGCTATTCTTCAGCCAAATTGAGAGTGCTTCTGATCGGCGAAGCTTTAGTGAAAAACGCAGATATCAAACCTTACCTTGATCTGTATTATCGTGATCCGAAAAGTCCCTTAACCGCGAGAATCGCCGTTACGAAAGGAAAAGCGAAGGATATGATCGAGCTTCAGCATATTGGGACGAAGACGATCGGCTTGTACATCGACGATCTTCTCAGCAGTATGGAAGAATCGTCGGCCATTCCCCGGGTCAATATTGAAACGCTTCATCCGCTGGACCGCGGGTTTGACTTTGCCTTGCCCTATCTGATCAATCATAAAGGAATGCCAACCGTTAGCGGCATTGCGATGTTCAGCGGTACCAAGATGACGGGAAAGCTAGACCGGGACGAAGCTAGGGTGTATCTTCTTTTGTCGGGCAGTAAAAACAAAAACGCGAGGCTGACATTAAAATCGGTGGATTTAAACAAAACAAACAGCTACAACTACGTCACCTTCGAAGTAAAGAAATTAACGCGAAAGCTTAAAGTAATCGTATCGGACAAGCAGCAAATTAGGGTTAAGCTAGATTTAAAGCTTAGGGTTTCTATTTTAGAAGATCCAAGCGACCATTTATATAAGATGAGTGTGATGCATGATCTTGAACGGTTCTTATCGGAACAGATGAGGGACGAATCGATAGCCATTATTCAAAAGATGCAATTGGCCAAGCACGACGGTTTTGGAATTGCCCGCAGACTTATGTCGTTTCACCCCGAACTATGGAAGCAGATCGACTGGAAGAAAGAGTACCCGCAAATTCCTTTCGATACAAGTGTCTCCTTGCAAATCGTGAACACGGGCATTACAGAGTGAATTCAGGTTACGGGCGATTCCGAATTATGGTAATATAGTTGAGATCCATATTCGTAAATCTAGCATAGCAGCCTCTTAAAAAAGATTTGCAAAACCTGTGAATATAAAGGGGGGGTAGTGTTGAGAGTAGTTGCCGCAACGGAATCAGACTATGAATACATTAGAATCCATGATCACCATCTTTTAGAGCGTTTAATTTTACCGAAAATTCAGGGTAATGAAATATATCTATTACAAAATGATGATGAAACGAATATCGGATGGATGAGGCATGGTTATTTTTGGGACAATACCCCTTTTATGAATATGATTTGGATTAATGAACCATATCGCAGCAAGGGGATAGGGAAGCAAGCTGTGCTCTTTTGGGAAGAAGAGATGAGACAAAATGGTTTTAAATGGGTGATGACATCTACTATGGCGAACGAAGAGGCACAGCACTTTTACAGAAAATTAGGTTATAGGGATGCAGGCTGTTTATTGCTTGAAAATGAGCCATTGGAAATTCTGCTGACCAAAGGATTAATCTAGCGTAATATCGAAGGGCTGCCATGTGGCAGCCCTTCTTTTAAATAAAGCTTGTAGGTGACGTTACGTCACCTTATATAATGGAAATCACGAAAGGAGGATGTGTGTTTGAAGCCAGGGGAAGTTCAATATCTGACGACAGGCCAGCTTGCGCAGCGAACGGGGATGACGCTCAGAACACTCCGTTATTATGATAAGATCGGTCTGCTGAAGCCCGCAAAATACAACCATACATCCATCCGACTATACAGCAAAGATGATGTAGCACGACTGGAAAAGATCCAGATGCTTAAGTACATCGGGTTATCCCTAGCCGAGATCAGTCAAATTATGCTGAACGACACTGCGCCAGAACGAGACTTAAGAAGCTCATTGAAGATGCAAAAAGACATCATCCAGCATAAGATCGCTCATATGATGTACGTATCTAAAACCATTGAAGAAGCGCTGGGTATGGTTGATGAGCAAGGTGAGGAAGTGGATTGGGAAGGTTTAGCGGGCATAATCCAATCGATTCATAAGGAAAAGGACTGGAGTGAGCAGTACCAAAACGCATTTCGGCTGCAAGCGAGAATAAGTCTGTACGATCAGTTTAGCCTCAATAAGATCGGATGGCACAGGTGGTTCTTTGAACATCTGGGCTCGGCTCCCCATTTAAAGGTGCTGGAGCTTGGTTGCGGTGATGCTGCCTTATGGCGGCGAAACGTAGACCTCATCCCCGAAACCTGGAACATTACGCTTACGGACCTGTCGCCAGGAATGCTTGATGAGGCAAAGATAAGTTTGGGTGCGCACAGCGGGCGATTCAAATTTCTAGTTGCCGACGCCCAGGCGGTACCTTTTCATGACAATGAATTTGATATCGTAATTGCCAATCACATGCTCTATCATGTACTCGATATTAACCGGGCTGTCCCTGAAATGCATCGGATACTAAAGCCTGGTGGCTGCTTGTACGCCTCAACGATGAGCAGAGCCATTTGCGGGAAATCGAGCAGTTGACGCAAGCCTTTGACGCAAATATTCAGGTGCTTGATCCTGTAATGGAACGTTTCCATCTGGATAACGGGAAAGAAGCGCTGCAGGACTCGTTTGCAGAGATCGAACAGATCCGCTTTGAGGATCACATGCTGATTGACGATGAACAGCCTCTCATCCAATACATTACTTCAACGCCGATGAATGCGAGGACGGTTCTTGTCGGCGGGAAGCTCGACCAATTCACAACTTATTTGCGTGCCAAGATAGCGGAAAAAGGAGCTCTCTACATCACGAAGGATTCGGGATTTTTTAAGGCAAAAAAAATGGTTGAGGATAAGGAGAAATACATATGAATCCGAATATTAAAATCGTGAAAGAAGAAATTTTATCTAATAATTGGTATGTTTTGAAGAAGATGATTTTCAAGTATCAAAAGCGCGACGGCAGCTGGGAAACGCAAGAAAGAGAAGCGTATGACCGTGGCAACGGCGCTGCGATTCTGCTGTATAACTTGGAAAAGCAAACCGTGATTCTGACCCGGCAATTTCGAATGCCGACTTATATAAACGGAAATGAGAACGGGATACTTATCGAGGCTTGCGCCGGACTGCTGGATAAGGACTCGCCGGAGGACTGCATACTCCGAGAAGCGGAAGAGGAAACCGGATTCCGGTTGGCTAATGTCCAGAAGGTTGGGGAGGCTTATATGTCTCCGGGCTCGGTCACGGAAATATTATATTTTTTTGTTGCGGAATATGCCTCGCATATGCAGACGGGACAGGGCGGAGGCGCAGAAAAAGAACAGGAAGAGATTGAAGTGCTGGAACTGCCCTTCGAGCAAGCGCTGAGCATGGTGGAGAACGGTGAAATACGAGATGGGAAAACGATTATGCTGCTTCAATACGCTCAGCTTAACGGGTTGATTCAGCCAAAGAGCAAGTCTCTGCATATATTGGTAGCGGGGCCTTACCGTTCCAATACGGGAGACGATTCAAAGCTAATCGAGGCTAATATGCGGCTGATGAATGAAGCGGCATTACGCGTTTATGAAATAGGGCATATGCCGGTACTTGGCGAATGGTATGCGCTGCCGCTCATGGCAACGGCAGGATCACGACGGATCGGAGATGAGATTTTCGACCGTATGTTTCACCCATCGTCCGTTCGCTTGTTATCCCATTGTGACGCGGTATTGAGAATTGGGGGACCGTCAAAGGGTGCCGATGAAATGGTCAGAACAGCTGAAACTATGGGGAAAAAAATATTCTGTGATCTCAATGAGATACCGGTTAGCAGCCTCTAAAGTTATGAAGCTAGCATCAAATTAGCCCCCTCCTGTTGAATAGGCGGGGACTGCTTGGTATTAATACGGCAGCATATTGACGGGCTTGCTCTACTTGAGCTCACACCTATTCACGGAATATAACAAAAAATTCCTTTTTTTGTAAATACACATAGCTATGGGGTCAAGTATGCTGATGAAGCGCACCCATTAAAAACTAACTGCAGAATGCGCCATCCATTATCGTATATGTTGTGTTTAATAAGGGGTCGGGACAATTCGACAATGGCGGGAATTTCACGAGAGAGGCTATCGCACTGAGGGCAGCGGCTTAGATGGGACCTGAACCATGACGGTAAATTCTCGATTGGCGATTTAGCGATCGTTGCCAGCCACTACGACAAGAACAGTAACAGTCCAGACTGGAACGCAGCGAAGGCTGCTGACCTAAGTGGCGATAACCAGATTGATATTGAAGATTATGCAAAAATGGCGAAAAGATTTTGAATGTGTAAGTGTGAAGGAATCATGGTATAAAAGGGGGATTTAAAATTTTGTGAGATGAAGCACTGGTGGAATAAGACCGGCAGCCAAGCAGAAATTTTGCTTTGGCTGCTTTTTTTTATTTGCTTCTACAACCCTGACATCATGCTGTCAGGGTGGATGCCTTATCATAAGAAGTGTAGAGCAGAACAACGAAACAAACCCAAATCCGAGGAGGCAATAACAATGACAACGTTTAAAACAAACCAAGCAGCTAACGCTTTAGATACGGAAATTCGCCCATTTCAAATTAATATACCGCAGGCACAGCTTGATGATCTGCAATATCGTTTAACGAATACGCGCTGGGCGAATGGTTTGCAGGATGCTGGTTGGAAATACGGGGTATCGTCAGCATATGTAAAGGAGGTAGCTGAGTATTGGAAAAATGAATATGACTGGCGCAAGCATGAAGAACGCTTGAATGAATTTCCGCAGTTCACAACGACTATTGATGGCGCAAATATTCATTTTATGCATGTACGCTCGCCTGAGCCTAATGCGCTGCCGCTGCTTCTCACGCATGGCTGGCCGAGCTCCATTGTGGAGTTTTGGAATCTAATCGGTCCGTTATCCAATCCTCGTGCTTATGGCGGCGATCCGGCGAATGCTTTCCATCTTGTTATACCTTCGGTGCCGGGCTTTGGCTTCTCGGGCGGGGAGCTTGATGCAGGCTGGAATATTTCTCGCATCGCGAGAGCATGGGCGGAGCTGATGAACCGTCTAGGATACGAGAAATATGGCTCTCATGGAAGCGATTGTGGCGCGCTAGTATCCCGTGAGATGGGCATTCAAAAGCCGAAAGGACTGCTCGCGATTCAAGTTCTGCAGCTGTTCTCGTTCCCATCCGGCAATCCGGAAGAGATGGTTGACCTATCGGAGGATGATCAAAGCCGTTTGCAATTTTTGGCGAACTTCCATGAGCGCGCAGGCTATAACGCTATACAGCAAACGCGTCCGCAGACGCTGTCCTACGGGCTCTCTGATTCCCCGATTGGTCAGCTTGCTTGGATAGCGGAGCTGTTCAACGGCTTCGGTGATCATATCGATTTTATTGACCGTGATGCGCTGCTTACAAATGTAATGATTTATTGGCTGACCAATACAGCCGAATCCTCTGCCCGCCTTTACTATGAGAATGTCCATCCACAGGAGGCAGCTTCGCAAGAAGCAAACACGACGGCGACGGGAGTGTCGGTGTTCGGGCATGATTTTAAATCGATGAAACGTTTTGCGACTCGGGACAACACGAACATTGTGCAGTGGTCGGAGTTTGAGCGGGGCACCCATTTTGCCGCATTAGATGCGCCTGATCTTCTAGTTCCCGAGCTGCAAAGCTTCTTCAGCCGATTCAGATAAGATTAGCAAAGAAGGTTAAAGGCAGGCAGGCGTAGAACTATTTTAGAAACTTAAGCCAGTAACCATATTTCCGGCAGGGAGGAACCTCGAGTGAAACTAGATAGATTGCTCGCTATAACGATGTCGTTATTAAACCAAACCCGCGTGAGCGCAACTGAGCTGGCCGAACGCTTCGAGGTCTCCTTGCGCACAATATACCGAGATATGGAATCCATTAACCAAGCAGGCATTCCGATCATATCATTTCCGGGTTCGGATGGAGGGTATGAAATTATGTCGGGTTATCGCATCGATAAACAGGTTTTGTCCTTTGACGATTTTTTGGCGATTTGCTCTGCGCTTCGAGGAGCCAAATCCGCTACGGACAGCTCAGACATTAACGAGCTGCTGGAGCGAATAGGCGCATTAATGCCTGCTCCGGCAAGCGGAGCAAGCTCCGTTCAAGTTGATCTTGATTTTAAACCGGCACCAAACGACAAAGGGAAAATAGAACTACTTCACAAAGCGATTAAGGAGCTGAAGGTGGTTCGATTTCATTATTTGGACAATAAAGGGCAGGAAACGGAGCGGATGGTTGAGCCGATGGGCCTTTTTCTCAAAGGGTATGTCTGGTATTTATATGGTTATTGCCTTACACGATCCGATATTCGTGTATTTAGGCTCTCCCGCATGCTTCATCTTAGCAGCTTGCCGGATACCTTTATTCGCCGGAACTACACCATGAAGGATGTTGAACAGCAATTCATGGAAAAAGCGGATTTTCAAAAGGTGAGAGCAGTCCTGCGCTTCCAGCCAGAAATGAAGACACGGGTTAGAGATGAATTCGGCTATGATGAGGTATCAGATCATTCGGACGGGACATTATCAGTCATTGCACACTATTCCTCAACGGAGCGGGCTGTTCGCAGTATTTTGAGCTATAGCAGCTACGTTATGGTTATTGAGCCGGCTGAATTGATTGAGGAGCTAGCCGGACATATAAGGAAAATGGCTCGAATCTACAACATAAATGAATGATCCAATTGGACAAAAAGAGACCCACAGCATTCGGTGCTGTGGGTCTTCACTATATATATAACACAAAAGGGGTTGTTTTTATTATAGGCGTACTTCCTTAAAACGAGATGAAAAATAGATTTCATCTTTATTACATGCAGCGGATAAAAAGTAGTAAATATAGTCTCGTATTAGTAAAGATTGTCTATTATTGAAGCCATCATTTCCAGTATAGAATGGATGGATACAAAACGTATCATTCAACAACAGCTTGGCGATTCGATTCTCAACTGCCCGTACAATGAAATGAGGAGGAATTTCAATGATGGAAGTTAGGTTCAAACGTTTGAGGATTTCGCAGGCCATGTCAAAAATACTGATCGCAGCTTTAACATTACAGCTGCTTGGCTCCATGATCAGTGTGGGCCAAGGAAATGCCGCTTCTTCGGATTTGCACACAATAACAGCACGGCCAGATGGGAAAAATCTCGTATTCCCAGTTGTTAGCGACATTCATATTGGCAAAACGTCAAAGGATGTCCCCAAATGGCAAATGGTCCTCAATCAATTGAAACAAATTGCGCCGGGCTATGATGCATTTGCTGCAGTAGGCGATATTACCGATACCGGCACGGCAGCGCAGTACGATACTTTGATGAGCAATTATCATGCACGAAAAGAGCCGAATGCGGTTCCGCTGTTCACGATTGGCAACCATGATTATATTAGCGGCACGCAGCAGCGATTTAAAGAAAAAACAGGCATGAGCAGCATTTATTATGACCAGTGGATCAATGGCTACCATTTTATAATACTTGGCAGCGAGGATGGCACACGTGACGGAACGCTGTCCGATACGCAGTTAGACTGGCTTGATGTGAAGCTTGCGGAAGAGCAGGACGCGAATAAACCAATCTTTGTTTTTTTGCATCAGCCTATAACAAACACGGTTTACGGCAGCGACTTGTGGGGACATAAGCAAAATGCGACAAAGCTGTATAACACGTTAGCGAAGTATCCTCAGGTGATTACGTTCTCCGGGCAC
The DNA here is from genome assembly GCF_001273905.1 of Paenibacillus sp. FJAT-27812. Lineage (NCBI taxonomy): Bacteria > Bacillati > Bacillota > Bacilli > Caryophanales > Paenibacillaceae > Paenibacillus > Paenibacillus sp. FJAT-27812. Next base: position 6,122,870 of record NZ_LIGH01000001.1, on the reverse strand, counting down.
TCTCATTATGTGCTGGATGATCCCGGTTCTGTTATGCAGAAGGATTTCACATCCGTAGGCACATCTGCGGTGCGGTATCCTGAGCTCGAGCCCGGCAAGATCCAAGGCATCCATCCAACGGATGAAATCACGCAAGGGCTTGTCGTCGAAGTGCTTGATCATGAGGTACATATTAAGCGCAGAGATTTCCATACGAATGCTTGGACAGGCGACGATTGGGTGATTAAATATCCTGCGGTTAAAAGCGAATTCACGTATACAAGCGACCGAGATAAAGTTAAACCTTCATTCCCGGCTGCTGCAAAAGCTGCCATTGACCCAACCAGCATAGGTACGAACAAAATGAGCGTAACGTTCGAACAGGCCACCGATAATTTGTTCGTCAGATCCTATGAGGTGAAGGCCGTCAACGCAACGACAGGCGCGGCGGCTCAATCTTTTCTTGCATTCGCGCAAATGTATGATGATCCTGCTCCATCGCAGTTGTCATTCGAAATAAGCGGCTTGCAGCCAGCGACAAAGTATAGAGTCGAAGTTACAGCTATCGATGCATTCAGCAATCGGAGTGACGTTCCGTTAACGGCGGAGGCGACGACGAAGGTAAGACCTCCTGCAACCGAGAGGCCCGTTGCTGATGTCATTGATATCGATTTCTTAGACGGTACGGCGAATGATCGCTCGCCTGCAAGGAATCATGCGACATCGACCGGCAGCAGCGCCAAAATCGTTTACAGCCCCGAGTTTAGGCAATTCGTTGGGCGCATGAACGGAACGACGAATGAATATTTCGCCATTCCCAAAAGCAGCTCGATCAAAGCGGTGACGAAAGCATTTACGATTGAATCCATGTTCAAGTTGAATACGATCCGTACGCAAGATGTGTTCGGCAACACCCAAAGCGGAGGGCTGGGCTTCGAATCAACATCCACAGGTAAAATGGAATTATGGGCGCATATCAATGGCGGCTACAAGCGTGTAGGAGCTCAATTGCAGGCTGGGAAAATCTATCATTTAGTTGCTGCCTATGATGGCGGGCAAATCGTTATGTATTTGAATGGCGTGAATGTAGGTTCAATAGCGGTCACAGGCACTTTGAGCCAGCCTGACATTCAATTCGCGATCGGCGCGGATCCCGAGGCAAGCAATAGAGGGAACTATGTGCTGGATGGGGACGTTAGTGTAGCTCGGTTGTATAGTAGTGCTATTTATCCGGAGCAAGTGCAAATGCTGTACGATGATCTCACGCAGCGTATGGCGATCACCGAAATTGACACGTTATACAGTGAGATCCAAGCTGCAAGGCAATTAGCGGACAATACCGAGCTTGTAGGCTCAGCTCCAGGACAATATCCAGCGTCAGCGATGAACACGTATAAGAAAAAAATAGCTGAAGCAGAGCAAACATTTGCATCCAAAATCGTAACAAAAGAAGCGGTGCAGCAAGAAATTGCCCAAATCAAAATAGCGAAGACGGAACTAGACACCCATATCAATGTCGAGCTCCCTGACAATGCCACGAAGTTGGTTCTAAACGAAGATGCGGTCGCTTCAGGCCAAGCTTTTACTGTGAATTTGGAATTAAACCGCGTGACAACCAGCACTTACGCAGAGGATTTCACCTTGCAATATGATGCTTCCGCATTGGAATTTGTCGATGCCAAATCGTTGAATGGTGATGTGAATCTCGTATCCAAATCAGAAAATACACCAGGCACGATTCGGCTCATCTCAGCAAGCTTAGGGGATGGAAAAGCGATAATAGGCAGTACGCCGCTCATCGAGTTAACGTTCAAGGCAAAGCCGGTTGAAGAGGCGATCACGGTAACGATCGCGATTACGGATGCCTTGCTAGGAGATGCGCAAGGCAACGAAGCGAAAGCGAAGCCTTCCACGCTTGCCGTTACTATTATGCCAGACCAAGCGGAAGGTTCGCCTGACGTCAATCATGATGGCAAAGTAAGCGTTGGTGACTTAGCGATCGTTGCGGCTCAATATGGGAAGACGATAGCAAGCCCAGACTGGCAGCAAGTGAAGATTGCCGATATAAACCGTGATGGCAAAATTGATATTCTCGATCTATCTGCTGTTGCTTCGCAGATTATAGGCAAATAAAGCTAGGGAAAAAGGGGTTGCTTATTACGTCATTCTGGCGTAGGAGCACCCTTTTTTTCGAATAAACACATGATTGGTTGGAGATAATCCCCGCTTCAACACAAAAGATTAAAAGGAGTAAAAATAGTCTCGTATAAGTAAAGTTTGTCAATTATTGAATAGATGAACTCAAATTACAATGGATACATAACGTATCGCATTGTTTGAAAGCGCTTTCCGGTCAACGCTTCGAAGTAATGAACGAAAATGGAATGGATAAGCTTATTTACACTTCATTCTCTTGAGGTGAAACAATAAGAAATAAAAATAAGGGGGACGAAAGGGAGCACGTTTCAGGATGGATCGTTTTTATTGTTAGTCAGGGATCGTATGGAAAAATGACGGTAAAGAGGAGTTGTAAAATGAGAAAAAGACGGATTTATAAGACGAACCGCACTTTTATTATGATTGCGCTTATGATCGCCTTACTTGTTCCCACGATATCTCCAAAGGAAGCGCACGCTGCTTCCGGCACAACCTATTACATCAGTTCTTCTGAAGGCAATGACAATAATAACGGTTTATCGCAAGCGAAGCCTTGGAAGTCGCTAGAGAAGATTAGTACCGCAGCTATGCAGCCGGGCGATAAATTCCTGTTTAAAGCAGGTGATGTATGGGCGGGCAGCTTAAAGCTAAAGAACATAGCCGGAACTGCAGAAGCGCCGATTATCTTCGATAAATACGGCAGTACAGATCCGAATAGCAGGCCAATCCTTAATGGAAACGGTACGACAACGACTGAACCTTTCTCACTATATACGTATTACAGCGGGGTATCGGACAAAACGCAGTCTGCGGTAATCGATATTACAGACGGCAGTTACCTAGAAATCAATAACTTTGAGGTAACGAATTATAGTGAAACGATCATTTCGCAAAGAGCAGGTATCGCGATTAAAACCTCTGCAACAAATCAGGCACAGTGGCTGGCTAACGCCCACAAAGGCATTGTCATAAAAAACAACTACGTCCACGACGTTAACGGCAATCCCAAAGGACATAAAATGGGCAGCGGCGGAATTCTTCTGCTAGGCAATATCAGCGATGCACTCGTGGAAAACAACAAGGTCATTAATGTTGATATTGAAGGCATAAGAAATGCAGGATTGTATAAGGAAGGGGACGTAACGGCTAACTTCCCGAAAGTGCTGACGAATGTGCAATTCATAAATAACTATATCGAGAAGGTGCAAGGCGACGGCATCGTCATGAGCAATATCGGGACCAATGGCAGAATCGAATATAACACCGTTGTTGATCATTCCTTCAAAAACGTCGGCAATGTCAATTATGCGGGCTTGTGGGTTATCGCCGTAAAAGATACGGTCATTCAATATAACGAGGTTTATGGCGGCAAGTTTGGCTATAATGACGGCCAAGCATTCGACGTTGATATGTTTAGTGAAGGTACGCTCTATCAATATAATTACAGCCATGATAATAGAGGAGGCTTTATCTTATTCATGGGCGGCTCAAGAAATTCGCTAGTCCGTTACAATATTAGCGTGAATGACGGCAATGGAGCGTATTTGCTTCATTATTTGCCGACAACCGCAAATGATGCACCGTTGATCCATAATAATACGTTCTTTGCCGATTCGAACATCAACACTAAAATCTTCAGCCATACGAATCGATATGCCAAGCTCTATAACAATATCTTTATGGCAAAAGGCACGATGAATATGGGTTCGAACACGTTCGCCGGCGGTGAGATTAAAAACAACGCATTTTATCCGGGGAGCGATATTAAAGGACAAAGCTTCTCAGGCGTTGTGTTGGAAAACAGTATTTTTGAAAGTCCTAGGTTCGCGAGACCGGGGGAAGAGCCGAAAAATATAATCTCCGGTTTGGATGCATTCAACGCTGCCGCATTGGATGGTTATAAATTGCTCAGCGATTCGCCGCTAATTAATGCGGGGGCGGATGTTTCCAGCTTGACGCCATCTGTATGGGCAGCAGCATCAAAGGACTTCTTTAACAATAATATTAGCGGCGCTGCAGATATTGGCGCTCATGAATTTTCGAATGATCCGCCTGTAATCGTTAAGCCAGAGGTTTTGCCGACGGAAATAAAGCTTAATCAAACGGCAACGGAGCTCTATTTAGGACAGTCGGGTGCTGCTCTTACCGCAACCGTGCTGCCTGCCGATGCTTGGTTAAAGGGAGTGAAATGGTCCAGCAGCAACCCATCCGTCGCTTCGGTGGATGCAAGCGGCAAGATTTCGGCTATTTCTGTTGGCACTGCGGCGATAACGGCACAAAGCGTTGTGAATGCCAGCGTGAAAGCGACTAGCCAGGTCACCGTTCATCCGAGCACACCGGTAAATAAATATATCGTCGCTTCTGATGACGCATATTTGTCCGAGGATAAGAAGACTGTACAGCTCAGAATTGACGGTGAAATGCAGGGCGGCGGTACAGTAAACAATCCGCCGTATTATAAAGTTTCTTATGAAACCGACAACCCCCATGCTGCCGTTGATCCGCTTACCGGCAAACTTACCTTCACAGGCGATTTAGCGGGAGTAAATGAAATTGGCGTAACTGCTGACATACAAGAATACAAAAATCTTATCTATTCGGAAAGCTTTGAAAATGGTTGGGGAGATTTTGTGACGGAGCAAAATCCGCCAACGAGCGGGTCAGGCGGCAAGCTATCGGATAAAGTGGCCTATCATGGCAAATACGGCGTCCTATATGACAATCCGCCAGCTGTTGAAAAAGTATTTGGACCCAATCAGCAAGGCATCGTAACGATGATGTTATATGATGACGGTTCGAAAGACGGACGTACGAGAGTCGTATCCCATGTCGGCAATAAACGAGAAAATCTTTTTGCTGCAATGGGCATATTTTTTGACGGCGGCACTGTAGGCAATTTGGACAATTATTCGATAAGAGCTAGCAGTTCCGCTACCGCTTGGGAGAAAACCTCCATTCCGCGCACGGTTGGCTGGCATGAACTTAAATGGGATTATACGTCGGGCACAGATTTAAAGATGTATATCGACAATCAGCTTGTTAAGACGACCACGGCCATAAAAAGCTTTGACCGGATTTCACTTGCGTTTGTTTGGGATAACGCGAGCGGACGGACATTCGGATTCGATAACATCAAATATGCATCATCGGATGTCAAAACGACTTACAAAACGGAAAGGCTCAAAGTATCCGTAGATAAGCCGGAGCGTTTAGCGACTACATTAACCGGACCGGAATCTATCCAGAGCGGAAAATCATTCGCGATAAAATACGGATTAAGCGGAGTCGAACAAAAGGTTTATGCGCAGCACATCGCATTGAATTACGATGCGAACCTCTTCGAATTCGTGGAGGCGGCTTCGTTAATCGATGGCGTAACCATAGTGGACTCGGAAGTAGGAGCAAGCGGAAAACTCCAATTCATTATCGCCAGCCTTGGAGCAGGGCAAGCACTGACGCAGGACGCTGAAATAGCGCTGCTTACCTTTAAGGCTAAGGAGGTTGCGGAGACAGCAACAGGAACGATCTCCATTGCTTCTGCTACTCTGGGCGATGAGCAAGGAGCTGAGACAACAGCTGAGTTAGCTTCTCTTGGCATTAAGGTGATTGCAGAAGAGCCTGGCATTCCTGGCGATTTCAATGGTGACGAGAAAGTAAGCGTAGGCGATTTGGCCTTGATTGCCGTACATTACGGCAAAGATACGACAAGTTCAGATTGGCAAGATGTGAAGCGCTTCGATCTCAATCATGATGGCAAAATTGATATTGTCGATTTGGCTGCAGTTGCCAAGCTTATGATCGGTTAGCGAAAGCCCAAATGAGGAGGAGAACCATTCTCCTCCTCATTTTACTTGAAGGGAATACGAAGGGAGAACAATATGCGGAAAATACGTCTTTTTTTTCTTAGCATGTCATTGTTAATCGGTCTCATTGCACCTGGGGCATCCATTGCCGTGGCTGCAGATCCGCCCCAAAATGTAATACCTAATGGCAGCTTTGAGGAGACGAGAACAACAGCAAGAAATAAATGGACGGATAATATCGAGCCTGTCGGGTGGACGGAGTGGTATCCGAGCGGTAACCCTATCGCTTCTGTAGATAGCTCCGTATACCGCGAAGGTTCTAAATCGGTCAGAATTGACGCTCCGACAAGCAGCAGGGGATCGATCGGAGCTACGGTGCAGGTAACGCCAGGGAAATCGTATAAGCTGAGCGTGTGGATGAAAACAGCAAACGTAGTTTCAGAGAATGGCGTATTCGTTCGCACCCAGTATTTGACCAGCACAGGAAGCAAGGTAAGTGACGGTCCCAAAACGGTTGTATTAAAAGGTACGGAGGATTGGACAAAGCACGAAGCGGTCATGACCGTTCCGGCAACGGCGAGCAAGCTTAAAATTGAACCGTTTCTCGAAACCGGAACCGGTACGGCTTGGTTTGATGATCTTCGGCTTGAGGAGTGGGACGGTATGACAGCCATTAAAATTGAACCTTCGTCCATAACGTTGGAGGTGAGGAAATCAGCCGTTCTGACCGCTAATACGATTCCGAGCGGAGCCTCAAGCAAGCCAATCCTGTGGAGCTCATCAAATGAAGAGGTTGCGTCGGTCGATGGTGGATCAGTAATTGCGAAAGCAGCAGGGACAGCAGTCATTCGGGCGATGACGGAAGACGGTTTATTTTACAGTGAAAGTACGGTAAGCGTGGAGTCAGAGGATATGCTCGGGGCGTATGACACAATGCGCCAGAAATGGTTTGTAAGACTAACAGGGTTACCAAATAACGATGGCATGGATGCCGATGCAACCGCATATTTGGATCAGTTGACTCATAGCGTCAGCAATAATGAGCATACCGGCTACTGGGACACGATGGACAAAAACGAAGGGAGAACCACCCTTTGGACCGACCTTGCGAGCAAGACGGATCCTTATCAATTCGGCCAATCCTATGAGCGTTTAAAAGCGATGGCGCTGAGTTATTCGATTCAGGGCTCTGCTTTTTACCAGAATGAAACGCTGAAAGCAGCTATTATCAAGGGCATGGATTGGCTATATGTCAATCGTTATAATGAACGGTTAAATGAATACGGCAACTGGTACGTTTGGGAGATTTCAACGCCCCGTACGTTGAACGACTTGATGGTGCTCATGTATGCGGATTTGTCTCCGGAGCAGCTTCAAAACTACTTGAAAGCGTTCGATCGGTTTTTGCCGGACCCGACCAGACGCGATGTAAGCGGGGTTAAGGAAGTCGGCGCTAACCTGATGGATAAAGCGTTTAATGTGTCGCTTCGCGGCGTCATCGGTAAGTCCGCGGCAAAGATTGCACAAGGCCTCGCCCCGATCGGCAATGAGTACAAGTATACGGATAAGGGAGACGGCGTATATCGGGATGGATCTGTCGTTCAGCATTTCTACGTTGCTTACACGGGGGGTTATGGTGCGCAATGGTTGGCGCGTACTGCGGATATGGCGTACATACTTAAAGATTCGCCATGGCCGATTACCGATCCGAACGTCAGCAACGTGTACGATTGGGTTATAAATGCTTTTCAACCGATCATTTATAACGGCTTGTCGATGGATATGGTTAACGGACGCGGCATCTCGCGAGCTGCCGACGGAAGCGCCAAATCGATGATTTTGTCCATCCTGCGATTGGCGGATACCGCTCCGGGGAACAAGGCACTGGCGTTCAAGCGCATGGTGAAGGAATGGATTCAGAAGGATAAACAAGCGAGTTATGTGGAGGACGTGTCGCTATATGAGATGCAGCTCGTAAAGTCCTTGATGAATGACAATTCGATTTCGCCGAGAGGGGAATTGCTTAAACATCAGGTGTTTGCCGGAATGGATCGAGTCGTGCATCTACGCCCAGGCTTTGGTTTAGGAATCAGTATGTTCTCGGACAGAATCTCAGCCTTTGAATACGGGAACACAGAAAACAAGAAAGGCTGGTATACCGGCATAGGCATGACTACGCTGTACAATCAGGATCAAACACAGTACCGTGACGCATTTTGGGCGACGGTAGATTCCTTCCGATTAGCGGGAACGACGACAGACCGTTCGGGTGAGGGGAAAACGCCGGGAGAATGGGCGAACTATCCGAATACGAAAAAATGGGTCGGAGGTTCTTCTTTGGAGGGGCTATATGGCGCTGCAGGGATGGATTTCTCCTTATCGAAGGTGACTGGCAGTTCGCTAAGCGGCCTGAAATCCTGGTTTACATTCGATGATGAAATAGTGGCGTTAGGGGCAGGCATCACTAGCACGGACAACCGTCCAGTTGAAACGATTGTAGAGAATCGCAAGCTCAATGAGCTTGGCGGTAACAAGCTGACTGTTGATGGTGTGTTGAAGTCGAGTGAACTAGGCTTGTCAGAGACTTTAACGGGGGTACATTGGGCGCATCTCGCAGGCAATGTACCCGGATCGGATATTGGTTATTATTTTCCGGGGGGCGTTAACCTGAAAGGGCTGCGCGAGGCGAGAACCGGCAGCTATGCCGATATTAACAAATTAGATGGCACGACGGATCTCATCACTAGAAATTACTTGAGCCTAGCGGTAGAGCATGGCGTAAAACCAAGCCATGCAGATTATTCTTATGTGCTGCTGCCAGGGAAGGACGAAGCGGCTTCTGCCCATTATAGCGGTAATCCGCAAATCGAGATTATTAGCAATACGCCGGACGTTCAGGCCGTTCATGAAAAAACGCTAGGCATTACGGCAGCGAATTTCTGGAAAGCAAGCACTGCTTCCTTCATTACGTCGAATCAGCCGGCTTCCGTGATGGTCAAGGAGAAAAATGGCGAGCTCACCATCTCGGTCTCCGATCCAACCCAGTCTCAAAGCAAGGTAACGGTTGAAATTGCAAGGGAGGGCTATGCTTTGGTCAGCAAGGACAGCACGGTAGATATCCTGCAAGTATCACCTGCTATAAAGCTGGAAGTGAATACGTCCGGGGCACTTGGCGCGACGCACACGATTTCCTTGCGCAAAGAAATGGTTGCCAATGTGGTGAAATTGGCTGCCCAAGATACGAATGTCATACCTGGCCAAACCGTTATCTTAGATTTAAGCTTAAGCCAGTTGACGAAAGCTGTTGTTGCGGAAGATATTACGATCAACTATGACGCAGCGAAGCTAGAGTTTATAGGTGAACAAAATCTACGTGAAGGGTTAGGACTTATTGAGAAGGAAATGAACAGTCCAGGGGAAATCAGGCTGTTGCTCGCGAGTCTAGGGGCTCAACATGCGATTGCAGATGATGCTACTTTGCTTCAGTTAGCTTTTAAAGTGAAACCGGAAAGCTCCGGCAGCAGCGAAATCAGCATTGCAGAGGCTGTGTTGGCTGATGAAGCAGGTGTCGAAACCGCTGCCGAAACGATGTCGATCGTGTTAAATATCTCAGGCGGCAGTACGCTTGTCGGAGATTTGAACGGGGATGGCAAGGTAAGTATCGGTGATTTGGCAATCATCTCGAAGCACTACGGAGAAGATAAGAACAGCCCGAATTGGAATGAAGCTAAGGCCGCAGACATTAACGGAGATGGGCAGGTTGATCTGGAAGATTTGGTCGGGGTGGCTCGAAAAATTTTAGAGTAGTCGCAATCATTCGAAAGGGAGTGCTCACATGAAACGAAAAATGATCTTTATTCTATTAATGAGTATAATTTGTTCCCCAAGTCTATTGCCTTTCGCTGCCTTTGCGGCGGACTCTCCAGCGTTTCAATTGACCGCTGACAAGCAGAAACTAAAAGCAGGCGAAACCGTTACCATCAGGATGGACGGCAAGCATATCAAGGATATGTACGCATACGAGGCTAAGTTCACCTATGACCCCAAGAAGCTGGAACTACTCGAATCCAAATCGCAAATGAAAGGCTTCTCGGTCTCTCCAATTAAGAAGGACCAAGAAATTACTATTGCTCATACGAAAATCGGCAACATTGCGGGGGAAGAAGGAGATGTTTTTATTGGAACTTTGAAATTCAAAGCTAAGACAAATGAAGCCGCTGCTATAAAATGGGATGCCATGAAGGTTGTAGATAGCCACCTGCAATCCCTGACCTACACATTGGACAAAAAAGTGTTAATCGCTGCGGCGGCGGCAATCTCGTTTACGGATATCAAAGGTCACTGGGCGGAAGATAGCATTATGGAGGCGGCAAGCAAAGGGATGATAGCCGGGTACCCAGATGGCAGCTTCCTTCCAAACGGCTCGATCACTCGGACACAGTTTGCTGTAATCCTGTCCCGTGCTTTGCAGTTACAGGAACAAAGCAGCCTAACGTTTACCGACGCGAAGAAAATCCCTGAATGGGCAAAGCCAGAAGTGGCGAAAGCGGTAAAAGCGGGACTCATTCAAGGTTATGAGGATCACTCATTCCGGGGTGATCAAACGATTACGAGAGCGGAAATGGCAGCAATAGTCGCTCGAAGCTTGAAAATACAAGAGAGTGATGGCACGCAAATCACTTTCGCGGACAACAGCAGCATTCCGAGCTGGGCCAAGGAATGGGTAGAGATTGTTGCTCAAAAAGGCATCATGCAAGGCCGTGGAGGCAATAGGTTTGTACCGGGTGATCAAGCAACAAGAGCGGAAGCTACGGTAATTGTATTGAGATTGCTGGAGACTAATCAAGCGCTTTAACTACGAACATGTCTGGGGTAGATGGAAGTGCGGTTATACCTTTGGCGGGGGAAATGCGCAGAGTAAGGCTAACTTTTAGACTTGATTTTGGAATTTCCGCTTATTTGAATGAAATAGAGCTAGTTTCTAGCTCTATTTTCATTCGGAAGCGCCTTGGCAGCTCATTTATGGGGGGATTGAGTAGAGTTAAGGTTGTTGACGTTTGTTCTTTACATACTCCACCCATTGATCATACAACTCGGGCTCAGATCGTTGAAAGATTCCATTAAAATCATTCGGATTTCTAATCACCTTGTTTAATGCGTCTAAACCATATTTATCGATAACGAATTCCACGATTAAATATGAAAATTGAAATCCTTTCATCGTTTCAAAATCCCAAGTATCATTATTTAACTCCTGAAAAGACGGGATAACAAGCGTATCAATGATATCCAAAGTACTGCTCCTGATGAATTCTTCGCTCATTCCTTTTGACTCATATCCTCCAATGCCTTGACGAACCCATTTTGGAGCAAGCGGATTAATGTCAGTGATTAACCACATTGTAAACAAGTGCACGGTGGATTTTAGAATGGATTGATACGTATGCTCCGGTCCGGGATTCAAAGGAGAAACAATTTTCAAATCGTTTTCCTCAAAGGTGCCCATGAACCAATTAGGCGCATTTTCTTCTCCCACGGCTTGATGGAAGGTAGGTAGGTCCGGATAAATTTCAATGATGATTTTTCTTGACGGCTGGTGCTTATACTTCAACGAAATGGTTTCGACCTTATCCTTAAGCTCATGAAATAAGTCTTGATGAACCTTCTTCAGACGATCAGCCATGTCATTTGTTTCACTTTTATTTACGATTGATATCATATCTTGAATAGACATTATAGTAATGTCACCCCATTCTTTTAATTCTCTTCTTAATTTCTCTAAAGACCGGTACAGTCTGTTTTTGACCGCACTCTCGCGCATCCCAACGATTTTGGAAATTTCCAATAAGGTACAATCAACAAAAAAACGCAAAGTAATAATTTGTTGGTCCAGCTCAGTTAGTTTTTTTAACGCAGCACCAATATCAATACGAATCTCAACATTTTTTGCAAAATCAAGAGAGATAGACTGTGATTCATATTTTACAAAATCATAGGGTATTTCTTTTTTTCGTGATAAGCTTCGAAATTCATTTTTCACCGTGTTCTGAGCAATCTTGAAAATCCAAGTGAATAAACTCGCGTTTTCTTTGAAGGTATGGATGTTTTCGATTGCCTTTAAAAAAACCTGTTGTGTTAAGTCATCTGCAACGATCGGATTTATTTTCAATGCGAAATATTTGCAAATTCGATGGCGATATTGCTCGTAGGCGATTTGAAAATTTTTGATGTTACCCTGTTCATCCGGATAAACAGAGTAGTTGTCTTGAGCTCCAGACATGGTAAGTACCTCCTCTTGACCTTACATTCAATTAGACACCGCAGCTCAACAAAAAGCCACAAACAAGCAAAATAAATTTTTTGAGCTTACTAATCGATGGCGTTGCGTGCTGGCTCCAGCCTACGTGCTGCTGGCATCAGACGATGCATCCTGCATATCGGGGAAAATGATTTTTGTAAATGGCGGCTCGATCTTCATCTGAATAAATCGAAAAGGAATGGTAGGAGCAGCTTGCCATGGCAGGCTGTTCTTTGTTTATGGGGTACTACAAATGATAGAACTAATCTTTATTTGAGATGAAGGGTATAGTTTTTAATAGATACATAAGAGGGGAGCAGAAGAATGGATGATCAAACATCGTAAGTATGGTGCCGTTGACTTATTCGTGGGACTAATTGGGGTTTTAGCTTTGATAGCGGTTATTGCTGGCTTCTGGCTTACGAGAACCTCTTCGACGGATGATATTTATTTAATCCCGGAGGGCTTTGAGGGAAATATTCAGGTGAATTACAACGTTAAAGGAGCACCAATGCTTGTTAAGGAAGGAAAATTTGATGTCATACCGATAAACGCTGACGGAACATTTGATACGTCCAAACCCGATATGGAGTATGGACTGGTGACCGACCAATATTATTATGTCAGCCAAGACGGGCGGCGAACGCCCATAGATACGCTTTGTGTTTATGGCAAAGGAAATGGTTCATCCGAGATCGGGTCTATCATTACGAGACATACGTATCTGCAAATTACTAAAACAAAGTGCAGTGAAGAATTTAGCGTTTGGGGAAGGTGATATGGATTGCCTAAACGTAGCGTTTAAAAAAAGCATTGCTTGACACATCCTAAAAATCAAGGATATTATAGATATAGTAAGTCTCTAATACTGGCGCTGCTAACATGAGTTTTTCAAAAGCAATGAATGATGCACCGCACATGCCGCGAATGCTCGTTCATGCTTTCGGGTTAAGCCGGATTGTGTTTGGCGTATATAATATGCGTTTTTTTCGCTATATTATAGACAAAAAGAGTCTTTAATATCCACATAACAGGAGATGAGTTCATGATTTACGATTGCGCTATTATTGGCGGAGGTCCCGCCGGGCTAAATGCAGCCCTTGTGCTTGGCAGAGCAAAGAGAAGCGTTGTGTTGATCGATAGCAATAAACCAAGAAATGCCGTTACGCATGCGTCTCACGGCTTTATTACGAGAGATGGCGTAACGCCGTCTGAGTTCCGCCGCATTGCTTATGAGGAGGTGCTGCGTTATCCGTCTGTCGAGCATCTGCAGATCGAGGTAGTTTCGGTTGAAAAAAAAGAATCGGGATTTGAAGTAAATGTATCCTCGGGCGATCGAATCCTAGCGAGAAAAATAATCTTGGCAACCGGCGTGAAGGAGATTTTTCCTGAGATCGAAGGGTTTTATCCGCTGTATGGGAAAAGCTTGTTTAACTGCCCGTATTGTGATGGCTGGGAGCTAAGGGACCGGCCGCTCGTCGTCGTTTCCGATCATCCGTCCCTCTTTCACTTGGCCAAAATGATTTTCAATTGGAGCAAGGATTTGGTCGTCTGCACGAACGGTAAAGCATCCCTGTCCGAATTACAGCGAAAGCAGCTGGAATCAAAAGGTGTCGTCGTGATGGAGCAGCCTGTGTCGGCGTTCATCGGGCAAAATGGGCGGCTAGAGCTTGTTCGGTTTGCGGATGGTACGGAGATTCCAAGGTACGGCGGCTTCGTGTCTCCAAAATTAGTGCCAAGCGCAGCGCTTGGAGAAAATTTGGGCTGCGAGAGGACGGAGTCTGGCGGCATTAAGACGGATGAATGGGGAAGATCCTCGATACCTGGCATATACTCCGCGGGGGACGCTGCAAACGAAATGCCATCCCAATTAATATTTGCTGCGGCTTCCGGCAGCCGCACCGCTGCGGGCGTCAATATGGATTTGACGGAGGAAGATTTCGAGTAACGTAACCTTTACAACAATAGGCTGCCGAACGATCGGCAGCCTGTCCAACAAAAGAAGATTATTGTCCTTCTGTCACGAATTTTTCGATGCGCGACTTAATGGCATCTCTAACGGCTCGGAACTGTTCCATAATTTCGTCTTCCGTGCCCGTTGCTTTAGCGGGATCATCAAAGCCCCAATGCCACTTTACTACATTCGGATTGGAAACTACAGGGCAGTGCTCGTCGGCGTGTCCGCATAACGTAATGACATAATGAGCGCGATTCAACAACACAGGGTCTATAACGTTAGAAGCGTTTTGGCTAATATCTACGCCTGCTTCCTTCATTACTTGTACAGCTCTCGGGTTCAAGCCGTGTGCTTCGAGACCAGCGCTTTTCACCTCGTATTGTTCGCTTCCGAGGGCATTAAGAAAACCATCCGCCATTTGACTTCTGCATGAATTGCCTGTGCACAAAAAATAGACCAGCTTCTTTTCCATATTGTATATCTCCTTATGATTTCGTTTAGTGTATGATGCTAAGCCATAAGTAAAGGCCAACCAATGTAATGAAAAGCACGGGAAGCGTGAGCACGATTCCAATTTTAAAGTAATAGCCCCATGTAATGTTCACGCCTTTTTTGGACAGAACATGCAGCCATAACAAAGTAGCCAACGACCCGATTGGCGTAATTTTAGGGCCTAGATCAGAACCGATAACATTTGCATAAATGAGCGCCTCTCGCAAAACACCGGTTGTGGTCGTTCCTTGGATAGCTAAAGCATCAATCATAACCGTAGGCATATTGTTCATGAGGGACGAGAGGATGGCCGCGATGAAGCCTGTACCGATGGTGGCCATAAATAAGCCTTGATCCGCTGTCCATTGAAACACTTCGCCAAGCTGATCCGTAAGTCCGACATTTCGCAGTCCGTAAACGACGACATACATGCCGATGGAAAAAACGACAACCGACCATGGAGCGCCTTTAATGACAGCGCCAGTATGGATAACAGAGCTTTTGCGCGCCGCAATAATAAAGACGATAGCTGCCAGTCCAGCGATAATCGATACAGGAACATGGATAAACTCGCTAACTAGATAAGCAATGAGCAAGACGGCTAAGACCATCCAAGACAGCTTAAACAAGCGCATATCTTTAATGGCTTCTCGAGGCTGTTTAAGCTGGCTCAGATCATAGCTTTTTGGGATCCTCTTTCTGAATAGAAGAAATAAAACGAGCAAACTGGCGCCAACCGCAAAGAAGTTCGGAATAATCATCCTGCTTGCATACTCGGCAAATCCAATCCCAAAAAAGTCGGAAGAAACGATATTAACCAGATTGCTGACTACAAGCGGCAACGACGCCGTATCGGAAATAAATCCGCTCGCCATAATAAAGGGAAGGATCATGCGGTCATCAAATTTTAAAGCTCGTACCATTGCGAGTACAATCGGCGTAAGAATGAGTGCAGCGCCATCATTTGCGAAAAAAGCAGCGACGGCAGCACCCAGCAACACGACGAGGGTAAACATGAGATAACCGTTTCCTTTGGCAAAACGCGCCATATGGAGCGCTGACCATTCGAAAAAACCAATCTCATCCAAGATCAAGGAGATCAAAATAACGGCGACAAAAGCGAGTGTGGCGTTCCAGACCATGCCGGTTACATCCCACACGTCCTGCAAATTAACGACGCCGCACAGCAAGGCAATAACAGCCCCGCCAACAGTCGAATAGCCGATATTCAAACCTTTTGGCTGCCATATGACGAAGATGAGTGTCACTACAAAAATAACAGATGCAAGTACTAACATATCTCCTCCTAAAAGCTTTCTTCAGAGCTGCTGTAATGAAAGCTGCTCATTAATTGCAACAATCAGGACACAACTTCCCAAGCTCTTCTTTCATCGATGGAAGTTCATCCACGATTGCACGAAGATAAGGCTTGTCTTCGATATTCAAAGAATAGTAAATCCATTGTGCGCGCCTAGTTTCATTGACCAAACCGCCCACTTTTAATTTCTTTAAATGCTGGCTTACATTAGGCTGTGTCGTTTCTAAAATAGCGACGATATCACAGACGCATAATTCTTTTTCTTTAAGCATGGCTAGAATAGTAAGGCGAGTTTTGTCAGACAACAATTTTAAAGTTTCGGAAAGAGAGTCGATCGGTTGTTTCATCAAATCACTCCTGTATCGGATTAGAATGCGTACATCAAGCTAGCTCTTCCTGTGCCATTTCTTCTCTCGCTAATATACTCCGCTTTTTAATATAAGTAAAGGATTATATAAGTATGAACGAATATAAAAAAACAACTTGCATATTACAAGTAAATCCGTTATAAATAGAACAGGAGGTATGAATAATGAACAATCCACGTGAGCTACTGCAAATCCTTGCAAGACAGTTTGGTTTGTTAAGCAAGAACTGTTGCCAGATCGGCGGGCAAGATATATCGCTCATACACAGCCATATCTTATACGAAATTAACCGCCAGTCCATGCCGTCCATGCAATTGGTCGCTGATACGCTTGGTGTAGACATCACCACCTTTAGCCGGCAAATACAGTCATTAGTAAAGAGGAAGCTAGTTAAGAAAACAGCATCTCCCGAAGATGGAAGAGTGTATTTGTTGTCACTTACTACGGAAGGAAAGTTCGTAGCGGGTTCGATTGATAAAATGATGACGGATTATCTTGACGAGGTTTTTTCATTTATGAATGAGTTTGAGCGAGATACGGTGCTGCGATCCATTCAATTGCTTAACACAAGTATGCAAAAATCAAAAATGTGCTGCACACCGATGGGGTGATATTTGGCCTCATCTGTTTTTTGGACAAATACTTGCAATATGCAAATAAAATTAAATCATTGGAGGCATTTATATGAAAAATCAATTACCGGTAGCCATCATCGGAGGCGGGCCAATAGCTCTGGCAGCCGCAGCTCAATTAACGATAAGACAAATACCGTTTGTTCTTTTGGAACAGGGGAAATCGGTTGGCGCATCCGTACGGGAATGGGGGCATATCCAAATGTTCTCGCCTTGGGAATATAACATCGATTCTGCTGCGAGGGAGCTTCTTCTTGCAGAAGGATGGAGCGCTCCAGCCGCGGAAGAGCTGCCCACCGGCAAACAATTGTTTGTACATTATTTAAAGCCTTTATCTGAGTTAGCTCGGTTGCAGCCTCATATGAAAACAGAATCGCGCGTGATTGCCATTCACCGAAAAGGTTTCGATAAGATGAAAACCTCGGGCCGCGAAAAAGCGCCTTTCGAAGTCGTCTATCTGCACAATAGTACCGTGAATCGTTTGGAGGCTGCCGCGATTATGGATGCTACGGGAACTTGGGGCTCGCCTAATCCGGTTGGCGTCAGCGGTGATTATGCAGATAGGGAGATGGATTTGCACGCATCTATTTATTATGGAATTCCAGACTTAAAAGGCGCTCATTCTGCACGTTACGCCGGCAAAACCGCAGCTGTCGTAGGGAGCGGACACTCGGCTATCCATACCGTTCTTTTGCTCCATCATTTGAAGTTAACGAACCCAACTACGGAGATCCATTGGATTTTAAGGAAACAAACGATTGAGGAAGCGTTTGGCGGAGGAGAAAATGATGGATTTTCCGCGAGGGGGGAGCTGGGGATGCGCGCGTCTCAGCTCGTACGGGAAGGTGCTGTAAATGTGCATACCCCGTTTCATATCCACGCTCTGGAGAGAGAAGGTAATCAGCTAAATATAGTTGGAGCCGATGCTTCGATAAAGGGTGTTGATGAGATTATCGCGGCAACGGGAGCAAGACCGGATTTTTCTTTCCTTCGAGAGCTTAGGTTCGAAGCGGATTCATCGATTGAATGCGTTCCTAAGCTAGCGGAGCTCATCGATCCCAACATTCATAGCTGTGGTACGGTAAGGCCGCATGGCGAAGCAGAGCTGAGACAGCCGGAGCAGCATTTTTATATCGTTGGGGCCAAGAGCTATGGACGTGCGCCTACCTTCTTGTTAGCAACGGGATATGAGCAGGTTAGGAGTATCGCAGCTTATTTAGCCGGAGACAACAAATCCGCGCTCGACGTGAAGCTCCATTTGCCAGAAACAGGCGTTTGCAGCCTTTCAAAAGCTAAGACCACACTAAAAGCACCAAATTCCTGCTGCGGACCGGAGTGAAGCCTGCGGCAAATCAAATTCGTAAGGGCTGCGTATCAGCAGCTCTTTTTGCTGTGCAGACTAACAGGTGCGAAGAAGCATTTCGCTCGTTTCCAAGCTAAAGCAACTGTATCGGAATAGAAAAATGAAAAAAGTACCAAAATAGAGTAGCAGCTCATGCTTTGTACAGATATGGATGTGATAAAGATTGATATCTTCGAGCAATAAAATTAATTTTGTACAAGTATTTATGATGTTTGCTTTGATGAACGGTTTAGCCAGCCATGTGATCGTAAATCCGATGATTTTATCGGCGTCAAAGAGGGATTCATGGATTACGGTTTTAGCTAGCGGAGCGTTCTTCCTCATTTGGATTCTATTATTAGTGTGGCTGATGAACCGTACTGGACAGCAGGAATGGAAAAAATGGTTATCAAGAAGGACATCACCTTTTGTCTCCTGGCTGCTCATTTTGCCTGTTTGCATACAAATGTATTTGATTGGCGGAATGACTGTCGTTCATACCGCTACTTGGCATATTACAAATTATTTGCCATCAACGCCAAAGATGCTGTTAGTTATTTCTTTGGTGTTATTTTGTACAGCCATAACTTTGTGGGGCATAAGAGTTATAGCCATCGTAGCCGGCGTATTGCTGCCGATTGTCGTCTGTCTAGGCATATTTGTAAGCACCTTTAATGCACCGATGAAAGATTATGCGCTTCTGAGGCCAATATTAGAGAACGGGTGGGAACCCGTTTGGGATGGGATGGTTTATTCCGGAGCCGGCTTCGTGGAATTATTGGCTTTGATCGTGCTTCAGCATCATTTGAAGTCGAAAGTTCGTTCGTGGCAATTGCTTCTGTATGGACTTTTCTCAATCGTGATATCGCTGGGTCCGATTATTGGCGCGATCACAGAATTTGGGCCGTTAGAGGCCGCGCATCAGACGACATCACCTTACGAGCAGTGGAGACTAGTGAAAATTGGTCAATTTATCGAGCATCTTGACTTTCTATCGATCTTCCAGTGGCTATCTGGTGCAATCATCCGGATAAGCTTATCCGTTTTTTTATTTGCTGAGCTGCTTTCGCTTCGTCAAGCGCGCAGTCGCTACATCGCTATTTGTGCCATTATGGCAAGCTACATGATTTTGTCGCTATTTCCGGTGAACGAATATTCCTTCTATTTGTGGATGGTTCATTATTATATGCCTCTTTCGTTAGTTGTCTTGTTGTCCATTTCTTTCGTATGGATGATTATCGCCTTGTTCGCAGGATCTGCTCCAGAGGAGGGCAAAACATGACTGAACCAATAAAGTCAAAAACAGAGAGCTGGAATGAAGAGACCATTACGTCGCTCTTCGCGGGATCTTCCGATGTAAAAATTCAGGCTTGCCCGTTTGGAGAAGAGGGCAGAGCGGTAGTCGTGATCGTATACGCTGAAGGACTTAGCAATACTGCGGATATCGGAAGGGTCATTTTACCGGAGCTGAATCGGTTATTTAAGGAACAAGGCTCGTTCAATGATCCGATTGCCCATTTGTCGAATGCGCTCTCGATAACGGAATTGGCAGAAGCATCTTCAGAGACATTAGCGGAGTCTCTTTTTCAAGGCAATCTTCTGCTTGTTTTTACAGATGAGAGCAAGGTAGCTTACGTGAGCATTGCTGATCGGCCAACGAGGCAGCCCTATGAATCGAGCACGGAAATTTCCGTCAAGGGACCAAGAGATGGTTTCGTTGAAGATATTACCGTCAATATTGCCTTAATCCGCAAACGTCTTCGCAGTACTTCGCTCCATGTCGAGAATGTTACTTTGGGAAGGAGAACAAAGACGCAGATCGGCATTCTCTATTTTTATGACATCATTAATCCCGCCATTTTGAACGAGGTGCGCAGCCGCCTAAATAAGATCGATATTGATGGGGTATTCAGCATCAGCCATTTGGAGGAAATGTTGTCCGATTCCAAATTCAAGCTATTGCCCATTATGGATTTTACGGGAAGGCCGGATTATGCCGTTCAAAGCTTGTTATCGGGCAGAGTGGTACTTGTTGTAGATGGATTGCCGATGGTGCTAATTGCGCCGGCGGGATTAACCTTTATTTTAAAATCGCCGGAGGACGCTCATTTCAACTATGCATACGTTTCTTTCTCACGAATCATTAGGGGCATCAGCCTATTTCTGTCTATCTTCCTTCCCGCGATATGGGTTGCGCTTATGTCATTCCATCAAGATCAGATTCCGTTTCAAATGATGGCGACCATTTCCGTTACCCGGCTTGGGCTTCCGCTATCTTCGCATATGGAGATGTTTCTCCTGTTAATGCTGCTTGAAATATTCAGAGAGGCGGGGGTACGGCTTCCGAACGCAATTGGCCAGACACTGACCTCAATAGGCGGGCTCATTATTGGCGATGCAGCGATTCGCGCAGGTCTAGTATCCCCATCCGTAGTGGTTGTAGGAGCTATTACGGCGGTATCGGGCGTGACGCTGGTCAATCAGACGTTAAGTACGCAGGTCAGCATTCTGAGACTGTTCTTTTTTTTCTTATCGGCGATTCTGGGCATGTACGGTGTCATCCTGGGAATGATTTTGCTCGTTGGTTACATGGGCTCGTTGAAGTCGTTTGGCGTAAGCTACTTGGCGCCATTCTCACCGCTTTCAGTCAGAGAAATGATCATTTCGTTCTTAAGAGTGCCATGGGATCTGATATCGAGAAGACCTCTTGGATTAGACACGGTCGATAACGATAGGAAGAAGGAGGATACGGAATGAAGGTGTTCCGGACTTTGGCTATCCTTTTGTCCAGCATTCTTATTTTAAATGGCTGCTCGAAGACGCCGGAAATTCAAAATATGGCCTATGCGACGGCAATCGGCGTTGACTTTGATAAAGGGAAATGGATCGCTTACGCTCAAATTTTGAATTTTGCGAATATCTCCCATAGCGAGCAAGTCAATATTGGCAAACCGGTTCCGATCTGGGTCGGCAAGGGCAAGGGAGATACGCTGGCACTGGCGCTAACGGATATCAGCAGAACATCCCAGCTGCATGTATTTTGGGGGCATGTAAATGCGGTGGTCATGACGGAAGCTGTCCTCAAAAAAGGGGTCACCTCCGTTTACAGCGCAATTAATCGGTATAGGGAAGTGCGGTACAACATTTTGATCTATGGTACAAAACGGGAGCTTCCGGAAATCTTAACGCAAAAATCGCTGCTGAATTTATCGCCGCTTTCTACGATTATGTTCACGGCGATGCAGTCTGATTCACCATACTCGATCATTATGCCGGTGACAGGCAATCGCATCATTGCAAATTTGAATGAACCGGGCGAACCGGGCTTGATCCCATCCATCGATATTGATGCCAAAGATTGGACCGAGGATAAAAAGGCTAAGCCGCTGTTCAACTTATCCGGCGGCTATTTTTTTCAAAAAAATAAAATGATTGGATGGATGTCCGAGAAAGATTTGCAAGGAATGAGGTGGGCAGAAGTAAAGCTGGAGCGAATGCCGCTTCAAGTGGACGTTAATGGGTCGCCAGCAGCCGTCATTATGTGTATGACTCCTAAAATGGTCATTCAACCGGCAAGCGTCAAAGGAGATGTTAAATTTAATATAGAAGTGGATGCCAAGGGTTACGTGATTGAGCTGCTGCAGGATGTTCCAATGGATCAATTGAAGCGGCAAGCAATTGAAACGATTCGCAAGGAGATTATAACCACTCATCTCAAAGCGATTAAGGTTAAATGCGATCCTTTCCGGCTGCGGGAGTCGCTGTATCGTTCCGATCCTTCCGAGTTTCATCGTTTGTCCCGTGCGAATCCGTTTTTTTTGACCGATGGTTCGATAGGTGACATTCATGTGGATATCCATTTAATGAATACCGGCAAATATAAAGGGACAGAGCGCTAGCCTATAGAATGAGCTTATATCATGATGAACAGGACGTTAAAGTCTCTGTTCTTTTTTTGCTTGAAAAAAAGGATAGAAAATCGTAAAAAAGGTCGGGATATTACAAATATATAATTTTAAAAAGGTGATAAGCTTTAGGCACACAGTTAAATAAGGAGGAAATCGTATAAGGAAAAAAACAGTGATACATAAGCGTTTTACCGATAGAACATGAGTGATTAGGAGGAACAACGATGAAAAAGATTTTAGGAATATTCATGGCCATCATCTTATTTGCAGGCATGATTAACCTGCCTACGAATGCCCATGCCGCTGATCCTAATATGGATGGTCATGGATTGTTAGGCGAATTTTTTAAATGTGTAAAAAACCCTAATAATCGTGAAGATATTTCGGTATTTACCTTTGACGATTTTCGGGGGGAAAGAGCGGTCGCTAATTTAAATGGTGATTCTTTTGGAAGCATTTTCAACCAACTGACTGGATCGCCCGACTATAATACGGCACGTTTTACAGGAACGATCGTACCCCAATATACAGAAGACTATACTTTCCATATGGTAGGCGATGACGGATTCAGGCTTTGGGTTAATGGCGAGTTGATCATTGACTTTTGGCAGCAAACATGGGAAAAGCCGCAAGTGAGCGTCCCCGTTTCTTTGGAAGCAGGCAAGCATTACGATATTAAAGTCGAATATTTACAAGGCTGGGGAGGCACATGGCTTCGTATGGAATGGGAGAGCGCAAGCCAGAGCAGAGAAGTCGTACCGGAATCAGCCCTTTATTTGCCGCCAGACCGTTTGATCACAACTAAAAAAGGCGATTTGACAGCAGAAATTCAAAAGATCGATTATTTAACTGGAAATTTTGCCGACAAAGTTAATGAAAGCGCATTAAATAACTTGAACGGGGCAAAAACGATTGCGGAAGAATTGCTTGGCACGATTGACGGCAAAGAAATAAGCGATCGGGAAAAGGTGCAATTATTAATAGAAGCGATTGAAAGCTTGTCTATTGCACGCTCCGATTTTATGAAAGAGATGGGTGTTACGAGCTCGACTATATCTGATAAATTTAACAACCCGTTATATCAAGGGCAGGACCCTTTTGTAACGTATAAAGACGGCTTTTATTACTTCGTGTCTTCTAGCAACTTAGACTCTAACAATAAAGTTTATGTATCGAAATCAAGGACGCTTATCGATCAGGGCGAGAAGGTCATGGTCTATGATTCAAAAGGTGACCAAACTCGTATATTCGCACCGGAAATCTTTTTCTTCGATGGCAAATGGTATATTTATTACTGCGCTGACTTAAAAGAATTTGGCTATCAGCATATGGCTACCGTATTAGAATCCGTAACCGCTGACCCGCAAGGGGCATACGTGGATAAAGGCGCATTATATGCAGGCGAAAACGGCGTGTATAAACAAGCAAACGATTTTACGGTATTTGAAAATAAAGGGAAGCTGTATGCGGTATGGGGCACCTTAGGCTCCGGGGAGCCCATTGGACCCGCAATCGCACCAATGGATAACCCGTATACGATTACGGCAGACCGCTCGTTTTTGCCGGGTGGCGGCGGGGAAGGTCCGCGCGTTCTGCAAAGAGACGGAAAAGTATTTATTACGATGTCAGAAGGCGACTATGCTTCCGACGGTTATCGATTATCATATTTTACGAATACGGACGGGGACTTCTTGAAGCCAAGCTCGTGGACTCGCACAAATGATGTGTTCGTTGCAACCGGCGATGTATCTGGTCCAGCGAGAGCAGGTTTTGTCAAATCGGCTGACGGCAAGGAAGACTGGATGATTTATCATTCTCGTGTCTATCAAGATACGGGACGTAACTGGTGGCGCCAAGTCAATATTAAGAAAATAGGCTGGAATGCCGATGGAACGCCACATTTCGGCCAGCCGGTTTCTCCTTATGTATGGCAGCAGCTGCCTTCCGGCGACTTGGGACTTGGGGACATGTATCAAGCAGAGGATGCTATTCTATATGGTGAGATTACAAAAGACAATAGCCATAAAAATTACCAAGGAACAGGCTATATTCACTTACCCAAAAAAGCAGGTACTGAAGCAAGCTTTGTTGTAAATGCAGAGGAAGCAGGCGATTATATCGTAGGCGTGAGATATGCTTATGGTGTACAAGTGGACGGGGAATCCACAAATAATCCTACTACGCAGCTGCCTGCGAGAGCCAAAATCAATGTTTATGTAAATGGCAAGCACGTAAAAACAATCGCACCGGATAAAACGGCAATCAGCTGGGATGAATGGTTTACAGGTTCCGAGCGATTGGATCTAGAAGCGGGCAAAAATGTGATCAGCTACCGTATTGATTCGGATAGTATAGGCGATCTGAACTTGGACTTTGTGACGATGTATAAAGCGGATGTTCCAAATCAAACTTCTCCTGTCGAAGGCGATTTAGCAGGTACGCTAACAGGTTCAGCTCAAGTTCAGCTTGGCGGCAACGTCGAAGTGAACTATGGACTAACCCATGTATCGGCGGGCGCGGATGACGCTATTTTTGCTCAGGATCTAATATTCAACTATGATTCCGATAAGTTGGAATTTGTTTCAGCCCAATCGTTAAAGGAAGGTCTTATGGTCGTTGAATTCAATACGGATGTCCCTGGCCAAGTACGTATGCTAGTGGCAAGCCAAGGGGAAGATAACGCCGTTACGACCGATGGGGATCTGATTAAACTTAACTGGAAGGCGCTCAAAGAGACAGCGAAAACAAGTGTTACACTCACGAAGGCGTTAATTGCGAATGCTGCGGGCGTGGAGACGCCACTCGCTCCTGTCACGTATAACGTTCGAGTCACTGGCACTGTTGATTTGAACAAAGAAGCATTAAATGCGTTAATTGCTCAAGCACAGGCTGCTGTGGATGCCGCGGCAGAAGGCAGTGCGCCGGGACAATACCCTCTCGGTTCCAAAGCAACGATGCAAGCGGCGATCGATGCAGCCAAAGCGGTATCGGACAGCGCAACTAGCCAAGCCGCAATTGATCAAGCTGTGAGCATTCTTAATCAAGCGCTGCAAACCTTTAAAAATGCGGTCAATCCTGCCGTGTCGGGAGATATTAACGTAGATGGAAAAGTGACCATTGGCGATCTCGCCATTGTAGCGGCCAGCTACGGCAAAAATTCGACGAGCCCGGATTGGCATTTGATCAAAAAATCTGATGTTAACCATGACGGTATCATTGATATTGCTGATCTAGCGTTTATTGCAAGGACGATTCTGCAATAATGCAAGGTGTATCGAAAGGTCTCGAAAGGTCTGCAATGACCTTTCGAGACCTTTCTTTTTTTTCACAGCGAGCGGATTTCCATAGTACGATATAATCAGCACTGTTAATCTGAAAGTGAACAAAAAGAAACCGTTCTTTGGTAAAATGGAGATACTGCCCACCCTTTTACGAAATGAACGATGTACTAGCTATGAATTATTTTCGCCAGTCAAATGCTAATGAATATTATGAAATGCGAAGAGGTGCGATACGTTTGAACATTAGAACTGCTACAATTAATGAACTTGAAGGAATTGTGCGTTTATTGGTTGATGATGAGCTGGGAGTAAGCCGGGAACAATATGAATTGCCACTGCCGCAAGCTTACATAGATGCTTTCTCGGAAATCCAAAAGCAGGATGGAAATTCGATTGTAGTTGCCGTAGAAAACGAAGAGGTCATTGGCTGCCTGCAGCTTACCTTCATACCGGGACTTGCCCGACTCGGAATGAAAAGAGCTCAAATTGAGGGAGTTCGTGTGGATAAGCAATATCGGAGTAAAGGTATTGGAGAAGCTCTTTTTCGCTACGCTATCAATATCGCAAAGGAAAGCGGCTGTGGACTCGTCCAATTAACCACGGATAAAAAACGCAGCGATGCCCATCGATTTTATGACCGATTAGGATTTGTTTCCAGCCACGAGGGCATGAAATTAAGCTTATAGGCTATTAAACATGATGCTGAAAAATGTTGGCCACCCCGCGGGGTGGTTTTTTTGTTTATCTGCACCAGTGGATGATTTGTGACATTTGAGCCTTGTTAAGGAGCATTATTTATCAAGTAGCTCTAACGAGTCATGTGCGATCATGGGGGAATAAGAGACAATAGCTTTAGCGCAAGCGAAGAATGTCATCGATTCGCAAAGGAGGCTATTGGAGCTGTATAAACAAATCAAATGGTTAATTCTTATTATCCCAACATTAACGATCTGGATTTGGGAGTTCGTCCGGCATGAATACCTGCTTCCCTATCTATCCATGGACGCTGGCAATTGGCTGTCGCCGTTAATTGTGTTTCTAATCACATTGCTCCTCTTAACAAAGCTTTTTGCTATTTTGGAAACGATTCAAGCAGAGCTGCAGCATTCGAAGCAGCTGCAGGCGGCGCTGCAGGAGCGTGAAAATCTTGCTAAGGAGCTGCATGATGGCATAGCGCAGTCCTTATTTTTAGTCTCTGTCAAGCTAGATCAGGTTAACCAAAACAAGGAACAAAATGAACAGCTGCTTTCCATAAAGAAAACCGTGCTTGAAGTGAATGAATATGTGCGCCAATCGATCGCCCATTTAAAATATCCGCCAGAAGCCGTAACCGTGCCTTGGGAAAATTCAATCAGCGATCTTATCAATGAGATGCATCTGGATTCAAAGGTAAAAGTCGAGTACAAATGGCCAATAACAGAGATTGATTTGACCGTGAAAGAAAAGCTAGGCTTGTACGAGTTTCTTAGAGAAGGCTTGCTTAATATTAGAAAACATGCGGAAGAAGCGAATCATATTCGTATTCGTTTAGAGACGAGGGAAGCGGGCTGGCGATGCGTGATTACGGATAACGGCTTAGGGTTTGCCGGCAATCCTTTGTTGAAGGAAGGCAGCTATGGTTTGAAATTTTTAAAGGAAAAAACGTTTGAACTGGGCTGGGAGCTGGATTTGAGAAGAGAATCGGGCAGAACAACACTGTCAGTCTTAAAGAAAAGGCAGGTGGAGCAGCGATGAACCAACAATCGGTACGTGTCCTAATCGTAGATGACCATCCCCATGCGAGAGAAGGCATGAAGGAAATTCTTAGCGGGGATTCCTTGTTTGAAATCGTAGGAGAAGCGCAAAACGGCGAGGAAGCTATTTTTTGGACGGAGCAGGTTATGCCGGATATGATTTTAATGGACATTAACATGAAGAACAAGGGCGGTCTGGAAGCAACGAAGGAAATCAAATCAAAGTTCCCTTATGTGAAAATCGTGATGGTAACGGTGTCCGATAATATAAGTCATCTGTTTGAGGCCCTTAAGAAGGGAGCGCAAGGATATTTGCTCAAAAACTTGAATCCGAGCGCATGGCTGGAATATTTAAGAGCGGTCGCATTTGACGAGGCGCCGATGTCGCAGGAGCTTGCCCAGCGCCTTTTAAGCGAATTTTCCCGAATCGAAAAACCAAAGGTTGAGGAATCCCCGTTAACCGCAAGAGAGAAAGAAATTTTATCGTTGGTTGCAAGCGGGATGTTGAACCGGGATATCGCTGCGGAGCTGATTATTTCTGAGCATACGGTCAAAAATCATTTGAAAAATATTTTGCAAAAGCTGCATTTGGAAAACCGGGTCCAGCTTGCCAGATATGCTTATGAACGAGGATATTATTAACGGTAGGAGGTTATTTGATTATGCGTAAATTAAAATATGTTTCGGCATTATCTGTTATTTCGTTTGTATTATTGCTCTCCGCTTGCGGGGAGGCAACGACCGGCGATAAGCCGGCTAGCGGCAAAGGTGAAGGCGAGAGCGTGGAGAGCAGCGAAGGGGAGGCGCTATACAAGAAAATGTGTATTTCTTGCCATGGCAACGAGCTGCAGGGAAGAGCCGGCCCGAACTTGCAGAAGGTTGGAGCCAGACTAACGGAGGATGAAATAATCGAAATCGTCTCGAATGGCCGCAAGGGTATGCCGAAATTCGGAAAAAGCATTTCGGCTGAAGAAATACAAAGTCTAGCTACATGGCTTGCGGAGCATAACTGATCGTAAAAATGAAACAGCGGAGGACCAAGACTTGAAAAATAAAGTCTTGGCCCGCCGCTGTCTTTATTGAACAAACGTTTCCCGTTACTTAAATAGCAATTGAATTACAACGCGTTACTTCTCCCAGAGCTCGACCAGTCGACCGTCAGGATCTTCAATCCAAATAAACTTTCCATATTCACTGATCTCTTGTTTCTTTGCAAGAGGTACACCAATATGCTCAAGATGCTGAATAGTCTCGTCTAGATTATGCACTTGGAAATTTAACATCACTTGTTGTTCTGTCGGAAAATAACGGTCATTCTCGGTAAAGAAAGAAAAGATAGTCTCATTTCCTAATTGGGGTTTTATGATCGTCCCATTCCAATTTCCGATTTCAATCTTCAACGCTTCACTGTACCATTTCTTTGTAACTTCAAGATTGTTAGTTCTCCAAAATATTCCTCCGAAACCTTTTATCATGGCATCTAACTCCTGTCTGTCATCACGTTTTTAGCTATCCGATTACATAAGATATTCGAGATTTATTTTTAATTTCCTTTTTCGACTATACTTCCAGTTAGCTTATTGCTGCACCTTATTTCTTGGGTGACGTTTGGCCTTTGGCGCCCCATAGGAAAAGGAATGCTATCGCCATGCCTACGATTAACAGCGGGGCAATCATAATTAAGAAAAACTCCATGCGTAACACCAGCCTTCAATTTGAGTTTTCATTTGCCTTTGACGTAATTGGTGTTAAATAGAAACAGTCTCATCAGCAGGTAGAGTGAAGGAATCAAGAGCAGCAGACCGAGCACAAAAGCAGTGATAAGCGCAATGGCCATCGATTCATTTGTGAAATTGTCGTGTATGGTCAAATAAGGATACAGAATGTAAGGCAAATGCGCAGAGCCGTATCCATAAAACGCGAAAGCAAATTGCAAAATAACGAAGATGAACGATAAGCCGAGCCTCTGCTTTTTCCAAACGAAATAGACAGCAAGCATAAAAAAAAGAAAGGAGAGCCCGAACATCCACGCTCGGTCCATCATTTTCTCGAAATGCTCAAGGTTATGGCCATGTATGGCAAAAAAGACGAGAAGGCTGCTCAATATTGTCGGCAAGCTCCACACAAGCGCATACTTCCGAACGATCTGGAATGCCGGGGCGTCTCCCGCTTTATGGGCATAAAAGCTTAGAAACATAGCCGAAATATAGAGTACGCTGACGAGCGCGAGCAAAACGACTGACCATGAGTAGCTGCTGGTAAACAGCTCACGGACTAGAAATATGACTTTGCCTTCCTTCGTTACCTCGATATATCCGCCTTCCGATATCGTCAGTACGGTGGATAAGGCTGCAGGAATAAGCAGGCCGCTTGCGCCGTACATGAGCGTATATATTTTTCTGCTGCGTGAGCCGTAATGGTTAAAAGCATAATAAGCGCCGCGAATGGCAAGCAGCACAATCGCAACACTGCCCGGAATGAGCAAGGCAGTCCCGTAATAATAGGCCGTATCCGGAAAAAAGCCGATAAACCCGACAAAAAAGAAAACGAGGAAAACGTTCGTAACCTCCCACACCGGAGAGAGATAACGGTCGATGATCGAGTGAATCAAATGTCTCGTTCCTGTAATCGAGCTGTAGTAGCTGAAAAAACCGGCACCGAAGTCAATAGAAGCAATGATGAGATAACCGAACAGAAATGTCCAAAGCACGGTAATGCCAATGACCTCGTAGCTCATCGTTTAGCGGAAGCCTCCTTTTCAAAATTAGCTATTTCATCCTCGGCTTGATTGTTTCGGAACATTTTAAGCAGCACCCGAACCGAGGAAACCCCTAGCACAAGATATAACAATGCAAATAGCAAAAGCATTAAATCAACATGATTGGATGTGGTTGCGCCTTCCGTTGTACGCATAATGCCGCGCAGAATCCAAGGCTGCCTTCCTACCTCGGAGAAAATCCAGCCATGCTCAATCGTAAGTATCGCAATTGGCGCTGCTAGCATAATCGCGCGTAATAGCCAGCGACGGTACGTATTTCCTTTTTTTCGGATCATCTCCACGAGGAAGATAAGGGAGACGAGCACCATATAGCCGACGTAGCCCATTTTGATATCAAATAGATAATGAATCCAAAGCGGGGGCCGTTCGTCCTCCGGGAATTCATTTAGCCCGATCACCTCCGCAAAGGGATTGCTATGGGCAAGGATGCTAAGCCCATAGGGGATTTTGAGTCCAAAACGAACCTCATTGTCTTCGGTAAGCACGCCCCCGAGCACAAGCGGCGCTTTGCCCATCGTTTCGAAATGCCATTCCGTTGCAGCAAGCTTCTCCGGCTGGTATTTGGCGAGATATTTGCCCGATAAATCACCGATAAGCGCCGTGGATACCATGAATACAAAAGCGCAAACCATAGTAAGCTTCAAAGCCTTCTTATAATAAACATGGTTTTTTCCTTTAAGGAGCGACCAAGCCGTGATTGCTGCCAGTACGAATGCACAGGTCAAGTAGGCAGAGGAGAGGACGTGGGCTACTTTAGTTGGCATCGCTGGACTTAGCATGGCTGCAATCGGATTCACATCCGTTATTTCGCCATTGGTTAAAGTGAAGCCAACTGGATAATTCATAAACGCATTTACGATAGTGATGAAAAAAGCAGATGCGGATGAGCCTATGACGACGGGAATCAACAGCCAGAAATGCGTCATCCGATTTTTGAAGCGATCCCATGTATAGAGATAGATCCCAAGAAAGATCGCCTCGAAGAAGAAAGCGAAAGTTTCAAGAAATAGCGGCAATGAGATCGATTGCCCCGCTACTCTCATAAAGCTTGGCCATAACAAGCTTAGCTGAAGCCCAATCGCAGTCCCTGTTACCACGCCGACTGCAACGGTGATGACGAATCCGCGCGCCCAGCGCCGAGCGAGAAGCAGGTAATGAAAGTCGTTTCGCCTAATGCCGATCCATTCAGCCAGCGCAATCATCAGCGGGACGCCGACACCGATCGTTGCATAGATGATATGAAAGCCCAAAGTCAAAGAGGTTAGAATACGGCTGAAAATAACGGGATCATATCCGTTTAAAAGCATGACATTCACTCCTTCGAAGATTTAATGGATAGGGTTTCATTATGGCAATTGACCTTAACCCATGAACTTGCGAATGATCGATAACAGCATGAGCATCGCTACGACCGCGCATAACATTATCAATTTTCGCTCCTGCCGACTGGAACGATTATTTTTACTCGAATTCATACCTTCACTACCTTTCGAATTATGTGATGTATTTCACAAACTATGCTGGACCTTAGCTTTGAAAAAAGGATCTTGGATTATTATGCCCTTTAAGTCGTAATCGTAATATGGCTCGATAGGGCTAAAAGGACAGACAATTGTAACGATTCATTGAACATTGGCAGCGGATATATCCGGCGAATGGAAAGAGCCGTCCCCAAGCTTGATTCACTTGGTTGGACGGCTCTAATTGGCAATAAGCTTGCTACATTGATGAATATTATTTTTCTTTTAAAAGGGTGTTAATATCTTTTAAAACAAGCGAGTTGTCCATTTCGTCACCCATGCGATAAACCTTGCGAATTTGCTGCTTGGCATCGACGAGCATGAGGGAAGTAACCGTATGAACGAACTGGCCATCGTCTAGCTTTTGGATAGCGATGCCATATTGTTTGGCCGTCTCGATCGTATAAGCTTCGTCTCCACGCAGCAGCTTCCAGCCCGCTTGATCGATTCCCATACGCTGTCCGTATGATCGCAAAACGTCAGGCGTATCCGTATTGGGGTCAAAGGTGACGGAGGCAAACTGCACCTTGCTGCCAAAGCTGCCTTGCTTTTTTAACTCATCCTGAAGCAGCACCATGTTATACGTGGTAACCGGGCAGATGTCGGGACAGCTCGTGAACATGAACTCGATAAGCATAACTTTGCCTTGGTTGCCTTTGAGCTCAAAATTGGAGCCGTCTAGCTCTTGCAGCGTGAAATCAGGTGCCTCTTTGACGATCGGAAGCTTGCTGCCGCTGCTTTGAAGCGTATAAAATAAGTAAGCAGCCATCGCAATGAGCAGTACAATAACCGCGATAAGAAAGGGGCTTATTTTCTTAGTTGTCATGTGGGTGAATTCTCTTGCATCCCAGTTGAATAGGACTGTGCCGCCTTGTCCTGCAGTCTATTATCTTCTTGGACCAGCTTTGCTCCATTCAGCATCACGTAGGCCCCGCCAGCTAAAAATAACCCGCCTAAAATAAACCAATAAAGCATATGTTTTAGTCTCCTTTCGATTCTAACGATCTTCTCATCATTATAGGAGGAAAGGGCACAACCCTATAATGACTCGAACGAGCTATTTTCGCGTTAATTGTGACGCTTATGTTTCGTTTGTGCCGAATATTTATGGTAATATTTTGATTAGGAAAAGAATCGATAACAAGTAATGCAACGGAGGTTTGTATGATTAGCTTAAAAAGAACGACTTCAAATGATCCGGATTTTTGCCGTTTAATCGAATTGCTGGATAAAGATTTGTGGATTCGATACCCGGATACACAACAAAATTTCGTCGCCTTCAATCACGTTAAATTAGACGCAAATGTAATCGTTGCTTACGATGATGGCAATGCCGCTGGATGCGGCTGCTATAGAGTCACCGAGAATGAAAGCATAATTGAAATAAAAAGAATGTTCGTCATGGCAGAAAATAGGGGAATGGGCATCGCCAAAGCCATCTTATTGGAGCTTGAAGCATGGGCGCTGGAAGAAGGGAAAGCAGGCGCGATATTGGAAACCGGCACGAACAATCCTGAAGCCGTTGCACTCTATTATAAATTCGGATTTGAACGGATTGAAAATTATGAGCCGTATGTAAATAGTGATGATAGCATTTGCATGAAAAAGATTTTCTGAAAATAAACAAGATCAAAATGCTGAAATGAAAGGGGAATCATTTTAAAATGAGCAATGGATCAAACACGGTTCCTGGAGCGGCTATAAGAGGGACGGCTTCGGGCGTTATCTTCATGGCTTTGTTCGGCACGTTATGGGCGTATACGGGCGTTATGGGCTTGCAAGGCTGGGGAACGGCATGGTTGTTGATTATAGCGGTGGCGATTGGCGTCTCCTTGTTGGTTGGAGCAGGAGCACTTATACGTGCTTCAAAAAAGCTAGCGAATCAAGGCTCAAAGTCAGATTCCGGCTTCGGCAAACCAAACAAGAAGACGTTTAACCTCATATTCGCGGCTGAGGGCGTCGCCATTTTTATAGCGGTTGCCATATGCAATATGATGAATCACAGTGAACTGATTCCCATACTTATTGCCATTATAGTTGGCGTTCATTTTTTTCCGCTGGCGCCCTTATTTCGAGTTAAGCTGTATTACATAACGGGCTCTTTGCTTTGCTTGCTTGCGGTAGGCACATGGCTGTTCGCTCCTGAAACGCTGACCGCTGGGGATCATCAGATTCTTGCGTATATGTCCATTGTTGGTCTCGGTTCTGCCTTGATTTTATGGGGAACAGGATTGGCGGTATGGCTAATGGGGAAAAAGCTTCTTTCATCTGCTGTTAGCCAGCAATCTGGAAATAGCTTTGGAGCTTAAAGGGTATTAAGTTAATGTAGAATGAGAGGTTGCTTCGTAAGGCATACAGAGTGTTAGCCACCCTTAGGGGTGGTTTTTTTGTGATAAACCTTTTATAGTAATAAAGCGTTTATAACAAATAATACAGCTCATCTTATCATGCATATACAAGTATGTAGGAGAGCTCGCATGAGCAAGCACCCTAAGAAATTAGAAATAATGTTTACATGAGCGCTGATGTTTTTTACCGATAATAAGAACTTTTTGACCAGGCTTCACAAACACGACTTTTACATCTTTTTGTTTCTCTTTATGATTGCATTTACAATATCCCATTCCGATCGCCTCCTTTTGATAAGTTCATTTACTATATTCATAGTTTAATAGATTTGACTGTGGTATTTGATTAATATCTCCATGCTTCAAACAAAAATGAAAGCTTAAAAAAGGGGATGCCCTTCTTCTAGAAGAAACTAACTAGAGTATTTCCAACTAAACAGTAAGCGTTTACATTCTCCTGATCAACCTAAATGGGGAAATTCGGTCAAATTAAGATGTTGATGGAGGTTTCATATGAAATTGCAGGCTGCCGGCAAAGCAAAGTGGTTCGTTTACCAGAAAATAGTCATCGTATTTATCGTGTTTCTTGTTCCGCTCATTACGATGAACATTTTGGTGAATTACAAAGGGATGTCTTTTTCGAAAAATACGATATTGGATTCAGCCGCTGCAGGGGCGTCGTTTTATGCTAAGCAATTGGATAAAGAAATGTATTTTATCCGCAACCAGCAATTGCAGTTTCTAAATGGCGACGATTTACAGAAGCTAAGCTTCAGAGGAAGAAGCCTGGCGAAATATGATGAGGTCAAATTAATCGAACAAGTGAGGGATCGGTTAAATCCAATCCTGAACGCCAGTGATTACGTCGTTAACGCAGGTACTTATGTTGCGTCAGTCGGCAAAACCATTTCGAGCATGACCGGCGTTACGGATACTCCGAATGAGGAATATAAGCTCATATCATCGCTATTGGAGAGCACTGAAAAACCTTCCTTTTACAGGGTCGGCGATCGGATTTTCTTTATTGAGTCGTTGAACAATATTTGGTCATACATTGAGATTTCCCAAACAAAGCTGCTCGAAGAGCTGAATCAAATTGCCACCTTGTATCAGGAATCCGAGGTTTTGCTAGGGAGCGAGGGGCTGGGAAGCATTTTATCCACGTCACAAAACGAGCATGCGAGCAAGATTGAGCAGCAGCTGGTTCATGAACAAAGCGATCATGTGGAGAGCGTCTCGGGTATTAAAAAGGTGGACGGCATTAATTATTTTATTACGCATAATTTTGTCAGTTCTTTAAATCTGTCGTTAATTATGTATGTGAATCAGAATGAAATTACTAGGCCGCTCAGCCAGTTTTATACGTTGTATTACTTCTTGTTCGGCATTACAATTCTCATACTGGTACTGTATTCCTTATCGGTAAATGTCATGATCCACCGTCCGTTATCCAATTTACGCAAGGCATTTCGAATGATCGAAACCGACAATTTAAACTTAGTCATTGAATCCAAGACCAAGGATGAATTTCATTATTTATTTCAAAGCTTTAACCGGATGGCGCACAGATTGAAAACCTCGATAGAGGAAAATTACGAGCAAAAAATCGCGCTGCAGCACTCGGAGCTTAAGCAGCTGCAGTCTCAGATCAATCCGCATTTTCTGTATAACAGCTTCTTTAATATTTATATGATGTGTAAAGTAGGCGATTCGGACAGCGCGGCGGAGCTCTCTCAGAAGCTTGGAAGCTACTATCAATACATTACAAGAAGCGGCTCAGATGAAGTGCTCTTGGACAAAGAGTTCCAGCATGCGCTTGATTATTGCGAGATCCAATGCATCCGCTTCTCTAATCGGATCTCGTATGAATATACGGACATATCCGATCGGCTGCATACCGTTTACGTGCCTAGGCTCATCATTCAACCAATCGTTGAAAATGTGTTTGATCATGCTTTTGAAGATGGCACGAATCAGGGTGTTGTCTATATCGGCGCTAGCTATGAGGACGAGACGGTTCGCATCACAGTTGAAGACAACGGTCAATTGTTAACCGACGACAAAATGGAGCAGCTGCAGGAGCAGCTAGAGGTGAAAACGAAGCAAGTTGAAAAGACGGGATTAATTAATGTCAGCAATCGGCTGGAACTCATATATGGCGCGGGGAGCGGCTTGTTCGTCTCTCGAAGCCAATACGGCGGCTTAAAAGTAGAGCTTATTATCCATCTGAGGAACAAAGGAGAATGAATATGTACCGATTATTAATCGTGGATGACGAGCCGGTCATTGTAAATGGTTTAGTGCAGCTTTTTCAGCAAAATCCGGATTTTGAACTAGATGTGTGCAAGGCGTATTCCGCAAGCGAAGCGCTTGAGATCGCGAAAAAAATGAAACTGGACATATTGGTGAGCGATATTCGGATGCCGCAGAAAAACGGGCTGCAGTTAGTCGATGATATGGTCTATTATTGGCCATCATGCCGAATTATTTTTCTCACGGGATACAGTGAATTTGATTATGTGTATGAAGCGATTCGCAAAAATGTAGAAAACTACATTCTGAAAACGGAAGGGATGGAGCCGATATTTCAAGCGGTGAAGGGAGCTATTCATAAACTGGACGATGAGAAACGCCAAAGGCTTCATCAGGAAAAGGCGCAAAGGCATCTTCAAATCGCCGAGCCTTTTCTTAAAAAACAGCTGATGGAAGCCATGCTGAGCGGAGAACCGATCAATTCGCTATTGACCGATCCGCTTTATGCGGAGGTGGATTTTAACATCTTGTTTGACCGTCCTTCCTTGTTTGTCGTTGGACAGGTTGATCGGCTGGATGTCCACCAGTTAAAGGTGCTGCAATCGGTAGAGCGGATATTTGACAATCATTTGCCATCGTCTATAACAAGCGAGAAAGCCGTTTATGACGGGTGTGTGCTAGCGTGGCTTATTCAACCGGATGAAGATTTATTGAACCGTTTTGCCAATGAACGATCCGATGCGGAACGGGATTGGCAGGGCTTTGTTTCTTATATGAAAGGTATTCTTGAGCTGGTACAAAACGAATGTGAAGAGGTGCTGGACGCTTCTGTCTCATTTGGCATTTCAGGAAATTTGATGGGGAAATGGGACGTGATCCATCAGCAAGCGGAAGCCGTTCGCGCCATGATTCAGAAAAGAGTTCAGCTCGGGCAAAATATGGTCATTGTTGATCTGGAAAAGTCCTCCGGTTATGAAACTGCGCTGTGCAATAGCGGGGGGATGGAGCAGGATGAATTCACGAAATTACTGATTGAACAAATCCACCAATTCGTAAATAAGCATTTATCGGGGGATGTATCCTTAACGGCCATTGCGGATGAGGTGCATTTTAATCCCTCTTATCTGTCCCGATATTACAAGAAAAGCACGGGGCATAATTTGCTCGAGTTTATTCAATCCACGAAGCTGAATGTCGCGATTGACCTGATGATGACGACAACCTTGAAGCTCAATGAAATTGCGATTAGGACAGGCTTTGATTCGCCTTCTTATTTCACGACCTTTTTTAAAAAAATGACGGGTTTATCCCCTCAAGAGTACCGAAACTCACGATAGGTAAAAAAAGTGAAAGCAAAGTAAAAATAGTGAAATTGAAACCGTTTTCTCCCGAAGCCTATAATAAATGCAGGGAACAAAGTCATGAACAAGATCAAAAGGGGGAACGTGTTCGATATGAAAAATGATAAAAAATTAAAAATGATTTTGTTGTTAACGCTGTCGCTTTCAGCAATTACGGCATGCTCGGGTCAGGGGAATGACAAGGCTAATACGCCGGCTTCCACAGAGGATGCCAAGAACGACGCCGCTGCGCCGGATCCATTTGGCAAATATGCCGAGCCGGTTACGGTTACCGAAGTGCTCGGCTTTAATCCGCCGGAAGATTCAAGAACGCCAAAAGGAATTACGCCGGAGCAGAATGCTTACTTCAAGGATCTCAAAGAGATGATGAATATCGATGTGAAATATAAGTGGACCGTTCCTTCCGGCCAATATGAGCAAAAGTTTGCACTTGCCATGGCATCGGGCGATTTGCCTGATATTTTAGAGCTTGATCCAAAAAACTTCGAGAAGCTGAAAAAGCAAGACATGCTGGCTGATCTTTCAGAAGCCTATGAGCAGTATGCATCGCCGACTCTCAAAAAATATATGGAATCCGATGGCGGGTTTGCAATGAAGACGTATAGTTCGGATGGCAAGCAGCTAGCGGTCCCGGCTTTTGAAGATCCATTCCTATCTACGCAGCTGCTTTGGATTCGGAAGGACTGGCTCGATCATTTGAACCTGCAGGCTCCGAAGACGATCGATGAGCTGGAGAAGGTTGCAGAAGCGTTCGTAAAAAATGATCCGGATCAAAATAGCAAGGATGACACCTACGGCATCTCATTGCAGAAGACTTTGTTTTTCTGGGGCTTTGACGTACGGGGACTCTTCAACGGATTCGGTGCATACCCTTCCATTGGCGATGCCCAGACCGCTTGGCTGAAGGATGGCGACGATAAATTAAAGGCCGGACTAATCCAGCCTGAAGTGAAGACCGTTCTAGGCAAGCTGCAAAGCTGGTATCAGAATGGCATTTTAAACAAAGAGTTTGCTTTGAAGGACGAGAATAAGGCAGTAGAAGATATTACGGCAGGCAGGGTAGGCTTGGTATTCGGAGAATGGTGGTACCCGAACTGGCCGCTTAACTTGAACGTGGACAATGATCCGAAGGCCGAATGGATCGCGGTTCAAATTCCAGGTCTGGATGGACCAGGCAAATCGCTTGTACCAAAGATCCGTGCAGGAAAGGTCTTCGCCGTGAACAAAAAATTTAAAAATCCGGAAGCGGCGATTAAAATGATCAATTTCTACATTGAAATGGGCAATAAGCAATATTTGGAAAAGAACAAAGCCGAGAATGGTTACGTATATAACTGGTTTAACCCACGGATTTACAATCCGGCTCAGATTGACACGATTTATACAGAAGTTAACAAGACGATGGATGCCAAGCTGACTGAGATTGAGCTGGATGACGAGAACTATAAGAACGTAGCCGATGTCTTCAAAGCAGGCACCGACTATCTTGCAGGGAATACGGCTAATGCTTCCAAAGGCGTCAATTGGGGTCAATATTATAGCCGTGCGGCCAAAGAAGGCGGCTGGGGAACGACACGGAAAATTAAAGAAACCCAAGCTTTTGTGAACAATGAATTTTTTGGCCTTCCTACCATAACGCAAGTGGAGAAGGGCGCGCAGCTGGATAAGCTGATGCAAGAATCCTTTACCAAAATCATCATGGGCGCGCCAATCGATGAATTCGATAAGTTCGTTGCAAGCTGGAAGTCGCTTGGCGGCGACCAAATTACCCAAGAGGTTAATGAGTGGTATAGCAAGCAGCCGAAAAATTAAAGCTTTGTCCCAAAAAAAGCGGGAGAGAAGAGTCGAGCAGTCGACAACGCCTCCCGCTTTACCTTTAACATCCGGTTAGGAGGGTCATCTATGAGAACGTTGAAAAAAGAATATTTGCTCCATTTGATGTTATTGCCCGGTGTTGTCGCTACATTGATTTATGCGTACGGTCCGATGGCCGGTCTTGTCATGGCTTTTCAACAGTTTGAACCGTTGTCCGGATTTTTTAAATCTGATTTTGTCGGGCTTGATAACTTCCGTTACGTGTTTAATCTACCGGATTTTAATCAAGTGCTTTGGAATACGTTGTTGATCTCGCTCATAAAAATGGTGCTGTTCCTGCTTGTGCCGCTCATTCTTGCGCTATTGCTGAATGAGGTCACGAAGACATGGTTCTCGCGCTTCATTCAGTCCGCTATTTTCCTGCCTTTCTTCCTGTCATGGACCGTGCTGGGCGGCGTCATTATTGAATTGTTTTCTCTAAATGGACCGATAAATGGCTTGTTGTCCGCAGCGGGAGCGTCACCGATTATGTTCATGCTGGACAATGACTGGTTCAGAGGCATCATCATTGGGTCAGACGTCTGGAAGGGAATGGGCTACAACATGATCGTCATGCTTGCTGCCATCGTCGGAATTAATGCAACGCTCTATGAAGCGGCAGAGGTGGACGGGGCAGGAAGGTGGAAGCAGGTCATTCATATTACGCTTCCCGGCATGGCACCGATTCTTATTTTGCTTGGCGTTTTAAGCTTGGGAGGCATTCTAAATGCAGGCTTCGAACAAATTCTGATCATGTATAACCCGACTGTTTATGAAGGGGCAGATATTATTGATACTTTCGTATACCGGTTAGGCATATTCAGCCAGCAATTCGGACCCGCATCCGCGATAGGTCTCTTTAAATCTGTCTTATCCTTAGGACTGGTATCCATCACCTACTATGCGGCTTACAAGTATAACAACTATCGAATATTTTAGGCGGAGGTCATACTATGGTACACAAACCATCAATCAGCAGAAAGCTATTTGTCGTGCTCAATACGTTGTTGTTAACCTCTGTCACCTTGCTCGGCATTATCCCTTTTATTCATCTGCTTTCTATTTCACTTAGCTCCAATACGGCTGCGATGGCCGGGGATGTAAGCCTGTGGCCTGTCGGATTCTCCACGGATGCCTATGTCTATTTGGGAGAAAAAATTGAGTTTTTCCGTTCGTTATGGGTTTCCGTAAAGCGGGTCGTACTCGGAACGGCCGTAAATATGCTGCTCGTGTTCATTACTGCGTTTCCGTTATCCAAAACGAATAACCAGTTTAAATTTAGAACCCCGTATGTATGGTTTTTTGCGACTACGATGTTTTTTGGCGGCGGATTAATTCCTACTTATATTATCGTCAAAAATACAGGCATCATAGATTCGATCTGGGCGCTCATTCTACCGGGAGCCTTGAATGTATGGAATATGGTCCTTATGTTGAATTTTTTCAGATCCATTCCGAGAGAGCTGGACGAGGCGGCTACGATTGACGGTGCAGGCCACTTGCGAGTGCTTTGGCAAATTTATTTGCCGGTATCGCTTCCGTCGATCGCCACGATCGGATTGTTCACCATTGTCGGGCATTGGAATGCTTGGTTTGACGGGATTCTTTACTTGAATTCACCGGATAAGTACCCGCTTCAAACCTATCTGTCCACACTCATTATGTCGATCAATGCCCAAATGTCTTCCTTGTCTATCGAGCAGCTCAAAGCGATGGATAACTTGAGCGAGAAAACGCTGCGGACGGCGCAAATCTTCATGGGCGCACTGCCCATTATGTTGGTGTATCCGTTCTTGCAAAAATATTTTGTTAAAGGCATGACCGTAGGAAGCGTCAAAGAATAGCTGAAAAAGTTTGCAGCAGCGGGGGAGAGGGATTGTTTTATGAAAAAAGTTACAGTTGCCATAATCGGAGCGGGATTGCGCGGAATCAATTATTTGGAGTATGCGCTCTCGCATCCGCATGAGCTGCAGGTCGTAGCGGTTGCCGAGCCGGTCGCCGAACGCAGGAACAGCTTCCAAGAGAGGCATGGAATTGCAGATGACCGGTGTTTTGAGAACTGGGATGATTTTTTTGCTTTGCCGAAGCTTGCGGATGCCGTGCTTATCTGCACGCAAGACAAGCAGCATTTCATTCCGACCATGAAGGCGCTTGAGGCAGGTTATCATGTCCTTCTAGAGAAGCCAATGTCTCCCGATGCCAAGGAATGTATGCTAATGGGAGAGATGGCGTCTCAATACAACCGCGTGTTCTCGATTTGCCATGTGCTGCGGTACACGAATTTTTTCTCTACTATAAAAGGTTTGCTGGATGACGGCGCAATAGGCAAGCTGATGGCTATTTCGCACAATGAGAACGTAGGCTATTGGCATCAAGCACATAGCTTTGTCAGGGGGAATTGGCGCCGGAAAGAGGAGTCCAGCCCAATGATTTTAGCGAAGTCCTGCCATGATTTGGACATTCTGCTCTGGCTGGCGGGTTCAGAATGCGTTCGCGTGTCCTCCTTCGGGTCACTCTCGCATTTCAAATCCGATCAAGCGCCGGCAGGGGCGCCGCTGCGCTGCTTGGACGGATGTCCGGCCGCGGATGACTGTCTCTATTATGCTCCTAATGTTTATTTGACAGACGATACGAATTGGCCTACATCGGCAATTAGCAATGACCTCAGCTACAGTGCCCGTTATAAGGCTCTGGAAGAAGGCCCTTACGGCAGATGTGTCTATCATTGCGACAACGATGTCGTTGACCATCAGGTTGTCAATTTGGAGTTCGCTAATTCGGTCACTGCGGCATTTACGATGAGTGCGTTTACGAGAGACGTCAGCCGTACGATCAAGCTGATGGGGACGAAAGGCGAAATCCGCGGCGCCATGGAGAAAAATGAAATTGAGATTATTCATTTCGGCAGCGGCAAGATCGAGCGAATCGTATTTGAAGATAGGGGAGGCCATGTCGGCCACGGCGGCGGCGATATGGGTTTGCTCAAGGATTTCTTAAAGCTGGTAAGGGATGACGGCAAGAGCGAGGGCCTTACCTCGGCCAACCAATCGATTCAAAGCCATCTCATGGCGTTTGCGGCGGAACAGTCAAGATTGGACGGCAACAGTATCGATCTTAAAGATTTTGCACAAAGCATCTTATGCGAAGAGGTGAAATAAGGATGAGTGTACCGTTGCCGTTTCAAACGATGCTGTTAAGCTCTTTGGCAAAGGTTTTCGCGGATGAAAAGCCTGCTAATGAAA
Source organism: Paenibacillus sp. FJAT-27812 (assembly GCF_001273905.1). Classification (NCBI taxonomy): domain Bacteria; kingdom Bacillati; phylum Bacillota; class Bacilli; order Caryophanales; family Paenibacillaceae; genus Paenibacillus; species Paenibacillus sp. FJAT-27812. The sequence goes on along the minus strand of NZ_LIGH01000001.1, from coordinate 6,080,245 downwards.
GCTATAAATACGCATCGGCGCTTCTAGGCGAAACGTTCTCCTTTCAGGTAGCCTACACCTCGGACACCCTTCTGAAAAATATGGTTTTGAAAATAGATTCGCCTATCGCAGAGCATGCAACGATTAGATCCGTCGGACTGGTTCCATCGGAGATGCCCTGCTACAGCGATCCGGATACTGACGTCTTGCGAACGGCGCCTGGATTATATCCAGATCCATTATACGAGCTGGAACAGCAATCGGTCGTATCGGTACCCGGACAATGGCGTTCAGTATGGGTGAGCATCGCTCTGGATAAATCGGTTCCTGCGGGTGTTCACCCGGTACGGATCTCCTTTCAATCAGCTGATGGCGAGCAGCTAGCGAAATCCGATGTATTAGAATTGACTGTCATTCCGGTCACGCTGCCACCGCAGCAGCTCATTCACACGGAATGGTTTCATGCGGATTGTATTGCTACGCAGTACGGGGTCGAGGTGTTTAGCGAAGCGCACTGGTTACTTCTGGAACGTTATGCAGATACGATGGCAAGGCATGGGATGAACATGATATTGACGCCTTTGTTTACGCCTCCGCTCGATACCGCTATAGGAGGAGAGCGTCCGACGGTTCAACTCGTTGAAGTGGCGGCGAATGGAAGCACTTATTCATTCGGATATGACCAGCTTGCGCGGTGGATAACGATGTGCCGGAAGCTGGGCTTCAAATACTTTGAGTTTTCCCATTTATTTACGCAGTGGGGAGCGAAGTGCGCGCCGAAAATTATGGGAACGATTGATGGAGAAGAGCGGCAGCTATTCGGCTGGGAGACGGATGCATCCTCTGAGTCGTATCTGGGCTTCTTGGACCAGTTTCTGCCTAGTCTGGATCGTTATTTGAAAGAGAATGGGCTGGAGCAGCAAAGCTGGTTCCATATATCCGATGAGCCTGCACTCGAGCATATGGAATCGTACCGATCGGCAAGCGAGATCATTTATAAGCATCTATCCGATTATCCCGTAATGGATGCGCTGTCCGATCTGGATTTATATAAAGAGGGTCTAGTGAAGAGACCGATTCCAGCGAACAATCATATCGAACCGTTCCTAGAGCATCAAGTTCCGGACTTATGGACTTATTATTGCTGCGGGCAGCATCAACAGGTGTCGAACCGTTTTTTTAACATGCCGTCTGCCAGAAATCGGGTCATCGGATTACAGCTATACAAGTTTGGATTGCAAGGATTTCTGCACTGGGGCTATAACTTTTGGTACTCGCAATATTCGCTGGATCAGCAGTTAGACCCCTTCCGGACGACCGATGCGAAGCTGGCTTTCCCATCGGGAGACGCTTACTTGGTTTATCCGGGCAAAGAAGGCCCGATAGAGTCGATTCGTTTGGAAGTGCTCTACGAGGGCATACAGGATTTGCGGGCTCTAGAGCTGCTGGAGCAGAAGATTGGCAAACAAAAGACGGTTGAGCTCATGGAACAGGATTTGGCTGAGCCATTGACGTTTGCCAATTATCCAAGAGGAAGCGGAGAATGGCTGTTAGCGGCAAGAGAGCGGATCAATCAAGCGTTAGCCAGCCATTTTGCATAAGCAATTAAATAGTTGATGGGGTGGAAGACAAATGGCTACATTTAATTATTCGGGATCTACATTTTATTATAATGATCAGCCCATACGACTCCTTTCGGGAGCCATCCATTATTTTCGGACCGTCCCGGAGTATTGGGAGGACCGTCTTTTGAAATTAAAGGCTTGCGGGTTTAATGCCGTTGAAACATATGTGCCTTGGAACCTTCACGAACCGAAGAAAGGCCAGTTTTATTTTGAAGGGATGGCTGATCTTGTTCGTTTTATAGAGCTGGCCGGAGAGCTGGAATTGCATGTTATCGTTCGGCCTTCGCCCTATATTTGTGCGGAATGGGAGTTCGGAGGACTTCCCTCATGGCTGCTTGCTGATTCGGATATGCGCCTTCGCTGCTATTATAAGCCGTTCCTAGATCATGTAGACGCCTACTATGATGTGCTTCTTCCGAAATTGAAGCCGCTATTATGCACGAACGGCGGACCTATTATCGCCATGCAAATCGAGAACGAATATGGCAGCTACGGCAACGACAAACGATATTTAACGCATCAAAAAGAGAGCATGATCGCCCGTGGGGTGGATGTGTTGTTATTTACCTCGGACGGACCTGAGGACGCGATGCTGCAAGGCGGCATGATCGACGGTGTATTGGCAACGGTGAATTTTGGTTCCCGGGCAGTTGAAGCATTCGATAAGCTTAAACAATATCAACCGGACGCGCCGCTCATGTGTATGGAATATTGGAACGGCTGGTTTGACCATTGGGGCGAGGAGCATCATACCCGTCCAGCCGATGATGTCGCATATGTACTAGATGAAATGCTAAGCCTGCATGCATCCGTTAATTTTTATATGTTCCACGGAGGAACGAATTTTGGCTTCTATAACGGCGCAAACGGCCATACAAAGGAGAGCTATGAACCGACGGTTACAAGCTATGACTATGATGCGCTGCTGAACGAATCCGGTGAACCAACGGCTAAATATTATGCGGTGCGCGATGTCATTTCAAAGTATGTGGAGCTTGGTCCCTGTGAATTGCCGGCCCCAATCGCCAAGAAAGCTTACGGACGGGTGGCAATGACTGGGCAAGCCTCATTAACGGCAAATTTGGATCGCATGTCGACACCTATCCATACCGCATTTCCGGAGACGATGGAGAAATTGGGCCAGGATTACGGTTTTGTTCATTATCGTACCTTTATAAGCGGTCCTCGTCCGAAAGAAGAGCTTTTCTTGCAAGAGCTGCATGACCGTGCGCAGGTCTTCCTAAACGGGCAGCCTGCAGCCATTTTGGATCGTGTCCATGCCGATGTGAAGCTTGAGTTTGAAGTTCCTGCTGACGGAGTTGAACTCACCATACTTGTCGAGAATGCAGGCCGTGTCAATTATGGGCCTTACATGAAAGACCGGAAAGGGATTACCGAAGGCGTGCGCTACGGAAGACAGTTCCTATCGGATTGGACAACGCATACGCTACCGTTAAAGGATTTGTCCTCTCTAGAATTTGGAGGCTTGTTTGAGCAAGAGGAACCAAGCTTCTATCGCGGAAATGTAACGGTGGATGAGCCTTGCGATACGTTCCTCAGTTTGGAAGGGTGGACTAAAGGAGTCGTCTTTATCAATGGCTTTAATTTAGGACGCTATTGGAATATGGGGCCGCAGAAAACATTGTATGTGCCGGGGCCGATACTGAGGCAAGGCGACAATGAGATTGTCATTTTTGAATTGCATGGCGCCGCTGATAAAGCGGTAACCTTTTTGGATCAGCCTGATCTAGGCTCATAAATGAAATCAGATAACAACTTCGTTGAGAGGAAGTATATGGATGTCAAGTGCGCTTCGCTTTCGCAAAGATGGAACCTTTAAAATCGTTCAATTCACAGATATTCATTGGATAGACGGATCTGATTTAGATTTGCAATCGAAGGCTGTTATGGAGCTTGTGCTGGATGCGGAGCAACCGGATCTTGTTATGTTTACAGGGGACGTTATTTATACGGGCACGCATGAGGAAGGGTCCAGCTTATGCCACGATCCTGCTGGCGCCTTTCGGCAAGCGGTTGCCGCTGTCGAACAACGCGCCATCCCTTGGGGCGTCGTATTCGGTAATCATGACACGGAGAACGGCATTACAAGGGATCAACTGATGAGCGAAGTTTTAAAACACGCTTACACATTGGCTGAAAGGGGACCTGAACACATACATGGCGTAGGAAACTATGTGCTCCCCGTCTTTGGCTCAAATAACGAAAAAGCAGCAGCGTTGCTCTATTGCTTTGATTCTGGCGCATACTCCGAGCAGCCGAGCGTTCCGGGGTACGATTGGATCCGCCATGATCAGGTTGAGTGGTATACCGAGCAATCTCGTGAATGGAAAGCAAGGCTTGACGGGGAAGCATTGCCGGCGATTTCATTCTTTCATATTCCTCTGCCTGAGTACGAAACCGTATGGAGGCAGGAAGTATGCTACGGCTCTAAACATGAGAAGGTATGCTCAGCCAAAACGCAGGCAGGCATCTTCTCGGCGATGATAGCGCAAGGGGATGTGATGGCTACTTATTGCGGACATGATCATATTAACGATTATTGGGGAGAGCTTTACGGCATACGGCTTTATTACGGCCGGGCGACTGGATTCAATACCTACGGCAGGCAAGGGTTCCAGCGGGGTGCGCGCGTTATTCAATTGACGGAAGGCAAACGCAGCATCGATAGCTGGCTTCGTCTAGAGGATGGCTCAACGATTAAAGACCAAACGGAACATCTGCCGGAATATGAAAAACCGACCTTATAAGGCCGGTTCAGGCTATAGTGAAACCCACGCTTTTTCCGAAGCGATGGGTTTCTCTTTTTGTATTTGATATCGTGACGGATATCGACGGAAAATAGAGTGGCGCAAATCCGCTAGTGGAGGAGATGCGATTCGTCAAACAATATGATAAAGGGATGAGTGTTCATCGAATGTGCCGCTGCAAAGTCGCCTGGATTTATAGCGGGATAAAGGATAAAGGTGTTAAGATGGAATACATACAAAAGAGAGAGTGGAGAGGAATAGAATGAGTGCAAATCTAAGTGGTAATAAGATGAGAACAATAGGTCTTATTGGCGGTATGAGCTGGGAGTCGTCATTGCTCTATTACCAAATCATCAATCAAAGCGTAAAAGAAAAGCTTGGCGGACACCATTCTGCAAAAAGTATTTTGTTATCGGTCGATTTTCAAGAAATCATCGATCTTCAGCATCAAGGGAATTGGAATGAAGCTACAAAAATCATGATTGATTCCGCACAGAAGCTAGAAGCTGCCGGGGCTGATCTAATCGTCATATGTACGAATACGATGCACAAAATGGCAAAGGAAGTGGAAGAATCGGTATCGATCCCTTTGCTTCATATTGCTGATGCAACTGCAACAGAAATTGTGAAGGCCGGCATTAAGAAAGTCGCTTTGCTGGGAACTGCCTTTACGATGGAACAGGATTTTTACAAGGGCAGGCTCGCTGAAAAATTTGAGCTCGAAGTGATCGTTCCGAATGCATCGGATAGAAAGATCGTCCATGACATTATCTATCAAGAGCTTTGTCTCGGAATCATTAATGATGAATCTAGAAAAGCTTACTTGAAGATTATTGACGGTTTGAACAAGCAGGGGGCAGAGGCTGTTATTCTTGGTTGTACTGAAATTACGCTATTAATCGCACAAGATGATTGCAGTATCCCGATTTATGATACGACAAGGCTACATGCAGAAAGTGCTGTTGATTACGCTTTAAAAGAGAACTAAGCCATAGTAAGTGGTTATAGAAGAGGATGCCGATCATAAAAGGCATCCTTTTTGTGCTGCAAAAAAATATTTTGTTCACAGAATTTGTTTACATATATAAACTTAAATGGGATAATGCGCATTAAAAGTCAGGAATGTTGAAACGGGAGGACAAAAATGTGGCTAGAAAAAATCAATTAATAGGAAGCTTCATACTCGTCATGATTGCTTTGATCGTTTATTCATTGTATCCAAAAAAATTTGAAGTAGAGAGGGAATATCGATCTATTATCTATTCGTTTGATTCCGATTTTGAGCAAGAAACAATAATCAAAATGAGCGGAGATGGATATAAAAGGCTTCTTGGGAAAAATACCGTAATAGGAACGCTGACCGTAGATAAAGATTTAACATATCCTTTCAAATTAGAGTTCGACGGTCAAAAATACTTTTTCTTGATTACAGAAACTAACAATTGGTCTTTTCTAAAAGCATTGGAACCATCACGGCCTCAAGAAATCTTGATAAAGTCTGGCTGATGCTGAATGGCATTAACGAAAAATATGGGATTAATGGATATGTTTTTGGCCCAGCAGACAATAAAGAAGAGGCGAACGAATTAATAAAGCAGATGTTGGGTTATGAAAAAAACAGTTAGAATAGCTAGCCATATGAGGGGTCTTATTGTAAAATGATATAAAAAAGTGAAACTTTGTTTCAACTAATGAAACAGTGTGGCGAAAATGATTTGAAAGTTAGTCCGTTATTAAACAGCATTCATTACCTTTCTTAGAAGGAGAGTGGCAATAGATGAATAGTAAAGAACGGTTTTCTGACCGGGTGGATTCGTATGTAAAGTTTCGCCCGAGCTATCCGGATGAAGCGATTAATTATTTATACGATGTTGTTGGAGTGCAAGCGAAAAGTAAGATCGCGGACATTGGTGCAGGAACAGGTATTTTTTCAAAGCTGCTTTTGGAGCGCGGGAGTCATGTTACGGCCGTGGAGCCGAACCAAGAAATGCGGGGAGCTGCGGAAAAGACGCTTAACGGTGAAAAAAATTACCGTGCCGTTTCCGGCTCCGCTGAAATGACTGGACTGCCGGATCGGTCTGTAGATTTTATCGTTTGTGCTCAGGCCTTTCATTGGTTTGACCGCAGCTCAGCGCAATCGGAATTTAAACGAATTTTGAAGCCCGGTGGCATGGTTGTGTTAATATGGAATTCGAGGCTTCTTCAGGGTACCCCTTTTCGGGAAGGGTACGAGCAGCTGCTGCAAACTTTTGGCACGGACTACAATAAAGTGAATCATAAAAACATTTCGCCAGAAATACTGGTTTCTTTCTTCAAATCGGGGAACATGCATGAAAAACGATTCATCTATCAACAAGTGTTTGATTTTGAAGGATTGAGCGGTCGATTACGGTCGTCTTCCTATACGCCTGCATTCGGAGAACCGAAATACGATCTCATGATGAATGAGCTGCATCATTTATTTGAACGGAATAAGGAGAATGGCAAAGTGTTTTTTGAATACGAGACCGAGGTATACTGGGGCGAAGTTTAAAAAATAAGATAGCGATAATCAATGAAGCCACTCCAACATACGGAGTGGTTTTATGTTTGTTATGGAATAATAAGGGGATAGAGACGATCACTCACCTCGAATTTTCATAATCGCTTGATACACTCATTGCAGCGGTTGAGAAAGCCGTATAACTTTGGGTGAGAGGATGGGTTCATCTTGCAAACGAACAAGCATGAAACCGTTTTAAGTCAAGATTTGTTTAACAAAGTTCCGCAGCTTACGATTTTTTTCTGGATCATCAAAATTTTAGCAACGACGGTAGGTGAAACCGCAGCGGATTTTCTTGACAGCAACCTTGATTTGGGGTTGACCAATACGACCTTTGTGATGAGCATCCTTCTAATCGCAGTCTTGTATTATCAATTTAGATTGAACAAATACGTGCCAGTCGTATACTGGTCGGTAGTCGTCCTAATCAGTATTATAGGTACTCTGATTACAGATAATCTCGTAGATAACATGGGTGTTTCATTGGTGACGACTACAGTTATTTTTACACTTGCGCTGGCGGCGACATTCGCAGCGTGGTATGCAAGCGAGAAATCTCTGTCTATTCATTCGATTATAACAAGTAGACGTGAAGCTTTTTATTGGTTGGCCATTCTGTTCACCTTTGCGCTCGGCACGGCAGCTGGCGATCTTGTGGCGGAGAGCATTGACTTGGGTTATTGGAAGTCAGCGCTTATATTTGCCGGGCTAATCGCTGTTGTGACGGTGGCTCATGTTCGCTTCAAGCTAAATGCGGTACTCGCTTTTTGGATCGCTTATATTTTGACTCGGCCGCTTGGTGCCTCGCTAGGCGACTATTTATCTCAACCGCGGGAGGATGGAGGTCTTGGCCTAGGTACGGTTGTAACCAGTGCAATCTTTTTAGTTACGATTCTGAGTCTGGTTATCTATTTGACGAAATCTCGTAAGGATGAAAACTCAGCCGTGAACCCGGTTGGAAAATAGAGCAAGCAAACGCTGTGAAAAGGCTATAATAGGTAAAAGGAAGCAGCGGGAGGATATATGAAAAAAATTCTAATTGTTGAGGACGAACCGAACTTCGCAAGATTTCTTGAACTGGAGCTCAGGCATGCCTCGTTTGAAGTCACCGTCGCGTATGATGGGACGAGCGGGCTTGCCATTGCACTTGAGCATGACTTTGACCTGATATTGCTTGATGTGATGCTGCCGGGGATGAACGGATTTGAGGTCTGCAGAAACATTCGCGAACACAAGAAAACGCTCATTATGATGTTGACCGCGCGGAATAAGGTAACGGATAAGGTAACCGGGTTGGATTATGGAGCAGACGACTACATTCCAAAGCCGTTCGCCATTGAAGAACTATTTGCCCGCATGCGAGCGTTGTTCCGTAGGTATGAGCATAGTGAACAGACGTTATCTGCGTTATCTTTTCTGGATTTAAATGTTGATTTGAATGCCAGAGTCGTTACGCAATCAGGCGATTCCTTAACGTTTACGAAGCGTGAATTCGATCTGCTGGCTGTATTTATGCAAAATGTTAACTTGGTGTTGTCAAGGGACAACCTGCTTAATAAAGTGTGGGGCCACAATACCGAAGTGGAAACGAATGTTGTCGATGTTTATGTCAGATATTTAAGGAATAAATTAGGCTCTCCGGGAGATGAGAAATACATTAAAACGGTTCGTGGAATAGGATATGTGATGCGGTTATGAAAATGATTATGTCTCGAATAAACACGCTGCCGATGAAATGGCGGATCACCTTGTGGTCCGCCTTATGGATGTGTGTGTTTTTTCTCCTCTATAATTCGGTTCAATATTTGGTTCTGGATCGGTGGATTCTTGCTCAAGAAGAGAATGGAATCAGAAAAAACATGGATGAAATTCTCGTTTATTACGCGGATAACGACTCAAAGGATGTGGCCTCTGGAAAAAACTTCCTCGATAAAGTGAATCAGCCGGATCAGTTTATTCGCATACTAGACAAGAACGGGGCACCTTTATTTACGGTTAACGGTAATTTGCCCGACTCCTGGGTAAAGCCGGAGAAGGTGGATGCTATCACGCTCGTAAGCTTGTGGCATGAACAGGATCATTTATTAGTCATGAGAAGTCCCATCAGGACAGATGAGTTCATAGGCACAATTGAAATTGTCCGAAATTTGGAAAACTACGAAAGACTGAATCATATTTTGCTGCTAGTGATGGCTATCGGAGGTTTGGGAGGCGCCGCATTCAGTATGTTTGCAGGTGTTCTGCTTGGCAGACAATTGGTCAAGCCCGTCGCTAGGCTATCAGAGACGATGGAGAAGATTACACATAACGGACTAGGGGAAAGAGTAGAATATTGGGACAATAAGGATGAGTTGTCCAATCTTAGTTTTATTTTTAATAATATGATGGATCGTCTGGAAGAAGTGTTCCAACAACAGAATCGATTTGTGGAGGATGCTTCGCATGAGCTCAGAACACCTATCGCGATCATTGAGGGCCATCTAAACCTGATAGCCCGTTGGGGGAGGAACGACCCGACTGTATTAACCGAATCACTGAATGCTTCTCTGGATGAATTGGCGCGCCTCAAAAATCTCACTCATGATCTGCTGGCTTCGTCTGAGGCAACTAGCGAGCAGACAAGCACGGAACAAGCTGATATTTATAAAATCGTGCATCATGTAGTGGACGGCTTTGCCGTAATTCACCCGGAATTTGTGTTCCAAATCGACATTGACGCCCTGAAGCATAGGGCTGCGGCTATTCGAGGATATCATTTGAAACAGATTTTAATGATTGTTCTTGATAATGCAATCAAATACTCCGGTGATAAGAAGGATATAAAGATAGCCGGAGACGCGCTTGATGACCAAACCGTTCAGATCCAGATAAGGGATAAGGGATTGGGCATTCAGGCGGTGCATCTGCCCCGTGTATTCGACCGCTTCTACCGCGTCGATGAGGCAAGGAGCAGTAAGCAGGGCGGCAGCGGGCTCGGACTTTCAATTGCAAAACGGCTAGTTGAAGCTTATTGCGGGACCATTCAAATCAAGAGCTCCGAAGCACAAGGAACGATTGTGTCTTTCATGTTACCGATATTCAAAGATGAAGCTGGTCAAGCGTAAAGACGCCTCCAAACCCCATTTAGCAAGTGGGAAAGGAGGCGTCTTTTTTATTTCATTAACTTTCGATACATTTTAATCATAGATAAGGGGATAACCTCCAAGCGGCTGCTTCGTTTATAGACTCCATAACTAATGATGAAAGAAAGCGCAGCAGCTCCTAATATATCGCCTGGGTAATGAACGCCAACATATACTCTCGAGATGCCCGTAAGGATAGCCAGCGCCAACATCACGATGCCCAGCTTACGCTTCACAAATAAAATGCTGAATGCCAACGAGAAAGCGAGTGTCGCATGGTCGCTGGGGAAGGAGGCATCCGGCACATGCGGAATCAGCTGCATGATTTGATGATCGACGAAAGGTCTGGAGTGGTTGACTAGAGGTGAAATCATAAAGATCCCCAGCATGAGCGCGACAGAAGCAGTTAATAAGGAATAGAAGACAAGTTTCTGATTTCTCTCTTTCCCTGTAAGCCAAAGATAGGCCATAACGGCAAGCATGAACCAGACGATCCCCTGTGCGAACAGTTCGACAGAATCGTCAAACCAATCAAAACGGCCGGCGAAATGATTAAAGAAATAAAATATACGATTGTTCATAGCAAGTACCTCTTCTTTTTCTCAAAACTTTAACATAGCTTTATGAAAATTTAGCGTGAATCGATTGTGAAAACATGTACATATGATTTCATGGAAATTATAATGGATTTATCATTTGGATTTGAAGAAGAGGTGGAACGTTTGATTTTAGTAAGTTCTTGTTTGGCCGGACTAGAAGTAAGATATAACGGCACGCATAGTTTAGATCAACGGATAAAAAAAATGCTGCAGCAAAATAAAGCGATTACCGTGTGCCCTGAATTGCTGGGAGGTTTCTCCACGCCTAGGGAGCCTGCTGAAATCATTGGCGGCGATGGAGAAGATGTGCTGGATGGGAAGTTTCGGAAGTGAATCTTGATTCCGTGTTAGAAGTGTCGACAAACTCCCTGCAATAATCTTCTTTATTTGAGGTGGTTTTTTCTATATATCAGGAAGTTGAAGCCATTAACTGAAACCAACATCGACTAAAGTCTAGGTGAAAGTCCAGTCTTTAGTCCTTACTTCTAAATTGGATTATTCTGCTATGCTTAACCTAACATTGTAAATAAAACAATGGCTAAGCAAGCCGAGAAGGAGTGAGTGGGTATCAAAACGAATCATCCTGAGTTTTTACTAAAAACGAAGCATGAAGCTTCGCCAAAATGGGGAAAGGGGATTGTCGTATGTTTGCTGATCATAGTTCCGATTCTGATCGGTTTACTGCAAATACAAGCACCCCGAAGCGTCAAGTCGGATGCCCCGCCGGATCAGTTCTCTTCTGGGAGGGCCATGACGAAGCTTGAGATCATTGCGAAAGAGCCCCATCCAATCGGAAGCCAAGCTCATCAAGCTGTTCAAGATTATCTTGTCAACGAACTTGAAGGTCTAGGTTTAAAACCAGAAATACAAAAAGCAACAGCACTCTTACCGCAAGGAGGCGAGATTGAAAATATAGTTACGCGCATCCCGGGGACGGATAACAGCAAAGCGGTTATGATAACCGCACACTACGACAGCGTACCAACTGCCCCTGGTGCTGGGGACGATGGAGCGGGGATTGCTGCAATGCTGGAAACGATCCGTGCGCTGCAGGTATCGGGTCCTTTGAAAAATGATCTTATTTTACTCATGACCGACGGCGAAGAAACGGGACTTAATGGCGCTAAAGCGTTTATGAATGAGCATCGATTCGCCAAGGATGTTGGGGTTGTGCTTAATTTTGAAGCGCGTGGCAATAAAGGGCCTTCCTTTATGTTTGAGACAAGTGACCAAAATGGATGGTTAATCAAAGAATTCATCAAAGCCGCTCCTGATCCTATCGCGTATTCCATCATTTATAGTCTGTACAAAAGTATGCCTAATGACACGGATCTAACGGTGTTCAAGCAGGGAGATCTGCCTGGATTGAATTTTGCATTCGGCATGGGGTTAAACGCCTATCATCAACCCATAGACACTCCGGAGAATCTCGATCCTTCAAGCTTGCAGCATCATGGAGAGTACATGTTAAGTTTGTCCCGGCACTTCGGACAGCTTGACCTCAAGCAAGTAAAGCAAGAGGACCTGATTTATTTTAACCTATATGGCAGTCATATGGTCAGCTATCCACAATCATGGAGTATATGGTTGATGATCGTTGGCACGTTGTTTTTTATCCTCACTATAGCGTATGGCATTCGCCAGAAGAAGATAAGCGTCAAAGGGCTGGCTGGAGGATTTATAATTACGCTTATTAGTTTAATAGTCGTTTTTGGGTTAGTAACGCTGTCATGGAGCGGATTAACCTCGCTTGTATCCAATGAGCAGCTTAAGGTCATTTTACTTGACCCTCAAGTGAGTTTATATTTTTTAATTGGATACATTGTGGCTGCGGTGTCGATTGTCTGCCTTTTGGTGCGCTTGATTTCTAGGAAGATTCGGATGGAAAATGTGTGGGCAGGCACGCTTCTGTTATGGACGGTACTTAGCATAGTTATGGCGATTTATTTACCCGGCGGCAGCTATCTCATTATATGGCCGCTTCTAGCCAGCCTTGTTGGGTTAAATCTTTCTATTCGTCAAAAAGGGGACGCAGGGAAGTGGGGATCAGTATTTTTTGCGATGCCGGGCCTGCTTCTGTTTGCTCCAGTCTGTTACTTGATCTATGTCTTAATGACCCTTCAACTAGCAGGAGCTTTGCTTACTGTTATCGCTCTTGCGTTTACACTCATTTTCCCTGTTATTTGCAAGGGGCGCAGTTTACCACACGCGCAAACCCATTAATACACCCGAAGAGGCCCATGCATTTGTGCATGGGCCTCTTCTAGCATTTTGGGATTACCCTTTTATTGTTAAAATGGGCTCAACTTCAGCAACGACTTGCGCCATACCGAACTGTTCGTGCGATTCAATAATGTCGTTGATATTCTTGTACGCATAGGGAGCTTCTTTCTTTAATTCTTCTTCCCACTTCTTGAGAATATCTTGTCTGGCTTTAATATCATTTCGATTCGGATCAATAGGTGTTACAATATTAAACCTTGCAATAAAATCGCGGAACAAAGCATCGTCAACCTTTACAGACTCTCCTCGAGAAAGATTTCTGCCTGCGCCATGGCTTGCGCTGTACAAGCTATCCCGATTGCCAAGGCCCGCTAGAATATAGCTTTTTGCCCCCATGGAGCCAGGGATGAAGACAGGTTCTCCAGTAAATTGGAAAGGAGTGTTCATCATTTGTTCTGCAGACCTTGCTGTGCAAGAACCTTTGCGGTGGATAAAGCCTGCGCTGCCGTCAACATTTTCTTCCCAAACGAAATTATGCGGAGCATCGTATAATAGCTTATACTCAAAATCCTTTATGCTTAGCGCTAACGATTTTTGAAGCATGAGTCCTAAAAACAACCGGTTCGCAAAGGCAAAATTTGCTGCGTTGTGAAGCAGGTTCCAATAACGATTCCATTGTGAAGCATGCTGTTCAGAATGAGGCAGTACGTAGATTCCGTTCTTTGGATGCTTTAATGATGCGGGATAAATTTCTTTTAGCATCTCTTTGATGTTAAACCCGGCATGGTGTCCGATCGATACAGAGCCCGTATGGATCATCACGACAACCTGGCCCTTTTTGATATTCCATTCTTTTGCTATCGCATGGTTGCGTATATGAACGACCTTCTGAATCTCGACAAAATGATTCCCGCCGCCGATCGAGCCAATCTGACTATCATAGGAGACTTCACTGCTGCCCAAAAAGCTATCTAGACCGTCCACTTTGTCAGTAATGAACGAGCCTAAACGGTTTACCTTGGACAGGTCTTCCTCTTGCTGCCTAGCATCATAAAACGCCCACAAACCGCTGCGGTTCATCGTTTTCTGCGACTCCAGAATGCCCATTAAACCTTCTTTGAGGATTGCTTCACGCTGAACTTTTGTCATGGGGATACTACGACCGCCTTCAAAGAAAATATGGCGAATATCGGCTTCTATTTTTTTACTATTCGACCGAATATCATCTTCCTTTAATGAGGTGGTATAAAGCCGCATCCCACAGTTAATGTCGTTGCCTACGGCTTGGGGGATGACGAACCCTTTGGTGAAAATCGTAGTCCCGATCGGGATTCCGCTTCCTTTATGAAAATCCGGAGTAATGGCAACCTCTTCAACTTTAGCATTTTCGTTCGAAAAATAACCGGGAGCATAATGTTTTAATGTCGCTACTGATTCATTCACGGTCAGCAGCTGGTCAAGCTCTTCTATGGCATTTTTTTCTACTTTAATATTATCGTTTATAAAAAAACGGACTGGAATTTCGTTGCTGTTGTTAATGTTCAATAAGGACCATCCTTTTGGTTAGTTGTTTTATATTTCAAATTTGTAATTGCGATGTATTCGATGGAAATGCATAACATGGCAAATCACCCTTCCCTCGTTGAATATTTCCAATATAGCATTTCAATAATGGAAAAGCATTAGGCTTGCTCATTTTCAGGAGCATCTGTTTGTTGGCTATCCCTTTTTACCGACCCGCGAAACATTAGAATACCTAGAATTAAAAGGGGCAAGACGATCGTAAAAATCGAAGCAAACGGCGTCCAGTTTTTCGTAAGGAAATTATTGATGGAAATTGTGTTTTGGTAACATAGCAGAGCAAGAGCTATCAAGCCAAATCCAAGGGGAATGGTGTACGGCTTCGGGTCCTTCAGCTTGAATATTTGGCATATTCCGATCAACGATGCGTCAAACGTCATCACAATCTTCATCACGATGGACAATATCCAAATAAACATCATGATCCCTTCGATACGCTCGAGAAAATGGCCGATATTAATATTTTTAGCTAGGACGTATGCAGGGAATAATTGATTGCCTGTGACAGCTGCTCCCATTACGCCTATACATCCTGCGGTAATGATGATCAGGACCATTCCGCCAATCACGGTTCCCCATACAAAGCCGTGTCCTTTTGTTGCTGATTTCGTTACATAAGGGTAGAGCATGGAGAGTACGATGATTTCCTGAAAGCCGGAAAACGTAAAGCCTGCTTTTACAATCGGTTTAAAGCCATACTCCAGCATCGGTTCAAAATCTATGATTTCTACTTGAGGAAAGATTGGCAAGATGAGCAGGCAGAGCATGCAAAACAGTATCGGAAAAAAAATTTGCGATGCACGGGAATACACGATCATCCCAGCTCGAACGCCGATGATTACGATAATGACGAAAATAATTTGGATAATTTCGATCGGCGTTTCAGGCAACGTTTGTGTCGTAAGAAAAAAACCGAGATCACCAATCATAAGGGAAGCGAGCAAATAGAAAAAAGCGATAAAACATAACCCTATTACATTACCAACCCATTTTCCAAAAGCAAGCTGACACATCTCGATGATTGTTTTGTCCCCATATCGTTTGCCGATTACGACATAGATGAGCACGGTTAAAAGGTTTAGGCCGACCCCAACAATGGCAGCGAGCCAAGCATCCTGTTTGGCTACCAAAGCAAGTCCCGCAGGAGTGATGAGGATAGAGGTGCCAATCATGAAAAAAATAACTAATATGGTGAACGTGCGAACGCTTAACGTATCTTGTTTCATCATCGGTCTGTTCCTTTCAGGACATCAACGAGTAAAGTGCACGAGCATAAGGTGATATTATTTTTGTTATCCATTCCACAGGGTTAGGCGGTACGTTCATATACATGAAAACCAGACTGCCAGAGGTTGCTAAAATCATAATTAGAATGATCAGCATGAGCTCCTTCATTCTGCGTTTGCCGAAGAGGGGTGGGATTTCAACAATGAAAACCCACGCCCATGCTCCAATTACGCCTAACCATAACCACATCGTTGCCGCCACCTACTTTTTAATCGTGCTTCTGACAGACTGTACCGTAGTGCCAATTCGCCGAATGGTGCAGTGGGAATGGACAGTGATTTTCACATTCTCGAAGGTTTTATCCCAATCCTTAATGCCATGCCACATTTTCGGATCGGAACGGTGAAGAGCTGAACCAAATCCAAATATATCTACTTTGACTTGCTTTTGAAATTTATGCAGAGTGCGATTGATTATTTCTTCCAGCTTCTTGTCAGCGAGTTTGTTTAATTTCGCAAAAGTTTCTGGCTGTGTGATGTCGAGCTCGCAGCTAATGTCCGTGATGTCCTGCTCCGTTTTGAGAATGACTTCGAATTCCGGAGCTCCGCTCTTCGTATTTACACGAATATTAGCATGAGAATGGACGATTTGAAGACTGATGTTTCCTTTAGACTCTGGACAAGCAATTATGCCGCTAGTTTTGATAATGCTATTTTGAATATAATTGAGAGCCTTCGAGTCATTTTCATTCAGCCAGCCAGCCATGCGGTCCAGTTTGAAAGCGACCATCCCGGAATATTTGAGAATGACCTCGGGGTCAACATATTCAGCATTCGTAATTTTATCTCCTTTTGAAGGGTTGCCTTCAATTTCGATAGCGGTCAATGTCGGCCCTTTGCCCTGCTGGGATAAATCTTGAATAAGCTTGTCCAATGTGATTTTCCCGGTCGCTGCCCAAAGTCTGTCTGAGGTTTCCAGCTTGGTATATAAATTGTTCGCAGGAATCGGATCTATAGGGCTGTACATGTTCAAAATTTTTCCCGCGGTCGTTCCTTTAGCCACAATGAGATAAAAGTCGGTTCTCATCTCACGGTTTCTTGCGATAAAATCGAGCGGCTTGCTGATTCCGCTGCGCGCGACATCCTCGCCAATAATCAATATACGTAGATGCGGGTAATACAGCTGCCGAGCTGCTTTAACCGTCATTCTGCTCAGGGCATCCGGTACGGAAACGCCTGTTGCTTCATAAGAAACGACGGGACTGAAGCTGCTTGAACCCGCTTTCTTATTGCTAACCTGACTCGGATTGACGATCTGTACGGTTACGTTGTATCGGTCGCCTTTCTTATCGATGGCAAGCCCTACGACGATGCTCAGCTCGTTTAGCTCATGCCTGCTCCAGCAAGCAGATATAAGGCTAGCAAAGAGCAGGAGTACGATGACGACAAGAAGTTTTCTAATCAGGGACTTAGATCGATTCATGTTTTTTTCTGCCTCACTAGATTTTTGGGATTAAGACTCTTTGGTCGTGTAATCATGGAGCGCAAGGGTACACGAAAGAGGGTATCTTTCTGATCTGTGCTATTGAAGGGAGCCAGCGGCGCCATATAAGGAACACCAAATGATGTGAGGCTGCACAGATGAAAGATAATCCCAATAATAAAGATAAATACGCCGTACAAACCAAAGGATGCTGCCATGATCATCAGCAGAAAACGGATAATGCGAGCCGCAATTCCTAGATTGAAAGCTGGGAGTACGAAATTGGAGATAGCCGTAATGGAAACCACTATAACCATGGCAGCACTTACGAGACCGGCTTCTACTGCAGCTTGCCCGACGACTAGCGTTCCAACAATGGAGATCGATTGTCCGATCGTTTTCGGCATTCGCACGCTGGCTTCACGAAGGATTTCAAAGGTAATCTCCATGATCAACGCTTCTACAAAGGCTGGAAAAGGCACACCCTCACGCTGGCTTGCCAAATTGTAGAGTAAGGTCGTTGGGAGCAGCTCCTGATGAAACGTTGTTATCGCAATATAGAAAGAGGGTGTAATGGTTGCCAAAATAAATGAAAGAAAGCGAAGCAAACGAATTAGTGTACTAAAATCTGCCCGTTCGTAATAATCCTCGCTTGATTGAAAAAACTGCGTAAACAGCGCAGGAACGAGCAAGGCAAAAGGGGTCCCATCCACCATGATCGCGACTCTGCCCTCCAGTAGTCCAGCAGCTACCACATCAGGCCTCTCCGAATTAAATATGGTTGGAAAAGGTGAATATTTTTTGTCTTGAATTTGTTCTTCTATATAATTGCTTTCTAGAATGCCGTCGATATTGATCTGCTGCAAACGTTCTCTAACCATTTCAAGGACACTATCCGAAACGAGATTTTCGATAAAAATAACCGCAACTTCTGTCTGCGTGACGCTTCCTATCTTATAGGTCTCAAACCATAGATGCCGGCTATTGATTTTTCTGCGAATCATAGCGGTGTTCCAGCTTAACACTTCTGTAAATCCTTCACGCGGGCCGCGTACGACGGATTGAACATTAGGTTCTTCCACAGGGCGTGCTTTTAAATCTTTTGTGTCAACAG
Source organism: Paenibacillus sp. FJAT-27812 (assembly GCF_001273905.1). Taxonomy (NCBI): domain Bacteria; kingdom Bacillati; phylum Bacillota; class Bacilli; order Caryophanales; family Paenibacillaceae; genus Paenibacillus; species Paenibacillus sp. FJAT-27812. The sequence goes on along the minus strand of NZ_LIGH01000001.1, from coordinate 6,061,983 downwards.
CAAGCGCTTGAGCGCAATCGTCAAGAAGGAGAATGCTGTTCCCAGTAAGCAGCAGATCAAAGATCTCATTAAACGAAGTGGGATTAAATACGGCGCCTTCAGGAATGACGCTTTCCTTGTAGTAGTCCAACAGTTCATTTGGTGTGGTACACGGATTGTTCTCATAGTTACCCGTAAAGACGGATTGAAGCATAGAGCTTGAGCTTGATAGCCCATCAATATAAACGATGGCTCCTTGTATAGGCATGTTATTTGCTAAATTCACTTGAAATTGACGGGAAACCAGGTCAGGACTATTTCCGAGATTATCGCGCAGCTGTTTTAAATTAAGCTTTAATGCAGCGTGCAAAGGCTCGTCATCAATGGTGTCTGTTTGATTAATCATCTGAATACCTCTGATCTGATGGTTAATATAGTCGTATAGTTAGGGTATCCTGTTTATCCATATAAATACATGTTAATGCGGGGTACAGGGCAGCACAAAAAAAGAGCGCAGTTTCAGCGCTCCTCATTTGAATCCTTTCATTTTCACCTAAAGAAGCGTCTCCGCCCCATCAATAAATACTTCAGTTCCTGAAATATGGCTCGACTCCTGTGACGCAAGAAACAATACCAAATCAGCAACCTGCTCTGGCTGACCCGGTCCATGCTCTAGCGGCTGGCTGCCCTCCGGATATTTAACCGGAATTTTGATTTTATCAAGCTGGGGCGTTTCTTTTGTACTTTCGCCGATATTGGTTTGAATAGCGCCTGGGCAGATAACGTTCACCCGAATTTTATAATTAGCCAATTCAAGGGCTGCCATCTTGGCAAAAGCAATTTGGCCTGCTTTTGAACTGCTGTAGGCTGACATGCCAATTCCGGAAAATTTACGGCTGCCGTTAATGGAGCTTGTAATGATGATGCTTCCGCCGTTTTTCTTCATATGCGGAATCGCATATTTAACAGTTAGAAATGTTCCTTTTAAGTTCGTTGTCAGCGTATGGTCCCATGCTTCCGGCGTCATGTCCTCAATGGGAGAGACGACGCCGTTGATTCCCGCATTTGCAAACACGATGTCTATTCGGCCCCATTGTTCAAACGCAGCTTGAATCGCTTTATTTACCCGGTCTGGGTCTGATACATCTGTATCTATAAATAAGGATTCTCCGCCTAATTCATTGATTTGTTTTTCCACGGTCTCACTTCGGTTGTTGTTTAAATCGATGAGACATACTTTTGCGCCATGTTTAGCCAGAAGCAGTGCTGCCGCACGACCGATTCCAGATCCAGCGCCGGTAATGACGGCTACTTTATCTTTTACACGAAGCATGTTTGTTTGCTGCTGTTTTTCTTCGGTTATGTTCATGATTATCCCTCCTGAAGGACAGTAATTTTCCGATTTAGTGTTCCTTGGGAATGCTTTTTTATTCTAAATGAACAAGAACGCGAATGATTTAGTAATAAAATCTGGCTCTCATCTGCTATACTTGTAAGAAATCAATCCAAACTATAGATTATTTGAGGTGCTTTAACGTTCATGAATCCGCTAAAATTATTACGAGGCTTTAATTTTTTGTACTTTGCATTACTTTCAATGTTCATTACATTTCTTCCCGTCTACCTTGCAGAACAGGGCTTGCAGCCAGCGCAGATCGGTTTTATTATCGGTACGGGCGGCTTTATCACCATTATTACACAGCCGTTGTGGGGAATGATCAGCGATAAGACGAGAACCATTCGAAAAATACTCATCCTATTGGTCTTAATTTCAAGCGTGATCGGTTATTTTTTGTACAGCTCCAGTTCTTTTTTTCTGCTCATCTTATTCGCGATGCTGCTGTACTTCTTTTTAATGCCGATCGACCCGTTGTTAGAGAGTCTTAACTTCTCTATATCTGAAAAATCCGGTGTTAGCTACGGATCCGTACGCACATATGGAGCTTTAGGTTATGCGGTTACGTCGCTGCTCACAGGGTACGTCATGTCTTATTTTGGCGCACACAGCTTATCATTGCTTTTTGTTGGCATTGGACTTATCAGTTTACTTATAAGTTGGAAAATGTCTGACGTGCCGGTTACAGGAAAACCTGTTACCTTAAGCAGTCTTAAACATTTTATGAGCAATAAAGAGACGCTAATGTTTCTTCTGCTCGTATTTGTTTGCTCGGTTCCGGCGAGGATGAACGACACGTTTCTAGGCATTTATATCCGCGAGCTGGGAGGCACGCCCGAACTGATCGGACAGGCTTTTTTTCTAGCGGCGGGCAGTGAAATTATTGTATTTGCCTTGAGCTTTTGGTGGATGCGCAAAGGCAAGGAGATGATGCTGATCTCATTCGCGTCCATCTTTTTCTTCATACGCTTTTTTCTTTCAGCCTGGATAACAGATCCGCATGTATTGGCTTATCTGCAAATCCTGCAAGTGCTGACTTTCCCGATTTTCTATTCAGCGGCTATTCAATATTTGTACCGGATCGTTCCAGTAGAGTGGAGGGCGACAGGCCAGACCGTATTGGCGCTGCTGTTCTTTGGCGTATCAGGGATACTCGCTTCCTACTTAGGAGGCTTTATTTACGGGACATTTGGCGCTAAAACGCTTTATCTCTCGATTTCGGCCATGTCCTTTCTAGGCATGTTGTTTGGCTTCGTTCTTTATCGGTATTATGGCGGCAAGAATAATGCTAGCAACGAAGCGGTATAAAAGCTCGAGACGCCAAAGCACCTATCCAATTCACTTGGATGAGGTGCTTTTTTTTATGCAGCGACATACGAAAAAGACCCATTGGATGGGCCTTTTTCTTCAATCTATTTAAAGGAATTTGTGCAATTTGAATGCACAGGTGCATTCAGTGGTTAATTAGTAGCCTTTGCCGTAAGGACCAACGCCTACGCCGCCAACGTTACCGTAACCGCCGCCGTAACCGCCGCCGCCAAATATACCGCAGCTACAAGCGATAATGACCAACAAAATGAAAAGCACCAGGATAATACCAGTGTGTGAGAAAGCACCACCTACATGACCGGACATTTTCATTGCACCTCCTTACGTTTTGGGTACTCTGTAACTTATGCACGGCAACAGCTGAGTGATTGGGTGTTTGTTACAGAGTTATTTGATCATATTCATTTGCCCAAAAGGGTTTCATACACGTTTATCGATTAGTAACCGCCAAATCCACCAAAGCCACAGCTGCAAGCGATAATCACAAGCAGGATGAAAAGAACAAGGATAAAACCAATGCTATTATTTGCACCACCAACGAATCCAGACATTAAACTTTCACCTCCCTGATACTGACTACTCTGTAGGTTATGCAGATTAGAATAGGAATGATTGGATGTTTGTACCGGGTACATTTGATAAAGGTTATTTGCCCAGTAGGCTAATTACTGATCCTCACGGAGGGAAATCCTTTATTGTTAATTGTCAGCGGAAAAATAGGTCCAAGTTGGGCAAGACTGTTATGGATGACAAATTTGTTAAGCAACATTTGAATAGCTGGCTTTCGTAGGAGGTATTAAGGAATATGCGCTTTAAAGATGTGTTTTCTATTATCGGTCCAGGCATGATAGGTCCGTCAAGCTCACACACGGCAGGTGCCGTCCGGTTAGGAAGGGTTGCGCGCGGTTTGTTTGGCGAACAGCCTGAGCAGGCTGATATTATTTTTTATGGTTCTTTCGCAGCTACATATGGCGGTCATGGGACGGATTTGGCTGTAATCGCGGGACTGCTTCAGTTCGATAGCGATGACGAGCGAGTACCGGATTCGCTGGATTTGGCGGATAAGCTTGGGATGAAAGTGACTTTTCAAACGGGTAGCGGGGCTGCCGTTCATCCGAACACATTGGCGATTAACCTTCTTTCGGGTTCGAAAAGCGCTCAAATGACGGGCTGCTCGATTGGCGGCGGCAATATCGAAGTGGTGGAGGTGAATGGGTTTGATCTCAAATTTACCGCTAATTATCCGACCCTCATTTTATTCCATGACGATCAACCAGGCGTGCTTGCAAGCATCACGCGGCTGCTAAGCGATGCCAATATCAATATCGGTTATATGGATGTAGACCGCAAAGGCAGACTCGGACAAGCTGCGACGGCAGTTGAAACGGATGGCGAGATCTCGGAAGAGCTGCTAGCGAAGGCCAAAAGGCTGGATCATGTGAATAACCTTAATTACATTGATTTAAATGGTGGTGTTCCGCATTGAGATTTAAAACCCTAAAGGAACTTGCGATGGTTAGCGTAAGTGAAGGCAAACCGATCTACCGTATTATGCTGGAGGATCAAGCGAAGGAATCCGGCCGGACGGAGGATCAGGAATGGGACAAAATGAAGAACTATTACGGCATCATGAAGGAAGCCGCCCAAAAGGGAATCTCTTCGGATAAAACGTCCCGGAGCGGTCTGACTGGCGGAGATGCGAAACGGGTGTATGAATATACCCGCAAGCCGGATGCTTCATTGGAGCCGTTTGCTGGCTCGGCAATGGCCTATGCACTCGCGGTTTCTGAAGTGAATGCGTCTATGGGGCGCATCGTCGCTACGCCAACCGCCGGATCATGCGGCGTCATCCCCGGCGTATTTATCAGCAGTCAGGAACGGTTCGGCTGGGATGACGATCATTTGGTGAACGGTCTGTTTTGCGCCGGGGCAATAGGGTATGTCATCGCGAACAACTCTTTTATATCCGGAGCAGAAGGAGGCTGCCAAGCTGAAATCGGCTCTGCCATCGGGATGGCTGCCGGAGCGCTTGTGGAGCTGAAAGGCGGAACCCCCGCGCAAGCCGTTCACGCAGTCGGACTTGCGCTTAAAAACACGCTTGGCTTGATTTGCGACCCGGTAGGCGGCTTAGTGGAAATTCCTTGTATTGTTAGAAACGGATTTGGGGCGGTCAATGCGCTAGCTGCCGCTGATATGGCGCTTGCGGGCGTAAGAAGCGTTATTCCTTCAGATGAGGTTATACAAGTCATGCTCGAAGTAGGGAGCGCAATGCCGGATATTCACCGTGAGACGGCTGGCGGGGGGTTGGCTCAGACGCCAACCGGCATACAAATTTTCGAACAACTCGCCAAAGACAGAAAGAATGCTCGCGATGAAGGACAGGGGAACGATATTGACCAATAATGCGCGGAGTTACTTCATTGCCCACTAACCGTTTAGGTTAGTGGGCAATATTTGCTTCTACTCATAATTAACGTTTAAGCATCGCTTGTATTTCTGCATGGAGCTGCATGTTTCCCGCAATAATGCCCGTTGATGCCCAAGTGAACGGGTCTCCGTTAATGTCTGTTACAGCGCCTGCTGCCTCTTGAACAACTAAAGCGCCTGCCATCCAATCATAGAACTGTTCCCCATATTCCCAGTAATCATCTATTCTGCCACAGGCTACATATGCCAGCTGCAGAGCGACAGATCCAAGCATACGAAATTGAACTCTCTTTGACAGCAAAGTATTTTCGTTAGTCACCCTATCAAAGGGTGTACGAACAAAATAGTCACTTGTACCACTACCATTTGTCCAGTCGAAATAGGGGAATTGGAATATATTACTAAGAACTTGGACGATTAAACATTTATTTACAGTAAAATGATCGTATGAAATGGGAGGAAATCGATGTCAGCAAATGAAGTCCAAAAACGTATCATCATGAATAACTACGGCAAGATCCCCCTAACCTTTGTTGAAAATGCCGGAGTTGCGAGTGCGGATATATGTTATTTTACAGATCGGCTGGGTTATGGCATTTATTTTACTGCGCAAGAAGCAGCGTTCGTCTTCACTGATAAAACCGACCAGCATGACGAGAATCAAGTGCTTGCGCTTCAGTTTCTTGATGCTAACCCAGAGGTAAAAGTTACGGGCCGTCACAAAAGCGCGGAAAAAGTAAATTTCTTGATTGGAAATGATACAGCTAACTGGCATACAGAACTCTCCACTTATCATGAGGTATGTTACCTTGAGCTATGGCAGGGCGTGGATGTTGTTTTTTACGGTGGTGCTGGGAAGCTCAAATATGATTTTATTGTTCAGCCTGGTGCGAATGCAGAGCATATTCAGCTCACTTATCGCGGCGCAGACCGTATTTCCTTGGACGATGAGGGAAACCTGCTTGTTCAAGCTTCGTTTGGTATGTTGAGCGAGGAGCGTCCGATAAGTTATCAGATCATTGACGGCAAGAAGATTTTTGTAGAGAGCCGTTTCGTATTGAGGCACTCGGACAATGGAGTTGCTGTATACGGCTTCGAAGTAGGGCCTGCGTATAATCCAGACTACGAATTAGTTATCGATCCCGTACTCATGTATTCGACTTTTTTGGGAGGAAGCAGCGTAGGAGCCGGTCAAAGCATCGCAGTCGATGCGAGCGGTAACGCTTATGTGACAGGATTTTCCGCTTCGGCTAACTTTCCGACGACAGCGGGAGCGTTTCAAACTGCTCTAACTGGTGCTAGCAATGCCACCGTGACCAAACTGAATGCTACAGGAACAGCACTCATCTATTCAACTTATTTGGGTGGCAGCGAATCCGATGTGGGATTAGGCATTAAGGTTGACGAAAGCGGCAGCGCTTATGTCACAGGCTACACGACATCAATAAATTTTCCTAGAACAGCTGGGGCATATCAATCGCCGAATGCTGGTCCAACCAATGTGTTTATAACAAAATTGAATGCAGATGGCAGCAATCTTGTTTATTCCACCTTCTTTGGGGGAATGGGCCTTAGTTTTGGCTATGGTATTGCCATTAACGGCGCGGGTGAAGCCTATGTGACGGGAAAAACGACAGCCTTAAATTTCCCAACGACAGCAGGAGCATTTCAAACGGCTTTTGGCGGAGATAACGATGTGTTTATTACAAAGTTAAACGCTGCTGGAACCGCGTTAATCTACTCCACCTACCTGGGGGGAAGTTCCTATGACCATGCTCAAGGGATAGCAATTGATGCAAGCGGCAATGCCTATGTAACTGGAAATACGACTTCAACGAATTTCCCACTTACAAGCGGCGCATTTCAATCAAGCTTAAAGGGAGGGAGTGATGCCTTTGTAGCTAAAATAAATCCATCCGGAACAGCACTTATCTATTCGACCTATTTAGGCGGTACTAGTTTTGATATTGCATATGGCATTGGAGTCGACGCTGCCCAAAATGCAATTGTGGCTGGCTATACGACTTCGACTGATTATCCTACTACAACAGGAGCGTTTCAAACGACGAATAAAGGAACCGCTGATGTCGTCATAACGAAACTAAACGGTACGGGGACAGCGCTGGTCTATTCCACCTATTATGGCGGAAATGGTTTTGATTCAGGGCGGGCTATTGCAGTTGATTCCTCTGGAAACGCCTATGTGACCGGCTATACCGAATCCACTAAATTTCCTCTGTCAGCCGGTGCCTATCAAACATCGCTTGGCGGTCAAAGAGACGCTTTCTTAGCCATTTTGAACACGGCTGGAAATGCCCCCATTTATTCCACGTATTTTGGCGGCACGAATTATGATGACGGTGGGTACGGCATTGCGATAGACAGTAATTTTAGCGCTTATTTGACAGGTTCTGCCTCCTCAATCAATTTTCCAACCACACCTGGGGCGTTCCAGACATCTTTGCCTGGGAGCAGAAATGCATTCGTAGCAAAAATCGGCTCACCTTTCCAAGGACCTACTGGTCCAACAGGACCGACGGGGACAACCGGTGTAACGGGATCTACAGGTGCAACCGGTGATATGGGGACGAGTGGGGCAACGGGCGCAACAGGAGCAATCGGAACAACTGGAGCTACGGGATCGACAGGTGCAACAGGAGCCGCGGGAGAAACTGGGGCAACTGGAGTTACAGGATCGACAGGATCGACAGGAGACACAGGAGCAACAGGAGCAACAGGAGCCGCAGGAGTTACGGGCTCCACAGGAGCAATTGGAATTACAGGATTTACAGGGGCTAGGGGAATTACTGGAGAAACAGGTGCAACTGGAGCAACGGGAGAAATAGGAACAAGTGGAATTACGGGATCGACAGGTGAAACTGGAGCTACGGGAGAAACAGGAACAAGTGGGATTACGGGAACTACTGGTGCAACTGGAGCTACGGGAGAAACAGGAACAAGTGGGATTACGGNCTGGAGCTACGGGAGAAACAGGAACAAGTGGGATTACGGGAACTACTGGTGCAACTGGAGCTACGGGAGAAACAGGAACAAGTGGGATTACGGGATCTACAGGTGCAACTGGAGCTACTGGATCTACAGGGGCTAGCGGAATTACTGGAGCAACAGGTGCTGAGGGAATCACTGGAGCAGGAGGGTCTACTGGTCCAATAGGGGTTACAGGAGCAACTGGGTTAAGAGGTGCTACTGGGCAGTCTGGTCAATCTGGACAGATCGGTCCAGCAGGCCCAACAGGCCCAGAGGGACAGACAGGACGGAACGGTCAGACTGGAGTGACAGGCATACCAGGCCCAACAGGTTCAACAGGCTCTACAGGTTCTACGGGCCTAAACGGAACAGCTGGATTGCGGGGACCGACGGGAACGACTGGTCCGGCAGGTCCGATAGGACCGATAGGAGCGAAAGGGACGACGGGAGTAATGGATTTCGTTGGCCAGAATGGAATAAACGGATTGATGGCACCAACGGGTGCAACTGGAGCAACGGGAGCAACGGTTGTTAATGGTTTGACTGGAAAAACAGGAAAAACAGGACCAAGAGGTAATAGAGGTCCAAGAGGCAAAAAATGCGCCATAAAAATTATTAAAAGGAAAAAGAAACGTTATAAATGTGTGATTAAAAAGAAAATACAAGTTTGCAAAAAACGCATCATGCGAAAAAAACAAATTTCCAAAAAATCATGCGAAAGCGGAAAGCTAAGTAAGAAAATAAAATAACATCAACTTTTAGCAGAAAGACAATCCTATGTGATAGGATTGTTTTTCGGCTTATTTGTTTTTAAGCTGCATCTCCTCATTGGGCAGGATTACTGAATCAAAACAGAGAATCCCTACTAATAATAATTTCAGTCGACTCAATGAAAATGAATTTGAACAATTGTTGTACTTTTAGTAGTAACGTTTTTGTCATACCATTATGGAGGGATAATTATGTCATTTATTAATGATCAGGAGATCATATTGACCGAATCTGAGCTGAGATCCATCATTGGTTACCCGAGCGAGATCGTTCAGCAAAAGTCCATTTCTCATCTTGATGAGCACTGCAGAGATTATATCGCTAAGTCTCCGTTCCTATTTATTTCAACCTCTAATGCCAGCGGAAAATGTGATGTATCTCCGCGAGGGGACGCTGCAGGTTTTGTACACGTAGTTGACGACCATTACTTAGTAATTCCGGAACGAAGAGGGAACAAAAGAATGGACTCTTTGTGCAATATACTGTCGAATCCTGAAGTAGGTCTTATTTTTCTTATACCCGGTCTCGGAGAAACGTTGCGTGTCAATGGACGTGCTTTTATAACGAAGGATAGTGAATTGTTAAAGCCTATGGCCGTAAATCAAATCATTCCAACAGTAGGTATCGTTGTTGCCGTTGAAGAGTGCTTCCTGCATTGTGCCAAAGCATTCAAACGTTCAGGTCTATGGGAGTTAGAGACTCGTATAGAAAAGGAGAAGCTGCCTTCCGCATCAAAAATCTTATCCGCACATATCAAGCTTGAAGGAATAACCTCAGAGGTTATTGCCGCAAATCTAGAGGAGGGTTACGCCAAGCGGCTGTATTAATGTTTTTTTGAATAATAAACATTGAACGAATCGAAAGGTGGTTTGAAATGAATGTCACCATTGAGATAGCCTCTGTTGCGGATGCCAGTTGAACTTCGTTTTCCTAGAGAAGTAACCTGAACGTATATTTATAAAGTTGGCCGATGCCTCTCTGAGACTGATCGGCTCTTTTTTGCATCCAAAAAGTAGTTGACAGCTAATTACACTAATGTTAGGATAATAATATCCTAATTATAAGATATATATACTTAGTATATCTAAGAGTAGGAAAATTATAAGAGGTGGGTTAAAATGAATATAGTTGCGATTGTGATTCAAATTATTTTAAGTTTAGGTTTTTTGGTATTCGGTGCTTCAAAATTCGGTTCCAAGCAAATGGTGGATGAGTTTCGGCGTTATGGTATGCCTCAATGGTTTAGAGTAATAACAGGCTTGCTTGAAATTGGCGGTGCCGCGCTGCTCGTTGCAGGAATCTGGAATGACAGGCTTGCAGCAATCGGAGCCCTTTTGCTTGCTGTAATTATGGCTGGAGCCATAATTACGCATTTACGAGTGAAGGACCCGGTGTCCAAAGCAGGCATGCCGATCATTTTGATGGTTTTATCGTTGATCGTCCTCATTTTGAATTGGAGCGTTTTGTTTGGATAAAGGTCAGAGCGGCGAGCTCTCCTTATTCGAACGGTTGGCCGATAAGTTTAAGGAGGTAGTCTAATGTACCAAGGAAACGAGCAAAGCGAGCTTGATTTACGACTATTCCGAATTTGGGCTAAAGCGTCCAAAGCTGTATTTGAAAATGTGCAGCGGGATATTGCAAGCCACGGGATCAGTCCCGACCATTTTATGATTCTAGAGCTGCTCTACAATAAAGGGCCGCATCCTATTCAAAGAATCAGTGAAATATTCTCCATTCCAAGCGGAAGCATTACTTATGTGGTAGACAAGCTTGAGAAAAACGACTTCGTAAAACGGCAGCCAAGTCCCACGGATCGCAGAACGTCTAATGTGAACCTAACGGATAAGGGGGAAGCATTATTTAATGAGGTTTTTCCCAAGCATGTTGAAGTGATTTCTCAAAACCTTTCCTATATTGATAATGACGAGAAGCTTCAACTGATCCATCTGCTCAAAAAAATCGGGTTAGGCGCACAGGAAAGTTGAGTAACGAGGTATCGGATGTTTAGGTAACAATATGGAGAACATGCATGAAATAAGACCTTGAAAATAGGTCTTTTTTTTATTGTGCTTTTATACGTTTTTGACGAGACATCGCAGCTTAATGGCAGAAATGTTGAACATTAATTGGGTATGCACTATAATGTGCTATACAAAGTTGCATAATAGAATGAAAAGGCAATAAGGAGTGAACGAGAATGAGTACAGCAAGCCGAGGAATAAACATAGGGCCTCCTCGTTTTAAAATAGCGGTACATTCGATCGTATGGCTAGCTAAAAGCGGAAGCATGCTGTCTAGCGGAATGATTGCGAATCAGGTGAATTCGCACGCCACCTTTATGCGAAGAGTCATGCAGGCATTAACGGTTGCAGGTATCGTGGAGTCTAAGGGCGGGCGCGAGGGCGGCTATATTTTGCGGAAAGCAGCAGATCAAATTACGTTGGGTGAGATTTACATGGCCGTCAGCGCAGGAGCAGGAGAGCCAGAGTTTGCAGTGGATTGCGGAGAAGCGGGTGAACAATTAGACGTCGAGCTGGAAAAAATACTGTTTGAGGCCGAACAACATACGATTGATTACTTACGTCGATTTACGATTGTGGATGTAATGGAGCGCGTGGATTTTTTTGTGATTTAACGAAATGTAAGTAACGGGTTTTAGTTTTCCAAATATTAGCATACTGATATGGGTATTAAGGCGCATGGTTCTCTTTCTCTTTGAGTATCGATACCGCAGCTATAAAAGAAATTAAAAAAACCCATTTTAAACCAGAAACTTTTGTGATACACTCTGTCTGACAGCGCTTCTATAACGGGATAAGAAGAAAAGTGGTTTAGAAAAAAAACTATTCCATCTTTTTTTTGACCATAAGTTTAAGTGATTAAACTTTTGAGGAGGCTGAAAAATGTACAAGAGCGCATACAGTGAAGCCGTATTCACCGCGCCATTTATTTCTGCTGCTACGACGAGCACAAGCAATCAGGCATGGGTGAATGCAGGCTGGGACGCAATAAAAAATGTCAAATCAAGTTATTTTAGCGACTCCTACAACTTACTTAACTTGCTCTTCATCTCGGGTAACTGGTGGAAACCGTGATGCCAATCCTTAATAAGATTGGAGACTAGTTTCCATCGCTTGAATGTACCCGCCAAGATCAGAGAATCGATCCGGTCTTGGCGGATCTAAGCGCAATAAAAAAAGACATTTTCAACCAGTAATTTTTGTGGTACACTCTGTTTGAGAGCGCTTCAATGCGTTATGCTTTAAAAAAAAGTGGGTTCAACATAAGGATTTCCCCTTTTTTTTAGCCAAATAAGTTTAAGCGCTTAAACTTTTAAAGGAGGCAAAATGATGTACAGAAGTGTTTTTAGTTTGGCGGGTAAATTTAAGAAAGCAGCAGTAATTGGACTTGCAACGATCGTTATTGCGGGTGTGTCCCAGGTTCCTTCATCGCTTGAGGAGACCGTACGGGCAGCAGGGGAGCTGAAGCCATTTCCACAGCAAGTCTCCTATCCAGGCATTATTAAACCGAACCATGTCAACCAAGCTTCAATGAATTCAACGGTTAAGTCGTATTATGATTATTGGAAAGGCAAATATGTCAAAAACAATCTGGCATCCCTCCCTGGAGGCTACTACGTAAAAGGAGATATTACAGGAAGTGCGGAAGGATTTAAGCCGCTTGGCACATCAGAAGGCCAGGGCTATGGAATGGTCATTACCGTTTTAATGGCAGGCCATGATTCGAATGCCAGAACTATTTTTGACGGAATGTTCAAAACAGCAAGAGCGTTCAAAAGCTCAGTTAACTCCAATCTGATGGGCTGGGTTGTCGCAGACAACAAAAACGCACAAGGCCATTTCAGTTCTGCCACGGATGGCGATTTGGACATCGCATACTCCTTGATTCTTGCAGATCGGCAATGGGGTTCAAGCGGCTCGGTGAACTATTTGTCTGAAGCCAAAAAAATGATCAATGCGATCAAAGCTAGCAACGTAACGACAGGCAATCGCCTTAATCTTGGGGATTGGGACACGAAGAGCGCCCTCAATTCCAGGCCGTCTGATTGGATGCTGAGCCACCTTCGCGCATTTCATAGCGTAACAGGCGATCAAACGTGGATCAATGTCATTAACAGCCTGTATACCGCGTATTCGCAAGTCAGCAACACGTATGCTTCGTCTACGGGACTAATTTCTGATTTTATTGTTGGCAATCCTGCCAAGCCAGCCCCAGAAAATTATTTGAATGAGTTCAAGGAAACGAACGCTTACTACTACAATGCATCCCGCGTACCGCTTCGGATCGTAATGGATTACGCTCTTTACGGGGATGCAAGAGGCAAAGCAATCGCAAATAAAGTAACCAATTGGATCAAAGGTAAAACGGGCAATTCACCTGCAGGCATTAAAGCAGGCTACTCGTTAAGCGGAACAGCTCTCAACAGCTACAGTGAAGCCGTATTTACTGCACCATTGATTTCGTCTGCTACTGCAAGCTCGAGCAACCAAGCTTGGGTAAATGCAGGTTGGGACACGATAAAAAATGCCAAATCAAGCTACTTCAGTGATTCATTCAATTTACTTAACTTGCTCTTTATCTCCGGTAACTGGTGGAAGCCGTGAAGCGGCGGAGCCAATAAAACGAGCTATGGCAATTTTGACCTCATCGTAAAATCACCCGCCACTTACCCGCCAAGCGTTCACGCTTGGCGGGCTTTTTAAATGGCAGGTTCATCAAAATCATCTATTTTTCATTTGGTTAAATAATTAGCATGGAAAACCCATACTCTTCATTTCCTGCTGGCATAAACTAAAATGTGCATAAATCCTCTTTTTGAAGACCTCCTTATCGGAGGTCTTTTTTTTTTTTATATATGCGTTAAATAAAAGTTGCTTCATTAAAACAACCACGATACCCAGTATGATAAAAGGACCAAAGTGAAAATGACGGTAACGGGAATGACGAGGGCAGTGACTTTCAAATATTGTCCCCAGGTTATCAATATTCCGCCTTTTCTTACGATGTGGATCCACATTAATGTAGCAAGCGTGCCGATAGGCAAAAGAAGTGAACCGATATCGCTGCCCACAACACTCGCTAAATAAGCGATTTTTAACGTTATTGGATTGAGTCCCATATCCATTAGGGTTAACGTGCCTACCATTAGCGCTGGATGATTATTAAATAAATTCGATAGAATACTGAGCAGAATACCCATAAATACACTGGCGTTTAATAAGCTGCTTGATACCAAAGGCTGGAGCAAACCAACAAGCCACTCCGTGAGCCCAATATTATTTAAGCCGTAAATGATCACGTACATGCAAAAGGCGAAGATGAAAATGTACCAAGGCGTTTTTTTCAGCATATCGGTAGGGGGGACTTTCAAATAAAACCAGCGCCATAATAACAGCAAGGAAGATCCGATTACAGCCATTAACGAGATCGGAAAGTGGAAATAGGATGCTACAAACAAGCTAATCCGGACACAAAATACGAAGATGAGAATGTTGCGCATAAATTTGTTGCGGTTTTCATGCTGGACGACTTCTTTTAAAGGATGGCTCCCCGGGATCAAATTCCATTGCTTTACTTCAGGCAGCTTTTTAGGGAGGACGCGGTAAAAGGTAAGAAAGAGCAGCAAGGTCAATAGGACTAGCCCTAATGAGGCTGGCACGAACATCATCGCGGTGTGCATGTACAAATCCATGTGAACGATTTTCAGTGCGATCAAATTCACGATATTACTAACGCCTATGGGAGCGCTTGATGCTGTCGCAATTAATGCGCCTGATAGCAAATAAGGTATTTTTTGATGATTTTTCAGTCCCATATTTTTTAGCAAAAGCAATAAAATCGGTGTCGTTATTAAAATACTGCCGTCATTATTAACGAAAAGAGTCATGAGAAAACAAAATAGATTCGTTAGCCAAAATAGCCGAATGCCGGAGCCTTTTGCTTTTCTTGTGAGAAGCTCCGCCGCCCAATAAAAGAATCCAAAGCTCTCTAAAACAATAGCCATAACAATAGTTGCCATAATGGTGATAGCGGCGCCGCTTATCGTCTCTGTTATTTGACCGAGGTCTGCTAGTGAAACGCTGCCGCTGAGAAGGACGAAAAAAGCGCCAATCGATGCCGGAATCGCCTCGTTAACATGGGGACGCCAAAATATGAAGCCGATCGTCAAAAGGAAGGAACAGAGTGTCATAATAATCATTAAATCGTGCATGCTTAAACCTCTTTTCGTGGATAGAAGTTTCTCTCTAGTTAGTTTGCGTTTTATATACGTTTACTTCCGTCCCAACTGCGTTTCTAGTGAATAGGCGATCCCTCCTCTAAAGTTGCATTTAATAGTAAAGATGTAATGTATGTATACGTACAAGACATATCATTCGTACTGGTCAATATCCCTATTCCTATTAAAATGCGCGAGTATCAATTGAAGATATTTGTCTCGTAATGATAGTTACCGACAATGGATAAGAGTCTATTTAAGTACGCCATATCCGAGTGCAAAAATCGCAAATAAATACATTTTCAACCAGTATCTTTTGTGATACACTCTCTGTGAAAGCGCTTGACTTACTTGGGAAAGAAGAAGAAATATGGATGGGACATTCCTTTTTCATTTTTTTTAACCAAAAAGTTTAAGCGCTTAAATTATAAGGGAGGCGAAATGATGTACAAAAGCGTTTTTCGATTGGCCCGCTCGTTTAAGAAAGCTGCCGTTATTGGTCTTGCAACGATCATCGTTGCCGGTGTATCCCAGGTACCTGCATCGTTCGAGGGCACCGTACGCGCAGCAGGGGAATTGAAGCCTTTTCCGCAGCAAGTCAGTTATCCCGGCATTATTAAACCTAATCATGTCAGTCAATCATCCATGAATGCTTCCGTCTCATCGTATTATGATTACTGGAAAGGCAAGTATGTGAAAAACAACCTGTCGTCACTTCCTGGAGGCTATTACGTTAAAGGAGACATAACAGGAAGCGCGGAGGGATTTAATCCGCTTGGTACCTCTGAGGGTCAGGGCTTCGGCATGGTTATTACGGCGTTGATGGCAGGATATGATTCGAACGCTAAGACGGTCTATGATGGGATGTTCAAAACGGCAAGAGCTTTCAAAAGCTCAGGCAATTCAGCTTTGATGGGCTGGGTTGTAGCGGACAGCATTAATGCGCAAGGCCATTTTGGCTCCGCTACGGATGGGGATTTGGATATCGCTTATTCCCTCGTATTGGCGCATAATCAATGGGGCTCCAGCGGGACGATCAATTATTTGTCTGAAGCCAAGAAAATGATCAATGCCATTAAAGCCAGCAACGTGACGAATGGCAATCGCCTTAACCTAGGGGATTGGGATACGAAGACGGCAACAAATTCAAGGCCATCTGACTGGATGCTCAGCCATCTCCGTGCATTTTATGATGTAACGGGCGATCAAACGTGGATCAATGTCATCAATAGCTTATATACGGCGTACACGCAAGTCAGCAATTCGTATGCTTCCACAACAGGATTGATTTCCGATTTCATTGTGGATAATCCTGCCAAGCCGGCGCCGGAATGGTATTTGGATGAGTTTAAAGAAACGAACGCGTTTTATTACAATGCTTCCCGCGTACCGCTGCGGATCGTCATGGATTACGCTCTCTACGGCGACACCAGATCCAAAACAATCGCTGACAAAATGGCGGTATGGATCAAAGGCAAGACAGGCAACTCGCCAGCTGGCATTAAAGCAGGTTATTCTTTAAGCGGCACCGCTCTTAATAGCTATAGTGAAGCTGTATTTACAGCGCCGTTGATTTCTGCGGCAACGACGAGCACTAGCCACCAGGCTTGGGTGAACGCTGGCTGGGACTGGATGAAAAATGCAAAGTCGAGCTACTTCAGCGATTCATTCAACTTACTTAATTTGCTTTACATCTCCGGCAACTGGTGGAAACCGGGAAGCGGCGGAACAAGCCCATCGCCAACGCCGACGGCAACGCCGACTCCAACGCCAACCGCTACTCCTAGCCCGACGACAACACCAAGTCCAACCGCGACCTCTGGACCTAACAATCCTGGGACGACACTGGCGGTAACGGAAGACAGCTTTGTGCGTGGAGGCACATATAGCGGCGATAATTATGGCAGCCAAGCGTCGCTAACGCTTAAGAAAAGAGAGTCAAATGTATCGTTTGACCGTAAAGGTTATTTGAAATTCAATAAATCATCGGTTACAGGTACGGTAAACTCGGCAGTCATAAGATTGTACGTAAACAGCTTTCACAGCAATACGAGCTCGTTCCCATTACAAGCGATTGGCATAACGACAAACTCATGGACGGAATCTACGATTAAATATTCGAACCAGCCAACAACTTCCGGTACTGCACTCGGATCAGCAACGGCTAGCTCGGCAGGGACATACGTCAATCTAGACGTCACTTCCTTCGTTCAGAATGCTTCGGGCAATACGATTTCATTCCGAATCGTCGGCTTGACCGATGATGCTGGAGCGGATTTTGCGTCTAAAGAGAATTCGACTTCATCGAGACGTCCGGTTCTTATTATCAACGGTGGCTAGACCAATCAATTAGCTAAGAAAACGAGCCTTAGAAGTGATTCTAAGGCTCGTTTGACGTATCGGGGGTTATGAATCGTGAGGTTTTCCCGTTAAAATTTCCCCATACAGCTTTGACCATCTTGGCCAAGCAGATGAAAGTGAGAATATGACCGATTTTACATAGGAGCAAGCGAGTAGATACTAGACTCTGTCTCCGAGCATGAATCGGCAGTCAAAAAACGCTATCAGCATACGAAAGGGCACTGAAAAATGATCATTTTTCAGTGCCCTTTTTTTCATGCTCCTATAGGAAAGGTTTGAGAGAAGTTCACTTCTCCGCTTTCTCTAGCGCGGCAATCTCCTGCTTGTACAGCTCTAATTGTTTGCTAAGCGCTTGTTTGATCTCGTTTGCGTCCTTGGAGTCGACAGCCTTGTCCAGTTCTGTCCAGCCTTGAGCAAATGGTGAGAGCTCGAACTTGCCATCTAGAGGAACTGCTGTTGCAGTTGTCAGGCTTACTGCGCTTACAGCACTTGTCGTACCTGTTGATGCAGAGGCGATTTCTTTGCCATCAAGTGCTTTAACTTCAATTGGTACGCCTTCCGCTTTGGTCAATGTAATCGATTTTTCGCGGATTTGTTTTACTTCCTCCGCTGACAAAGCTTTGAGCGATACACTGATCGTGTCCGCAGAAGACTTCTCGTTAACCATTTTGCCTAGATCGGCTGAGCCGACGATTTCAAGCTTATCTGCACTAGCGAAATAGAAAAGTTTAGATGTTAGGTTATTATATCGCTCAAGCGTGCTTTTCCATTCGTTAACCGTATCCGGCGCATAAGTTTCGGCTAGTTTCAAAGGATCCAGTATGTTTCTGGCAGCAAAGGTAGTGGCAGCAGCATTCTCCAGCTTAACTGTTTCTATTAAATGACTTGCAGCAGTGCCTGCCTTTTCTGCATGGTTGACCGATTGCTTGGCCGAGTCAGCAAATACTTGGGGACCAGCAACAGCAGAGAGCAGCAGGGTGGTCATGGCAACATTTTTGAACATCATCTTGTAATTCATTGATAAACACTCCTTCAAGGTTTGGGTTTGTCTTACATTTCCTAGTTTATCGATCAAGTATGGCAAACTAAGTGACGGATTGTGGAAAAACGATGGCAAAGCCCATTAGGAGCCGTCCCTTTGATATACTGATAAAGGAACATGGACAGGGAGGCTGTAAGATGAATGATTATTTCATAGCGGTCGTCGACGACGATCAACATATACGCGAGCTTGTAGAAGCTTATTTGAAGAAGGACCATTTTCGAACGGTAGCGCTCGCAACTGCGGAGGAAGCATTGGAGCAGCTCCGAGTTGATCCTCCAGACATGTGGGTGCTCGATATTATGCTGCCGGGAATGGACGGTTATGAGTTTTGCAGGCGGATACGGTTGGAAGCGGAAGTGCCGATTATTATGATTTCAGCCCGCGATAATGAGGTTGATAAAATATTGGGGTTGGAGCTTGGCGGCGATGATTATTTGGTTAAGCCGTTTAGTCCGCGTGAACTTGTTGCCCGCATCAAACGGCAGCTTCAGCGCTGGTATAAGATGAAGACGATCGAGGAAGGCAAGCAAGCAGCGCCGGTTCTACAGCTTGATGCGGATCAGCTCCAGCTGGCAGTAGAAGAGCGAAGAGCGTTTTGGTGCGGAGAAGAGGTTGATGTAACCTCGAAGGAGTTTGCCTTGCTCCAAACTTTGGCGGAACGTCCGAACCGGGCGTTTGCAAGGGATGAGCTGCTCACGATCGTTTGGGGAGACGATTATTTTGGGAGTGACCGGGCGGTTGACCATTTAGTGAAGCGATTGCGCAAAAAAATCGAGTTATTGCCTGTTGAAGCGGTATGGGGACACGGCTATCGGCTGCGTATGGATGGAGGCGAATCTCAAGGATGAAGCTGCTCTACCAGATTAATATAGCGTTTGCGGTTTTGCTCGTATTGGTGCTTTCTCTAACGGCTGTCATTTTTCATTACGTGTTATTAGATCACTTTATTAACGTTCAGAAGATGGATATGAAGCAGCTAAGCACTTCCATTTCGACCCAGCTTACGACTAGCAAAGCGTCAGCGGCGACGCTCTATCCGGTTGAAATGGGCACAGCAGTATCAACGATTTCTAAGCAAGGGCTAGTAGGCATGGATGCCGTAATTACGGATGCGAGCGAAAATGTTGTATTCAGTACACTCGAAGCACAGAAGATTGACGTTTCCGTCAAGCCTTTGAACGATAGCGGCATCCGCTACGAAAATGTCTATCAAGCGGATAATTCGCAGGTATTGGTGGCGGCAAGCGCTATTCCGCAGGGAGGTACCTTGACGCTGTTTGCGCCTATGAGCAAAATCAAAGCGATTGAGCAATCGCTCATGGGTCGGCTTCTTATCGTATTGTGCTGCGGCGGAGTATTCGCGTTCCTGCTCAGCCTTGTCATTACGAGGAAATTAATTAAACCTCTAATGAAGGTACAGAGCGAGCTGAAAAAAGTAGAAAGCCGCCAATTTTCCGAGGTGAAGCTGGTGAAAGCCGGAGGCGAAATCGGCGACGTCGCCCAGTCGGTTTACGAGCTGGCTGGCGAGATGGAGAGGTATCATTTTATACAAAGGCAATTTATCCAGAATGCGTCGCATGAACTGAAAACGCCGTTAATGTCGATCTCCGGCTATGCGGAGGGCATTCGGGATGGCATATTTGAAGGGGAGCAGGTTGGCAAAGGACTGGACATCATCATGAGCGAGAGCAGCAGGCTGAAAAATATCGTCACCGAGATGACCTTGCTGGCTAAGCTCGATGGAGAGGAAGAGCATTTCAAATTTACGAAGGTTAGCGTATCAGAGCTAATCACAGAGACGATTGAGAGGATAAATCCGCTTCTGACTAAAAACGATTTGACGATAACGACGGCCATATCCGATGGACTGGAAGCAAAATGGGCGATACAGGCGGATCGAGACAAATTGCTGCAGGCCCTGCTTAATGTAGCGTCCAATGCCACCCGATATGCGAGCAGCCAGATTCGCATCCATGCAGGGATTCATAAAACCGAGATGGAAATTTCGATTACGGATGACGGGGCAGGCTTGCCGGAGGAGCTGATTCCACATTTGTTCCATCGCTTCGTAAAGGGGAAAGACGGGGAAACGGGGCTTGGGCTTGCGATATCACGTGCAATCGTTGAGCGCTGCGGCGGCACCATTATGGCGCAAAACCATGACGAAGGGGGCGCGCATGTGCGGATGCGATTCCCGTTGAAGGCTGCGTAACTGCTAAACAAGCCAAACTTTGCTTCAATAAAAAATAAGGCTGCGAAACGTTTTTCCAATTAATCGTTCGACTGGGGTACGTTAGCTGCCTTATTTGCATTAGCTTTTCTTTTTTTTCAATTGAAGCGGTTCTCCTAGTTGACCTGTTTTTCTAATGATAATATCCGAGACGACTTCAATCTTCGCACGAGCAAAAGTTTGCTGCCAATTTTTTTGCATCGTTTTCCAGCGCTTCGGATACTTTCTATGTACAAATTCGCCGAATCCGAAAACATCAGCTTTTATTTTTTGCGCTTTTTGAACCGCATTCCGCGCCTCTTTTTCCACATCTTTGTTTAATGCTTTTTGCAGATACATAATATTGTCTGACTTCGCAAGATCCAGCTTCGTGTTATTTTCAAGAATGTTGCCATTGCCAGATAAACGAATATTGATTGTCACATTATCCCCTTTTAAATCAACCGTCACCTTGCTTTTTAATTGCCTTGAATCAACAGACATGTTGCCGTGTTCTTCCGGAACATCTGGCGTCAAAGAGAGATCTTTAATGCTGCCCATGATCCAATGCCGCATCGCGTTGGTTTTGGCGTCCAAATAACCGATTAATTTCAACTGCTCGTCAAAAGCGGCAATTCCGGCAAAAATAATCGTCGATTCATTTGCTTTGTTTTTTTTATTTTCCTTCTCTACGTTTTTCAAAACTTGAAGCACGGGCAGAACAGGGGTGCTGCCTTCGGAGGAAGCGGCAATCAAAAAATCCCGCAATGCGGTTTCGGCTCCAATTACGAGATGAGAATGTATTTTGAAAATACCCAATACAGGAATCCGTTCAAACGGATATTGTTGTTTAAGGATATCATTAGCAGTACCCCCCTTTACGATGAACATATCGGTACGCAATCGCACGATGATATAACGCGAATACTCGTCAATGACTTTTGCAATGCCATGCTTGGCCAGATCCTCGCCAATCAAGATTGATCTTCGATGTCCGGCAAACAAAGAGCGAGACAGCCTCAAATCCATATCGTCAGCGGCAGAACGGATATTTTTCCCTTTTCCTACAGAGGTAACGAACGAGCTGGTCTTGCCGGCTCCCCCTCCTTGCTCCGCGCTGAATTGGGAGGTAGTCGCAAGCTGGGCTGTAGCATGGTACATGCCTGCTTTGTAGTCCATTCCCCATCCTAACAGGATAGCTCGGTCATTAAGCTCCTTGCGATCCCAGCAGCCGGTTAAAGTGATCAAAGAAATGCAGAGGAGCAGCTTGGCGCATCGCATGACTTGTCTCAAACGGTTCAACCTCCATCTTTGGCTGTTTTTTTGCGGAAAAAGCTCACTACGAGCAGCAGTAAAGGAATGGCAAAAGCGGTGATAGGAAAATCGAGCGGAATACGGTACATGCTTGGGTAGTCAATGGAAGATTGATCCACATTTTTGAACGAGACGGAAACAACGAAGCCAACGATGACAACAAACCAGATCACGTTCTTCCAATTTTTCATGCCAAACCATTGCGCCGTACCGTAGCTTGCCGCGAACACATACAGCGCCAATTTTATAAACACGCTGAAAAACCAAATGATTACGACGTAAGCGTCGACATTTTGAATAAACTCCATGGTGGAGATGAAACCGGTCATGACAAAAAAGGGATACCTCATCCCTGCAGCCAATTGATCAAACGAGATAACGACAGCGATCGTAATGAGCCATATCAGCATAAAAGCGACGAGTGAGCCTCTCATGGCTTTAGACATCGCTGCTTTTGGTTTAGACATAAACGGGATTAACATCGTTAAAATGGTGGACTCAGCAAAAAAACTCATGGGAGGCAGCGATCCCTTCCATATATCTAATGGTTTGTTATCTACTAATATGGGAAGAATTTTATGCCAATCCATGTATTTTAGCGATAGCAGAAACACGATAATGACCGTCATGATCAGGAGAGGACCGATTACTTCCGCGCATCTTGCGATGCTTTCAATACCTCTAGTGATCGTCACGTAGACAAGAAGAGCGATGGTCATGATGATCAAGACCCAAAACGGGGTTCTGTCAAACAGCATCAAATGTAAAAAATCCGAGCATTGCCTTAATATAGCCCCTATTATGGAATACCATTTGATGAGGTAAGGGATGATTATGATGCTGCCGAGCCATTTGCCGAGTATGCTTCGGCTAAATTCAATCAGAGTCATTTTCGGATAACGCATGCACAGTTTGACACTCATCCAAGTGACGAGCAAGGATACGATTCCAGCTAGAATAACGGAGATCCATGCGTCTTGCATGGCGTGTCTGATTACAGGCGTGATGCTAAGCAGCAGGCACATTCCCGTTTGCATCGTGAAGATTAACCAAAAAAGCTGGTTTCCTGATATGCTCATCTTCCTCATCATTATTCCTCCTCTCAAGTGGTGAGAAACATCAATCTTCGTCTTGATTCGTCTTCTTATTAGGCATCGGACTGGATGAAAGCCGCTCTTTGTTCACTCCTGTGAACGCCGGACGCTTGTGCATAGTCCAGCGAGGCGCACGAAAGAGCACATCTTTTAGATCGCTGTTGTATCTTGGAGCAATCGGGGAGAAGTACGGCACGCCATAGGAATTCAGGTTCACAAGATGGATAAGGATGAAGAGAATGCCAAATGCAATCCCGAAAAACCCCATCATTCCGGAGAGGATCAGCAGCGGGAAACGCAGCAAACGGAATGAGGTCCCGAAGTTATAACGCGGAATGGTAAACGAAGCAATGCCGGTTGCCGCTACAACGATAACCATGGGAGCCGAGACGATGCCAGCTTGTACAGCAGCCTGCCCGATAACTAGCGCACCCACTATGCTGACTGCCGAACCGGCTGCTCTCGGCAGCCTCACTCCTGCCTCCCGCAATGCCTCGAACGTAAATTCCATAATAAACGCTTCAATAACGGCTGGAAATGGACTTGGCTCCCTTGCTACCGCTATGCTGAGCAGCAAATTCGTCGGCATCAGCTGCGGATGATAGGAAATGATCGCTACATAGACGGATGGCAATAACAGCGAAATGATTAACAGAACATACCGAATCCACCTAATCGCCGACGAATAGAAAAAACGCTCATAGTAATCATCAGCGGATTGCAGTGATACCCAGAACGTCATTGGTACGATAAGCGTATAGGGTGAACCATCCTCCATAATGGCAACTTTGCCTTCCAGCAGTGCAGCGGCTGTTACATCGGGCCGCTCTGTATTTTGTACCTGCGGAAATGGGGAGTAGGGGGAATCTTCAATAAACTCTTCGAGATACCCCGATCCGAGAATGGCATCGATTTTGATTTGGCCTAACCTTTTTCGAACCTCGTCTATGACCGTTTCCTCAGCGATTCCTTCTATGTAAGCAATCGAGACGATCGTTTGGGATAGCTCTCCAATTACCATCGATTCAAATTTCAGTCTGGGAGATTGGATTTTTCTGCGAACAAGGCTTGTATTCACGCGCAAGGTTTCTATGAATCCTTCTCTTGGTCCGCGCAGCGTCACTTCCGAGGTAGGCTCTTGTATGGCACGTTTCTCATAGGATGGTATTTCCACAATCAAAGCGTTTGCTTCCCCATCTATCAGTATGGCAGCATTGCCTTTCAAGACGGCTTTAATTACGTCGTCTGTTGAAGCTGAAGATTGGGTTGAGGCGATCGCAGCCGCTTCCTTTTTGATTTGCTCAGCTAAATTTCCTTGCAGCTTATCTTGAAACAAATGAGGCTTTTGGACGATGCTTTCTAGCGTTACGGTGTCAATTAGTCCATCTACATATATGATCATTAATTTCAGCTGTTCCTCGATCTGGATAGGGCGAAATAAAATGTCGGAGCAGTTATGAAATACATCTCTAAAAAGAGTCTCGTTTTCACGAATACTTGGAGTCAATTGTTCAGCTGGTCTATCGTATTCCAATTGTGTCGCAGGCTGAGAGGTCATTTTATTTTGTTTATTCTTAAAGAAACGGATAATGGCAATCTTCCTTCTCTCCAAAGAAATGTATTCATTTTCCTTGGTATTATTGATTTAAATCGGCTTAATTATGCAAAATGGCTCACAGTCCCAGCGAGGTTGTGCTGTCTCGGCATCCAGTCTTTAATTTTTGAATTGCTCGGATGAGCGGTAATCCCTTGGCGACTGGCCGGTCTGTTTATGAAAGAGCCTTGAAAAGTAATGAACGGAGCTGAAATGATACTTGTCGGAGATCTCCGTGATGCTGAGATTCGTATGTAGCAGATCCTCCACCGCGCGGCCAATTCGAAATCTATTCATATATTGGACAGGGGAATACCCGGTTGTTTTTTTGAAAAGCTCAAAAAAATGGCCGCGGCTCATGTTAAGGTCCCCGTAATAATACGCTGGCGGATAGTTCAGCCCCCGCAACAGATTTTGTTCCATTCGATCAAGCAGCCGTCCGATTCGGGGGTCAGGAATATGGGATTCCTTCAGCATGACCGTTAAGAAGTAATCGATAAAGGCTTGAAAATTTCTTTGGGTCGTCAAGCTGCGCATAAACGTTTTCTCATTTGTAAATTCCCCTGATTTATAAAAGCTCTGAAAATGATCAATCCATGGGCGTGTGGCGTCCACATGAATGATTTCAGGAATGGAATAGGGGAAGGCAGGTCCGACAAGCGCATGCTGAAGCTGGTTTGGCTGATAGCAGATTGGGGCAGCCCAATCGGATATGAATTGACGCTCCACGTAATGCCAATCGAAGTAACAACAGATGTGCACCATAGGCTGCTGCTTGTCCGCGAGCCATTCGTGATGCTGGCCGGCAGGGATATGAATGAGTGATCCGGGGCCTGTCTCATACTCTCGACCGTTTGTTTTCAGAATACCGAAGCCTTCGCTTATTAAATAAATGGAGCTGGAATAACAAATCCGCGGGAAGCTGGACTGCTCTTTGGCAAAAGGGTAGCGGGTCGCGTAATAAACGTAAGGGTGGAATCCAGAAAAAGACATGCTTGTATCCTCCGTTATTCATTTGAATGGAATTAATCCGTCGATTGTGCAAATAAATGACAGCCTGCTAAATACTTCTTAAGGCTAATGAAATACATTAAATACTGTAGTTACAAGATAAATTAAGGAGTGTTCATAATGCAACAACATTTGAAATTGCTGACTGATGAACAAATTATACAATTCATAACCCAAGGCTATCTAGTGCTGAACAATGAGCTTCCAAATGAGCTGCATCTGAAGGTGATGAGCCAGATTCATGAGGTGCTGCAGGAGGAAGGCAATCCTGGAAACAACATTTTGCCAAGAGTGCCCGACATTCAGAAGTTTTTTGATACGCCAGTCGTGAAGGGGGCGCTAACAGGCATACTTGGACCTGACTATTATCTGCATCCGCATCGCCATTGCCATTACAACCAGCCTGCCAATCAAAACCCTGGAGGCGGAAATTGGCATAAGGATGGTTACTGGAGCGCCATGCGCAGCCACCGGCCTTGGTGGGCGATGATTTTTTATTACACGCAGGCTATTACGGAGGAGCTTGGTCCAACCGCGATTATGCCAGGCTCACAATATAATGAAGCGTACCCCGGAGACGACAAGCCGTTTTTGCTGCCAACAGGTCCTGCCGGCACTATGGTGCTAGTACACTTTGATCTATGGCATAAAGCTTCGCTTAATACGTCCAATATGGATCGTTACATGCTGAAATTCCAATTTGCAAGGCTGAGTGCGCCTACGGCCCCAAGCTGGGACCATCAGAAGGAAGGGTTCCAGCTTCCGGATGGGATGTCTGCAGCACGCCTGCCTGTGTGGCAGAGCATTTGGGATTGGATGAGGGGGCAAGCGGAGCCGGAAGGCACGGATCAATCCATCGATATCGAGCGATTGGCAAGCTTGGCACAATCACAAAACGAAGATGCTGCATTAGATTCGGCATATGCGTTAGCGCGTGCAGGAGCAGAAGGCATCAGCAAATTGCATGCGATTATTAGCACTGGCACATATGAAGCAGCCAAACGAGCAACCTATGCGATTTTGACAGCTGGAGAGCAGGCCATTAACGGGTTAATTGACTTGCTTGAGCATGAGGATGGAGAGAAGCGCTCGTTAGCATGCTCAGCAATAGGGATGATTGGCGCTCCAACGGATGAGGCGCTTCGTGAGCTTATCCAGTCGTTATCGGACGAGAACGAGTCTGTTCGCCGTCATGCGGCAGAAGCGCTGGGCATGATCGCAGAGCCTTCCGAACAAGCTGTAGCAGCGCTAACACGCACGCTCGAGGAAGCGGTGGCAAAAGAGCGGGAAGAACGGGCAAGCCATGCCGAGACTGATCAGAGCTATATTCGAAATAAGATCGGTTATGCGGCTGCACTCTCGCTGCTGCGAGTCGGAAGATATGGAAATGTCAGCGAAGTAATATTGGCACTAAACAAGGCGCTGGACAGTTCGGATCGATATGTTCGGGCGTATGCATTTGAAGCTTTAACGTTTTTGAGAACGGAGGAGGCAGTGGACGTCCTGCTGCGTTATTACCGGTCAGCCCGTTGGTGCCCGGATACGAATAAAGCAAGCACTTTTTAAAAGGCTAAGAAGCGGCTTAACCAGTTATTAATACTTTCAAAAGAAATGAGCGCTTAGGATTTTTATCTAAGGCTCATTTTGTTTTGCATATTGGCATACAAAGGTCAAATCCAGATTATACATTTTAAGGGTGCCGATTCGGAAAATCATTTTCATTTTGTAAAAATATTGTATTTTATCCTTTTGTCGAAATAAGCAGGAATTTGCCTCTGCGACACGAATAATATGTATACTCGTATTTTAAGAATTTTTTATGATAAAGACCGCAACTTTTCGTTCCCCGGCCGGTACAATGTAGTATGGCGGTCCGGGAATAATCCGCAGGTGGAGGAGGTTCGCCTGTCATGACTGATTCCCAATTAATACGTGAGATAAAGGATGGCAATGTCGAGCTGTACTCCGAGCTTATGCGGCGCTATCAACGTAAAATATTAGCTTTTATATATCATATGCTCAAGAGTGCGAAGCTGGAGCTGCTGGCTGAGGATTTGTGCTCCGAAACCTTTTATAAAGCATATCGCAGCCTTCATTCGTTTCGCGAGCTGGATGCTTCTTTTTCGACATGGCTGTATACGATAGCCCGGAATACGGTGCTCAGTGAGCTTCGCAAACAAAAATCAGCGCATGTCTCGCTCGATGAATCCGGATTCGAGCCTGTTGCTGCGCTTGATGCGGTTCCGGAGCAGCATGTGCTGCGGAATGAACGGATGGCGATGGTACGCGAAGCGATCAACAATCTGCCAGAGAAACAGCGCTCAGCACTTATTCTTCGGGAATATGACCAGCTGGACTATCAAGAGATCGCTAATATTTTGGGGCAAACGGTCAGTTCTGTTAAATCACTGCTTTTCCGAGCGAGAGCAAGCGTAAAGACGCAGCTGGAGCCATATTTCGGACAAACGCCGCTGATGGAAGAATACGAAGGGATGAATACGAGATGAATTGCAACGATGCGCAAGACAAATTCGGCGAATATTGGGATTTATCTGAGCATGATGAGGATCGGATAGCGATAGACGCTCATCTGCAGGAGTGCACGGCTTGTGCGGAACAGTTCCGTCTATGGGAAGAGAGCGAGGATATGATCCGTTTTCTTTCCGAGGAGGAGGATACCTTTGGTCCAACAGAGCATGTTAATCGCAGTGTAATGGATCGCATCTATGCGGAGGAATCCTGGTTAATGCCGGTTCCGCACAAAAGCTATCAGTTCTCCAAGTCGTTTCGCCGAAATCTTGCGTTAATCATTGCCGCTTGCATGGCTATGTTTGCGAGTGCGTTTTTTGTATTCATATTTGATAACCAGGGGGGTCCCACACAAGCGGAAGTAGCCGAGTTAAGCGGGTTGATGGATACGGCTAATGCTTCCGGCGATGGAGTGGTGACGGCTGGATTTTATGCTGAGGTTCCGGTTGCCAGCATCAGCGATCCGTTTGTTCTAAAGGTTATGCCAGCCTTTCCGCAATATTATGTTGCTTTGTCGTTGCTCGGTATCATTATGACGCTGCTTATTTTGAATTGGCTGTCACGAACGCGAAGCTAACGCTGCTTTATCGTAAAGCTCCTTAGGGAGCTTTTTGTTGTATCTATCATGAAAAGGAGCTGGATGCAGACTTGTTGATTGGATTAGTGCGCCACGGAAAAACAGATTGGAATGCCGAAGGGAAAATTCAAGGTCAGACCGATATTCCGCTTAATAACGAGGGAATCGCACAAGCTAAAGCATTAGCTGAGCGGTTAAGCGGTGAAAAACGGATTTGGGATGCTGTCGTTTCAAGCGATCTGTTGCGCGCATACGCGACAGCGCAAATCATAGCGGAGAAGCTGGAGCTGCCTTTGCTGGATAGTGACCCGCGCCTTAGAGAGCGTTACTTTGGCGAGATTGAAGGAACGAAGGAGCAGGAGCGGCATGCCCGCTGGGGCAAAGAATGGCGAAACGTTGCCGAGGGTGTCGAGCCGGATGCTGACGTTAGAGCACGGGGGATAAGCGCGCTCAAACAATGGCAGCTTGAGTACCCAGACCGCAACTTGCTCGTTGTATCGCATGGCAGCTTTTTAGCTCAATTGCTGGCGGAGCTTTGTTCGGAGCTTGAGGATCAGCATCTATCGAACCTTTCTTACTCCATCTTGGAGCATAGGGACCAGAGATGGCATCCGCAGCTATATAATTGTACGATACATTTAAATCCATAAAAACATCGAGCAAAGAGTTCTGCCTTCATGCATATGAAGCCAGGACTCTTTTTTTTTTTGCGCAAACTCCTTGCAAGCTAGGTTATAAAAAGATAGATACTTTCCCATAATGGTATTAACAGACGCTTATCCATTACACAGTACGCTTACGAAGCGGGCCACTAGCAGCTGAAAAGCGGCTTTTGCAGAAAGGAGAGAGCTATGAATTTATCGGATATGCTAGGTTATGCAGACATCCAACAGCTTAGCAGAATTGCAGATGTATACCGTTGCGAGTGCAACGGACATTCGAAAAATGATTTGATACAGTCCATTCTCTCTACCGTAAGTCGGAATGATGTCTTTGAAGCGCAAATAAGCAGCATGAAGCTGGAGGATTTACGCTTCCTGAATTCCTTGCTGTTCGAAGCGCGAAATTCCTTTAGTTTGGAGGACTTAATCGCTCGTGTGCAGCAAAGCAGATTTGGGGATGAAGCCGTAAAACCGGAGCCAGAGCCGCCTAAAAAGTCAAAAAGAGCCAAAAAACAGACAGAGGCAGCCGATAAGCCGCTTAGTCCTAGGGAAATGATCGCAAAATTTAAGCATCAGGGCTGGTTGTTTAACGGATTCAGCGGTCCGAGCAGGTATTTGTTTCAGGTGCCGATCGATATGAAAGCTCGCTTTCGGAACACGCTTGCCAAACGGTTTGCCGCAGATCTGCAATACACCGACGAACCTCCAGTTTATCGCGATGAGCAGATGCTCATTCATGAGGACATTACACATTTGCTTCATTACATACGCCACAACGAGGTGCAGTTAACGGCTGACGGCTCGATGTACAAAAGGTTCACTCTGCAGCTGCTTGATCAGTTTGGTGTCCAAGAAGAGCTTCCCGCCAAAGGGGCATGGCGTTTTGGTTATGGCCGGCACTTCAATCAATATCCGAATCGGTTGTCGTTCATCTACGATTATTGCTATTACGCCAAGTTTATTAGCGAGAATCAAACGGTACTGTCGGTCACCGCTGCCGGCGAGGAGCGCATCCTTAGCAAGCCTGCTGGCGAAGCGGAGCAAATCTATCGGTTCTGGCTCAAGCTCTATAAGGGACCGATCACACATTTGTTATCGCTCGTACACTGGATCCATGCATTGGCCGGCGAATGGGTTACGGTCGAATCGCTGAGAAGCGTGCTCGTTCCGTTCATTAAGCCTTACTACTATGACGATGCAAATACGATCTTAGAGCAGCGCGTAATGACGATGATGGTTCATTTGGGGCTGCTGCGGCTTGGCGAGCATCCCGTGTATGGGGCGGTTGTCAGAATGACGAAGGCAGGCCAAGCCATCGTGTCAGGCGTCAGCATAGACGAAACTCCACCTATTGCGCTGCGATAACTTTTATTATCCGCTCTTGGTGTACAATCAAATATAAGTTAGAGTTAAAGGAATAAGCTCAGCATTCAACCTATATTTGAGTATCAGAAGGAGCGGATAAAAAAAGATGTTGATTCCCTACAAAGGTGTAATGCCAAAAATTCATGAAGATGTGTACATAGCAGAAGGCGTTAAAATTATTGGAGATGTAACGATAGCTGAGAAAAGCACGGTTTGGTTTAATGCGGTTCTGCGCGGAGATCTTGCGCCTATACAGATCGGTCACAGCTGCAACATTCAGGATGGCGTCGTCGGTCACTTAAATACAAATCAACCTTTAATACTAGATAACGAGGTGTCTATTGGCCACGCCGCAATTATACACGGCTGCACGATAGGCAGAGGCACATTAATTGGAATGGGGGCAATCGTACTTAACGGCGCAGACATTGGTGAATATGCTTTAATAGGAGCCGGTTCGATTGTTACAGAGAATAAAAAAATACCACCCTATACTCTATCTATCGGTTCACCCGCCAAAGTCGTAAGAGAATTGACAGAGGATGATTTGCTGCGCATGAGAAAGACGATGGAGAGCTACGTGACAAAAGGAATAGAATATAGGATCTCTTAACGCCGGTTTGGAGGTGTATCCTATGGACAAAATGAAAGTAGCGTATGAAGCGATGCTCGGTTTGGCCGCAGAATTCGTCTTAGACGAAGCGGTATTGAAATTTCAAACCAATCAAATTCATACGGCAATAGACAAAGCACTGGCCGCAGGTGACGAGGATACGTTTTACCGTCTCGCGAAACAGTTGAATGCTCTCAAAAAATAGCGTTCGTCGCCCTAGACTGCTCTATGTCGATAGATCGCAAGAAGCTTTTCTGATTGAAGCGGACGCATGCGTCCGCTTTAAGTGCAGGAAAGCTTTTTTTTCTGAACATAGCAATTGGCAATCGGTAGAAATGGGGTTAACATAGAAACAGTCATGTTGGTGAATGCTGTTAATATGTTAAGGAGTGAGCGCAAGGGATGAAGTTTAGCGAAATATCAAAGGAGCAGTGGGAGGAGCTTAGTCCTTATTTGGACACCTGCCTGCTGCCGATAACCGGAATGGTTGAGCCTGTGCAGCCTTACGAGGCGACGGCGTGGCTGGAGCGGCTAAGGGACTTGCTCGATTTAATTGAGATACCGTTTAAAGGGAGAGTCGTTACTTATCCGGCTTGGCATTACATTTATGGCAAGGACAATTTTGCAGCGCATGTGGAGCAGTGGTGCGCTTCAGTGAAGCAGGCTGGCTTTCGTTACGTCATCGTAGTTACGCCGGACAAAGAATTGAAACTCAAGTGCCCTTCCGTCGATTTATGGTTGCAGCCGACAGAGGAGGACGCGCTGCCTCTTCAAACCGAGGTCTCGAATCAAATTCGCGCGCTTTGGAGTGGACAAGCTACATAAACTTCTTGAATTTGCCGTATAATATGATCAAAATTTGGGGAAAACAAATGCCAGACAAGGTCAAATGTGACAAAATGATAACAAATTATTGAACGGTAATTTGATAAACGTTCAAATATGAAGCCATATTCTTGACGCTCCCAAGCACCTAGGCTATTATAAGTTATGTCCTAGTTCGTCATGTGTTTTTGCCCTGCGGCAAGACGCGAGATATGGTTGGCAAAGGGGGTTAGAACAGAAGATGAGTAACCATGAACAACACGAGACCGCGCATCGACCGGTTCAGCGCAAAGAAATGTCCCGGCGTCAATTTTTGTCATATACGCTCGGCGGCACAACTGCATTTATGATGGGTGGCGCGGTATTGCCAATGGTTCGTTTTGCAGTGGACCCACTCCTTGAAAAGAAGGGTGAGGGCACTTACGTAAAAGTTGTGGAAGAGAGCAAAATTACGAACGAACCACAAGAATTTAAATTTAAAATTCATCAGATCGACGGTTGGTACGTAAGTGATCCTGAGCTTGCAGCTTGGATTTCAAAGGATGCTAATGGTAAGATTTTTGCGCTTTCGCCAGTTTGTAAGCACTTGGGCTGTACAATTGGCTGGAACACAAAGGGTAAAAATGAATACGATTGTCCTTGTCACGACGCGCGCTACACGAAAGACGGCAAAAACCTAGCGGTCGCACCAAATCCATTGGATGAGTACGAAGTGAAGCTTGAAGGCGGATTCGTTTATTTGGGTCCAGTAATGCCGAATACAAGAACGTAAGGAGGGCGTATTTCAGATGTTTAAAAGTGTATACAACTGGATCGACGAACGTCTTGACATTACGCCGCTATGGAGAGATGTAGCTGACCATGAAGTGCCTGAGCACGTCAACCCAGCACACCATTTCTCTGCGTTCGTTTATTGTTTCGGCGGCTTGACGTTTTTCATCACAGTCATTCAAATCTTGTCCGGTATGTTCTTGACGATGTATTATGTTCCGGACATCATTAACGCTTATGCGAGCGTTGATTACCTGCAGCATAAGGTTGCATTCGGACAAATCGTTCGAGGCATGCACCATTTTGGGGCAAGCTTAGTTATTGTAATGATGTTCCTACATACCCTTCGAGTGTTTTTTACCGGTTCTTACAAGGCGCCGCGCGAAATGAACTGGGTTGTCGGAATGCTGATCTTCTTCATCATGTTAGGCCTAGGGTTTACAGGCTACCTGCTTCCTTGGGATAACAAAGCTTACTACGCAACAAAAGTTGGTGTCCAAATTGCTGAATCCGTACCGGTAATCGGACCATATCTCGCTTCCTTCCTATACGGGGGCGATATCGTAGGCGCGCAAACGCTGACTCGTTTCTTCGCGATCCATGTATTCTTCTTGCCTGGCGCTTTGATCGCGATGTTGGCAGCGCACTTTATCATGATTCGGAAACAAGGTATTTCGGGACCACTTTAAGCGAAGGGAGGCTTACTTATGGCGCATGGTCATAATTCGAATGAGAAGGTTGTCTTTGTAGGCGACTCGCGTGTTAAGAAGAGCAACCATCCGAACATCCCACCGGACTACACGTCATTCCCAGGTAAATCGGAAGCGTTTATTCCGAACTTCCTGCTTAAGGAATGGATGGTAGGCTGCGTTGTGTTAGTCGGCTTTCTAGTATGGGTTATCGCTGAGCCGGCTCCGCTTGGCTATCCAGCAGATCCAACGAATGCGGCTTTCATACCGATGCCGGACTGGTATTTCTTGTTCTTGTATCAATTTTTGAAATACCCATACGTATCGCAAGATTACATCTTGCTTGGTACTGTAGGTATTCCAGCCATTATGTTCGGCGCATTGCTTTTAGCACCGTTTTTGGACACTGG
Source organism: Paenibacillus sp. FJAT-27812 (assembly GCF_001273905.1). Lineage (NCBI taxonomy): Bacteria > Bacillati > Bacillota > Bacilli > Caryophanales > Paenibacillaceae > Paenibacillus > Paenibacillus sp. FJAT-27812. Next base: position 6,027,786 of record NZ_LIGH01000001.1, on the reverse strand, counting down.
CAAGGAGCGCCGCTTCTACCGTCGTCCGATTGCATCATCTCTAATGGGGCTAACGCTAATCGCATGCGTATACTTAACAGTAGTTTCTTGGGACCACTACCAGCATCAGCTGGAGATCAATGGTCAAGTTCCAGAGCATATTGAACGTGAAGAGAAGGCGCGCGAAGCTGCGGAAGCAGGTAAAGAGCGTCCAAACTACACGAAACCAACCGTTGAAGCATCTCTTGTTGATGCGAATGATCCAGCAATGGACATCGCTAAGCAAGCAGCATGCGTAGGCTGTCATGCCGCTGATCTTAAAGGTCAAGGCAATGCACCAAGCTTAGTCGGCGTTGGCGATAGACTATCTAAAGAGCAGCTCGTTGAAACGGTTACGAATGGTCGTGGCAATGGCGCGATGCCTGCATTTAAAGATTCGTTGTCTGCTGAAGAAATAGACCAGCTAACGACTTGGCTGTCTAAGCAAAAAGCAGCAACTGAATAAATTGTTTGAAAAAACCTGATCGGATTATACGGTCAGGTTTTTTTCTCGAATAAAACATTTTAGCTTATGTCGAAGGAGTAGTGGTTCAACATGCTCAGTTATTTCTGGAGCCGCGAATTTTTGCTTAGCCGGCCATTTTTATGGCTCCTTTTTATCGTCAATTTGGGCGGGACGGTGTATGGTTACATCTGGTATGAAAGCCAGCTTGTCGCTACGCTTGAAACTCATCCGCTATGGCAAATTGTGTTTGTACCCGATTCCCCGACGGCAAGCTTGTTTTTCACTATTGCTCTCCTTTATTTTTTGTTTCCGCCACAAAAGTCCTACGGCCTTGTTAAGGTTGGCCGCAGTATTATAGAAGCATTAGCAGTCGTATGCTCCGTAAAATACGGGATTTGGGCCGTATCGATGATCGTGGCAGGAGCTTGGCAGGGCGCGGAGCTTCACTGGCAGCATTACATGCTTATTGCTTCCCATCTGGGCATGGCATTCGAGGCGTTGCTTTTTTTCCGATTTATGAAAGCGGGAGTCGTTGCTCTGATCGCGGCTACTTGCTGGCTGCTACTGAATGATACGGTTGACTATACGTTTGGAATATACCCGTACCTGGCGGATGAATTAAATGATGATCTTTCGGCAGTGCGTGCTTTTACATATGGTTTGTCCCTCTTCAGCTTAGGGGCTGCTTTGCTCGTGTGGCGATTTAGAAAGAAGGTATAACAGTGGACATCCCCTCATAGATTGATCTATGGGGGGATGTCCATGAAGATACGATTTATAATTCCATTCGTCATATGTATCGTCATGACGATCGGTTATGCCGGTTCTGTATGGGGAAATAGTGCGCCGCTAAGCCAGTATGCGCCTTTGTTATCGTCAAGCCCATATAAGCAACTACAGCGATTGGATGATATGGCAAGCTCATTATATGAAGCAGCTAATACGAATAATCGCCAGACAAGCTATCAGTACGTCCAGCAGCTGCAGCGGGTTATTGAAGGCGGGCTTAGGCAAACAATGGGAAATGAAGAGGGCTGGTCGGCAATGGCGCAGGATGCAAGAACGATTGAGCATACGTTGGTAAGCGGTGCTGGCAGCTCAAGCTGGTTGATGGAGGCAGCTCGCATTAAATTGGCTGCAGATGCGCTAATTCGACCCGAGCATGCCTTATGGCTGCAATACGAGAGCGTCATGCTGGATGATCTATCACGTGTAGAGAAAGCATGGAAACGTCAGACGGGTGATGGGGCGATTGCGGCAAGGGCTTCAATGACGGGCCTGCAGGAGCATGCAAAGCGGATAGAGCCGGCCATTCGGATGCTGTACGGCGGCATGCTTGAGGCTGAACTTACCGAACGGATTCTCTATACGAATAAGCTGCTCGAAGCCAATGTACATAATATTACGAATGATGCGATGATTGACCGCTCCTTGAAGGCGTTAAAGGAATCACTCGTACGCTTGTTTGATCAGAGTGGGCGAGAAAATTCCTTGCCGGCTGTTGCAGCTATTCCAACCTCAAATCCGCTTAGCTGGACGCTTTTCTTAGGTGCGCTTATATCCGCCATTCTTACCTATTCGGGCTGGAGAAAATATAAAGCAAATCCATTTGGCGTAAAGCCGATTACGAAGTAGAGCGGTTATTCTTCTTTAAAACCTTCGCCAAGCACATCATGCACTTCATTAATGACGATAAAAGCTTTGGGGTCGATATTGCGGACGATCGTTTTCAGCCGGCGTATTTCTTGCCGCTGGACGACGCAATAGACGACCTCTTTTTGTTGTCCGGAGAAAGCGCCTTTTGCGGGGATAAGGGTGACGCCGCGTTCAAGCTCAAGCGATATTTGATCGGAGATCGCTTCGCCATGCTCGGATATGATCGAAAAAGCTTTGGCTGCATAGGCGCCATCCTGAATGAAGTCTATCAGCTTTGAGGCAATAAACACCGTCACAAGGGTGTAAAGCACTTTTTCAATCGTAATATAAAACAAAGAAATTCCGATGATGACGGCATCAAATGACAGGATAATCTGTCCCATGCTCATTCCCTTTGAACGAGAAACGATGCGCGCGATAATGTCTACGCCTCCGGTTGTTCCGCCAAATCGAAATACGATGCCGAGTCCTGTCCCAAGGGATACGCCAGCATAGAGAGCTACGAGCATATAGTCGTTGGTGCCGTGGAACGGGATGACCCATTCGCGGTCAATCAGCTGTTCCATAAGCGCAAGGAAGCAGGATAAGGAAATAACGCCAATCAGTGTATACAACATTTGCCCGCGTCCAAGCGCCTTCCAGCCTAGAAAGAACAAGGGGATGTTGAGTACTAATGTGGAAATTGATAGCGGGAGTCCAGCAGCATAGTTGAGTAAGACGGCGATGCCTGTAACACCGCCCTCCATAAGCTGGTTTGGAATGACAAAATAGTGCAGCCCAAACGCATAGATAGCTGTGCCGATCATGATGGGAATAATCAACCGCAATTGCTGTAGCATATTTGGCAACCCCGTTCAGTTTCTATTTTCGAATGGCTAACAATGACTTACATGTAGTATGGCTAAATATCATCAATCAAAAAACATTGATTTTAAATAGGCCTTTACGTTAACATAGTGAAGTATAGCTATCGACAGAAAGGAAATGTTTCGATGTCGGAAAAAACATTGTCAGATATTCAGCGAGAAGTAGATGATTACATTTCTCAATTTAAAGAAGGCTACTTCAGCCCGCTTGCCCTGATGGCCAGAATGTCAGAGGAAGTAGGGGAGCTTGCTCGCGAAGTGAACCACTTCTATGGAGAAAAGCCCAAAAAAGCGGATGAGGCGGATAATTCCGTTGAAATGGAGCTTGGCGATATTTTATTTATTCTTTCTTGTTTTGCGAATTCGCTCAATATTGATTTAACGGAAGCGCATAATAAAGTCATGCATAAGTTTACAACTCGTGATGCGAATCGGTGGACGAAGAAAATAACCGAACTGTAAACAAGCTCCTAACATATGCTGTACCATCAACCTGTGTACAAGGAGGATGGGCGGATGGATGGAGAGAGCTGCATCAAAAAAGCTTATGAATTCATCTTTAATAGCGATTTCGAGCAAGCGATATATTGGTTCGAGCAGGCGATCGAAGCCGAACCGGAAAATGCATTTTATTATCACACATGCGCCGTGTCATGCGCTCGCAGCGGCAAATGGGCGAAAGCGAAGCAGCATGCGGAGTCAGCTTTAAGGCTGGATCCTGAGCATGCGGAATACAAATATCATTTACAAACCGTTGAAGCTAGGATACTGCTGGCTGAAGCGGACCTTTTGCTAGCGAAGGTACCGCCGAAGCTGGTCGAAGCAGCAGAGCTGCTGGATCGTGCGAGCTCGCTAGACCCGCTTAGCTTTGATGCATTTTATACGCTTGGAGTGATATACGCTGCCCTTAATCAATACGATAAGGCTGCCAGTAACGCAAGGGAAGCGATGCGGCTTGATCCAAGCCATTCAGCAGCGAGAAGATTGTTTGCCGACGTGAACCGAAAGCGACGCATGCAGCACTTGCGCATAAACGTACGAAAAAGAAAAAGGAACAGGTGATAAGCATGACGACACAAAAAATACGAGTGGCAGTAGCTGGCGCAAGCGGAAGAATGGGGCGCGAGGTTGTCAAAATGGTGCTGGAGGACGAGACGCTTCAATTGGTTGCGGCCGTCGCTCCTTCAGCAGGTCCTGTTGACGCTGGCTTGTTTGCCGGTAAAGCAAATACAGGAGTCGTTGTTAGCGCTACGCTTGAAGAGGCGCTCAGCATCTCGAATGCCGATGTGCTGGTCGATTTTACAGTGCCCCAGGTAGCCTATAGCAACACCAAAACATCGATTGGATTTGGCGTGCGTCCCATAATCGGGACAACCGGATTTACGCCGGAACAGATCGAGGAGCTGGACGAGCTTTGCCAAGAAAAAGGGATTGGCGGCCTTATAGCGCCAAACTTCTCAATCGGAGCTATTTTGATGATGAAATTTGCGGCTGAGGCTTCAAAATATTTGCCGCATGTGGAAATTATCGAATATCACGGCGATCAAAAGCTGGATGCGCCGTCAGGCACTTCGATCAAGACCGCTGAGTTGATCTCGCAGGTTCGCAAGGAATTGCGCCAAGGCAATCCAAATGAGGAAGAGGTAATAGAAGGCGCTCGCGGCGGCTATTACAACGGATTCCGCATACATAGCGTGAGACTTCCAGGCGTATTTGCACAGCAGGAGGTCGTATTCGGAGGCAACGGCCAGACGCTTAAGATTCGTCATGATTCCTATGACCGCGCAGGATATATGCCAGGTGTCAATGTAGCCGTGAAGAAGGTTATGACATACAGCGGTTTAATTTACGGCTTCGAACATATCATGGACTAGGTATTTCGTCACCAGGAGAGGGGAACGGCATGTTAAACATAGCATTTATCGCGCATGATCGAAAAAAAGAGGAAATCGTAAATTTTGTAATCGCATATGAGAAGGTTTTTGTTCCGCATAAGCTGTATTCGACAGGTACAACAGGCACGCGTATTATGGAGCAAACCAACTTGTCCATCCATCGGTTCATGTCGGGCCCGCTAGGCGGCGACCAACAAATTGGAGCGCTAGTGGCTCAAAATGAGATGGATTTAATTATTTTTTTGCGCGACCCTCTGATGGCTCAGCCTCATGAGCCCGACATTATTGCATTGCTTCGTTTATGCGATGTTCAGGGAATTCCGGTTGCGACAAATATTGCGACTGCTGAATTGCTCGTAAAAGCGCTTGAGCGCGGAGACTTCGCATGGCGGGAGCTTGTCCATAAATATAAACCGGGTGTTGCCGAATGACCGAATCGCTAGATATTCTCGTTTTTGGCGCACATGCTGACGATGCCGAGATTGGAATGGGCGGTACGATCGCGAAGCATGTGCAAGCCGGCTTCAAAGTCGGCGTCTGTGATTTGACTGAGGCTGAGATGTCGTCAAACGGCACGGTGGAGCTGCGAAAACAGGAAGCGGCTGAGGCATCTAAGGTGCTTGGGCTTAGTATGCGTTCCAATCTTGGACTGCCTGACCGAGGGCTAGAGCCTACAAGAAATCAGATTGAGCAAATTGTATCTGAAATTCGTACATTTAAGCCGCGCATCATTTTTGCGCCATATTGGGTAGACCGTCATCCCGATCATGTGGCAACAAGCCAATTGATTGAAGAGGCTGTGTTTAACGCCAAGCTTCGAAGGTATATGCCGGAGCTGCCTGCGGTGCAAGTGTCGCAGCTTATTTATTATTATATAAATGACGTTGATCAAGTGTCTTTGATTGTTGATATTAGTGATTTCCATGAGACGAAGCGTAACGCGCTTTTGGCTTATCGTTCGCAATTTGATGCAGCGGCAGCCGGATCAGACCGTGTGGCAACACCGCTCACGAACCGTTATGTAGAGCGAGTGGAAGCGCGTGATTCGCTGCTTGGACAAGCAAGAGGCTGGTCGTATGCGGAGGGCTTTGCTTTAAAGCGCCCACACGCCGTACAATTTTTTTGACAAATCGTACAGCTCTTGTGTAATACAATAGTTATACGTGACGAACACAGGAGGCGCGACAACAGTGGCGAGAAAATTAAAGATTGGCATAACCTGTTACCCAACCTTGGGCGGATCGGGAGTCGTGGCTACTGAGCTTGGTAAGCTGCTGGCAGAACGCGGCCATGAAATTCATTTTATAACGCACAGTATTCCTTTTCGGTTGGGACACTTTAATAAAAATATTTTTTTCCATGAAGTAGAGGTCAATGATTATTATGTGTTCCGCTATCCGCCGTATGATTTAGCTTTGGCGAGCAAAATGGCGCAGGTAGCCAAAATGCAGCAGCTTGATCTGCTCCATGTACATTATGCGGTACCCCATGCGGTTTGTGCTTATTTGGCGAAGCAGATGAACGGGGATGGACTTAAAACGGTGACGACGCTTCACGGTACCGATATTACGGTGCTGGCGCAGGATGAATCGTTAAAGAACCTGATTCGTCTTGCCATCCACCAAAGCGATGCCGTTACGGCTGTATCCAAGGATCTAATCAATGAAACGAGGCAGCTGCTTGATATCACCACACCTATTGACTTAACTTATAATTTTGTCGATAAGCGTGTGTATTACCCAAGGGATGTCGTATCGCTTCGAGCGGATTACGCGGCGCCGAACGAGAAAATCTTGATGCATATATCCAACTTCCGCCCCGTAAAACGTGTTGGCGATGTGGTTGATATTTTTGCACGCGTATCGGAGAAGGTGCCTTCTAAGCTCTTGCTCGTGGGCGAAGGGCCAGAGCTTTCCAAGATCCAGTGCCGGATCAGGCAGCTTGGTCTTGAGGATCGCGTTCATTTCCTTGGCAAGCAGGAGGATGTCGCACAGGTCATCTCGATGGCGGATGTGCTGCTGCTTCCTTCGGAGAAGGAAAGCTTCGGCTTAGTTGCGCTTGAGGCGATGGCCTGCGGCGTTCCGACTGTCGGATCGGATGCAGGGGGCATTCCCGAGCTGATTACGCACGGTGAGACAGGATTTTTGTCGCCAATAGGCGATGTAGAGGACATGGCGAAAAACGTTGAGCGGCTCCTTACAAATGAGAAGCTGCACGAGCAGTTTAAACAAGCCTGCATATTCAGAGCTAGAAATGAGTTCTGCAATGACGTAATAACGACGCAATATGAGCAAATTTATTATCGGGTGCTTGGCATCGAGGCAGACTTGCCGATTGCCGTCTGCAGCGATTAAGAGGTAGCTGCTGCCAAGAAAGGTGAGTATGATGCGGCTTTCGTTTCCTGAACCGATTTTATCCGCATTGCCCATCGTTCAGCGGCTTCGAGAACATCATTTCGAAGCCGTCTTTGTGGGCGGCGCAGTGCGGGATTCATTATTAGGCTTGCCAATCAAAGATGTCGATATTGCAACTTCAGCCCGTCCGGAGCAGGTGCTAGAGCTTTTTGAGCGCTGCATACCGACGGGTTTGCAGCATGGCACGATTACGGTCATCCATGAAGACGTCACCTATGAGGTTACGACGTTTAGACAGGAATCCGCTTATGAAGCCCATCGTAAACCGGAGAGCGTGCTCTATATAACGGAACTTGACGGAGATCTGCTTAGGCGGGATTTCACGATGAACGCCATGGCGCTTGCCGAGGACGGCGAGCTATATGATCCATATGGCGGCATGCATGATTTGCTAAATAAGACGATTCGCTCTGTAGGCGACCCTGAAGCGCGCTTTCAAGAGGATGCGCTGCGGATGATGAGAGCTGTCCGTTTCATTGGCGTTTATCAGTTGGTCCCTGCATTTCGCACTTGGAGAGCGATTATCCGTCATCGGGAATTGCTTGAATTTATCGCAATGGAACGTGTACAGGTAGAGCTAGACAAAATGCTTGCCGGCGCAGATCCGCAGAGAGCGCTTCGGTATGTTGCGGCAAGCGAATTGCTGTTTCATTTGAAGGAGCCTTTTCCGGACGAAGCGGCTATGTCGATGAAAGAAGCTTACCAGAGCGGCAAAGCAAGAAATCTCTTTAGCTTGCTGCATGAGGTGGAGTCAATCGATGGACGCTGGGCCGCGATTGCTATTGCGCTTAGGATTTCAAGTGATGCTGCTAAGCAAGCGCTTCAAGTTCTTCGATTTTCCAATTCGCGCAGCAAGTTTATTTTAACGATAATAGAAATCCATAAATGTATGGAAATAAGGTCGAAGCAAGCCGATATAAATGAGCTGCATGCGTTCTGGCTGGATATCATCATCCGATTTGGAAAGCTTGAAGCTGGCGAGTGGCTCATGGTCATGCGTAAGGTTCATGCAGCGCCGGAGATCTTCTCAAGCGACCTTCTAAACCGTTTGAACGGTTGGCTTGAAGATATTCCTGTCACTTCGCTAAAACAGCTTAAAATAAGCGGTAGAGATTTAACGAGCCATATGCAAAAAGATGCGGGACCTTGGGTAAAAGAGTTTCTTGGACGGTTGCTCCAAATGGTAGCATTGGGAGAGTTGGAAAATCAAAAGGAAACGCTTCTTAAGCAAGCATCACAGTGGAAATAAGCAGGAGGACTGGGAACTCAGTCCTTCTTCGCTTTTAGTTTAGGAGGGATTGGAATGAATCATGAGCCCTTGCTTCGCTTGTTTGAGGACAGGCCAGGTGAATACATATCGGGAGAAAGCATGAGCCAAGAGCTCGGCGTTAGCCGGACTGCTATCTGGAAGCAAATCCGCAAGCTGGAAGCAGCAGGCTATCATTTTGAAGCGTCTAGAAGGCTCGGCTACCGGCTGCTTAGCGTTCCGGACAACCTTGCTGTCGAAGAGCTGACAAGCCGCTTGAATACAAGATCTTTTGGCAAGACGATTCATTATTTTGAAACGGTGGAATCTACGCAAAATCTCGCTCGCACAGCAGCAGAAGAAGGCGCTGCGGAAGGAACGTTATTTCTAGCGGAGCAGCAGGTCAGCGGACGCGGCCGGATGGGGCGCAACTGGGTATCGCCTCGCGGCAAGGGCGTTTGGATGAGTATGGTGATGCGACCATCCGTGCCGATTCATTTTGCGCCGCAGCTTACGTTATTGACGGCTGTCGCGTTATGCAGAAGCTTGAAGCGGGTTACTTCTTTGCCTATCGGCATCAAATGGCCAAATGACCTGCTCATCGGAGGGAAAAAAATAAGCGGAATATTGCTTGAATCAGCTGCTGAGGATGAACGTCTGCGTTATGTTATTGCAGGCATCGGCATTAGCGTAAATTTAGAGGAGTCCGACTATCCCGTGGAATTGCTGGAGAAGGCAACTTCCCTTCGCATCAGCGCGGAGCGAAAATGGGTGCGGGAGGATATTATCGCCGAGTTTCTGAAGGAATGGGAACAGCTTTATTTCCTTTACCAAGAGCAAGGGTTTAGTCCGATCATTACGCTCTGGGAAGCGTTGTCGGTATCGCTTGGCAAGACTGCAAGGCTTATGACGCCTCAAGGTGATATTACTGGTATTCCTATCGGGCTTGATGAGAGCGGGGCGATCCGAATTCAGCTTGCGGACGGAACGGTGAAGCCTGTTTTCTCCGCAGAAATGGGCGAACCTCTATAGCGCGTTTCAAGCCGTTTACGGATTGCAGAAAGTTTGGTAAACTAGTGTTATCGGGCGGTATTCTAACGGAAGCTGCACTGATGACGAACAAAAAATATGTAAATGGTTGGGAATGCACACTCTGCTCTGAGCCGTAGGGACCGAGACAGAAGGAAGCACAACAAGCAAACGTTTCCTTTTCAGTTTGGGGACCTTTTTAGCAGCGGCTAAAAGGTTTTTTTGTGTTTATCCTATCATTGAAAAGGGGATGAAGCTGATGAGGAAACGACTGACGATTACGAATATGAAGAAGATGAAGCAGGACCGCAATGCGATTTCCGTATTGACAGCTTATGATTATCCTTCAGCCAAGCTTGCTGAAGAAGCTGGAATTGATGTTATACTGGTCGGCGATTCACTCGGGAATGTCGTGCTGGGTTATGACACGACGATACCCGTAACGATCGACGATATCGTTTATCATACAAGAGCGGTTGCTAGGGGTGCCCAGCATACGTTCATCGTTGCCGATATGCCGTTTATGACCTATGGCATCGGCCGCGAATCCACGCTGCGCAATGCAGCGAAGATTATGCAAGAAGGCGGCGCCCAAGCGGTAAAGCTTGAAGGCGGCGAAGAGATCGCTTCTGAAGTTGCGGCGCTTGTGAAAGCAGGCATACCGGTAATGGGGCATATCGGGCTTACCCCGCAATCGGTTCATCAGCTTGGCGGCTATAAGGTGCAAGGCAAGCTGGATTCGGAAGCTCAGCAGTTGATCAAAGACGCGAAGGCATTGGAGGAAGCAGGCGCTTTCAGTATTGTTATCGAGCTTGTGCCCGAGTCGCTTGCCACGATGATCAGCGATGTTCTTACGATACCGATTATCGGCATCGGCGCAGGCCGCGGCTGTGATGGGCAGGTGCTCGTTTACCATGATATTTTGCAATATTCATCACCTTACTTTGAGAAAAAATTCGTGAAAACCTATGCGGATATCGGAACGACGATTAGAAATGCCATTCAATCTTATGTCGACGAAGTAAAAACGGGCGTTTTCCCTGCAGAGGAGCATGTTTTCTCCGCTCAGCCGGCAGCAGCTATTCCTTCGTTGTACGGCAGTGCGGATTCGAATGCGCCAAAGGATGAACAAGCGGATAAAAGCGAGCCAAAAAAGGAGGTTCCTCTGCCATGATCATCTGCCGGACGAAAGCGGAGTTCAAAGAGCAGTTGTCGAACCTCCGCCAAGCAAATAAAAAAGTTGGACTTGTTCCGACGATGGGTTATTTGCATGAGGGCCATGCCTCGCTGCTGCGCCAAGCGCGCTCAGAATGTGAGGTTGCCGTTCTTAGCATCTTCGTAAATCCGCTGCAATTCGGGCCAAACGAAGATTTGGATCGTTATCCGCGCGATGAGAAGCGGGACTTGGCGCTGGCTGAAGAATGCGGAACCGATATCGTCTTTATTCCTTCCGTTGAGGAAATGTATCCGAGCAAGCCGCTTACGATGGTTATCGTCAATCAGGTTACCGATCGTTTATGCGGCGCATCGAGACCCGGCCATTTTGATGGCGTTGGAACGGTTGTCAGTAAATTGTTTCATCTGGTCGCGCCGGACCGCGCTTATTTCGGCATGAAGGATGCGCAGCAGGTGGCGGTTATTGAGCAAATGGTCCATGATCTTAACTTCCCTGTGCAAATTGTTCCATGCCCAATCGTACGCGAGCCGGATGGGCTTGCACTTAGCTCTAGAAACGTATATCTTAACGCCGAGCAGCGCGGACAGGCCGTCATTTTATCAAAAACGCTCCAGCAAGCCTCTGAATGGGCGGAGGAGCCGGAAATGACCGTTGAGCGCCTTCAAGCGAAGGTTAAAGTCGAGCTGAGCAAAGCAAGCGAAGCGGTGATCGATTATGTAGAATTGCTGCATTACCCATCCTTGCAGGCACCGGAAGCGATAGCTCTAATTCAATCCATTAAACAACCGTTAATATTGGCGCTTGCCGTAAAATTTGGTACTACGCGTCTTATCGATAATCAATTAATACAAGCAGCGGAGGTGAATGAGCATGTTCAGAACGATGATGAAGTCAAAGCTGCACCGGGCAACCGTCACGGAAGCGAACCTGAACTATGTAGGTAGCATTACCATTGACGAGAACTTGATGGATGCGGCAAACATTTGGGAGAACGAAAAGGTTCAAATCGTAAACAACAACAATGGAGCGCGCTTTGAAACCTATGTCATTACAGGCGAGCGAGGCTCAGGCGTCATTTGCTTAAATGGTGCAGCGGCAAGGCAAGTACAGCCAGGCGATCAGGTTATTATTATTTCATACGCAATGATGACGGACGAAGAGGCAAAGCAGCACAAACCAATCGTTACGATCCTAGATGCCAACAATCGCCCGCTGCAAATGTTGAATGAAGAGCTTCACGCGACTATCCTGTAACTTGCGAATCGGATACGTTAATCCCTGCGTTATGTAACGAATGGGACACCGTATGAAAAGCGCCGTTAAAACAAAAAATGAACATAACACTCCTTAATTCTTTGGCGAAGGCGGGATGCGGTATGTTCCAGCATATGTTTTCATCCATGAACGACATGCTTGATCAAATTATTGAACAGTATGAGGGTGCAGGCGCACAGGAAAAGCAGCAATTCGAAGAACAAATGAATGAATTAAAAAAAGTTAGCGATACGTTTATTGCGCAGTGGCTTGAATTCGAGGAGAAGTTTGCTGAGTTCAAGGATCAGCAAGGCGAGTTAGCCACAGCTGCAAAGCCTCAACTGGTCGCACCCGTGCATGGCGAGGCTGCAGCATCTGCAATACCATGCAATTCAGCTGATTTAGAAATACCAGACGAGCTTGCGTCGATTATTTCCAAAGGTCAAGGCTATTATAAGTTATTTATGTTTTCGCAAGCAGCGGTACAATTTCAAACGGCTATTATACAATCGCCGGAATGTAACTTGGCTAGACTGTTTTTGGGCATGACTCATATGCATCTCCAAAATTGGAATGAAGCGCAGCGGCATTTTCAACTGTTGATTGCGTTGACGGACTTTCCCAAATGGCTCGCTATGGGCTATAATGCGCTAGGGTGCATTCAAGCGGTGCGCATGAATTTGGCGCAAGCGGAGCTGTTATTCAAAAAGGCTTACGAGGTCTGCCCAAGCTTCAAGGATCCGCTCAACAATTTGAAGTCATGCCAGGAAACACCCAAGCAATTATCGTTATATTTCGGAAGCACGGAGCTGTGCTGTTTGTGAGAGGATCGGGGAATGAATGAAATTTGCAGTATTGGACTTAGAAACGACGGGACATGGCCATGAGGATGACATTTTGCAAGTTGGTCTGGTCATCGTTTCCGATGAGCTTGAAATCATCGATACGTTTAGCTCCTTTGTTCGGCCTAACATCCCAATACCGGCCTTCATTACACAATTAACCGGCATTGATGAATCGGTCGTTGCGGATGCTCCAAGGCTAAACGAGGTAATCGCGAAGCTTGTCCCCTTATTGGACGACGCGGTACTTGTCGCACACAATGTCGGCTTTGACGCAGGGTTTTTGAACCAAGCGCTGGTACGCTGCGGTTTGCGTTCTTTTGCCGGGCGCAGGCTCGATACCATTGAATTGCTTCGCATATTATATCCTACAATTAATACGTATCAGCTTGGAGCCGTTTCTGAGCTCTTCGGTATACAGCATGATCAGCATCATCGTGCCGACAGCGATGCGCGGGCAACCGCGCAATTGCTGATCGAATCGATTACAAAGCTACGCAAATTGCCGCTGCTCACTTTGCAGCGGCTGTCTGCGCTTGTGGATGATGGCAGCGATTTGAGCTGGTTTATTAAGCATACGCAGCAGCAGATGGAGTATCGAACCGTTTTTGAATCAAATGAATACGACTACTTTAATCAATTCGCGATGAAGGTACGCGAATGGAGCGACGAGCAGCCTGCACGCGCAGGGAGCAGCGACGCTTTGCCGCTGACGGATGTTTCTTTCGACAATTATTTAGCTGAGGTCAGGCAACGTTTTGAACAAAAGTTCGAAAATTATGAAGAGCGTGAAGCGCAGGTAGCGATGTTTCAAGAGGTATACAGTGCGCTTAATCAAAATCAGCATTTGCTTATTGAAGCTGGGACAGGTACGGGGAAGTCATTAGGTTATTTGATTCCGGCTCTATACTATGGCATTCAGAACGGCAAAAAGGTTGTCGTTAGCACGCATACGATTAATTTGCAAGAGCAGCTCAGGCAGCGTGATATCCCGCTGCTCGAAGAGATTTTACCTTTCGAATTTAGAGCTTCTATCTTCAAAGGGAGAGGCAATTACTTGTGCCTTCGCAAATTCGAAGGGAAAGTAAATACGAAGGATTTGGTATCGCCGATTGAGGATACGGTAACTGCCGCGCAGATGGTTGTTTGGTTAGGCGAAACGGAAACAGGAGATCAAGAGGAGCTGAATTTTGGCAACAAAGGCGCTGACTTTTGGTCAACTGTAGCGAGCGATACGGATTCCTGCCTAAACCGGGCATGCCCATGGTTCAAAAGATGCTTCTATCACCGGGCAAAACACGAATCCAATATTGCCGACGTTACGATTACGAACCATTCGATGCTGTTTACGGACGTCCAAGCGGACCATCGTTTGCTTCCAACCTATACTCATCTTATTATTGATGAAGCGCATCATGTCGAAGAGGTGGCAGGAAAACATCTTGGCATGCAAATCAACTATTTCTCTTTGACGCAGGCTGTGCTTCGCTTATTTAAGGACAGCCGGTCAGGCTTATTGCCAGCGCTCCGCCAAAAGCTGATGTATGAGGATGATGCTCATCAAGCTTCATGGCTGGAGACGATTGATACGGTCATTCCTATTTTTCAAGAGATCAAGGAGCATTGGGATAAGCTGTTCGAGATGCTTTACAGCTTCACGACGACTTCTTCAGACGGTCCAACCGAGAACGGGCAAACCGTATGCCGTCTTAAGAAAAACGAGCTTCCTGCAAGCTGGGAGGATGGCGTAACGGTTGAAGGAAACCTGCATACGGAGCTGAACCGCGTTACACGAACCGTTGACAAGATGGTTACGGATATTAAGGACCGCGTCGACGATCCTAGCGTGCAGGCGATCATAACCGATTTGAACGGTGCGGTCCGTGATTTATCACGGCTGAAGGATGAGCTGCGGACGTTTATTAAGCTCGATTTGGCGGATTCGGTATTCTGGATCGAAGCAAGCAGCACTTATCGTTACCGGTCTGTGCACCTGTACGGCGTGCCTGTTGATGTAAGCGCTCAGCTGCAAAAATATTTCTTTGATGTAAAAGAAAGCATCGTGTTAACGTCAGCAACGCTATCCGTCCAGAAATCTTTCCAATACGCGGCTGAGCAGCTAGGTCTTACGGGTTATGAAGAGCAAGGGCGGCTAAAAACCGTTCAGCTTCCTTCGCCTTTTAATTATAGGGAGCAGGCGCTTGTCGTTATCCCGCGTAATTTCCCGGTATTAAGAGGCGCTGCAGTGGATGATTCTTATCTGGAGATGCTTGTAAAATCACTCGGTGACGCGGCGAAGGAAACACAGGGCAGGATGCTCGTCCTTTTCACATCCTACCGCATGTTGAAGCAAGTTTATGAGCCGCTCAAAGAGATGCTAAGCGCTTCCGGCATTCAAGTGCTGGGCCAAGGGATCGACAGCGGCAACCGAACGAAGCTTACGAGAAGATTCCGCCAAACGCCTGAATCTGTATTGCTTGGCACAAGCAGCTTCTGGGAGGGTGTAGACATCCCTGGCGAGGCTTTGATTTGCTTGGCAATCGTCAGACTGCCTTTTCAGCCGCCAAACCATCCATTGGCAGAAGCTAAAGCTGAAATGCTGCAGCGCCAAAAGCAAAATCCGTTTATGAAGCTGTCCATACCCCAAGCGGTAATCCGTTTTAAACAGGGCTTTGGCAGGCTTGTAAGAACGTCGCAAGACAAGGGCATTGTCATCATTTACGATACGAGAGTCATTGACACGTATTATGGAAAACATTTCTTGTATTCTTTGCCAGGTCCAAAAATCGAAACGATGCATACGGACCAAATGATTGTTCGAATGCGCGAATGGTTATCGGATGAGAAGCCAGGAGTACTGCAGGTTAGTCAAGTAGCGTCAAGTGCAGAGGAGGATAAGCGATGAAGCAAACAAAAATATCGGAGGCTGTCGTCAGGAGGCTTCCGATTTATCTCCAAGTATTGAATGAGATGCATAATCGCGAAATTCAGACCGTTTCTTCACAGGATTTGGGCGTGAAGCTTGATCTTAACCCTGCTCAGATCCGAAAGGATCTTGCCTATTTCGGCGATTTTGGGCGCAAGGGTGTCGGTTATGACGTTGTTTATCTAATCGAGAAGATAAGGCAGATTTTGAAGGTTGATCAGACAATCAAAGTTGCACTGGTGGGAGCCGGTAATTTGGGGCATGCCTTATGCAATTACAATAAATATTCAAAGGATAATATGCAGATTACGGCCGTATTCGACGTGCATCCAAGCAAGATCGGAACGAGCATCAACAATTTGATCGTGCTGCCTATGAGCGAGCTGGTCAAAACCGTTGCGGAGCAGAAGATAAGAATAGGCATCATTACGGTACCTGCCTTCGAAGCGCAAAACGTTGCAAATCAGTTCGTCGAAGCGGGTGTGGAGGGCATTCTTAATTTTGCGCCTGCCATCCTGCGGGTACCCGATGAAATTCGGATACACAATGCGGATTTTACGAAGGAATTGCTTAGCTTAGCCTACTATTTGGTTAGAGAAGGAGAGTCAAAGGATGAGTCAGATTTGGATTGAAAATGGTTTGTTTGTTACGATGGATGACGCAAATCCAACGTTTAAAGGACATATGGTCGTTACGAACGACCGAATTACTTACATAGGTACGGCGGCGCCGGAGCAGCTCTCAGAGGACGTTCAAAAAATCGACGGAAGCAAGCTGGCATTTATGCCGGGACTTATTAATACGCATGGTCATGCAGCGATGAGCTTGCTTCGGGGATACTCCGATGATCAAAATCTGCAAGTATGGCTGGAGCAGAAAATGTGGCCGATGGAAGGCAAATATGTCGACCAAGATACACGTGCCGGCAGCGCGCTTGCCATCGTAGAAATGCTGCGCTCAGGCACGACAGCATTCGTGGACATGTACGACCGGATGGATCAAGTGGCTCAAATGGTTGATCAAAGCGGCATTCGCGGCGTTTTGACAAGAGGCGTAATTGGCCTATGCCCGCCGGATGTGCAAGAGTCTAAGCTTGCTGAAGCTATTGCTTTCGCCCGTGATTGGAACGGCAAAGCGGATGGACGCATTACGACGATGATTTCACCGCATGCGCCATATACTTGCCCGCCGGAATATATCGAACGCTTCGTCCAAGCCGCACATGATTATGATCTGCCGCTGCATACGCATATGTCCGAAACCATTGCAGAGGTTGAGCAAAATGTTAAAGATTATGGACTTCGTCCGGTCGAGCATTTGGATCGCCTTGGTTTCTTCTCGCGCCCATCGCTCGTTGCGCATGCGGTTCATTTAAATGATGCCGAAATCGAGCTTCTAGCTGCAAAAGGAGTAGCGGTATCGCATAATCCGGTCAGCAATCTTAAGCTGGCGAGCGGCATCGCGCGCGTACCAGACTTGATTCGCGCAGGTGTTACCGTTTCACTTGGAACAGACAGCGTTGCAAGCAATAACAATTTGGATTTGTTCGAGGAAATTCGTATGGCAGCGCTGCTGCATAAAGGCGTTTCCGGCGATCCTACCGCAATTCCTGCTTACGAGGCATTAAAGCTGGGTACGGTTTATGGCGCTAAGTCCATCTGGCAGCAGGATCAAATCGGCAGCCTTAAGGTAGGAATGAAAGCCGATTTCATCGCTATTGATATTGAACAGCCGCATTTCTATCCGAAAACAGATATGATCTCGCATTTGGTTTATTCCGGATCTGGACGCGATGTTGCGCATGTGTGGATCGACGGTCGCCAAGTTCTCAAAAACGGCGAATGCACGTTGCTGGATGAGGAGAAAATCCGTTACGAGGCGCAAGCGAGCTTCGACCGCTTGCTGCAAGCCTAATGCGAGTACAATCAAGGAAACGTCCGCCGTTTATGACGCTGAAGCGATGGATCATTTTAATCGCCTTATGTCTCGTGCTGCTTATAACTGCTTTCTTCATTTATTTCCGCGAGATACAGAGCCCGCATTGGGCTGCAATAAAGGACGCCAAGGAGCAAGCGACCAAGGCGGCTGACCTTACATCTATCGAAACGGTCTACCATCACATCTGGAGCAAAGAGAGCTGGATCGTAACAGGCGTCAATCAAGCGGATGAAAAGGTATTCGTCTTTATGACCGGAGACAAGCTGCCCGAAATTGTGAAAGCCTCTGATGGCATCTCTGAGCAAGCGCTAAAGAACTCATTTAAAAATGAGAAGCCTGCTGCGCAGATCAAACGGATTCAACCCGGATTGCTGGATGACAAAAAGGTTTGGGAAGTTTATTACGATAACGGCCAAAAGCCTCAGCACTCGCTATATGATTTCTATAGCTTTGATACAGGGACATTGGTCGAAACATATACTTTACCAGCAAAAACGGGGCCATAAGGCTCCGTTTCCTTTTATTGATGGACGATTCCCGCAGGTAAACATGATATACTTTCGTATAGCGGAGTTGATATACGAAATATCAATATACAGCTGCGGGAGGGATTTTGATTATGATAAAACCACGAATAATACCTGTAATCATTACCGCTGCAATTACGGCATCCGTTTTGTTCGGAGGCTGGGCGATTTATAATCAAGTGGCTGTGGCAGCGCCACTAGACAAAGTAGTAAACGAAGTTCACGGGGTCGTATCTTCGGACAAACCAGTCATGAACCGCGACGAAGTAAAGATTAAGTTGGAATTGGCGCCTGACGCCAATATTAGAGATATATACGGCAGCATTGCAACGAATGGCAAAGACGTGTTTGGCAATCGCAGGCTCGATCTTGAAATCAAAGGCAAATCGAATAAACAGCTTGATGATCTTTGGTATTCTTCGATGTTCAAAGTTGCAGAAGCAATGGAGACAAAAACGTATTCGAGCATTCCGGCTGCTATGGATGATGCAGCTAAATCTATGAAGGACACAACGGTAACGACAGAAATGGACGATACCAACGTTTATATTACGATTAAAAATACGGAAGCCGTCAAATATGTGGTGCTTCCACGTACGCCAGCCCAATTGGAGGCATGGTAATATGAGAAAATACGGAGCAGATATCGCGATTGGATTTGTACCTGTTCTTATTGCTTTCTTTATTTTTATTGGTCAAAACGTCGTTCCGATGCTGCTGCTCGGCGTTCTTGGCTTTGCAGTCGTCTTTGCAGCACGCGGCAGAGGCAAGCTAACCGCCGTATCCAGCCAGAAGCGCCGCGCCGAAGACAAATCGACACCATTGACCTTTGAACAAATTGGAGGCCAGGAGCGGGCAAAGCAGGAGCTTGTAGAGGCGCTTGATTTTCTTGTGCATCAAGAGCAAATCGTGAAGCTTGGCATCCGGCCGCTAAAAGGCATTCTGCTTTCGGGTCCTCCCGGAACGGGGAAAACTTTGCTTGCCAAAGCGGCGGCGCAGTATACCGATTCGATCTATTTAGCAGCATCAGGCAGTGAGTTCGTAGAGATGTATGTAGGCGTAGGGGCGGGGCGCGTTCGCGATCTGTTCAAGGAAGCCCGCACGAAGGCGAATAAAGCGAAAAAAAGCAGCGCCGTCATCTTTATCGATGAGATTGAAGTCATCGGCGGCAAAAGAGACGGCGGCCAACAGCGGGAATATGATCAAACGTTAAATCAGCTGTTGACGGAGATGGATGGCATTTACGCAAATGAATCGCCTCGCATATTGTTAATAGCGGCTACCAACCGTAAAGAAATGCTCGACAGCGCGCTGCTGCGCCCAGGCCGCTTTGACCGGCATATTGGGGTCGATCTCCCGGATAAGAAGGGCAGACTGCATATTTTGAACATCCATGCCAATAATAAGCCAATTGATGAGAATGTGGACCTAGATCGCATTGCCAGAGAGTCATTTGGTTTCTCGGGCGCTCAGCTTGAGAGTGTGATGAACGAAGCAGCGATTTATGCCATGCGTGAAAGCAGCGAAAAAATAGGCGAAAACCATCTATCGATGGCTATTGATAAAGTCATGATGGGCGAGAAAACGGATCGTGAAGCTACGAAGGAAGAACGCGAGCGCATCGCGCTGCACGAGCTAGGACATGCCATTATGGCTGAGGTTGTTCGGCCGGGCAGCGTCTCGCAGGTCGCATTATCGCCGCGCGGACAAGCGCTTGGTTATGTTCGTCACAATCCGCAGCAGGATCAGTACCTTTATACGAAGCAGTTTCTAAATGGCCAAATTATGATTGCGCTAGGCGGGGCGGCCGCAGAGGAAATGTTCTACGGCGGCCGCAGCACAGGCTCGCGAGGCGACTTTGAACAGTCGATGAGCATCGTGAAAACGCTGGTCGAATCCGGCTTGACTGACCTTGGCATCATCGATGCCTCGATGATCACCAAGGAAGCTTATGCGAAAATCAACCGCGAGATTTTAGATGAGCTGATGCTGCAGACAAAAGCGACGCTGGAGTCGAAGCGCGATGTATTTACGCAATCGCTGGAGACGCTGCTGCGCGATGAAACATTGAGCGGTGATGAGTTTAGAAGCCTCTTTTCGGCAAGCTCAGCAGCATAAAGCGTTTACAATATTACAATTTGAAGGCGGAGTGTCTGTCCGCCTTCTCTTTTTGATGAAAACCGTTATAATAAGGTTGAACTATATTTGCAGAGAATGCTTCTCAATAGGTTGCACGAGGCAAACTCACCATATTAAAGGAGCTATTACATTGCACATAAAAACAGTTGGCGTGGTTGGGGTAGGAACAATGGGGCAAGGCATTGCAGAGATGCTTGCTTCGAAAGGGTTAGACGTCATTATCATTGAACGCTCAGATGAGCGTCTTGCATATGGTAAACAAATGATCGAGATAAGTCTGGATAAGCAAATCGAGAAGTGGGCGCTCACGAAGTCAGAGAAGAAGCTGATTATGAATAGAATTGAGCCGACAACCAGCTTCGAGAAATTGGCGGAGTGCGAGCTGATTATAGAAACGATTACAGAGGACCTGGACGATAAAAAAGCGGTTTTCGAGCAGATCGACAGCATTTGCAGTCCAACAGCTATTCTTGCCAGCAATACGTCCACGCTAAGCTTGACGGAGCTTGCCAGCGTAACGAAGCACCCTGAACGTGTCATCGGCATGCACTTTATTTATCCGGTATTCAAAATTGATCTGGTTGAGATCGTTCGTGGTTTAAAAACTTCGGAAGAAACATTTGTACGCACGAAACATTTTGTAGAAGAGGTCATTAACAAAAAAGGAATCATGGTATTTGAATCTCCTGGTTTCGTTACGACGCGCCTTATTTGCTTGTTTATTAACGAAGCGCTCCATGTACTGGAGGAAGGCGTAGCTTCAGCCGAGGATATTGACAATGCTATGCGCATCGGCTATTCGTTCCAGCATGGTCCTTTTGAAATGTGCGACCGCTTCGGCCTTGATTCTGTTCTGGCAGCGCTTGACCGGATGTTCCGCGAGTATGGCGAGCTTAAATACCGTCCATCCATCGTGCTGAAAAAAATGGTCCGTGCCGGGCATCTTGGCGTCAAATCAGGCGTCGGCTTCTTCAAATACGATAAGGATGGGGATCGGATCTAATGAAAGTACTAGTCATCAATGCAGGAAGCTCCTCGTTAAAATATCAGCTATACGACATGCGGGATGAATCGGTGCTTGCAAGCGGCCGAGTAGAGCGCATCGGGATGGATTCTTCCATCGTCACACATGAACCGGTCGATAAACCTGAGGTTCGCAACGTAAGCGAAATTTTAGACCATGTTACAGCGGTAAAGCGCGTAGTGGATATGCTGACGCATCCTGAATTTGGCGCTATTAGCCATTTGAACGAAATCGATGCCGTCGGCCACCGCGTCGTTCACGGCGGAGAAGTTTTCAGCAGCTCGGTGCTCGTTACGCAAGACGTGAAGCTTGAAATTCGCAGGCTGTTTGATCTTGCGCCGCTTCATAACCCTGCTCATATGATGGGGATTACGGCGGTAGAGACGAATTTGCCCGATGTTCCGCAAGCTGTCGTATTTGATACGGCGTTCCATCAGACCATGCCAAATACCTCTTATTTATATCCAATCCCAACGGTGTTATACCGCCGTCACAAAATTCGGAGATACGGCTTTCACGGCACTTCGCATTCCTATGTAAGCGCGCAGGCGGCTGACTATTTGAAGAAACCGCTGGAATCGCTCAAAATGATTACTTGCCACATTGGCAACGGTGCAAGCTGCGCGGCTATTTTGGACGGAAAATCGTTTGATACGAGCATGGGCATGACTCCTTTGGAGGGTCTTATGATGGGCACGAGAAGCGGCGATATCGATCCCGCGATTGTACCGTTTGTTATGAATAAAGAAGAATTGACATTAAATGAAGTTAATTCTATGCTTAACAAACATAGCGGCATGCTCGCGATTTCCGGTATTAGCAGCGACATGCGCGAGGTTACCGAGGCGATGCTCGAAGGTGACAAAAACGCGAAGCTTGCTTTCGACATGTATGCTTATCGGGTGAAAAAGTATATCGGCGCGTACGCTGCGGCGATGAACGGCGTAGATACGATCGTATTTACCGCCGGCGTTGGCGAAAATTCAGTTGCTTTGCGCAAAGCGATTTGCGATGGAATCTCATTCCTTGGCATCGAGCTGGATGACAGCCGTAACGGTGAGCGCCGCAAGGATGCACGTGAAATTACGGCGGACAGCTCGCGTGTTAAAGTACTCGTCGTTCCTACGAATGAAGAGCTGTTGATCGCGAGAGATACGTACAACCTAGTTAAGCAAGCAGCTAAAACGTCATAAAAGCTTAGTATAGGGGGCAGCTGGCAGTGAACAACGAGATATGGAAGGCGTATTCGCATGGAATGGCCGCTGCAGTGCAAGAGGGCGGCGTACATGTATCGGCGATGCTCCTTCGCACTTACCGCCAGCTTGATTTGTCGGACTCAGAAGCGATGCTGCTGCTGCAAATCATGGTTTACATGGAAGCGGATTTGAATGATTTTCCGACACCGGAAGAGCTGGCAGAGCGGATGGGGCTGACAGGCCGTGAGGTTGGCCAAATGCTGGGGCGGCTTATGAAGGACGATTTTCTGACGATTGACGAGTATGTGGATATCGGGACTGGCATGCAGTCAGAGCGCTACAACTGGACGGGCTGGCTGCTTAAAGCTGCAGCTCTGACAGCGGAGCAGAAGCGGGAGACGAAAAAGGCTGAACGGCAGCCTGCTAAGCCCAAAGCGGTGTCATCCTCGGATTTGTTCAGCGTATTCGAGCAAGAGTTCGGACGCTTGCTGTCGCCGATCGAATGTGAGACGATTTCCGGCTGGCTTGACCATGACCGTTATACGGATGAAATTATCCGCTTTGCGCTTAAGGAAGCCGTATTCGCAGGCAAGCTGAGCTTGCGCTACATCGACCGGATCCTCATCGAATGGAGCCGCAATCGGGTTACGAATGCAGAAGAAGCGCGCGCTCATGCGCAAAAGTTTCGTGGAGGAAGAGGCTAAGCCATATGGCTTAGCTTTTTTTGTTTCAATCTCACCAATCTTCTCTAATGATTTTGTTTCGATATGCTGAGCCCCTGAATGCTTAAGGTTTGCTTGCGTAAAGCAGTCCTGTAACTGGATCGAGGCGATCAGTAACCGTTAAATAGCCTCTGCCCTCAAGCCAGCTTGCGAGTTCTGAGGCGGAGGATGGCGTCCATTTTGCCGGTAGATAGGTAAGCGTGGCGTTAAGTTGGTTATCATCTGGATGAACCATTAGACCCGTAAGCACAAGCCGTCCGCCATTTACGAGTACCCGGTCCATCTCTTCCAGAGCGAGCAGCTGCTGGGAAGGTGTCAAATGATGCATGGCGAAGCTGCAGCCGATGAAAGAATAGCTTTGGGCAGCTAACGGAAGGGCGAGCAGGTTGCCTTGTTTGGCATCGATTTGCGGCAGCCTTTCTCTTAAGATGGCAAGCATTTCTGCGGATTGCTCAATAAGGGTTAATCGTGCTCCTGTAGAAGCTAATAAAACCGATAAATTTCCGCTGCCTGCACCGAGTTCCAAGCCAAGCTCATCCACACGCGGATCAAGCCATTCGGCGGTTTTTAAGAGAGCTTGGTTATATTGCTCCACTGAAAGTACGCCTTCAAGCGTCACGATTGGAGCTTTATAGCCATAGCTGAGCGCCATTTTATCATAATTCCACTGGTCGGTCCATGACGCCCGCTCGACGCGGTTCTGCTTCATCTCTTCCGCCGCACTTTCAGCTTGAGTTAGCTCTGCGCGGCCGTTTCGCTGCCAAGCCAAGATCGTCTCGTCAAGTGCCTGAAGCGATTTCGTAGCCGTTATCCATTGCTCATATAAAAGCGCTCGCGCACCGTCAACTTTGCGAATAAAAGCATCAGGTGCATGCAGAACGGCCAGTGCATCTTGAATTGCCGATACCGTCATGCCCAGCTCCCGCAAGGAAATGATCCAGCGCAGCCGAATAAGATCCTCATCGGAGTATGAGCGATAATTATTTTCCGCAGCTTTATAAGGACTAATCAGCCCTTTTTCTTCGTAAAATCGCAGCGTGCGCGGTGTTACGCCGAGCTGCTTTGCAGCTTCATGCACCTTCAATTCAATCAACTCCCTCATGCCATTATGAACATTTCCGTTACGTTAAAGTCAATAAGAAATATTATCGCTATTTGTTTGAGAGGGGAGAAGAGAAAGGGATAGCAAGTCATTTACAATTTCCAGATTTTGAAGTATGCTTTTGATTAACATGAATGTCAACGAAAAAGAGGGATACAGCATGTCGCCACGGACAAAAGAACAAAATGAAGAAATTCGCAAACAGCGGACAAAAGAGATTTTGCAAGCAGCTATTCTCGTGTACGCGGAAAAAGGTTATGCGGCTGCCGAGATTGGCGAAATAGCGGAACGGGCCGGTCTGGCGCGCGGACTGGTTTATCATTATTTTAAAAACAAGCAGGCGTTGTTTCGTGAGCTTTATGAGGATCGGATGGACAAAAGCGAACAGTTCACGAAGTCCCATTTTGAAAAAGAAGGGGCACCTCTAGACCTGTTCAGTGAGTACGCCCGCATCGTTTGCACGCAAGTATTGGATGATGCAGCTGTGTCACGCTTTTTTATGCGAATCAGCATTGACGTTCATTATTTGTATACGGCGGAGACGTTTTCTCCATTTGAATGGGTGAAGAGCTTTATAAGTCCTATGACGCATGCGATTGAGAAGGGTATCAGCCAGCAGATGATTTTGCCGGGAGACGCTAGCCTTATGGCTATGCAGTTCTGGGGAGCGGTATCGCAAGGCATGAATTATTTGGACAAAGAGCAGCAGGAGCTTATTTCACGGGGCATTTCAGAGAAAGAGATGAAGCAGCGGCTAACGACTGTCTTAGAGCAAGTAATTGAATCTGCATTAGCAGTAATTCGAGTCGGTTAATTTTTTTTGCCCTTTTAATTGACATTCATGTTAGTCAAAAAACAAGGGAGCGATTGAATGACATTAGTAGCGATTAGAAAACAGACATTTGTTTCACTGGATGATGAAAGATTAGGATGGGCATGCATGGAACCCACATTTTCTCGAATTCGCGGAAAAGAGACCTCGATCAAAACGGCAGCCATCTCACAGCTCACGCAAGGACAGCAGGCGTTATGCATGTTCAGAGTGATGTACGACCATGCAAAAAACTCGAGCAGCGAGTATTACGCTTGGATCTCCTATTTGCTGGATAAGCCGTCGTATTGGAACGGGGTGACGGGCGGATTACGTTTCTTTGGCGATGCGCCTATGCTTGAATTGCTTAAAGACACCGAGAAAGTGCTTAAAGCGAGAAATGACAAGCTGGGTTTGCAATGGAGTGACGCCGCGTTTAACGATTTGGGTCATGATGATGTTCTTCTAAGTACTGTAAATCTTCTCTTTGAACGGTTTCTGTTAATTGCTCCTAATTCGTTGAAGCTAATCAGCACTTATATTCGATCCAATCCGCAGCAATTTGTTGAAATCGAAAACGAATAACCGTTATAAAAAAACAGGTGTCCCAACAGCATTTCTGCTATTGAGACACCTGTTTGCATACAAAATTTATCGATTGCCGCGCTGCAGCAGCTCCAGTCGGTATACATATTCAAAAATAAACTCGAACGCTTCAAGGTGACGCTTTGCTTCGAAAGCATTGGCGCCCCAAGCATAAATGCCGTGCTTGCGCAGTAAAATGCCTGGAATGTTCGGAATGATGCGATCCGTTACCTCGGGAACGATAGAAGGGATGTGAGCGAAGTTGGAGACGATAGGAATATCGATATGCGCTTCCTCATCCCAGATGTTAAAGCCTTTGATAAGCTCAACCCCATCAACCGGCACCGACTTGCGATCCCAGAAGTACTCAGAGATGACGCTGTTGAAGACCGTATGAACGTGGAAAATCGCGCCTGCGCCAGTCAGCTTGTAGATTTCGCAGTGAATAAGGGTTTCTGCCGAAGGCTTTAGGCGAGTGGTCTCGCATGGTTTGCCGTCTTGGTCAACGAACAAATAATCCTCCGGCGTATGAACGGTTTTATCTTTGCCGCTTGCCGTAACCGCGAATTGAAAATCATCGGGCTTGAAATCCCCTACACGAATCGATAGGTTGCCGCTTGTGCCCGGAAACCAGCCGCGCGAAGCGAATAGCTCCTTTACGTCACGCAGCTCGGATAGAGCGCGTTGTTTATCTTCTAATGCGATTTGTTGAAAGCTCATTGCGAAGTCGTCCTTTCAGCATTCATATAATGGATGATATCGTGGAAAGTTTCGTATTCATGATGCGCAAGCCCAAGCTCTTTGCATTTCACAGTTAGATGGGAACGTGAGAACACGACATCTGCAAGCTTTGCGCCTTCAAAATCGGTTACGCTGTCGCCGATAATAATCCGTTCGTATTGATCGGCAGGAAAGCGGCGCATAATGGTCGTTTTGCACATGCCGCAATCGTTGGTACAATGCCCATCGCATGGATTCGGCCACAATATTTCAATGGATTCGCCGCTAAAGTCGCTTCCGTTGCAATAAATGTGATCACTTGGAATACCGAATTGCTCGAGAATCGGATAAACAAAAAAGTCGATGCCGCCGCTCGTTACGTAAAACTCAATCTGCTGCTCTTTGCAATAAGCGAGAAAATCAGTAAACCCGTCCCGAATGCGGGCATTGGAAATACTGAATGCTACAACTTCCTCTTGCATGGAAGCAGGGAGAAGGCGGAACAATTGCCCGACTCCATCCTTAATCGTAAGCTCCTGCGAAATCGTTTGTTCAGCAATCTTCTCCCAGCCCTCTGGGTTAAAATGTTTGATAATAGCGATAATATTGTCATTTACCGTTATCGTTCCGTCAAAATCGCAGAATACGATGCGTTTCTTAGCTGTTATTTTCTCCGTCATTATTCTTTGATCCCCCAAGCGTTTATAGCGGCCTGCAATGCTTCATTGCCAGGCTGCGCAGCAGCATCGCGAAGCGGCACTTGATTTAATGTAGCAGCAATAGCTTGACGGAACGCTTGTCCGCCAGCCGCTGTGCCCATCGGATGGCCGTGGATGCCGCCGCCTGCATTAACGACAACATCCGTACCGAAGTCTTTGAGAATAAGCGGAACGAGTCCGGGATGAATACCGGCAGACGGAACCGGGAAGCTTGTCCGCAAGCCATGCAGCTGCTCAAGCAAAGCATCCTTAACCGCCAAGTTTTCTTCCTTCGGCATGACTACTGAGCCGTACGGGGAAGGAAAAAGAACGAGATCGGCGCCAGCAAGGCGCATAAGCTTGCCAAGAAGCAGCGAAGCGCTGATTCCGTAGTGCGGCGACGGATACATAGCGCCTGCCATGGCTGGATGAGCGGCTATAGGCACATTTATCGATTTGTCGCTGCTTAGCTCGTGAAGCACATCATAGCCATACGCGAGCACGTTAAACAATAATGCGTTTGCGCCTGCGTTTATCGCTTTGCGTGCATTCGCGGCAAGCTGAGAGGTAGGTCCAGTTAAATTCACAGCGTACAGCAGCTTCTGGCCGGTTTCCGCTTCAGCGCGACGAGCGGCGTCCATGCAAGCCTCAACGCGTTTCTCAAGCGGCGTAAGCGGATTTTCAAACAAGATTTCATCGTCTTTGATCAGATCAACGCCGCCAAGCGCTTGTTTATAGAACTGATCCTGCAAGTTAGCAAGGTCATATCCAACAACCGATTTGAAAATGCTCATTAAAAGCGGTCGCTCCGCAACGCCAAGCAGTTCGCGAACGCCGTTTAAGCCAAATTTTGGCCCAGGGAAAGCCGAAGCAAAATGTTC
Source organism: Paenibacillus sp. FJAT-27812 (assembly GCF_001273905.1). NCBI lineage: Bacteria > Bacillati > Bacillota > Bacilli > Caryophanales > Paenibacillaceae > Paenibacillus > Paenibacillus sp. FJAT-27812. The sequence goes on along the minus strand of NZ_LIGH01000001.1, from coordinate 5,999,654 downwards.
GGATACATCCAGGTCAAGCAGCTTGATTTTGCCATCCATCGAAAGCTTGCCGAACACTGTAACGAGAAGGGCAGGCAGATCGCGGCTAAAGTTTATGTCCGGATATGCAATCTTAATGTCGGCGTAACGTTCGCCAGGCATAGCATTTGCGGGCTCATTGACGGTCACGGACAGCACTTTCCCCAGATGCTTCTCCATGTCTGCTTTTTGCGCTTCAGGAAGCTCCGTCCAGCTGCCAACCGTCAACCCGACTGCTATCGAAAGCGCCTTTTTGTTAAAATCGGCTTTATCGTCATAGGAACGATAGGTTGCGATACATACTCCGTTCATTCCGTAATGCTCCTCTCGATTTCTGCGCCGAGCTCTCCCGCACGTTCGGCAGAGCGCTTGACACCCTTATTGACCGTTTCCAAAAACTGATTCTCGCGCATCAGCTCAATGGCAGCATGCGTTGTGCCGTTAGGCGAAGTTACCTTGCGACGAAGCTCTGCCGGCTCTTCGCCCGTATAACGAATCATTTCCGCAGCGCCGAGCACGGTTTGCACGACAAGCTCTTTGGCCGAAGCCTCGGAAATGCCAAGCTCAATGGCGGATGCAATCATCGATTCCATGAAGAAATACACATAAGCAGGCCCGCTGCCGGATACGCCGGTCACGGCTTGCTGCAAGGACTCATCAACGACGGCATTGATGCCGACGGAGCTGAAGATCGCCTCCGTGATGGTTCGCTGCTGCGGAGTCACGTTATCCGAATAGCTGATGCCCGTAGCGCCAAGGCCTATCGTGCTGGAGGTATTTGGCATTGCCCGGACGACAGCGCCTTTTCCGCCAAGCAGCTTCTCGATCGCGTTAATGGATAGTCCGGCAATAACTGAAATAATAAGCTGCTTCGGTGAAACCAATGGTTGGATGGACGCGATAGCTGCGGCAGCATCCTTAGGCTTCATCGCCAAAAAGATAATGTCGGCTTCACGCAAGTAGGCTTCATTGCTTGAGCCTTGAACGATCGTTTGCACGCCGTAACGCTCATTCAGCTCGTTAAGGCGTTCTTCATTTTGCCGATTAAGCATCGAAATTCGGTTTGGCTCAACGAGCTTCTTGTTAATTAAACCTCGCGCGATCGCTTCGGCCATTGAACCAGCTCCGTAGAAACAGATCTGTAGGCTGGCAATTCCAGCTTGTGTTAGCAGGGTCATTGTTGTTTACCTCCGTAATATCATAATAAATTTGATTTAGCTTGCCTTTGAATCAGCTGCATTAGCCGCGTACTTGACCGGTACCGTAAATCCGGTATTTGGTCGAAGTTAGAGCCGGCAGGCCCATTGGTCCGCGTGCATGGAGCTTTTGCGTGCTTATGCCGATTTCTGCGCCAAAACCGAACTCGAAGCCGTCGGTGAAGCGGGTGGAGGCATTATGATAAACGGCAGCCGCATCAATTTCTTGGATAAACCGCTCAGCATGGTGAGCATTTTCCGTTACGATGCATTCCGAATGTTTCGTTCCAAAACGGCGAATATGCGCAAGCGCGGCGTCAAGATTCGGAACGATACGTATATTCATAATATAGTCATTATATTCTGTGCCATAATCCTCATCCGTAGCAAGCTTAGTGCCAGGAATAAGCGAAACGGTTCTCTCGCAGCCGCGAAGCTCTACGCCGGCTTGAACAAAGCGATCGGAAAGCTTTGCGAGGTGCTGCTCGGCAAACGATTCCTCTACAAGCAAGGTTTCCATTGAATTGCAGACGGAAGGACGCTGCACCTTTGCATTAAATGCAATGTCTACGGCCATGTCGTAATCGGCGGTAGCATCCACAAAAGTATGGCAGATGCCAGCACCGGTTTCGATGACGGGCACGGTAGCGTTTTCGACTACGTTGCGGATTAGTGATGCTCCGCCCCTTGGAATAACAACGTCAAGCAGGCCGTTAAGCTTCAGCATCTCGTTCACCGAGGCGCGGTCCGAGTCTTCTATAAGCTGAATGGCATCTGCAGGCATTGCCGTTGCGGCAAGCGCATTTTTTAGAACCTCTACGATTTTGCGGTTTGATTCGATTGCTGCAGAGCCGCCGCGAAGGACGACGCTATTGCCGGTTTTCAAGCAAAGACCTGCCGCATCTACAGTAACGTTAGGACGCGCTTCGTAGATCATGCCAATGACGCCGAGCGGAACTCTAACTTTCTCTACCTTTAATCCGTTTGGACGGTCAAAATGCTCAAGAAGCTCACCGACAGGATCCGGTAGATCCACGATTTGTCTAAGTCCCTCGGCAATCGCTGCTACACGGTCGCCATTAAGCGCTAGGCGGTCGAGCAGGGAAGGGCTAGTGCCTTGCTCGCGACCGCGCTGCAAATCAAGCTCATTTGCGGAAATAATGGCAGCTTGCTCGGCGAGCAGGGCGTCTGCCATATGTATAAGTGCTGTGTTTTTTTGCTCTGTTGTCAATCGGTTCATAATGGCTGATGCATCTTGCGCCAATGTTGCTTTCTGTCTTACTTCGCTGGCCATAATAGGAAGCCTCCTTATTATTTCAATGTAATCCACTCGTCGCGATGAATAAATTCGATGCGGGAAACGTCAACTCTGCGTTTTACTTCCTCAGTGGTCATGCCGGCAACCGCTTGGATTTGCCATGCGGCGTAATTGACGACGCCTCGACCGAGCGTGTCGCCTTGGCTGTTCGTCACTTCAACGACGTCGCCGGGGAGGAACTCGCCTTGCACTTCTGTTACGCCTGCTGGCAAAAGGCTCTTGCCCCCTTCGAGCAGGGCGTTAACAGCACCTTCGTCGATCGTAACTTTGCCTTGCGGCATCGAATGAAAGCCGAGCCATTGTTTCTTCATAGGCAGGCTGTTCAGCTTCGTATCGAAATAAGTGCCGCGGCCGTTGCCTTCTACCGCAAGCGCCAAATCGCCTTCTTGCTGTACCTTTCCAATAAAAGCATGGACACCGCCCCGCATGGCAATGCGTGCCGCTTCGATCTTGGAGCGCATGCCGCCTGTGCCGACAGAGGAGCCTGCGCCGCCTGCAACCTTCATAATATCCTCGGAGATTTGATCTACGCGCTCAATTTTGACTGCCTGCGGATTTTTGCGCGGATCCTCGGTATACAAGCCATCCATATCGGTGATGATGACAAGCTGAGCAGCCTTCGTCATGGCCGCTACAAGCGCAGATAAGCTGTCGTTATCTCCGAATTTGGGAACCAGCTCGTCGGTCGCTACCGTATCATTTTCGTTGATGATCGGGATAATGCCAAGCCGGAGCAGCTCTTCAATCGTCATCAGAGCATTTTGAATGCGGCGGCGATTGGAGAAGTCCGCACGTGTCAGCAAAATTTGCGCGGCTACGATGCCGTATCCGCTGAATGCTTCCTGATAAGCCTGCATGAGCAGCGCTTGGCCAACTGCTGCCGCAGCTTGCTTCTCGTGTACGATCTTAGGTTTAGTCGCGTAGCCGATTTGGCGAAAGCCGGCTGCAACCGCGCCGGAGGTTACGAGCATCACGCTGCTGCCTCTTTGGTGAAGCACAGCAAGTTCCGATGCAAAATACTGAATGCGTTCGCGATTTAAGCCGCCTTCTTCGGACGTAAGCGAACTGCTGCCAATTTTTACGACAATACGTTCTGTCATCATTAATCCCATCCTATGCTTGTTTCGTGACAACAAAAAAGACTTTCGTCCATAAAGGACGAAAGTCTTAGCTTCCGCGGTACCACCTTTGTTGATGACCTCTACAGGTAGGATCATCCAGCTTAAGCCTATAACAGAAGGCGCTGTCCGGTTCATCACCGGCCGCTCGGAGGTAGGTTCAGCAAGCGGCCTTCGGTAAATTCTTGCAGCCCATGGAATTTACTCTCTGATCGCGACCTTTCTTGCTTAATTGTCCCGTCATCACGTTTCATGTTCAATTCCTACAAGCATATCACGATCCAATGCCGCTGTAAAGAAAGGCAAATGGCGGGATTGCTCTAAAATAAATTCAGCTTTCCGATCCGCTCAACCGCTTCTTCCAAGCGCGCTTCATCAGTCAGCAAGCCAAGACGGACAAAGCCTTCGCCATGCGTACCGAATCCAACGCCCGGTGCAACCACAACGTCAGCCTCTTGCAGAAGCAGGTCGGCAAACGATTCGGAAGTATAACCTTCGGCAACAGGGAGCCAGCAGAAAAAAGATCCGCCGGGACGAGCCGCTTTCCAGCCAATGCGCTCTAGCGCCGTGAATAAAGCGTCGCGGCGGCGTTCATACATCGCTCTCAGCTCGGATACACATTGCTGTGGACCGGTCAGAGCGAGTGCGGCAGCTTCTTGAATGCCGCCAAACAAGCTGCAATAGTAATGATCCTGGATCAAATTAATGAGTTTGACGATTTGCGCATTGCCAATCGCAAATCCAACTCGCCAACCAGCCATGTTATAGGTTTTGGAGAGCGTATAGAACTCCACGCCTACTTCCTTGGCGCCAGGCGTTTGAAGGAAGCTTATCGGTTTATTGCCATCAAAGCCGATTGCGCCGTAAGCAAAATCGCTTGCGACTACAATGCCATGCTTCTCGGCGTACTCCACCGTTTTGGCATAAAATTCAGCATTCGCGACTGCACCTGTAGGATTGTTCGGATAGTTCATGAACATAAGCTTTGCTCGCGCTGCAAGCTCTGGGCTTATGGCATCGTAATCCGGCAAATAGCTGTTTTGCTCCGTTAATGGCATAAAGGCCATCTCGGCTCCCGCAAGCGCAACGCCTGACCAGTAATCAGGATAACCTGGATCTGGGACGAGGCACACATCGCCGGGATTAAGCAGACACTGGCTAATTTCGACAAGGCCTGTTTTTCCGCCAAAAAGTATAGCGACTTCAGTCGTTGGATCAATATCTACGTTGTAATCTTCTTTATATCGCTTCGCAACAGCTTCCTTGAGAAAAGGGTAGCCGCTGAACGGCGGATACTTATGGTAAAGCGGATTAGCAGCAGCTTCCTGCAGCTTTGCAACAATATGGGGAGGGGTCGGCTGATCCGGATTGCCTTGTCCCAAATTGATGACATCGCGTCCCTTAGCCGCTTGGGCATTCGCCTTGGCGACAAGCTTGGCAAAAAATTGCGTCGGAAGTCCGTTCATCCGATCTGCAGGTTGAATAAGGTGTTGACCGATTTGTGTTTCCATTCCCTCACACTCCACATGAAAAATCGCTATCTATTTAGACAATAGCATAAATGTAGCACGAAAGTGGGGAGAAGAGAAGCATTTGGCTTAGATAGCGGGAACGCCGACCTTTTGAATAAACGGCTTGATGTCCGCCTTAAATAAGAACAAATACGGTCTGCGCTTCTCATCAAATACGAGCAGCAGCGGCGGTTTATCCTTGCAGTAAAATAAAAACAGATCATCTGAAGTAACTTTTACATCTCCCGTTTTGATCGTTACAGCTTTCTCAAGCGGCACTCTATACACGTAGCTGCACGTTTCGTCGCTTGTCATTTGGGGAGCAAGCCCCGTTATGGAACCGATCCATGAAGCAGCAAAGGATTGATAAGCTGCGTCGTTCGGGATCGTTTTGATAACTTTGCCGGCAGCAACATCAAATACCTGAACCGGCTTAAGGCCAACCTCAGAGCTTGGAGCGACATGGGCAGGATGGGCGGCAGCGATTTGTGCAAACATGAAAAGCGAGCAGCATGCCAGAAGCATCGCGGCTATTCGTTTTGGAAGCATAACAGACATTCTCCTTCTCTATCGTAAAGTGGTAAAGAGCTCTTAGTTACGGTTCCCATCTTGACACAGAACCATGACAAGGTATCATTAGGGAAAAAAAGCAATATGGGGAGGAATGGCGGATGAGCGATCAATTGCGGCTTGCACTGCTGCAAATGCATATAGAAGCGGGATATCCGGAAGCAAACTTTGCGAAGCTGTCGAGCATGCTTGAGGAAGCGGTAAGCGGGGAAGTTAAGCCGGATGTAATAATGTTCCCTGAGATGTGGAATACGGGTTATGCGTTAACCGAAATTCAAACGATCGCTGACCATGAAGGGGAAAGGACAAAAACCTTTTTATCAGCATTTAGCAAAAAACATAATGTCCACATCATCGGAGGTTCGATTGCGGAGCTGAAGGACGATAAAGTGCTCAATACGATTTATGTTTTCGATCGTGAGGGGAACGTCGTAGCCGACTATTCCAAAATTCATCTTTTCCGGCTTATGGATGAAGAGAAGTATTTGGCTGCTGGGGATAAGCTTGGCAAGCTGGAAATCGAAGGCGCAGGGGCAGGGATGATGATTTGTTACGACATTCGTTTTCCAGAGCTCGCGCGGAAGCTGGCGCTTGGCGGTGCCAAGCTGCTGTTCGTACCGGCAGAATGGCCGCATCCGCGGCTTCATCACTGGCGGACGCTGCTCACCGCGCGAGCAATCGAAAATCAAATGTTCGTCATTGCCTGCAATCGAATGGGCAAAAGCGGAGAAGCCCATTTCTTCGGCCATTCCCTCGTGCTGGACCCATGGGGAGAGACGATTGCGGAAGCAGGAGAAGAGGAAACGATTCTTTATGCGGATATTGATTTGTCATTGGTTGATTCCGTCCGTTCGAAAATACCGGTATTTGAAGATCGCAGACCTACTATATATAACGCCTAATTATTGATAGCTGCTGATCGTCTTGTTTAATGTACGAATAAAGGCGTCAGCAGCCTTCGATAAATAGCGTCCTTTCCGACTAGCGACCACCAGCGTCCTAGTCGGTTTTGGGTTTAGGGGCAAATAAGTGGGGGCAAATTCAGTCCCTTTGATCCGCGTTAGCATTTGTGGGACAAAGGCGATTCCCATTCCGCCGGCAACCAGCGATTGAATGGTTTCGATGTTGCTGCTCTCGAATACGATCCGTGGCGAGAAACCCGATTGCTCGCAAATATCAACCGTAATTTGGCGGAAGCCTTGGCCGCGCTTCAGTCCGATAAAGGGCTCATCCTGCAGCTCCGAAATGCCGATTGGATTCTCGCGGCGGGCAAGCGGATGCGCAGGAGGCACCGCCAAACATATTTCTTCTTCCAAAAAAGGCTCATAAGATAGCGAGCTGTCGATAAGCGGCAGGGACAATAAACTTAAATCGGTGCCTCCGCTGGCAGTGAGCTGCTCCAGCTTAGCCGTCGTATCCTCGACCAAAACAACCTCGATTTGCGGATACTGCGCGCCGAAGACCGGAAGCACCATCGGCAGAATATGCGAGCCTGTAATGGGCAGCGTGCCTACGACTAGACGTCCCCGGCGCATTTGCGCCATATCGTCCATCTCTTGCTTAAGCTGTTCAACCGCATCTAAAATAGCTTGCGATTTGTCGACGAACACCTGGCCGGCCTGAGTCAGCTCGACGGAATTGGTTGTCCGGCGAAAGAGCAGCACGCCGATTTCTTGCTCTAGTTTGGAGAGCTGCTGACTTAGAGAAGGCTGCGCGATATGAAGCTTCTCCGCTGCGCGCGAAAAGTTTTTTTCTAGTGCGATTTGTATGACGTAGTTCAATTGTCTTAATTCCATATCCATTTCCTTTCTATTCGGACCGGGATCAATGAAACTTCCATTATAGTTATTACCTATAGCCGTTATAGATATTATATCTTGGATCAATGAAGAAAGAAATGCTATAGTAGGTTCAGTTAAGAAAAGCAGAAGATTTAATGAAACGATGGGGTGAATATAATGACGAAAAAGACAATGTTTGAGAAGATTTGGGATAATCACGTCATTCATCAAGAAGAAGGAAAGCCAAGCGTTATTTATATCGATTTGCAGCTCGTTCACGAAGTAACGTCGCCGCAAGCGTTTGAAGGCCTGCGCCTATCTGGACGCAAAGTACGCCGCCCGGACCTTACTTTCGCTACGATGGATCATAACGTACCAACGAAGGACCGCTTCAACATTACAGATCCGATCTCGAAGCAGCAGATCGACACGCTTACGCAAAACTGTAAAGATTTTGGCGTAACGTTGTTTGATCTTGACAGCATCGACCAAGGCGTCGTGCACGTTATGGGCCCTGAGCTCGGGCTTACACACCCGGGCAAAACGATCGTTTGCGGCGACAGCCATACTTCTACTCACGGTGCTTTCGGCGCTTTGGCGTTCGGTATCGGTACGAGCGAGGTTGAGCACGTAATGGCTACGCAATGCTTGCAGCAATCGAAAGCGAAAACGCTTGAGGTTCGCTTCAACGGCACTCGCAAGCCAGGCGTAACGGCGAAGGACTTGATTCTTGGCGTTATCGCGCAATACGGCACGGATTTTGCAACAGGCTACGTCATTGAGTTTACTGGCGAGGCTATCACTAGCTTGACGATGGAAGAGCGTATGACCGTTTGCAACATGTCCATCGAAGCGGGCGCTCGCGCAGGCCTGATCGCACCAGACGAAACTACTTTTGAATATCTTCGCGGCCGTCAATATGCGCCTGCAAACTATGACGAAGCGGTTGAAGCTTGGAAACAGCTAACAACTGACGAAGGCGCAGAGTACGACACAGTCGTTCACTTTGACGTTGATGCGTTGATCCCGCAAGTAACTTGGGGTACTAGCCCGGGTATGGGAACTAACATTACAGCTAAAGTTCCTTTCCCTGCTGATCTTCCAACAGAGAATGAGCGCAAAGCTGCTGAAGCTGCTCTTGAGTACATGGATTTGAAACCAGGTACGCCTATGAACGAAATCGCAATCGATTATGTGTTTATCGGTTCATGCACGAACGGCCGTATTGAAGATTTGCGAGCAGCCGCTGAAATCGCTAGAGGCTACAAAGTAAGCGACCGCGTAACGGCAATCGTCGTTCCAGGCTCAGGCCGCGTAAAAATTCAAGCCGAGAAAGAGGGCTTGGACAAAATTTTCTCAGAAGCTGGTTTTGAATGGCGTGACGCTGGATGCTCCATGTGCCTTGCGATGAACCCGGACGTATTGAAACCGGGCGAGCGCTGCGCATCGACTTCCAACCGTAACTTCGAAGGCCGCCAAGGCCGAGGCGGACGTACTCACCTTGTTTCGCCTGCTATGGCAGTTGCTGCAGCGATTAAAGGCCATTTCACAGACGTACGCGATTGGGAAATTAAATCCGAAGTGTTGAACTAATTGAACGCGAGAGAGGGGTACCACCGATATGGAACCGTTTAAACAACTTACAGGCATCGTCGCCCCGGTCGACCGGGTCAATGTCGACACTGATGCAATCATACCTAAACAATTCTTGAAGCGCATTGAGCGCAGCGGCTTTGGCCAATTCCTATTTTTTGAATGGCGCTTTCACGAGAACGGTGATGTGAACGCTGAGTTCGAACCGAACAAACCACGCTACGAGGGCGCTTCTGTCCTTGTATCCCGTGCAAACTTCGGCTGCGGATCATCCCGTGAGCACGCGCCTTGGGCCATTCTTGACTACGGCTACAAAGTAATTATCGCTCCGTCTTATGCGGACATTTTCTACAATAACTGTTTTAAAAACGGCATCCTGCCAATCAAGCTCAGCGAAGAGCAAGTGGAAGAGATCTTCCAGCGCACAGCGAAGCACGAAGGCTACAAGCTTAACGTTGATTTGGAAAACAAGCAGCTCTCCGATGAGCATGGCTTAACGATCGCATTTGACCTTGATGAGCACCGTCGTCAATTTTTGCTGCAAGGGCTTGATGATATCGGCTTGACTCTTCAGCATGAAGACAAAATTACAGCATACGAGCAAAAGCACGCCGCTCGTCTTGGCTAATTTATTGAAGCAAAGAGGACGATTCGACCGTTATGGGGGAATCGTCCTCTTTTTTCCTTTATACGCAACTTTTTCTGACAAGCTGCGTCTAATATTTAGTCTGTAAAAGTCGAATGCACTCATTCGATGCGGGCAATTTCAGTCATCGAGGTGGGAAATGAAGAAATTTGTATCCATGTTGTTGTTAATGTCGGTCTTTTTTGCGATGTTCGCCACTGTTGGACAAGCTGCATCGGCAGCAGAGGTCGTCCCAAAGCTTTTTTTGAATGGTCAGCTGTTAAAAACTGATGTCAATCCGCAAATCATCAACAATTCGACTGTTGTGCCAGTGCGGACGGTATCAGAGGGCTTAGGCTACCAAATCGATTGGGATAATGCGACCAAAACAGCGACGGTCAATCATGGCACTGATGTCATCAAGATTAAATTAAATGACAAAATGGCGATGGTAAATGACCAAGTGGTACAAATGGATACCACAGCAGCAATCATCAAAGGTACGACGTTAGTTCCACTTCGATTTATAGGCGAGCAGTTTGGCCTTAATTTTGAGTGGAAGGCCACCGAGAAGGAAGTACATATGTACGAGCAGTCGAAGGATCCCTCAGTTCCGACTGTGCCAGACCAAACAACGAAAGGCTGGATCACGCAGGTCTATTATGACGGCAACAGCAGCTTGACGGTCAATTATGAAGGCGCCGTCAAAGCGAACAAGCCGTTGCTGCTCGAAAATCCGAAACGTGTCGTATTTGATTTTCCGAATACCGCATATTCTACGGACTTGACCACCCAGCTTCTTAGCGGCCAAATCGAGGTTAATGTAACAGACAGCACTTATTTGCAAAAGATCCGTTATTCCTTGTTTTCAAAAACGCCAGAAACAGCACGTTTGGTTATTGAAATCGCGGATAATACGGGTTATGTGCTGACGGAGGACCTGGGCAAGATCCAGCTGAGCTTTATGGCGCTTGCAGATGTTCCTGCCGATCCAAACGCTCCAGTTGATCCGCCAATTATTATCGACCCTGTAAACCCGCCGGCATCGAATGACGTGTTTGACGTCGTAATCGATCCTGGGCACGGCGGCTCAGACCCTGGCGCAAAAAGCGTCCTGAACAAATGGGAAAAAGAATTTAATCTTAATGTTGGATTGAAAATGAAAACGCTGCTTGAAAAAGAAAAAAAAATAAGGGTTCATTTTACGAGAACGGGCGATACCTATCCATCCTTAGACGATCGCATTAAGTTTGCAGAGAACCTTAAGGCCGATTTGTTTTTGTCCATTCATGCCAATAGCGGAGGAAGTACAGCATCCGGTGCCGAAACCTACTATTACCGGGACAACAGCAAAGCGTTTGCAAATATCATGCACAAGCATTTGATTGCGGGAACAGGCATTAAAGACCGCGGAGTCAAAAAAGAAGCTTATAAAGTGATCAAGCAAACGACGATGCCAGCCGTATTAGTTGAAGCAGGCTTTCTATCAAACACCTCCGATGCAAAAATCCTTTTTGACGACGCAGCACAGAGCCGTATCGCTGCAGAGCTAGTAGCAGGGATTAAGGAATACTTGAAAGTAAAATAGAAAGCAGGTGTTCAGTGTAATGAAAACATTCAAAGCACGCGGGCTGCTTGCTGTCATCATTTTATCTGCTGCGATTGTAGGCTGTGGTGTACAGGAAAAGCCAGAAAACAACCCAGGTAGTACGATTGCTCCAACGGCGTCGCCTTCTCCAGAGCCTACACCGGTATTAAACGAGCGAGACACTACGATTTATTTAACCGATGACGAGCTAACTGAAACAGTCGAGCATACCGTTAAGTTAACGTATGAAACGGATGCTGATTTAGTAAAAGCCGCACTTGCCGAATTGCAGAAAGATGCTGGCGAGAACGTATTGGTTTTATGGAAACCAATTGAAATCAAATCCGTAGAACTAGCAGATGGACTTGTTACGCTCGATATTCATTTGCCGGATGAGGCACGCCTCGGCGCGCCTGGCGAACAGCTGGTGCTGGAAACTCTTCAAAAAACATTGTTCCAATTTGATTTTGTACAAGCCATTCAGCTGTTAGTTGATGGCGAGAAGATCGAAACGCTAATGGGACATCTTGAACTAGAGCATCCCATGAAGAGGGAAACAGCAAGCAATCAATAAGCTTTAAAGGCTCAAAAGCAGATTATTCTGCTGCTTATAGGTATTTCAGAAACGGCTCCGCCCTTGCAAAAGGATAGCGAAGTCGTTTCTGCATGAATCATCATAAACATTCAGGAGGAATATGATCTATGACATTGCAATTTGCAGGTAAAAAGATTTTGGTTGGAGCGCTGGCTTTATCGCTGGTAGCTGGCAGCGGTGTAATTATTCCTTCACAGATTAGTGCTGCGGCTGCACTAACTACTCCTTTTAAAGATGTTAGCAGCGGCCACTGGGCTGAAAAACATATAGCAAAGCTTGCTTTGCAGGGCATTATTGAAGGAAATACAACGACAAGCGGCGCCTTTATGTTCCGTCCTAGTGAAAACGTCAGTCAGCAGGAAGCTGTGCTTATGGCACTGCGCTTTGCAGGACTTGATAAGAAAGCGGATCAAAATGCCATTATCGGGTTCCCGACATCATTTGCTGTAAGCAATTTCTTTAAGGCGTACGTAACTCTAGCATTCCAAGAAGGCCTACTCGATCAAAAAGAAGAGTTCGAGCTCGCTGCGAAGGACACCAAAGTAGCATGGGGCACAAAACCGGCTACTCGCGAATGGGTAACGAAGCTGCTCGTTCGAGCGATCGAACAGGAAGAAGAAGCGGCACGTTTGCAAAACACAGTATCAACGTTTTCGGATGCTTCGCAAATTAGCACGATCTACAATGGTTATGTAAATGCGGCCTTGAAGCTTGATTTGGTAAAAGGGGTTACTACCGTTAAATTTGATCCAAAAGCAAATGTAAACCGTGCGAGTCTTGCCACGATGTTCAGCCGTGCAGAAAAGCTGTATCCGGTAGCTTACGAGGGCCAAGTGAATGGAATCGCATCACGCATTACGGATTCTTCGCTTACGCTGTACAGCGACAAGAAGGAAACAAGCTATACGATCGATGCGGACACGCTATTCTACCATTATGATAAAGAAACGCCGATTACGAAGCAGCAATTGCTAGAGTACGGTGATGTAACGGTCATCGCCAAAGACGGCAAAGCGAAATATGTGGAAGTGAAGGGCGACAAGCAGTACACCAAAACGATTTCAGGCACGCTTGACCGCTTGATTGCGGCTGAGAAAAAAATATATGTTTGGATTGACAATAAGCCGGTAGAGATCTTCTATAATGACTCGGTTGCCGTAGTTGATACGGAAGGCAATCCGCTCTCATTAAGCGCTATTAAACGTGACAGCCAAATCAGCATCGTGCAGGATTCTTTCCGCGAAACGCCGCAGGCAATTAAGATTGTTGCGTCACCACAAGCAACGACTACAAAAGCAAGTGGTACTTTCTATGGGACGGATGGCGAGCTCATCACAATTAAGACAGATAACGCTCTTGTATCCAAGTTTATGGCTGAAACGGTTACCGTAGAGATTGATGGAGTGGTTGGAGCAACGGTTCAAGACCTGATTAAGGAAGCTGATGAAGTAGAGCTTACTTTTGATGATAAGGATCAGGTAACTAAAGTTAAAGTTGCGAAGCGCAGTGTCAAAATGATAGCAGGAGCGCAAGTAGCAAGTTTTATTTACGATAAAAAGCTATTAACGGTCATTGATGCTACCGGTGGCAATGCACAAGCATTATATTTTACAGATAAAACAAAAATTGATTACAATGGCACTGCGATCACATTGGCATCTGCGAGCAGCATGTTGACGCAAAACCGTAAAATCATTATTAGTTATACTGGCAACTCGATAATATCGCTTCAATTCGTAACAAAATATGTAGGTACTTTGGTCACGTTGAATGCTAGCTCAAACTTGATGACAATCAAATTGGATGGCGGAGCAGTCATTTCGGTACCTTACAACACAGCAACTGTGGAAAGTTCAGCTATTAGCAATGCAGGTTACAGTGATTTGAGAGTGGGAGATACACTATCTCTGGAATTAGGCAGCACTCAGGATCGAGTGTCTGTTATTAAGGTGCACACAAATACACAGTATGAGGTTTTATCTATCGATACGGTGTACAAGAGACTTCGTATTAAAAATGCCGCAACACCAGCTTTTGATTTGTCGGTCCTTAGTACTGACTTATTGAATGAAGTAGGGGCTAAGCTTACCGTGGATCAAGTCGCACCCGGGTCTATGATCACTGTAAGTTATATCGGAAAACAAGCTATATCTGCAAGAGTAGTTCCTGTAACTTTCGGTAAGATACAATCGATTACGCCTAATAGCGTGACGATTGTAGATCTTGCTGGTCAAACCTTAGCTTTTAATGGAGATGCAGGCTTCCAAATCATCAAAGGAACGTCACAAGGCAATGCGACAAGTTTGCTTGCTGTAGGCGATTATGTTGAGATTCAAAAGCCTGATGGCGTCAAAACACAAATTACAGCAGCGATAGGCGAGAGCCGCACATTCACAAGCTACAATTCGTCTACAGCACAAATTTGGACGGAAATTACTTCGACTACGGATAATCGGAATTATTTTAATGTAATGAGTAACACCAAATACTTCTTGAATGGAAATGCTGTTGCAATTACTGCCTTTAAAGCAGGCGATAAGATTACTATTTACAGCTTTAGGAACAATGTTGTTGCCATCGTCAAGTAACGAAATCCTTAAAAATGTGGCGATAATAGCGCTAGATATTTATTTTTTGTGAAAAAACTGCCCATATGGGCAGTTTTTTTATAGAATGTGCTTGATTACGGTTGCGAAGCGTGACAAATTTCGCTACACTTTGAACGATAGTGTTTGATTAGGGGAGAGGACGATGACCGCGAAACAAAAAATGCGTCATGTGCTGGACATTATTGCGGACATGTTTCCAGATGCGCACTGCGAGCTTAATCACAGCAATCCGTTCGAACTTACGATAGCCGTGCTGCTGTCGGCGCAATGCACGGATGAAACGGTCAATAAAGTGACGGTGTCTTTATTTGAAAAATATAAGGGTCCCGAGGATTATTTGAGCGTACCGCTGGAGGAGCTTGAGCAGGACATTCGCCGCATCGGCTTGTTTCGCAGCAAAGCTTCCAATATACAAAAGCTATGCCGCATCGTCATAGATAAATATGGCGGGGAAGTGCCCGAAAGCCATGAGGGCTTGACCGAGCTTCCAGGCGTAGGCCGAAAGACGGCTAACGTCGTCATGTCCAATGCTTTTGGCGTTCCAGCTATTGCCGTTGACACGCATGTGGATCGAGTATCGAAGAGGCTGGGATTCGCAAAGGAAGCGGACTCGGTGCTAGAGGTTGAGAAGAAGCTGATGAAGCTCGTACCGCGCGAGGAGTGGACCTTAACACACCACAGGCTGATCTTCTTTGGCCGCTATCATTGCAAAGCGCAAAGCCCGCAGTGCCCGATTTGTCCGCTGCTTGATTTGTGCAAAGAAGGAAAACAACGTATGAAGCCAGGTTTTAAAACAAAAAATAAGAGTATAAAACCTAAAATAGCCAATGAAGGATGATGAAAATGAACTGTATTTCCGTTTACACAAACAATTTTGAGCTTTTTTCCGATATTTACGAGCAGGTGCTTGAGTCTCCGCCAGAGGAGAACGAAGACCTAGTCGTTGAAGGAATTACAGTAAGCGGCTCCGGCGACGTGCCTGAGCAATACATCGAGCGTATGCGCGTAAAACCTGAGGTTGTCGTGATGAGAGACAAAGAGCGCAACATTATGATTTTGCAGCACGGCAATGTATTTGAAATTTGTTTGCCGTCTGAAGAAGAGCAAGCCGTTTAAGGAGAAGCAAATGACAGAAATAACGGTGCATAGCATAGCGGGAGCTATATCCGAGGCAGCAAGCCTTATGGAAGCGGCAGGAGATACATTACATGCCAAGCAAGCACAGGAGCTAAACAGTAAGCTGACCGATGGTCGGCTTACTGTCGCTTTTTGTGGACATTTTTCGGCTGGCAAGTCAACTTTAATCAATCGGTTATGCGGCACGAAGCTGCTGCCGTCAAGCCCGATTCCGACCAGCGCAAACGTCGTATCGATTCGCGGCGGCGATCGTGCGTATGCGGCAGTAGAAACGCTTCGCGGCGGCGTGGCAACAAAAGCGGAAGTTCCAATCGATCAGCTTGATCGCTATTGCGTGGACGGTGAACAGTTTACGTCTGTATCTATCGTTTATCCGAGCGAGGTGCTAGGCGATCATACGGTTTTGCTTGATACCCCAGGTATCGACTCCACCGATGACGCGCATCGGATGGCAACGGAATCGGCGCTGCATCTTGCTGACGTCGTGTTTTATGTAATGGATTATAATCATGTGCAATCCGAAATCAATTTCTCTTTTGCCAAGCAGTTGAAGGACTGGGGCAAGCCCTTATATTTCATTGTGAATCAGATTGATAAACATCGCGATCGCGAGCTCTCCTTCGCCAGCTATCGCCAAAGTGTACAGGATGCGTTTCACGCTTGGCACTTGGAGCCGGCGGCGATCGTTTATTTGTCGTTGCGCGAGCCGGATCATCCGGAGCAGGAATGGGAGTCGCTGCTTGAGCTGCTCGATTCGCTGCAGAAGATTCGCAAGCCGCTATGCGTATACAGCGTAGACGCTTCCTTGCGCCATGTGGCGGCAGGGCATTTGAAATGGAGCGAGCTGCAAAGCGAGCCTGAGCGGGAACGGCTGCTTGCGGAGGCAGGCGGTGAGGAAGCAGCCGCGAAGGTTACGAGCGAGATGGACCGCTTGCAGGCGCTCATTGGCAAATTAGCGGGCGAAAAAGAAGTTTACCGCGGCCAGCTTCGCAAAGAGCTGCAGTCGCTGCTCGATAATGCCAACATAACGCCGGCAGCACTGCGTGATTTGGCACAGACGTTTCTAGAGAGCCGCAAACCCGGCTTTAAGGCGGGGCTGCTATTTGCGGCTGCAAAGACGGCTGCGGAGCAGGAGAGGCGCCTTGCGGCGTTCAGCGAGGAATTGAACAGCTTAATCAGCGCTTCAATTGACTGGCATGTGAAGCATTTGCTCCGCTTTGAGGCGGGGCGGATCGGATTTGACAGCGAGCGGCTGGAAGCAGAGCTCGCAAGAACGCTAGCTTGGCTGCCGGATTCGGAATGGCTGCTGGCGCGGGTTAAAGCTGGAGCCGTCATCGGGAATGAATATACGATGACGTACAGCCGCGACCTAGCCGCGGATGTGAAGTCGGTTTATCGCCAGCGGGCGCTTGAGCTGATCGATGCGCTGGCGGATCATGCGGCGGCGGTAGGCGAAGCATCCGCCGCTGAGGCACAGGCACAGCTGGCGGCGCTGCACGCGCAGGCTGGCGCTATTGGTGCGCTGTCTGCGCTTGCGAAGCGCGCTGATGAGCATGAGTCGCGGCTGGCGGCAGCGATGCCCGAGGCGCCGGCTAGGCCGGCTTTGCCGGCACCGCGCGCAGCTGGTGCGGTTGCGGATGTGTCCGCGGCCAGCGCTGTGGCGGCGGCGCGGGAAGCGCTGGCGAGCGATAGCGCGCGCGGCAGCGCAGCAGCGCCTAAGCGCGAGGCAGCAGGGCAGAGCGCCCTAGCTGGCGGAGCTGCTCTAGCGCAGCAGCATGGCGCTGCTGCGCGATTAACGAGCGCGGCGGAGCTGCTTGCACCGCATGCGGCTCTTGCGGCAGCTGCGCATGCGATGCGCGATAAGGCGAAGCGACTGCAGGACAGCCGCTTCACCATTGCCTTGTTCGGCGCCTTCAGCGCCGGCAAATCATCGCTTGCGAACGCGCTGATCGGCGAACCGGTGCTTCCGGTCTCGCCTAATCCGACGACCGCAGCGATCAACCGGCTCGTGCCTCCTACGGCGGAGCACGGCCATGGCACGGCGCGCATCGTCATGAAGTCGCGCGCCGCAATCGAAGACGACCTGCGCTATTCCTTGGCGCTGCTCGGCGAGAAAGCCGGCTCCGAGCATCTGCCGGATGCCGCTGCGCTGATGCGGGCGATTGACCGCCTAACCCCCGATTCCATCGGGGCTGGCGGCCGCCCGCACTTTAGCTTCCTGCGCGCCGCTCGCGCAGGCTGGGCAGAGCATGAATCGCTGCTTGGCGAGCAGCTCTCGGTTGATCAAGCGGAGTACGAGCGCTACGTTGCTGAGGAATCGCGCTCATGCTTCGTCAGCGAAATCGAGCTTCATTACGACTGCGCCCTGACGGCGCAAGGCATCGTCCTCGTTGACACGCCGGGCGCGGATTCCGTGAATGCCAGACATACGGGCGTTGCCTTTAACTATATCAAGAACGCCGATGCCGTTCTGTTCGTGACGTATTACAATCACGCCTTCTCCCAAGCCGACCGCCAATTTCTAATGCAGCTCGGACGGGTTAAGGATCAATTCGAGCTTGATAAAATGTTTTTCCTTGTGAACGCAGCCGATTTGGCGGCCGATCAAGAGGAGCTTGACGGCGTACTGAAGCATGTGGAAACGAACCTGCTGCAGCATGCGATTCGATCGCCGCGCCTATTTCCTGTGTCTAGCTTGCAAGCTCTTGACGGCAAGCTTGACGGAGACGCTGAGCTGCTCGCCCGATCAGGCATTGAAGCATTCGAGCAATCATTCCTTTCCTTTATTCAGAACGACCTCGGACGCCTTGCTATCGATGCGGCAGAGCAGGATTTGAAGCGTGCGGCAGCAACCGTTGCCGGCTGGCTTCAAAGCGCGGAGGGGGATGCAGCGGCGCGCGAAGCAGAGCTAAATATGCTTAAGCAAGCCGTAAGCGATGCCTCCAGCGAGATCGAAGCCTTGCAGTCAGGCGCTATGCCCGAACAGCTCAAGCAGGAGCTTAGCGAGCTATTGTATTATGTCGTCCAGCGAATTCAGTATCGCTTTGGCGAGTTTTACAATCTCGCGTTCAACCCTGCGTCGCTGCAGGATGATGGACGTGATTTGCGCAAAGCGATATGGACTTCATGGCTTGAGCTGCAAAGGCTCGTCCAGCTTGAGCTGTCACAGGAGATGCTTGCGACTTCGCTTCGGATGGAGCGGGGCGTTCATTCGCTTCTTCAAAAGCTTTACGCTGGCACGGCGCAGCGCCTTGAAGCGGCTATAGCCGCTTACAGCGCGATCCCTTATGCACCGGCCGCTTTGCCAACACCGGAGGAGCCAGCCGCATGGGAAGCAACAACGATCGATTCAAAGCTCCTTTGGAGCCGATTCAAATCGCCGCGTCAATTTTTCGAAGGCGAAGGCAAGACTTTGCTTCGCAAAGAGCTTGAAACACTGCTTGCTCCTTCATTAAATGGATGGATGGCAGAGCAAACGGCGCTATGGACTGCGCTATACGAGCAGATCTGGCAGAACGCTGCTGTTCAAGCAGGCGGCCAGCTGCAAACGGATATGCTTGCATACGAAAGCGGCAAGCGCAGCTCGTTAACTGGAAACGCAAATACGGCTGAGCTGAAGCAGCTGTACGCGCAGCTCATTCATCTCTAATTGTCAATGAATGTCGACTGTTCTATCGCATTAACAGCTGAATGCTTTTGCTGGCGCCAAACGCGCCCGCAAAAGCTTTTTTTATTTTAGTGTGTTTTTGTGCAAAAAGTGAGCAATAGGCACATATTTGTCATGATTTAGGACCATTTGGGAGCATTAACCGTTTCCAATTTCCATATCGCGGCTTTAAGCGGTTTCTATCACATATATGCATATTTATACTGTTTGCTCGCTTATCACGATGCTGATAATATTCATTCATACTTACAAAATAGATACGGGGAGATGGATTTACTTGGACGTTTTAAGGCAGTTGAAAGCATTCTATTGGGCGGAGCGAAAATTTCTGTTCTCCTCCATATTATGCTTAATGTTCGCTACGGCGCTCGGACTTGTCTATCCGAATTTGCTGCGATATCTCATTGATGATGTGATCACGCCAGGAAAATTCGAATTAGTGCCGACACTTGCTTTTACCGTAGTAGGAGTTGTTACGTTTAAAGGCTGCATGCAGTTTTTACACGGATTTTTTGGCGGACGCCTTGGCAACCGCGTGGCGTTCCGTATGAGAAACGCTTTGTACGACAAGCTGCAAACGCTGTCCTTTCAGTATTACGACAAAGCGAAGACAGGCGACCTAATGTCTCGCCTTACAGCGGATCTGGAAGCCATCCGCAACTTTATCGGCTTTGGCTTTGCGCAAATTTTGAACATGGTGCTGATGATCGTGTTCGGCGGAGCGATGATGCTATCGATTCATTGGCAGCTTACGCTTATTACGCTGGTGACAATCCCGCTGCTCGGCTTTGCCGCAATTCGCTTCGAGCGCAACATTCACCCTGCATTCCGTGAAATGCGTCAAGCGATGAGCAACCTAACGACTGCGGTTCAAGAAAACATTACGGGCGTACGTACGGTCAAATCGTTTGCGCGCGAATCGCATGAGGTTTCAAAGTTTTCCGTGCGCAGCGAGGCGTATCAAACGAACCAAGTCGGCGCCGCAAAAATTTGGGCTAAATTTTTCCCGGTTATGGAGCTTGTAGCTAACTTAAGCGCTGTCATCCTGCTCGTCACCGGCGGTATTCTCGTCATTAATGGTTCACTGAAGCTTGGTGAATTCGTCGCATTTTTCAGCTTGATTTGGTACATTATCGGTCCGATGTGGGGTCTTGGCTTCCATATCAACAACTACACGCAATTTAAAGCATCCGGCGAGCGTGTTCTCGGCTTGCTGAACGAGCATGTGCATGTCAAAAATTCCGAGCATGCCGTTGAAGTGAATAGCGAATCGGTGAAGGGACATGTTCGTTTTAATCATGTAACCTTCAGCTATCCGGACAAAACGCCAGCGGTAACCGATCTGGTGATCGATGCGCCGGCAGGCTCAGTGATTGGTTTCCTTGGCGCGACAGGGTCCGGGAAATCAACGATCATTCAATTGCTGATGAGAGCCTACAACGTGAAAAATGGCACGATTACGCTCGATGGCATCGATATCCGCAATCTGGATGTCGCAAGCCTGCGCCGCTTGATAGCGCCGGTATTCCAAGAAACATTTCTGTTCTCGGCTTCGATCCGCGACAACATCGCCTATGGCGTTAAGGATGTTACGCCAGATCAAATCGAGAAAGCTGCTAGGCTTGCCAAAGCTCATGATTTCATTATGGAGCTGCCCCTTGGCTACGATACGATCGTAGGCGAGAGAGGGATGGGCTTATCCGGCGGACAGAAGCAGCGGATCGCGATTGCGCGGGCGCTCATCAAAAATCCGCGCATTCTTATACTGGATGACGCGACCAGCGCCGTTGATATGGAAACCGAGCATGAAATTCAAGCCGGCTTCAAGGAGCTGATGGCAGGCCGGACGACGTTCATTATCGCTCACCGGATCTCCTCGCTCAGACACGCCGATGAAATCATCGTGCTGGACAATGGTCATATCGTTCAACGGGGAACGCATGCGCAATTAATTGCGCAGCATGGTCCATACCGCGACACTTACAACATTCAATATGCTGACTATCCGCTTGATGATTCGTCACTAGTTAAGCAAGCGCATGATCGGAAAGGGAGTACCGTATAATGAGCACGAGTGTCAAAGCTAAAGCGACTAACAAAAACGAACGCTTCATCTATCAAGACGACGAGCTGATTGAAAAACCGTTTAACTGGGGACAATTGCGTCGCTTGTTCATGTACATGAAGCCATACACGAAGCAATTAATGCCCGTTATTTTTATGATGATCCTTGGCACGATTACGCGCCTCGGCGTACCGGCGCTCGTTATTCTTGCCATTGACGAGGCGATCGCGCCTACAAACGGTGCTACAAGCGTTCCTAAGCTGCTTATCTTCGCCGGCATCATGCTGTTGTTATATGTTATCCAATGGGCATCCAATACGTACCGGATCAAATACACGAATATTATCGGGCAAAGCGTCATCTACGACCTTAGAAATCATTTGTTTCAGCATATTCAAAAATTGAGCTTCCGTTTCTACGATAAACGGCCAGCCGGCTCCGTTCTGGTTCGTGTAACGAACGACGTCAATGCGCTGCAGGACCTATTCACGAACGGGGTCGTCAACCTGCTGATGGACTGTGTCCAGCTGTTTGGTATCGTCATCATCCTGCTTGTGTGGAACTTTAAGCTTGGACTCGCGGTCATGATTACGGTGCCGCTTATGTTCCTCGTCTCGACGACGCTGCGCAAAAGAATTCGATTTGCCTGGCAGGATGTAAGGATTAAGCAATCGCGCATCAACTCCCACTTGAACGAAAGTATTCAAGGGATGAAGGTTACGCAGGCTTACGTGCAAGAAAAAGACAATATGAGCTTCTTTGATCATATGAACACGGTCAATGTGAAGTCATGGAACAAAGCATCTGCGCTCAACCAGGCCTTTGGACCTGTAATCGAGGTTACATCGGCAATCGGTACATTTATTTTGTTCTGGTACGGCGCGCATCTCATTCAAACAGAAGCAATCACCGTCGGGCTTCTAGTCGGCTATGCCAACTACATCGGCAACTTTTGGGACCCGATCAACCGTCTAGGCCAAATGTACTCCCAGCTGCTCATTGCAATGGCATCGTCAGAGCGTATCTTCGAATTTATCGATGAAGAGCCGACGGTTGCTGAGCTGACGGAAGCGAAACCGCTGCCTAAAATTAAAGGCGACGTGAAGTTTGACCATATCGTCTTCGAATACGAGAAGGGCAGGCCCGCTCTCAAGGGTGTTACGATTGATGTAAAAGCAGGTCAATCCATTGCGCTCGTCGGCCATACCGGTTCTGGCAAAAGTACGATCATTAACCTGCTATGCCGCTTCTATGACCCTGTAGAAGGCCGCGTGCTGATTGATGGCATCGATATCCGTGATGTGAGCATCGAGAGCTTGCGCTCGCAGGTGGGCATCGTGCTTCAGGATACGTTTATTTTTGCAGGCACGATCCGAGACAATATCCGCTATGGCCGCCTGAATGCGACAGACGCGGAAGTTGTGAAGGCTGCGCAGGCGGTCAATGCCCACGATTTCATTATGGGGCTGCCTGATGGGTATGACACGCAGGTTGAGGAGCGAGGCAATGTGCTTTCCATGGGACAACGCCAGCTATTGTCATTCGCGCGTGCTTTGCTTGCCGATCCGCAAATTTTGATTCTGGATGAAGCAACTGCGAGCATCGATACCGAAACCGAGCTAAAAATCCAAGAAGCGCTTAAAGCGCTCCTTGCAGGACGTACATCCTTTATGATCGCTCACCGCTTGTCGACCATTCGCCATGCCGATGAAATTATCGTGCTGGATCATGGCCAGATCGTTGAGCAAGGCAATCATGAGTCGCTTATCGCAAAGCGCGGCGTTTATAACGGCTTGATCGAAGCGCAGTACCGTTTTCTATAACAGATAAGTCAGACACGGACAGCATTGCATTTTATAAAAATGATTGATTTTTATCGTTAGAACCTCCACAATGGAAGAAAAAACGAACCGATTCGCTTAAGTCTACAGCTATCGCTGTGGTTAACGAATCGATTTGCTTCCAGGAGGTTCTTTTTCTTTATGTATGGATCACCGTTAACATCGAATGCTCGCAAGCTGCTGCTATTAGGCTCAGGTGAACTAGGCAAAGAGGTTGTGCTTGAAGCGCAGCGGCTTGGCGTCGAGACGATTGCTGTAGACCGTTATGCTAACGCCCCGGCTATGCAGGTTGCTCATCGCAGCTATACGACCGATATGCTTGACGGAGCAGAGCTTCGCCGGATTATCGAGAAAGAACGGCCGGACTTTATCGTTCCTGAGATCGAGGCGATTGCTACGGAAACGCTCCTCGAGCTGGAGAAGGAAGGGCACCGCGTTATACCTACCGCTCGCGCCGCTTGGCTGACGATGGACCGTGAAGGCATTCGCCGCCTTGCCGCTGAAACCTTGGAGCTTCCAACGGCGCCGTACCGGTTTGCCGATACGCTGGACGAGCTGCGCCAGGCGGCAGAGGCTCTCGGATTTCCTTGCGTCATCAAACCGATTATGAGTTCTTCAGGGAAAGGGCAAAGCGTCTGCCGCTCCGAAGCGGAGCTTGAAGAATGCTGGAATTATGCGATGGAGGGCGGCCGCGCCAAAAAACAGCGCATTATCGTGGAGGGCTTCATTACGTTTGAGTCCGAAATTACGCTGCTGACGATTCGGTCTGTTTCCGGGACAAGCTATTGCCCGCCGATCGGCCATGTTCAGAAGGACGGCGATTACATTGAATCGTGGCAGCCGCATGAAATGACCGAGCAGCAAATCGCGCAAGCGGAAGCGATTGCTCTGCGCATTACAGATGAGCTTGGAGGCTACGGCATTTATGGCGTGGAGCTGTTCATTACGAAGGACGGCGTGTTGTTCAGCGAAGTGTCGCCTCGTCCGCATGATACGGGCATGGTAACGATGGCTACGCAGGATTTGTCCGAGTTTGCCTTGCATGTAAGAGCGATTCTAGGGTTTCCGATTCCGACGATTCGTCTGCTTTCGCCTGGCGCATCACATACGCTGAAAGCAGACCGGGAGTCAACGGCATTCCGTATTGGCGGAATTGAAGAAGCGCTTTCGGTTCCTAACACTCAGGTGCGTGTATTCGGCAAGCCGGAGACGAAGGTTGGACGCCGGATGGCGGTAGCGCTGAGCACTGCTTCGAATGTCGAGCAAGCGCGTGATTTGGCAAGAACAGCAGCTGAATCGCTTTATATCGATTACGATCAGCAATAAGCAGCAATAGTGACCGTTTCCAAGCGCAAAGGCTTAGAAACGGTCTTTTGCTGGAAAAAGGCTTAAATTTATTTTCCAGTTGATACTTGCAAGGAGCGCGGTTGGAGGCTATTATAATTAACGATCATTTTTTTAGTCAAATATGCCGTTTGCAAGAGCCGCAAATAGCATGAATTCATAATAAGGCAGGTGTCATCTTAATGGGCAAGAAACAAAAAAAAGCGGCTTCGCAACCGCCAAAAGCACAGCCAAAAAAAGAAGCCGACAATGGTCTGACGCTAAAGGATCTTCTCGGCAGCGATGTGCTTAACAAGCTTAAAGCGCAAGCGGATGAAATGAAGCAGGCGGAAGCAACGCGCAAGGAAGAGCTTCGCAAGCAGGAAGAAGAGAAGAAGAAGCAAGAGCAAAAACGTTTGGAAAATGACTTCTCTTATTTGCTGGATCATAGCGATCCGAACTGGTCCAAGCATAAATAGAGGTTATGCCTCTCCAAGCTTAAACAATGCCAAAAGCACCCTAGGGTGCTTTTTTTATGTCTATAGATTTTATAGCGCATTTTCTTTTGGTACATCAGTCGGTTCCAACTTAACAGTAAAGACTCCCGCTAATTTCACTAAAAACGATTATAAGACTCATTTAACTGGAATAACTCCTTGTAATTTGGAGAAATCGGCTTCATTTTCGAGTTTTGTGCTTCATTAGCGTGAGAAATTCCTTTTAAACCAACTTGATTGCAAAATGGATGCGAATTAGCATGAGTTTTTCCAGTTAATAAAATAAAAGTTACAATAACCGGATACAAACTAGCTAGGCTTGACCTGCAGTTAAACCCGACTACTCTAAAAAATCAATTATGATTGCTGCTTTAGCTTTGCTTCAAAATTCAAACAAGGCTTACCTGAGGATTGCAAGACGATGATGCTTGGCAGCATTTTTGTCTTAAAGCCAAAAGCTTTGCAGCCTTTCGGCGCGCCAGGGTCCCAGGTAACGAAATAATGTTTGCACTTCATGCAGTCAATGCGTTCATTCTCGCTCATTTGGCTACCTCAACCATATCGTTTTAAGTTTATTAATCGTTATACATATTACAAAAGGTAGGCGAGAATTGTCAAACTCTAACAATGATCCAATAAGCGAATGCCGCTTTTGCCTCCGCCCCCTTTATTTTTTTCGAAGCGTTATACATAAATCCCATTTATCTGCAAAACATGCTAACAACAACTATTAACGCAGCGCATACTTGCAAAGCTATGTGAGGAGGAAAGATACAACTTGAAAGCTACTTGGCTCTGGCGTTTTTTAGCGGTATCGTCGATATGCGCCACAACGTTGTTGTGCATTGGTTTTGGATGGGCAGTCAAGGACACTCTTTATCCAACTTTGGAATCAGGAGAGGCTGCCATAGAAATAAAACAAGATGCGATGACGCCAGAAGCAGGATCTCTAAAAGAGGCTAAGGAAATTCGGATCGTCGCGCTAGGCGATTCGCTTACCAAGGGAACTGGCGATCATACAGGCGAGGGATATGTAAAGCAAGCAGCCGAGGGTCTCCGCGACCAGTGGAAAAAGCCGGTTAAAATCGTTAACAACCTCGCGATAAACGGGTTGCGCGCGGATCAGCTCGCTGATCGGCTAGAGCATGATCAGGGCTTCGCTTATGCGCTCAAAAGCGCAAATTTAATTTTTTTGTCCATAGGCGGCAATGATCTATTTCAAAATACCCGTGCCAAAAATACCGGCCGCAAGCTGTCCGCTTACAGCATGTGGGGGCTGGCAACGGAGATTCCGGCAGCATTAAATCAATTGGCGAGGGTGGTTACGAGTCTGAACAAAATAAACAGCTCAGCCAAAAAGGTATATATAGGCTTATACAATCCCTTTTACGATATCAAGGAGCTTCGCGGCGGCAGTCTTGGCGTACAGCAGTGGAATGAAGAGGCCTATACGCTTCTGCACAGCTATCCGAATATGATGATGATTCCGACCTTTGACTTGTTTGAAGGGAAAATTGCCGAGCATGTCTCAAACGATCATTTTCATCCCAATCATGAAGGTTATGGCAAGATAGCGGCACGTATTTTGGATTCCTTGGATTAGTTGGGTTTAGAGCGCTTAAGAGTGGACAAAGCTGGTACGAAATGCCCCATCAGGAGGAGATCATGATGAAACCCGTTCTATCCGTCACCCGGCTGCACAAAAAAATTCGCGGTAAAACGATCATCCATGATGTTAGCTTTGAAGTAAACGAAGGGGAAATTTTTGGTTTCTTAGGTCCTAACGGTTCCGGCAAAACGACAACCATCCGCATGCTGGTCGATCTTATCAAACCAACCTCGGGTGAGGTTTATATAGGCGGCTATCATGTGCACAAGGAGCCTGAGAAGGCTTTGCGCCTTGTCGGCTGTATCGTGGAGAATCCAGAGGTATACACGTATTTGACCGGCTTTGAAAATCTGGCTTACTTTGCGAGGATGATGAAAGGGATCGACGAGGCCCGAATTTGGGAGGTCATTCGCATCGTGAGACTGGAGGAGCGCATTCATGAAAAAGTGAGAACCTATTCGCTTGGCATGAGGCAAAGGCTGGGCATCGCCCAAGCGCTGCTCGGAAAGCCCAAGCTGCTTATTTTGGATGAACCAACGAATGGGCTTGATCCAAAAGGCATCAAGGAGCTGCGTGAGTTTGTCCGAATGCTGGCGGATGATGGGATGAGCGTTTTTATATCCAGTCATCTGCTTAGTGAAATACAGCTTATGTGCGATCGGGTAGCTATTATTAACGGCGGCCGCGTGCTTGCTGAGGGCAAGGTGGATGACCTGGTTGAGCAGGCTAGCGGCTATGTGATCTGGCAGCTGGATAAGCCGGAGCTTGGCAAGCGGGTGCTCGAAGGCAATCGGGAAATTGCATTCATAAAGCGTGATTCACAGTTGCTGGATGAAAGCATGCTAGCCGGCATGCCGGATGCCATCATTACGACGATGGATACGGATCAAATTCCTGGCAGTGTTGAGCAGCTTGTTGAGCGGCATATCGGGGTGATGTCCGTGCATCAAGTAGCACCTACGCTGGAGGAGCTATTTTTAACGTTGACGGAGGGGGAGACAAGTGACTAGCTTATTGCCGCTCATCCAAAACGAGATGCTGAAAATATGGAAGAAAAAAAGATTTTTTGTAATCGTACTGATTTTGCTTGCGCTTATTCCGATTTTTACTTACGCTGAGCTGAAGGTTGTGAAAAATAACGAAGCCAAATTTTCAGATTGGCGCAATCAGGTGCTGCAGCAGATTACCGATATGGAAAATACGCTGTCAAGCGACCGTATTCCGGACGAATGGAAGCGGAGCAGGCGCGCAGCCGTGCAGCAGCTGCAGTATTATTTGGACCATGATGTTAATCCAAGCGCTCCTAACGGTGCAACGTTCACAAGAAGCTTTCTGGATAATGCCGTAACTTTATTTATTCCAATGCTCGTCTTGGCGCTAGGAGCAGACATTGTATCGAGCGAACGGACGTCGGGAACGATTAAAATGCTGCTCACCAGGCCGGTTCGACGGTGGAAGGTGTTGCTTAGCAAGCTTATTGTGTTAACCTTATATGTATCGCTTACGGTCGTCATTACCGCTTTATTATGTTATTTGCTCTCCGGCTTGTTTTTTGGTTACTCGGGCTGGACGATGCCCGTATTTACCGGCTTTCAAATGAGAGGATCAGCGATTGATCCATCAAATGCGCATGCAGTGCCCCAGTGGATTTATATATGGATGCAATCGGGATTGGCGTGGTTCTCTGCGATGACGGTTGCTCTGCTGGCTTTTATGGTTTCGGTTCTTATCCGCAGCACGACCGCCAGCATGGTGACGATGATGGCGGCTGTTATTACGGGTACGATTTTATCAGGCATGACATCTTCTTGGACTAGCGCCAAATATTTATTCGCCGTGAATTTGAAGCTGACCGCTTATTTGGACGGTTCGCCGCCTCCGATAGAAGGAATGTCATTGCCGTTTTCCCTTACGGTGCTTGCGGTTTGGGGAATTGTTGCAGTAGTCTTGTCCTTTGGCGTCTTTACGAAACAGGACATCTTGAATTAAAATAGCTTGAAGATACGGAAACGTGATTACAGATTGGGGGACGCTCATGTCAGAGCAAACAGATCTCTTCGCTAATACAGCGGCCGCAGACAGGAACTACGAGGCCGATGATATACAGGTGCTTGAAGGATTAACCGCTGTACGCAAAAGGCCAGGTATGTACATAGGCAGTACTAGCAGTTCAGGCCTGCATCACCTCGTTTGGGAAATCGTCGATAATGCGGTCGATGAGCATTTGGCCAAATTTTGTTCGGCGATTGAAGTAACGCTGCATAAGAATGGCGCAGTAACCGTTCATGATAATGGACGCGGAATTCCAACCGGCATGCATAAGACCGGTATACCGACGCCGCAGGTCGTGTTTACGATTTTGCACGCGGGCGGAAAGTTTGGCGGCGGGGGATACAAGAAATCCGGCGGCTTGCACGGCGTTGGCGCATCGGTTACGAATGCCTTGTCGGAATGGCTCGAGGTTGAAATCTTCCGTGACGGCAAAATCCATCGTCAGCGTTTTGAATATTGGGTGGATGAGGCTGGCCGGGAGCATGTCGGGGAGCCGGTTCGTGGTCTAGAGGTGATCGGATCGACGAATCGCACGGGCACGAAGGTTACTTTTAAACCCGATGGCCGCGTGTTTCAGAACGGTACGACGCTAAGCTACGATACGCTTGCGGAGCGCTTGCAGGAAATCGCGTTCTTGAACTCCGGACTTAAGGTCTCGATTAAAGACGACCGCAGCGGCAAGCAGGACGTGTTTCACTACGAAGGCGGAGCGCGTCAATTCGTTCAGTTTCTGAACGAGGACAAAACGGTTCTGCATGACGTGATTCATTTTGCGAGCGAGCGGGATGAAATTGAAGTAGAGGTTGCTCTGCAGTATAACGATGGGTATACCGAGACGATCGCTTCATTCGTCAACTCCATTCCAACGCGCGGCGGCGGTACTCATGAAACCGGTTTTAAAACGGCATACACGCGCGTCATGAACG
The DNA here is from genome assembly GCF_001273905.1 of Paenibacillus sp. FJAT-27812. Classification (NCBI taxonomy): domain Bacteria; kingdom Bacillati; phylum Bacillota; class Bacilli; order Caryophanales; family Paenibacillaceae; genus Paenibacillus; species Paenibacillus sp. FJAT-27812. The sequence goes on along the minus strand of NZ_LIGH01000001.1, from coordinate 5,970,015 downwards.
ATTACGCCCGCAAAGCAGCTATGCTCAAGGAAAAGGACAAAAACCTTGAGGGCAATGATTTGCGCGAAGGCATGATGGTCGTTATTAATATTAAAATGTCTGAGGTCGAATTCGTCGGCCAAACTAAGGATCAGCTCGGAAGCTCCTCCGCTCGGAGCGCAGTTGATGCGATCGTTACCGAGAAAATGCAGGTTTTTCTGGAAGAGAACCCGCAAATTGCGCAAATGCTGCTTAAGAAATCGCTGCAAGCATCGAAAGCGCGCGAAGCCGCACGCAAAGCACGCGAGGAGATTCGCAGCGGCAAGAAGAAGAGCGAGAGCTCGAACCTCAACGGCAAGCTGACTCCGGCGCAGTCCAAGGACTATACGCGCACAGAGCTATTTATTGTGGAAGGCGATTCAGCGGGCGGTTCTGCGAAGCAGGGGCGCGATTCGAAATATCAGGCACTGCTGCCGCTTAAGGGCAAGCCGATGAATCCGGAGAAAGCCAAGCTTATTGATATTTTGAAAAACGACGAGTACAAAGCGATCATTTCGGCTATCGGCGCGGGCGTAGGCTCGGAGTTTGCTGCCGAGGAATGCAACTATAATAAAATTATTATTATGACGGATGCGGATACAGACGGTGCCCATATTCAAGTGCTGCTCCTTACTTTTTTCTATCGTTATATGAAGCCGTTAATCGATTTGGGACGCGTATATATCGCACAGCCGCCATTGTACAAAATTACTCGTAAATCAGGAAAGCTGGAAACGATTCGTTACGCTTGGACGGACGAGCAATTGCAAAACTATTTGAAGGAATACGGAAAAAACTACGAGCTTCAGCGCTATAAAGGACTTGGCGAGATGAATCCCGACCAGCTGTGGGAGACGACAATGGACCCGGAGAAACGGACTCTATTGCAAGTTCAAATCGAGGATGCAGCCAAAGCGGAGCGCAGGGTATCTACGCTTATGGGTGATAAGGTTGATCCGCGCAAGCGCTGGATCGTTGAGAATGTCGACTTTATGGAGTATGAGGAATAGGGGGAATTCTGCATGAGTATGCTGGAACAGTTTTTACCGGCGTTTTTGGAGGAGGTTGTAGGAGACCGCTTCGGACGCTATTCAAAGTATATTATTCAGGATCGTGCCATTCCTGACGTTCGCGATGGCTTAAAGCCGGTGCAGCGGCGTATTCTATATGCGATGTACGATTCAGGCAATACGCCGGATAAGCAATACCGGAAATCGGCTAAAACGGTCGGCGACGTTATGGGTAACTACCACCCGCACGGTGATTCATCCATCTACGAGGGTATGGTACGGATGGCGCAGCCATGGAAGATGGGGCATCCGCTCGTAGACGGTCACGGCAACTGGGGCTCGCAGGATGATGATCCGGCAGCGGCTATGCGTTATACGGAAGCGCGCTTATCGCCGATCGCGATGGAGCTGCTGCGTGATATTGAGAAAAGAACGGTTCAATTCAAAGATAATTTCGATAATACGACGAAGGAGCCGGTTGTGCTGCCGTCGCGGTACCCTAACCTGCTCGTTAACGGGACCAGCGGCATCTCTGCCGGCTTTGCCACGGAAATACCGCCCCATAACCTGCGAGAGGTTATAGACGCTTGTATCGCGCTTATGGGAAGCCCTGAGCTTACGCTTGAGGAGCTTATGACCTATGTGAAGGGCCCGGATTTTCCTACCGGCGGCATAATCATGGGCGAAGAAGGTATCCGGGACGCTTACGCGACCGGAAAAGGCCGTATTTATATACGTGCCAAAACCGCGATCGAGGAAATGCGCGGAGGCAAGCAGCAGCTCGTCATTACTGATATTCCGTACCAGGTCGTAAAATCCAGACTCGTTACCGCGATGGAAAACATTCGTCTGGAGAAGAAGGTCGAAGGGATCGCAGAGGTTCGCGACGAAAGCGGGCGCAATGGCCTTCGCATCGTAGTTGAATTTAAGAAGGATGCGGACGCGCAGGGCATTTTGGCTTATTTGTTCAAGAAAACAGATCTACAGGTAGCCTACAGCTTCAATATGGTCGCAATCGTGAACAAAACGCCGATGCAGCTTGGCTTGAAACAAATCTTATCCGCCTATATCGAGCATCAGAAGGAAGTCGTAACTTTCCGCACGAAGTACGATCTCGAGAAGGCTGAGGATCGGGCGCATGTCGTCGAAGGTCTAGTAAAGGCTCTCAATATTTTGGACGAGGTTATTGCAACGATCAAAGCCTCGAAAAACCGCGGCGACGCACAGGATAACCTGATTGCGAAGTTCGGCTTCACCGCACGCCAAGCGGATGCGATTCTTACGTTGCAGCTGTACCGATTAACGAACCTTGAAATTACGACGCTTGAGAAAGAGCTGAAGGAAGCGATGAAGAAGATCGCTTACTTGAAATCGATCTTGGCGAGCGACAAGAAGCTGATTGGCGTAATTAAGGACGAGCTTCTTGAAATCCAAACGAAATACGGCATTGACCGGCGTTCCGATCTTCGCGGAGAAATCGAGGAGCTGAAGGTTAACCTTGAAGTGCTTGTTACAGCTGAGGATGTTCTCGTTACGCTTAGCCAAGACGGCTATGTAAAACGGACAAGCATGTTATCCTTCACCAGATCAGGCGGAGAGCGGCAAAATACAGGAGTGAAGGAAGGCGACTTCGTAAGAGAGCTGCTTGAGGTCAATACGATTGACAATTTGCTGCTATTTACGAAGAAAGGGCAATATTATTTATTGCCTGTCCATCAAATTCCGGAATTCAAATGGAAGGAAACAGGTACCGCAATCGTAAACGTCGTTCCGATGCCGAAGGACGATTCGATCGTGACTGTCATTCCAATTAAGGATATAGCAGCCTCCAGCGCTTCGTTGTTCTTCGTTACCAAAAAAGGACAGGTGAAGCGGACGGAGCTTAAGGAATACGCAACAACGAGATCAACTGCCGTTGCAGCCTGCAAGGTTTCTGAGGGCGACGAGGTTATCCGCGTCGTGTTGAGCGACAGCACGAAGCAATTGATGCTGGTCACGAAGCAAGGCATGAGCATTCGTTTTGCAGAGTCCGAGATTAATCCGATGGGAAGAGTGGCGACTGGCGTCAGGGGCATACAGCTCAAGGATGGCGATGAGATCATTGCCGCGGAACGTGTTGCAGAGGACGAGGGCGAAGTGCTCGTCATTACGGATATCGGCTATGCCAAACGATCGCTTCTACTGGATTATCCGATCCAGGGAAGAGGCGGCAAGGGTGTCCAAACGTTTGAGTTCAAGGAAGGCAAGCGCGTCCGTCCGAACGGCGCATCGCTGGTTGGTGCTTATTATTGCAGGGAGGCCAAAGAAATCGTGGCCATTACGACTTCAGGTGCGAAGCTGGTTGCAGCCTCTGAGAAAGCGCCAATTGAAGAGCGTAAAGCGATAGGTAAGCTCGTGTTCCCCGTCGAGAAAAATGATGTGATCACGAATACGCTTGCACGCTCTCTATTAGATTCTAGTCAAAAGGGCGATTAGGCGGGTCAAAACGTTCGATCACTTCCAATATAGCTTCAAGCATGACCCACAATGGAACCAGCTCATCCGGGCGGTCCAGCCATTGTGGGTCTTTTATGATGCCATAACTTTTAATTTTTTGAATAATGATCGCTTTTCTTTCTTCCACTGGGTTCACGCTCCTTACTATTTAAGCAAAAATAGACATAGCTCTGGGCCTTCGCCACATTGTATGTCTAACGCTGTCACAATGTTCGTTATTGTATCGATTAATATCGCAAATTATTAATTGGGTTAATCTTTAATTCGACATTAAAGACTGCTATAATGAATAGCAAATAGATGTAAATTGACAGGGAGCGGGTGTAAGCTATGGTATCTGGAGAATTTACTCGATTATGGACGAAGCTTTCGCGGGAATGGAAAAACAATTTAGAGCAGTCGCTTGCTCCTTTGACGGAAGGCCAGCTGAACGTGCTAGATTTATTGCTGCAGCATCAACCTATGAAACCATCGGATTTGCTTCAATATTTAGCGACCACGCCTGCTGCAATAACGACGCTGCTTGACCGAATGGAGAAAAATGGGCTTATTGAACGCACAAGGGATGATAATGATCGAAGAATCGTGTGGGTGTCTGTATCGGAGAAGGGCAAAGCGGAAGCGGAGCGCGGTACAACGATTCGGACCGAAATGATCGAACAATCGTTGGACCGCATTTCCTCTCATAATCAACAGCTGCTTGTTTATTTGCTTGGCAAAGTAGCCAATTTGTAAGTTTCTGCGAGCTACTCTGTTTTTTTCATGGAATCGAGCCGATTGCGCAGCATATCGTAATTTTTTTGGAGCATATCGTAGTCGGCTTGTGTTAGCAAGGTGTCGCTTGCAGCGGTGATCGTTTCTTCAATAGGCAAAATACGATAGCGGAATGCATGATCCGGCTTATAGCGATGCACCCATGTCGGAATCGATTCGATCTCGGTGAGGTCAATGGTACCGTCCGTCATATTTTTACGAACATTCACTTTGAATATAACTCCGTAATCCTTCGTTTCGCCCCGCTGATTGGAAATAAAATTACCCATAGAATAAATAATAAGTCCTTTTCTTACATGGCCATTTTCTTCGGTTGCTTCAACGACCTCATACGGCTGTACGACATGGGGATGAGAGCCTGCAACGATATCTGCCCCAGCTGCGATAAGCGCTCTGGCCAGACGCTTCTGCTCGTCATTTGGCGCTGTCTGGTACTCGGTACCGAAATGAAGGGATACCGTAATAAAATCGGCGCCAGCTTCACGAAGCTCTGCAATATCGGCTTTTATTTTTTGCTCATCGATTAACGAGATCAGATAAGGTTTGCCTTCAGGAACAGGAATGCCGTTCGTTCCATACGTATATGCAAGCAGTCCCATCACAATGCCGTTTTTCTCTGATAAGACAAGCTTGTCGGCTTCCTCTTGCGATGCGGCAGTTCCTTTGGACGGGAGGCCAAGTTTCTTTAAATTTTCAAGCGTACGCAGTATGCCCGATTCGCCTTGATCCAGAGAATGATTGTTTGCGTTCGTAATGAGGTTAAAGCCTGCGTTCTTTAGTGCTTCTCCAAGCTCAACAGGCGCGTTGAATTGCGGGTACCCTTTGTAGCCGAACTCTACGCCGGCAATCGGTGTCTCGAGATTGGCAATAACCCAGTCCCCTTGTTCCAAAATAGGCTTAACCGCTTTGAAAAAAGGATTGAAGTTATAGCGGTTCGTCTTTTTGTCATAAGCTCCGGGAAGTTGCGGCGTATGCATCATGACATCGCCTACTGCCATCCATACCGCATCTGCAAATTCAGGCTCTGGTGGTTCGGTTGGCGGCGGAGAAGGGGATGGAGATGGCGTCACAATAGCTATTTCATTAGGTGTGGTCACAGTGGTCGCTGCCGGAATAGCAGGTGGAGAAGCCCTATCGATAACGTAGGGCATCAAAAAAATAATCAACAAACCAATTAAGCTTAGCACTAATAAAACGGATTGGATTTTTCGGTGTCTTTTGCGGCGCGTCTTGTGCATGTCCGTCCGGTTACGCATCGCTTAACATTTTGGACGCAGCTTCAAGCTGCTCGGCAGACCACCAGGTCCATACATCCGAACCGCTCGGTATAGAGCGGAAGCTGATCCATTCCTTCGTAACGGGATGAGGAGCTGAAACCGAGGTTGACCATAGTGCGATGTCGCTCATGCCGGCAGTTGGCTTTGCGCCGTACTTTAGATCGCCTATGAGCGGACAGCCGATGTGCGCCATTTGGGCTCGTATTTGATGAGGCCTGCCTGTATGGAGCTTAACGGCAATTAATGAATACCGCCCGCTAACAGCTGCAACCTCGTAATCTAAAATGGCTTCCTTCGCATCATTCGTCGGCTTATTAAAAACGGTGACCTGATTTTGCTTATTATCCTTGCGGATATAATGCGTCAGCCTTGCATGCGGCTTGCTTGGAACGCCTTGCACCACGCAGACGTAAGTTTTGCCAAAATGGCGGCTGCGAACGGATTCAGACAATCTGGAGGCTGCTTTCGAGGTTTTGGCAAAAACCATCACGCCGCCAACCATTCGGTCAAGACGATGAACGAGGCCGAGAAATACGTTTCCCGGCTTGTTGTGTCGCTCTTTTAAATCCTGTTTAAGCAGCGTCAGCATGTCTGCATCGCCTGTGTCATCCTCTTGTGAGAGAATGCCAGGCGGCTTGACGACCGCCAGCACATGATTATCTTCAAATAAAACGGTGATGGCCATTACTTAGACTCCCAACGTCCCAATATTCCGCAAGGCAGGTTTAGGCCGGACTTCGTAATCGGCAAACCGATCTCGCCGCAATTAATTTCGCCGCCGTATTTGTCATTCATCGTCATGTGCAGCAGATTATGCAGCACAGAAGGCGATAAGCCTGTCGTATAAGAGTTAATCAATAGAAACAGCGGATTGTCGGATAAGATAGACGTACAAGATTGCAGAAACGGAAACAGATTTTCTTCAAGCTTCCACATCTCGCCGTTTGGACCGCGTCCATAGGAAGGAGGGTCCATAATGATCGCATCGTATTGCTTGCCTCGGCGCTGCTCACGCTGCACAAATTTAAATACATCGTCTGTAATATAACGGATTGGAGCGGATTCCAGTCCTGACAGCTGAGCGTTATCCTTCGCCCACTGAACCATCCCTTTGGCTGCGTCAACGTGGCAAACTTCCGCGCCTGCAGCGGCAGCAGCAACGGTAGCGCCCCCTGAGTATGCAAAAAGATTCAGCACGCGGATTGGACGGCCTGCCGATCTGATCTTGTCCATCATCCAGCTCCAGTTAACTGCTTGCTCCGGGAATAAGCCGGTATGCTTGAAGTTAGTCGGCTTAATGTGAAAGTTAAGCTCGCCATACGAAATCGTCCAGCGTTCAGGAAGCGTAGGATTCATCGACCATTGGCCTCCGCCGGAATTGCTCCGATGGTAATGGCCGTCTGCTTTTTTCCACAGGCCTGTTTCATTTGTGATCGGCCAAATGATTTGCGGATCTGGACGTCTGAGCGTATAGTTGCCCCAGCGTTCGAGCTTATCTCCGTCTCCCGTATCTATGACCTCGTAATCAACCCATTTATCTGCTATGTACATGTTTTTCGTAACCCTTCCTTGACGTTGTTTTTGTAATATAATAATGTCATCGCTAATTATATCGAAGCTAACACGATGAAGCAATGAAACCGCAGCAATTGGAGGCTGGTATTTATTCGAAAGTAGTGGAGAGGGCGGCTGTTTTCCTATTTTATCTCAGATCGATACGAAATATTTCACTTCCATTACATATAAAAGAGGAGCAACACTATCATGATGAATTTTGAATGCGAGTGCGGAAATAAAACGGCTATGTTTGCAACGGGAGATCGGGACGAGCAGGGAAGAGAGTATATCGAGATCGAGGACGATGAGCGGTTAACCTTTACGATTGGTGACAAAAGCGTTCTATTTCGCTGCTCCTTTTGCGGCTATACCTATCGTTTGGAACAAATCTAACAACCGTTTTTAATTTTATTGAGGAATGATATTGAAAACCTTTACCTTTCGGAGTATGATAAACGTACGTCAAGTTGTATGTACAAGTGCTCCGTCATACCAGTGATAACTAGCGCTAATGTCCGTACAAGTTAATGCGTGTGATTCATGCATTTATGAGTATACTTAAGGAGGAACCATTCAAATGCTACAAGTTAAGCCTTATCAATTTTGGTTTGTTACCGGTAGTCAACACTTGTACGGTCCAGAAACATTAGAGGAAGTTGCACAGCATTCACGCATCATTACGGCGGCGTTGAACGAAGATTCTGTTTTTGCCTCCGAGATCGTATTTAAACCTGTAGTTACAACTCCTGAAGAAATTTACAAGCTTTGTATAGAAGCGAAAGCGGACGAGAGCTGTGCTGGCCTCATCACATGGATGCATACATTCTCACCGGCTAAAATGTGGATTCATGGCTTATCGGAGCTTCGCAAGCCGCTGCTTCATCTTCATACACAGTTTAATCGCGATATTCCATGGGAAACGATTGATATGGATTTCATGAATACGAATCAATCGGCGCATGGCGACCGCGAGTATGGCCATATTTTCTCCCGTCTTGGCCTTGAACGCAAAGTCGTAACAGGGCACTGGGAAGAAGGCGTTACCCGCTCGCGCATTGCTAGCTGGATGGGTACGGCGATTGCCGTAAACGAAGGACGCCATTTGAAGGTTGCCCGATTTGGCGATAATATGCGCCAAGTGTCGGTAACGGAAGGCGACAAAGTGGAAGCGCAAATAAAATTCGGCTGGTCGATCAACGGTTACGGCATTGGCGATCTGGTTGCTCGGATGAACGAAGTTTCAGACGCTGAAGTGAAGCAGCTGCTAGAGGAGTACAATGATCAGTACGATATTTCCTCCGAAACGCGCGGCAATGCAGCTTCTTTGGCTTCCATTGGCGAACAAGCCCGTATTGAGCTTGGCCTCAAAGCGTTCCTGCAAGAGGGCGGCTTCTCGGCATTTACGACTTCCTTCGAAGATTTGCATGGTATGAAGCAGCTTCCAGGCTTAGCGGTTCAACGCCTGATGGAGCAAGGCTATGGGTTCGGCGGCGAGGGCGATTGGAAAACCTCCGCGCTTACCCGTCTGATGAAGCTGATTGCTAACAACAAAGGTACTTCCTTTATGGAGGATTACACGTATCATTTGGAGGAAGGCAACGAGCTTGTTCTTGGCTCCCATATGCTTGAGGTGTGTCCGACGATTGCGGATAGCCGTCCAAAAATCGAAGTTCATCCGCTTGGCATCGGCGGCAAGGCTGATCCAGCGCGTATCGTATTCGACGGACGCTCCGGTGCGGCGCTTAATGCTTCGCTCATTGATCTCGGCAACCGCTTCCGCTTGATCATTAACCAAGTGGATGCCGTGAAGCCGACTCACGATATGCCGAAGCTTCCGGTTGCCCGTGTATTATGGAAGCCTGAGCCATCGCTTCGTGAAGCAGCGGAAAGCTGGATTTATGCAGGCGGCGCTCACCATACCGTCTTCTCCTATGTTGTAACAACGGAGCAGCTTGTGGATTGGGCTGATCAGGTCGGCATCGAGACCGTCGTGATCGATAAGCACTCGTCCGTTCGCGGCATTCGCAACGAGCTTCGTTGGAATGATCTTAGCTACCGCATTCGTTAATCGGCATAATTCTAGATCAAGCGATAAAATAAGAGGCTGCAGCATTAGACCATTCAAAGGTTTAACGCAGCAGCCTCTTTATCGTTGACCGCTTATTTATAAATTCGTGAAGCTCATTCCTTGCTCAGAATAACGATTGCCTTCTATACGATCGGCAATGGAATCGATTCGGCGGCGTTCCTCAGTCGTAAGTTCAATGCTCAAGGCGTCGATATTGGTCTGCAAATTATGTCTGCGCGTCGTACCTGGAATCGGAACGATATCCGTACCTTGCGCAAGAACCCAAGCGAGCGCAAGGGAAGCGGGTTTTACGCCCTTCTCCATCGCGATGCTCTCTACCTCGGAAACGATGTCGAGGTTTTTTTGAAAGTTATCGCCTTGAAACCGTGGAACGCCGCGCCGAAAATCATTTTCAGCAAAATCTTCAAATTTCTTGATTTGCCCCGTAAGGAAACCGCGTCCTAGCGGGCTATAAGGAACGATGCCTACGCCTAGCTCTCTGCAAGCAGGGAATGTCGTCTCTTCGATATCACGGCTCCATAGCGAGTATTCCGATTGCACCGCTGCAATGGGGTGGATGTTATGGGCGCGCCGCAGCGTATCGCCGGATACCTCAGACAATCCAAGGTGGCGAACCTTTCCTTCCTTTACAAGCTCGGCCATTGCGCCGACCGTTTCTTCAATCGGCGTATTCGGATCAACTCTATGCAAATAGTAAAGATCGATATGATCAACGCCGAGTCGCTTTAAGCTGCCTTCGCAAGATTCTCTGACATGTTTAGCCGTGCCGTCAACGCCAAGCTTGCCGTCCTTCACGACAAAGCCAAACTTTGTTGCTAGAACGATATCGTTTCGGCGATCCTTTAGTATTCGCGACAGCAGCGTCTCATTGTGGCCTCGGCCATATACATCAGCCGTATCCCAAAAGTTTACGCCATGTTCTAGCGCATATTGCAGCGTGAGAAGCGATTCCGACTCAGCACGCGCGCCGTAATAATCCGGTGACATGCCCATGCAGCCTAACCCAAGCGCTGAAACTTGTAAATCGTCTAATTTTCTTGTTAACACGAGGAATCACTCCTTTTTGGTGGAAGCAACAACGTTTAAACTACCCAACTAGCATATACGATCAGTTAGACGAAGTAAACTCAAAATATGTGAATGAGTTTACTTTGTCTTGTTTTATTTATTAAAATCAAATATCTGTGTATACTGGAGCGTAGGAAGCGAGTGTGAGCGGAATTGAAGCCAAAAGAAGAAGCAGCCTCTCGTTACTCGGACGAGACGATAAAGCTTAAGTTTATATCCCGCATTTTGAATCCAATCAAAACGAATGGATTTGAACAGATGCGAATGGATGATATCGCTAAACATATGGATCTATCGAAGGCAACACTCTATAAGTATTTCTCGTCTAAGGACGAAGTCATCCAGCGTTTGGTCGAAAATTTTATTGCTTATATAATAGAAGCGGACAAGGAGCTGACGGATGGAAGCGGGTCGTTTATAGCAGGCTTTCAAAAGTCGTTCTCGCAAACGCTGCTGATCGCCAATTACGGCACCGATGTTTTTTACAATGATCTGAATGAGGTATATCCGGAGTTGTTCGGCCGAATCCAGGTTGCGGTTGGCGAGCGGAATGGCCGTCTTAAAGAGCTGTACGAAAAAGGGGCGGAAGCTGCCGTTTTTAATAAGCTTAATGCGTCTTTAATGATCATCCAGGATGAGCTGATGTTTAGAAACCTGCTGGATTCGCTTTATTTGATGAAACATCAGCTGACGCTTAGAGGAGCTATTTTCGACTATTATCAAATTAAAAAGCTGCAATTGCTTTCCCCACAAGCCTTTATAGGGGCAGATGACACGGCTATGAACGAGAAGTTGGAATATTTAGTACGTAAGGTGACTTATGGCGTCGGATAATCAAATGGAAGTGGCTGTTTCAAAAACAGTAAAGAAAAAAGCGGTACAGGGACAGCCCCTGTACCGCTATTTTTCATGCTTACTAACTTTTTTTGTTCAAAGCGGGCTATCTCTCCAGCGCAATCAATACTTTTGAGACATCCTTCGATTAAGATTCGGATGTCTCTTTTTGAATTTTTGCCGGATTGTTAATTTTGTAGGGAATGGGGTGCTTTGTGAGCTTTTTGGCTACAATTTTCCCTTCAAAATGGATCGTATCCCCGATTTCAAGCTCGAATTTTTTGAGAGTGGCGCTGTGGCTCGACCAAGCGACGCCGACGTCGGTTGCTGGATCTGCTATGGACACCGCTTCATAGATGACCACTTCATCCTCCGTATCGGAGAAATTGTTAGGCACAGTCGTAAATTCCTTTACCGTAGCTGACATTTTCACTTTTTCTTCGGGAAGCTGCAGCTTAGGCGTTTTTTCCTTCTTCGCTTTCCCTTTTGGCGGCGCTTGTGCTTCAGGCTCTTGCTGCTTCGATTCTTCCGCTGGAGCAACTGCTTCCGGCTGCGGCTCCAGCACGGATTCATTAGGCGAGCTAGCTTCTGCTTCAATGGATACAGCCTCAACTGGATCTGAGGAAGCAGCTTCATCCGCAATGGCAGAGCTTCTCTGACCATAGTTGGCAGCTTGCATTTCCTTCAGGTAGGAGGGGTGAATGCAGTGTTTTTGTTCGTTGTCAAATGAGATGACAGCAGTCATCCTATCGACGTAGCCCACAATGCTGCAAGCAAGATTCATGCCGTTGCCTTTGTAGAAAAATGCTTTTGACTTCGACGCCTTCTCCGACAGCAAGCTCCATTCCTTGCATTTCTCTATTTGCTCCGCTTCGTTTTCGAAGGCTATGTACGTGATTGGCTCAATAATAAAAGGATGTACCTGTACCATAAAATCTCCGCCTTTCTGTTTGTCCCCTTATATTTTAACATTTTTTTGCTTGTTAGTCGGCATCTTTATCTTGACGTAAAATTGAATATCCTATAGGATTACTTATGATAATAGTCATATTTATACATAAGGGGAGAAGTCAGAATGATTAACAAGCATTTTCGTATGGTTTTTGGCTTGCTGCTTGCGATTGCGTTAATTGCAACCGGCTGCGGACAAGGAAAAACAGAAAGCTCGAATGGCAATTCAAAAGGAGGCACTGTCAGTGAAGGTGCCCAAAATATCGAAAATCTTCCAGCGGCTATTGCTGCTAAGGATGAAATTAAATTGATGGTTATCCGCAAAATCGGCGGAGATGACCATACGGCGCAATTTTTGGTCGGTGCCAAACAAGAAGGCGAATCGCTCGGCTTTAAAGTCGATACGTTCTCTGCAAATGGCGACACTGCTAAATTCCACGATGCAATCGCACAAGCGACCGATGGCGGTTATGACGGCGTTGTAATCTCGCATGGCGATGACCCGGCAACAGTGGATGCGGTAAAGAAGCTGACGGACAAAGGAATCCCAGTAGTTGCGTTTGACTCCGTTGGAGAATTGTCCGCTATTCCAGGCGTGACCTTGACATCCCAGGATGATGAGGCGCTTGCGCAATTTTCACTGGATCAGCTCGTGAAAGAAAAAGGCGAGGAAGCAAAAATCGTTTATCTATGGGTAGACGGTTTCCCGCCGATGGTTCGCCGCAACAAGGTTTATCAAGATACGCTTGCGAAATATCCAGGCATCAAGGAAGTTGAACGTTTTGGCGTAGCGAACGCAAATACATCGGTTGATACGCAAAATGCGGTTGCTGCTATGCTTACCAAGCATCCAAAAGGCGAGATTGACGCGATTTTTGCAACATGGGACGCATTTGCAATCGGTGCGGCAAGAGCGCTGATTGAAGCGGGCCGCACAGAAATCAAAATTTACGGCATTGACGTTTCGAACGCTGACTTGCAAATCATGCAAGAAGATAACAGCCCATGGGCAGCTACAGCGGCTGTTGATCCAAAAATGATCGGTGCGGTGAACGTGAGGCTGCTAGCCAAAAAAATCGCTGGCGAAGAAACGCCTTCCACCTACAATTTGGAAGCTGCGCTTATTGATCAAGAGGGCCTGAAAAAATCGAGCGAGCCGGTTAACATGGTTACCTTGGCAGACATTATTCCAGGCTGGGGCACTTCGGATGCTTTTGAAGAAGAGTGGATGAAATCTTTAAAAAGCGCAAACGGCAAATAATTCATAAATAATGGTATAATAGATTTTTAAAATAGCGCCCTTGTCCAAGTGGATAAGGGCGCTCTATCCTGTTTGGAGAGGAAGGTGGGTCTGTTGATAGACTCGAAGGCAAGCCGGCTGGAAATGAAACGGATATCGATCGCCTTTCCAGGCGTTAAGGCATTGACAGATGTTGATTTTCATACTTCTGCCGGAAGGGCGCATGCTTTGATCGGAGCTAACGGCGCAGGGAAGTCCACGCTCATGAAGGTGCTTGCCGGGGCGCATGATCATTATACAGGGAGCATCCTGATCGATGGCAAGGAGGTCCGAATCCGCACGCCGAAGGATGCGAAGGATAACGGCATTCAGGTCGTTTATCAAGAGGTGGATACGGCGCTAATCCCGAATTTGTCCGTAGGCGAAAATATTATGCTGGAGCATACCGTGCATGATATGGGAAGCAAGCAGCTTATTCATTGGAAGCAGCTGCACCGATCGGCGCAGAGCATTTTAGACCGAATGAATGTGAAGGTCCCAACGAAAAAGCTCGTTCAAGATCTTACGCTTGCCGAGAAGCAAATGGTGCTGATTGCCCGCTCGATCTCGAAGCAATGCCGCTTCCTTGTGCTCGATGAGCCAACCGCACCGCTTAGCCATAGTGAGACTGAGCAGCTATTCAATCTTATTCGCCTATTAAAATCGGAAGGCGTAGGTATTATCTTTATTTCGCACCGTTTGCCGGAGCTTTACGAGATTTGTGACGATATTACGATCATGAGGGATGGGCAGCTCGTTATACGAGAGCATCTCTCGAACGTAGATCAGCATAAAGTCGTGGAATATATGCTTGGGGAGAAGCTGGACAGACAGTTCCCGAAACCAACAATTACCGTAGGCGAGAAGTGGTTTGAAGCTATAGGCATTCGCGATCAGGATAAAGTTAACGGTGTTGATTTACATATCTGCAAGGGGGAAATCGTCGGAATTGCCGGTTTGGTTGGCGCTGGCAAAACGGAGCTTTGCCGTGTTTTATTCGGTGCAGTGCCGGGCTCTTCTGCCGAGTTATCTATCAATAAGAGACGCTTAACCAATCGGACGCCTTATCAAGCCGTAAAAAACGGTATCGCACTCGTCCCGGAAGAGCGGAGACGTGAGGGTGTTTTTGTTGAGGAGTCGGTAAGCGACAATTTGACCGCTGCTGTGTTAGCCCGATTTACGGGATGGGGCGCATGGCTTAGCAAAGCGAAGGAAAAGAAAGCCGCTGGCGAGATCATTCAAAGTCTCGGCATCAAGACGCCAAACGGGCAAGCGAAAGTGAAAAACCTCTCCGGCGGAAACCAGCAGAAGGTAGCTATCGGAAAGTGGCTCCTTGCTGACGCGGATGTTTATATATTCGACGAACCGACCAAAGGTGTTGACGTTGGCGCTAAGCGGGATATTTATGAGTTGGTTGCAGAGCTTGCGAAGCGCGGGAAATGTGTTTTGTATGCGTCGAGCGAGATGTCCGAGATGATCGGCATAACGGACCGCATCTATGTCATGTATGACGGCGAAGTTATTAAAGAGCTGGAGACACGAAGCACGAACGAGGAAGAGATATTGCTATACAGTACTGGAGGCTTGTTAACATGAATGCTGCCGATTCCATTCGGGAGAAAAAATCGTTTCAATTCGTTGATTTTTTGTACAAGTATGGCACGCTGATTACCATTTTGCTGCTGGTCGTATTTTTTGGCACCGTTACAGACAACTTTCTTAGCACGGCTAATATTATCAACATTTTACGCTCAATCTCGATTGTGACGATCATTGCGATTGGCCTTACCGTCTCTTTAGCAGTTGGCGGCTTTGACCTGTCGGTAGGTTCTGTAGCATCGCTTGCCAATGCACTTGTCATTTCGATGTACGTATGGCACGGTCAAAGCTTTGGGCTCGGCATCGCGGTCACCATTGCGTTCTGTCTAGTCGTTGGTCTAATAAACGCTTTTCTCGTCATTAATTTTAAAATTCAAGATATGCTCATGACGCTTGCAACGATGTTCGTCTTCCAAGGGGTGGCGTTAACCTACACTAGAGGTGCAACCATTTCGCAAAATATGGTCATGCCAAGCGGAGACTTTGCCACTGGACAAATACCGAAGCTGTTCGGCAAGCTTGGACAAGTTCCTTGGATCATAATCATTATGCTGCTTATCGTCGTTATTGTTCATCTCTTTCTGACGTATACGAAGCACGGCCGTTATATGTATATGATTGGCGGCAATCAAGAAGCGGCGAAGCTGTCAGGCATCGCGGTTAGCAGATACCGGTTGTTTGCCTATTTAATTTCAGCACTGTTTGCTGCGATTGGCGGCATCATCCTAGGCGCGCGTGTCATGAATGCGGAAGTGAATGCCGGCGGGCCTTATTTGATGGATGCGGTAGCGGCTGCATTTATCGGTTATTCTGTACTAGGAGCAGGCAAGCCGAACGCCTTTGGCACATTTGCGGGCGCTGTATTGATCGGCATTTTGTCAAACGGACTTATTATGCTGTCCGTACCTTACTACGCGATGGATATCGTGAAGGGCTCCGTTCTTGCCCTTGCGCTTGCGATTACCTATTATAAGAGAAAGCATTAATTGCTATTGGCAAAACCGTTTGGGCTTACGCTCGAATGGTTTTTTTATTTCTTCTCCGCCTTAAGGCGGAGAAGAAATCGAGCTGAGGTGCGAGTGTTAGCATGAAAAATTCTGTCAAAATGAAGATACATATTTTCATTGGGGGCTATGGCGTTGAAGGAAATCATCTCTTACACGGGAATTATAGAGAAACCATACGAAGAGGTTGTGAGTTATCTATCGACAATGCCTATAGGCCGGATAACAGCGAGCCATTTGCCGCTGCTCTTGACGGGTGCAAGTGGAAGCGGCGGCACTTTGCAGGTGAAGGGAGGCCCGCAGCTGTTTACGATTTATACGGGCGATGAAGCGGCAGCCATTCGCGTAGCGTATATGGATATCGATGCAGCGAACGGGCATTTTACGGTATTCGGAGGCTGGTGGTACCGCAACGATTACGAGCTTAAACCGCATGCCAAAGGCTGTCAGATCCGTTATTCCATCGGAAATGCGGCTTCTCCGTTAAGCAGCTGGCTTGTTCCCTTGTTAAAGGATTACCGTGGTTATAAGAACGAGAAACGAACGGGACGGATGATGCGTGCTTTTGACGATTGGGTGGCAGTTCTCGGTGTAAGACTGCATTGCAAAGCTTATCGCTATTAGCATACAGGTGGCGAATCGAACAACAAAGAAAGCGACATAGCCATTATAGGCTCCTGTCGCTTTCTTTGTTGTTGGCTGATTTATTCGGGATGATGAACGTGACGGTTGTTCCTTGATCAGGCGTGCTCACAATTTGAAGACCTTTCCCGTACATCTGTTTTAGACGCCTATCCGTATTTAATAAACCAATAGCATGCCGCCTTTGAAGCGGCTTAAGATGCCATGCTTCACCGCCTGCCGTGCTTGGGAAATATAAAAAAACCGCCGGCGCCAGCCAACGGTTTTGCAAATAATGGCGGATTAATAACAATAGTAGCGCTCCCAAATTTTGTAGGAATCATCTTTGTTCTTGTCCCACCAACAGATGTCATCCCACCAGTCATCATCATCCCACCAATCAAACCAACCCTTGGAGTTCCAATCCTTATCGACCTTATGTTTATTGGATTGATTGTTGTTTTTATTATTATTGTTGTTTTGATAATTATTGTTACTATTCTGATTGCTGTTGCTTTTTGACCCCGAGAACACGGATAAAATGCTGGAGAAAAAGCTTTTCTTGTCATCAGAAAATGAATGGCTAGATGAAGCAAATGCGGAAGCCGGGAACATACATACGCCTATTAGCAAGGTAAGGCATAAAACTTTTTTGAATTTGGACATGACATCAACACCTCCCGACAATACATTAGTTACGAACATAATGTTCGTTATTAAGAATTTTATAATAAATTAGTCCTTTTGTAAACGAATACTTTGCAAGAAATGGATATTTAGGAGGGGGACTTAAGCCATAGCTTTTATGATTAAATCGTGATACTTTCATATTGACAGTATTGGAAATCGATGTTATCGTATTGATAATATCAATTTGATATATTTGAAATATAAACAATTATCCAAACCCAATCGAAAGTGAGGTCATTTTGATGTTCGGATTTCGATTCGTCAAATTTCAGCCAAGCGAGTATGTGTTAAAGGTGCAAAACGGGAAGGTCGTCCAAGAGGGGGTTGGCCTCTCCTTTTATTATTATGAGCCGACTACTTCGGTGGTTGTCGTGCCTGTGTCCTCAATTGACGTTCCGTTTATGTTCGAAGAGATTACACATGACTACCAGACCGTTACGGTGCAGGGTCAATTGACTTATCGCATTGTCGATTACAGGAAAACGACGCAAATTTTAAATTATACGTACCATCTAAAAAAGAAAACGTACCTCTCTGACGATCCAAACAAGCTGGCACAGCGCATCATTCATCTCGTGAAGGTATTGATCAAAAAACAACTGGAGCAAATGCCCTTAAAAGAGGCGATTCAATCAAGCGAAAGATTGGTTGCCCGCACGATAAGGGAAGTTAAAGAGAGCGAGGAAATCGAGAAGCTTGGCATCGAGCTGATGGGTCTTTCCGTGCTTGCGATCCTGCCTAACAAAGAGACGATGCGAGCGCTTGAAGCGAAGGCACGCGAGGAGATTCTTCGTGATGCGGATGAAGCGTTATACGAGCGCCGCAATGCTTCGATTGAGCAGGAACGACGTGTTAAGGAGAACGAACTGAGCACTGAAATCGCGATCGAAACAAAGAAAAAGCAAATTAGAGAAACACAGCTGGATGCCGAGAGGCTGGTAAAGCAGAAGCAAAACGAAATGAAAGAAGAGCAGCTTCATTTTGACACGGCGCTTGAGGAACAGAAGCGAGCGTTGATTGAGCTTGCCGTTGCGAACAAAAATGCCGAAGCAGATGCCAAAGCCTACGAGCTTGCAGCCATTATGAAGTCGATAAACGGTACGCAGCCTTATGTGCTGCAGGCGATGACGAACCTGGGCATGGAACCAAGCAAATTGATTGCTATTGCATTTCAGGATATTGCGGAGAAGGCTGAGAAGATTGGTCAGCTCAATATTACTCCTGATTTATTGCAAGGCCTTCTGTCGGGATCAGAGCATTTGGCAATGCCGGGAAATAAAGGGGGAGGAGGGAGCCGATGAAGGAAGCGATGCTCAGCCATAAAATAATTTTAATTAAGCGCAGGACGCGTCTGGAGGAGCTGGCCGTTCGCTACAATACGGTTCAGCAGGCGCAGTTCTACATCGAGCGGCTTGGAGCGGACTTTGGCGATTATATCGCTGAGGACGAACGGTACCGGAAGGCTGTCGCGCATGCGGCAGCGGAGCTGAGTGTAATGGGACGCGTGCAAATCGTAGAAAGGGAGCATGTGCCTAATTTTATTTTTGGCAAACAGGATGTTGTTGTCGTCATTGGGCAGGATGGTCTTGTCGCCAATACGCTGAAATATTTAAGAGAACAGCCGCTAATCGGCGTCAACCCCGATCCGATGCGCTGGGATGGGGTGCTCCTGCCGTTTGCGGTCAACGATTTAAAACTAATCGTGCCTGATGTGCTGAATCAAAGGCGCCAGATCAAAGAAGTGACCTTAGCCAAAGTCGAGCTCAATGACGGACAGCTTTTGTATGGGGTGAACGATCTGTTCGTAGGGCAAAAAACGCATGTATCCGCCCGTTATTCGCTAATGCAGGACAATCGGATCGAGCAGCAATCCTCGAGCGGAATTATCGTCTCCACGGGGCTTGGCTCTACAGGCTGGTTTAAAAGCGTTCTAGCCGGAGCAGCCGGCATCGTCAGCAGCGTAACCAATCAGCAAATAACGCTTGCGCCGAATATGCTCGACCGGAATGACTTCGCTTGTCACTCGCCTTACCTATATTTCTCAGTGAGAGAGCCGTTCGCTAGCAAAATAACAGGCGCAGAGCTTGTTTTTGGCCAGATCGATGAAGCAAGCCCGCTACGCATTACGTCACAAATGCCTGAGAATGGCGTCATCTTTAGCGATGGCATGGAAAGCGACTATTTGTCATTTAACTCCGGCGTGGAAGCAACGATTAGTCCAGCAGAGAGCAAAGGTCAGCTGATCATTTAGATGGCGGAAGCAATATGCTGCTACTGTGAGGCAAAACGTTCTTTGTTAAAAGCTATCCATTCTCTTGTCGCTAACGAGAGATAGCCCGTCCGCTTCCACACCATCGCAAGGCGCCAAGGAATAACAGGCTGAACGAGCGGAACCGTGCTTACTTTCGCGGAATCAAGCAGCGCGCATATTCGCTCTGGAAGCATCGCTATCCCTAGATTTTCTGCGACCATTTCTCCGATAAAGTCCCATTGCGAGCTTTCATAGACGATATGCGGATCAAAGCCTATCGCTTGGCACTCATTAATAATGCGGTCATGCAGGGCGAAATCGCTGTTGAACAAAATAAACCGCTCATTTGCCAGCTCGTTAAGCGTTATTTGCTTGCTGGCTGCAAGCGGATGCGAAGGATGGAGAAGGACTTTTAACCGATCCGAGACAAGCTGGAAGGATTCAAACAGCGTCTCGTCAACCGGCCATAACACAACTCCCACATCCAGTGCCCCTTCCGCAACTTGCTCCTCTACTTTTTTCGCTCCGTCTTCGGCCAGCTTTATCGCAATGCCGGGGTAACGATCCTGAAAGCTCTTTAGCACGCTTGGAAAAAAGCTCGAACCAGCCATCGGAGGCAGTCCGATCCGGATGCTGCCTTTCTTTAAATAGGCCAAATCATTAATTTCTGTCTGCAAATTATCGAACAGCTCTAGAATTGGCACGGCATAATCATAGATGGCTTTGCCGGCAGCGGTAAGCTTAATAGGCTTTCCGTCGCGGTCGAACACTTCAAAGTTAAGCTCGTTCTCCAGGTTTTTGATCATTTTGCTAATCGTAGGCTGGGTAATGTGCAGCGCTTCGGCCGCTTTGGTAAAGCTGTTGCAGCGGACAATTTCAGCAATGTACTGCAAATGGCGGATTTCCATCCGGTCACCTCTTCACATAGATAAATGGAATGCGAATCATAAGATATATTCATTTTACCTATGAGGACTCACTCTGTATACTTCTTGTAGTGGAAGAGGTGGAGTCATCATGGGGAAGATGCTAAAAACAGCGGTACAGGTCCTCCTATTTATTGTACTGGCGCAGCTATCGGATGCGATCGTCGCATGGCTGCATTTGCCGGTTTCGGGCAGCATCGTTGGCATTGTCATCTTATTTTCCTTGCTGCAGCTAAAAGTAATCCGCATGGAGTGGATCGAATTAGGCTCAAAATGGCTGCTGGCGGAGATGCTGTTATTTTTTATTCCTGCGGCGGTTGGCATTACGAATTACAAAAGCTTAGTCATCCATAGCGGTATATTTATTTTTCTCTCGATATTCATTAGCACGATTGCGGTTATGCTGTTTGCGGGGCTGATCGGCGAACGATTGGCCGGGAAACGAGGCGAGGAAGCGAGATGATCCAAGCTATAGGTTGGTTATGCGGCACGATTGCCGTCTATTGGGCCGCAAAGAAATTGTACCGCGCTTATCCGAAGGTTTATCTGACGCCGCTGCTCGTTGCGCCTATCGTTGTCATTCTTGCGACGCAGCTTAGCGGTGTTTCTTTTGATCAATATGATGAAGGAGCGGGGTGGCTGACGAAGCTGGTTGAGCCTGCTACGATTGCACTGGCAATGACGCTGTATCGGCATTTGGACATTTTGAAAAAAAATGGCTGGGCCATTGCAACCAGCGTTACCGCCGGCGCTGTCATCGCCATACTGAGTTCAGCAGGCTTAGCCTATTTATTTGGACTAGAGCCAGACATTATGGAGAGTCTAGCCCCACGCTCGGCAACAACGCCCATTGCGATCTCGATATCCAGCTCCATAGGCGGCGTGCCGACAATCACGGCAATTGCTACACTCCTAACAGGTCTAATAGGCTTAATTGCAGGACCGCTTATCGTGAAGTGGTTCGGGATCAAAAGCGCCATCGCGCGCGGAGTTTTATTTGGAACAAGCGCTCATTCCGCCGGTATTAGCAAAGCGCTTGAATATGATGCGGTTACCGGCTCGGTTGCAGGCATTGCGATGATGGTCACCGCATTCGTTACGCTGCTAGCTGCCCCTTGGCTGATCAGTTTATTTGGTTAAGAAGCAACCATGCCAAACATAAGTTTGGACGCAATAACGAGCCACCGGTCATGGAGGATGTCATTCGTAAATATACGGTGGAGGAGGATAGCGAAACGTCTGTATTTATTATCTTTATTAATAACGAGGGCGTTGTGAAGCCAATCAAGAAGGTCATCATCAACGCTGCGTTCAACCGATCTTCTGGCAGTTTGTCGGGATCGGCCATTCTGACTTCGAGGTGCTGAAGCAGCTTGATACGATGGAGGGGCGGATCGTGGATAATGCGAATTTCGTCCATATTGATGATATTGCAGCCATATCGGATGAAAGGCTGTACGATTGGCTGTTAAATGAATTTCCAAGCTGGCTGAAGGCTGCTAAAGAGAAACGGATTATTAGGCCAAGCTAAGGCATTTCATTAAACATAGAGCCGCTAACTGATGGAAATAGAGCTAGAAACTAGCTCTATTTCACACCAACTAGCTCAAATTCGAATAATAAGTATAGAAATATGACTTATTTCTACGCAAGCCCCGCCAAATGAGCTGATAAACCGCCGTATAACCCCAATTAATCGACTCCTTGTTCTTTAACAAAATCGAGCAAAATATCGAGTACCTCCGCATCAAAATGGACGTCTCTGCCCGCTATCATAATCGTCATCGCCTCTTCATCCGTCATAGCCTTGCGATAGGCTCTGTTGGAGGTCAGCGCATCCCATACGTCACATACCCCGATGATGCGCGTTTGAAGCGCATTCAGCTCGCCGGTTAACCCGTCCCGATAACCGTTGCCATCTATCACGTTTTCCGCATATTGAATGCCGGACAGCACGCGCTTGCCATGCTCCGTATGCTTCTTTATCGTTTCGTATTCAATCTCCGTTAATCGTCCTTCTTTGTTTAAAATATGCTCAGGTATGTTTATTTTCCCAATGTCATGAGCAAGGGCGGACCACTTCAAGCTCAGCAGCTCACGTTCGCTAAGTCCCATACGATCGCCAATAATATAGGCTAGCTCGGCTACTCGCTGGCTATGACCATTGGTAAAAGGGTCTCTGGTTTCAATCGCTTGCGCCAGCACTTTAATAATTTCGGTGCCGAATTGTTTGATTTGATCTTTCGTTTTTTCGATTTCATTCCTCTGCTGCTCCATGTCGTTTTTTTGATTAATGATTTCTTCGTTTTTTTGTTCCAGCTCGGCATTTTGGAGCAGAATGTGGTTTCGGCTATTTTTTAAAATAGCAAATAACATCCCGGTAAAAGCACCGAATCCGATAAAGAAGAAAATACGGATCGTCCAATTGAACGTCGTTTGATCAAGGTTCAAATGAATATTTTGCTGCATCCATGGCCCTAATGAAATCGCTCCTAACAGTCCAACAGCTGCTCCGCCTCTCCATCCCCAGAATCTAGCGGCTAAAATAATCGGAAAATAAAATAAATGCACACATACCCCGCTTGTCCCATTGTTGGCATACACTGCAAACCAACAAGCAGCAAGCAAACCAATCAATTCAACCCCGCGTTGCAAATTTTGTCTAGTACTCATAACCTGAACTCCCTTGTCTATGTAATAACATCTGTATGTAAAAAGGTTGTGTATCTCCTCCATGAGAATATCAATCTCAGACACAAGAACGATAATTATAGCCATTGCTGATGACGGCCTTCCACCGTAAGATTTACGTATAGTGACAGGGTATACATTCACCGGTCACATTCACTTATGGAAGAGGGGATGTTTGCAATGATTACCTTACCAAACGAGCTTTTAAAACCATTATCCAACGAACAGCTTGAGCAATACAAGAGAGACGGTTATATTTTAATAAAAAAAGGCTGCAGCGGCGACTTAATTGATGCTTTTAATAGACATATTTATGAGATGCGTTCGGCACCGCTGGAAGAGACGCCTGACTTTGCTCGAACCTCAGAGAAAGCACGTTTCTCGACACGGCTGTTCAACCCTCATCAGCATGACAGCTTCTCAAGGCAGGTCATGAAGCTGCCGCTCGTACGCGGAACGCTTGCACAGCTTATGGAGAAAGAGGCTGTGTGCGTGCAGAGCATGTATTTCTACAAGGAACCGGGCTCACCAGGCCAAGCTGCACATCAAGACTACTATTATATCAAAAATGATCCCATGACGATGGTTGCGGCATGGATAGCGATGGAAGAGAAGGTTGATGCCGAGAATGGCTGCCTATGGGTGATTCCAGGCACGCATAAGCTAGGGCTGCTGCCGCATGGCAAGGTGAAAAATCTCGAGGAGCATGAAGAGTGGACGGAAGAGACGGAAGGCATTGATCTAAATGAGCAAATCCCAGTCATAATGGAGAAAGGTGATATTTTATTTTTCCATGAGCTGCTGATCCATTCCTCCAATCGCAACCGCAGCAAAGACCGCTGGCGCCGCTCATACGTTTGCCATTACATTAGAGAGGATTCGGCTGTAACTTTGCGTGAGGATCTGCGAGAGAAATATGTTTTGAAATAATCTTTGAGTCCGCCATGGGCTTTTAAAGTCGAACCAACAGTGGCTGGCGGGCATTTTATAAGTTATTTGTTATTCTGGAGCTCGCTTTCCATGAACCGAATCCACTCTTTCGATGCGAAGGACAAGTACTTGTCCTTCTTCCAGATCATCGATAATTGCCAGGGGATCGACGGCTGGACTATGGATACGGAAGCGAAGCGTTTTGGGTCAAGCTGCATGCACACGCGCTCTGGCAAAAGCGTAATGCCGTATTTTGCAGCGACCATTTCCGTCATGAAGTCCCACTGGGAGCTTTCAAACACGACTTTTGGCTCGAAGCCAGCCGCCGTGCACTGCTCTTTGATCAGATGGTGGATCGTAAAGTCTTCACGAAACATAATGAAGGACTCATGTTCCAGCTGATCCATCCGAATGGATGGCTCTGAAGCAAGCTTATGGCCGGCGTGAACGACAAGGCGCAGGTTTTCGTTCATGCAGGGAAGAACATGATATTTCTCCACATCTTTGACAGGAAGGATGACCATGCTGAAATCGAGCTCGCCCTGCAAAATATCCTGCTCTAAGCTTTTGCCGCCTTGTTCAATGACTTGCAGTCGTATCTGCGGATAGTGGGTTAAAAATTTTTCAATAATGGACGGAAGAAAATAACCGCCTACCATTGGGGGAATGCCGAGTCGGAGCATTCCTTTTTTTAGTTTGGCGACCTCTTCAAGCTCGCTCGACATATGCTCGAACGACTGAATAATATGCTTGGCCGAGCGGAGGATGGTTAGACCGGCATCCGTCAGTTCAATCTGTTTGGCGGAGCGGTCGATGAGCTGCACGCCGAGGTCTTCCTCCAGCAAACGTACCATTTTCGATAAAGAAGGCTGCGTAACATGAAGCTTGCGTGCAGCTTGCGTGAAGCTGCCTGCTTCTGCGACGGCGACAAAATAATTCAAATGTTTAAGATCCATGAGGATCGTCTCCTTCTGCTTGGACAGCATCCGTATATGTTCAAAGGTAAGAGCAAGTATAATGAAAAGGAATGAAAACTATTCGATATATGTATTTTACCTATATGTGATTCAGGTGTAAACTTAGCGTTGTCGAAAAAATTTTATAAAGAAAAAAGGTGTTACCATGAACATGTTAGAGAAATTAGTATTGCCTATAAAAGCTAGACCCGCTTCAGCGTCATTAACGATAAAAGAAGCTATCGTCCTTCCGCCGGATACGAACCATCACGGTACGATCTTTGGAGGAAAGCTAATGGCTTATATAGATGATGTGGCTACGATTGCCGCAACTAAGCATGCCCGCAGGCCAGTTGTGACGGCATCTACGGACTCCGTCGATTTCCTGTATCCAGTCAAAAAAGGCGATGCGGTAAGTCTGAACGCATTTGTCACTTGGTCGCATAAAACGTCAATGGAAGTATTTGTCCGCGTAGTGACTGAGGATTTGCTAACAGGCGGACGCAGAGTATGCGCGACCTCTTTCCTGACCTTTGTTGCACTAGGCGATGATGACAAGCCAACGGAAGTTCCGGGCGTAATCGCAGAATCGGATGAGGAGCGGTTATTGTTTGACACCGCGCCTGACCGCAAGGAAGCTAGACGGATCCGCCGGCAGGAAAGCAAACATTTTGCAAGCTTTATGGGCACGGAACGTGTTAAGGAAACAAGTGCGCAGTCTAGGCCGCAAAATGCTGCAAACAAAGGTTATGAGTCGGCATGGGGCGTAGATTGGTAGGCGAAAGCAATACCCGTTTGCAAAAGATTTATATCATCAGGCTGCCGCGAATGTATGCGTTGCAGCCTGTTTTGATTGGATTCTCTCGCGTAGCTTGTTCGGCATAAACTGAAAATAGGGATAACCTGTTGCAGCATAGGATGAAAAGAGGCGATTTTTTATAAAAAAGGAGTAAGCCATGGACGAAATAGGGAGAATATTAGTGAAGCTGTTTGTCGCTCTTTTCTCGCTGCTGTTTGTTTTCCCAGCCGTCATTTTCTCCGTCCTTGTACTCGGATTAACGGATTCATGGAAATCAGG
Source organism: Paenibacillus sp. FJAT-27812 (assembly GCF_001273905.1). Classification (NCBI taxonomy): domain Bacteria; kingdom Bacillati; phylum Bacillota; class Bacilli; order Caryophanales; family Paenibacillaceae; genus Paenibacillus; species Paenibacillus sp. FJAT-27812. Next base: position 5,943,916 of record NZ_LIGH01000001.1, on the reverse strand, counting down.
TACCGTTATGCTCGTGTCTTCTTTCATTCTTGTCATTATTGTGCGTTTAAATGGCTCCAATCAACCTTCGCCGCGTCGAATAAAGAAATATGAAGCAAGCAGCTGGGAGATGAGTCCTGTTACGCTTGCTTCCTTCCGCAATGAGAATCCGCCGCCGCTAAGCGACATCTATCGCGATCTTGATCTTCAGGACGGGGAAGTTGATGTACTCTATAAAATTATTGTTGAAGCAAAGGCGAATGACGATTCCGAACTTTACCCTTATTACTGCAACAAATGTGACCAATTGGAGAGCCAATGCCGGTGTAAAGAAAAAATTACCACCCCTTATTAAAGAATCTTAATCGCACATCACCCCTAATATCCGGTAAGATGTGCGAAAGATACATGTATAGGGGTGAATTACGATAATGGAAAAGAAACGATGCTTGTTCTGTTCTGAGATCGTGCCAATTGAAGCAAAAGGTGAGCATGATCATTATATGGGCTGCTATTGCGTGCCTGACGGTTCTTACCGATTACTAAGAGAGAGTTATAATGCCATTAATTCGATTTCTTATCAAATGAAAAGCAAACGATTTCCGGTCATTTCCGCATATATCCGCGAACAAACCGATTGCGGCGAGTTGGTTACGCTGACAAGTGAAACCATTGAGGTGATTGCTAATTCACCGAAAATTCCTGTTTCTGTCGAAGATAAAGCAGGCCGCCTGCTGCAATATTTGTACCGGCATTCGGATGCGCCTTTAGAGGCAGTAGTCATCCATCCGCTGTCGCAAAGCTTTAACTTGACCTATTCGCCGAATTTGCAAGAGCTTGTGTACATTATAGAGACGCTCAAAGAGGGGCAGCTGATCATTAGGGAAGGGATGACCTTTAAGCTGACGGAGAAAGGGTGGAGCGAAGCTGCTGCAGGTGCAGGGGGGCGAAGATTAAAACCATGCTTCATGCTTCTTCCAGAGGATCATGAGCTGCGCAGGGAATGGCAGGAGAGTATCTTTCCCAAAATGGAGCAGTGCGGGTATTTGCCCCGCTTGTTTGTTCAATCCGAACAGGAGGATCGAGAGAATCATTCGATTTCAATGATTTCCGATAGCAAGCTTATCATTGCTGATCTGACCGATCAATCAGCCGAGGTTTATTTTGCAGCGGGTTATGCGCTTGGCAAAAATATCCCTCTTATATGGACGGTGAGACGAAGCTCCATGAATGAGCAGCTCGTTCAAGCACATCCAATCCGTCCATTTGTTTGGGACACGCCAGAGGAACTCGCTGAAATGCTGCAGCAGAGGCTGAGCTACAAAGGGACGCCAGCTTCGTTAAAATAGAACAGCAAAAAACACACGTCAATGATGTGTGTTTTTTTTGTTTTTTTGCGCTCCAAAAGTTAGCTGCACATGGTCGTTGGTTTTAAAGCAGCGTTGAAAGCAGCTCGATTTTCCCAAAGGAAGGAATGGATCTGCTCTTGTTCATCGAAAAAATGCTCGGCCTCATCCAAATAGTCCTGCCCTAGTCCATGTATGCTGTAGCGCTCCTCCGGGTAGCTCATGAGCGTCCATTGTCCGCCGCGCTTGCGATCGGCAAAGACGAAATAAAATTTTTCGCCCGAAGCGTCCCATTGCGCCAATTCGTTAAAGTTCTCTAAAATAAAAGCAATATCGGTTTTCTTTTTAATTAGCATCATCCATCTCCTCTTTCTTTCTAAAAATAATTGGCATATTTCAGTGAAGCCTTGCATAGGAACAAGACAAGAATATAGGATTTCGGCAAAAAAGGCTGTCAAACGCTCGGGGCTTATTATAGGATGATTTGACGAATCATGCCGCAAGGCGGAGGCGGTCGACAGGACATTCGTTAACGCGCAGGTTATAATAGTAAAGAATGCCAAAAAAACGCCAATGGACGAGAAGGAGCAGCGTCATGACCATTTATTTTGCATTATTGCGAGGAATTAATGTGAGCGGACACAATATGATAAAAATGGCTGAGCTTAAAAAAATGTTCGAAGCGATGGGCTTCGAACGCGTACAAACTTACATAAATAGCGGAAATGTGATGTTCGAATCGGAGGAAGGGGAGGAACTGCTGGAAGAGAAAATCGAAAGCGAAATTAGCAAATGCTTTGGATTTAATATTGCTGTTATTTTACGGTCTGCTTCCGAGCTTGCAAGCATTATAGATAAATGCCCATTTGATTTTAAGTCTTTGGCAGAGGGACAGAGCATCCATCTTACTTTTTTAAAGAAACCGCCTACCGATGACACGATTGACAAGCTCCCAGAGGTTGAACTGAATGACGATGATTATCTGATTGCCGGAAGAGACATTTATTTCTTTTATAGCGGAAGCATGCTCGATTCCAACCTTCCGAAAAAATTCCAAAAGGTACTTCCTGCAACCGCACGCAACTGGAAAACGGTTTTAAAGCTTCAAGCAATGGCAGATGCATTGAATTCTCATTGAGAAACTTATGTATAGAGTGCCTTGCACAGGCACTCTATAAACAATTAAACGCCAACGTCGACGGCAGTGACAGCAGTAACCTTGATATAGCGTGGAACTCCGTTGTCAAGAATGATGACTGAGCCGTTGCTAAATCCTAAGAAAACGCCGGTGTGGAAAGTATTGTCAAAGTGAATGCGAATACCAGGAGTACCAACTCCAATTTGGGATAAAACGCGTTGCACGTTGCCGCCGCTTCTGTTGCCTCCACTTCTATTACCTCCGCTGCGATTTCCACCGCTTCTGTTACCACCGCTGCGGTTGCCGCCGCTTCTGTTACCACCGCTTTTGTTTCTTGGCATTTCTATCATCTCCCTTAATCAGAATTAATAGCATCTTATGATTATTGATAGAATTATGTTTGTACATTTGTACGGATTCTATTAAATAGGCTTTTTAACGTGCGTATCACCCTTCTTGACACAGCGAATAACTGCGCAGTATTATTTAGTGAAACTTAATTTTATACAATCTAATAACTAATACATTGCAGCGTACGAAACCTTACAGAAGGAAGAGGAGAACAACGATGACTATTCTAGAATCCAATCAAGCATTTGGTGAAGCGCTCGTAAAATCGTTAATTGGTGAACGCGGACATATCCCAATTGCTAGAGCATTGCCGGATATTACAGCAGAGCTTGCAGGCAAACGCACCGGTGAAGCGCCTTACAGCATTTATCAGCTATTAAAGCATATGAGCTACTGGCAAAGCTTTTTGTTGACCTACCTTGAGGGAGGAAAGCCACTCATGCCTTCGCATGTGATGGATAGCTGGCCGAGCGAGGAAGCTCCGGAGAACGAAGAGGAGTGGCAAGCGATTGTTCAGCATTTTCTAAGTGGGATCGATAAAGCGTGTCAGATTGCTCGATCTACGCAGCTGGATGAATCCATAGCAAATTTTCCTACCGAAACGAAAGCGGGCATTTTGCGCAACATTGCCTCACATAATTCCTATCATTTAGGGGAGATCGTACTGCTTCGCCGAATAAATGGAGCTTGGCCGCCGCCAGGCGGGGGTTATCCCGTTTAATGCTAAATATAATCGCTGTAGTTTGAAAAGCTGACATTATAGAAATGCTATGGCTATCGAATTTCGACAGGGGAGAGAGCGTTGCGGGATGATGTGATATCGGAAGTGACCAAAACGAAGGGGAGAAAGTCCCTTTATCATTTTACGAGGGCAAGGAACTTGCCTGCTATTGCGCATCTGGATCGATTAATGTCCAGTTTTAACATCGATCCTCATCTTACGGGCGAGCGCAGAGTTGGTATGATGGACGTGAGCTATGACGAATTAACGATTACGATAAATGCACATCTTCGGATTCCTGATAGTATGATCGATCCTTCAACGACGCAGGAGCAGTTTCGTTCGTGCTTGGACCGACATGTGTTCTTCTGGCCAACTGTTAGGGATTGCCTGAAAATGTTGGATATGTATACCCGCAGAGAACCAGACGAGCAATTTGCCATATTGGAAGCGGATGCTTATTGTTTGCTAAGTGAAAATGATTCAGCCGTGAAATTTTCTAAATACGACTCGGGGAGCGCGCCGCGCTTTCCGCATCGCTGTTCTTATAAAAAAAGCTTGGGTATGTTTTTACCGGCAAATGAGTTTAAGCGCATAATCAATCACACGGTACCTACAAAAGCATCGGAAATACGCGAGGTTTTGATTGAAGATCAGGTTAACGATTTAACGAAGTATTTGCGGGCTATATACTTAAGTGAAGCCGATGCTTTACCTATACGTTGGAGGGGACTGGCAAAGCCGCTTGCGGATTTACAAAATAAGAAAGCAAAATAGAGGATTGGGAGAAATCCCATTTGGCTGTTCAAAAAAAGGGTATAGAACTTTTCAATTGATGAAAAGCTCCGTACCCTATTTTTGAATCTGCGAGTAGTTCGAAATCTAGAAGTTCATTTCACCATCGTCGTAGTTAAATTGCCATTCAATGCCGAACTTATCTTTAAGGCTGCCGTAGCATTTGCTCCAAAACGTTTCTTGAAGCTCCATAACGACTGCTCCGCCTTCTTTCAGCTTGTGAAAAATCGATTGAAGTTCTTCTATGTTCTCATGAACGATTGCGAGGCTAATGTTGTTTCCTTCTACATAAGGCGTGCCAGGAAAAATATCAGAAAACATAACATTCGTTCCTAGAATGTTTAGCCGCGTGTGCATAATTAAACTTTTCGCTTCCTCTGGCAGAGGGTATTCGGGACTAGGCGGCGTATCGCCAAAAGTCATGAATTTTGGCTCATTCGCTCCAAAGACGCTAGCGTAAAATTCAACAGCTTCACGGCAATTACCGTTAAAGTTAAGATAAGGATCAACAGCCATTTGTTTCACTCCTCGAACGATTTGTTTTGATAGTCTCTTTGCTTTCCTATTGTATCATTTACAAGTAGCAATTCAAATATACGATTTCATATCTTTGTGTAAATAAGGCTGAAGAAAGTATTCTGCGGCAGCTGTCATAGACCCATCGTTATTGTGCACGGAATGTCGGATCGAGGCATGCAGCTTTTGTTATTCTAATGGTGTGGAAAGGAGGTTTGACATGAATTTACTTGAGAACATGAATCAGGCATTGAATTATATTGAAGCCAGCCTAACGGAAGAGATTGACTTTAAAGAAGCTGCAAGGCGAGCCTTTTGCTCGGAATATCATTTTAAGAGAATGTTCTCGTTCCTTGCGGGCGTATCGCTATCGGAGTATATACGCCGCAGGCGGCTAACTCTTGCCGCTTTGGAGCTGACAAACAGCAATGTTAGAATTATCGATCTTGCAATTAAGTACGGTTACAGCTCACCGGACTCGTTTACACGAGCATTTCAAGGCTTACACGGGATCACACCTACCGATGCAAAAAACAATGGTCAACCGCTAAGAGCCTTTCCGCGGATGAGCTTTCAATTAACGATTAAGGGAGGCATTGAGATGAATTACAGAATCGAAGATAAAGAGGCTTTTCGTGTGATCGGAATTAAAAAAAGAGTCCCGATTGTATTCCATGGCGTTAATCAGGAAATTGCCTCGATGTGGAAAAGCTTGAATGAAGAAACGATAACGACGCTAAAAGGTTTATCAAATGTGGCACCGATGGGGCTGCTAAGCGCCTCCACTAACTTTTCTGAAGGCAGAATGGAGGAAAGAGGGGAGCTTGATCATTATATCGGCGTCGCAACCTCTAACGAATGTCCAGCTAACCTGTCGCAGCTTGAGGTGCCTGCATTGACATGGGCGGTATTTGAAGCGGTCGGACCTTTTCCTGCTGCGCTGCAAGAGATTTGGGGACGCATCTATTCCGAATGGTTCCCATCCACCAATTACGAGCAAGCCGAGGGGCCGGAGATTTTGTGGAACGAGCATAAAGATGTAAGCTCACCCGTTTTCAGAAGCGAGATATGGATACCAATCTTAAAAAAAGTAAGCTGAGTAGATAACGGAATAGGGATGGATGAATGCCGCATAATCTAGAGATTAAGCGGCTATTATTTTAAAATTGGATCAAGCCGTCGGGCTGTTGGGCACATCGTGTTCGAGTACATAGGAAGTTATTTCTTTTATTTTTGCATTTTTGCCCGCGCCGCTGAAAAGATACACATTACAAAAAGCATAGCTTTTGTTATTTTCATATTTGATAAAGCCGTTGGCAGCCCCGGTATTCCCGTGTGTAATGATGTGCGTGATCGAAAGTTCGCTCACTTTGTTTTTCTTCATGACTTTCAGCGTCTCGACGACAGGAACCTTCCCTTTGATGAGCAGCTGCTCGCCGACTAAATTCCAGCACATCTCCTCCGAAATGTTCTCACTAATAAAGTCTATATCGTAATTAGCAAAAGCGATGTTAAAATCCTTGAGCAGCTTTTTTTTCGGCGAGTTTCCGCAATCTTCAGCGCATATCAGCTTTAGTTCTCCGGATTGAACATGAATCAAAATATCCCGCTCCTTTATGTTTATCAATTGTAAAAAATATGTGAAGTATGCAAAATATGTATCATGTTATTATATGCCATACAACGTTTTATGTAAATCTACTTTACATGAGTTAGGCTGTTCTCATTTTACAATTCCCGTTCAAATTATCTAGAGCCGCAGGTCTTACGATGGAAAGTTATTTATAAAAAAGATATCCCTCTTGAAGCTGCTGCCAATAGGAGCAGCGCTTTGAGAGGGATAGTTTCGCCCGTGTAAGTAAATTGCAAGACTTGTCTGATAGTCTAGCCAATCCGGCATGTGTTGCGGCCGAGCAGTTTATTTATACCGCATCTCTGCATCAGGCCAGTGAGTAGCAAAGGCAGGGCGATAAGGCCGAACAGCTTCCAGTACCCGCCCAAAAAATAGAAAAGCGACAAAAACGCAATTCCTAATAGAATGCGTATCATACGATCGGCTCCGCCTACATTTTTCATTGCTTGTTCCTCCGTTTCGGTTTGTTATTCTCTACAGTCCTGATCATATCAAGGCGCAGCCCAAGAAACCGTAACTAAGTCACATAGAAAAATTAGTCTGGTTTTAGCGAAGAGTAAAACAGATTGGTCGAGGTTGATGTTGGCGAGGACTATGATTCCAAATAATGTTCAAGCGCTTTATGATCGATAATCGATATTTTGCCCCGAGAGAGCAAAATCAGCTCATCCTTTTCAAGCATTTTCAGCGTGCGGCTAATGACCTCTCGGGCAGTTCCGAGCTCAATCGACAACCTATCATGAGTAATCATAACGTTTCCGCTGCCGTCCGCGGACTGAATCAAATACTCCGCAATGCGCCCGCGAATGGATTTGAAATGTATGCTATCCAGCAGATTCGACATGATGATTATTCGATTGTCAAAAGATTTAAACATAAACTGGCGAAAATTCCGATACTTATCCATCCAGTCCCGGAAAGTCGATACAGGTATCAATAGGGCGCGGCATGGTTTTTCGATACAAGCAGAAGCTTCATATTCGCTCTCGCCTAAAATGCTGGACGTCATCAGTGGACAGCATTCCCCGCCATTGATTCGATAAAGCGTTATTTCTCTGCCGGTGGAGCTAATTTTGTACATTCGGACGGTACCTTCCAGAAGCATAACCGCATGCTCCAAAAACTGCCCTTCGTGGAGCACGAAATTCGGCGATATTTCGAGCACTTCAATTCCTTTAATGCTCCAATCTTGTTCACTAATATCGGATAAGCATGGAAATAGAGAAATAATTTGCGGGATGCAGGCATGCACGGTTAAACTCACCGACTTCATCTCCTTGCAAAATGGGTCTTCATGGCAGCTGTATTTTACCATACATAACGGACTCGTTTCTGTGACATTGTTACCGTATTACATATTAAGCGTCAAAATTTGCGCATGCCGCTCCATGACATTCGCCTTATTTCGGATGCGGTACGACCAGTGGATTGCTTGACCATTCTTGCAAAATGATGTGAGGTCTTGAAGCCGCAGCGATGCGAAATTTCGGTTACGTTTAATCCGGTGCTGGTTAACAGCTCGATAGCTTTGCCGATCCGGTAGCTCCACAAATAGGCGATGGGCGTTGTCTGCTCGTCCTGCTTGAACAGCCTAACCAAATGTTCGGGAGACAACCCGGCTTGGCTTGCGAGCATGGCAAGCGTCAATTCTTCCATGTAACGCTCATGGATTAGGGATAACACCTGATAAATGGCAGGATGCTTCTCCTTCTGCAGCAGCGCTCTTCTCGACTCGGTAGGATAAAGATAAAGAGCGGCCAAGCCTAGACTGACGACGGCCGGGTCTTCCGCCTGCGCATAGCGCTGGACGTTCAGCATAAGATCGAGCAGCCGATTCATTTCCTCCGTAAGCGGCAGGCTTGCAGGAAGCTGATCAAGCGCCTGCCGTGCAGGTTCTGACAGATCGTTTAAATGTACGGCTATCCAGCGATGCCAGGTTTCTTCGGTTCGCGAGAAGGTGAAGTTTTCCTCGCAGCCCGGCTTAAGCAATGCGACATGGCCGGGGCCGATACTTAACATTTTTCCGTCGATTTCGACACTCATTTCGCCCGTATATAACATAACGAGCTGGACATCCTGCTGAATCCGGGGACCAAGGCGACCTCCTGGCGGATACACGATAGATCCGGCTGTAGCATGTCCGATATCGGAAATAGAGAGGCCAAGCGAAAGGAAAGACATGGATTCCACCTCTTTGGCAAGGTAATATTGTTCTAGCCGCATTATATCAATGGGAGATACAAAATCGCAACTAGCAGCCATTGCCGCGAGGATTTCTTGACGGTATGCTAGGAAAAAAGGCGGAGGAGGAGTTTGCTTGACGGGGTTTGATCGTTTGGAAAACTATGATGCTCCGGCTTATGGCACGATTTTTGCCGGACACTTTAATGAATCGGACCGATATATGACCAGCCGTCCTTCGGGCATGTCGGATTGGCTTATTACGTATACGCTTGAAGGTAAGGGATATTTCCAAACACCAGCAGGAGAAGAAATCTGCTCAGATGGTGAAGTTGCAATATTGCGAAGCGGTGTCCCCCACCGATACGGAACAGTTCCGGGAAGCAGATGGAATTTCATTTGGGCCCATTTTCCGACTATGCTTGAAACGAGTTACTTGCCTTCCGAGGAGCTTATAAAAATATCGCTCGGGAAAGCGGGGCTGAAGGAACGGGTCTATCAGGCGCTTAAAAATGTCATTCAAGATTCAAGGGAGCAGCGCACCCACTGGGAACCGTTATGCGAGAATGAAATTCGGGGAATTCTGCTGCTCCTTGCAGAACGGTGCGAGAGAAAAGGCGATCCGAGAGTGGAGGAGACGCTGCACTATTTATCCAGACATATGCGAGAAACGATTCGGATTGAAGATATCGCCCAATCGGTGGGATTATCCCCTTCAAGGTTAACTCATCTGTTTAAGGAAGAAACAGGGCTAACGATCGTGAAGACGATCAACGACATGAGAATTCGGCAAGCGGCAATGCTCATTAAGCACTCCGGCCGAAACGTTACAGAAGCGGCTTACGACGTTGGGTTTCATAATTACAGCCATTTCGCCTTGCTGTTCCGCGAGCGGATGGGGAAAAGTCCCCGTGCTTACGCCAAACAGTCGGAGCAAGCAGAAGAAAGGTCTCAATTTCCATTGTAACCCATCACATTGTCTTGTTAATATGAATGCATAAGGCTTGTCGTTTTTCGAAAGCGCTTACAGAAAAATGGGATATCTATAGGGATGGAGATGAAAAAAATGAGCAAAACGTGGTACTACCGCCTGCTTTTTTCTTATATGCCGGTTTTCTTTCTAATGATCTCATTTTTGTTTTTCATCTTTTTTCAGGTGCTGACGGAGCGTGCACAGAAGGATACCGAGCATATTTACGCAAGCGTTAACAATCAGATTGTTCAGACGGTTGAGCAGCCTCTGCAGTCGATCGACCATATGATGGTGACGATTCAGACGCGCAGCAAATCGGACGAATTTAATATGCTCGATTATTTTGACCAAGAGGGGCAGCCGTCTGTTTTCTTTACGTACCAAATGACTAAGGAATTCAATAATATGAAGCAGCTTTACCAAAGCATCCATTCCATATATTTAGTTAGGGAACGGGACGGCTTCGTGCTTAGCTCCAATACGGTGTCGCCGCTTGAGCAGTTCTCGGACAAAGCCTTCGTGGACCAGCTGAGGCAGGATAATTACTCCTACCACTGGACGAATGTACGGCCATTCAAAGAATTTCATGCATCAAGAGAGGAGCCGGTCGTTTCGCTTGCGCGTAAATATTTGACGAGCCGCGGCGAAAGCGGCCTAATCATCATTAACGTGCGGGCAAGCTCGCTTGAAGGGCTGGTATCGCAAAAGATGGACCAAACCGCCAGTTACGTTACGATAATGGGCAAAGACAACGAGCCGGTTTTCAACCCGGTGAAAGAGAATTCGGAGAGGCGAAAAGCGATTTCAACGATCGTATCGGATTACACGGGCTGGACCTATGAAAGCGGGCTGGAGAAAGGAAGCAGCTTTACGCTGCTGCAAACCTTCTCGAGCGTATGGATCATTCTCGCCCTCGTCGTCGCTGTTATCGGCATGCTCTCGATCGTATATATGACGAACCGTAATTACAAGCCTCTGCGCGCGCTTATTTCGAAGCTGGATAAAATCTCCCATGCCTCAGGCGAGCAGAGCGCTGCTGAGCGGAACGAGTTCCATTATATCGAATCAACCGTCGATTCCTTGGTCCAGCGCTTCAATTTGTTCAAGTCCCAATCCGATCTGAATAGCGGCTACCGCAAAAAGTCGATTTTCGTTGAGGTGATGAACGGGTCTAGATCGCTTGCCAATGCGGAATGGAATGCGGAGATGGAGCGCCATGGCTTTACGGGCGGCTTCCGCAAGTCATCCGTCATCGTCATTTCGATAGACAAATATTCAGACGTATTGTCGAGATACCGGGAGCAGGATATGATCCTGTTTCGGTTTATTATTCAAAATATGTACATGGAGCTTATCCAGAGGTACGGACTCTCCAGCTGGAGCGAATGGGTGAACGATAAAGAAATGTGCGGCTTCATCTATGTGCAAGAGGCCGACGAGAATCAGCTAATGGACAGCATTCTTAAGGTTTCAGACAATGCGCTTCAGTGGATCAGAGCCAATTTGCCGTTCACGGCCACATTCGGAATCGGGCAAACGACCGATTCGGTCGCCATGGTCAAGTCTTCATATAAGAATGCGATTGAAGCCGTTAATTTCAGGCTGGTGTTCGGAAATAACCGCACGATCGGGTATTGGGAGACTGAGACGGGAACCTCCTTCGAGCTGTATAACCAGCTTGAGCAAATTCGCAATCTCATTTACGCGTTCCGGCTGATGGAGCCGGAATGGCGGTTGAAATACGGCACGCTGTTTGAGCAGTTCAAGCAAAATAAGCTGAAGCGTGAGGATATGGTTAATTTGCTCAATTATTTCGTGTTTTATTTGTTTGAGCATGTGCACGGCACCATCCTTAACGACGAAATTATGGAGACGAACAAAGCGATCATGAAGGATGTTATCGATCAATTCGAAACGCTGGAGGATGTCCAGGAAGAGATTTTGGGCATTATGGAGAAGCTTGAATATGTCATTTCGGAGAAAGCAAGCAGAGGCGGGGCGGCAGAAATTGCCCTGAAGATGAAACTGTATATTGAAGAGCATGTATTCAATCCTGATCTTTCGCTTATCCATTTAAGCCAGCAGTTCGATATTCCTTCCAAAAACGTCAGCTCGCTGTTCAAGGAGCAATTCAATATCAAGTTTATCGATTTCCTCATTCATCGAAGGGTAGAGCTCGCGAAGCAGCTTCTGCTGGAGAAGGAGATGAGCGTTCAGGAAATCGGGCGGACGGTCGGTTATTTGAATCCGGTTTCATTTAACAGGGTCTTCAAGCGGGTAGTTGGCGTGCCGCCGGGCGATTACCGCAAGGAAAAGTCCGGTTAAGACTAGGAAAATGGTATAGAAAACAGTCGGATCGCGCCGCCCTGGCTCGGTCCGATTTTTGTATACCGCCGGAATCTTGTAAATTGCCGGGCTGCGGTTTCGTGGAGTATAGTTGCCCCAACAAACCAATCCATAGTCACAAGGAGGCGTTGCGAGGTGTCCAACATGACCTCAATTCCAGCCGCGGCACGCATGCCGACAGAACCCATCAAGCGGACGGTTCGAACCGAAATCGTCAGAAAGATGCAAAGGCATTGGCAGCTCTATCTCTTGATCCTGCTGCCGCTCGTTTATTTTGTTCTATTCAAATACGTTCCGATTTTAGGTGTCCAAATCGCGTTTAAGGATTTAAGCGCGAAGGCAGGCATCTGGGGCAGCCCTTGGGTAGGCTTCAAACATTTCGAAGCGTTTTTCAACCATCCGAATTTTTGGCTTCTCATTAAGAACACGTTGTTTCTAAGCTTGTACACGCTGGCAGTTGGATTTCCGGCTCCCATCATCTTGGCGCTTATGATCAATGAATTAAAAAACGGCTTCTTCAAGCGTACCGTTCAAATGGTCACCTATGCGCCGTACTTCATTTCTACCGTCGTGATGGTTTCGATGATTTTGCTTTTCTTGGCACCGCGCATCGGCGTAATTGATCATGTGCGTACCGCGCTTGGCTTTGATTCCGTCAATTTCATCGGCGAGCCGTCCATGTTCAAGACCATCTTCGTGTTATCTGACGTTTGGCAGTACATGGGGTACAGCGCCATTATTTATATCGCCGCCCTTGCCGGGGTCAACCCGCAGCTATACGAGGCTTCGAAGCTCGACGGCGCCAGCCGGCTGCAAAAAATTATCCATATCGATCTGCCGAGCATTATGCCGATCATGGTGCTGCTTTTGGTCCTGAACATGGGTCAGCTGCTGAATATCGGTTTTGAGAAGGTATATTTGCTGCAAAATCCGCTGAATACGAGCGCTTCCGAAATCATATCGACCTATGTTTACAAAGTCGGCTTGATTCAAGCGAATTACAGCTTCTCGGCGGCTGTCGGCTTGTTTAATTCATTGATTAATCTAGTTTTAATACTGCTAGCCAATTTTGGTGCAAGACGCGCTACAGGATCGGGGTTGTTCTAATATGGCGAAATCGAGTGCTATCAAAGAGCCGTTGTCAGACAAGGTGCTGCTCACCGTCATTTACATCGTATTGTTTGCCGTGCTTGCTGCCGTTCTCTACCCGCTTATTTATATTGTGAGCTCTTCGTTCAGCTCGCCGCAGGCGGTCGTTGCCGGAAGGGTATGGCTCTTCCCGGTCGAACCGTCGCTGAAAGGCTATTCTGCCGTACTGAGCAACCCGCGCATATGGTCGGGTTATTCCAACTCGCTCTTCTATATGGGCGTGGGCACCTTGATCAGCGTCTTCCTGACGTTCGCGCTTGCTTATCCGTTGTCAAAGCGGACCTTTTATGGGCGAACGTTAATTATGTATCTGATCATTGTCACGATGATCTTCAGCGGAGGACTGATACCGTATTATCTGACGGTAAAGAGCCTTGGCATGATCGATACGCGCTGGGCACTGCTGCTGCCGCAGGCCATTGCGGTGTGGCAGGKATTTATCGCCAAAACGTTTTTCCAGGAGTCGATTCCGGATGAGCTTAACGAAGCGGCAGAAATCGACGGCTGCAGCGATCTCCGGTTCCTATGGTCGATCGTTCTCCCGCTGTCGAAGCCGGTCGTTGCGGTTCTTGCGCTCATGTACGCCGTGACCGCTTGGAATGCTTACTTTGATGCGCTGATCTTTTTGAAAAACGTAAACCTGTATCCGCTTCAGCTGATTTTGCGCGAAATACTGATCCAGAATTCCGTCGATAATTCGATGATGGTAGACGTACGAACAATGGAAGCCAGACAAGGGATGAAAGATTTGCTGAAATTTTCGCTTATCGTCGTTTCGAGCCTGCCTGTCCTCATCATATATCCATTTGTTCAGAAGCATTTCGTAAAGGGGGTCATGATCGGTTCTCTTAAAGGTTAATCTAAACAGATCATAGGTAGTGATTATCCGGAAGCTGTATCCATAACGAGTCTAAAGGGGTGTCTAGAATGAGAAAATCATGGAAATTATTAGCCGGCGTTCTATTGACTGCTGCGCTGCTGCTCAGCGCTTGCTCGCAAACCGATAATTCCAAGGGTCAAGCATCGAATGGAGCCGCTGAAGGAGAAGCGGCACCGGTCAAATTGTCCGCATTCATCAATCAATCGCCCAACCTTGCAAGCCTTGATAATCCGTTTACCAAACTGGTGGAACAGAAAACGAACGTTAAGCTTTCGTTTACGGTCGGGCCGCCTAACGATAACAACGATAAACGCAACGTGCTTATGGCGAGCGGCGATTACCCGGAAGTGTTTCTTAGCGGCAACTTTACGCCTGCCGAGCAGATGAAGTTCGGCAAGCAGGGCGTGTTCCTGCCGCTTAATGATCTGATCGAGCAATACGCGCCGAATATTAAAAAAATATTTGAAGAGCGTCCGGATTTGAAAACAGCCGTTACGGCTTCGGACGGCAATATTTACGGCATGCCGCAGGTTAACGAATGTTATCACTGCTGGTATGCGCAGAAGCTGTGGATCAACCAGAAGTGGCTCGACAAGCTTGGGCTTGCGATGCCGACGACTACCGAGGAATATGCCGAGGTGCTGCTTGCCTTCAAAACGAAAGATCCGAACGGCAACGGCATTGCGGATGAAGTTCCGCTTAGCGGCGCTCTATACACCTGGCATGGCGATATTACGGGTTTTCTGATGAATCCGTTCATTTACAATAACGGCGATGGTCAATCCTTCTCTTATATCCGCGTCAAGGATGGAGAGGTGCAGCTCTCCGCCAATCAGCCGGAATGGAAGGACGGGCTAACCTATCTGGCATCCTTGTACAAAGAAGGCTTGATCGATCCGCAAGCCTTCACGCAAAACCAGGAGGGGCTGCAGCAGCTCGGCAACAACGTCGGCGAAACGATTTTGGGCTCATTTGCAATCGGCCATGTGCAGATGGGGGTAGCCGCAACGGATGAGCGCAATCAGGATTACGTCGCCGTTCCGCCGCTCAAAGGACCAAAAGGCGTTCAGCTATCGGGCTATTACAAATCGGTGGGCAATCAGGGACGATTCGTCATAACGGATAAAGCAAGCGAAGAGCAGCAAATCGCTGCCATCAAAATGCTGGACTATCTATGGACCGAAGAAGGAACAAGAGGTCAAGTGTTTTCGGTTGAGGGGCATTCCTGGAGCAAGGCAAGCGACGGCCAGCTTGACGTGAACGGCAAGCCTGCCGTCTATCAGGTGGACCCTTCCTACAGAAGCGAGACGATCCACACAGACGGCTGGGATCAAGCAGGCCCGGATTTCCGTCCGCGCGAACGCTTCGAGTCGGAAGCGGTATCCCAAGATATGCTGTCGCCGGAGGGCTATGAGCTGCGCCTGGTCACGGAGACGAAAAAGTATGAAGGGTTCGAGCCGAAAGAGGATGAAATGCTCCCGATCGATATTTTTATCAGCAACGAGGACGTCGAGAAAGCTGCGCAATATAAAGCGACGGTAGAGGATTACGTCCGTTCGAATATGCTGCAGTTCATCACGGGGCATAAGGATATCGAGAAGGATTGGAACGGCTATGTGCAAGGCTTCGGAGGCTTGAAGCTGAACGAATATTTGCAAATTTTGCAAAGAGCATATGACGCGAACCTGAACAAAATGAAAAAATGATGCGTTCAGTATGACACTAGCGGCCTGCGGCGTAGCGCTGCAGGCCGTTCATTTTACCGAGAAGGAAGTGAGACGATGAAGAGCCAAGAGCTGGCGCGTATACAAAATCCGATTTTGCGAGGCTTTAACCCGGACCCGTCCATCGTAAGAGTCGGCGATGACTACTATGTGGCGACTTCGACCTTTCAATGGTTTCCTGGTGTACAGATCCATCATTCCCGTGACCTGATCCACTGGCGGCTGCTTACCCGTCCGCTGGATCGGCCAAGCCAGCTGAACATGCTGGGCAATCCGGATTCCGGCGGCGTATGGGCGCCATGCCTTACTTTCCATGAGGGTAAGTTTTATTTGGTCTACACCGATGTGAAAAGCCATGCTGGCGCCTACAAGGACACGCATAATTATGTAGTAACGGCTCCCGATATTGAAGGCCCTTGGTCAGACCCGGTTTATTTGAACAGCAGCGGCTTCGACCCTTCGTTGTTCCATGACGACGACGGCAGGAAATGGATCGTCCAAATGCAGTGGGATTACCGCAAAAACCATGATCCGTTTAACGGTATTTATTTGCAGGAATATTCAGAGGAGAGGCAGCAGCTCGTCGGACCTTCCCATTTGATCTATACCGGTTCGGAGCTGGGGCTGACGGAAGGGCCTCATTTATATAAGAAAGACGGCTTCTATTATCTAATGGTTGCCGAGGGCGGAACCAGCTATGAGCATGCCGTTACGGTGGCTCGATCGAAAGAGCTTATCGGACCTTATGAAACGGATCCTTTGGGGCCGATGCTTACCGCCTACCATCAGCCGGATCTGAAGCTGCAAAAGGCTGGGCATGCCAGCCTAGTGCACACGCAAAGCGACGAATGGTACATCGTCCATCTATGCGGACGGCCGCTGGAGACAGAGGACAAACGCTGCAATTTGGGCCGGGAAACGGCTGTTCAGCGCTGTGCGTGGTCGGAGGATGGATGGCTCCGGCTTGATGGGGGCGGGAATTCACCGAATGTTACCGTCCAGGCGCCGGCACTGCCAAAGCATCCATTTCCGGAATCTCCAAGCGTAGACGATTTCGACGGCGGCAAGCTGGATATTCAGTGGCAATCGCTTCGCCAGCCCATAAGGGAAGACTGGCTGTCCGTTACGGAACGCCCGGGCTTTCTTCGCCTAAAGGGTATGGAGTCTCCCAATTCCCGCTTCCGGCACAGTCTAGCAGGCAGGCGCCAGCAAGCATTCCGGTGCGAGGCGGAGACGGTGGTAGAGTTTGAACCGAAGACTTACCAGCAGATGGCCGGACTCATCTATTATTATAATTCTCAAAACTACTATTATCTTCGTATTGGCTATGACGAGGCAGCAGGTACTCATCTTGCTATTCTTGCCAACGATCATGGCGTTTACCAAGAGCATACCGATGCGCCGGTTCCGGTTCCCGCGGGAGCGCGCGCTTACTTGCGGCTCGTGATTTCGCATACCGAGCTTCAATTCTATTATTCATGGGATGGAACGGATTGGCATACGATAGGCCCGGTGCTTGATGCCAGTAAAATCTCGGATGAATATGCGACCCATTTGGTAGACGGTTATTTTACCGATTGGGGATTTACCGGCGCCTTCATCGGTTTATGCGCCCATGATTTGTCGGGGGGGCGCAAGGCGGCCGACTTCGACTACTTCCGTTATGAGGAGAAGGAGTGAGATAACGTGATATTACCCAACGAGTCGTTGAAAGGCCGTCATATCGTATTTGTTTGCGGCGAGGATGAATATGATTCGGAAAAAACGATGCCTCTGATCGCAGAAGAAGCTGCAACGAAACATGGAGCCAAAGTAACCGTTCTTACGGCGACATTTGGCGCTGGCGATCCGACGGACATTGCTGGACTCGAAGCACTGCAAGATGCCGATCTGGCAGTATTTTATATTCGCTTCCGCCAGCTGCCGGAGGAGCAGTTCCGATATATCCGCGAATATTTGGAAGCGGGCAAGCCGGTCGTTGGACTCCGGACGAGCACGCATGCATTCCAATATCCAGTTGGCCACCCGCTTGAGAAGTGGAATGATGGCTTTGGCATCGATGTGCTAGGGGCGCCATGGATCCGCCATTTTGGACATTCTTCATCAACTAGCGTCTCGGTCGCATGGGGTGCAGCTGAGCATCCGGCTCTTAAGGGCATTCCGACGCATTTCGAAAGCCGTTCTTGGCTCTATCAGGTGCTTCCTAATCCGCCGGAAGGAACGGTTCCGCTTCTAAACGGGGCAACCGTCAATCCAGAGGATAACGGCTGGTCGTATACGAGCGAGACTCCGCGCGTGCACCCGGTAGCTTGGACTCGGATACATGCCGGCGGCGGACGGGTTTTTACTACGACGATGGGGCATCCCGAGGATTTTGAGCTCGAAGCGTTCAGGCGCCTGCTGCTAAATGCCGTGCATTGGGCTGTTGGAGCTGAGCATTTAATAGAAGGAGGAGAAGAGTTATGAAGCTGGCAGCGATTACTGGGGAGAAAAAAGCGGAATTGATCGATCGGGAAAAGCCGGCATTGAAGGAGGGCTGGGCGCTAGTCAAGGTCCATGCCGCGCCGATGTGTGCGGAATATAAAAGCTTCGTCCACGGCGATCATTCGGATTGCTTAGGCCATGAAGCGGCAGGCGAGGTCGTGGAGGTTGCTCCGGGGAGCAAAGTAAGGATCGGAGACCGCGTCGTGGTCATGCCGCAATATCCATGCGGTGAATGCGGGATGTGCGTGGCAGGCGACTTCATCTACTGCGAGCATAATCAGAACCATCATGAGCCGACGATGACGCAGTATCTATCAAAGCCTTCTTGGCTGCTCGCCAAAATACCGGACGGCGTTTCCTATGAGAAAGCATCGCTGGCCTGCTGCGGACTTGGGCCGTCGCACGGCGCTTTCGCCACGATGGGAGTGAACGTATTCTCAACCGTGCTGATTACGGGACTCGGACCAGTCGGCCTCGGCGCGATCGTTAACGCAAAGTTCCGGGGAGCCACGATCATCGCGGCGGAAATGAACCCATACCGGGTGGAGCTTGCAAAGCGGATGGGCGTAGAGCATATCATTGATCCGCGTGATCCGGACGCCGTTAGCCAAATCAAAGCTTTGACCGGCGGAATTGGGCCGGATTATGGACTAGACTGCTCAGGCGTCGTCTCGGCGCACCGGCTGCAGATCGATGCGGTTAAGCGTAAGGGCAAAGTAGCCTTCGTTGGGGAATGTTTCTCCGAGACGCCAATCAAAGTGAGCGATGACCTGCTTCGCAAAGGCATTCATCTGATAGGCTCTTGGCATTACAACCTGAATGAATTTCCGAATCTGATGAAGGTGATTGAGCAGTCTCCGCTCGCGGATCTGCTGATTACGCATACCTTTCCGATGAGCCGCATCCAGGAAGCGTTCGAGGTGTCCGCATCACAGCAAAGCGGCAAAATCATTTTAAAGCCATGGGAGTGATCAGGTCATGAAGGTTGGAATGAATCTGCTTCTCTGGACGGATAAGCCAGATCCCAGCAAGCATCTTCATTTGCTTCAAGAGATTCTAAATTGGGGCTTTGATGGCGTGGAGCTTGCGGTCGACAGCATGGACGCTGCGGACGCAAGAGCGTTTGGCTTGGTTTTGCAGGAGCTGGGGCTTGGAAGTACGGGAATCGCAGCGCTTAATGCGGCTTCGGCTGATCCTGCCAGCAGCGACGTTCGTTTAAGGGAAAATGCGCTGGAAATATTGAAGCACGCGATTTTGAATACAAAGCTTATCGGAGCGGATGTGTTATGCGGTCCTTTGTTCCAAGGCCTTGGCCGCTTCAGTGGGCAAGGCCCGCAGCCCGAGGAGTGGGGCTATGCGGTGGAGACGCTGCGCGCCGCGGGCGAATTTGCCGCGAAGCTGGGCATCAAGCTTGCCCTTGAGCCAATCAACCGATTCGAAATGTACCTTGCCAATACAATGGAAGACGGCGTCCGGTTTGTGGAAGAGGTTGGGCTTGCGAATGTAGGGCTACTGGCAGACACGCATCACGGCAATATCGAAGAGTTAAATGTGCCGGAAGCATGGCGGAAGGCAGCAAAACATATTGTCCACGTTCACATCTCGGAGAACAATCGCGGGGTTCCCGGCAGCGGGCATGCCGTGCCTAAAGAAATTTTCGACGTGCTGAAGGAAATCGGCTACGACGGCTGGCTTACGATCGAAGCCTTCGGCCAGCAGGTTCCGGGGTTAATCTCCCGGCTGCATCTGTGGCGCGATTATGCGGAGCATCCGGACGATGCAGCACGGCTAGGCGTTCAATATATCAGAAGCCATTTGGCTTGACGGGGAGGGAATCTGCAATGCCTTTGATTCATACCAATGGCATCGAGCTGTTTTATACGGAACGGGGGGAAGGAGAACCGCTTGTGCTGCTGATGGGACTAGGGGCCGATGGCAGCCTTTGGGAGGAGCATGTGCGTGCCTATGAGCAGCATTTCCGCTGCATTTTGATAGATAACCGCGGCGCGGGCAGTTCTTCCGAGCCCAAGGGGCCGTACACGACGAAAATAATGGCCGCCGATACGATAGGGCTGCTCGATGCGCTAGGCATTGAGCGGGCACACTTCTCAGGCATCTCCATGGGAAGCGCCATTGCGCAGGAAGCTGCGCTAACGGCTCCCGAGCGAATCATAAGCCTGACGCTGAATTGCTCGTGGGCGGTTTGCGATGCGTATACGAAGCGCGTTTTTGAAACGCTTGGCAACGCCTATTCGCTTATGGAGGCGGACGATTTCCAGAAGCTTCTTCAGCTTATCATTTATACACCTGCCTATCATGAGCAGCATTTGCAAGTGTTGGAAGCCGCGCAGCAGGCGGCGTTCGAACAGCCCTCACCGATGACTATTCATACGTTTCAGTCGCAATGTGAGGCTTGCATTTCGCATCATACGATGGGACGTCTCGGAGCGATCGCAGCGCCGACGCTCATTACGGTTGGAGATAAAGACATCTTCACACCGCTGCCGTTGTCGCTTTCAATTGCGGAGGAAATAAAGCACGCCGAAAAACATATTTTTGAAGGCAGCGGCCATACGCATCACTGGGACCGGCTGGAGGATTTTAACCGGATTACGCTGGACTTTTTGCTGCGCCATAGGGAAGCTAACGAATAAGGAGAGATGAAGATGAATCCAAAAATTTCAATCGGTTCCTGGGCGTTTGCTTTTGGTCCTTTTGCAGAGGCGCCTTGGCCACTCGCGCGAATATTGCAGTATGCCCAGCATGCGGGATATGACGGGGTTGAAATCAACGGATTTGCTCCCCATCCGACGCCGGAGCTTTATCCGACGGCCGAGAGCCGCCAAGCGCTGCTGGAGGAAATCCGCTCTTACGGCCTTGGCATCTCGGGCTACGCGCCGGACTTTACTTCAGCGCCGCCAGACCGCAGCGAGCAATCCGCCTATTTGGAGCTGCTGCAAGGCTACATCGATTTTTGCTTGGACCTTGGCATCGCCACGATTCGCGTGGATACCGTAAGCCCTCCGGAAGCGCTGACGGAGGCGGAGTACGAGGAGCGTTTTTCAAGGCTTGTATCGACATGGCGCGCTTCCGCCGAATTGGCATCAGAGAAGGGGCTGCGCATCGTTTGGGAATTTGAGCCGGGCTTCTGGCTGAATAAGCCGTCAGAGGTGAAGCGGCTCGTGGAAGCGGTGAACCACCCGGCCTTTCAGGTGCTGTTCGATACGAGTCATGCTTATATGAGTGGGGTTGTCGGCGCCCGCCAAACCGGGGAGAAAGAGCTGCTGTCTGGCGGGATTACGGAATACGCAAGGCTGCTTGAAGACCATATCGGGCATTTCCATCTCATCGATTCGGACGGGACCTTGCATGATGAAGAAACGAGCACGCATGCAGCTTTTGGAGCGGGAGAAATTGACTTTCAAGCCGTGCTGTCAGAACTGAAACCATTGGTATCAGCCATGGAATGGTGGTGCGTCGATTTCTGCTTTAACGCTGAGGTGGAGGAATGGGGACGCGAGGCGATTCCGTTCATACGCAAAGCCATTAAGGAGGTGGAGTAGCGGATGGCGATTTCATTTGGTTTTCAAACCTATACGTGGCAAATGTCCTATGAAAAATACCGCGACCAGCTGGATCATATTATGGACGTGGCGGCGGAGGCAGGAGGGATAGGAATCGAGCCGGAAGTCTGCATGCTTGGGCGGTACAGGGATGCGCCGCTTGCTCTCCTGGACGCACTGAACCAGAGGGGACTGCAGCTTGGCGCGCTTTGCTTAGCCTTGGATTGGCGGCATGGTGTAGAGACTGAGGAAGAAAGATCGGAAGCGGATCGCGTCATCCGCTATCTGGAGCACTTCCCGGGAACGGTATTGACCATGGTGCAGCTTCCGGGCAAGGATCGCAGCGAGCTTGCGAGCCGGCAGGCGAACGCTCTGGCGAATATTAATGCGGTGGCCCGCCGCGCCTCCGAGCAAGGCATCCCATGCGCGTATCATCCAAATTCGCCGAGCGGCTCGATTTTCAGAGTGGAAGATGATTACAAGGTGCTGCTAAACGGCTTGGATGCCCGGTACTGCGGTTATGCGCCGGATACGGGACATATTTCCAAGGGAGGCATGGACGTTGAGGCCATAATTCGAACGTACCGCTCGCTGATCAAGCATGTCCACTTTAAGGATATGAATGCTGCCAACGAATCGTGGTCCGCGCTGGGCGAAGGCTCTATTGACCATAAAGCAATAATGCGTTATTTGAACGAAACCGGCTATGACGGCTGGATCATGGTGGAGGAAGAATCCAAAGGCGCCGAATCGGACCCGGATCGGGTAACGCTGCAAAATGGAGTTTATATTCGCGAAGAACTGGCGGTTATGGGGGAGTAATCGAGCTTCACTCAGCTGTTTGTGCATTGAATGGATCGCAATTGAAAATTTATGCAGTGGAATGTTGAATAGGCTTTGGTGTGAGTCTGCTTTAATAGTAAGAAGAGGACGCGCCTCTCCATTGTATGAAGGGGATTGAGAGATTTGTAGCTTTGTTAATGCAAATAGAGGAGAGTAGATCATGAAACAGCGGATTTATATCGTTGGAGCTGGGGCTATTGCCGGATATCATGCCGAGGCGATTGCTCGTTTAACTGAAACAGAGAGCGAGCGGGCATTGCTTTACGTCACGGACGTGAATCCGTCAGCTTTGGCGGCGTTTGCCGAAAAATATCCGTGGGCCGTTCCAGTGGAGCATTTAGATACTATGCTGGATGAGCCAGCGGAGGAGAACGATATTGTCATCGTTGCGACACCGCCGCTCACGCATGCCGAAATTTCTTGCAGGGCGCTTCGCTCCGGACGTCATGTGTTATGCGAGAAACCGCTGGCCATGAATAAGGAAGAGGCGGCGCTGATGCTGATAACGGCCCGGGAAGCGGGAAAAATGCTGGGCTGCTGCAGCTCGCGGTTTGCAGGTTTGGAAATTACTGCAGGAGTAAAAGAGCTGCTGGAACAGGGCCGAATAGGCGAGTTGTATCAAGTACAGTGGATTCAGAGAAGGAAAAGGGCGCGGACGGGCATCGAGTATCAGCCGACGAGCCGCTGGTTTCTAAACCGCGCAATAAGCGGTGGCGGAACCTTGATGGATTGGGGCCCATACGATATTGCCAGTTTAACGGAAGTGCTGCAGCCGCAAAAGGTCGAGGTCCTTCATGCGTGGACGACAAATCCTGAAACGAACCATCCGCATGCGGTCGAGATCCAAAGCGATGTGGAGCAGCATGTCGGTGCGTTATTAAGGTTTCACTTGGCTGACGGCAGCATTGTGCCTGTGCATTACGAGCGCGCAGCATGCTGCCATGGCTCCGAGAGGAGCTTGACTGAAATTGAAGGTACTGCGGGAGCGCTGCAATGGGATTGGTTGTGCTTCGACGGAAGCGGCGAGCTGGTTCATCATTACGATATGAACGGTGATCCGGCTAAGAATCGAAGCACCATTTCAAATGAAGGGCTGGGCATGATGGATAAGCCGATCGTTTATTTTTTGCGAGCGATTTCCGGGCAACATTCGCCCGCTATTGTTAACGAACAAGCGGTATTCAACTTTTCAATTCTCGCTGCTATCTATGACTGTGCGCACAGCGGAGAGGGGCAAGTCGTTGCGATGGAGGGAATCTGATGGAAAGCGTATATGCGATGGACACTTTTTTCTACAACAGCTTGGGTCATTATCCGTTTGAGGTTCGCTGTGAAATGCTGCGCGAGCTTGGTTACGACGCGGCATACTTAACCTTATGGGATGAGCAGGCTTGGACGGATCTTGAAAAGCTGCCCCAAGTAAAGGATGACTATGGATTGGACATTGCCGCTGTGTATGCGGTGCTGGATGTAACGCTGCCGAAGGAGCACACGGAAGCGGCAAAAATCGTTGCCATGCTAGAGACTATTCAGGGGTGCAGCCGAGTAGAGTTAGCCTTAACGATGGGTGACTCTAGGTACGTGCCATCAGATCCGGATGGGGACCGTTTGGCGCTCGAATGGTTATCGTATCTGCTGCAGATTGCCGAACGTAGAGGGATTCAAATTTCACTTTACCACCATGTGTTTTTTTGGCTGGAGCGTTGGGAGGATGCGCATAGGTTAATTAGCAAGCTTTCGCACCCGCTGCTCGGAATGACCTTTAGTTCTTTCCATTGGTATGCCGTCGACGGTACAAAATTAAATGAAGCTGTATCCGCTTGCCTGCCATATTTGCATGCCGTAAATATTTGCGGCAGCCGCAAGCTGCCTCCTGGCGGATTGCCTGCTTCGATTGAATGCATCGATCAGGGGGAGCTTGATCTGTTCGGTTTTTTGGCAGCGCTGAAAAAGCACGGGTACTGTGGTCCGCTCGGTTTTCAGGGCTACGGCATGGGTGGGGACACCTATTCTCATTTAGAGAGAAATAAAAAAGCTTTGAAGCTGATCGAGGATCGATTGGCGAAGCATCCGAATTGGCTTTTGGCATAAGGCAGTGGAATGGCTTTTGATTGGTTCGATATCAAAAGGAAGGACAATGGAAGCCGGCTTTTAAGTTAAAGTCGGCTTTTTCGTCCGTGCACAATATGTCGAAGATACTCCCTAGAAAAGAGGAATTGATATGGGAACAAGAAATGCGATAAATGACGGTTCGTCAAACGCGCCTAGACTGGAATTTCAGCAATCGTGGTGGGCGATGAATCTGCTCGGCGAGGATGGTAAGGAATGGACGATGGAGCAAAAATTTGAGAAAATCGCGGACGCAGGTTACACGGCAATCAGTGCAGCAGTGCCCTCGCAAGCGGAAGAGGAGGAGTGGCAACGGCTTCTTGATCGGTATAAGCTCGGTTTTAATGCGATTGCCTTTCCGGATAAGGTTGAAGATATAAACGCGTACATTAAGGATGCTAAACGCTTTGGCCGCGTACAATATTTGAATTTGCAGGTGATGGACTCGTTTGTTATAAATGATGAAGCGATTAAGCTGCTGTCGGGCTTGCTATCGCAAGCAAGCGAAGCGGGCATTCCCACGTTCATCGAGACGCATAGAGGAACGGTTACGCAGGACCTGATTCGGACAGCTGAATATGTTCGCGAACTGCCGGAGCTTCGTTTAATGATTGATTTGTCCCATTACGTGGTAGCTGGCGAGTTGAACGGTTCACTGACAAAGACAGAGGGATATTTTGACACGCTGCTGGAGCGTACTTCAGGCATACACGCTCGCGTTTCAAACGGTGAACAGGTTCAGATTGACGTAGGTGCAGAAGGCGACCATCCGATGCTGCCACATTTTGAGCGCTGGTGGAGTAAGGGAATGAGCTATTGGCTCCGTCAAGCGCAGCCGGGGGATGTGCTGCCTTTTGTAACCGAGCTGGGTCCTCCAGGGTTTTATGCCGTTACGCGTAGAAATACCGCAGGAGTCGAAGTCGAAATTTCGGACCGCTGGCAGCAGGCGCTGCTCTTCAAAAAGATCGCCGAGGAGCAGTGGCAGCACGTATTGTCCGAGTGGAAGTAGTGGCTGATGGTATGAGAACCTTACGTACAGTCCATAAGGTACGAGCCGACGTCAATTAGCCTTGCGGAATACTAATAAGAAAAGAGCGTCTCCAATTCTGGTTTTAACGGGTTGGAGACTTTTTGATAACGTGACGGACTAAGCACATTCTGAATATAAGAGTAGACAAAGCAAAAAAGAGCCGCTAGAGATTAAGCTGCATCTAGGGCTCGTTGGCGTATTGGGATTGTTGACCTATTCAGAAAAGCATGCCTTTGCGTTTTAAAATATAAAGGTTATAGGCGGGTTTGTGCTGTATGAGCTGTAAGAGATTCTGCCATACGTTATGCGCATTAAGCTACATGTGATGCCAAGTCAGGCTGGAAGCAGCTAAGCATTTAAAAGTGCCTTTAGCTTTACATCGGGTCTAGCAAGCTGCGCAGGTTCCAGAATTGACCGGGCAGCAATGAGCTTCTCCGCCAGCCGAATCTCTTTTGCTATGCCTGGGCTTCCGATGCCGCTTGCCGCGATAAGGCGGTGCTCGTCTGTAAAGTGGAAAAACAGCTCCCCTGCACTGCCAAGGCTGCGTTGAACGGTTACCGTTCCTGCTGAAGGCAAGCCGGTTACCTGCAAGGCGAGCTCAAATTGATCCGACCAAAACCACGGTACGGCATCATAGCTCTCCTTGGCGCCCAGCATGCTTGCCGCTGCAAAGGTGCCTTGATCCTGCGCGGCGCGCCATGCCTCTAAGCGGATTCGAGCCCCGTCATAAAGAGGATGCGGGAAGGAGCAGCAATCGCCTGCGGCAAAAATATCGGGGTCGCTTGTAGCAAGCCTATTATCCGCCCGAATCCCGTTCTCTATAACTAATCCGCTCTCTGCGGCGAGCGTCGTTTCGGGGATAGCGCCGATGCCTGCGATGATCGTGTCGCAAACCAGCGCTTCACCGTTTGCCAAGGTGACGATTTTCTCATCGCCTATACTTGATACTTGAGAGATTCCCACACCGAGCTGAATCCGAGCGCCAGCCGAGCGATGTCGGGCTTCCACAATCGATGCAATTGCTTCGGGAACGCCTCTCATCAATAAACGCGGTCCAGCCTCAATGACGGTTACTTCACAGCCGCAAGCGCTGGCACTTGCCGCTACTTCAAGGCCAATGAAGCCGCCGCCGATCACGATGATACGTTTTCCCGGCTGCAGCCGCTTGCGAAGGGAGAGCGCATCACTGAACGAACGAAGATAATGAACGAGAGGTGTATCGATAATAGAACCGGGCCGTGGCTCGAATAGTTCAGTTGGAAGCGTTCTCGGTTTGGCGCCTGTAGCAAGCAGCAGGCGTTCATAGAAAATCGATTCACCATTTTCAAGCTTAATCATATGTTTGCCCTTATCAATGGAAGTGGCCTTGTTTTCCTTCTTCCATAAGATGCGGAGCTCTTCCAGCTTTTTATGATCAAGAATAAAAGCCGGCGAAGGCTCTGCTGCTTCTTGTAAAGCTTGCTTAGATAAAGGAGGACGTTCGTAAGGAGCATGGGCTTCCTCGCCAATAAGTGTAATATTGCCAGTCCAGCCCAAGCTGCGAAGCTCAGATGCTGCTCGTGCGCCCGTTTCTCCTGCTCCTATGATAACCATGCCGTAATCAGTCAAAATAAAGCCTCCTCAATTGATTCTGATCCAGACGAGTCCAGATTCCCGCTTAATCGGATAGGTTCTGAGAGCCTGACAGACGGGAGCACGCTTGGCTTCCCCTGTCGTATAATCAAACCTTCCGTTATGTTTCGGACATTCAATGTGGTTACCCATGACCAATCCGTCCGACAAATGAAATTTCTCGTGCGTACAGTAGCCGTCTGTAGCAAAATATTCGTTTTTTGCGGAGCGGTAAATCGCAAAGGTTCGCTCCTCGTAATCGAATCGAATAACGTCCTCTTCCTCGATATCGTCTTCTTCACATGCCGCAATCCAGCCTTCATATGTCATATGAGACACCTCTTTTTTTCATTTATTTTGAGACAGCTTCATTATGATCCCCGGTGTTTGGGCCATTGACGTACGGACGCGCCGAAGCGGGAAGTGGCCGAATAATCGTATACGACGGGTCGTGTCTCTGCCGCAAAAGTGCGGTGAACACTTCCTTCAGCGCAGCGTAAAGACTTGGCGAAGGTGCCGGGCAGTCATGCTTCATTTCTTCATGCAGCTTCGGCAGAGCGTGATAAGGAACCATCGGGAACATGTGATGCTCGGTATGATAGTTCATATTCCAATAGAGAAAACGAAGGACAGGGTTCATATAAGTCGTACGCGTGTTGAGTCGATGATCGAGCACATCCTCATATAGTCCAAGATGCTGGGACATGCCTGTCATAAGGACGAGAAAGCTTCCGAAGAAGGACGGCAGTACAATGAACATGGCGGGTAGGATGGTGCCAAAATACAGGCAAGCAGCGATGACTGCTATGAAAATAAGGACATAAATACGCGATTCGGTACAGGTTTTGCGTATTTCCGTTGCTGGGATATACTCTTTTTCCTCCGCGTCCAGCTTGCCAAAGCAATGAAGAAACATGCGCTTTAAATCGCGAGGACCGCCATAAAGCTTGAAAAACTCCATCGCAATAACGTGCCAAACTGGCGGTCGCGGGGATACGATTTCCGGGTCTCTGCCCACGATGATCGTATCGGTATGATGACGGGAATGGCTCCACCTCCAAGGAGTCGCCGGCCTTAAAATCATAAAGGAAGCGATTTGGTAGACGGCTTCGTTCATCCATGAGGTTTTGAATGCAGTCCCATGTCCGCATTCATGCCAGCGAGAGTCGGCAGGCGAAGCGTAAAGAACGCCATAAATCGCAAATGCAGGCAGTGCCCACCACGTGCCCCACGATAAATAGGCTAACCACCCAGCTGCCGCAAGCGCCCCAAACCAAATGATCGTATCCCGAATGGCAGGTCCGTCTTTTCTTTTCATAAGCTCCTTCAGCTTGGAGCGGGGGATAGGGCTCGTATACCAATCCGCTGCGACTAGCCCTTTTTGCTTTGCCAAATCATTCTCGGGACCTGTTAGGCTGTAGTCCCTTTTGTGTTTCGAATGGGTAGCCACTTTAAGCTTCCTCCTTCGTTAATGGTTTATATGGATCGTACACAATCCGGGGCGGCTAAACAATGCGCGTGATTGATGGTTATTTGTCTGTAATTGATATTCTGAAGATTATGCTGATAAAACGTTGATTGGAAGGGAATTGAAAGAAGGAAGAAAATGAAGGAGCTATATGAGATAGGTTAAGCGCTACATTTTAAAGGAAAAGGGAGATATTAGTTTCAGATGCGGAAGCAAGGGGGCTGCTGGAAATAAAGTGAGGTTGAAAATAGATGTGTCTATTGATGGCTTGTGATGAGTGGAGGTTTTTCTGGTCTACAGGCTTGTGTGTAATGTTTCTTGGAAGGGTGACACGATTGACAATAAAGATTGATCCCACATGAGATAGGGATTATTCCACTTAACTTGAAAGTTCTAATTCCCACTCCCCCCAAAAGTCCCAGACTTAATAATTTCTTAATATCCCCTTAACACAGCTAGCGAAGATGAAACTTACAATATCCTTAATTAGACAATTTTCAGCTTCATTCGACATCACTTGATCAAAGGGGGGCATGCAGTATGATGAAATCATTTCGATTGCTTATTCTTTTCCCGCTTATGATGACCATCTTATTAAATGGATGCGGGGCAAAGGAAGAGCATGCCTCGCCCAAGCGGCTGAAGGTTGGCATCATGCTCTCGAATGACGGACTGGGCGACCAGTCGTACAGCGACGGGGCTTTTGCAGGGCTGACGAAAGCACGCGATGAGCTTGGCATTGAACTGGACTATCGGGAACTGGCGGATTTAGAAAGTTTTGACCAAGGTTTAACGGAGCTTGTTGACGAAAAATGCGACTTGATCGTAGGTCTAGGGTTTGCTGTAAAAGAAAGCCTGGAAAACGTAGCGGAGCAATTTCCGGAGCAGCAATTTATATTAATTGACGATGCTTCTGAGCTGCCGAATGTAGCATCCCTGACATTTAAAGAGGATGAGGGAAGTTTCTTGGTTGGTGTTCTCCCAGCTGAACAAATGCGCAAGGGAAGTGTCATCGGGCAATCTTCGCATCCGGGTGCCGCAGCCCAAGGGACACGATGAGATCGCCCAGATGAGCGTGTCCTTTGCATTAATGGTGTCCAACCTGCACGCTTTGGCACAATCCATTGGTGATGCAGGCTCAAAGATTGATAGCAATGCGAAGGAGATTGATTCTGAAAATCAAATTTTAACGGAAATTGTCAGCCAAATCTCCATTGCTACGATGAGCTGGCTAAAGGCAATCAGGTGGTTTCCGGGGATTTGCTGACCGTCGTAGCCTTGATGGAAGATGTACAGATAGGCTTCACGACAAATGTGGAGGCATCGCTGTTATCAAGCCGATATAGTGAAGAGGCAGCGCATGCGGTTTTGGAAGGTCAGCAGGCAATGGAGCAGGTGAAGCGGGACGCGGCTTCGCGGTTGTTGCCAACGAGGTCAAAAAACTGGCAAACCAGTCCACTCACACGGCATCACATATTTTAAATCTAGTGAATCAAATTACTGAACGTATGGACAAGATGACAAACGTAATGGAAGATGGGCTAGATCTTGCGAAGCAGCAAGTTAGCGCAATGGATGCAACAACAGTATCATTCCAAGTCATTGATGAGAAGGTTAAGTACATCGTCAATCAGCTCCAACAGCTAACGCAAGATATGAATATCTCTCAGGAAAAAAGCGGCCGCGTGTTGCAATCGGTAGAAAACATCAGCGCGGTTACGCAGCAGTCAGCCGCCGGAAGCGAAGAAATTTCGGCGTCGACATTGGAACAGCAGCAAGCTTTCGATTCCTCCCGAATCAAAGTCAAGCATCTGATGCAAATTGCAAACGAGCTGCATAGCCAGCTTGAGCGCTTCAAGTTGCATGATGAGAGCACTCGGCTAAATTGAGGGCTGCATTAGGCAAGCTAAAATAAATAATTTACTCCTATAAAACTAATTCGTTGCGATCTCGCACGAGTTAGTTTTATTTTTTTCACCTTACAAAATGCCGATTTTAACACTGATGCTCGCGCATGATTTATGCTATATTAAAACTGTAATTGATAGTTCCAAAGAACTATACAAATAATGTAAAAGGAGAGGGAATGGATTAAAAGATATGGTAAACCAACTACTTATCCATCTCATTATCATATTGTTTCCGATCTTTATCCAACAGTTCTTTTTAAATCGTAAAAAGATCATGAACAGCATGCGCTACCAAGTAGTGAGTGGACTGATGTTCGGCACGTCAGCCATACTTTGCATGGCAGCTCCGGTTCACATGGTGGGAGAATTTCAAGGCGATTTAAGAACGATTCCTATCATTATCTCTATTCTTTACAGTGGCGGTAAATATGTTCCTGGCATCCTGGCCATAACGATAGCTGCCTTGTACCGCGTTTATTTAGGCGGCGATGCCGTTGTATTTGCAGGAATCATTGCACTGTTTACAATTTGTCCATGCTTTTTCTTAGTGAAGCCTTTCCTTCATTATAAAGCGTTCAAAAGAATCGTTATTTGCTTGCTGTTAGCGCTTAATTCAGTCATTTTCATTAAAATCTTCTTTTATGTTTACATAGACATGCATCAGGGGTCGCTAACGCATCAGACTCCAAATTTTTTTACGTTGTCATTGTTGGTTTTAGCCTCGCTAATTGGAATGGGCATTTCCGCTTTACTCAAGGAGCATATTATAGAGACCAACATGCTGAAGCTTGAGCTGGAGCGTAGCGAAAAGCTGAAGATCGTCAGCCAAATCGCGGCATCGGTTGCCCATGAAGTTCGCAATCCGTTAACTGTAGTAAAAGGTTTTCTGCAATTGCTCAAAGAGTCCGTCGATGACAAACAAAAGGGTTATATGAATATAGCCTTATCGGAATTGGATCGTGCAGTATATATCATTACCGATTATTTGAATCTGGCTAAGCCGCAGGCAGACCAGCTTGAGTTAATCGAGGTTTCTAGTTTTTTAACGCATACGATTGAGATCATGAACTCGTATAGCTTGATACAAAATGTCCAAATGCACTTGAATTGCAGCCAAACCGATCTCTTTGTGTGGGCGGATAAACCAAAACTCTCGCAAGTCATATTGAATTTGATCAAAAATGGAGTAGAGGCTATCCCGGATACGGGTGAGGTGATAATCAACGCTTATAATCGCAACGAGGAAATTTTCATTGAAATCATGGATACGGGAACAGGGATGAGCAAGGAAGATTTGGACAATATCGGCTCTGCCTTTTTCACGACAAAGGAGACGGGGACAGGGCTTGGGATATTGGTAACGATTCGAATTGTCGAAGCCTTGAACGGTAAGATTACATTCGAGAGCAAGCCAGGAGAGGGAACAAAGATTACGATACGTTTCCCGGCGGCAGTACCCGAGCAGAAAGTCATGTTATCTATGTAACGGTATATCTACTAAGCATAAAATAACAAATGCCCTCATTCTCTTAATCAGAGAATGGGGGCATTCGTATTTACTTCATGCGCAGCATCATTGTCCATAGATCCGAGCTCTCATATCCGAGCCGCCAAGCGGCAACGCCAGCGAGATCATATGCTTTGGCAAGATTGATGCGAGCTTTGACCGTAGCCTCGGTTTCCGCCCAAAATAAATAGGTGTAGCCATCTTTCATGTATTTATATTTCATTTGTCCGGATTCCTTATCCAATACGCCTTGCGCATTCGTATCGGCGATTAGCTTGGGCACTTCCTTCATGAAAATCGCACGATTCCCAACCAGCTTGTTATTGCTGTCGAGCTTCCACTCCCGAACATAAAAAGGAATGCCAAGCATGAGCTTGTTCCTTGGTATACCATAACCTAGAAATTGTTTTACGCCTTCTTCAACCCAAGCTAGACCTGCGACGGAGCCCGGCGTATCGCTGCCGCTCCAGTGCTCGTCATAAGCCATAATGACAATGGTATCCACCACAGCGGAGAGAGCGGCATGATCGTATGCGGCGTTATGATTCCAGCTTAAGCTGCCTCTAGGCAGATCGACGGACAGCTGCATGCCACTCGCGTGCACCGCTTTCGCCAGCGCGGTAACGAAGGCAGTGTAAGCCTTTCGATCGCTGCCCGCGACTTCTTCGAAGTCGAGATTCACGCCAGCAGCTCCAAGCTTAGAGAGCTTTGCGGTGAGATTGCCAATAAACTTTTGCTGGGCGGCATGGTTAGAAAGAAATGCTGTCGTAAGTTTTTTGTTGAACTGGTTATGAACGAGCGGCATCACCTTAATGCCTTGTTTCTTAAACGTATCTGCAACGGCTTGATCGGATGTATCCGTGAAAGTGCCGTCAGCAGCTGAGAGTTCAAACCAGGTTGGAGAATCAATCGATAATCCCTGCGTATTCGCCACATGACTTAATACTGTGGCGCTTGTCGCGCTGCCATTCCATCCCATATAAACGAGGCTTTTGGCGTTGCTCCACATTTTTCGGCCTTCGCTCGTTCTTACGCTGCTATTGGCATAAGCTTTCGCGAAAGCAACAGCACTGCTTCGTGTATTAAATGTTCGTAGTTTCTTCTCGCCTTGGTAGACGGCTAAGTAGGGAATACCTGACCAATAAACGTTGCCATTAAAATAAACCTCAGCATTTGGCGTTTTCTTAGCCATTTGCACGGCCGAGTCCAAGCTGTTAGCGGCGCTGACAGTTGCCCCATTTTGCATGACTAAATAGTTAGGCAGGTTCGAATGAACCACTTTGCTTGTTGCGGTATTAAGCACTTCACTTCCAGCTATGGCTGAGGAAGCATTGATCGCATCCAGAAGGAAAGAGTAGAGCGGCTGTCCTTCAACCGGAATGCCATTGACCGTAATTTGATAGGCTGAATTTGCTGCGCGCTGCGCTTTGACCTGAGCTTCAGTTAGGTTGCCCCATACCCATTTGTTCGTTGACAGCTCCATAACATGCGCGTTGCCCCATTTTTTAGCTTCTTGCTTTGCGGCTGCAAGCGTGAGAAAGGACCAGCTTTCCTTCGTATTGTCACCTTGGTAGAGCTTGTACTTTGCATACGATTGATAGGCCCAACCAATGTTTTCAAGATCGCGAATATGTACATTGGTTAGCTTTGTAGCTACGTGCAATGCCTGCTCATAAGTTTTAAACTCCCACTTGGGGTTCGTCTGACCATTTTGGTAAATCTTATAACGAGGGAAGTTATCCCAAACCCAGCCTCGGTCTGCAATTTTCTCTACATGGCTGTAACCGAATTTTTTGGCAAAAGCGATAGCCTGTGCCTCAGTAGCAAACTCACG
Source organism: Paenibacillus sp. FJAT-27812 (assembly GCF_001273905.1). Taxonomy (NCBI): domain Bacteria; kingdom Bacillati; phylum Bacillota; class Bacilli; order Caryophanales; family Paenibacillaceae; genus Paenibacillus; species Paenibacillus sp. FJAT-27812. The sequence continues at coordinate 5,909,825 of NZ_LIGH01000001.1, read as the reverse complement.
CAGTGCTTGGTCATTTTGAAAGACCCGGAACTTTGTCATTTGTGTTGCTGCTGCGTCTACGATGCCGACAGTGCCGGTCATTATCGTTTGGCAAAGCAACAGCAGCAGTAAAGCTGTGCTCATCTTTCTTCTCATATGCTGTCTTCACACTCTCCTCTCGCAATCGTTTAGTTAGACGCGAGAAAGGAGGGGAGGTTGCTCGAAAGCTATCGATATTGCACTAGCAATAATTAGCAGATGAAAGAGATGATCTGAAATGAACAAAAAAACATCCGATAGCTGTCGTTTTTATCTTTGCGATAAAAGCAAGCTTCGGATGTTTCCTGTTTCTATTCGGTAATGTCCGCCCAAAATTCTTCGTCCGCGTCGAGCGAAATGTTGGAGCGGAAAACGCGCAGATTGTATTGTTTATAAATATATTGCTCAATAGCCTCGAGGATATTAGCCTCTATAATGAACTGGCTGCGGCCTTTCACCCAAACCTCAGCCGTGTATCCGTACTCCTCTTCCCATGAGAGCTGCACTTCCACGTCCGTTGGGCTTACGCCTCTTCGATCGGCCATGTTCAGGCAGATGGCGTTTATAATTTCATCCGTATAGATACGCACGATTAGTAAGGTCTCCGTTGATCTGGCGGGTTACGCTTGCTGCGAAGATATACGAACGCTACGCGAATGAGCATAATGATCGCGAAAATAGCGAGCAAGTTTATCATAAGCCCTAGAATATTGCCGAAAGCGCCCATGCCAGCGAACAAGCTGCCGAACATTAGACCAGCTAGGCCACCGATCATCAAGCCTTTCATTAGGCCGCCGCCGCTAAAAAATCCCGGCTTTGTCGTGCCTGCAGTTGCGCCTGCTTTTTTGCCCGGATTCGTTTGGCTAACGTTATCCGATTTCTTCGGGTTTTGTGTTACGCTTTGCTTTGGAGATTTAATGCCGCCGCGTGGTTTTGCATCGGCATACTGTCCGAACCCTAACGTAAAGAATAGAGCTAATGCCAGCATGACCATGAATCCCTTTTTCATCTGTCTTTTCTCCTCCTGATATGCTTAATACATCGATTGTTTACCAAACTTTAATACGGCTCATAGAGGCATAGGTTTCATTTATTTATATAGGATTGGTTTAAATGTATGAAAGTATAAGCGACATATGCTAATATTTTTATAATATAATGACAAAGCGTGCATAGAAATATGCTTGTCTTGGAGGATGAAATGAATAAATTTCCCAATGCGTATATTTCATATTTGGTTGAGCTGCACGCTACGCGAGATTTCTTCGAATGCCACGAGCTGCTTGAGGAATATTGGAAGGAGCATCCTGATGATCCGTTAGCGGACACATGGGTTGGACTAATCCAGCTGGCAGTTGGTCTTTATCATGAACGAAGAGGCAATCTGCGAGGGTCCTTGAAGATGCTGACGCAGGCGGGGCGGAAGCTATCGGCATCGCCGCTGGAGGAGCTGGGTATCGATAAGGATCGTTTGTTATTAGAGCTGAATCCGAGAATCGCTGCTCTTCAATCGGAGAAAGAAACGATTTATACGGATCTGAACCTGCAAATCGTTAACGAAGAGGTTATCTCTTTATGTCATGAAGCTTGCAAAAGCCGAGGTTTAATATGGGGGGCTTCAAGCCCGCTTGATGATGAATCGATTATTCACCGGCATACCAGGAGAGACCGTTCCGATGTTATCGCGGCAAGAATGGAAGCCTATACAGCAAAAAAACGGGAGCGCAACGGACTGTCTTAACAGCCGTCATGCTCCCGTTTCTATTACGCCTCTGGATAAGCGGCGTCTACCAGCTCTAATGCCCCTGTTTCCGAATCAATGATTAATCCATGAACAAGGATGTTTGCCGGCAGCAAGGGATGGTTGCGAATGATGCTAACGCTGTTTAGAACGCTGTCACGCACGTTATCAAAGCCGGTCAACCAGCGCATTAAATTGAGCCCGGAGTGTTTCAGCGTCGTAATGGTGTCCGTTGATACGCCGCGTTCCTCCATATGCTGAATAATCAGCTCGGGATTTATGCCCGTCATGCCGCAATTGGTATGGCCAATGACAAAAACCTCATCTGATTGCAGCTCATATAGCGCAACGAGGACGCTCCGCATAATGTTGCCGAAGGGCTGCGTGACAATCGCGCCGGCGTTTTTAATAATTTTGGCATCGCCGTTTTTGAGATTCATCGCTTTGGGCAGCATTTCAGTCAAACGCGTGTCCATGCAGGTGACAATGACCATTCGTTTGTTCGGGTACTTGCTTGTTGCATATTTTTCATATTCACGGTCTTCAACAAAAAACTTGTTGTAGGTTAAAATTTCGTCGATCTTGTTCATGCCGCACTTCCTTTGGTTATGAATCGAAGGTGAAGCGTATATATTTGGCTATCGCTCTTTAGGCTAAAACTGTCGTTGGATGGATTGTAATCGACGCGAAGCTGCGGCTCATAATAGATCTCATGTCGAGGCTCATAATAGAAGGGGAATGGTTCACCTTGTGCAAGCTTGTCGTCGACAGAAGGCTCGCTAATTAACTGAAGGGCAGGAACACCGCTGACGACGCAGCCGCAGCCTTCGGTATCGTGGAGGAGCTTCAGCAAGCTTTTGCCGTCTTGTAAATAGGGAGATAACCGTTCAATAGCTGCTTTCGAAAATTGGATATGCATATGGTTTCCTCTCTTTCTCTCTATTGCGCTGTATGTCTAGCAGGTTTAAGATGATTATAAGGATTGGAATAATGAAGATCAAGTGAAGTTCAAATGAATGGGACTAATCCGATAACAAAATGGAAAGGCGGAATAAATAATGTCGACAAAACATAACGAAGCTCTGCAAAGCTTTAAGGAAACGGTTCGCAAAATTTCAAGCTACGGAGAAGCGCTTGGGGTTCTCTATTGGGATCTGCGCACTGGCGCACCTCGCAAAGGGATGGATAACCGTTCCGAGGTTATCGGAGCCTTGTCCGCCGACCAATTCAAGCTTTCAACGTCGCCTGAGCTAGGAGAATGGCTGTCAACGCTTGAGGAAAGCTCAGTTTATTCGGAGCTTAACGAAATCGATCAGCGACTCGTCACGGAGACTCGCAAGGAATATGACCGCAGCGTCAAAATTCCTCCCAAGCTTTATCAAGAATATGTCGTGCTATCCTCGCAATCCGAGTCGAAGTGGGAGGAAGCGAAGGAAAATAATGATTACGCCGGCTTCCAGCCGTATTTGGAGAAGGTTATTTCGTACACGAACCAATTTATCGATCTTTGGGGTCCAAAAGCGACCCGTTATGATACGTTACTCGATCAATATGAGCCTGGGATGACGGTAGCCGAGCTTGACCGCGTATTCGGAGGCTTGCGTGCCCAGCTTGTTCCGCTCGCAGCAGCGATTGCGAATTCGCCGCATCAGCCGGATGCTTCATTCCTTAAGCAAAATTATGACAAAGCAGCACAAAAGGATTTCAGCTTGTACATACTGAAACAAATGGGCTATAACTTTGAAGCGGGACGTCTTGACGAAAGCGTGCATCCATTTGCTACCGGTCTAAATCCAGGCGATGTCCGCATTACGACACGTTATTTGGAAGACGATGTCACGAGCGCTTTGTTTGGCACGATACACGAGGGCGGCCATGCGCTGTACGAGCAAAACATTATGGAAGAGCTGATCGGTACAACGCTCTGCACAGGAACGTCCATGGGTATTCATGAATCGCAGTCTCGCTTCTGGGAAAATGTGATCGGCCGCAGCAGACCGTTCTGGAATCGTTATTTCGGCGAGATGCAGAAGCGTTTCCCTGGACAGCTCGACGTTAGCGTAGACCATTTCTACCGCGGGAACAACGTCGTACAGCCTTCCCTAATCCGGATTGAAGCCGATGAGCTGACTTACAACCTGCATATTATTATCCGCTACGAAATGGAGAAGCTGATCTTCAATGAAGGCGTGAAGGCTGCGGATCTGCCAGCCATCTGGAATGAAAAGTATAAAGAATATTTGGGCATAACGCCGCCAAACGATGCGGAAGGCGTGCTGCAGGACGTTCACTGGTCAGGCGGAGCGTTCGGTTACTTCCCTTCCTATTCGCTTGGCAATATGTACGCAGCTCAAATTGCAGATACGATGGAGCGTGAGCTTCAAGGCTTCTGGTCAAATGTCGAAAGCGGCGAGCTGCATCCTATTAAAGAGTGGCTGACCGAGCGGATATACAAATACGGCAAGCTTAGAACACCTTCCGAGCTCATTCAAAGCGTGACAGGCAAGCCGCTTGACCCTCAGCACTTGGTTACGTATTTGACGAACAAATATACGGATATTTATAAGCTGTAAGCTGTTAATGAACCAAAGCAAATTATTGCGTATCAATAGGAGGCTGTCCGATCGTCTAAATGGCGACACGGACAGCCTTCTTTTTTTGCGTACATTCACCGCCTATGCGGCTACCGCATAGGCTGGAGTACATCTACTTAACGCAAATGCGCAGGAGGGACCCAAAATGAAAAGACGTATGGTATTGTCGCTGCTGCTTTCGTTAGCACTCGTCATGACTGCTGTACTGGCAGGCTGCGGCAAAGGAGATTCGGATAAAGTGAAAGTCCGAATCGGCGAAGTCACTCGATCATTGTTTTACGCACCGGAGTATGTTGCGGTTGCGAAGGGCTTTTTTGAAGAGGAAGGCCTTGATGTGGAATTAACAACGACGCCGGGCGGCGACAAAACGATGACGGCATTGCTCTCAAACGCGATTGATGTTGCCCTGGTCGGTTCTGAAACGTCCATTTACGTCTATCAGCAAGGAACGGACGATCCAATCATCAACTTTGCGCAGCTGACGCAAACCGACGGAACATTCCTTGTAGCAAGAAAGGCGGATGCCAATTTTGATTGGAATTCGTTAAAAGGAAGTGTGTTCTTAGGTCAAAGAAAAGGCGGTATGCCGCAAATGGCTGGCGAATTTGCGCTGAAGAAGCTGGGGATCGATCCGAAAGCGGATTTGGAGCTGATTCAAAACGTTGATTTTGCGAACATTCCAGCAGCTTTTGCATCCGGAACCGGAGATTACGTACAGCTCTTTGAGCCAACGGCTTCGATTTTTGAGAAGGAAGGCAAAGGCCATGTTGTCGCCTCATTTGGCGCAGAAAGCGGACATCTGCCTTACACCGTCTTTATGGCGAAGCAGAGCTATATCAACAAAAACAAAAAAGTCGTTCAATCATTTACAAATGCGATCCATAAAGCGCAGCTATGGGTTCAAAACAACGACGCTGCTGCAATTACCGATGTTGTCCTTCCTTATTTTGAAAACGTAGATCGCGATATTTTGATCAGCTCGATCGATCGTTACAAGCAGCAAGGCTCATTCGCAACGGATCCGATCATTGACGAAGCGGAATGGAATAACCTGCTGGACGTCATTACGACAGCCGGAGAGCTAAAGAAGCGTACGGAGCACAGCGAGCTGGTGAATACTACCTTTGCTGAAAAAGCGATCGAAGCGGTGAAATAACCGCAGGGCAGGAAATGGAGGCTTAGGCATGACGCATGTACCAGTGCTTGAGCTGCAGCAATTATCACATGTTTATGTGAATGAAAAGGGGGCCTCGCTCGCAGTCGAGCACATCGAGCTGACGGTTGAGCGAGGGGAGTTCATTAGTCTGGTCGGGCCAAGCGGCTGCGGCAAGACGACGGTGCTCAGCCTGCTCGCAGGGTTGTTTCCTCCGACAAAAGGTCAAGTGCTGCTTAATGGCGAGCGGGTTGTCGGCCCCTCGCCTAAAGTAGGCTATATGCTGCAGCAAGATTATTTGTTTCCTTGGCGTTCGATTAGAGAAAACGCCGCCGTAGGACTAGAAATTAGCGGCCACAAGACAGAGAAGGCGCTGCAAGCCGTCGATAAGCTGCTGGATGAGCTTGGTTTGCCGGATTCGGGCCGCAGATATCCGCATGAATTGTCAGGGGGCATGCGTCAAAGAGTCGCGCTAGCCAGAACGCTTGCCACGGAGCCGGAGGTGCTTCTGCTCGATGAGCCGTTCTCGGCGCTAGACCTTCATATAAAGCTTCAGCTTGAAGACTTGGTTCATCAGACGCTGAAGCGGCTTGGCAAAACAGCTGTACTCGTGACGCATGATTTGGCGGAAGCGGCTGCGATGAGCGACCGGGTTATCGTGCTTGGCCGCAACCCTGGCCATATTCGCCGGGAGGTTGAAATACCCGAGGATATTCGCCTGGCTACGCCAATGGCGGCTCGCAAGCTGCCGGGCTTTCAAGAGCTGTTCGACCGTTTATGGGCAGAGCTTGATAAGGAAGACTTGGAAGTAGGTGGGCAGAGTGGATGATCACAAAGGGACGGGACGGATGAAGACGGATAAGCAGGATGAGGCTGCTATATCGGGTATTCAGGACGATCGTCGCGATTGGATGAGCGACCTTCATACCCGTTTTAAATCGCAGAAGCGGCGTGTAACGGCTGCTGTAATCGCTGCTCAGGCCGTTCTTCTCCTCTTGTTCGTTAGCCTATGGGAAGCAGCCGGACGCAATAATTGGATCGATCCGCTGCTGTTCAGCTATCCGTCCAAAATGTTTTTGCAGCTTTGGAAGACGATGGTGGACGGCTCGATTTGGCCGCATGTCGGGATGACCGTCACCGAAACGATCGTCGGGTTTGTGCTGGGCACGCTTCTAGGCACTGCGATAGCGGCGGCACTTTGGTGGTTCCCGTTTTTGTCTCGCGTGTTTGATCCTTATTTAGTCGTGCTTAACAGCATGCCGAAGGTTGCGCTTGGCCCGATCTTTATCGTAGGGCTAGGACCGGGCTTTATGTCGATCGTGGCAATTACGTTGTCGGTTACCGTTATTATCACGACATTAAATATATACAATCGTTTTCGGGAAATCGATTCGGGCTACATCAAGGTTGTCAGGCTGTTCGGAGCCTCCCGATTGCAGCTGTTCAAGCTTGTCATTTTGCCAGGATCGTTTCCCGTCATCATATCTACTTTAAAGGTAAATGTCGGTCTGGCATGGATCGGCGTCATCGTTGGCGAGTTTCTCGTTGCGAAGCTGGGTCTTGGCTATTTGATTATTTATGGGTTTCAGGTTTTCAACTTTACGCTGGTATTGTCCAGCTTGATCGTTATCGCGGTAGTTGCAACGGTTATGTACCAGCTGGTTGCCGCCCTTGAGCGGCGGTTGACGGAAGGCTGGCGCGAGCGGTAGGATGTAGAAATAAATCTTATCGTACGCGAGGTTATTTCATGGGCATTCGTATTATCAAAACGGCGTTAGCCGCCATCGCAGCCATCTATACTGCCGTATATTTTGGGCTGGAGCCGCCGCTCGGCGCCGGGATTCTTGCTATTCTCGGCGTTGAAGTGACGCGGATGAAAGGGCTGAAGAGCGCATTTGTGCGATTTATCGCCTCGGTGCTCGGACTTTTTTTTGCATCGCTTATTTTCACCTTGTTCGGCTTTCACATTTGGGCGGTTGCCGTCTTTATTCTCATCACCTTTCCAGTGTTGTCGCGTTTTCAATTGAAGGACGGCATCGTTACAAGCTCCGTTATCGTCTTCCATCTATTCAACCGCGGCGAGGTGACGACGGGGATTATCAGCAACGAGATTATGCTGCTATTCGCCGGCCTTGGCTGGGCAACGATCGTGAACATCATATACATGCCGAAGGATGAGCATCGCCTTAACGATTACCGTTCAGCGATCGAGCATAACTTCGGCGTTATTTTTCAAGAAATGGCGTTCACGCTGCGCAATCCGGCACATGTATGGAATGGCGGCGAAATATTGGAAGCCTACTCAGCTATTGAAGACGGCGCGCACCAATCCGTCCGCAATCGGGAAAATCGGCTATGGGGCCAAGAGGAATATTGGTCGACCTATTTCGAGATGCGCAGGCAGCAGCTTGAATCGGTGCAGCAAATGCTCGTTGAGCTCGCATTCGTCTATCAGAAATTCCCGCAGGCGGTCATGATTGCGGATTTGCTGGATCAGCTCTCGAGCGACGTGAAATCAGATGTGTACAAAGGCAATGTGGAGGACCGGCACGATAGGCTGGCGCAATCATTCCAAGCGATGGAGCTGCCGAAAACACGCGATGAGTTCGAGGTACGCGCTTCGCTTCTCATGCTGCTGCGCGAGCTGGAGCGGTATTTAGCCATTGCAAAGCGATTAAAAAAAAGAAAAGTCATGTCGTCCGAACTTCTGCCATAGAATGTAAAGGGAAAAATTCGTTGCGAAGGCAAGCGTATACGGCTGTGGCGGCAAGGGAGACGCAGCTATCGTATCACGTAGGAATACAAGCGTATTTATAGGAATAAACCTATAATATCTCGTATTCAGAACGTATACGGCTGACGTCTACTAAGACGGCGCAGCATACGTATAGCTGAGAAATATAAGCATCGGTATAAGGGTGAGGCTTATGTATTCTTATATTTTGAGCGTAACGGCTATATGAAGGCCTTGGGCGGTCTAGTATACGCTACGCAAAGATCTATATGGATCGCTATAAGTATGAAACTTATATAATCTTATATTTCGAGAAAATAAACAGTCACCCTAGACGAATGTCCTGCATACACTTTAAATGAATGATTGTATGGAGGAGGTTAAATCAATGACTATTGCAGATAAGCAGCTCCAGTACAGAGAAATAATTACGAAAGCTGTCTGCGGCAAAGGTCGTAAGTTTTCCACTGTAACCCATACCGTAACGCCGCCTCATCATCCGACCAGTATTCTGGGAGCATGGATAATCAACCATCAGTATGAAGCGGTTCGTTCGGGCGACGGCATTGAGGTAATTGGTACTTACGATATCAACATTTGGTATTCGTACAGCAAAAACTCGCAGACAGACGTAGCTAAGGAATCCGTGCATTACGTCGAGCATGTCAACCTCTCCTATGTAGATCCGAAACATCGGCCTTCTACAGTGGAAGTGTCAGCCGACGTCATTCAGGAGCCGAACTGTATCGAAGCGAATATTTCTTCGAACGGCTCTGGCGTCGTGATTCGGGTAGAGCGTGAGTTTTCGGTGGAGCTGGTTGCCGAGACTAAGGTTTGCGTGGCAGTACTTCCAGGCGGTTGCGGCGACCTGGACGGCAAGGATTTGGAGTTCAGCCTCGGCGATAACGATTATGAGGATTTGGATCCAGATTTGCTGGACGACGAGCTGTAAGCAAGCCGGGAAGCTTTGCTGTCTAAGGTATCATATGCTGCGGGAGCGGCAAATTCGAGGGCGAAAGCCCTCTTTTTTTTTGAAATCTTTAACGGCATGTATCACATTCGTGCAAAAAATGATTAAAGGCGGGAAGCAGGATGGCTTCGACGTGGATATGGCGAGGCAGCTACGATCGGCTGGAGAGCGTTGCACATAGCCCAAATGACCCGGATATTGCGGGAGAGCGCAGCGGAAAGCCGCTCCGTTCCCAGCCGTGGACAGAGGTGGCGGCTGGCGATGCGGTAATCGCATGGTCGGATGCCCGAACGATTGACTGCAGCCGGTTTCCGGGCGTTTGGGTGCTGAACGCAAGCGGCCACATCGCTGCTAAGCAGTCGGATGCAGAGAAGCTGCACATTTGGCGCCGTGCGGGGCTTTGCGGCGGACCGCCCATTGAGAGCGAGCGTTTGTTTCGCGTTGGCATCGTTCATTTGGAGCCGGTGGAAATGCAGCGCATCGATGCCATGGGGAAAATCATGCCGAGCAAGCCGCTGCTGGCAGGGGATACAGGCGGCTGGCCAGAGGACCCGGCGCTGCGGCGGGTTGTTCGTACAGCGATATCTGCGCTGTACACGCTCGGCCTCGATATCGGTGAGGCCGAGGTCGCGCTTGGCGGGGACGGGCGCACAGCCGTCCGCGCTGCTTGGCCGAAGCTGAGGGATACGAGGCTGGAGGCGGCATCGCTGCGGCGATTCGCCGCTTGGCATGCGGCGGCGGGAGCTGGGGCTGCTGATCGGGAGCTGCTTATTGGCGCCGATCCGGAGTTTGTACTCGTGACGCCGGCTGGCAAGGTTGCGGCGGCGTCGCGGTTTTTTGGCGCTGGCATCGGCGGGGCAGCCGGTGCCGACGCCGTGCTTGTCGGGCGACGGCTGCTGTATCCCGTCGCCGAGCTGCGGCCCGAGCCGGCGGATAGCCCGGCCGCGCTCGCCGCGAACGTGCGGCGCCTATTGCAGCGCGCCGCCGACCGGATCAGCGAGCCCTCGCTGCGCTGGGCCGCAGGAGCCATGCCCGTGCCGGGGCTTGCGCTCGGCGGGCATATCCACCTCAGCGGAGCGCCGCTGACGAGCCGCTTGCTCCGCCTGCTCGACAGCTACGCGGCATTCCCGCTCGCTCTCGTAGAGGACCCCGCAGGGCGGGCCCGCCGTCCCCGGTACGGAACGCTCGGGGACTTCCGCCAGCAGCCGCATGGCGGGTTCGAATACCGGACGCTGCCGAGCTGGCTCGTCTCGCCGGCAGCGGCCAAAGCCTCCTTCGCGTTAGCGCTGCTATGCGCCCGCGAAGCATTAAAACTTTCTTACATACCGGCTCTCGAGGAGCGGTATGTCGAAGCCTATTACGCCGGCGATCGCTCCGAGCTCGCCGGCTGCCTGGACGGCCTTGCCGCATCCATCTCCGCCACTTCCAGCTACCGCGAGCTTGCTCCCTATATCGAGCCGCTCTTAGAAGCGGCAAGGCGCGGCACGACTTGGGATGAAAGCTCGGACATCCGCGTGAAGTGGCGGCTGCCGCTATAGTTAACCCGGTTAATTTTTTCGTATTTGTTTGTTTAACCACGAACATCAGACCTTTTGTTCCGATTCAAACTGTTTTCCGTTATGGCGCACATCTGTTCCGCTTGTTATAATGAATATCTAATGTTTACTGCGTGGGATAGGGCAGCACAATCGGCTTGCGTATGTAATTAATGATATTAACTATAACAGAACGAACGAAGCGCCATGATAGATACGTTATTGAGGAGGATCGGAATGGCTGGATATACTCCAATGATTTTGCAATATCTTGCAATTAAAGAAGAAGCGAAGGATGCTTTCTTATTTTTTCGATTAGGCGATTTTTATGAAATGTTTTTTGAGGACGCAAAAGCAGCATCCCGCGAGCTGGAGATTACGTTAACGGGCCGAGAGGGCGGCGGAGAGCAAAAGATCCCGATGTGCGGCGTGCCTTACCACTCCGCCGAAAACTATATTAGCAGACTCGTTGAAAAAGGCTACAAAGTAGCGATCTGCGAGCAGGTAGAAGACCCGGCGGCAGCGAAAGGCGTTGTGCGCCGGGAGATTGTGCGCATAATTACGCCGGGTACGGTCATGGAATCGAAAGCGCTGGAAGGCAAAACAAACAATTTTATCGCTGCCATCGTCCGGGTTGGCGGCATATTAGGGCTGTCCGCTTGCGATCTATCGACGGGCGAGCTTTATGTAACCTCTTTCCCAGAGCATATGGAAGCGCTGATCGATGAAATCAACGTCTATCAGCCCTCCGAGCTCGTAGGAGACAGCGAGCTGCTGAGCCATGTCCAAGCGGCAGCGGTCTGGAATAAGCAGCTGCTGCTTACCCCTCGCGAGCCGATGGCTGCGGACAAGCTGACCGAGCAGTTCGGCGAGCAAGAGCTTGGCAAAGTAACAGGAGCCAGGCTGCAGGCTGTTAGCGTCCTGACGGGTTACCTGGAGGAAACCCAGAAGCGCTCGCTCGGCCATGTGCGTACAATAACGAGCTATGAGCCCAATCAGTTTATGATTTTGGATCATTACACTAGAAGAAACCTAGAGCTAACCGAAACCGTGCGCGACCGCAACAAAAAAGGCTCGCTGCTTTGGCTGCTTGATCGCACGCAGACGTCGATGGGCGCGCGCTTGCTGCGCCGCTGGATTGACAAGCCGCTGCTAAGCAGCGCTGCCGTGGAAGCCCGTTTGGATGCGGTTGAGACGCTATACCTTGATTTGATCTTGAGAGACGACATTCGCAGCGAGCTTCAGCCGATCTACGACCTGGAGAGGCTCGTAGGCAGGGTAGCCTTCGGCAGCGCGAACGGACGCGATTTGAATGCGCTGCGCAGCTCGCTGCGCCGTATTCCGCAGCTTACAGCGTTATGTGAGCAATCCGGATCAAAGGTGCTCCAAGCGCTTGTTGACGGGACGGATAACTGTTCTGATTTGGCTGATCTCATTGAGACGGTACTTGTCGATGAGCCGCCTGTTACGATTCGAGAGGGCGGATTGATCCGCGCGGGCTATGACGCTTATTTGGACCAATTGCGCGAAGCGAGCACGAACGGCAAGAAATGGCTGGCAGAGCTAGAGCGCCAAGAGCGCGAGGCAACCGGCATCAAAACGTTGAAAATCGGCTACAACCGCATATTCGGCTATTATTTAGAGGTTTCCAAAGCGAATCTATCGAGCCTGCCGGAAGGCAGATACGAGCGCAAGCAGACGCTTGCCAATGCAGAGCGCTTCGTCACGCCCGAGCTGAAAGAGAAAGAGCGTCTTATTCTTGAAGCGGAGGACAAAATGGTCGATTTGGAGCATGAGCGCTTCATTGAATTAAGAGACCATTTATCGCATCATCTGCATAGGCTCCAAAAAGCTGCCGCGATCATTGCCGAGCTTGATGTTTATCAATCATTGGCAACGGTGAGCGCGGAGCGCAGGTTTACTCGTCCGAAGGTGACGGAGAGCTATGATTTGCACATCGAGGACGGCAAGCATCCGGTCGTTGAAGCGATGATGGATGGAACGCCATTTATTTCAAACGGAACGGAGCTTCATAAGGACAAGCAGTGGATGCTGCTTATTACGGGTCCGAATATGGCCGGCAAAAGCACTTACATGCGCCAAGTGGCGCTCATTTGCATCATGGCCCAAATAGGCTGCTTCGTTCCTGCGAGGTCTGCTGTCATTCCGCTAATCGATCGCATTTTCACCCGAATCGGCGCTGCAGATGATCTTATTGGCGGTCAGAGTACGTTTATGGTGGAGATGAAGGACATTCAGCTGATGACCGAGAAGGCAACCTCGAACAGTCTTGTCATTATTGACGAGCTGGGCCGCGGCACCTCAACGGGCGAAGGCATGGCCATTGCTCAGGCAGTTATCGAGTACGTGCATCATCATATCGGCTGCAAAGCACTCGTATCCACGCATTTCCATGAGCTGGCTCATTTAGAAGAATCTTTGCCTTCGCTCACGAATGCACGTATGGCAGTCGAGGAAAGCGGCGATAATGTAACGTTTCTGCGTAAGCTTATTCCGGGTGCGGCCAGTACAAGCTACGGCATTTATTGTGCACAGCTGGCTGGCTTGCCGCAGTCGATTATCGGCAGAGCATATGAGCTGCTAGATGAAACGGTTGAATTGGATTTGCAAAAGGCGGCACCGATCGGAAGAGCAAATACACCGCTCGCTGAATCTGCGTATTCGTATGAGGAGATTCCTGCCAAACAACCGGATGGGAAGAAGCAAGCCGAGCTGGCGCTTGAGTCCCGCGGAATCGTTCAGCTCTCTATCTTTGACGAGCCGGCGGCTGCCAAGGAAGCAGAGCCTGCCAAGCGGAAAGCAAGCCCGAAGGCAGAGCTGCTGGCCGATCAGTTGCGCAAGCTTGACTTGTTTAATTTAACGCCTATGCAGGCGATGCAGTGGCTAAATGATATGAAGAGTAAATTGAACGACTAGCCATGCGAGAGGGGGAGAGGTAACGCCATGGGAAAAATCAAAGTGCTGGACGAGCAGCTTGCCAACCAAATCGCGGCGGGTGAAGTAGTCGAGAGACCGGCTTCGGTCGTCAAGGAGCTGGTCGAGAATGCGGTTGATGCTGGAAGCACGACAGTAGATATTATGATCGAAGAAGGCGGCCTATCGCTAATTAAGGTCATCGACAACGGCTACGGCATCGAGGCGTCCGATATCGTTACGGCTTTTCAGCGGCATGCGACGAGTAAAATTTCGACGAGCAGCGATCTCTTTCGCATTGCTAGCTTAGGCTTTAGAGGCGAGGCGCTGCCGAGTATTGCCGCCGTATCGCGGCTGCAATGCATCTCATCGGAGACGTCCACCGGTCTTGCGCGCCGCATCGCGATTGAAGGCGGCAAGGTGACGATTGATGAGCCTGCAAATGCGCCGCAAGGAACGGAAATGACCGTGCGCGATTTATTTTACAACACGCCTGCGCGGCTTAAATATATGAAAGCGATCCAAACGGAGCTTGGCCATATTTCCGATTATATTAACCGGATTGCGCTAGCTCATCCTGGCATCGCCTTTACGTTTAAACATAACGGAAACGTGCTTCTGCGAACGCTTGGAACAGGCGATAGGCTGCAAGTCATTGCCGCCGTTTATGGTTCAAATACGGCGAAGGTCATGCTTCCCATTGAAGCGGAGACTTCCGATTACGAGCTGCGCGGCTACATCTCGAAGCCTGAGCTGACACGCGCCAATCGCAATGGCATAACCGCGATCGTAAACGGACGTTATATACGAAGCCACACCATTAACCAATCGTTGCTGCAAGCCTATCATACGCTGCTGCCGATCAACCGTTTTCCGCTGGCTATATTGGAGCTGGGCATGCATCCCAGCTTGCTTGATGTCAACGTTCACCCATCCAAGATGGAGGTCAGATTCAGCAAGGAGCCGGAGCTACGCACGCTGATTGAGGATGCCATTAAAGCGGTGCTCGGTCGCCAGCGCCATATTCCGGGACCTGAATCGAGCAGCAAGCAGGAGCGTTCCAAACCTTTGTTCGTGCAAGATGCGATCTCGTTCCACCGTCCTGAGTCGGCTGCGGATTCCTTTAAGCCGTTTCAGCCTGCCCAATCATCGAGTAAGCCAAATGCAGCATCTTATAAGCCGCCGGTCATTGAACGTGAATACGTCCCTCGCAATGCGGCTGAGAAGCTGTATGCGCCGCCTCCACCGAACATGGAGGCATTAGCTGTTCGGGAGGCGTCAGCGCCATGGGCTGAAGCAGCGGCATCCACAGTCGCCGAGCAAACGATGGCAGAGCCTGCTCAGATTGATTTGCAACAAGAGCAGTTGGAAGCGGAACGTCTAGAAGGCGACGCATCGGCAAACGAAGTCAGCTTGCCTGACATGCCTCCGGCTGAAGCGCCGGTTGCGCAGCTGCCTTCCGATGACGATGCTCCGGGCGGCGAGCCGTCATTCCCCGAGCTGTACTGGATCGGGCAGCATCACGGCACCTATATCGTTGCCCAGTCGCAGGATGGGCTGTATTTGATTGACCAGCATGCGGCTCACGAACGAATTAATTATGAATATTATTTCCATAAATTTGGCCACCCCGAAGCGGCAAGCCAGCAGCTGCTCGTTCCGCTTACGTTTGAGTTTACGACAGGCGAGGCTGCACAGCTGAGGGACCTTATTCCTATGTTTGCGCAAGCGGGAGTAGAGCTTGAGCCCTTTGGCTCACAGACGTTTCTCGTACGCTCTTACCCGGAATGGATGCCGCAGGGCGAGGAGCAGTCCTTGCTTGAGGAGATGGCGGAGCTGCTTATTGCCGAGCGGAAGTCCATTGATATCGGCAAGCTGCGCGAGAAAGCCGCCATTATGTGCGCCTGCAAAGCATCCATCAAGGCAAATGACCGGATGAATCGCGAGGAAGGCGAGACATTGCTGGCAAGGCTTGCGAATTGCAAGCAGCCGTATACATGCCCGCATGGGCGTCCTATCATCGTGCATCTTTCGACCTATCAGCTGGAGAAAATGTTCAAGCGGGTGATGTCTTGATTGTCACTACAACGGCTAAGCCTTCTTCCCGTGCGCTCGAACAGGCAAGCAGGCTGTCGGCAGAGCTTGCTTCTCCGCTCAAAGCGCGCGGCAATCTGACGGTGAATAAGCTTTTGACGCTAAGCCATGACAGGCGTTTGATCGTTGTGACCGAGGAAGAGGTTCGCTACTATGACGGTCAATCGGAGACGCCGCTTTATTTTCATCCCAGCATGGCCTATGTTCGGGTAAAGCGGCTGCGGCGCGGCGAGACGGATCCTCTCATTCAGCTCTCTGGCTGCGAGGAGGGGGATCATGTCATCGATTGCACAGCAGGGCTTGCATCGGATTCGCTTGTCTTCTCATATGCCGCTGGACCTAGCGGTTCTGTCACCGCAATCGAAAGCGAGCCTGTGCTTTGCGCGCTCGTACGAGAGGGACTGGCTGGCTACGAGACCAGTCTTCCCGATGTGAATGAGGCAATGCGACGCATTGCGATGAAATGCGTGAATCATATAGAATATTTGTCAGGATTGCCTGACAACAGCGTGGACATCGTTTATTTTGATCCGATGTTTAGACAGCCGATTAACGAATCCAGCTCGATGGAGCCGCTTCGCGCCGTCGCCAATATGGATGCCTTATCAAGTGATGCAATTGAGCAGGCAAAGCGGGTTGCCCGCAAAAGCGTAGTGCTAAAGGAGCATCAAGCAAGTGAAGAGTTTGCAAGGCTCGGCTTCGAGCGTCGGCATGTCAATACTTCGAAAATCGCATATGGAGTGATACAGCTTTGAGTGAACAACTAAACATCGCGCAGCAGGCTGCGGAAGAAAGGCCGGTTCGCAAACAGCCGCTGCTTGTGCTCATCGGACCGACTGCAGTCGGCAAGACGCGGATGAGCCTTGACATTGCCAAAGCCTGGAATGCCGAAATTATTTCCGGTGATTCCATGCAGGTATACCGCGGAATGGATATTGGGACGGCCAAAATCGCGCTGGATGAGCGTGAAGGCATTCCGCATCACTTGATTGACATTTGCGAACCGGATCAAGCGTATTCCGCAGCCGATTTTCAGGCAGGCGCTACAGCTGCGATCGAACAAATTGCTGGTCGCGGCAAACTGCCTTTTATCGTCGGGGGCACTGGGCTTTACGTAGAATCGGTTTGTTATCAATTTCAGTTTGCTGATATTGGCTCCGATGAAGCTTTCCGGCTTGAGCAGGAGCGCTTCGCCGCTGAATTTGGTCATGAAGCGCTGCATGCGAAGCTGGCAGCCATTGATCCTCCGGCTGGAGAGCGGCTGCATCCCAACGACCTGAGACGGGTTATTCGCGCGCTTGAGGTCTACCATATGACAGGCCAGACTTTTTCGGAGCAGCAAGCAGGCCAAACGAAGGGGTCTCCTTATGAGCTTTGCATCATCGGTTTGACTATGGACCGTGCGGAGTTGTATCGTAGAATAGAGCAGCGGATAGATTTGATGATGGAACAAGGACTGGTAGATGAGGTGAGGCAGTTACTTGAACGAGATTTGCCGCCAGCCGCGGTCGCAATGCAGGGTCTTGGCTATAAGGAAATCGCAGATTATTTACGTGGAAATTGCTCGCTGGAAGCAGCTGTAGAGAGGCTCAAAAGAGATACGCGCAGATTTGCCAAACGCCAGCTTTCTTGGTTCCGCCATATGAATGACATTCATTGGATCGATATGGGGGAAAATTTTCACAACAATTTGCAAGTCGTTCATGGTATAATAGCAGGAAAGTTTCAAGTTAATCTTGAATATACTTCTAATCAATCTTTTTAAGACGGGGGTAACGTCCAATGAACAAATCGATCAATATTCAAGATACGTTCCTGAATCAGCTTCGCAAAGACAACATACCGGTTACGGTTTTTTTAATGAATGGCTTTCAAATTCGGGGCGTTATTAAAGCGTTCGATAATTTCACGATCATCATCGACAGCGAAGGTCGTCAACAAATGGTATATAAACACGCTATTTCGACGTTTACCCCGCAGCGGAACGTTTCTCTTATGCAGCAGGATCATAGCGGTTCCGAATCATAGGCAAGAGCAATAGTGAAACTTTCTAACAACGTGTATCGTTTAACTAGATAGCGGCATGCAAGAGCAACCCGCTCCAAGCTGGGTTGCTCTTGTCGTTTTGTGGCAAAAATAGATAGAAGAACTTTGGAACAACAGGAGGGGAGTCGGCAATGGCTGAACGACCACGCAGCAAGACTGCACCGAAACAGAAGAAGAAAAAAAGGATATCGGGAAAAAAATGGTTTTATGGTTTATTCTTTACTGCAGTAATCGCAATCATTTGCGGCATTATCGGTTACTTGCTTATTGTGTTAAACGGTGAGCGGGTGTTGACTGAAAATGCCAATAAGCTGGTGTTCGGCGAAGCATCCATTATCTACGATGCGAAAGGCGAAGAGATTGCCAGACTGTCTGATCCGAATGAAAACCGTGAGATAGCAGAGTTTTCTGAAATGCCTAAGCAGCTTCTTAATGCGATTGTCGCAACGGAAGACCAACGCTTCTATGAGCATTCGGGCATCGACTTTTTTGCTATCGGGCGAGCAGTGGTGAAGGACGTTATTGCACGCAGCGCAGTAGAGGGCGCGAGTACGATTACGCAGCAGCTAGCCAAAAACGTGTTTTTGACGGCGGACAAAACGTTTTTCCGTAAAGCGACTGAAGCCTCTATTGCAGTGGCGCTAGAGCATAAGATGTCCAAAGAAGAAATCTTAGGCATGTATTTAAACCGGATCTTCTTCGGCAAAAGGGTACACGGCGTGAAGGAAGCGGCAAGATATTATTTTGACACTGACCTCGACAAGCTCGAACTGTGGCAGATCGCAACGCTTGCGGCTATGCCGAAGGCGCCTAACCGTTACAATCCAATCATGCATCCGGAGGATTCCATGAACCGGAGAGCGGTCGTACTCAAGCTTATGTACGATCAAGGCTATATAACGGCGGCCGAGATGGAGGAAGCTAAAGCGGTTGTATACGAGGTTCCGAAAAACTTTGATGAGAGAAACACGGACAAGTATCCAGCCTTTATCGATTACGTTGTTGAGGAAGCGGTAGAGAAAACTAAAATGTCCGAGGAAGAGCTTCGGATCGGAGGCTACCGTATCTATACTACGCTTAACCAGCAAGCGCAAAACGCGATGGATACGCAGTTCGACAACGATGAAAACTTTGAAAAGAGCAAGGATGAGCAGCAGGTTGAAGGCGCGATGATTATTATTGATCACCGTGACGGCACGATCCAGGCGCTGACAGGCGGCAGGGATTACGTCAAGAAGGGGCTCAACCGCGTTGAAGTTCCGCGTCAGCCAGGTTCTGCTTTTAAACCGATCATTTCATATGGACCAGCGCTTGAAACAGGCGAGTACTACCCATGGACCGTGCTTGCCAATGATAAAAAATGTTACGGAAGCTATTGTCCGACGGATAGATGGGGAGCGACTCCGGTCACGATGCAGCAAGCGATTAAGGATTCGCGAAATCTGGCGTCTGTCTGGATGTTGAACCAAGTAGGCCTTAAAAGCGGTTTTGCATTTGCAAGCAAGCTTGGCTTTGCATTGGAGAAAGATGACCGCAATTTGACGGCCGCGCTTGGTGGATTGACGAAGGGTGCCACGCCAATGCAAATGGCTACCGCATACAGTGTTTTTGCAAATGGCGGGAAGTCGGTTGATACGCATGCGATCACGAAGATCGAAGGCAAAAAATTCAATCCTTACGTCTATAAAGCCCCAGTATCCAAGCAACTTATGTCTGCCGATACAGCCTATTATCTGACGGAGATGATGCAAACGGTCGTTCAGAAGGGCGGTACGGGTACACGTGCGGCAATCGACCGTCCGCTAGCGGGTAAAACAGGTACAACGCAGCACGGTATTCCAGGTTACACAGGCTCGGGTATTCGTGATGCTTGGTTTGTCGGATACACGCCGGAGTGGACAGCATCGGTATGGATGGGATACGATAAGACAAATAAGGAACACATCCTAAAGACTGGCAGCAGTCAAGCCGCATCCATGTTCTCTAAGGTTATGAAGTCCGCAATGAAGGATGTACCGAAGTCGAGCTTTGTTAAACCGCAAGGCATTAAAGAAAATAAGCCGCCGGCAGCTATTACGAATTTTAATGCGGCATATATTCCAGAACAGACAAGAGTTCAGTTGTCATGGGACGCTTATAAGGATGGAGAAGTCACTTATCAAGTGTTCCGCAAGGAAGCGTCGGAGAGTGAATTTATTCATTTTGTAGATACGCCTTCAACTAGCGTTGACGATATGAGTGCTTTCCCGGGCATGACCTATGAATATTATGTCGTTGCTTATGATGCCAAGAACGATCAGGAAAGCCCGCCATCCCAGAAAGTTAAAGTTGTCATTCCAGAGACGGAAATAATTCCTGACATTCCGATGGAACCGGATCCGAACAACCCCGATGGTGGTGAAATAACCCCTCCAATCGATGGGGGAGAAGGTGAAGTTACGCCTCCTCCTAGCGATGGAACGGAGCAGCCAGGGGAAACGGAAAATCCTGGAACGATTAATCCAAGTCCAACACCGACTCCTGGAAATGGCGATGGTAACGGCAACAGCACCAATGCTTTAGGAAACTCTGAAACCGGCGGCAATACGCAAGGAACGGGTGGTTAGTAATGGTGATTAGAAAGAAAACGCGATTCCTTTTTTTGATCGCAGTTGTCGCAGTTGTGCTGTTAATGTCAGGCTGCGGCAAAAGCGGTTCTGGGAAAAGCGCAGAAGCTTCGGCTAAGACGATGAGCTGGGACAAGATGCCGGAAATGCAGATTGATCTCGATAAATCGTACTTAGCGAAGTTTCAAACTTCAAAAGGCGACTTTACGGTGGAGCTGTTCGCGGATTTAGCGCCGGTAACGGTGAACAATTTTGTGTTTCTAGCCCGCGAAGGCTTTTATGAAGGGTTGTCCTTTCACCGTATAATCGAGTCCTTTATGATTCAAACCGGTGACCCGAAGGGCAATGGGACGGGTACGCCGGGTTATTCTATTCCGGATGAGCTTAATACGGAGAAGAAGTACGAAGAAGGCGTCGTCGCAATGGCAAATGCCAGCAAGCCTAATTCAGGAGGCAGCCAGTTTTTCATATGCACGGGGCCCGACGCTTCCAATTTGAACCGGGAGCCGAATTATACGATTTTTGGCAAAGTGAAGAGCGGCATGGACACCGTCCAAGCCATTTCGAAGACACCTTTGAAAAACAATGTCCCTGCCGAAAATATTACGGTTCAAGCGATTGAAATCGTTGAGCAATAAACAAAAATACCGCCCATTCGTGGCGGTATTTTTTTGTTTTGGGACGGAGAGCTTGGTTTATTTTGCCGGTCGGCTGGAGATGGACGTTAAGATATGGTAATCTTTTTTTATAGGTAAATTTCAACTGTCGTTAATCACGAGTTGTTCGTTGTTCAATCAAAGCAAGGAAAAGCTATGCATGAGTTGGCAAGCTTTTCCTAAATGAACGGAAAGGTACGTTCCGTATGAAGAGAAAATTTTCAGACCGGGCTAACTGGCGGCGTATCCTGCGCAAAAGCTATTCGTGCCTAGCGCTTGACGGCGATGAGTTCAAAGGGCTCGTAACGTTTTACCGGATTCATGAATTGCGTGAGCCGTTATGGAAGGAATATAACGGACGGAGACTTTGTTTGGCCGATCGCGGCTACTTATGGATGCAGCATTTTCCACGAGGCGAGCATTTTGTCGTAACGACGATGTTTGATGATAAAGGACGCGTCGTGCAGTGGTATATCGATGTATGCAAAACGCAAGGCTTAACGGATCAGCAGGTGCCTTGGTTCGATGATCTTTATTTGGACGTAGTCGTACTGCCAAGCGGAGAAGTGTTCCTCATGGACGAGGATGAGCTCGAAGACGCGCATAGGCAGGGTGATGTAAATGGCAAGGATGTGGCACTCGCTCGAAAAACGGCCGGTAAATTGCTCTCGAGCATTCGCAACGGCAGATTCCGTTATTTTACGCTTAGCCTTAAACACCGTAAGAGCTTGCTTGAGCGAACCGGGGAGTTAAGCGAATCATGAATACGGCAACAGGCAGGAGGAGCAGATCGCGGAAACGAACGAAAAAGCGTCATCCGTGGCTGCTCCTGTTTCGTGTTGTTGCATGGACCATCTGTGCAGGCGTCTTTTGGTGCGGATATTTATTATGGTTAATTAATGGTTTTCCCATGGATAAGCAGTTAGTCAAGGCGGATGCCGGCATTGTGCTGGGGGCCGCTTTATGGAATGACGTACCAAGTCCAGCGCTTAAGGAACGGCTGGACTTCGCATACCGATTATTCGATACGGGATTGGTGGACAAGCTTATTTTGTCCGGCGGCTTGGATAACAACGGTTCGGTGAAGACGGAAGCAGAGGGCATGCGCGACTATCTCATTGCAAAAGGTATTTCAGCTGACAAGCTGTTGCTAGAAAACAAAGCGACCAGCACGTACGAAAACCTATCGTTCAGCAAGAGCATTGCCGAGCAGCATAAGCTGACCGATTTGATCGTTATTACACATGATTACCATGCAGCCCGTTCTAAGGAGATTGCCAAAAAGCTTGATTTCAAGTCTTTTCAAGTCGCTGCAACCAAATCGAAGGTGCTAAATCCGGTATACAACGAGTCACGCGAGGTACTAGCTTTTACGAAATGGAGGCTCGACTCGCTGCTTCTCGCTTTCGGAATTCCCTATTCGGATTCATCGCTGTAAATCTGCTAATATGCTGCCGCAAGGTAGAATAAACTTGTAGTGCGGTTTAGCCGCTACAGCTTTTGATGCAAAGGATAGGTGATGCGACAGATGAGTGGACACGTCATATCAGGCCCCGGAAATGGCACCGCAAGGCCTTCCCGGCAAATTAATGTGGTCCTTAGAAGTCAAGAGACATTTCAATTAGGCGCATCTGCGCATGCGCTCGAGGCTGACCCGCTGCCGGCTGTCAAGCCGCTGCCAGGCGTAGATCATTATGCCGATATTCAGAAAGAGCTTGAGCCGATGATTGGCATGGAAAACGTGAAGTCACTTGTGTACGAAATATATGCTTTGCTTTATATTAGCCGAATGCGTTCCGAAGCGGGGCTGTTTGGCGGCTCGCATGTGTACCATATGATTTTTAAGGGCAATCCGGGGACGGGGAAGACGACGATTGCCCGTATCGTGGCGAAGCTTTTTCAGAAGATGGGTGTCCTAGCGAAGGGGCATCTAATCGAGGTGGAACGAGCGGATCTTGTTGGCGAATATATTGGCCATACGGCGCAGAAGACACGCGACCTCGTCCGCAAGGCGATCGGCGGCGTGCTGTTCGTGGATGAAGCCTACAGCCTCGCCCGCGGCGGGGAGAAGGACTTTGGCAAGGAAGCCATTGATACATTGGTCAAAGCGATGGAAGATCACAAAAATCAATTTGTGCTGATCCTCGCAGGTTATCCTGCCGAGATCGAGGACTTCTTGCTGACGAATCCAGGGCTGCCGTCACGCTTTCCGATCCAGATCGAATTTCCGGATTATTCGGTTGATCAGTTGATACAGATCAGCGAGCTGATGGCCAAGGATCGTGACTATATTTTGCTCCCGCAGACCATATTTAAATTAAGGCAGCATCTGATGCAGGAGAAGCTAAGCACCATGTTCTCCTTCAGCAATGCCAGATATGTTAGAAATGCTATTGAGAAGTCGATCAGGTATCAGGCCGTTCGCCTGCTTACGCAATACGCCAGTTCCGTTCCTGCGAAGCAGGAGCTTATGACGATCAGGCCTGAGGATTTGAAGTGGGACACAAAGACATAATGACGGCGTAGTTTAGAAGGAGTATGAGATGAGCGAGAAAACATTCGATACCAACCCCAATATGGTTGAAAAAGCGATACTGATAAGTTTAGTTACAAATAACGATAAGCGTAAGGGCGGCGACCCGGAGATGTCGCTTCAGGAGTTGGTGCAGCTAACCGAGACAGCAGGCGTTGAAGTGCTAACCACCATTACGCAAAATAAAGAAACAGCCGACTCCAAATGGTTTATCGGCAAAGGCAAGGTGCAGGAGGTTAAAGCGCTGGCTGATGAGCTTGGGGCGACAACGGCAATATTCGATCAGGAGCTCTCCGGCGCTCAGGTTCGCAATCTCGAAGAGTCGCTGGATTTAAAAATCGTCGACCGGACGCAGTTGATTTTGGATATTTTTGCTGGCCGTGCCAAAACGCGTGAAGGTATTATCCAAGTTGAGCTCGCACAGCTCAGCTATTTGCTGCCGCGCCTATCTGGGCAAAGCAAAAACCTATCGCGTCTAGGCGGCGGCATCGGTACTCGTGGGCCAGGGGAAACTAAGCTTGAGACTGACCGCCGTCATATTCGCGATCGGATTTTTGATCTCAAGACTGTTCTTGAAGAGGTTGTCCGCCACCGGAAGCTGCACCGCGAACGCCGCAAAAAATCAGGCGCCATCCAAGTTGCATTGGTTGGTTATACGAATGCCGGCAAATCGACATTGCTCCGTGAGCTGACGAATGCGGATGTTTACGTTGAGAATCAGTTGTTTGCTACGCTAGATCCCACCTCGCGGACGCTCGAGCTGCCTAACGGCAGAGAAATCGTACTGACGGATACGGTAGGCTTTATTCAAAATTTGCCGCATGACCTTGTTGCCGCTTTCCGTGCGACCTTGGAGGAAGTATGCGAGGCCGACCTTGTGCTCCATGTTATTGACAGCAGCTCGCCGATGCGCGATGAACAAATTAAGGTGGTTAACAAAATATTAGGCGACCTTGGCGCCGCAGATAAGCCCTATGTAATGGTCTATAATAAAAAGGATATGTGCATAAATGACGGTTCATTGGCGGATTTGCCCATCACCGGCGGCGATAACCTCGTGATCAGCGCTTATGATGCGGAGGATCTTGAGCTTTTAAGGCAGACCATTCAAGATAAGCTGAGCGGGGATACGCTAACGTTCATCGTACCAGCTGAGCGCGGCGATCTTATCGCACTCGCTTATCGCAGCGGTGAGGTTATTAATCAAGAGATCGATGAACAGTCGCTTCGGCTAACTGTACATGTTAGCAAACAAGAGTATGAACAGCATGGGCATCGATTGAAACAATTTATTGAGCAGTAAGTTTTGCTGAGCAAAACGTTGAAGGAGAAGAGATCAAATGAGTTTGCAACATGAGAATCAGAAGCTTTGGGAGCATCTCGAGCAGCTTGCAGAGCGATCCGAGGAGCTTGCTGCAGAAGCTTTTCGCAGCGTTGATCGGATAGCGGAGCGAAATCAGTGGAAAGTTATTGAAGCGTTTCAGCGTCATAAAGTAAGTGATTTTCATTTTACCGGCTCAACGGGTTATGGCTATAATGATCGCGGCCGTGAAATTCTCGATCTCGTCTATGCGGACGTGATGGGGGCGGAAGCTGCGATCGTTAGGCCTCATTTTGTGTCCGGCACGCATACGATCAGCTGTGCTTTGTTCGGTGTGCTTCGGCCGTCGGACGAGCTTCTATATGTCACGGGAAGACCCTACGATACCCTTCATAAGGTGATTGGCAAGCCGGGTGACGGAACCGGCTCCTTGCAGGATTGGGGAGTGAAATATTCAGAGGTTCCGTTGCAAGATGACGGAGGTCTTGACTGGGAACGTATCGAGCAATCGATTACAGATGAGACGAAGGTAATCGGGATTCAGCGCTCGCGCGGGTACGATTGGAGAGCTTCTTTTACCGTTGCTGAGATTGCGGAAATTGTCAAACGTGTCAAAGCGCTGAAACCCGATGTGCTTGTTTTCGTTGATAATTGCTACGGTGAGTTTACAGAGCTGTTAGAGCCTACCCAGATCGGCGTAGATTTAATGGCGGGTTCGCTTATCAAAAACCCCGGAGGCGGTTTGGCCGAAACGGGGGGGTATATTGCAGGAACAACTGCTGCGGTAGAGGCAGCGGCATATCGGTTGACTGCGCCTGGCATCGGCGGCGAGGTTGGCGCGATGTTAGGCACGCTTCGCCCTATGTTCCAAGGACTGTTTTTGGCGCCTCACTTGGTGGGACAAGCGATCAAGGGCAGCGTTCTAGCTGCAGCCTTGTTCGAGGAGCTCGGATTTGTAACGAAGCCAAGATGGAATGAGCCTCGAACCGATCTTATTCAAGCAGTCCGTTTCGGACAAGCAGAGCATTTGATCGCATTCGTGCAAGGCATCCAGCAGGCGGCGGCGGTAGATTCCCATGTCATGCCTGAACCTTGGGACATGCCCGGTTATGAGAATGCCGTTATAATGGCGGCAGGTACGTTCATTCAAGGCGGCAGTTTGGAGCTGTCAGCTGACGCGCCTATACGTGAACCTTACATTGCATATATGCAAGGCGGCCTTACTTACGCTCATGCAAAATACGGTGTTCTAACTGCGTTATATCGGCTCGTGGATAGCGGTTTAATTGTGATTAAACCTTACATAACTTGACACGTTTGCGTTGTAACATATAGAATGGACATATAAATGAGCGACTGGAAGGTTGATGCGACATGGCTGATGATATTCGCAGAAATATGGCCTTATTCCCTATCGGCATCGTGATGAAGCTGACGGATTTAACGGCAAGGCAAATCCGGTATTACGAGCAGCATGAATTGATCGTACCTGCAAGGACGGCAGGAAACCAACGGTTATTTTCGTTTAATGACGTAGAACGGCTTTTGGAAATAAAATCATTGATCGAGAAGGGCGTTAACATCGCTGGCATCAAGCAAGTGATGAATCCGGTATCGAAAGAGTCGGATGACGCAACGATCGTCAGCGAGCAATCGGAAGTGAAGCGCCGCGAGCTTTCCGATCAGCAGCTGCACCGTTTGCTGAAGCAGCAATTGCTTGAGAAAAGGCCGGGTCAAGCGTCGCTTATTCAAGGTCAGTTGACCCGTTTCTTAAATAAGCGCTAGTTTTACTTTTATAACCCATGATTCGCAAACTAAGGAGATGATTCTGTGAGTTACACTAAAGACGATATTAGACGTATAGCACAGGAACAAAATGTTCGGTTTATCCGTTTGCAGTTTACGGATCTACTTGGAACGATTAAAAACGTTGAAATTCCAGTCAGCCAGCTTGAGAAAGCTCTTGACAACAAAATGATGTTTGACGGTTCATCCATCGAAGGTTATGTACGTATTGAAGAATCAGACATGTACTTGTACCCCGACTTAGATACTTGGGTTGTATTCCCATGGGTAACACAAGATCGCGTTGCCCGTTTGATTTGTGACATTTATATGCCAGACGGAACGCCGTTTGCCGGAGATCCGCGCGGTATTTTGAAACGTGCCTTGAAGGAAGCGGAAGAGCTTGGCTACACAGCAATGAACGTTGGTCCAGAACCGGAATTTTTCTTGTTCAAAACCGATGAGCGCGGCGAGCCGACAACAGAGCTTAATGACCAAGGCGGTTACTTTGACCTCGCGCCGATGGATATGGGTGAAAACTGTCGCCGTGAAATCGTGCTGACGCTTGAGGAGATGGGCTTTGAAATTGAAGCTTCCCACCATGAGGTAGCACCGGGACAACATGAAATCGACTTTAAATATGCAGATGCGATTAAAGCGGCTGACCAAATTCAAACGTTTAAGCTAGTGGTAAAAACAGTTGCACGCGAGCATGGCTTGCATGCATCGTTCATGCCAAAACCGTTGTTCGGCGTAAATGGTTCCGGTATGCACTGCCACCAATCGTTGTTCCAAGGCGAAACAAACGTGTTCTACGATGAGAAGGACAAGCTGGGCCTTAGCACGGTTGCCCGTCAGTACATGGCTGGTATTTTGCTTCACGCTCGTGCGATGGCAGCTATTACGAACCCTACAATCAATTCATACAAACGTCTTGTTCCAGGCTACGAAGCGCCTTGTTATGTCGCTTGGTCTGCAAGCAACCGCTCGCCAATGATTCGGATTCCAGCTTCACGCGGTCTTAGCACGCGCGTAGAGGTTCGTAATCCAGATCCGGCGGCTAACCCATATTTGGCTCTTGCTGTGATGCTAAGAGCAGGTTTGGACGGCATTCAGAACAAGCTTCCGTTGCCGGCTCCAACAGACCGAAACATCTACATCATGACAGAGGAAGAACGTCAGGATGCTGGTATTCCAAGCTTGCCGCTTGATTTGAAGGAAGCTCTTGATGAAATGCTAAGAAGCGACATCGTTTGCGATGCACTAGGCGACCATGCGCTTGCACACTTCTACGAGCTGAAAGAAATCGAGTGGGACATGTACCGCACGCAAGTTCACCAATGGGAACGCGATCAGTATTTGACTCTTTACTAAATCTAAAATTTTTGATACCGAAATGTAGAGTACCCCTTAAAATAAGCAATGAAAGAACCGATTGGTTTTTCCATTGCTATTTAAGGGGTTTTTAATTGGAATAAATGAAAACCCGAAAGATACACCATTTTAAATGGTGTCTGTCTTTCGGGTTTTGTTTTCTAATCCGGCAGAGTCGGCATTGTTGTCACTTGAACTTTGATGATCATTTTGAAAAAAGGAAGTGAGCCATGCGGCAAGCTGTTTTTGAGCGTGGCTTATAAACCGGTCAGAGCGATATACGAGCACCAAATGGCGGAAAGGGGGGCGGTTTATGATCGGAATGGACACAAGGCCGGATTGGACTGTTACGCCTCTGAGAAGATGCTCAGGTTGGACGGTGGCCCCTATGCCTGCTCGGACGAGCTGCAGCAGCGACGTAGCAGAGCTTGTCTCCATGACGGTAGAGAGTGAGAAGCCTAGCTCCCTGCATGCTTCCTCCACCAGATCGCGGCCTAGATAACCAAGCGGGTACATGACGAGCGGAATATGCTGAAGCTCCTGAAGCTCGATTTGTTTTCTGTCAGCTAAAGGATTTGTAGAGCATACCAGCAAATGGTATGGTTCTGAACCAAGCGGCATTTGAATAAGCCTGGGGTCAGGAGCGCTTTTTAAGCCGATGCCGATGTCCACATTGTTGCTGAGAACCTCTTCTTGGACGCGGATTGTGGAAAAGGCTTGCAGTTGAATGGATGGATATTTCTCATGAAAATAGATGAACAACGGAACGAGCTGGAAATCGAGATCCGAAGGAAGAACGCCAAGGCGGATGTTTCCTCGTTCACCAGCCAGCAATTCGAGTATCGCATTTTTGGCGTCTTGCTCCGCTTGAATCATTTTTCCGCCATGCAAGCGCAGCAGCTCGCCGGCTTCGGTTAACACTATTTTTTTGCCGATACGATCGAAGAGCGGCATGCCAAGCTCACCTTCAAGCACTCTGATTTGCTGGCTGAGCGTAGGCTGACTGATGCCAAGACGATCGGCTGCTTTTGTAAAGTGCAGATGCTCGCATACAGCCATAAAATAGTGAATATGCCGAGTGTCCATGAGCTCGCCCCCCAATGATAGTTTATTGCTATTATAATAATAGAAATAATAGTATTGATCAATGTAATTAGGGTCACTATACTCAGAGTACACAAGGCGTTTAAACAGAGACAGGAGAGAGAGAATGATGCGAACGTTTTATTTACTTTTTGCCCTATTTTTAGCTTCCTTAAATTTGAGGCCTGCGATAACCTCCGTAGCTCCACTATTGGATACCATACAGTCAACGCTTGGCATGAGCGGTCTTGCAGTAAGCCTGTTAACGACGCTTCCGGTATTATGTATGGGAATATTTGCGCCGCTGGCGACCCGTATTCGTGATTGGTTAGGACTGGAGCGTGCGATTTTTTCGGCTCTTCTTCTTATTACGGCTGCAACTGCGCTGCGAGGACTTTATAGCTCAGTTACGATACTGATCTTGACCGCGTTTATTGCCGGCATCGGAATCGGACTTGCGGGCCCTATGCTGTCAGGTTATATTAAAAAGCATTTTCCGAGCAAGCCGGGTGTTGTGAGCGTTTATTCCGTATCCATGACAGTAGGCGCTGCGATCGCTTCTGGGCTTTCCATCCCTATCTACACGCGGAGCAATCATAGCTTGACAATTACGCTTGCATGCTGGGCTGTGCTCGGTGTACTGGCTTTGGTTTTTTGGGTAGCACTATTGCAGCGCAAGAACAACGAGGAGCAGCAGCAGCAGGAGGAGCATTCACGGCTGCCGCTCAAAAATAAAAGGGCACTGCTTTTAACGCTCTTCTTTGGCCTAATGGCTTGTATGTTCTATTCGATAACGGCGTGGATCGCACCGATTGCGCAAAGTCTCGGTTACAGTAAAACGAGCGCCGCGATGATTCTTACTGTCTTTACCATCATGCAGATACCGGTCTCGATGACATTGCCTGCAATCGTATCGCGTTTTGGTAATCGGAAATTATTTCTTGTCTTATGCAGCTTGTGCGAGCTTGTTGGCGTGCTGATGCTTTTATTTCATTTGCCGATTATGGTTGCAGTCGTATTTCTTGGCATTGGAGCCGGCGGCTTGTTCCCGCTAGCTTTAATGCTTCCGATCGTTGAGACAAAAACTGCCAAGGAAGCAGGCGCTTGGGCGGCGATGTCACAATGCGGCGGCTACCTCATAGGTGCAATGGGACCGCTCGTCATAGGATTGATCCATGACAGCAGCGGCAGCTTCACATTAGCTTTTGTCACGATGATTGCCGTTATTCTTATTATGATCAGTGTTCAGCTTCTAATAAGCAACGGCGAGGAGCCAAAAAGGCCGTAAGAACGGTTAGATAATATGTATGGCGTGCTGGAGATCCACTTTAATAAATTCATGTGACAGCTATATACACGCTTTAAAGCAGGCATCACCATTTCTCTGGGGAGAATTTGGCTAACTGCTTTGAAGGGTGTATTTTTTTTGTTTCACAACAGTACTAGATAGAGTTAGTACTATTCGGTTGGCCGATGTGTTGGTATATTCAATTCAGAAGTTATCGAGACCACATTCAAATGAATCGTATAGATAAACGAGCTTATTTATTGGAGAGTGAACAGCATGATACAAGCTAGCATGGAAATGTGCAAGACGGATAACATCTACGTGTTGCTGTCCGATACGGGTACTATTTTTACAAGGCTGATTAAAGGGTTTACGGGTGCGCCATACAATCATGCTTCACTCGTCCTGGATGAAAACCTGCATGAAGTATTTAGCTTCGGACGAAAAAAAGCAAACAATCCTTTACTTGCGGGTTTCGTTAGGGAAGATATGTATGAAGGGACCTTTCGCCATTTTCCCCATACACGATGTGCTTTGCTTCGAATAGCTGTCAGCGCGGAGCAGCGTGCTAATTTGATTCAAACCATTCGTGATTTTGAAAAGAACAAACATCTTTACAGCTACAATCTGATTGGATTGTTTGGCGTGCTGCTGGATATGGACCTACAGCCTGTCCACTCCTATTTTTGTTCACAGTTCGTGGCAGAAACGATGACTAAGAGCGGCATTCCCTTGTGGGAGCGTCCTTCGGCGCTGGTCACGCCAAATGATTTTTTAAACCATCCTCTGTTTCAAGTCCTTTATGAAGGGCCGTTGTACGACTATCCGCTGCTTAACCGTCAAAGGCTTGGTAATCACGCAAAAACAAAGTGGTCGTTAAACCAGCTGCTGAAGCGGGCGATGTAAGGTTTCTGCAACAAAATTGACTTAAAACGAATGATCATTTATCATACCTGCATGAGACATAAAGACGAGAATAAAAGCGAAGCAATCTTTCAAGCGACGATACAGCTTTTGAACGAAATCGGATTTGCCGACATCTCCATGTCAAAAATCGCTAAGCGAGCGAACGTATCATCATCAACGATTTATGTTTATTTTGAAAATAAGGAGGACATGCTCCTAAAGCTTTATTTGAATGTTAAAGAAAAGATGAGTCAGCAATTGGTGCAAAATATCGACGATTCAACTCCTGTCAAGGATGGTTTTGCAACCGTCATGAGAAATTTATTGGATTTCACGCTAAGCAATAAGGAATACTTTTTGTTTTTAGAACAATTTTCAACTTCGCCGCTGCTTGATAAGCTCTGTCTAGAGGACACAGCATGGATGTTTCAATCCTTGCGGTCTTTTGCCTTGAGAGGGCAGCGCGAGAAATTGTTGAAACAGGCAGACATCAATCTCTTGTTGACCTTCTGTTATTTCCCTGTCATTCAGCTGGCCAAGGCACATTTCAAAAAGGAAAATGAAGCGAATCAGCAAAATCTTGATGTCATTATCCAAATGAGCTGGGACGCAATAAAGGTATAATTTCGGAGGCTGGAACTTAGGGAGGAGGGGGCAGCTGCCCTCACCCTCCATGAATGAGATTTAAAATCTTCTGTATGATGGCCTATACCTGCCATGAAATCCGCCCCTGGCGCCATGAAAGCCCCCTCCAGGACCCCCATGAAATCCGGAGGATGGTACGCCATGAAAGCCCCCGCCGCCAGAAAAGCTGCCTCCGCCAAGCCATGGTCCTCCAAAGGTGCCTATTGGAAAGGGAATGGGAACTGGGAGCACTTCCGGATAGGGGTAGGGATACGGGTACTGATAAGGGTAGGGATATGGGTAAGGTGGCGGGTAGGGATAAAACGGGGGTTGCTGCGGTCCGAATGCCATCAAGTATACCTCCAATTATTCGTTTAATAAGAACAGCCTATGCTTGGAGCGATGCCTATGTAACTTGCCCATCTTCATTTCGGCATGTTATCTGAAGTGGAGCATTTTCATACATATAAATGTAAGCTTGCTTTGATGCTGGATATAGACTGCATACAAAAAGACCCATAACATGGGTCTTTTTTGGTTTCAATATTATGAAAGCTGAATGTTTGAATTAATAGCCGCCGAAGCCAAAGCCACAGCTGCACGCGATAATCACCAATAAGATGAACAAAACTAAAATGGTGCCTAGATTTGTAAAAGCCCCACCAACAAAACCGGACATTTTCAATGCACCTCCTTATTTGTTGAATACCATATAGGTTATGCGGGATAAACGCCGGGTGATTGGGTGTTTGTCATACAGATGCGTATGCATCGATTCAGCCTCTTCTTATGTACATTTGCTTCGTTTAATGGATATCACGGAAAAGCCCGATGACTTTGCCTAGAATCGTAACATTTTGGAGTAGAATCGGCTGCATCGTGGAGTTTTCTGGCTGCAAGCGAATGTGATTCTTCTCTTTGTAGAAAGTTTTTACCGTAGCTTCATCGTCTTCAGTCATCGCTACAACGATTTCTCCGTTATTAGCGGTTTGCTGCTGACGGACAATAACGTAATCACCATCGTGAATACCGGCTTCGATCATGCTCTCGCCCATGACGTTCAAAATGAATACGCTGCTGTCTCCAACAAAATGGGAAGGAAGCGGGAAGTATTCTTCGATGTTCTCGGTGGCAGTTATCGGCACGCCTGCAGTAACTTTACCTACGATAGGTACTTTAGCTACAGAAAGGGGAATAATGCCGTCTACGCCTTCTTGATCTAAAATTTCAATAGCACGCGGTTTAGTGGGATCTCGGCGAATTAGCCCTTTCTTCTCCAAACGGTCCAAATGACCGTGAACGGTTGAACTGGATAACAATCCAACAGCTTCGCCGATTTCTCGAACGGAGGGTGGATAGCCTTTCTCCCGGACTTCATTCTTTATAAATTCAAGAATTGAATGTTGTCGGTTAGAAATCTTCGACACTGTGATCACTCCATTAGTAGATTTGTAGCAAATTATAACATAGAACCGGAGTTCGTACAAACATAAGTTCTTAAGTACAGAAGTTCGTATTTTTTCGTTGACACCAAACGTCTGTTCGTGTAATCTAAAAACAGAACAAACGTTTGGGGTGCTGAAAAATGATAACTAGTCCAAGCTTTTATAGAACGATACACAAACAAGAAACAGGCAAAGCAGTGGTTCTCGGCCACTTGGTCAAACGGTTGATGAAGAAGCATACAGCTAAGATCATCGTTTGCACGGCCGTGTTCGCACTATTGTTTACTAGCTTTCTAATGATAGGAACATATGCATCCGGCAATCATCCGGCAGAAGCAGCAGTCAATGAGCATGTGGTAACCGTACATTCTGGGGATACACTGTGGGGTATTGCGCAGCAGTTTACGGATGGGAAGCAAGATATTCGATATATCATTTATTTAATTCAAGATCGTAATGATTTACAATCTTCTGAGATTATGCCGGGCCAGAGGTTAATTATTCCTAGCATTTAAGCTGAATTTCATTTACAATTAATAGAAAGTTTTAATTATAAATAGCTTTCTGAATCAAGTAGATCAGTGGACTCTACTTCATTTGGAAAGTTTTTTTGTTTGAACTGCAGGGTTCGTGCTTTGCTTGTTCGTCTATTGGTGGGGGACTGAAAGGAGAGGCTGAATTGTTACGTGTTGAAGAGTTATCCCATTCCTTCATAAATGGGAATGAAGCGACTGCAGTATTGCAGAATATTAGCTTCGATGTACATAAGGGTGAAATGATTGCGTTATTAGGTAGTTCCGGCTCTGGTAAATCTACACTGCTTAATTTAATGGCGGGCTTGATGAAGCCAACGGAAGGACAAATTTTCATTGCAGACCACAATATCGTTACGATGAACGAAAACAAATTGGCTGAGTTTAGGCGCAAGCATATCGGTTTTATTTTTCAAGCGTATGAGCTTATTGCAAATTTGACGGTACGTGAAAATGTTGAGCTGCCGCTAGTGTTCCAATCCATTCATCCATCCATTAGAAAAAAAAAGGCGCTTGCTTTGCTTGAGCAGGTGGGGATTCCGGATAAGGCGGAGTTGTTTCCGTCGCAGCTCTCAGGCGGTCAACAGCAGCGTGTCAGTATTGCCCGCTCTTTGATCACTGAGCCTTCGGTCATTTTTGCGGACGAGCCTACGGGTAATTTGGATACAAAAACCGAGGAAGAAATTATTATGATCTTGAAGCGATTGAACAAAACGATGGAAACGACGTTTATCATCGTCACGCATGAACGTGAGGTTGCCGCCCAAACGGAAAAAATTATTTCGCTTCGGGATGGGTATCTGGTGACGGAGCAAGAGTCCGCTCGAGAAAGTATGCTTGCGGGGGTGCCACAAAATTGAGAATAAGTGATATTACACGATTATCATGGGATCAAGTGAAGCGCAGAAAGGTCGTAACCGCACTTTGCGCAGCAGGTATATCCATAGGCTGTGCCGCCATTATTGTTGCGATGAGCATTGGAGAGTCCGCCCAGGTTTATGTCGAGCAGCAAATGAACAGCTATTTGAAAATGGATGAAATTACGGTAACGGCAAATACGGGCGCCCAAGCAGTGGGCAATAAACCTTCATCCGAGAGTGAAAGCGAATCGTTAAAGCAAGGTAAATTGACGCAGCAAAAGCTGGATATAATGAGGAAAATTCAGCATGTGACGGCTGCCGCACCATTTCAGCAGCTTGATTACATGGAGCTGACGACATTAGACGGGCTTATCTCGCAAAATCAAACCCAATTGATCGGCACGGATCTGGAGGTTCTAACGGATTTCGGGCATAAATTTTTGCAAGGGGGACCTTCAGACCTTGAGGATACGATCGTGCTAAGCTATGGCGCAACGATGGGTCTTTTTGACGAAGTAACCAAACAGAATATGCAAGATCAAATAAACGCGAATCCTTACGATGATGCGGTGTATGAGCAATATCAAAACTTAAACAAAATTCCCACCCCCTTATATCAGAAGCAAATTCAGTTTCGCTATTACTCTGCAGATGGACAGATTCTAACCAGGCCGCTGCGAGTCGTAGGCGTACTGAAAAAACCAACTGGCGTCAAAGATGACCAGATCATGTATGACAAGAAGGGCTACATTTCCATTGCAACAGCGGAGCTGCTTAAGAAAGAGCTCAAAATGCGAGGAGATGAACAGGAATCCTATAATTCCATTATTGTGAAGGTTGATAATCAATCCAATATCGAGCAGGTCGAGCAGCAGCTCAAAAAGCTTGTAGTCTCCACGCAAACCAATTTATTTCAAAAGGAACGGCTTGCAAATGAGTTTAAAATAATAAAAGCAGCTGCTCTTGGCATCGGTGTTTTTATTCTTATTATCGCTTCGATATCTATCGTCGTTGCGATGACGATGTCTACCTACCAGAGGCGAAGGCAAATTGGCATTATGAAGGTGCTTGGCGCTAACCTTGCCCAAATTCGAAATATGTTTATTGTAGAAGCGGCCTTGCTGGGGCTGCTTGGCGGATTGCTCGGCGTACTATTTTCATACTGGATCGTTTGGGGCATTAACGGTCTTATAACGAATTTATCCGGTGAGCAGGATTCGGTTATTATTTTTATTCCGCTATTAACGATACCCATTGGCATGGCGTTCGCGCTTGCTACCGGCATTTTCTCAGGTATTTACCCCGCGGTGAGCGCATCTCGTACAGATGCTTTGACAGCGATTAGACGTGATTAATTTAGAGTATAAGAAGGAGCTTAAAGATGAAGAAGAAAATAAAGTGGGGAATCATTGGACTTGTTATTATTGGAATTAGCTTTGTTTTATATAGAATGGGAAATCCGACCAAGCTTGTAGAGATAACGTCAGACTCGCAGCCTATTGCCTTTCAAGTAACGAAAGAAACGATTGCGAATAAGGTTGAGGTGAAAGGAAAGTCATTGTATGAGCAAGAAACGCTTGTATATGCCCCTTATGGCTCTAAAGTGACTGAATGGGCAATCGAAGACGGTCAGCAGGTGAAGAAAGGCGATGTGCTGTTTAAACTCGATCAAACTGCTGTGCAAAACGAGATTTTGCAAGCGGAGGCGGCTTTACATAAGGCTAGCCTTGAGGCTGACCTGAACGACTATTTGAGTCAGGTGGATGATGAAGCGAACCCGTTAGAATCGACAGAAGAAGCACGCAAAAAACTGCTTGTAACGAAGGAAATCGCTCGTTTGACGAAGGAATTGAATGAAGTGACTTCGAGCATTCAAGCCAAAGAGCTGCTAGTGAAGAAGAATAAGCTGAAAGAGTCGAGCCTCCGCTCGCCGGCTACGGGCATCTTTTTGTTCGACAATGCTAACAAACGGCCACAGGCTTTGGCGGATAATGAATATGTGGGCAAGGTTGTTGATTTAAATAAGCTGCAATTCATCGCATTAGTTGGAGAGCAGGACGTATTCCGCATTAAGCCAGGCATGCCCGTCCAAGTGAAGATGAACGCGATGAAGGATCTGAAGCTTACAGGGAAAGTGCTGAGAGTATCAAAATTTGCGAAAACAGGGACGGATCAGAACAACCTAAATCAAGCTGCTCAGTTCGAGGTGGTAATCGTTCTAGAGCCTAGCGAGTATTTGATAGCGGGTTTAAGCTTGAATGGTGCCATTGAGACCGAACGCAAAGAAAATACGACTGCTGTACCATCGATAGCGATCATTCGCGAAAAGGATAAACATTTTGTTATGCTGGATTCCGGAAATGGCCAGTATGAAAGAAAGGAAATAAAAATTGGTCTTGAAACGCCGGAACTCACTGAAGTTCTTGAAGGGCTGAAGGTTGGCGATCAGGTCTTTTTGCAATAATAGCTCTACAATAATTGAATCCTTTAAATATGAAGCCTCTATGATTCCTTGACAATTGAACGTTGAAAATGTCAAAGTATAGTGTAGAGGTTTTTTCATCATGAGAGGAGTAGAGCAAGTAATGGAATTTTCGAAAATAATTGAACGTATTAACGAGCTAGCTCGTAAAAA
This sequence comes from Paenibacillus sp. FJAT-27812, assembly GCF_001273905.1. NCBI lineage: Bacteria > Bacillati > Bacillota > Bacilli > Caryophanales > Paenibacillaceae > Paenibacillus > Paenibacillus sp. FJAT-27812. Next base: position 5,872,357 of record NZ_LIGH01000001.1, on the reverse strand, counting down.
TAAATCGGTAGGCTTAACCGATGAAGAAATGGCTGAAAGAGATGAACTGCGCAAGCAATATTTGACCAACTTCAAAAACAATTTTCGCCAGCAGCTGGAAACGATTGAAATTGTGGATGACAGCGACAAAAACATCAAGCACTAACCAACGACAGTCATACTCATTTAATAGCCATGGGAGGGTATTTAGATGAAATATAATCTGTTAGGAAAAAGTGGACTGGCTGTATCCGAGCTATGTTTGGGAACGATGACATTTGGCAATACGACAAGTGAAGAGGATTCAATCGACATGATTGATCGTTTTGTAGATCGCGGGGGCAATTTTCTCGATACGGCCGACGTTTATGTAAGCGGCCGTTCCGAGGAGATTGTCGGCAAAGCCATCAAAAACAAACGATCAGACATCGTCCTTGCTACAAAGGTGCGTATGACCACATCCGCCAATATAAACGGGGTAGGTTTGTCTCGCAAGCATATAATGGATGGCGTTGATGCAAGTCTGAAACGTCTTGAAACCGATTATATTGATTTGTACCAGGTCCATGTTTGGGATCATGCTACGCCAATTGAAGAAACGCTCCGTACGCTTGATGATCTCGTTACTTCCGGCAAAGTTCGATACATAGGATGCTCTAACTTTTTTGCGTGGCAGCTGATGAAGTCACTTGCGGTTAGCGATGTTAACCGTTATGTGCGATTTGTGTCCATTCAGCCCCAATACAGCTTAGTGAGCAGACAAATGGACCGCGAAATGCTCTCGTTATGCTTAGAGGAGAAAGTAGGCATCATTCCTTGGGCTCCAATAGGCGGCGGCTTCCTAACGGGACGCTACAACAGAGAAGAGCCGACAGAGGGGCGCTTGACCTCAAAGGTCGGAGAGAGCGCATGGGTTAACCGGGCTCTAGACAAAAATTTTCTCATTCTCGATGCTCTGCTTGAAGCGGCTAAGGAACAGGACAAATCGCCTGCTCAAGTTGCTCTCCGCTGGCTTATTCAGCGTGAAGGCATTACTTCACCGATATTCGGTGCGAGTAAGCTAGAACAATTTGAGGATAACATGGGGTCTATCGGCTGGGAGATGCCAAGCGAAGTGTGGAACCGTTTGGAGCAAATTAGCGCATTGCCGGATGATTATCCGAATCGCTTCATTGAGAAGTTCCGCAGACCATTCGAATAGCGTTAACAATTAGGAGGAGAATCAGCTTGTCACGTTCCTGGGAGCGCAAAGTGCGCAAAAATATGAATGTTGTGAACAAACAACGCAAGAAGCAAGGCAATGGTCAAATCGTATTTAATGCTGAGAAATCGGAGAAAATCGTTGGGCGCAATTATATTGCACCTATCTTATTGATTTTGTTTATCGGCATGTACGTCATTTTGATGCAAAGCTCAACACAGTTTAAAATGGACACGATGTTTTGGATCACGGTAGGCTGTTATATTTTGCTTGCGGCACTGTTTTTCTTCCGCAGGCCTTATATTACGATTGGCAAAGACTTTGTTCAGTCTCGCCGTCTGACAGGGGATAAACGCATTCCTGCGTCCAACATTAAAGGCATTAGCGTTCAAAAGGGTTATGTGATCGTGGAGCAGCACAAAGGCGGCAACTGGGTGTTCTCAAAATTGACTAACCGTTTCCCTACCGAAGAAATCGGCGATAAGCTGAAAGTCTTCGCACAAGCAAACGGCATTTCTTTCTCGCAAAAATAAATAGGCAGGAGAGTTCGAACAACGATGGCTAAACAAGCAGTATTATTTGATTTGGACGACACATTGCTGTGGGATGACCGCAGCGTAAAGGAAGCGTTTGAAGCTACATGCCAAGCGGCAGCGGATGCGACAGGCGTAGATCCTGCAGAGCTCGAGGAATCGGTTCGCCGTGAAGCGAGAGCCCTTTATGAATCGTATGAAACATTTCCTTTTACGAAGATGATCGGAATCAACCCGTTTGAAGGACTTTGGGCGCCTTTTCGCGAAGGCGAGCAAGAGGAATTCCGTAAGCTTGAGAGCCTCGCTCCCGGCTATCGTAAAGCGGCTTGGACACAAGGCCTGAAAGCACTTGGCGTAGATGATGAAGAGCTAGGCGCGAGGCTTGCCGAGCAATTTCCTGCTGAACGTCGCGCACGTCCTATCGTATATGAAGAAACGTTCCGTGTTCTAGACGCACTCAAAGGAAAGTACAAGCTGCTTTTGCTGACGAACGGATCTCCTGATTTGCAGCGGGAAAAGCTTGCTGGCGTACCGGAACTGATTCCTTATTTCGATCATATTATAATTTCGGGTGAATTCGGTCAGGGCAAACCAGCCGCTTCTATCTTTAAGCACGCGCTTGAGCGTCTCGGCGTCGAAGAGGATCACGGCATAATGGTGGGCGATAAACTCACGACGGATATTCTCGGTGCGAATACGATAGGCATGACCTCGGTTTGGATCAATCGCCACGGCGCTGTACGCACGGACGAAATCGTTCCTACCCATGAAATTAAGCATTTAGAAGAGCTGCTGCAGCTGCTAGGCTCTTAAATAATAGCAACAAAAAGCCCCTCGTATGCAGCTTTAGCTGCTAACGAGGGGCTTGCATTATGTTAAAATAAGTTTTACGCTTTGCTTCCTGCGAACTTCTCGTCAGCAAATGGATGAGCAATCCAGCCTTCTGTTTCGATGAATAGGCGAACAGCTACGATTTGACGGTTGTCCATTAGCGTGAAGAAATGCGGCTTGTATTCCGGTACGGAAATCACGTCGCCAGCTTCGAGTTCAACGTCAAAATAACCAACATCATCCGTACCTTTGATAATGAAGATGCCGCGTCCAGCAGTAATTGCACGAACTTCATCTTCCGTATGGGTATGAACGTTTTCGAATTTTTTTAGAAGCTCATCAAGGTTAGGCGTAGCATCGGACAATGCGATGATATCCCATGTTTTATAGCCGCGACGAGCAGCCAAGTCCTGGATTTCGTCGTCATAAGTCGCTAATATTTGCTGCTTCTCTTCATCGGAGAGAACAAATTTTTGTTGTAAGCCTTCTTCCAGCTTAGCTGGGTTCCAATGCTCGTAAAGCACCTCTTGGTTTTCTAGAAATGCACGGACAGCCTCTTCACCTTGAATCCGTTCCTCTGTATTGCGAATTCTAATTTCAGCCATGAACATTCCCTCTTTTCCTATAGAAATAAAATGATATAATTATTATAAATCAATTTAAATCGATTGTCGATGGATTTACCTTTTCACATAAAAGGTATTCTGATAAACTATGGGTTAATGATTTTGGGAAGGGTGTAGTAAATTGTCGAAACCGACCATACAACAAATGCTTCAGGAGCGCATACTCATTTTGGACGGCGCGATGGGTACAATGATTCAGCAAGCGAATTTAAATGAGGATGATTTTGGCGGAGCAGAGCTGGATGGCTGTAATGAAATGCTCGTTCTGACTCGTCCTGATGTTATACAATCGATTCACGAGCAATATTTAGAAGCAGGCGCGGATATTTTGGAAACGAATACGTTTGGCGCGACAAGCGTTGTTTTGGCGGATTACGATATTCCCGAAAAAGCGAGAGAAATCAATTTGGCTGCCGCCAAACTAGCACGTGATGCCTGTGACAAATACAGCACGCCTGACAAGCCTCGTTATGTAGCCGGCGCACTTGGGCCTACAACGAAAACGCTGTCGGTAACGGGCGGCGTAACGTTTGATGAGCTTGTTGAGAGCTATTATGAGCAAGCGCTTGCTTTGATTGAAGCAGACGTAGATGCGCTCTTGCTCGAAACCTCCCAGGATACGCTTAATGTAAAGGCAGGGAGCATCGGCATTCGCAATGCGTTCGACAAGCTCGGCAAAGAGCTTCCGATCATGATCTCCGGGACGATTGAGCCGATGGGAACGACGCTTGCCGGACAAACGATCGAATCGTTTTACATTTCGCTAGAGCATTTGAAGCCTATCTCGATTGGACTGAACTGCGCAACGGGCCCGGAGTTTATGCGTGATCACCTTCGGACGCTAAGTGAAATCGCAAACGCTGCGATCAGCTGTTATCCGAATGCCGGCTTGCCGGATGAGAACGGACATTATCATGAATCTCCGGAATCGCTTGCCAAAAAAATGTCGGCATTCGCTGAGCAGGGCTGGTTGAATATTGCCGGCGGCTGCTGCGGAACGACACCTGAGCATATAAGGGTTATGGCGGAGACGATGGCTGCTTATGAGCCGAGGACGAAGATGGGGTCTCATCCAAATGCCGTATCCGGCATAGAGACTGTATTTATCGAGCCGGAAAATCGCCCGATCATGATCGGGGAACGAACCAATATATCCGGTTCGCGCAAATTCAAACGTCTTCTCAAGGAAGAGAAGTTTGATGAAGCTTCTGAAATCGCAAGAGCGCAGGTAAAAGGCGGCGCGCATGTGATTGATATTAACTTGCAGGATACCGATATCGATGAGGCTTATGCAGTCCATCAATTTTTGCCTCAGGTCGTGAAGAAGATCAAAGCGCCGCTCATGCTCGATTCCACTTATGATCATATTATTGAGCTCGGGTTAAAATATTCCCAAGGCAAAGCGATCATAAACTCCATTAACCTTGAGGACGGAGAATCGAAGTTCGAGCAAATTTTGCCGTTGATCCACCGGTATGGCGCCGCAGTCGTTATGATCCTTATCGACGAGCGCGGCCAAGCCGTGACGCGCGAAGCGAAGATGGAGGTTGCGGAGCGATCCTATAACCTGCTGACACAGAAATATAAGATGAATCCAGAGGATATTATTTTTGACCCGAATATGTTCCCTGTCGGCTCTGGCGATCCGCAATACATCGGTTCTGCCGTTGAGACGCTTGAAGGGATTCGGATGATCAAGGAGAAGTTCCCGCTCGCCAAAACGATTCTAGGGCTCAGCAACATTTCCTTCGGTTTGCCGGATGCTGGACGTGAGGTTCTTAACTCCGTGTACTTGTATCATGCAACGAAAGCGGGTCTTGACTATGCGATCGTGAACACGGAGAAGCTGGAGCGTTATGCTTCGATTCCCGATGAGGAGCGCCGCTTGGCAGAGGATCTCATTTACAACACGACAGACGAGACGCTGGCTGCCTTTGTTGCTGCTTTCCGTGACAAGAAGGTTGAGAAGAAGGAAAAAATCTCAAATCTTACGCTGGAGGAGCGTCTTGGCTCATACGTTGTAGAAGGTACAAAGGAAGGGCTTATTCCTGACCTTGACGAAGCGCTCAAGAAGTACTCCGCGATGGACGTCATCAACGGACCGCTTATGCGCGGAATGGAAGAGGTTGGCCGTTTATTCAACGGCAATGAGCTAATCGTAGCAGAGGTGCTGCAAAGCGCTGAGGTGATGAAAGCATCCGTTAACTACCTTGAGAGCTTCATGGAGAAAAACGAATCGTCCGTCAAAGGTAAAATTATTTTGGCAACGGTAAAGGGCGATGTCCATGATATCGGCAAAAACTTAGTTGAAATTATTTTATCGAATAACGGTTACAAAATTATAAATCTAGGCATAAAAGTACCGCCTGAGCAGCTCATTGAGGCTTATCGCAACGAGAAAGTCGACGCGATCGGATTGTCGGGCTTGCTCGTCAAATCTGCTCAGCAAATGGTTATTACCGCACAGGATTTGCGTACAGCAGGCATTGATGCGCCTATCCTTGTCGGCGGCGCTGCGCTGACGCGGAAGTTTACGAAAACAAGAATCGGACCTGAATATGACGGCCTTGTCCTTTATGCGAAGGATGCAATGGACGGCCTCGATATTGCGAACAAGCTGATGGACCCTGAGCATCGCTCAAGGCTTGAAGATGAGATGGCCGCGTACAAAGCTTCCGGCGGTGCCGATGAGGAAGAAAAGAAACCGTTGCCGCAATTAACGCGGGCCGTCCGTTCCAAAATTTCTCCGGATGCGCCTGTATTCACGCCACCGGATCTGGACCGTCACGTGCTGCGTGATGTGCCGCTTCCGCATGTCATTCCATATGTGAATATGCAGATGCTGCTTGGCCATCACCTTGGGCTTAAGGGCAATGTCGATAATTTGCTCAAAGAAGGCAATGAAAAAGCGCTGCAGCTGAAAGCGACAGTCGATGATATTTTGCAAAAGGGAACTTCTGAAGGCATCGTGAAAACGCACGGGATGTATCGCTTCTTCCCGGCACAGTCATCGGGCAACGACGTTATTATTTACAACCCGGTAGATCCTTTGCAGGAGATCAAACGGTTCACCTTCCCGCGCCAGCAGGTTGAGCCTTACCTCTGCCTAGCCGATTTCTTGAAATCAGTGGACAGCGGCGTGATGGATTATGTCGGTTTCCTAGTCGTAACGGCTGGCCACGGCATTCGTGAGCTAGCGAACGAATGGAAGGATAACGGCGATTATTTGCGGTCGCATGCGCTGCAATCGGTAGCGCTAGAAGTAGCGGAAGGGATGGCGGAGCGCGCCCACCATATTATGCGTGACATTTGCGGCTATCCAGATCCGGCGGAAATGACGATGAAGCAGCGTCACGGCGCCCGGTACCAAGGTATTCGCGTATCCTTCGGTTACCCGGCTTGTCCGAATCTGGAGGATCAAGAGCCGTTGTTCGATTTGATGAGACCGCAGGATATTGGCGTTGAATTGACGGAAGGCTGCATGATGGAGCCGGAGGCTTCCGTATCTGCGATGGTATTTGCCCATCCGGAAGCGCAATATTTTAACGTAGAGAAACTATAGTTTATAATGATGAAAGAGCCCTTTAGCGTTCGGTCAAACGAGCTGGAGAGGGCTCTTCGTTTCCATTCAGCGCGCAAAAAAAAGCTGCTGCGAATCGTGAGGTGGTCGAGGATATGAATATGTGGTTTTTGGGAACGGGTGCAGGCAGGCCTTCCAAATATCGAAATGTAACGGCTGCTGCGCTTCAGCATCCTGAGCCGCGCTGCAGCTGGTGGTTGTTTGATGCCGGCGAAGCGACGCAGCACCAACTTATGCGAACCCCGCTTAAGCTAAATAAGATGGAGGCTGTATTTATCACCCATTTGCATGGCGATCATATTTACGGATTGCCAGGCTTGCTCAGCAGCCGCTCGTTCGATGGGGGAGTGTCGCCTGTCCAGCTTTACGGTCCTATTGGGATCAAAAGTTTTATTGATACGATATTTTCAATAAGCGCTACCCAGTTGGACTATGAACTGGTTATTCATGAGTTGTCAGGCGATGAAGGCTTTATTTATGAGGATGATCGTTTCCAGGTTGAGGTGGGATTGCTCGAGCATCGCGTCATTAGCTTTGGTTACCGTGTTACGGAGCGTGAGCAGCCGGGCAAGCTGCTTGTACATAAGCTGAAGGAGCTTGGACTGGAAGCAGGCCCGCTTTACGGGAAGTTAAAGCAAGGGCAGCCCGTTACATCGCCCAGCGGCGCAATCGTAAAGCCTGAGGACGTAACGGGACCTTCCCATATGGGCAGAGTGATAACCATACTTGGAGACACGAAGCCGTGCGATAACGCTTTGAAGCTGGCAATCGGCGCTGATTTGCTGGTACATGAAGCTACGTTTGCAGCAGGATTGGAAGAGAAAGCGCATGAATTCGGGCATTGTACAACGGCAGAGGCAGCGGCAACAGCTGCAAAAGCAGGAGCGAAGCAGCTCGTCATGACTCATTTTAGCGGGCGGTACAGCAACGAGGATCTTAGCCAATTAGAGGCGGAGGCAGCGGCGTATTTTCCAAATGCAATAGCGGCAACGGATTTGCTTCAAATCGAAATTGCTCGAGGCGTTCTAAGCGAATAGGAGCCGTTAGACTATTTTTGAAAATAATAAAACAAAAACAAGCCTTAGAATCTCTTCTAAGGCTTGTTTGGCGTATATGTGATAGCAGTTCAAAATTCACTTGTTATCCTTGCCAAAATGAAACGACAAGTAAACGGATGCGAGCACAATCGTGACGATAATTCCGAAGAAGAGGATCGTCTGAAGAAGGGGAGGAACGAACGCAGCAGCAATCATCAGCAAGCCGCCCAATACATAATATTTGGCTGCGGACTTATGCGTTTTTTTCCAATTGCTTTCGTTTGCAAGCGTGTAATTCGTTTTTATTCCGATAAAGCTGTTGGGCTGAAATTGCGGCATATGCCATCCCGTTAGCGTCAAGATAACACCAACCATAGGCAGTATAACCATTGCAATGTTGAAGTCTACGCCGTAGCCAAACGCTATCGTTACGCTGTGCAGCACTAACAGGCAGAGTAGCGTTACATTTTGCACGATCAAAATGCTCGATTTATGTTTAATATAGTTTTGTTTTCTGGGAAGGACGACGATTAAGATAACCATTAATGCAGGAAGCAGTAAGAGTGCAAATGCTTTGTGTGCAAATCCGTTGACTTCATTGCTGACATTCCAGTGGATGGCCATTTGCTCCGGCATGTCAGGATACGTAACGATGCTTCCGGTTAGGGCGATGGCAACGATGATCCAAGATAAGATGCTAGATTTCATTCCTCTTCATTCCCCCCGTATCTGATTGCTGAAAGGAGACGAACCATTTTAATAAATCTTGGAAAACGGTAGAGTTGAGGGAATAATAAATATGCTGGCCTTTACGCTCATCCGATACGAGCTCAGCCTGTTTGAGCAAGCTAAGATGATGGGAAATGCTAGGTTTTGACATTTGGAAATGATCCGCGATCTCCCCGGCAGTCAAATCCCGCTCGCGCAATAACTCCAATATGATACGCCTTGTCGGGTCAGACAGTGCTTTGAAAGCAAGATTGATGGACATTAACGTCTTCCTTCCCAGTTTAACCTATATATGGGTTAGAGATTTAGGTAACTATCTAAATATAATTTTACATAACTATAACGGTTCCAAACGACACTGTCAATTTGAGGGGATCACTAATGATGCCCACAAAATGGGTTTATCATAGCAAGTGTTTTCCAGCGATTCTCCCTATCTAGTCAATCGAACAAATATTCGCTAAAATGTAGGTATAAAGAGGTGAGTACGCCATGTTCAAAAAGAAGACGCTAGCAGAATTAATTCAGGATCTGCGGGGCAATGAAAATATCGTGAATTGGCATGAAATCGAACCGCAGGATGCCAAATATAAACCTATACCAAACACAGTAGATTCCAGAATAGCCGATGCGCTTGCAAGGCGCGGCATAGAGCAGCTCTATTCTCACCAGTATTCCGCTTACATGGCTGTTGAGAAGGGTGAAAACATTGTAGCGGTTACGCCAACGGCATCCGGAAAAACGATGTGCTACAACCTGCCGGTGCTGCAGGCGATTGCGGCAGACGATACGAGCAGAGCGTTATATCTTTTTCCAACTAAAGCATTGTCGCAGGACCAAAAAAGCGAATTAACCGAAATCGTAGATGAGATGGGCATTGATATCAAAAGCTTTACGTATGACGGGGACACGTCGCCTGCGATACGCCAGAAAGTAAGGAAAGCCGGTCATATTGTCATCACGAATCCGGACATGCTGCATTCGGGCATTTTACCGCACCATACGAAATGGGTAAGCCTATTTGAAAATTTAAAATATATCGTCATTGACGAGCTTCACACGTATCGGGGCGTATTTGGCAGCCATGTTGCCAACGTCCTGCGGAGATTGAAACGGATATGCCTTTTTTACGGGAGCAACCCTACATTTATATGTACGTCTGCAACGATTGCCAATCCGAAGGAGTTAGCTGAGCAGTTAACTGGTGAGCCTATGCGGCTTATTGATGATAATGGGGCGCCTAGAGGGAGAAAACATTTTGTTTTCTACAATCCGCCAATCGTGAACCAGCCTCTCAATATTAGAAAGAGCGCAACAGTCGAGGTAAACCATCTGGCTACCGAGTTTCTGAAAAATAAAATCCAAACGATCATTTTCGCAAGAAGCCGCGTGCGCGTAGAGCTTATTCTCAGCCACATTCAAGAGCTTGTTAAAAATCAGATCGGCGCCAAATCAATACGGGGCTACCGGGGCGGTTATTTACCGAATCAGCGGCGCGAGATTGAAAAGGGGCTGCGGGCCGGCGATATTCTTGGCGTAGTCAGTACGAATGCGCTTGAGCTTGGCGTAGATATAGGGCAGCTGCAGGTATGCGTCATGACCGGTTATCCTGGCAGCGTAGCCAGCACCTGGCAGCAAGCAGGCAGAGCGGGACGCAGACACGGCGAGGCGCTTATTTTGATGGTAGCCAGCTCGACACCCATTGACCAGCATATCGTGCAAAATCCCGACTACTTTTTTGACCGCAACCCGGAAGCAGCTCGTATCAATCCGGAGAACCTGCTTATTCTAGTGGACCATCTCCGCTGCGCGGCGTATGAGCTTCCATTCAAAGCTACGGAGCAGTTCGGACCTGTGGATGTCGTTGAAATCATGGAATATTTAGTGGAAGAACGAATCTTGCACCGGAACGGAGAAACGTTTTATTGGGCCAATCAGTCCTTCCCGGCGAGCAACATTAGCTTGCGTTCCGCATCACAAGAAAACGTGGTCATTATCGATCAATCAAATACAGCTGACGTTAAAATCATTGGCGAAATGGACCGATTCAGCGCGATGACTCTTTTGCACGACGAAGCGATCTACTTGCATGAAGGCGTTCAATTCCAAGTTGAAAAGCTGGACTGGGAGCATAAGAAGGCTTATGTGCGGGAAGTGGATGTTGAATATTACACGGATGCCAACCTAGCCGTAAACTTAAAGGTTTTGCAGATAGATAAGGTAACGGAAAGAAGCCATACATCGTTAAATTTTGGAGACGTCGCGATAAACGCTATCCCAACTATTTTCAAAAAAATCAAATTGACCAGCGGAGAAAATATCGGCTCTGGCCCTATCCATCTTCCCGAAGAAGAATTACATACCAGTGCTGCCTGGATGGAATTAAAACAAGTGGACCCTGAAATTGGGGAGAAAACGTTGGAACAGCTGCTGCTTGGCATCGCGAACGTCATGCGGCATATTGCGCCTGTAATGGTCATGTGCGATCGAAACGACATGCATGTCGTATCCCAAATTAAAGCGGCGCATACCGGACTGCCGACCGTCTTTCTCTATGACCATTATCCAGGAGGAATTGGACTCGCTGAGGATGTTTACAAACGATTCGACGAAATCAAAAACGCAGCAAAAAATCTAATACAAAAGTGTTCTTGCAAGGATGGATGCCCGGCATGCATAGGCTCGGAGATAGAAGGAATCAATGGGAAGCACAGAAGTATTCAGCTTTTGGATCAGTTTTAATTCGTGTGCGATTTAGAGCTTATAATTGAAGTATGTTTTGCATATGTGAAAATATCGAAAACGGCAATAGCAGCAGCGCTGGAGCTTAAGACAGAAGCGGGGGTTAAACGATGAGCAGCATGAGAGAGCGTATGAATCGGCTGCGCGGAGAAAGCACGGAGAAGGACAAGCAGAGTGAAGCAACGCCCGCTGTGAGCGAGGATTATAACGAGGTTTCTCTTGGGGAGGAAGAAGAGCAGCTGTCACCCGTGTGGGAGACATTCGACGTAAAGCTGTTGACGAACGAAACGGGCAGCTTTCTGCTTCGGAAAATCGTTTATCCAATCAACCATCGCCACGGTCATCATGCGATCGAAGAGCTGATTGAGGCGGCGCCGGGATTGTCTTCGTTCCATCCGCTGCGTGAAACGTCGGGTGAGCAAATTCTGTATCTTGATTTGGAAACGACAGGCCTTGGCGTAGGAGCGGGTAACATTCCGTTCATGGTCGGCATAGGTTATATGTCGAAAGGTCAATTTGTCATCGAGCAAACGTTGATCAGACATCCGGCAGAAGAGAGGGCGATGCTGATCTATTTGGCGGAAAAGCTGCAGCATTTCACTTTTCTTGCAACCTACAACGGCAAAACCTTCGACTGGCCGCTCGTCCAAAATCGTTTTATTATGCATGGACTTAGCCGCGGCATGTGGGAGCCGAGACATCTCGATTTTTTGCATCCTTCTAGGTCTTTATGGAAAAATACGCTTGTCTCCTGCAAATTAAGCCATGTCGAAGAGGAGAGGCTGGGCATCCACCGCGAGGACGATGTGCCAGGCTCGCTTGCGCCACAGCTGTATTTTCAGTTTTTGTCGGACGGCAATCCCGCTCCGCTTGAAGGTGTATTTCGCCATAATGAAATCGATATGCTCTCGCTTGCTGCCCTATCGATCCGGTTTGGCCATCTGCTGAACGGCAATATCGAACAATATATCCCTTTGCCCGATGAAACGGAGGAAATGGTCCGTACGGGACTTTGGCTGGAACGCATGGGCAAAACCGAGCTGCCTCACCTGTTGTTTGAACTAGCGATGAAAAAGGATCAGCCGAATCCATCTACGCTTATCATGCTCGCTGAGCGCGACAAGAAGGCTGGAAATTGGGTTCGTGCTGTGTTATTGTGGCAGAAGGCTATTATTCATTCCTCGACTCATTTTGGTGCGGCAGCCCATGAAGCCAGCATCGAGCTTGCTATGTATTACGAGCATAAGCTCAAAGATTATGAATCAGCACTCGGGCACGCGAACCTAGCGTTCGAGCACGCATTAAATCAATCGATGCTCATACGCCGAGATACCAAAAAAAGAGCGGAGCTTGAAGCGCTTCGCAATCGAATTACGCGGCTTCGCCGTAAGGCAGAAAAACAATTGAAATAAACGGGTAACCTTAATATAGGAAAGAGGCGTAATAAAGGCGGCTGCTGGTTAATGGTATGGCTTATCTTATTATGGAGAACGTAAGTTTAGCAACCAGATTCCAACAGCTGCCGTTCGCGCCCTGAGAGGACTTACGCAATGACAGTAAAACAACCGGCAATGCGCGGATTGCTAATTGACCTTGACGGCACGCTTTATCACGGCACCCACCGCATTGATGGTGCAGACACGTTGATCACTTATTTAAGGGAAACAAAGCTTCCGTTTCGGTTTGTAACCAATAATTCATCGGCAACGCCTGAAGACGTAGCCGAGAGACTATTGAAAATGGGAATTCCTGCTGCGGCAGATGAAGTATGTACCTCTGCACAAGCGGCTGCTGAGCATATTTCACGTTTGAAGCCGGGGGCATCCGTTTTTGTAGTCGGAGAAGCGGGTCTTAGAAAGGCTGTTCAAGAAGCAGGCTTATTGCTGACGGAGGAGCAGCCGGATTTTGTACTCCAAGGGATTGACCGTTCCTTTACTTATGAGCGGTTAACGAAGGCGGTACGTTATATACATGGCGGGGCCACTTTCATTTTGACGAATCCTGATTTGCTGCTGCCATCTAGCGATGGCCTCATTCCGGGTGCAGGCTCCATAGGCGCCATGCTTAGGGCAGCCGGTGGCAAGGAGCCCATTCTAATTGGCAAGCCCTCATCTATTCTTATGGGATATTCGTTACGAGAGATTGGATTAAAGGCTGATGAAACATGGGTAGTTGGCGACAACATGGCTACGGATATCGCATTTGGCGAGGCAGCAGGCTGTGGCACGATATTGGTATTAACGGGACTCACAACGGCTGAAAATTTGGATTATTATTCAGAGCAAGCCGGTTGTAAGCCATCGATTATTTGCAATGACTTAGAGAACCTTCGTTTGTATATTTCTGACCATAGAGAGATATAAGACAAAGCAAGCGAAGAACATAGGAAGGAAGCGAGCTTCATGCAGGAACTGCCGGAACTGGACATTTATAGAGCGTTATTAGCGGAGCAATTCGCGGGAGCTCAAATTACCGGTATCGAGATATCGAATGTAAGAGCTTTCCAAGCTAGCGAAGAGCAAATTGAGCGAGATGTCGCAGGCAAAGTGATTTGGTTTGTTGAAAGACGCGGAATGTTTTTGTTGTTTCATTTGGACAATGGCAAGCGCCTATTGCTTCAATTGGGGCAGGGGGCTTATTTGTATAAAGGCAGTGAGACGGATGGGCCGGCACGCGCTGCCCAGGTGAAGCTGCATTTTGGCACAGTCTCTTTATACTTCGTTGGACTGCGCGCGGATGCTCTGCAGCTATTGACGGTTAAGGAAGTTGAGGAGAAGCTGGGACGGTTCGGGCCTGATGCTTTGGACAAAAGACTGACGATCGACCGATTCATCTCTCGTTTTGCCAAAAAACGCGGTTCGATCAAAACGTCATTAATGGACCAAAATGTCATTTCAGGCATTGGCGCGGTTTATTCAGACGAAATATGCTATGCTGCGGCGCTGCGTCCCGATGCAAAAATACCGATGTTCGAACGCGAAACTTGGGAACGCCTATACGAAATGATGCATAATGTATTAAAGGAAGCGATTTCACAGGGCGGAGCGGGAGAGCAGCCTTTTGCCGAGGGAGACAGCTTGACTGGCGGTCATAGCAGCCATTTTTCAGTCTACGAACGCGAGGGTCAAAACTGTCCGCGCTGCGGCGGTGTGATCGAGAAAATTGAAGTATCTGGCCGAAAAGCATTCGTTTGTTCAGACTGCCAAAAGGATCAGTGAATAAAGAAGCTTTGAATCTGACGCTGAACGGGGGACTCATTCATGATTCATGTGTATTTAGATGATTACCGTACATGTCCAAAAGGCTTCGTGCTGGCAAGCAATGCGGAAGAATGCAAGCAGCTGCTAGACCTTGAGACGATCGGTATTCTATCACTAGATTACGATCTAGGATGGGCCCAGCCTACAGGCTACGAAGTAGTGCGCCATATCGTAGAGACAGGTCGCTACCCCGAGCAAATCTTCTTGCACACCTCAAGCGCGGCTGGACGCATGCAAATGTACCATATGTTATCAACAAACGCGCCAGCAGAGACCAAGCTGCACAATGGTCCCATGACGGACGCGCTATTAAATAAAATAGCTGGTCGGTAATTTTTCACCCAGACCCTCGAGGGTTTAACACCCAACTCCTTAAGGGCTTAAAACCCAACCCCTTAAGGGCTTAAAACCAAACCTTTAAAGGCTTTTCGAACCCACCCAAACCCTCCCTTCCAAGGGAGGGCCCCAAGGGTTGCACCCTCTGGACACCCGCAACTGGACTAACGTGTAAGCCAGTCAGGCGCTCGCGAGTTGGGGGAGAGCATCGAACGCTTTCGTCCCATTGGGACACGCTTGCAATGTGGTGCACTTGGGTTACCTCTTAAACCGTTAAACGTTGGTGATACAGTGCGGACAAGCCTATTTTGGAAGTTGGACCGCTTTCGTCCTTTCAGGACACGCTTTCTGGTATGTGATTTAAAACGAATAATCTCATTTCGTGGTGCTAACCGTAGTTCGTAAAACTATGTTTACAGTTTTAGTTTCACGAAATGTGACGAATTCGGTTATAATACAAGTAATGCTCTCATTCATTGCTTAATAAAAAAGTTAAGTAAGTACCAAAGGAATCCATGCGCACTAGCGCATCCAATGTAAGCGTGTCCCAAAGGGACGAAAGCGATCCTATCGCAACCTAACTTATAAGCGTCTCAGATCATCCAACGTTACTCAGGTGTTATGCCGTTTAGGCAACACGTGCGCACACCCTGCAAGCGTGTCCTGATAGGGACGAAAGCGATCCTTCCGTCGACGTATCTCGCGAGCACCTCTTTAGCTCCGACGTTAGTCCAATTGCAGGTGTCCAGAGGACGCAGTCCTTGGGGCCCTCCCTTGGAAGGGAGGGTTTGGGAGGGATCGAAAAGCTTTTAAGTTTGGTTGTAAGCCCTTTAGGGTTGGGTTTGGAATAACCTTTACAGGTTTGGTTTTTAAACTCCCTTTAGGGCTCGGGGTACTAACTCCCTTTAGTGCTCGGGGTATTAACTCCCTTTAGGGGCTTGGGGTTTAAAATCCCTTTAAGGGGCAGGGGGTAAAAAGGTTCCTCCAAGGGACCTTCCCCAGGGTAATTCACATATGAAAGAGGTTTATGCTACGTGAGTCAATGGATCGGAACAGCCAATCAAACTTATGCACCTTATGCGATGGAAGAGCTTCGCAGATTGATCGAGGGTGTAGCCTTTACGCAGCTTGCGGCAGGAGAAGTGTTCCTGATGACGAGTCCGCAGTCTCGGGAAGAGACGCTGCTGGCGATTTTGCAGCAGGAGCCGATCTTTTTGCGGCATGTGCAGCCGGTGGACCGGACGATCGAAATTACCGGTAATGCCAATGATTTAGAGCAATTGTCGGATATGGTGCGCAATGCCGTGCTGACCTTTGAAAATAAACGAGTTGCCGTACACATTAGACGCGCTTCAAAATCGGAGTTTGTTTATTCCGCTGCCGATACGAAAGCGGTGCTTGATGCGGTACTGGATGAGATCGGTGCCGAGACGGTTGTTCAGCAGCCAGAGGTCATTATTGCGATCTATGCCGCAGTCAATCAGCTTTATATCGGCTTTGGCGCGCCATCGGACATGCTGTCGGATTGGCCGGGCGGGGCGGTACGCTTCCAGAGAGAAGAAGGACAAGTATCCCGCGCCAAATTCAAGCTGCTTGAAGCAGAACGTGAATTTGGGCTCAACTACGCCGGCTACCAGAATGCGCTTGATGTAGGCGCTGCGCCGGGCGGCTGGACTTCACTTTTGCTGGAGCGCGGCTTGCGGGTCACCGCAGTTGATCCTGCTGAGCTTCATCCATCGCTTATGGCTTATCCGACTTTAACCTATTTGAAACGAAACGCTTCGGAGGTTAAATTTAATGCGAGCTCATTCGATTTGCTAGTTTGCGATATGAGCTGGAGCCCGATGCTGATGTGCAAGCTGGTGCTTGATCTGGAGCCTGCCCTTGCGAAGGGCGCTGCAGCGATCATCACGGTTAAGCTCATGCACCGTAAACCGCTTCAGACGATTAGAGATGTCATTTCCAGACTTTCTACGGAGTTTTCGCTGCAAAAAGCGAAGCAATTGTTTCATAATAGAGAAGAGATTACTTTATATTTGATCAAAAAATAACACAAACCGCCCTCGCCGCGAGGCAGGGCGTTCTTTTGTGCAAACAGAAGTTTAAGGGCTTGCCAACAATAGCTGAAACCATCTTATCGTGGGTAGGAGGCTTTTTTTAGTGCCTAATTTGAAAGCGCTTTATACGAATTTGCGGATCAAGCACAAGATGTTTGTGCTGATCTCAGTCATCATGCTTGTCGTTGCCGTGCTTGCTATTGTGATTCAGCAATATGCTTTTGATTTTTATGATCAGGAGATCTATAAACAGTCTTCTAAGGCGCTCAGCCTATCATCCATCAGCATCGAGAACGAATTAAAGAAAATGGAGAAGCTGACGTTCATGCTCGCGACGGATTCGACCATTCAAAACTATTTGAGATCGATCAAGAGCGGCTTGTCTGATTACGATAATTATGTCGTCCAACTGACGGTGAAGGAACGAATGGTTAACATCGGCGCGCTTGATAAATATGTGCTCTCCGCCCAGCTGTATGACGTGAACGACAATGAGTATGCGGTTGGCGCCAATTCGGTAACCGTATATCAGGACCGTCTGGACGTTTATAAGAAATTAACGGCGGTGAACAAGGGCGGTAACACGTGGATTGCGCCTTACAGCAACGATAAGTCCTTAATTGCAGCGCGTGAGGTGAGATCCTTTCAGCAGCTGAAACTAGATTATATTGGCACTTTAGCGCTGCGCATCGATATGAACAAGCTGTTTCGCGACCTTGCCAAGGGGATGAACAGCAATGACGCACAGCTCATCATCATGAAAAATAACGAAGCGGTATACCCGGAAGCCTCCGCTTTTCCGATCGATAAGTTATCTGAGTTAACCGGCAAGGAAGGTTATAAGGTCATCCGTTCTGAGGGCAAGCAATACTTCGTAACGTATATTGCATCAACGTATACCGATTGGACCTACTATACGCTCATTCCTTTTGATGATATTTTTGAACGCGTTGCGAAGGTGAAGAATACGATTATACTCATTTTTGCGATATTGTTCATCGTCATTCTCTTTATAGCCGTCAGTTTCGCGAAAGGAATTACGGAGCCGATTGAACGGTTGAATGCAAAAATGAAAAAGGTGCAGCTCGGCAATTTCGAATATACGGAAGAGCCGAACGAGCGGCCGCTTGCGATGGATGAAGCCGGACAATTGCATCGGAATTTTCGCATCATGGTGGAGCGCATCAATGAGCTTATCCATGAGAACTACGTGAAGCAGCTGACGATTCGCGATACGGAGTTCAAGGCGCTTCAGGCGCAGATCAACCCTCATTTTTTGTACAATACGCTGGAGTCGATCAACTGGTCGGCCAAGCTGAACAACCAGACGCATATTTCGCAAATGGTCGAAGCATTGGGCTCGCTGCTCAGAACCTCCATCAATCTCAAGGAGCCGCTCATTCCGCTGAGCAAGGAGCTTGATATTATCAATCATTATGTGACGATCCAAAAATATCGATTCGAGGAACGGCTGGATTTCCATGTGGACGTGCCTGAGAAGCTGCTCTATTGCAGCATTCCGAAGCTTTCGCTGCAGCCGCTTGTCGAGAATGCGATCAATTATGGGCTCGAGCAAATGATTGATACGTGCAAAATTAGCATTCATGCTTATGTAGAGGACAAGCTGTTGTACATCTCGGTCGAGGATAACGGTCCTGGCATGGAGGAGTCATTTGTTGCACAGCTGCTTAGCGGTCAAGTGAAAACAAAAGGCTCAGGCTTAGGCTTGAAAAATATCGAGGACCGCATTAAGCTTTTATACGGCGAAGCCTATGGGCTTTCTGTTGATAGCGAACCAAACGGTGGCACGAGAGTTACGCTGATGCTTCCTTACGAAATGAGGGATATCCATGTATAAGGTGCTGCTTGTCGATGACGAGCGAATTATCGTAGAAGGCATATCGCGCACGGTGGATTGGAATGCATTTCATACGGAGCTTGCCGGCACTGCCCGCAACGGGCTGGAGGCGATGGCTTTTATCGAAGCGAATCTGCCCGACATTGTCATTTCCGATATTAAAATGCCTGGCATGAACGGGCTGCAGCTAGTCGAGAAAGTGTACGAGAGATATCCGCACATCGTCTTCATTTTATTGTCTGGGTTCAGTGAATTTGATTATGCACGCTCGGCTATGCAATATGGCGTCAAGCACTATTTGCTCAAGCCCTGTAATGAGAATACGATTACGGACGCATTAACGGAAGTCATAGCGGAGCTGGAGAAAGAGCAATCAAAGGAAAACTTCATGCTGAATATCCAGAAGGAATTGTCCAAGGTGCTTCCTCACGCGAAGGAGCAGTTTTTGAAGGAGCTCGTTACGAATAAAACTTATGGGCAGCGCGATTGGGATGACTATGGAAATTTATTTCATCTAACGATTGAGAATGATAAGGTACAGCTGCTTTTGTTCCAAATCGAAGGGAATTTCGAATTTGAGCATATGTTTGCAGTCAAAAATATTGCGCAGGACGTAATCGGCAGCTCGAATGTGCTTCTCAGCACGACGATCGGGAAACATGTGCTGCTGTTGATTGAAGCGGTTGCCGAAGCAGATCAATTATTTGTATGGCTGAATGAGATTAAAAAAACGTTCTCGACCTATTATAAGATGGATGCGACGGTTGCCGTTAGCGATGCCGGAGCCATTATACATGCCCGCAAAATGTACCGGGATACGCTTGAATGCTTAAACTACCAGTTTTATTTGGGTGAGGGCAGCATCATTACGCAGAAGGATGTTGAACGCGGAGACGATAGCGCGCTTAAGCCATTCTTTTATGATGAAGAGCCGCTTAGCATGCATGTGAAATCGGGTGATTGGTCTTTCGTTCACGCAGAGTTGCAAAACTATTTTAGACTGCTGGCAGACAGCCGAATGGATATGCATTTGTCCAAATCGTATGTTATCCCGCTCTATATTTCCATAGTTAGGCAAGGGAAGCCGGAGGAAATCAATGATTATTTGAAAAAAATCGCCAGCTTCGATCAATTTACTACGCTGCGGGCAACAGAGCAGTTCGTCACCGAAAACGCGGAGAAAATATGCTTGAACAATTTTCATACCCATTCCAAGAAGCACTCGTCTATTATTCATAAAATGATTCTGGTCATCGAGGAGCATATTTCGAATCCTGCATTATCACTGAACTGGGTAGCCAGCGAGATTCTGTACATGAATGCCGATTATTTAGGCAAGCTGTTCAAAAAGGAGACTGGCGAGAAATTTTCCAATTACGTCGTTCGTTTAAGAATGGACAAGGCGATGGAGGAAATCGAGAGAACTGGCGATGTGAAGGTGTTTGAGCTGGCCGAGAAGTTTGGCTTTGGCGATAACCCGCAATATTTTAGTCAAGTGTTCAAAAAGCATACCGGCTTTACTCCATCGGAATATAAAAGGTCGCCATAATGGCGACCTCTGTTTTTTTAACAAAGAAAGCGGTTTTTTGAATTCCGGCAACAAGGCATACGACCTATAATAAAACTTGTAAACAACATTAAAGAGTCTGGAAGGGGCGTAACACAATGAAAGCACCGAAAAAAATGCTTTTTATACTCATGGCTTTTGCGCTGGTTCTCGTAAGCGCTTGCGGAGGCAACAACTCAGGAAACGGCAATGCGGCTAACACCACGAACACTCCTAAATCGAGTAATGCAGTGAAAGAAGAGCCTGCGGAAGCGAAGCCGGTCACGCTGCGCATCGCTTGGTGGGGCGGTCAACCTCGTCATGATTACACGATGAAGGTTATCGAAATGTACAAAGCTAAAAACCCTAACGTAACCATTGAAATGGAATATGCGAACTATGATGATTATTGGAAAAAGCTTGCTCCGCAAGCAGCAGCAAACGAGCTTCCTGACATTATCCAAATCGATACGCAAAACTACTCGCAATATGCGGGCAGAAAGCAGCTTGCTGACTTGACTCCTTACCTTGGCAATCAAATCGACGTAAGCGACATTAGCCAAAATGCGATTGACGGCGGTAAATTGGGCGACGGCCTCTACGGCATGAACCTTGGCGTAAACGCTCTTGGATTCAACTATGATCCAGCTCTTCTGAAAAAAGCAGGCATCGAATCCATCCCTGAAAACTTCACTTGGGATGATTATGTAGCAATGGCAGCTAAAGCCAAAGCAGCTGGCCTATACTTCGATAACGGCATGCGCCCTGAAGTATTTTTCGGATACTACCTCCGTACTTTAGACAAAACGTTGTTTAACGCTGAAGGCACTGGCCTTGGTTATGAAGATGATCAAATGTTCACTGATTTCTTCGGTATGATGGCTAAACTCGTAATTGATGGCGCTGTACCTTCACCTGACGTGCTTGCTCAAATCAAAGGCGCGGAAGACAGCCATCTAGTACTTAATCAAGGGATTGGCGTATGGCAGTGGTCGAACCAATATGTTGGCTTGCAGCAGGTGGCTAACCGTCCGCTCGCAATCGCTCCAATGGCTGGCCCTAACATGGAAAAAGGTTTGTTCCTGAAGCCAAGCATGTTCTTCTCCGTCTCTGAGAATTCAAAAGTAAAAGAAGAAGCAGCTAAATTTATCAACTTCTTCGTCAATGATATCGAAGCTAACAAACTTATCTTGGGCGATCGCGGCGTCCCGGTGTCGGCTAAAGTGAAAGAAGCGTTAAAAGCGGTTTCCACGGAAGCGCAAGTTCAAGTATACGATTACGTAGCGTGGGCTGAGTCGCACAGCACGCCAATGGACCCTGCTGATCCAATCGGTTCCGCTGAAGTATTCAAATCCTTAACGAGTCTTGCTGAGCAAATGAACTACAACAAAATTAAGCCGGAAGAAGCAGCTAAGAAATTTAGAGACGAAGCAACCGCCATCCTTAAGAAAAACAAGTAATCGAACTTGAGAAGAGGCGATGGCTAATCGTAAGATCGGCCATCGCCCTTTCATAGCTGGCACGTTAGACTTCGTATAGGAGTTGGATAAGATGAAATCGCTATCACTTAAAAACAACTTAATCGGTTACACATTTATTGGACCATTTGTTATCGGATTTCTGTTATTTACGTTGGTTCCGGCCATTGCATCGTTATATTTTTCCGTTACGGATTACGATCTTCTCTCCACACCATCCTTTATCGGATTAGAGAACTACCAGAGCATGTTTACCGATGATTCGAAATTCTGGGCATCGCTTAAAGTAACCTTTCTGTACGTATTTATAGGTGTTCCGCTTAGATTAGCCTTTGCACTGTTTATCGCTATGATCTTAAATACAGCTTCGAAAGCAATCGGGTTATATCGGACGGTTTATTATCTTCCTTCTATTATTGGCGGCAGCGTAGCGGTCTCCATTATGTGGCGCAATCTGTATGGCGACGAAGGAGTCATAAACATTTTTCTGAATGCACTCGGTTTAGATAGCGTGAGATGGTTTGCTGAACCAGCGGCTGCGCTCTGGATGCTCATTACATTGTCGGTTTGGCAATTTGGTTCCTCGATGCTCATTTTTCTAGCGGGACTCAAAAACATTCCGCCAGAATTGTATGAAGCATCAAACGTCGATGGGGCAGGACCTGTTATTCGCTTCTTCAAAATTACACTGCCGATGCTCAGCCCGATCATCTTATTCAATACGATCATGCAGACCATTGGGGCATTTATGACCTTCGTTCCGGCTTACATTATTTCAAAAGGCGAAGGCGGCCCGCTTGATGGGACACTTCTTTATTCCCTCTACTTGTTCCGCCAAGCGTTCGTTTATTTTGATATGGGTTATGCGTCGGCAATGGCATGGGTTATGCTCATCATCATCGCGATTCTGACGGGAATCCTGTTCGCAACCTCCAAGAAATGGGTACATTACGAGTCGAAAGGTGGCCATTAATCATGACGTTGAAAAAGCTGAAGTGGCCGATTTATCATATTTTTGTTGCAGCCCTCGCGCTCGTGATGGTTTACCCTGTGTTATGGCTGCTCATGAGCTCGTTCAAGCAAAGCAATCTGATCTTCTCAACGGCGGATTCGCTTATTCCGCAGCCTTGGATTTGGGAAAATTATAAAATCGGCTGGATCGGCATTGCGGGCCAGTCGTTCGGCAACTTTATAATGAACTCGCTCGAAATCGTTATTTTGTCGACGATCGGGGCTGTATTGTCATCGGCTTTTATTGCCTTTGGATTTGCTAGGCTTAACTTCGCAGGCAAAACGTTTTGGTTCGGCATTATGATGGTAACGCTTATGCTGCCGCATGACGTCGTGCTTGTGCCGCAATATATTTTGTTCGCGAAGCTGCACTGGCTCAATTCCATCAAACCAATCGTCATCCCGCAATATTTCGGCATTCCGTTTTTTATCTTTTTGCTCATCCAGTTCATTCGGACGATTCCAAATGAGCTTGACGAAGCGGCGACCATCGACGGCTGCGGAAAATTCCGCTTGTTTTTCCGGATTATATTGCCGCTTGTCGTACCGGCTCTGGCAACGGCGTCGATTTTCTCCTTTTACTGGCGCTGGGAGGATTTGCTCGGTCCGGTTCTCTATCTGAACCGTCCAAGCTTGTACCCGGTATCGATGGGACTTAAGATGTTCCTCGACAGCGATACCGTTTCGAACTGGGGCGCGATGTTTGCGATGTCCATTGTCAGCTTAATTCCTGTACTTGCCATATTCTTTGCCTTTCAGAAGTATATTGTTGAAGGTATCAGCACAAGCGGCTTGAAGTAGAAACTAATGGAATCAGGAGAGAGGAAGATGGAAATGCCACAGCTTAAATTTGACGAAAATCATATTCGCGAAGTGATCGACCGTGTCGTGGACCGCACATTTAGAATGGACTTTAGCTGGGATTGGCCGGGAGGCGTCGCTTTTTACGGGGTGGCCGAAGCGTATGAAGCAACCGGAAACGAACGCTACATTCAGCTGCTTCAGGAATGGGTGGATGAGAAGCTTGAAGATGGACTGCCAAAGCTATCCGTCAACGGCGTATCGATTGGACATGCGCTTATCTCGCTTTATAAAGCAACCGACAATCAAAAATATTTAGACGTTGCCATCCAAATGGCAGAATACTTAAAAAACGATGCGATTCGTTTCGCTGACGGCATTTTTCAGCATACCGTCAATTCCGAAACGTACAAATTTCCCGAACAGGCTTGGGTAGACACAATGATGATGGCGGGTTATTTCCTCGTTCGGATGGGACATCTGCTGGAGCGTACCGATTACTTGGAGGATGGTCTCAAGCAGTACCACGGTCATGAGCATTTCCTGCAGGACCCGGTTACGAATCTGTATTACCATGGCTGGGACAATATCGCGCAAAACCATATGTCATCCATTTTTTGGGCACGCGGCAACTCCTGGGCAGCTCTGACGATGGCGAAGGCTTTGCCTCATATCGCCGTTCAGCATCCGTCCTTTATGATTATCGAAGGGTCTATGCGGGATCAACTAAGTACACTTGTACGTCTGCAAGCCGAGAATGGACTGTGGCATACGGTTTTGAACGACGATACTTCCTACCATGAAACATCGGGATCTGCGGGCATTGCAACGGGGTTATTCGCGTTTGGCTCCTTGTACAACAAATACATTCAACGCTCAATCGATGGGATTTTTAGCCAAATTACAGAGGATGGCGCAGTGCTGAATGTGTCTGCCGGCACGGCTGTCATGAATGATCAGCAGGGCTACCGCGACGTGGCGCACAAGCGCGTGCAGGGCTGGGGCCAAGGTCTCGCGCTTGCGTTTCTAGCGGAGCTGCTTAATTCCAAAAAACGCGTATTTTAATCCATTAAAGACTGTATTATTCAACCATTATATGTTAAAGTAGCACTAATCAATTAGGTGTCAGGAAAGCATCCTGATGCCGTTTGTACTCTTACAAACGGCGTCGGGATGCTTTTTTTTGTTTCTACGAAGGGGGCGGCAAGTTTGGAAGAAGAAAATGATTCGCAACGATTATTTTCACCCTTTGCAACCGGTGCTGTTGTTGGCGGACGGTACCGCATTGCGGGTATTTTAGGACGTGGAGGCATGGGGGTCGTCTATGCTGCGGATGATCTCAAGCTTGCCGGCAAGCTAAGGGCGATAAAGGTCATTTTGCCGTTGCCGGCAGGCGCCGGCAGTTATGCAGAAGAAGCTTCTATGATGATGAAGATGAACCATCCGCAGCTGCCTTTAATTTTGGATTATTTTGCGCCGGAGGAGCATGGCTTTGAAGCGCTGGTCATGGAATACATTGACGGCCGCACCGTCGCGGAGCTGTTTGGCTCCATCCATGCCGGATTGACCTTCAGGCAAATCATTCATATCGGGTTGCAGCTCTGTGCCGCACTTATCCACTTGCATGGTCATAGCCCGCCGATTATTCACCGCGATTTGAAACCAACAAACGTCATGATTGATCATAAATGGCAGGTAAAGCTCATTGATTTTGGCATCTCCCGCCATTTCAAGGAGGGACAGCAGAGGGACACTGCCCAGCTTGGAACGGTCGGCTTCGCCGCGCCGGAGCAGGAGGGTGCAGGGCAAAGCGACGAACGGACGGATATTTACGGGCTGGGCGCGCTGCTTTTTTACATGGCAAGCGGGGGAGCTATATACCAACAAACAGTTGCAAGCAGAGGAGAGCGCGCAGCTCTCGCGCAATTGCAGCCTGATATTCCGACTGCGTTTATTGCGGTGATTCAGCGTCTGCTTCAGCCTGATCCGAAATTACGTTATCACACGATGCTGGAGGTGCAAGAGGTGCTCAAGCCTTATGCGCCAAATCAAATGGTATCTTCTGCGGAGAACAACGAAGCGCCGTACAACGAAAATTCTCGGACTCGCGGAATGAATATTTGTCTGTTATCTTTAGCGCCTGGGGCAGGCTCTACTTTTCTTGCGCATACGCTTGCTGTGTTACTTGGGCAGCAGGGCACTGCGGTTTCAGCAGCAGAATACGAGCATGCCAGACCGGAATGGCATGCGTGGTTATCGGGGCAGAAGCGCGCAAAAAATAGTCGCTGGAAGGAAACCCGGGCACTTGATCAACGATATGTTAACTACATGCAGGACAAAAGTTTCGTAAGCTGGTTCACGCTTCGCTCGGAGGGCTATCCCACACCCGCGCTAGATGAGCAGAGATTTAATAAAATGCTTCATCATGCCGGAAGCTTGATTAACCTAATCGATTTATCAGGGAAATGGAGCGAACCGGATGCGCTAGCACAACTGAGGCAAGCACGATTCATATTTGCAGTTGGAGATCCTGCTGTCGCCAAGTGGCAAGCGGCTGAGTTAAGGCAATTGGTCTCGCTTAAGCGAGAGCTTCATCCAAATGGCGGCAAAATCTATTTTATAGCGAACAAGGATATGGCGTTCCGCGGCAGAAACGAATGGCTGTCGTTGTTCCCGGAGGGGCCGCACGCCATTGTGCCTAAGCTCCCTGATGAGACCTTGCTGACCTTGCAATGGAATGGCGTATGGGCTGCCGATGATTTGCGATTGCGAAAGCGATTGAGCCAAGCATTGATGCCCATTTTTAAGCTCATTTACAATGAAATAAATACGGAATGATCATTTATGTGATACAATGATACGGGTTAAAACGAGATCGTTGCAGGTTTTTATTAAGGCGCATACATGAATGGAGATAAAAGACAAATGAGTTTGTTAACAGTAGAGCAATTATCACATACGTTTGGCGATCGGGTATTGTTTCGAAATGTATCCTTCCGTCTGCTAGCCGGAGAGCATGTAGGGCTGGTTGGCGCGAATGGAACCGGAAAATCGACGCTTATGAACATTTTGACAGGCAAGCTATTAAAAGATGAGGGCAAGGTGGAGTGGACGCCTCGCGTTCGTTACGGTTATTTGGATCAGCATACAAAGCTTGAAGCGGGCAAGACGATCCGCGACGTTCTAAAGGATGCATTTCTTCCCATGCTCGTATTAGAAGAAGAGCTAAACAGCATTGCAGCGCAAATGGGCGATGCCGATGCCGATACACTGGATCAGCTTCTCATCCGCATGGGCGAGATCCAAGAAGAGCTTGAGATTGGCGATTTCTATCTTATCGATGTGAAGGTTGATGAGATGGCAAACGGATTAGGCCTTAACGCGATTGGCCTTGACCGCGATGTTACGGCGCTTAGCGGCGGTCAGCGGACGAAGGTTTTGCTTGCCAAGCTATTGCTTGAGAAGCCAGGGGTACTATTGCTCGATGAGCCTACGAACTATTTGGATGAAGAGCATATTAACTGGCTGACCAACTATCTGAAAAACTACCCGCATGCCTTTGTTCTTATTTCTCATGAAACAGGCTTTATGAATCAAGTCGTCAACGTAATCTATCATCTTGAATTTACGAAGATGACGCGTTATTCGGCTAATTATGAGAAATTCCTGGAAATGGCCGATCTGAATAAGGCGCAGCACATCGATGCTTATGAGAAGCAGAAGGATTATATTAAGAAGCAAGAGGAATTCATCAATAAAAACAAAGCTCGTGCTTCAACATCAGGCCGTGCCAAAAGCCGGGAGAAGCAGCTTGATCGGATTGACCGCATCGATAAGCCCGAAGAAGCGGCGAAACCTACGTTTAACTTTAGGGAATCAAGAACGAGCGGCAAAACCGTCTTTGAAGCGGAAGGAATGGTTATTGGCTACAACAAGCCGCTGCTGCCTAAAATGGACATGGTCATTGAACGCGGCGATAAAATTGCGATTGTAGGCTGCAATGGTGTCGGCAAATCGACGTTATTGAAGACGATCCTAGGCGTTATTCCGGCTCTTGATGGCAAAACTTATCTCGGCGACTATTTGAATCCTGCTTATTTCGAGCAAGAAGCGAAAGCACCAACGATGACGCCGCTGGATGATGTATGGGATGAGTTTTCCTTTATGAACCAGCATGAGGTTCGTGCTGCACTTGCGCGCTGCGGCTTGAAAAATGAGCATATCACACGCGCTCTAAACCAGCTCAGCGGCGGCGAGCAGGCGAAGGTTCGCCTATGCAAGCTGATGCTGCGCGAGAGCAACTGGATTTTGTTCGATGAGCCGACGAACCATTTGGATGTCGTTGCGAAAGCTGAATTGAAGAGAGCTCTTAAAGCTTATAAAGGCACAGTTGTACTCGTTTCTCATGAACCTGATTTCTATGAGGATTGGGTTACCAAAACATGGGATGTAGAAGCTTGGTCAATGCAAACCCAGAGGTGAGCTACGGATGAGTAAGCGAGTGTTCAGTCTAGCGGCGATATGGGAAGTATTTTGGGCTGCATGCAAACTAGGGATGACCTCCTTCGGCGGGCCGATTGCACATATCGGATACTTTCGGGATGAATACGTGGTTAGGCGCCAGTGGCTTAATGAGCGAGCATTTGCTGATTTAGTTACCTTGTGCCAATTTCTGCCCGGTCCTGCAAGCAGCCAGCTTGGCATGGCAATCGGGGTCAAGCGAGCGGGGATATCCGGCGCGATTGCGGCTTGGCTTGGATTTACAATGCCGTCTGCCATGCTCATGGTCGCCTTTGCCTATGGCGCGGACATTGTATCGCTTCATGATGCGGGATGGCTGCAAGGCTTAAAGCTGGCTGCCGTTGCAATCGTGGCTCAAGCAGTGTGGAGCATGTCGAGAACGTTGGCGCCTGACCGGCTGCGGGGAACGCTAGCTCTTGGTGCTGCTAGCATGGCTTTATTGGTACCTGGCATGTGGGGGCAGCTTTTGCCGCTGCTCCTATGCGCGGCAGTTGGCATTTTTCTGCTTAAACCGCAGGTGGAGAGCGTCCAACCATTAAACGTTGATCAAACTTCTCAGCCTGTAGGGCGTGTTGTTGGTGTAGTTATGCTGCTCTTATTTTTCCTGCTGCTTTTTTTTATCCCATTCATCAGCAGATGGACAGGCTCTTCATTATTAAGTTTTATCGACGGTTTTTTCCGGGCGGGTTCACTCGTATTTGGAGGAGGACATGTCGTGCTTCCGATGCTGGAAGCAGCATTTCTTGGCTCGGGTGCGAACCAACTCACCAATGATCAATTTATGTCAGGTTATGGCGCGGTTCAAGCTGTGCCAGGACCGCTCTTTACCTTCGCAGCCTATATTGGCGCAGCACTTGGGCAAGGCCCAATGCGAATCGTAAATGCAGCAATTGCGTTGGTTGCTATTTTTCTGCCGGCGTTTCTGTTAGTCATCGGCGCGCTTCCGTTTTGGGAAGCTTTGAAGCAAAACAGGACGGCGCAGTCCGCTTTAAAAGGTGTAAATGCTGGGATCGTTGGCATCCTGCTAGCTGCTCTATACGATCCGATATTCGTAGATACGGTTAATACATCGATTCAATTCGTACTCGTCATCGTACTTTTTATGTTTATCCAGCTATGGAAACGTCCACCTTGGCAAGCAGTTCTGCTAGCGGCATTCGCCGGTCTACTATTTCTGTAGATCGGCTTGCTTGCATTTGTGAAACGTCTTCATTATGATAAAATTAACCGTTCTTTTATAAAGAACGCCGCTTTTGCTTAAAGGCAAGAAATTATTTACAACAGGAAGCAGGTGAACCTCTAGGATGAAGGAACGTATTCTTGTCGTAGAAGACGAAACAGGCATTTCCCGTATATTGCAGCTTGAACTGGAGCATGAAGGTTATACGGTAGGGACCGCAGCAGATGGGCGCACCGGCTATGAAATGGCTTCCACTGGCGATTGGGAGCTTGTCTTGCTAGACGTCATGCTGCCTGAGATGAGTGGCATTGAAGTGCTGCGATTACTGCGCCAAGCAGGCAATCCAGTACCCATCATACTATTGACTGCACGCGATACCGTGCCGGATAAAGTTAGCGGCTTCGAGCATGGAGCCAATGACTATATAACAAAACCGTTTGCCATGGAGGAGCTGCTTGCACGGGTTCGCAACATTTTGCGTATATTCCAGCAGTATCCAAAAGAAGCGGAAGGTTCCGATATGATTAAGGTCGGAGATCTGACGATTGAGCTGCGTACGCGTAAAGTGTATCGGAAAGATATTTTGATTGAGCTGACGCCGCGTGAGTTTGAGCTGCTTGTCTATCTCGTTGAGAACAAAAACGATGAAAAATCACGTGAGGATATTTTGTCAGAGGTTTGGGGCTATGACTTTATTGGTGAAACGAACCTGGTCGATGTATACATTCGTTATTTGCGCCAAAAGCTGGACAAGGGGTACCGGCATAAGCTCATTCATACGGTTCGTGGAGTAGGCTATATGATAAAGGAGCCGGATGCATGACACTTCGCAAACGGTTCACGCTTTTTACGATTTTTTGGCTGATCTTTATTTTAATTCTGTTCAATATTTTCGTTTATTTTTATGTGATCAAAATAACGACGGAAAGCGAAGAAGAGGTTATTGCCAATAAGGTGAATCTCATGCTTGAGAATCCCCGAATTCAGAGCGGTCGAGGATTAAATTTTCCAGAGCTGCTCAACGAATACTACAACGTTAACGAAATGATTCGCATTATTGCGCCTAATAACAGAGTGATGAATATTACGGGCTCGGACAAGCTTCTTCAAGAGCTGCCGGCGACCTTCGAGACGCATCATCACACAGGGATGATTACCAAAAGCGGAGAGCGTATTTTGTTTATGCGCGTGCCGCTATATGACGGGAACCGCGTTATCGCGATGCTTGAGGTAAACCGCATTTTGGACGAGTTGGACAACTATTTGCAAGTGCTGGTTGCAGCGCTAAGCGTTACAAGCGGTGGCGCGATCTTGTTCGCGATTTTCGGTACGTATTGGTTCACCTCGAGACTAACGGCGCCCATTCAGCAGATGGTTAATACGATGCGCGAAATCGACCGGAGCGGCAAGCTCAGACAAATCGAGCTGAGCAGCCGCGAGGAATCGGCGGAGCTATTGCAGCTCGTCCGCGCTTTTAACCAAATGATAGAGCGGCTTGACCGCACCTTTGCGAAGCAGAAGCAGTTCGTTGCGGATGCTTCGCATGAGCTTAAGACACCGCTGACGGTTATTAGCAGTTATGCCGGGATGCTTAAGCGCTGGGGACGGGATGACGAGAGCCTGCGCAATGAAGCCATTGAGGCGATCGACAAGGAAGCCAACCGTTTGCAAAATTTAACGAAGTCGATGCTTATGCTTGCCGAGGCGGAGCAGGAGGACTGGCTGCGCCAGGAGCTGTTCGATGTTGTGCAAGTTGTCGATGAGCTGGCCACGATGCTGCAAACGACCTTCGGGCGTCCGATCCGCGTAAAAGCGATGTCCAAGGTCGTCCGCATGGTTGGCGACAAGGACAAAATCAGGCAGCTGCTCGTCATTTTGCTGGACAATGCCATTAAATATTCGAAGGACCCGATTGATGTGACGGTTACGTTAGTTAGGCATATCGTCAAAATCGAGGTCAAGGATAAAGGCATGGGCATACCGGAAAATGAAATTCCGCATCTATTTGAACGTTTCTACCGGGTTGACGGCGCTAGAAGCCGCGCTACCGGCGGCGTCGGGCTTGGTCTATCGATTGCCAAACGAATCGTTGATTTGCATGAAGGCAAGGTTGATGTATTTAGCTTGCCTGATTTAGGCACGACGATTACGCTGCAGTTCAAACAGCGAAAACAATAACTAATTAGCGATGGAGGCTGTGAACATTGAAGTTTCGCACGGCAGCAGTTCAATATAAGCTTGCAGATATTAGCTCATTTGAGCAATTTTCCGAGCAAGTTACGCACTATGTGCGAAATGCCTCGGAGTACGGGGTTCAGTTTGTATTGTTTCCAGAATTTTTGACGACCCAACTGATGTCCATCGGAGATGAGCAGGGGAAAGCGCTGCCCATTGATCGGCTTCCCGATTTCACGGAAGACTACCTGCACCTTTTTCGTTCGTTGGCAGCTGATTATGGGGTATATATCGTCGGCGGCACGCATGTCATTAAAATGGCTGACGGCACGCTCCGCAATGCCGCGCATCTATTTCATCCGGATGGCAAAATCGATGTGCAGCATAAAATTCATATTACCCCTTCTGAGATTGAAGGCTGGAATATGTCGGCGGGTGATGGCCTAGAAGTATTCGATACCCCCTATGGGACAGTTGCGATGCTTACCTGCTACGACATTGAATTTCCTGAGATCGTAAGGATGGCGCGTGCGAAGGGGGCAGACGTTATCTTCTGCCCATCCTGTACCGATGATCGGCATGGGTTCTATCGCGTTAGATATTGCTGCCATGCCAGAGCGGTTGAGAATCAAGTCTACATCGTAACGACAGGGACAGTCGGCTCGCTACGCAAAGTCGATCTGATGCGGGCGAATTTTGGGCAAGCTGCGATTATTGCTCCCAATGACATTCCTTTTCCGCCGGCCGGCATCTTGAGCGAAGGAATTATCAACGATGACATGCTCGTCGTGGCCGACCTCGATCTGGCGCTGCTGGAGGAAGTAAGAGAAAAAGGCTCAGTTACGACTTGGCGTGACCGTCGTACCGACTTGTATACAGATTGGCAGTAATCAGCATTCCTGCTGGATGAAGCAGAAAAGAAGGTGGATCGCCATGCGCAAAGAGCTATACTTGTTTGTTGACGGTAAGCCCGAAAAAGCTATTATCCGCAATTATAAATCTTCAGATTTCGAAGCGTTAATTGACGTTCAGCGAGCAAGCTTTCCGCCGCCGTACCCTTCTGAATTATGGTGGAATACGGAGCAGCTGACGGAGCATGTCACAAGATTTCCTGAAGGAGCCTTATGTGCGGAGATTAACGGCCGCATGATTGGCTCGATGACTGGGTTAATCGTCGATATGGATGATTATGCGGACAAGCATGAATGGGAGACTATCTCCGATCGGGGCTACATTCGTAATCATCATGCAAGCGGAGATACGCTTTATGTCATCGATATTTGCGTCGTACCGGAATATCGCAAATCAGGCATTGGCAAATGGCTCATGCAATCGATGTATGAGACGGTTGTGCAGATGGGACTGCGAAGGCTGCTTGGAGGCGGCCGGATGCCCGGCTATGGCGCTCATGCCCATGAGATTTCACCTGAGGTTTATTTGGATAAAGTGATGCAAGGAGAATGGAACGATCCCGTCATCACCTTTTTGCTTAGATGCGGCCGGGTGCCGATTGGCATTGCCCATCATTATCTAGAAGACGAGCAGTCGCATAACTGTGCAGCCATCATGGAGTGGCGCAATCCATTTCTTTAAAGGAGAGAAACACTATGCTCATTTACCATCGAATTACTTCGATCGAAGACCGTTATTTTGGACCTTTACATAAGCTTTTGCAAACGATATTCCCTCCTGAAGAGGTTTTGGCTTACGAGCTCTGGCGTGAACCGCTGGAAGATCCGACAATTCATGTTTATGTGGCGATTCATGAGGGCGAAGTGGTCGGTTCAACGGAGTATCGCTATTATCCCGAACTGCGTGTAGCGATGACCGATTTTACGATTATAGGCAAGCCTTCACTCGGCATTGGACGTTTTCTGCTCCGCAATCGCGAGCGTGACTTGGTGAAGCTCGCTGAAGCGTCGGGCACTACGCCAATCGGGATGTTTGCCGAGGTGTATGATCCTTACCGGGCTGCAGACCATTCTTTCGGCGGCGTCTCGCCGATGAATCCGTATGTACGCCGCGAGGTGCTATCGCATATTGGCTACAAACGGATCAATGTCGGATATGTTCATCCTTCTTGGGACCATGAAGGACAAGCGGTGGCGGAACTTGATTTATGCTTCCTGCCGCAGGACGAGGAGTTAACAGCAATCGATGCTGCTCTTGTAGCGACGTTTCTAGAGGGCTACTATTCCGCTTTGCCGAATAAGCCGGCTGAATGGGTCAGCATGATGGAACATATTCGCGCATCGGATAAGCTAGAGCTTCTTCCGCTATGACAAACTTAATCTTTAGAGGCACGGGGGACTCCATGGGCGTACCCCGTATGTATTGCGACTGCGAGGTATGTACGGAAGCGCGTGCCAGCGGGGAGAATCGGCGATATCGATCCTCGTTGCAGATTGAGGATCAGGAAGCGGGCACGGTTTGGATTGATTGCGGACCGGATTTCTCGAAGCAATTAGAAGCGGCCGATTTGCGGGCAGTAGATACGATGCTGATTACGCATGCGCATTTTGACCATATTGGCGGTCTTGTGGAATGGGCAGACGCTTGCCGCTGGACGAAGAAGAAGGGGCAGGCGTTTGCGCCTTCGGAAGTGATTGGAGAAATATTGGACCGTTTCCCGTGGCTCACGAATCAAATCGTGTTCAATTCATTTGATCAGCCGATTATGCTTGGCAAATGGCGAGCGTCTAGCTGGCGCGTCAATCATGGCAAAAATGGCTATGCATACGCATTTCGGTTCGAGCATACGGAGAAAGACAGCAGCTGGGTATATTGCTCGGACTCCATTGGTTTGACGGAGGAGATGCAGCAGCCGCTAGCTAATTTAGACTTGCTTGTGCTCGGAACGAGCTTTTATCATGAGCCGTTTGCCTATGAGACGAGATCCGTCTATGACGTGGTTGAAGCCATTGCGCTTGTGAAGAAATGGGAGCCAAAGCAGACGCTGCTCACTCATATGTCGCATGACATCGATCTTAGAAGGGATTATGTTCTTCCTGAGCAGATGCATGTTGCCCGGACAGGCATGAGCATCACCATTTGAAGGAAATCAATTGTTAATCGCTTGACAATCCGCTTGTCTTTTTTGTACATTATTGGAGTAACCTTTTTTTAACCACTATAAGGCTTAAAGGGGAAATTTTAATGTTTGCTGGTGTCTTTAACTCATAAATTGGATATGGTCAGATGAACGAAGGTCTTGCGATGATGCTCGGTACAAAAAAAGTACCCTGCGGCAAGGCTCTATTTCGTGATCTGGCGCCAAGAGTTAAGGACATGAGGATTTCCGCCTGAAGCAATTCGACAGCGGCCCAATCACCGTGCTCTCGCAGCGCGGTTTTTTTATACCCGTTTTCATGCTAACGATTTCGTTAACGATGGAAGCGGTATTGGAGCTTACGTTGACCTAGACAGGAATGGAACGCGCCCGCGTTCTATTCCTGTCTTTTTTTATACCCAAATTTAAAGGAGGCAACAAAAATGAATGAAGCATCATGGAAACGGCTGGAGTTCGACAAGGTCAAAGCCGGAGTTGTGAGCATGACCGTATCACCGGCAGGAAGGCTGTTAGCCGAGAGGCTTGCGCCAAGCACGAAGCAGCGCCAGGTTGAAGCATGGCTGACAGAAACGGAAGAGGCGGCTTCATTGCTCGGTAGCGGTGCCAGCATTCCGTTATCCGCAATGGAAGGCATCGATCCATTTCTTTCTCTGCTGGGCAAAGGGAGAATTTACAACGAGCAGGAGCTCGAACAGCTCTCCGTCTGGCTCACATCCGTTACGCAAATGAAAAAGTATATGCACAGCAAACGTGATATTGCACCGACGATAGCTGCATATGCGGAATCGATGTATGATTGCCCTGCGCTTCGGGAGGAGCTGAACCGCTGCATTCGTTATGGCATATTGACGGATCAAGCGAGCGCGGATCTAGCCTATATCCGAAGACATATTTACGCCTCTGAGGATAAGATTCAGAAAAAGATGGAGCATGCGCTAAACAAGTATCGAACCTCTTTGCAAGAGCCAGTCATCAGCAAGCGCCGCGACCGTTTCGTTATCGCCGTGAAGCGGGAGCAGCGCAAGCAAGTGCCCGGTACGGTGTGGGATGAGTCCGCGAGCGGACAGACCTTGTTTGTTGAACCCATCGATGTGGCAGACCTTCAAGTTGAACTTCAGCAATGGAAAGCCGAGGAGGAAAGGGAACGTACCGTCATATTGGCAAGGCTGTCCGAGCTCGCGGAATCGTTCTCCTACGAGCTGAAATGCAATGTGGAGGCAATGGCTTCCTTTGACTTCATTACGGCACGCGCCAAGCTCTCGCGCACCTACGAAGGAAAAAAGATCAGTTTATCAGAGAAACCTGTCATTCGTCTCAAAGGCGCTCGCCACCCTTTATTAGGCCAAGACAGCGTGCCCTTGGATGTTGAGCTTGGTTATGCTTGGAAACAGCTTATTATTACAGGTCCGAATACTGGCGGCAAAACGGTAACCTTAAAAACGATCGGTTTATTCGTGCTTATGGTGCAATCAGGGCTATTGGTACCTGCCGGGCAGGGGAGCGAGATTGGCATATTCGAGCATGTGATCGCAGATGTGGGAGACGGCCAAAGCTTGGAGCAGTCGCTTAGCACCTTCTCTTCGCATATTACCGTTCTGAAGGAAATGATGATCGCTGCCGGTCCGAGAGCTTTGCTTCTGCTGGATGAGCTTGCAGCCGGCACTGATCCAACTGAAGGAATCGCGCTTTCAATCGCGCTGCTCGAGCAGCTGCTCAAGCGAGAGGCGCTTGCTGCGGCTACGACACATTTTAACGAAATTAAAGCTTTTGCTGCCAATACCGCTGGCTGTCAAAACGGCAAGATGGCCTTTGATGCCGATACGCTCAAGCCGCTTTATCGGTTAGAGATGGGCGAAGCAGGCGACAGCCATGCTTTTGCCATTGCTAGACGGTTTGGATTGCCGGAAATCGTCATGTTGCGTGCGGAGGAGCTGTTAGTGCGGAAGGAGGCTTCACCTCTATCGGAAACGCTAATAGAGCTTCCGGCTATGAAAGCAGACGATCTAATTGAAGCTAAAGCATCTAGCGCGGTACCCGAGACATCTAGCAGCTCTAAACGAACGAGTGCCAACGATGGAGCTGCCCAGATCAAAAAAACAGCTAAGCCATTTGAGAAAGGCGATGCGGTCTGGATCTATCCGCTAAAGAGAATGGGAGTCGTATTCCGGCCAGCAGATGAACGGGGAAATGTCATCGTGCAGGTGCAGGGGCAGAAATTAACGTTCAACCACAAACGCATGAAGCTGTATATTGCCAAAACAAAGCTTTACCCGGATGAGCAATATGATTTAGATATTGTTTTTGAATCGGTGGAAAATAGGAAAGCACGCAAGCTGATGAATCGCAAGCATGTGGAAGGACTTACCATTGTTACGCCGGAGGAAGATATTTATTAGCTGGCTCTGCTAACAGTTTATAGAAGGATAAGGTTGAACAAGAACAGCCAAGGTCGTAGACCTCGGCTGTTTCTATGCATTCGGCTAATCGCGGCTCTGGATCACAAGCAAATGGCCATCGCTTATTTTGATTTTACCCGTCTGCGAGAGCAATACATTGCTGATGCCAAGCGACTGTCCAATCGTTAATTCAGCATCAGTGAGCGGATATTGAAAGCCGGTCAGCGTAATGCCTTCAACCCGCATCGTGAGCGGAAGCAGCGAGACGTTTGGATAGCCAAGCTGTTCAATGGTGACCTTGTCCGTCACGAGTGAAATTTTATTATGGTTGTCGATAATCGTAGCACGCACATTCTGCTTAACGGCTAGCGCGAGCAGGTGAACATTTGCAAGCGAATGGTCAAATCTCGTTCCAAGCGCGCCGAGGAGCACAAGTTCGCGCGGGTGCATGTCCAAGGCGAGCCGTACGGCCATTTCAGTATCGGTGTAGTTTTTGTCGATGGGATCGCATGCAATCGTTTGGCCGCTGTTTTTGCGGATTTCTAGCAGCTCATCTTCGGATACCGAGTCAAAATCGCCGATCGCAACATCCGGCCGCAATCCCTGCTTTATTAGAAATCGTGCTCCGCTATCTGCTCCAATAAGCAAATCATCGGTTTTAATATGTTCAAGAGCCCAAGCGCCAAGCTGGCCGCCCGTGCATATAACGATGCGAGGCTGCATAACGGAATTATCCTTTCTTTTAAGGGAAAATGTTTATAAGGCTTTAAGTATAAAGCCTTTGCTTCCATAAAAACTAGAGGCTACAGAATATCATGTTATTGCTGCCTAAGATTACCGCGAAATTTGTCGTTGCGAAACGGCAAACACCCAGCTAAAATGGTGAAGGAAAGAATCGGCCCCAGTTGCCGGTTCATGGACGGGAAGCGAGGAGCTATTGCTGTGAGTATGGACATTTTCGGAATTTTCAGTATTATCGGCACCATCGCTTTCGCGGTCAGCGGAGCGATCGTTGCGATGGAAGAAGAGTACGATATTCTTGGCGTATTCGTGCTAGGCCTTGTAACGGCGTTTGGCGGGGGAGTGGTAAGGAACTTACTGATCGGCATGCCGGTTACATCGCTTTGGAGCCAAGGTTATTTGCTGAAAATCGCGATGATCGCGATGACGATTGCCTTCCTGCTGCCAGTCGTCTGGATTCAGCGGTGGCGCAGAAGCGAAGCTTTTTTTGACGCGATTGGGTTGTCTGCCTTTGCCATTCAAGGGGCGCTTTACGCCACGCAGATGAAGCATCCACTTAGTGCAGTGCTCGTTGCTGCGATGCTAACAGGGATTGGCGGAGGCATCATCCGCGACGTGCTCGCTGGACGGAAGCCGCTTGTGCTTAAGGATGAAATTTATGCGGTATGGGCGATGCTAGCTGGACTTGTGATCGGACTCGGATGGATTAAATCGAACCTAGAGCTTTTGTTCTTATTTGTCGTTATCATTGGATTCCGTATGTTATCCGTCTATTACAAGTGGAAGCTGCCGCGTCGCTCGCTTCATATTAATACGGCTGATGAACAGCAGAAAAGAGACAACTCATGAAAGCACGTATATTGTTTGTCTGTCTTGGCAACATTTGCAGGTCTCCCATGGCAGAAGCGGTTATGCGCTACCAGGTGACGCGGGCTAATTTAGCTGATGTCATTGACGTTGATTCCGCGGGAACCGGAGACTGGCATCTCGGCCATCCGCCCCATGAGGGAACTCGGAAGCAACTGGATGAGCACCAGATATCTTATCAAGGCATGAAGGCACGTCTGGTGACGTCCAATGATTTTGCTTCGTTTGATTACATTGTATGTATGGATACAAACAACCTGCGCGATGTGCGCAAGCTGCTAAGCGCATCAAAAGGCGCAAAGGAGCATGACCGCCTTTTTACGTTTATGGAGCTTCTTCCTGATAGGGGAACGGCCGATGTGCCGGATCCTTATTATGATGGCAATTTCTCTTTTGTCTACGAACTGGTAGAAGCAGGCTGCAAGGAGCTGCTTGGGCGTGTCCGCAACGATTTGAATCTTTAATTAGGTTTTGAAAATAAAAAAGAAGCTGGCTGATCTCCATTAGGAGTATTCTGCCAGCTTCTTTTTTTCGGTTATTCGACCTCGATAAAATAGGAGAGAGCGCGGTCAAGCTCTTTTTGCCAGAAGCCCCATTGATGCTTGCCGTCTTTTTCTTCATAGAAGATAGTAGCCTGCTTAAGCTCAAGGAGAGCCTTCGCATTGCGGTTCAAAGCGACAAAGTCGAATACGCCGCGATCCGTTTCATAAGCATCCTCTTGCAAACCAACGATCATGTAGATGTTCAGCCAGCTCAGGTCGCCTGCTTCTGAAATGATATTTTGGGAAACGCCATAATAAGCGCCCGATAAGGACATGACACGTGTAAAGAGCTGAGGGTAGCTTAGCGCCAAATGCAAGGAAACCGAACCGCCCAGCGAATCGCCGGCTAACAATCGGTGCTCCGGCTCTTGCCGCACAGCATACTTCTCCTCGACGAACGGAATTAGCTCCTCCGCAAAAAAACGAATATAAGCCTCATGTCGATTGCCGTCAGGCGTATATTCCTCCGTACGCTGCTTTTTGTCGACGTCTACGCCAACGATGATGAATGGCTCCAGCCCTTCGTCCAAAATTAACCGCGTTGCAGTTGTCGCAATTCTGCCGAAGTTGAAAAAATCCTCGCCGTCTTGGCAATACACGACAGGATAGCTAAGCACTTCATTATAGCCGGGCGGCAAAAAAATACGTAAGTTGCGTGCTTGCTCAGGCAAATAACGGCTAGGTACGGTTTCCTTCACAATCGTTCTCTTTAAATATCGCTCATCTGTCATTTCTTTCTCTCCTCATGGAATGATTAGTTGAATGGAATGCTTCCGTTGTGGGTAAACAATAGAAAGGTAATCAAGGGAATCACATCTATTTCTGTCTTGTTGTATTATGCTGTTATACTAAATAAATAAGTCTGTAGCATATACAATTTCTTAAGATAATGATGAGAATCTGCGAAAAAACAACGGTTTTTTTGTTTTTTGCTTTGACCATTTTCGTTAAACAGGTTTATAATAATTCTATAACAGAGGTAAACGATTTTCAAATATTTCGATTGAGGTGAGCGTTCAAAATGAGCAAATTGCCATACGAAGTTCAAACAGAACCGGTAACACCGCTATCTGTCTTGTCACTCGACGGGGAAGTTGTTAATCCGGATTTTTTACCGGAATTGTCCGATGATCAATTAAAAGAAATTATGTACCGCATGGTATTTACCCGTACATGGGATGAGCGTGCAGTAAACCTTGGACGCCAAGGCAGACTCGGCTTTTATGCGCCGGTATCCGGCCAAGAAGCATCGATGGTCGGCAGCGAATACGCACTAAATAAAGATGATTTCATTTGCCCAGGCTACCGTGATATGCCACAGATCGTATGGCACGGCTTGCCGCTGTACCAAGCATTTCTATATTCGCGCGGCCATCAACAAGGCGGTAACATTCCGCAGGATGTGCACGTGCTTATGCCGCAAATCATTATCGGCGCACAAATTTTGCATGCAACAGGCGTTGCAATGGCATTTAAGAAAAAGAATGAAAAGCGTGTAGCGATCACTTATACAGGTGACGGCGGTTCGTCGGAAGGCGACTTCTACGAAGGTATGAACTATGCAGGCGCTTATAAGCTGCCAGTCATTTATGCGGTTCAAAACAACGGCTACGCGATTACGACTCCTTACTCCAAACAAACAGGCGCTTTGTCGATTGCACATAAAGCTGTAGCAGCAGGCATCAAGGGCGTTCAAGTAGACGGAATGGACGTGCTTGCTGTCATTAAAGCCGTTCAAGAAGCAGCAGAGCGCGGCCGTAACGGCGAAGGCGCAACTTTGATCGAGATGCTGACTTACCGTTTCCGTCCTCACTCCATGGCGGATGATACGACTAAATACCGTACAAAAGAAGAAGAAGCGGAATGGGCTCTTAAAGATCCGCTCGTTCGTTTCGGCAAGTTTATGGAGAAAAAAG
This sequence comes from Paenibacillus sp. FJAT-27812, assembly GCF_001273905.1. Taxonomy (NCBI): domain Bacteria; kingdom Bacillati; phylum Bacillota; class Bacilli; order Caryophanales; family Paenibacillaceae; genus Paenibacillus; species Paenibacillus sp. FJAT-27812. Next base: position 5,831,344 of record NZ_LIGH01000001.1, on the reverse strand, counting down.
GCTTGTGGACAGAAGAAGACACAAACCGCGTGAAAGAAGAAGCGAAAGCTACTGTTAATGAGCACATCAAAAAAGCTGAAGCAGTTGAGAAAATGACTGTAGCAGGCTTGATCGATAGCATGTTCGAAACAACACCGCAATATCTGGAAGAGCAAAAGGCCGATTTTCAATAGTAGAGGAGGATCAGACGATCATGGCTCAAATGAATATGTTGGAAGCAATTCGCGATGCGATGCGCGTAGAACTTAAACGCGATTCAAACGTTGTCATCTTCGGTGAGGACGTAGGTAAGGTCGGCGGTGTATTCCGCGTGACAGAAGGTTTGCAGGATGAGTTTGGTGAAGAGCGGGTATTTGATACGCCGCTTGCTGAATCCGCCCTTGCAGGTATGGCAGTTGGGATGGGCTTGCAAGGCTTCCGTCCAATCGCCGAAATTCAATTCGTAGGTTTTATATATGAAGCGCTTGACCAAATGTTTGTCCAAGCTGCTCGTATGCGTTACCGCTCTGGCGGACGCTACAACTCGCCAATCGTATTCCGTACGCCATTTGGCGGCGGCGTGAAAGCGGCTGAGCTGCACACGGATTCCCTTGAAGGTCTTGCCATTCAAACACCAGGTATCAAAGTTATCATTCCTTCCAATCCTTATGATGCAAAGGGCTTGATGATTTCCGCTATCCGCGACAACGATCCTGTATTTTTCATGGAGCATTTGAACCTGTACCGCGCATTCAAGGCTGAAGTGCCTGAAGGCGAATATACCGTTGAAATCGGCAAAGCGAACGTCGTTCGCGAAGGTACAGACGTAACCATTATCTCTTACGGCTTGATGGTTCACACAGCTGTCAAAGCTGCAGAAGAGCTTGAAAAACAAGGCGTGAGTGCTGAGGTTATCGATCTTCGCACACTGCTTCCGCTTGATATCGATACAATCGTCGCTTCGATCCAAAAAACGAACCGTGCAATCGTCGTTCAAGAAGCGCAAAAAACATCCGGCGCAGCAGCTGAAATCATTGCCCAAATCAATGAAAAAGCAATCCTGCACCTAGAAGCGCCAGTACTTCGTGTAGCTGGACCGGATACCGTTTATCCGTTTGCTCTAGTTGAGGATGCGTGGCTTCCTTCGGTAGCGCGTATCTCTGCAGCCGTTCAAAAAGTACTGAACTTTTAAAGGAGGTTACAAGCGGTGGCTAAATTCGAATATCGTTTCCCGGAGCTCGGCGAAGGCTTGCACGAAGGCGAAATTATTAAAGTGCATATCAAAGTCGGCGATACGGTTACAGATGATGACATTATTATGGAAGTTCAAAACGACAAAGCGATCGTTGAGGTACCTTGCCCAGTAAACGGTAAAGTCCTTGAAGTGCTTGTAAAAGACGGTCAAGTCTGCCACGTTGGCGAGATCGTTGCGATTATCGATGCGGAAGGCGAATTGCCTGAGCAAGCAGCACCTACTGCAGAAGCTCCAAAAGCAGAAGCGCCGGCAGCGGCTGCACCTGCAGTGGAAGCTCCAAAAGCGGAAGCGCCTGCTGCACCAGCAGCGACGGCTGCTCCTAAAGCGACAGGCGGACTTGTACTTGCAACGCCTAGCGTTCGCAAATTCGCACGCGAGCAGGGCGTAGACCTGACTCAAGTTGGCGGCACCGGCAAAAACGGACGTATTACTCGCGATGATGTTACTGGCTTCGGCGGTGCACCAGCAGCTGTTGCTGCAAGCGATGCTGCTCCTGCGGCAGAGCAACAATCCAATACAGCGGATAAAGCGGAAGCAAAAGCTGCCCCAGCAGCAACGGGTACGGCTTACCGTCCAGAGGAGCGCGTTCCTTTCAAAGGTATCCGCAAAATCATTGCAAACGCGATGTCAAAATCGGTGTATACAGCGCCGCACGTTACCATTATGGATGAGGTTGACGTAACCGAGCTTGTTGCACTACGTGCCAAATATAAGCCTTATGCCGAGAAAAAAGGCTCCAAGCTTACGTATCTTCCGTTCATCGTGAAAGCTCTTGTGGCAGCTTGCCGCGAGTTCCCGATCTTGAACGCTACGCTTGATGAGGCAAACCAAGAAATCGTATTGCGCAAATACTACAATATCGGTATTGCTACAGATACGGAAAACGGTCTAATCGTACCGGTTATCGAAGATGCAGACCGTAAAAACCTATTCAAAATCGCAGATTCGATTCGTGATCTAGCTGCTCGCGGACGCGACGGCAAGCTTGCTGCTAACGAGCTTAAAGGCAGCACGATTTCAATTTCGAACATCGGTTCCGCTGGCGGTATGTTCTTTACACCAGTAATCAACTTCCCTGAAGTTGCGATTCTTGGCACAGGCAGAATTACGGAGAAAGCGATCGTTCGCAATGGCGAAATCGTTGCAGCTCCAGTAATGGCTCTTTCACTCAGCTTTGACCACCGCCTCATTGACGGTGCAACAGCACAAAACTTTATGAATTACATCAAAACACTTCTGGGCCAACCGGAATTGTTCATAATGGAGGTATAAGACATGGTCGTAGGTGATGCTTCCCTTGATATTGACACTCTAGTTATTGGTGCGGGCCCAGGCGGTTATGTAGCAGCGATTCGTGCTGCTCAGCTTGGCCAAAACGTACTCATCGTGGATAAAGAATATGTAGGCGGCGTATGCTTGAACGTGGGTTGTATTCCATCCAAAGCACTTATTTCCGCATCGCATCAATATGAATCAATCAGCCACGCTTCCGCTTTCGGTATCGAAGTTGGCGAAGCGAAGGTTGACTTCACTAAGGTACAAGAGTTTAAAGCAGGTATCGTCAAAAAATTGACAGGCGGCGTTGCTTCCCTATTGAAAGCAAACAAAGTCCAATATTTCCAAGGCGAAGTCATGTTCATTAACGAAAACGAAGCACGCGTATTCAACGATCAAGAAGCGCCGCGCTACCGTTTCAAAAACTGTATTATCGCTACTGGCTCACGTCCAATCGAGCTTAAAGCATTCCCTTACGGCGGCCGCATCGTATCGTCGACAGGCGCTTTGTCCTTGCCAGAAATTCCGAAGAGCCTCGTAGTAATCGGCGGCGGCTACATCGGTATCGAGCTTGGTCAAATGTACTCGAAATTCGGTACAAAAGTAACGGTAATCGAAGGCTCCGACGCTATCTTGCCGGGCTTTGACAAAGATATGTCATCCATCGTTGCTAAGAAACTAAAAAGCACGAACGTTGATATCATTACTGGCGCACAAGCAAAAGGCGCTGAGCAAACGGATAAAGACGTAACGGTAACTTATACTGTTGGCGACAAAGAAGAAAAAGTAACAGCTGATTACTTGCTTGTAACGGTTGGACGTCGTCCAAATACCGATGGCGAGCTTGGCCTTGACCTTATCAATGTGAAGCTGTCCGATCGCGGACTAGTTGAAGTTGATGAGCAATGCCGTACGAACATCCCTCACATCTATGCGATTGGCGATATCATTGCTGGACCTGCGCTTGCGCACAAAGCGATGTATGAAGGCCGTGTTGCTGCAGAAGCAATCTCGGGTCAATCAAGCGTTATCGACTATAAATGTGTTCCGGCAGTATGCTTCTCCGATCCGGAATGCGCAAGCGTTGGTCTCAGCGAGAAGGAAGCAAAAGACAAAGGCCATAATGTGAAAGTCGGCAAATTCCCGTTCGCGATCAATGGACGTGCAATGTCGCTTAACGCAAACGAAGGTTTTGTTAAACTTGTATCCGACGCAGATTCCGGTCTTTTGCTCGGTGCGCAAATTATTGGCCTTGAGGCTTCCAACATGATCGCTGAGCTTGCTCTAGCAATCGAAATGGGTGCAACGCTTGAGGACATCGCGCTTACGATTCACGCGCATCCTACGCTTGGAGAGATCGTGCTTGATGCAGCTGAAGTTGCACTAGGTCACCCGATCCACACGTTCATCAAATAAATCGCACTAAATTTATCGTTTAGCGCTACTAGAGGTCACGCGGCTTACCAGCCGGCGGGGCCTCTTTGCGCATCAAGAGCTACCAAACGACAATTAGGGGGCATACGCGAACATGGAACAAACGACGAAGCCGGCAAGCGAATCAAGAACGATAATGACGCAGCTTATTTTTCCTCTGGATACGAACCATTACGATACGATGTTTGGCGGCAAGCTGATGGAGTACATGGATAAGGTTGCTGCAATAGCAGCCATGCGGCATGCGCGCATGCAGGCTGTAACCGCATCGACGGACAGCCTTGATTTTGTAGCGCCGATTCGGGTAGGGGAAGTCATTGAGGTTGAAGCGTTCGTGTCGTGGACGAACCGGAGTTCCATGGAGGTTTACGTGTCCGTGCACTCGGAAAATTTGTTCACCGCCGTTCGCAAAACGACCGTTACCGCTTTTTTTACATTCGTTGCGCTTGACGAAAACGGCAAACCAGCGGTCGTTCCTACCGTCATTCCGGAGACGGAAGAAGAGAAGCGGCTTCATGCATCGGCGCCGGAGCGGCATGCCCTCAGAAAGAAACGAAAGCAGGACAGACAACGAGGATAATGATATAATAAATTGTTATTTTTCTGATTTATGTTTCATGATTGGGGGGCGATAGCGATATGAGCAACAGCGAGAACACCTATTTGCAATTGTTGAAATACGTTCTAGAGAACGGCAGCAAAAAAGAGGACCGTACCGGTACGGGCACGATTTCCACCTTTGGTTATCAAATGCGCTTTGATCTTAGCGAAGGTTTTCCTTTGCTTACGACCAAACGCGTGCCGTTTCGGCTAATTGCCAGCGAGCTAATTTGGTTTATACAAGGGGATACGAACATCCGTTATCTTCTTCAGCACAATAATAATATTTGGAATGAATGGGCGTTCAAAAGATGGATCGAGAGCGCGTCATATGACGGTCCTGACATGACGAATTTTGGCCTTCGGTCTCAAACGGATGCTGAATTCGCTAAAGCTTATGACGAGCAGATGAATCTTTTTAAGCAGCGGATTTTGGCTGATGATTCATTTGCGGCGGAATTTGGCGAGCTCGGCAACGTGTACGGCAAGCAGTGGCGGGATTGGAAGACGATACAAGGCAGCACGATCGATCAGCTTAAGGACGTAGTTGAAACGATCAAAAAAAATCCGGACTCCAGAAGGCTGATCGTCTCCGCGTGGAATCCGGAGGATGTGCCAAGCATGGCGCTGCCTCCGTGCCACACCATGTTCCAGTTCTATGTGACTAACGGCAAGCTGTCCTGCCAGCTTTACCAGCGGAGCGCTGATATTTTTCTTGGCATTCCGTTTAATATCGCAAGCTATGCGTTATTAACCCATATGATTGCGCATGAATGCGGGCTTGAGGCAGGCGATTTCATCCATACGCTTGGCGATGCCCATATTTATACGAATCATGTGGAGCAAATCGACATACAGCTCAGCCGCGAGCCTAAGGCGCTGCCTAAGCTGAAGCTAAACGCTGACAAAAAATCGATTTTCAATTTTGCAGTAGAGGATCTGACCATTGAAAATTATGAGCCGCATCCGACTATAAAAGCTCCGGTAGCTGTGTAGCGGATTTAAGCTGATCGATAGAGAGAAGGGTTAACCGCTATGACAATTACGTTAATTGCTGCAATGGACCGCAATCGTACCATTGGGATTGGGAATAAGCTGCCATGGCGCTTGCCAGCGGAAATGGCTTTTTTCAAAAAGATGACGATAGGCAAGACGGTTTTGATGGGGCGCAAGACGTTTGAGTCGCTCCCTAAGCCGCTTGTTGACCGCCGGAATGTCGTATTGACGCGGCAGCATGATTTTCAGCCTGAGGGCTGTGAAATCGTCCATTCGGTTGAGGAAGCGCTTGAGCTATGCAAAAACGATGAGCTGATGGTTATCGGCGGCGAAGATATTTATGCACAAATGCTGCCCTTTGCGGATACGATATTACTTACGGAAGTAGATACGGCCGTTGAAGGCGGCGATGCGTTCTTTCCGGCGTTCTCTGATTCGCAGTGGCAAATCGTGGAAGCCGAGAGCAGGGAGAGCGATGAAAAGAATCGTTATGCTTTTACGTTTCAAACGTTCAAACGGCGTGAAAAATAGCTTTTTACGCTAGAAACGAACAATTGACGTACGATATGTCATAAAGTGCAAATGATTGTACGGATAATCCATTAACGACATAAGGCCTTGAATGCTAGGATGTTTAAAAATAGCAAACGAGCGCTTTAGACAAAATATTCGTTTTTGAGAAAGTTTGATATTGAATATTTGATGGATTCCCGATATAGTTTGAAAGAGAATCGTAAAGTGGTTAACGGGAAATATGGATGGAGGAAATGCGATCATGTCTACACCTACTGGTTTTATGGAATATCAGCGCGAATTGCCGGCCGATCGCGACCCGCTAGAGCGCATCAAAGACTGGCAAGAGTTTCATAAGCATTTTTCGGATGAGCAGTTAAAGACGCAAGGAGCTCGCTGCATGGATTGTGGTACGCCATACTGCCATACAGGTATAGAACTTGCAGGCTCTGTTTCGGGTTGTCCGGTCAACAATCTCATTCCGGAGTGGAATAACTTGATCTATCGCGGGTTGTGGCGTGAAGCGCTTGACCGTCTGCATAAAACAAATAACTTCCCTGAGTTTACAGGCCGGGTTTGTCCAGCGCCTTGCGAGGGATCTTGCACCGTTGGCCTAATCGGCGATGCGGTTACGATTAAAACGATCGAACAAGCTATTATTGACCGCGGCTTTGACGAAGGCTGGGTTGTTCCGCAGCCGCCTAAAGTGCGTACCGGCAAAAAAATTGCAGTTGTTGGCTCAGGACCGGCCGGCATGGCTACCGCAGCTCAGCTTAACAAAGCAGGGCACACGGTAACGGTATATGAGCGCGCAGACCGCATTGGCGGCTTGCTCACTTACGGCATTCCAACCATGAAGCTTGAAAAACACGTCGTTCAGCGCCGCGTTGACTTGATGGCGGCAGAGGGCGTTGAATTTGTAGTCAATACGGAAATCGGCAAAGACATTACAGCGAATGAGCTTGTTGAGAACTTTGACGCAGTTGTGCTATGCGGCGGTTCGACTAGAGCGCGCGACGTTGAAATGGAAGGCCGCGATTTGAACGGCGTTCACATGGCGATGGATTACCTGAATGGCACAATCAAAAGCTATTTGGATTCCAACCTTGAGGACGGCAAATATATCTCCGCAAAAGACAAGGACGTTATCGTAATTGGCGGCGGCGATACAGGTACGGACTGCGTAGCGACAGCGCTTCGCCACGGCTGCAAATCGGTTACGCAATTCGGTACGCATGCCAAAGCTCCGCTAGTGCGCGACAGCCAAAACAATCCTTGGCCGCAATTCCCGAACGTGTACACGCTTGATTACGCACAAGAGGAAGCAAAAGCGCTATTTGGCGAAGATCCTCGGGCATTCTCCGTACTGACGAAGAAATTTGTCGGCGACGGCAACGGAAACCTGAAAGAGCTTCATACGGTACAAATTGAGCGTACAGTGGATGAAACTGGACGTAAAATATATAGCGAAATTCCAGGAACAGAAAAAGTTTGGCCAGCGGATCTTGTATTCATCGCAGTAGGCTTTGAAGGTCCTGAAACAACGTTGATCGAGCAGCTTGGTCTTGCACAAGACCGCCGCACGAACGTGAAAGCAGCATACGGCAAATACACGACAAATGTTGATAAAGTATTCGCAGCTGGCGATATGCGTCGTGGCCAAAGCTTGGTTGTATGGGCAATTAACGAAGGCCGCGAAGCAGCCCGTGAAGTAGATAAATATTTGATGGGTTCGTCGATGCTTCCTTAATCAACGTAAATAAACAAGCAAAGCTTAATAGGATGGAAGAGAAGCGCCCTCGGGCGCTTTTCTTGTTGTGGAAAGCATTGCCGATTTAGAGTATTAGAGCTGAGTCAATTACTGCTTTTATTATGCAGCAGCAAATCCAAGACGAAATCCAAAAACTAAGCACACCATCATAAGGAAAGTTGTGGTAAAATCGGTTTGAGATGACGCGAAGGGGCGATTCGTCATGCCAGCCGATGAAGCATACGTTCTGTCTCAGGCAGACGTTCGGAACATTCGAAACTACGTTCAGCATAAGTATGCCGCGATGCCGCAAGATAAGCGTGCGGAAATCGTGGCGGATGCGGTCAAACGGATCATACATAAGCAATTGCCGAATTTCGAGAGCAGCATTAAGCGATCCATTACGGAGACATTGATTCGAACAGCCGTTTTGGAGCGGCAGAGGCCGGTGCGGGCAGATGATATTTTTCAAGCGTGTTTATGGCTCGACCGATCTGACACACAGATTTATGAGCCTTTCCATGCTTGGGTAGAGACGCAGCTGAATGTGAGCTGTAAGAAGCCCGTCATGCAGCGTCTAATGGACGAGCTGTCCTCGAAGAGGGAGCAATCGGATATCTTAGCTATTGATGCTGAGAATGGCCTTCTGGCGCAGCTGAGAGCATTGTTATTGTCAGCAGGTGTCATGGTTCGTGCGGAATCGTCTACCGTGAGTGCCGCGGAGGTGATTGCGCTTCCTGTCACGAAGTGGAAAATGCCATTGTCCCGCTATTCAAAAGTTAGAGCGTACATCTATAGTGCTTTATGCATGCTGCTTATAGGAACTTCCCTTTTATACGGCTGGTCGCTCGGCAAGCCTTCCGAGCAAAAGCTTCAGCCGCCCGTCGTCGTGAAACCCGTTCAAAAGCTGGCGGTTCCCGTAGACGGATTGCCTATTGAGCTCCGCTACGACGAATTTGATCGCGCACGATTGGTTGAATTTTTGGAAAGCAAATCTTCTATTCTAGCTGAAAAGCCCTATTTTGATGCCATCATAAAAGCCGCTCAAAGCTTTGATATCCATCCTGCCTTGTTGTTTGCCATTACGGGCCAAGAACAGGGCTTTGTGCCAAAGACGAATAAGCTGCACAAGCAGATCGCTAACAATCCATTTAACGTATTCCACAGCTGGAAGGAATTTAATACGAATATCGGACAATCCTCAGAAATCGCGGCACGTACCGTATTTAATTTAAGCAAAGGCAGGCCAGCGGATGTGGACCCGTTCACTTGGATTAATCGAAAGTACGCGGAGGACCCTAATTGGTCGGACGGTGTCCGTACGATTTTTGGAAAGATCATGGCATATCTGGATGAGCCTTAAAACAATGAACCCAATTGGGACAAACGTCCTATTGGGTTTATTTTTTTATGAGTAACTTGTCGCTTCCATGACGAAAAAGGATTTCTTTTTGGACGAGAAGTCTGTAAAATGTTTAGAGGCAAGGCAGTGCGAAGCTAGTTCAAGCCATGTATGGGTGGCACAATCAGCTATGCTTGCGAAATGCTTAATGAAGGAGCGATTATCTTTTGAAGACATTAATCATTGCGGAAAAACCGGATATGGGCAGAAATATTGCAGCCGCAATCGATCCCAAAGCAAAAAATCACCGTTCCTACATAGAAGGCGAACATTACATTATTACGTGGGCAATCGGGCATTTGATCGGGCTTGCGGAGCCCGATGCTTACGACGATCGATATAAGAAATGGAACATTAACGATCTGCCGATCATTCCGTCGAAGTTCAAGCTGGTGCCAAACAAAAAAACGATAGACCAGCTGAAAGTAATCGGCGACCTAGCTAAGCGCAGCAATATGCTCGTCAATTCCTGCGATGCGGGGCGGGAAGGGCAATATATTTTCTCGCTTATTCAGCGGCATCTAAAGCTTAACCAGCCGGTAAAGCGGTTATGGATCTCGGATCTAACCCCGGAAACGATACGTAAAGGGTTCGCGGAGCTGAGGGAAGGTGCCGAGTACGAGAACCTGACCCGTGCGGCAACCGCTAGAAGCGAGGCGGATTGGCTTATTGGGATGAATGGCTCGCGTGCTTTCACGACCAAGCATAATGTGCTGTTGTCGGTCGGCAGAGTACAGACGCCAGTACTTGCGCTTATTTACGACCGTCAGAAGCAGATCGAGGCGTTCTCGTCTTTAAAGTTTTTTGAGCTGGAAGGACATTTTTCGCAAAACGAAATGACCTACCGCGCCATGTGGCAGGCTGAGAGAATGACCGACCAAGCTAAAGTGGAAGCCATCGCCGCCAAGGTTAAGGGCAAGCAGGGACGGATTGCATCCTATGAGGTTAAGGAAACGAAGGAGTATCCGTTTAAGCTATATGATCTTACGCTGCTTCAGCGCGAAGCGAACGGGAAATATGCTTTTTCAGCGAAAAAAACGTTGGATACGGCGCAAGCGCTCTATGAGAAGCATAAGGTCATCTCCTATCCAAGAACGAACTCGAACTATGTGACGGAGCAGAACATTCCCGAGATGCACAAAACGCTGAATGCGCTGCAAGGCACCAGTTACGATGAGCTTGTAAAGGGAGCCAACCGGAGCCTTGTCCACAAAGGGAACAAGTTTATTTGCAACCCAACAAAGGTTGAGGATCATCATGCCATCCTGCCGACGAACCGCAAAGCAAATGGCCTGAGCCCCGACGAGCAAAAGCTGTATGATTTGATCGTTAGGCGATTTCTGTCCCAGTTCTATCCGCCTGCGGAGTATAAGGTGCACACCGTCTTGACCGAGGTTGAGAACGAGATGTTCAAAACAACGGTTAAAGAGCTTCTAAGCTTGGGCTGGAAGGTCATCTATGCGGATCAGAAGAAGGAGAAGGCAAAGACGACAGCCAAAGGCAAGGACAAGGAAGATGCCGAGGAAGAGGAAATTGAGGTAAACGAGCCTTTTTCGATCAATGCAGAAGAAGGTATTGTTTGTACGGATGCGGTTGTGAAAGAGAAGGATACGCAGCCTCCAAAGCATTATACAGAAGGAACGCTGCTCAAGGCGATGGAAAGCGCGGGCAAGCAGATCGAGGACGAGGACGTTCGGGATGCGATGAAGGACTCGGGTCTTGGCACGCCTGCCACGCGGGCAGCAACGATTGAACGGCTCAAAAATGTCGGCTATATCGATATGCAGGGCAAAAAAATTCAGGTTACGCAAAAGGGCCGAACCGCCATCGAACTTATCCGGGGTGCGGGAATCGATCTGCTTACCTCGCCTGAGATGACCGGCCTATGGGAGCGGCGCTTGAACGAAATATCGAGAGGGACGGCTTCTGACGGACAATTTATGGAAAATGTGAAAAAGTTTGCGACCATGATTGTCGACAAGGTGCGCGTCCAGTCCCGTGCCGCAAAAACATCGTTCGAGAGCGAAGCTCCTGCCTCCGGCAAAGGAGCATCCGGCAAGCCCCCGTCTGCACCGCGCAGCCGGGCAGCAAAACCGAAGGCTGCAGCACAGAAGAGCGCGGCTGCTCCGGGTACGCCTTCAGTGATCACGACGTGTCCACGTGTGGGCTGCGGCGGATCCATCTTTATGGGACGCAAAGGTTACGGCTGCTCCCATTACAAGGAAGGCTGCAAATTCGTTATTTGGAAGGAAAGCTTCGGCCGCAGTCTAACGGATTCACAGGTTAAGGCACTCGTTGAAAAAGGAAAAACGTCGAAGCTAAAGCTTGAACTGCAAGACGGCACGCCAGGGGAAGGCAGAATCGTGCTCAGAAATATAGATACGGGTGAGCTAGCGATTGAGCAGTGACGGCTAGCTCCCCAAAACAAATAGACTCGATTCCATCTCATACGAGACGGAATCGAGTCTATTTTGCTGCGTGCATCAGCGGTTCACGTAGCCATGGATGGCATCAGGCACGTCCTTTAGATGATCCAAGGTCAAGAAAGCACCCTTTGGCTCTACGTCGATTTGAATGATATTAAATTCCCACTCAGACACAGCGCGCATATGGATGGCATGGATGCCAGCCGTTAGTGCAGGCACTACATCTGTACGAATGGAATTGCCTACCATCCAAGTGATGTTGCGATCAAAGGTGCCCGTGGATAAAATGCTTTCCAGCGCATCGCTGTTTTTTAACCTGCGGATGTAGATGCGTGAGCCAAAGTAGCGCTCCAAGTTCATTTTTTCGATCTTACGACGTTGAATGGGAAGCTCGCCGCCAGTATAAAGGTGAAGCTCATGACCAGATTCTGCAAGCGCGAATAACGTTTGCTCCATATTTGGATAAGGCTCGGTGTCATGCTCATACACGCTTAGTCCTAGCTTCCATAAAAAGTTTTCTTCACTTGTAGAGCGCTTACGACCCGTCAAGTGAGAGTAGTGAATGTAGGTGTCGACGAAGGATTGCGGAAAATGTTCGCTCTTGAAGCCAAACACGGCCACCGCTGCAATGTCGATCTCCATCTGCTTGTCTCTAATCGCTTGTGCTGTCACAAGCGGCGAGCTGCCGAACCATGTGGTCATGGCATCAACAAATTGATCGATAACGAGGTAAAAGTATTTATTACAGTGAATTAACGTATCGTCAAGGTCAAACATAATCTGTTGCTTCATATAAGAAATCTCCTTTGCGGAACTTGAAACTGTATGACCAATCTACCGCAATTGCAGGGGTTGAGTCAATGTGTGAAACACCAGATATGATTTTTTACATAGATATCCAATAAAAACGGCATAATGATAGTGGAGGTGATTAGATTGGTATTTAACAAAAACAGCAAAACAGATCATCGTCAAAATCATTCCAGCTCGCAAGGGCAAGCGGGCAAGCTTAAAACGGATAAATTCGCGAAGCGCCCGCCGAGCTTAAACGGCATTAACAAACAGCTTCCGTAGTCAGCGAAATAGGTGTAGCAACGTAAAAAGGAGAGCGTGATAGGGATCTGCTCTCCTCATACGGGATAGTTATGCATATTTAAGCTGCGAAGCTCTTAATTGATTCTTAATGAATGCGATGCGCCTGCGAACGTAGAAGTCCTTGCTGGCACCTTTCAAATCTTTGGGAGTGATCACCTCCTCTGCAACATTATCAATAATGATAAGCCGTCCATCAGCGTAAAACTTAAAGGTTAAGTCGCGTCCAGAGCGTTCATTCTCTAGATAACGGAAATTTTCGCAGATGTTATTCATGGTGATCAGGCCTCCTTCAAATGGTTGAATTCGATGATCAGTAGAACGTTTGTTCTTGTTTTTATTATACCAAACATTTGTTCGTATGGAAACTGTTTTTTGTTTAACGTAAACTAGATTCATAGAGGCAGTTGCTGCAAACAGAAGGAGCGCGGAAAATGATCAGAATAAAGAACCTATCCAGACGTATTCCAGGTGGGCCGAAGGTGCTTGACGACATTAGCTTCGAGGCTTATCCAGGTGATTTTATTGCTATTAAGGGCGATAGCGGAAGCGGGAAGTCGACACTGCTTCGCTGCCTAGCTTTGCAAGAGAAGTGGAGCGAGGGAACCTATCAATTCGATGGCAAGGATATTTTCAAGCAGGGTATCTCCGGCAAGCTCAAAGTAAAGCAAGAGGTAGCCTACGTAGAGGAAAAACCGTTTTTGTTCCCTAATAAGACGGGACTGAAAAATGTCATTATCGGCTCTGTGACGCAAACGCCAGCTTGGCGCAGATGGACAGGCATGGTAAGAAATGACGATTATATGGGCGCTATGGATATGATCGAGAAGCGCGGGCTGCTGGAAAAAGCGCATCAGAAGGCAAGCACGCTGAGCGGCGGAGAACGGCAGCGTATGGCGATCGCAAGAGCGCTGGTTCATGGCGCCAAAGTCATCGCGGCGGATGAGCCGGTATCCGGACTGGATCCCCATACGGCTGATCAGGTTTTAACGGATTTGAAAGCGCTATGCAAAGAGCAAGGCGTTATCGTCATCGCTGTCATGCATCAGGGAGATTGGGCTGAGCGGTTTGCGGATCGCATCCTCGGCTTGAAAAACGGCAAGCTCGTGCTCGACGTAAGCGGCAGAAGATTAACCGAGCGCGAGAAGGCGCTGCTGTGAGTGAAATTGTACTTCGTTTGATTAATGAAGATGAACTGGCAGCGGCCATTAAGCTCGAACAAAGCTGCTACACCGAAGAGGCGGCAGCAACGCTGGCGGGCTTTCGATATCGGTATGAGCATTACCGGCCGTATTTTTGGTCGGCCTGGATTGGCGATCAAATCGTCGGGATCGCCAATGGCATACGTACAGCACAGTACGCATGCGGCGACGAGATGAAAGGCGCGCAGGATGATCTTCTGGAGGGAAGCAACTTTTGCGTGCTTACGGTTGCGGTAGATGAAGGACATCGCAAGAAGGGGATCGGCACCTTGCTGCTTCGCAGACTTATCCAGCAGTGCGAAGAGAGCGGAGTCGATACGATTATTTTGATGTGCGAGCAGCATCTGATAAGCTTCTACGAAGCTGAACGGTTCGAGCTTCGGGGCGTGTCGTCTTCCACGCATGGCGGCATCGTATGGTATGAAATGAGCCGCGCGTTGCATATAATGTAGCATCTTACCGAATAGGAAGGTGTCTTCATCATGCCATTTCAAACACCGGTCGTCATACAAACGGCTAAGGCCAATTTTCCAAAAGCAGAACTGTCCCTACCTTATATAAGCGGTGGTAAAAGCGAAGCCGTGGATAAGAAGATAAACCATACGATCCATCAAGCCGTACAGCAGCTCGTACATAATCAGGGCTCGCTTGATGATCCGAGGGCCCAAATGCTGGGCTATTATGAGCAAAAGAACAATCAAAAGGATTATTTAAGCCTTTCATTGTTTAATTATGCTTTTACGGGTGGCGCGCATGGCTTAACGCTTCAGCAATCGTTGACCTTCAAGCAGTCGACGGGTCAAACCTATACGCTTGCGCAGCTTTTTAAGCCGGGAGCGGATTACGTAGGCAGAATAAGCACGATCGTAAGTGCCCAAATCAAAGCGCGAAAGATTGATACGCTCGAGCCGTTTAAGTCTATCCGGCCCGACCAAGATTATTATGTGGCGGATCGTTCGCTTGTTGTTTATTTCCAGCTTTATGAGCTGGCAGCGTATGTTTTTGGATTTTTATATTTTCCAATATCCGTTTATGAGCTTCAAGATATCATTAATGAGGATGGTCCGCTTGGACCTATGTTGGTCAATGATTAGCATGGTTAAAACCTATTCTTGCTAAGCTGCATTTTGCCGCAAGGCTTAAGGAGACAACGAATTGACTTATTTTCCTTTACTTATCATTGCAGCACTGCTTGTCGCTATTTCGATTGTCTTCTATTTTCGGCTTACAAAGAAAAAAAAGCAGCAGCTTCTTGCAGATAGGTCAAGGATACAACCCTCAAAAACAGCGAGCACGATGTCCACTAGGCATGCTGCTAGTCCGCAACCATATGCGGCTGCTGGCGCGGCAAGCATAAATGATCATAACCAAACGGCAAATACACAAAGGGCTATTTTAATCGTAGACGATCAACTCGCTATTCGCATGATGCTCTCTGAATTGTTTTCTTCGCTTGGCATGCTGGTATATGAGGCGGATAATGGGAGCACTGCGCTTGCGCTATTCGAGAAGCACAGGATGCACTGCGTTTTGCTTGATCTTCGGATGCCGGACACGGATGGGATCGAGGTGCTTCGCGAGATACGGAAATTATCAGTTGAAGTACCGGTAATTCTGATTACGGCTTATGCCTCTCCAGAGAAGATGGAAGAAGCAGATTCGCTTGGCATAAGCAAATGCTTTACCAAGCCGTTTGATATCATTGAGCTGAAAGAGGAGGTTGTACGCTTGCAGGCGCAGTATGCCTCGCATTCGGACGGGGAAGCCTCATGATGGTTTGCTTCGCATCTATTACGATGCGAAGCTTTTTTTTGTTCCCGTTCAAACGATCAGGCGCCTGCATGTCGCTAGTAATCGGCTCATACAGTTACGTTAGGGGGTGATCGGATGATGCAAGTAATGGCAGGCGTCATGCTGCTGGCAGCGGTATTTGCAGCAATTATATTAGGTGCTCGGAAAGCTCAGCAATCGATTCAATCATCCAAGTACCAAAGCATGCTTAAATACGGGCTGCAGACTCAGCTGCTGCAGGATAAGCATGAGCTGCATCGATTCGGTCTTGCGCAGCAGTTAAGACGAAGGTGGGGCGGCTTATCTGCATTCGGTTTATCCTTTAATACGATGGCCTTGATTGGAGGGGCTGCTTTTCTATTTGGACCGGCGACAGGGGAGGGAGGTCCGTCGGTCATCGGATTTGGTTTTCCCATGCTAGCTTTATTCGCGCTCGCTGTAAGTGCTTCGCTTGCTGAGCTGGCATCTGCGGTGCCAACGGCTGGCGGGATCCATCATGCTGCCTCTGCGCTTGGCGGCCGAAAATGGGGATGGAGAACCGGCTGGCTGCACCTGCTAGGTCATTTGGCGATGCTTTCCCTAATGAATTGCGCTTTTGCAGCATTACTGGAGGAATTTCTCTCTGCTAGATTTGGTTATGAAGCGGCGGTTTGGAGCTTTTGGTGCCTTGCCATTTTTATTACCGTGCTTCAAGCTGCCATCAATCACTGGGGCAGCAGGTCGCTGAGCATACACTCGGCTGGGGGCGTCATGCTGCAGGTGATTGTTGGAATGAGTATGCTAGCAGGACTTGTCTGGCTATTTTGGCCTGGCGGCTATTCTCCTGTACTTCTTTATCAGCTGCAAAATGCCGAGTGGAATGGAACGGTCCATGCTGGAGCTTCCATAAGCGGGACGATGCTGCTGCTAAAGCTATTTGTTGGCTTAGACGGGGCAGCACATGGCGCGGAGGAAACGATTGAACCGCGCATCCGCGTGCCTTGGGCGATCTATCTATCAACGGCTTATACGTTCGTTGTCGGGTTTATTCTTTTTTCCTTTATTCTTCTGTCTGTAACAAGGATGGAGGGATCGGCAAGCATGGGCTTGTTTCTTCAAGCGGCAACCGCGAGCTGGGGTGGCTCTAGCATTGTCGTTTTTTTAGTTTTCCTTTCGTTATGGAGCAGCGGCTTGCAGTCCATGACCCTATGCTCCCGTATCCTATTCAGCCTTGCACGCGACGAAGCATTGCCGATGAGCAAAAGGTGGTCAGCTGTATCGGTAAAGCTGCAAGTGCCGGTTCAGGCTGTCTGGTTAAGCGCGTGCCTTTCGCTAATCATGCTTGTTACCGCTTTTCTCAGCAATCGAAACGAAACGGTGCTGCTGTTGACTTTTGCGATTGTTTGCCTAAATCTATCCTACGCCGTTCCGATTGCATTAAAGCTGAAACGGAGAAAAAAGGATTCCCGGCCGCTTGATGCGCCATGGCACTTAGGAGGCTGGAGTACAGCTGTAAATGGGATAGCTCTTGCATAGCTGATCATAGCGGCTGGATTGGCTGCTGGGTTTATAGATTATTGGGGCGGGATCGCAGCATCGAGCGTGTTTGTTCTCGCATCTTTGATCGAATGGAAATACCGGAAACGTCATTTATTTCTGGTTCAAAGCCAAGTTAAAGGCTCGCCCAAAGAGCTTTATCGCATGGAGCGCAAATTTCCTTTGAATTAATGAACGTGCTCGATGCTTGCGATTCGATGGGAAATAGAAGAGGCGAATTACAGGAAATATTCCGACTATTTCAAAAACATTTCCCGGGGAAGCGCAATTTGCTACACGAAAGAGAGCTTTTCGACATGTAAAGGGGAAAGCTGTTATAAAGGCTGTCGAAAGTGATTCATCCTTGATTAATAAACTACATTAATAATTAATGTAGTTATATCTCTTTGCCAACTTCTCCCTCCCAAGATTATAATAGTCAAATAAAAGAATCGATTAGGAGGATCGTGGAATTATGGCGCAAATTATAGCGGAGGCAAGCCTCGTAGCCTTGAATGTCGGCAAGCCTGTACCCATAGCACATGGCTCAAAGGAGATCCTATCAGGGATTTTTAAAAAGTCCTCTGAAATGGCGCATACCCTTACCTTTACGGGGCTGAATGGCGACGGACAAGGTGATCTGGTCAACCATGGCGGTCCGGATAAAGCCGTTTGTGTATATTTCGAGCAGCGTTACTCCTATTGGCGCGAGCAGCTGGAGAAGCCGCTTGAATATGGGGCTTTCGGCGAAAATTTCACCTTGTCGAACTGGACGGAGGACGATTTGTGCATCGGCGATATCGTTGCAGCCGGTGAAGTAGTTCTACAGGTCAGCCAGCCTAGGCAGCCTTGCTTTAAACTAGGTTTAAGGCATCAGCAGCCGGAATTACCCGGGCACGTACAGCGCAATGGCTACACCGGATTTTATTTCCGGGTGCTTCAAGAGGGCAAGATCAAAGCGGGAACGACATTTGCCATTACGCATAAACACCCCGCGTGCAAGTCGATTGCCGAAGCGAATCGTGTCATGTATATAGATAAAGAGGATGTACAAGGCATCCGCGAGCTGCTGGAAGTAGAGGAGCTCGCAGCTAGCTGGCAGCAGCAGCTTGGAAAAAGACTAGCAAAGCTGATGAACGAAGGGCAAGGAGGAAATACGGATTGAGCGACAGCTTAGATTTTACCGCCTATTTGAAAGAATACGAGTTTCATGAGTTATGCGAGGTAGAGAACTGGGAAAGCGGTATGAATAATACGACCCGAATGGTAACCTCAGGTGGTCAAAGGTTCGTTCTGCGAATCTATAATAACCATAAGGATGCGGACATCGTCAGGTTGGAGCATGAGGTGCTCGCTGAACTAAAGAGGCAAGAGATTTCCTTTGCGGTGCCGGTTCCAGTACGCAATAAGCAAGGCGATACGGTCACCACAGCGAAGGACGGCACGTTATCTTCGTTGTTTCATTACATTGAAGGGGATCGGCCATCCGTTGCCAATACCGCTCATGTCTATGCGCTAGGAATTACAGCAGCTGAGCTGACTAAAGCATTAGGACGCATTCAACCAACGCGGAAGCCGATGTATAGTCCTTATTACCAATTAGAAAGTACTTATGCAACAATGGATGGAGCCGCATTCTTAGCGATGGCTGACCGCTCTGAGCAGCTTGCAGCGAGAAGATCCAGTTTCATTGCTCTAAACGAGGAACGTCAAAGGTTGTCGGCTGAGTGCGATCAGCTTGCACGGCTTCCGCAGCAGTGGATTCATGGCGATTTGGTGTTTAATAATACGGTTTCACAAGGCGATGCGATTATCGGTGTGCTCGATTTTGAATTCGCGACGGTTGATGTAAGAGCGATGGAGCTAGCCGTTATTATCGTTGACCTTATCAAACCCGGGGATTCGTCATTTCATGAGCAAATAAAGCTGCTGCTTCAAGGTTATCGGAGTGCGCTTTCTTTATCCGAGCAGGAGGATAAGCAATTATCGTCCTTAATGAAATTGCGTTTGCTTGATGTCGCGCTGCATTTTGCCGTTCGCTTAAGAGATCAATTAGACAAAGAGGAAGTATTATGCGGCATAATAGATCAATCGATGTTTGGCTGCAAGTGGATCAATGACAATTGGGAGGATGAAACGGATGAGTTTAGCTAAAGCGCTAGGATATGGCGAAGGTGACAAGCTTCTTCTAATCAACGCGGACGATTATGGATTATGTCATTCGGTAAATAGCGGCATCCAGCAATTGCTGCTTGAAAATACGGTTAGCTCGGCAACTTTAATGATGCCCTGCGGCTGGGCTAGGGAAGCGGCGCTTTGGAGCGCGAGAAATCCGCAAATCGATGTTGGCGTTCATTTTACGTTTACGAGCGAATGGGATCTATATCGCTGGGGACCGGTCAATCGCAAAGGAAGTACGGCCTCGCTAGTTACGAATGAGAATTATTTTCCAAAGGACAGCAAAACCTTCGAGCAGCAAGCTGATCCCGAGCAGGTCAAGCAGGAGCTGATTGCCCAAGTGGAGATGGCGCTTGCCATGGGGATGAAGCCATCGCATGCCGATAACCATATGGGCAGCCTCTATGGCTTAGCGACAGGGCGCAATTTCTTAGCTACCGTGCTTGATGTATGCGCTTCCTATGGTTTGCCTTTCCGTTTGCCTCGTTACTTGCTGCAAGAAAACGGTCAGGTAGCGCCGCCAGAGCTTGCCGAGCAAGCAAGGCAGCTTGCTCAGCTAGCCGACTCCAAGGGAGTCGTCATACTTGACTATTTGGTTGGGCTTCCGTTCCAATTACAGGATGGCGAAGATTTTAATTCTTTAAAATCGAGCATGACACAGCTATTAAAGAGCCTGCATCCAGGGGTAACCGAGCTCATCATTCATCCATCACTCGTTACGGATGAGCTAAATGCTTTCCATGCTCAGCCGATTAAGCGGGGAATGGAACTCGAGCTGTTCCGCGACGCTGAAATCAGACAGACGCTGCAGGATGAAGGCATTCGCATGATCCGCTGGCGTGAGCTTCAGAAGCTGCAGCGCGACCGTACCGGATTTACAACCTAACCTAAACGAAGGAGCTGACCTATGTCTTTTGAAGCCATCAAACAATTAACCGAACAGGTTAAAGCCAATATAGGCCGCGTAATCGTAGGGAAAGAAGAAGTTGTTGATTTGCTTTTAATTGGACTTATTACTTCTGGCCATGTGCTGCTTGAGGATGTTCCGGGGACAGGGAAGACGCTGCTCGCCAAATCACTTGCCAAATCGCTCGCACTCACCTTTAGGCGCATACAGTTTACGCCCGATTTGCTTCCGTCTGACTTAAGCGGCATTCATTTCTATAATCAAAAAATAAGCGAATTTGAGTTTCGGGCAGGGCCGTTATTTACGAATCTGCTGCTTGCCGATGAGATTAACCGCGCGACGCCAAGGACGCAATCAAGCTTACTTGAATGTATGGAAGAGCGCCAAATCAGCATTGACGGGGAAACGAAGCAGCTCGAGCGTCCCTTTATGGTAATCGCTACTCAAAATCCGGTTGAGCACCAAGGCACATTTCCATTGCCAGAGGCCCAGCTAGATCGTTTCCTCTTTAAAATAAAAATGGGCTATCCGACGACGGAGGAAGGCTTGCAGCTGCTCAAACGATTTAAAGACCAAGATCCGCTCTCCAAACTTGAACCGGTGGCAGACATTGACGTCATTCAGAAGGCGCAGCTGGCTTACACAGCCGTAAGAGTAACGGATGACGTGCTGAACTATTTGCTGCAAGTCGTGGAGCAAACGCGCAAGCGCGATGAAGTTTCCGTTGGCGTAAGTCCCCGGGGCAGCCAAGCGCTCTTGCGCGCTTCTCAGGTTCATGCCATTTTGCGAGGCCGCGATTTCGTTACGCCGGATGATGTGAAAGCTATGGCAAAGCCTGTGCTTGCTCACCGATTGGCGATCAGAGGGATGCAGCGCAGCGCTAACCAGGCCGATTCCATCATCGATGATATCATTCGTTTGACGCCCGTGCCTGCTGAGGCCGGCGTGACGGTCCGTTAGGCGGCCGTCCGATGATCCTATTCTGGTTTATCGTTGCCGCGTTTGGAATCGTATACGTACAGGGCCAAGTGTTCCAACGATTTGTGCTTCGGCGCATGAAGTATGAGCGGCGCTTCACAAGCAAATCCGCTTACCGCGGTGAACAGGTTGAGCTAATCGAGGAAATGGCTAATGCGAAGTGGCTGCCGGTACCGTGGCTTCGCGTCGAGTCGCAGCTCTCCACGCACTTGCACTTTCAGCGGCTCGAAAATTTTTCGGTGAGCAGCGGGCAGCTTTATCAAAATCATAAAAGCTTCTTCAGCCTCTCGCCATATACGAAAATCACGCGCAAGCATCGCATCACATGCGCAAAGCGCGGCTGGTACAAGCTTCAGACGGTTACGCTTACCGGAGGCGATTTGCTTGGCCTATCAAAAGCGTCTGAGCAGCTAACGCTATCAGGAGAGCTGCTCGTCTATCCGAAGCCGGCTCAGGTTCCTATTCATGAATTGCCCTACCATAGCTGGCAAGGCGATCAATCGGTACGACGCTGGATCATTAGCGATCCATTCATCATAGCAGGCGTTCGCGATTATCAAGCTGGGGACACCTACAAGCAGATCAACTGGAAAGCAACAGCAAAGACGGGAAATCTTCAAGTGCATCAATATGATTTTACCGCCGACCGCAGGTTGATGATTTATTTGAATGTGGACGATGCGGAGGGCATGTGGCGCAGCGTGACCGATCTGGATTTAATCGAGAGAGGGATCGAGTGGGCGGCCGGAGCGGCAGAAGCAGTCATTCAGCAAGGGATGGAGGTCGGTTTTGCGGCTAACATGCCTATTGCAGGCAAGCGAGAAAGCGTTCACATTGAGCCGCGCGGCGGACATGAGCACCTGATTGGCATTTTGGAGGAAATGGCGAAGCTTGAGATTGAGCGTACGGAGCTGTTTCACCGTCTGATCGAACGGGAAGCGATAAGCGGTTACAGCGAACGTGATGTTCTTATGATTACTTCCTATTGGAACGATGAACTGGAGCAGCAAGCGGATCAGCTTCGATATAATGGCAATGCTGTAGCGGTATGGCTGCTTACGGAAAACGCGCTGACGGAAGATGACGAGGGCAAACCGCAATCCCAGTCGTATAGGGAAGAGGTGGGCGCATGAGCGATGCGAGGAAGCGTGCACTCTCTTTGAAGACGCTTGGACAAGGTGTCATTGAACTATTTTTCTACTTGCCGGTATTCATGGTTATAGCGATTTACCTGCTGCCAGAGACCGAGTTATGGACGTGGATTGCAACATTGCCGTTGGGTTACTGGGCTGCATCGTTATTGATCGGAAAATGGTCCAGGCTTCGCTACGGCGTGAGGCTGCTTCTAGCATTGGCCATTGGCGGATTGCACGGAATATGGTTCATTGGCGCAGCGGCAAATGAGCTTGATATCGTCGCTATGGTCGTATGCAGCTTCGCTGCCGCCCTCGTTGCATGGAGAGGCATGTCTGCACAGTTAAGAGGCTGGTCAGAGTCGTTTCCGAATACACAATTGCTGATTGGCGTCATGCTCTATGTCGCTGCCCAACCCTTGAAGCTAATATTGTTTAAAAAGCTAGCCGATTATAACGGTATTCTTATCGTTTGCGGGATTGCTGCCGTTATCTTATTTTTCTTCTTTGCGAATGAGCGGCATTTGAACAGCGAGACGATCGATACTGGCAAAACACCGGCAACACTCGCCTTTAAACGCCAAAACCGGCTGTTGATGATCATCGTCGTCGCGATCATAAGCATACTCGCATTATTTAGACAAATTCAGCAGGCGATTGAACGATTCTTTCATTCGGTTATCGAACGAATCATGGATTGGTTGAATCAGCCTAAGGAACAATCGCCGACGGAAGAGCCTCCGAGCAATGCGCAGCCGCCTGAGATGCCAACCGAAGAGGTCAAGCCGCCATCGGACTTCATGCTGCTGCTGGAGCAAATATTAAAAATAATCGGTATCGCTTTTGTCATTATCATCGCTTGTATTTTGTTGTATTTCTTGCTCAAAAAGCTGTATCAATGGGCGAAGGTAATCGCGGCCAAGCTTCAGGAACGCAGTGCAGACAGCCGCAAAGGGGCAGAGGGCTACACGGATGAGGTTGAAAGCTTAATGACATTAATCAATTTGCGCGAGCAAATGGGCAACCGGCTTAAGAAGCTGCTGCCGAAGAGGCGATCGCAAGCTGGGGAATGGAATACGCTCACATCAAATACGGAAAAAATCAGATATTTGTACAAAATGATCCTTCGTACGGGAGCCGAGCAGGGCTATCCAGTTAACGCCGCCCTGACGCCCCGCGAAACGGCTGATGATTTGGAGAATTGGAAGGCAGGCAGGCTTAAACAAGCCGGCATGCACTCCTTCATCGGCATTTACGAGGAAGTCCGTTATGGCGATAAAGAGCCGAACGATCAGCAGGTGAATGCCTTTAAGAAGCAGTTGGAGAACAAATGCTAGAAAGAACAGAGGAAACGACAGGCAAAATGGCGTGCAAATTGACTTTCAATTTGGCACGCCATTTTGATTTATTTTTCGGAAGGGGGCGTGCGTCATCAATGCTCGAACGATGGTTTTATTTCTGATTTTTACAGCTTTGATATCGATAATAAGCGGATGTACGGATTCCATCACGGATACCAAAACCGAACAGAAAATAAAGATTGTTCAAAACCCCACCTCATCCATGATCATAGTAAAAGTAGAAACCGATGGAATGGCTTCAGGGTCGGTCTATGATCACCCTCATCCATTTGGGATGGGGAACGAAGTGTTGGTGGATTCGAATGATTATGAGAAAAACAAAGTATCGAGAGGCGACATTGTTTTATTTAAAACGAAAAACAACGGAAAAGATATTGCAAGGATTGTAGGGCTGCCTGGTGAAGCCATAACGATAAAAAAAGGGCCAAGTCTATATTAACGGAAAAAAATTAGACGCGTTTTATGGCGATGACTCCACATCCAGCCGCAATGATTCCATGGATACGCCATTGAAATTGAAAGAAAATGAATATTATATTTTGGCGGATGTCCGTTGGAGAGGGTTCAATGACAGCCAGTCCGTAAGCGATTCTAAAGGCTCATTAACCATTAATCGTGAATTCATTTACTGCTCATAATATGCTCAGCGATTTTCCGGCCGTGATAGCGTCCCGATTCAATGAAAATTTCATTCGCTTCATGCCGCGAAGCAACGACGCCGGCAAGATAGATGCCGGGTACATTCGTTTCCATCGTCTCTTGATCAAAGGTAGGATAACCTTCCTCCTCCATCGTTACCCCAGTCGCGTTAAGGAAGTTGCGATCCGGGTGGAAGCCGGTAAGCGCCAAAACAAAATCATTCGGCAATTGCCTAACGCCTTCAGGCCCATGCACGGTTATCGAATTGTAGCCGATTTCGACCACTTTTGATTGGAACAGCATATTGATGAGTCCATTGTTCACTTTGCTTTGAAAGCCCGGCTTCACCCAAGGTTTGATGCTGGTGGAGTAATCCTCGCCGCGATAAACGACCGTTACTTCTGCGCCAACGCGCTCCAGCTCAAGCGCTGCATCGATCGCCGAGTTGCTGCCGCCAATAATGGCAACCTTCATGCCGACATAAGGATGCGATTCGCGGAAAAAATGGCTGACCTTGTCGAGCTGCTCACCAGGAATGCCAAGCTCGTTCGGATGGTCAAAATAACCCGTCGCGATCACGACATACCGGCTTTTGTAAAGACGCTTTTGTCCAAAACGGTCCTCGCCCTCTAAAATGTAAGCACCGTCTTCTGGCGTAATGCTCGTAATTGCCTCATAAGCTTGCACGCGAACACGATGGCGCTGAGCGGCTGTCCGGTAATAATTTAAAGCTTCCAGCCTAGATGGCTTGTCATTGGCGGTCGTGAAGGGGATATCACCTATTTCAAGCTTTTCCGGCGTGCTGAAAAAATGCATATACGTCGGATATTGCGAGATGGAATGCACGATATTACGTTTTTCTATGACAAGGGGATGGAGTCCGATTTTTTCAAGCTCGATCGCTGCTGCCAAACCGCAAGGACCTGCTCCAATAATGATCGCTTCTTCAATTTGCATATGTAGTACCTCCTAAAATATGACGAAGCTAGTGCTGCTTCTATTATAACGCTTCACGAACATTTTACTGCGCGGCGCACATATTGTGCAAATTTGGTGTTTTGACTATCTTGTACAGGTAAAGGAATATTGTATAATAATGTGGAACCGTTCTTATTAAACAAATCATGTCATAAGAAGCTAGTATTCGTACCTATTTTGATTGGAGGAGATCACATGCGGCGGCGTTTTGTAATAGAAGCAGTATTGGTGGCAACGTATGGGCATCTTCTTGTACCTAGTCGTCCGATAGATTATGTCGTGCCTTATTCATCCATCGCAGAGCTTTATGAAATGAGAGATGGAACCGATCCTGTCATGGATGATCCAGACGATGACGGACATGTAAAAAACAAAATAAACGAGCTGATTACTTTTTTTGAAGACTCGTTAAATCGGAAAAAAATTGAAAAAGCAATGCAGGTGCCTTGGAGAGTAAGCTCGCCATTGCTCCTCAATGACACGATACAGTTTACCGTTGTGCATGCGGTCGATAACGCGCATTATGGCGAAATGTTCGATCCGATTGAAACCGAGCTGCTGCTTACGGGCTTAAAGCTGAATTTGCCTTTGCTCTCCGATCAATTCGAGTTTCAGGATAAGCTGATAGAAGCAGAGGTACCGGTACAAATTTATGATATTGAGGATTTTGAATTTGCAGTCGAAGAAGGCATTTCCACAAATGATATGGATTTGCCGCTAGAGTCGGACAGGTTTTAAAAATTTATTTCCAAACCCCTCTTGCGCGGAGACGGAATCAGATGTTAAGATTTGGGTGGGCTAGGAAGAAATGAACAATCGGAATACGAAAAGGGGGGCTTAAGGATGTTTAACAATTGGACTTTTAATTATGACGGCGGCGCGCAGAGCAACAATCGTTTTTATATGTCCAATCAAACATGCCGACTGGCCTGCCTTCGTGCACTGGTGTCGACGTAGCAATTTTGCGCCGTTGCTTGCCATCATACGAAGATCTCAAGCCAAATGGGGCTTGAGGTCTTTTTTAGTTTCCTACAGGAAAGGGGTTGTCTTATGAAAACGCTGTTACGGTTGATGATTTACGTAAGACCAAGTGCCAAATGGGTGTTTATAGCAGTAACCATTATGATTTTTGCGACGATATTCGATTTGGTTGCGCCTTGGATTTTGAGAGAAATTTTTGATGAAGGCATCGCGAAGCGGGATATGGGCGTAGTCATCGCGCTAACGCTTGCGCTTGCTGGCATTCAGGCGCTAAAGAGCGCGGGTATGTTTGTTCAGGGGTATTCGCAAGAGCTCGTTGGTCAAAATGTGGTGTTCAAGCTTCGCAAAGAGCTTTATGAGCATTTGCAGCGCTTGTCATTCTCGTATTATGACCGGGCGCAAACGGGGCAGCTGATGTCTAGAATGACCGGGGATATTGAAGCGGTAAAAAATTTCGTCGGGTTTGGCGCGATGAATTTATTTACGGGCATGCTCACCTTTATTGGGACGATCATCTTTATGATGTCGATGCAATGGAAGGTTACGGTAATCAGCTTGATTACCATTCCGTTTATTTTGTTCGTCTTGTTTCGTTTTAACCATAAGGTTGGTCCAGCATGGTCTAACATTCGTGAGCAAATGGGCCGTCTGACAACAACGCTGCAAGAGAACATATCCGGCATCCGTGTCGTCAAATCGTTCGCGACCGAGTCGGTTGAGCAGCGGAAATTCGCTGAACGGAACGAGCAAAACTTCGATACGAATATGGAGCGCGCCAAGCTTGAGGCGAAAGCATTCCCATTAATGGGCTTCTACGGCGGCGTTACCTTTGTCATGATGATTTGGATTGGAGCGATCTTTGTCGTGCGCGATGAGATGTCGCTAGGCACGTTTATGGCATTCCAGTGGTATACATGGGGCATTATTTGGCCGCTGAACATGCTCGGCTGGCAAATCAATATTTTCCAGCAAGCGATCAAAGCGGCTCCGCGCGTATTCGAAGTGCTTGATACGCCAATCGACATCGAGAATCCCGCGCAAGCAAAAGAAACGAGCAATATGAACGGAAATGTGATGTTCGAAGGCGTTACCTTCCATTTTGCCGATCAAGATCCCTCCAAGGATAAGCCGATACTCGACGATGTTTCCTTTGAGGTGGAGCAGGGCGAGGTAATTGGTGTGCTTGGCGCAACAGGCTCTGGCAAGAGCAGCCTGATCGGCTTGCTGTCGCGATTCTATGATGTATCTGGAGGCAGAGTGCTCATCGATGGCGTAGATGTGCGTCAGTATGAGCTTGACGGCTTGCGCAGAAGCGTCGGTATCGTGCCGCAGGAAACCTTTCTTTTCTCCGCATCGATTCGCGATAACATCGCCTACGGCTATCCTGAAGCGACGCAGGAGCAGGTTGAGGATGCCGCCCGCAAATCGCAAATTCATGCTTTTATTGAAAGCATGCCGGACGGCTATGATACGCGCATCGGAGAACGCGGGGTCGGCTTATCAGGCGGTCAACGCCAGCGTGTAGCGCTGGCGCGCGCGATTCTAATGGACCCGCCGATTCTCGTGCTGGATGAAGCGACAGCAAGCGTGGATACGGCGACAGAATCGGCGATTCACGAGGCTTTGCTGGAAGTTATGAAGGGGCGGACGACGTTTATTATCGCGCAGCGGCTCTCCTCCATTCAGCATGCAGACCGAATTATCGTGCTGGAGAACGGTCGTTTGACCGAGCAGGGCACACATAAGGAATTAAATGAAGGCAATGGCTTCTTCCGTCAATTGTTTGACCGTCAGAAGCAAATCGCTCATCAATAGAAAAGAGGTGAATCCATGAGCCAAGTCGAGTGGGATTCGGATGCTGAAGTTGAAGAGAAGCCGTTTAATGGCAAATATATGCGGCGGATGCTTCAGTACCTGATCCCTTATCGCAAATTAATGACAGGGGTCGTTATTATCGTCCTCATTAATATGCTGTTAAGCCTATCTGAACCTATTATTCTTGCTTATCTGATCGATAAAGGCATTATGGCCAAGGATTATACCGTTATCCATGTGCTTGGCGCGGTGCTGCTTGGCATTAAGCTCATTGGCTGGCTGTTTAGCTGGATGCACACGAGATGGATCAATTTTACCGGCCAACGCATTTTGTTTGATTTGCGCCAGCAACTATTTAATCATTTGCAATCGTTATCGTTTCGTTTCTTTGACGGACGTCCAGCCGGTAAAATCATGTCTCGCATTACAAATGATACGAACGCTATTGGCGAGCTGATTAATGGCGGATTAATTACGATGGTTATGGAAGTAACGCATCTTCTAGGCATCGTCATTATTTTGGTATGGATGGATTGGCAGCTAGCGCTGCTTTCCTTCATCATGCTGCCGTTGCTTTATTTTATCGTGGCAAAGCTCCGTCCAAAAATCGAGGGCTCTTGGTCGCGTTCGCGGTCGACGATGTCGTCCATTAACGGGAATTTGAACGAAACGATTCAAGGAATTCGGGTCATTCAAGCTTTCTCCCGGCAGCGGACGAACAATGAACGGTTTAATGGCATCAACACGCGCAACAAGCAGGCTTTCATGCGGGCTATTACGCTAGAATCTACCGTATATCCGCTGGTCGAAATGATCGGGATGATCGGTACTTGCATCGTCGTATGGTATGGCGCGATGCGCGTCATGGACGATGTCTTAACGCTTGGTTTTATTATGGCGTTCATCAATTATTTGTGGCGTTTCTGGGGTCCGCTTAGCGCACTGTCAAAGGTATACAGCCAATTGCTGTCGGCAATGGCTTCCGCGGAGCGTATATTTGAAGTGCTGGATACCGATCCGGAAGTGAAAAACAGCAGCAAGGCTCGCGAGCTTCCGCAGGTTCGTGGCGAAGTGACCTTCGACAATGGATCCTTCCGTTATGAGGAAAATAAACCTGATGTCCTGCAAAATGTCTCCTTTCACGTGAAGCCGGGACAGCGGGTCGCATTGGTAGGGCCAACCGGAGCGGGAAAAAGCACGATCGTCAATTTGTTAATGCGGTTTTATGATGCTTCGGAAGGTGCCGTTCTTATAGACGGAACGGATGTTAAGCAGGCTACGCTTGAATCGCTGCGCAAGCAGATGGGGATCGTGCTGCAGGATTCCTTTATTTTCGCAGGAACGGTCGAGCAGAATATGCGATACGGCAACGAAGAGGCGACCGAAGAGCAGCTGCTCCGGGCAGCGGAGAGCGTTCGACTAGACCGTGTCGTCACCAAGCTGTCGGACGGCTATCAGACGGAGCTGGAGGAGCGCGGCTCGAAGCTTTCCGTAGGGCAGAGGCAGCTGCTGGCATTTGGCCGCGTGCTGCTGTCCGATCCAAGAATCCTGATCCTAGACGAGGCTACATCGAGCGTCGATACGGAGACGGAGCAGCATATCCAAGAGGCATTGCAGACGCTTCTGGCAGGAAGAACGGCATTTATTATTGCGCATCGCTTATCGACGATTAAGGATGCAGACTTAATTCTGGTCGTTGAGAATGGCCGGATCGCTGAACAAGGCTCGCATGCAGAATTAATGAAGCAAGGCGGCATTTATGCCAATCTTATCCTTACGCAGCTTTCGATGCAGGAATCCGTTATTTTGCAAACGAGCAGCTAAGCAGAATAAATGTTAGAAAAAAAGAGGGCGGACCAAGCAAGCGTGAAAGCAACGCTAGCTTGACTCGTCCTCTTTTTTCGTGCGATCGATCGCTTGCGCCATCGTTTTATCGGTCAAATGAGCATAGATTTGCGTCGTTTCGGGCGATGCATGTCCGAGCTGCTCTTGCGTTTTGTAAATATCATTCCGCAGGTAGTAGTCGGTAGCGAAGCTATGCCGCAGCTTATGGACAGACAAATAAGGCTTGCCAAAGCGCTTTGCATATTTGATGACCATTTCTTGTATGGCTCTTTTGGTCATGCGCGAGCCTTCTTGCTTGCCGTTGGCAATTGCGAGAAACAACGCTTTTTCACGTTTAGGAGCCTTGTATCGCACTTCTCGCAGCGTCATATAAGCCTGCAAATCCTCAACTGCCTCTTGGCGGAAGTAGACGGGGGTTTTGAACGTATCATCATTTTTACCTTTGCGATAAACGTAGCATAACTTTTTCTTTAGATCGATATCGTCAATATTCAAGTTTACAAGCTCCGAAACACGCAGTCCCGAGTGTAAAATGAAGCTTATAATACAAGCATCACGCGTCATATTCAGCTCATAAGAGTAGAGCGCTTGTTTATTCGAGGCTACATCCGTGCCGTAGTGCTGCTTGATATAAGCCATAAACTCCGATATTTCCTCATCTTGAAGCAGCTTGCCTTCCAGTTTGGCGGCAGTGTCCTTAGGCTTATGAGTACGCTTTATCGCTACCTTCGCCATTACGTTGCGCTTCAGCAGCGGATAAAACTCCTCGTCCTCGGCAATTTGACTTAAATAATGAAACAACGAACGGAGGGAGGAGAGCTTGCGAGAGATCGTTGTTTTGCTGTTGCGCTCCTCTTTATACGTCGATAAATACATGCGGAAACCGTCAATGCTGTCCATATGAAGCTTTTCCAGCTCCAGTAATGCGACATCCTTCAATTGGGTAGCTTCTGAAAGCCCCTCCGCCATGAGCCAATGGAGAAACGTTTCATAATCTCTCATATATTCGACAAGGGAGGAGGGGGATAGATCCGGCAGCTTATAATTAATAAATTTTTCGATATACCAGGGCATAGAGGGTAGCTTCTTGTCGAGCTCTTCACGATCCTTTTGTTTCAAAATATTAATAAAAGTCACCCCTTTTGATGAATTGTCAAATTACTTCACGGCATTAAAAAAACATAATAATAATTATGTAAACAAAAATTGTTTTTAAACGAGAAGGAATAGGTTCATTGTAACAAGAGAGGAAGGGACGGACAACGGAAATAGGGATATTCAGCCAAAAAAAACAAGCCTCTTCCCGAGAGGCTTGTTTTTCTAAAACCAAAATTAAACGTTAATAGCTGTAAAACGTTGATTTGGAAATTGAGGACGTTCGATTTCGTCAAGCAGGATGGAAGCATAGTCTTCCATGCTTAGCTTGCTCTCATGATTATCGTTCAGAAGGAAATGGTCATTGCCGAGCTTCACTTTGCCTGTTTTTTCGCCTGGTTCAAAAATTGCCGCAGGACTGAAAAACGTCCATTTCAGCTCTTTTTCACCGCGAAGCACATCAAGCTGATCGCTTTGCGCTTTGGCGGTTGCATAATAGATAGCTGGGAACTCAGGTGTCTCTAATAGACGTGTTCCATTGTCGTCTACAAGAAGGCTGCCGGCGCCGCCAACGTTGTAAAGGACCGTATCTGGCGTTTGTTTAAGAACGGCGATCAAATGTTTAATTACGTCAACGTGTTGTTGTTCAGCGCCTGGTTTTGCAGAGAAGGAATTGACGACGGCATCGAACCCTGCAAGCTCTGCGCCCGTTTCGAATACATCCTTAACCAAAACCTCGATACCTTGCGTGCTTGCAAGCTTGGAAGGATCACGAACGATGGCGGTTACTTGATGGCCCCGACTTTTTGCTTCCTCCACAATACGGCTTCCTGCACGGCCTGCTGCCCCGATAACAGCTATTTTCATTTTAAAAACTCCTTTTTTCTCATGTAGTAAAGCTTAATATTAAGAAGGCAATCATGTAACAATTATAGTTACAACAAAATTAAAAATAAAAGGCGACTGCCTTCGCTTCATGTAACTATTATAGTTACAACTATGTTCATAAGTCAATCATTTGCTCTAAATCTTTACAAAACATTCATTTAGTAAATCTATGTAATTTTAGGTTCTCGGTTACAATTCGAAAGTAACTGTGCTAAAATCGTACGAGTCAGTCGACCAGCTGCCAATCTTAATATGCTTTGCATAAAATTTGTGTGGTTTTTAAAATAGGGAGGTTTTGCTTTTATGATGAATATAAAATTCATACCATATAGTATGGCACTAATTCTTGTTTTTATGATGGCATTTGGCATTCCAATGAAAGCCGTACAGGCCGCATCACCAGCAACATTAAAAGTCGGGAGTTCAGGGCCTGATGTTCCTGATTTACAATATCGACTAAAGACGTTAGGTTATTTTAACAAGGATGTTACGACCTACTTTGGCACAACGACACTTGATTCCTTGAAACGATTCCAGAAAGCATACGGAATTGGGGTTGATGGCGTCGCTGGCAAGAAGACTTGGGAAACGCTCAAGAAGGTTTCGGTGAACAAAAGCGAGCTTGATATGCTCGCAAGAATCATTTATGCCGAAGCACGCGGTGAATCATATAAGGGGCAGGTGGCGGTAGGTGCTGTAGTCATGAACAGAATGGCATCCTCGAGCTTCCCTAATTCGATCAAAGGCGTTATCGAGCAGCCGAGGGCATTTACAGCAGTTGATGATGGTCAGTACAACCTAACGCCAGACAAAACAGCTTATCAGGCAGCACAAGAGGCGGTTAAGGGCTACGATCCAACGAATGGGGCTTTGTATTATTTTAACCCAGAAACAGCAACATCCGATTGGATTTGGTCACGCAAGCAAACGATTAAAATTGGCCGACATATATTTGCAGTTTAATAAAAATGCGATGCTCACCAGCAAACGAAATTGCTTGCGGTGAGCATCGCTTTTTCTTTTTTTCTTAAAATTTGTCGAAAAGCTGTTTTCATAGTCGTAACTAAACGTGTTACAATATAAAATAAAGCATCACACTTTTATTGAAAAATTATCGGAGGTGTCCATTATGAAAGTAGAAATTTGGTCGGATTATGTATGTCCGTTCTGTTATATAGGCAAAAGAAAGTTTGAGCAGGCGCTTGAGAAATTCGCTCACAAGGATCAAATCGAGGTTATGTTCCGCAGCTTTGAGCTGGATCCAAGCGCTGATCCAGACTCCAACATAAGCACGTACAGCATGCTTGCTTCCAAATATGGCATGAGCATCGAAAAGGCAAAAGAAACGACGGCTAACGTGGCGGAGCAAGCTGCCGCAGTCGGCATTGCTTTCCAATTTGAAGGTACGGTGTCTACCAATACTTTTGACGCTCACCGACTCGTACATTTCGCGGCACAACAGGGCAAGGATAAAGAGATGTCCGAAAAATTGTTCAAAGGCTATTTCACAGATGGTGAAAATGTCGGCAACCGCGAGCGCTTAGCCGTGCTAGCAGCTGAAGTTGGACTGGATGCTGCGGTTGTAGCTCAAATGCTCCAAACGGATCAATTCGCCGATGCTGTCCGCGCTGAAGAAGAGGAAGGCAGCAATCTTGGCATTCGCGGCGTTCCATTCTACGTCGTTGACCGCAAATATGCCGTTTCCGGCGCTCAATCTCCAGCGGTATTTTTGGATACGCTGAACAAAGCCTGGGAAGAGAAGCATCCTGCTTTCATACAAGTAAATGAAGGGGACGCTGACGTCGTTTGTTCGGACGGTTATTGCGCTCCGGATTCCTCAAAGTCATAATCAATCAGAAGTAAAGGCGGTCTGCTTATGGATGATTCTACGAGCAAGAACAGCTGTGCCATTCAGCGGGTTGGTAAAATCATTAAATTAGAGGATCAGACGGTTATTATGCTTATTAATGGAAAACAAATAGACGTTCCACTCACAAAGATCGCCGGGGAAATTGTTCCCGGCGATTTGGTTGTCTGGAGCGGTAAAAGCTGGAGCAGAAAATCGGATATTGTTTAGGTTATAATGAAGTATGGCAGCATTTTAAAAAATAAGCTAATTGTCTGGAATGCCGTCTCGCCTTATAATAGATAACGGCAAAGAAGTCAGATGCTCGTCATTGTGCACTGATACGCTAATGTATAGGAGGAATTAATCGTGACAGTTGAACAGCAACGACTGCTTGTGTTCGCAGGTTCCTATGCGGAAGCAGAGGAGAGCGGCGTTTATGTGTATGCTTTCGATGAGGAATCGGGAACATTAACGTTGACCGATGAGTTTGCAGGTCTCAAAAATCCGACGTTTCTTAATGTAGATGCTAACCGCAAGCTATTGTACGCCATCGCTGAGACCGTGAATGATGCTGGAGTGAAAGTTGGCGAAGCAGCTGCTTTTTCAATTGATGCCGCCAAAGGCTCCATTCAGTTGATCAACCGTGAAATAACGGTTAATTCGACGACTTGCCACATTCAACGTGATGCAAACAGCCGGTTTTTGACGGTTACAAGCTACCATGGCGGAATGATCGGACTTCTTGAGATTACAGAAGACGGAGCCATTGGACAAGTACTTGATGTTCAGCAGCATGAAGGCAGCAACCAGCATCCTGAACGCCAGGATCGTCCGCATCCCCATTCCTCGTTCTACAGCTCTGATGGCCGATATTTACTCGTATCAGACTTGGGACTTGATCGGATCGTTACATACGCGTTGGATGCTGCAAACGGTAAGCTTGTTCGTCAGAGCGAAGTTGCGCTTCATCCTGGAGCAGGCCCGCGACATTTGACGTTCCATCCGGACGGAAAGCACGTCTATGTCATTAATGAGGTCGATTCAACCATTACTTCGTTTTCCTACGATAGTAAAACCGGTGAATTAAAGGCATTGGAAACGGTAAGTACGCTTCCTGCCTCATTTGCAGACGAAAATTCATGTGCCGAAATTACGATTTCTGCTGACGGCAAATATGTGTACGGATCTAATCGCGGTCATGACAGCATCGTTGTTTTTGCTGTTGACGGCGAGACAGGCTTATTGTCGCTTGTGCAGCATATTTCGGTCGAAGGCGGCCATCCGCGCCACTTCGCATTGACGCCAAGCGGGCGTTACTTGCTTGCAGCAAACC
Source organism: Paenibacillus sp. FJAT-27812 (assembly GCF_001273905.1). Lineage (NCBI taxonomy): Bacteria > Bacillati > Bacillota > Bacilli > Caryophanales > Paenibacillaceae > Paenibacillus > Paenibacillus sp. FJAT-27812. The sequence continues at coordinate 5,796,134 of NZ_LIGH01000001.1, read as the reverse complement.
GTGATACGAACAATATTGCTGTCTTTACGGTTGATAAAGACAATGGAAAACTATTCTTTACTGGTAAAAGCGTTACAGTACCTAAACCGGTATGTGTCGTTCCTATTTATTTAACGGTATAAACAATTAATAGCATTAGTAAAGAGATGAAAAGGGGAAACATAAGCGTGGCTACTAGCGAAGACGATAAACCGAAATTAAAAGCAACAAAAATTTTCAAATGCAAAAATCCGGACTGCAAAGCTTGGGTGAGAGATGAGTTTGCGGCTACCGAGCAAGCTTGCCCTATCTGCAAAGGCCCAATGCTTAGAAGCATGCGCCATTTGCCAGCTGTGCAGAACAAACCGAAACCTCAGCCACGCAAACCAAAATCGGATTATTGATTCGAAAATAAAAAGTCCCAATCCATTCGTACAATTTGGATTGGGACTTTTTTCGTTTAGAAAAACGCAAATGCTGGACTTCCCTGTGTCCGAATATGTTACGATAGACATACCAAATGATGACAGGACGGTACTTAAGCATGCTCTTTTATTTTTTAGCCTTATTCACAGCATCTGTTATCGTAATATTAAACAACCGAAAGGGCGAATCGAATCGATGGGCGGCTTTTTTCTTATGCTGCGCCTCGATTGGAGGTCTGTCCGACATATTTAATGATAGCAAGCTGCCCGAAGCAGTCGAACTGGTGCAATTTCTCAACTACACTTTAACGCCCTTTGGCGTTCTCGTATTCAGCATAATCTATTCTAGAGCCATAGATTCGAAACGAGCAAGAAGCAAGGCTAAATGGTTACTGGCGCTGCCGATCGTTCTTATGGCTGGKCTTGAATGGTTAAACGTTAATAAGCAATGGTTTTTCAACTTTCTGCTTTTGTGGAGCGCTCCTTATTATTTGATTGCATGTTATTTATTAGTTTCTTCGTTTTGGAAAGAGCGTGATGCAAGGTTAAAGCGCAGTCGGTTTATAACCGTTATTATCATTGTTCCGACGCTGCTTGGCGTTCTATTTTTCATTTATGTGGCGAAGGTCATTTCCCCGGACTTTGAATTTTTTAATTATATTTCGGTTTTTATGATTTACTCGCTTGCGGTCGCATTGCTTTGCACATTTATGTACGGTGTCCTTGGCGTCAAGCTGCGCTTTGAGCATGATCCGCTGGAGGGAACGATGAGGGCAGTCAGTACGGGCGCTGCCATGCTGAATCATACGATTAAGAACGAGATTGGCAAAATCGCCATTAGCACCGAAAATTTAAGAAGCATAATTCCCGATTCGAATGAACAGACCAAGCTGCATATGCAAATTATTACGAATGCTTCGGCCCATATGCTTGAGATGATGAGCCGCATTCACAGCCAAATGAAGGATATTACACTAGTGGAAGAGCCTGTGGAGCTAGATAACCTCATCGAACAGTGTCTTATGCAAAATAAGGGTTTAATGAACAAACGGGGTATTTCTGTAAATGAAAATTATGAGGTGTGTCCCAAGCTCCTGTGTGATGCGACTCATGTCAGCGAAGCGCTGGGCAACGTGCTGATGAATGCTTGTGAAGCGATGCCAAGCGGGGGATTGATTACGATAAGGCTTGCCGCGCATAAAAGCGGGATTATTTTGTCTGTACAAGATAGCGGGGTAGGCATATCGGAAGATAAGCTACGGCAAGTTTTTGATCCTTTTTATAGCAGCGGGAAGAGCGGCAAAAATTTTGGACTGGGGCTGTCCTATGTCTATAACGTTATGCAGAAGAGCGGAGCAAAAGTGGAGCTTGCCAGCCAAGAAGGCCACGGAACACGGGTAGCCTTTATATGGCCGCGCAGAAAGCTACTCTAAAGATGGATTGTGGAGGGAATAGTCTTGAGCCATATTAAAGTGTTTATTGTAGAAGATGACGAGGATTGGTTAAAAGCACTCTCTTCCTTTCTGAATCGAGAGCCTGATTTGCTAGTTGTCGGGACTGCCGTGAACTCGAACGAAGCGCTCAGCATGGCTCGGACGATTGTCTTTGACGTTATCTTGATGGATATTCAACTCGAGGGCAGCAAGCTTGATGGCATTCAAACCGCGATGATGATGCATGAGCATTCAGCAGCCAAAATCATTATGTTAACGTCATTAAATGATGAACAATCGATGACGCGGTCTTTTACGGCAGGCGCGTTGCAGTACTTAGAGAAAACACGCTTTCAGGAGCTTCCGCAAACGATTCGCAGCGTCTATCATCATCCTGCTCCAATGGAGGCTTTGCTTAAGGAGCTTGCGCGCCTGAAGCGCGAGGAGCAGCTAAAGGATTTGACAGGTGCTGAACGCGAGGTGTTCGAGCTCATTGAAGCGGGCTACACCCAATCGCAAATCGAGCAAAAGCTGTTCAAAGCCGAAAGCACGCTCAAAAATCAGGTCAACAAAATGCTGAAAAAGTTTGGCGTTCGAAGCAGCAAAGAAGCGATTGAGAAGGTTAGAAGAAGAGGGCTGTTCCAGCGTGAGGATAAAGAATAGCGCTCTGGCAGCTCGCGATAGGGAGAGGGGTACTACGAAACGTAGTACCCCTTTGCGCGTTGTACTATAAAAGTTGGAACTGCCGAAGCTGCAGCACTCGCGGTTAAAATGAGTAAGAGAGGAAGCGAGGAAAATGAGTCGGACTAGCGCAAACCAAGATGAGCCTGCTATTTTGCTAATCGATGGACGGTGCCTGCTTTGTAATCGAATCACTATTTTTGTAGCGAAAAGGGATAAAGCGAAAGCATTCCGGTTTGCCATGCTGCAATCATCAGTCGGGATACGGCTTTTAATAAATGGAAAGCTGTCTACACATGATTATGACACGTTCGTGATGGTTCAAGATGGCCGTTATTATACGAAGTCGGATGCGGCTTTGCGTGTTTTGCGCAGGCTTGGCGGCTGGTGGCGGCTCATGTATCTGTTTATCGCCTTGCCGCGAGCATGGAGGAATGTCGTTTATGATTTTGTTGCGAATAACCGCTATAAGTGGTTTGGACAGACTGACGTTTGCATGCTGCCATCGCCAGAGCTGATCGCGCGTTTTATCGAAGATGGCGTACAAGTAGAAGGCACGGGGGAAATGCCGGATGAAAAAAAAACCGATCTACGTTGAGCTGGATATCCACACGACGTTAGAGGAGCTATGGGAGCATACGCAATCGCCAATGCTTCATCAGCAGTGGGATCTTCGTTTCTCGGAAATTAGCTATTTGCCAAAACTAAATGAGCATGAAAAACAAAATTTTTTATATGAGACCAGAATCGGGTTCGGATTAAAAATAAAAGGCACAGGTGAAACGAGCCATTCGCCTGCACCTAGTCTGTCCGAACGATTATCAGTGTTATCCTTTGCTTCGGAGCAGCCGGTTTCACTTATCCGCCATGGCGGCGGATATTGGAAGTACAAGGTCAATAACAACGAGGTTACTTTTATGACCTTATTCGATTATCGTACGCGTTTTGGAGTTGCCGGGCGCTTGCTGGACCGATTTATTTTCCGGCCTTTGTTCGGTTACGCGACTGCATGGAGCTTCGATCGGCTGCGCATTTGGCTGGAACAGAAAATACCGCCTTCTGTCACTGCCGAGCGGGCAATCACCCATTATGTGAGCGTTATTTTTATTATGCTGCTATGGCTCTATGAAGGAATTGTGCCTAAGCTTCTTTATCCAGATGCAGGAGAGCTGACCTTAATGAAGCAAGTCGGCTGGTTTGCAGGAAATGAGCTATTAATGGTTCATTTTATAGGTATAGGGGAAGTTGCTTTCGGAATCATATCAGCTATATTTCATAGAAAAAACGGCATTTATATCGCTCAAATCCTGCTGCTGCTTGTGCTTACTCTACCAGCTCTTCTATATGACTCTCGGGTGCTGATGTCGCCCTTTAACCCGTTAACGCTCGCATTGCCGATGATTGGCTTATGCTTGATTGCAAGGTGGAGCGGACGGCATTTGCCGCAAGCAAGCCGCTGCAAGCGACATTTCAAATAGACTCAGATATGAGGGGGAGTTCATCATGCGTTCGATCTATGAGCAAGTGCTTGGTGCCGACTTTTACAAGCTTCATCCCCGGATTCAGCAGCGGTTCGGCTTTTGCAGCGAACATAAGACGGCATCGATTGGGCATGGCGTGATGAAGCGGATATGGTTCAACAAGCTTGTTGCGCTGCCCTTGTTTATCGGGACGTTTCGGCATATCATGTTCCCGCAGGGCGGAAGGGATATCCCATTCACCATCGAAAACTATGCGTACATCGATCGGTTCGGACGCGAGACGGTTACATGGATTCGTAAATTCAAGTTTCCACGCTCGGTTAGACATTTTGATGCAACGATGGTGTATAGCAGGCAAAGGGAGCTTATTGTCGATTATTTAGGCAATAAACAGCATCTGGCGGTAGACCTTGACATAAGCGCAGCTGCGAACGGAGGCATTCGGATTCGCTCTGGCGAGCAGCGATTCTACGAGGGCTGGCTGCAGTTCCGTTTTCCCAAATTATTTACCGGCTGTGCTGAAGTAAATGAGTGGTATGATGACGGCAAGCGTTGTTACAAAATTACGGTTGACGTTCGGAATCCGATTATTGGGCAAATATTTCGTTATGAAGGCGCCTTTCAAGCCAGTTTTATTAAGACAGAGCCAGAAGCGATTCCCGTTGGGATTCAGCCGCTGCGGGATGAAAGCAGGGAATAGGCGGCAGCAGCCGTTTATTCCTTTTTGTCACTTCATAGCTAGTCGTTGTATAATAGCGATAGAGACAATAGGAATGATGGTTAAGCTTGCGTTTCGTTAGCAGCTGAGTCAATGGGAATGGAGTTCGTGACCGATGAAAAGATTCAAAAAGTTTTATATAGAAACGACAAGCATCTGCAATTTATCTTGCAGCTTTTGTCCTCCTACGCTTCGTGCAAAGGGATTCATTAAAGTAGAGGATTTCAAAAAAACGCTCGACCAAATTAAGCCGCATACCGATTATATCTACTTTCATGTGAAGGGCGAGCCGATGCTTCATCCGAAGATGGACGAGCTGCTCGATATCAGCCATGAGAAGGGCTTCAAAGTAAATATTACGTCTAACGGAACGCTTATTACGAAAAATAAAGAAAAGCTGTTAAATAAACCGGCGCTGCGCCAAATTAATTTCTCCCTTCATAGCTTTGATGGCCATGCCGGATCAACCAATAAAGAAGGTTATCTGGCTGAAATCCTGTCGTTCGTGAAGGAAGCGGTAGCGAGCAGCAACATCATTATTTCTTTCCGATTATGGAATCTGGATATGGACAACGAAACGAATCAGCAGAAGAACAAAAACCGCGAGCTGCTCGGCATGATTGAGAAGGCGTTTGATCTTGATTATAAAATCGAAGAGAAGTTTATTCCCGGCTCAGGCGTAAAAATTGCGGAACGCATTTACTTAAACCAAGATCCGGAGTTCAAGTGGCCGGATTTAAAGGAGCCTGAGTATAACGGCAAAGGGTTCTGTCATGCGTTGCGCAATCAAGCAGGCATTCTCATAGATGGAACGGTGATCCCTTGCTGCTTGGATGGCGAAGGTGTCATCAACCTTGGCAACATCCACGATACGCATTTCTCCGACATTATTGAGAATGAGCGGGCGACAAACCTCTATGAAGGCTTCTCCAGAAGGGAAGCAGTCGAGGAGCTTTGCCGCAAATGCGGTTACCGTCAGCGTTTTGGCTGATAATCCTGAGTAATTTGAGTCGTCGTTTAGCCCATTGCGGGCTGGCGGCGATTTTTTTATGTCTAGCAGAGGAAGAATTGCTACTAAACGACTAACCGCCAGCAAGTTTCAAAAAACGTCATGAGCGAATAATTTGTGACTTTGGAGGTTTGTTGGAAGAGGGTATTTTATGTTATGATTTGAAAGGTTCTGCTCTATACCGTTTTTCTATCATTTATAAAGTTAGGAGATTCAAGCACACATGGACTTTTTGACCATCTTAAAAGCGATTATTCTGGGAATTGTGGAAGGTTTGACGGAGTTTGCGCCAGTATCATCAACGGGACATATGGTCATAGTAGACGATATGTGGCTTCAATCGGAGCAGTATTTGACGAAATACGTAGCGAATACGTTCAAAATCGTCATCCAGCTAGGATCGATTCTAGCAGTTGTCATTATTTTCCGGAACCGGTTCATTGATTTACTAGGTTTAGGCCGTGGCAGCAAGACAGCAAGCCAGTCAACGTCTGGGCCGCAAAAAAAGCTGAAGCTTACGCATGTTATCGTTGGCCTTATTCCAGCGGGTGTGTTCGGTCTCCTGTTCGATGACTACATCGATGAGTATTTGTTCTCAATTCGGACCGTGCTTGTCGGCCTCGTTATCGGTGCCGTATTTATGATTATTGCGGATCGCCTAAGACCGGCGAAACCAAAGGTGGAAACGGTGGATCAAATTTCGTACAAGCAAGCACTTTCGGTCGGCTTGATTCAGTGTTTATCGCTCTGGCCGGGCTTCTCGCGTTCGGGATCAACGATCTCAGGCGGGGTACTGCTTGGGATGAGTCACCGAGCAGCGGCAGACTTTACGTTTATTATGGCCGTTCCGATCATGGCGGGCGCAAGCTTGCTGTCGCTCGCGAAAAACTGGGAATACTTCACGCTGGACTCCTTGCCTTTCTTTATTGCAGGTTTTCTGAGCGCATTCGTATTTGCTCTACTCTCGATTCGCTTCTTCTTAAAGCTCATTAACAGAATCAAGCTGGTTCCCTTCGCGATCTATCGGATCGTGCTTGCAGCGGTTATCTATATCGTATATTTCTAAAAAAAATGACGAATGGCCTGCATCCCATCAGAGGGAGCAGGCCATTATTGCTTTTTGAGGAGGTCACCTCGTTTTTTGAGCTTCGTAAATACCGATTCGTCCGGAGCATGAGAAAGCAATCACGCATCCGATAAATAAATAGATAGCTCCATCGCCGCCAAACAGTTCAATTCCCATTATGAAGCAAGCGATTGGCGTCTTAGCTGCGCCGCTGAATACCGAGACAAACCCAATGGCAGCCAATAACGGAACGGGTGTTGCAAGCAAGCCGGCAAGCGCGCTGCCGAGCGTTGCGCCAATGACAAAAAGCGGCGTTACTTCACCGCCTTGGAAGCCTGTACCAAGGGTGATAGCCGTAAATATCGTTTTTAGAAGAAATACAAGCGGTGATACGGCTTCATGGAATGATTGCTGGATAAGCGGTATGCCAAGTCCCAAACAATGACGCGTGCCTAGCGCATACACCAGAGCTATGATGATGAAACCGCCGATCACGCTTTTCAAGACGGGGTGGCTGAACCATTTGCTAAATAACTGCTTAAGCCTGCGAGTAAGCTGTGTGAATAACAGGGCGGCCAAACCGAATAAAACGGAGGCAGCAACGACCTTAACCAGCAGCAGCCAGTCGAGCGGAGGTACCGCACCGATTGAGTAATGAAGATGCTTAATGCCCCAGGCTGCGGCGGTCAAATGACCGACATAGCTGGCGATAAAGCAAGGCAGCAGCGCTTCATAGCTAATGAGTCCGATAGTAAGTACCTCTAAACCAAATAGCGTGCCTGCAAGCGGTGTGCCGAACACAGCGCCAAAGCCGCTGCTGATCCCGCACATCAGAATGATTTTACGATCGAGCCGATCTAATTTGAATCGTTGGCCAACCCATTCGGATAAGCTTCCGCCCATTTGAACGGCCGTTCCTTCCCGGCCAGCGGAGCCGCCTAGCAAATGGGTTGTAAGTGTCCCGAATAAAACGAGAGGAGCCATTCTTAAAGGAATTGCGCCATCGCCGGAGTGAATTTGCTCGATAATTAAGTTATTTCCTCTTCCGGATTCATTGCCGAATTTCATGTAAAGATAGCTTACTAATGCGCCGCCTGCCGGAAGCAGCCATAGCAGCCATGGATGATCCATTCGCGTCTCCGTAACCCAGTCGAGGCTAGTTAGGAAAAAAGCGGAGGCAGAGCCGGACAAGACACCAACCGTTCCTGCGATCAGGAGCCATTTTAACGCAAATTTAATGATCGTGAGCGGTGTTAGCGTCCTTGCTTCAAGCATGATAAACTCCTTTAGCTTCCATGAATAAATGAGAAATGCTGTTAACCTATAATAGCTATTATACAACAGCCTAATAAGAGGTAAAGAGAATCCTCTCCACGGAAGTAAAGCTGCGCTTCTTTACGCTAAGCAATATAAGAAATCCAAATGAGATGATACAGGTTTACGATGAAGTAGAGCAGTACCGTGACAAGAATGCAGGGATTAATCCAAAGACGGTTTTTCATGCGGTAATAAATGAGAATAAGCAGAACAGGGAGCAGCAGCTTCATCGCATAATAGCCGGCCAAATTCCATTCATAAAGCTTTTTTACGAGCGGATTAAGCTCCTCGATCAAATGAAGCCGAAGTCCGATATCCGTAAACGCAGCGTCGGCAAAACATAGAAATAAAAGCCCCCAAAGCAATGATTTTAAATCCCATTCCTTGATAGCTGCGATGGCGTCCAAGCCTCCGTTCTAAACAAAATTGCGCGAGACCGCATAATAGATGCATATGACTCATATGGATTAACATTCCTAACGTATTTCCCTTGGAATAAAGGAGGCATATCGTTGAAGCGAATACTTATAGGAAGCCCTATTCGCCAAAAGCCGTCCGTATTGCGATATTTTCTCGCCTCGCTGGAGCGGCTTGCCAAAAGCTCTTTTGCAGTGGATTATTATTTTATTGATGACAACGATGACGAGCTGTCTTCACAGCTATTAAATGAATTTATAACGAAGCAGCAAGAATCAGCCGGAAGCCAAACGATAATAGAGAGAAGCGATTCGATCACCCCTTATGCACGGGATGAGTTTACCCACTACTGGAGCAATGATCTGATTGATAAAATAGCCGGCTGGAAGGACCATATCATCGCTACAGCCAGAGAGAAGCGGTATGATGGTCTGTTTCTTATTGATTCCGATGTGATCCTGCAGAGAGGTACGCTGGAATCGCTCATATCATCGGAAAAAGAGATTATTTGCGCGATTTTTTGGACCCAGTGGCAGCCGGGCACGATGGAGCTTCCGCAGGTTTGGCTGAAGGACACGTATTGGCCTTTTCAATCAGACGGAACGATGAATGCAGGCGATGGAGCGGAAGCGGCTGTCCACTTTGTGATGAAGCTTAGAATTCCTGGCGTGTATGAGGTAGGCGGACTCGGCGCTTGTACGTATATTGATCAAAAAACGATTGATCAGCCGATATCGTTCCGCATGATTCCGAATCTATCGCTGTGGGGTGAAGACCGGCATTTTTGCGTGCGTGCTGCTGCGCTTGGCATTGGCCTCCATGTGGACACGAGGCATCCGGCCTTTCATATTTACCGGGAATCAGATCTAGTTCGCGCCAAGCTTTTTATGGAATCGACGGATGAAAGGGCAAATGTAGCGACAAATGAAGCTGCTCAGGTTAAAGACGTCGCCTCGCCAGCAGCCGGACCAATGATTATCGTGCCAGAAGCCGGACCTAAGCTAACGTTGTCGATGATTGTCAAAAATGAAGGCGATCGCTTCTTGAAGGAGGTGCTTGCACATCATCGGGAGTATATTGACCATGCCGTCATTATTGACGACGGAAGCACCGATCATACCGGAGATATCGTCCATGAGTATTTAGCAGGTATTCCATTGACCTATATTAAAAACGAAAGCTCACAATTTCATAACGAGGTAAAGCTGCGAACGCAGCAATGGGAAGAAACGATCCGGCTTCGTCCGCAGTGGATTCTCAATATGGACGCTGACGAATATTTCGAGGATAAATTTAAACTTGCGCTGCCCATTTTGTTAAATGAACCCAATACCTACGCCTATATGTTCCGTCTCTATGACTTCTGGTCGGAGGATCATTACCGCGAGGACAACTTTTGGAATGCGCATGCCGTATACCGCCCGTTTCTGCTCAAATATGTCGAGGGCTATCCGTATGAGTGGAAGCAAACACCGCAGCATTGCGGCAGATTTCCTCAGAACATCTATTCTTTGGAGCATAAGACATCGGATCTGCGCGTCAAGCATTTGGGATGGGCGAGGGAGCAGGATCGCCTGCATAAGTATGAGCGATACAAACAGCTTGATCCGAATGCCATATACGGGTGGAGAGAACAGTACGAATCGATACTGGATGAGAGCCCAAACCTCGTGAAATGGATCGAATAGTAGGCAATAATGACTATTACCTTTGACTAAGTACACATTCTAGTGATATATTTGAGTGTACGATTAGTACAGGAGATTTCACAGTCGGCTGCGTGCTTGCACGCAGCCGTTTGTGCCTACTATATGGAGGCAAGCTACCCGTGAATAAGTATCCGTTTGATTTTGACCCGAAACACCCTTTTATCCAGCAGGCAAGCGATTGGATTGCCGATGTTTTTTATGAGAAGCTGCCTGAGGCCGGCTTTGAAATTAGAGATGAACAAATTTATATGGCCTTTCAATTGGAACGCGCTTATGCCGATAAACAAACGATCTTCGCGGAAGCGGGAGTCGGCACGGGCAAAACCTTTGTTTATTTGCTTTATGCAATCAGCTATGCGCGTTATACGAGAAAACCCGCCATTATTGCCTGTGCGGATGAATCGTTAATCGAGCAGCTTGTAAAACCCGAAGGGGATATTGCGAAGCTTGCACGCTACTTGGATTTGACGATTGACGCGAGACTCGGAAAGTCAGCGGATCAGTATATTTGCTTGAACAAGCTGGATGACGCGAGATCCGGACAGGATCATGCGGAGCTGTTCGACAGCATCTATCGCGAGCTTCCAAGCTTCGTGCACAAGCCGGATTCGATGCAGAGCTTCCACCCTTACGGCAATCGCAAGGATTATCCAAGCCTTAGTGACGAGCAGTGGAACGAGCTGGGCTGGGATGTATTCCAAGACTGCTTAGTGTGCGATGTCAGACATCGCTGTGGCCAGACGTTATCACGCGACCATTATCGCAAAGCGGCAGATGTTATCATTTGCTCGCATGATTTTTATATGGAGCATGTATGGACCTATGAAGCAAGAAAGCGCGAAGGTCAGCTTCCTTTGCTGCCAGAGCACAGCTCGGTCGTATTTGATGAAGGGCATTTGCTTGAGACTGCCGCGCAGCAAGCATTAACCTATAAGCTAAATCACGCTGTCTTTGAAGGAATCGTGACGCGACTGCTGCAAGAGGAAATTCGTGAGTCGCTGGCGGTTGCCGTTGAGGATGCCATTACCCAGAGCGAGCATCTATTCAAAATGATGAATAAGCACAGCCAAAAGGTTCCCGCATCGGACCGCAAGGAGATCATTTGGAGCCCTGAGCTCATTCGCGAAATCAATCGTTTGCAGGATACGCTTTCGGTCATTGAGGAAGAGCTCGTATTTGAGAGCGGCTTGTATACGATTGATACGTATCAGCTCAAAATTGTAGAAGAGCATTTGGAAATGATTCAATTCGCGCTTTCCTTGTTCAAGAAAGAGGACAAGCCGATTAGCTGGGTATCCCAGGATAAGGAAGGCACCTCCCTTGTCATCATGCCAAAATGGGTGAAGGAAGTGCTCAAGGAGCAGGTATTCTCGCGTAAAATGCCAATCGTATTTTCATCCGCGACGCTATCGGTTAACGGTTCGTTTAATTACATGATGGACATTTTGGGAATGCAAAGCGCTTTGTCTTTCTCCGTACCGTCTCCTTATGACTATGAGGAGCAAATGACGGTGTCCATTCCCGAAAACATACATTTAATGGGGTTAAATGATAAGGTGGACGAAACCTTCAAGCTGCTTAAGCAGTCAGGCGGGAGAACGCTTATTTTATTCCCGTCCATGGAGCAATTAGAGCAGTTCAAGCTAGAAGCGGATAAGCATGCCGATTACGCAGCTTATAACTTCCTCTACGAAGGCTCAAGCGAGATCAGCTTCCTCATTGAACAGTTCCAAAACGAGGAAGAAAGTATTTTGTGCGCAGTAACCTTATGGGAGGGCTTAGACATTCCAGGGCCATCCCTCTCGCAAGTTATCGTGTGGGAGCTTCCTTTTCCTCCAAACGACCCGTTATTCGCGGCTAGGCGAAGCGATGCGGAATCGCCGTTTGAACAGGTGGATATGCCTTATATGCTGCTTCGCCTCAGACAGGGGATCGGTCGCTTGATTCGGAAGAGAGAGGATAGCGGCAATATCGTTATTTTCGGCGAAAAAATGAATGACCATTATGTTCGTGGACAAGTAGAGAGCGTGCTGCCCAAAGGTGTTGCGCTTAGCTGTTAATAGAGGCTAGTTAAGGAGAAGGGATAATCCCTTCTCCTTTTTTTTTTCGCTTATTCAATCGCTCCTTAGTTTATAACCTGCGCATTACGGCAAAAATATTGATTATTCGACAAATGTTCACAAGGGGGAAAGCTCTTTTATGTCTTTAGCCGAACAATTGAACATTCCTGAGTGGACGGTATACTTACAAGCACTCGTCACCCTCGTCATTCCTATTATCATTTCCTTTATTTTTAAGCAGATTCGGGGATTAAAGGACAGTGAATCGAATGAATGAAAATTTTTATGAGAATCTTGCTGAGATTCGCGAGCAGCTCGTTTATCATTCGGATGTCACGATCCGGGAGTTTTCAATCGGCAAGGCAGCTGTTCCGGCTGCCATTATATTTGCGAATTGTTTGACAGACCGTGACTTAATTGATCAGCATATTTTAAGAGCATTAATGTCTTTACGGGATCAAGACGTTGTTATTACCAAATCGTTTGTAGTCAATCAAGTATTGTCGGTGAGCCAAATTTCGGAAGTGGATACTGCGGAAGAGCTGATTCCGAAAGTGTTAACGGGATTTACAGCACTTGTCATCGCGGGTATTCCGGAAGTTATTTTGACGGCTACGCTTAACAGCAAATCCAGAAGCATCGAAGAGCCGATCTCAGAGGCGCTTGTTCGAGGTCCTAGGGCTGGTTTTAATGAGAACCTATCGGATAACACGGCACTGCTGCGAAGGCATGGCGAAAACGACAGCATGGCGTTCCTGAGCATGCAGGTTGGTACACGGGCCAAAAAAGAGCTGATTATCGCTTACATAAAAGATATAGCCGATCCTGAATTAGTTGAAGAAGTGCAACGCAGAGTGAGTAAAATCGAAATAGACAATTTACCGGAATCGGGATATGTCGAGCAGCTGATTGAAGATGACTTTTTGAGCCCGTTCCCGCAAGTTCAGAGCACGGAAAGACCGGATCGTGTCATAGGCGCTTTGATGGAGGGACGAGTTGCGATCTTGCTTGATGGCACGCCTTTCGCTTTGATTGCTCCGGTTACTTTCAGCATGCTGCTGCAATCGCCAGAGGATTATTATGAGCGCTGGATGGTTGGTTCATTGCTTAGAATATTGCGGTTTGTTGCTGCATTAGTAGCCTTGCTGGCGCCCGCTATGTACATCTCTTTTATTTCGTATCATCCTGGCTTAATTCCGACCAAGCTCGCGATTACAATAATAGGCGCTAGGGTTGGCGTTCCATTCTCTTCGCTTATTGAGGCATTGATTATGGAGGTTGCCATTGAAATATTAAGGGAAGCAGGACTAAGGCTGCCCAAGCCAATCGGTCCTGCAATGGGTATCGTTGGAGGCTTGATCATTGGAGAAGCGGCTGTGCAAGCAGGTATCGTAAGCCCCATCCTTGTTATTGTGGTGGCGGTTACCGCGATTTCTTCCTTTGCCATCCCGCAATATAATGCTGGAATTGCGCTCCGGATGCTGCGCTTCGTAGCGATGTTCTGCGCTGCAGCGTTTGGCATGTATGGCGTAGTGCTGTTTTTCCTGCTGCTATGCGCGCATATCGTCAAGCTAAAAAGCTTTGGCGTCCCTTATGCATCTCCGGTTGTTCCTTATCGCATTAGCGATTGGAAGGACTTATTTATTCGATCGCCCATCTTCATGATGAAGAATAGGCCGGAAATGATGCAAACAAAAGATGTTAAGCGGCAAAAAAAATGAATTTTGAGCTGGAAGAAGGATTCCCATGAAAAATAGCTCCAAGGATCGTATCACGACCATCCAAACGGCTGTTATCATCTCGAACTTTATGCTAGGTTCAGGAATTCTTACCTTGCCCAGGGCATCCGCGGCGCAGGTGGGAACGCCTGACGTATGGTTATCCGTTATCATTGGCGGCTTAATCGCGCTTGCTGCGGGCATAATTATGGCTATTTTATCAAAATTGCATGTTGGCCAAACGGTGTTTCAATTTAATCAGCAGCTTCTTGGCAAATGGATCGGCGGCCTCATCGGCCTATCGTTTGTCATCTATTTTTTTATGACAGCGTCTTATCAGGTTCGTGCTTTATCTGAAGTAACCGTCTTATTTTTGCTAGAGGGCACGCCTTCATGGGTTATTGTCATGGTGTTTATGTGGGTGAGCTTATATTTGATGACATCCGGCATTAATCCGATCGCCAGATTATTCGAGGTAATCTTGCCTATCACGATCGTCATCTATATGCTCGTTATGTTAATGTCGTTAAGGATATTCGAATTGGATAATCTTCGGCCTGTATTAGCGGAAGGCATTATGCCTGTATTAACAGGAGTCAAAACAACGGCATTGTCCTTCCTCGGCGTGGAAATCATCTTGGTATTAACGGCTTTTATGAGCAATCCAGAAAAATCGGTCAAAGCCGTAGCTTATGGAATAGCCATTCCTTTTTTTATTTATTTAATTACGGTCGTAATTGTCATTGGCGGCATATCCGTAGAAGGTGTAGTTACGAGGACGTGGCCTACTTTGGATCTTGTCCGCAGCTTTGAACTGTCTGGCTTAATTTTTGAACGGTTCGAATCCTTATTGCTTGTAATATGGATCATGCAAATTTATTCGACCTTTACGATTACCTATTATGCAGCTGGGCTAGGGCTGTCTCAAATATTCAAAGTCAATATTCATAAATGCCTGTATGCGCTGCTTCCGGTCGTATTTATCATTTCAACGCTTCCAAAAAATATAAATCTTCTGTTCTCGTTTGGTGACATGCTTGGCATGTCGGCCTTTTATTTGTTCGTTCCGATTCCGATTCTGCTGTTAATGCTGACCAAATGGAAGAAAAGGAGCAAATCATAATGGGTGACAGCCGCATTAGCCGTATCCGGTGGTTACTAGCATGCCTATGCGTGTTTGTGCTGCTCGTTCAGACCGGCTGCTGGAGCAAGGATGAGATCGAGGATTTGAGTATTTATGTAGGCATGGCGCTTGATGTTGCCAACGAAACATCAATTGAACGGAAAATGGATAAGCTCGGCTCAGGCTATCGAAAAAAAGATTTAATCACTTATACGCTGCAAATTGTAGATAAGCAATCGGAAGCGAAAAGCGGCGATACAAAAAGCGATTCAAATGCTAAGCCTTATTTGAACGTGTCGGAGACTGGCGATTCGCTTTTTGAAATGATCCGAGAATTTGCGGTACGTTTGGAGAGGCCGGTAGTCGGCCATCATCTGAAGTTGATTGTCATAAACGAGTCATTATCGCGACGATACGATATGAGCAATCTTCTAAGCTTCATGCTGCGGGATAATGATATAAGGCCCAACAGCCTTGTGGTCATGAGCAGCGGTTCAGCTAGGAAAGTGCTGGAGGCAAAAGGGAATGCCATTATTCCTTCCTTTCGCATTTTGGGTATGGTTGACAATCGCTATCGTACGTTAAAAATCATACCTCCTGTGTCCCTCATTAAGCTTGAAGGCAAAATGAACGCGAAATCCAGTTATCTGCTGCAAAATGTCTTAGCGTCAGACGGTGAAGTGAAGTTCTCGGGAGCAGCCGTCATAAAAGGCAAAACGCAAAAGTTTAGAGGGCGATTATCGGAAGAGGAATTGCTCGGCATTACATGGCTAACCGGCAAAGGAAAGGGCGGGGCAGTAAAAAGTTATGATCCCGATACGAAACAGATCATGACGTATGAGTTAATTACGATGAAAAGCAAAATTATGTCCCATGTCAATAACGGAAAAATTAGCTTTCACGTTGAGATAGAATCAACCGGCCGCTTAATTGAAGAATGGCTGCTTTCAAAGGAAGAGATTAATGATGAATTTAAGAGACGAGTGGAAGAGTCGGCAGAGAAGGTAGTTAGAAGGCAAATTAAGCTGGGATTAAATAAAATCCAAAAAGAATATAAGGCGGACGTTGTTGGCTTCGGAAACCGTCTGAGCATAGAGCATCCTAAGCAATGGCGTAAAGTTAAGGAGGATTGGGACGAGGAGTTTAGCAAAATTCCCATCACCTATAGCGTAAAACTATCCGTAACCGAATCAGGTGCGAAACAGGGGCATTAAACGGTATTTTAGCGGGAAAAAGCGATAATTTCAGATTAAAAAAACTGCGTGAAATACATATTTCACGCAGTTTGCATTTATATCGACTTTTCAGCTATCATAGTAGAGTTAGTGATCACTTAAATAGAGTACATAGAATCGTTTTTTATGGGGGATTGGCCTTGCGAAAGAGACAACATGAGGTAACGGATAGCTACGGAATCGAAATCGAGCTTTTTTCCATATGGATGAAAAATAAAGGAATGACCAAGTCAACGCATCAAGCTTACATAAGTGACGTAAGTGATTTTCTTCAGACGATCTATCCGGCAGAAACGAAAAGAATTACAAAAATGGATATTATGCGTTACATGGCTGTATGCAGGGAGAAGGGAGCAGGGGATGAGGCTCGTAACCGTAAGCTGTCGTCCTTGCGGTCTTTTTTTAAAGCGATGAATGAGATGGAGCATATGGAGGGGAMCCCCGCCTCATTAATTGCCAAGTCCAAGCAGGAGAAAAATCGGATTCCGGTCTATTTGGAGGAAAATGAACTCGAGGCGCTGCTCCACTCGATCAAGGGGAAATATTACATCCGAAATGTGGCTATCGTCCTATTGATGTCTTATGCCGGACTTCGCGTTGGGGAAGTGCATCGGATGAACGTCCAGGATTACCGGCAGGATGGCTCGATTCATATTTTGGGAAAAGGGCGCAAGTGGCGTGTCATTCCTTTGCCGGATGCGCTGCAAAATGTTATGAATGACGCGTTATCCGAACGGAAGGATTCGAAGCAGGGCAAGGAGCAGCCGTTTTTTGTGTCGCAGTTTGGGCGCAGGCTGTCTATTCGCATGATTCAAACCGTTGCGGACGATACGATTAAGCTATTGAAGGAAACGATGCCTGCGCTTGCGGATAAAAGACTATCCAGCCACAAGCTTCGCCATTCCTTCGCGACGATGCAAATCCGCAGCGGCACGGATATTCGAACGCTGCAGGAGCTGCTCGGCCATGCTAGCATCGAAACCACGCAAATCTATACGCATATCGATAATAAACAGCTCAGAAATGCCATGAATAACATTTCCAGTAAAATTCCTTTAAATTTACATAGTAAATAACGTAATTATAATTATGTAAACAAATTAGAATAAACGATGATTTGAATGTAAAAAAAGAAGTTGACAAATACCGTAAGGTATTGTCAACTTCTTTTTTTGTTTATTGGGCAGCTGCAAGAACCAGCTTGCGTCTTTCCTCCCGTTCCTCGGGAAGCAAGCGCGGGCAAGAATAACATTTCTCGCCATCAACGCGGCAATCATACATGCAGCAGGAAGAGCGGATAAGCAGCTTTCCGTCCGGCGGTGACCATGGGTTTTCAATATAACGCGGTTTATGAACAAACGGGTTCCGTTTACGGTTAAACACCTCAGCGGGAAGGCCGATGAGGATGTCGAGATCACGCTGAAAGCTTGCCAGCAGCGATTCATCTTTCATATTTTCGAACACATAGTCCCGCACGGCATGAATTTGACCGCCAACCTGATTCCATATCATCGCTGATTTTACATCTACGCTCAAGGCAACCGCTTCGACGATTTCATTAATTTCATTACGAAAAGAGGAAGCGAAAGCTTGGCTTAGAAAGGTTTTGCGCTCCTGCTCCTCGAGAGGAACATCGCTCCAGCGCAGCTCATTGATTTTAAAGCCAAGATGCGCATGATCATGATGCGATTCCAGCTGATAGGTTAAATTATGTAGCGATAAATCCAAATACCGGTTATACTGCGCGGCAAAGAACAAATTCGTAATGCTAAGATTGAAGAAGGACATGCCCACGAACGAAGCTGGCAATTGAATGCCCGTTGCTTGAACCATTTCACCCGCTTTTAACAACGTATCGTACGCAATTTCCCTGTTAAGAAAATCGGTTGCAGGCAGCTCTAGCACGGGCTCTGCTGCCCCGTTTGGAGAAATATGAAAATAGGTTTCGACAAGCGTAAAATCCATTTCGTGTGACATACGCGCACCCCTTTTTGATAAACATTAAAAATACTTATAGCGTATGATATGAAGCATCGATAACGATTATCATTTTTAATCAACTCTATAAGTATAGGAGGGGGCTAGCGTGCTGTCAATATGAAGGGCTCGACAATCGTTTTTACTCGGTTAAGTCCTTCCCACATGTCTCCAGGACCATCATAAATGAGAACGTAAGCACCGTTATAGCCAACCTCTTGGACCTGATTTAAATAAGTGATGAGCTCATCTGTATCTGGAAAACCATCAGGATCATAGGTAGGCTTGACATGAACGGAGACGCTCAGCGGGGCAGTCGCACTAATCTCCGCTAATTTGCCTTCGCCATGATAGTTGCCAAAATCGGTAATGAATCCTACATGCTCGCCTGCTTGTGCAAGCAGCTTGAGGCTGCTGTCCGATGTCGAGGTGAGCGCTTTAAAATTTTCGGTAATGACACGCACGCCTTTGGAGACAGCGTATTGCGCCAGCTCGGCTAAAGAATCTGCGGACGCTTGAAGCGCTTCTTCATCAGTAGGCTGTGCTTCGCCCGCAACGATGCGAATTTGCTTGGCCCCGGAGAGGGAAGCCGTATCGATCCAGTGACGGATGAGCGAGAGATCGGCTGATTTTCTCGTCGCATCCGTTGTTGTCAAATCGCCGTAATCGAGAAGGAGCGTATCGAATTTAATGCCGGCCGCGTTAAAAGCGTTTCGCAGCTGCTCGAGATAAGCAGGCTCCGTCGAAGGGAAATGAAAATGGCAAACCTCGATGGCTTGATACCCTCTAGCAGCGGCTTCCCCTGGAAGTTCAAGGAGCGTTATAACCTGAGGCTGTTCCTGTTCATTGGTAATAGGAGTGCTCGTTTTCTCATCCCATGCGGTCCACCGGAGTGGTCCGAGGTTGCGGTGCAAGCTCCATGTGCTGATAGATAGATATGACAAGATTCATCCCGCCTTGTTTTATATTGGGTTACATAGGTATAGCTTATCACTTCATTGGCGGAAAAAAACGGTTCGCTTTTGGCGAATCACTCCTCTCATTAGTCATCTTCAGAATTAATTCATTTTTCCCCTTGTTTTATCTGAATAATTTCTTGTTAGCATTAAGGGCAAGAAGCTAGGGAGGGTGACAAAGCTATGAAAATGATAAATGCGATGCAGGAGAAATGGATGTTTTTGTATAAATTTTTATACAAACCGGGCGAGATCGGCAGCGTAACGCCAAGCTCCAAATATTTAGCCAAAGCAATGGTCTCGTATGTACCTTGGCATGAGGTGAAAAGCGCAGCGGAGTTAGGGGCTGGAACCGGTGCGATCACGAGGCATATAAGGGAAGCCGCAAGAAAAAATACGAAATGTTTATTGTTTGAAACTGATCCCCAAATGCTTAGCGGATTAAAGCATCATTATCCAGAATTTCAATGTTATGATAATGCGGAGAGTCTATCTACCGCTCTAAGCGAAGAAGGAATCGATAAACTGGATTGCATAATAAGCGGGCTGCCCTTTTTTAATTTCCAGCAAGCGTTCAGAGATGAGCTGATTGAACAAATCGAATTCTCGTTAAAGGATGATGGCTTATTTATCGCCTACCAGTATTCCATGCAAATGAAGAAGCAATTGAGTAAACATTTTACGATTGAAGAAATGAAGTTTGTGCCGCTGAATGTTCCTCCTGCATTTGTTTACGTATGCCGGAAAAACGCTCCGCGCAAAGCGAGATAACAAATTATGATCGGAAGGTGAACGGGGTGGGCTTCAGCGTACTGGTTGTGGATGATGATCAGGAAATAAGGGATGTCCTTCATATTTATTTAAGAAATGAAGGCTATCGCGTCATTGAAGCGGAAGATGGACTGCAGGCGATTGAAGCGATGGAGCGCGAGCCGATTGATCTTATTATTTTGGATATTATGATGCCAAGACAGGACGGAATTATGGCATGCCTTAAGATTAGGGAGACGTTTGAAATTCCGATCATTATGCTCTCGGCAAAGGGTGAGGATATTGATAAGATAACCGGCCTTTCCACGGGGGCGGACGATTATATGACAAAGCCGTTTAATCCGCTAGAGCTGCTTGCGCGTGTCAAAGCTCAGCTGCGAAGGCGAAATGCCGCCAATCAAGCCGCATCCGCTACAAGTGAAATCATCATTGATGATTTGATCATCTACAAGGATCAGCATTTAGTTAGCGTGCGCGGCCAAAACGTCGCATTAACGCCGATTGAATTTTCAATCCTGCTGCTGCTTGCCTCTCATCGTGGAGCGGTATTTAATATCGACAGCATTTACCAGAAGGTATGGAAGGACCAATCGGCCTTCTACTCGGATAATACGGTCATGGTTCATATCCGCAACATTCGTGAGAAAATCGAAGCGAACCCCCGATCACCACGCTATATTAAGACGGTTTGGGGAGTGGGCTATAAAATTGAAAAATAATACGAAGAGCTCATCCAGCGGAATCCGAAGCATACGCGGCGTCATGCTGTGGGTGCCTGTCGTCAGCTTTGTCTTGGCCGTCCTCCTGTATTTGGGCATGGATACTCTTACGCGCTATCAGTTCGGGTTCGTATTTAGCAATTATGTATCGCTGCCTATTTTTTTTGGCTTGTTTTTCGGTTTGTTTTTTTTGTTCACACGCCGAATCGTAACCTATTTTAAAGAAATTACAGATGGTTTAAACCAAATTGCAGGCGGAAATCTAGAATTCCGTTTGCCTTTGACGAGGCAGGATCAGCTCGGCAGCGTTGCCCAAAATATAAATTATATGGCGGAACAGCTGCAAAGGCAGCTTGAGCGCGAGCGGCAGCTGGAAAAGTCAAAAATGGAGCTGATTACACATGTCTCGCATGATTTGAGAACGCCATTAACGAGCGTGATCGGCTATTTGGATCTATTGAAATCACATGCGGTTCAAGATGAGCAAGAGCAAGAGCGGTTTATCGGCAATGCCTATCACAAAACACAGCAGCTAAAAAAGCTCATTGATGATTTATTCGAATATACCCGCCTGACCGGGGGCGATATTCAACTATTCTTAGAAACGATTGAAATCAATAAGCTTCTAGCCCAAATGATAAGCGAATTTGAACCCGTTGCAGGCGAGCATCGTATTTCGATTGAAAAAAACTTGTTTACGAAACCGTTCTTGGTCAATATAGACGTCGAGAAAATGGTTCGAGCGTTCGATAATTTATTAATAAACGCTTTGAAGTATTCAAGGTCGCCTGGCGAAATCAGAATTGGTTTGTTCGCAGAAGAAAGTCATGTCAAAATAACGTTTGAAAACGAAGGGAGCGCCATTACGCCGGAGGAGGAGGCGAGGCTGTTTGAACGGTTTTTCAAGCTGGAGTTGAAGGAGACTGACCAACGTTCTCTGCCTGCCGGAGCAGGGCTCGGATTAACCATTGCCAAACAAATCGTAGAGATGAATAATGGCACAATAGGCGTTATTCATGACGCAGGCAGGTATATCTTTTGGATTAAGCTGCCGATCGTGAATCGATGAAAGCGGCGGGAACAATAACCAAAGCCATAGGCTTCATTCGGAGTCATGCCCCAGAAATAAAGCCTATGGCTGATCTTATATGGTGATCATTTATTTCATGATCCAGCTAGTAGCTTTAGCAACTGCAGCATCGGCATTTTTGAGCGAAGTGTATCCTTGATTCAATAGATCATTCCATTGCTTGACACGATTCGTACCGTTTGGCGCTTGGTTGTAATGGTTCGTGTTAACAATTAAAGTGCGTTTGGCGTGGAAATTGTTCATGAATGTCTTTTCGTTCGTGCTGCTGCCTGAACGCGAGAGGAGACCTTGCAGCGTGTTTGAGCCGCCTGTTGCTCCGTGATTCAGGGCCGTGTCAACAAATGAGCCAATGGTCAACGCGGAGCTGAAACCACGCTGCTTCGCTTGCTGCACGCTGTAACTGATGTATACGTTGTAGAACGTACGCCACATCGCTTCTCTCCATTTAGCATTGTTTTGTTGTCCGTTAACTTTCTTGCAGAAGGAGCTTGCGCTTTCCGTAATCGTTAGAATACGGCCATTCATAGACCCTTTCGCCCCGAGACGCGTTAAGCCCCCGATGGTTGAAGGGTTGCTAGCTCCGCTAATGGCATCGTATTGCTTGAAAAGCTCTGGGCCGTCTGGGTATGTGTCATTTGAACCGCCCGTTGTAGCGCCGAATATACCGATCGTATACCCGCGGTTATCATTAATATTTTCGCAATAGCCATAAAAGTTGGTCCAATTAGGTGAATCTTGCTCAGGTTTATTTACGAGCTTCATAATGTTATCCCATTGCTCGCCGTCTAGTCCCGTATTCGACTTTAGAAATTGAAGCGTCGAAGGGGAGAACTTAGCGTCATGGCTAGGACCCGCAGAAACCTTTGATTGAAGCGCAGCGGATGTTAAAGAGAGAACAAGCGCAAAGCTAAGACAAGTAATAAGCAACCATTTACTCTTGCTTCTTTTTGTAATCGTTTCCATTTAAATTAATTCCTCCTCAATAATGTTGTTTGTTGCGATGGAAGCTCAGTTTGTTCGTAAAACCTCTGATGCTCTTACGAGTGTGCTATAAGCTTCTTGTCTTATCGGCTGATCACCTCCCTATAAGTTAAAGCGCTTAAACTTTTGATTGTGAAAAATTCTACTTTAGTGAAGTAGAATAGAGGCTTTGCTAAGCCGCTTTAGAGCCGCCTTAAAAATAACATAAAATATTATATTTTTTCTTTCTTTTGTTAATTGTTGCTTGATGTAAATAAAAGTAGCATATGAGCTGCTTTTTTGTCTAGAGAAATATTTTTTGAATTTATGATCGTCATTCGTCAATAAACCAAGATGAAATCGGTTAGCTTTTGCTAAATTGCGAAATAGCATTATAATAAAAGATATGGCCTGTTTAGTTGCTGTGAAATAGAGATTACGCAATGGAAGGAAAGAGAGAGATGGAAACGAAACGAATTACGACGGATGAGCAATTGGAAGAGGCGTTCCGCATTCGAAAAGCGGTCTTCGTGAAGGAACAGGGAGTAGCGGAGGAAGTCGAACTAGATGAATATGAAGATATCGCTGATCATGTTCTCGTTTATTTCGAGAATGAACCGGTTGGTACCGGCAGAGTGCGGATCGTGGATGATATGGCTAAGCTGGAAAGAATTTGCGTGCTGTCATCGCATCGCAAGCACCGCCTTGGAAGAGCGGTCATGGAGGAGCTGGAGTCGATTGCCCGAGAAAAAGGGGTAGCGAAAGCGAAGCTTCATGGACAGGTTCAGGCGGCTCCCTTTTACGAGAAACAAGGATATGAAATAGCGTCGACCGTCTTTATGGAAGAGAATATTCCGCATGTTAAGATGGTTAAAGATTTATAACATTAAATAGTTAAAGAAGCCTGCGCATGCAGGCTTTTTCTTGTTTTAGACGATTTTTTTCCGGTAATGGGAGGGAGATACGCCTTTAATTTTTTTGAACATTTTCGAGAATAGCAGCGGATCGGTATACCCGACCGAGTGGGAAATATCCGAGATCGACAGCTGTTGGTTGTTCATCAGATCGCAAGCTTTGTCCATCCGGTAATGCAATAAGTACATTTGCGGCGAAAGCTGAAGGGACTCTTTGAACAGGGAGGACAAATAAATCCGGTCGATACCGATCATGCTTGCCAACTCGGAAATGCTTACTTTACTGTAATAGTTCATTTTCATATAATCGATCGCTTTGCGCACATATACTTCCTTCGCTTTCGGCAAATATCCGATTTGGTTTGGTGCGGTTAGCATGTCGACCCATTCGGATAGGAGGCGGAACAAAAGGCTATGCACGATTAGACCGCTATTTCGCTCAAGCGCCTGAGCTTCTGTAAGCTGATCCAGCCACGGGTCAAACCATGCGGCGGGAGCATAGTGAAAATGCGGATTCGTCTTGCTAAGATTCACCTGCGAAAGCAGAGGATCGACGCTGCTGCCTTGGAAGGCAATCCACGAATATACCCAAGGCTCATGCTCATCAGCTTTCATCTGGCAAATGGTATTCGGAAATACCATGAAGCCTTGTCCTTTCTTTAGCGAATAGGTGCTGCCATTGATATGATAGCTGCCTTTGCCTTCATGGATAAACAATATTTTATAATGATCCTTAACCCCTGGTCCCCAAGCATAGCCTGGCTCGCAATATTGTTTGCCGTGATAATAATAGATGAGTTCGTAGCTCTCGCACATCGGATGTTCACTCCTAATCTTCATGCTCTCTTATATTACATTATGCCATATAAACCTTGCTTGTGGACATTCCAATTATGAATGGTGCTGAGCTATACTTTGTTAGCATTCAGCTTTAATAGCATTCATTATTGCATGCAGCAAGAGATTTATCCATCCTAACTGGTTAAAGGAGAATACGAACAATGCCATACGTTGCTGATGAAAAAAGATATTCCGATATGTTGTATAACCGTTCAGGCAAGAGCGGCATTAAGCTACCAGCCATCTCGCTAGGCCTTTGGCAAAACTTTGGCGGCAATCAGCCGCTGGATAATTCACGCGCGATGATTTTGAAAGCTTTTGATCTTGGTATTACCCATTTTGACCTAGCGAACAACTACGGCCCGCCTGCCGGCTCTGCTGAAGAGACTTTCGGAGCGGTTTACAAGAAAGACTTGGTGCCATACCGCGATGAGCTGCTGATCTCGACAAAAGCCGGCTATTATATGTGGGAAGGGCCATACGGCGAGTGGGGCTCCCGTAAAAATCTCCTTTCCAGCTTGGATCGCAGCTTGACGAGAATGGGTCTTGATTATGTGGATGTTTTTTATTCGCATCGCCCAGATCCGGAAACGCCGCTTGAAGAAACGATGGGCGCGCTTGATCATGCAGTAAGGCAAGGCAAAGCGCTATACGTCGGCTTATCCAACTACAGTATGGAGCAGACCAGCGAAGCCGTTAGAATTTTGAAGAAGCTTGGCACGCCATGCCTAATTCATCAACCGAGCTATTCGATGCTCAATCGGTGGGTGGAGGATGGATTGCAGGATGTATTGAATGAAAATGGCGTTGGCTCAATCGCGTATTGCCCGCTTGGACGCGGTCAACTGACCAATAAATATGTAGATAAAATTGAAGCAGAGTCTAAAGCGACATCGAGCACGATGAAGCCCGAGGCAATTACTCCGGAACGCGTTCAAAAATTCCGCAGCCTTGAGGCTTTGGCGGCTAGACGGGGACAAACCTTGTCCCAAATGGCGTTGAACTGGGTTCTTCGCGAAGGCGGCGCAACGTCAGCGCTTATCGGCGTTAGCCGTGTCAGCCAGATCGAAGAGAACGTGAAGGCGCTTGAGAGCGCACCGTTATCCGCTGAGGAATTAACGGAAATCGACGCTATTTTGAACAACTTAGCAGATATTCCGTGGTAAGAAACGAGCCCAAGCGATTATGCTTGGGCTCTTTTTAAAATCATATAAACAATTTATGGAATCTTAAGCTTTATTTAAACTTTAATTACAAGCCTCTTAAATATTGACGCTTATCTTTAGTAGAGAGATAAAAAGTCGATTTGGGAGGTTTTTTACTATGAAAACAAAGCTATACGTCCTATATGGCGGCAAATCCGTTGAACATGAGGTTTCATTAAAAACTGCATATACAGTCATTCAATCGATAGATGAATCTAAATTTGAAATTTTTCCAATCTATATTACCCGTGAAGGCATTTGGTGCAGCCTCGATGGTCTGAGCCGCGAGGGACTAGCCATGAATGATCTTATCGTTCAGCCAACAACGGCATTGGCAGCACACTCTATTGGCGAGGTACTCGTAAAGCAAATGTCTCTGCCCGGAAAAAAAGTAGTGCTTCCGCTGCTCCATGGCTCAAACGGAGAAGACGGCACGGTGCAAGGACTGCTTGAATTGCTTGATGTTCCTTATGTGGGCAATGGCGTGCTTTCATCCGCGCTTACGTTGGATAAGGCCATATCCAAGCAGCTGTTAGCTCAAGCGGGCGTTAAGCAAGTCGATTACCTCGTTTACCGTCACGATCAATGGCTGGAGGAACGTTCGCATTTGCTGCAAAGGGTAGAGGAGAAGCTCGGATTCCCATGTTATGTCAAACCTGCATCCTTAGGCTCCAGCATCGGCATTAGCAGATGCACGGATAAGCAGCAATTGATAGCTGGCATTACGGAGGCTTTCCAATTTGATACCAAAATCGTTATTGAGCAAGAGGTCGTAGGCAGGGAAATTCAGGTCGCGGTAATGGGCAATGAAAATCCGCTAGCTTCCTTGCCGGGCGAGTTCATCCATAACCATCGGTTTTTCGATTTCGAATCCAAATATTTGGACAAGCAGCTGACGATGTCGATCCCTGCACAAATTTCCGAAGCGACTACCGTTCAAATTCGCCAAATGGCTACTCACGCCTATCAAGTGCATGGGTGCTCGGGACTTGCCCGTGTCGACTTTTTCCTAGATGAGAAAGGCCAACTCTTTTTGAACGAAATTAACGCTCTGCCGGGCTTTACGAATTTCAGCATGTATCCGGTTATGTGGGAGCGCACGGATGGCACTTCTTATGCGGAATTAGTCGAAAAGCTGATTGACTATGCCTTCACGCGCCATTCAGAAAAACAATCGATCCACTATTCGAGGTGAATGAGGATGAATAGAGATACTTGGTCTGAGGTTAGTTTGAGCAATATACGCAATAATATGCTGAAAATCCGTCAAGCTTTGCCTAAAAACGTGAAGCTGATGGCGGTTGTCAAAGCAAATGGCTACGGCCATGGCGACATTGAAGCAGCTCAAATGGCTCAGCAGGCAGGCGCCGAGCAGCTAGCCGTTGCATATTTGGACGAAGCGCTCCATCTAAGAACTAATGGGATTACATTGCCCATTCTTATTTTAACGCCTATTCATCCCAGTTCCGTAAAGCTTGCAATCGAGCATGATCTAATGCTAACGGTAACGAGTGCTGCTTGGTTCAGCGAAATGAGAGAATATAAGCCTCCATATGCCACGAAGAAGCTTCGGGTGCATGTAAAGCTGGACACAGGCCTTGGCAGAATCGGCATTCAAGAGAAGCCGCAATGGGAAGAGCTTGTTCCATGGCTCAAAGCCGCGGATGTTGTTGTTGAAGGCATTTATACGCATTTTGCAACGGCGGGGAGAGAGGATACGTCGTTTCTGAAGCAGCAATATAAACGATTCGTCGACATGATGGAATGGGCAAAAGAGTCTAGGCTCGCGGTGAACAGCTATCATTGTGCGGGAAGCGCTGCTGCGCTGCGTTTTCCGCAGTTGGCGATGGATATGGTGCGAATCGGCGCAGCGATGTACGGCTTTTATCCGAAGAAGCTTGTACCGACGATAGAGCTTGAGCCCGCGCTGAGCTTGCACAGCACGCTTATGCAGGTGAAGAAGCTGTATAAAGGGGAGTACTTAGGTTATGACAACGCCTATCAAGCTGAGGAAGATCAATGGGTGGGCACGGTTCCAATTGGCTATGCCGACGGCTGGTCACAAAGCATGCAAGGGACAGAGCTGCTTGTAGGCGGACGACGCGCCAAAGTGGTTGGGAAAATATGCATGGATCAGCTCATGGTTCGATTGCCTGGCCCGTGCGAGGAAGGCTCGGTTGTTACCTTGATCGGACGCCAAGGGTCGGAGGAAATAACGTTTGCCGAGCTGGCGGCCCATATTAACAGCGTCCCGCAGGAAATTTCGACTTCGCTAACAGCAAGGGTAACTAGAAAATACAACGACAAAGGGGAGGCACAAAAACGATGGGACAAGCGAATTATTCAATCCAGCAGCAAGGGAGCCATCATCTAAATCACGCTGCCGTTCAAGTGAGTCGATCTGAAATTTATGAAGGACATCTGGTGCTTATTAACGGAGACCATCCCATTCAGCGGCCGATAAGAGGAGAGAAGCTGCTGTCTTTAAGCTCGCATCAAGCCATTAGAGAACTGCATGATGGCATGTTATTGGAGAAGACCTGCTTGCAGCAGTTAACGGCTTTATTAGCTGCTAGTAAAGCAATGGAGGAAATAGTCGTCGTAAGTACTTATCGAACCGAGGAGGAGCAGGAGGATATTTATGCAACCTCATTGGTTGAAAATGGTCCCGACTATACGGCATGTTATGTCGCGCTTCCGAATCAGAGCGAGCACCAGACGGGGCTTGCGGTAGATGTGGGCAAGTACAGCAGCGATGTCGATTTTATTGCGCCTTCTTTTCCAGATCACGGTGCCTGTCAGACCTTTAAGCAGCTTGCCGCGGATTATGGGTTTATTCAACGCTACAAGGAAGGCAAGGAGTCGATTACGAAAATCTCCTGCGAGCCTTGGCATTTCCGCTATGTCGGGTATCCCCATTCCAGCCTGATGGAGGAACAGGGCCTCTGTCTGGAGGAATATATCGCTTTCGTCAAAAGCTATGCGTATTCGGGCAAGCATCTCATGTTTAACAATGGCAGCCTGCAGGTTGAAATTTATTATGTGCCAGCGGATGAGGGGCCTACTACGACCGTGCCGATTGTAAAATGTGATCTTTACCGCTTGTCCGGCAACAACAGTGACGGATTTATTATTACTGCATTTCATGGCAGCGAACAGGATGGCTAAACCGAACTTCGGCGGGCTGGACTATGTGAAATTCATAGCTGCTATACTCGTCATTGCTAACCATACCGGCCCCTTATTGTCTTACCATGCATATGCGGATTTCCTTATTAGCGGCATCCTGACCCGAATTGCGGTTCCTATCTTCTTTATGACATCGGGATATTTTTTCTTTCGCAAACAGACAGGCGAACAGGCAAACGATTCGAAAGCATGGCTTGGTTATATGGAAAAGATCGGAAAATTATATGGGATCGCTATTTTATTGTATATTCCTCTGAATGTCTACACGGGCTATTTTAAGGAAAACTTTTCGGCTTACTCCTTCTTCAAGGACATCGTATTTGACGGTACCTTTTATCATTTGTGGTATTTGCCGGCTTTAATAATAGGAATAACGATAACTTATTTCTTATATAAAAAAATATCTTTGACCTCAATGCTAGCGATTGCCGGCTTATTATATGTAATCGGCCTTCTAGGGGATAGTTACTATGGTTTGATCGAAAATACGGGTGGCATCAAACCGCTTTATGATGGCATGTTCTCCGTGTTTGATTACACGCGAAACGGACTGTTTTATGCGCCAATATATCTTGTGCTGGGCGCCTGGGCAGCCAAGCATCCGCCCAAGCATGCAAGAAAACCGGTGGTTTATGCCAGCTTATTTTTTCTATCATTAGCATTAATGTTTGCCGAGGGCATTCTATTGAAATCATGGGAGCTTCCCCGTCATGACAGCATGTACGTTTTTGCGCTGCCCGCCACTTATTTTTTGTTCCAATGGGCATTGCTTTG
This sequence comes from Paenibacillus sp. FJAT-27812, assembly GCF_001273905.1. Taxonomy (NCBI): domain Bacteria; kingdom Bacillati; phylum Bacillota; class Bacilli; order Caryophanales; family Paenibacillaceae; genus Paenibacillus; species Paenibacillus sp. FJAT-27812. The sequence goes on along the minus strand of NZ_LIGH01000001.1, from coordinate 5,766,368 downwards.
GAAGGGGAAATCAGGCAAGGCGTTTAGGGAATGGCGCGTATGGATATATATTTTGCATCCAATTGCGATTGTGCTCGTTCGAGGCGCTGCAGAGGTCATTAATCTGGAATCGATATTTATTGCGAATAGCCTCATTCATTTTGCAACGGTATGCCTATTGTCGGTCGTAATGGCTGCGGTTGCCGTGAAGGTTTCCGACATAAAATTTAAGCTTCGATCATAGAAATGGTACTGGGAGACGTTCATTACGTTTAGTGGTACGAGAGGAGAAGCCGCATCGAAGGAGCATTACCCGCAGCAAGGAGGGATTGTTATGAGTATCGAATTGCTCATTCAACTGCTCGTGCTTATCGTAATGATCATCGATATGGCTAACAGATCAAAAGATTCTTAAATCGTGGAGGCAAAGCATCCGAACCGGGTGCTTTGTCTTTTTTTGTGCGCATGCATCGGATTACAGAAAAAGGAAACGAAAGTGGAATGAGGAAGGATGATGAATATGAATACGATTGAATGTCCCTGGTGCAGCAGCGTAGTTCAATTGGATCAAAATGTATGTCCGGCATGCAAGCATGAGGTGCTCGCACAGCATTTAGACACAAGTCAAAGCGATGTGCCAAACGATCATTTTGATTCGGAAATAGCGCTGGGTGAGTTTGACCTTGCATCGAGTATTGCGAATAAGTTTGAATGCTCCAAATGCAAGAATACGGAATGCGAAGTAGATGAAATTGCAATGACAGGTGCTGGACTTAGTAAACTATTGAACATCCAATACCATCTTTTTTTATATGTTTCTTGCTTGCAATGCGGCTTGGTTGAAATATATAATCCGAATATGCTGCATAACAAATGATTTTTGCCAAGAGGAGTATGCTGGATGAAGGACCTGCATGTATTCCATTATGACGCGTTTACGACAATACCGAATAGACCCGGTAACCGGTACAGCCTCTGGCGTGATGGGGGCTTACTATTTAACCTACATAAAGCCGGAGCTAAGCTCGGCAAAGCTTGTTGTGGAGCAAGGGCAATAGCAAAGCACAAAGCAGAGACGGCCGAGTTAAAGCTGAAGCGACGAAGCAGACTGCGAGTGAGATGGACATTTTTATAAGCGGTTCGGCGGTTTGGGTTGGAGAGATTGACAGGAGGATATTTGAGTGAAATACGAGATTATTTTGTTTGATGCGGATGATACGTTGTTTGATTATTCATTAGCTGAGGCGCATGCGCTAAAAAGTGTGTTTTTTGAGCATCATATTGAGCTTCTTCCCGCTCACGTGGAGCTGTACCGATTGGTAAACCAGCAGCTATGGAACGACTTTGAGAAGGGGATTGTTACGCTTGATTTTTTGCGTCATGAACGGTTTAGGCGAATGTTTGCCGAGGTGCAAGCCGATCTGGACGCGGTTCATTTTAGCGAGCGATACGTTCATTATTTGGGAGAGGGCTCCTTCCTCATAGAAGGCTCAGAAACTCTTATTCAGCAGATACGGGGCAAAGGCTACCGTCTAGCGATCATTACGAACGGGATTAAACAGACGCAGCATAGCCGTATTGGACGGTCGAGCTTAGCGAATTCCTTCGAGCATATTATAGTTTCAGAGGATACGGGTTATTCGAAGCCGCACACGGGAATTTTTGATTTTGCGTTTAATAAGCTGAATGCAACGGATAAGTCCAAGGTGCTCATTGTTGGCGATTCATTAACGTCCGATATTCAAGGCGGCATCAATTATGGCATCGATACTTGCTGGTACAATCCGAAGCGAAAGCTTAATGAATCGTTGATCAAACCGACTTATGAAATACAGCGTTTAGATGAATTACTTCAGTACGTTTAGAACAAAAGTCGATTTCCTTAAGTATAAGGGATCGGCTTTTTTTTATCGATGGAATGCGTCCAGTTATTCATTGATTGTGTGATAGACTAACAAAAATAATATACATATTGCAAAAGTGAGAGAAAAACGTTTTTGATAACGTTGTATATAGTGTAAAAGCTTTTACAAAAAAGGGGAATTGTTGCATGAAGTCTAACGAGAATAATTTTATACAACGATTACAGCGGCAAAAAGAAGACGCTATTGAATATATCATTGATCACTATTTGCCACTAATCAAAGGGGTTTCGTACAAGGTCCTGTCCCCGCTTGGAAACGATGGATTGATAGAGGAATGTATCAACGATATTTTTCTATCCATTTGGAACCATTCGAGAAAATTTCACGGTGATTCGGCGGACTTCAAGAAATGGATTTGTGCGATTGCCAAGTTCAAAGCTATCGATTACTACAGAAAAGCGAGTAGGAAAGTTGAATTCACCTCAGATGGGCTGGAGTTGCATGCGGAAAGGTCAGCAGAAGATGAGCTGATCATGAGGGAAGACAAAACGGAGCTCATTAAGTTAATTAACCTGTTGGAGCCAGTTGATCGGGATATTTTTATTATGAAGTTCTTTCTTGGTTTAAAAACGGGGGAAATATCGACAAAGCTCGGTCTTACGACCGCATCGATCGATAATCGAATTTATAGAGGGAAAAAGAAGCTTAATCACGAAGCTGCGAATTTTAGCCTTGGAGGTAGTGTATGATGAAGGATGTATATGAATTATTAAATGATACAGACATCGATGAACATGAGTTTGTGGAAATGGAAGTCGATGACTTTGAAAAGGCTAAAGTAAAAAAAGCATTAAAGGAATCCATAAACAAGAAGAAAAAAGTAAAGGGTTGGAAAAAGAAAGCCGCGGCCGCTGCTATAATAGTCGGTGTATCCGCTGCAACGTTTGGCGTAACCTTTCCTGCCTATGCGGTCAGCATTCCTGTAATCGGAGATATTTTTAGATTTTTGGATAATGGAAGAACAGGTCTTTATGAGGATTATAAGCAATACTCCACTGCATTGAATATGACACAAGAAAGCAATGGCATTAAGATTACGATAAATGATGCCATATATGATGGAAAGACTGTTAGTTTGACCTTTTCGATAGAAAGTGAACGACAATTAGCTGATCATCCTATTTCACATCCCTTTTTAGATATAAAAGGAGCATATGGATCGGGAGGCAGCATTCAAATTTCAAAAGTGGATAAAAATAAATATGTGGGATTACTCACCTCTACGAGCCATTTTCGCAAGGAAAGGGATTCAGTCAAAATAAGATGGAAGATTGACAGCCTAGCCATCAAAGAAGCTCCGGAGAAAATAAACGGCAATTGGAGCTTCGCTCTATCACTAGATGCGACGGAAAGAACTACGCAAGTTATTAACCAAAGCGTTGAGCATGAAGGAGTGGTGGTGAACGTAGGGAAGATAGCGGTATCGCCAATGTCTTTTATCGTATACTTTGACCAGATCGTTTCCGAGAAAACAAGGAACAAGTGGCATGGGGTAGACGTGGATATAGAGATTAAAGATGATCTGGGCAACCGATACACGGGTCAAGGAAATGGAGGATCTGGCGATCGGGACGGCTATAACATGAGATGGAGTAAAACGTTCGAAAAATTAGACGAGAATGCAACGAAACTTATCCTTACGCCCCGTATTAACTTTTATGAACATACTGCTGACAATCATGGTTCAATAGAAATGTCGAGAGATGGACAAAAAGAGATTCCTGTATCACTAAAAACCGGAAAGGGAAGAGAGGAGTATGCAGCAGACGATATCGTTATTGAATTGAAGAAATAATGGTTAAAAAGAACGATGCAAGCATCAGCTTAAGCATCGTTCTTTGTTGTGTGTTAATCCAGCTCCCAATCCTGCAGCAGCATGATGGCGGCGCCGGCCGTTACCGCGTCTTCCGTAAGCTGGCCTTGCGTAAATTCGGGCTCATATTGCGGAGAGTAATAAATGTTGCTGCGTGCGACTTGTATAACGGTATCATAGATCGACTTATGCACCTTGACGAGCGGGCCGCCCAAAATAACCGCCTCGGGGTGAAGGATATTAATCAAATTGGCAATGCCAATTCCCAGATAGGTTGCCGTCTGCAGAAATTGCTCCGTAACAAAAGCATCCTTCTGTATAAAAGCTTTCTGCAGCGCGTCGAACTGAATTTCCTCCGGCGGTATGCCTTTGAGTGAGCTTTCTCTGCCAAGCTTGAGCTGTGAGCGTATTTTTTTCTCCAAAGCAGGGATCGAGACGAGCGCTTCAAGCGCCCCATAATTCCCTTCGTCGCCGAGTCTTGGGCCATCCGTTTGTATAATCATTTGACCGAAGGAGCCTTCCATGTCGACGGCGCCTCTCACGATTTGGCCGCCTGACATCATCGAGGTCCGCAAACCAACACCCGCATGGACATAAAGCATATGCTTCACTTCTTCATCCCTAAGCGCCCAATGCTCCCCGATAATTGCCGTATTCGCTCCGTTATCAAGCAGTGCCGACAGCCCTAACCGCTGCTCCAGCAACTCGCAGATCGGAACGTTGATCCAGCCCTCGGCGGGAAAATAGCGAGGCTTCAGCATAATGCCATCCTCACGGCTTAATGGGCCTACGGCGCCGATGCCGATGCCGATTATTTTATCGCGCGCAATTTGGCACTCATTCATCATGCGCTCAGCGAGCTGCGTGATTTTGCCAATCAGCCTCTCCGGCGTCATACGCTCGTCCATCTTCCATCTCTCGAAAGACAGCGGTTTTAAGTTTAGATCATATAAACCGATAGAAGAGGAGAACCGCGAAATCTCCAAACCGAACACAGCGCGGTGACTCGGGTTTACCCTATACAGAATCGGCTTTCGGCCGCCGGTAGATTGCCCAAGTTCAGACGCTAATATCAAACCGTCCGTCAGCAGCTCTTCCAGTAGTCGTGATAAGCTGGTGCTGGTTACCGTAAGCCGCTCCATTAAAGCGGCCTTGGAAACTAATCCATTTCGAATAATAAAATCAAAAACTTGTTTTTTTATCGTGGGATGCTTCACATTCATCATCTATTCTCCATTTGTCCAAGTAGTTAGATCGGATATAAACCAATTTCTATTATATGCTGTTTAGAGTAGGCGTGACTAGACAATCGCTATAAATAATTTTAATGCTTCAACGAGAGCAGCCTCGTATCCGCTCATCTTACTTTACTACGAACCGCTGCATAGCACAAAAAAAGGCTGACCTGGGATTGATCGAATCTATTTCGGAAAATGAATCGTAGAGAGAGAGTATGCAATCAGACGAATCTGCAAAAAGCCACTCTATACGAATAGGAAGCTGATATTGAGCAGCGTGACGTGAAAATTTGTCATAATTCGACAATCTGTTCGGTTGTGCTAGCGGAAAAAGCGTTCTATAATAGGGTCATAAGCAAATTATCGATAATCCAATGAGCAAGGAGGGACGTATCGATTATTTTTTTCAATATAATTGTTAACGCTTTCTTTTTTTGACCTATATTATCGATAATCGATAATAGGAAACGGAGACGTGAGTGCGATGTTCGAAAACCTGTCTATTTCACCTGTTCATTCGATAAGCGAGCAAGTGTACACGGCATTGAAGAAGGAAATTCTTGCAGGAGAGCTTCAGCCGGGGGCACGGCTGCTCGTGCTAGAAATCGCCAAGAAATTCAACATCAGTCAAGCACCGGTTCGCGAAGCGCTGGAACGACTGAAATCAGCAGGCTTTATTACGGGCATCCCGAACAAGGGCTCGGTTGTTTCTAATATAACCGCGAAGGAAATTAAAGATATTTTCGAGCTGAGGGAAATTATCGAAGGATTTGCGGTCAGGCAATCGATGCAGCGGCTGGACGATCATGATTTTGAATACTTAGAAGACGTCATTCGGCGCATGCACCTCGCACACGAGCAAAATGATATTTTGAACATATTGGAGCTTGATATGGAGTTCCACGGTTTTTTTTATAAACGCTGCGATAATCATATGATTTTGGAGCTATGGAATCGGATGCGGATAAAAGTGATGCGCTTTATGGCCATCTCGAATCGGCATTATTCAACGGATGGACTCGCAGATTGGCATCTCCGTCTCGTTGATGTGCTTCGCACGGGCGATACAGATTTAGCGGAACAGACTTTTATCGAGCATATGCACTCTTATAAAATGATTCATCTCAATTAGTGTCATGCATCTCGTAAGTTAACCTTACAAAAGGGGCAATGGAGTATGCTGAGCGAGGGATTATTGTTTAAAGAAGATGTCATTCTTACTTGGATGAGGGATCGTTTCCTCCGGAATTTAGTATCAAACGCTGCCGCTGCCAAGACGGATTTGAAGGAAAGCTTATCGCGATTGCAGCTTAATCCCTATTACACCTTTCCTGCGCTCGCTTTGCTGGAGCCGGCCGTTCATTTTGGCGATGAGCATGAGAAGATCGTATACTTAGAGCGGATGCGGGATTATATGCAGAAAAAAATATCGGACAGCAGCATCGTGTTTGTTGATGAGGAGGGCCGGGTTGGCTTGCTCTTCTCATGGGTGTCCAAGGAGCCGATCGAGAGCATTCAGGTGATGTTGACGGAGCATTTCCAGCAGCCATTTAATATCGGGGTGGGGAAGCCTTGCGGCCACCTGTATGATATTGTTCATTCCTATCGGCAGGCTTCGCGCGCGCTGCAATATAAGTTTTACCGAGGGACGGGAAAAATTATTTACTATAGCGAGCTAGGGAGATATGAATCGCTGCAGCACTATCCTTCGGATAAGGAGAAGGCGCTGTTTGACGCGTACAAAGCTGCGGAGACGACGGATGAGATTGCGGAATACGTGCACCTTTTTTATAATGAGCTCCTTCATAAAGGTCCATTGGATACGCAAAGCGTATACGATCTGACCGTTAGGCTGCTCGTAGGAATGGAGAAGCGCGTGCTGGCCGAGGCTGAAAACGTTAGCGCGTACGAGCAATTTGACGTGATGTCGATCGTGAAGCTTGAGACGCTGGAAGAAATTAAACAGTATGTGATTCATTTTCTGATTGGCCTTAAGGACGTGCTTGCTCACAACCAGAAGGAGAGCCATCGCAGCATTATCAAAAAAACGATTCATCACATGGAGCAGGAATGTCAATTTGCGTCCTTGCAAAGCGTTGCCCAGAAGGTATACATGACGCCTACTTATTTGAGCTTGCTATTCAAGACGAACACGGGAAAAACGTTTATCGAGCATTTGACGGATATTCGGATTGATAAAGCGAAGGATATGCTAAAGAGCACCCACTATAAAAACTATGAGGTAGCAGAGCGGGTCGGGTATCAAGATCCGCGATACTTCAGCCAAATTTTCAAAAAGAAGGTCGGCTTGTCGCCTAGCGAATACCGGGAATCGATCGGGAAATAGATTTCATGAAAAGAAAGGACTCTATCGGCAGCATGCCTGCCAACGGAGTCCTTTTTATTATAGCCTGACATCGCTTTGAGGGCCGTTTCGCTCGTTCTTTTGCGCTTCGGCAAGCTCTGTTTCCCACGTAAGATGTCGATATTCCGCTGCTGCGTCATCCGTTTCGAACCAGTTCAGGAAATCCGTCCAAAGAGCTACATTCCATCCAGCATCGATCTGGGCTGTGGAATAAACGCTGTCGCGAAGCCTTACGAAACCAAACACATCGCGTACCTGGGATTTTTCCGCTTGAACGACCGTTAGCTCGGCTAGATGAGGCGGGATGAAAATAACGCCGGCCGGCGTTCCGAGCACGACATCGCCCGGCATACAGATCGCTTTGCCGATCCGGGTCGGCACGTTCATTCCAACCATCGTAACATCTGCAATCGCCGTAGGGTCGCTGCCGCGATAAAAGACGTTAATATTTTCAATTTCAACGACTTGCTGATTATCGCGAATGCCGCCCCAAATGACAGCACCGCCGCGCTTCGTACGGGTTGAGATGGCAGTAGACAAATTTCCTCCTACATAGGTGCCAAGGTGAACCTTATCAAACATATCGACGACCGCAACATCGTCTTCAACCAAGGAGTCGATGACCCATTGATTAAAAAAGCCCTTGCGATCCTCTTGCTCGTGGCCGTATTTGAGTAGAGTTTCATGTAGATCAGGTCGCTTCGGCACCATCACGGCTGTTACGGCGCGTCCGACCATTGTTTTATTTGGATGAATGATTTTGAAATCGCCTTCGAACTGAAAAGCATAACCTCTGTTCCAGAGAGGGCCCCAGGCTTCCTCCAACGTAATTTTTCGCATGCGGCGAAGAACATCCTCGGATACTTTAGGGCGTCCATTAGGGAAGCGTTCGCCCTGCCAAAGCGGCGTAAGCTGAATCATATCTTCCGGGTTATCAAATTTCATCTGAGCACCTCTTTCGAAAGTAGTGTGTTGAAGGCTGGTGTGCCTTGCTTGCTAAGTCTATTGTTAGGGAGTTTCCCCTATTTGTCGATGCGACTTTCTTAAGGCATTTTTCATCAATCTATGAATTTTTCACACTATATAAAATCAAACGAATTCATAATTTCTTCCCCTTCATTCATGTAACCGCTTTCGTTTAAAGTAAGGGAACATTATCCACGAAGGGGGAGGAGATGATTGGAGTGAAGGCGGAGAGAGCAGCATCAATCGCATTAAAGAACAAGCCAGCAAAGACAAAGCGAAAGCAAAAAGGGGCAACCCAACTAGCCGGTTATATTTTTATTTCCCCATGGCTAATCGGCTTCTTGCTGCTGACGCTATGGCCAATCGCACAATCGTTTTATTTATCGTTTACCGATTATTCCTTGCTGGAGGACCCCGTTTGGACCGGTACGGACAATTACGCCAAAATATTTACGAGCGATGCCACCTTCACGAAGTCGCTCAGCGTAACGTTTATGTTCGTCCTTTTCTCAGTTCCGCTCAAGCTGTTTTTCTCGCTTATGGTCGCTTTGGCGCTCAACAAAAACATGCGGGGGATGAATATCTATCGGACGGCTATCTACTTTCCATCCTTAATCGGCGGAAGCATTGCCGTTGCCGCCCTTTGGCGCAATATGTTCGGAATCGACGGTTATATCAACCAGGTGCTGGCTTGGTTTGGAATCGAAGGCGTAGGCTGGATCTCCAATCCGGATACATCGCTTGGCACGCTGATTTTGCTCAATACATGGCAATTCGGCTCTACGATGGTTATTTTTCTAGCAGGGCTGAAGCAGGTGCCGCAGGAGCTTTATGAATCTGCTTCCGTAGACGGAGCAGGCAAGGTAAGGAAGTTTATCAGCATTACGCTGCCGATGCTCTCGCCGGTTATGTTCTTTAATCTTGTGCTTGGGATCATCGGATCGTTTCAAACGTTTACTTCCGCATTCATCATCACGAAAGGCGGACCTATTAATTCAACGTACATGTATGCGATGTTTCTTTACGAAAAAGCGTTCAAGCACTACCAGATGGGCTATGCGTCTGCGCTTGCGTGGATTTTGCTCACGATTGTCGCGCTGCTCACGATCATTAATTTCGTAGCATCGAAATACTGGGTATTCTACGAGTCGGATGGGGGGAAAACGAAATGAATTCGCTGCGCATCAAGCTGTCGAGCCATTTGTATTTAACCCTATTCTCCTTTATTATGCTGTACCCCGTCATCTGGTGGGCAGGCGCTTCGCTTAAGAAGACGGAGGAGCTCAGCTTGCCGACGATTTGGCCTTCAACGCCGATGTGGAGCAACTATTGGGATGGCTGGCATTTCTCATCCGAATATACGTTTGCTCATTTCTTCGGCAACACGCTGCTAATGGAGCTGGGAAATGTCATCGGCGGCGTTGCTACCGCTGCGATTGTCGCTTACGGCTTCGGAAGGCTAAGCTTCAAGCTGCGCGGCTTTTGGTTTTCGATTCTGCTCCTTACGATGATGCTGCCGGGCCAAGTAACGGTTGTTCCGCAGTACATACTGTTCAATAAGCTTGGGTTTGTAGACAGCTACGTACCGCTTGTGCTTCCGCATTTTTTTGGGGGAGGGGCATTCTTTATTTTCTTGCTCGTCCAATTTATTCGCGGCATTCCGAAGGATCTAGATGAGGCTGCCACGATAGACGGAGCAAGCGTTTACGGCATTTTTTGGCGGGTCATCCTGCCTTTGCTCAAGCCAGCGCTCGTTACAGTAGCGATCTTTACTTTTATTTGGAGCTGGGATGATTTCTTCGCGCAGGTGCTTTATTTAAGCTCCGTCGACAAGTTTACGGTAGGCTTGGCGCTGCGGATGTTCATCGATCAATTCGACATTCAGTGGGGGCAATTGCTTGCGATGTCCTTGCTGTCGATCTTTCCTTCGGTCATTATCTTTTTCCTTGCGCAGAAGCACTTTGTCGAAGGAATAGCGACTACTGGTCTCAAAGGGTAACCGCATTACATTTTACAAAGGTAAAGGGGATGTTCGAGGATGAACAAAGGCTGGTCAAAAAGCTTCGGATTGTTGATGCTGGCTTTGCTGCTAGTGCTGGCAGCATGCAGCGGAGGCGGAACCAATGGAAGCAAGCAAACGAATGGCGGGGAGAAGAGCACGGAGAAGCAAGGCGACAAAGGCGGTAAAGAAGCAGACGGCAAAACGACGCTGAGCATCATGTGGTGGGGGCCGGATGCCCGCCATGAGGCAACGAAGAAAGCGCTGGACATCTACTCGCAGCAAAATGCAAACGTGACCTTTAAGCCGGAATTTATGGCATGGGATGCTTTCTGGCAGAAGCTGCCAACGCTCGCCGCGTCGAAGTCTATAACCGATGTGCTGCAGATGGATGCTGCATACATTCAAGAGTATGTGTCCCGCGGGCAGCTGGAGGACCTCTCCGATATTGATTTAAGCGGCATCGTTGATCCTTCGGTTATCTCGAATTTGCAAATCGACGGCAAGCTGTATGGCATTCCGCTCAGCCAAAATGCGCAAGGCATTGCGTTCAATAAAACGGAGCTTGAGCAATATGGTATCCCGCTTCCTCATAAGGATTGGACCTATGATGAGTTTTTCCAATGGGCAAGAGATGCGCGGGCGAAGCTGCCTGAAGGCAAATATCCAATTGGCGATACGACGACATGGGATAGCTTCAACTATTATCAGACCTCGATGGGCAAGGCGCCGATCATGTCCGATGGCGGCAAAACGTTCACGCTCGACAAGGATTTGTTTATGACCTTTTATCAAACGTATGAGGAGTTCCGCAAAGCGAAGATCGTGCCGCCTGCCGAGAAAGCAGCCGCGTTCCTCGAAAACGATCCGCAAGCCGATCCGATGGCATCGGGGGTCGTGATGACAAGAGGAGCAACGACGGGCTCCGTCAGCGCGCTTGAGCAGCTTATGCCTGGAAAAGTAGGTGTCGTCAACATGCCGGTTGGACCTTCTGGCGGCGGATGGGCACAGTCTACGATCTTTTTGAGCGTTAGCGCCAACTCGAAAAATAAAGAAGAAGCCAAAAAATTCGTGAAATGGTTTATCTCCGATAAAGAAGCAGGCGGGGCGCTTGGCTTAACGCGCGGCATTCCGATTAACCCTGATGTGTATAAAGAGCTTGAGCCTGCTCTTGAGGCGAAGGATAAGCTGGGCAAAGAAATTTATGATCTTTCATTAGATAAGGCATTGCCGTTCTTCCCGCCGGCTGCAGGGTTCTCCGAGTGGGTGGATACGTATAAGAAGGAAATGGAAGCCGTTACTTTTGGCCAGCAATCGATCGAAGATGCGTTCAACAAAATAGACAAGATGGGCAAGGAGCTTGCAGCGAAAATTGCCGGCTAATTAACCAATATTGAAAGTGAGGTTTTAAACATGCAGTTAGCAGAAGTATTTCCGTCCCAGCCGTCTCGGCTATGGCATTTGGCGAAGCAGCTTGGCGTCGATCATGCGGTAGGAGGACTGCCGTGGGAGGAAAAGCTGGAGAAGCCATGGGATTTAATGCCTCTTATCCGTATGAAGCAAAGATTTGCTGACTTTGGCCTTGCGCTTACCGTTATCGAATCAATGCCGCCAAGCAATGAGATTAAGCTAGGGACTTCCGGGAGAGACGCCGAAATCGAAGTGTTCCAGCAATTTATTACGAATATGGGCGCGGCAGGCATTCCCGTCCTTTGCTATAATTTCATGGCGCAGTTCAACTGGTTTCGGACTTCAACAACGACGCGGACGCGCGGCGGGGCGCTCGTCTCAAGCTATGACCATAGCTTAATGAAGGATGCGCCGTTAACGGAAGCCGGGACCGTGAGCGAGGAGCAGCTTTGGGAAAATCTCCAGTACTTCATGGAGCGTATCGTGCCGGTTGCGGAGCAGGCGAAGGTGAAGCTGGCGCTTCATCCCGATGATCCTCCGATTACGCCGATAAGAGGCATATCGCGGATTTTAACGAGCGCGGCTGCATTGCAGCGTGCCATCAATCTCGTTCCGAGCGAATATAACGGCATTACGTTATGCCAAGGCACCTTGGCTACAGCCGGCGAGCACATTCCGAGCGTGATCCGCCAGTTTGCGAAGCAGGATAAAATGTTTTTCGTCCATTTCCGCGATGTCAAAGGAACGCCGGAGAAGTTTGAGGAAACGTTCCACGATGACGGGCAAACGAATATGCTTGAGGCGATGCACGCTTATTATGAAGTAGGCTTTAGCGGGCCGGCAAGGCCGGACCATGTGCCGACGATGGAAGGCGAGGACAACGCTAACCCAGGTTATGAGCTGCTAGGGCGCTTATATGGAATCGGGTACATCCGTGGCTTGATGGAAGCCGCTGAGGCTGCTAGGGCGGCAAAGGGCACCGTGGCAAGCGTCAGCGTTTAGAAGACAAGTAGAATTAGAAGTGTGGCACCTTCGACTACTGCTAATATAGCGGTGTTGGAGGTGCTTTTTGTTGCATGGGATGAAGCGAAGGAAACCAATAATAGTTAAGCGGAGGGACGGCGTGCGGGGCGGTTGAACGTCAAATAGAAGCGGGATGCAACAATGCATCCCGCTTCTTTTATTTCGTCTCAGCTCCACAGCCGGTCATTTGAGTGGTAGTGATTCCAGTTGTCTGTAGCCTCCCATAGGCCAGGTATTTTGGGATGAAGATGCTGCGCCAATACTTCATCGTTCAGGTCGTCAATGCCGAGGCCAGGCGCATCCGTCATATGGATGAAGCCATTCTGCACAAGCTTCTTCGGAAGCTTGCTGCTTATGATAATGTCATCCCACCATGGCACTTCGCAGGAATGGTATTCAAGCGCCATGAAGTTTTCGGTAGCTGCGGCGACATGCGCGGCTGCAAGGCAAGCGATCGGGCTCTCCGCCATATGAATGGCCATTGCAACGCCGTACTCCTGCGCCATATCGCCGATTTTTTTCGTTTCTAATATTCCGCCTGTCGTCAGCACGTCGGGATGGATAACCGATACGCCGCCAGCTTGGAGCAGGGGACGGAAATTTTCCTTCAAATAAATATCCTCGCCCGTACAGATCGGAGTGGCGACCGCACGGGAGAGCTTCGCATATTGCTCCGTGTACTGCCAAGGCAGCATATCCTCCATCCAAGCCAGATTAAATTTATCGACGCGCCGTCCAAGCTTAATGCAATCCTCTAGGCCGATATGTCCAAAATGATCGACCGCAAGCGGCACCTCGTAGCCGATAACAGCGCGTACATCCGCAACGTATTGCTCAAGCATATCCAGACCTTTCTCGGTCACATGAATCGCGGTAAAAGGGTGGGGGATGTTGTGGATGTCATAGTGCTGGTTTCGGATATCACGAATTTCATCTTCCGTCAGCGTATCATGATTGTTGCTATAGCGGTTTTTGGAGATGCTGCGCATTTCCTCCAAGAAGCCGAGCGGAGCGCTCAACGTGCCAGGCTCGTTAATAATCTGGCCAATGCCAAGATCCATCTTAAGGAAGGAGAAACCTTCCTCTATACGTTTCTTAAGCGCCAAGCCCATCGCCGTACCCGTATCTTTGCCGACTACCTCGGTGTCGCAGTACATACGGATTTTTTCGCGGAACCTTCCGCCAAGCATTTGATAGATCGGTACGCCGTAAGCCTTGCCAGCTAAATCCCATAATGCGATTTCAAGTCCGCTAACGCCGCCGCCTTGCCTTGCATGACCGCCGAACTGCTTAATCCGCCGAAAAAGCTTATCGATGTTGCATGGATTCTCGCCAAGCAATCGGCCCTTCAGCATTTGAGCGTACACTTTATCTGCACCGTCACGCACCTCGCCAAATCCAACGAGCCCTTGATTGGTGAACACTTTAATTAAGCTGCTATGAAACGGGCCGCCTACAATATCGGTAAAACGGATGTCGGTAATGCGAAGCGCGGCAGGGTTTGAATGGGTGCTGACATGGGCTAACGTTTCCTCATAGGATGGGTTGTTGGACACGAATATTCACTCCTTGAACGTTATGGTTAAAAGGTGATCAAAGCAGCATGCTGCCGCCGTCAAGCCTAATTGAAGAGCCCGTCATATACTCGCTTTCTTCCGATGCAATAAAACAAACAAGCTGCGCGACGTCCAGAGGACGGCCCACACGGCCAAGCGGAAACTTATCACGGATGGACCGGCTTGTTCTTTCTTGCTTCTCGATATCCTCCGCCGTCATAATCGGCTTCGATTCACGCGCGCTTTGCTTGCCGACGTCAACTGCTCCAGGCTCGATGGTATTGACGGTAATGCCATACTTGGCAAGCTCAATCGCGCTTTCCCTGCCGAGCATGCGAATGCCGCCCTTAGTCATGGAATAAACGACGTCAAAGTCGGTAGGGCGTTTGCTATGAACCGAGGACATGATGATGATTCGGCCGGATTGTTTCATTTTCATATACGGAATGACAGCTTGCATGCATTGCCAGTATCCCTTCAGATTAATGTTCATCATCCGGTCAAACGAGGCTTCGTCATGCTCAAAAAAATCATAATTCAGCTGCAAAGCCGCATTGTTGACTAAAATATCCATTCCGCCGAAGTGTTTAACAACGGTTTCAACCATACGCTCAATTTCGTCCTTATGCGCCACATTGGCTTGGACGATCATCGCACTGCCGCCAAAATCATCAATTTGCCGCTTCGTGTGAAGCGCGCCGGCATCGCTTTGATTGTAATGAATCGCAACCCGAACGCCGCGGCGAGCCAGCTCGATAGCAACCCCTTTGCCAATTCCCGTTCCAGCACCGGTTACTAATGCTATTTTTCCAACCATACTCATCCTGCGCCTCCTTGCCGGCTGTTAAGGTCGCTTCATCTTGAAGTTCATGTAATGCAGCAGAAAGCCGCCATCGAGTCTAATATCTGATCCGTTGATATAGCGCGCCTCGTCCGAGGAGAGGAACATCACTAGCTCAGCTAGATCATCCGCGCTGCCAAGTACGGCATTCGGTATTTTATATTCATAATCGTTATACAGCGTGGAGAGCGTGCTTTCAAAAACCTCATGATCGCCGTCCAGCGGCCCCAGCTCGATTGTATTTACGCTGACGCCGTTCCGGCCTAAGACGAGAGAAGCTTCCTTTGCCAGCATTTTGACCGCGCCTTTGGATACGCTGAAGGTGAATGCGGAGCCCGTTGGCTTCTCGGCGTGAATAGAGGAGACGTAGATGATCTTCCCGGCTTGCTTCTCCATCATCTGCTTGCCTACCTGCTGCGTACAAATAAAAGCTGATTTGGCATTGATGGCCAAGCTTTTTGTAAAAACCTCTTCATCGCCAAATTCAATCGAGCTTTGGTAAACTTCCTTATTGTTGTGGATGAGTACATCAACGGCGCCTAGCTGCTGCTCCGCGAATTGAAGCATGTCCGCGACGTCCGCGGATTTGCAAAGGTCAATATTAACGACTATCGCTTGCGAGCCAGCCTCCTGAACCTGCTCTAGCTCCGAGGTAATTGCAGTGCCTCCCGAACGGCTGTTCAATATAAAATGAGCGCCGCCTTGCGTCAACCGGTTAATGATTGCTTTGCCGCTGATTTGATCCGAATCTGTAATAAAAACGACTTTTTTGTGCAAAAGCATAGATCCCCTCCATTAAGGCAGACATTGGCTGAATAAAAGCCCTTTAGCTTTATCTTAGTGAGTTTGACCCTCGTATGGCGATGCCGTAAAGTTATGATTTTGTTTGTTTTTTTGCAAACGTCATTCCGACTCTCTTATCGTGTTAAAATAGGGATATCATGCCAATTTAAACGGAGGCCGTAAATGAAGAAGCATAAAAAAACGATTCTTTTATCTTTAATTGGGCTTTTTATCGTTCTTGTATATATGCCTGTCCTTATAAGCTATGCAAACTATCGATCCATCAAAGTGAACAATGAAAATACGGATCAATTTATTCATCATTTAGAAGCTGTGGTCCGGGAAAAGGATTCTTTTGAAATGACGGAAGTAACGACTTTTGACTGGGATCAAATGTATATGTTCCCACCTTATTTCTCAAGGGAAGAGATGCAGAAAGCAACGGGGACAAAATGGACCACGGAAACCTCATATCTGGCTTACCTAGCAAATGAATTCATAATGGGCGATTTTCCATTGCTTGATGAATCGGTTCATCAACTTGTGTTTGTAAAAGGGGATGAAGTCGTGCTAGATGTCGTGCTTGACCGGTTTCTAGCAGATTTTACTGCGAGTGATCGGAGGACTGAA
Organism: Paenibacillus sp. FJAT-27812; assembly: GCF_001273905.1. Taxonomy (NCBI): domain Bacteria; kingdom Bacillati; phylum Bacillota; class Bacilli; order Caryophanales; family Paenibacillaceae; genus Paenibacillus; species Paenibacillus sp. FJAT-27812. The sequence continues at coordinate 5,749,840 of NZ_LIGH01000001.1, read as the reverse complement.
CGGGAGCAATCCGCATTTGTCATCCAAAAAACGGAGGATCATTTTAAGCGGATAAGCAATGCGAATTAGAGAAGTTTGTAAATAGGAGGGTGACAGTCTAGAACTAAGGCTTCTTGCTCTAGACTGTCGCAAACGTTTCTTGATAGGGATTAGGAAGCAGGAGGAAGCTCCGTTAACGTTGGTTTTGCGTAACCTTCTTTATACGTTTCGTCGATAATTTGGCGGATTCGTTCCGCTTCGACACCGTTTGCTTTCATTGCAGCCGTTGTGACGGCGATTTCAATGCATACGCCGCAGCGGGTGCCGTGATCATCCCAGACGACGGAGCCGTCATCGTTCTGTTCTGCGATAAAGCAGTTCAGATTGCTTTTATGGCCGGCACTTTCGCCGCAGCCGCAGTAACAAGGGATGTAAGGCAAAATATCGGTAACGGTTGCCGCTGTTTTATATGCCGTCTGGACAGTTGCGCTCGCTCCATCCAAAAAAGACGGAAGAACGCTTAGCGATGCGGTCTTCTCTTGCAGATCGCCGGATTCGGTTTGGTGCTGGCCATGCTCCGCATTATGTACTTCCGCTGTTTCATTCGGCTGTTTATCTGAATTCGCTGCGCTGCCGCAGGCGCTTAGCAGCAGGGAGGATAAGACGACGGAGTAGAAGGTCGTTAAAGCTAATCGTTTCAGTTGAAGCCACCCCTTTACTATTTGGTGGCTATATTATATCATTTTCAAATATTAAAAGATTAGCTCATATGGTACTATTAATTGACAATTCAAAGATGATGGATGTAGTTGCTGCGTTCGAATGATTCCATGAAGCAGAGGAGCGAATGTCATGAAGGTATTGTTTATTGGAGGGACAGGCTTAATAAGCGAGGCGGTATCAAAGCTAGCGATTGCACGCGGGATAGAGCTTTATCTCTTTAATAGGGGGAAGCGGGACGATTTTGTGCCAGAAGGCGCAAAGACCATAATCGGTGATATAAGAGATTCGAAGGCGGCGGCAGCTGCACTCGAGGGACATCGGTTCGACGTAGTCGTTGACTGGATTGCGTTCACGCCTGAACATGTAAGCGTAGACATCGAGCTGTTCCGCGGGCGTACCAAGCAATACATATTCATCAGCTCCGCTTCGGCTTACCAGAAACCTCCGCAGCACTATATCATTACGGAGGAAGCGACTCCGCTTGAAAATAAATACTGGCAGTACTCTCGCGACAAAATCGCATGCGAGCAGCTGCTGACCGAAGAACAGGCAGCAACAGGTTTTCCAGTAACGATCGTTAGACCGTCATTTACTTACGGAGACACGATGATTCCTGCCGCGCTAAACAGCTGGCCGCATCCCTGGTCGCTGGTAGCACGAATAAGAGCGGGGCTTCCTGTAATCGTTCACGGAGACGGCTCGTCGCTTTGGACAATGACGCATAATACCGATTTTGCCAAAGGTTTCGTCGGATTGCTCGGCCGGGAAGAAGCGATCGGACAAGCATACCACATAACCTCTGATGAGGTGCTCACTTGGAACCAAATTTATGAAGCGATCGGCGACGCCGCAGGTGCAGTGCCAAAGCTTGTTCATATCTCGTCGGAGTTTCTTATCTCGCATGATCCCGAGCTGGAGGGCGGTCTGCTAGGAGACAAATCGGTAACGAGTGTATTCGATAACAGTAAGATCAAAAGCTTAGTTCCCGAATTCGAAGCGACCGTCTCGTTTGCAGAAGGAATGAAACGCACGGTAGCATGGTTTGAAGCTCATCCGGAGCGCTGTACCGAGGACAAGGAATGGAATGAGCAGATGGATTCGATCATTGCAGCACACGCGTCAGGGTACAAAAAATAGATAGGTAATAGCATGAAAAAGCTCTTATTCTCCAGGGAATAAGAGCTTTTTTGCGTCCGTATTTACGCTCCCAAAAAGCGGAAAAAGCGGAGCGGATTTTGTTAAATTTTTTCTCATAATTAACAAATCCACGGAAAGTGGGTCAAAAACTCGTCTTTTGGAGGACACAGCGACATATAATCTTCACAGACCGTCCACTTTTTCTTTGTACCTGCGAATTTTGCCCGTATAAACCTGCTTATATGGCAACAGGTATATCTCATTAACCTAAGGGAGTGGTAATTTTATGCGAAAAAAGTTGAATCAGCAATTGTTCGTTTACCTGCTTATTTTATCGTTAGTCATTACATTAGGCATGTATGTAAAACCTTTAGATAAAGATGATGATGTCCGCGTGGCAGTGCCTTCGCCGGAAATAGCTGAAGCAGGCTTTAGTCAAATTATGATAGCTGCCCCAAGCGGTAACCAAACCGATCTCTCAAGTCCAGTGACAAGTCCGGCGACAAGTCCGGCGACAAGTCCGGCGACAAGTCCGGCACCTAGTACTGGCAGAATCGATCCAACCCTTCCCTCACCGCTTTCAACAAGCACAGGAGCACCGATCGCTTTGGTCGAACAGCCTCCAAGCATCCCTCCCATAACGCAAGCAGAGCTCGCTGATGAGCCCGCAGTTGCCGAAGAGCAGCCGAATACATATGAGGTTACCGCTTACTATTTGAACGTACGGACAAAACCAACCGCGAAATCAAGCATCGTCAAGGTCGTCGAGCAAGGAACGGCTTTGCGAGTGAAGGCAGAAACCGATAACGGCTGGCTTGAGCTTGAAGACGGAGGATTTATTCATGGCGGCTACGCCAAACAAGTAAAGCAAAAAGGAAAGGTAGCGATATTGTCTATGCCTGCCGCAAGCGATGCCTTACCGGCCCATGCATTCAATGATCGCAGCGTGGAAAGAGCGCTGCAATCCGAACGTATAGATGAGGAAGTCGTGGAAGATCTAAATAAACCAACGTCGATCGTTGAATCTGATTCGGGGCTGACGGAGGAGCATATCGCCAAAATATTTGAAGGCACCGCGCTATCGGGGCATGATTTGGAACAAGCTATCCTTGAAATCGAGGATGAATACGGCATTAACGCTTATTTTACGATTGCCGTCATGAAGCTCGAGAGCGGCAATGGCAAAAGCAAGCTAGCCAAGAGCAAAAATAATTTATTTGGCTTAAATGCGATAGACGGCGATAAATACAACAAAGCGTTCAGCTTTGAAACGAAAGGGGACAGCGTTCGGAAATTCGGACAGCTCCTTTCTAAAAACTACGTCGATAAAGGGCTCACTACGATCGAGAAGGTGGCGCGAAAGTATTGTCCAGCCAATTCGAAATGGTCGGGCTTAGTAAAAAATATAATGAAAAGCGATTATCGAAAGCTCTAGCATGGCATTTTCCGATCAGATATGGTATTTTCATCTCCTAAGTAACTTTCGTATAGGATACATAGGAGGTCATCAGCATGAGTGAAACCGTTCAAAAAATGCCGTTCGGCTATGAGCCGCCAAAGGATGAGCGCAAAGGTACACTCGTCTATTATGATTCATTTGAGCATACGACCGAACGCGAGCTTGATCTTGCGGCTGACCTGGCCAAGGAGCGTTTATTTATGAAGCTGGTTCTCTATCCCTTGCACGAGCAGAGCATCAAACGAATGTCGAAGGAAGAGGTTAGCCCTTTTTATAAACGGGAGGATAAGCTGCATGAATGGAAGCGGGATCGCGGGGAAGCAAGCGTCGTAGTGGAACGACTCGAGGTCAAGCGAAAAAAATATACGCCTATCGATTCTGCTCTAAGACATTTGTCGGAAACGTACCCTAAGCCGCTTTTTCTGCTCATGACCGGTGATATGGCTAATTTATTCGCTTCTTTTTCCTCCTTTGAGGAATGGATCGTCAAAATAAGGCTGGTGCTGACCGAGGAACCGGAGCGGGTGCATCCACGGCTTTTGCAATACAAGCACCGATGGGAGTCCATTGTCCATAAATGAAATAAGTAATAACAAAGAGCTGTCCGTGAGATCAAACTCACGGACAGCTCTTTGTTTGTTCTGCGCCTCAGCTAGCCGGTTGAAGGGCTGTTAGGCACATGGCCTTTTTGATTGCGATTCTCATCTGTCGAGGCAGCGACATTATTTTCCGCTTCTCTGGAGCTTGCTTCAAAAGCCTGATTTTTGCTTGGAATGGACTTGTTTTTGTTGCGAGCCATCGGATAACCTCCACATGCTTGATTGCCCTATACTTTACGGCATGATTAGGTTAACCAAGTTCCGCCTAATTAACCTTCCGTTTCAGAAGGGCTGGATAGAAAACGTAGTTCTGGAAAATAATAAGTAAACTATTCAGCCTATATGAACAAGGGGATTTTAACCGATGAGCGAAACCGTTATGGAAACATGCCAGGTCATACCTTCTCAGTTAGAGCAGTCCCGCCGGCAGGTTGAAGCCTTGCTGGAGAATTGCAGCGATGCAGCCTATATTCATTTCAGGCTTGGGGGAGAAATACCGGGGTTGTTCCTTTATTTTAATAGCTTAACGAACGAGGAACGATTAAATGAAATACGGCTGCAGATGCAAAAGTGGGATTTATCGGATCCAGCGAAGCGCTCTTTGCTTATAGAACAAGAAGTGACAGGCTTTAGCTCCAGTGGAATAGATACCTTTGGCGAAATTATGGATCAGTTGACGCTGGATAACTCGGTATTGCTAGTTGATGGTGCTGCTAAAGCGTTTATTTTCTCGCTTTCCGAATGAGGTAGAAACTGTGCACGTTTTGGCTGGCCAAAGATTTTCAGATGGTGGGGGGATTCATCGCGAGAGCCGGAACGTTTTATATTATTACCGGTTTTTTGCTGTTTCCTTTTGCCGTATATGTGATCTCCGCAATGAAGCAGCGATTTAAGGCTTGAGCAGCCCAAAATCTCGATGTTGATCCCTGTGATGCCAAAACAAAGCCGTGCTTCATCATCGAAGCACGGCTTTTATGTTCTTGCTTAAGCATTTACGCTGACAACATGTTCCTCGCATGCAGTAGAGCAGAAGCCATGTTTGGTTTCTTGGCATTCTTCGCATACGATATGCTGAAGGTGGCAGGAATCATCCGCACAGTTAATGTACGTGTCTGCCGGTTGCTGGCAGTGGTGGCATTTGCCAACGACTACCACTTCATCCGTTTGATTGATCACAACGGAAGTTCGCTCATCAAAGACGTAGCATTTGCCGTCAAACAGCTTGCCTTGCACTTCCTCATCCTTGCCGTAGGTGACAATGCCGCCTTCTAATTGATACACGTCACTGAAACCCTCGCTCATCATGACGCCTGTGAGCTTCTCACAGCGGATTCCGCCAGTACAGTAGGTAAGAATCGGCTTGTCCTTAAACTCCGCCATGTTCTCGCGAAGCCATTCCGGAAATTCCTTGAACGTTTCCAAATCGGGTCTAATCGCATTGCGGAAATGTCCGAGGTCATATTCGTAGTCGCTTCGGCCATCCAGCACGATGACATCTTCTCTTTGCAAATATTCGTGAAACTCTTTAGGAGATAGACGAGTGCCGCTTAGCGTGTTCGGATCCAACGGCTTGTCATAACGAAGCGTAACAAGCTCTTTCTTGTATCGGACAAATATTTTTTTGAAAGCATGCTGGTCGGCTTCATCGATCTTGAATACGATGTCCGCAAATAGCGGGTTGGCACGCAAATGCGCCATGTATTGCTCCGTTTGCTCAACAGTGCCTGAGAGCGTGCCGTTAATGCCTTCATCGGCAATAAGGATACGGCCCTTCACATTTAATTGCTTGCAATATGCAAGATGCTCAGCAGCAAATTGCTCTGCATCAGGTACGGCTACAAATTTATAATACAATAAAATTCGATATGGATTAGCGTCGCTCATCGTAGTCTTTCCTTTCCGGTAAACAAATAAAAACCATACTATATTATAGTTGACTTTACCCGAAAATTCAACCGATAACATTTTCCGAACCTTTTATTGCTAGAAGCCAATATGAAGCGAACGTACATAGAGGAGGGCTTATATGAAAAAAGGGATGATCGTCATTTTATTGTGTTTGCTGCCGGCTGCATGCTCGGCTCCGGACCGCTAGAGAGTCATTAGAAATGTCGAAGCGCGCTCTTCCTATCGATTCCCGGGCGCTATACTATTCAAAAAACCTTAAGAAGCTTCTGCACAGAAGATATCCTGATCATACATTCCGGGCAGGCAACCATAAACTAATCCAAGGCAGAGGAAATAATCGATTTGCGCCGGGAGAATTTGCAACGCGTGCGGAAGCGCTGAAGATCGTGCTTAACTTGCAGGATTATTTAAAAAACGTAATGTAGATGTCTATAACCAAACAACGAAAAGTCTCTACCTGCGAGGTAGAGACTTTTTTTGGCGAGATAAGTTTTTTACAAGGTAAGCCCGAATCGCTTGAGCTCAATAAAAACCGGCTCAAGCCGTTTACCTTTGTCCGTTATGGTGTATTCTACTCTTGGGGGAACCTCCGGATAAATGGTCCGGCTGACGATGCCCTGCTCTTCAAGAACCTTTAAGCGAAGCGACAGCGTCTTGGGACTTATGCCTTCAAGCGATTTCATCAATTCACTGAATCGCAGCGTATGGTCGACCAGCAGATCTCTAATAATGAGAAAGGTCCACTTGTTGCCGATAATGTCCAGCACGTCGCCGATGACGCAAGGGACACCAGGCGTTCCACGCTTTAAAACGAGTGGATTAAGCTCATTCATTGGACCAGCTCCTTCATTATTTTTATGGATAATCCCAAGTATAATACAAAAGTAACTTTTCGGAAACTATGTGAAAAAAAGATCACTACTTTCTTTTATTGATTAACTGTGGTTACATTAGAGCTAGGAAATCTAAATATAGAATCACTCAAAGGAGAGAGTCGCATGACCGTAAAACATTTAAATACACCCTTTACACTCAAAAATCTTGAGCTAAAAAACAGAATCGTTATGGCGCCGATGTGCCAATACTCTGTGGATGCGATGGATGGTTTCCCGAATGAGTGGCATTATGTGCACTACGTATCCCGAGCAGTTGGCGGTGCTGGACTTATTATAATGGAAATGACGGACGTTGATCCAGATGGACGGATCACAAATCATGATCTTGGATTATGGTCAGACGAGCAGGTGCCGGCATTTAAACGAATTATTGATGAAGCACATAAATATGGCGCAAAAGTAGGCATTCAAATTGCGCACGCCGGACGTAAAGCGGAAGACGCGGCGCAGCCTGTCGGCCCATCGGCGATCTCGGCGGGTCCTGAATACAAAACGCCTAAGCCGCTTACTGTCGATGAAATCAAAGTCATCGTGAACCAATTTAAGGATGCAGCTAGAAGAGCGGTTGAAGCGGGCGTCGATACGATTGAAATCCACGGCGCTCACGGCTACTTGGTGCATCAATTCCAATCGCCTGGCATAAATGTCCGCGAAGATGAGTATGGGCAAAATTATGCGAAGTTCGGCATTGAAGTCATCCAAGCGGTGAAAAGCGAGATGCCGGCGGATATGCCGCTTATTTTGCGAATTTCAGCTATCGAATATATGGATAACGGCTATGATCTTAGCCACAGCATTGAACTGAGCAAGCAGTACCTTGAAGCAGGCGTCGATGTGTTCCACGTATCAACAGGCGGCGAAGGACCGGCTGGGACGCGAAAGCCTGGCAATTATCCTGGTTATCAGGTACCATTTGCCCGTGCAATCAAGCAAGCTTTAAACGTTCCGGTTATTGCCGTTGGCATGCTGGAAGATCCGAAGCTGGCTGAAGCAACCATTGCAAGTGAAGATGCGGACTTGGTAGCGGTAGCCCGCGGCATGCTGCGTGATCCGTACTGGGCCATTCATGCGATACAAGCCGTTAAAGGCGAAGTAACGCCGCCGAAGCAATACGGCAGAGCGTAATATGAGATAGAAAGAAGAGCCTCTCTGCATGCGGAGAGGCTCTTTGCCATTAGCGGAGAAGCTCCAGAAAACGGCTGGCGACTAACGGCAAGGAACTGTCACGGCGGATGGCAAAGCCGACGGAGCGATTAGGAATCGGCTGAATCGTACGCAATTGCAGCAGCTTCCCGCTGTCCAGTTCTTCCTTGACGAACGATTGCGTGACGAACGCAGCTCCGTAGCCTCGCCCAGCAAGCTCAATAAGCATGTCCATGCTGCTAAGCTCCATATCGGCCTCGGCTTGCACACCTTGGGCGGTGAACCACTGCTCGACAAATGCTCTTGTACTGCTTCCCTCCGAGAGCAGAAGAAGCGGAATGCGGGAAAGCGCCAGCGCCGTTAAAGGTTCATTCGAATACTGCTGGTAGGCTTGTCCTGCCACGAAGCAGCTCTGAATATCTGTAAGGTGATGAACGTCCAGCTCATGATCAGAAGTAGGCATATGAACAAGCCCAATATCGATCTGGCCGGCTTTTAACCGTGCCCGAATATCCGATGTTTTCCCTTGGGAGAGCCGAATGCGTACGGCAGGATGCTCAGCATGAAAGGTATCAAGCAGGGGCAGAAGCAAATGCTTAATAATAGGACCGCTTGCGCCGATTCGGAGCTCGCCGGCGGAAAGATTTTTTAGAGATTGCAGCCTATGCTCGCCCGCTTGAAGCGCAGTGAAAGATTTTTCAACATATCCAAGCACCTCTTCGCCTTCCGGCGTAAGCTTCACGCCTTTGGACAGCCGGTCAAACAGCTTGACCTCAAGCTGGGCTTCCAATTGCTTTATGGCATAGCTGACCGAAGGCTGCGTAATATGAAGCTCCTGCGCGGCTTTTGTCAAATTGCCTAATTTTGCCGTATGCAAAAATATGCGATACCACTCCATGTTCATTTGCATGATATCAATCCTCTCTATGTCAACAAGTCTATATTTTGATTTCATTTATTTCACTTTCAAAATTATAATGGACATAATACGAATGCGTCAAAGCATAGTCCAGGGAGGAACAAGTAATGGCAGGAAGCACATACGGCAGCAGCTTTAAAATAACAACCTTTGGCGAGTCGCATGGCGAAGCGGTAGGCGTCATCGTAGATGGCGTGACGCCAGGCGTCGAGCTGGATGAACAATATATTCAAACACAAATGGATCGAAGAAAACCCGGTCAGTCCTCAGTTACTTCGCCGCGCAAGGAATATGATATTATCAGCATCCTTTCAGGCATGTTCGAAGGAAAAACGACGGGAACACCGCTTTTTATTATGCTTCACAACAAAGATATGAGGCCTGATGCCTATAGCGATATTCAATACTCTTTTCGCCCAGGCCACGCGGATTATACGTATTTGCAGAAATACGGCCTGCGCGATCACCGCGGAAGCGGGAGAGCTTCGGGTAGAGAGACAGCGGGACGTGTTGCTGGCGGCGCGGTAGCACGCAAGCTTCTCGAAAATAAAGGCATTAGCGTTGTCGCATACACGACGGAAATTGGCGGCATCAAATGCGAAACGTTCCATGAGGACGAAATTGAGAAAAATGCGGTTCGTGCTTGTGACCCGGAAGCGGCTAAGCGTATGATTGAGAAAATCGAGCATTTGGCGTCGGTGGGAGATAGCTGCGGCGGTATCGTGGAATGCAGAATTAAAGGGGTAAAGCCAGGAATTGGCGAGCCCGTATTTGACAAGCTGGACGCCGAGCTTGCGAAGGCGATGCTGTCGATTGGCGCGGTAAAAGGCATCGAATTCGGCGCCGGATTTGCGGCGGCTGAGATGCTGGGCAGCGAGCATAATGACGAGATGAGCAAAGACGGATTTTTAACCAATCATGCGGGCGGCATTATTGGCGGCATTAGCACGGGAGAAGAGATTGTATTTCGGATTGCGGTTAAGCCAACCTCTTCCATTTCTTTACCGCAGAACACCATTGATATTCATGGACAGGAAAAACAGATCGAAACGATTGGCCGCCATGATCCATGTATTTGTCCGCGTATTATTCCCGTCGTCGAAGCGATGGCTTGCATCGTAGTCGAGGATCTTATCAAGCGTCAAGCTGCTATGCATGAATGAATGACAGAGGGAAGCCGTCTGCCAGCCAAGATTAACTTCTTGCGGGCAGCACGCGCTTCCCTCTTCTTATGATATGCTTATAGATGACATAAGCCGAGAGGAGAATGTGAATGAAACCAACTGTTTTTATTGATCGCAAAGTGCCAGCAGAGGTAGAGGCATACATAGCCGAGCATTGCATTATCGATAAGTGGGAAGAAGCGGCTCCAATCCCGCGTACGTTGCTGCACGAAAAACTCGCTAAAGCGAGCGGGCTGCTGACAGCAGGCATGAAAATTGATGCCGAATTGCTGGAGCATGCTCCTCATCTTAAGGTAGTCAGCAGCATAAGCGTAGGGTACAACCATTTTGACCTTGCAGCCATGAAGGAACGGGGTATTATCGGAACGAATACGCCTCATGTATTAAACGATACGGTTGCGGATCTGGCGTTCGCTCTCATACTGGGAACAGCAAGACGCGTTGCCGAGCTTGACCGCTACGTGAAAGACGGACAATGGAAGTCAGGCGACGGCATCAAGCTGTTCGGCACAGATGTTCATCATGCCAAGCTTGGCATCATCGGCATGGGCCGGATCGGCGAAGCCGTTGCGCGGCGCGCTAAGTTTGGTTTTGATATGGAAGTAGTCTATTACAATCGGAGCCGGAAGCCGGAAGCTGAAGAGAAGCTTGGCGTTAAGTATTCAGAACTGCATGAGCTGCTCGCTTCCTCGGACTTTGTTGTGCTGCTGGCGCCTTTAACGGCAGCAACGAACAAGCTAATTGGACAAAACGAGTTTAATATAATGAAACCAAGCTCGATTTTTATTAATATCTCCCGTGGCCAAACCGTAGATGAACAGGCATTAATTGAAGCGCTTCAGTCAGGATCGATCGCAGCTGCCGGTCTGGATGTCTATGAGAAGGAGCCAATCGATGCCGATCATCCGTTTCTAACTATGGCAAACGTGTTGACGCTGCCGCATATCGGCTCTGCTACAACCCAAACGAGATTCGATATGGCGATGCTCGCAGCGCAAAATTTAGTCAGTGCGCTAACAGGACAAACACCTGCTTGTATCGTAGACGAACTCAAATAGGACGAGCGGATTCATTCTTTTTCTTAATCGATCGATAGAAAATCTCTATTGGCTGCCGAGCGAATGGGATGGTAAAGTATAATACATACAAATCCGATAGATAATATTGGCTTTGATGAACCTACCATTCGGCGCAGAGGTGAAATAGATGAGCGAAGTGTATCGTTTAGCTACTATTGAGGATGCAGAGAGGCTGCTGCACGTTACTTATGAGGCATATGTCACAATCAGGGAGCTGGAGCTTAGCTGGCCTGCTGCCCATGCAGATTTGGCACTAATTCAGGATAACATCAAAAATAACGAATGTTATGTCCTTGAGGTTGACGGTGTAATTGCCGCGACGATTACGCTATCGAAAGGCGAAGAGGTAAAGGCGGTTACCGACTTTCCATTCGTGAAGTGGTTTGCCGTAGATCCCGCTTACCAAGGTTCCGGATTGGGCGACAAGCTGTTGACTTGGGTGGAGCAAAACATTATCCAAGGCAAGGTAGGAGCAGCAGCCGTCACGCTGGCAACCGCTGAGAAGCATCCTTGGCTGCTTCCTATGTATGAACGCAGAGGCTATGAGCGCATTCATGTGTTCGACTTCAATAACGGCGACGGCCCGATGCATCTCTTAAGAAAGATCGTTAGCCCAGCTTTGTATGAGAGCTATTTATCTAATCAATCAAGCCAAACGGTTTGAGAACGACGTGAATGAGGCTGCCCCCTGGTGATATGCTCCCCAAATAGTGGACAGGTGAAATAATAAAAACCTGCAGCTATGAGGGGAGCATTTTCATGTCTAAAGTTAAATATTACGCATCGGAGAAACGTACCATTATCAAAGAGATCGAAAGTGGTGAACTTGGCCTTATGGCCGCTGCGTATAAATATGGGATATCAAAAACAACCTTGGTGAAATGGCAACGCCGGTATGAAGTCTATGGTTTTGATGGATTAGAGATTCAAACGAACAACCGTAGCTATTCCGCAGAACTTAAGCTACAGGCGGTGTTGGATTACCTCAAAGGGGAATTATCCCAATACGATATCATTGATAAATACAAGATTGCGAGCAGAACACAGCTTTCCGATTGGGTGATGAAGTATAATAGTCATAGCAGCTTAAAAGCCTATAAAGGGGGAGCAAAGGCTATGACGAAAGGACGTTCTACGACCTGGAAGGAACGCATAGAGATTGTTCAATATTGTCTGACTCATAACGAGGACTACGGGAAGACAGCGGAGCAGCATCAGRTCTCTTACCAACAGGTGTACCAGTGGGTGAAGAAATACCAAGACGGCGGGCAAGATGCGCTTCAGGATGGACGGGGACGTAAAAAGACCGAAGAAGAGTTAACTGACACAGACCGCCAGAAGCTTGTCATGAAGAAGCTGGAGGCTGAAAATGAGCGTCTACGGGCAGAAAATGCATTCCTAAAAAAGTTAGAGGAACTCGAAAGAAGGCGACGCTAAGTCAAATACGTCAGGAAAATATCTACCTCGCTATACAAGCCGTTCAGCAAGACGGCCAATTCAGCATAAAGGCGTTGTGTGAAATTGCAGGGATTCCACGATCCAGCTATTACAAATGGCTGAACCGCAAGCCCAGCGTACACGAACGGGAGAACCAGCAACTCACAGAAGCGATGATCGCGCTCTATGAGAAGGTAGACGGTATCTATGGGTACCGCCGTTTARCGCTTCACTTATGCAGAGAGATGCAGCGGCGGATTAACCATAAACGCATCCAGCGCCTCATGCAGCTGCGAGGTATTCAGTCGGTGATTCGCAGAAAGCGAAAGAAATATGCACCGTCAACGCCTCAACACGTGGCAGAGAACCTGCTAAACCGTGAATTCACTGCGACAAAGCCGAACGAAAAATGGGTAACAGATGTAACGGAATTCAAATATGGTCATGGTCAAAAGGCGTATTTAAGCGCCATCTTAGACCTCCACGACAACACCATTGTGTCCTACGTATTCGGGCACTCGAACAACAACAGCCTCGTGTTTCAAACCGTCAAAAAGGCGATGAAGGCAGCACCAAGGWGCAGACCCATGCTGCATAGTGACCGAGGCTTTCAATACACTTCTCTACGATTCAAAAAGTTATTTGGCAAAAAATTAACCCAGAGCATGTCTCGCGTAGGGAGATGCATCGATAACGGTCCCATAGAATCCTTCTGGGGAACTCTAAAATGCGAAAAGTATTATTTGCATACATACCGAACTTTTGATGAGCTTGAACGGGACATTGAGGCCTACATCCACTTTTACAATAACGAACGATTACAAGCAAAATTAAACGGCCTCAGTCCAATGGAATTCAGGACTAAGGCCGCTTAACGGTTTTTTTATTTGTACTGTCTACTTGACGGGGTGCAGTTCAGGCAGCTTCTTTTTTTATACTTCTTTACATTTCAGCTTATCTAAGGAATGATTGAAGCAGAACACATGACGGAACGATGATCATCTAAAAGGGGTTATATCTCACATGAAGCTGCTTCTTATTGGTTCAACCGGAAGTACCGGTCAACATATTCGGCGAATATTGGAAGAGAAGGAGATTCAAATGAGGCTTTTCGTACGCTTGCCTGAGCAGTTGGGGCCAGGGAGCTACCTTGGCGACGTTCGAAATGAACAAGACGTGCTCGAGGCGATGACAGGCGTCGATGGCGTAATTTGCTCCTTGAACACGGAAGGCAACGGTACGCTTATTCGTGGAATGGAGCATGTAATCGCTGCAATGCAGAAGTTAAAGCTCAGCAGGCTAGTCACGATTGGAACTGCCGGCATTTTGCAGAGCGAGCTGCAGCCTGAGTTGTTAAGATACCAGTCGACCGAAAACAAAAGGGTTAATCACGATGCCGCCAAAGAGCATGAACAGGTTTACGCTGCATTATCCCGATCCGATTTGCAGTGGACGATTATTTGCCCAACGAGACTTGTTTCTTTGGAGCAAAAAGGTGAATATCGCGTACGGAAAGACGTGCTGCCAACAGGAGGCTCGCAAATATCTTTTGCCGATACCGCAGAGCTTGCGGTTGCCGCTTATTTGAACAATACGTTTATTCGCGAGCGTGTTGGCATCTCTTATTAATTCCATGAACCAGCATAGCAGAAAAAACCTGAATTCCTCGTAAAAGAATCTCAGGTTTTTTTCACTTGCAGCAGCATTTAGGTTTGATTTAATTTCAACACTTCCACACGGTTGGAAAAGAAGGTAGCTCCGCCGCCCATGTCTGCTAACCGCTGGGGAGTAAGCGAATTGACTGCTTGATGCCCTTTGCGTTCATCGTCCCACCATAAGCCTTGCGTAACGAGTACGCCTGGCAGCACATCGCTGCCGATTCGCAATGTCATTTCCACCTCGCCGCGATCGTTTCGGATTTTTACGCGTTCTCCGTCCGAAAGGCCAAGCGCTTCTGCATTTTCGTGATGCATGTGAAGCAAAGGTTCCTTTTCAAGCTTTTGCAAACGTTCCTGGTTGGCGAACGTCGAATTGATGAAGCTGTGGTTCGGACCAGTCGTCAGCAGAAACGGATACGTTTCCGGCTCTCGCAACGGCGTATATTGCGGTACAGGAGGCAAGCCGTTTTGAAGCATGGCTTCTGAGTATAGCTCGATTTTGCCGGAAGCCGTTGGAATGATGGACGTAAGCGGAGGGAGCTGATGGTTTCCGGCTTTCATCCACGTATTTTTTTTCAACTCATCAAATGTAATGCCTTGAAGGAACGGGTTATGATTGCCGTCGAGCGCTTCGTTAATCATTTGCTCCTCAGAAATGTCAAATACCTCGGGCTCGAAGCCTAGCTTCAGCGCTAATTCCTTAAAGAGCGTAAAGTTGGATTTGCATTCGCCGGCCGGCTCCATGATAGGCTCGTGAAGCTGCAAATAAAGATGCCAATAGGACGTGTATAAATCTAAATTTTCAAAATGTGACGTTGCCGGAAGCACGATATCCGAGTATTTGCAGGTGTCTGTCAAAAATAAATCATGCGTGACCGTAAAGAGGTCGCTGCGCATAAGACCTTCTCTTACCCGGTTCTGATCCGGCGCTACGACAGCTGGATTGCTGTTATAAACGAACAGCATTTGAACCGGCGGCGTCAAGTCAAGCAGCGCTTCGCCAAGTTGGTTCATGCTAACGGTGCGAACGTCTGGATCAGGCATTAAATCTGGCCGCTCGATCTTCTCGCCGTTAAGACGCGAGTACCAGCTGTTACCCTTCATCGCGCCGCCGCCGCGAACGGCCCATTGACCGGTAAGCGCAGGCAAACACGATATCGTTCTAACGATCATGCCGCCGTTGTCATGATGCTGCAGGCCGTTGCCGATACGAATAAAAGAAGGGGTGGTTGTACCATAAAGCCGGCCAAGCTCCTCAATCTCCGCTGCTGGTACGCCCGTAATTTCCTCTACGCGCTCAGGCGTGTATTCGGCTGCTTGCTGTACCAGCTCTTCATAGCCAATTGCATGCTGCTCTAGAAACGCCTGATCTGCAAGACCGTCGCGGATAATGACATGCATCAAGCCAAGCGCAAGTGCGGCGTCGCTGCCCGGACGAACGTGTATGAAGCGGTCCGCCCATGCGGAGGTGCGGTTGCGGTGCACATCGATATGAATAATCGTTGCGCCGTTTTTGCGAGCCTCCGTTGCCAGCATCGTCTGATGCATATTCGTCGATACCAAATTGCAGCCCCAAATAATAAATAACTTCGTATGCACCGTATCCTCAGGGTCAATGCCGATCGAGCCGCCCATCGTATAGGAATATCCTTTTGATCCGGCAGCGTTGCAGATGGTACGGTCAAGCCTGCTCGCTCCGAGCCGGTGGAAGAAACGTCGATCCATGCCTTCCGCATTAAGGACGCCCATATTGCCATAAAAGCTGTAAGGCAATATCGCCTCCGCGCCTTGCTCTGCTATGATGCTCTTCATGCGTGCCGTAATTTCATCGTAGGCTTCTTCCCAAGTAATCCGCTCAAAAGACAACGTCCCTTTGGGTCCCGTGCGGCGCAACGGGTAGAGAAGCCGCTCAGGATGATAGACCCGGTCATTCAATTGTCTAACCTTGTTGCATATCGCACCGCGAGTGACGGGATGCTCCGTGTCGCCAGTAATTTTTGTTATTTTCCCTTCTTCGAAGGTAACGCTGAGCCCGCAAGTATCAGGACAATCGAAGGGGCATACGGAACGTACCGTTCCATTTATCGTCGCTGTGCTCATAAGTCGATCACTCCATCCTATATCCAAAATAATGCCTACTTATCATACCATAGGCCATACCGATTTTTGACCTATTTCGCATAGAACCGTTCATTCCTTTTTTGAAAAGTCCGATTTTCCAGATAAATATCTATTGACAGAACCTTACTTGTCATGTAATATTCGATATGCTAAACACGGAACCGCACAATAAAATAGTTCGTATAACCTCACGGCAATTGCTTGAACAGGGTGAGGGTTTCTACGGGGAGCCTTAACTTCCTAACTACGAATATGTGATCATTTGCGAATGATCCTATATTCGTCGTTAGGATTTTTTTGTGTTTATATGACGATTTACAACAAGCAGAGAGGGGAATTTAGACAGATGAAATATATTTTATCGGTATTTTTAGGGGCTGCAAGCTACGGCATCTTATCAACGATCGTCGTTCTTGCTTACGGGGATGGCTATAAATTAGGCGAAGTTGTCGGCAGCCAGCTGCTGACGGGCTTTATTCTAGCGTGGGCGCTTGCGCTCTTTATGAAATGGCGCGAGAAGCGAGGCAGGGGAGCAAGCACAAGCAATGAAGGCGGAGCGGCTCCAAAAACGATGACGAAGCTGACGTGGAAGCACCGTCTAATCTTAATGGCAGCCGGGATGCCGACGGCGATTACCGGCCTGCTGTATTACCAGTCGCTTCGATACATTCCGGCCTCATTAGCAATCATTTTATTATTCCAATTCACGTGGATCGGCGTACTGATTCAAGCGGTAAGCCAGAAGAAGCGTCCTAACGGCATCATGTTTTTCACGATAGCCATCTTATTTGGCGGAACGATGCTAGCCGCCGGCATTATCGAGCAAGGAACAGGCAAGTTCAATATAATGGGCGTTGTGTTAGGCCTCCTGTCAGCTGTAAGCTATTCCTTGTTCATTTTATTCAGCGGCAAAGCCGTTCCTGCCGTACATCCGGCTTATCGCAGCGTATGGATGATCACAGGCGGCATGGTACTTGTGTTTATATTATTCCCGCCGGCGTTTTTGTTTAATGGCCTCATCTTTGGAGATTTGATGCTCTACGGTTTCCTGCTCGGCATGTTCGGCGCTTTTATTCCGCCTGTACTATTCGCAGTAGGAGTGCCTCATATTGGCGAGGGAATGGCAGGCATACTTGGCGCTTCGGAGCTTCCGGTAGCGGTGCTGCTTTCCTCGTTCGTCCTTAATGAGCATGTGAGCGCCTTGCAATGGACCGGCGTAATTGTCGTCCTCGTAGGCATTGCGCTTCCGGAGCTGTTGAAACGAAGAAGAAAACTAAGCCTTCAATGAATAAGAAAGCCAGCTTGCTCTTTTCACAAGAGCAGCTGGCTTTTTTTTGATCCTATGGATTGAATAACAAGGGCTAATTCCAACAATAATAAATAATCATTCGATCGTGCATACAAATGCTGGCTTGGCAGGAGGAGCAACCATGCAATATGACTGTATAATTGTAGGCGGTGGGTTTGCGGGCTTGCAAGCGGCTATCCAACTAGGAAGATATCGTCATAACGTAGCTGTCATTGACGCAGCCGAAGGACGATCAACGATGTGCAGAAGCTATCATAACCTGATCGGTTTTCCAATTGGAATTGGAGGTGCCGAGCTTCTCGCGTTAGGGAGACAACAGGCGGAGCAGCTGGGCATTCGTTTCATTAAAGCAGTTGTAGACCGTGCAGAGAATGCGGAAGACGGCCTGCTGCTGCGCACGGCTGATGAGGTAAGTTTTCGCTGTAAAAGGCTGTTGATTGCTACTGGCGTGAAGGACCGAATTCCGAGTTTCCCCGAGCTAATCCCTTGCTTAGGGATCAGCGCCTATATTTGTCCGGATTGTGATGGATATGAGGTAGCAGATCGACAAACGTTAGTGCTGGGAGCAGGAAATGCCGGTGCGCGCATGGCGCTCACGCTTACACATTGGACCTCGGATCTGATCTATATCAATCATGAACGTTCACCGGTCGATCGTGAACTGCTCGATCTACTAGCGGACAAAGGCATTCCATACATAGAACAAGCGATCCAATCGGTGAATGCAGAGCAGGCGCAGTTCAATGGCATTGTGTTGGAAGATGGTTCAGCATTAGCTTGCGAGCGATGTTTTGTCGCATTCGGCGGCAACGAAGTGCGCTCTGGTTTTGCGAAGCAGCTTGGCGTAGAGCTAATGGACAATAAGCATATCATTGTTGATCCGCGAACGAAGCTCACAAGCGTGAGGAATGTATGGGCGGCTGGAGATGTCGCCGCCCACTCCGAGATGGTAACCATAGCGATGGGAGACGGCAGTCAAGCCGCCATTTGGATTCATAAAAGCTTAATCGCTACATCGATGTAATCACCTTGTCGATGATTCCGTATTCGAGCGCTTCCTCCGAAGTCATAAAATAGTCCCGATCCATGTCCTTTTCGATTTTTTCTAAAGGCTGGCCGGTTTTCTCAGCAGAGATCTGATTTAATTTTGCCCGAATGTTCAATATCCGATTGGCACTGATCGCTATGTCGCTGGCTTGGCCTTGAACGCCGCCATGCGGCTGATGGATCATGATTTCACTGTTTGGCAGAGCGGAGCGATGTCCTTTCTCGCCAGCGAGCAAGAGGATAGCCGCGAAGGAAGCGGCAAAGCCGGTACAAATCGTATGCACGGGCGGCTTCACGAATTGCATCGTATCCAGGATAGCGAAGCCGGCCGATGTGGAACCGCCAGGACTGTTGATGTACATCGATATTTCTTTGCCTGGGTCCTCCGCCGTTAGAAACAATAATTGGGCGATGATGCTATTAGCAACGTTATCGTCAATGGCCGAGCCCAAGAACACAATTCGATCTCTTAGCAGCCTGGAATAAATATCGTATGACCTTTCGCCTCGGCTCGATTGCTCTACAACATAAGGAACATAATTACTCATCATTTTAACCTCCTGCTTAGTTTTGGATGCTTACGACTTGTAAACGATTAGCTGCCGCCAAAGGATACGGGTGAAAATATTTTTAATATCGCGTATCCTTTAAGTAGCTTCATTCGTTTACTAATGTAAGGAGAATTCCCTTTACCTAGCGTAAGGCGGGTTAGAGCTGAGGAGGCAGGATGAGATGATTGTTGCGAATACAAATCAAAATACGAAACAACAAAACACCGAAGAGCGCACCCAGAAGCTGCAGGAAAGCGTCCTTCGGTATTGCTTGTCGCTTACAGGATCAAAGTGGGATGCTGAGGATTTAGCCCAGGACACATGGCTCAAAGGAATGCGGGCCGCAATCCATTCCGATACCGCGCATACAAACCCTGAAGCTTTATTGCTGCGAATTGCTAAAAATACTTGGATCGACCAAATACGCCGGCAGAACCACTATGAACGTATCATCAAACAAGATATGCAGGAGGAATCAAAGCCAGATACAAGCACATTGGAGCTAGAGGAAGCTCTTCTTGCGCTCATGCGCCACTTATCGCCACTCCAGCGAACCGTATTTCTGCTGCGGGATGCTTTGGATTATTCAATTGCAGAAACGGCTGAGCTGCTGCATACGACTACTGGAGCGATCAAAGCAGCGCTTCATCGTGCGAGGGAGGCCTTGCACGCGGTTAGGCGCGAGCTGGCATCCGTTTCACAGGATTTCAAAGTGGATGAGGATATGGGTTTTCTGCTGAGAGAGATGGCAATGGCTTATCAGACAGGCGATCTGGAGCTGCTCGTCGAGCTTGCGCAGCGTGATGTTACAGACACCGCTATCATTACGGGAATCGTCCAAAACCGCAGGCTGCAAGCCGTCAGCCGCAAACAACAGACCCTTGTCCAAGCTAGAAGCCATTACAGCGTTCAGATGGCTGCATAAGTTTTGTTCTAATCAAATAAACCGATGCCGATTGGCGTTGGTTTATTTTGTTTTTCCGAATGTGACGCGCCTTCCGCCTATGGGCTATAATAAAAGGAAAGACAATAGGATTGAGGCAAAAAACTTATGACAAAGAAGCTGGTTTTTTTTGATATAGACGGGACATTGGTTGATCATGCGAAAAAAATTCCTGCATCAACGGAGCAAGCGATTGCGGAATTGAGAGAGGCTGGCCATGACATCGTGATTGCGACAGGCAGGGGTCCGTTTATGCTGAAGCCAATAAGCGAAGCGCTTAACATCCATTCTTACGTGAGCTTTAATGGCTCTTACGTCGTCTATAACGATGAAGTGGTATATAGCCATGCGATAGAACCCGCACGCTTAGCCGAGCTTTCCCGCATCTCGATAGCGAACAAGCATCCACTCGTATATATGACGCCAGACGGAATGCGGTCAAGCACGGACCAAACCGCGTATTCGGATGACAGCGATGAAGCCTTAAAGTTAAAGCTTCCGCCATTGGATCCGGATTATTACATTGGAAAAGAGATTTATCAATGCCTGCTTTATTGCAAGGAAGAGGATGAGGGCTACTACAAAGAAAACTTCTCTGAGCTCGGATTTATTCGCTGGCATCTGTACGGAAGTGATTTGCTGCCGCCTGGCGGCTCAAAGGCCAGAGGCATCCAAGCGATTATTGAACGTGCAGGATTCAAAAATGAGGATGTATATGCTTTTGGCGATGGGGTCAACGATCTCGAAATGCTGCAATACGTCCATCATAGCGTTGCGATGGGCAATGCGTCTGACGAAGTGAAGCGAGCGGCTCGTTACGTAACGAAGGATGTTACGGAGGATGGGATTATGCATGGCTTGAAGATGCTGGGCTTGCTGAAGAGCTAGGTCTCAGGCTACTTTGGTAAAGTTTATTTATAAATGTTCTTACACTTTCAGGGGAAGCGGCAGACGGTATATACTGATGAAGTCGGGCCGACAAATGATAAGGAAAGGAGCTGATCGATTTGATTAACAACATGGAGGTGATCTCCGTTTAAACGGAGATCACCCTGATGGAGGAGACCGCAAGGTCTCCTTTTTATAAATATAAATAACGCACATAACTTAAATGGAAATATTGTTAAACATTTCTTGTCATCTGTAAATGCTTACAATATACTTATAGAGTGTCATCGTGAAAGAAGCTTCTATGGGAGTTAAGGCATCCATAGCTTTTTTTGTTTCTGACATGCACAGGGTTTACCAAAAATCGAAGGGAGGCAGGAAAGATGTTGATGAACAAAGGAACGAATAACCTAATCAAGCTGAGCCTGTACGAGGAGGACGTTTATTGTGAACTACAAAAATGGGAGAGATGTGCTTCCCCCTAGTTTATTAATGGAACTGCAAAAATACATCCAAGGGGATTTGATTTACGTTCCAAAAGCTGCTGAGAAACGCGCGCATTGGGGTGAGGTCAGCGGAACACGGAAGCTGCTGGCCGAGCGTAATAAGGAGATCTTTCTTTATTACTCGAATGGCTGGACCGTTGCTGATCTGGAGCGAAAATACCATTTGTCGGGTGAGAGTATACGCAAAATAATTGTTAAAGCACGCTGAAGAGCAGAAAACATAGAAGCAGGCCGCTTGAAGGGCACTGCTTCTATGTTTTTTTATTGCCAATATAGCCTTAAACCTCATTAAAACCGCTAATAATAAAGGATTTTATTGTCGAATGTCGAATAGTTACGATGTAGTTTTATGACATAACATGTCGAAAGAAACATACGAGTACATAGCAGCGGAGGATTAGAAAATGAAATCATTATTAATTGCAGAAGATGAACCTATACTGCGCATGCTGATCATGGATACGCTCGAAGACGAGGGATACTCGCTTGAGGAAGCAGCAGATGGGGAAGAAGCATTGGAGAAAATTAAGGCAACCGATTTTGACTTGATTATTCTCGATTACATGATGCCAAAAATGACGGGAATTGAAGTTATCGAAAAAACGCGGCAGCTTGAAGAACGGTTGCAATCCAAAATATTAATGCTCTCTGCCAAAAGCCAGCAAGCCGAGCAGGAGAAGGTACGCCTAGCTGGCGCCGACGGATTCATGTCCAAACCTTTTAGTCCATTAGAGCTGATCGACAAGGTAGAGGAGATGCTTCGTGGCTAAGCTTCGGCATTATTACAAAAAAAGCATAACGCGACGTTATATGTCGATGATGATTATTGCATTAACGCTCATTTTGGTTGGTGCTATTTTTGTGCTGCTCAGCACCGTTTCGATTTTAAGAGACTATCAAGCCAAAACCTCTCAGATGAGGATGAAGCAGGAGCTTGTCTCGCAAGTTGCGGATCATTCCAATGAAATTATTTTGCGAGCACGCGGCTATTACGTTTATTTATCGGATTTTGAATACAAGCAAATTTTTAGCGAAAAGGCATTGCTGGACAAAGCTTTGGATGAAATCAAGAAGTTCCCGCTTAGCGCATCGGAAAAAGAGGTTATGAAAAATATCGAATCCTTCTTCACGAATTACTTCCAAAACTTATTGCCAAAAGCGATTGAGCTGTCCAAGGCCGAGGATTACGCAGCGCTTCGCGTATTTGTATCGGCGGGAGAAGACAATCCCGTCAATAAGCTTATTAGCTATTCCCGTGATTTTGAGACGCAAGCCCGGCTAATCAGCGAGGAGAAAAGCGATAAGCTCATTCAAAGCCTCTCCTTCCAAGCCGTATTATTTATTGGTTATATCATTCTCATTCTCATTTTATCGTTGTTCATCACAAGGAAGGTCGCTACCGATATCGGAGTGCCGCTAAATAAGCTGACTTTGCATGCTCGCCGCTTTGCAGAAGGAGAACATATTGAGCTCGATGATTTGTCGAGAGAGGATGAGCTTGGCGAGCTTTCGCGCACGTTCCAAAGCATGATGACCCAAATTCAAAGTAAAGAGGAAGAGCTGCTAGCTCAGAATGAGGAGCTGATCGCGCAGCAGGACGAGCTTCAGGCACAGCAGGAGGAGCTGCAGTGCGCGGTTGGTCTAATGGAACAAAACGAGAAGTATTTGGAGAAGCGCAATCAACTTGTGCAATCTCTCTCCAATACGCTTGATCAGCAAGAGCTGCTGCAGAGCATTATTTCAAACATTGTTGCCATTACGGAGTCCGATAAGGGCTTGATTGTCATGATGAACAGGGAGCATCATTATGCTGCTGTCGGTATTTCCGAGGCAGCTGCCTTACAATTTATTGCTAGCATTGATGAGGGCATCGTGGTGCGCGCAGCCCAGACGAAGCAGTCGTACAGCATGGTTCGGGAATGTTCGTTCGCTGAACAAGGCTATCATAAGGAGCAGATGCGGGCAACCGATCTGATCTTGCCTATTTTAAACGCCGGCGAAGAGATGGTGGCCTGCCTGGTTATTACGAAAGTGAACCGGGCGATTGCGAAGCAGGAAGAGGATGAAATCGTTGGCATGATGACGCAGGTCTCGCTCGCCTTCGATAAGCTGCAATTATATGAGCAATCCGAGAAGCAGCGGCTAATGACGAGCGATATGCTGAACACGATTCAGGAAGGCATACAGTATGTAGATTTGGATGGAACGACGCTGCAAATCAATCGTAAAATGTCGGAGATTTTCGGATTTTTCAATCAGGATGAAGAGTCGATTCATTTGCCATTCGGTCAATTTAAATCGCTCATCCAATCCTCGATTGTGGATTCGGAGCCGCTTCTTCAATTTATGGATGCGCTCCTAACACATGGTCATTTAAATGGACAGCACAGCATTAATTACGAGATTACGGAGCCGGAAAGAAGATTTATTCAAATTTATTGCGAGCCTTTGTACCGCAACGGTGAAAAATTTGGTTTATTGCTTGTTCATCGCGATATTACGAAGGAATATGAGGTTGATCGGATGAAGTCCGAATTCGTCAGCACGGTAAGTCATGAGCTGCGGACTCCGCTCGCCAGCGTGCTGGGTTTTGCTGAGCTTCTGCTGCATCGTGAGCTTAAGCCGGAACGCCAAAGAAAATACGTGACGACCATTCATCAGGAAGCAAGACGTTTAACGACATTAATTAATGACTTCCTCGATTTGCAAAGGATGGAGTCCGGTAAGCAAACCTATGAACTCAAACGCATTCATTTAACGCCATTAATTAAAGAAGTTATTGATATGCAGCGAATGGCAACTGACCAGCATCAAGTTACGTGGCAAGATGAAGCACAAGAAGCGATTGTTGTCGCTGACCGCGACAAAATGCAGCAGGTATTTATTAACTTGCTAAGCAATGCAGTCAAATATTCGCCTAACGGCGGTGAAATCAAAATATTTAGCGGCATTAAAGATCAAAATATCGTCATTCGATTAGAAGATCAGGGGCTTGGCATTCCTAAGGATGCGCTGCCGAATCTATTTAATAAGTTTTACCGAGTCGACAACTCGGACCGGAGAGAAATCGGCGGCACGGGACTGGGGCTAGCGATCGTCAAAGAGATTGTCACTAGACATAATGGCAGCATTGAGGTTCATTCTGAGTTTGGCCAAGGAAGCACGTTTGTCGTTACCATACCAATTGCGGAACAGCAAGTACAGCTGCCAAACGAGGAACAGCGGGAGCTTTCGGTCACCGAATCTTCCATTCATGTAATGTTAATCGAGAACGATCATAACTTATCAGCCTTGCTTAGCGATGAATTGCGATCCAGCGGCTATCAAGTCCATCTGTTCACTGAGGGCAAAAAAGCAATAGAAGCGATCGAGCAACTCAATCCGGATATTGTTGTGATCGATCTTATGCTTGAGCCAGGAATAACGGGCTGGGATATTATCGGCAAAATCAAAAAATCAGATGTGCTCCTGAACAAGCCAATCATTATTTCCAGCGCTTTTGAGGAGAAAGAGAAGGCCGCGCAATGGGGAATTAAGGAATTTTTAGTGAAGCCTTATTTACCCGGCAAACTAAGTGCAGCCATTTCGCACATGCTGCGTTAATTAAGGAGCTTTTTTCATGAAAACCGAGAAATATAAACAGCTGATTCATCAACGCATTTTACAAACGATTGAGGATTGGTCTGGCCAAGAGACTGTGGAGGAGCAGGAGATTCACCGTTTTTTCCACAATCTCAAGGGGACCAGCGGGACGATAGGTTTATTGGAGGTTGAGAAGTTTTCCGAAGCGAAGGAACTGTTGTTTTCCGAGAAGAGCAGCAAGGAGCTCCCGCGCGAGGAATGGTCGCAGCATCTGCTGCCTTTAACGGTTTTGTTTCCTCATGTACCAGAGCGGTTAGTGGGGGTGGAAGACACATCTCCTGTATGTTCGACTACATTTGAAGACCAAAGCATCTACCGCGATCGGGTGCTCGTCATTGATGATGACGTTGATTTTGTGACTTACGTCAAAGAGGTTTTGGAGCAGCAAAACTATCCGGTGAGCATCGCTCTTAATGCAGAGCGGGGTTTAAAGCTATTTTACGAATGGAAGCCGAGTCTCATCCTGCTTGATATCGTATTGCCCGACAAAAGCGGCATGTATGTGCTAAACCAAATTGTCGACAAAGCGCGGCAGGAGCATATTCCCATCATTATGATCAGCGGTAATTTCTCGGTCGCAAATCAAATCCATGCTTATCGCTCCGGCGCGATGGATTTTCTTGCAAAGCCCTTCGACATTGAGCTTCTCACTGCCCTGATCGACAATCGTTTCGCCATGAAGAAGGACTGGGAGCGCTCAATTATAATCGACGAATTGACTGGCGCCTACAATCGGAAACATTTTAACCAAATGATGCGGCATCATATAGAGAGCTTTAAGCGAGAGCGGCAGATTTTCACGCTGGTCATGCTCGACCTAGATTATTTCAAGCAGGTAAATGATAATTACGGCCACATCAAAGGGGATGAAGTGCTGCAAGCGTTCGTCGCTACAGCACAAGCTGCTATTCGGCCGCAGGATATTCTTTGTCGATATGGAGGAGAGGAGTTTGCCCTAATTCTTCCTAGCACGGATGCTTTGCAGGGAGCGCTTCTTGTCAAACAGTTGCGAAAGAAATTTAATGCGATTAAATTCGAAACGAACGACGATTGCTTCCAAGTTACGTTCTCTTCCGGCATCACCGAAATATCGAACGCGAACAGCCATACCGAGTCCCTCGTAGAAGAAGCCGATCAAGCGCTCTACTGCGGCAAGCGGGGGGGCAGAAATCAAACCGTCGTCTACTCTGATGAAATGAACGAAGCCAAAATCGATACGTTCTTAAACGTAATCATTGTTGATGATGACGCGCTCATTAGAGAAATTGTGATCAACCGATTCTCCAGCTGGAAGCCGGCAAACCATGCGAAGGTGCAGGCATTTGAGTACGCCGATGGCATGTCCTTCCTAAACTCGGATTGGTATAAAGAGGGCGAGAAGTATATCATTTTGCTCGATGGCTCGATGCCGGATTTGGACGGTTTAGAGGTATTGACCCGGCTTCGTGAAAGCTATCCCGAGCAGCAGCTGTTGATCGTTATGCTCACGGCCCGCAACAATAAAGCGGATATCGTTCAGGCTCTGCAAATCGGCGCGGACGATTACGTGGTTAAGCCGTTCCATATGCAGGAGCTGGTGCTCCGTATAGAACGGCTGGCAAGCCGTATACTAGGTTAATGGAATCTAGTTATCTACCAAACCGCATATCGCAACACAGACTAAACGATCCTTAGAAGCGATTCTAAGGATCGTTTGTCGTATAGCGAGAGTAAGCATTGGTAGATTAGATTTAGCAGGAAAAGCTCCATCTAATTTTCTACTGACAAGGCAAAAACAGCATTTAGATGGAAAATCTCCCGATAATCGGATCATATCCACCGAGATTGGGCGAATAACGAATAATTAACGGGAGAAATTCCTTCAAATTATAATTTTCAGTAGTTTTAGCTTAAATTAACGGGAGTTTTTCCTGTTAACTAGCTTTAAAAGGTTTCAACGCACTTAAATAAAGTTGCAAAGACACCAAAAAGGCACTGAAAACTCCACTTTTCAGTGCCCTCTCAGTCAGAGCGCGGTTTTTTATGTGATAAATCTTCTTTCAAGTAAAGAATCCTGATTAGCGCGTCGTCACGACGGGCAGTTCTACTACGGTTTGCGGGTATTTGTAATCGTTCCGGTAGCAATTTGTCTCTGAATCGTACGTAGATTGCGAGAGCTTATGGGAGATAGCAAAAATAGACAGATTCGGATTGACATGAAGGGAAGACTCGAAAAATGAGCATCTCTCGAAATTGAATTCCAGCGTTGTAATAATAATGACACAGTTCGTAAACGTACAGCCGATAAAGCTAAATCCGTCAAACACAATCGTTTCGTTCGTAAAATGTTCATTCGCTATTGTATTCATAATCAGCGCTCCTATTCTGTGGTGGGACAACCTAACAAAAATACTAACAGATACTAGACGTGATGTTTGTCGGTTGATGCAGCCCAAATGAAATAATTAACGACATAAATAGCGATCATCCGATTCCGCAAAAAATGTCTATTGCCGAGGTGTTCATTCTTCTAGCTGACCGTTATAATATTTGGGAGGAGGAATCGTAGAATGAGAGCGGATATTTTAAAGCCAGGCGACGAAATTCGGATTATATCACCTTCACAAAGCCTTTCCTTAATAGCGCCAGAACATATAGAGCTTGCTAAGCTGCAGCTTGAGCAGCTTGGTTTTGTCGTTACCTTCTCCAAAAATAGCTCAGAATCCGATGCCTTTATTTCTTCTTCCATTCCATCGAGGATTGAAGATTTGCATGAAGCGTTCCTTGATCCAAGCGCGAAGGGGATACTCACAACGATAGGCGGATACAACTGCAACCAGCTGTTGGATTACATTGACTATTCAATCATTGCTGCTAACCCTAAGCGGCTTTGCGGTTATTCGGATATTACAGCTTTAAGCAACGCCATCTATGCCAAAACAGGTTTAATTTCATATTCGGGTCCACATTTCTCGACATTTGCCATGAAGCATGGCAACGCGTATACAATTGAATATTTTCAGAGGATTATGAACGGCTCGCAGGCGATCGCTGTCCAACCGACTGAGCTGTGGAGCGATGACGCCTGGTATTTGGATCAGGAGCAGCGAATCTTTGATCGCAACGATGGTCCCTATGTCATAAATAGCGGGCAAGCAGAAGGTAAGATCATTGGCGGAAATCTCGGCACGTTTAATCTGCTGCAAGGCACTTCCTATATGCCGAGCCTTGAAGGCTCGATATTATTTTTAGAGGACGACTATGAATCGGTGCCGGTTGCGTTTGATCGTTACTTGCAATCCCTCATTCATCAACCAGGCTTTGATCAAGTGAAGGGAATTGTTATAGGCAGATTCCAGAAGGCGTCCAATATGACGAGAGAATTGATGACCTTAATTATCGCTTCCAAAAAAGAGCTGGCACATATTCCTGTTATTGCTGATGCCGATTTTGGACATACTTCGCCAATGATTACGTTCCCAATTGGTGGACTAGCGATTATAAACGCAGAGGAATCCGGCATTTCCATTACGATATCCGATCAGTAGTGAATGCTAGAAATAGAAGGAGGAATAACGATGGATATCACGGTTTTCCAAGCATCGCTTGAACACGTAGAAGAAGCGGCAGTCTTATTTGATCAATACAGGTTATTCTATAAGCAGCAATCCGACCTTGCGGGGGCAAAAGCTTTTATGGCTGCCCGTTTGGAAAAGAATGAATCCGTCTTATTTATAGCAAAGGATCGGACAGCGAATCAGGCCATCGGCTTCACGCAGCTTTATCCGTCGTTTTCATCGATATCGATGCGGGCATCCTACATCTTAAATGATTTATATGTGCTCGATCAGTATCGCGGCCAAGGCGTTGCTCAGCTTCTCCTAGGCAGCGCCCAGCAATATGCCATTGCCGCGGATGCAAAAGGACTAGAGCTTGCAACAGCAATCGATAACGTAACGGCGCAGCGATTGTACGAACGAAATGGTTACGAGAAGGATGAAGCGTATTTTCATTATTATTTAACGCTATAAAATAGGCTCATTAAACGAAATGGCAGAGGTGCACAGATGGAATCAAAAAGAATAGCTGCTGAAAAAGCGGCAGAGTTTGTTAAGGATGGCATGATCGTTGGACTCGGAACAGGCTCAACCGCCTATTTCGCTATCCAAAAGCTCGGGCAGAGAGTAAAGGAAGGGCTATCGATCAAAGCGATCGCAACGTCCAAGCAGTCTGAGGAATTAGCGAAAGAGGTTGGAATAAGCTTGCTTCCGTTTGCGGAAATCGAAACGATCGATCTTACGATTGACGGTGCTGACGAGGTAGATGAGGAGTGGAATCTCATCAAAGGTGGCGGAGGCGCGCTGCTTCGCGAGAAAATCGTTGCATCCGCAAGCAAGCAGCTGATCATCATCGTTGACGAAAGCAAGCTGGCTCGACAGCTTGGCGCATTCCCATTACCGGTGGAGATCGTGCAGTTTGGACATGAATTGACAATTAAAAAGCTGCGCAAGCTCGGTGCTGATCCCGTTCTTAGGCAAGCTGGGAATGAACCGTATCTGACGGATAACGGGAATTACATCGCGGATTGCCATTTCGGCACGATTGCACAAGCGAAGGAGCTTCATCAAACGCTCAACCTCATCCCAGGAGTCGTAGACAACGGTTTATTTGTTGGGATGGCAACGCATGTTATCGTAGGTTATCAGGACGGGACCGTTCAAGAGATTCTAAAATCATAACGTCTTTCTGGGAAAAACCTTGATTGACCACGTTAGTGGCCGTTCAAGGTTTTTTTGCATTTTAGCTGCGGAACGACTGTCTGGATGATTAAACCGGCTGCGAGATGTTAAAGCTTAAGATTGAGTAATATTGTAAAAAAATAGGATCAAAAATCATCTTATGTCGATTGGTCGGTGGAGAAATGGCGTTTAGAGGGATTAAAAAGCTGAAAGCGAAGCCGATTCTGTCGGGTCCAAGTCAAACATTGGACAAGCATAAGGGTGAGAAAATTAGTGTCCGCATCGAGGATACGATTACGTTTATCAAAAGTATTTTGGGATCAAATGAGGATTTGACGATCCGAAATTTTCATGTATTTGGGCAGCATCCGGCAGCCATTATCTATTACTCAAATATGATCAATCAAAACACGGTGAATTCCGATATCGTTAAGCCTCTCATGTATATTCCTCCGCATCTGATCGGTCGATCGATCGAAATAACTGAACTCAAGGACGTCTTGCTTAACGATGCGCTCTATCATAGCGAAAGCAAACTGGAAGGCGCGCTCACCACTCTCATCGAGAGCATTTTGAAAGGCGAGACCGTCATAATCGTTGAGGGATTAGAAGAAGCTTTATTGATCGGCACACGAAACATCGATAAGCGCGCTATTGATCAGCCAGCGACTGAGCAGGTCATCAGAGGGCCGCGCGAAGGATTCATCGAACCCCTCGGCACGAATATATCGCTTATTCGTTACCGGCTCCAGTCGCCTGATCTGCGCATCCAGACGATGGAAATCGGGCGCAGAACCAAGTCGAAGGTCGCTATCTGTTACATGGATGGCATTACGAACCCTGAGCTTGTTAAGGAGGTTAATACGCGACTGTCCAAAATCGATATCGACGGGGTGCTGGACTCAGGTTATCTTGAGCAGTTTATTGAGGATAATCATTATTCACCATTTCCTCAAGTCCAATATACGGAGCGTCCGGATAAAGTCGTAGCGAATTTACTCGAGGGCAGAGTTTCGATCCTAGTTGACGGTTCTCCGCTGGCACTGGTAGTCCCAACCGTCTTCAGCCAGTTCTATCAAACGGTAGAGGATTACACCGAACGGTTCGTTTTGATGAGCTCGATTCGGTTTGCCAGGCTGATTGCTTTAATGTTCTCCTTGATCTTCCCGTCCATCTATGTCTCGATTATCTCTTTTAACCCAGAGCTTATTCCGACGGAGTTTGCGGTTGCCGTAGCTGGAGGAAGAGCAGGGGTACCATTTCCGGCTGTAATTGAAGTCATGATCATCGAAATTTCAATGGAGGTACTGCGGGAAGCAACGATTCGACTGCCGCAGCAGGTAGGGGGCGCGCTATCCATCGTTGGCGTGCTGGTCATCGGGCAAGCAGCCGTAGCAGCTGGATTTTCGAGTCCCATTACGATCGTTATTATCGCCTTAACGACAATTGGCTCATTCGCTACTCCTGCTTATAATGCGGCGCTCGCACTTCGGCTGCTGCGGTTTCCGCTTATTATTATGGCGGGGACCTTTGGCCTTTACGGCGTAATGATTGGTCTAATCCTGATAGCCAACCATCTGCTTTCGATGAAATCTTTTGGCGTGCCTTATCTAAGCCCGCTGATCCCAGCAGAAATTCAAGGCTTCAAGGATCTGCTCGTTAGAGGACCGTTATGGGCGATGAGCAAGCGGCCTTCTTTCCTTCAGCCCGTAGATCCAACCCGAATGGATAAGAGTACGAACGAGGAGCTAAAAAACTCGAACACCAATGTGCTTGATACAAAGAACGATAAAGATCAACAGGAGGGGTAGCTTATATGGAATCTCGCCAGATTACCGTCATTCAAGCCGCTGCCATTCTCGTCAGCACCATTATCGGCGTAGGCGTGCTTGCGCTGCCGCTGTTTGCCGTAAAAGCGGCAGATTCAGCTGCTCCGCTTGTAACGCTGCTCGGGATGCTGCTTGCTTTTTTTGGTTTAGTGCTCATTACGATATTAGGGATGCGGTTCCCAGATAAATCGGTGACGCAATACAGCGAAGAAATTATCGGTAAAGGACTCGCTTGGATCGGAAGCATACTAATTATCGCGTTCTTTGCGGTGCTAACCTCATTGACGGCGCGGGAATTTGGCGAGGTGGTCGTGACTTCGGTTCTGCGCTCAACGCCAGTTGAAGTGACGGTTATCGTCATGCTTCTGCTCGCAGCTATTTCTACTCGAAATGGAATAATAACGTTTGCTTATATTCATACGTTTTATTTTCCGCTGCTTATTGTTCCGGCCCTGATAATCGTTGCGCTTTCGCTGAAAAATGCTGACTTGATCAACTTGCTGCCCGTATTGGGGAACCAGCCAACTGGGATGGTGACGGGTACGCTAACTATTGCCGCATTGTTTCAAGGGTCATTCGTATTAACGGCTGTTATTCCAGCGATGAAAAAACCTGAGAATGCGATGAAGGCAAGCGTGTGGGGCATGGTTATTGCCGGAGGCTTGTATTTTGTCATCGTGATCGCAGCGGTAAGCGTCTTTGGAGCAGAAGAGATCAAGCAGCTGCTTTGGCCAACGCTCGAGCTCGCAAAGGCGACTTCATTGCCTGCAAACATTTTGGAACGGCTGGATGCGGCATTTTTGGCTGTTTGGGTTACGGCTGTTTTTACAACGTTGTTTTCGAGTTATTTTTTGACCATTCACTCGATGAGCAAGCTATTCCGACTGCGTGAGCATAAATTGTTCTCGTATTTCCTGCTGCCTATCGTATTCGTCATGGCAATGCTTCCACAGAGCATCGTAGAAATGTATGAAATCATTGAAAATGTCGGCCGAATCGGGCTATACATTACGATCATCTATCCAGGCCTATTACTGCTTATATCGATCCTTCGCAAGAAGAGAGGTAATCGTGTTGAGGACAAAAAAGTGGATCAAAACGGGTAAACTGTTTTGCTGTGTGGTTATGATAGTCCCCTTCATAACAGGCTGCTGGGATCGATTGGAAATTGAAGAGCGAGCCGTTGTGCTTGGGGTATCGATTGATACCGCAAACACCGAGGAAGCAAGCCAAGAGGAGGACGAGGTTGCGCATGTGAGCGGATCGATACCGGCACCCGCAGTAGGGATGGTGCGCGTTGCTGTGCAAATCGCCCTTCCGGGCAGAATTCCGCTGGGTCCAGGTGAAAGCGGAGGAAGCAGCGGCTCCGCCGAGCAGACCGTCTGGGTCATTGATGTCGTTGGCCACAGCATTGATGACGCGTTCATGAATTTGCAGCAGCAGGTTTCAAGCAGACTCTTTTTTGGCCATCTACGGGTTATCGTGGTTTCGGAAGCCGTAGCCAAAAAAGGATTGGAAAACGTAAATGATTATTTTCGGCGCAATCCCGAGGTCCGAAGAATGGCTTGGATGATGATCTCCAAAGGAAGAGCGATTAAATTTATGAAGGCTGCTCCTAAGCTTGAGCGAGTGCCAACGCTTTATTTGATGTCTACCCTTGATGAAGGGATGAGAATGGGGAAGTTCCCGAAAGATTATATCGGAATTTTTTGGAGCAATGTTTCGAAGAAGGGGCAAGAAGGATTTTTGCCATATGTTGAAATGAAAAAAGAGCAAAACGTGGAGATAAAAGGACTTGCTTATTTTGTTGGCGAACATTTGGTTGGGGTAACGAAGCCGCTTGAAATCGCCGGATACTTAGGAATAAAAGGGGTGAATCCTGCCGGTTATCGCGTGTTCATTCAGCTTGATAATTCATCGGATACCATTATGACCAACACGACGTATCGAAAATCAAAAATTAAGGTTCACATTAAAGATAATATTCCTCATTTCACGATTAAAGTAGCGGTCGAGCTGAATATAGAGGAGAAGCTAAGCGAGAAAAGCAAACTAAATAATCCAGCTATCTTGAAATTGTATGAGAAAAAGCAAGAAGAGGTATCCGTGAAGTTTTATTCGGATATCATTAAAAAAACGCAGCAGAAAGGTTCCGATATATTCGGATTTGGTGAATACATTAGGGCCATGCAGCCGCAATATTGGAATAAACATATCAAAACGAACGAGAAATGGCGAAGCGTATACAAGGAATGCGAGTTTGACATTCACGTGTCGATGAAGCTGCGCCGGATTGGGATGAAAGCTCAATAGCGGCTTTGACGGAAAAATAATGGAGGCTGCCAACGTATGATTGCCAATGGGTATACGATCAGTTATCTCAACTACGCTATTTTCCTATGGATCATCAGCGGGATCCTTATCCTTCTATATGACGTAAAAGGGTTCAAACTAGCGGGATTAATCAAGGAACGCAAAGTTTCTAGTTTTATCGGCTGGTTTAATCTGGTGACGGGCTGCGTTTTGTTGTTAGGCGAAATGGTGCTGCAATAAAAACGAGTTCATGTCATAATGAAACGAAAAAGGAGGAATTCAGAGTGAACGATACGATCAAAATGCTGTTGAACCATCGCTCCATTCGTTCTTATAAGGACGAGTCCCTTACGGATGAGCAAATTCATCACATCGTACAAAGCGCGCAATCAGCAGCCACGTCGAGCTATGTGCAAGCATATACGATAATTGGCGTAAAAGATGCTTCCAAGAAAGAGAAGCTCGCTGAGCTTGCCGGAAACCAAGCTTATGTCGCCAAAAACGGGCACTTTTTTGTATTCTGCTTGGATCTGCACCGACTGGAATTAGCCGCTGAGCTGGAAGGGGCTGCAGCCGAGCAAATCGAGCAAGCATTAAATTCCACGGAAATGTTTATGATCGGCGTTATCGATACGGCGCTTGCCGCTCAAAATGCCGTGATAGCCGCGGAATCGATGGGTCTTGGCATTTGCTACATAGGCGGATTAAGAAATCAGCTGGATGAAGTATCAAAGCTGCTGCAAACGCCGAACCGGGTTGTTCCGCTCTTCGGGTTAAGCGTCGGCTATCCCGCCAATCTGTCGGATACGAAGCCGAGATTGCCGCTTGCGAACGTCTATCATGAGGACGGCTATAATCAGGATCAAAGCGAGCTTGTTGATCAATTGCAAGCTTACGATCAAGTCATTTCCAGCTACTATTCCGAGCGGACGGGCGGTGCCCGCAAGGATCGCTGGTCGGAGGCGATGGCAAAGCTGCTTCAAAATCCAAAACGGCTTTATATGAAACGTTTCTTAAACGACAAGAACATACCCTTAGAATAAGCGTTGCAGCCTATTCTAAGGGTATTTGGCTTTGGATCTTCTAGCGGTATAAATCCCTATTCGTATTGTGGATGGAGAATGGGTAGAGGTTACCTCGCGCAGCGGCAGCTTCAACGTGCGAAGCCGCATCACAGATAAAATCAGGGAGGATACCTTATTTGTTCCCATGCACTGGGGCGGCGTACAGAACGTTAACAAGGCGACGAGTCCCGAGCTTGATCCCCACTGCAAGATGCCTGGCTTCAAAACCTCGGCCGTTGCGATAAGTTCGCTCCGCATTCAGAAGTAGAGAAAGGACCATTAGGTGCAGCCATTATAGGCGCCTAGCGGTCCTTTCTTGCGGTCAGGCTTGACACATGGGTCGCGCGTGGTTTACAACCATATACAGAGGTGATAGGCATGAGCGTGATTCGACTCGAAAACGTAACGAAAAAATATGAGGATACTCTTATTTTTCGCGATATTTATTTTCGTATAAGCAAAGGGGAACGGATCGGACTCATCGGTCGGAACGGAGCAGGAAAATCGACTGTTTTTAAGCTTATTCTGGGCAGGGAAGAACCTACGGCGGGAAAAGTGGAAGTAGATCCTCAGGTCAAAGTGAGCTATTTCTCCCAATTCTCAGAGCTAAGCGGCAATCGATCTGTCCAGCAGGAGGTAGAGCAGTGCTATGAGCATATTTGGAGCATTGAACGTGAGCTGGCTGAGATCGGAGAGAAACTTGGCGCCGTAGAAGACGATGGTGAAATGACACGTCTGCTTGATCGCCAAGCGGAGCTGTTTGAGCAAATGGAGCATCATGATGGGTGGAACGCTGCGATCGAGATCGATACGGTGCTGACTAAGCTTGGATTCGACGAGCATTCGCGGAAGCAGCCAGTTGACCAGCTATCCGGGGGCTGGCGCAACCGAGCCGCATTAGCCAAAATGCTGATTGAGCTGCCGGATGTCGTTTTGCTCGATGAGCCAACAAACTTTTTGGACATTGAAGGGCTGACGTGGCTGGAGCAATGGCTGCATCGCTTTAACGGCACGATGGTGCTTATTTCTCATGATCGGCAGTTTATCGACCGGGTGGTTACCCGCACCATTGAAATCGAAAACTATCGTTTCCAAGAGTATGAAGGAAATTATACCGATTATATTCGCAAGAAAAAGCTGCGCAAGAAAGAGCTTGACCGGCAGTTTGAATGGGAGGAAGAGCTTCTGCTCATGGAAGCGGAGGAGATCGACAACAAGTCGCAGAGGAAATCGTCCAAGGATCGTCTCTCGCGCAAGCTGGCTGATATGAAGAAGCGAGTGGAGCCCCATCCGGTAAATGTTCTCATTACCGATATTTATGAAAATTTGCGTTTCCCTGACCAGCTATGCCAAGTGGAAGCGATCAGCAAGAGCTATGGAGATCGCGGGATATTTCAAAATGTCAGCTTTGATATTCAGAAGGAGGACCGCATCGCCATTATCGGCTCCAACGGCAGCGGGAAATCCACTTTAATCAAGGTGTTCACGGGTCAAGAGCCTGCGGATTCAGGCGCGGTACGCTTTAGCAAGGGCGTCAATTTTGCTTTTTTCAACCGGATGTGGGACGAGCTGGATCAGAAGGATACCGTCAGCCATGCCGTTAACGTCTATGGCCTTGGCCTTGACGCTCCGCGAAAAAAAGTAAATAAATTTTTGTCGATGCTCCAGTTCTCGGAGGCTGATCTTCATAAAGTCATCGGAAATCTGTCGGGCGGTCAGCAAGCGCGGGTCGCATTAGCGAAATGCCTGCTCTCGGGAGCTGAGATTATCGTGCTGGACGAGCCGACTAACCATCTCGATCTGACTAGCATTCAAGTTATGGAGCAGGCTTTGATTCATTTTCCGGGGGCCGTGGTCACCGTAAGCCACGATCGCTTCTTTATCGATAAAATAGCGACCAAGCTCCTTACCTTTGAGCAAGGCGGCACGATCTCGCAGCAAAATGTATAACTAGGTTGAAGCATGAGCAATGGAGATGAGGATGCTTGACGACTTTTTATCAATTAAATACGATCTTTATCAGCATGGTGATGGAAGCTATTCCTTTCGTCTTAGTCGGCGTCCTTATTTCCGGATTTATTCAAACGTTCTTGAAAGAGCAATGGATTGCTCGTATCATGCCGCGTAATCGATATCTGGCTACAATATTGGGCTGTGGGATCGGCATTTTCTTCCCTTCCTGCGAGTGCGGGATCGTGCCCATTACCAAACGATTAATCAATAAGGGGATGCCCTTGCATGCCGGCATTGCCTTTATGCTGACCGGACCGATCATCAACCCAATCGTGTTGTTCTCTACCTACATTGCCTACGGGAATGATTGGCAGATGGTCGGCATTCGCGCAGGCTTATCGATCGTCGTAGCCTTCACCGTTTCGATCGTTCTCTCCTTTATGTTCAAGCAGCTTCCATTTCGCGTGCAGGACGGCCAAGCTGCAGCAGCTATCGAGCAGGGGACGGAAATGGCGCTCGGCGCTCGCATGCCGCTAGGCAAGAGGCTTTATGAGGTTGTCGTTCATGCCATCGAAGAGTTTTTCTCCGTCGGAAAATATTTGGTGCTCGGAGCTTTCATCGCCGCATGCATGCAGACATTCGTGCCAACTTCCTATTTGCTTCATCTAGGCAGCAATCCGGTTACTTCATCGCTGGTCATGATTGCCCTTGCCTTTATCATTTCGCTTTGCTCGGAGGCGGATGCTTTTATTGCGGCTTCCTTCAGAAGCACATTTACGGTAGGGTCACTATCTGCATTTCTCGTATTTGGGCCAATGATCGATATTAAAAATACGCTGATGCTTCTCGGGACATACCGCACTAAGTTTGTTGTAGTGTTAATCGCGCTCGTAGCGCTCTTTACGCTCGCCGGCTCGTTAATCGTAGGGAGGTTATTCGGATGATTCGATTTTTTATATTGTTCGGATTTTCTTTCATGTTTTTCATGCTGCATTATACCGGAGATATCAATAAGTATATCAATATGAAATATGCCTACCTATCGATTAGCGCCGTTGTCATTATGGGACTGTTAAGCATTTTTGAATTTGTGCGCGTCTCACGCCAGCAAATTGCCGAAGAGAAGAAGCAGGCAGCCGCACCTGAGAAGGAATGCCGTCACGATGAGCATATGGAGCATGACTCGCATGCGGATGAACTCGCTCACCATGATCACAATCATCAGCATGGGCACGCTCATGATCATGGCCACTCGCATGGCAATGATACGAGGCTCAAACGGTTTTTCAGCTATCTCATCTTATTCGTGCCGATCTTTACGGGCCTTTTCCTTCCGGCAGCTGCGCTAGATTCAAGCTTCGTAAAAGCAAAGGGCTTTTCCTTCCCGAGCTTTGAGGAAAACATAGAGAAAAACGTTGGCGCCCATCAATTTCTAAAGCCCGACTCAAGCGTCTTTTATCGCAAGGACGATTATATCAACGTAAAAAATAAGGAGCTGGCACAATTTATCGACCGTCCTTCCGTCATTCTGTCCGATTCGGATTATTTGAAAGGGATGGAGGTCATCTACAATGCACCGGAGGACTTTATGGACAAAACGATCGGATTTGATGGATTTGCTTATAAAGGACAGCAGGTAGACGGGAATCATTATTTTATTTTTCGGTTCGGCTTCATTCATTGCGTTGCGGATTCAGGCGTATTCGGGATGCTGGTTGAGTTTCCAAAAAATACGCAAATCAAGGACGATGATTGGGTGCATGTAACAGGCAAGCTAACCTGGGAGCTTTACCAGCCTTTTAAACAAACGATACCGGTATTAAAGGTAACCGATTGGAAGTCCATTGAGGAACCAAAGGACCCTTACGTTTATCGCACAACTTAAATAGGAAAAGACATGAATAAGCCAGCCTGCATAGGCTGGTTTTTTTTTGTGCCTATATGGTTTTATTTTACATATTAAGCTTATTTAAACCTTGTTTGGAAAGTCATTTTTAAGACAGTCGCCTTCATATACTACGGTAACCGCGTATACCGTCGAACTTTGTCCACCATGCTTGACCTGCCAAGAGAAGGGGAGGGAGGGTGATGCAATTTTGTATATCCGAGGAGCTGGAGCTGACAAGATCGGTCATCAGGGAATTTGCAGAAAGCGAGGTAACAAGGCGAGCAGGCGAACGGGATGAGCTAGAACAATTTGAAAGGAAGCTGTTTAATCGGGTAGCGGAACTCGGATTAACAGCTATTCCAATCGATGAAAGCAGCGGCGGCGCCGGGAGCGATTGGTTGACGTATGCCGTTGTACTAGAAGAGCTTTCCCGGGTGTGCGCATCGACTTCCGCTTCATTAGCTGCACATACCGTTTATGCGGCGTGGCCCCTATATAAATTCGGCAGCAAGGAAACCCATTCGTTATTTCTTAAAGAGCTTGCGAGCGGTTCTAGGCTTGGAGCATGCGCGCCTCTGAGTAAGCAAGGAAACAACAGCATAAGAGCTCACAAAACCGGGCGGGACTGGGAGCTGAACGGCGGACATTCCTTAGTTCTGCAAGCGGAGGCTGCAGATCACTGCGTGGTCTATGCCCAAACCGGATCGGGAAAAAGGAAAAACGATTATAGTGTGTTTCTAGTCGAGAGCGGCACGTCCGGCTTCATTGTAGGCAATAAAGTGAGCAAGCTTGGCTTGCGCTCTTTTATGACCGCGGAAGTTACATTTGAGCATTGTATCGTTACGGCAAACCATCGAATAGGACACCTTGGGCAAGGACAAGAAATAGCAACATCCTTAATCGATATAAGCCATATTAGCGCGGCTGCGCAAGCTGTAGGGATCGCTCAAGGGGCGCTAGAGGCTGCTGCTGCTTATGCCAAGGAGCGCAAGCAATTCGGATTGTTGATCGGAAATCAGCAGGGCATTTCATTCAAGCTGGCGGATATGTCCGCCAAAACCGAAGCTGCACGGCTGCTCACCTATCAGGCAGCATGGCGCATGGACGAGGGCTTAAGCTGCCGAAGGGAAGCGGCGCTTGCCCGTAGATTTGCGGCAGACACGGCAGTCGCAGCAGCAATTGAGGCGATTCAAATTTTTGGCGGTTACGGCTATATGCAGGAATACCGGATGGAGCGTTACTTAAGGGATGCCAAATGTTTGGAAACGGAAGTCGGAACCGGCGGGATGGAGACCGATTTGTTTTACCGCATGCTGACGGAATAAGGAGGCGGTTCCACCATGCGTCAAACGTTCATTGTCGGCGGGAGAAGAACGGCATTTGGCAAGTTCGGCGGCATGTTCAAGGACGTGAAAGCCGTCCAGCTGGGAGCAGCTTCAATAAAGGGAGCTATCGAAAATAGCGGAATCACAGCTGATCAGGTCGATGGCGTCATCATGGGGATGGTTCTCCAAGCAGGCTGCGGGCAAAACCCGGCGCGACAAGCCGCAAGGCTGGCGGGCCTCGATTGGAGCGTACCCTCGGAAACGATCAACAAAGTATGCGCCTCTGGACTTCGTGCCATCACCTTGGCGGATCAAATGATACGTGCGGGAGAGGCCGATACGATTGTGGCTGGCGGAATGGAGAGCATGAGCCATGCTCCATTCGCGATCCAGAAAGCGAGATGGGGAAGCAGGCTTGGACATACCGAGCTGACCGACCTTTTGATCTTTGATGGCTTGCTCTGTCCGTTTGACGATGTACAAATGGCGGTTCATGCAAACCGGGTTGCAGCAGAATTTGGCATAAGCCGGTCGGAGCAGGACGAATGGGCTTTGAGAAGCCATATGCGCGCGTGCTCAGCGATTTCAAATCATTTGTTCGAGGAGGAAATCATTCCTTATTCAACTGCTGCAAGCGCTATTATCAGCTTGGATGAAAGCCCGCGCGCCGATACAAGTAGCAACAAGCTGGCTCAGCTTAAGCCTCTGCACGGTCCAACGGGTACGATCACCGCAGGCAACGCGCCCGGCTTAAATGATGGAGCTGCTGCATTCGTATTGATGTCTGACGAGGTGGCGCTGCAAGGCGGGTATCAACGGCTTGCCAAAATCATCGCTCATGCCGCGATTGCAACCGAGGCTCCGTACTTAGCGACCGCCCCCGCGATTGCTATACAGAAGCTTTTGCGGAAAACGGGTCTTTCGCTGCCGGACATCGATTTATTTGAGGTAAATGAAGCTTTTGCCTCCGTCATACTGACTTGCGGCAAAATACTCGGCTGGGATGAGGAGAAGGTCAATGTAAATGGCGGGGCAGTTGCACTCGGCCATCCGATTGGGGCAAGCGGCGCCAGAATTGTGCTTACGCTCATTCACGAATTGAAGCGCCGGGGCGGCGGACTCGGCATTGCCGCCATTTGCAGCGGCGGCGCGCAGGGAGATGCAGTACTGATTCAGGTGGACGGCTGAAGATGAGGTGATACGATGACTTTTCGCAAGGTTACTGTAATTGGAGCTGGGCAAATGGGAAGCGGCATCGCTCAGACGCTTGCCCGAAGCGGCCATCTGGTGACGCTTTACGACATCGAGACGGATGCCGTTGCGCGAGGTATAGCTTCCATCAACTCGGCAGTGTCCCGCTTAGTCGCAAAAGGGAAAATGAACGATGAGGAGCGATTGAAGCTGCTTGGCAATTTGGAATGCTCAGTGGATCTTGCTGGCGCTTCGAATGCGGAGCTTGTCATTGAAGCAGCACCGGAGCGAATGGAGACGAAGAAGGTTTTGTTTAAGCAGCTGGACCAGATCTGCGGTCCGGATACGATTTTGGCGACGAATACCTCATCCTTATCCATCACCGATATTGCAGCCTCAACGAAGCGGCCGCAGCTCGTTATCGGCATGCATTTCATGAACCCCGTTCCCGTGATGCCGCTTGTTGAGATTATTCGAGGGCTTGCGACATCGGACGAAACGTTCGAGAAAATTAAAGCTTTGACGCATATACTGGGCAAAACGCCG
Source organism: Paenibacillus sp. FJAT-27812 (assembly GCF_001273905.1). Taxonomy (NCBI): domain Bacteria; kingdom Bacillati; phylum Bacillota; class Bacilli; order Caryophanales; family Paenibacillaceae; genus Paenibacillus; species Paenibacillus sp. FJAT-27812. Next base: position 5,707,885 of record NZ_LIGH01000001.1, on the reverse strand, counting down.
GTTGAGGTGCATGACTTTCCAGGCTTCGTCTCCAACCGCATCTTAATGCCGATGATTAATGAAGCGATTTACACCGTGTATGAGGGAGTGGCAGAGCCGGAAGCGGTGGACCAAGTCATGCGTCTTGGCATGAACCATCCGATGGGGCCGCTTACGCTGGCTGATTTTATTGGACTCGATACTTGCTTAGCTATTATGGAGACGCTGCATCAGGGGTTTGGCGATTCAAAGTATAGGCCGTGTCCTTTGCTGCGCAAATATGTGCAGGCCGGATGGCTGGGATGCAAGACGAAACGTGGATTTTACAATTACGATTGAAGGCGGGGAACGGTTTTACCGAGAGGGGGCAAGGAAGTGGAGGTCCGGTATACACAGGAACAAGCAGAGCTTCGGAGAGCGGTCCAACAATTTGCTGAGACAGAAATTGCCCCAGCCGTACCGATCATGGAACAAAGCGATAAATTTCCCGGCTCATTGATTCGCAAGATGGCTGCCGCAGGATTAATGGGCATTCCGATTCCGAAGCAGTGGAGCGGCGCTGGCGCTGACTTTGTATCCTACATCATTGCGATTAATGAAATAGCTAAGGTGAGCGCGGCGGTTGGCGTCATTTTGTCCGTGCATACTTCAGTCGGCACCTTTCCGATTTATCAATATGGCACACAGGAGCAGGTTGAAAAATATGTGCGCAGCCTTGCGGCTGGCAATAGCTTAGGGGCATTTGCATTAACCGAGCCTCATGCTGGCTCAGATGCCTCATCCATCCGAACATCGGCCGTGCGAGACGGTGATCATTATATTTTGAACGGGACGAAGCTGTTTATTACAAATGCGGGAGCAGCAGACGTCTATGTCACCTTCGCGGTTACCGACTCTTCCAAGGGAGCTCGCGGCATTACCGCATTTATTATAGAGAGCGACGCCCCTGGACTTACGGTCGGCAAAAAAGAAAAGAAGATGGGGCTGCATGGCTCTAACACCTGCGAATTGATATTTGATCAGTTGAAAGTGCCGGTCTCGCAGCGCCTTGGCGAGGAAGGAAACGGGTTTGCGATTGCCAAAGGCTCGCTTGATGGCGGCAGAATCGGTATCGGGGCGCAAGCGCTCGGGATTGCGCAAGCCGCGCTCGAGGTGCTGAATCGCCGATTTAATCCATATGTTACGGGCGAGGCTAAACCATTTGATAAGCTTCAGAATCGGCATGCTAGACTAGCCGATTTGACCGCACAGGTGGAAGCGGCTCGTTTACTCGTCTATCATGCCGCTTATTTGCGTCAGGAAGGGCTGCCTTGCACGAAGAATGCTTCTATCGCCAAAATGTTCGCCTCCGACACAGCCGTTGCGGTCACTAGCGCGGCGGTGCAAATGCTGGGAGCAGAGGGCTGCATGAAAGAGCAATCCGTGGAACGTTTTTTTCGCGATGCGAAGGTTACTCAAATTTACGAAGGAACGAATGAGATTCATAGAATCGTAATCAGCAGCCAATTGCTTAAATAGACGACTTCTTATCGAAAAGGCGGTGGCGAAATGGATCTATCTCCCGGGCAGCGTCTTCGCGAGGCGCTTAACGTCGAAAAACCTCTGCAAGTCGCGGGTACGATACATGCCTATTCAGCTCTATTGGCGGAACGGGCCGGATTTCGAGCCTTATATTTATCTGGCGCAGGCGTCGCTAACGCCTCATTTGGGCTGCCTGATCTCGGCATTACGTCGCTGCAGGATGGTTTGGAGGAAGTAAGAAGAATTACGGGCGCGACCGAGCTGCCGTTGCTCGTTGATGCGGACACAGGCTTTGGCGGAGCGTTCCAAATCGCCCGCACGATTAAGGAAATGAATCGCGCAGGCGCCGCAGGCGTTCATATCGAGGATCAAATTTCGGCTAAACGATGCGGGCACAGGCCTAATAAATCCATCGTTAGCAAAGCGGAAATGGTTGATCGCATTAAAGCAGCGGCAGACGCAAGAGCGGATGAACAGTTTATCATTATGGCGCGTACGGATGCGCTTGCCAATGAAGGCTTACAGTCGGCGATAGATCGGGCGTGCGCTTGCGTCGAAGCCGGGGCGGATATGATTTTCCCGGAAGCTGTCACTAAGCTTGAAGACTATCAGGCGTTCGCCGATGCGGTTAAGGTGCCAATACTGGCCAACATTACCGAATTTGGCCAAACGCCGCTGTTCACAGTCGATGAGCTGGCTAAGTCCGGCGTAAGTCTGGCTCTTTACCCATTATCAGCCTTTCGTGCAATGAGTGCCGCGGCTAAGCTCGTATATGAGACGATCCGGCAGGAAGGCACGCAAAAAAATGTCATTAGCCATATGCAGACGCGTGCAGAGCTTTATGATTACCTAGACTATTTCAGCTTCGAGAAAAAGCTTGATCAGCTGTATGGCAGACGGGAGGAGGAGAAAAGCGATGGCGACTAAAAAACCGGGCGGCCTCGCCGAGGTCATTGCTGGACAAACCGCGATTTCAACCGTCGGCAAGGAGGGAAAGGGGCTTACTTATCGCGGGTATTCGATCGGTGATCTCGCAGGAAAAGGTTCCTTTGAGGAAACCGCCTATTTGCTCCTATACGCCAAACTCCCGAATGAGACGGAATTGAGGCAGTATAAGCACAAGCTGCTTCATCTGCGCAAGCTGCCCCAAAGCTTGCTCACGATCTTGGAGCAGCTGCCTGGGAGCACGCATCCGATGGATGTTCTTCGTACCGGTATTTCCGCGCTTGCCGCCTTTGAACCGGAGTCCGATTCTAATAATCAATTCGATATCGCCGACAGACTAATCGCAAGCTGCGCTTCCATCCTGCTGTACTGGCATCATTACAGCAGAGATGGCAGCCGGATCGATACGGCTACGGATAATGACAGCATTGCCGGGCATTTTCTCCAGCTGCTGCATGGTAACAAGCCAAGCGAGCTTCATGAGAAGGCTTTGGATGTTTCTCTCATCTTGTATGCGGAGCATGAGTTTAACGCATCCACATTCGCAGCGCGCGTGACGACCTCTACTTTGTCCGATATATACTCTGCCGTAACGACCGGAATCGGGACGCTGCGCGGAAATCTGCACGGCGGCGCAAATGAAGCGGCAATGGCATTAATCGAGCAATATACGAGCCCGGGTGATGCGGAAAACGGCGTTAAGCAATTGCTGAAGGACAAAAAATTGATTATGGGCTTTGGCCACCGCGTATATTCGGTCTCTGATCCAAGATCGGATTTGATTAAGGCATGGTCGAGAAAGCTTTCTGAGAACGATGGCGATATGACGCTTTATCATGTCTCTGAGCGAATTGAACAGATCATGTGGAAGGAGAAAAAGCTCTTTCCGAACCTTGATTTCTATAGCGCATCCGCATACCGGCTAATGGGCATTCCAACAGCGCTCTTCACCCCAATCTTTGTTATTTCTCGGCTGAGCGGCTGGTCTGCGCATATTACCGAGCAGCGTGCCAACAACCGGCTCATTCGTCCAAATGCGGATTATATCGGACCCGAGCCTGCGCCTTGGCTTCCATTCGAGCAACGATCCTAAGAAAAACGGGGAGGAGGAGCTTCATATGACCACGCCAACCAGCAATAACAGACCCGAGCCCGATCAAGTGCTAGTTGAAATCGCTATGTATGCTGCTAATCATACAATCAATAGCGAAGAGGCGTACCAAACGGCGCGGCATTGCCTTATGGACACGCTCGGCTGCGGACTGCTCGCGCTTCGTTATCCGGAATGCACGAAGCTGCTAGGGCCTACCGTTAAAGGAACGTATGTGCCAAACGGGGCACGCGTACCCGGCACCGCCTATCAGCTCGATCCAATTACTGCCGCCTTTAATATCGGCTGCATGATTCGGTGGCTTGACTATAACGATACTTGGCTGGCAGCCGAATGGGGGCACCCTTCCGATAATTTAGGCGGCATCCTTGCTGTTGCAGATTATATAAGCAGAAATAACATCGCGGAAGGAAAAGCGCCTTTAACGATGCGCGACGTACTGACTGCCATGATCAAAGCCCATGAAATCCAAGGCGTCCTCGCCCTTGAAAACAGCTTTAACCGGGTAGGGCTCGATCATGTCATTCTCGTAAAAGTCGCCTCGACGGCAGTCGTGACGGCTTTGCTCGGAGGAACGCAGGAAGAGATTATCGCAGCCGTATCGCAGGCATGGCTAGACGGCCATTCGCTGCGCACCTACCGGCATTCCCCAAATACGGGGAGTCGCAAATCATGGGCAGCAGGCGACGCGACAAGCCGCGCCGTTCGGCTTGCGCTTATGGCGGTGCAGGGCGAAATGGGTTATCCTTCCGCGCTGAGTGCGCCGGGGTGGGGGTTCTATGATGTGCTCTATAAAGGAAACTCCTTTGCGATCAATCGCGGCTTTGATTCATACGTAATGGAGAATGTATTGTTCAAAATCGCATATCCTGCAGAATTTCATGGGCAAACAGCCGTCGAATGTGCCATGCAGCTGCACCCGTTCGTCAAAGATAGACTGCATGAAATAGATAAAATCATCCTCACAACGCATGAATCCGCCTTGCGCATTATTGATAAGACGGGGACGCTCCACAATCCGGCGGATCGCGACCATTGTCTGCAGTACATGGTGGCCATCGGCCTGCTGTTCGGAAATTTGACAGCAGATCATTATGAAGATGAGGCTGCGCAAGACCCGCGTATCGATGAGCTTCGCCTGAAAATGGTTACCGCCGAGGAGCCGGCCTATTCGCAGGATTATCTAGATCCTAACAAACGCTCGATCGCAAACGCGATCCAGGTTTATTTTACGGATGGAACGACGTCAGAGAAGAAAGAAGTCGAGTACCCGATCGGCCATCGGCGCAGGCGCACGGAAGCGATCCCGCTTCTTCAGCGTAAATTCGAATCCAATCTGAGAACCCGTTTTCCCGCCAAGCAAATCCAGCGAATCATCGAGCAATGCGGTGACCAGCAGACGTTGGAATCGACTCCCGTGCATCAGTTTGTGGACCTTTTTGTCATATAAGCGAATGCCTGCGTGAAGCGCAGGTTTTTCTTTTTATATTTAAAAATTTTTGTAGCTTTTCTGTAACTTATTGCCCCCCGCAAACGTTATAATCTATAAGTAAGCCGAATAAAAATATACACCATATAGAAGGAGCGTCTGCGCTATGAAAAAATATACATTAATCGCTGTTGCTGCGATAGCTTGTCTCACGGCCTTTAGCTTTGCGCCGACGGGAGGCCGTGAATATACACCGGTAGAGCAAACGCCGAACATGCAAACGGGCTACATCGAAAGCGTCCATAAGCAAAATAATCATTACGTGTTGTCCATTGATCAAATCGATTGGTTTGAGGGTCAGCAAGCGATTGATAAATTTTTGGAGCTTGAAGGGGATTCAGGCCTTGATGGCCCGCCGGATGGCTATTATATCGTCAATGATGATGAAACCCTTCATGACTTGCCAATCGCTGACGATGCCAAAGTACTTATGCAAATTTATAACCGTACAGGCAATGTGAATGAAGCGGATATCGTCTGGAATGAACCGATTACCGTTGAAAAATTCGCTCAGCTATTAGATACGGAAGATGATCTTAACATGAAGAGCTTTCCGTATCATCTGACCGTTAAGGACGGGGAAATCGTTCAGATCGTACAGCAGTACGTCCCATAAACACAAGCAAAGTCGCGGAAACGCGGCTTTTTTTTATTTTATAAATTCTACATGCAAATATCAATTGACATCCGAGTTCATTGAAACTAATATAGTTACATTGAGAGGTGAGGATATGGGATCAAACAGCCATTTTACGATAGCGCTGCATATTTTATCGCGAATTGAAATGGAGCATGATAAGAGCCAGCCCTATATTTCTTCGGAGCTGATCGCGCGGAGCGTGAACACGCACGCCGTGTTTATTCGCCGTATATTGAGCGCTTTGAATAAAGCTGGTTTAGTAGAGGTGCGTCGCGGTGGTGTCAATGGCGGCTGGATACTCGCAAAATCGGCAGAGGATATTACGCTGCTCGATGTATATGATGCAGTAGAGGAGAAGCCCTTAAACGAACTGCATCATAGCGAGCCTAATCGCGCATGTCCGATCGGCAGAGGCATACAACCCGCCTTGTATAAATATTATGAATCTGCAGAAGCGGCGTTTCGTCATGATCTCGCGAAAACAACGTTAGCTACGCTTGTAGCCGAGACGCTTGAACACGCTGCAAAAGAGTAAGATTTTTTGTGGGTTCAAATACAACCAAGTCAGTTACACTTGAAGAGAAGAGAGGTGACATCATGATAAAAGAACGTCCTGCTTCAACCTTTTATTACGGCTGGATCGTCGTTGCGATTGCGTTTCTAACCTTGCTTGTATCCGCCGCTATCAGCTCTGTACCGAGCGTATTGATGCTGTCGCTTGAGAAGGAGTTCGGCTGGGACCGCAGCGCGATCTCAGGCGCGGTATCGATTCGAATTCTGCTGTACGGATTGATGGGACCATTCTCCGCCGCATTAATGGCCCGTTACGGCATTCGAAAAATTATGGTTATTGCGATGGTGCTGTTAATGGCGAGCATGTCGCTAACGCCGCTCATTACGCAAATTTGGCAATTTGTACTCCTTTGGGGAGTGTTTGTTGGACTTGGAACAGGCGCGCTTGCCAACGTTCTTGGCGTGACCATTGCGAACCGCTGGTTCGTGAAGCATAAAGGGCTTGTCATAGGTTTGCTTACGGCAAGCGCAGCAACGGGACAACTATTATTCCTTCCGGTAATCGCGAAAATAACCAGTGATATCGGATGGCGATATTCCGTCTATTCCGTTGTTGCCGTGCTGCTGCTGCTTATTCCCGTCGTCGCGATTTGGATGCGGAACCATCCTTACGATGTAGGAAAAGCGCCGCTTGGTGAAACAGCGGTCGTTAAGCCAGCGCCATTTGTAGGCAACCTCTTTTTATCGCCCATTCTTGTCCTCATATCGGCAAGCAAGAGCGGAACGTTCTGGCTGCTGGCGGGAACCTTTTTCTTATGCGGTTTCTCCACGAATGGGCTGATCGGCACTCATCTTATTCCGGCATGCGGCGACTTTCAAATTCCGATCGTCATAGCTGCCGGCTTGTTATCGCTTATGGGCTTGTTTGATTTAGTTGGCACCACCATGTCAGGCTGGCTAACGGATCGATTTGACAGCAGATGGCTGCTGCTATGGTATTACGGCCTTCGCGGACTCTCGCTTATTTTTCTGCCCTATGCGCTTGGTGCGGGATATACGCAGCTATTGATTTTCTCCGTTTTCTACGGGCTCGATTGGATCGCAACCGTGCCGCCTACTGCTAAGCTGACCTCCGACACATTCGGCAAGGAGAAGGCCGGCATGATATTCGGCTGGATCGTCGTTGCCCATCAGGCAGGCGCATCAATTGCTGCCTACGGAGCAGGCATGATGCGGGATTTGCTTGGCAATTATACCGTTCCTTTCGTGCTGGCTGGCTTCTTATGCTTATTTGCAGCCGTGATGTCGCTTCGCATTCGCGGTGCAAGGAAGACGGCTTCGCTGACTTAATCATTTACGCGCAAAAAAAGGGTAAGACGCCAATTCCGGCAGCTTACCCTTTTTTCCGTGCTCTTACTGTTAACCGTCAATCTCTTCCGGCTTCATATATTTTTTGCGCAAGCATGGCGGGATCCATCTTGGTTGCCGACATATGATCGCTGCTTCCTTGAATATAACGGAAGAGACCAAGCCGACCGGACATATGGGGGTGCCAGCCATATTCGCTGCTGTATTGAGGCAGCACATTATCTTGAGTAAAGAAAACATAGCTTCTTGGCGTGGCGAGGCTGTAAAACTTTTTGAGATCCAGCTTTTCGAATAGCGGTTTTGCCGGTTCTGGCGTAATTTTATTGTATATAAGCTGTGCTACATCGAGGGGCGCTACATTGACAAAGGTATCGCGGAAAAAAGCGAAGGGGAGCATGATTGTATCATCCTTCGAGCTGTCCCTTAGCTGCTGAAAAAAGCCCAAAGCGGCTGGCGGAATTTCGTCCGATGCCGATTCTCCGTCATTCAGTACGAAAGCATCCCAAAATACAAGTCGTTTGATGCGGTTTGAAACTTGCTCAGCTACCTTTTGAACGACAGTTCCGCCAAAGCTGTGACCTACCAAAATTATCTGCTGAAGATTATGGGCGAGAATAAAATCAACGACGGATTTGGTTATCATTCCATGAGTGACGTTTTTGTCGGTCAGCACGCCGTGTCCCGCATATTCCGGCGTATACACGATATGGCCCATTTGCCGCAATACCGCAGCCGTCTCGTCCCAGAAGCTTGCATCCGCCCATGAGCCATGAACAAGCACGAAGGTAAGAGCAGGCGGGTAGTTAGCCATATGACGTTCATAAATTGGATAGGTGTTTACGTATGGATAATTCCAGTTCATCCCATATTGTTCGTAGGCATACATCTTTCATTTCCCCTCAAGATCAGATAGTTCAGCATATGCCTATTTTTCTGCGAGGTTCTTTATTAACCAATCATTTAAAATATTGCGTAACCGTACCTTTGCCATTTTCCACTCCCACATCAGCGTAAGCACCATTGATGAACGTCATTTGCGGCGGAACATGTCCACAATCGATGTTGTAAACAATCGGGATATTCAACTCCTCAGAGAGATCGTTATACACATCCTCAACCGAATAATCCTCAAACGTCTGATTTGCAGGACTTCGCCCAAACAGAATACCCGAACAGTTGTTAAACCAGCCGGCGAGCTTCATCTGAACGAGTGATCTTCGCAAATCCGCTGTATTCAGCTCGCAATTTTCAAGAAACCATATAATAGGCTCATTATCGATCATTTGTTTTTGAAAATGATGCAGGTCGCCATATGGCGTGCCGATTAAATGCCTGATAACGTCTATGCAGCCGCCCAACAATCGTCCGCTTATGTTTGCATTCGCATTGGAGTGAGTTTCCCAGCAGGTCGGTTCGGTTAGCTGGAAGACGCAAGGTGAAGGGGAGGCAAAATTCCAATCCTTCTGATATTTTGGCGAAGAATGCTGAATATTCGATTCACCCGCCCTGGTTGATAAAACCGATTGCCAGCTTGCGGTCGTGGCATCTGAATATTCTCCTCGTAGATCAACGAAATTCGTTCCATGAGCAGTCGCTATGCCAGTTTTTAATGTAATAGCTAGCAATAATACACTTATATCCGAATATCCAAGTATCCATTTGTTGGGAAAATGCTCATAATCGAGATGTTCAACGATTTCGATTAACAATTCGCCGCCCCAAGGCGGAATAATGAGCTGGATTTGGTCATCCTGCATCATTTCATTCAGCTCTTTCGCACGAATCTGAGCGGAGGCGGATTTGGCTTTATGCTGCGTCCAAACCGTTTCACCGCAAATGACTTGATACCCTTTAGCTTGCATGCTGCTTGTCGCTAATTGTACTAAATTATGCATTTCTGCTTTCACCCCTGATGAAGGAGCGGTTACACCAATCGTTGCTTTTTCCTCTAAAAAAGGATATTTAATCATATCGTCCTCCAAATCGATTTTCCTCTTCAGATCTGTTCGTTGGCCTTTGACGCTTCAAGCTGGTCTAAAATGTCCAACAATTGCTTGCGGCTGTCGCCGGGCAAAGTGGCAAGCACCTTCTCGGCGGCTTCACCCATGGCGGCGCGCGCTTTCTGGATCAGCGGAGGAGCGGAGTCGCTTAGCTGAATAAAGGTGGCGCGGCGATCCTCTGGATCGGGCACGCGGACGATCAGCTTTTCATGCTCCAAGGCATCGACGAACTGGGTGACGGTACGCGCTTTGATGCCTATTTTGGCAGCCAAATCACTCATTCGGATAGGAGCGGATTCCGATACGGCAATTAAAAAACGCAGTCTCGGTCCAGTCAGGTAAGCTGGGATATGTAGCGCAATAAGCTCGGCTTCAAACTGTTGGTGGAGTTGATGCGTCGTTTTGAACAGGCTTTGCAATACATCGCCTGCTGTAACCATTACTTCTGATGAAGACCGCTTAGATGGGGTCATAATAATCCTCCTTGACGAATCCCTAATTGCTGAGTATACTCACCTTATTAACGATATAGTGAGTATACACAATATATTTATACTCTGTATTTTTCAATTGTAGCCCACGATAAATTGTTTTGCAAAATAAAGTTCGTTCCACGGAGGAGAGACAAATGACAGCCAAAATGATGCAAGCGATTCAATATCATCAATTCGGAGGACCGGAAGTGCTGCAGCTTGAACAGATCCCCCGTCCCGTGCCTGCAGCTGGAGAAGTGCTCATTCGAGTACATGCAGCAGGCGTGCTTCCGGTCGATTGGAAAATTCGGACGGGAAAATTTCCGATGCCGATTAAGTTTCCTTGTATCCCGGGGACAGCTCTGTCAGGCGTTGTTGAAGAGATAGGTCCTGGCGTAACCGCGCTGCAAAAGGGGCAAGCGGTGTTTGGGCGAAGCACGGCAGGAGCCTATGCGGAATATGCGACGGCTAAGGCAGAAGCGCTTGCACGCAAGCCAGACTCGCTCAGCTTCGATGAGGCTGCGACGATATCTGGCGGCGCAACGACCGCCTGGCAAGCTCTTATTCATGAAGGCGGCTTGAAGGCAGGGGATCGGGTGCTTATTCATGGCGCTGCAGGAGGCGTAGGTTTGTTTGCCGTCCAGTTCGCAAAGTGGAAGGGTGCCCACATTATCGCTACCTGTGGGACGGATAATGTTGGTTTTGTCCGTTCATTAGGGGCAAACGAGGTGATCGATTATACGGAGAGCCGATTCGAAGAGCATGCAAGCCAAGTTGATCTCCTGCTGGATACGGTGGGAGGGGATACGCTTGCACGTTCCTGGTCCGTTGTCCGAAAGGGAGGAACGCTTGTTTCTATTGCCGGAAAGCCGGCACCGGATCGCGCGGAGCAATTAGGAGTTAGGATATTAAGGCCAAGCTTGCCAGGCAAGGCACAGCTAGAGGAGATCGCAGCATTAATGGATAAAGGCTGCGTCCAAACCTTTATCCAGCAAGCCTTACCATTAACAGACGCACAGCTAGCCCATGAGAGAAGCCAGATCGGCCACGGCCGAGGAAGAATCGTGCTGCATATTACTGATTAAATCCCTTTAAGAATGAATCGTTTTACGATTATTCGGACGCATTCGAAAGCTATGGCGCGCTGATTTCAAGTGAGGAATTTTAGATTTCGCCGAGGCTAGAGTAGCGTTAATTTCGCCTCCAAGCATGATGATGATTGAGCTGATGTATAGCCAGATCAACAAAATGATCATTCCTCCAAGGCTGCCATAGGTTTTCGAATAGTTGCCAAAGTTGTTCATATAAAATTGGAATAAAAGGGATGTAACGATCCAGCCGAAGGTTGTAAAGACGGCTCCCGGCAGCACCTCTCTGAAGCCGAGCCGTCTGCTCGGCACGATCCAATAAAGCAGAGTAAAGGCTCCGATCATCGCCGCAATGGGAATCACATATTTTAAAACGCCCCAAGTCCACTCAAATCCATCCGGATAATTCAACCACTCAAACAGATATTGTCCAATCGCTTTTCCGAAGATCAGCATCACCATGACGATCATAATAACGACCACAAGAAAAATCGTCGAGACTATCGAGATGCCCCGCACTTTCCAGAATGGACGCTCCTCTTCAAGATCATAGGCTTTATTCAAGCCTTTAATAATGGCATTAATGCCGTTTGATGCCGACCAGATCGTAGCGACCATGCCGAAGGAGAGCAGCGTGCCGCTGCTGTTGTTCATCACTTCCGTCAATATGCCGCTAATCGTATCGCTCGCATCGGAAGGAAGCATGCGAATGAGCTCACTGATAACGCTATCCCCTGACAGCTCAATAAAGCTAAGCAAGCTGACCATAAAAATAAGAAACGGAAAAAACGACAAGATCAAATAATAAGTAAGCTGAGCGCCAAGCGCTTGTACATCATCCTCGCGAAAACGGGCGTATAAGCATTTCAAAAACTGAACCGTCTGCGTCATTCGCGTCATATGCGGTCACCATCCTTTATTTAAAATTAAACAAAAAGCTAAGAATACTAAACAAGTTGATTCAAAATGTAGGAAAAAACTCCGACCTGTCGAATAAGAGTATAGTCAAACATATTTGAAACTAGGGAGTGGACCGATTGTTTTTACATTTTCTGCAATCCAAGGAACATAAACAAGCATTTCTAGAACTCGCGCATCTCGTAGCGAATGCCGATGGATTTGTCCACAAAAAGGAACGCGGCTTTTTACAATCGTTTATGGAAGAGATGGACATCGTGCAAACCGACTTTAGCTTCTCACAAGAAAAGCAGCTTTCGGATATCATCGGCGGCCTGGAAGACGAGCATGTGAAAAAAATCTTTTTTGCAGAAATTTTGCTGCTCATATTCGCTGATGGGGACTACAATGACGATGAGAAAAAAATTACGCACGATATGCAGAAGCTGTTCCGCTTTTCTGACGAGACCTATGAAAATTTAAAAGACTGGGTCATTCGAATGGATCAGCTGAAAATCGAAGGCTTAAAGCTTATTTTGAACCCTTAACCGATGAAGCTCGAACGATTAATTTCGATGATCTATATGCTGCTGAACAATGAGGTGCTTTCAGCCTCCGCCTTGGCAGAAAAATACAAGGTGTCCCAGCGCACGATCTATCGCGACATTGATGCGATATGCGCGGCAGGAATTCCGGTCGTATCGTTTCAAGGCGTTAACGGCGGGTACGGCATCATGGACTCGTATAAAATGGACAAAAGCCTGCTTGGCTCCTACGATATAAGCTCGCTCATCACGATTCTTCACAGCATGTCTACCGTATTTGATGATGAACGGGCACTAGAGACGATCCATAAGCTGCAGACGCTGCAGCACGGCGAAGCATCGCCAAGCTTGACGATGGACATAGGAGGAAGCGGAGCCTACAACGATTCTCTTCGCATCCTCCGCGTAGCGATCACGGAATGCCGCGTTGTCCGCTTCGAATATGTCAATGCCAAGAGCGAGCGGAAGGAACGGTGCGTCGAGCCGATCAGCCTGCTTTATAAATATGACTCGTGGTATTTATACGGATTTTGCAGGGAACGCAAAGACTTCAGAGAGTTTAAGCTGCCGCGGATGGCTAATTTGCTTGCCTCTACGGAATATTATCAGAAGCATAGTCGATTGCCCGAAAGAGGCAACCGGTATGATGATGCGCAAATAGTGAGTAAAGTAAAAGTTATGCTCCATTTTTCAATTGAATACTTGGCACGTGCGATGGATTTTTACTATAGCGCGGAAAAAACCTTCAATGAAGATGGCACGCTAACGATGACGCTGGAAGTGGATACTTGGTCGGTGGAGCGATGGCTCATTCCGAGCTTGTTAAGCTTCGGGGACGGCGTGATCGTCGTTGAGCCTGCCGAGGTTCGAGACAGGGTTAAAGCGTCCATTGAAAAAATGTTGAAACGATATTCCGAAGTATGACACTCAGCTGTCATACTTTTTTTATTACACTGATAACAAGAAATACGAGATCAGAAGGAGTGTTTATCAGTGAAGCAACGTCAATCAAGCAGCCTTTCCATCGTCATTGCAGGCTTGCTGCTCGGAATTTTAATGGCATCCATGGACAATACGATCGTAGCCACGGCTATGGGCAATATCGTAGGCGAACTCGGAGGCATGGACAAATTCATTTGGGTAACATCCGCTTATATGGTAGCGGAGATGGCCGGCATGCCGATATTCGGAAAGCTGTCCGATATGTATGGGCGCAAAAAGTTTTTTATTTTCGGAATCATCGTGTTTATGGCTGGCTCCGCACTTTGCGGAACGGCTGGATCCATTACGGAGCTCGCTATCTATCGGGCTATACAAGGCATCGGCGGTGGCGCGCTCGTACCGATTACGTTCACGATTATGTTCGACGCCGTTCCGCTTGAGAATCGCGGCAAATTGGGCGGACTGTTCGGTGCTGTTTTTGGCTTATCCAGCATCTTCGGACCATTGCTTGGAGCATTCATTACCGACCATATCGCTTGGCAATGGATTTTTTATATCAACCTCCCGCTAGGGTTGATTTCCTTTATCATGGTCACGTTTTTCTACAAGGAATCGCATGAGCATTCCAAGCAGCCAATCGATTGGTTAGGCGCGTTTACGCTTATTGGCGCCATCATTTGCCTCATGTTCGCTCTTGAGCTTGGCGGCAAACAATTCGCATGGCAATCGCCAATGATTATGAGCTTGTTCGGAGGTTTTGCCGTTTTGTTGATCGCCTTTCTTATGGCTGAGAGGCGAGCGGAGGAGCCGATCATCTCTTTTGGACTGTTTAAAAACAAGCTGTACGCATCCAGTATTCTGGTAGCGCTGTTCAGCGGAGCCGCATTTATCGCAGCGTCGGTATACATCCCGATCTTCATTCAAGGGGTGCTCGGCGGGTCTGCAACAAATTCAGGCCTTGTCCTGCTGCCGATGATGGTCGGATCGGTCATTACCGCGACACTCGGGGGAAGTCTCATGAACAAGATTTCGTACCGCAACATCATGTTACCCACGCTTGCTTTATTAGCAATAGGAATCGCGCTTGTGGCCAGCCTTACTCCCGAATCGTCTCGACTGACGATCACCATCTATATGGTACTTATCGGTCTTGGGATCGGCGCGTCATTCTCCGTACTTAGCAATGCTGCTATCCATGGCCTGTCGTACCGCCAGAGGGGAACAGCTGGAGCAACGTTGAACTTTATACGTTCATTAGGCATGACGATAGGCATTACAACGTTTGGCCTTATTCAAAGCCACTATTTTACGACCAAAATGTCGACGCTGTTCGGTACTAATGAGCAGGAGGGAATGCCTGAAGGGCTTGATCTCAAAGACCCTCACGCGCTGCTCTCGCCAGATACGCGGGCATTAATTCCATCCGATATGCTCGATAGCTTCTCTACCGCACTCTCAGCCTCAATCGTTCATACTTTCGCTTGGGCGGTCATCCCCGTCGGCTTCGCATTGCTGTCCGCCTTCTTCATGGGCCGCAAGAAGCTTGATGCTACGGCGGAATCAACGGAATATTCTTCGGCGCACTAGAGCGTGCTGCAATAAAAAACAGTTCATAAACCTCCGCTTTCCAAATGGATGCGCGGGGGTTTATTTTGTTTTCTGCACCTTTGCATTGACGAGATATTAAAATTCGCAAATTAATTTACCTACCGGATGTTAAAAAAATAAAGGGGCGCCACTTATGAAAAAACGGGAGCTTACTAATGAAGAACATTACGCGATCATGCGCCTGCTCAATGAATTCATGTTAACGATCGGTCGGAATGACACTTACGCAGCGCGGCTGATCCACATGCAGCAGCAATTTTTGGATGGCTTTCGGGATTTGTTGCAAAAGGGAGCCGAGCTAGGCGTCGTTTCAACGAGCCATACGGATTCCAAAGCCCATATGCTCGCATGATTGATCGATAATATATCCAATTTTATGATGATGCAAATGAAACTGAACTATAAGCAAATATGAAAAGACGCGGTGAACAGCGTTCTGATGAAAGGGTGGGAATGAATTGAACACGGATAAAAATCAGGCTACCGTACTTGAATTATCCTCATCCGAAAAACTGCTCGTTTGGGTTGTGCCAAGCTTGCTCGGCCTAGTGTTAGGTTGGTTTATCCCAGCGATCGCACAGTGGGCGGCAGCACTGCCATGGGTTCCATTTGAAGGCATAATCAAGCTCATCGCTTCGCTTCATGGACCATGGGTTATTATCGCAACCACCTGCCTTGGGCTAATTGCCGGTCTATGCTTAACGCACGTCGCATTCAAGAAAAGCCTCGTTGCTCGCTTAACTGATCAAAGCGTTCATTTTAAAATAAATAACGAGAAAACGATCCTAAGCAAAGAAAATATTTCCGCTGCCTTTCTAGATGGGAAACTGCTCGTCATAAACGGGTTAAAGGGACAGGAGCTATTTCGCGAAAAACCTGAATCCAAAAAGCGAATATAAACGTTGGGTCCCCGATACGCCCGAACTTTCGGCAAGCGCAAATGCAGTGCTCAAAGCGCGTGAAAAGTCGCTGCAAAAAGGGGAGAAGGATGATCGTAAGGATTTGAAGGCCGAGCTCAGCAAAAGAGGCATTTGTGTGCGTGATGAGGATAAACGCCAATATTGGCGCAAGTTTAATTTGTAAAATATTTCTTTTTTATAGTCGTAAATCATGCTATTATTGGACATATAAAAAAATTCATGCTGGGGAGAAAAAGAAGATGATTAATAGTCAGTCAAGCGGGTATAGAAAGCCCATGCAAAAATTAATGCTAACGTTTTTCTTTGCTTTACTTGTATCCGTGTTCGGGATGCTGATCGGCACGATGCTGCCAAGCGCTGCAAGAATTCCACTTTTCATTGTAGAAATCGGTCTTATTATCGCTATTGTGTTTCTCCGTAAATCCAAAGCGATCGGCTATTCGCTGATGTATGCGTTTATGGTCGTATCGGGTGCAACGCTTCAATTTGCTTTAAGCTATTATATTGCGTCCATGGGTTCAGGCATTGTCATCCAGACCGTAGCAGTTGCTGTTATCGTCTACGCCGGCCTTGCCATTTATGCCACTTTCACGAAAGAGGATTTCCGGTTTCTAGGCGGCTTTCTATTCGCATCCTTGATCGGTCTCGTCGTTATCGGGCTTTTGCAATTTATTTTTCCTTTTGACGGGATGATGGAGACGTTGTTTTCAGGTTTTGGCTTACTTATCTTCATCGGCTATACGTTATATGATTTCAACCGGATGTCCAAAGAAGGCTTTGATGACAGTGATATCCCATTGATGGTCGTAAACATTTACCTTGATTTGGTGAACATCATTCTCTACGCGCTTCGTTTCGTTAAATCATTGCTTGATGATTAATAAACCAAAAGGTTAATCTTCTTCCAAGGAGATTAACCTTTTTTAATGGTCAAGGTTCCTTTAGTCGCGTGCTTCATCTATTTTTCCATCGTTTCGGCATGGCTGCAGTTTGGCGAATTTTGATTTTCAGATAGACGGCTTACTTTAACCTTGCGGCTTGAAAACCATTTTTTGAAAAAGGATGCTTTCGGCAAACCGTATTCGATAAATTCCCCTCGGCGCACTCGGCGCTCCCATTCCTGCTCTTGATCTTTCCATAATTGCTCAGCGATATAATGGTTAAGACTCATACTCCATTTCCTCCTTAGAACGATAAACGTCCTTTTTTGTATAATGTTGGTCTCTTTATTATGCGGTCGCTAAAAGGGGATAAAAAGAGTATAATCATTTTCATATATTTCCCCTTTTATTTTAAACCGTCCGAATTGTCGTAAAGGAGGATGCTTTTTTGCTGACGAATGAACGTTATTTGTTGTTATATACGAAGTTTGCAAGTGCGGACGGAGCAGGCAAAGCAGTTGAGGTATCATTAGAGCAGCTGGCGGATGCTCTTTACTGTTCCTCCCGCAATGTGAAGCTCATCCTTCGGAAGCTTGAAGATGAGGGTTACATCGAGTGGATGGCAGGGCGAGGGCGCGGCAACCGCTCGCAAATTACCTTTTTGCATGCCAAAGAGAAGAAACTGCTTGAGCTTGCGGAGCAGCTTGCCATGAAAGGCGAGTATAAGCATGCGTTTGAGCTTATAGATTGCTACGGGGAAGAGACGGCGGCAAGAAGCGTATTCGCAGAATGGCTCAACGGTCATTTCGGATATCGGACGATGCAGCTTAACGACAAGGAATCCGACATACTTCGGCTTCCCGTTCACAGGCCTATTTTGACACTTGACCCAAAGGATCTTTATTATGCGTTCAGCGCACATATGATTAAGCAGCTGTTCGACTGCCTCGTTCAATACGATCGTGCGGCAGGCAAAATCGTTCCGGCATTAGCTCATGCATGGGAGCATGACGGAACGGGCAGGGAATGGACCTTTCATCTCCGCAAGGGAGTTTTGTTCCATCACGGCAGGGAGCTGATGGCCGAGGATGTCGTCTATACGCTCAATCGTTTAGACGGCAGCAGCGCGTCGGGCTGGTTCGTACGCTCCATCGTAAAGGTTGAAGCGATTGGACAACGAACGGTCAGAATAAAGCTAGCTAATCCGAACTGGCTATTCCCAAGATTTCTATGCTCGCCGGGTTTATCGATCGTGCCTCATGACCTGGTGGAGCAGGATGAATTATTTTGGACGCATCCGGTTGGCACAGGGCCATTCCGGTTCGTGGATTGGACAGCAGACCGGTTCACGATGCAGGCGAACGCTGGTTATTTTCAAGGCAGAGCTCATTTGGACGGCGTCGTCATTGTCATCATGCCAGAGGATACGGTCGTCTATACGAAGAGCTGGGAACAGCTGCTCGTTGATCACGACCTAAGAGATATACAGCCGGAGCAAGGCTGGAAAAAAATCGAATCGATCTGCAACGGATGCAGCTTGCTCACATGGAATTTGGGCAAAGAGGGACCGCAGCGATCTGCTGCATTCCGCAAAGCCATTGATCTTCTCGTTGATCGGTCCCGTATGATAACGGAGCTTGGAGAGGATCGCATGTATCCTGCTCGGGGGTTCTATCCAAATGCCTCTTCCAACGAATGGACGGACCGATGCGAATTTGAGGAAGCGGCAGAGCTGCTCAAGCAATCGGGTTATGATGGAGAGGCGATTCGGATAAGCACCTACGGCATTCATGAACAGGATGCTATTTGGCTGCAGCGCCATTTGTCCGCATTCGGGATTGAAGTGATCGTCCAAATTGAGACTTGGATGAGCATACGAGACGCGAATGTACTTGATAACGCCGATTGTTTGCTTTATTGCGTCGTATTTGCTGAGGATGAGGTATGCTTAATCGAGCTATATGAACAGACCGGCAGCTTTCTGCGTGAACATCTAGACCCGCTCCTGCTAGGCTGGGTGAAAGAACAAATCGACCTTGCGCTCGCCTGCGAGCGGGCAGAGGATCGATGGGGTCAGCTGTTTGAAATCGAGAAAAAGCTGAAGGATGAAACGCATGTCCTCTTTTTGCTTCATAAGAAGCTGAATACGTTTTACAACCCCAACATTAAAGGGGTAGGCGTCAACTCCTTAGGCTGGATTGATTTTAAAGATATATGGTTAGAGCATACAGACACCAAAGAGGAACAATCGTTGAAATAGAAACATACGTTCGGTATAATAGTCATGTTACAGTATAAGGAGGAGTACCGATGAGCAGAATGCTGCGTTTTGAAATTCAAGTTGCTGATCCCGAGCAAGCAATCGCGTTTTATACGAATACGTTCCAATGGGAGTTTATGAAATTTCCAGGTCCACAGGATTATTGGTTTATTAAAACAGGCAATAGCGATGAACCGGGCATTGACGGCGGATTGATGAAATCCCCTGACGGCTCAACGAGAACGGTGAATTCGATTGAGGTTTCCTCCATTGATGACTATTTAACGGCTGTAACTTCAAATGGCGGAACCGTAGTCGTTCCCAAAATGAGTATGCCCGGAATGGGTTATCTTGCTTATTTTACTGATCCTGCCGGCGTGCTCGTAGGCATCTCTCAAGCCGATCCTCATGTATAATCGCATCTAATCATGACAGTTAACCTCGCTTTGTTAAAAGCGAGGTTTTTTGCTGTTTATAGCGATGGAAATAAAAAAATGTCCATGAAAGTCATTTTTGTCAGCTATCCGACATTTTAGCGCCTGAAAATATGGTACTCTTCATATAACGCATCCGAATAGTCGGATTAATTGCAGCAGGAATGATCGAACTAGAGGTGGTTGAGGCAATGGATGAATTACAGGAGCAGACCGATTTGCAAGAAATGGATCGTCATAACGAGGTCATCCTTGGCGTTTTTCGCAAATATGGGGTCACGAAGAAATGTAGAAAAAATGAATTTGTTTTTCAGGAGAATGAGTCTCCTCTTGCAGCGCATTATGTGGAATCAGGGCTCATTAAAATTTCCCAATCCTCCCAAGAGGGTCAAGGGATCACTTTATTTCTGCGCTACCCGGGCGAAGTGTTCGGCAATGCAGAGATTCTTGCCAATCTTCAGCGCAGACGTTACGCCAAATGCTTGACGGATAGCCAATTAATTGTGCTTGAATCAAGGCAGTATCTTGAATTAGCCAAGGACGATGCAAGGTTTGCTTATTCATTGGCTGTAATAACAGCACGCAGGCTGCTGCAGACGCAGGATATGGTTGAAACGTTGATCAGCCGTCCGGTTGCGTGGCGGCTAGCGTGGTTTCTCGTCCAGATGGGCAAGCAAAAGGATGGCGTGCTTGAAGTGCAGCTTCAGCTAAGCCACGAGGAAATCTCGTATGTGATTGGCTGCAGCAGGCAAACCGTCACGGAATTGTTGAACAAGTGGCGCGAGAAAGAGCTAATTGCGTATACAAAGAAAAAAATAATTATGATTAATCCGAGCCGCTTCTTGTCAAGCATCTAAGAGGAAGCAGCCGAGTAGGGAGAGACCAAGCATGATCGATGTTGTAGATGTGAGTAAAGTGTTCGCACAGAAAAAAGGAACAACCTATACCGTGCTAGACGGTGCATCGTTCCATGTCAAACAGGGTGAATTTGTTTCGATCGTCGGTCCTTCGGGCTGCGGCAAATCTACACTCTTAAATCTCATAGCCGGATTTGAGTCATCGTATGAAGGATCTATTACCGTAAATGGAGAGCCAATAAAAGAACCGGGCTCCGACCGCGTCGTCGTGTTTCAAGAGCATGGTTTATTTCCTTGGTTAAGCGTTATCGACAATGTCGCTTTTGGGTTAAAGCAGCAGGGCGTATCAAAAAAGGAACGTTATGAGCGCTCCTTCGAGCAAATCAAATCGGTTCATTTAAGCAAATTTATTGATCGTTACCCCCATGAGCTCTCAGGCGGAATGAAGCAGCGCGTGGCGATTGCCAGAGCACTCGTCATGGAACCTGATATTTTATTGATGGATGAGCCGTTTGCTGCCTTAGACGAACAAACCAGATATATTTTGCAGAAGGATCTGGAACATATTTGGCTTAAAACTCGCAAAACGATTCTATTCATCACCCATAACATTCGTGAAGCGGTCATTTTGTCCGATCGCGTGCTCGTGATGTCGACGCAGCCTGGCAGAGTGAAGCAGCAATTTGCGATAAAGGCGGCAAGGCCGCATGATCATGCAGATCCATTAATTCATCATTATGAGAACAAAATAATGGAGGCGCTCACGGACGAGCTCGATAAGGTCGTAAGAGAGGAGCTCGGCAATGAATACCGCATTAAGAAGAACACTGTTTCTAGTTCTCCTGATCGTAATTTGGGAATTGGGATATAGAATCTTTGATTGGGGCTGGAAATTCCCTTCCCCGATCCAGACGCTGCAAGCCTTTTTTTATGGGTTCACGGAAGGCCACATGCTTGAAGCCATCATTGCAAGCCTGCGCCGGCTATTGATTTCCTTTGCGATATCTATCGTTATTGGAACGACACTCGGGTTTTTATTTGCTCGCTATCGATTTTTTGATGAGACCTTTGGTTTCTTAGTCGTAGCGCTTCAGACCGTTCCGAGCATTGCATGGCTGCCATTTGCCATCATATGGTTCGGTCTTAATGATACCTCTGTCATTTTCATTACGACGATTGGTGCTACCTGGACGATGTCCATGGCGAGCCGGACGGGGATTAAACAAATTTCAACCATTCATTTGCGTGCGGCAAAAATGATGGGAGCAGGCAGCGGGTTTCGGCTCTTTTTTCAAGTTATGCTTCCGGCTGCCTTCCCGCAATTAATAACGGGCGTACGAGTTGCGTGGGCTTTCGCATGGCGGGCGCTTACTGCAGGCGAGCTCATTGCCAAGGGTGCCGGACTTGGTCAGACGCTTCAAGATAGCCGGGATATCGGCGATACGGCGACCATCCTCTGCGTAGTCATTATTATCGCGGTCATCGGAACGCTTTCCGACCATCTCTGCTTTAAACGGCTCGAAGATCAAATTTTAGTGCGCTTCGGCTTGCATGCAGCGAAGAAGTAGATCCGCAACCATTTTAATTTCTATTGGAGGCAAAACGATGAAAAGAATGATCGCAATAGTAAGTTTGCTGCTTGTTCTCACAGGTGTTCTTTCCGCATGCGGCTCGGACAGCAAGTCTGCTCAGGCAGAGGAGAAGGTAACAGTTAAGATCGGCTTATTAAAAAATGTCACTCACGCTCCAGGCTTCATCGCCTTTAAGAAAGGTTATTTGCAGGATGGCTTCGGGCCAAACGTTACGATTGAAGTGACAGCCTTCGACAACGGCTCGGACTTCTCAACGGCGCTTGCGACAAACCAGATCGATTTAGGTTACGTCGGACCAGGACCGGCTATCAATCAATATTTGAAGAGCAAGAACATTCGGGTCATATCCGGTTCCAACAACGGCGGCGCCGTCTTAATTGCAGGCAAAGAGGCCGGAATCCATTCGGTTAGCGATCTAAAAGGCAAAACGGTATCCATTCCAACCAAAGGAAGCACCAATGAGATTTCTCTCCGCTTGCTGCTGCAGCAAGCAGGCTTGCAGGTCACGACTAACACTTCCGGCGTTCAACTCATTACACGGAATCCGGCAGATACACTCGTTGCGATGCGGCAAAAGGAAATTGATGCAACGTTAATTCCTGAGCCATGGGGAACCCAAATGGTTGAAGAGGGCAGTGGCGTTGTGCTCGTTGATTGGGACAAAATTCCACCCAATGACGGTAATTATCCGCTTACGATACTGATGGCGAGCGATAAGTTCCTTAAGGAGCATCGCGAACTGGCTAAAAAAGCGATAAACGCCAATCTGGAAGGGATCAACTTCATTCAAGATCATCCCACCGAAGCGTACTCGTTAATTAGCGATGAACTGAAAGAGCTTAGCGGCAAAGGGATGGACACAGAGCTGATCAAAGCGGCGTTGGACCATTTGAATTTAACGCAAGCGGTTGATCTTGCTGTTATTAAAACGATGGCAAAAGTTTCTTTCGATGCTGGATATATAAAAGGGATCAAGGAAGATGGGCTTGATTTAAGTGAGTTTATCGATTTATCGCTGCTGGATGAAGTAAATAAAGAAAATAAATAGTTTGGAGGACATCTGTGTGCTAATACAAACGCAAGATAAGCTAGTTTCGGATTTTCATGAGCATTTAAAGGTTATTTTATTAGGAACAGGCACGCCGCGTGCGTTTAGCGGAAGGGCCAAATCAGGAATCGTCGTCCTTGTTGGCAGCAAAGCATTTCTGATAGATTGCGGCGGTGCTACGGTAGATCAGCTCATAAAAGCAGGTGTCATGCCGCAGCGGATATCGGATGTGTTGTTCACGCACCATCATAGCGATCACAATTCAGGTTTTTTTGACGTATTTATTTCAAGCTGGCGGACACATGTCATTCCGGATCGCGTCTTTGAAGGACGTTCAGTGCCGATGAACGTCTATGGCCCAACGACGACAAAGGAAATTATCGGGAAAATGAGAGATTCGTTTGATTTTGATGCCAATCTTAGGGTGAATTATAACTTATCCGCAAATGAAGGCGCGAAGATTAATTATTTCGAGAACAATGAAGGAGTCGTGTATGAATCCGATGGCATTAAGATTACAGCCTTCGAGGTTGATCATAGACCTGTTTATCCAGCCCTTGCTTACAAGGTCGAGTATAATGGCAAATCGGTCGTTATCTCCGGGGATACGGTGCCCGTAGCCAACATGATCAAATACAGCCAAGGCGCTGATCTGCTTATCCATGAATCATATAATAAGAAATGGCTGGATGAGCTGATCGCTAGATTTCCAGAGCAAGCGCAGTCATTATCCAATCCCGCCAAATATCATTCGACTACGCTGCAGGTCGCAGAAATAGCAAGACGCGCGGGCGTACCCCATCTCGTCTTAACGCATCATATTCCAGCGCCTGCCGCTACGGAAGAAGCGGAAGCGGCATATACAGCGGGGATGAGCGATATTTATCCGAACAAAATTACGATGGGCAGAGACTTAATGGAGTTCGTGCTTTAGGGGCAAATAAGACCATAAAAACAGCCAAAGAAGGAGGTGCATGGCGCATCTCCTTCTTTGGCTGTTTTAGCTTTATCTACGGGAATCTGGCGGGCAGGTTGACTGCCGAATAATGAGCTCCGGCTGCAGCTTCAGAGGCTCCTGAGAGACGGGAGCATGAATGTTTTCCATTCGTTTAAGCAGCAGTTCAATCGCATGGCTTCCAATAAGCTCGACTGGTTGTCGAACGGTCGTGAGCGCCGGACGGAACTGGTCAGCGAAGAGCTGATCATCAAACCCGATGACGGAAAGATCCTGAGGAATACGGAAACCCTTATTCTTAAGGGCATCCATTACCCCGAATGCGATTAAGTCATCTGCAACGAACACAGCAGTAGGCAGAGAGGTTGTTTTGATCCAGCGTTCGGCTATCTCGTAGCCGGAATTAATATCAAAATTGCCTTGCTCAATGCGGGAAGCAAGTCCAGCTTCTTCCATTGCCGTTAAGTAGCCGCGAATGCGCTCCTTACTGCTCAGAAAGTGTGGGGGGCCGCTTATGTGTACGATATCTGTATGCCCCAGATCGATTAGATGTTTAGTTGCCTCATAGCCGCCTCGGAAATTATCAACTTGAACGGAAGGGACGGTCGAATTTTCCTGTTGATTATCAATCATGACAAACGGAATGTTTTTTCTCGTGAGTTCCTCAACATACCGTTCCTCATGAATAGGCGAGAGAATAAACATGCCATCAACCCGATCCTCTTGAAAAATAGCGCTATGAAGATCCGTTTCGTCTTCTTTGGATATAAACAAGGCTAGTAGATAATGGTGAGCCTCTAACTTATCGTTGATTTCTTTCACTACCGCATCAAGAAAGGAGTCATTCAGCGTGATGATGATAATGCCGATAACACCGGTTTTCCCTCTAGCAAGACTTCTGGCGGCAGCATTTGGATGATAGTCCAGCTCTTTCATCGCTTGCAGCACCTTGTTACGATTTTTTTCACGTACCGTATCCGCGTTATTGATCACTCTTGAGACGGTAACGACTGATAATCCAGATTTTCGTGCTACGTCAAAAATACTAACTTTCATCATCGCTTCGCTCCTTGGAACATAACTGCATATTCTTCTACCATACCACATTTTGTGGCAAGTTGGCAGTATGCAGTACTTAGGAAGCAGCAATAGAATTACTTAACCGATAAACTACGCAAAATCGTGACGGCTTCCGCTCTCGTTAAACTTGCATTAGGCTGGAAGGGTGCATCCTGTACTTTAAACCAATTAACGCCTGCGGTACCTAATGCTTTGATAGATGGCTTCGCCGAATCTGGGATAGAAGCATCGTCGGAGAAGCCGGTGCTCGTTGCTTGTTCTTCAAGCGGCAGCTTCAAAGCTGCTGCTAGCAATACTGCTGCTTCAGAACGCGTAACTTCAGCAGAAGGGAGGAAGTCTTCTTTCACCCAGCCTTTTAAGAGATCAGCTTGGACGAGCCTGCCAACCGATTGCTTGGCCCATGGAACGATGGCTTCATTGTCATTAAAAGGGAGTGGAGCACCCTCGCCGGATAGCTTCAGCGCGCTTGCAGTCATGACAGCAAGCTCAGCACGTTTCACGGCTGAATCAGGTTTAAAAGCACCATTCGGAAATCCGCTTACAATGCCTTCGGATAAAGAGGTAATAATGTCATTCTCAGCCCAGTGACCGGAAATATCTGTAGCGGCGATGCCTGTTGGCGACCACCAATTACCGGAAACCACGATCATGCTGAGCAGGCGGATGGAGTTGCCATAATAATATCTCCATTCAACTGCGGTCGGATTGACCGCATCGGTGTGATAATCCCACAGATCATTCAGCCATTCCTGATTCGCGGAATCGATCATCGCACTGACCATCAATGGTGCAGTGAAGTCCAATCCGCCGTCCCATTCGCTTAGCTTAGTCTTGCCATCGAGCGAGTAGCCCGACCATATTTGGTCTGGTGAATCATGCTTGTCCTGCACGAATTTGTTCAGAACGGATAATTGGTCATACGCTCTTTTGTCGCCGGTAAGGAGGTAGTCCGTCGTAATCCGCCAAGGCGTGCGGCAAGAGTTATAGTTGTAGGCGCCGTCAAATTCCGATTCCAAAAAATGACCGCTTTCCGTCTTCCATTTGAATTCATTGACGGGCTTGTATTTGCCGTCGGCAGCATCCTTGTAGAGGAAATCGGGAAGAAGTCCTGTGCCGGGGCTATAGTTCGCATGCACGTCTTTCATAATGCCGTAAGTAGTATTGAGCACTTTATCCCAGCGGGCATCTCCGGTTGCTTTGCCATATTCCTTCATATGCTGAAGCATGAAATCCGATGGGCGAGTGGAGGGCTTGAAGCTAGGCTCGCTATCCGAGTTTTTAACCCAATCTCCCAATTGGAGGTGATAATCTTCTGGGTGAACCTCGTTGTCCATAATGGCGTTTATCACTTTAATCCCCTCGGCACGATAGTTAATCGCGCCTGCGCTGCCCCATTGTTTATCGGCGAGCAGCAGAGAGTAGGCGATATCCATATCGCCATCAATCGCCGAATCAGCTCCATTAACGTCGATGATCGCACCGTCACGATCAGCTTGCTGCCAAGCCATTAGATCGGGATTCAATTGACTTGGATGAGCGCGGAAATAGCGATACATGCCATCGAACAGTTTTTTGGCATCCGGATCAACACCTGCCATAATGGCTGTAATCAGCATGCCATAGCCATGGGCTTCCGATACGGTTACCGCGTCGTCATTCCAGCCACCATCGTTATACCAGACATAATATTGGCCAGCGTCATACGGATTAGCTTTTACATATTTTTTCTTCCATTCCTTATAGAGCAGTACAACCTCCTTATTCATTTGGTTCTGGGTTACATGGTTAGGTTTTATTGTGCCTTTTGTGTAAGCCATTTGCTGCGGAAACGGCTTTTGCGGCGTCTGCGCAGCAGTTGAGCCTTCTTCAGCAAATCCGGTAGGTATTAAAGCGAGCATCAAAACAAGGGACAGCGCAATCGACATAGCAGACCTGAGATTAAAAAATGAATGCGATTTCATAAGATTGCCTTTTTTCATCTTCCAACACGACCTTTCTTCGATAATAGAAGCTTTTTGTTTACATCTTGTAAAGAGAATGACCGTCACTTCTGTATTGTAGGATGACAAAAGATGGATGTCAACAAAAATTAAAGCGCTTAAACTTTTGTCAGTCATGATGTTCGGTTAACCGTTTCCTTTCGATGATCGGACCAGAAGAGTTAAGGGCTTGATTATCCATTAGAGTCGCCATATGCTTATCTTATATCTGACTCTGGAGGGAACCATTATGGAAATAGCAGTCATGTCTTTTAATTTACGCATTCATGTCGCAGAGGACGGGGAAAATGCTTGGCCAAATCGGATAGAAGCGGCAGCCAAAGCCATTTT
Source organism: Paenibacillus sp. FJAT-27812 (assembly GCF_001273905.1). Classification (NCBI taxonomy): domain Bacteria; kingdom Bacillati; phylum Bacillota; class Bacilli; order Caryophanales; family Paenibacillaceae; genus Paenibacillus; species Paenibacillus sp. FJAT-27812. Next base: position 5,680,409 of record NZ_LIGH01000001.1, on the reverse strand, counting down.
ATCATCAGAAGCAGCCGTCATATGTACACAAGAAGGAAGCTTGCCTATGCTTCAGAGCCTCGCACCGCTGCTTCCAGATTATGAATGGACAGGCGAAGGCAGGGAAGGTGGCGAGCAAGGTGAATTCTGTGCGATTTTTTATAAAAAAAGCATGCTTAAACCAGTTGAGAGCGGTACCTTTGGTCTCTCTGAGCGTCCAGAGCAGCTTGGTTTCAAGAGCTGGAATACGGGCTGTCCGCGAATATGCACATGGGTGAAGTTTCAGCATACGGATGGGGAAGAGTGTCTAATTTTCAACACCCATCTTGATCACATTAGCGAGGAAGCAAGGAATCGGGGGGCCATGCTCATCAGGGACAGAATGGATGCAGTTACGGGGACAGCTGCGATCCTAACCGGAGATTTCAACTGCGAGCCGGAAAGCAGGACGGTTGAAATTCTCAATCAGGCTGGGCTGCATCATACATACTCTTCGCATAAGGAGACGAAGCCCGGGTGTACCTATCACGGATTTGAAGGTGGCGATGAAGGAGAACCGATCGATTACATCTTTGCAGCGCCGCAAATCCAGATCTTGTCTGCCCATGTGGACAAGAGCAAATACGAAGGAAGATACCCATCGGATCATTATCCGGTTATCGCAACTCTTCAAATCTAATTCCAACGACTTGATATTTTGTTTCGTTTGAATGCGAGTTAAGTTATCGTAATAAATGTAGTCTCGAACGGTCTGTTCAGCGATTGCCGTCGTTGTATAAGTTAGACCTTCGAGGTAGAACGTTTCAGACTTTAGTGTGGAATGAAACGATTCGATAGGGCATTATCAGCGAGCTTTCCCTTGCGGACACGCTCATGGTAATGCCTTTTCCTTTTACTGCTTCTTGGTACACCTGATTCGTCTCACGTTATGGGGTCAGTCCCCATGCAACCTTGGTTTTTATTGTGTTTGCTCAAAATCAAATGATCTGCACTTAAGATTTGGCGTAGTTGGCAAGTGAGTTGTCACTTTCTGCTAGTTACAAATTGACATTTGGGAGATACGATTAAAGTTGTTCCGCCAACCAGGCAGGACACCCAACCACAACCATAACTAAAACCAAAACGAATAAATAAGAAGCTAAAGGAGGCCCGTAGCTATGAAGTCTCAAACAACCGACCGTATTAAATTCCCTCCAGGATTTTGGGAAGGACTACGCCAATTAGGGATTGCCGCGCACGACGTAGCTCGCAAATCACGACTTCCGCTCACCATAATTACTGAGCCAGTAGTCACCATAGCCCAATATTTGGCGATCTGGCAGGCTTATTCCGATCTCATTGGTGACACTGCCAAAGGAATCGTTGAGCTTGCGACCGTCTTTGAAACCGCGAAATACCCGCCGACCGTCTTAGCGACTTACCACGCTCGTGACTACCGCGACGCTTTAAACCGAATGGCTCGGTACAAACAATTGTGTCCGCCCGAAAGCTTACGTATCGCCGAGGAAGGCGAGCACTGTACGATCGAGTTGGATTGGTTGGATACCGAGCAGCCCTGTCCGCCATTGCTGGTTGGTATCACGCTGGCTTTTCTTCTGGAGCTTGGGCGCCGCGGTACAGGTCAGCATTTGACGGCGCGGTTGGTCGAATTTTCGCACGATATGGGAGATGTACAAGCCCTTGAAGCTTACTTTAGCTGTCCTGTACGGATTGGAGCAAAATATAACCGGTTGACACTGCAGCGAAGTGATCTGGGCCGCCCCTTTGTATCATACAACGAAGAGCTGCTTGAGATTCTGACCCCCATATTGGATCGATCTTTTGACGAACAGCAGCGAAGCCGCTCCATTACTGAAATGGTTAAATGGATCATGAAACGCAGCCTTACTGGAGGGCGACCTGACATTCAGGCTGTTGCAAAGGAGCTTGGTATGAGTGATCGCACCCTGCAGCGCCGGCTTACTGACGAGAAGACGAGCTTCAAGCAACTGCTTTCGCAAGCTAGACATGAACAGGCACGAGAGTACTTGGCAGATCCCTCACTTGATATTAAGGAAGTTGCGTTCTTGATAGGATATGAAGACCAGAACTCGTTCTACCGAGCCTTCCGCCTATGGGAAGGCGATACTCCTTCAAATTGGCGTACCGAACATGTAGGTACAAACTCGATATCAGATGGACGCATAGAAATACCGACTATTCATTAATAGAATTATGAGCCTAACCAATGATATAGAGAACTGGTCTTAACTGTGTGTTTTATCATTTGGCGTGTTAAGAAAGAACGTTGGCGCAATGGGCTAGTTACCGAACAAACCAAACGAGGTATTATAAACACTACCCGAGGCAAAAAAAGATTTTAGAAGGAGAAATAATTGATGGATATGGGATTAAACAATAAAACAGCTTTAGTTACAGGATCAACGAAAGGGATAGGCAAAGCAATTGCCATTGAACTTGCTAAAGAAGGTGTCAATGTACTGATTAATGGACGGAATGATGAAGAGGTAGAACGAATTGTAAATGAAATCAAGCTAGATTTCCCGGCTACTTCTCCTCAAAATGCTACAGCCGATCTTGTGAATATTGGGCAAAGAGAAGCATTGTTCGAGAAATACCCCGAAGTTGATATTTTAGTTAACAACATGGGTATTTATGAAATTATGAAATATGAGGACGTTGACGATGAGATATGGGAAAAATACTTCCGTACAAATGTTCTCGCTGCTAATGGATTATCTAAATTTTATTTACCCAACATGTTGAAAAATGATTATGGCCGCATTATCTTTATTGCAAGCGAAGAAGCCATCATGCCTTCAGGGCAAATGCCTCAATATGGTATGACAAAATCTATGCTATTATCATTGTCAAAAAGCTTGTCTAAATTAACAATTGGAAGGGAAGTTACAATCAATACGATCATGCCTGGGCCAACACTCTCTGAAAAAGTGCAACAAATAATTGAGGGGATATATCCTAATGAAGATATGACTTTTTCAGAAAAAGAGAAAGATTTTATGACTACAAACCTGCCACAATCGGAAATACAGCGATTTATCAAACCTATTGAAATAGGTAGACTAGCTGCATTTGTATGCAGTCCTTATTCATCCGCTTTTAAAGGTTCTCCAATCCGTATGGATGGGGGAATGGTGCCGACTATTTTTTAATTTCGAAAATGGAAATTTGAATTTTTTTTAAATCACAACGGCTAAATCGGATGAACTGCAGCATATTGGATAGCAATGATTATTTGGAAGATCGGTAAAAACTCCAAAGCGTTAATAAATCATCGTTTTTCAAAAATATCCCATTTGTTAGCATGAACCATGTAAATGAATGATTTCTGTATGATTAGTCGATAATGCTTAATATGGTTAACAATTTAAATAAAGTACAGAGTTAAAGCAAAAATCATCGTCAAATAAAATTGACGCTGGTTTTTGTTTTTATAGATACGAACTGTAAACACCTGAAATTATAAGAAAAAATGGTTCGAGGAATATCAACTGCAAATACGTTATTTATTTGAAACAAAATACAATCTAGAAATTAAAGATGTATCAGATTAATGCTAACGAAATGCGAGAAGCAGCAAATGAAACAGATTGATGAGATGAAGTTAGCAATTGTTAAATTAGTGATTATAAAATAAGATGACGTTAACCTTTTACGATGAATCGCTACACTTCTTCACAAAACTCGTATTTTATACATATGTCTGTAAGTCTCAAATATCTCTCTTGTAATCTGTTTTTCTTTATACGTTGTCAATGTATGATTATTTCTAAATCAAAGATAAAAATAACTACACTCTTCCGATCATCGAATTAGTCTTAACGGTAATATCAGCATTCATATCATTGATACTCTGTCATCATATTGCGTATTAACTATTTGTTCACTTCAGTGGATATGAACCTTTTTAAAATGCCTTTAAGCTAGAGCAGCGAAAATCATTAGATGCCCTAAATTCAAAAAAAGGAACATTGACTAAGATTCTGATCCTTCGCTTCCACAATGGAGTATCAAGGAATATGATTGTATCTGCCATTTGATTCAAACATTGATAGGAATCTCTATCTGTACCTTCGAATATCCATGCTCCTTTATTGTCGATCTCCTTTATTACAGGTAATCCTCTCCAAAAATTACATTGAAGGGACCCAATGGCGGCTAACCGAGAGGGTCCCTTCTCTGTTACTATCGATAGAATATAATTTTAACGCACAACATTTTATGAATCACAGTCATTCTAAGACCAAACGGTAAACCTCTACTTAATACAGACCATATTGATCCTATATCTGAGATTCTTCAGCTTGAACAAAATGTGGGAGTCTCAACCAATTTATTATTAAATACGATGTGGTGAAATACCAAAATTCGAATATTTTTATAAACTGTTTTTCAGTAGGCAATAAGCTATTTTTCATCCAGTCGTCAATTGCCCCTTTAATAGAAATCTCTCCTACAGTAGTATTTAGACCACTAATACTTTTAATTTCATAACTACCGTGACGAGAATATGTACCGAATAAATCTGAAGCATTGAATATACCAAAAAAGTACTTTCTCCATTTTTTTGAATCAATTTCATCTATCATCGAATAAACTAGTTGGTTTGTTTTTGGCAAACTGGTCTTTCTGTCATATTCAACTCTATTTCTTCCAACATCTTTCATTATTATTTCTAAGATATTGCTTATCCTTTTTATAAAATCAGATTGATGAAAACTACTTATATTAGCCCACTCATATAATACTGAGCTGATTTCTTTTTTTACTATGGCACCTTTAAATAAATAACTCGAATTAAGCAAGTCCACTTTTCCACCTAAATGAACCTTTTCAAAGGATGATATATTATAAACATTGAGAAATTCGTTCATTTGTATTGACCATAAATATTCTTGAAACGGATTTTTTTCCATATATTTTATTTCTCCATTATTACATATATAGTTTGCATATCTTAAAGCTATAGAATCATATATCTCGATCCCACTTGTTTTCAGCGCTTCTTCTATGTCATTTAGTATTAATTTTTCTTGTTTCATTGTTATTTCTCTAGGGATCTGATGCAACCAAAATTGATTTAATTTACCTAATGATTCGTAGTAACTTAAAAAAACTCTATGCAATGAAAAAAAATGACTTTCCCCCATATTTCCAATGAATTTGTTTAATTCTTTGTGATTAATCCAAAACAATCGATTAAATTTAGTATCATAACCACCTTCAACATTTTCTGTTTCATTATCTTCATAATGCATATAAAAACTTTCTAGTGCTGGTAAAGTACGTAATTTTGTAGCAACAATAAGTCCATAATTATTCATACCATATTCTCCCCTAATTTATAATTCACCCTATCCATGCAGATACTTTAGTCTTCAATATTTCGCAGCTTAACTATTTCCATCTTCGCCACGTTTATTACCCATTGTTCACTTGGCTCGAGAGAGGCACCAACCGAGCTATTCATCGTGTGCTTATACTGAAAATGATTGAATTCCTCATGTAGAAAGAAAATAAAGTATTAGATTGGATATGTTGGTCCTATGCGACTTTCCGAATTATAAAACCGTCAGATCTCGTAAAAAAGTATTAGACTGGTCCCACCTATAAAAACAGTGTCAGCCGTGGACGAGAAAATAAAGTAAAATCCTAGATTGACGCTGTTTTATTGACCTAACGTTTCCGTTAACTTAGCGAGTTTCTTGAAAGTTTTCATACAAAAAGAGCACATTCATTCATTATATATTCAAGGTCTGATACTTCCGTACACTTCTTAACAAGCAATGGTTCCGTCCAATCCATGTTCTTAATCACCTTGATGGCATAGTTTGTTCTATACCAACCCAAGTCGATTACCAGCCTATCGGGCAAGTTCTCATAACGAACTTGAAATATGTCTTCCTCCTTTAAACAAGTATCATCATTTGTTACATCATAAAATATTACACCTGGTGAAAAGTCGATATTTTCAAACAAATAATTACCTCCTATAAGTCTGTCTCTGTTAGTGTCAAGCCAATATTAAATCCGACCAGTTGTATATTAATTCCGTATGACCATTTCACTATCCTGCCAATTAGGATTCCTCTAGAGCGTTAATTTCCAGCTATGCAAAAAAAAAAGCGCCTCGGTACGATGGAAGTACGCAACGGGTCATAGCCCTAAAAATTCCATCATCCAGGAGGACGCTCTACTATGAAGTTTAAATCGCAAGCGAGATAAAATCAACTCATTGAAAAAATTACCGCCCAGCATCTGGTCGTATGAATCGACATCGCCCAGCAAACGCATGTCGCACGTGCGGTTAACTTTCGAAGAATTGTGGTCGGTAACCCCCTTTCCTTCTCGAACGATGAAGAAGGTTTTCAAATCCTTCTAAAGTGGATCCAATCGATACAATCCTTTTACGCTTTAACATCAGCTATTGTTGGCTTGGAGCCTACCGGGCACTACTGGTTTAACTTATCCAACTGGCTCTCGGATCACCAGTTTGAAGTCGTCCTTGTTAATCATCTCAAAAAAAAAATAAAGAGAACCGCGACAATATGCCATCCAAGAATGACAAAAAAGATGCCTTAGTCATCGCTGACATGGTTAAAAACGGCATTACTCGTTCATTCGCAACACACCGGAAGCCTTTGAAGAACTACGTGTCTTTCTCTCAAACCGTGACTGTCGTCAGGAGACTCGTTAGTGCGAAGAACCAAATCCATCGCGGGGTAGACGATGTTTTCCCTGAGCTGCGTTTCGTATTCGAAAATATCATGTGTACCGGCTCATTGGCCACACTTCGTCTTTTCCCTACGCCCGAAGTATTGTATAAATTAAAGCCTCGAGACGTTATTCAAGGCTGGAAATCACTTATGAAACGGCATTCTGGTAAACCAATAGCTCGTGCTCTTATTCTCTAGCTAACCGTTCTGTAGGTTCTAAGCAAGCATCGCAAGTCTACCAACTTCACTTGAAACAACTTCTCGAAGAGTACGATCTTGCTTGCCTGCAGCTAAAATCAGTAGAGACAGAGATTATTGCCGTTTTAGAGCGTATTCCATTTGCGGAATCCATGCTTGCTGTCAAAGGGATTAGTGCCATTTCACTAGCAGGCATTCTAGTTTAGTGTTCTTAATTAGTTTAATTATCAATCTCCACATACGGATTACAGGATTGAATACTCGTCCTCATCACTTTAAGATTTTGTATAGATTGTATAAAGGAAATCAAATATACTTGAGAAGATAAAATAATAACAATAAAAAAGGTGAATAACTTTATGTCTATGTTTAAGAATGTCTTCCCTAATCTCAGTGTTTTAGCATCATATCATCCAATAAGCCAAGTTATGGTTTTTGAAAATATGTCTCGAAAAGATTTTAATGCTGCCATTGATAATCCATTTGACCTGAATAATCTAGATAATGCAGCGCTAATAGCTCATGAAACTTCGCATTTTATAGATCACATCGCAACTCTATATGGTCAGAAAATGTTGCTTGAAATATACAATGCATTTGATGCAATAATATCTGGAAATGAATTCCTATACTGGCATGCAATAAAACTCAAAGATACTCTTCATAGAAATAAGTACGAATTATATTATAAAGAATACAATAAAGATTACATAGAAACTGATTCAAAAAGTTATAACTGGTCATTTTCGAACTCAATCGGATTAAGATTCGATTCGAATGGTAGAATAGACCCTGATAGGCCAATAATTTTTAACCTCTTCAAATTCAAAAACCAATTCTTAGCCAGAATACCACTTTCACTTGAGGCACTTTGGGAAGCAAATGCTGTGGCATCCGAAATTCAGATAAATACTGCTGCAATTCGCTTAATTCAAAACAATGATGAGAGACTAGTAAGTTCTAGGTTGATGGAAAAGAAGTATAATGATTGGATTTATACACCTGAATTATTGACTTATTCTACAGCAACACATATTGTTTCTTCCAGGTTAAATTTAGGGGATATATTCAGTGCTTCTGTTGCAACAAAAGCACTCTCAAGTATAAGTCTTAACATGCCTGATAAATTCTATTCCCATATAAAAATTCCGAAATCGATTAGTTTGCCGCCGAATAGAATCAATGGCATGATGAAGTCTAATGATCCCTCTACTTTGTTTTACTTAATGGTTGTAAATGTCCAGGAATCAGGCGAAGGTATTTTTTTGGATAACAAGATTGAGGTCGATACAGAAAAAATATTACGAATAAACAATTTACCTAGTTCGAAGGTTATGAAGGATCAGGTATTAATTGAAATGATGGCTTTAGAATCTCAGACTCTATCTGGCCCATTTTGTGATATTTTTGAACATATGAGAAGAAATGGACAACTTATTTTTGATGCGATAGGCATTGATAGCTCAAATTCAAGCTACGGTTATACACAAATTGCTAGAGATTCGTTAAACCTTTGTGGGTTAGAAGAGTTATTGGATGAAGATAATAAAATTGTAAAAAAACTAAAGGATATTGATGAGCTTGAAAAAAAAATTAGTTTATTTGTTCATGCTTGTGGGTATTAGTTATGATTCCACTTGGGATGCCACCTAATCCTACAGAATCCGTTTAATTATTAAGAACCTCCAATCCCTTCATATGACTGTGATTGGAGGTTTTTTTGTCCATCGGATATTATCGAGTAACCTATAGAAACCTACAGAAATTACCGGTGGACAGCTCATTATGAACTCTTTTCAGAAATGTTCATGGAACAGATCACAGACATTTGCTTAGCTAACGAGTACCAGAAGAGAGAAAATTGTTCAGACTACTTATGACTATCTAAGGAAGGTTAAGTTGTATTTATTATTTGATGATGATAAAAACAATAAGAAGTCAACCCCCATCACACGAGGGCTGGACGTAAGAAAAAGTTAATTTGTTGAAGTCCATTCTGATAGTTCTTCATAGTCCATAAGATTCCCTATTCGTTGTATGTAATCATGTCCTCCATCAATGCTCACATTTCCGAATTGGGTCCTACAATTTATTTAAACGCATTAAATTGATTTTTTAACCAGGTTTGATTTTGTTCAGCAATGAATTGTTCAGCATTAAGCAGTAACGTAACAAGCTCAATCTTTGATAGTTGTAGGTATCTTCTTTTAACTCGTTCAATATCTCTATCTAATTTTAAATGGTTAAAGTCTTTTTCAATTATTTTTATTTTTTGTGTTTTTACTTTCTTCCCCCTACTATTACATTTTTCTAAATAGTATCTGTATAAATCTTCATTTGTTTTAACCGTATTTGGGTGAAATCCCCTCTTTTCTTCATCAATTGCAGTTGCTCGTTCAGCAATTTTTCGGAAGGTTGGTTTTATTTTCTCTTTTAATAAAGAATCGATTGCTGCAGAACCCAATTTAAAGGTCCGTTCCTTCTTTGCAGCATAGTTTTTTTTTAGACCTTTAACCTCGATTTGTAAAGCGGATATTTGGTTTGTAAATTTCATCTCTTTGATACCTTTCCACAAGTTCGATTTCCTTAAGCTCATTCTTAGCACGATTTTTTGATATTTTCATCTTCTTAGCTTCCAAAAGAAGTCCTTTTTCTGTAAATATTACTTCGCTTTCTTCTGCCCATTTCAAATATGCTGTTATTTCATCTTTAAATTCTGGTCTAGGAACTTTAGCAGCGCATCCTACACATGCTAAGCGTGTAGGGCATACAGCGTCAGTTGTACAAATTCCTCCAACAACTTTTGCTTGAGTTCCTACTTTTTCAGAATAGTCCTCATAAATTTCACGAAGTTCTTCAGGTCCTCGAATCAATCCCTTTTGTATATCGATGTAAGAAGCCCAATTATCATGTAACGAGCCAATTGATTCAGTAATTTGTTGCTGTGTTGGCGCTGCATAATATGATGTTATCTCAATATCTTTTTGATGTAGGAGTGTTTTTACAATATCAATAGGCAATTTTTCTGTTTGAACAGCATGTGTTGCAAACGCGTGTCTTAATAAATGGCTCTTTACTACGACTTGAATACCTTCATTGGTTTGAATTACGATACCATGTAATAAAAAACGTAGAATCGCATTAATAGTAAATTCATTTATATGCCTACCTTGATACTGAAAAATGTACTTTTTCTTCGTCATCAAATGTTTTCTTGATTGTGACTGATACTCAACTTCTTGAATTCCTTTTTCTCCGTTTGAATACTTTAGAAGTCCTATAATCTCATTAATAAATCGAAAATTCTCCTCCGGCATATAAAAATTTTCAACATCAACTCTACCTTTTGGAATTAATCTAAAGATATAATTTTTCTTAGCAGGGGTTATTTTTTTATCCTCGGTTACAACACAACAGTCTTTATCATAACTAATTTGTAGTAACTCGTTCATTCTAGCACCTGATGATGTAAAGATATCTAATGCAAAGCGAGCAAATGTACATGCAGCGTAGATCGGCTCCAAGTTTATCAATATTTTATTAAGATTTCTTGAGTTCCTTGTAATAAAGACGCCTTGAGTAAGCAAGCCTGGATTACGATGTTTGAAAGGGCCTTGACCATCTTCAGCTCCCTCATATCCCCATTGTTTCAGGTAATTCACGATCATTTCTTTTTCCGATTTTTCTATATTTAATAATTCATTAGACCAGTCTCCAATTAGTCTATATTTTAGAATATCTAAAAACCAGGGTCCATCTCCCTTTCCACTTCCATCAAGCTTTTCGGCTTTAACAAATTCTAAGAAAAAGTCATCATATTTGCTTCCAACATTATATTCATCGCCGAAGGATTGCGTATCCCAAATTATAAAATACCATCTTTCCTTAGTGAATTCTGACTCATCATAATTAAACTCAATTGGTAATGATTTATTAAGGGTACTAGCTTCTTCTAATAACGTGTGAAAGACCGTTCTTAGTCTTTTGAGTTGATTCCACCTGAAATGTCCTTCAGCTCTTATTTCGGGTAATAGAGGGGTTATAGCGGATGTCTCATCTTTTCGAATTTGTTTTGCGTTATCTATGGCTGTCGTTCTAACTGAAAAATCACGATTATCAAAAGGCAACTTTGGAAAAACATAAGGTAATAGTTTTTCTTGTAATTGAGTCGTAAACTTTGTTGTGATCCACTTCGATATATTAAAAACAAAACTATTATAAGCTGATAAAAACATAGCTCGCTGACGTTCGCTGTGATTTTTAATAAGTTTGCCAGAGAGATATTTCTCTACAATACCGTAGTTAAATTGGGACATTACATCAATTTGTGACTCCGAGAACAGCTCTACCAAACGGGCGTTTATAGTAGATGCTAAATTATAAATCGAACTTGGTGAAAGTTGACGATCGTATACACAAATCAAAGAAAGAGCTAAATGATTATCCCATGGATTACCAACAACTTTATTCATGAAATACTTCAATACTCTTTCGTCAACTTGATCCCAATAATACTCATCTTCATAATTTGCTAAACAGAGAATTTGCTCATCAATTCTACCATATAGAAGCTTATACCATTTCTTTTCATGTAAATTCACTTTAGTCATCCATCCCATCGAAAAGATTAAGCAACCATTGATTGTCTTTATCAGTCTCGATTATTGAATTTTTCGAACTAATTTCTTTTTTATTACTTTGAACTTTTTTATTGTTTAGATAAACGGTTTCTCTTTTTGTGTAATTTTCTATCAAGTTGCTGTGAATATCTCGGAATTTTTCTTCATCGAAATAGTGCTCGTATACATTAATGGTTTCAGAATCTCTCCACTTCATATAATCAATGAGTTGCTTCTTCTTTTCTTCAATTTCAGCAACTGTAGTTGATGTTTCATAAATTCCCCTAAGCATTGAAGTAACAAACCAGTGTCTTGCCTTATGAGGATTAAGTTTTATATTGGCTGCTGAAATAATGCGGGTCCACACCCGCATAAAAGCATTGTACGTATAATCTGTTCCTCTTTGTGAAATAAAGATACATTGCTCGTCGGAGGCATTATCAAATTTTTGTGGTTCTTTTGAGTATTTAATGCGTTCTGTATTAATGTAACGTATTAGGAGTTTTAAAGTTTCTGGCGAAATTTTCAGGAATTTAATTCTTCGTTTATGACTGCCTTTATTAAAAGCAGAAAGCTCATGTTTATCAGTTCGTTTACGATAGTCACCAAATGTTAGACCAAGAATCTCTGATATTCTTGCTCCGGTTTCAAACATAAAGCGAATAATCACTTCATCACGGCAACTCCATTTTATTCTTTCACCTGCAATATAGATTTGATAGGGTAAATCTTGATCACCAATTATTTCTGGCACCCATTCATCATTTATTACTTTGAAATAAGAGTCGGTGATGCGTCTATGAACGGTCTGTAATGGTTCTTCAGTCCCTGCAAGCTTAGGCATTCGTGGTCGGTTTTCACGTTCGCCTTTCACTTGTGGCATTGAATCTTCCCAATCTAGATTAATTAATGGATTCTGATGCATATATATTTTGGATTTAACCGCAAATTTATAGAATCCTTTAATTGAAGCTAAAAACAAGTTGACTGTTTTTATACTTTTGTTAGTTAAGATGACTTTTTCAAATTTATTTTGATCTCTAACTTTACATCCCATCTCTTTTTGCAAATACTGTCTTATTACTGTTTGAATTGCAATTGGTTCGCAATCCCAGGAAACTCGGTTTCCAACATATAGACTTTTATATTTGAGCCACAAAAAATATGGTTCCAATACATTAATATAAGCAAGTGAAGTGCTATCGCTTACTCGATTAATCAAGTAGTGATAGTATTCTGTTAATGGCATGAATGGCTCTTTACAGTCATCAAAAACTATTAAGGAATATTTACTTTCTATATCTGATGGGCAAAAATAATGCGTGAATCTCCGGACCACTCTTATCCACTTCCTTCAAAAAAACACATTACTATTATAATATTTATTTACCGAGAATTAGATATGTAAATATAGCCAAAAAAGAGGACATACCTATTCGTCCTCTTTATGTTCTTTTAAGTTAATTTAATTAATCATTAATTCGACTATTTCTTCTCCCAATGTTCTTGAACCAGGAAGTCCTTTAATAAATCTCAAGGGTCCATGTGTCGACCACTCTATTTGTTTCAATTTTTTTACCTTCTTTAATAAAGCTTGATAGTCAACTTTTCGTTTATTCTCAATTAAAATACGATTCACTATCTTACCAGCAGCCATTGACAGAGCATCAAGACAAACAATGTGTGTTAATCTTTGCCCAGAATAGTCCAACCATTCAGCAGGTAAACTTTCCTTAACAGCTGAGTAATATAACAATGCTATGTTCAATTTTTCTTCCTTAGATAAGACAGTAAGTTCCGCATCTCGAAAGAAAAAAGTAAGCGTTCTGTAAATGTTTTGAAGAGTGATATGTCTACCTTTAACTCGCTTTCCAATAATGCTGCCAATATTATAGAATGGGCTCTCTCGTCTCATTAGTAATTCAGTTGCTACCCAACTTAAATCATCGGAATCTCTTCTTAAATATTTACTAAGGGACGGTCCGATACCTTTTGCTTTTGTATTAATCGTATCGAACAACTTAATTTCTTCATCATCATCCAAACAGTGGAAAGCAAGGAACGGGATACTTATTTCTGAATTTGTCTCCTGAGTATAACGTTTTATACCTCCCAAACGGTGTTGACCATCCATTAATGAGGCTTTACCTTTACATAAAAGCCTGCCAAAATTAGGACGTTGTTTGTCGTAACATGAGAACTCCCAGTTTCCACATGCATTTAATAACACCGGTGTAAACAGAGCATCTTCTCCCTTAGATAGGTATACCGCAAATTCGTGACATCTCTTAGGATCTACTGGTCTCTGATATCCTTTCCCGGATGGATCATCAAAGGGTTTAACGAATGTTAGATCTAGTGCTGTTGTAGATGCGATATGACTTTGGTAGGCGACCTTCCCCCTCATTTTATATTGCAATACATTTTCAATTACGTATTGACGAGGCAACGAATTCATAATCTCAACTCCATGAAGTTTTATTTAACTCAATATAATACTTATAAGTTTCTTTTACAATGGAATTTATAGTTAGATAGTCTGTTAGACTCCCCACCACTTTCCTAAGCTAATTAGTAGGTGGTGGTATTGTGGTAAGTTTGACAAAATTAATTGGTCAAAGAATTCGGCAACTCAGAAAAGCTAAAAATCTGACACAAGAAGAATTAGGAGAGAAAGCAGACCTTCAGAGTCAATATATCGGCGGAGTTGAACGAGGAGAACGAAATATATCATTGGAGACTTTGGAAAAGATAATTGTGGGCTTAAAAATGACACCAGCGAAATTTTTCGCTTTTTCTGAGTTAGTGCCCACCTCAACTTCGACCAAAGATGAGATTATTGAAATTTTCACTGCTGATCTAAAGAGTAAAAACTTAAAGGAAGTACAGCGTGTTTTTGAAATATATAAATTAATCTATAATAAATGAATTCACTAAAAAGGAGCGTCTACAGCACGTACTCGCTCCTTTTTTGGTGTATACTTTGACTAAGCACAAACATTGAAAATGCTTGTACTTTCAGCACTCAAATGATCAATACATATGGTGTGGTGTCCAAAGAAAATAAAGTATTAGACTTTATTTTCTTCGAACACTTTCTGAAGAGCTTTATCTTTCGCTTGTTTCATATTTTGACTATTACTCCGAAATATATAGTTGAGTAATATATTAATCATTAGCGAGAACAATTTTTGTTTGATTCATTTTTCAAATTGCAATAATGTTATCTTACAAACTATGATCAAGTAAAATAGATATGACGGAGAAGATCCGCTACCGTATAGCTAACACTTTATAAGATCATCGCACGAAAGGAACATTGCTCATGAAAATTCGGAAAGCAAACGAAGAAGATAAGCGAAACTTGATTAATTACTTCCCCAAGGACAGGAACAAGCAACTCCGAATTCTAGATTGCATCGAGGGTCTAACAGAAGAGGACATCAAGTCACTGCTAGGAAATGCGGAGTTTCTCCCACATTTCGCCTTGAAGGATTACGCTGAATCTGTATACTACGTTGGTGATGACGCTGAGGCGTTTATACATGAAGCAATAAGACGCTTCTTAGCTAAAAGAAAATTGCCTGAAGACATAAGTCGAGTCGATATTTCAAGTCTCCTTTCATTTCTCTTTTCAAAAGACCATAACACATCGTTCACTGAATATAGGGATATCATCCTTCAGTTTAGTTACAAAACGTTCAGTAAGTCTCTACAAGTACGTAAAGAATACTTAAATAAGCTCCTAGAAGAATACAATTACGTATACAAACAGAACAGTGATTTGGTTCAGAAAGAAAAACATTACTATCAGCAATTATATATTTGTAGCAATATGAAGAACCTTAAAAAGTGGAAAACAAAAGTGAAAGAATCATTAGATGAGAATAAGCTTAGATCCCATGTCTCTTGGAAGTTGTCACGCTATAACTCCCACCAATTTGATTTATTTAACAACGATCCCATTTTCGCCCCCTCAGGAATGTACTCACCAAAAATTATAGAGCAACGGTTTCGCTGGATGCAGCACATACCCGCTGGCGACTATAGGGAATTTACGCAAACGAATGATAAATCTATTTTGGCCAGAAGCATACCTAATTTCATGAGTGGATTGAAAGAATACCTAAACAGTTATGAACCCATACTAGACATTGAAATCCATACTGAAGCTATACTCGAAGCAATTAATTCTTATGAAGCTGGTTTCAAACGGGCTGCCATAACGTTACTGCTTCGTGAGAACGAAGGTCTCGTTTGGGACTTGGCTCGACAGATCTCGGATAAGCACAACATATCATTCAATAAGATAAACAAACAATTAAAGATGGAGCATTATACAAAAACAAAGGAAATAACATCACTTCCAATGCTACTAGCCATTCGTGACTGGCCACCAATTTTTAAAGGTCAACATGGGAAATTGACGTTGGGTGAAAGGTTAGGCTACCTATCAATTGATTATTCACATGAACGAAATCTCATCGTACATGGCACTAGTACTGAGTTCGATACTGATTGGAAATGGTTCGAACTTATTTCGGCCTGTCTTGACATTTTAGAGACATTTGAAGAACTTCAGGGAAGGAACCAGGAAGAGGAATTTGAAGACTTTTTTTAGACAGAGGGTAGCCTGGAGATTTCATTCTAGGCTACCTTTTTTAGTTGTGCCCTTCTCCATGTTGTAGACCAGCTGTTGCATTAAGATCTTAAATCAAGAACCTCAGTCTCAAACTTTATTTTCACTGGACTACAGTTTGTTAAATGTCTTAACTTACAAGTATATGTTGCTAGATTATAGTGTCCGAAGAAAATAAAGTTATAGACTGTCACGTCGGCGGCCAGATGCATGGCGAAGCTGTGGTTCGTGCTCATGGTTGTTCTTCCCTGAAGCGCTGGTTCAGCGATATCGGTTAGCCGGCGGCGGTGCCAGTTGACCAGCGAAGTTGCATTTGGCTTGCAAGTCTAATACTTTATTTTCTTTGGACAGTTAAGCACGATGCAGGACATGCGTTATTAGTCTAAAACTTATTTATGATAGGCTGTCGAATCTAGTATTTGAAAACCGCGTAGAAGCAACAACGTCAGTCTAGAACTTTATTTTTCTTGTACATATGGAACATTAAACTATGAGTCTGTCATTAAAAATTGCATTCTTGCAATAATTTCACTTGATAATTATTAATCCAGTACATCAGCGATTGAACATATATTTTCGTTCCCAAACCAATCTGACAATACAGATATTGCAGTATTTGAAAGTTGTTGTGTAAAGAGTAATGACAGTCTACTTTTAGGTCTTGAAACAGCTACATAGAATAAGTTTCTATTCCTCTCATAAAATTCCAATTTATTTTTTGGTATTTTATTTTCATCTGACCAGTATTGTAAAAACTGATCAAAGTTATATTGATTCCATCCTCGACCCATAACTACAAGGACATTCTCAAACTCAGCTCCTTTGACGCCATGTTTTGTCGAGAATGGTGTCCTGTCCTCAATATAATTTGTTAATGCTACGACTTCTTGATAGGACAAATTCTTTAATTGCCTAATACGTTCAAGTGACTCATTTAGCTCCAAAGAAGATTCCATAATGCATTCGGAATATTCCTTTTCTTTCTTTTCCAAATTAGCAGATAATCTTGGTCTTTCAGATAACTTGAGATGATCAATAATTTGACCTATCGTCCCGTTTGATCGAAGATTTATAAGTGTTTGCATATCTTTATTCCAACTTACCTTATCAGCTAAAGATTGAATCGAAGGTGTACGTCTGTCTAACAATTGAAACATATTTCCATATTGTTTTTTTTCATATGTATAACAAAGTGGTTCAAGCGTGTTTACGAAAAAATTAATATAATGATTCTCTTTCCTAATATAATCATCATTTCTCTGTTGAAATACTTTTGCAATTCCACTGTAACCTTGCTCACTTGCAAGTATGTTGTTTGTCAACATCAGAATTTTAGTCTTTGAAGGATCAAAATCCCATCCTTCTTTAATTAGCATCTCTCTTGTTTTAACAAGACTGTTGTGAGCTATGTCAGAGGGCAAATCTCCATTCCAATGTGCTCCAGTCAATCTTTCTCCGTTCCAATCATTGGTGTGAAAGACTCTTACAAATCCATTAGAGTTTGGATCACTAGCAGCTTGTTTTAATTCTGGTCTTAAACGATTCAAAACGTTTACTATAGCGCTATCAGAACGAAAGTTTGCTTGTTTGTTTATGAATTTTAATTTTTCATTATTGACGGTTCCAAGTCCCTCATTATAGATTTTCTGCCACCCATCACCAAAAAATCCGATAATACAGTCGCTTTTGGAATCAACAAAATATTTTAATAATGACTCTGCCAGATATTTATTCGTATCTTGGTATTCATCAATAAATATAACTGGATACTGAGATACTAGAAGTCTCCTGAATTTTGTATTCTTCATTAGTAAAATAGTTAGAGTTATTACATCGTTATGTCCAAGTGAAACTTTATCATTATCTACTCGAGGATAACCAAGTTCGTATTCAATCTTTCTATACTCGTATGCACTGGCTTCCTTTAATCGTTCATCCCACTTAGGCAATTGTGTAAGTTCATTCCAAAGCTGCTTTTGGTAATTTTTTATAATTGACCAGCAGAAACCATGAATTGTAGATGATAATACGGAAGTGTGTCCATCCACGCCTTTATTAATTTCTTCACAAGCAACATTAGTATAGGTAATACAAGCAATCTTTTGATACTTTCGAAGGAATGTTTCACCACGTCGTTTGATCAAATATTTTATGGCTTCGATTAAGGAATACGTTTTCCCTGCCCCAGCCCCAGCCTCAAGTAAAAATGATCTATTTTGTTCCAAACATTTAAATAGTGATGCAAGTGCCTTTTCTGCAGCTAATTCTGCCGGGTTGTTTGGGCTAGATTTAGTCATTCGTTTCCTCCCTGCTTACAGCTACTTCTGCAAAATTAATATTATTAGGTACAGGAGGTATTGGTACGATGGATTTTGAAACATCATTCGCCTCCAACCAAGCTAGACCATCTTTAATATATCGCGGTATATTCCATTCTGATTTATTAATTGCGTAGGTCAAAGCGAACTCAACTTTTTTAACATTTTGAACCAACGCCCAAACAAATTCTTCCTGTTCAGCAGATGATAAATCAGCATTGATTTCGAATAATTCAGGATTTGCTAACATAAAAGAATCTTCAAAACTACGACCACATGCACTATTGTCTTTTTCAGGTACTTGATACGCTATACAAAGATATCCTCGTATTTTTTCAACATTCGATTTTAAAATCAGCTCCTTAGGTTTGATATTTTCTGTTTCATTAAACCATTTCTTTTTACAAGCATTACTTGTCCTATCACCTTGTGAAACCATACATGCTCTTCTGGAATTTGAGGTATCTATTGAATCTATGTCGGTGATAATTAACGTCCTCAATTCAAGAAAATTTATCAGGTTAAAAAAATTATGTGCGTAGGCTCCACCTACTTCAATTATGGATAGATACTGACTTCCTAAATTAACTTTTCCGTTTGGAGTTTTCAACTTATCTATGATTTTAGGAAGAAGAATTCGTTCAGTAGTTCCCTCAATTAATATTGCTTTATCTGCAAAGAATAAATCACATTTAGTCAAAGTCATGTATTGTTGCAGAAAAGCAATGTCTAGTTTTAAAGGTCCAACAGCACCTTTATTTAAATCTTTTATTTTAGTTGAATAGAAATTACTCGAAGTTTGTCTTGATAGAAAATAACGAATTGCTTTAAAGTCTGCTTTATTTGCGATATGTGAAGAGTGGCTGGTTACAATAAACTGAACTGGCCAAGGTTCACCATTATTAAATTCTTTAGTGAAAACAGCTGCCAGCTGATTTAATTGTGAGATAAATACTTCTTGCATCTGAGGATGTAAATGTGCCTCTGGTTCTTCAATGTATATTAAGTGGCAAATACTGTTCGGAGTACTTGCAATAAAATCCTTATAAAACTGCAACAGTTTTAATAAAATAAATATTAAGTTTCGTGCGCCTAGACCATTGTATGACTCAGGTAAGTGAACACCGTTAATACCTAAATAACGCACTTTAGTGTGATCTTTCAAAAGTGATTCAACATTTAAAAGTGTTTCGGTTAGTAAATTCGGATCAGGCAATCCTGGATATCCAAAGAGAGAAAAAGCCGGAAGTAGTTTTGTAAGTTGTGCATTAAAATCAACATCTATTGAGTCCTGAATTGCCTCAACCGATTGTTTTAACTTATGAGTTATACTTTGATCTTTATTATTCTGATAAGTAGAATCCTTTTTAGCTGTATTAAATAGTCCTTCAAGTATTTTTCCAAGAACATCCCTTTCTTTAATTGTCATATCTCCTAGTTCCCTTTGTGCATTAATAAAACTTCCTTGAATAAGCAGTTGGAACTTTTTCCAATCAATTTTTTTTTGATTTGATGAATCGTTCGGATCAATTGCATAAAGAGAAATCTTATATAGCTTTGGTAACCGATCTTTAATGAATCTAAAAAGAAGTATCTTCTGCTCGGCTTCCGATTTATTATAATCAATGCTAATACCATCAAATAGAGTTTTTAATTTACCGTCCTCTAGTTGGTAATTAATTATGATGTGTGCTTCATTACAATCTAGATTTAAATCAATTATAAAATCAGAGAGTAACCCAGTATCTTTAGCATTTTTATAATTAATTCGAATCTTAATTTCAATTTTTGGAATGGTTTCATGAATTTCTTTCTCTGCATCTTTGTTAGTTTGAAAGACCCTAAAAGCATGCCAAAGCTGATCATGTGTAGTCAACGATAAGTCTTCTAACATGAAAGTCGGAGAAGACTCAGTAAATAATCTTCGGAAAAGCTCAGCGAGAGAGGTTTTGCCACTATTGTTTCGACCAACAATTACGGTAGTTTTATCATCAAGGGAAATATCAACATCATGTAGAAGCCGGAAATTTTTAATTTGAATACTGCTTATATGCATCAATAAGTTCACATCCTTAATTAATCTATTTTAACTTAGCTAAGTGAAGCTTCGATTCATTTATTTAGATACTATTTTATTTGTGTAGATTCCTTTGGTATTGAAAATTCAAATCATGACCAGAAATATCTCATAACTGAGTTATTTCGACAAAGCATTGGATTTTCCTTCCATGTAATTTAAAAGGCAAGCGTACTAGTTAAATAATGAAGATTTTTATATCGACACTCCATGCTCAACTTGCTTGTTTTTTCACAAGCATTCTTACTGTCATTACAATATAATTTACACTAAATTTATTAAGTTGTACGTTAAAGCGATATATCGCGAACGATGAACATTAATAAGGTATTTCTTGAAATGAAAAAACATAGAGGGAAAAGATGTAAGGTTCATATTAACAACAAAAAAGAGCCGAAAAATTGGCTCTTTCTTCATTCTAATCTATTCATAAAATATTATTGTCTGGTGCTCGTCGGTTACGGAAGGATCACTCACCATTTGATCGTAACAGTACCCTTGCCTACATGTCCAGGTACAGAGTCTCCGAAAGTCAGATTGAACGAGCCGACTATGGTCCTCTCGAACGGATGATCCATATCGATCATCAAATTTTCTGGTTCAGGCAGTAAAAGCTGTAGGCGTGGTTTTAGAACTATGTCATTAACAGAGTCTGCCCGATAGTTGATCAGGCTGTCCAATAAGCCGGAAGCCTTGTGTCTTTTTAATATCGTTCACTGTAAGTTTATCGTTAAGCGACTGGATAAAGTAAAGACATTTAAGTTGACAACTCATATTGAAATGCAAGATATAATAGGATTTTTTAGAGTTTCATTGAAATTTTGATTACATTGTATTTTGTACATATGTATATAAGCTGGACTTCAAGGACTTGCTCTGACTGGTTGTATTCTAGTATATCTTAATCCGTTGATTTTGTGCGCCTGATTGCTTAAACTTCATAGTAAAAACGCCTCCTTGATGTGTTGTTGCTCAAACTCTGCTAAATAATCGATCATTTTTTGTAATATATTCGCCTCTCTTCATGATGACTTCACCCGCAAGGGACATGTATAAGCGGGTCCCTGCGGGTGCATTTTAGACTCAGTTAGCTCACGGTCTGCAGCCGCCTCACAGGTCCTTCAATTTGTAGATGTGGTGAGAGAATTTTCGCAAACCAATATTAGCGAGTCATTGCAAAAGTTTCGCATAATAAAAAGCCGCGTTAAGCGGCTTTTAGAGGGAACTGCCTTTATCAGAGTTATAATTTTCTTCCCCTTATTATTGTAACCACTTATCGTAATCGGAGGACTTTCAGGCCCATCTAATAGCGAATAGAACAATGTTTTATTATTAACTTCAATAATTTCAGCATCATATATATTTTCTCTATATTGTATAGTCACTCTCTCCGATTCAAAATCCTCAGTCGATAATAATTTAGGGCGTTCGTTATTTGTTCGTATGCGCGGTTTCTTCTCGATAAGTAGTTAACAAAAAAATCAGTGTTGTCATAAGCGTATGACCCTTTGTATTCCAAACGAATACCTCCTGACTTTTACAAACCGTTAATCAGACTAGCTTCTTCCAATATCGACGGCTTCGGGCATCCATCTGCTCCGGATCGGACAGTTCGAAGCGGCGTCCTTCATTGTCCGTTACCATCCAGCGGCTTTCCGTTACGGATTGGATATTTTCATGGAGGTTATCCATGACCAATGCTGCCGGGCCAAAATTCGTATCGACCTGCAAATGCCACTCGCTGCCTCTTTTTCTAACGGTCAGGATTTGTGTAATGACAGGAATCATATAATTTCGGTCAAGCTCTTCTCGTACCGCCTGAAAGCTATCTTCTGCGAGAAGCTTCAAATCCTGTATCATTGCAAATTCCCGCCCTTCCGCCGAGCGAACCGAGATGAACCTGTCGGGCATTGTATACGGAAAACTGCGTATAAGCGTTACGCGGGCAAAACTCTTACCTTCCTGCTCCAAATGCAAAATACCGTCAGAAGTTCGGAACAAACGGATTTGACTCAGTTCAGAGCGGTTTACAAAGAATAAAGGGTTCATCTTATCCGACCTCCGATGGTATTTTCGCCGTTTGTTTTTGCGATTCGACCAAACGATAATAATGCGTTTGTTTTGCGTAAAGCTCTTCATGCGTCCCCATTTCAACAATGCGGCCTTGGTCGAGGACTACAAGCCTGTCTGCATGACGTAGAGTGGATAGGCGATGGGCAATCGCGATGGTGGTTCTTCCCCGGATTAAGCGGTTTAGCGCTTCTTGAATTAGCCGCTCCGTCTCCGTATCAACAGATGCCGTCGCTTCGTCTAAGATCAAAATCTCCGGATCAAGCAGCAGCGCTCTCGCAATTGCGATACGCTGTTTCTCCCCACCCGATAAGCGGTGTCCGCGTTCCCCGACGCGCGTGTCGTAGCCTTCCGGCAGACGACAAATAAAATCGTGGGCATTCGCGGCATGGGCAGCTGAGATAATGGTCTCCGGCGGGCTATCCGGACGGCCGTAGGCTATGTTCTCGGCAATCGTACCATCGAACAAAAACGTCTCCTGAAGCACGACGCCAATATGCTGCCGTAGGCTCTCTTGCCGGATATCTCTCAAGTCGTGCCCGTCAAGCGCAACGCTTCCGGCATTCGGATCATAAAACCGGCAAATCATGTTTATGAGAGTCGTTTTCCCTGCACCGGAGCGGCCAACCAGCCCGATCATTTCACCTGAACGTATGGTGAGGTTAATATCTTTTAGCACCGGTCGTTCCACTTCATACCCGTATCGTACACCATGAAAGCGTATCTCGCCAGAAACGGAAGAAAGCTCTACCGCGTCCCGTTTATCAGGGACATCAACCTTGGCATCGATGATTTCGAGAATCCGTTCGGCCGAGCCTAGCGAACGGTTAAGCCAGCTTAATAGCTGCCCGGAGGCTTGAACAGGCCCGAAGAACATGAGCAAATAGGTCGTAAAGGCGGTCAATGTTCCAATAGACATGGTGCCGGACATGACCGATCGTCCTCCCAAATACCAAACAGCAATGCCGAAAACAGCCGTCAGTACCGTAAAAATCGGAGATACGCCAAGCCAAAGATTACCGAAGGAAATCGTGCGATTGATCCAATGATTATTTACCTTGTCAAAACGGTTTTTCTCGGCATTTTCCTGCGCAAATGCTTTAATGACTCGAATGCCTTGTAGCGCTTCGCCAATCACATTGTTGACATGTAAAGCGGATTGCCATTGCGAATACCAAAGCAAGCTAAGCCTCTTCCACAGCCAATAGAATCCGGCAAACAAGAATGGGGTCGGGATCAGAATCATCGCAGCCAGCTGCCAATTCAGATGGAATAGCATTAACAGGATGCCTACGACGAGCAGTATCTGAGTGACTAGATACACCATGCCGTTCGTCAAAAATTCTTTTAATTCATCGGTATCATCTTGGATGCGGCCGATAAATTGAGAGACCTGGCGGTGATCGAAGAAGCGCATCGAAAGCTTCATCAAAGCGCCGAACATATCCCGGCGGATCGCCCCTACCAGTTTCCCGCCTATTCGAACGCCAAGGTAGCTTCGAATGACTTGCATCGCAGCAGATAACACCTGTACAAAGGCCAAACTGCTTGCCAAGGCAAAAAGCACCTTCAAGCTTCCAGACGGTTTGGCCACTTCATCCACAATCATTTTGATCAAATAGGGTGGGATCACTTCAATAAATACGGATAAAACAAGCAGCAGCGCGCTTACCAGCATGGGGCTTCGGTGCGGGGTACAGTAAGCCGCTAACCTGCGCAGCATGGACCATTTGCTCCTGCAGTTTAAACACTTGCTTGTACCGGGAGAGGCAGTTTTGTCGCATTTAGAGCATCTATACGTTTCCGTACTTTCTTCTAGAGCTGGGAGGGTAAGACCTCCAGTTTCGTCCCCTTCCGCCAGCCAGTTCCTTATCGCGGGAACAGCCTGTCGGAAAGGCTCAATGTACGGAAGCGAGAATCTCGCAGCTTCTATCTCGCCATCACCGGTTATAATAAAAAACGATGCCCCGCCGAAAGCCTCGCGAACGGATACATCGATCATGTTATTCTTATGGAAGGTCATGATGGTTTTCCCTTGCCCGTCCACCATTTCCATGGTCAAAGTCTTGAAAACAACCTCGTAATGCCGAAATCGTTGTAGGGTGAAATCCATATCCGACCTTAAACGGAGCCATGGATTCTCCGCATCCTGTTGTTCGACTGCGACGCCGTTAACAGGTTTACCAGCTTCCCGCTTCGCATTCTCCGTTTTCAATTTAAAATACTCCTTTGTCAAAGTCACTCTCCGGCAGTTACGTATAACGCTCGTTTCTTTCTGCGCACCAGCGAATCACTTTATGCCATTTAGGTAAGCGCAAAGCCAGTACAGCAAGCAGCCTGGATCTCCAATGATTCGCAGCTAGAAAGCGGCTGTTACGGCGAACGCCGGACCATCGTCCCAGAATACTTGTGAACGGTAAGGGATCATCCGGCTCAAAGCATGTATCTCCCTTGAAGATAAATAATTCCTTTGAGCCGTACTGCTTTATGGCGTACAGCCGGTGTCCGATCAACGCACCTTGGTCCGTAACAAATAAACATATATCGCCAAGTTTCAATTCTTCCCGTTGCACGGGCAGGAAAGTGTTTACGTTTCCTTCCTTGATCAAGGGATACATGCTGATACCCGCAGAGGGCAGCTCGATCTTTCCGGTACGCTGGATTACTGCTGACATGACTTGCGTCAAATCATGCATTTATTAGCAGTCCAGTCTCGATCAGCATCTCAACAAACGCCTGAACGTCATCGAAGACAACTTCCATCTCAACGTCGTATTCGGTACGAACTTTTTCGGCAAGCTCTGCGACAGTTGGATATTCGGGAAGAATCGACCAAATATAGCCTCCAAGCTCGTTCACTTTCGTGATTGCGTGGGTGTCGATGTTCAGCAGCAGCCATTCGCCATCCAGCTCAGCCGTCTCGATATTTTCCCGTCTCAGCAGTGTTTGGTCTGCCAGTATCGTCATGATATCACTCCCCAAAAGGTATCGTTTTTCTGAAAAAATAGCTTATAAGCCGGTACGCCTTCTACCGCCTGCTTGCAAAGCGCAATCATCTTTGCCGTTTCCAGCTTGTTATGCTCCCAATAAAAAACCTTATCCAGCAATGAAATCAGCGCGTCGCCTTTGCGGATACCTACCCGCCTTACATCCTGCGATTGGATCAGAAAATGAATGCCTGCCAAGGGACTGCTTGGAAGCTCGCATGCTTCTTCCATTTCGCTCCGAAATGGGGAATCATGGATTGTAATCGAACCATCCGGCTCAAACAATAGGAGCGTAGCCTCATCGGAAAGAATAGGACGGGGAACGGAAAGTTCAGCTACCGTCGACTTGCCTGCGCCCGAAGGCCCGGCGAACATCCAAGCACGGTCATCCTCCACCACGCATGATGAATGGATGAGCAGCCCTGCGCGCCGATGGATCAGCCAGGCGCTGTAGAGATTGATTAAGGCGTGCTTGAGTGCAAGGTCATCGTGAACATAAATTTTTGCCTGGCTGTAATCGGGTGTTGTCACCAGCTTATAGTCCGCACGGATATAGACATATTCGCCGCCGTTCTCTTGAATCTCGACAGGACCGTCGTCGAAAGGTTTCCCGTAAAAGTCGTAGACCTCCACCTGAATTTCAGGCGCATCAAGATTTCCGCTTGCTTCAAAGGAACGAAAACGCGCGGTAAATTCATCATATAAAAAGGTAGTTTGAATTTGAAAAACGATCGAACTCCTGCCGACCTGTGTATGCAATGTATACGTCATTATGCACCGCCCGTTCTTCAGAAGTTATTCCTGAGAAGAAAAAGGAGCAAACTCGATTGTTAGCTCCGCTTCTCAGATAAAATCTTTCATTGCTTTCTAGTTAACCTCCGATATAATGCCTGCAAAACATAGGTTTAAAATTACGTTTTTGGCACCATTCGTAGCCACCGACTTTATCGCTTGGTCTTGCTGTTCCAAATTCGACAGTATGTTGCGTAAGTACTTTAGGAGCTTCATATTTTTTCATTTCATTCACCTCCTTTCAAGCAATTTATGTCATATTATAGTTATAGTCAATGATATTTATAAAATTTAGTAAAATAATACTACGTTAAAATGTATTAATACCTGCTTTTTATAAATCTAATACAAGAATATTCGAATTAATTCTTCTTTTGTTTGGCACGAATGGTTCGAATCCAAAATTGGAGTCTTCTCTTATAGATTTTGGCATAGATTTTGCTCATCGGCTCATTCGAATCCGGGACGTCTGATCTATTGGCATACTTTAATAGGTCCAAGGCATAATCTCTTGGCGGCAGCAGTAAATATCGCAGATGCGCCCACTGTTGTTTAACCGAATCATAGGCGACGAAGGCAGAAAACAGATGGAAGCCATAAAATCTCCAGTTTCTAATCCCGAATTGGGCATTTCGCATCAGTTCGATATTCCAAAGCGGCCAGCGTCTCCGTACGTTTAGCTGCTTGGTTTCATGCAGCTCGGGAAACAAATCATAGACAATTGTCAGCGCAATTAGTACCTTGGCATAGTTCCCATCGCTCTTTGCCTGTGCAAAGAGCTGGCCGTAGTCTATTTCTGCGCTGCAGCATCTCAGGACGTGCATAATATCGATAACGTACTTCAGTGATAACATATTATGGTTATAGCCATGAAGGCATAAGTAGTAAAAGGTGTCCTTGGCCGAAAGCTCCTTCACCAATTGATAGGCAGAAATCGGTTCGGCATCCATCCAAAAGCTGCTCATATCCGTATCCGAGACATGTTCGCGCAAAATATTCCAATGCAGCTCCACCCCAAGCAGCGGGAAATCCTCATTTGCATAAAATTTATTCAACAGCATATGGAAATGATCCGCATCGTCTTCTATATACCGGATAAACTCATGGCGCTCCAATAGGGAAACCGCCTTTTCCAAATCTTCTGGACGTACAAGCAGATCAATATCGGATGTTCCCCTGCCCGAAAAATGTCCAAAAAAACGTTCAGACAACCGAATGCCTTTCAGCACGATCACTTGAATTCCTGAACGCTCAAACGCATCAAGAAGCTTGTACATCTCGGAGCGGATCAGCATGTTTTGAAACAAAACAGCATCCACACCCGATTTAAGCCTGCTTTGATGCTCGGAAGGCACGGCTTCCAATAAGCCGCTGCTCTTCAATAAATAATAAACTTGGGGAGCGACTTGAAAAATATCGATATCGTCAATTGCTGCTTTAGCCGACTCCTCGGAATCAAATAACGGTTGTTGGTTTTGGTAGATCCGGCTTATAAGCGTTACCGCTTTCGAGTGTTTCATGAGCCGCTCCCTTCACTTTCGTTAATAAACTAGTTTCGGATTTATAATGTCGTTTGAGGGGGTAAGCGAACGAAGACAATTGTGAAAATTTTCTAATCTCCAAGATAAATCGGCTAACCGGTTCAAAGATAAAGCGCCTGTCTTCACCGCGCAGTAATGGCATTTCACCACCTATAAAACGAAATGACCCTCCAAAAAAAGGCAATCAGCCTTTCTAGAAAGTCTTCTTTTCTCTCTATCTGCTACCTCGTAAAACTAGGATTTAACTGCCCCGTAGACTCCTGATAAGTGCTAGGTTCTGCCCGAAAGTTAAACAGACTTCCCAATAACCAACACCCTATGTCTTTGTAGTTTCGTTCTTCGTTGAGTAATCGTTAAGTGACTGATTAAATAAAATCATATAGGTTGACAACTCATATTCTAATGCATGATGTGATAGTATTTTTTAGTGCTTCATTGAAATTATGATTGCAATGTATTTTGTACATATGTCTGTGAATCACAAATACCTCTCTTATGATCTGATTATCAATATAAATATATTGTTACACATTATATGCCGCTGTTTTCCTCAGTAAAAATAATAAGTTGTCAGAAATGAAAACCACCCGCTTTATAGTACGCAAGGTGGTTAGGCTTTATCAATTATTCATCTGATTTGATATTCTTTCGTAAGTCGGACTATCATATTAAGTATTCCAAAAATACAATACAGATTGCATGATTGAGCTGATTATTTGCTACGTATTAGCATGTTATAGCATTTCTCTCAATGTATAATGCGATTTAAAAACTAGTATCCCTTCAATTCAATATCGACATATTCGTCTCTACGATGTGTTCTAACTTTTCCTTGTCCGTGATCGATTTCACCATTACGCGAAGTCCAATTAAGGCATTATTCAAAAAAAAGGACAGCGACTCTGGCTGGAGATGCTTGGCTAGCTCTCCCGATCGCTGACCCTCCTCGATCAGGTTGCATATCAATCGTTCCGTGAAGTTCCAACTCAGTTGAACACATTCTTTGGCTTCAGCATCGTGCTGGGCCAATTCAACCGCGGTATTCGTGATGAAACAGCCGTCGGGCAACTCTTCCCGCTGTTGAATAACCATTTCGAACAGCAGTCTTATTGCTTCCTTAGCCGTATGGGTTTCCGCTAGCCTTCGCTTTACCGATTGCTCCAACATATCGGAATATCGCTTTAAGGTTTTGATATATAGTGATCTTTTATCACCAAAGGTATCATACAGACTTCCTCTATGAATCCCCATATGGGAGATAAGTTCCTGCATGGATGTCTTCTCATAGCCTTGATCCCAGAATAGATGCATCGCTTTGAGCAGTACGGCATCTTCATCGAACTCCTTGGGCCTGACCATCTTGCTCACTCCTTTCAAAATTATAATTATAATTATAATTGAAGAACGATCGTTCGAAAATGTTTTCGATCGATCATTCTTCAATCTAATGTCATTCAAGTCCCGATAGTTCTGCTAACATGGCAGGTTCTGAGATCCATGCTTAGAGATTAATCCAGCACCTTCGTGATGACTTCGATATTACCGCGGGTTGCACGTGAATATGGGCAAATATCATGTGCTTCCTCGACGACTTGTTTTGCGACACTAGATTCTACACCCTTAATCGAAATGTCCATGTTTACAGACAAGACAAAACCATCGTTTACATCCTTGCCAATCGTAACATGCGACGATATTTTAATGCCTTCCGATTTAATCCTCTTTTTTCTCAGAACAATGCCCATCGCACCTTCGAAGCATGCGGCAAATCCGGCTGCGAATAGCTGCTCAGGATTGGTTCCATATCCGCCAGGTCCTCCCAATTCCACAGGAACTTTTAAATCTATTTCTAGAACACCGTCACTGGAAACCGCTTTACCTGCCCTTCCGCCTTCTACTAATACGGTAGCCGTATACAATTCCTTTTCCATTTTATCCATCTTGGCTGCTCTCCTTTACAATGTAGAACTCTTAGATGCTTCACTCTTGCTATCTTACCCATTAAATATAACAGTTTATGAATGATCGTTCCAAAATAATTACTGAACGAATCGTTCTCGTTTTTAAATGATAGATCTTTCTCTTTGCCGTTATGTTGTCGATGTTGCCATAACCTTCCTATGAACGCTGCTTCCACCTGTTATTACAAATACTTTTCCCTGCGCGGACTGATTGTTCTAACAACCGTGTCTATGAATACGTCGATACTCAACCGTTTATTATTTGACCACGAATGGCTTTACCGTTTTAATATGCTGAACGTAATCAAGACTGCTTTTCACTAGTCGTTCTTCTGTAACATCGGTAGTGTCGTTTAGTGAAAAGTGTGGAAGATACGAAGCGCTAATAAAATGAGCCAGTGCTTCGATCGGCCGCAAAATTTCTTGCAGAGTAAAGCGATTGAATCCGTTTGCTTGGTACGATTCAGCAGTACCGAAAGTTGAAATAGCGACACCGATTTCTTTACCTGCTGTTTTAGTGCCTTCTGGACCAAACGCCCAACCATACTGCAATACGGAGTCAAACCACTTTTTTAGCAATGATGGCGTGCTGTACCAATAAAGCGGAAATTGGAAAATAATGCGGTCGTGTGACTCGATAAGCTGCTGCTCTTTAGAAACATCAATGTTTTCATCCGGATATGATTTGTATAATTCATGAATTGTAATATCATCATGCTTTTGCAATTCCTTTACCCATGATTTATTCCAGCTAGATCCTTCAATGTTAGGATGAGCAACGATGACTAACGTTTTCATTTTCTTAGCTCCATTCTTGATTGTAATAAAATTCAGTAGCAGATGAGAAATTGAAGAAGCTTAGTGCAGGTATATAAAAAGCGAATAAAGAAGATCGCCCTTCACTAGGCCTAACCAGATGAGGACGATGGCTGTATGATGGATCTAAACTTAATCCGTCTGCAAATAATCCTGATAAGCATGTTTATCAAGTGCGGTTTGTGAACTATGGGATGCAATTACCCTCGCGCCGCACGTGCTATGCTTTCCGCAAAAAGTGGCGTTTCGCGTCCGTTGTGATCCTCTACGACTCTTTGCCGATCCTTCGCGACCTGTTCAAACGTTAGTCCCTGACTCTCGATGATTTTCAAAAAATTGTCGGTAGGATGTGATCGAACAGAATTAGTGAATTCTGTCTGATTATCGTTGACAGGTTTTACACTAAGCTCCCATATGACTTGCATTTGAGTTCTTCCGTTTGTAAGAAAGATGTCAGATGTAGAGACCATCCGGCAAAAATCTTTATTGACGACTTCTCCCACATAATGCTGTACTGCGAGACTCGTGCCGATTGTCTCTACGTTGATAGACATTGGACGACCGTCTTCCGTTTTGGTAGTTCCTACAGCAATATGATCAGGGGGACAGCATCGTTGATATTCAGCATCGGAAAGTGAAAAAATCCACTTCCCAATATCGACTTTCTCCATGGCGTATCACGGACATTGAAAAGCCTCCCTCTCTAACTTTTAAGTCTTCGTTATTATGAGGTTACTTAGGCAGGTTTATTCAAGAAAAAATGACAAGTAGCGACCGCATTTCTCAACGTTTTATCATAGATATGCACAAATACAGAAGCTGAGCGCGAAGCAAAAAGCATCGCACTCGTTATTCCATACCAATCGTTATTGGAGTGTGCTATTATTCCAGATTTGCTATGTGTTGCCCTAAGTGAAGCTCGAAATCACCTGATTTGCCAAGACCACGCGCAAAAGCAGTCGACACCTTTTTCTGCGTGTTTGCTGACATCGCTCCTGTAATAAAAACTGTTCGAGATTCCAGTATTTCTTCAGCTTCAGGAACTCCGGTCCGATTAAGAAGTTTCTTCGCATCATTTAGCGTCTGTTTATCAAATGACGATATTCTGCGAGCTAGGTTTTCCACAAAACCGTCTAATTCTGCATCGGGTATAGCTCTGTTAATCCATCCATAACGTTCTGCTGTTGCGGCATCGAAATCATCGGCGCCAAGTACAATTTCAAGTGCCCGAGCACGCCCTACCAAAAGAGCCAAAGCCTCGTTGGCACCTCCCCCGGGTACAACGCCGATACCAACTTCAGGTTGTCCAAAGATTGCCTTTTCCTTGCTTGCAAACCTCATATCGCAGGCCAACGCAAACTCACTACCAACCCCCCGCGCTCGACCTCGAATTTCTGCAATGGTAACAACCGAGGTTCTATACAGTCGCGCGACGAAATCAATCCAGGCCGGAAGCTCGATTTCCTTTGGTGTTTGTTGTTTTTCACCGGCTCTCGCCATATCGTAGTGCGCAATGAAATATTCAGGATCGGCGCTATCGAAAACAATGACTTTCAAATCATTGTCTGTCTCGATTTGATCCATGAGTGTTAATAGTTCGAAAATGGTATCAGGATTGAGAAGATTGATAGGCGGATTATGAAAAGTAATTCGCCAATAAGCAGGTGTTTTTCGATTGACAGTAAATTGTTTGTACGTGTTTTGCATATTCACTTCTCCATCTATTAATAATTTTGTATTCAAGCTCTCTTTCTCGATTTACGTGCTTCTTGCCTCATTGTCTGGCAAGGAATTCGATTGGTGATTCGACAGCAAGTACCGAAACAGTACAAGTAACGAGCAAACACCTACTGCTATCAAGACGGCATATACAAATTCATATGCATGGACAAGTGAAGATTTTTTTTGATAGTCGAGCAGCATGCCGCAAAATGCAACGGAAAACGAACCGCCGAAGAACTGAGTAAGTTGCATAAATCCCATACCGGAACCAATCAAGTTGGATGGCAAAATGCGAGATGTTTCATTGTTTAATGATGATAAGGATGCAGAAGCTGCAGGCGAAAAGAATAGGTACCCGAACAAGAGTACGGCCGGCGATGCGTCGAGAATCGACCAAAATACAATCAAAACCAAGGTTAAAATAACATGTCCTATAATGAGAACCCGAATATTACCGTATCTATCTATCAAGCGCCCGACATAGCGCGTTAAAAAGGCGGATAAAACAGCACCAGGCGCAATCATAAGGCCGATCATCAGCGGCGAATCTCTGAATAGATTCGCAAGTACCAGCGGCATGATAAACAAGTTCCCGAGATTAATCATCAAGATACTGAAGCCGACGAAAAGGAGTTTCCGATACATCGGTTCTGCAAAGAGTTTCGGGTTGATAAAAGATTCATTTTTTCGGCGTAGGTGCCAGATATGAACAGCGATCGATATGATTCCGACTGCCAGCCAGAAAAATGATCGCTGCGTGACGGCAGTCAGAATGGCTACAGAGTTGACAACGGTCAGTACGGCACCCAGCATATCAAACCGGAATGGCTTTGGCTGCTCTTTGGGGAGCAGCCGCAGTAAAACAGGAAGAAGTAAAAGCACAAGGCTCGTGAAGCCGAATAGCCCGTTCCAGCCGATAAATTCGGTAATCAGACCTCCGACGATCGGACCTAGACCGAATGCCATGGCAGCACCCGCCGAAATCATAGATATCGCTCGGCCTCGTCTCTCATAAGGTATATACCGGCTGGCGATAACAAGACCGAGTCCCGCCGTCACGCCTGCGCCGGCAGACTGTGCAATTCGAGCGAACAATAGCGCTTGAAAACTCGTAGCAAAGATGCCAAAGACAGATGCGAGACCCAATATTACTAGTCCAAGCATCAACAGTCTTCGGATCGGCAGTACGTCGGAAAGCCTACTGTAAATCATGGTCGATAAGGCGTACCCAATCGAGTAACTTGAAATAATCCATGAACCAAGTGACGCCGAAACGTCAATATCCCGAATAATGCTCGGAATTGAGACATTAAACATCGTCGTGTTCATTAGTACAATGAACAGTCCGAAGGTCCATACCGGCATTACAACTTTGTCATTCATGTCGAAACACTTCCTTATCTATTCCTACACATTGGTTTGTGAATAAAAGCCAGTTTTTATAGTTTGGCAAGAAGTTCTTCTGTTGTGAGTATTGCATGGGCAAATGTAGGGCCGTTAATTTCATGTGCCGCATGCAACGCCTCTTTTGTAAAAGCCGATGTCGCGTCTTTGACGAGCGTAACATTGTAGCCGAGCTCCATGCCGAATCTCGCGGTCGCTTCGATGCACGTATTGGCTAACATGCCGACAACGATAATTTTTTGCAGGCCATGCATCTTCAACTGATGATCCAGATCCGTATTCGCGAATCCACTGCTGCCCCAATGTTCTTTAATAATCACATCGCCTTGTTGAGGCTGGAAGTCAGGATGGAATTCCCCGCCCCATGAATCTTTGGCAAAGACCTGACCTTGTTTTGCTTTAAGTTGATAAGGCGTCGGATGCAGCCAAGAATCAAAATCATTTGGCTCAGATCTGTGATGAGGCACATAAAAAACACGAATACCAGCTTTACGAGCAGCTTCAACGGTCTCTTTTAAATGTTTGATCATGTTTACGGATTCCGATACTTCTTTCGTACGAGGATAAAGCTTGCCTTCCTCTGACAAAAAATCATTATACGGATCAACTAATAGAAGTCCTGTCGTTGTTTTATCGTACACTTTTGTCATGAGTATACCCTCCTTATATAGTTAACAATAGTATTTAATTCTTAATGTTTTTCTGAAATTATTTGCTCTGATGCCTTACTTCACATTTCAATAGTGACCTATTCCTTTCATCTACACATGCCCAATCAGCAGTACGCGATCTTCGGCCAATTCACATCATGTTATTTTCCCATGCTCCCCGGATTTCCACATCGGTAGACTTCGCGGCTTGCTCCAGTTCTTCGATTTCCTTAGTTGTCAACTTGACGTTAATGGCAGAAACAGCGCTGGCGATATGCGATGGTTTCGTCACGCCAATAATCGGAACCGTTCCTTTGGCCATAGCCCAGGCAATTGCGATTTCAGCAGGGTTGACATGATACCGTAAGCCGATGTTTCTCATCAGTTCTATCAGATCTTCAAGTTTGACAAGCACATCTTTATGGAAGGCGTCTCCTCTTCGGGTTCCCGCTTTAAAAGGATTCTGAGCATGATACTTACCAGTTAAAGCACCTTGCTCCAATACCATATAGGAGAAAAAAATCAAATCATTGGCGTTGCAATTTTCAATTATGCCTGCTTCCTCGGAGGAACGGTAAAGCAGACTGTAATGATTTTGAACGGCTGAGAGACGGAGTCCTTCTTGAGCCAAAATGTTAGCCGCGAGCTTAATCTCCTCCAAATTATGATTGGATACGCCTGCGTATTTGACTTTTCCGCTTTTCATCAACGGGATCAATTTGGAAGTCCAGCGCTGAACGTCTTTCGGATTGTGAATCCAATATATATCGACGTGATCCGTTTCAAGCCGCTTCAAGCTTCCGGCGAGGACATCTTCAACAGCATCGTCTGACTGATCGCTTTGGGGCGTGAATTTTGTTGAGATCAGGACCTCATCTCTCTCATGAATGAACTTTCCTAGGATTGCTTCCGAAGCGCCCATTCCATAAACCGCGGCTGTGTCCCAAAGATTCAATCCTGCATTCAATGCCGCATCAAATATGGGTTTGAGGTCCTCAGACAACAGGTCATTCCCAAAAACTGCGTCCCCACCATTAGCACCGGTTCCCCAAGACCAAGTACCAAGGGCAACAGCCGGAATATGGATGTCTTTTAGCTGAACGGTTTTCATTTCATATCTCTCCTTTTAAGATAAGATCAAAATGTGCACGGACGACGATCATCCGCCACATTAAGGCGCGAACAACAGTTTTCTCTAGCTTCTTATAACATTGCAAGAAGTTCTTCTGTTGTTAGAAGAGCATGAGCAAAAGTAGGGCCATTAATTTCATGCGCCGCATGCATAGCTTCTTTGCTAAAAGCAGCTGTTGCATCTTTAACAAGGGTAACGTGATAACCAAGTTCCATTCCGAAGCGTGCTGTCGCTTCAATGCATGTATTGGCTAACATGCCGATAACAATTATCTTTTGTACGCCATGCATTTTAAGCTGATGGTCCAAATCAGTGTTAGCGAACCCGCTGCTAGACCAGTGCTCTTTAATAACCACATCTTCCTTCTGAGGTTGAAAATCTGGATGGAATTCCCCGCCCCATGAACCTTTAGCAAACACCTGCCTTTGTTTAGTAAGAAGTTGATACGGAGTTGGGTGCAACCAATTTTCGAAATCATCCGGTTCAGATCTGTGATGAGGAACAAAAAAGACTTGAATACCGGCTTTCCGTACAGCGCCAACAATTTCTTTTAAATGTTCGAGCAAATTCACGGAATCAGCTACTTCTTTAGCACGAGAGAAACTCTTGCCTTCCGGTGATAAGAAGTCATTATAAGGGTCAACCAAAAGAAGCCCTGTTGTTGTTTGATTGTATACTTTTGACACGGGTATGCACTCCCTTCAAATCTCCCAATTTAATTTGATTAATTGATAATAACCTAAGTGTTTTTGCTTATATTGTGTGCAAATTGACCAGTAACATTCATTTTTAATTAACTACTCGTTTCAAACATCGTTAAAATACCCTCAATTTATTACAGACATATTCACTTCAATAATTTGAAGTAATTTCTCCCTGTCCCTTATCGTTTTAACCATAACGCGTAGTCCAATCAAAGCATTGTTTAAGTATTGAGAAAGCCATTCTGCGTTGAGTACTTTGGAAATTTCGCCCGATTGTTGCCCTTCTATAATAAGGTCACGCATTAACTGTTCCGTATAGTGCCAGAACTGATGGACGCAATCTCTTGCCTCTGAATCATGTTTTGCCAACTCAATCGCGGTATTCACAATGAAGCATCCCAAAGGAGACTCCTCTCCTGGATATATAGCCCTTTCAAACAACATTCGGATTGCTTCTTTGGCAGAAAGGCCAACCATACGAAGCTTATACGATTGTTCTAAACTTGCACTGTAGTGTTTTAATGCTTTGATATATAAAGATCTCTTATCGCCAAAGGTATCATACATGCTCCCTTTATGAATCCCCATATGTGACACTAGCTCCTGCATAGATGTCTTCTCATATCCTTGGTCCCAGAATAAACGCATGCCTTTAAGCAAAACGGCATTTTCATCAAACTCCTTTGTTCTGACCACTCGTATCCCTCCTTTCAAAGAGCACATTTCATTTCTAGAATGATCGGCCGCAACCATTTTTGAACGATCATTCTTAAACTTGTATAGCAAATTTATCACATTAAGAACGGTCGGTCAAGAATAAATTTGAACGATCGTTCTTAAATGAATGTTCCAATGTAATTGGGACACCTCATTTAACGCCTAGCATGCTTATATAACCTCTGCTCGCCATAGTTTCTCACCCAAATTAATTCTCTGAACGATCTGCCCCATATAATTTGTTCATATGCTCGCTATGGTTCTCTCCCCAATCGTTCATTGCCTGTAGCACAGTGCTTAAGCCTCTGCCGTAGTCTGAAATGGAGTATTCCACTTTCGGTGGAATTTGGCTATATACCTTGCGATAAACGATGTCGTTATACTCAAGTTCTCTTAATTGTTGAGTGAGCATCTTTTTATTTATGTCCGGTATTGCTCTTTGTAGCTCACTGAATCTCATTATGCCATTCGAAATAAGTTGAAGCAGAATGACAGGCTTCCATTTCCCAACCAATATATCCAATGTCGATTCAAACTTACAATACGATTTCATTGAACCCTCCCATTTCCCTTTGCTTTGTTTAGGTAACTTTTTGTTAACTAGGTTTAATTAAAGTGCCTACTTCATTAAACCTATTACTAAGGTCTATTATACCTATATCAAGTAGCAAATAAGTAGTCAGGAGGTGGCATCATTAATGAATATCGCGTTATGGATCGTTCAAGGTCTCGTAGCACTGGGGTTAGTTTACTCAGGATGGTTGAAGGCATTTCAGCATGAAAAAGCCAAAGCATCTTGGGGATGGGTAAAGGACGTTTCAAAAGAGTTCGTGATCTTTATTGGATTAGTAGAATTGTTGGGGGCACTTGGAATCATTCTGCCTCAAGCGACAAATGTCTTGCCTGTTTTGACCCCAATTGCCGCAATAGGACTTGCCTCAGTCGTTCTCTTCGGCGCCCTCTTTCATGTTAAGCGTAAGGAGTATCGAAAAATCAGCGTGAACTTCGTCTTCTTCGCGTTCGCTGTATTTGTTGCGATCAGTCGTTTTTAGGCCCACGTTGTACAAATTTTTATCGCTTGGTTAGCAAATAAAAGGCTGCACTTTGCTGGTTCAGGAGAATGTGTGTCCCAAGGTTCACCGAGAAACGCAAAAACCCGTAGGAGAGCCACTCGTCAAGGCGTGCAATTCTACGGGTCCACGTTCTCTTTCTCCAAAACTCTCCTATATCGTTTTTTGTGCGCTCTGTGTGCCGGCATGGCTGCTAAGCGTCCGGAACGATAGCCGCAATAAGAAGAAACCGACAAACCCGCAAAGCGTGATGCCAAAACAAATCCGGTACAATACGGACGCTCCGAGATTCTCGAACATCCAACCGCCGAGTACCCCTGCGACGATCCCGGATATGCCTCCCCACGTCAGCCCATAGATGGCTTGCCCGCTAGAGCGGTATTCGCCGGGTACAAGGTGCGAAGTAAGCTGCGTCCCAATATAGTAATAGCCACCGAATGTAATGGAATGCAGCAATTGGATGAATATAACTTGGATAGCCGAGCTCGCGACGGACATCAATAACCAGCGAACCGAGAAGAGTAGACAGATCACAGTCAGCCAGCCCAGCATTGTGCGAGAATTTTTTTTCAAATACCGATCCAGCAATAAAAATACGGGAACTTCCAGAATTGCCGTAGCAAAGGCAGACCAACCGACAACCGTATTCGATCCTCCCAAACCCTTAATGTAAATACCGAGAAAGGTCATATTAATCGAGTTCGGGATCGATATGAGCACGCCCAAACAGACGAAGATCAGAAAATATTTATTTTGAAACACCTTTAAGTAGCCTTTGTTCGTAAACTTCTCTTTCTGCGCCCTTTCGTTGCCGCTTGGCATCAGGATAGTAAAGAAAATGGCGAATAATAGCATCAAATCGAATATGATCCAGAGCTTGCTGATTCCTAGCCAGCCAATGATTGGACCCGCTATGACCGCAATAAGCGCCCATCCCAGCGAACCCCACGCGCGGAACTCCCCGAACTTACGGTTGGTCCCCTCAATCACGTTAAGGATCAAGCTGTTGCTTTGCGTGAACAGCGGGCTTTGAAACGCGAAATAACACAGCATAAGACTATAAATCAACGTATAGGACTTCGTCATAAACACAAATTGCATGCAAGTGAAATTGCCGATCAGGCAAATAATTAGAATGCGCTTGTTGTTGCGAAGTCGATCTGCCCAGTACGCCCAGAATGGATTAGCCACCAGCCCTATGAGCGGACCCCCGGCTACCAGTAGCCCGATCTGCACATTGGAAAACCCGATATCCTTCAGATATAGCGCGAAGAACGTGCTATAAATAGCAAGGGCCCCATAGAGCACAAAGTTGAAAACCTTCAGCATTCCAAGCATATTCCGGCTAATCTTATGATCCGACATGATCCCTTCATCCCTTACAATTCGACATTGGTTGACGCTGAATACGCAATGATCTCTTCGACTGTCACTTCATGTCCCAGTTGGTCGGATAGGTACACGCCTTCACTGATCAGCATGGTCTGCAAAGCAATCTCCGCAGTCGGCAAGAGAGGCACTCTTCCCTGCAGGGCCGCAATCCAATGTTGCTGCGAGGAGTTGTAGGCATCATAGTCCGCCTTGAGCCTGCCCCAACGAAGCTCCATGTCGTCCAGGTTCACAGAGCTGTCCAGATCCATGTCCGCCACGGTGGTATGGAAGCTGAGGGCGCTCGTCTGGGAGATGGAAGAATACGAAGGGAGCCGAATCCCGCCTTTGCTGCCCATAAGACTGGAGCCTTCGAAGCCTCCCATATGGACCGACCATGCCTCTATGAGATCAAGCGTCACTCCGCCGTCGAATCGGACAAACCCAAGCCCTAGCTCTTCGACGTCGAACTGTGATTCCATCCTTCTCGCTTCATCCATATCCATCTCTTGATAGACTTTGCCGGATACGCTCTTCACCTTCGGGAGATCCAGAAGATATAACATCTGGGCAATGTGGTAAACGCCCATATCGAGCAAGGCGCCCCCTGCGGCGGTTTCCTTCCGGTTGAAGAACTTGGTACCGTAGCCATCCACGAACGGACGTCCCCTGCGGCGGAAACCCGTCGATCTGGCATGATACAGCTTTCCTAAGCTTCCTTCGTCGATTAACGCTTTAGCCGCTTTCGTCTCTTTCTTATACAGCGTATTCAGTTGGACATGAAGCATCATATTGCAAGCCTTGGCCGTCTCCAGCATAGTATTCCCATCATAATAAGTCCCTGCGATCGGCTTCTCGCAATATACATGCTTGCCTGCTTGGAGGGCTTCATTGGTGACCGGGGCATGGAAGTTGTTATGCAGGCAGACATCGATCGCATCAATGTCGTCCCGTTTAAGCATCTCCCGAAAGTCCGTGTATACCTCCTTGATTTGAAATTGATCGGCTGCTTTTCGAGCCGCCTGCTCATTAATATCACATAACGCGATAACCTCTGCATCCTCGATCGCAGCATAGTTTTTCAAATGCGTAATACCGATCAATCCTACACCGACAATACCAATTCGAATTTTACTCATATGGATTCGCTCCTTCGACTAGCAGATATTTTTGACGAATTATTTTCTCCCGTTAGTTACCTTCGACAATATTTTTTTCATTGAGCCAACCGCCCACTCGACCTCTACATATTGATTGCTTGGCGCATTATGCTCAATTGCCCAATAGTCATTAAATCCGCTGTCATGCAGCATTTTTGCAATTTGGATAGCATGATCTTCTTCAGCCAGCGTCTTGCCTCCAAAATGGACGTGGCATGCCCATGGCGCAATAATCGAATCTCCAAGCTCAGGATCGACCTTCCAGCGATCTACGTGCAGCAGAATGCCGAAGTTAGGATGGTCAACTGCCTCAGCGATCTGTTTCAGAAAATGAGGATTAAGCGATGGTCCCAT
The DNA here is from genome assembly GCF_001273905.1 of Paenibacillus sp. FJAT-27812. Lineage (NCBI taxonomy): Bacteria > Bacillati > Bacillota > Bacilli > Caryophanales > Paenibacillaceae > Paenibacillus > Paenibacillus sp. FJAT-27812. The sequence goes on along the minus strand of NZ_LIGH01000001.1, from coordinate 5,639,394 downwards.
ATGGTTCTCTGGACCAACCTTGCTGCCGAAGTCAGCCGCAATCCGGCTATATTCTTGATATCTTTGTGCAATATGCTCAAATTGCTCTTGACTCATCTTGAAGAAATCGCCGTTCGGATCGTTCGAATACGAGCCGCCTGTATCGATTCGCACCGTTTGGGCACCTAGTATTTCTGCTGCGCGCAAATGCTTTAACGCATTTTGGTATTGCAGCTCACGCATATCTTTGTCCAGGTCCCATAATGAAGCGGTATCAATTGCAAAGTTAATGACTGTCATTTCTTTCTCATCCAAGGCTTCGCGAATTTTGCGAAGATAATCATCATCTGCCAGTTCCCACACCGGCTTGCTTTTGTCCACAAAGAAACCGTTATATAGATCAACCGTATTCAGCCCGTAACGATATTTTACCGATTCCAAATAGCCGAAAATGTCCATTTTCCCTTCTACGAATGTGTTTTGAAACGAATAGCCTCCAATAGATATCTTCATTCTTTTCATCTCCTTATTTATTGTTTTTTTCTGCCCATTCATTCAATTGCTTTTGCTTCTCTGCAATAACCTTATCAATGCCTGCTGCACGAAGCGCGGCGTTGAACTTAGGTAGATTGACTTCCGGATCAAGAGCTCCATTCTCTAGGCCGCTTTGGAATTGGCGAACAACGTTTGTGATCGCTGCCAATTCAGTTTTTACCGGCGATGGGTTGTAGGAGAAGCCCAAGGCTGCAGACTTTGTGGACTCTCGATTATATTGATCCATTTCTTCCCATAGATTAGGATTATCGGTTACCCAAGTATGAGATAAGAGCTGGTTACCATACATCCATCCTTGCCGCATGTTGAACCCGCTGTTTGTCGCGTCGACGCCAGGTGGGAAATCAATTGATTTCTCGCCAACCTTCACATAGTGCTTGCCCTCAATCCCCCAGTCAAGCAGGTTGATTAAATCTCGATCCGAATTCAGCAGGTTCAAAAACATCATGGCCCGCTCTGGATTTTTGGAATTGGTAGGAATTCCGAGCATAATAGCTGTAATATTTGTTGTACTTGTCATCTGCTTGCCTAGATTGATCAGCTCAAGCTTCGTATTTACACGTTGCTCCGTCTGCGCAAGCGCACCCGGCTTGCCTTTTTGAATGACTCCAAAACCAATATTCGCCTTTATTAAATCGACTGCTGTTTCTTTGCTCGTCGCCGCATCCTTGCTAATGTAACCTGCCTCATACCAGCGTCTAACGGTTTTTATCAGCTTTTCGTACTCTGGCGTCTCAAATAAATTGACAACCTTAAGACCGTCTATTTTTTCCAACACGCCAATGTAGTCCCCAAGTACGTCCCAGTTCGTTTCCAGCACACGATTAATAATAGGAGCGGCGGCGCCTGGCTTGCCAAGCGGTGTAATCGTAGGTTCATTCTTTTTAATGGTTTCAAGAAACGGATCCAAATCGTCCAGCGTCTTTATCGTGCTTGCATCAAGATTATATTTATCCAGCAGATCCTTGCGCATCATAACGTTGGCATTGGCTGCAAAGTCTCTAATGCTTGGAATGGCAAAGATTTGGCCGTCAACCTTTGTCGCTTCCAATATTTCTGGCTGCAAGACTTTAAGGATGTCTTGACCATGGGACTTAAGCAGCTCGTCAAGCGGCAGCAATTGTTTTTGCGCTACCTGTCTTGAAAATGCCGTGTTTCCCGTCACGATTAAATCGACTTGTTCATTTCCCGTGAGCATAAGAATGGTTTGCTGATCCCATGCTGCCGGTTCAATTCTTTCCAGCTTTACTGTCGCATTGATTTTTTCGAGCGTAATTTTGCTCATCTCTTGCTCTACTAATTCCAAATCCTTCTGAGCCGGTCCATAGAATACTAGCTTGACCTCATAAGGCGCCAGCTTCCCTTCACCGCTGTCAGTCGCTTCCTCTTCTCCGACGACTGGAGCGGCTGGGTTCGATTCTTTGCCGCAGCCTGCCAGCAGTGTGGTCAACATTGTCATGATCAATAACAGGATGCTTACTCTATTACGCATACAAGACCCTCCCATTTTAAAAATATGCTAGCAGTTTTAGAACTGAGGATAGCTTTACCCTTTGACTGCACCAACGGTAAGTCCTTTTGCAAAATACTTTTGAAAGAATGGGTAGGTCACTAGGATCGGGATAACGCCGATTGCGGCTATCGCCATATTCAAGCCATTGTTGGGAATGCCTTCTGCTGGCCCCAAATCATCAACAAAATGAATGTTGCTGGCCAAGTATTGCGCATTCAATAGAATCGTATTGAGCAATACTTGTATGCTATAGAGCTTGCTGTCCGTAATGTAAATGAGACCGTTAAACCAGTCATTCCAGTAATGTATTAATTGGAATAAACCGACAGCACCCAATACCGGGGTAGACAACGGCAGAACGATTCGAGCGAAGATTTTCATTTCGCTTGCACCATCCATATAAGCTGACTCGATAACCTCGCTCGGAATATTCATTGTAAAGAAAGTGCGAATCAAAATCACAAAGAATGCGCTTACAAGCAATCCGGGAATAAGCAGTGCAAATAGCGAATTTTTAATCTGGAATATATTCGTATACATGAGGTAGGTAGGAACAAGTCCTCCATTAAACAGCATGGTAAAAAAGATAAAGAAAGAAATCGTGTTCCGCAGCGGCATATCCCTTCTAGAGATCGGATAAGCGAGTAACGTCATTATGATCAAGCTTACAACCGTCCCAATGACGGTAACGACAATCGATATGCCATATGCCCGAATCAGCATAGTCGGTTCCTTGAACAAATACTTGTAGCTCTCCAGACTGAATTCTGCCGGGAACAACGAGTAGCCGTTCTGGATAATCGAATTCTCGCTCGACATAGATGATGCAACAAGCAGAATGAAAGGGATAAGGCAAAGAGAAGAGATTACGATAAAGACACTGTTAATCATCCACTGTTCCGTTTTACTTGTCATCCTTTCATCTCACTCCTTTTTTAGAACAGTGAATTGTTCGGGTTAATCTTCTTAACTACATAGTTAGAAATGAGAATGATGATAAATCCAACAATGGATTGATATAGCCCTGCCGCTGATGACATGCCGATGTCTCCGTTTTTGAGCAGTGCCCGGTAGACATAGGTGTCGATAACATTGGTTGTTGGCATTAGGACACCTGAATCAAGCGGAACCTGATAGAACAGACCAAAGTCAGAATAAAAAATACGTCCAATTTGAAGTAATGTCATAATTATGATAACTGGAGTAATAAGCGGGATTGTAATTTTTAAAATTTGCTGCAGCTTATTGGCGCCATCGAGCGTCGCTGCCTCATAGTACTCCTGGTCAATACCGACTACAGCCGCGAAGTAAACGATGCTCAAGTATCCTGCTGTACTCCATATTTTGACGAAGGTTAAAATGTAGGGCCAATACTTTGGATCGTTGTACCACATAATTCCGTCCTGTCCCAACAGCGGAAGGAACGTATTGTTAATGAGTCCCGTTTCCATACTGAGAAACGAATATACGAGATAACCAATAATAACCGATGACATTAAATACGGAAGCAAGATGACACTTTGATAAAACCGGGGTAAGAAACGATTTTTCAATTCATTCAATAAAACTGCCAATGCTACAGCAACAACAAGATTAAGGACAATAAACACCATGTTGTACAAAATTGTGTTTCTCGTAATAATGTAAGCGTCTTCTGTTTTGAACAAATACTCAAAGTTTTTGAGCCCAACCCAATCGCTTTCCATAATGCCCTTAGCGAAGTTAACATCCTTGAAGGCGATAATTACTCCGAGCATTGGGGCGTAATTATTAATAAGCAAATAGACGACACCCGGGATCAGCATAAGATAAAGCATTTTGTATTTCTTCATTTTCTTCGTGTTCATGCCGCTTAACCATGATGTCATTGTAGCCCTCCTTCCCGCAATGTAATGGTGGTTCCTTGATTACATTGTAGCTTGGAGCGCTTCTGTCGAACCACTACTAAACTGACCTGTTATTGATACAATTCTGACCTTTTGATTTGCGATACTGATTCGGATTCATATGTACCCCAAGCTTAAACACCTTTGAGAAGTAAGAAAAATTCGAATAGCCTACACATAATGCGATATCGCTTACGGACATATCGGTTGTAACAAGCAGCTCCTTGGCCATCGCAATCTTCTCTTCAACTATATATTCCACAATAGATTTGCCTGTCTCTTTTTTGAACCGTCTGGACAAATAGTCTGGATGCAAATTGACATGTCTGGCAATATCCTCTCTTGAAATAGCCTGATCAAGATGCTGCTTGATAAAGGTTCTAATTCTATCCATTACCGTGCGAGTATCCTCAGATAGATAACAGTAATTGATCGTCTGCTCCAGCGCATGCTTCACCCAGGCCTGCAGATCAGTCACAGAACGTACAGCCTGCGACAGTTGCTCCGTAGCCATCGCTTCTCCCAGTACCTGATAGGCTTGCCATTCTTTGAATTGCATAAAGTAATAAAGCATCTGCAGGAAATTCTGTAAAAATTGCTGCAGAACCTCCGCTTTCAATCCCCCGACTTCCTTAAACGAATTCAAATAGCGTTCTGATTCGGAGAGAATAGCGTCATACGCGCCCTGCTCCAGCATCTTTAACCAGACGTTCATTTGGATGACATCGATCGATTCCGAGCTCTTCATATCCTCGCTCAAGAAAAAAACGTGATTACTCCGATTCAGGTTACTGTCCTTCAAGCGAATAAGACTGTCATATCGGGTCGCCATCTCATGTACCAATCCTTGATCGCCCACATAACACGAAATATCGCAGCGGAAATACCGGTTGCACGACTCAATGTAGACTTTGCAAATCTGTCTCATATCCTCAATGTGACGATCTCTCCCGGCGACTGCGGGTAGGATCGCCACAAACACGTCGCTGCTTATGCGTACCAACTGACTATGTTCATCGCCGTGCAGGATCAAATGGTCCGCTGCATTTCGAAGTGCATACTCCATAAGCTTCTTGTCCCGGGAATTCAACTTCTCCGCCCAGCGCTGAACAAAGATCATGATCGGCAAGAAAGATTCCGTTTCCTTGATCGGAAGGTTCCTGCTCTGCAGAACATCCCGTATCCGTTCCGGATTCGATGACACTCGCTGGTCCATCACATCCTGCCAGAACCGCTCCATTAAGATGGGCCGGTTCGTATGCCATAACATGGCGTAATATTGGCTCGCTTCCTTGCTTATGTGCTCTGCCCTTTTTACATTAATCTTCTCTACCCCTCTTTGGACGACAGATCGCAGCTCATGGAACTTAACGGGCTTGAGCATATAATCAAGGCTTCCCAGTTGGAGAGCTTCCTTCGCATAGGTAAAGTTGGAATGGCAGGTCAAAAATATAGATTCCGTTAACGAATGCCGCTCCCTTACCCATGACAACAATTCAATCCCGCTTCCCTGGGGCATCTCAATATCGCAAATCATGATGTCGATCGGATGCTCGCCAAATATCCCCATCGCTTGCTTAATATTATGGGCCACATGGATATGGGAGATCGACAGCTCCGCCCAATCCACACCAGCTTGAACGGCTCTCACCGCATGGATTTCGTCGTCAACGATCAGTAATTGATACATGATATTCCTCCTCAGGCGTTATCTTCAAGCATGAACGGCAGCTGAATTTCTACCCTCGCTCCCCCGTCTGGATGATTGGATATGATCAATCGAGCTCGTCCTTGGTAGATCAACCGTAATCGTCGCCTCGTATTCCATATGCCAATATGCCCTTTGTCTTCATGGGCAGTGTCGATCTCCGATTGCCATTCGCTTAACGCTTCTTTTGAGAATCCTCTCCCCGTGTCCCGGATCACGATGCATAGATGTGGCTCCCGATCCACGCAAAGCTCTATATCCACGGTCAACCGGATAGATTCATCCATCGTAATGGCATGTTTAATCGTGTTCTCTACGAATGTTTGGATGACCAATGGAGGAATTAATGCTTTTGAATGCGATTCGTCACCGTTAATCTGATAAGTAAACCCTTCTTGGAACCTCATCGACTGGATCTGCAAATAATTGCGGGTATGAGCGATTTCGTCTTCCAGAGTAACGAACTTCAAGTTGTTCTGGAACATGAATCTCATATAATTGATTAAGTACTCCGACATTTCCTGGATCATTTGATAGTTTCGGAATTGAGCAAAGTTGTAGATCGTATTCAGCGCATTCAAAAAAAAGTGCGGATTGATTTGCAGCTGCAAATGTTTAAGCTCCGCTTTCTGGATAAGCAGCTGCTCTTCATAGACGGCGATTTTTAAGGCTTTGATCTGCGACACCATGCTGTTGAACACCTCATTCATCAGTTCAAACTCAAAGGATACGGGATGCCGTTCGACCCGATGATCCAGATTGCCGTCGCGAACTCGCCTCATAACTGTCACGATACGGTTGATCGGAAGCAAGATGATATGCCGCAAGAAAATATAAAAAATCGGTAAAATGATTAGGGCTCCCAAAATCACCAGGTACCAAATGCGCTGAAGAAACGGGAGATGCTCCAAGATGGCGCTGTATGGGATCAAGATCAACAGGGAGAAATGACCTTGCTCGGATTGCGTACTGACTTTTAAATAGTCATCGTCGTTATCCACGAAAGCATTGTCGTTCATCGGTTCGAGGTTTTCCGTGACAAGCAGCGATTTCCCTTCCGGTCCCATATCCAGCAAGCTGAGCGGTTTCATCAGCTTCGATGCCTTCMCCCATCCGCCGATATACACCTTCCCGATTTTTTGTATTTTAACGATGTAATAGTCTTCATTCATTTTGTAGGGAAACCATTTTTCGAAATCCTGCTTTTGGAAACCTTCCCTCTCGCGAAGCATCTGAATCATCCCTGCCCGGATCGTTTTCAGTTGATCTATCGTCTCTTCGGACGGCTGATTCGTGATGAGCTCTTCATTGACAGATGAATAGACGAATAGATAATCGATCTCTTTGTAATTATTAATATCCCGTTCCAAACTATTGAATAGATTGATCTTCGCCAAAAAATATTCATCGCTGTTCACTTCTTCCGGTGTATCCAGCTTAATTAAATCGCTTTCAAAAGCGACCATTTTTCGTAAATACTTATCGACCTCCTCCATATTCCGGTCCATTTGATCCATGTATAAGGCTGCCAAATGCCGATTGGAGTTGGCCACTTGCTCGCGAACGACTTTCATCGCGTAATAGTTATCAAAAATAAGCAGAAGCTGTAAAGGAATGACGAATACGAGAAAGCCTACAATCAGTTTGAACCGAATCGACTTGTTCGATAGTCTATGCATGAATGTCATTTCCCATTGACCTCCTTAAGGTGATGTGCCTAAATCCCAGAATTCGGGTGCTGGGCCTTCCTTAACATCGGATATCTCTTGTTGAGCCAACACGCGAGGTGCATTTTTGCTTCCGCTCGTGGAAATAATGAAGAAAAATCCATATAAATAGCTACTTATCAATACTGTTATATTTTAACATGAGGTCGTTATACTATAATACGTTCATGAACAAAAATCCCGCTACCAAACCTCAAGGGATTTTGCATCGTTCAACCTAAATTTCAAGAAAAAAGAGCCGAATGGATATTTCTCATCCATTCAGCTCTTAGGGTTATATTACAATAATTTGTATAACATCACTTACCGTTGTTCCACTTCCATTCATAAACTCGCCGCGATATTGATAAATGCCAGGAGCTTTCCCCGAAATTTGTGTAATAGCCGATTGAGCACGTGGTGTTTGTGAAGATAAAGGCCGCGTTTCAATAAGTTCGCCATTTTCATATAATCGATACTGCGCTGCGTTCGTGCCCCACCACATATTAGCGGTAATGGTATAGTTCCCATCTTGATCCCAGTTGTCGCTGGTCAACACAGGTTTGCCGGGATTTGCATCAGACACGGTGACGGTGTGTGGGTCACATGAAGTCGTTCCATACAAATTCGATAACTCACATGTATACACAAAGGTTCCATTCGGCTTACCTTGAATAGAATTAATGGAAGTCTGGGATGCTGGCGAAACATCGGTCAGTGACTTCGTTTGGATCAATTGGCCATTCTCATACAGCTTATACAAGGAGCCATTGTTTCCCCACCACATATTCATCGTAACCTCATAATTGCCGTCATGTAAGCCTGTCGCAACACCGCTATTATTCGAAAGCGTCGGTTTACCTGGCGCCCCATTTGCAAGCAGCGCCGGACTAACGGAATGCCGCTCGAACTTGACTGCATCAGCCCTCGTATAAATCATATCGGCAGGAAGGGTTGGCGGATCTACAGTTGTTGGTGTCTCCCTGGTTAAACGAACATACTCGCTGCCGTCTCCTGCAAAGTCGAACGTTCCAAGATTCACCCAACCCGATGTGCCGGCTGTCGCATCGATGTATGTGCTCTCGGTAACCGACTGATGCTTCACTTCTACTTTGACATGATTATCGTTTGCCGTTGTATGGACGAGCTTGTAGATGGAGACCGTATATCTTCCCTCCGGAAACTTCGCCTTCCACGTCGCCGAAGAGCCTTGAACGGTTGAGTAACGGGACTTAACACCAATTTTGTACCCGGCTAAATTGCTTTGGCTCCAAGACCCTTCCGTCGTGTATAACCCGGTCGTATTCGTGCTGTCGACGATTACCGTCAGGTCCCTGATCGTTATTGTCAAATGCGGTGTCGTTAAGGTCACCCCGTCTATCGTCACAGTGGCCCATACCGCAATGCGATCCGTTTCCCCATCGAGACTTAGAAGGGTCAACAATCCGCTGCTGTCCACTTCAGCCAGGTCGGTTCGATCAACGAAATAGTGTACATTTGCCTGTGTGAGATCGCCAATCAGACCGTTATCCAAATAGCCGGTTACGCTCAGTTGTGCGGTTTGGGTCATCTGCAGTTCGGCCCGATCCGACAGGATCACCGCAGACTCCAATTGCGGCATCTTGTTCGGGTCCATCCACATCATCGCATCGGCAACGACTCGTGACTTATTGGCCTTATTGGTTAATTCCACGTACCCGCTATCGCCTGCTGCAAAAGGATAATTACCCAAATGCACCCAAGTCCCATTGGCCGTAGTCTCATCAACGGTAACCGTCTCGGAGCCCCCGCTGTAATAAACGGTAAATGAGGCATTCGTTGCCCAATTTTCACTGGTAGCTGTTATTTGCGGAAGCTTGTAATACACACTGTAAGTAACACTTTCCGGCAGCTCAGGCCGCCATACCATTCTGCTTGTCGCTGTGCCGGCAGTCGATTTGGCATACACATAGTTATCATAGTAGTAGTCGTTAGCCGTTGTATCCCTTATCCAGACGCCTTCTGTCTCCGTCTCCGTGTTATCCACAATGATAGATGAACCATGCTGCCAATCCGGTTGGACTGGCGTTGCCGTTACATGAGCAGGCAGATAGAGTGTCCGCTTGCGAGTCTGTTTCCCGTCCGATTCCACATAATAAGTGAAGGTTTGGGATAAATCGTTTACCCGTATCGACCATTCCATCGGATATATCGTATCCGGAATGGTCGTATACGTAGCCCCGCCATCCAAGGAATAATGGATCGTCGCTGGTTTCGTCGTTTTTGCCTGCACATAAGCATCGTAGGCCGTTTCATCAGGCTTGACGATCAGCATGCCTTTAACCGCATCTATTGGACTGTGGATATCGAAGAAATAGCTTGCATCCGAAGTATCAGCAGTTCTGACCTGGTGCAGCGGCACATCAATGTTGAGTCCTTCTACAATGATAGCGGTTATTCCCTTGCTTGAAACCGTGGCTTGAATGACTCCGCCCCTTATAACCGCTTGTTCGGGTGTGCCATTGTCGTTGATGATGGTTACGGTATAATCTTGTGCCGGGTTGAACCCAATGATTTGTTCATTCAATTCGATCGCAGTCTGAACTTCAGCTGACGATTCGTTGCTTAACCCGATGTAGAATTTATTCCCGCTCTCTCCCGTTATCCAGTTCAATTGAGGATGGTTGGTCTGAATAATCCCCTTGGGCATCCAGAGCCAAACGTCGGAATTACCGTAAAAATTTCCTGGTTTATTCCCATAGAGATGATATTTGAACCATAAAAAATTAGTTTCAAATACGGAAGGAAATGTAATACTCCCATTCGATTTCAACGATTGTTCGCTGATCAGATAATCCATCGTTTGCCCGAGCTGCGCCGGTATATGGTGATAATAGATAGATGTAGCCCCGCTTGGACCTTCCAGAGGAAAATCCGGCTCAAGCTGACTAACGGCGAAGCCCTTATAGTAATAACCAGGATAGCTGGAATATCGTCCGATGACCGCATTATGTGCGATATCCTGCAGCAGTTTATCACCTGTATAGAGCGACAACCTCAGCATGAAAGGAGCCTCCTGAGCATTCATCCGATAATAGCCGGTTGTACTTCCCGCCTCAAACGTCAATCCGCTCTGTGAAATAAGCCAACTGTCCGCTTGTACGCCTCCGGCTACATCTTCTGGGAGCTTGCTCCTAGGATATTCGTATTTACCGCTTTCCGGCCAGTGGAACGACTCCGCGTAATTATATGTCTCAGGCTGCGGAATCGTAACGGTGCCTTCAGGAACAGGACGAGCAATGAACATAGTGGCGTACTGTTTGGCTTCCTTGTACGCGGCATTTAAGTATTTGGGATCCTTCGTTTCCTCGTAAAGCTCCAAGATCTCCATCCACAGCTTGCTATAATAATAAATAAACTCATTCTTGCTCACATTCACGGTTGCAGGCGTATCGATATGTTGAATGATATAGCTGTCGGCTGCAGCCTTGGCAGCTTGTAAATACTGCGCGTCACCCGTCATACGATACATCATAAGGGGCTGAATGACAGGCCCCCGATCTTTCTGGTCAGGATCACGCACAAGGTACTCTTCCTGCGCCAGCGCCTCAATTCCTGCCGAAGTACCCATCATTTGATTGACAGCGGATACGCTTGAAACATCGAACGGCAGGGTTGCCATTTTCCATAGCGAAGGCACGCCGTAAACTTTCTTCTGCGTCGGCGACCAACCGATACCATTTCGAGATACACCATACTGGATGGACGGCAGCGCTCTCGTATCGTAAAGCTGCTCATCCCCGGTCAAATAGTAAGCCCCCAGAAGAACCGCATTCGATGTTGTCCGAACGCTATCCTCGTTCTCGATATCAATAAAGCCCTTGGCGCGGCTCCACCACCCGCTAGGTGACGGGACATAATCAACAGAGTCGTCACCTTGCGGCTCTATCTTAAGGAGATCAATCATATTGAACATCGCGTCAGTAAGCGACTGATCGGCGACATTTTTTCGGTATGCCGAATAACCGTATTCGCTGCGAAGAATATCCTCGTAGACCTCATATAGACTGCTGTTATCCGCGATTAGCCCCATATGAAATTGATAGGTGCTTTCTGCGGTCATTTGCGAGTAAGTTCCTAGCTGAGGAGCATAAAGGATCGGCTGCACGCTGCCTTCGTTGTTGACAAGACTCATCCCAAGACGTTGTTTCGTAACGCCTCCTGTCGGTTCAAATTCAACCGGAAGCTCTTCTGACGGAACAAATATGCCATACGACAATGTGTTTCCCGCGCCGTCATTCTTCTCAACCAGACTCATCGGAGCGCTCAGCTCTCTCAAGCTTGTTGATTCCACTGTGCCTACCATTTTTGCGTGCGACCTGAAACCATTTAACACTTCATTAACGCCAGAGATTAGCTCTGTTGTGAAAGACTGATATCCAATCACATAATTGCCATCCCGGCGAGGTGTAAAGGCGAAGGAAACATCTGGTTTGTCCCCTGCCATGGACCAGTTCACTTGTAAATCGTAGTCGCTTCCATGCAAAGAATCGGTTAATACCGCCGTGTGGCTGTCGGGAAAATGGATCTCGTCAAATGTAATCCAGCGTTTGTTCATCGTATCATAATAATTGGTTCGACTCCCCGCATTCCCATCCAATAAGACCCATTGCTCCTCAAGTCTTTCCGCCGCATTATTTATTGGCACCCAGTTCCCCGTCTCCGTGTCCTTGTAGAACAAATCACGAACGATGGATTTGCCTCCATCCCATGCTGCTTCATAGAAGGTCGCCTTATAGTTAGCGTTTTCGATGCTGCCTTTTTCCGTGTAGCTGAGATTCGTCAATGTGCGGCTGCGCAGCGGAGGCAACGGTGGCGCTTGCTGCCGGATATTTCCTTCGAACTTGACCGCATCGGCCCGAGTAATGATGGTGCCGGTCGTAGGTTGCGTTCGAGTCAGCCTGACAAATTCGGTATCAGCGCCACTGAAATAATACTCCCCCAAATCCACCCATCCGACAGATGGTCCTGACGATGGCCTCAGATCCATAAACATGACATCCGTAATGCCGTTGTGAACAATCTCAATCTTTACATTACTATCTGCTTTATCCGCCCAATCAAGCTTATAGAACGATATTCTCGCCGTTCCTGCTTCCAAGCGTGGATTCCATGTGATGCTTCTTCCTACAGCATCCGTATATGCGGAACTGGAATTATTGTATCCCTTCACTCCCGCGCTTGTGGTCCAATAAGGAGCGGAGTACCCGTTATTCGCGTTACCTGTATCAACGGTGACGAGACTATCAACCGTGATGCTTCCATCATCAATGATGATCGTCTTATGCGGCTCCTTCTGCTGAATGTTCCCTTCAAACTTGACCGCATCAGCACGCGTAAGTATCGCGCTCGTGGTGCTGGTAGACCGAGTCAATTTAACGAACTCTTCACCAACCCCGGAAAAATAGTACTCTCCCAAATCAACCCATCCCGCAGGAGCGCCAAAAGAAGGTCTAAAATCCATAAAGAGAACATCCGTCGTGCCATTGTGAACAATTTCTATTTTTACATTGCTATCCGCCTTATCCTCCCAGTTCAGCTTGTATAACGATATTCTCGCCGTTCCCGCTTCCAATCGTGGATTCCATGATATCGTTCTGCCTGCTGTACTCGTATATTTGGAGCTGGAGTTATCATATCCCTTTACCCCTGTACTTGTGGTCCAATTCGGAGCCGAATAACCGTTGTTCTCGTTACCTGCATCAGGTGTCACAACATCATTGATCGTGATGCTCCCGTCATCGATGATAATCGTCTTATACGGCAAGGTCTCCGCATTTGCGGTCCTTATTCCGACTAGGCTGAAAGGAACTAATATCGTCAGAATGAAAACGATTAAGAAAAACAGCTTCCTTTTTATCATACAACTCACAGCCTCCCTTAGATTGATAACGCTTTCAAAACAATGATGCCCTCCTTTGTTCGAAGATCGTAAAGAAGCAATTAGCCTTATCCTTCTGGCAAAATCCCGCTCTGTGATTTTTATGATAGCATGTCACATAACCGTGAAATTTCTTTAATTTCAACAATTTCTTATAAGATCTTAAGTAAAAAAAACCTACAGCCTAACTGACCGCTCAACCGCAGTCAGATAGGATGTAGGTCTTCCAAGTGGACAAAGCTAAATGATCAATTAAAGTGGCGGCTGCACCAATAACAGCTTCCCAAGCTGGATCACCGTTTGATCGTACCAGTCCGGATTCTGCCGAACATGCTCTCTGCTTCGTTCATTGCCGCATGCCTCAAAAAATGCCGCTTTGTCTGTCTTCTCGGTATCGATTTCGAAGCGAACCGTATGTTTCCCATTCGGAAGCTCCGGCAAGAATACATACTGATTTCGATTATGATCGTTGTGTGGTGTGAACCGATCGACTAGAAATGGTTCCCCGCCATCCACCGACACCTTCAATCTGCCAGAATCAGGCCCCCCGATATCGAATAACCCGATATGGGTACCCTCGAACTGCACCGTGATAGCCTCTCCAGGCTCGATTGCTCGCCATAGGCCGGGGAACAACCAATTGTACTCGCGCGCTAAAGCAAAATCATCGGGAGTCAAGTAAGACCATCCTGCCGAAAAATGAGTAAGACTATCCAGCGACAGCATGGTCGCATACTCCCAAGGATTGGACGGGACCAAAGGGTCCTGAGGCAAGTTATGTTCGACCCTTCCCACGCGACCTCGAAGTTCGCTAATTCTCTCAAATGACCGGATGATCGTATCCGTGTAAATCTGGTGTCCTTCGGGAATAGTCGGATGGATCGAATCATGTGTAAAAATAACGGCACCGGGAATGGACATATCTTCCCTTGAGGTGAAAATAAGCTTTTCCTCGGACACCAATTGACTGACGGCTACGCCCAGATGAATCGAAGGAATGCCGTAATAATCGGCAACTTCCTCTTGCATGAGAGCTCCCTTCTGGTATTCCCCAGACTGAAATAGGACCACATCCCGCTCCTTCAGCGTATAAACGAACAGGATATCGGTAAACCGGCTCCGCTTGCGGATCTGACGGACAATTCCTTCGATCCGTGCCTTTGATTCGGGAACTCCGCCATCGTTACCAACAAATTCAACAAAAACTAGATCAGGCTGATGACGCAGTACATCTGTCTCCAAACGGGCGCAGCCGAGGTCCGATCCTGTCCCGGAAATGCCTGCATTCACAGAGCGGATATCCGCATTCGGATAATGCCCTCTAAGCCAATCCGCCGTCATGACCCTGTATCCTTCTGAACGCGTATTACTGCCGCCGAAATAGACGATTGTTACTGTTTCCCCATTTTCCAACTTCTGAATGACATTTGGGAGCCCTCTTCGAGGGAAAAATTCCTGCATCGCGACTTCACCTGACCTCACTTAGCGTTTTAGGAGCAAACCATTTTACAGCAAAAACTTCATAATAAGGAGAACCATAAGTTGCGCAGAAATTAAACCTGATTCGGGTTACACCTTTTGCATCCACCTTATGTTTATTCAACGTAAGATAATTCCCACGGATTTTAAATTCACTCTCGGTTCCGTCTTCAAAGGTCAAGGTCACATCATAATCTTGGATAAGCGGCTCGATAGGATCGTCGAAATGCTCCAAATTCAGCTGCGAATTGAAAACTAGATGGATTTCGTCTACATTTTTGGGGCTAGCAAAACAGAATTCCAACCATTCCTGTCCTTCCGTACGTTCAGAAATCCAGCCGTTCGGCAGACCATAAGGTCTGGAGAAGCCGTTGACGACATTCTCGGGATTATACATATTCTGGGATGGCAACAGATCCTTGAAGCAAATGCTCTTATTGAATTTCTTCAGCCTGGACGGCTCTTCCGGCTTATACTGGAAGCTGACCGCTCCTGTCATTTTCTCTTCATTGACGTATACGGCAAGGCCCGCCGTACCTTCCAATACGATGTAGATTTTGTCGTCAGCCGGCTTCTTGCAGCTGAGCTCTAGCGTAATCCAGTCATCATGACCGGCTGCAATAACCAACCGATAGTCTTTCAGCTCGCTGGTGGGAATGTAGTTTTCCTTCCGTTCCCCGCCAAACAGCTTCACATGCAGCGTTTCCGAATGCTCGGACCTATTTTTAATTTTGATCCGTACGCTTTCAGCCACGGATGTCTGAATCGGCAAGGCCAAACATAACCCTTTCTCCAAGGAAATCTCTTCGGTTGGATGAAGATTGTCATAGCTGCGCTGAGACGAAGCACGAATAGTTAATCCGTCAGCGAAGTAAGGATCCAATTCCTCTTGAAGCCCTACGATCGTTTGCCCGTCCCGAAGCAGCAGCGCCTGCAGCTCCCCCATATGAGCTTCGACTATGGCCGCGGGGTCTACCTCATATTTCAAGCATAACGAAGCAGCCGTTCCAACCGCCTGCCCCATACAACCGCAGGTTGCCATTACCCTTGTAGATCCGAAAGCCACATGGGTAGCGCTTATATTGCGACCGGCGAACATGAGATTAGGGATATTTCGTGAATATAAACTGCGGAACGGGATATTGTACAATCCAGGCACGAAATTCCATGCTGTAGCCGGCCCCTCATCGTAGATGCCCTTATTTGCATGTAAATCCATATACCATCCTCCGACGGATACAGCATCTTCGAAATGCGGCTTTGCTGTAAGATCGTTCTGAGACAGCATATGTTCCCCTATAAACCGCCTTGACTCACGCTTTCCCGGAATCGGGCATACATAATCCAAGATGAGATTGTCCACATCATCAAATTCGCCGCTATTTTTGATATAATCCCAGATCCCGTACACCAATTTCCGCAGTTCCAATGCGATGTCTTCATTATTTTTGATAATATCCATATGACCGCCGTATTCCAGCCACCACAATCCGCCAAGCCCGTTGATTTTTCTTGGAAAAGCCCGATGGTTCAAACCTTTTTTGATACTTTCGAAAAAGGCCAACTTCGTAATATCATACGCAAAGCCAGGCCTTTTGTATGGAACGGAATATTCTACGTCACGGGCCTGAAACAGGATCGTATCCCCCATGGTGTAATGGTCCGCCACTTCAGGAGCCAATTCTTCCTCATATTCATGCTTCGCTTCTCTCCCCCATCTGAAGAGAGCACCTGCTTGATATCCAACAATTCCATCTCCGGAGCAATCGATGTAGGTTCGGCTTTCAAAACGAAATTTTCTTTCGGAAGCGAGTTGAAGGCCCTCCACCCATTTAATTCTGCCGTTCTCCATGCCCGTTTCATGCACGCATGTATTCAGAAATAGAGAAATGTTAGGCTCATCATAGACCATATCCAACAAGACCGTATCCGAAAGCGAAAGCATAAGCTTCTTGTTGTATAACGGATTGTAGTGAAAAATCTTCAACTTGAGTTCTTCCACCAACCCGCCCTCGCGTGCATAATAGGACGGACTGTTTCCGAGATATGCCGACCCGTTGATATGAACCCTGACCTCGCTGCTCGCATTTCCCCCAAGAACCGGCCGATCATTAATAAGTGATACTTGCAGCCCTTGGCGTGCGGCAGCAATGGCAGCGCATATCCCAGCAATACCTCCGCCTACGACGGTTACATCTGCTTTAATAAGCTCCATTTTGATTACCTCCATGATTAGATCCTTCTATCATGGTAATCCTTTTGATCCCTTTTTTTTTACATGATTTCGCGAAAAAATCATACATTTTTTGCAACCTTATTTGGATTCATACCGTGTCATTTTTATCCGATATTGCTTAGGTGTATCACCCGTATGTTCTTTAAATAATTTGCAAAAATAACCTTCATTCACAATTCCTACTTCCTCGCACAATTCCAATAAAGAATAATCCCGAACATTTAACAGCTCGAGAGCTAATTGAATTTTTTTACGGTTAATGTAGCTGATAACGCCTTCGTTCATCGTTTTTTTGAATAAGCTGCTAAAATACGATGGAGCTAAATTCACTTCCTCGGCAATAGCCTCCAACGTTAATCGCTGTTTCAGGTTTTTCTCTATAAACCGCATAGCACCCATGATTTCTGCACGATATAAAAGTTGGCCAGCGTGTACATATTCGAATGTAAAGTCGCCAATATAGGCAAGCTGCTCCCGAAAAGCCATAAATTCTATGGGAAACTCTGATACTTCCGAGGTCAGCTTGTTCCCCGATTTAAACTTCACAGTAATGTCTCTGTACAAGTCTCGAAGCATGGGTGCCATGATGGACTTATGGATTTTATGGTCCGTAACAAATTGGTTCAAATCTGCAAGCTCTTTCTCCAGCTCTTCCTTGGAAACCTTTCTTTTCACCCAAGCAAGAAAATCAGCTAGTTTCAGCTGAAAGTCCTCTTTTCTGTCATTATGGTAATGGAACCGATGGACAGGTGTTTTTACAACTTTCTCTGTATGATAATAGAAATCCTCGCTCACATTTTTAGCTTCCGTATACGCTTGTTTGATGGATTCCCAGCCTCGGTGCGGACCTCCAAAAGCGACGGATACCCTTTGATTCAAATATTGATGCAAATGGGAGACGATCTGCCCCCCCAATGTCTGGCAAGCATATTCCGTTTCCATGTCACTGCGATTATTTTCCCAGGAAAGAAAGCCAATAAAACGATTATCGGATAGATCCGCAGCTACACCTCTGCCGCCATTCATCACCGTTTCCTCGATGATATTCGTAATCGCATATTTCAAGATGTTTTGGTCAGCCGCTGAGTATTCGTTCCGGAAGCTTTCATATTGATTCATTTCAACAATGAAGCAGCAATAGTTGGCTTGAAAGAAATGGAACTGCATGCGATTGGCAAAATCCGATGCCCGATGAGAAGGAATTTCGCCTCTGATCAGCTCGTTAAAAAATTGCTTGCGGACTCTATATTTATTTTCAAGCACGGATACGTTTAATGATTGAAATTCCTCTTCTTTTTTCTTAACCTCATTTAATATCCCCGCTGCCTTATCTAAAGCTCGATCCAAATCCGCTTCCCTGAGCGGAACCTTAACGATGTACTCCAATACGTTGGCTTGAATGGCTCTCTGGGCATATTCAAAGGATGAATAGGCGGTCAAAAGAATGTATTGGGTATGGGGAAGCTCTGGCTTTAGCTGCTCAATCATGGAAATTCCATCCATTCGCGGCATAACGATATCGGATATCACGATATCCGGCTTAAGCGTTACGATCTCCTCTATCCCCTTCAGCCCATTATTCGCTTTTCCAACTAAACGAAATCGCTTATCCCTATGGGAGAGCTCGTTAAAAAACAATTCCAATCTCTGAATGATTAGATCTTCATCGTCAACAATGAAGCAGGTGTAGTCTCTCACCATCATGCATCTCCTTTTAACAAGCCTGCTGGGAAAAATGCGCGAACACGGGTTATTTCCTTAGGTATGCTTATGATTTGGAGCCCGAACTGTTCTCCGTAGTGAAGTCTTATACGGCCATGAATATTATTTAATCCGATTCTTTTCCTTTTCACTTCCACATTACTCGGTTCTGAAAATAAGATATGCTTTATTTTATCAGCTGGAATTCCCTCGCCTTGATCAACTACTTCTATGATGACGATGCCGCCCTCCCTGTACGCGTGAATAGTAATCGGGCCTTCGATCCCCCCTCCGTTATAACCATGGAAGATACTATTCTCCACAAGGGGCTGCAGCAGCATTCGAAAGACGGGAAAATCTATTAATCCTGCTTCGATATTTTCAATCAATTGGAAGTTCCTGTTATAGCGGATGTTCTGGATCTCGATATAGTCCGATACATTTCGCAATTCCTGATGTAGCGAAACCTTCTCCGAAGCGTCATCTATCCCGTATTCCAATAATGAAATGAGAGACCCGATCACTACGTCTACTTTCTCTATTTGTCCGAGGCGTATAACATTGCTGATAGAACCAAGCGTGTTATACAGAAAATGAGGATTTATTTGAGACTGCAGCACTTGGATTTCCAGCTTCCTCTCAAGTTCATTATGAAGCTCCGCTCGCCGAATCAGTTCCACAATTTGCTGCAGCATACGATCGAAGGCTCGGGAAAGATCTCCAAACTCATCGTTCCGGTTAATCGTTATTGTAGTTGTGAGGAAGCCTTGCTCCACACGCTTCATTTTTGTTTTGAGCGCATAGAGCGGATTTCTAATATATTTGGCAATAAAAAAAGAAATGAACAAACTTAAGAGAAGTCCTGCGGCTAGAAGCTCGATATAATAGGTTTCCAATCTGGACAAAGCAGCTTTCAAGCGTGACTCATCGTTGATCGAGATGATCGTCCAGTTGAATTTCTCGGTCGGTTTTTTCAGAAGGGAGACAGGAATGCCATCCTTGGTATGCAGTTGAAGGCTTGTTTCTGTAGTATTCAGAATTTGCTCCGCTGACGTTTCCCCGATTGAAAAAGTATGATCTTGAATATTCAGTGGTCCTTTATTTTCAGAAAATCCGGCAATGATTTTACCCGATGCGGTGATCAGAGCCAAATTCATTTGTTCTTTTTTATTTATCTTGAACAAGGTTTCTTCAATGGCGTTTAGATCCAAATCTACCGCAATGGCCATTGGATACGGCGCGCCGTTCAGATATCGAACCATCGTAACTGTCCAGCCGGAATACTTGGATTTGTAAGGATCACTGACAAATGTAGTCCTTCGGTTCTTGTCAGCCGCATCAAACAAAGGTTCTCTTTCAGATAAAGGTTCATCGAATATTCGGGTAGGCGTGCTGCCGCCTAGAATGGATAAATCGCTTTTGATCAAATAAATATTACTGACGTAATTGCTGTTGAGTTCATACAGCTCTCTTAATTGCTTTTTAATCACTTCCGTATTGTCAATGTTGGCTTTCACCGATGTTTCGACCGAGAACAGGATCGTCTGGAAGGAGGAAAAATTAACTGTGAAATATTGATCTACCTTGTCAAGTATTTGATTGGTATAATAAATGTCAGTGGTTCTTATTTCCTTTTGGACATAGCGATAAGACAATTGGCTTATCAAAATGATGCAGCTTAATACAAATGCAAACACGATAAAAAATAATTTTAAAGGCAAGCTGATTCTTCTTCGCATCGAGCATCTTCCTTTTAATTCCGTATTAAACTAAGAATAGCATAAGACAATAAAGAGAGGGGCTACTAATAGCCACTCTCTTCGTTTATTTTACTTGATTATGCCGGCTTCTTTAAACTGCTTGATTGCTGTTTCCTTATATTTCTGCATGTCAAACTTATTATCCAACGTTTGGAGGAAATTGTCCCAGTTGGAAAGAGGGTCTTTGCCCGTCATAAATTTAACTAAGCTTTCATTAATGAAACGTGAGCGGTCAGCTGCCAAGTTATCGCTAGGGTCTGCAGTCAATAAATTTCCGGGCAGCGTTGGCCCCACGTATTTCTGATTATTCATGAATGCTTCTGCCGTCTTAGGATTCTGGAAGCTGAAGTACTCAGCATCATCACCACGTCGCGGCATTCTATAATGATCGACCCATAGATACTTTTCTTTCATTTCCTTCGATAATTCGGAGGTTTTATTTTTGATCTTGCCGTCCACTAGATCCCAATGAATCCCTTTAATTCCGTATGCAAAATTCGGATATGCTTCTTTGTCCGTAAAGAGATAATTCAGCATGGACAAGATCCGAATGATTTTGTCCTTATCCGCTTTCTTGGATATGGCCCATGAATTGCCTTGGAACGATTTTCTCTCTACAATTTGATCACCGTAAGGACCAATCATTGGAGGAATGACGATCCATTCCGGCACCTCTCCACTGATTTCTTTCATTTTCTGCTGATAATCAGGTTCCAGCCTACGGGCATCTCTTATCATGAAGCCAACTTTACCCTTAAATAACTTTTGATCCAACAACTCAGGCGAATTCATCGTCACCCAGTCTGGGTCTACCACTTTTGCCTCCATCATTTTATTAATGTAAGCAAGCGCCTCTTTCATTTTGGGATCGATAAATAGGAATATCGGTTTATTATCTTTCACTTCAATGGCCGAGGGAGGATTGACGCCAAACATCCACATCAAGCTATCGAAGCCGTAGGTTTGCAGACTGCCTTCTTTATTCATACCGCCTATGAATCCGTACGTATCGTTTTTGCCATTACCGTCCGGGTCTTTCTCTGTAAAGGCTTTCATAACTTCAAACAGCTCGTCAGGTGTTGTTGGCACTTCCATATTCAGCTTTTTCAGCCAATCATTTCGGATGAAGAAGCTTCGGCTGATACCGTTTACATTATCATAGCCCGGCACTCCAATGGTTTTTCCTTGATAGGACATCGCCTCCCAGGAGTCGTTGCTGAAACGCTTCTGCAATTCAGGAAATTGATCCAGATACGGTGTCAAATCCGCAAGGACGCCTTGGTCATAATATTGCGCGAGATCAGCCCGGCTCTTCAAAAAGATCAAATCTGGAATATCTCCGCCAGCAATGAGCGTATTTAATTTAGTCGTTGCTTGCCCTGATTGAGGAATCATCATTTCCAAGTCGATATTCATTTCTTTTTCCAACATTTGGCGTTGAATATCTTCTTCACGGGGAGGAAGCGGAGCAGCAGCGTTGAAAGTGCCTTGGTTAAACATCGAGATTTTCATTTTGGCAGCAAACTGGCTAGGCTCTCCTTGCGAATTACTCGAAGCTGTCGGAATAGCTTCTCCTTGTTCCCCACAACCTGACAATACCGTTCCCACACCTACTATTGCCGTCAAAATAGCAAATGAAATCTTTTTACGCTGCATGTTGACCTCTCCTTTTGCTTATATATTATCACGGTTTCCCCGTAATAACTTAGTTTGGAACGCCTTTAACCTTTAACTGATCCCAAGAGCACACCTTTGGTAAAATGCTTTTGCATAAATGGGTATACGATCAAAATCGGAACCGTAGTCACGACAACTGCAGCCATTTGCACAGCGAACGTACTAACAGCTCCGGAATTGGCGAGCGAATCAGCGCTCTGTGTTGCGACGTTAAGCAGGATGTTGCGCAAGATAACTTGAAGCGGCATGAAGTTGGAATCATTGATATAAACAATAGCATCGAAATAACTGTTCCAATGGCCGACTGCGTAAAATAAGGAAATGGTGGAAAGGACGGGCATGGACAGCGGTAAAACGATCCGCCATAACGACTGAAGCTCACTTGCACCGTCAACCCTTGCTGATTCCTCGATTTCAGCTGGCAATTGCTCGAAAAAGCCTTTAATGATCACCAGATTAAATGCACTAATGAGATGTGGGATAATCAATACCCACGGACTGTCTAGCAATCCCAGAGAGCGGATGAGTAAATAAGTCGGAATTAATCCTCCCCCAAACATCATGGTGAAGACAATGAAAAGTAAAAATGAGCTTCGCCCCGGCAAATATTTTTTGGATAACGGATAAGCCGCTATTACCGTAAAAAACACATTAAGCACAGTGCCTACAATCGTTCGAAACAATGTGATTTTATACGCCTGCCCGATACCATGAGAAATGAATACTTCTTTATAGGCTAGAAAGGTAAAGGATTCTGGAATAATAACAATTCCTCTTCTTAACACTTCCGATTCTGGCGTCACTGAAACAGCAACCACATATAGAAAGGGTAGTAAGCAAAGTAGGGATAGAAAAATAAGAATAAAATAAACGACTGCTTGCCAGACTTTTTCCCCGATTGTCAAATTGATCATTTTGAAAACCACCTCACCAAATTTGCCCATCGAATTTTTTCGCGAGTTTATTCGCAGCCAAAACTAAAACAAATCCGATGACAGCTTTAAACAATCCCACAGCAGTAGCCAAGCCAATCTTAAGACGCTCCAACCCTTCACGGTATACCCATGTGTCGATAATGTCGATCTTCTCCTGGTTAAAGCTGTTGGCAAACATGAATATTTGGTCAAAGCCTGCATCCAGAATATGGCTTAATTTAAGGATCAGCATCAGAATAATGACTCCTCGAATGCCGGGAAATGTTACATGCCATACCTGTCTCCACTTGGAAGCGCCATCAATCCGAGCGGCTTCATATAAGCTTGGATCGATTCCTGCTAATGCTGCTAGGTACAATATCGCTCCCCATCCAATATCCTTCCATATTTCAGATAAGATGATCAGCAGTCTGCCCCAGGCAGGTTCCGTTAGAAAGGAGATGGGTTCAACACCAATTTCCTTCAGAATCATGTTAAAAAGACCATCCCCTGGGGCTAATAATGCCACCATCAGCCCGTAAACAATGACCCATGACAGAAAATGGGGCAAATAAGTGATCGTTTGTACGATTTTCTTAAACCATTGGGTATAAACTTCATTGAGCAGCAAAGCAAGTACGATGGGAGCGGAAAAACCGAACAATAGCTTATACAGCGATATGATAATCGTATTTCTCATGATGTCCCAGAAATAAACGCCGTTCATAAAATCCGTGAAATTTCTAAATCCCACCCATGGGCTATCCCATAGTCCCAAAGCTAGGTTATAGTTTTTAAAAGCGATAATGATTCCCGCCATAGGAATGTATTTGAATACGGCAAAGTAAACTAATGCCGGGAATAAGAGAGCATACATCACTTTATACTTTTGTATCGTTCTTATCCATGACTTCCGCTTTTTGGGGAGGGGAATGGCGTCCGCTGCCAATTTAGCTTGCATATCATCACCTCGTCTTTATTTATATTTGTATAATAGCACCCCCCTATCGGATAAATTTCTGAAATTTCAAGAATTTCTTATAAGATATTAAGTAAGTGGGCCTTGGATAGTGCAAATTAAAGGTTTCTTCTGAGATCTGCACCATAATGTAATCCCCTACTTTGCTTTACAACGAAGGTGAAGGCACCGATTTAACCGCCTAAAAATAAAAACGCCGCCTTATAGGCGGCAAAACTACACCGTTTTGATTTCGCATTCTGCCCGTTAGTTGAGAAAAGGCTGCCCTGCGGCAGCCTTGACGTTATTGCACTATCGTTACCTGTTAGCTTAATTCCGAAATTTTGTGGGCAGACCGAGGGGGGCAATAGCCCCAATGCTTGAAAATGTTGTTATCTGATGGATTTGCCAACTATGGAACACTAATCTCTCTTTTACTTAATTTCTTAAATGCAGAGTAACCCTGATCGGACTTAATAAAACTTAATATTTTATCGGCACATTCGGTTGGACTCAACTTTTCCGTATGTACTTCAAGATCATATTCATTATAGGAATATACTCTGTCGAACTGGGAATGTGCTAGTCCAATTAATCGATCTCCCCTACTCTGCTCTCTTCTTGTGAGTTCTTCTTTCGAGCATCGTACGCCTACAAACAATATAGGATGATCAACAAGTAAATCATAAAAATCATTAAAATACTTGTCTTTTGCGATTATGGTATCTACTATTACATTAAAACCTAGTTCTGATAACAATTTAATTGTCGAATGGTACACTGATAATATGGAATCATCAACTATTTGTGAGACAACTTGATGATCTATTCCTCTTGGAGGTTCATCTGGAAATTTCTGATTAACAAAATCATTGTAATTATTAAAAAAATCATCAATTGATAAATGATAAAAAGGAATCTCTTTCTGATTTATCAGCTCAGTCGATATCGAGGTCTTTCCAGAACTTGACGTTCCGTTCAAAAACACAATGAGTCCTTGCTTCACATGAATCACCCTTATCTATAAGATTTGCGTTTCATTCAGACAACCTTATTTCAACAAATTTCATTAGATTATCCAACTGACCAATAGCCCCTACCATTTTACTAAAGACATCTTCCCAATCTAGATTTACATTTTCAATAGTATAGGTTGGGAACGCAAGCGCATCAAGCAAGCCCAATTCAATCCGCTTGCGGTTTTCCATAAAGCTAATATTTTTTTCCGTGGCGAAACGGGGTTTTGAACGGATAGAGGAAATCCAAACCTGCTGCTCCCGTACACTTGGGTGAGTTAAATAAATCAATACTGGATGCATGTCAGCAATCTGATCGGCGATTCCATGAATGTGCTGCTCGATTTGGCGATCTTCAGCTTGATAATGGCCTAGTAAATCATGAATCTGATGCTGAAAGAACACCGCTTCGAGTACATATATCTTCTCTGAAGTGCTAGCAAGCTCAGCGAAACGTGCCCATTGCCGTTGGATCAAATATGTAAACTCCGAGAACGTGGCTATGGGCGAATCCGTCCAGCATAGTTCGCGAGACTTTAACTCGGCATGGAGCGCATTCAACTCGCTGAATGCCTTGACCTCACGATAAGGAAGCAGGTAACTGCCACCATCCTTTATAGCACGTGAGCGAATTTCGTTTGCTGTGTTCGGATAGCGCTCCAGAAGTTCCCTATATTCCTCTTCTCGGAAGAACGCGTGCCAATTCAAGCTCGCCGGATGCCCCTTGGCACCTTCGTCATAATAACTGGATGAGATGCCTTGCTGTACGAGGTAGCGATGCAATCGTTCCGCTAACGTCGATTTGCCCGTGCCACACAATCCTTCAACCAAAATCAACTTGCATTCCCTTCGCATACGATCTACTCCTAACCCTTAAGAAACTTTTACAACAATATGCGGAGCAACATTTCCTACTATTCGATCATACATTAACTTACGCTATCGTGCCCGTTAGTTTAATGAAATGAGCAGGCAACCGTAGTGCCTGCTCATCAATGTGTATCATTCACCAAGACTCTAACATCGAAAGCCGAAAGAGACTTTAGACCAATTTTATTTAGATATGATAGACGCAATTCCAGATTATTAATCAATTCGCAATAATTATCTAATACTTGCTTGTCGAGACAATTACGTAATTTCTGGACAACTAATAGTGATTCTGAGATCGGCATTCTCAACACATCTGAAAGGGAATTCCCTTAACCAAGCGTTCCTGTTCCAACAAGCTTGCGGTACAATTTGGACACATTTCATGTCGGGAGAATAATTTTATCGCCCATAGGTTTCCTTTACTAGTTGTTCCTGCATCACGCATATATTTCAAATCGTAAACGCACCCACGATAATCGTTTTTATGTTCCCTTTTCTTGTAAACGTATGTTACAGGCTCCTTATCATATCCATAAAGTAAAATATCGGTAAATTGCTTATCTTGCTCAACAAGCGGCCTTTCAAAATCAATCCCGATCATTTTAGCAAGTTCTCTAATCTTTACAACAGGTCCGCAGTTAGTACCCGCCCATAAAAGGACAGCTCCTTTTTTAAGCGAGAGTTCAGTTGCGACCATGCGACTTGAATCAATATCACCAAGGACAGTACCTGTGCCGTTACATGTAGGGCATGTTGGAGTGTTTTCTCGTAAAGACCAAATGCCATTTTTCTCCCTGTCCTCTCCAATATTCGCATACAATGACGAAAGATGTTCTAATACTCCGGTAATTGTACTAACAAGAGACCCTCGTCTTTTGGCGTTAAACTTTTTATGGGAAAGTCCAAATTCCAATTAATAACACCCCTTTGGCTGTTTGCTCAATACCCCTAATTATACCAATGACTACCCAACAGCATCTTTATCAGTTTCAGCTTTCATTTTTACTATGTTTTTGGCATGCACATTTTCATGTATCTTCCTTCTCCCAATACCTTTACCGCGATAATCTGGCTTAATAGCGATATGTTTTAGTTCGACTTCGCCTATTGACCCATGTATTACGCCAATTAAGACTATTAACTCATCGTTTAAGAACCTTCCATAAAGTCCCCTAGAATCGTCTTATTCAGGAAACTTCTCTTTTAAGTAGATATATATATCATGTGGCCTCATGTGCAATTTCAGTTATCGACTCCCGTTAATTGAATAACACAACGAAATCCAGAAATGAGTTACTTCTTTATCGCTTGCATAGTGACTAAAAAAAGGTCCTTCTAACGAACAGTATTATATATAAACAGAATGGCAACAGCTCTTTATAAAACTATCCCGCTACTAGGAGGGAAAAATCTATGACTATCCAACTCGCTGAAAGTATTAATCACTCAACTCAAAATAATCACAATATAATTTCTATAATGTCCGAAATGATCGCAACAATGGAGAATGACGCCAAACTCAAAAAAGAAATTCTTTTTAAAGTTGATGAAATCAGTATGGAGATTTCCAAAAAAGACAAACTCTGTTATGACGTAGTGAATGCTACTCATAACGGTGACTATTACAAAGCTAAGATGGTATGGAAACAATTTAGAAATAGAGTAGAGCATGCCCTTGGAGAGCTGAATAAGCGAATTCAATGGACAAGATACCCTGACGAATGGAGCGAAACCTATGAACTCCTAAAGCGTCGAGCAGCTTTACATGATGATGAGGTGGAAAGATTAGGAAAGAGTTATTGAGCGTATCACAGCTCAACGAGGCTGCCGTTTTATGCCGGCAGCCTCGTTCTGGAGATTGTTAAGCTATCGTGTCTCTTTAGTTGAATCCCTTTGAGGTTTAGCATTGATTTCCGTTAAAGTTCATGCATCACAAAGTCCCACCGAGTTAAGGCAACTTGCTGCCGGCCGCGATGCGGTTAGTCGGTGCGGATGTGTCCCGGCAAGTACTTCCACGTCCCTTGTTTCCGGGACCGAGGGTCGCCCAGACCCGGAGCGTGAATGCGGTGTTTATTTGATGCACCCTACTCTAGTAATGTATATTTCAGTTAAGTCTTCTTTTAAACGTCACTTATTTATTACCGAGTTGTTCCGCCAAACCGATTAGAAGTCCTTCATTTCCACGAATGTAGCAGAGCCGATACGAGTCCTCGTACTGAACCACTTCGCCAACGAGCTGAGCACCATACTTAGTGAGTCTGGATACCATTTCGTCAATGTCTTCAACGGTGAACATGACGCGTAGATAACCGAGGGCATTTACAGGAGCAGTTCGGTGATCTGATATAGTAGGTGGGGTGAGAAATCGCGAAAGTTCAAGTCGGCTGTGGCCATCTGGGGTAACCATCATAGCAATCTCTACACACTGTGAACCCAGCCCGGTTACGCGACCAGCCCATTCACCTTCGACAGTAGCTCGCCCTTCGAGCTTCAAGCCAATCTCCTCGAAGAAAGAGATTGCGTCATCAAGCGATTCTACAACGATGCCAACATTGTCCATTCTTAGTAATTTGTTTTTTGCCATAGTTTTATCTCCTTTTGTGTACAAATTTATTACCTGATCATCTTCATATTTATTCTATCAAGAATTACTAATTCCTTCCAAGCGATTAACATCTTGTCACAGTTCATGATAACAAAAATAAGTCACAGTATAGTATTGGTTTTCGGATATGTCATATTAACTTTTATTCTACGAAATTCATTACGTAATTACCGTAATAAGATCGTTTTACGCAATAAAATTACTTAGATACCCCTTTTCTAAACTCCAAATATTATTATAACCCAAGCAGCGCTATCTCCCTGAATGTCTGACATGAGATTTTCAGATGGGTTACATCTTCCTCCATTAAAAACTTAGGAATTCGCTTATCCATTTTAGACTCAGCAGCTTCCGGATTCAAAAAATCCAGAGGCGCTCAAGCTTTATTTGCAATGGTCATCTATGCTTCCGATTACTTGTCGCGTTATGGGATAGGTATCGCAAAACTTTTGGTCTTAGATAGATAGAGCTAGTTGTAGCGATAGCATATCAAAATCGGTAGCCTGTTCCATAATTTATAATAGCGAGGTTACGAACTTCACCTCCGGAAAGCGGCTATCCGGTCCTTTCATTAAGATTCCGCCTTGATTTTTTAGATACAAATCGAAGAAATCCAGCATATAGGCATTGATAACGGAGTTCTCTCTATGGGGCGCAATCTTTCCTGTAACACCCAGCATTTTGAAAATCGGAGAAATGAACTGTACGTCGGTAAAATTCAAATGCTCCGTATTTTCGATATAGAGGAATTGTCCCCCTGCGGCAACCGTTTCGCGCATCCGTTCAAGCTCTACCTTTTTGTCTTCCGTTACTTGATTCATCCACTCTCTTGTGTTGCCCATACGGTTAAGCTCTGCATCCGTGTACACACGGTTATCCTTCACCATTTTTAATCTTTCGAATTCGCTTTCCGAGTTCATGAACAAAAACGGCTTACGCAGACCCTCTCTCTCACGCAGTCGATAGAGCCCTCCATCTAAGTCTATTCCAACCGCGATCCGCGGATCGTAAGAAGCGTCATAGGCCGTCGCTCCGCCGATAGAATGACCGAACACCCCGACATGGCCGAGATCAATCCTCCCTTTTAGATGACTTGGAGTCTGCCCCGATTGGATGAGCTCGAATTGATCCAGCGTAAACGCCACATCGGCGGTTAAAACTTTTCCCAACTTGTCGCGATTTCCGCTTTCCGTCCGGTAATCATGGTCGGGCGAGAATAAGTCGTTGGTTGTGCTGGTCGTGATTCGACCGTCCGGAAACTCGGTTGCAAATGTATTGTAGGTGTGGTCGATCACTGCCACGATATATCCGTGACTCGCGAGATTTTCGGCTTGCGACGTATGGAGGAACCTGGAAGAGCCGAACCCGGGATTCGCTAGTATCAGCGGGTATGAAGTCTGTGCCGAAGAAACTTCGGCCCCCAAATAAGCATGACTGGACACGTATTTCAGGTGTTGAAAAGTAAACCCCGGAAGGCCATAGTTCGCGGCCATATAGCGTAAAATCTGGGTATCGGGAATAAAGGGGACATACTTGCCGGTGCCACCTTGTGCCGGATACCACACCTGAACCATCAGTTCTCTCTTACCATCTCTGGCCTCGTCGAAAATCTCTTCCCTCTTTGTATCCACGAAATGAAAAGTTTGCGTTCCTACCTTAAATTCGCCTGTCGGTTCAGGTAGTTTATATACAGGAAAAGCATATATGAGACCCGCTGTTACGACCAACATTATCGCTAAAGCGGTATTAGCTGAACCCCAAATGAATCGCGGGATTTTTTTGGGGCCGTTTTTTTTAAAATAGCTATAACCTGAAATGGCTAAAAAAATGACTGTTATGAAATATGGGAAAAACAGCTGTACTCTGTATCCTTCCACCGTCCAATGAATGACCAGTAAAAGTGTGGCGATCCAGCTTGCAACGAATACTGGAATTCTACGCCGTCCTTTTTTTAATAGGACCGTTAATGCAAACAAGCCGATGTTTGACAAAAAAAGCAACAGTTCAAACAGTCTCATCTCGATTCTCCTTTTAAAAATTTCTGTTTTTGTTTGTTCCAATATTATCCTGCCAGACTGGCCTAAGCTATCGATTTACCTTACATCTACCTTACATTTTTGTAAGATGCTTACCTAGCACGTAACCATGAAGTGGTAACCATTCCTGAGACTGATCTTCCGGCCCCCTTTTCTTATCCACCTCGGTAAACTGCCCGTTCGTATTATGTGATCAACCAGTTCTTTCTGGTTGATCCTTTTTTCATTTACACAGAGGATAAAGGTAGCCTGGTCGAACGTAACTGCCCGTGGAACTTGATCCCGAGTGCTATAGTGTTCACCCCTACTTGTCATGACCATGATTGAGGCGGTCGGGACACCAGATCCCTTATAATAACCGATGCTATGGAGCGACAAGCAGAATTCGTAGGGGCTGCCGGTGAATCTACACAAATAAGGAGTATGTGCTCGAGCATTTTCCTTCGTTTTCTAAGTGAATATCCAACTTCATATCCGGTTCTGCAAACGGACGAAGAAACCCTTCACGCCAAAATGAAAGAATTGCTTTCAACGAGACGAGGCCGATCTAAAGACTGGATTAGCGAGCGGGTAAAACGGATGTAGCGGCAACACATTGCATTTCTCCGTCCCATGCGTTACACTCTTTATATTGACAAATTTGCAGGTCTATAAAAGGAGGTTCACGCGCCCATGTGCCCCCGTACCAAAGAACAAAATGAGCTTATACGCATACAGCGCAGAGAACAGATCCTGATCTGCGCAGCGCGCGCCTACTTCCGCACGGGCGGCAGCTTCGATATTCGCGACGTCGCCCGCGAGGCCGAGCTCGGTTACGGCACGGTTTACCATTATTACCCCAACCGGCATTTACTAATAGAAGATGTGCTGGGCAGCGGCTTCGAGCGATGCGAGCAAGTCCTGGCAGAATGGGCGAACATCAGCCGCGGTACCCCGGATAACAGGCAGCTATTGACGTATTGCAAGGTGCTGCTCCGGCTGTGGCAGTCGGATGCCCGCGCATATCTCGTCTACAAAATGGCGGCGGAACATTATGCAGGCTTGCCTGAGAAGGATCGGTCCCCCGTCAAGAGACGATTCATGGAACGGCTGTACGTTCCGCTTCAATCGATCGCCCAACGCGAAGACGACAGCGTCGACTATATGCTTGCCGTACTGGTCGGCTGTTGCGGGCAACACTACTATGCGAGCACTTCCGAGTTGGACGTAGATCGAATCGCCCAGCTCGCGATGCAAGCTATTACGAAGGAGTCCTGATACAAACATGGTCATTTTAAAAAGTAGGCATGAAATCGAAGCCATCCGAAAGGCATGCCAAGTGGTGGCCGAATGCCATCGCACGATCGCCCCGCTCATCAAGCCGGGCATCACGACGAACGAGATTGAGCGCATATTCGAGGACATTATTTTGAAGCACGGCGCCAAGCCATACACGAAGGGCTACAAGGGCTATCAATATGCGACCTGTGCCTCCGTCAACGACGTGATCGCACATGGCTTTCCTACAGACAAGCCACTTGAGGAAGGCGATATCGTGACGATCGACACGGTCGCGGAGCTCGACGGTTGGCTCGGCGATTCAGCCTGGAGCTATGCGGTCGGGAAGATCTCGCCGACGGCCGAGAAGCTGATGCGTATCACAAAGGAATGCCTTGACCTCGGCATCGCGCAGGCGCAGCCCGGCAATCGGCTCGGCGACGTGACGAGCGCGATCCAGCGGCATGCCGAATCGAATGGCTTCGGCGTCGTGCGCGACCTTCTCGCCCATGGCATCGGTCGGGACCTGCACGAGGCACCGAACTATATACATATCGGCAAGCCCGGCAATGGCCTCCGCATCAAGGAAGGCATGGTGTTCACGATCGAGCCTATGATCACCGAAGGCACCTACTACATGACAATCGATCCGGACGGCTGGACCGCCCGGACGCTGGACCGCAAGCTCGCAGCCCAATACGAGCATACGATCGCCATCACCGCTGAAGGTCCACAAATCCTGACCGCGCAATAGAATAATTAGAGGCCGACCAACGAAATGGTCGACCTCTTTTTTCGTATTCGGTGTAGCATCTTTCTTCATCCGATACATGCGTTCATCCGCTCTCTTATAGAGCCCAAGGAGTTGAAGCGGGTTTGCGGACAGCGTATCCTCAAGGGTCATGATGAGGCGCTCGACTGGACGCGATAACAAGCCGGTACGACGAATTCATCTCCTGTCAACCACGACAAAATCGGAATTGCCGGCTGACTCGGACGATAAGCGGGCCAGATGATGCAATACTAGGTCTCCCGCATGATGGCCATGAGTGTCGTTAATCGAGCAATTCTGTCCTTTATTTCGACTGCGGTCCATTGCGTTATCTGCCCGTTAACCTTACTGTGACTGGACAAGTTAGTTCAGTTTCTTGCTTTATGACTTATTACTTTGGTGATGACATCCAGTATAAAAAAACCTAGTATTGCCCCGAGAGTGTTTAACAATATATCATCAACATCAAAGCTGCCTATTCGAGAAAACAATTGAATGAGTTCAAGAAATAAGCTAAATAAGAAAGAAAAAATAATAACTTGAACAAAGTTTAGATTCCTCCCTGCAATCACTGGCAACAGAAATCCAAAGGGAATAAAAAGGAAAATATTACCTAAAACATTCCTGATAACAATATTATGGTTTGACGTATGAAAAACATAACTTGATATCGTTTTAAAAGGCACAAAGTTACTACTTAAAGTTAGGGTGCGTTTGAAATCCTTCAAATTAAAATTAACGAGATAATCCATCATGGTAAATGGAGATGCAACTTTAAACCATATGACTTTTAATAATAAAAGTAAATAAACTAGAAAAGTGATTAAAAAAACTACTCTTAATATCGTAAATTGTTTATCAATTATATTCATTAATGACCCAGTACTCACTTTCCATTTTTAAACCTAACTTAGTTCGATTTGAGAAAATCCCCATTTCCTATAAATGGAGAGTCTGAAATTAAGACGCTTTAAATGTAATTAAAGTTGCACTAAACTCCCTCTATGGAGAATCATTTTTCTCTTAAATACGTTTGTTTTCTTAGATTATGAACATTTTCCTTTCGCACAAGACAACTATTAGATGGGATAAGGTTGTAGAAGATGATAAATATGGGGCAAAAAAAGCGCAAAAACACATCCACCCAGACCACTCGTTTTAAAAAATGGACATTCTGGAGATATATGTACGAACTCTTGGATCTCCACTTTGACTCATGGCGGTCAACCATCCCATGTCTCACAGAGTCTACGCTCCCAAATTTCTTCATTCAACCTGTCCATGAGGTGGAGGTCGGATATTGCTGCCCGGCAGGATCTTCGTCCGTATGTTAGTGTTGTTCCGACTCATTCGTGCTTCACTTGTCTGTAACGGTGTTATTACGTTCGGCTTCTATGAAAATACGTGAACCCTAAGCGGCTAAAGACATGACCGTAAACCGGGGTATATCCCGCAACATTTTTTCTTCACGAAACGGATGTCCCTTCTTCAGGACACCAAAGAGAATTCGTATCAACTTACCGCAAAGCGCAATGAGCGACTGCATCTTTTTCAATGGGTTGTTTGGCCGCTTTGTGTAATATTGATGCAGGGCTTTAAATGCACGATTCTTTGCCATACGTTCTATGCCGAGTCCTCGCTTGGCCACCTCTCTGAGATGCTTCAGCAGAGATTCCTCTGACTGAGAAACCAGCTCATACGGCATCAAACAAAGACCGAGCATCTGGCGTGCGGACTTGCATTCCCAATCCTTAAACACCGTGAGAAACTCTGGAAAATACCGATCTAACCAATTATGGACGCGGCCTTGCACCACGCGCAGGTCAGTCGACAGATGATCGCGAATTTTCATTGCTTCCCTTAGTTCAGGCATAGATGCCATATGGAAGATTAGGTACGGCGTATCTTCCGTCTTTGACGATCTGTGCGATCTCTCTGGCGTCTTTGATGTCATTCTTGGTCGGCGAATTGTCGTCTAATTCTTTGCTTTTCTTCACGTGCAGCGGATTAACTACTCCGCATAAGACTTGTTGTTCCTTCAGATTATACGCGAGGTTCAACCAGTAGTGGCCAGTGGGTTCCATACCGACTATGACGTCCTTGAACCCTTGCTCCGTCGCAATCTTTCGGAACCTACTAACAAATCGTTCAAAGCCTTCTCGGTTATTTTCAAAGGTATTGGACTTTCCGAACTCGACTCCGCGGTAGTCTTGCGCTCGTGCCACATGTTTGAACTTTGCTATGTCTACACCGACAATTAGGGTAGAAGAAGTGATTTGATTAATGCGATCATTTTGAGTAGAATTCATTTTGTAGTCTCCTTGGTTTGTATTTGGATTCGGTCGCTGGCCAGCATCTGGGACCCACATACATCATACCAAGGAGTCTTTTTGTTTCTCAAACCTCGTATTTCTTCATAATAGGAATGCTGCCCTTTAGCTTAACGCCAGGATTTGTAGGTCCTCTTTTCCCATTAACCCATTTGATGGTAACTTTCGCCTAGTTTTTTAGCAAAATTATGCAATGTAATACATCCGATAATTGCCATGAACACAATAATACCAACAAACAGTAAAATTCGTTTTTTCATTCTATTATTAGCTCACCTCGTTTATGAATCCTGAATATGTAATAATTTAGACGAAATCTGCGATAAAAGGTTACGCTAAAGTGTAAGCAATGTGAGACTAGATGGAATATGTGAAAGGCTGTTCGATCATAATTAAACGACAGCCAATTTGTCAGTCGTCATTTTTCGTAATTGTTGATCCGTCGTCTACCAATTATGCAATAAAGGCTACCATATGGCAGCCCTTTCGATGTTCAACTATCGTTCCCCGTTAACTCAATAAGAATTTCAAGTAATTTGTCTACTAGATAAAGTAAAATTGACAATGGAAAGTTCCATTGTTGTTTCATACCCCAAGCCTTCATATACGCGAACAGCAGGCAAGTTATTTGCCAATACGCCAAGATAGACATCTGGTGAACGTTTTTTACCGAGGCGTGTCAATTCACTTGTTAGGAGCTTAGCTATACCTCTTCCTCTGTAATCTAACCTGGTAATGATGTTCCCAAGCTCTACAAGCTGAGAGTCATAAAAATGGTAGCCGCCCACAGCTATGAAATCTTCCCCTTCCTTAATTCCAAGAAAAGGACAATTCTCTAACTCACTCCTCGTAAAAAACCTCATTTCACCACTATGTAAAAAATCAATCACCTTAGAATATTCATTTTCACTTATTTTTTTTGCAATTTGAGATTCAAGGAGTTTCGATTCATTCTGATGCTTCATAGTTAAAAAACGCTGAGGTAGCCCTTTGATGAGACCGAAGGATTGAAAAAGTTCAAGGTCCCGTTGACAGAGTATCGTGCCGCAAACAGCATCTTCGTCAAGTTTGATCGTTTCTCTTGTAAAAGCAATTAGTTCTGGAAAATAGATGTCCAGCTCTTCAACTCGGAAGAAAGAAAAGGCAGGAAAGGAAAGTTCGCTAAGATAAGCTAATATAGCAGTAAGCTTGCTATTAATAAATTGGCAAATATATTGAGCCTTCTCCTTGCGTTGAGTTAAATAACTATAAAAAAGCAAATTCTGTTCTGCGTTAATGTGCGGTATTAATTCAAAAATGGTATCGTAAGTAAGCAAGCGATGGGAAATCATTTGAGACACCTCTCAATCTATATATCTCTATTTTAATAAATAAAATGAATAGACTTAAAGGGTAATTTTGAACGATATTTTACATTTTCTTTTTGCGTCAGCTTAAAGCCTATCAGCTTCATCTGTCCCCCTCTCTGATGTAAAAGGAGCTGCCGCGGCAGCTCCTTTTACATCAGAGAGGGCTTCATTTTACTAACATCTCACATTAGGTAAACCTGTCCCACGAAATTACGCATTGCTTCACGTACAGCCATTAGAAAAGCTTGTGACGGCTCTAAGTTAATTTGTATTTTCAGTACCTCTCTTTCATTTTTTTAATTGCATTGGCGGCTGGGGCAAACTGAGGCTTGTTTATTTCGCATGGCACGGAAAGTTCTAGAAATAGGTACTTACGTTGCGGCTGCTTCGGTGCGTACGTTCTCGATGATGTCGTCATATAAATTTGACAATCTTCATAAGCTTTAGTAAATTTATTTTAGTTAAACACTTAACTATATTGAATCTGTGAGGTGACACTATGAAGGACCTTCAGGATTACGTACTTGATTTACCACTGCATAACCTTGTTTTCTTCGCACTGGTAGGAACAACGGCCAAGCTAGTCGACGTCTCGGAAAAATACTGGAAAACCAAAGGACTAAATGGAGCAAGAATACGAATTTTAGTAGAAATAATGAAGGAAGGCGGCACGATATCTCCCTCGACGCTCGCAAAAAAAATCGGAGTAACAAAATCGAATATTAGTCTGTTGCTCAGCCCATTGGAAAATGAAGGATTCATTTATCGAGCCTCTCACCCCACAGATGGAAGAAAGTGGGTTGTTTCTGTTACAAGTGAAGGCCAAAGTTTCTTGTTGCAGCATTTACCCGGAAACCGGCAAGAAATTACGGAAAAAATGCAAGTGCTGGAAGAGCAGGAATTGAATCAACTCCTTTTCTTATTAAATAAGTTAAAAATGGCATAACGCATCTATTTGTTCATTTAGTTAAGTCCTTAACTAAAACCACTTACTGGAAGGATGTTATTCAATGTCGATTGTTATTACAGGGGCCAATGGCAAGTTAGGCAATCTAATCATCAAACAACTCCTTCAAAAAGTTCCGCCGAATCAAATCATTGCTTGCGTTCGCCGTCTCGAATCTGGAAAACCCTTTGAGGAGCAAGGGATTTCAGTCCGTCTTTGCGATTACGACCAACCCGAGTCACTTGAACATGCATTCGTAGGAGCCTCCCAGCTGGTATTGATTTCAAGCTCGCATCACGATGATACCATACGCTTACGCCAACATGCCCATGTAATGGAAGCGGCGAAAAAATCGAAAGCGGAACATATACTTTACACCAGTTTTGCATTTCCTGAGAATGGATCGAGTTCGCCCGTTCATTTGCACCTGGCAACAGAACATGCGATTCGTGCCGCGGGAATTCCCTTTACTTTTTTACGGAATGCTTTGTACACTGATTTTGTGGAAGTTCTCGATTTAAATGCGGCTATTAAGAAGGGTAAGCTTAGCATATTCCCTGGAGATTGGAAGTTTAATTCGGTGACGCGTCTTGATATCGCTGCCGCCTGCGCAGCCGTCCTATCCGAACCCGGCCATAGAAACAAAACTTACGAGTTCACAACATCCAGACCATGGACCTTTGGAGATTTGGCCGCCGCTTTATCTGATCTTTCAGGTAAGACCATCACTTTGGAACAAGACCCGCAGATCCAAAATTGGATTTACGGTTTTTTAAGCAAGATCGATACTTCATCGATCTCAAATGATCTGGAACGGATACTTGGACGCCCGGTCATAACACTCAAAGAAAGCATAAAAACATTCATTTCTATGAAAAACTTGAACGATTAGACAGGACGATCCTATCGGTAGATTTCAATGGCGTGCTAGTCCGTCACCTTCTCCATCCGTACGGAACGCCTCAGTTTTGTTCAATCTCGGCCAAGCCACCAAATTTAAATCGATAACGTGCTTGGTAGTAATTTTATTGAAGAGTTCATAGAAGATCACCCGTTCACGTTATTCCCGCAAGTCCAGAACACCGAACATCCAGATATTGTTGCGCTACCCTCATCCGCTGGTTATGAATGCTATTGGTTATAATTTCACTGTCCTTGCCTTCTATTTATGTTGCAATCACGACGTTTCATCCACAACTGTTACCTAAATTTTTTTGCTCAGCATTACATCTGCTCGTGAAGGGGGTTCCCTTTCCGGCGGTCATTGAAGCATTTTTGAAGAAATTTTTATTTGAAGGCTTACGCGAGGCTGGAATAAGAATGCCAAGGCCGGTTGGGTTCAGCAGTCAGTATCGTTGGGGCACTAATCGGATTATATGGAGTTACTATGGCATCTTTATTCCTCACCTTACGAATCCGGAGTCATTTGGAGTCCCCTATTTACGAGCCTAGGGGCCAAGGCCGGTGGTCGACTCATCTAGGAAAATGATCTATCTTTATATAACTGTAACTTTTGACAAATCGGCATCCATGCCTTTAAGGGCGGCATAGGTCAACTTATCCATCATCGCGCCATCAAAGCAGATGGTTTTGATAGCACGGTAATATTTTTTAGTCAAAGTAAAGCCAGAAATGAACGAAACATTTTTGAGTATCGCGCCTTTAAACGAAACTTCGTTGAGCGCCGACTTGTCAAACTTCACCCCGATAAAGGTCTGCCCGTCAAATCGCTGCCCTCGCAGATCCGAATATTTGAAGTCCACTCCGTTAAAGACACATCTATCAAAGATTGTTTTTCTAAGGTCGGTCATGGTTAACTTGACGTCTGTTAGCATTACATCCATGAATTTTGCTCCGTCTAGGCCCGACTTGCTGATGTTGGTACGTACAAGAATAGACTTATGGAAGCTCGAATCCGTAAGGTCATTGGCAGAAATATTGCAGTCGGTGAGGTTTGAGCAGTCGAAATTAGCTTCTCGTACATCGCTGCTCGCAAACGTGCTTCCAGTCAAGTCTGCGCCCGAAAAGTTGGATCGTCTAAGGGCGCTCCCTGAAAACTTTCCTTTATGCGCAATAACACCAGCAAAGTCACTCTTAGCTAGATTGCTTGCGCTAAAGTTTGTTACCACCTGCCGCTCCAGCGAGCGGGAGAGGTTAGCAACCTCTTGTACCGTTTGCTCGATGTCACCAATGCTATCGATGGTCATCTCGAACGCTGTCTCATCGTCCTTTCCCTCTTCTTTGAGTTCACGGAACCGCTCCTGCAGATCGTAGAGCAGATCCGTTTTTAATTCCTCGACGCTTTTCACCCCTTCGTACGGTGCGAACACACCTTTCAGATAGTTGGTCAATTTTTCATTCATAAAATGCACTCTCCTTATAATAAATTTTCAAGCACACGTTTTGCGTACTCCCAATTGTTTTTGTTTCGGGCGTAACTATCTCTGCCCTTTTCGGTTATTCTAAAGTATTTGCGCCGGCCGCCTTGCGATTCGTCACCCCAATACCACTCGATATCACCGTCCGCCTCAAGTCGCCGAACACTGGAATACATGGTAGCTTCTTTTAATTCATAATCACCGCCTGAGCGCTCTGCAATCAACTTGACAATTTCGTACCCATAGCGATCTGCTTCAGATAAGAGTCGCAATATCATCGTATCGGTATGTCCGCGCAGCAGGTCAGATGTAATTTTGTTCTCGCTCATTTAATCACCCCGCAACTGTATAATACGATATACTACTGTGACTGTCAAGGTACTTATCGAACCAAAACTCTTTTTCTGTAAAATTCGTGATCTCTCTCAAAAATAACCATCACTCGGACGTCGAATAATCATCTTCAGCCATTCAATCAAAGCTTCGGACATCCCAAAATGGAAAGATGAGCTTGTGAGAGTCAAATCCCTCCGCGCGGATGTATTGAAGTGAAAAGGCTTCAAAGGAATACTTCTTACGGAGGAGTACGGCGTGTGAATCTACCGCTAAAGCCGCGCCGTTGCCTAACCATGCTTGTTTATAAAAGAATCTGACACCAGCTCGTTCGCATGCTTTTCCGAATGTTGAATACATATTTAAGTATTATATAAACAGGAGGAAAACAGCCATGGTGCAACACGGGCAAACGTTCATGAGAGGAACGCTAGTCTTGTCTGTCGCAGCTTTCATCAACCGCATTCTCGGCTTTATCAGCGGTATGTATATTGCGCGTGTACTGGGCGCGGAGGGAATCGGCCTGTTGATGATGGCGCATCCGCTCGTCCCTCTCGTCATTACGATTACGGAGCTTGGATTGCCAGTGGCCATTTCAAAGCTGGTCGCGGAGGCAAACGCTCGAGGCGAACGATTGAAAGTGAGGCGTATCCTGCATGTGTCGCTAGCCGTCACCGGCATTTTGAGCATAGCGCTTACGTTCATTTCACTACTAGGATCCGAATGGATCGCATCCATCCTGCTGAGCGATCAACGCGCCTATTATGCGATGCTCGCGATTACGCCGATCGCTCCGATTGTCGCTGTCTCTGCGGTGTTAAAAGGATACTTCCGCGGCATGCAGCAGATGAAGACCATCGCCACCTCAGATGTGCTCGAGCATACGGTGCAAATCGCCTGTGTCCTTGCATTGGTACACCTATTGCTGCCTTACGGCATCGCGTATGCGGCTGCGGGTGCCATGGCTGCATCTGTCGTCAGCGAAGCGATCAGCCTCTTATTTCTCGTGGCAAGCTACAAACTGTACGGCGAATCAAAGATGCCGGGCGAGACATGGGCAAGCCACATGAAGCAAGGAAGAAGCACACTCGGAGAGCTGCTGCAGATCGGTTTGCCGACTACCGGGCACGGCGTTATTCATTCGTTATACAGCACCTTCCAACCGCTACTCATTACATCCAGCCTGGCACTGGCCGGCATCGGCACAGTGTTAGCCACGAAGCAATTCGGCCTGCTGGCCGGCTATGTGTTTCCGCTGCTGTTCATGCCAAGCTTTATTACGCAGTCCTTGTCCACCGCTCTTATTCCTGCGATTGGAGAGGCAGCGGCGAACAAGAACAGTCTTCTTATACATGAGAGGATGAATCAGGCGTTAAGCTTGGGACTTCTGATCGGCGCGCCGGCGACCGTCATTTTATTCGAGTGGGCAACACCACTTACGACGCTTGTATACAACGCGCCAGAAGCAGGATTGCTGCTCAAAATATTGGCGCCGGTGTTCTTTTTGCATTATTTCGACGCACCGCTGCACGCGATCCTGCTCGGTCTCGGCCGAGCGAAAGCGACACTGTGGAACTACGTGGCAGCAACGGTTTTCAAAGCTGTCTCGATCTTCGTGTTCGGCAGCCAATTCGGCATTATCGGCATTGCGTACGGCATCGGCGTCGGAATCGTCATGCAAACACTGTTAAACTTCTTTTCGATCTCAGGCTCGATCGGATTTTACTGGAGCATTCGTCCTTATATCAAGGTTGGGATCTGTATGATGCTGATGGCGATTTGCGGGCACTGGACCTTTGACTATCTAACCGTCCAAGGCTTACCGCTGTTATGGAGCGTAATCGTTTCAATTGTCTGGTCCTCGCTCATTTATTTCATTACACTCGTATTAACGGGTACGTTGAATTGGAAAAGCACGCTCCAGAGGTTCTCGATTCCGTGGTAACAATTGTTGTTTGCTTTCTACATTAATTTGAAGAATTAATTCTTATTTTGTAATTAACCATTATCAACCCCCAATCAAAATAGATTGACTTCGGGGTTGGTTGACGTATTCAGCCATTACAATATTTCGACATACCCTTCTGTTCCATGCACGCGAATTCGCTGCCCATCTTTTATCCGTTTGGTAGCATTCTCCACTCCGACAACTGCTGGCAACCCATATTCACGTGCGATAACTGCTCCATGGGTCATCAGTCCGCCAACTTCTGTGACTAGTCCTTTTATGGATACAAATAATGGTGTCCAGCCAGGGTCTGTAAAGGAGGTGACTAATATATCTCCATCATCTAGATCGGCTTTTTCCATATTTAAAATGACACGCGCTCTGCCTTCTATCACTCCAGAAGAAACAGGTAGACCTGCAATCGCATTTGCTGGCAAATTTTCTCGTTTGTACTCGCCCGCAATGATTTCACCATCAGACGTGATGACACGCGGGGGAGTTAGTTTTCCATAAAACTTGTAATCCCCTATCCGTTTCTTGATGATCTGATCATCAAGTTTGTTTGTGCGTACGACTTCGTGAAGTTCTTCAAAAGTGAGATAGTATATTTCTTCTTTGTCATGGATAACGCCAGCTTGAACGAGTTGTTCGGCTTCTTTCAGTAAAGCCTGCTTATAAACGAAGTATCGACTAACCATGCCGTATTTTGGATATTCCCTGTAGCCGATGAAATTCCGGATGATGTCGATCATTCGTTTTGCTTCTTTGGCTTTTTGTTCACCATCCGGCAATTGCTTCAATCGATCTATTAACTCTTGTTCTTTTTCCAAAGCTTCCTGGCGTCCTTGCTCAAATTTTCGATTGCCGGCATCAGGCTCAAAGTTCTTGATGTTGCCAAGAATGATGGGGACAAGTGTGATTGGTTTTTCACTCCAACGAGTTTTCGTAATATCGATTTCTCCGGTACATCGCATTCCGTATTTGCTGAGATAATCATAGATTGCGTCTTGGGTTTCCCTTCCTCCATCAAACTTAACCAGTTCATCAAGAAAGTTATCTTCTTTCGCATGCTGCAAATAAGCAATCACTTCTGGATAAGGGCGAATCACATCCGCGACATCCAATAACGCTAGACCCATTTCCGAAGTAATATTGTTGGGTACAGATTGAGAAAGTGTAAATGCTGCGTTTTTTTCGCCTAACCACTCGTTCATGTTTTCATTGATCCATGATGTAGCATTCATAGCAGCCATAAACACAGCCGAGCTTTGTGGGTCAAATAAGATTTTCTTTAATTGCTGGATATCTTCCAAAATAAAATCAAACAAATCCGTTCCCGATTTCGCTTGGATGTTTTGTTTTAACTCTTCTATCGATGCTTGACTACGCTTAATTAAATCAGAAACGATTGTCGGATCATTCCCGAATTGTGCCAGCATATCTGTAATACTTCTGGTCGGAATCGGTGCTGTTTGATCATTTGGTAACAATTTTATAAAATCCCGCTCTATTATGGTCATGAGTGCGCCTTTTATAAGCGGATCGGATCCCAGGGCATTTATTAAAGCTTCACGGCCGACAGGTGTAGCCAGCCTAGGTGCAACATCAACAAACAACCTTCCACCGGCTTTACGCATGGGTGCAGGAGTGATTAACAGGTAAAAAGACAAACCCAATGGTTTTATGGGATCGGTCATCATTTGTTGATGGCCGACAGATACATAAACGTGATTTTCTTGATCATTCGCTTCAGGGATCGGGTATAAAGTAGTGATTGGCCGACTCTGGACGATATAAAATGTATCATCTGCCAAACACCATTCGATGTCCTGAGGGTGGCCGAAATAACCTTCGATCTGTCTTCCGATGCGTGCCAGTTGTAAAATTTGTTGATCAGTAAGCGTTTGAGTCTTTTGCTGATCAGGATCGATCTGCGTGGTCACTGTTCCGCCTTCTTTTAGTCCATAGATAGCCAATTTTTTGGCTGCTATCCTCTTATTGACGATTTCCCCTTCCTGTACTTGATAACAATCGGCAGATACCAAGCCAGAGACCAGCGCTTCCCCAAGTCCAAAACTGGCATCGATTGATAGCAGCTTTCGGTTGGAAGTCATCGGATCAGCTGTAAATACAATCCCTGAAGCCTGTGGGAAAACCATCCTTTGAACGATAACGGATAAATAAACTTGACTGTGGTCAAATCCATTTTGCATACGGTAGATTACGGCGCGATCCGTAAATAGGGAAGCCCAGCATTTGCTGATATGCTGCATGATTGCTTCCTTGCCAATGATATTCAAATAGGTGTCTTGCTGACCAGCGAAAGAGGCATGTGGTAAATCTTCAGCAGTCGCGCTAGAACGCACTGCATAAGCATGCTCATCACCAAACTGGGAGAGATAGTG
The DNA here is from genome assembly GCF_001273905.1 of Paenibacillus sp. FJAT-27812. Taxonomy (NCBI): domain Bacteria; kingdom Bacillati; phylum Bacillota; class Bacilli; order Caryophanales; family Paenibacillaceae; genus Paenibacillus; species Paenibacillus sp. FJAT-27812. The sequence continues at coordinate 5,595,154 of NZ_LIGH01000001.1, read as the reverse complement.
AGTAACTGCCTTCGCAACATCGGAAGGCATTTCTGCTTCCATAATGATTTGTCGAATCTTCCTGCTGATTTCACCAATTTGATCTCGATTTTCTGCTTTTAGCATTGTGAGACGATCCAATAAAGCATGATACGTTTCGTTTTGTTCGATGACTTTTTGGAATCCCACTGTTGTAACACAAAATCCTTCTGGAACTTGTATTCCTTCCATTTTTGATAATTCCCCTAAATTTAACCCTTTACCGCCAACGAGCAAAAGCTGCGTTTTTTCCATTTCCTGAAAACCGAGAACCAATGAACGCATTCCATATCTCTCCTAACCATTAAATTGAGAAAAACATTTGACAGGAGCTTACGGGGATGTTACAATAAAAATGTAAGATGCATCATTTATGTTTTTTTGAACTGACTAAGTCGCAATCAGATTATATCATCGTGTCTTTTCATATGCAATATACAAGAACCTGATCGAACTACTCAGGTTCTTTTTTATTTTTCCGCTATCATTAGTCATATCAAAAACCATGGTTCAAGCCGAGCTCCGTCACTTCATTAGCCTTTTATAACCGGCGGATGAAAGTGAAAGATGATTTTGAGCAGCTGGGATTACTCCCTGCAGCATGAAAATGAAGATCGCAAAAAATAGAGCTAAAAACGTGCTCAACGAGATCCAGGTTAATGTTTTTAAAATCAAGCTCTCCTACCGGCTTCCCGTGATAAGCGATTCGGATTCCGGCATCGCCGCAGCATTCGCAGGAAAAAACGGCACTTCCCACCGCCATACCTTACTCACTTGTTATCCGTTAGTTGAAGATTGCTTCAACTGTTTTGGTCAAGAAACCTATATCCCTAAAACAAAAAAACCGCGATTTACGCGGTTCATAATATATATGTTCTTGTCCTCTGATACGCGCATCGCCCTACAGCAGCTCGAACCGCAGTTGGATCTCAGAAGCCTCAGATTTCCCTTCAGAGTGAGCCTCGCTGTACCCCAATTCCAATACCGCAGCGATACGCTCGTTGCTCAGTACCCCAAAAGTTTCTGCACGGCTTCGGTCATACATCCAGTCATGCAGGGTGCAGTGCATACCGAGGCCCTGCTCGTAGGCTAGCAAACGGAAATTTTGGATCAGGCAGTTGACGGCTGCAAAGTCCTCGTCCTGCTTATAGCCGTCTGCCTCTTCCCTCATCACTACTAGCAAATAGGCTGGAGCGGGTTCTTGCAACCCTTGCAAGTTTCCCCCATGCAGGTTGTCAGCAAAAATAAACCGCCATGGCTCACGGAGCCCATCGTTCGGCGCCCATACGGCATGATTAAGGAGCTCCAGTATCAGCTGCTGCGGCACCGGGCGATCTAAAAAATGTATCGGTTTGTTCATTTCTTCGCACAAGTCGGATAATTTCATTTTTACAGCCTCCCCTTTATGTGGCATATCCCTGAAATACGGTCCACTTCTGCTCGGCCGGCGTTCTTTTGCGGCTCTTAGGTGCTTTGTCGTAGTACCCTAAATGGAGAATGCCGACGAATCTTTCATCCTCACGCAAACCAATTCCTTTGAAGAAACCCTCATGCTGAATCATGGACTCCGTATCCCATAGCATGCCTAAGCCGCGTTCCCAGCCCAGCAACTGAAAGCTTTGCATCATCGCGCAGACGGCCGAATAATTACGGTCGTCGCTCAGACGGTCCGGACCAACAGTGGACATGACAATTACATGGCCGGGAATATCGGTGAATCTCTTTTTAAATACATCCGCTAGTTTTCCCGGAATCAGCTTTCCGAGCTTGCTCTGGGATATCTGTGCAAACATATAATCGACTAGCCGTTTGTTTGCTTCGGGAGTGCCGGAATAGACTACGCGCCAAGATCCAGCGTCTATGGACGGTTGCAGCCGGGCTGCGCTGCTGAGTAATTCAACTACCAGCTCTTGTTCCACCGGTTTGGAATTACATTTTCGGATACTTCTGCGTTCCCTGATCAACTGAGTCAAATTCAACCCCTTCACCTCCTTTGGTTCATCTGGATTCGATGTCAATACTAGCATCCTGAAGAAATTTATGGATGACCTTCAATTCCACTTCCGAATATTTGTCCAAAAAACGGTAGAAGCGTTCAGCTTCAAGCTCATGAAGGCGTTCATGCAGATCGAAGATTTTTTTTCCTTGCTGCGACAACCGGAAATAACTTTCCTTCTTGTTGTCATTCATTTGCGTCCGTTTGACGAACCCTTCCTCCAATAGCTTGTTGCCGATCTTGGTAATACTCGCCTTAGACAAATTCATTGCCTCAGCAATCCCCGAATTGTTAATCGGCTCATGCCGACCGATGCAATCAATCATATGAACCGCGGTCAAATTCAGGGGGAAATTCTCGAAGGCTTCCCTTTGGGCGATACTGAGAAAATGTTCGATTTCCTTGTCCTTATGATCCTCATAGACATGAAAAAACCGGATATACTGCTCATATAGCAGCTGTTTGGTTCGTTCTTCTGTGCTCATCCTTCAACCGCCCTTTGTTTACATGTAAATAATAAAAATCGCTTAAAATAATAGAACATAATCGGGAAATTAAAATCATATTGTTAACTTGTTAACAATATATCACAGATGATACTGATTATCAACTTTGTCCGTGCACCGTGGAGTCTTGACGAATCTTTTCTCGGCGGCATTGTTCCTTTATTGAGTCAAATGGGCACTTTGAATTAAAAAATAGCAGTCCAATAGGATTGGACTGCTACTAATAAAAACGTTCAATTAATGTGGTTGAACAATTTTTTGCGCCTGATCGATCGTTTCCTGAATGATAGACTCCGCGCTTTGGCCAGATGTTAGCATCCGCAGGCCTTGTCCTGCCCACAAAGACATAAATTCGGGATTATTTTGTTTAGCTGAAGCATTTCTAATATCTCGTGTCGCTGTATTTTGAGTAGGAAACGGAAGAGGCTCTAACCCGCTTTTGTCCCAGCGTTTGATAAATTCGTTTGTTACCCCTCTGGCGGGACGACCCGAAAACACATGGGTAATAACCGTACTTTCCTCCGTACTAGCGAGCAGTTTTTGCTGATATGCGGCATGGGCTCCAGATTCTTTCGCTGTTAGGAAGCGTGTCCCCATCTGAACCCCCTGTGCGCCAAGTGCAAGTGCAGCGACCAGACCGCGCCCATCCATAATCCCGCCAGCCGCGATTACGGGAATACGAACTCGATCTACAATTTGCGGCACTAAGGCCATCGTGCCGATATTAGCGCCCATTGGACGATCGGATATATCAAATGTCCCGCGGTGCCCTCCAGCTTCGCTGCCCTGAGCCACAATGGCGTCACATCCGGCCTGTTCGGCAATAATCGCTTCATCAACTGTAGTCACCATAGTGACAACTTGCATACCTGCAGCTTTGGATTGCTCCATCATAGGTTTGGGAAGAACACCAAATGCGGTGCTGATAACCGGTACATTTTCTTCCAGTACAACGGAGAATTGCTGCTCGAATAAATCCGGTGTCCGTAAGGCTTCTCCCTTTGTGTGTGGCAATCCCAATATGTCTCTCATAGCGTTGAGTTCTCGTTGAGCTTCTTCGATTCTCGTATTGTCGTCAGGAGTGCGTGTAGCAAATAGATTCACGCCGAAGGGTGCACTCGTTAACTCGCGAATTTCCCGAATCGAGTTTCGAAGCGTTTCTGGATCCATGTAGGCAGCTCCCAGCGTCCCAAGCCCGCCGGCATTGGATACGGACGCAGCTAACGCTGCTGTTCCGGGTCCACCCGCCATGCCCGCCAAGAAAATCGGGTAACGAATGTTAAATATTTGGCAAAGATCAGTCGAAAGCTTCATCGTCATTGTTCACCTCTTTTTACTCATTCATATAGATAACTGCGATTTTTTCAATCTGCAATGTATGCGTAGCTGAATCCGTTATAGCCAAATTGCTGATCAATCGCTTGAGCCGTATGTAAGATCAGCTCAGAAATATTTCTTGGTATGGTCATGTTGTCATTCTACCTTTTAGTAGATAGCATGTCAAACCTGCTGTATCGTTAGCTTTTTCTGAACCAGCGAATACAGAAGCTCTATGAACGTGTGAAAGAATCGGCAATTGGCTACTGACAAGAGTCTTTACCGATAAAAAGAAAGCCCGCATTAACTGCGGGTAAATTACAAAACATGCTCTCGTTATCCGATATTTGTTATTTAATCTGATTAGATGGTCTGTTCGGACATCGCTCCAAAATATTCTACTACGACCTCTCGGAATTCCAGTGCAGCCCGCGATATGTACCGACTTCTATGCCATAACAAAGCTATCTCCCGTACCAATTCGTGATTCTCTACTTGGAGATATTTGATCTGTTCCCGTGAATTTCTTGCCGTGCTTGGTATGAAGGCTATGCCAATTTCGGCTTCCACAAGAGCGCTGAGCCTTGCAGGCTCATCCCCCTCATACACATAATTAGGTACAAATCCAACCGATTTGCATACAGAATCAATTAAATCGCGAGTACCATAGCCGCTCTTCACACCGACAAACCATTCATCCTTTAGCTCTGCCAAGGATACGCTGCTTCGCTCTGCCAGCCGATGCCCCTTTGGAACGGCTACAAGGATGGGGTCGATAAACACGATTTCACATTCAATGTCATCCCCTGCTATAGGAGGTGAGGACAAGCAAAAATCAACCTCTCCTCGATCAAGAAGCGTAACCATTTCCTGCAAAGTCAGCATTTGCACATGAAAATGGATATAAGGACGCTTTTTCCGAAACACTCGAAGAATGTTAGGTAGTGTGCTTGCGGTAGTCACCGCTAATTCGAGTGTGCCATGCTCGGGACTGGACAAATCGCTTAGCTCCTGTTTCCCCTGTTCCAATTCAAACAAAGCCCTCTCTGCACGGCGAAGGAATCTGCTTCCAAACTCATTCAACCGCAGCTTCCTCCCTATTCGATCGAATAAAGGGACCCCTAGATCCTCCTCCAAGCGTTGTATCGTTTTGCTTAGTGACGATTGTGTAACATGCAGATTTCGTGCAGCTACGGTCACATGCTCCAAACGAGCTACCGCGAGAAAATATTGCAGTTGAAGAAGTTCCATTTCACTGCCTCCATTCATTCCTTCAAGTCAATGAAATCATAACATAAAATGCGTTGGAATAAATAAAGGGATTCAAGTACGATGACATTAATACGTTTTGGGGGGACAAAAAAATGAGTGCTCGCAGCTGGTGGTTAATGATTTCAGTAGGTCTTGGGATACTATTGAACCCATTAAATTCTTCGATGGTTTCCGTTGCTATTCCAAGACTGCAAAATGGGTTCCAACTTGACTTTACGGGTGTTTCTTGGATTATTTTTTCATTCTACATTGCAAGCAGCATCGCTCAGCCTGTCATGGGAAAAGCAAGCGATTTATTCGGTCGTAGGAAAATATTTCTTACGGGGCTTGTTGTAGCCTTCATTGCGTCTTTATTAGCTCCATTATCACCAAACTTCGGGTGGCTCATCGTGTTCCGTATCGTGCAATCCATCGGCACGAGCATGATGGTCGGAGTTGGAATGGCTATCGTTCGCATTCATATTACGGAGAAACAAGCGACTGCGCTGTCTGTTTTGTCCATTTTTCTATCGGGAGCGGCAGCAATTGGTCCCTTTATAGGCGGGGTTTTGATTCATTGGTGGAATTGGCCTGCTATCTTTTTCGTCAATATTCCGTTCGTAGTGGCTAGCTTTCTCTTATGTTGGAGGACGATACCTAAGGACGAACCGCCGACATCCGGTGTGCGCAACATGTCCTTTCGCATGTGGTTTAATTTGATTGATGCAACAGGGATCCTTCTCTTCGCAGTGGGTCTGGTTGCCTTGTTCGTTGGAGTGCTCTCCGCAAAATCAGCTGGGCATATCTCCTTAGTAAATATCATTGTCGGGCTGATAGGCGTTGCTTCCCTGGGGGCATTCGTACGACACGAGTTAAAAACGGCGTCACCCTTTATTCCTTTACGCACTTTAGCCAAATATCCCGCCATGATTTGGGTTAATGTGGAATTCATGCTCGTTAACGTCCTTTATTACTCGCTCTTTTTCGGGCTTCCGTCCTACTTGCAGACGGTACGTCATGTCAGCGAATTCCAAACCGGGATTCTCATGCTAAACTTAGGCTTGTGCTCGCTAATTGCTTCTCCAATAGCCGGACGATGGATCGATAAATCAGGACCCCGACCAGCATTGCTGGTATCTGCAATTCTGATGACATTTGGTTCAGTTTGGCTCGTGACATTTAATCAAACTTCACCGGTTATTAGCGTGTGTTTGGCTTTGGCTGCATTCGGTATAAGCAACGGATTGAACAATGTAGGCATGCAAGCAACCTTGTTCCAAAGTTCCCCAAAAGCAATCATCGGTGTTGCATCAGGATTATTTAATACATCGAGATATCTGGGAACCATACTCTCTTCCTTGCTGATCGGTATCGTAATGGGAGGTAAGTTCAGCTTCGAGGGATTTCAAGTGCTAGGGATTATCCTCACGGTTATTGCATTGTCTTTGGTATTCATGAGTCGGCGGCACCGGGATTCAGGGCAATTGCAGAAGTCGTAAGTTCGCCAAGATCAAATCTACAATCTCTTTTCATTCATTTAAAAAAACCTGATTGCTCAAGCTCCATTGACAGATTTCTTGAACAAAATAGGACAGGCAAAATGGGACTCATTCGCCTGCCCTACTCATACTATTGCTCATGTTTATTCTTGCTTGTGCATTTTACCTAGGCATGAAGCGACTCGAGCAGCATATAGATCATCTTTGCCGCTTCGGCTCTCGTCACATAACCTCCTTGGCGGAACGACCCATCGGGGTAGCCGCTTACGATATTTGCACGGGATACAGCAATCACGGCAGGCTGAGCCCATTTTGGAATGTCTTTTTGATCCGTAAATGCCACTTCTCCTTTAGTAGCATGGACTGCATTTCGATCCAGCACTCTGGCGAGAATGACTGCGAGCTCAGCCCGCGTCAGCGGCTGGTTTGGCTTGAACCATGATTTCCCTTTCTCTTGGTAGCCTTGAATCAAACCCTCTTCGACCGCTCGCGCAACGGCATCCTTAGCCCAGTTCTGCAAAAGATCGCTGTCGGCGAAATAGATTGGCGTTCCTGAGGCTTTCAATGCCAGCGCATCGGCAATCATTTTGACCAACTGCGCCCGGGTTACTGACTGATCCGGCCGGAATGTATGGTCCTCGAAGCCGTGGACGACATTTCTGCCAGCTAGACGATCCACATATTGTGCTGACCAATGGCCGTTCATATCGTTGAAAACGTGATGCTCCGCAGGGAACACCGCGAATATACCCCAATTATTCACTTCAACAGTCACTGTGCCATTGCCGGAGACAACGCCTCCTACATATAACCATTTGCCTATCGTCCGATTGTATTCATAGACGGCAGGTTTTAATTCGGGGGCTATTGACGAGCTATTATACTGCAAGCTAATCTGGATCGGTTTGTTTAATACCGATCCGGTACTGCTCGTGAAAGCTACAAACCGGCTACTATTCGCTCCTTCCGTTTGATTAGGAGATGGATTTGCTTGAACGGCGATCTTAACTTTACCGTCAACCGGCAGCGTCTCCGGCGGAATCATAACCGACCCGACACTCGGAAGCGTAACCGTCCCCCCTAGCAAAGCGATGATCTCCTTCTCCACGCTTAACGGATCTTCCGCTTCACCGGTTGTTCCAATGGAAGAAGACGGGGGCGTTGTAGGTCCGCTATTGATCGGATTAACCGTAACATTTACCGTGTCGCTATGAGCGTTATTTGTCACCGTAATAACTGCAATACCTGCCTGTTTAGCCTCGATTAATCCAGCGGCTGTGACTGAAGCCACTGTGCTGTCGCTGCTCCGATACGTCGTCCCATCGACTGCACCCGTTACATCTTTAACGCTATTGTTTGACTGCTGTGCTGTGACTGTCAGCTGTTGGCTGACTTTGTCGCCCAGCTGTAGCTGTACCGACCTCGGTGCTGTCGTGATGGCTGTGATCTCGGTCGCTGGCGGCGCCACGTCCGCTTTCTCTACAGTCACGCTCACCGTGTCGCTATATATGCCGCTTGTAACCGTGATGCTGGAAGTGCCTGATTGCTTTGCCTCAATTAATCCGTCGGCTGTAACGGTAGCCACCGTGCTGTCGCTGCTCATGTACGCCGTCCTGTACACAGCATCCGTCACATCCAACACGCTGTTGTCAGGCTGCTGCGCCATTACTTTAAGCTGTTGGCTGACTTTGCCGCCGAGCTTGAGCTGTACGGTCTGAGGAGCTGCGCTGATTCCGGTGATCTTTTTGTACTGAACCGACACCGATGCCGAGCTGGAGCTTGCGTATTTCGGATATACGCTGAACGCGTACGTTCCCTCCTCCGGATTCATCCAGCCGGCATTGCCGCTGACTGCAATAACCGTCTTCCCGAGCAGCGGGATATCTTGAGGTACGGTTACCCTTAAGATGGACATGCCAAAATTGTTTGTGTAGATCGCTTCCTTTGCTGGAACCCCGTTCACTAGAACCAGATTCGGATCGACCGTCCCCGAATGTGTAATTGGATCCAAAATGACAGGTACCTTTAACTGCGTCGGGAGGTTCAGCGTGATGAAATCGTCATCGGCAGCAACCAAGGGCTCGTTAGGCTGCAGGCTGAATGTATAGGGCACATTCGTCTCACCAGCCCACGGGTTATCAGGTAATATTGTAAATTGCTGTACCGTGTCCGGCGTAATCATAAGCGGCACCGTATTGGGCTTGACGGTCTGCGAAGTCGTCACCTGTATATCGTATGCTCCATATTGAACGAAGCGGTTTGGCATGAAGAACACGAGTGAGTAATCCGGGATCAAATAATATTCCGGTGGAAGTACGAATTGCAGCTGATTATCCGCCAAGCGGGTAACAGAAGCCGGCGAATAACCACCCATTTCCAGGCCCATGCCCGATTCGATATGAATATCAGTGGCAGCGATGGCCGTATCACTTAGTACGGTGCCAGCCGGACTGGTCACCGTAACGGTGTCGCCTCCCTTCAGAATCGTCGGGCTGGTGAACCGGAATCGCAAATTGCCGTCGTAATTGATCTCAACATATCCCTTATCCGAATACGGGTTATCGGCTAATGATGCCCCTCCCGTCGGAATGATTCCGAAACGTCCCGATGCTGCCTGCTGATCGACGCTGGTGGATATTTCAAACGCATAGTAGCCGGGAAATGCCGGATTGGCAACCAACGCAGAATCGTCGATTGTGATGAGCGCATCCGAATAGCTGGTCAGCGGCTGGCTAGGCTGCAGCTGCAGCTTGTCGCTGGCGACATTCGCCGTAGCAACAGGTACTCCGCCGATCTTTACCTTGGAGGCGTCCATTGAAGCAGGTAAGGCAATGCCCGCGGGAAATTTCAGGGTGATCCAATCCGTAGGCATAATCTGCTGCATGACCGTAAACTTGAATTGGTAAGACGCATTCGCTCCAGCCGCATACGTGCTCATATCCGGACGAAAGTTCACTACACTGCGAAAGTAAATATTGCTGAGCGCTGTCCGTAGAACCGAATTCGAGCTGGTGCTGGCCGCAAATTGCGAGGCTGTAGCGGGTACATGATGATAATCCGGCGTGATCAAGAAATTCGCCAGCTTTATGTCGACAGTCCCCCCGGCAGGTACAGGCTGGCTCAAATGAAAGGCTATCACCGGCTGCCAACTGTTCGATCTTTGCGTTTTAACGGAATCGAATAGAGAAAGCGTTGAACCGTTAACGTTGACCTCAACGCTGTTTGAAGGCACACTGAAGTCAGTTATCCATATCCCAAAGGCGTTCGGATTTCCAACGAAATTGAAACCATACGGCAGCAGGATTTCTATAGTATCTCCCGCTTGTAAGGCTTCCGCTGTAGTCATCTTAAAATGATACGTCGGCGTTTCCTTCGTATAGGTTCCACCTGAGGAATAACCGCTGAACAGTGCGGTTGTTTCAGGCACCACGCTGAAATCCGTGAATGCTGAACCTGCGCCAAGCACCTGTATGGGTGCGCCCCAGGACATAGCGAGCAGCGCGGACAAAAGCACATAAATGATAGCGATGCGACGATAGCGCATCCTGTTGTCATTCACACAAGCTGAAAACATAACTATTTTCCCTCATCTCTTTCTAAGTTTTCTATCAATCTATCAGCGGAAGTTTAAAACTGGTTAAAAAAACATGCATAAAAATACATTTTTCGACGAAAACGACAAAAACCGATTTCCTTTTAGCAAGGAACCGGTTATTTTGGTCTAAGCCTTATCCAACGATCTCTTCATAGGGCAGTTTAAGTTGTATGGGCATCTACAATTGATTTCCCAGCACTTATTTCTCCTGTTATAATAACCGCTTCAGAATCCAGTAACCGGGCTGGGATACGTAACCAAGCTTGCGGTTTATGGCCAGCATAGGCGTGTTGGTAGAGTGATTATTAGTTCGCAGCTGCTTCACCCCGTGCTCGTGAGCGAATCGAATGGACAGAAGCTTTAGTGCGTACGCGATTCCTTTACCTCGATATTCCTTGACAACTCCCGTAAATAGCGTGTACATCTCGTTGCCTTGTGGAACAAGACAAGTCATTCCTGTCATTTCTTCCCCAGACATCGCGATAAATATACATCGCGGGTCCATCCGGCTGACCATGGCGGCAAACGTCTCGTACGGAAAATCAAGCGCACCTTGATAGTCTGGCGTGTCACCGGAGAGCTGCTTCACCACCCGATACAAGCGCTCCATATCGTCCTCAGGCGAAAATTGCTCAAACGTACAGAAAGTAATGCCATATCCTTCGGATACCCGTACACCTGCGTCGATCGTTGACGTAGGGAACGATGTTAGATCCAGCACGGACTCGAACTGGTGCGATTTGAATGTAAAACCACGGTGCTCCGCCCAAGCGCGGGCCTCGGGATGGTTGTCCCGAACGGCAGTCTGCAATCCAATAGGGCATTCTTCATGAACATATTGCGCGAGAGCCTCTTCCAGCAACTGCCCGTAACCCTGTTCACGATGTAAGGCGTCAACAATGATAGTTTGGCTTAAGAAGCCTTGCGGAGTCATTCCTGTAGCGTGCAAGAGCTGCGCCATTCCTACGACTTCGTTATTTACAGTCAAAATGATCCTTCTAAAAAACGGATATGTCCGCACCCTCGCCTCCTGCATCTCAAACATGTCATCGCCAATTGGCGCGTTGCTCGTTTGATTGAGCAGATTACATACTCCAGCCTTATCGGATTGTTCATATGGACGAATTGTAGTTATCATATGCGATCGCACTCCTATTTGATCTTTCAATGCTGGCAGTAAGCAAAAATTGAGCAAGGTAATAGGAAATCATGACCCCGTATCCCGACCATGAAAGCGACATGACAAACATGTTCCAAGCAAGCAGCGAATCGGACATGAAGAACAATATTGCGCCCGCTGCGGCAATCCAGCTTCTACTAATTACAGCGCTCCAAATCATGATAGAAATGACGACGACATAAACTAACACAGGCAACCATAATTCTGTATTTCCTCCTGCAAGAATGCCTGTGCGAAGCCTGCTTAAGAGCAAAAAGGAGTAGGCCGAAATCGGAATAAGAGCAATCAAATGAAAGGGAGAAAACCGCCAACGAGTCACAAAAGCAGCGACATATGCGAGATGGGCAAATAAGAATGCGACCAACCCATACGTAAACCATTGCTTTCCTGTTAGCAATAAGAAACAATCGCCTATGGCCGAGAGGAATAATCCTGTAATGATTAAATATTTATAGGGCTTGGCAATGTTTCGTATAGTTGCTGCCAGCACGATCATCAGAACGATCGTTCCCGGCTTAAAAATCCAACGCAGCGTCATATTTTCGCCCGCTAAGGCAAAAAGATAGGCTACGCCTGAAAAAATAACAGCGCCTAATAATAATTTTCGGTACATGTCAGAACCCCCTGTTAAGTGTCGATACCCAACGATTATTAGGTAATCCGTTTAACCCCCAACGCATCGGCAATGCCTTTAGCGCCCTTTTTCATCACTTGATCGTGATTCCAAACGAACGCGGGCCTCAAGATCGGAGCTAACAAGTTCATCCATTTCTTATTCGCATTTACCTGCCACACATATTGGACATGAGTCAGGCTGCCTTCTTGCGATAAGGTCCAAACCCCTCTGCCTTCCAATTCTCCTGTCGCCCTGATTTCTAGATACTTGGGATCTTCTTTCCTTACGATTTCGGCTACGAAAGCTAGCTGGTAGGGGAGCTTCGTTCTGAAAACATAATGATACGTATTGCCAATCCCATCTTGCCTAGGTCCTTGATAAAGGGGCTCGGAACTAACTCCACTCCACCAATCGCCATACTTAAAACCGCCGATCAGTCCCCAAACTTGATTGATATCAGACTCGAATTTCCAATTTGTTTCAAAACTATACGTATACAAAGACATTCCGCTCCTCCTCGAAAATCATTCTTATCGCAAAACAATAAAGCCCCTAGATACGTGAAATGATAACAACTCAAGTTTAAAAACGGTTAAAAAAAAGCGATATTCCATATAAGGAATATCGCTTTTTCTAAAATTGAAATTTATGTAACCCGGCTAAATTTATACCCGAAGCCCCTAACCGTCTGAATGTACTTGGTCGCTGATTGATCGGATTCTATTTTTTTGCGTAAATTGCTAATATGGACCATTACTGTTCGCTCATCGCTAAAGCTGTCCCAGCCCCACACCTGCCTGTGCAATTGTTCCGCGCTAAACACTTGGTTCGGATTTTTCAGCAGAAAAAGCAAAAGCTGCCGCTCTTTGGCGAACAAATCGATTACCTCTCCCTTCACCAGAACTTCCAAGCTATGCAAATTTACCTGCAATTCGCCGCATGTGATCAACATGCTTTCCTTGCCGCGTTTTTGAATGGCTGACGCTCGTCTGAGATTCGCTTTCACTCGAGAGACGAGCACCATCGGATCGAACGGCTTGGTCATGTAATCATCCCCGCCGGTATCGAGCCCCCCGATGATATCGTCCGCTTCCTTTTTGCAGCTCAGAAAAACGATCGGTATATCCGAGTCCTCACGAATCTGCCTGCACAACTCTACGCCATCCATATCGGGTAGCACAATATCGAGAACTACCAGATCGGGCTTCTCCTGCTTCAAAAGCCCCAACGTCTGGCTCCCGTCGTTCGCCATGACTACCTGCAGCCCGTGATTCCGCAAGTAGAGGGCAATCAGTTCCCGAATTTCCTTTTCGTCATCGACGATTAATATTTTTGCGCCCGCCGTCATACGTCTGCTTCACCCTCCATATCGACCATCGCTGGGAGCGTAATGGTAAACGTACTTCCTATGCCAGCTTTACTTTCCACATCAATCGTCCCCCCATGATGCTCAATAATTTCTTTGCAAATTGCCAAACCGAGGCCTGTTCCAGCTGAACGGCTCTTGTGCGACTCTCTTCCCCGGTAAAAACGGTCAAATACAAACGGTAAATCATCATCGTCAATGCCATTTCCCGTATCCGAGACTTTAACCCTTAAACCTAAGTTGCCCTTCTCAAGAGAACCGTAATTTTCGATGATGAGATGAATGGAGCCGCTAACTGACGTGAATTTTTGAGCGTTGAACAACAGGTTCATCACAACTTGCTCGATTCGCACAACGTCGATCCATACGATTAGCTGTTTATCCGCAAGGGAATCGGCCTTATCGATATAAGCAAAGCTATGGCCTTCTTGCTTGATCGGCAGCTCCAATTTATCAAATAGGGAGCGAAAAAACGCCACGGCATCAACCGCTTGGCAATCAAACCGAATTTTGCCCGATTCGAACTTCGACAACTCGAACAAGTCGCTGATTATACGATCTAAAATCACTGTTTTTTCATAAGTCAGCCGCAAATAGCGATCATGGTTATCCTCATCTATTCGGTCCAAAACAGCCTTCACATAACCTTGGATGAGCGTAAGCGGTGTCCCCAGTTCATGCGAAATGTTTGATAACAGATGACGACGCGACTGCTCCATTTTCACCAATTCCTGATTGATCGCCTGAATGCTTGTATTGGATTGTTCCAGTGCCTCTGTTCTTTCTTCTACCTTTACTTCTAGCAATTCGTTCCACTCTAGCAATTGGGCCGACATGCTCTCAACACGAGCAAACGATTTTGAAAATTGATGCGATAAATTAACGGACTCCATGAACACATAAAACACCATGCCAAGCTGCATCAAATCTCCTGTTGCCACAATATGATTGTAAAAAAGAATATCATTGAGCACTAATACCAATAGGACGAGCACTGCCGCCATGTTGAGCGAAGCCCCTTCTCTTTTGCGCAGGTAAGCCCGAATAGAAACATAGATGACATAACAAATGGCGAGCACAGAGACAACTTGAAAAGCTAACATACTATATGTGTATATCGACGCTGGCGTCAAGAGGACAAATAAACTATAAGCTGCAAGGGCTAGGACAAACCAATCTCTCACTTTGCGATGCATTTCGCCGGGATATCGCGAGTAGGAGAACATGATCAGCATCAAGAGGGCAACAACCACCGACAAATATTCCAAATGAACCTGAAACTCCCAAGCGATATGCGGGAATAGGTACGTGATTAACGTAGGTCCAGTGACCATCGCTCGAAATCCCATCCCCAAAGCGAAGCAACCGAAAAATAGCGGCGATTTATCCTTTCTGCGTGCCAGAAAGAGGCCGATATGGTATAACCCCATCGTAAACAAACTGCCTATCATAAGTAGTTGAAATGCAATCTCTTTTTCGCGGCTGACCATCACATCTTTGGAAACGCCCATGCGGAAGGATTCCCACAAGCCGCCTTTGCGCTGCACGAAATTAGACACTTGAATGACTATTTCGGTCTCGCTGCCCTGCAAATGAAAAAAGACAGGTTTAGGGAAATTAGCCGGATCCATCGTTTCTTTGCTCGTTCCAACCTTGCCGTTCGCTGCCGCCAGCTCCCCGTTAATCCATAATTGATACGCTGTCGCGACACTTGGAACATAGAGCGCCATGCTGGTGCCGTTGTCAGCAGCCGCTGTATGAATCCGCAGCCGGTAGGTCGCATAGCCTTGATTCGACAAAGCTTGCCCGCCCGACTCTTGCCCCTCCCACACCTTCGGCACTAAGGCATAAGCGGGAGCATAAGGAGCTGCGCTATCCAGACTGCCCGTAAAATCAGCGGGAGTCAACAAATGGTTCCAATAAAACTCCCATTCGCCATCCAGATTTTTCAGCCCGTCATGCTCCCCGTTCCACGCTGATAAATCCAGAATACCTTTCACGGCCTCAGGCTGAATGCCTTTTCCTAACGCAGATGAGCCGGGAAATAACAGAAATAATACGCAGGATAAACACAGAACATATAATCTGTACGTTGATTTCCTCATGTTTGATTGCATCGCATAGTCCTAATCTTCGACATTTGTTCTTATTCGATATTTTTATGATAGGAGGATTATATCATTTTTGGCTCAACCTCAATATCAGTAATTGACTTTTTCACTACAAAGTCATATAAGCAGGAACGGAGGACGATTGGAAAAAACAACTGCAAATGGATGAGCCCGTTGTCGTATTGGAGCGTTCTAGAACTGCGAGATCTGGTCCTAAATAGCAACAAATCGTTGGACCAGAATGCAATTGATGTGCTTGGCAATGAAATTATTTTATTATGGCGACTTTCTCAAATCCTGTACTCCCCCGTGTTCCCTTGACTGAAAAACGACAACGATCTCAGTCAAGGGTGTTCTTCATCTCATAATCTCCTTAGGCCATGTTCCCAAATGCTGTTAGAAAGCAAATCAGAGTCGCATTAAGGTAATTAGCTCTTCTTCAATGATTTCACCGTTGTCACGGAAGCCGAAGCTTTCATAAAGCTTTTTGGCTGCGAGGTTATCAGCCTTATAAGAAATCCAGCAGTAAAGTGCAGGCCCTGCCGGAGAGGTGCGGATAAATTCCAAGATTTTTTTCATGGCTTCCCGACCATAGCCCCTGTTCTGATATTGCTTGTCAATCATCAGTCGCAGGATGCAATAGCTATCGTCTGCGATTGCAGGGAGTTCGTACCCGGTGATTCTGTAAGTAATCATAACAAATCCTACAGGCTGTTCATCCGCGTAAATGGCAAACGGAAATGGATGTCCCCCATTGGTGGCAAGGACATAACACGAAGCCACGCTTGACAGATTGGACGCAACGAAGCGTCGTTGATCTTCTGTAACTTCCAGGTTAAATATGGCACGTCGGTTTTCCAGCGTGATTTTTCTGAGCGTAATCATAGAGATCTGCTCCCTTCATTAGCTTTGGTAAATGAATAGTTGGCTCCATGTTTAATTCTCTTTAACATCTTTGCGCCGCGGTCGCTTAATTAACATACAATTTATCGAAAAAAAGTAATAGACTTATGTTGAATTTTTTTATACACTATTATGTATCCATGACTTTTTTAGGGATCATCCTTCTTGGCATTATTGGTTAACCGGCACATAAAAGTGGCGGTTTTTTTGTTGAAATGCTACAGCTATAACCATACTCAGACATTGTTTAACTTTTTCTAATAAATAAAAAAAGCCCGCTATTTGCACGGACTTCATTCGTCTATGTTCTCTTCTCTAACATAGCGATTAGCAACCTTTATTCAACAATGTTAGCCATGCCCCAGTCACTTCCACATGCGTCACGCGGCGAAATATGTTTTAATATACCAAAGGAGTGTGATTTAATGGACATCAAATCGTTTCTATATCCGAAGAATGAGGTCTCTTACCTCAAGACATCCTCTAATATGAAAGAAGCCATGGATAAATTGGAGGCAAGCCACTATACGGCCATTCCGATTTTGGACGACAATGGCTTATATTTCGGTACGTTATCCGAGGGAGATTTGTTATGGAAGCTGAAAGCCACGCCCGGCCTTGGCTTCGATACGATTCACGAAATACCAGTCGTCTCCATCAAAAAAAGGATGAAAGTCGAATGCGTCGAGATAAATGCTGATTTGGACGATATGCTGGCGCTGGCGGCCGATCAAAACTTCGTTCCAGTCGTAGACGCCGATCGCGTCTTCCTTGGTATTATTCGGCGAAAAGATATAATCGAATATTATACCCGGAATATTTCTGATTAGTCGGAAAGCGTTGATCCTGCGGAATCATGAAGGCTGCCGTTTGCTGGCAGCCTTTTCTCTTCATGCAGAGGGTGGATCTGCTCCACTATTTGATTAGGTGTCTATGAATAGTTCTCCATAATATAGTTTTTCAAAAAGGCGTTGCTGAATTTGCCTTGGGGGTCGCATTGAAGGAGCAGTTGCTGAAAATCTGGCAATTTCTCGTATAGGGATTGTAGATGGACGGGCGGCATGGCAAACAGCTTTGCCCAGTGCGGACGGGCATGGAAAGGCGCAATCTGTTCCTCGATTATCGGTAATAGTTGCCGGACAGCTTCCCAATCCGCTTTCCATGTAAAGTGAATGGCCACCGAATCCTGCTTGTAACAAGGACTCATCCACAGATGGTCTTCCGCAATCGTGCGAATCTCCGACACATACAGGTGTGGCGATATGCAATCCCGTATCCGGTCAATCGCACATAGCGCATGATAGGCATCTTGACGCGGCACAAAATATTCGCTTTGTAGTTCCTCGCCGGCGCTAGGCGTGAAATCCATGCGGAAATGCGGCAGCCGTTCATGCCATGGCCCGGGAATGCCAAGCTGCTCGCTGCAATTTTCCGCAGAGTAACCTGGTACTGGATGCCGAGGCGCACTAGCGGGCTTCGCGCCAAAAAAATCGGATTCCACAAAGGTAGAGTCATGGTCTGATATTTTCCGCTTTAGCCAGACTTGATTGAAATTGGATGTCTTCCAATCCGTGAAGAGACTAACACTGTAAGCACTAGAGAAAATATCGTCAAAATGATCCTTAAGCTGCGCTAATGGCAAATTGTCGAATACGTATTGACTCATCTGGAATGCGGGTACCACATCAAGAGTAATTTGCGTGATAACGCCTAGTCCCCCTAGTCCCACAACCGCTCCGGCGATGAGCCCTTCTTGTTGATCACGGGAGAAAACGACCCTCTCTCCATCCGCTTTGACAACCTCCATGGAATGGACCGCTGAAGCGAGATTACCGCTGCGGTCACCGGAACCATGTGTTGCCGTTGCGCATGCACCTGCAATGGTAATGTGCGGCAACGACGCCAAATTGTGCAAAGCATAGCCGCATCCGTACAGCTCATGGGACAGATCCCCATATCTAATACCGCCTTCTACCGTAACCTTATTGCGTTTATGGTCTATTTCTATTACTCGGTTAAGCTTGTGAAGAGAGATGAGGATCTCGGTACAATCTGCGATTCCATTAAACGAATGACGAGTGCCAAGCGCTTTGATTCGACTGCTGCGTGCTACCCATTCTTGTACTTGTTCAACCGTTTCCGGAACATGGAGTTCCGCAGCGCTATATTTATAGTTGCCTGCCCAGTTTCGGTTATTTTCCATCTACATACACCCCCGCTAAATTGGATGAAAGATTCGCGCAAAAATATTGATAGGTAATAAGAAAACATTCCATATGTTATCGAAGTATCCTGCCTGTAGGCTTAATAAAAAAAGCAGGCCACCGAAGTGCCTGCTCATACTCTTGTTATTCGACTATTGTTTTTGCCATAGTTGATTAATTTGTAATTCGTGTCATCCGTGCTTTCGAGTCGTTTTTATTAAGTAAGGTTATGTTAATAATTCCCTTTGATAAAAGTCATATAATTGATGAATAGAAGAACTTGATAAGAGATGACTGGCTCGTTCAATTTTCTCGCGTTCCCAATCGAACCAACGCATTTCCATCAACATTTCGATTTCTTTATCTGTAAAACGTTTTTTTATCTCTTTGCAAGGGTTGCCGCCAACAATCGTATAGGGCGGGACATCTTTTACAACAACCGATCCTGCTGCAACAATGGCGCCTTCACCTATCTTCACATCTGGCATTATCATTGCATTCATGCCAATCCAAGCATCACTTTCGATGATGGTATCCCCTTTTCGCTCATAAGAGGTTTCAATATGCTCCGCAAACGGAAGGTCTTCGATAGGGTTAAACAGCTTTCTTGATTTTTCATCTCCCCAAAGGTATCTTACGCACCCATCTTCAAAATCATGATTATCGTAATAGCCGGAATAGTAAGCTTATTCTCCTACTTCAATCATGGGATTGGTGACAATATTCTTCAGATACTTAATTTCAGACCAGTGATTAAACCGATGTTTTTTCATTCTAGTTCCTCGCTTCTAATCCACTACTTAAAAAAGCAGCTAATCCGGACAACTATCTTCCTTCTAATCGATATCCTAACTACATTTCCGGGATTTCAGAAGGAACCTTAAGGTTTATGACATCGATCCCTTTTTCGTCGCGTGCTTTTAAGTCTCGCAGAAACTCAAGGAAGCCATACCGAGGTTTCCAACCAATTGTGTTTTCAGCCTCAGAGAGGTCATGTTGCTCCACTTGCTCAGGCAATTCGATTCCGTATTTCTTTAACAAATGGATAGCACCAGGAACATGTGTCTCACACCAATCCGGCCCTTGTTTTTTGAAGTTTTGGATGGTTTCTATCGGCATGCCGTGATTCGTATGAACAATCGTGCGAAAAAGACCTACTCTCTTCTCCAAAACTGCTTCGACTGCGGCAACTGTAGCTGCAGCAACGTCCCTTCTATCGACACCATTGCGAAGCAACCGTTCTCCGAACTCTAAGTACGGGCGTGGTATAAACTCATGGTAACGAAGCATGGCTATCGATGCACCGGTCATTTCATGATAAGATCTACAAAGATCTTCCCCAATAACTTTACTAACCCCATAGATCGATGACCATCCATATGCCATTGAAGAAGCATATACAATAGATTGAATCCCCAATTGCCTGCATGCTTCCAGAACATGGAATGTGCCATCTACATTTACAGCAAAAATCGTTTCATCGCTAACAGGCGGATTGTGTGCACAGTGCCATGCTGCCAGATGAACAACCGCATCCATACCTGTTACAGCTTGACGCACATCTCCGGGGCTCCTTGTGTCGCACCTAACAAACTCGATTTCTCTCAAATCGTCCGCATTTGGAGGCATAACATCTGCCATCCTAACCGAATAACCTGCTTGAATTAATGCTCTGCAGACAGCTTGACCGCCATTGCCGGCAGCACCGGTTACAAGAACTTTCATGAGCTCACACCACCAAACTTATTATTTAAGTAATTTATTCGTCATCCTAAAGAAACACCCTTTTTTTCTTCCAGCATTTTTTGGATATGGGATTGTATCTCTTTCATTGCCTTAGCAAAAAACCGCATCCCTATGTGAATGCGGTTTGTCTGTTAATGGTTCACTTAAAAATTGTTGTAAATAACGTCCGCGGTGACTTTCCCGCTCGTGATGTCTCCCGAGGTGAAGCCGGATACCGTATGGCCGACTTTAAATTCTTTGCTCACTAATTGCTCTGATGGATCAGGTGCTGTCGGACCCGTTATGCCATAAGTCGTTTTTTCCGTTACCGTCACCCATAACTCGCCGATTCGGAAGCTTTGTCCGTCGGCGCTTACTTCATCAATGACACCTTCAATGTTGACTCGCTGCTTAGCCGAAGTACCAGATCCCGGACCGTTATTTCCATTAACGCCGTTTGGATCAATAGCAGTCCCATTTCCACTTCCGTTCTGGTTAACCGCATACAGGCTCAAAGCTAATACAGCGCAAGCGGCAATGCTCGCCGCCCAGATAACTGCCTTGTTTTTATTTGCTGCCGGATTGGCTGTTCTCATAGGCATTTTTCCATCTCGTTTATCGTTAACGATTAGTTTATGCCTGTCTAGGCTTAAGCGCTCAAGCGTACGTTCTTGAAAGTCTTCGCTCGTTTTCAATTTGGACATGGCCGATTTATAGCTCGATTTTTTCATCTTCAGAGATCACCGCCTATAACTTCTTTAAGTTGCTTGCGCCCGCGAGCAAGCCAAGTGCCTACCGTCGCGGGTTTGGCATGAAGAATGTCCGCTATTTCTTCCAAGGAGTAGCCTTCGTAATAATGGAGATGGATCGGTATCCGATATTTTTTATCCAATGATAAAACAGCCTGCATGACCGTGTATTCGTCCTTTGGAAGGTATGACAGGTTGTCCGGTATGGGGCTCCGACTTTTAAACCAGCCCGTCTTGAGCAGGTTCTTGCATTTATTGATCGTTGTTCGGATTAACCAGGCTTTCTCATGATCAACGCTGTCGAAGACGGGGGATTTCTGGAGATAGGCCAGGAATACTTCCTGAGCAACTTCCTCCGAATCGGCAACGTTTTTGAGATAGGCGAACGCTATCTTGACCAGACTGTCGGAATAGCTCGCCACGGCTTTGCGGACGGATTCATTGAGCTCGTATGCATCGATCACCTGAAGTCCCCCTTTCACTAGTGATACAATCGAGTGGCCCGTTATTTTCATGCTGCAAATACCAGTATGTCCATCTGCCCAATATGGCAACAGTCTCCGTGCCAGAAGCAAACCAAAAGCCCCGCTGGGCATTAAGGTTTTGTGATCATGTTAATCTGTTGTTTAGAATTTATTAACATCTGGTTTCTTTGGTGTTTAACTCTCTCTGCTATGATAGATGTATACTAGTGCTATTAAATTAACTTATTTTTCAGGAAAGGATGGGTATGCTGTGCTGAGAATAGCCATCATCATTATCGTGCTTATCATTTCTGGCTGCCAGAAAAGTGATGATCAAGTGCTGAACAACGAGAAGCAGCAAGCAGCCCAAACGGTGAATAACGAAATGGACAATCTGAACAAAGCATTGCTAACTGCGGCGGAGCAAGGTGATATCGCTTCGATAACCAAGCTGTTAGCCGAAGGTGCCGACATTAATGCAGTTGACCGTCAAGGAAGAACCTCTGCGATGATAGCCGTACATGCAAACAAGCTGGACGTTTTTAACCATTTGGCGGGTCTGGGCGCCAACATAAATATACAGGATGATCGTTTGGATAATCCGCTTCTTTATGCAGGCGCGGAAGGCAAGCTGGAATTTGTCCAAGCTGCGATTGCTGCCGGCGCAGATACGACCATCACAAACCGTTTTGGCGGCACGGCGCTTATTCCTGCAGCGGATCGCGGCCATGTTGCGATCGTGAAAGAGCTGTTAACCACATCCGATGTCAATATTAATCATGTGAATCATTTAGGCTGGACTGCACTTCTTGAGGCGGTCATTCTTGGGGATGGCGGGGCCGATCATCAAGCAATCGTAAAGTTGTTGATTGATCACGGCGCTGATGTAGAACTTGCTGATTCAGACGGGGTTACTCCCCTGCATCATGCCAAAAACCGAGGGTATAAGGAAATGTCCGAGGCTCTCCAGCTTGCAGGTGCAAAAAAATAGGAGCAACAATTTAAATGGCCGGCAGCTTTATTCTGCCGGCCATTTCCTTTATCATTTCAGTTCAATGGTCTTGGTTGCAACATTGCTGCAAAATTCCTTGTCATGCTCCACAAAAAGAATAGTAGGCGAGTATTCAAGCAGCAACTCTTCAATTTGCATCCGTGAAATAATATCAATAAAATTAAGCGGTTCATCCCATATATGCAAATGAACCTCCTCGCTCAAACTTTTTGCAATGAGCACTTTCTTCTTCTGCCCTCCGCTAAAATCGGAAATATCCTTTTCAAACTGAATTCTGGAAAAATCAAGCTTTCTTAAAATGGATTTAAATAAGCTTTCATCAATCCCGTTATTTGCGGCAAAGTCAGACAAGTTGCCTTGCAGATGGGAAGTGTCCTGTGACACATAGGATATTTTCAGCTGAGTATCCTTCCTGAAGCTGCCTGTATAGCTTATATCCTCACCGCAAATCAATTTGATGATGCTCGATTTCCCCGAGCCGTTTTTACCCGAAAGCGCAATTCGGTCACCTTGCTCAATCGTAAAGCTTACGTCTGCGCAAACCGTCTTATCGCCGTAAAAAATCGAAACATCATCCATTTCAACAAGCTGGCTTTTATGAAAAGCAAGCTGCGAAATTTCTAAGCTGTCGGCGTTTTCGATATTTTTCAAGAGCTTAGACTTTTCATCAATCGCAGATTGCTGCCTTTGCTCAATGGACTTGGATCTTTTCATCATTTTAGCGGCTTTGTGGCCAACATATCCTTTATCTAGCTTGGAGCCTGAGTTTCGGGTTCCGTTTTTTGTTTTTTCGACTTCATGCGACCAGTTGCCCGTTCTTCTAGATGAATCCGATAAGCGCTTAATGTCTTTTCTAAGTTTTTCGTTCTCCGCAAGCTCAAAGTTATCTTGCCTCTTCTTATTTTCCCACCAACCGGAGAAATTGCCTTTTTGAATTTCGATGTTGGTTTTGTTGATGGAAAGGATATGGTCTACGCAGTTATCAAGAAAGGATCTGTCGTGAGACACCAATATAAATCCGCTTTTGGATTTAAGATAATCACTGACAAGTTTGCGTGCATGCATGTCAAGATGGTTGGTGGGCTCATCGATCAGCAGAAAACTATTTTCTTTAATGAATAACGTAGCCAGCAGCACTTTGGTCTGCTCCCCGTTCGACAAAGAATCAAAGGGCCGGTACAAAACATCTTCAGAAACCTTTAGCAGCGTAAGCTCGCGCATTAATTTCCAGTGAACATAGTCCGGGAATATGTCTTCGATTACATCGATGGTATTGTTTTCCTTATGTTCGACATGAAAAGGGAAATATTCGAAACGGACATGAGCGGAAATATTACCGCTATATTCATATTTGCCTAGCAGCAAACCCATAAAGGTTGTTTTCCCCCTGCCGTTTCTTCCCGTAAATCCTAATTTCCAATCGCTATCAATTTGAAAATTGACATTTTCAAATATGTTATCGTAGCTGCCTTCATAGGCAAACGTCAGGTTTGTAACATTAATTAATGACATAAAATCATCCCCTGTATGAAAAATAAAAAAGCTACAAGAAAGTTACCTTCTTGTAGCTCAAATAAATACAGTTAATCAAACCCCACTATGGGATTAGATACGGGTATATTGTTTGAGTGAAAAGATAAAGTAACTTTCTTGCATATAAAGAATAAAACACGCGAAATAAACTGCGTTTTTTGTTTTATTGTTTTATATAGATAGCAAGAAATATTACATTATCCGTTTCAACTCCAATCCATGAATTAGCTGTATCTTAACATACTCGCTTTTTAGTTTCAACAACTATAGGGATAAGTATGCATTTAAAATTCTTTTCCCTCCTTTTTATATATTCATGACAAGAGCTGTCACTATTAAGCTTTACAATTAGAATCAATCCCAGCTAAGCACAGCTTACTCGGAGCTAACTTTTGAAAAAAAAGGAGAGCACAAAATGACGCATTCTTATCATCCACTGGGCATTAGAAAATTTTTCAGATCGGGTGATCTAACCCTTTCCTATCTTGATTTTGAAGGCGACAGCCATAAGATACTTCTGCTGCTGCACGGTCACATGGGTAATGCTAGAGAATTTGCTAAGCTCGCACACAAATTCGCCGATTGGCGGGTGATCGCTTTAGATCAGCGCGGCCATGGTTGGAGCGAGCATCCTCCTGAGAAAGACTATTCGAGAGCGAGCTATATTGCGGACATTTTCTCTTTTATTGATCAAGAACTTGGAGGAACCCCTGTAACGATACTGGGTCATTCGCTCGGTGGGGTTAATGCCTATCAATTTGCGGCCAGATATCCTGAGCTTGTCGACGCAGTCATTGTAGAGGACATTGGCGTAGAATTAAATCACGATATCTCATACGTTGTTAACCTCCCGGAACGCTCTGCATCCTTGCAGCATCTAAGAGAAGCGCTTGCCGATGCAGGGTTTAGAGCCATTGACTACTTTTCTGAGAGCGCGTTTGAGGATGAGAAAGGTTGGGGCTTTCGATTTGATATCACAGGGATGGCAATCTCAACCCAAGGCATAAACGGAAATCACTGGGGCGACTGGCTTGCCTCATCCTGCCCTATTCTGCTAGTCCACGGGCAAAAAAGCTGGGCACTCCAATTAGATGAGGCAAAGAGAATGGTATCACAAAGACCTCTTACAAAGCTTGCCGTTTTTGAACAATGCGGACACGGTGTCCATTCCGACGACGTAAACGGCTTTTATCAGGAAGTAAATGTTTTTTTGGAAGGGCTAATCGATCATCGTTCAGTAAAATGAAACACATCAAAATGCATGTGATGTTACTGGGGATATTGACGGCTTCAGGGGTGTTTAAGGTTGGTCTTCGCCAATGAAGATCAACCTTTATCTATAAGTCCAGTTATGACAAGAATAGCACCTTAGTGTTGCGGAGTTAGGACGACGTTTCCTCTTTTGTGTCCTTTTTCTACATATTTGTGAGCCTCCGCTGCCTCTTCCATCCGATAGCGTCTATCGATGACAGCCTTTATTTTCCCCGTCTCAAAAAGCTCTTTAAGGAAAACGAGATTTTCTTTGCTCTGCTTTAAGCCTGCAGCCGTGAACATGGCTTTTTTGCTTCCGAACTTTGAAGTTCTTAGCATTTGAAGCATTGTTCCAAGCGCCGGTACCGTCGAGAGATAGATCCCTCTTTGGCTAAGCGTGCCCTTGCATTTTGAAAATGAAAGCTTGCCTACCGCGTCGAAAATAACATCATACGTCTGGCCGCTTTTAGTAAAGTCCTCTTTGGTATAATCAATGACCTTATCGGCTCCGATTGACTTCACCCATTCTAAGTTTTTGGTGCTGCATACACCGGTCACTTCTGCTCCGAAAAACCTGGCAAGCTGAACGGCATAAGCGCCTACTGCGCCAGATGCGCCATTGACCAATACCTTTTGCCCGCGCTGAATTTTTGCCGTATCTCTGAGGAAAACCAATGCAGTCAAGGCGCCGTCACAGACGGCAGCGGCTTC
Source organism: Paenibacillus sp. FJAT-27812 (assembly GCF_001273905.1). Lineage (NCBI taxonomy): Bacteria > Bacillati > Bacillota > Bacilli > Caryophanales > Paenibacillaceae > Paenibacillus > Paenibacillus sp. FJAT-27812. Next base: position 5,569,147 of record NZ_LIGH01000001.1, on the reverse strand, counting down.
TTCATAGGTCGCATTGGCTGGTTTTGTGATCAGCGGTTTATCTTCGGCCAAACACATGTACTCGGCATAAGCCCCAAAGCTGTTTGGACTTACACCAAAAACCTGATCGCCTTTTTTGAATAACGTTACCTCTTTGCCTACCGAATCCACTTCCCCAGCGAGCTCAACGCCCAATATCGAATATTTGGGCTTTCTGAGGCCATAAATAAGTCGGATCATAAAAGGGTCTGCCTTGCGAAAAGCACAGTCCGAGGGTGTTACTGCCGCTGCATATATTTTTATTCTTACCTCATTATTGTTGGGTGTGGGCTTCTCTACTTCTTTCAGCTGTAAAACTTCCGAAGCTCCATATTGGGTGCAAACAATCGCTTTTATAAAAACTCCTCCTTATTTTCGATAAAAAATACTTCTTCGAGCGGCAAGCTGAAGACAAAAGCGATACGAAAAGCCAGTTCCAGAGAAGGCGAATATTTTCCTTGCTCAAGCGCTACGATCGTTTGCCGGGTCACGCCAGCTTTTTCGGCTAGCTGCTGCTGGGTCATTTCATTATGGTTAAAACGTAATTTACGAACGTTATTGCTAATAAGCAATTTGCCCATCTTAGACTCCTCTCCGATAAAAATAAATCTGAGTAATAACGCCGACCACCTCTGACATTAGGCCTGAGAAAATAAGGATGATGAACATCATATAGGGCGGCATGCTCATGACCAGCGATCCCATCGCAAGAAGAAAACCAATGACAAACGCATAATGAGAGTTTCTTGTTGCTTTCAACGCAATGATTTTGTCTAGTTCATCTGCAAATGAGGGTTCTTTTTCATTCGTTGCTATCCGGTAAATGATATTGAATACGATTGAAATAATGATTTTGGCAACTACCGACACCGGGATTAAGATTAAGATGACGGAAGCCCAAAAGCCGAAGGTAGCCGTTGAATTTTGGGTTGCTTGTGGATACCGGTCGAACACATATAAACAATAGAATACAAATACCAGTAAGCTGCCCATTAGAGACACGATATTCTTCTTTTCCTGATAGGACATATTTTCTCCTCCTGTTTGCTAATCTTTACTTCAAGTAAAGTATTATGTACATAATGTAATCTATTTCATACATGGTGTCAATTATGAATTACACATAAATGCGAAAAAAAGGCATAATGCCGCATGAGCATATGCCAATAACTTCGAAATAGATAATTGAAAAATTCGGTTTAAACAATTGCACGCACTTGATCGATTTGATAAACATCCATACCGACCATTTGCATATATTGAGGACTTTCTTTAATAAACTGTACCTTTACCGTAAAATCCTGCTCATTCAGCCGGCCGTTTATGTAGCCAGTATCATATAAGCCCTTGAAAGGGACGCTTACCTGCACCTTTTGTCCGATGTTCCATGATCTTGCCCGTAACACTTGGGAGATTGTCTCTCTATCCTGCAAATCACTCAGCAATACGTCCTGATCCTTTTTATCCTCCTTCTCCTGCTCCTTCCTATCGAGCTCCGTAACCATATCGACTTCAACGGGCGCATCAAGCTGATTCAGAATGTATTCATCAAAATTAGCAGCTTTATAGGCTTTTGGATATGCAGCCTTCAAGGTATGGAGCAGCGTGTTCAAGCCATAGAGCCATTTTTTCGCTTCCAGATTGTCAATGTCCCCGCCTTTCTTATCGGAGTCAGGTGAAAAACGGTCGATTGCATTCGGATCAAATAACCCGTAAAGCGCCTCCTGAAGCTGCTTCTTCAGTTTAGTTGAGACAATGGGCTGGTTATCCTCAAAAGACAGCAGCAGCTTGCGATGCCGGCCTTCGTTTCGGCCGCCAGGGACGCCTCCGGTGACCACCGTGCTAAGCGGCGTTACGTTCACGAAATCTAAGTAAGCATAGATAAGCTGCTGAAGATGCGCAATAACTGATTGCAAATTGCTGAAATCGATTTCTTGATCAAGAAGCTTACGCAGCCATCCTTCCGCTTCACCCAGCATATGAGCCTGTTTGCCGTCTACCTGATCCTTCAGTACCGTATAGGCTGATGAAGCAAATGCTTCAAGTGCTAAGCTTTCCAAAGCTCTTGCAGCTGCTTTGGGCGTCTTGCCCGTCATCGTGGTACGGACGGCATCGATATGGGCGGTCCATGCGGTTGAATGGGCCCCCATCCCTTCGGTGCTGGAAAATGGGCTTTTCGTACGGCCTTTAATAAGTACATCGCCAATTTTTCCACTCTCATCAAGGAAAACGGTACTCATGAGCGTTCCGCTGTTTTCGCTAATAAAATCGGATGGACCGATGGCTACTGCCACAGGTTCTGCTTGTTTGGCCAGCACATCCTCGATCGGCACATTATTGGTCCCGCCAAGATTTTGGAAGGCGCGTTTGCCGCGCAGCAAATCGTATATGATTTGATAGGCCTCATCATTGCTGCCGGATAGCTTAAAGTTCTGTTCAACCTCTTCGGCGTCATTTTGCCGGATAAGCAGCAGCCGAAGCTCTTCGGTCAGTTGTTTCTCTTGATTCCATTCAGCAAACTCATAGGAGTATGGATAAGCAACTCTGATTGTATCAAGAAAATGCTGCAAGCCGAGCGCCCATACTTCACAGATCAATACCGGATTCTGACTGTTAACGCGGGACTGCGCGAATACGCCCGGCGTCTCGGCGGCAAACAGCTTGCGAAGCTGATTCTGCACCTTCGTTTTGAGCTGAGGCTTCTTCTTAAGGTCTACCGCCTTGTTATCCTTCTTGATGTCGGCGAGCACCTTTTCGTAATATTGAATGGTCCGCTCGTGTTCTTGTATGCTCTCCTCTGCCAGTTCCGCATTATCCTCGGTTTCCATCATACTTTCTGCGTTCTTTTTTTCTTCTTCCGCACCTTCGATAAACTCGTTCGCCGAAGACGCGGATTCGTACAAATTTAACAATTCCCTCGCCGAGCCCTCGCCGTTCCCTCCCGGATTTCCGCCAGCTACCGTTGCCATGGGCAGGTAATTAACGAAAGTCAAGAGCGCGCTTATAAGCTTCTGCAGCTGCACGATAACGGAAAAAGAATCGATGATATTCTTTTCATCACAGAAAGGCTCGACGTTTGAAACCGCCGTATTTAGACCTATATTCGCATCATCGAGCTTTTTCTTATGGGCTTCCTCCAAGTGGGCCGATAGCCGAAGCAGCGGCGATGCTTGCTGTGCTTTGGCAAAATTAATGATATATTTACATGCTTCATCAAGGAGATAACCGATCAACTGCCGGCGAACCGCATCAAGATGAGCTACCCAAGCCGTAGAGTGGGCGCCCATTGTTGCGGTGAAAGGAGAAGGCGTGCGTCCTGCGATCAATACGTCAGAGATGGCAATGTTATTGGGATTCTCATCTGATTTAAAGTCTTCATTTGGCCGAATTTCCGATAACACGCGCTGCACGACACCGCGCGAGCTGCCAGTTGAAAGCGTTGATCGGGGCAAGGATGATTTTTCGGCGCGATCCCTTGTCACGACTTGCGGTGACGGCATTCGCTGCATCAATTGCTGTGTCTGGCTGTTTCCAAGCGTCTGCTGCCAGCTTAGGAGCTGGGCTTGCGAAAGGTTCGAGGCTGCCATCGCTTGTATCATAGGTAAACCACTTGCAGGCTGCATGCTGGAGGTTTCATTTGTTTGCTTTACCTGAGGCCGTTTCTCCGGGGCATTCCGATTGCCTGCTTGTTCCTTCATTCGTACACCTCCTAGAATGAAATACTTCCATTATCCTCCATCCGATAGATGCCCGCAACGACTTTTTTTGAGCCAAATATGTCGTTCAGCTAACGTTACTTCTCCATGCGAAGCAAACACTGCTGCACATATCCGATGAATTATCTAGCAGCACGTGAGTGGAACGACAAACGCAACAGATTGATCGATTCCGTTCTTATGACGCATAAAAAAAAAGAAACCGCGCATTTACGCGATTCCTTTTTTTAAGCTTCAATAGGCAGATAAATGTCAATTGCGCTCTCTTCTTGCTCAAGGGTGTCAATAGAACCCCAATATTCGAAATCAAAAGGCCGTGCTCCGTCGATCCCTTGATCTCGGATGGAATCATAAGTTTTTCCGATTTTGGATTCCGGTCCAATATGCGTAACCTTCACATAGCTGCCGGCAGGTATCGTGTGCGTAACAAATCCCTCGGGTATGTGGGTGAAATCACTTACTTCTACCGCGACTACGCTTACGAACGGCACATCTGGCGTCCATTCGCAATCCTGATAAACTTAAATCCCATTGGTTGCGGGACGATTGCTCGAAGGCTACAGACGGAGCATAAAGCAGCAAAAGATCGACTCCCCACGCCGCTGACGTAGAGCTGATTCCCCCTTCATGCATCCGCCCTAAAATATATTCCGTAATATTAAAAAGGAGGAGTTTCGAAAAACTCCCCCCACTGCCCATTTTTATTGAATGATCAAACCAAAACCGTTTTGGATGTAATTCACGTTAGGATTAGCGATATTGCTGGTCGTTAGATTGTTGAACGTAGCAGAGCCATTGCCGGTATAGGTGTAGATGGCCGCTCCCTTATGTGGCGATGTGAACCTAGAGGTTAATATTCCATCGAGACCAGTCCCGTTGATGTTGATGTTGTTGAATACGATATTTTCAAATCCGCCGCCGTATCCGAACTGAATCGCACTGCGCTGCGTGTTAACAATATCGATGTTGGTAAAGGTTACATTTTTGATGGAATCGTTTGAAGCCTCTAGATCGATCGCGCCGCGCTCCCCGTTGTAAAGGTCTTTACTCGTACCGCTGTTCATAATAGTCGTATCCGAAAAAAGAATGCCGGTATTGTTCTGGAAGTGGTAACCCGGGAACACGGTGTTCATTCTAATGCCAGAACCGCCTACTGTATCGATGATGATATTGTTTGTTGCCTTGTGTCCTCCTCCTCCAAAAAACGCAATGCCTGCTGCGCGCCAGTTGTTTTCAATCGTGTTAAAGGAGAACGTATTATTTACGCCCGCAGGCGCGCCATTGACGTTACTCGTCCATACGGCAAGGCCGTCGTCTCCGTTGTTTCTGACGCTGCTGTTGCGAACGGTCGAATTGCTTGTTCCTTGAGCGAAGTTGACGCCGTCGGCAAGGTTGTTTCTAATTCGGCTGTTCTCAATAATTAGGCCATCAGCAAAGATTGCCGGCGTATGAGCGTAATCCCCTACCCAGAACCCGCATTCAAAATGCTCAACCCATACATTGTGCACTTTTGAATTTTTACCGAAATTGTCCATAAAGCCTTTATAGATTGCATTCTCGTGGTAACGCGATCGCAATTTTGAATTCATATAAATATGGCTGAAATCAAGCTTGCCTTTGACACGGAACGAAATGCCGCCGGAAGCCGAATTCGGGTTCGTAAACTGAATATTCGTATGCCAGATGCCGGCGCCTGCAATCGTGATATCATCGATCATATTGCTGACCGACCCAATCTTCCACATGTTCCCTAGATGGAAGGTTCCTTCTGGAATGTATAACGTTTTTCCTGATGTAACCGCAGCTGTTACTGTCGCTTCAAACGCTGCAAGATCATCTAATCCATCATTGGCTATCGCGCCAAAATCCGTTACGGATACGGAGTTTGCCGGACGGGCAATTGCAGCGGGAACCGGCTCGATTTCGAGGAAGTCAACGCCATATTCCAGGCTATCGGCGTTGCTCTTTTGGATTCGAATCGTGTCGCCAGCTTGAAGCGGGGTATCTAGCTTCCAGTGTACCTCATCAAAACGGAAAAGCGGGCGTCCTCCAGCAGGTGTATCTGCGGGTTGATCGCTAGAGAAATATTGCCAGTTGTAATAGGATGTCAACGGCACGGTCTTGGCTTTAACTCCGTTTACGTAAACGTCAAGTGAACCGCTCAGTCCCATTCCATCTGCTGAGTCAGGCATCGTAAATCGCATCGTTACCCCAGCGCCTGTATCGCCTTGACGAACCGTCCATTGCAAGTAGGAGCCATTCGTAGGCAATGCAACATAACGCTGGCCTGAAGCTTCTGAAGCAATTAGCGCTTGATCAAATGTTGGCGCGGACTGCAGCGTGGCGCCTCCGCCTCTCGTTGCGTCATCCGTGTCATATCGGCTATATGGCATGCTTGCGCCACGAGCGGAGTAGACGACTAGAGGTGTTGAGCTTACGTTGTTAGCCTGTTTAATTAACAATTCATTAGCATCAGCTGCTACCGATGTTGTTATCGTGTAGTTGCCGGTTGCCGCTGTCCATGATCCAGGGATGGCAACATTCGCGGATGCCCCCGCAGCCAAGGCTCCGTTATAAGATCCGTTATAGGTTTGAATCGTTGCTCCGGCAGCATTTTTTAACACGATGGTGATCCCGTGAGCACCGCTAGCCGAAGGCAGGTTTCCTTGGTTTTTAAGACTGACGTTAAAAGTGACCGCATTATTGGCAACCGGATTGCTAGGCGTCCAAGAAACCGTTCCGACTAAGTCAGAGCTGGCAACGGGAGCAACGATGAGCGAAGCTGGGTTTGCAAAGCTGTTGTTCGCGTTGTTTTGCTCAATAATGGCGTTGCTCTCATCAACGATGGCGCTGACCGAGTACGCAGCAGCGGCTTTCGTCCCTGCATTCAGTGATACGGTAGCCGAGGCGCCTGCTGCCAGTACGCCAACTGGCGCAGATCCCGCAAGCGTGTTGTTCAGGTAAAAATTGACCGTAGTTGAAGCAGAGCTGGCATTGCCAGTGTTCTTAACGGTCGCGTTCAGCGTAATGGCGCTGGTTTCTACCGGTGAAGCTGGTGCCCATGACATTTCTGTAATGGTCAAATCCGGGTTTGGCGCTGGCGTGCCGTAAACTTGGAACTCGGCGATTTGCCCGCCGGGAGCGCCGGAATTCGACGTAATGTTAAGCTGCAGACGTTTTACAGTCGCCGTCACCGGAATGGTCACCGTGTTATCGGTGGCGGGATTGAACGTATACGATTGTTCTGAAACGAGATTGCTAAAGGTCGTTGTATTCTGATTATGTCCCAGCACTTGAATCGACTGGGTGCGCGTGCTCCATGCGGTGGACGGGTTCAATTTAAGCACGATGGATGTAACATTATGGTTTGCTCCAAGATCGAGCGTCAGTACGCTTGAGCTGCCGCCTTCCCAGTAGGTTGCGGCGTTGTTATCGTTTGCGTTTGCAGCTACGAATGTTTGTGTGCTGGAGGATGCGCTAATCGATTTGCCAATCGCAATGTTGCCGCCAGGTGGAGCTGTCGGCGTTGATGTTGGTGTAGGTGTAGTCGTTGGAGTTGGAACTGGAGTTGATGTAGGCGTCGGTGTTGGAGCCGTTGTCGGCGCCGGTGTAGCCGATGGCGTTAATGTAGGCGTTGGCGTGGTGCTCGTGGTCGCGGCAACCAAGATTTGGTCTAGGTTAACGTTCCCTGAATCGCCTGCATCGTATTTGTATGCGATCGTATTGCTGCCCGCATTCAGGCTAAGCGATTCAATGCTGGTGCCCCATGTATCCCAGTTTGCTAGACTAGGCAGCGAGGATTGACGAATTTTTGCACCGTTGACGTAAATGGTAATCGTCTTTGCGCTTCCGCTCGCATTGGCGTATTTCAGCGTCACGTTACGGCTGCCTGCTTCTGCTACGTTGACCGTAAACGTTGTTGCAGCGCCCTGTGCCCAGTACCCGTCAACAAAGCCTGTTCCGGAGTAACCGGTGTGGTCCGTGTTTACTTTTGCCCCGCCGGACAATGCAGCGGACTCCGCTTGGTAAGTGCCCGATGGCGCGGGTGTTGGCGTTGGTGTCGGCGCCGGTCCGCTCTCGCCATAAATTTCGATTTCGGATAGCTGGGCTGCCGGCCAGCCTGTATTGCCTGTTACTTCTAACCGAACATAACGTGTGCTTGCTGCTCCAAAGCTGATTGTAACCGAATTGTTGTCAATCGAAGGGTTAAACGCATAAGCCGATGGACTAACAATATTCGTAAACGTCGTGCTGTTTGTACTCCCTTGAATGGCGATGGTTTGTGTCCGCGCCTCCCAGCCTGCCGGAATCTTCAAAACGATCTGGTCTATGCTCGTATTTGCGCCAAGATCGACTTGAATCCATTGCGGGAAGGCGCTGTTCGTGCTTTCCCAGTAAGTTGCCTGATTACTGTCTTTCACGTTGCTCGGGCTGTATGTTTGGGATTGACCGCTGGCGGTTATGTTTTTCCCTAACGTAAGATTAGGTCCGCCTGCAGCAGAAACGGGAGCGAAAGGCCCCGCAGACAGGTATAAGCTTGAGATCAGCATGGCAATGACAAGCGACCACGCGACATACTTGTTGCGCATTATATTCCTCCTCAATAAGTTGTCGGTGCGAGAAACGGAGTGCAATTCCATTCATAAAATGATAGCGGTTACATATCAGAGCATCTCGCTTATAAGCGTTCACCTTCGTTCCGGTTCTCCCTCCCCGCTTGACGATTTTGGCATGGCAGAGGATACTCTTTTCCCTGTCATACACTCTCATTATAGAGACTGAGCGGCCCAAGCTATAAGATGCAATATTACGGAATATGTATGCATTTCCACGATCATACGGTAACCGTGCCAGCTGTTCTGCTAAAAAAAATAGAATCCGCTGTTTATGCGGATTCCGTGCGCAGCTTGATTGAATATTGCTTATGCCGTTACTGATTGTTAGGCAAGCGCACGCAGGACGTCATCGATTTTTTTGCCATGCGAGAGGACGCCGTAATTCATCCAGCTGAGAAAATCGACCTCGAACACGCGGTTACTGCGTACAGCGGATAGGGATTGCCAGTCGGATGACGCAAAAAGCTTCTTCTTCTCATGGTCTGAAATCTCGAACGTGACGAACAAGTTATCGGCATCAAGCTGTGCAAGCTGTTCGACTGTAAGCTCGGCAAACCTTGCGTTATTCGTTAGTTGACGTACAAGCGGATGAGGCGTCAATTCCAAATCCTTGTATAGAACGGGACCTGTATAGCTTTTATCGGGACCGCCATACATTAAGATCCCTTGCGCATTGACTCGAAGAAAAACAGTCGTTTGATGCCGGATGGAGCGAAGCTTTTTCCGGGCGGCATCTGCTTTATGTTCATAGTCGGATATAATATCAACAACCTTGGCGCTCTTGCCCCTGCCGATCAAATCGGCCATCGTTCGTAAAGTCTCCTGCCAGTCTTCTCCTTGATTGGACATTTTATAAAGCGGGACCTTCTCCTCGAATAAATTTTGATCCCATTTTTCCTGAAACCCAACGTCAACTATAATAAAATCCGGCTTCAGCGGAAGCTGGACCGTTTGTGTAACGAATAAATCAACAGCTGGAATATGCTCGAGTCCCAAATAGGACTGTTTTCCCCAATTCGAGATGGAGCATTGGAGGATCGGCGTCACGCCAAGCGTCACTAGAAAATCCTCAAGAAAAGGAGCGAAGACGCGAATATCCTCCCGGTAATGCCGCCGATATTGACCTGGCGAAAGGCCAACCGATTGCTTGAAACGGCGGTTAAAATAAAATTCATTGCCGAATCCGGCGTTCTGTGCGATGTCAAATAAACGGTCATCGGTCTCTTGCAGCAGATGCTTGGCTTGGTCAATTCGGATGCCGGACAAATACTGCAGCGGAACCTGACCCGTCATCTCTTTGAACAGTCGTGTATACTGCCAACGACCAACATCAGCCATCTCTGCGAGCTGACTTACCGACCACTCGCTGCGATAATCACGGCGAAGCTGATCAATGGTGGCCTCAACGGCATCGCGGCTGCTCTGGGCGTGTGATGCGGTGAGATTTTGCCTGAGAATCATGCGAAGCAGCTCTTGAAAACAGATGTTTTGATCGATCATGGACAGCTCATCGTTAGCTTCTGATAAGGAATGTTTATATAGCGTCTCAATCAGTTCCAAGCAATGGGAGAACGGTTCGCATTCAACTTCACCTACACATGGGAACGTTTGGTACGACCCTTTTTCCAAGCTGGCTTGCTCTCCTTGTCCAATATATTGCACCTCGAAGGCCAGTTCATAATAGGAAAGTCCTTGTTTGTAGGCTTCGCATGCGACTGTCATACCTGGCTCAGAGATGAAGCATTTGCCACGCTCGATAAGATAGCCAAGTCCATCTAGAACCAAGCGCCCTCCGCCGTCCATAAAAATATGTAATAGAAAGTCTTCTTTTTTATACACTTTCAGTTGTTCATGTGGTCCAAATTCCTTATAAACGACTCTGATTAAGCGATAGAGCTTGTTAACAGAAGCTTTCCTGTCGGGGTTAGTCTCTCGCATAGATTTACCCGTCCCTTCCCTCATGTGAGAACGATTATCATTTAAATACTATAAACGATAAAGAAGAGCACTTCAACTGTAGGTTGAAATGCTCTTCGGACAAATGATGCCAAGTGATTGCCGCTTTTCTGTTATTTCAGCAATAATCTTTTTAAATCCTCGATCTTGAGCAGATTAGCTTTAAATGCACCCGTTTGCCAGTATGTCCGTTCAACTTGATAAATGTTACCTTTCTTGACCGCAGGAACGCTTTGCCAGATTGGACTATTCATTAATCCATCGATAGATTCTTTATTCTCAGGCGACGTCCATTTTCCGTTTGAAGTCAAAATAATGATATGATCCGCATTCAGATCAGGGATCTTCTCCATGGAGATGTTCTCAATGAAGTTCTCCATTTCTGCGACCATCTTTGGCGGCGTTAATCCTAACTCTTTGTACAGGATAGAGCCGACGAATTTGTTTTTAATGCCGAGCAAATTGAGGTCTGTCTCCCCGATATTAAGTCGCATGACAGCAACGGATTCGTTCCCGATGGCCGCTTGCAGCTTCTCTTTTGTATCTGCGATGGTTTGCTCGTAATCCTTCAACAGACCTGCCGCCTTATCTTTTTCGCCTATGAGATCAGCAATGGTTAAGAGAATTTCAGACGATTTGCCCATTAAAATCTCATCAGGCATCCGGTATGTTGGAGCGATTTTAGAATATTTCTCATAGCTTGCTTGATCCGCGTAGCCATCGGTAATGATGAGATCAGGCTCTGCATCCAGCAGCGCTTCAATATTACCCGTTATATCGAATTCAGGGGCGTTTAGATTTAAATATTCCTGTTTGCCCCAAGAAGGATGGTACCACTGTACGACTGGCTCCACGCCAAGGGCAACTAAATAATCCTCCAAATAGATGGCCGCAATACGCTTTGGTTTAACCGGAATTTCAACCTCTCCGAAAAAATCCTTTACGATCCGTGTTCCGCTGTCACTTGCCTGTACGATCTCGTCGTTCTTTGCTGCTGTGTCTGTTTGTGCATTTCCATTGTTCGTTGTTTCTTCAGAAACGTTCTTCTCTCGCGAAGTGCTGCAGCCTGCGAGCACCGTAATGATAATTAGAAGCGCAAGGAGACCTCTTCGTATGTTGTTGCGCGAACCTGCATGCAGAAACATGTTTAACCCACTCCTGTGTATGTATGGTAGTAACGAAATGTCATTAATGATTATCATTCTCATCTCGCTCATGAGCAATTATAACATCATGGATAGTGAATACAATGCTCATTCTATTGTGATTATTTTATACAAACGCGTGATAGGAATGATTAACGGTATGGATTCTGACTAAGAAAAAAGATAAACCCCTATCCCAAAAACAACCGGCTAGCAGTAAATCGCTTAGCCATAAGCCGGTTGCGGAAAGGTTTAGGATGAAGGCTCGAAAATGTTTTAGATTAACCTTAAAGTTATCTACAAGGATGATTATTTACGAATATTCGCTGTTGACAACCCTATAATCGTTTTCATATACTGGTTTTGAGTCGATTTCCTTGAAATACATCTTTTATAATTAACTTTAAAATTAACAAGATTACGAGGAGGATTATTGTGACAGCAGCTAAACAACCTATTCCAAGACCAGAATATCCGCGTCCGCAGATGGTTCGCTCCGAATGGCGCAACCTGAACGGCGAGTGGGAATTTGAGATCGATTATGGCAAAAGCGGAAAGCAGCGCAATCTGTTTGAAGCTTCTTCACTAAAAGATAAAATTATCGTCCCTTTCTGCCCGGAGAGCAAACTTTCAGGCATTGAGAGTAAAGATTTTATGCCAGCCGTCTGGTATCGCAAGGAAATCGAAATACCTGCTGAATGGAAAGGCAGCCGTACACTCATACATTTTGGCGCGGTCGATTACGAAACGGAAGTGTGGGTGAACGGAAAATCCGCAGGCACGCATCGTGGCGGTTATTCTTCCTTTGCCCTTGATATCACCCACCTGCTCCAAGCCGGCACAAATGTGTTAACGGTATGTGCGGAAGACGATCTCCGTTCAGGTTTGCAGCCTCGCGGCAAGCAATCGGGCATGTATCATTCCCATGGATGCGACTATACGAGAACAACTGGCGTTTGGCAGACCGTATGGCTGGAGTCCGTACCCGAACAATATATGCAAACCTTCAAGCTGACTCCGGATGCTGAGAATCAATCCCTTCATGTCGAGGGTGAGTTTCTGGGGGCAGATGGTTTAACTTTTGTTGTAGAAGCAAAATTCGGCGGCAAAACGGTAGGCTTACAATCCGCTGTAGTAAATGGCAATCAAGGTCGTTTGACGGTTAAGCTATCCGAAAGCCATTTGTGGGAGATAGGTTCGCCTAATCTTTATGACCTGACTTTATCTCTTCAACATAACGATAAAATCATCGATACGGTTGAAAGCTATTTTGGCCTTCGCTCTGTAAAATGGGATAGCAATGCAATCCTCATTAACGGCAAACCTGTATTCCAACGTTTGGTGCTGGATCAAGGCTTCTATCCTGAAGGCATTTATACGGCTCCAACGGATGAAGATCTTAAAAGAGACATTGAATTGTCAATGAGCCTTGGTTTTAATGGCGCACGCTTGCATGAGAAGGTGTTTGAGGCGCGTTTCTTGTACTGGGCAGATCAATTGGGCTACATCGTTTGGGGCGAGCATGCGAACTGGGGTCTCGATATTACGACGGCAATTGGCCTTCAACAATTTTTGCCTGAGTGGATGGAGATCGTCAAACGCGACTATAATAGCCCTGCTTTAGTGGGCTGGTGCCCGTTCAATGAAACGTGGGACGGTCCGCAAGGCGCCCGACAAAATGATGAGGTGCTGCGCATTACCTACCAAGTGACCAAGTCATTGGATGCTACTCGCCCAGTCATTGACACGAGCGGCAATTTCCATGTCATCACAGATATTTTTGATGTCCATGATTATGAACAGAATCCGGAAAAATTTGCTCAACATTATGAGGCAATGCGCAGCGGCGGAGATCGTTTCGTCACCTTCGACAATCGTCAAAAATACGAAGGCCAGCCTTACTTCGTCAGTGAATATGGCGGCATTTGGTGGAATCCAGGCCAAGTCGATCAGAAGAGCTGGGGTTATGGCGATCGTCCGCGTTCGGAGGAAGAATTCATCTCCCGGTATGAAGGATTAACGTTAACGCTGCTGGAGAACCCGTACGTTTGCGCATTTTGCTACACGCAGCTCTACGATGTCGAACAGGAAGTAAACGGTCTCCTCACATATGAGCGGAATCATAAATTCGATCCTGAGGTCATCCGGCGCATTAATGCAACTGTTGCTGCAATTGAGAAACAAGCAGTGAATTCTGTAAAATAAGCTGACTTGCTCAAAACAAACAAGCGATCCCATACGGGATCGCTTGTTTGTTTTATTGACCTAATAAGCTGCTAATGAATTTATCTAATGCGGCGGTATCCGTGATGTTCTTATTGCAAACATCGCTGTTCACGCACATATAATTGCCAATCGCTTTGTAGTAATCGGGAGAAGCATTGGCTGGCTTCTTCGCAATCGCCGTAATCAAGGCGATCTCCTCATGCCGATTACACAAAAAACAGGTGCTTTTCTTATTTGTAGGCGTTAACTTCCCTTCAATTCCGACAAGCTGCCCGTTAAGACGATACACGAGAAACAATTTGTTCGACGCAATATCGCGCCAGCCCATGTAAGTAACATAACGGTAATCAAAAGCATCTAAATCGGGGACCTTAAGCTTCTTCACTTTGTGAAAGAGCTTTTTGATTTGGGCTGCAGTCACTTCTGCAAAAGGCATCATCAAAGGTTCTAACGATTCCAAATAGTGCTGGAAATCTTCCGTCTTATTTAGCGTCGAAATCTTCTCCAGATGCTGCTTTTGAAGCTCTGTCGCTTCCGGGAACGCCTCTATTGATTTGATTTGCGCGCTGGACCTTACCGCCTCCACTACTTTCGGATCAGATACGGTGTTGCACGCAGTTTGCAGCAGGTTTACCTGTTTTTTTATTAAGTTATATTGATGGTTTCTAATAAATGGATTACTCATTGCTTTTCAGCCCCTTATTTTTATTGAAAATATAAGTGGCAAAGCCATCATTAGAAACGATATAAGCTGAATTGGGCGAAAATATTTCATTCCGGCCCCATGCAAAGTATCGCCCTAATACTAGGCTTTGCATGAGCAGATTCTTCTTCCGGCAATTTGATTTGCCATACCTATCGCCTCCCTTGCCCCTACATTATAAATGAGATATCGCTTTGACTGCAACTTGTATGCAGCGCTGGAATTGAAACTAAGACGTGTAGTTCCTGCCGAGTCCAAGCTCGGTAAGAAGCTGGCGGTAAGCAATGGATGTGCGGTCGGCAGGAATATGAGCTTCTGCCGCCAGATCAAGCGGAAGATCTTCTGGCGTTTGAGCTTCGACCATTTCCCGATCTTCTTGAAACACTTGCAAATTAAAGTTTACCGTATCTTCGACTGGCGCTTGTTTATCGAAATTCCGTGATATCGGACAAAATAAACGCGTAAAACGTGCCGAGACCGGAGATGCGCAATTTAGAATCATCAGCTTTGCCTCATCCGGAAAATGAACCGTAAGCGACGCGGCAAATGGAGCAAATACCCGAAAAGCGCGTAGCCACATAGAACCTTCAGGCGCAGGGTTTTCCTGCCCCTTGCCATAGTTGCTGACCGTGCTCCAATAATCGGCAAGCAGCTGATCCCCTTCCCTTTTTACCTTGTATTGCGGCACTTCGGTGTTGTTGCGATCTCCAAAGGTTTCGGTATGCACGTATGCAAAATGGGATACATCCAAGAAACCTTCCATCTGGCGTCCTGCCGAACCGGCGATATCAAAGCTAGGCGGTAAAATATTAATGAAATCCGGATCATCCCAGCCTGCGAATTCCGGAATTTGTTCATTGGTAGAAGCAAGTGAAGTCCAGATTAGACCATATCTCTCGATGGCAGGATACATAATCAATTTTAGCTTGGGTGAAATTTTGGAGCTTGGATGTGCCGGAACTGCGATGCAGGCACCTTCGCAATTGTAGCGAAAACCGTGATACGGGCATACGATTTCGTCATTCTCCACCCAGCCCTTACTAAGAGGGGCGCCGCGGTGAAAGCATAGATCTCGGGCGATAACGACTTTGCCGTGGCTTCGATAGCAAACGAGCTTAACATCTAACAGCTTGACGGCGACTGGTTTATCCGCAATCTCGCTTGCAACGGCTACGGGGTACCAGTAATTGGAGAGAACATGCCAATCATTCGGAGTAAATGTACAGTCGCGGGGAAGTTCCGTTTTATTAAGCTCGGCTTGTGATTTCGATTTCATATTCATTTTTTCTCACCTCATTATTTATTTGGGCTTGCTGTTTGCAACAACTTACTTCCCATCCTGCCATTGAAACGCAAAAAACCCAGGCTTAAGAGGCGCATTGTGAAATTATCCTTCAGCCTTCGAAACCGTAGCGGCAGCGAAAACAAGGATACTTCGACTCATGCGGCCTCTTGTAGCCTGGGGCAATTACGGTTGCCTGGTCGAGACGCTCAAACCGATTAATGAGCTTATACAAGAGTTAATGTTATGTTTCATAACACGAATATGACTTTATAATAATGGCGCAATCCATTTCTGTCAATCGTTAATTGGCCCCATTTCGTTCTGGAAGCTGCACATCAGATCCAAAAACCCCTTACACAACAGGGATTGTAAATATAATCGAGCAATTCACTTTCATGATCACAGTTAAATCAGATATCTTTATTGCTTGAATTTTGGCTGAATGTCCATATTCATATGTCAGAAATAGTGACGTAAAAATCAGCTGATCAACGCTAAATAAACTTGTACTTTTGCAGTAAACTAATTTAATCTAGTTATATCTATTTATATCAAAACAAGATTGAATTCATTTAAAGAGAAAGGAATGTCATATGATTTTTGTATTCGATTTAGAAGGTACGATTTGTTTTAAAGGACAGCCTGTCTCGGAGACGATTCTAAGCTGCTTAGAAGATCTGGCACATGCTGGGCATGAAGTTATTTTTGCTTCTGCTCGTCCTATCCGGGATATGCTTCCGGTGCTTCATGAACGTTTTCACCGCTTCTCCCTGATTGGGGGCAATGGTTCACTCGTTTCTAAAGAAGGCAGTATTACGCACATAGAAACATTTAGCGAGGATCTAAAAAATGTGCTTCTAAAGCATATAGAAGAACATCAAGCGACTTATCTGATTGATAGTCATTGGGACTATGCGTATACCGGCGCATTAGATCATCCTATTCTAAAAAATGTCGACACCTCAAACCTTGCCAACCGTGTGGATGCCGAGTCCCTCTTGTCCATTGTTAAGATACTCATCCTTACGGCGAACGATTCGGAAGTGTTGGAGCAAGAGCTCTCGAGTCTTGGCGTAGTTGTTCACAGACATCGCAATGAAAATGTGATAGACATTAGTCCGCAGAACATTCATAAGTGGAGCGCTCTGCAAAAGCTAGGCGTAGAAGAAAAGCAGTTTATCGCTTTTGGCAACGATACAAACGATATAACGATGTTCAAGAATGCCCAGCAAGCGATTATGATTGGGCATCATGATGAGCTTGCGCAGTATGCTACGGAAGCGATTCCGCTAGTTGGAGATTACGAAGCAAAAATCGTAAAAAAGCTGCAGGAACTAGCTAGTTCAATTACACAACATGCTATAATAAATGAATTCCATGAAATGAGGTAATAAAATGATACAAAAAGCAACGTTTGCCGGTGGCTGTTTTTGGTGCATGGTAAGCCCTTTTGAGGAACAGCCAGGCATTCACGGCATTTTGTACGGTTATATGGGCGGAACGCTGGAGAATCCAACTTACGAGCAAGTATTAACGGGGGAAACGGGACATTTGGAAGTGGTGCAAATTACGTTTGACTCCACCATCTTCCCTTACGAAAAGCTGTTAGAGCTTTATTGGCCGCAGATCGATCCTACGGATGCTGTTGGGCAAGGCAATGATCGCAAGAGCCAGTACCGTGCGGCAATTTTTTATCATAATGAGGAACAACTCCAGCTTGCTCAAAAGTCTAAAGAGGAGCTCGGCAAGAGCGGCCGGTTTGACAAGCCTATTGCGACTGAGATTGAGGAAGCACAGGTGTTTTACCCGGCTGAAGAGTACCACCAGAACTATCACCGCAAAAACCCGGAATTTTATAAAGAATCAAGAGTTTATTCAGGACGCGATGCAATTATTGAGAAATATTGGAAATCATAACGAGCTCAACTAGCGGGAGCTTTTCCAGCTGAGTGGTCTATTAAACTTCTCACGAGTGAAATTAGCTGGAGCTTTTCCTGTTAATTGTACGCAGACGGTAAGGTTTGAGGATACTTCTTCCTATGGACAAACCAAAATACGCCAAACGAGCCTTAGAAGTGATTCTAACCGCTCGTTTGGCGTTTTATTATGCTAGTTGAAAGCTCAAGAGCGCCATTTCTTCCGTATTTCCTCAACCGTTGCCAAGGAAACCGTATCCTGCAAAATATCACCCGGCTGATTGCCTCTGCCTAATATATAGCCAGCAAAGCTTGTGCCCGTATAATCAAAAATATATTGGAATTGCTGAACGAGCGGAATTCCTTTCAAATGAGGTTCATCATCGCCAATGCCAATGACGTAGGCTGTTTTTGTCGCGAAATTCGCTAGAAAATCTGCCTTATTCTCTCGCAAGGATTGTGACCAACGATCAATGAACGTCTTGGTCAGCCCGGATGCGCCATACCAATAGATCGGTGTTGCAAACACGAGAACATCCTGCGCGAGCACGCGTTCTATCACTTGATGATAGTCATCCTCTGGATAGGGTCCCTTCTCGGAATGACGATAGTCTGTGATAGGGTCAATGCGATAGTCAGACAAATGAATTTTATCTGTCTCAAACCCATCCACCAAAAGATTAGCTAACTGCTCCGCATTACCATTTTTGCGCGAGCTTCCATAAATGACTGCGATCCCCATCCGTCTGTCCCTCTCCTTTTGCTAGCTTCTAACTTCCCTTGCCTTATACAACATACCCGCTTCCCTGCTGACACATTACAAATTCGTATATACTAAGCTTTCGCTAACCCAACCTCCTGCGCTTGATAGGTCACCTTCAAGCTCCCTGCTAGCGACAGAGCAAGCTCTTTCGCCTCTTGAGGGGTATCGCCAACGGTAATGATATAGCCTAAACGATCATCCGAGCTTTTTGCTACCGAAACGGCGTCTCCGGCAGATGCCGCAAAGTGTGTACGAACTACATTCGCATGCTGCTCCAAACCATCTAAACCTTCTATTCCATCGAAAATTCCGTCTCGATCCGCGGTGATATAAGCAATCGAGGCTGCTCGATGCCGCTTTTTCTGAATATGAATCGGATTGTCCAAGTAGTAGTTCACAGTCGCTTCAAAAATATCGATCCCAAATGCCTGCACCAATAAATCCGAGGAAATATTATCGCCGCCAGGCCGTCCGTTCACCTCAATAATGCGTGGTCCCGTGCTTGATAGCTTAACCTCCACATGACTGGGGCCATCCGTTATTCCAATCGCTTTTAACGCAGCAACGGCCGTCTGAACGATTTCATCCTGACGGTCCGTATGCACCGAAGTAGGCAGTGTATGAGCAATCTCTACAAAATAAGGAAGCGGTGACGTAATCTTCTCCGTGACGGCTGAAAAAATCGGCTCGCCCTCTTTTACGAACAGCTCGACACTAAACTCCGGCCCATCCAAATATTCCTCGATTAAATACTCTTCGCGGACTTTAAAATCCATATACGTCACTTTGAACGCCACGATAATATCCATCGCGTATTGCAGCTCCGCTTCATCGTTGATGAAGTATACATTTTGACTGCTTGCGCAATTGGTTGGTTTTAGCACTACGGGATACCCGATTTCTTCCGCAGCAGCTGCCGCTTCTTCGTAGGTTCGTATTTTTTTGAATTTTGCGCTTGGCACATGATGCTCTGCATAGGCAACCCGTGCCAAATCTTTATTTCTCGATCTCAGGGCAGCCTCGTAAGGCACCCCTCGAAGCCCAAGCCGCTCCGCTACCTTGGCCGTTAGATGGGACGCATAATCCGTTGCCGGAATTAGCGCATCCAGTTGATCCGCATACCCGGAATGAACGATCGCCTCATAAAGCGACTCTTCATCTCGAATGTCAGCAACAATCAGTTCATGGTAGATGCCTTCATAGCCATATTTCTGCGGGTTTTCCGTGGAAGAGACGATGGAAATGACTTTATGTCCTTGCTCATAAGCGACTCTAGCGAAACTAACGCCATAGAAGCTGGGTTCCACAAAAGCGACCGTTTTGATTGTAGTCATATCTTTTTCCTCCTTAATGATTGGCATGGATTCATACTTGTGCTTCCAGCGCTTTTTTCTCGGATAATCGATTATTTAGCACGTAATAGACGACCAATCCAGCCGCCATCAAACCGCTCATGCAGATAAAGCCCACACCCGGCGAATAACGGTCAATGAAAACGCCAAGCCCTGTGGCGGATACGGTTTGCAAGAGCAGCGAAATCGCCATCCACACCGAAGTCGCGCGTCCCATGTAGGATTTCGAGACTGATTCCATCAACGTTGTTGTCATTAAAATTCGCAGCGAAGAGTTCGTTAAGCCGATCAATACGCTGCCGAAATACAACAATAGAATGGTGGAATTAAAAGCAACTGCCAGCAGGTTCAATACGGATACTAGGAAAAACAATAGAATCGTTCCGTTTTGTGAGATTTTCCTCGCCAAGGGTGCCGCAATAAAGCCGGACAACAGCCCTCCAATCCCGTAAAACATATCCGATAATCCAAAAACGACGGAGTCTCCTTTTACAGCAGTGCTTACATAGCCTGGGAGAACCACGTTGTAGACCATCGTGCAAACGAGCGGGATAATCGATACTACGCCCAATAAGAAAATGGAAGGCCGTTCCGCCAAATAGCGAATGCCATTTTTAAACGTGCCGTAGAAGGTCTCCTCCTCGTTCTCGACGGGGATTGGCGTATATTCGATCCGGCGAAGGAAGAGACTGCTTGCGATAAAGGCGAGCGCGTTCAGCAGCAAAATAATCTCAAATCCAACGTATTTGTACAACATGCCCGAGAGCGCTCCAGCCATAAACATGCCGACCTGCAAGCTGATCTCGATTACGGAGTTGCCATGAATGAGGTCCTCCTCCGGAATAATCTCTTGAACAAGGCTCCGAGAAGCGGACATATACAAGGTCCATCCCATACCGTTAATAACGGCAAACGCATAAAGATACTCGATGCGAAAACCCGTCCATAAAAAAGCGCCCGTAATAAGCAGCAGCGCTGCCGCCCGTATCGCATTCGCCCATAAAATAATCGACTTCCGGTTCCACTTATCAATTAAGGTGCCGACAAAAGCGGAGATAAGGAAGCCTGCAATTACGTTTAAGGAAAGCATAAACCCAATCGAGGTAATCGAATTTGTCTGATCCATTAGGTACCAGTTGGCGCCAATCGTGCTCATACCAACGCCAAAACCGGAGACGATATCGGCAATAAAATAATGGCGGAAGTTTTTAGGTTTTAGAACTCGAAAAAACATCGCTACCTCCTGCGATCGTCAGAATTTGTTGTTTTAACGGTTCTATTCCAAACCCTAAATAGTCCAGTACCTCAGCATGCGTTCCGCCATAGATCGGCCATTCTTCACCGCAATGATGCGCATATACCTGATGCGTTGGCAATAAAAGCGCTAGATAGGACGCTGTGCTTCCGGTAGCGCGATGCTCCTCCACAACAAGCAAACGATCGGACAAAACGCGCAATTGCCCGGCATACGATTGCAAGCTTTGGATATCGACATAACATAAATGCGCATGAACAATAGAATCGTCTTCTTGGATGATCTGCTTGCATAACTCGGTCGCTTGCTCGCCAACCGAAATTAAGCATAACTTTGATCCGCCAGCCGGCTTCGTGCCATGCACAAGCATGTCTCGGCAGCTTGCGTCTTCATCGCGGTACAGACTCTCAAAAGCATCATTCCTAGAGAGCCGAATATAATACGGCTCCTCGGATGCGGCGGCCTCTTGAATGACCTTCCTTGTTTCCTGCTCGCCATGAGGACAAGCGATTCGAATGTTTTGAAACGATTGGATAACCGCGATATCCTCAAGCGCATGATGTGTCGTGCCAAACCATCCGCCGGAAACACCTCCGTATGCAGCCACGACCTTCACGTTTTTGCCCATATACCCCATCGTCAGCTTGACGCTCTCGGAAGCACGCAAGGCTGCGAAGGCAGCAAAGGTCGAGAAGAACGGGACATAACCGGCTTCAGCAAGTCCTGCTGCCATATCAATGCCGGCTAGCTCAGCAATGCCTAAGTTGAAAAAACGATCAGGATGCTGCTGCCCAAACGGGTGATTTTTGCCGCCTAAATCAGCTTCAATACAAACAATTTGGCTATTGCTTGCAGCGAGCTTAGCGAGCTCGTCTTTATATGCGTCTCTCCCTGACTTTGTCATGCTAGGCTCACCTTCCATTTGTGGGCAAGCTTTGCGGGTATTTTCGCATAATGGGCATCTGGATTTCCTTCAATCGCGGGGACACCCTTTCCTTTGATCGTGCTTGCTAGAATGACAACCGGCCTGTCATGATCAGGTTCAATGGCAGCAACAATTTCTTCGAATCGATGTCCGTCAATCTCTCTTACGGTGAATCCAAACGCTTCAAACCGTTGACGGAGATTGCGGATGGGCGAAATATCCTCAATGTATCCATCGTTTTGCCCACCGTTGCAATCAACGATATAGACAAAATTGGTGATGGACTGCGCCTGCACAATCTGTGCGGTTTCCCAGCATAAGCCTTCCTGCAGCTCCCCATCCCCGCCAACTACGATGCCTAAGCCATTCGTACGCTTCATTTTCTGAGCTAATGCCCAGCCGGCTGCGTAAGGAATGCCATGTCCCAAGCTCCCTGTTGCGAACGGGATACCCGGGAGCTTGTGGTTGGGATGGCCCGTAAACAAAGAACCGCTCTGTCCATAGCTCTCCGCTGGGTTATCCGATATGATTCCGTACACATGCAATGCGGCGTACAGAGCAGCTGCCGCATGTCCCTTGCTAAGAATGATGGCTGTATTCGGATCTTGGCCATACTTGGCATATGCGCCGATCAATAGATCGATAGCTGATAGGCTTCCTCCGATATGGCAGCCTGTAGAGGTAGCCGCCATGTCGATAATTAGTTTTCTCGCTTCATTGGCTCTTTCGATAAGGGATGAAATCTCATCGTCATGCTCTCTTTGGATAGGTATCGTCTGCTCCATCTACTCCTCCGTTCGTAGCCGAAACCACTCTGTTATCGCTTCCTTCAAAATCGTTCTCGTTGACTCCACCTCATCATTGTGCAGATACTCTTCATTGGTATGGTCCAGGCTGGAGTCTCCGGGGCCGTAGGCAACCATCGGGACGGAATGCCATGTTGTGGCGAGCGTGTTCATGTCGCTCGTTCCGCGTTTTTTGATATAGCGAATCGATTTCCCCTGCTTAGCGAAGCTTCGAACAAAGGCTTTAACTAAGGTGTCTGAGCGTGAATTGGCAAAGCCCGGTGTCGCACGCAATACTTCGACAGTCACGCCTTCGCCAAATGCAAGGTCGATTTTGCCCGTATAATCATTGCCTGCCGCTGGGGATATTCTGAAATTAAGCGTGCCTTTTACCGTTAAAAATCCTTGCTCATTCCGATGCTGGATATCGATCAGAGAGGATAAGGATTGCGGATCTACATCCCGTACAAGGTGACGGATGTCCGCCACCACGTTATACAGCTCGTCGATCACACTGATCGTATCTTTGGCTGCCGTATGCTCCTGTGCGCGGTAAATCGTAATTTGCAGCTTGAACAGGCCATAGTATCCGAGCGTTAAGCTCTCTTCTCCGCTTGGTTCCCCAATAATGACGGCATCCGCTTCATAATGGTCCCGAATATAGTGTGCGCCTTTAGAAGATGAGATTTCTTCCTCAACCGCTCCGATGACAAGCAGAGTGGCATGCTCAGGCACATCAACCTCTTGCAGCATGTGGATAAAATTAACGAAGCAGCCTTTGGCATCCACGATGCCTCTGCCAGTGATACCGTTAGAATCCGTCCGAACCGGCCATACATGAGGAACCGTATCGATATGTCCGAGAAGCAGCAGCTTATTTGGCCCGTTTCCTTTTTGGAATGCGATATTGCCTGCCTCGTCAATTTTTCCGGCGACCGATGGATATTTAATTGTTTCTAATAAGTAATGCGCAAGCTCATGCTCATCTTGTGAAACCGAAGGAATACGGGCGACCTTATTCAGCAAATCGAGCTCGCCCAGCTCCCGGTCGACGTTCCAGAACCAAGTCTTGCTTGCCTCTTCCAGCGTATGCGGGCCGGATATGAACACATCGCAGACGCCTTCGCGGATCGCTAGTTTTGCGGCTCTCACCTTTTGCTTCATACGTCCTTGGACAGAGCTTAATTCATCATCGTTATAGACATTTGGAATCGTTGAAAACGGATCGCGGATATCTTCCAGCAAACCAGCAGTTCCGGTAACGAACCGCAAATGATGCGCTTCTAAATCAACGGCTAAGTGAGCTGCAAGTACATCCGCATCGATGTTGATATACGCGTCAAGCTCTGGATCGAATATCGGCGGCGTCAGGCATACGACATCGAACGCAGCCAAAGCGGATTTCAAAAACGCCTTGTGACTGCCTATGAAATGCCCAAACAAGGAATCACGTACGATGACCGTTTTCTGGTCTATGATGGCCTTAAGCGGCTTCGCTTTCTGTCCATAGACAAGCCCTTGGTCGCCGCCAAGCTGTGCGTATACGGAAAGGCCATGTTTTTTTAATTGCGTATGGATCGTCGTTAAGATGAACTCATGATAAGCTGCACGAATAAATGGCATCTCCTCGGGCGAACAGTAGCGTACCTCATCGCCTGATGGCAAAGTCAGAAAAGGCATTTCCCGCTGTATCGAATCATATTTCTGCTTGATCGCTTCTGCCCCGCCTGCCACAAGCAGCACCTGGTTTCCGCGTTTTGCGATGCGATTGATCTCTGCGAAAATTGAGGGGTGATTTACAATCGTGCTGCTCCCGAGCTTGACGACATAGAGGCTGCTTTTACTCATCAAGGCCACGCCCCTTCAAATTCGAATTGCAATCCTGCCTCCTCGGGGAAGCCGAAATAGAGATTGGCTGCTTGGATCGCCTGCCCTGCCGCCCCTTTTATCAAATTATCGATGGTTGCAATGGATACGCAGTTTCGTCCCTCTACATAAGCGCCAATTTCGGCATAATTGGTTCCGACCACCGTTTTGATCATGGGCGAACCGCTGCCTGAATTGAAGTAATGGAGAAACGGCTTGGATGCATAGGCGCTGTAAAATGCTTTTTTCACGTCTACGTCCGTAACATGCTCCTTTAGCAATGAATATGAAGTTGCCATGATTCCTCTTGGAAGATCAAGACTGAAGACTGAAAACTGCAGATTCACCGAGCGATCCAAGTGGTACGTCAACGCATGCTCCACCTCCGGCTTATGCCGATGCCCGTGAACCTTGTAGGCTCTAAAGTTATGGGAGCGTTCCGCATGATGCTCCGTCGTCGATTTGCCGCCGCCGCTTGAGCCTGTTTTGGCATCGGTGACGACTCGTCCTTCGATTAAGTCATGCGCCACGAGCGGATAGAGCGTATACAGCGTCGCAACTGCCATACAGCCCGGAAGATTGACTACTTTAACCGCGGAATTGATCTCACTAAACTCCGGGATATAGTAGTGCCAGCCTCCTTCAAAATCATGCTTTAACGTCTCGGGATAATGCCGATTCAATAGATCGGTGTCGGCTATGCGATAATCTCCGCTTACGTTGAAAATATAATCGGTATGCTCCGCCGCATGCTGGATGATCTTAGGCAAGGAGCCTGTAGGCAAGCATGAGAAAATCGCATCGTAATGACCATCAAGCTCGGCAGCCTTGTTAAACTTTAACGAGCCGGGCTTTTTCTTATGAATCGACCCGATATAGAACTTATCTACGGGAAAACCGGCTTTCGACTCGGAGGAAACAAAATCAACTTCAAAATGAGGGTGCTTGCGAAGCAGCCGGTATAATTCAGCGCCAGTGAACCCGCTGCCGCCTAATATGGCTACTCGTTTCCTCCCATTCTCCGTTATACTCATCCTAATCTAGCGTCCCTTTCATACAGCACCTTCAGATCGCCGCCCTGCTCTACGAGCTCACGGATAATATGCGGGTTCGCATCGATTTTTTTGAAGGCCAGCGCATAGGCTTGAATTCGCTCATACTCAACCGGCGTTCTTAGCTCTCTGCATATCGTCAAGCTATTGCGAAGCATCTTCAGCGTCTCAGGGAAATGGCTCAGATCATATCCAAAATCCAGCCGATCAGACAGCGTGAATGGATAACCATTGCCAAAGCCCTTCCGGTTTTTGAACGGAAGATGGCCTGGAATCGGCACGTTTTGCCACTCGCGCGCATAAACCCCTTCATGGTTAATGAGCTGCTGAACGGCATCCTTCACCCGGTAATCCTCCAAATCGCCAAGACCAAGCTTCTCTGGCGAGAGCTTAACGCGATACATGTTATAGCTGTGCTTATAGCCTTCTGGTACGAATGGTCCACTGAACAGCTTCGTGCCTGACAACGCGTTTGTTAAATACGCCGCATTCCGTGCTCGAATGGCATCGTAATAAGGAAGGCGATCCAACTGACTGAGTCCAAAAGCCGCAGCGATCCACGACATTCGGTAATCGATACCCGAGGATGCAAGAAAAGCCAGCGCGCGCTCATAATCCTCCTTCTCTTTGAAAAAAGCGATGCCGCCTTCTCCGCCTACCGGAAAGTTTTTGTCCGCCATCAAGCTTTGTCCCGCACTATCTCCGATCGATCCTGCCAATTGTTGATGGATAGAGGCGGAATGGGCATGCGAGGCATCCTCCACGAGCCGCAGCGAATACTTATCGGCTAGCTGTCTTAATACCGGCAAATCAGCCGGCAAACCGTGCACATGTACAGGCATAATCGCTTTTGTCTTGCTCGTAATCGCTTGCTCCGCTTTTATTGGATCGAGGCAATACGTTACCGGATCGATATCTACAAAAATCGGGATTGCTTTCGCGGCAACGACCGCCTGTGCGGTTGCAATAAACGTAAATGCAGGCACGATAACCTCATCGCCGGGCTGCACTCCCACGCCTACAAGCGCGAGATGCAGGCTCGATGTGCCGCTAGCGGTAGCAATTGCGTAATTGGCACCTACATAGTTGCGATACGCCTCCTTGAACTCATCAACGACCTGATCGCCATCCTGCTGGATCGAGACGAGCAGTTGGACGACGTCTTCCTTCGTAATAATCGGGAAATTCGTTTTCCTGACGTCCTCTGGGATGATGGCAGGCCCGCCAACGAAGGCTAACGGATCTTGGACCCAATCATCTGATGGCAGCCCAAGCGGCTTGCGGATAAAATCGGTTTTCATTATGGATTCCTCCTGAGCAAGGCAACTTTCACGCATGCCGCAACGAGCGGACTGAGCCTGTAGTTGAATTGAGCGGCCGGCTGCAAATCCGGCTCACTCTCTTCCTGCGTCCACATCGTTTGCAAATCAAAGGCGCCAAATATTTTCAAACGCTCAGCCTTTTTCCAAATATTTTCGTTATTTGCTGCAATGGCAGCTGCAGGTCCAAAGCCAAGCCCCGTGAAATCCAGGACGACAACGGGGGCACGGCCACTTATCCCAAGCATAATTTGATTCAAGCGATTGAGGTTTTCCCAGGTTACGGCAATAGTCTCATACGCTAACGTCACGTTTGGATCGGCCGATAGCGAGACACCAAGCCAGTGGACGAATTTTGTTTCTTGTTCACTTTGATGATTCAGCCTTGCAGCTGAATCATATCCAAGATCCTGTCCCCATAGCGCACCATGAATCGCTCCTGTATAGCTATTAAATAAGGAGACGTATTTGGTTTTCGTGAGCTTGGCGATGCTCTTCTCCAGCCCCTTTAGCTCATGATCATTTTTTTCGATACTCATAATGACGCCGGAGTTCAAAACTCTCGCTAATACAAAGGAAAGCTGAAAATAGTTTTCTTTCTGCAAGGCAACCTCGGGCTTCGTCAAAGTTTCTCCCATTCCTATATATCCTCCCTATTTACTAAGAAATAACCGTGTATTTGGCCGTGTATTTGGCCGTGTTTTTAAGCTCTACCACTTCTCTCACATATTTTGCGATATGATAGGCCACATCGACGCCATGGATTTTCCACGACTTAGCGAATTCCGGATTTTGGTTCACTTCACAAACGAGATACCGCTGCTCTTTATAGTCATAAAATAGATCTGCGCCATAAACGCCTTCACCTAACACTTCCGTCAGCCGTCTGCAAATAGACGCAATCTCTTCGTTTATTGGAATGGGATCGATTTCCGCGCCTAAGTGCGTATTCGTCTTCCAGTTATCAGCAGATACCCGCCGGAACGCTACGATGGGCGTACGGCCGACGATGACAACACGTATATCATAGTCCCCCTTCTCTACAAATTGTTGCACCAATACCGGAAAGGATTGATGCCCAGGATCAACTGATTCTCGCGCTGCAATCCAGCCGTCCAAACATTCTTTGCCGGTAATTCTGGCAATTCCCCTGCCCCAAGACGAAGTCGCCGGTTTGATGACGCACAGCTCGTCAAAATTACGCATGGCGTCGTACAGCTTCTCAGGCGTAAAAGCAATTTTAAACCTAGGTTGAGGAATGCCATGCTTTTGAAACACGATCGCTTGGTGAATTTTATTCGTGCAAATCGTAATCGCCTTAACCGAATTCAGCGTCTCATGCCCGGCTAACTCCAGCAGTTGGGCGCGATTCAGCGCGTTTTTCTGAGATAGGCAACGGATGAGAGCGAGGCCGAAAGGCTCAACCTCACCACCGCCTAAAGGCAACTCCATCGAATCAAGATTTACCTGCACGCGAATACCAAACACCTTGAGATGATCGATAATCCGTTGTTCTTCCTCTCGCAGCTTCGTTACACATAATAAAATAGCGCTATTTTGCTCCATATTCGTAGCCTATTCCCCCCAAGTTTCTTCAATTTCTGGAGCTAAAGCAATCGAAACGAGATTGGCTTCTACCTGCACTTCATGCTCTTGGCCGCAAGAGCCGCATTCCACAATTTCACCCGTAGTTGCGCGTTCCTCCACATCGATATCCGACTTGCAAACCAAGCAATTTAAATCTGCCATTTACCATACACCTCCTATAATTTTTGAGAGAGCTTTATATTATAAAGGAATAAATTCCCTATAACCGGTTGCTAACAGCACGATTGCTGCTTTAATCAACTATTTTGCCGCCAAATCCCACTGATTTACATTATTGAACGTACCCAGATTGAGTGGTTTGCCAACAAGTACGTTCTTGGATACGACCTGCAAACGCTTCTCGGAATAAACGGCTAACGTCGGCACATCTTCATGCAGTACCTCTTGCAATTGGTTATAGATTTCGTGGCGCTTCGCTTCTATAATTTCTTGCTCCCCTTTTTGGATGAGTTCATCCACCAACGGATTGTTATAGCGAATAACGCTTTCGGGATCATTGCTTTTATAGGTTGTAAAATATAGACTCGGCTCGATATAGTAATCTCTTGTGAAAATCGTAATATCATGCTCGCCTTTCTCCACTTTATCGATCAACGTCGGGAAATCAAACTTTTGGACGTCTACCTTAATGCCTACTGCTTCTAAGTTTTGAACGAGAATATCCGCTGCCTGCTCGCGAACCTTATTCCCCACCGGGATGAAAAACGCAAGCTTGCGCTTGGAGTCCCAGCCAGCTTCTTTTAGCAGCTGCTTCGCTTTTTCCGGATCATAATCATAGTTTTTAATGTTTTTATTAAAATAGGGATGCGACCTTGGTACGCCGCCATCTATAATTTCTGCCTGCCCCTTTAACAGCTGCTCTACGATGAGTGGGCGGTTCAAGGCGTGCGCGATCGCTTGGCGAATTTTTTTGTCAGAGAGCTTCTCGGTATTGAAGAAGATTTCAGCCGGCTCAGAAGCGGTAGCAGACGTTACCGTTACATTTTCAAACCCCTTCACCTTGTCGTAATCCGTAATCGGGACAAGGCCGACCGGCAAGGAGTTCATCTGAATTTCCCCCGTTTGCAGCTGTGCCACAAGGTTAGCGGCCGGTAGAACCTTGATAAAGATACTGTCAATTTTAGGTACGTCGAGATAGTAATTTTCGTTTTTCGTTACTTCGACATATTGGCCCTTTTCATAATTTGCATATTTATAGGGACCAATCGTTACCGTCGGTTTTTGAAAATATGGATTCGTAGACAGCTGCTCCGGATCAGCGTCCTTCAAAATGTGCTCCGGCAAAAAATTAACCTTCACGCCAAAACGTTCATTGAACACTAATGGGTCTATAGGCGTTTTGGTTTTGATTTCAAAGGTGGTGGGATCGATAATTTTCAGGCCGGAAATATCCGTTGTTCCTTCTTCCAGCTTCCCTGCATCGTTTAATCCTTCTATGAAATTAAGCTTGAATGACGTATCGACTTTGGAGTGAAGCGCAAGCTTTAGCGTGAATGCCACATCAGCTGTCGTAAAAGGAGCTCCGTCATTCCATTTGGCATTTGGCTTGAGCTTGACCTGAAAAGTCTGGTTATCCTTTGTCTCGATGGATTCCGCCAGCTTAGGCAAAAACTGCGCCGAATCCGTAACATCGAGCAATGAATCATTAAGCAAATTAATCGGGGCGAGCGACGCCGAATTATCTTGCGTATTGATCTGGTTTAAAGTGACGGGAGCGTTCACGATTCCGATGTATAACGTCTTTTTGGCTGTGACATCAATTGCTGTCTCCTTGACGTTCGCCGCCTCGGTTGTCGGCTCGGCTGTTGCACTAACTTCCTCTTTGGTTGCACTGCTGCATGCGGATACGAAAATCATTAATAACATTAACCATATAAGTTCTTGTAATCGAATTATTCTGTTCATTGATTTCTCTCCCTAATGTCGATTTTCTTATTTATTCATTCACAAATCATATCGATGGAGCGTTTGCTAGGATCTCGCATCCATAGCGTCACGCAGGCCGTCGCCTACAAAATTAATGGCCAGAACCGTAATGAGGATAACGAAGCCGGCAGGCACCCACAACCAAAGCTGTTCCGTTAATACCGTTAAGGACTGCGCATCGTACAGCATATTTCCTAGGCTCGCCTGCGGAGATTTGACTCCCATGCCAAGAAAGCTAAGGCCGGCTTCGCTAAGAATGGTGCTGGCGACGCCAAACGTTGCATTTACAATGATGGGTGCTAGCGTGTTCGGAAGAATATGCCTCAGCAAAATCCGCGGTGTACTGAATCCGAGTGCAAGGCCTGCCCGGACAAAATCCATCTGTTTCAATGACAGCACATTACCGCGGACTAGCATGGCGATCGTTGGCCATTTGAATAAGGCGAGGACAATGATGATGGTTGATACGTTAGCGCCAAGCACGCTTATAATGACCAAAACAACCATCATATAGGGAAAGCTCAAAAAGATATCGGTCATTCGCATAAGCGCCATATCCAGCCAATTTCCATAATAACCAGCCATCATTCCGATTAAAGCACCAAAAGTCACATACAGAGCAACCGTGGAAAATCCAATCATCAACGATACCCTTGTTCCGTAAATCAACCGGCTTAACACGTCCCTGCCAACTTGGTCGGTACCCAGCCAATGGGCAAATGAGGGATGGGCGGAGAACACCTCGGTAATCTCATCGGGATTATGCGGCGCAAGCCAAGGTGCCAAGAGCACGATAATTAGAAGCAGCAAGGTTGTCACTAGACCCCATACGGCGAGCTTATGCTTAAAAAACTTGCGCCTCACCTGCCAGGCAAAACTCTCGATTTCGCTGGCCGGCTGTTCGTTCTCATTCCCCACACCGGAGGCGAAAACGTCATTTCTCCAAGGAATCTCCGGTATGGACATCGTCTCGCCCTCCTATCAGCTATATTTAATGCGTGGATCAACAAAGGAATAAATGATGTCCGTAAATAAGTTGGTTGAAAGCACAACGCAAGCGGCTACGATATTTAACCCCATTAACGTTGGGTAATCTCGCGATAGAATCGACTCCATCGTTAATTGCCCAATGCCTGGCCACTGGAATACCTGCTCTATTATGATGCTGCCGCCGAGCAGCAACGGAATTTCCGCACCGACAACGGTAATTATCGGAATTAACGCATTGCGAAGCGCATGCTTATTCGTCACGATAAATTCGCTAAGCCCTTTTGCTCGAGCCGTTCGCAAGTAATCCTGATGGAGCACATCAAGCATGCTGGCGCGAACATATCGAACCTTCTTGCCTGCGATGGTAACGCCTAAGACTAGAACCGGAAGAATCATATGTACGAGGATATCGCTAACCGTACCTGTTCCCCCAAGCGTCGACATCCCGCCTGTGGGCAGCCATTTGAGCTGGATACCGACCAAATAGATTAAGCCTAACCCTAGAAAAAACGGAGGAATCGACGTGCCAAGAAAGGATAAACCGGTCATTATATAATCCAGCTTCGAATTTTGTTTAACGGCGCTGACCACCCCAACGGGAATTGCGATCAAGATCGCGACCAGCATCGATGAGGCTGCCAGCAGCAAGGTTGGACCGATGCGCTCACCGATCAGCTCGGATACAGGCGCGAAGCTGCTAAACGAATAGCCTAGCTCCCCTTTTACGAAGCCGCCGAGCCATTTCACGTACTGAATATAAAGAGGATCATTAAGCCCTAGCAGCTCTTTCTTCAGCTCCAGCATTTCTTTCGGGATGTTCGGATTGATTAACATATCCACGGGGTTGCCTGGAGCCATGTTCATGATTAGAAAATTCAATATCGTAATGCCTAAAAAAACGGGAATGGCGATCAGCAGCCTTCGAACGATGTAATGAACCATCATAGCCCTCACCTTTGCCCTTCTTCGTAATCTGCAAGAGGATAATGACATGCTACGGCATGTTCGTCATCTGTAAGCGGTGGCTCCGCCTTCATGCATAACTCCTGCGCAAAAGGACATCGGGTATGAAAACGGCAGCCGGCCGGTGGATGAGCGGGACTTGGCACATCGCCGCGAATGATCACACTTTTTTGCTTTCGCAGCGTCGGGTCCGGCTGAGGATACGCGCTTAGCAGCAATTGTGTATACGGGTGCTTCGGCTTGCAGAATAAATCGTTGGTCGGAGCTAGCTCCACAATTTTTCCCAAGTACATGACAGCGATACGAGTGCTAATATGCTTCACTTCACCGATGCCATGAGCGATAAACAAATAGGTTAGCTTCAGCTCTTCCTGTAAATCCTGCAGCAATCCTAGAATCTGCGCTTTGATCGAAACGTCAAGCGCTGAGACTGGCTCATCGCATACAATCAGCTTTGGCCGGAAGGAAATAGCTCTAGCAATACCGATACGCTGACGCTGCCCTCCGGAAAATTCATGCGGATAACGATTGCTGGCAGAACGGGGCAGCCCTACCAATTGAAGCAGGTTGTCTACCTCGCGCTGCACCTCGCTCCGCCCCACTAGCTTATGAGCGATCAAAGGCTCGGCTAGCGTATCGAATACTCGAATCTTCGGATTTAACGAGGCATAGGGGTCCTGAAAGATCATTTGCATTCGGGTGCGAACGGTCTTTAGCTGTCGCTGCGAGTAATGCGTAATATCTTCGTTGTCAAATAAAATGCGCCCTGACTGTGGGTTTTCCAAGCGGACGATGGTGCGTCCAATCGTTGATTTACCGCAGCCTGATTCACCGACCAGACCAACGGTTTCCCCTTCATACATGGAGAGGCTGACATCATCTACTGCCTTGACATAACCCGGCTTATTCAAGAATAATCCGCCGCGAATGGGGTAATACGTCTTCAAGCGATCGACTTGCAATAACGTTTGCTTGTTTTCGTTCTTATTTACCGGCTCGATAGCTGTCATAGGGTAACCTCTTCTGCTTGGTCAACGAATGTTAATTTTGCATCGCCCATAAGCCAACAGCGTACATGATGTCCTGCTCCTGCGTTGGTTAGATCTGGCTGTTCTTCTCGACAGCGGCCTGTTGCATAGGAACAGCGCGGATGAAAGCGGCAGCCTGCGGGCATCTGCTGTAGCGAAGGAACAGAACCCGGAATAACATGTAATCGCTTCTTGTTGTCTTGATCAAGACGGGGGATCGCCTTCATTAAACCTTTCGTGTACGGGTGCTGGGGTTCACGAAATAGCGTAAACACATCCGCCGATTCAACTACTTGCCCTGCGTACATGACCATAACTCTGTCCGCCATCTCCGCCACCACGCCTAAATCATGTGTGACAAGTAAGATAGCTGCTCCGCTTTCTGCTTGCAGCTGCTTCATAAGTTCAAGGATCTGCGCCTGAATCGTCACATCAAGCGCTGTCGTCGGCTCATCCGCAATAAGCAGTTTGGGCTGGCATACGAGCGCCATTGCAATCATGACCCGCTGTCGCATTCCGCCTGATAAGGCATGCGGGTATTCCTTCATGATCGCTTCTGGACGAGGGATGCCCACTTTTCTTAACATATCCACCGCTTTGGCCTTAGCCTCCTTACGCGGAAGGTCCAAATGAAGCCGGATCGACTCTTCAATCTGTTCGCCGACCGAGAAGACGGGATTAAGCGACGTCATTGGCTCCTGAAAAATCATCGCTATTTCGCTGCCCCGCAGCTTGCGAAGCTGTGCTTCAGTGCATGAGGTTAATCGAGAACCATCGAAGCGGATCTCACCTTTCCTAATAGAGCTATTTGCGCCAAGCAAGCCCATGATGGAAAGGGAGGTCACGCTTTTCCCGCAGCCCGATTCACCTACAATTGCGATCGTTTCTCCATGCTCCAGTTCAAAACTCACCTCGTCAACGGCAACCATTTCTCCTCGTTCGGTCCGAAATGCTACCTGTAATCGATCGACTTCGAGCAGCAGCCCCAATCGCGCTCACCTGCTTTCACCTGAGGGAATATGTAGCTTCACATTTAATTCATATAATTCCAATGCGTTTTGTAAACTTTAAGTACACCCAGCATACCAAAATGTAAATAGTTTGAATAATAGATCAATTCTATAATCAAATAGAAAATTGTACCAATAGATACATAAGTATCAATAGATGATTGACAGATAACATAATTATGGGGGATGTGGAAAAACGTACGTTGATCAAGCTGGAGGGAATTTACTTGTGAATATAGCAAAAGCAGCTCTCCCTCGGCCGAGGCAAGAACTGCTTTGTAGAAGTGATGCATTTAACGGATAGGGTTTGCGTCAAGAAATGCAAGTATAGAATCGTTTACCAGAACCGGATTTTCTCTTATCATATGTGGTCTGTGGCTGCCGCCTGCAACGACGAGATAACTTGATTCTTTTACAATGGATACGAGCAGTTTGAGCTTTTCTTCCCCCACGAACGGATCATGCTCCCCCGTAATAAACAGCGCCGGACAACGAATAAGCCCAAGCTGCTCTCTCGTTAGCTGAGGAAATAACGTCCAGTCTAACGCGCTTTGCCGCAAATATTGCTGCCAATTTCCTTTATGTGCTTCCTCATGCCTTTCAATCATTTGATTAATAAAATCCATTTGCTCCGTTTGCAGGAGCCATTCGGGTTCAAATTGTTCAGCGCCGGTTGGATCGCAAAAACCGCTTGTGCCTATCGTCGTTATGGTAGCGACTTTGTCGGGATTATTAATCGCGACGTATAATGCTACATTTGCTCCCAAGCTGTAACCGACCAGATGAGCTTTTGTAATATTCAACCGATCCATAAATTGCAAAATATCTTCGGCGATTTGCGGAGTGCTCCACTCTAAGCTCTCGCATCTCGTTCGTCCATGCCCTCTTAAATCCAGTAAGTAACAGGTATACTTTCGTTGAAAATCTAATAATTGGCTTGCAAAAGCCAATATTCCGCGCGAATATCCACTATGTAAAAAGATAACAGCCTCTCCCATGCCCATTTTTTCGTAAAACATATCCAAATCATGAATTGTGATTCGCGGCACAACTATCACTCCTTCGCCGATATAATATCCCTTTATTTTACACTCGAATGACTTGTTTGGCTCTCTTCGTTTCGATAACGAAAATAAGCCTGAGGCATTTGCCCCAGGCTTTTCCTACTGATCTTATTTGCCCTGCTGTTCTAGGAACCGTATGTCCCCCCGCCTTCTCCGCTCCAAGTCATCTCGACGAATGTGGACGGACTAGCTGATGCTGCTGTTTGTGAGCCGGATTGATAAAGCCCGCCAGCAACGCCGGACATTGTATAATCGGTAAATAGTTTATTTGAGGTATAGTTCGTATAAATCATGGCACCTGATAGGTTGGATGCGGTTACGTTTTTAAGCTCTAAATGGTTCCCGTACGATACGCCATCTGAAGCTGTCATTTTGCTCGTTCGGTATGCCTGGCCAGTCGCTTTGTTGTTTTTCACAGTCGTGTCGATGATTTGAACATAGTTGGCGCGCATGAATATGCCATTGTTGCCTACGGTGGATTCGGGTACCGTATTTTGAAAATCCACTACGCTGCTCACCACTTTAATGTGATGCGTGCCTTCTTTGAAATCAAAGCCGTCATTTTTGGTTTTTATGGCGCTGCAGTTTAGAAAGGTGATATAACCGCTTTTGTCCGGATTCGGTTTTGTCGTCCAGTTCTGATCCGCATCTCCTACGTAGAACCCTTCTCCGAACTTGCCGCTTTGTCCCGCATTTTGCGCAGAGCTATTCGAGATGAGCCAATACTGGCTGTTTTTTCTAATCTTAAAAGCTTCTGACAACGAATTTTTGACTGTCACTCCGGTCACGTAACCATGGGAGGCCTCAATTAAAAGCCCTTTGTTTGATTTGGAGTTGGCATTAATCGTCACGTTCTCCAGCTTGTAATAAGGATGCTTGATATGAATAACCGAATTGCCTCCGGATGCGGTAAAATTAAACGTTGCGCCGCTTCCAGTTCCCCGGATCGTGATGTATTTGCCTGATGCTCCGCTGATTGATGTGGCAATTGTGCCATCTGACACGTTGAAGGTTCCTGATACTTGAATAATGTCGCCAGGCTGAGCACTCGCCAAATAGCTGCGCAGGGTTGCGACATTACCGGCTGGAACTGTTTTTGTCGCCGCATGAACTGTGTGGCTTGGGTAAAACGCGAATACTAGCACGAAGCAAAGCAGCGATAAAAGGTTTAGCTTTAATGATTGATTAGTCATAGTTAATCCTCCTTATATGTTTTATGTTGATCCGATTGGTGCCTCCTCCTGCCTCTCATTGTTCACCGCGAATATCTAAAGCAACGATCACCTCTTTCATTCTCAGTGAGATTAAATGTTTAAGCGCTTTCATTATAAGGCGAAACCAATAACAGATTGCTGCTCGAAAATATCACTATTCCATCGACATCCGATACCTGAGCGGGGTTACCCCATACTTTTTTTTGAACATAGCGATAAAATAGGACGGATAATTGAAGCCCGTCTTCCTACTGATCTCCTCAATCGTTAGAAACTCTAAAGCAAGAAGTGTTCTCGCTTCCTCCAAACGTTTCTCATTCGTATATTCGACGATGGTTACGCCCATCTGGTCCTTGAACACTTTAGATAAATAGCTGGCGGAAAAATGAAGCTCAGACGCGATGTCGTTAATGGTGAATGACAATTTGTAATACCTGTCAATCCATGTCACAATAGCACCGATAGGCTCAGTCGATCGGGCTGCCGCAGCATGATTACGCTTATTATTGTTTTCCAGCGAATAGATATGGCTATTAAAATACGTGAAAAATTGAAATAAAAACAACGTAACGACTTCCTTCTGAAGCTTAGACGCAGTGACTGCAAGCAATTCATGCAATTGCAAAAATTGGTTTTCAAAATAACAGGCTTCATTAGGAGACAAATGGAATACTTGATTAGGCAATGGATGAGCCATCAGCTCGTTGAATGCAGATGCAAGCTGTGGCAGCGAGGTGAGGAAACGCTCTATGACTGAAGCTTTGATTTTCAGCAAGCTGCGAATGTAAGTCGGAGGAACAATGACTTTTAGCTTATGTACTTGAAAAGGCTTAATAAGAACTAACGTGCCTGGCTGCAGCGTATATTTTTGATTTTCGATGAAGTAGCTGCCTGCCCCCTCGTGAATGTACAAGATCTCCAATCCGTCATGGGCATGGAAATATTCCAAGGACTCCTCGCTAACACTTCGGTAATTAAAGAGATATAGATTGTCCCTCCAATTAATCGAATTATGAATTTTCATATCGCACCTCCTATATGAATAATCCGTTTTACAGATGCAGGCAGCTATTTTATTAACATCCGATGCACGGTTATTCCTCTAATCGTTTCGCATAACAATGCCTGAGTTTTCCGCCATACATAGGCCGAGTAAATTGGAGGATAAACCCTTCAGCTTCTAAGTTTTTTAAGCTCACATGATTTTCAGGATGTACGGTTGAAAAAAGGTAGCGGAAACCGAGCGCCCTGGCTCGTCGTTCGCGCAATTGATGAAAAAACCGCTGCAAGCCTAAGCCACGAACAGCTTCGTGGACTATCGTTGCCTCAAGAGTTGCTACATCACCTAATTGTTGTTCGGGTACTCCAAACTCCCTTCCGAGGTTGCTCTCACTCTGTCCAGGGAAGGCTAGAGCCGTATATGCAACGAGCTCCCCGTTAAGATACGCGCCGTATATTTCGCCTTGGTCATCGACTAAGTGGTTCAAATAATCCTCATCGTCCATTGCAAATAGATCCTGTGAAGGCAGACGGGAGATTACATCATCCATAAGTGCCTTTGCAGCCGGCACATCCTTTTTTTCTAATCGTCGGATCTCCAAATTTGTTCCTTCTTTACTTCGCATGAATGGATTTTCCCTCTCTAAAGCCATGATGGGTCTCGCCTCTTCCTCAACTGTAGTCTTCAATCAATGAAAGCTTGCCTTCTTTAATTCCAAATATGGACTTCCCTTTTAACTCCAGCCGATCTCCAATCTTTAATCCGTTTGGCAAATCAACAGCCATTATTCCCTCATAATCAATTTGCACCTCAATTTTGTCATCCACTGCGCTATAGTTGGTTATCGTTTGACGGCGGCTAGACAACATTTTTGACGATTGCTCTGCCAGTTCCCTAAACGCTTCAATTCCTCTGGTCTCCGTGTTTACTTCCCCATTGGAGAAATTTCTGAATAATATGTCCTTATGCAAAAGTTTAATCATTCCCTCAACCTGAAATGAATTATAGGCCTCTACATAATTTTCAATCATTTGTTTGCTCTCTTCGGTAATCATACTCCTGCTCCTCTCATCGATATTAAAACGTTAATACCAATATTCTTTAAACACAGAGCTTTTCCTTTTTTTGTATCATAGGTATGCTGCTCATCTGATCGGCATTATCCATCTGTCATGGTCAAAATTGATGAAACTGACCATTTATAGATGGTCAGATTTGATTTATATTCACAGTACACCTAATCTAACGAAGGGTTGCGTGACCAAATGGAAAAACGCTTAAACTTAAAACATAAAATAGGCCAAAGCATATCCCCCAAGCAGTTCTTGGATGGCATGCAGATTCGGGTAATGGCGTTAAGCGGGATTCCAAATACCAAAGAGCAATGTATCGCCAATTACGAAAAATTCAAATGGTTAAATGAAGAGGAGAAGCTGTTTTTTTCATCCTATAGTGACCGGTTCGATCTCTATTGTTTGATTCTTTGTACGGATTGGTGCCCGGATGTTATCTGGAATGTTCCTGTATTGTTTCGAGTGATGGAGCAAAGCAGGATTTCGACTGAAGTATTGCTAATGGAAGAACATTTGGATACGATGGATCACTTTCTGACAGATGGAGGCCGAGCGCAGCCCATCGCGATTTTAATGAAAATGAATGGCGATGTTGTGGATAGCTGGGGGGCGCGGCCTGCTTACATACAAGCCGTCATGGATCAGTTCAAGAAAAATCACCCCGATAAGCAGCACCCAGATTATCAGGACAATATAAATCAAGTTTACCGTAAGATCGGCGAGCTCTATCGGGACGGAAACGAATATCAGGCCGTTATGCTTCAAGAATTAAAAGAACGGTTTGCGTCCTTCGATTCGTCTTTGTGAGCATGGTTTTAGTCCATGGACCACACCCTTTTTAACAAAGGGATTCCAGTGAAGACCTGCATTCTGACCCGTGATCTCGACATGATCACCCAATTGGTCTTGGATCAAAGCGACTAAATGTTGATGCCTCTTGCGATATAAGCTCCGAGCTTTCCGTATATGCCGATACCAATGCCCTCGCTCAAAAAAGGATTGCATCACCCACTGCTCTACGCGCGAAGGAGCAAACAATACTTCATGCCTCCAACTCGTTAAGTGAAAGCCCCTTTTCACTTAGCGGGATTGGGATAATGTCGTACCCAATAATTAGATTCCGATGCTGTATGCTATCCCCGACCCGATAACGATTTGCTCTGGCCTGGCATTAACGCCTCTTACATGCAGCAAATATTCGGACAAGGCAGCTCGCAGACCATGTTCACCCTGAGGATCACCATATTTTCCTACCAAGCTATGATCAGCTTCAAGAGCTTCCTTCAGCATTGTTGATAGCAGTGGCAATGTCGGAGCTCCGGTAGACCTCCCCTTGCCAATTGGAACGTTAGCCTGTGCGGTTATAGGCGCATGAGGATTAATCACGTATGTCCAGAACGCGGCTTGCTTATCAAATAACCTTCAGCTGTCAACATTTGATAGGCTGTTTCTATCGGCGTTTTGCTGATATTGAGCTGTAACCGCAAAGTACGAACAGACGGTAGCTTTGTCCCATCGGGAAGGCTCCCAAATCTGATTTGATTCCGAATTATCAAGTAAAGCTGTTGATATATGGGTAGTTCATTTTGCTCCGGTAGAAGGATGTCGAACATGCTGCTCTCACCAGCTGTCTTTCTGCCTTCCATGTCGATGTACACGTCGTGGGATGCTTTTTGTCCCACTTTTGTTCCGATTGAAACGCCCTGTACATAATCCCAACGGATGTCAGCGGCTTTAGTTATGCCCATTCTCCCCCGATTCGAAGAAGAACACGATCCGATAATCCTGTGTAGTTAACGAAATCATTTGCATTCATTGGACCGATTGGATCAAGCGGATCATCGCTGGGAGGACGGTATCATCATATGCGACTGGTTACAATAAAACAGCAGCAAGCTGGAATATTATTTTCAAATCCCAAACTGCCGCTGTTTATAAATAAATAGATCAATTAAGCGCTCTTCCGACCTGTAAGCAATAGCAATAAAAAAGAGATCAAAATGATCGCGCATGTCCATGCCCAAGCCATTGCGGTATTTCCAGAATCGACGGCTACGTAGATAGCTGTGGGAATCGTCTGCGTCCTGCCTGGTATATTCCCCGCAATCATCAGCGTAGCGCCAAACTCGCCAAGACCTCGCGCAAATCCAAGTATGTAGGCGGAGATGAGCGAGCGGAAAGCTAACGGAAGCGTAATATACCTAAATACGCCCCACTCATTTGCCCCCATCGATCGGCCTGCATCCTCTAAATTCCGATCAACGGAAGCGAAGCCTACCTTCATCGTTTGATAGACAAGCGGAAAGGATACCACGATGGAGGCCACTACTGCCGCCCACCAAGTGAAAACAATAGGCGCTGCAAACAACCATTCAATCCATTTTCCAATAAAGCTTCTCCGCCCTAGTAGCACTAACAGCAAAAAACCGACTACCGTAGGCGGAAGCACCAGCGGCAGCATAAATAACGTTTCAAGTACAACTTTCCCTTTGAATCTGCGGCGGGACATCCACCACGAGACTGCAACACCGAGCAGAATAACCACTATGCTTGATAGCAAGGCGATCTGTAAGGAAAGCCGGATTGGCAGCCAAAAATCATCCCAGTTCATGAATGCCACTATTAATTAGGAACGGAAAAGCCATATTTGATAAATACGTCAAGCGCTTCCTGCGTTTGCAAATACGTATAAAAATCTTTGGCTTCTTTGGTGTGTTTCGAAGCCTTTACGATTCCAATCGGGTATTGAATCGTTTTATAGGTTGAAGCATCAACGGCAAAAGCGATCTTAACTTTATCGGATGTTAGAGCGTCTGTTTTGTATAAAAAGCCTGCATCGGCATTTCCGGTTTCAACATATTGCAAAACCTGTCTTACATCCTTCGCTTGCACCGATTTGGCCTGCAGCGTGTCCCACAGCTTTGCTTTGGTCAGCGCTTCCTTGGCATAGTTGCCGGCGGGCACGCTTTCCGGAATGCCGATCGCAACTGTTTTTACTTCTGCTTTCGTTAGATCGTTTACATTTTCAATCGCCGTCTTGCCGTCAGCTGGAATAACAACGACAAGCTCATTCTTCAGTAAATTCACTTGTTCGTTTGTATCAATGAGCTGTTTGTCTACAAGTGCTGTCATGTTCTTAA
Source organism: Paenibacillus sp. FJAT-27812 (assembly GCF_001273905.1). Lineage (NCBI taxonomy): Bacteria > Bacillati > Bacillota > Bacilli > Caryophanales > Paenibacillaceae > Paenibacillus > Paenibacillus sp. FJAT-27812. The sequence goes on along the minus strand of NZ_LIGH01000001.1, from coordinate 5,527,233 downwards.
CGGCTGCCGACAGGAACAAATCAGCAGGCGCTCCTTGCTCAATTTGCTGCTGCAATGCGCCGGATGCGCCAAAGTTAAAGCTTAGCTGTATGTTCGGATTGTTAGCCTGATAAGCCGTTTGGATTTCCGTTAACGCGTCAGTCAAGCTCGCCGCTGCAGAGATCGTCAGCTCTACCGTTTCTAACGGCTCCGTGCTAGGCTCAGTTGTGCCCTGTGCCGGGGCGTCTGTACTCGCGTTTGTATTTGTACTTGGTTTCGTATTTTCTGCGGCTCCGCAGCCTGCGAACACCAAAGCCATTGCAACTACGATGAACAAAAACATATAACTTTTAATCATTTTAAACATGATCGATCCTCCTGAGTTATGTTTAGATATAAATAGATATATCTGAATTAAATTATATATACAGTTCAATTCTTTTGTAAATCTATTTAACAGAACGTACACATCCTATTATGATACAATAAAAAAATAACATAACGGCTTGTACTTATATGAAGGAGGAGCATCATGTCCAGCGATGTCTCATATACGACCGAAGAAATTGCCAAGCTGCTGAAAATATCCAAACTGACCGTCTATGATCTCATAAAAAAAGGCGAGCTGCCCTCTTACCGCGTAGGCAAACAAATGCGAGTAGACCCAGCAGATCTGGAAGCTTACAAGCAGCGGAACAAGGGCATTCAATTAAACGAACGCCCAACACTAACCGATTCTCCGGCGCTCACCCATGGACAAGCATCGTTCTCCGGGCTTCGCCCCCTCGTCATTACAGGTCAAGATCTCAGCCTTGATATACTGGCAAAATATATGGAGAAAAAGACGGACGGGATTAGGCCGCTGCGCGCATATGTCGGCAGCCTTGACAGCTTGATCTCCATGTACCGAGGAGAATCCGACATCGTCAGCACGCATTTGCTTGACGGTGACACGGGTGAATACAATCTCCCTTATATCAAAAAGCTGCTTATAGGCTCTTCCTACATTGTCGTCAATTTGCTAGCCAGAAATGCAGGCTTTTACGTTAAGCAAGGCAATCCTTTGAAGCTGCATGGTTGGTCTGATTTGGGCACCGAAGGCTTGCGGATCTCCAATCGGGAGAAAGGCTCCGGCGCTCGTGTCCTGCTGGACGAACAGCTCCGCTTGCATGGCTTGAAGCCGGATCAGCTTGAGGGCTACGAACAGGAGCAAAGCAACCATCTTGGCGTTGCATCCAAAGTGGCAGCAGGCGAAGCAGATGTTGGCATTGGCATTGAGAAAGCAGCTTCGATCGTAGGAAATATTGATTTTATTCCATTGATTAAGGAACGTTATGACCTGGTTATGCTGAAGACCGCGAGCAATCAAGCTTGGATTCAATCGTTGCTCCAAATTCTTAGATCCGATGATTTCAAGAAGGAGCTTCAAGCCATTTCAGGCTATGATTTAACGCGAACCGGTGAAATAATGCTGGAAACCTAGAACTATCCAGAAATAAGGAGACACAAACGAGCCTTAGAATCGCTTCTAGGGCTCGTATGTGCTGCATCTTTCGAACATTTAACAGGAAATGCTCCATCTAATTTTCCGCAAGGAAGGCTCGTAGACCATCTAGCAGGAAAATCTCCCGTTAATCGGAGCTCATTCAGCGAAATAGAGCCAAATTCAAAAAATTAACAGGAGTTTTTCCAGTTAACCCCGATTTCCCTCCCTATTTTCGTAAATTAACGGTAGTTTTTCCTGTTAATTATCCTTGTAATGAGAGGTATCACCGTGCAGCTCAATAATCGTTTGATCACCCTTGATTATGACTTTGCAAAGCGCTGTGGAATCAACAATCGGCGGTGTCCAAACTTCCGATAGCGGCTTTCCGCTAAAATGAGTCATGATGAGCTTCAATGTGGCAGCGTGTGTAACAATTAATATGTTTTTCCCTTCATTGCTTTCAATAATCTCCCTAAGCTTAGGAAGCACCCGGTTTTGCAAATCATAAAAGGATTCGCCGCCGTTATTTGGCTTAAATAAATGTGGTGTTTGCCAAAAAGCTGAATAATCTTCAGGGAATGCCGCCTCCACGTTGTCTTTCACTTCGCCCTCCCAGCAGCCCATATTAATTTCTCTCAAATCTTGCTCTGGAAGTATAGCTATATCTCTCTTATTTCTTAAAATTTCTGCTGTCTGCAGCGTTCTCTCACTCGAACTGCTATAAATGATATCCAATTGAATGCTGCTCATGGATTCCGCTAACCATGCGGCATGCAGCAACCCAAGCGGAGTCAATGGCGAGTTCTTATGCCCCTGTAATCGATGTGCTACATTCCACTCCGTTTGGCCATGTCTTGTTAAGTAAAGGGTCGTTTTTTTCAAGTGATAACCTCTCCTAACCTCTATTTATAAATCTATCGAATTTTTAAATATTCTGTTTCAAACGTATATTACCTGCACGAAATATTATTTGAAAGCGTTTTTTTGAAAAACGGTTTTTTTCGAAACCTTTCCTTCGCATTTGCGTCTAGTAGTTGTTGCCAAATTTGGGAAAGTAGGTGTTTATGATTCGATTTAAGTTTCGAAGATCAACAATAGCCGGAATGACCGTAGCACTTGCCGCAACTTTGCTGAATTCGATTCCGGTATCAGCAGAGGACCAAACGACCCGGAAAAACCTGACCCCTCTTGCTGCCAACCAAGCGCTTCAAGATACATCAGCAAATGTAGTCTTTCTGAATCTGCCGATCTCGTTTCCCCTGCCGCCGCGTTTTATCAAGGGAACGATTATGGTACCAGGCAAAGCGCTGCTTGAAGGGTTAGGTTATAAAACGAAATGGCAGGCTGATGAACGAAAGCTCGTAGCAGAACAAGAGAATAAACCGACGCTCGTCTTCTGGGCTGGCCTTGCTCAAGCAGAGATTAACGGCAAGAAGATAACAGGACCGCCTGTTGCCTCTTTCATTGACCAACAAGTATTATGGATTCCGCTTCGCTTAGCGGCAGAAGCCAGCGGACTTCGCGTCACATGGGATGCAGCGAATCGATACGCAATCGTTACCGATCCTCTGGCTCTGCCAAGATTCAGCGTAATGACCAAGATAGATAATGGTTTAGCGGAATCCCCTTTGAAAATGCTGGAGTATATGAAGCAAACCTTTAAACTGGACGTTGATTTTGTTCAAGTAGGGCCGGAGTATTACCGCCAGAAGACGATGGTCATGATTGCAGCCGGAGATCCTACTGCGCTGATGCTGCTTGAGGATCCTTACGTTTTTCAAGATGAGCTGATGTCAAGCTTCTCCATAGATTTAACTAAAGATTTGGAAGACTACCCAAGGCTGAAGGAGCTGGCGCTTACCGCTCCGGGAAGCAGGGTAATCGACGGAAAAATTTACGGCGTGCCCCGGCCGGGCGATCCCCATAACGCTTCCTTCCCTGCAATCCGCAAGGATTGGCTGGATAAGCTGGGGCTAATACAACCGCAAACGATGGAAGAATTATATGAGGTGCTAAAGCGGTTTACCTCACAGGATCCTGATGGCAATGGTAAGCATGATACAATCGGTCTGACTGGTTACACGAACGAATTTGGACTTGGAACTTTATCGTGGGTAGAGCATGCTTTTACAGGCAACCCTGCTCGCTTTACTATAAAGGATGGCAAGGTCATTGATTATGCTGTAAGTACGGAAGAGACGCAAGCGCTTCAATGGTTAGCTCGTGCTTTCAAGGATGGTCTGCTGGACAAGGAGTTTGCGGCAGTGTCAATGCAACAAGTAAGCGACAGGCTGCGCAGCAATAAAGCAGGACTTGCAGCGTTAAACATAAACGAAGCTGCTGCTCTAACAGGTGATGATTCCGTTTGGCTGCCGCTGACGACGGTTAAAGCTTCTTCAACAAGCGTGCCAATCGCACCTTGGAATACCCAAGGCAATGGAACTTATATCGTTTCCAAAAACTCGAAGCTGGGTGCGAAGCAAATATTGGCTTGGCTCGATCACGGGATTGAAAAGACGGAATCCGGCGGTTGGGATACGCTTAAAGACTGGCAGCTGCCTGATCAACAAGCAGTAAACAGTTTATTTGGTCAAAGCGATATGCTAAAGCGCAATAGCAGCTTGGATTCGCTCCCTGCAGCAATTCGGAGTGAGTACGAAGCTGCCATTAAGTCGTGGAAGAAGATTTCTTATTCAACTACTTCCCTGCCTGAAGCCAGCAGCCTATTGCAAACGGGACAGTATGTCGAGTTTAATCGCGAGCTGGAGCAGCTTAAGCTTAAAGTAATTATGGGCGAGTCCACTATTGAAGATTGGACGAACTTCATAAGTAAATATACGGCATCAGCGGATTATAAAGCGATGCTCGTGGAAATGAATCAACGGGTTTCAACGCGAGTGAAATAGAAGCGTCAAAAGAAGAAAAAGGATGATAAGTACACGGTTCGAGCGGGACTGACCCCATAACGAGAGACGAATCAAAACATCTTCAAGTGAATGCAACCCTGTCGTAAGATATGGAGATAACCTTGGAGGTGTTTTTGCGTTGGCAACAAGAGTGAGCAACATCGTTCCATTCCACACTAAAGCCTGAAACGTTCTACCTCGAAGGTCTCACGTGTACAACGACTTCAATCGTTGAACAGACCGTTCGAGACTGCATGAATTACTATAACTTAACTCGCATTCAAACGAAACGAAATAACCAGTCGCCGGTTGATTTCCGACGACTGGCGGCTTAACTTGTTCATTTAATTGATTTATAAAACTCTGCAAATACGTCAGCGAAAGCCTCTGCTGTTTGGAGATTCTCTTCCAGCGTATTGTTCACTCCCCCGAATTCCAGAAGCAGGCTTCCGTTAGAAACAGACTGGTTGTATTCGGCATTTCCTTGATGGGCGCTTTTCATCAGAACTCCCCTTGATATGCCCGGATACTTCTTGTTTAATAAAGCGTCTAACGATTCCGCGAACTTTTTGTTTTCTTTGTGGGCGGGGTTCGCGTCTCCTATGACAAACATAATGCGCGCATAAGTTTTACCGTTAATGACAACTGTTGTTTTATTGCGCGGAACATCTGCATCTCGATGAATATCGAAGAAATAAGTCAGGGAAGCATTAGACTTCATCGCCTTGTCTACTGCTTTACGCGATTCACTGTAGGCTTTCGTGTAGCTTAGTTTCTGTTCGTTCAGCCTCTCAGCAATATCGGTTTCTTCAACAATGGAAGATATTCCTTTTTTCTGCAGGTTCTCTGCGAGCTTCTTGCCTACAAGTGTAATGTTCACTTTCGGATCATCGACGGAGGTCCCTTTTGTACTGCCAGATACATTCTTCCAAGACTCCCTATTATGCGTATGATAGATGTACACTTTGCTGCCGCTTTGTTTGGAAACCCCTGTGTTCACGACCCAATTGGCAACGTAAGCGGTTCCTCCGCTTGGCAACGTGACTTGATACCAATCTCCATCTATTCCGACTACAAGAAACGATTCACCTGCCCGCGCCTTGGAAACAATTTCATAATCCGTCCCCGGCCCTTTGCGCAAATTAGTCGTGTCCACGATGTTTACTATGGCTGCCTTATCTTGATCAGTGCTCGGCTGATTCACATTTTCCGGCTTTTGTCCATTATTGGCAGATTGGCTGCTGTTGCTCTCTATGGTTTCCACTACCCAATTCGCAACATAAGCCGTGCCGCCGCTAGAAAGAGATACTTTGTACCATTCTCCCTTCGAGCCAACAATCGGATAGGTTGCGCCAGCCTTCGCCTTGGCTACAACCTCATATTCAAGGCCCGGCCCTTTACGCAGATTGGTAATATCCACGATTTTAGCGATTGTTTCCTTATTTTGAGCTGAATGATTCTGTGCATACGTTTGAGCTCCCGTTTTTCCTGTCGACAGGTTCTGAATTGACGCGTATGCAGAAACGGAACCCCCGGATAATAAAGAAAGAATGATAGTTCCGCCCAATATTTGATTTCGTAATTTCAAAGCTAGCTTTCCTCCATTTCAAAGACTTGTTCTACGAATTTCGACAGCAACAGAGGAAAATCCTTCTAATCTACATTGTTCAGCACAAAAATGAGAGTAAATCCCTAGTCGCGTAAGTAAAATGACATGGCAGTATAGCTTAAGACAGTCCAATCTATCAAACTGTACCCGCCACTCCGATAGCCGTCAGGGTTAGCTTCAGACCGTGGTGCGTGGTGAGCGTAGTCCCATTATTCGTCGCGTAGACGGCGAACTCGATGACGAATGCGGAGATGATCGTGGTCGTCGCCGACTTCCGGAGCATCCCCAGTACTCGTACGAATGGCCGAACATGCCGATTCTCGCTAGATCGAGTTTTCCTGCGAAGCTGCCGTTTTCTCCGCCACGGTTCAGCTCTTCCAATTCGTCGAGCACTAACGCGGCATCGTTAACCCATAAAGACATCCTTTGTCGTACTCCGCATTGGTGTTTGGCTCGTCTTCGGTCCAATACTCCACCGTTCTTCCATCCGGAAATATCGTCGCGCCTGCATTATAGGTATAATCGATGCCGACCACAATGTAGCCCAGACTTGCGAGCTCTTCAGCTTGGAACATATTCTGGTTCCGATTGCCGTCTTCACCTCCGGCGAATTTCACATATAATGGCCTTGTTTCTTGCCGCTGCCGTCTACCGCGGGATAACAAATTTGAACCATCAACTCACGTTTCGCTTGCGGCTCCTTTGCAAAATTTTCTGCGCGTTTCTCGTCTGTCCAATGATACGCTACCGTTCCTACCTGATAAGTTCCCGTTGGCTTCGCTAACGAGAACATCGGCATGGCGACTGGCGGAATGACTGCGAGAACCAGATAAACCGTCAGCATCACAGCTTAAAAAGTAACCGTGTACCACTTTCTCGGCTTCATTTTTCCCTGGCGACATAGACATACGCCGTTAACAGAATCACCGTCCTTATTTTAGGTATAAATGTTGTCGTTTCTCATTCTTAATTCTTATTTATTTCTTGCATAACGCCCGGCATGAAAAAATCACCCTTACAGGTGACTCTGCTTGTTACCCCGTCATTAAGCCAGCGGTTGATTGTTTGATCATTCCAACTAAATAAAAATAAGCAGGCCACGGTAGGCCTGCTCATCCTCTAGTTATTCAATTGATATCTTTTTACTTGCTAGCCAAAAACTCATCCAACTGACGCTGGATCTCAGCGACGTATTCATCGATCCCAGCCGCTTTAAGCTTCTTAATAGCCTTCGGATATCCCGTTTCAAAATCCACAAAACCTGAGCGTATAGCAGCTAGGTCCTTGCCTGCGACTTCTTTAAGGGCAGTTTCTATCAATTTTACTTTCTCATTATTAAATCGGAAGCCCAATGAAGCGGATAAGATCGCCTTATCATCCCAGCTTTTATAATTATCGATAGACTCTTGTGCTACATCCGGCCCAAACATTTGATAATTCTGGTTTCTAAACATCCATTCATAGAAAAACTCATTAGAGGTCAGCTTTTTGATTCTTCCATCTACGATCTCGTAATCCTTGCCTTCGACACCATAGAGTGCTAATTGATAATTTTCTTTGGATTTATAAATCCAGTTGACAAATTTTATAGCACCTTCTGGATTGGGGGCAGTTACAGGTACGCCTAGAACTTCTCCGCCTGTTGCTGTAATATAACGAGGTTTTTCGTCTGCCAAAAGGTAGGTTTTAACTCTAGCATCCGGTGCATTGGCTTTTATCGCATCAATAATTTCCATTTCCTTGCCTAGGGAGCCTTCAACCCATAAGTATAAGCCTGTCTGCATGCGGGAGTCTCTTTCATTGTATTTAATGGTCAGATCCTCCGAATACAGCCCTGCATCATACATGCCGCGGTTAAACTTCGCCACTTTCTGGAAAGCGTCCGATTCATAGTAACTGTACGCTTTTTTGCTGTCTTCCCCAAATACAACCAAATCTTCTACTGCAATGAAGTTATATTGCTCTTCGGTAAAATACCTGGTTAGAGGCTTGAAGACAATATCGGCAGGCCCCTTCATTTCCGGAAACTTTTTTGCCGCCCTTGTTGCAAACTCTTTTAAATCATCAGCTGTTTTCACTTCGCTCATACCAACTGCCTCTAGTATATCCTGACGCACGGCTACCAGTTGGTACATGGCAGAGGATGGAGCATACGCAGAGGGAATGCCATGAATTTTTCCATCGATTACTGCCCCTTGAAACTGTTCCATCGGCAAAACTTTAAGCATATCCTGGCCATATTCCTTAATTAAATCATCTAACGGCATGCTTTGCTTCTTATTAACAATAGTAGAAAGGTCAGGAAGGCCATCCCAATACAGATCAATAGGTTCATTTGCAGCCAGCATGATATCTTTTTGCTCCCAATACTGCGACCATGGTACAAATATTACTTTTACCTTTAAGCCAAGATCGGCTGCCATTTTCTCTGAAAATTCATTTTGAAGAAATTCAGTCATGCGATCACTTTCGTCCCCAGGGTATAAAATGGTAAGTGTTTCGAGCTTCCCCTCAACCTCTTTTTTGTCGCTACAGGCTGCCAGTATAGAAATGGACACTAGCATTAAAACCAAAAAGATAAGCATTTTCCTTGTTTTCATGGATAACCCTCCCAATAAAATGGTTAATATATGTAAAGCCTTGATAGGCTGCAAACCATATATCGCTTATTCCTTGACTGCGCCTGCCATAATACCATGAACGAAATACTTTTGAATGAACGGGAATAGAAAAATAATAGGTCCGATTGTGATAACGGTTATAGCCATCTTCACTGTTTCTGCGGGGAGCGTTATGTTGCCTGAAGCACCTGATGGAATACGGCCGGAGCTGATCGCATTTACGTTAGATAAGATATTGTAGAGATAATATTGCAACGGAAATAAATCTTTATCGTTAATGAAGATAAGTGCATTCCACCAATCGTTCCAATAACTAAGCGCATACATTAAACCTACCGTTAGCAGCGCGGTTTTGCTTAAAGGAAGGGCTATTTTGATATAGATCGTAAAATAATTTGCTCCATCCATCTCCGCTGCTTCATACAAAGACGGCGAAATGCTTGCAAAATACGTACGCATCAAAAACATATTCCAAACGCTAAAAACGGAAGGTATGATTAATGCCAAAATACTGTTTTTCAATCCGTAATAATTGACGCTAACCATGTACCATGGAATCAAGCCTGCTGAAAAAATAATCGTAAAATTACTAATAAATGCGATTACGTTACGGTACCTCAGCTTTTTGACGGATATCGAGAATGCAATCATGCTCGTAATAAGCAATGCGCTTACCGTGCCAACTACGGTTACAAAGATGGTTACGCCATACGATTTCAGTATCTTCATTCCACTGTTAACAAATATATATTTATACGTATCCAAGCTTGGAGTCAGAGGGATGATTGAATAGCCATTTCTAACAATCTCCTGTTCGGATGAGAAGGAAACGCTAAGGGTTAATACAAGAGGGTATAGACAAACGAGCGCAAATAGGCCAATAAAACAGTACGACAAGCTTTTTACAAGTCTATCTCCAAGCCATCTATTAGTTTCCATTGTTAAAATAGACCCTCTCCATCATTTATTTTCTTAGCCGATTTATTTGCTGCAGTAATTAGAATTAATCCCATAAGCGACTGAAATAATCCGATTGCGGTCGAATAAGAAAAGCCCAAAGTACGCATAGACTGGTAGACATAAGTATCGATTACCGTCACCTCGTCAATTAATACCGGGTTATTGCCGACAATCCCATAAATCATTCCAAAGTCTCCGTAAAAGATCCGTCCAACACTCAGTAAAGTCAAGACAATGATAGTAGGCTTTAACATAGGAATCATTAAGAAAACAATACGCTGCAGCTTATTTGCGCCATCTACCTTAGCTGCTTCATACAGGCTTCCATCAAAGTTAGCCATTGCAGCCATGTAAAGGATAGAGCTATATCCGCTCCACTTCCATACGCTTGAAAGAATAATGATCCATTTCCAATACTTTGGTTCTGAATACCACCTGATCGGATCTGCCCCGAAAAACGCCAAAATATGATTGGCAACACCTACATCCGTCGAGAAGATCCCGTAGAGTATGGCGCCAACTACAACCCATGATATGAAATACGGAAAAAACATCATGCTTTGAGCTACTCGTTTGAATGCCTTATGCCTTATCTCGTTTAAGAAAACAGCGATGCTGACAGGAACAATAATGCCTAATATAAGGCCAAAAAAGTTAATGTATAAGGTGTTATAAGTAACCTTCCAGCCCATGCTGTTTTTAGAAAAAAAGTAGGTGAAATTGTCCAGACCAACAAATTTGCTGCCAAATATTCCATCAACTACATTAAAATCGGTAAACGCCATCCATATCCCTGCAAAAGGGATATAGCAGAACATAATTAGCACAATAAGAGCAGGCACACACATGAGATACAATATTCTGTTTTTCTTTATCTCATATAGAAATCCTTTCACTATTAAACTCATTACATCACTACCTTTGCATCGTTATCTAGCGATTAACCTCTAATGTTCCTTGCAGCTCTTTCTTCAAGTGGTCGATATCAATCACGGCACCAGTAACTCTTGCTTTCTCAGCTGCATATGCCATAATGTGACTTTCCACGGACCTATCGATGGAAGACCTGCTGTTGCTGTTTTGGTTTTCTAAATTATCCAAGAAGTCAATCATCAGTCCTGTATCGCCGCCGTTATGTCCACCGCTCATGGACGTCGGCAGGATGACGGTTTGCTCGTATCGTTCAGCCATATTAGAAGTAAATCTAGTCACTTCTATCCTGTTTAAGCTGTCATCTCCTCTAATTTCTCCATGCTCACACATAATTTTTATCGTTCGATACATCTTATTTGTAAATCCGCTCAAATTAAACGTTACGGTAACGCCATTTTTAAACTCAATCACGGTCGCTTGATGATCGCAAACATTATTATCCGATCGATAAACACAGCGTCCGTATGGACTTGTTTCAAGAGCCTTCAACAATCCTTCCTCTGTCTGATCCACTGAGATCGTAGTAGCCGGCCATTGTCCTCTTATGGGGAGGTAGGCTTTTCTTGCATCGAATCGGCAATCGGCAGCTACGGCGCAGTCTAAGCATCGATCAGCGCTATTTGCTGGTGCATTCTCTTCTTTAAAATAAGTCAGGTCGCCGTAAGAGGAAATCCGCTTCGCATCACTGTCTACTAACCATGATAAAATATCCATGTCATGACAGGACTTCTGCATAATGATAGGACTCGCTAGGTCGCTTCTTCTCCAATTGCCCCTGACGAATGAATGCGCCATATGATAATTTCCGACGTTCTCATTATGTTGAATGGTTATTACCTTACCAAGCTCATTGCTATCTATGATTTTTTTTATTTCCGCAAAAAAATTCGTATATCGGAGCACATGGCAAACGATAACTTTGCGCCCTTTTTCATTCGCTTTTTGTTGAATTCTTAAACATTCCTCAGGACTCGGCGAAATAGGCTTTTCCAATAGAATGTCATAACCAAGCTCAAGCGCCTCCATCGTCTGCGTATAATGATCTCTGTCCATAGAAGAAATAATAAGGGCATCGCAAATTTTTCCTAAGCTATAAAATTCATCTACCGATTTAAATTGTTTCTCCTGCGGAATGCCGAACTCTTCTGCCGCAGCCTTTCTTCTGATGTCATTTGGGTCAACTACCGCAACAATTTCCGCACGTTTGCTCGCGTACTCTGAGTAAATCATGCCTCTTTGCCCTGCTCCGATTAATGCCAGCTTCAAATCAACTACCTCCAGCGTATGTTTTATGGTCCGTGACGCTCTCTATTTCTATTCCGGTACCTTAGGGTCTTCCAGCGGATAATAACCTTCCGGATAATAGCTATCCCATATATTCAAAAGCGGATCCTCACTTGTAACTTTGACTTCTATAGTACCTGCCTCATAGTACCCATCCTGTTCGTTGCTTTGTATATCTAGTTTGATATAGGATCGGTCTTTGAAAAATAAGGCTATGCTTAGCTTGTAATTTCCCGGCTCCATATTCGGCAATTGTATAATTTCGTTATGGACAAGATCTCCTGTCAACCAAAATTGCGTCGCGGCACGCATTGGGAGTTCATAAGATACATCCCCTTGCTCCAATTTCACCCAGAGACCGAATTCACGGTAAACCCTAGCGCTCCCCGTGTTCACAAACCAGAAACGAAGCGGTAAGCTGCCCTCACTGGAAACGGTCTCTGGATAAGTCAGCCTTCGCAAGGCAAGAGAATATCCGAGCTCTGCATTTAGATTGGAGAGGCTTGCATGCCACCGGTATGACTCGCGCCTAATATGAGGTCCGCATACGTTATCGGTTATATGAAGGACAACCGGGTAACTCTTCCAAACATGCTGCAGCTTTTGTTTGGCAAAGGCTTCGCAGCATGCAATCCAATTATGTTCACTGCACTTTACCAGCAAGCCAAACCCACGGCTATGCTCCCTTAAATAATGAATCAGTCTTTCATTGTGGAGATCGGCAAGAAGATTCAGCTCTTCAAACGAATCTATATAGGCACTCCATTCTTCGTTGCTTTCAGCCAGTGTCGAGATCACAACGCCCGCAAGACGACTGACTGAGTCTATGTAGCTTCCGACTTTTCTTATTAAGGCTGCAAAACAATCATTGTCATGTTCCTTTACCCACAAAGGTAAATCCGGTTTGAGCACCAGGATAGGATTTGTTGCTGTGCTTATGGCTTCTTTCACCTTTTCGAGTCTATATTCTCCTCTAGTTGGCTCCAGTTCTACCCATGAAAATGAAACATATGTAAACGGTCCATTTTTCAAAAGATTTTCATTCCTTGGTAATGGATTAGGCCGGATTTTTATGGTTTTATACTTCTCGTAGCTTTCAAGCGAATATTTCCCCATCCAATCACCTCCCTTATAAATGGCTGTCTACTGTTTGAATAAATTTTTCGTTATCGGCAGCTGATATATAGGGCATGCTGCCAATCTTTTCGATTTCTTCCTTCAAAACAATCATGCTTAATGTATTAAACCTAGCTCCGGTCCTCATATACGCTGCTGCTGCTTTTTGCAACGAAGTTGTGAATTGGATCGGGCTGTGGACAGGATCTGCCTCACGGTCTCCAAAGAGCTCATAACGCAGCATGCCGTCCCCTTCAAATGTTGGATAATTATAAAACTGGTTTTGGACAAGCACGATATTGCTTTTTTCATTGTCTAATAGGAGTGATAATCTAGTATCATAAAGCCAGCTTGCACTCCAAAAACCTTTTATACATAACTCCGGAAAATATTTGGCGTACAATTCGGTAGCCATTTGCATCGAATTTTTCAGCCTGTCGGGTGTATAACCGGGTCCAGATGGAATATGAAGCGCTAAAAGGGTGTCCCCTTTCTGAAGGACCGGTTCCCATTCCTTCTTTGCAATTGAAGTTGGTTCTCTTTCAACGAATCCCATTGGATTAATCCGATTGGCTATGATGCAATCAGCATTTTCGTCCCATTGCGAAGTGAAATGCCCTCGTTGATCAAAAACATCATTGATGCCATTCCGTTGACCATCGCTGCGAAACTCTTCTCCCGCATGCCGTAGTGCAATAACTTTCTGTGTATTTACATGGCGAAACATCGTGAAGCGATCTTCAAATCGGTATGGGATAAAGAGAAATCGATCTAATCGAAATATGGAACAAGTATAAAAATTCATATCCCACGGGAAGTCATGGACTTTGGAATCACCATGTGCCACTAATTTTTCGAATTGAGCCTTCAGGGGCTGATGAGGTATTTTTTCGTAATACTCGATCGGTATTCCGCGCTTTTCCAGCATTTCCATAGAAGGGACTACGCAGGCAAGCAGCAAAAGAAAAGAATATAATTCACCATATTGCTTCATGCATCCCGGAGTCATATTCGTATAGAAGTCTTCATCACAGCGATTACGCGCGGAGCAAAGATCTCCCACTAAAAATGATGTGAAAAGAAACAGCACTCTATCATTTTCTATTGCTTCGATTCCATCAATCAGCAATTGCCGTGTACGCTCAGGGATTTGATATTGCTCAAAAATATCAAATAAAAAATTGCGTGGAATTAGGAGTGTATGGTTATCCGGTTGATAGCGATTATATTTGTCTTCCAAACCTTCAGGTAAATAATCAAAATTGCAGTATGCAATAGATTCTTTAAAATCCAATCTGATCTCCATTTCCTACTCATCCCCTCTTGATTAATAGTTTTCCCATTTGGTAATAGCCGTCCGTGTTTCCTTCGATCGCAAGCTTTATATTTCCGATCTCTTTCACGCCGGTTTCGATGCCAATTTCTAAAACGTACTCTCCTTCTGGAACATCGCTAGGTATTGAGAAGCTTTCCTCCCAAGCAATATCCTCATCCGGCAACCATTCTCTTATATCTTCTCTGCTATACAGCGTATATGTCTGATCATGGCTTCTAAGCTTCAGAACAAGCGGATAGTGATTATAGATAGGAGCGACACCTACATTAGCCCACAAAGCAGCAATGTCCAGATTCCCGCCCGCCCTTACTTCAGAGTCATAAGAGAACTTTCTTAATTCAAAGCGGTAACCCATCTTTTTTAACCACTGCTTTACATTTTCCTTCCAAGGCTCCGGTACGATCGTTCCTTTGCTATTGAAGGAGGAAATATGCCATTTGAGCGTTTCCTGAATGATGTAATCAATATCCCAGCCCTGAAGATACCAGTCATTCATATGCCAGCATGCTTCAAACAAAACCGGAGCTTTCTCCCAAGCATTTTCCATCTTGAAGTTCTGTATATTCTGAGGGTAGAAATCGGTCATATGCGACCATTCTTCTCCATGAAAACCGCCCATATCACCTAAACAATCTACACGGAAGCCCACTTTTTCCTTTCGATCCGTAATTATTCCCATAGACATCGGGTCATGCAAAAGCGCTTGGAGAGGCGTTATTTTAAATCCATCCAAATAGGCATCTGTAATACACGAAATGGCATTCGGCTTTAAAAACTCAGTTCCTCCGCCTTCCCCCCATGCTCCTACAATCGTTAGATCTATAGAGCTTATTACAGGGTGCCCATCGTACTTTATTGCAAAAGCTTTAATAAAATCAGCCCAATAGTCAACATATCGTGTTGTCTGAGGATCTACTCTCCAGAAAGGAAATTCGGGCTCCTCCGGGTTTTCCGCTCGGAACCAATCCGGTATATCATCTTCTTCGTTTAATGCGTACGGCGAGCAGCGTACCACCGCCGTACAGCCAATGGATTTCGCATAGTCCAATTTTTCCTCCAGCACTTCCCATCTGTACACGTCTTTCTCGATTTCTACATCCTTCCAACGCACGCTGCAGAAATAAACTTTGCTATCCGGATGATTGTAAGTGCTGCTGTCTTCCGTAAATTTATATTTCTCTTTCTTCTCCCCTCTATTGTCATATACATCACCGATGTCGCCCATTAACCCTGGAGCTGCAATAAAGCCAATGCCGGGATTGCTTATTAAGCTATCGATTACTGCCGGGTACACCGTTACTGCTTTGTTCATGTCTCATCATCTCCCAAACACGTTTTCTTTAAAGTTAACAGCATTTGCAATCTTGTTACGTTATGTGTTACGTTATATGTATGGCTTGTTTAGTAATCTTATTGTGCAATTATAACATTTTCAACCAAACCTGCAAGTGAAATTTACGTCGATTTAATATTAAATTTAAGCTGACATAACCTATCATCTGTATGTTACTATATAGTTTAACAGGTCATACATAGTAACAAGCCTGCATGAACGTAATTTTTACGCAACATTACATAAAAAAAGCTAATGACGGTTCACAACGTAACGTTGCGATCATTAGCAATAAAGGAGACAATGCATTTTTATGAGTACGATTAGGGATGTTGCTAAATTAGCAAGTGTATCCACGGCCACCGTGTCTAGAGTTTTAAATAATGATACGAAATATAAAATCACAGATGAAACCCGTGAAAGAGTCTGGCAGGCTGTAACCCAGCTTAACTATAAAATCAATGTAAGCCCGAAGCGTCAAGCAGCAGCGAAGGATACGACAATAAACAAGGCGCACATCAAGATAGGCTGCGTATTAAGCGTTACAAAAAATAAGTATAACGATCCTTATTTCATGTCTATTTTGTCCGGTGTAGAAAAGCGATTGCTTCACGCAGGGTATAATATTGCCTTTATTCGGACTGGACCTGAACTAGACGATAAGAAAATCTTGTTTAATACGTTTAGTGAATCCATTACCGGTCTTATCCTAATGGAATCCTTAAACAGCGAAACTTACGAGTATGTCCGCAAGCAGGTTCCGCATATCGTTGGCATCGATACAGAGCGCTGGGATATCGATAATGTAGGTTATGATCATTACAATGTCGCTTCTCTGGCAGTAAGCCATCTCATTGAAAAAGGCCATACGAATATTGGATATATAGGCGGAAGCGGATTAAAGAGCAACTTAAAGGAAAGCAGGCGCTATCAAGGCTACTACTCCACC
Source organism: Paenibacillus sp. FJAT-27812 (assembly GCF_001273905.1). Classification (NCBI taxonomy): domain Bacteria; kingdom Bacillati; phylum Bacillota; class Bacilli; order Caryophanales; family Paenibacillaceae; genus Paenibacillus; species Paenibacillus sp. FJAT-27812. The sequence goes on along the minus strand of NZ_LIGH01000001.1, from coordinate 5,510,721 downwards.
ATGCATGCTGCCGGATTGTCCGTAAATCCCGATTGGGTGATTGATTGCATGTGGGATGAAGTTGTCTGTATAGATAAAATCAATCATTTATGCCAAACCAAACATTTGCCTACAGCTTTTTTTGCTGCCAGTGATTTGATGGCTATGGCAGCCCTTAACAGCCTATATAACAATGGCATCTCTGTGCCTGACGAAGTGGCCGTTATAGGCTTATCCAATATTGAAGTATCTAAATACTCCAATCCGCCTCTATCTACCATTGATGTGCCCACCGAGGAAATTGGCATGGTCGCAGTCGACCTATTATTGGATCGATTAAATGGAAATATGCTGCTGCCGAAGAAGGTTATTTTACCTACACACTTGGTCGTACGCAGTTCAACTTAAATAAAACCAACGTATTCATGCGCCATGCAAAACGAAAGGTTAGACTAATAGAGCAAAAGCAGCCCCTCCTCTGATGAGGAAGGGCTGCTTTATTTTATGAGAGTTTTCCCATGTACAGTTTTTGTTAAGAAAGATATTGTAATATAAACATCATTAGAGGATATTTCCAATTCTAACGCTGTGTTTATACCAAAACCATGCAAAATGTTGATTTTGAGTGCAACACAGAAAATGCTAGCGTATGCGAGTAACATAGGTAGCATTTTGATTCCGGCTGAAATGGCTGTTTAGTCCCATTCCACAGGTTTCGACAAGTCGATAGAATAGAAATAAGTTGAATTAAGGGAGAAGATTACGCATTGGATAACAAAACGACAAGAAGCAACAAACGTTCAAAGGGCAGCTTGACATCATTTAAGAAAGTAACATTTTCAATTTATCTGGCCGTCGTCATCATTCTCGTATCCATTTGCGGAGTACTGTACAGCAAATATACGAATCTGGTCGATACCAATCAACAAACAGCGGCTGCTGAGAATCCTAAATCCAATAATAAGTCTGGGAATAACGATCCCTCTAACTCTGATTCGTCAAACGTAGGGCAAGTCGGAAACGAGCCCATTGCGGATGAGCCAGTTCCTGCCGGCACCGTTGACGTGGAAGAAACGCAACAGCCTACTGAAGATATTGGAGAAAACACGAAGCTTCCCGAGCCTACGGCAACCGAAACACCGGTGAAAGAAAAGGACGAAGCGGTAACAACCGTGCCTAAGCAGACGGACAAGCCAAGTCAAGACCAGAAGGAAAGCAGCAACAACAAGCCTAAAGACGAAAGCCAGACCATAAAGCTGCCAACAACTTATGTAGTCCAAAAAGGCGATACCTTGAGCACGATATCCGAAAAATTTTATCAAACCAAGGAGCATTACGCGCTGCTTGCCGAACATAATCAAATTTTCTTTATTAATGATATGAAGGTCGGCGATACGCTTACCATTCCTGCGCTTTCCTCAGGGACCGGTTCATCAGGCGGCAAGCCGCAGGGCACCAAAGATTATTCCAAGATTAATCTGCCGGCAACCTATCTAATTCAAGCTGGTGACACGCTATCCGGTATTTCTAGAATGTTCTATAAATCAGCAGAATATGTGAACTACATTGCGAGTGAAAATAAACTGGACAAAAACGAAGGGCTAAAGGCAGGCACCAACCTTGTCATTCCTTCTCTCAAGAATTACAAGCCAGATGAAACGATCGGCTCTGGTGACAACGCTGATGAATTTGAAGCAACGGAGCATATCGTGCAGAAGGGCGAGACGCTCTACAGCATCTCCAAAACCTATTACGGCACGACCAAACATGCCATGTTTATTGCAGACTACAATCATATCGTCGATATTGACCAAGTAAAAGCAGGTACAGTACTGAAGATTCCTAAGTCATAATCAATCGTCCATCGGGATAAACAAAGTGATGCCTTTGCAGCCGGATTTTTACCTTAAGAAGTTTATGAAATCAAAAAAACCGGCTGCAATCGCTAACCTAAATCAATTCTCGAAGACTCTTCGGAAGACTTTTGACAACCAAATCATAAGAGTGATCAATCATTGCAAAAATATCCGAATCGGGCAAGGAACCATCGATCGTAACCGTATTCCAGTGCTTTTTGTTCATATGGTATCCTGGACGGACGGCCTCATGCTGCTCTCTCAAATTCTCCGCAATGATCGGGTCACATTTTAGGTTTATGTACACAAAGCCCTCATTCTCCTCAAAAATAAGCGCGAACATTTTTCCTGCAATTTTGATCACCAATGGCGTGAAGCCGAAGGGATAATCCTTAGTCGCCCCTTTTTTCTTTAAACAGTATTCGATGATTTTATTATCCAAATCAGTACCTCCCTTTTCCCCTAATACGAAATTTCCGTCCATAAAATAAAAAACCACGCTGTGCGCGGATCTGTAAGGCTTTAAAAAATAGAACCTTCAATCTATAGATAGATCAAAGATTCTATGTTTTAAAAGTTAACTATAAGCTAGCTCTTTTTTGACTAGACCAAGCGTCTCTGCTGTTGAAGCATGAACTTCTTGCAGAAGCTCTGGATTTTCCATAAGCGACACGCCATAAGAAGGAATCATTTCTTTAATTTTTGGTTCCCACTCTTTCATATGTTGCGGGAAGCATTTTTTAAACACCTCAAGCATAACGTGGACAGCAGTAGAAGCGCCTGGAGAAGCACCTAGCAATGCTGCAATCGATCCATCAGCGGCACTAATAACCTCCGTACCAAATTGAAGTGTGCCTTTGCCTCCATCTGCTGTATCTTTGATAACTTGCACACGTTGGCCTGCTACTACTAAATCCCAATCCTCGCTTTTGGCGCTCGGGATAAATTCCCGCAGCTCTTCCATGCGCTTTTCTTTCGATAACATAACTTGCTCGATCAGGTATTTTGTCAAAGACATGTTTTTTGCACCTGCCGACAACATCGTTACCAGATTATCCGGTTTTACTGATGTTACCAAATCAAACATAGAACCGGTTTTCAAAAACTTTGGCGAGAAGCCGGCAAACGGTCCAAATAGCAACGATTTTTTATTGTCGATAAATCTTGTGTCAAGATGCGGAACAGACATTGGAGGTGCTCCAACCTTAGCTTTGCCGTATACTTTGGCATGATGCTGCTCTGTAACATCCGGATTATTACACACCATAAATATCCCGCTCACCGGGAATCCGCCAATATGTTTTCCTTCGGGAATGCCGGATTTTTGCAATAGATGCAAGCTTCCGCCTCCGCCTCCGATAAAGACGAACTTTGCAGTGTGGCGCTCGACGTTGCCGTTGCCGTTTCTTACCTTCAATTCCCACGAGCCGTCGCTCGTACGTTTCAGATTATCAACGCTATGCTTGTATTTGATTTCGACGTTTTTACTTTTTAAGTGGTCAAACAGAATGCGTGTCAAAGCGCCAAAGTTGACATCCGTTCCAGAGTCGATTTTTGTTGCCGCTATTGGTTCATTCGATGGACGGTTTTTTATAATAAGTGGAATCCATTCCATCAGTTTTGCAGTGTCTTCGGAAAAATCCATCCCTTGAAACAGAGGATTATTATTCATCGCTTCAAAACGATTCTTCAAAAATTTCACATCTTGTTCCCCTTGTACCATACTCATATGAGGCAATGGCATGATAAAGTCCTGCGGATTTCGTATCAGCTTGTTGTTAACAAGATAAGACCAAAACTGCATCGAAAGCTGGAACTGTTCATTAATTTGGATAGCTTTGCTAATATCTACCGATCCGTCTGGTTTTTCGACCGTGTAGTTCAGCTCGCACAATGCCGCATGCCCTGTGCCTGCATTATTCCATTCGTTAGAGCTTTCCTCACCAGCATTTTCAAGCTTTTCGAACACTTTAATTTCCCATTCCGGTACTAATTCTTTCAAAAGTGTCCCTAAGGTCGCACTCATGATTCCGGCACCAATTAAGATGACGTCTGTCTTCGTTTCTCTGCTGCTCATTATTACCATCCTTACACCCAAAATTTGCAGAAAGGATCTAGGCGCACCTGCTTTGACGACACACCAAGACTAGGCGCGACTTAGTCACACACCTTTTCTGTTTCGTGTTACATTTATTTATAAATTAAAATACCTACTATTATCTGATTATTATAAGCTATTTGAAAGCAATAATAAAGTGAGAAGTCCGCCCACATGTCAATAGGAGCTTGCAAGAACCATGGGCTTAATCCAGCTTCTTCCATATGAAATGATTTGAGCTGCCGCAACCATGGCATGGTTCCCCGCGCTGACTGTGACGTCAAGCCTTTGCAAAAATGTCTCAATGGATAGAAAAAATGGCCGCCAGATAGATGGCAGCCATTTTATTTAGATCTTAAGCTCTGAACTCAGGACTATTCAGTCATCCCGGCTAGCACGATTCCCAATCGGTCGAAATTTTGCTCGTTCGCTTCAGCGCAATATGTTTTGATTTTCTCGAACTCCTTTATGTTCTTAAATCGCTGACGAAATGTCAATCTGGTACGTCCTTCCAAATCTTCAAAGGTAGCCGTGACTCGAAATTCCGGATTGGACAAATGGTCGAGCACGATCCGTTCCCTCGGTACGATTTCGGCAAAGACGTTGTGATTGGGAAAGTCGACGCCATTCGGTCCATGCATAACGAATCGCCAATTGCCGCCCGGTCTTAGGTCGAACTCGTGAAACTTATTCGTGAATCCTGTAGGTCCCCACCATTGAGCCAAAAGTTCAGGAGCGGTCCATGCTTTAAATACGAGCTCCTGTGAAGCGTCGAACTCGCGCGTGGATATAATTTCGTTATCGTCCATCATTTCCATCATCGTCATCCCCCTCTGCTAATGCCTTGCCCAGCGCCTTCAGCATCTCATTGGTGCCGTGCTCGCGCACTTCCGGCGTATCGAGGCCGTCGAAGAACGCTCCTTGCTCGGTCAAAACCAACATCGTGCCAGCCTCCACAGGGATCAGCTCAACCGTCGTGATCGAGACGGAGACACGCTTGCCTCCCGTATCGAGGGTGTAGGTATAAACAATGCGTTGTTCCGGTACGATCTCCTGATAGATGACATTGAAGTCGAAGATCGGACCTTCGGGCGGTCCACCGCTGCTATACTCGCGGCCACCGACTTGAAAATCGAAGATCTCCGCCTTCGAGAACCACTTGGCTTTGGTCTCCTGGTTCGCCCATGCGTTATAAACCCGCTCAGGCGATGCTGCGTAAGTCCGCTCGACAACGAAGGTCGCGTGCTTGACGAATCGTTCATTCATGAATTTTCCTCCTTAGATTTGTGCGCTTCGCTCCCGCTGGCAAGAAAGTCGTCCAGCAGATCAAGGCGGTGTTCCCAGCTCTTGCGCCGCTCAATAACGGGCTTCTCGAACTCCATCTTCATCGCCTGCAGGAGATTTGTAAAATCATCAACAGTTAACGAAGACTTCCCCAACATAAGCTTGGACACATGATCAAGCTGCTCCAGAAGCCTCTGCTGCAACTTGATCTGCTCCTTGACCCGGGTCTTTTGCAAGGAGACGATCTCAAGCGGGCTGATCTGATCTCCGTCCAAGGCGAGCTTGATCTCCTCAAGCGACAAGCCCAATTCCTTAAGCGTTAAAATTTGGTGAAGACGCGAAAGATCGGATTTATTGTATAGTCTGTGGCCGGATTCCGTCTGGCCGGATGGCGAGAACAAACCGATCTGATCGTAAAAGCGCATGGTTCGAACAGTGAGCCCCGTCATTTTCGCGAGGTCTCCGACTTTCCAAAGATTTTTCATGCTCAATCCCTTCGTTTTCGCTAGCTTATTACCGGTAACTTTATTATAAAACATTACGTTACGTAAGGTTCAAGCCAAAAAATAAAGAAAGCAAGCAAGCGGTAACAGAAGACTGAATGCGACGACGTTACTTATGATGCGGTTCTCCGTACTTGATGTTAAATTAGCCTGCCCGCCAGCATAGCTGCTTCGTGATCTCTACTGCTTATTATACAAGCATCTTGACGTCATACAAATATTTACACATATATACGACGAAACAGCTGCTGGTTTGAACCAGCAGCTGTTTCGTCGTTCTTGTATCGATCCTTAATTAGGCGAATACCGTTCTCTAGCCATTCGTTGCACGGGCTGTATGCCCAATCTGCTCCGAAGCCCTTCTGAGCGTCTTTTCTTTTTTCACGATAGTTTGTTCATATCTAACAATTTTATCATCCAGCCGCTCCAGCGTTTTCTGCATAGCTTCGATTTTGGTAAACAGTTGTTTACGCTGCTCGATTAAAACCTCTTTTCTTGCTTCAAGGGTTGCATCACCCTGTTGAAAAAGCCATACATACCCAATCAACGCATCAACCGGAAGACCTGCGCCTTGCCGCATACAAATGATAAAATCAACCCATTTGCAGTCTTCTTCCGTATAATTTCTGATACCGCTTTTATTGCGGTTCACACGTGGAATCAGACCGATTCGCTCATAGTAGCGGAGCGTATCCTGCGAAACCTCAAATTTCTCACTTACTTCAGCAATTGTCATTGTCAACGTCATATCGTTCACCTCTTCAACTCGTAAAGATAGGACACTGATGCTGCGCTCTTCGCGGTTTGTTGCAGGTCCTATCTTTCGCAACTATTATAGCAGACATCGCTTTCGGCCATCCCGCGTAAAAAGCAAGATGGGTAATCACCTCTTTAAGTTCTTCTTCTGAAATTCCATTTTCTTTTGCTTTGTTCAAATGAAATCCTAGTTGCTCGGTATTTCCGCTCGTGATTAAGTTTGATACCGTAATTAAACTTCGGTCTCGCGGAGAAAGCTCCTTACGTTCCCAGATATCGCCGAATAAAATATTATCGGTCAATTCTACGATTTTCGGCGAAAAATCTCCAATCATTCTCTGTGCGGCAGTAAGTTCTCTTTCATTAGACATTTGGATTTTCCTCCCTCTCTCTTGAACATGGTTAATAGCATTCCAATAATGGCACTTGATACATTAATGAACTCATGTCTATAATTATAAACAGCCATAGAAATCATGCAATTGTTAGATGAGCGAGATTTGTTAATTAATGAACGAATGTTTAATCATTGTTTATTATCTTCAGAAAGTCTGGTGACCTCCGATGTCTAAAGTGGATCGAAGAATACTCAAAACGCAAGAAGCGTTAAAGAAAGCCATTATTGAACTGATGTCTGAAAAAAACTTTGACGACATTACCATACGGGATCTTTCTGACAGGGCAAACGTTAGCCGAGGAACGATCTATCTTCATTACTTAGATAAGTATGATTTGCTGGATAAGCTTATAGAAACACACATCAACGAGCTCCGAGATAGGTGTGAAGCGGCAGCTGATATGGATTTTATTAACGGCTCACTGATTTGGACCGAATACTTCGAAAGCAATTATTCATTCTTTTCGATGATGTTGGCGAGCAAAGGCGCCCCTTTCTTTCGAAGGCGATTCCTTGACTTTCTTCACGAAGAGTTTATGGATGAGGTGAATATCACCAAAGGAATAAACCAGGGATTAAATAAAACGGTTATCGTTAGGTTTGTTGCATCAGCTTATGTAGGGGTTGTGGAATGGTGGTTCACAAATGATAAGCCTATTCCACATCAGGAATTAGCAGAACAATTGGGGATCTTGTTAGAGCGGAATTGCAACTAGAACGCATGGTTTGCTTGCCTAATAGCCGTGCATCAATAAATAGCTGCTACTAGTGAGAATAGATATCATCTATAATCGTAAACATACCGAATTTCAATAAGCGCGGATGAAGAAAGCAGGTCTCAAGAGATGGAAATACACGATCATATTGTGTTATGGAACCATGCTTACTGCAAAATAATAGATATTCGTCACGTGATTATTCGACCGAATGAATCCTTGTATCCATACCCCGTTCCTGCCAGTATCTTTCTGATGTCTGTACGCGGAAGCGCACAGTTAAAGCTGGATGGCATAGAGCACAACGTAAGGCACTTTAAGATCTTTCATACCGGCAAAGGAGCCGTGCTGGACATTTGTGCCGGCCAAGAGGGATTTGAGTATTATGTCATTTATTATAAAGCCAATATTCCATTGCCTGCCGGGCAGGAAATAATGACGCTCATGGATCGCGTCCGCCCCTTTCACATTCAGTACGGTTTTATGCCAGCATTCCCCGTAGCTTTGTATGGCTATTTAACAGAGATGTATAAGGACTGGGAGAAAACAGACCCGATCAGCCGGCTGCGCGTGAAAGCTCTGCTTCACCAATTTGTCTATGAGCTGATGAATCAGATGCAGCTACAGGGCATACGCTCGGACAAGCGTGATTTGGCTGCCCAGATTATCTCTATTATTAATCATCGTTATGCGGAACCCATCACATTGGAGTCACTATCGGAAAGCTTGAATTACAGCGTCCCCCATTTATCTTCCTATTTCAAAAGCCGTACTGGACTTAGCCCCATCGATTACTTAATCAAGATCAGAATGGACAAGGCAGCAGAGCTGCTGCTCGAAACCGATGCCACTTTGAAGGAAATCGCTGCAGGTGTCGGTTATCAGGACCCTTATTATTTGGGAAGATTGTTCAAAAAACACAATGGCCTTTCACCATCACACTATAGAACAGAACATTCAGCCAAACGCCGGCTAGAAGATAATCCTTCCATAAGCATGAGATCCTCCATTGTTTCCCGGAAACCGCTCCGTTATACTGATGTCGGTGATAATCATTATCAATCTGACGGAGAGGAAGTACCTACCATGTTTAATGAAGCCAAACCGCCTATGGCGGTGGCATTGCTTTTAAGCTTTATGCTTTTGTTAAGTGCTTGCGGCGCGGCGGGAAACGCGGCAGAGTCGACCCATACGCCGGTGGAGACGGAACCTGTTTCCAGCGAGCAGCAGACTAAAATTATATCTACCATTGCCGGAGATATCGAGGTTCCTACGCATCCGAAACGGGTTGTTGCAGGAGAGTATTTGGGCAGCTTGATCGCACTTGGAGTCATACCCGTCGGAACATCCAACCATCATATTCAGAATCCCTATTTCAATGATGCCCTGAAAGGCGTAGAGGACATTGGGGATGGGAACGGCAATATTGAGAAAATTTTGGAGATGGAGCCCGATCTTATTATCATGGATGATACTTATGCCGAAATGAACGAGCAGCTGCCCAAAATCGCCCCTACGGTGATCGTTCCCTTTGCATCGCTAAAAACCGTTCATGATGAGCTTACCTATTTCGGCAAACTGCTTGGCAAAGAACAAGAAGCAGAGATATGGCTGGCCGATTATGACCGACGCATTGCCGAAGCCAAAGTAAAAGTCTTAAAGGCCATACCGGCAGACAGCACGTTCTCTGTTATGGAACTGATGGAAAAAAACATTTCTGCGGTGGGTTCCAACTATGGCAAAGGCGGTCAAGCGGTTTACGGAGGGTTTGGCTTCAAACCGCCGGCTGAAGTAGACTTGGAGATGAAAGACCCTGGTTGGGCATCCATATCTGCTGAGACATTGCCAAAATATGCGGGAGATTACATCATTCTGACTACCGATTCGCATACAATGGAAGATCTCAAAGCAGATCCGATTTGGAATTCACTTGATGCCGTCAAGAACGACAGAGTGTACATTTGGGGACCAGAACGTTCATGGTACTGGGATCCGATTGCCATACTCACCCAGACGGAGGAATTAGCAGAGTGGTTGACTGGCCTTAAATAAATGAGAAAAACGCCATGCTGCAGAGCTGCAGTCATGGCGTTTTTTACTTAGCTTAAGCGTTGCAATTCTTTTGATTCGAGATATCGTATCATCTATCCGCTACTTGCCGATTTTATCTTTTAGTTCCCCTAATTTCTCCTGCGCAGTGCCTTTGAGCTTATCCAGCTTGCCTTCGGCCTGCAGATGCTTATCATCAGTCACTTTTCCGTATCTGTCCTTTACTTCGCCTTTTGCCTGGTTTGCCATGCCTTTTACCTTATCCTCTAGTCCATTGGTTTTCATGGTTACCATCTCCTCTTTCGTTGTATGCTCATACTTACCACCAAGCCGATATTTTGAAACAGGACGGCCTGTATGAAAACATTTCAAGCTATAACCCCACCCAATCAAGCATCCACCCAATCAACTTATTGGGGTTAAACGTATGGTCGAGCATAATATCAATCCAAAGCATAAATGAAAGAAGCGACAACACAACGAATACGCTTACTTCCTTCATAGGTTTTTTTCTTGACACAAAAAATAGAATAGCGCCTGCAAAGGCAATGAAAAAAAGAAGAATAAAACCGATCATGGCGATAATTCCTTTCCTTTCTGCCGTTGCTTGTGAATCCATGTCAAGATAAGGAGCAACAGGGGCAATACGATGCTAAACAAACAGGAATACGGAAAAATATATCTGCGGTCCCAGTCAATATTAGCTACGACGTTATCATTAAGTGAGATTGCTAATCCCGAGACAAGAAGAACCAATGGGATAGCTATCCATGTTCTGTCCTTTAATTGAAACAATTGGCATATGCCTTCCACTGCGCAAAAATAAGCAATACACAGCTTTAAAAAAATCCATATCAACCACACAATTACGATAGTGGATTCCAAATGCTCAATAAATTCCGCGATCCGAAGCTCTTTTACGATGGTGTACAGCGGATACAGGAGATGCGAGCTGCGTGCCGCTCCCATAACGCCGATTGTAACAAATACGATTCCGCATAATAGTAGCGTCACTGTGATGAGACCCAAAAGCAGGCTGGTCTTAAACCTTGATTTGACATACGGCGCTAGCATCAGAATTGTAATTGTCTCTAGATAAGGGAAACCGATCACCGGTGCTGAGTCTTTCATCAGCTTGATCAAATTGCTTTGAAACATAGGCAGCAAGCGATCTCCGTGCCATTCATTAAGAGCCGCGATATAAATCACAAATAATACGAGCAAAATAAACGGCGTAAGCAATTCACTCGTTCGAGCGATTGTCTCAATGCCTCTAATCGCGGCATAACAAGCGATGAGCAAAAACATAACATGAAATACGGTTATCGGGGTATGCGGCATAAGAATCGTTTTCATAAAATCACCAAGATTCCGAGTGACCCAGCTTGCGGTTTGTATGAAATACCAAATATAGACGATCGCAATCAATCCTCCGACCGGCTTGCCCGCTACCTTCAAGCTGATCTGTATAATACTTAATTTCGGATTAGCATTCGCCAATAAAATCCATATACACGCCACCAAAACGGCAAATGCCCCCGCCACTAACGGGATGATCCATCCATCTTGTTTGGTAGAGGCAATCATGCTGCCCGGACGAATAAAAAAAGCAGTTCCTAATGCATAATTTACAGTCAGCAAAAAAAACTGCCAGCCGCTAATCCGTTCTTTTCCCATCATCATCACCTTGTTTTATAAGGATCTATCGTATTTCCGAAGGTTTGGATGACAAAATGTACAGAAACAGCAAGCTTTGTTTCTTTCCATAACGCTTTGTCAGCTTTTTCCTTCTTCCAAAGGTTCCCCCGCTTATGGGCATTTAATTCTTCTATGGCCAAAAGATCCCAATCTTTAGCCTTCCCTCTCTCATATAAGCGATTGGCTTTTTCCTTTACCTGTTTGGCTAGCTGCGCTTTAATCGCGTTTAAGTTATCTTCTGTTAATCTATCTTCCTGTGTATTTCCTTCGATATGAACCTTGGCTTTAATCTGTATGGTCAGAACAGGATGCCCCGAGCTTTTTGCTAATTGCTTGCGCACGGCAATATCCTTCAACCACAGTTCAACTTCACCATCATCAATCGCGACTGATTGGTGAAGCATCATAATCTGTCCATTCAGCAAATTGTACAAGGGCATCTCTGAAGATGTTAGTTTTCCGATCATTATCCCTTTTTTAAATATAGCTCCTCCTTTTAGATAAAAGCTGCCTTCATTCGCATTAATATTCTCATATCTTTTCGTCGACGGACTTCCTTGCGGGGTGGATATGCTTATAATTGGCAATACGGTAAGCACAGAGGTCTCCAGATTTTCGATAATATCTTTTACGCGAGAGCGGTAGCTTGCTTCTCCAGATTCCACAGACTGATTCTGAATAATTTTGCGCACATTATTGCCCGGCATCCGCTCCAAGGTCGTGTAGGTTTTCATGAAATTGGAAAGAGGGGAATCCGTAACAAGCAAATTGATCGTGGACTGCCGATCCTGCTGCTTTTCCATGAAATTAAGCTGGTCTAAAATTCCTTTTCTCGCTGCTCTCTCCGTTATTACCATCGCTTCGGAGTGGTCAAAAAACGGACGCTTTGGAATGCTGTCAAGCAGCTTGGAGGGGATCTCCATCGAATGCTTCGAGCTTACTCGGAACGTATATACCGGGGCATTAATCCCTGATACTTTTTGTGCAGCTATTCCCGCAGGATTAACGATATGATAATAAAAGGTGCTCCCTTCCTTCTCCGGCTCGATGTCCATCCCGATAAAGTTCACGATCGCCAACTCGTTAACCTCCACTAAATCCCAGCATGCAGTTAAGCAGAAGCAAATGGCCAAGCTGCAACATAATTTACCTTTCCACATTAACTTGTTGGCATTCATGCGTGTCACCTTTCGTTTTCGTGGTTAAAATCGGTTTTTCCGCCTCGTTCGGTTCATACGCGGATAGGTTTTGAGTTTCGAGCGCGGCACCCGCATCAGTACGTCCTTCCAGTCCGAAATTATGGTAGGTGCAATTGGAGCAAGAAACGGAATTCCGAATGACTTCAAGGAAGCGAAATGGACAATCGTAAACAATGCCCCGCATAATATGCCGAACAAGCCCAAGAAGCTCGCCAGCACCATATACGAATACTGCAAGAATCGTTGAGATAGGCCAAAATTATAATTGGGGGCTACGAAGCCCGCGATTGCGGTAACTGCAACGACGATAACCATTGCCGCAGAGACAAGCCCTGCCTGAACGGCGGCTTCCCCTAAAACAAGCGCTCCTACGATCGAAATCGCTTGACCAGCAATTCGGGGCATACGCAATCCCGCTTCGCGTAAAATTTCGAAAATGCCCGCCATCAAAAATGCCTCTACAAAGGATGGAAACGGGACGCCTTCTCGCTGCGCCGCAATGCTAACCAAAAGGGATGGCGGAAGCAGACCTTGCTGGAAGGTCGTAACCGCGATATAAAGCGCAGGCACAAATATCGCTAATAAAAAAGAAATAAATCTGATCCATAGCATAAAGGTAGCAATATCCGTTCGCTGATAGTAGTCCTCAGGCGACGAAAAAAATTGAAAAAAGGTAACGGGCCCAATCAATGCCAGCGGGCTGCCATCCACCAATACGATAATCCTTCCCTCCAATAAATGGGAAGCCGTTACGTCAGGTCTTTCTGATTTCATCATGAGCGGTATCGGAATAAACGTTTTGTCCGCGATCAAATCCTCAATATAGGAGGTATCCAATATGCTGTCTGTTTCGATTGATTTAATTCTGCTGCGAAATTCATGAACGATATCAATCGGCGCAAGCTCCTCTAGATATACGATAACGACTCTTGTCTCCGTTTTTGTCCCAATGATCAATTGCTCGAACCGCAAATCGGTTGAGCGGATTCTTTTGCGCAATAGACCGATACTCGTTGCCAAGTCTTCGTTATATGCCTCGTGCGGTCCCCGAACGGTCGCTTCCGTCTCTGGTTTATCAATTGCACGATGATAGGACATTGCTACATCGAGCTGGAGAATTTCTGCAGAGCCATGAATAATAAGCAAACACTTGCCGTCCAAAAGCCCTTCCAAACATGCGCTTAGATCAACAATGCTTGTGGAAGATGCGATAGGAATTTTATATTTTAAATACGCAATGGTGTCCATTTCTTGATCTGCCGCTGCGATGCCTTCCGATATAAAACGAAGAATGATGTCCTCGATTTTATTTTTATCCACCAGCGTTTCAATAAACAAACAATGACCCTGAATATGAGGATGATTCGCGAATTCATGATAAGTAAGATCAGGCGGATTTCCTAAAGCATTTATGATGGCTTCAGTAGAAAAATCTTCAAAGGAGATCTTGTCCACTTGATCGGTATCCTTCTTCATGTACATGCCTCTCCTTCAATGGATTTTTTTTGAATTATTCCCATTCGACTCACATGCAATACTAGAAGCACATTTCCGTTTTGCTAAAGACACCCCCCCTTCTCCAAATATGGATCAAGGCAAATTAATATTCCTTGCATAAAAATGATTCGAATGTAAAAAATAGGGTTTAGAAGAAAATTACCTAAAATAGAAAATCAGGAGGAACGAGATGAAAAAGACGATCCTATTTGCTTGTTTGATCTTATCAGCCCTAGCAATCGGAACAGCAATGACCCCTTCGAATTCCAATGCGTTAACGGTCAAAATCATTAATGGCGAAGGCAAAGAAATTGGTACCGCAGAGCTTACGCAGAAAAAGAATAAAGTGTTTATTCAGGTTGAAGCCGAAAATTTGGCTCCCGGCACGCATGGCATACATATTCATGCAGTTGGCAAATGCGATGTTCCTGATTTTACGACAGCAGGGGCTCATTTTAACCCACAAAACAAACAGCACGGCTTCCATAACCCAAAAGGTTTCCATGACGGTGATTTGCCTAATATCGAAGTTGGCGTAGACGGAAAAGTAAAAGCGATGCTCACAAGTGAAACCGTCACATTAGCTCGCGGACAATCCAATTCCTTGTTTCAGCCTGAGGGTACCTCCTTGGTCATTCATGAAAAAGCGGATGATTATGTAACGGACCCTTCCGGCAACTCGGGAAATCGTATAGCATGCGCGGTAATCAAATAAGTAAATCCTTGGCGCATGGGCAATATGTATAAAACGCAGAAAAAAGACTTGAGAGGCATCATCTCTCAAGTCTTTTTTCATTGTTTGATGTTATTTCGCGGTAGGCGAACGATCATCTCTGTACCGACCCCTTCTTCGCTCTCCGCAATTATTTTCCCGTTATGCTCCATTACAATTGTTTTGGCAATTGGCAACCCTAAGCCCGTTCCTCCGGTTGCCCGTTGACGTGCATGATCTACTCTATAAAAACGTTCGAAGATAAGATCAAGCGATTCCCAAGGAATGCCAATCCCTAAATCTTTAACACGAATTTCAATCTCCGTGCTCATTAAGGTTATAGTCAGCTCTATTCTTTCTTTGCTGTATTTCAGTGCATTATCCAATAAAATTAGAATCAACTGCTTGATCTTCAAGTAATCTGCTGCGATTGTGGGATCATCGCCATTCGTTTGAATCATTATTGCACGCCTATGCAATTTGCTAAGAAGAGAGGCAGATTCCATACAGCATTCAACGAGATTGAATGTCTCGAGCTTTAGCTTCGAATCATGCTCCGAAGAGGCGAGCAACAATAGCTGCTCCGTCATTTTCCTCATCCTTTTGGATTCCTCATAAATGGATTCAATCGCTTCTCTCTGAATGCTCTCGTCTTTCATTCCCCAGCGGCGAAGCATGTTGGCATACCCTTCTACAATCGTTAAAGTCGTATTCAATTCATGTGAGGCGTCAGAAACAAACTGCTGCTGTTTAATGAAGCTTCCTTCAAGACGGCTAATCATCCGATTGAAGGTTTCTGACATTTGATTGATTTCATCATTAGAATGAGTGGTTAGCGGTATTTTTTTGAAGGATAAGCTGCTTTCAATCTCCCGCATCGTATTTATGCTATTGGATATCGGTTTAACAATGGTTTTTGCTAATAACGCTCCCCCAAGAAAGCTCAGCAGCACAGCTCCGCCAGATGTAAGGAGTAAAATAATGATAAGTATATCAATGCTTTTATCCAGCCCCTCCATGCCCTGTATCATTTCAAAAGTGCCTATAACCTTAGCATTCTCCACGATAGGGACGCGCACGATTATGATCTTCCGTTCAGAATCTTCACTTAGCAAAGCTGTTTTCCGTTCGCTGAACTGCGCTTGCGGCAGAACCATCCTCTCTTCATTATAGAGCTCAGCTACAAGCTCTGATTTTGAATTAATAATCCTTATCGTTGAGTCATCAGTCAAATACATCCTTAACTGCTGTTCTCCTTCATTGTTAATCAATGAAGTAGGGCCAATTTTTTCAATCATTTGTTCCGCTTTGTTTTGAAGTGAATTCATTTCATTTTGCGTGGCTATTTTAATAAACGAGAAATATACGCTTAAATCTACGGCTAACAAAATAAAGATAACTAAAACCGAAGTTAACAACATGATTTTGTTTTTAAGTTTCATGCGTCCTCCTCGCGAATGCAATAACCTACTCCACGTATCGTTTGGATCAACTTCAGGTCGAAGTCATGATCAACCTTTTTGCGCACATACCGGATATACACATCAACTATATTGGTTTCACCTACAAAATCATATCCCCAGACATTCTCAATAATTTGCTCCCGTTCCAAAACGATGTTCTTATTTTCCAACAAAAATAAGAGAAGCTCATATTCCTTAGGGGTCAGCTCAAGGTGACGGCCTGCCCTAATCACTTTTCGGCTTTTTTTATTTATAGAAAGGTCAGCGACCTGAATTTTCCCTGTTAGATCAGCATTGCCAGTCGTGCTTTCTTCCGTTCGGCTTCGCATATTTGCTCGCATCCTGGCCAATAACTCTTCAATTTCAAACGGCTTCGTCATGTAATCATTGGCACCTAGATCGAGCCCGCTTACTTTGTCAGGTGTAGCATTTCTAGCTGTCAGCATAATAACAGGCGTAATCGCATCCACATTCCTAAATCTTCTTAATACTTCTATTCCTGTCATTTCAGGGATCATCACGTCCAAAAGAATCAGATCCCATGCTTGCGATAACGCTTTATCCAGTGCTTCTCTGCCATTTGTCGCTATCTCCGTCGTGTATCCTTCAAAGTTTAACTCGAGCTGAAGTAATCTTGCTATTTTTTCCTCATCTTCAACGATCAATACGCGCTTTTCCACTAATGCCGCCCCTTCCCAAAAACACATATCATTGTTCCTAGTAAGTTATCATGTAGTTGAGATTAACTTTATTTTATAAAAATAAGACCTAAGCAAAGCCTGCTTAGGTCTTATTCAAATGATTTAGTCGTTCTCGGCAATTATTGTACCCAAGTCGGCATCAATATTAATTTCCTGCTCTTTTCCAGCTGTATCTTTGATTGTTATATTATAAACAAGTTTTCCGTTCTCACTCTCTAACTTCACTTGTTTAACTTCGCCTGCTGTTTGTTGCTTTGCTATCTCAATACTTTGCTCTTCCGTAATTTTCACTGCTTTTGCCGCTTCAGCAGACACTGCAGAGTCAGTGCCATTCTGACCTTCTAGATCGTCATTTACCTCAGCATCGTTATCATTCTGACCTTCTTGATCATCGTTTACTTCAGCATCGTTGTCATTTTGTCCGTTTTGGTCATCATTTACTTCAGCATCATTGTCCTGCTGAGACTGATCTGTAATCGCTGCAGGCGATTCTGCTTTGGCAGACGGCAGAAGCGCAGCACCTGCCAATCCACCTCCGATGAGAGCAGCCGCAAGGGCAAACGACATAAGCTTTTTATTCATTATCTGTTCCTCCTAATGGTTTTTTTGTTACAAAACCAATTGTATAGAACACGTCTGAGATTACTGGGTGATTTAGATTAAAAAATCATGAGAGAACGATTAATTATAAAATGGCTGTTATGCCCTAACTTTTATCTTGCGTTGCCGTCTCTCGAGTATGTATTGATATAAACCGATCGAAGCAGCCAGCCATGTGCCGCTTGCTAAATATCCGCCAACGATATCGCTTGGGTAATGAACGCCTAAATAGATGCGGCTAATCCCGATAGCAAGTATTAAGATAGACCCCACTGCAATAAGTGCAACGCGCGCATACACGTTTGGGATGTGCTTCCATAGAAGGAACGTGATTATTCCATAGAACGTGAAGGCGGCCATTGAATGCCCACTCGGGAAACTATATCCATTCACTTCGATAATCCGATGCAGAGTTGGCCTTAACCGATGAAAGATCGACTTTAACACGCTATTCAACAAAGCCGATCCGATAAGGACACCTCCATAAAAGAGAAGCAATCTTCGTTCATGCAATTTTATTAATACAACCAGCATAGCGATAGCGAGTACAGACACAATAACGCCAGATCCGATAAAGGTAAATAGTTTCATTAAAGCAGTAAGGCCAGCAGATTCTGCGCCTTGAATCTTACTAATGATCATTCGATCAAAGTTGTCAATTCGCTTATCGCCAACCCAAATCGCAATCAAGGCAAATCCAATTGCGCCAATTAAACTCAACAAAAATGCACGGGAAAAAACGAATGAAAAATTCATACCATAGCACGCTCCATTGTCTATTCTTTAATTTGATCCCCAAATATATGTATTTATATTTATATTAGTTTGGCAACATAGGCAAAAGTTTATTCGGCATTAATCACTCCTGAGATAATACATTGTTCGTATTAATTAATCTACATCCTCATCGCAACTTTTTGTTGTTTTTTATAGAGTAGAGCAATATATACGAAAAAAAAGCTCGGTTTCAGGAAAACTCTTTCCCAGTATACCAAGCTTTTCTGTATATAGATCTTCTTTTACATTGTTCCGCCTCCGCGGCGAATGGAAGCTGGAATCTTTTCAGGGCCTTCGTTGATATATTTATAAATAAAGGTAGCGATTTTTTGGTCATCATAGTCGCTTAGCCCCATCGTTTTCGTCCAAGCCGTTACAACCACGTCTTTGTCAGCTGGAATATCTCCATTCGGAACAGCCAAAATTCCCGCTCCCGCTTCTCTAAAATTCACAAAATAGTTAAGCTGCTCGATGATTTTGGGATCGGCGTCCGCATGGTAATAAATAATAATGTCGCCGTGCTCCAAATTATGAACAAGCATTTCATAAGACGGCATTTCCTTATAGAAACCAAATTTCAAATCATGCGGGCTATGTGTGCCTGACGTAGGAATCTTCATCTCATACTTAACCGGCTCATCCGAATGTTCCGCACCGTAATATTTGTCATCCGTTACTTCGATCGCTGCTTCTACATTCAAGCTGTTCATATCATATTCCTTGCCCAAGTCTTTGGCAAAATGAATGATTGCAACGATAACTGACAAGCTAAGCAGCAAATGTGCAGCTACTCGCATTTTTTTCGTTTTTTGCTTAATAGCAGCTTTTTGATCCTTTTTCAAACGACTTGTATTTTCCTTATTCCATTTGGCGGCATACCAATAGCTCATGATCGCTAACAACAAAATAATACCCGCCGTATATAACAAAAAATAAGAAGATCCTGATTGCTGATGCAAACCCATATGCTCATTCATAAACTCATTTACACGCTCCTCTGCACTACTTTATGTAGTGTTCGTTTTCAAAAAAGATTAAGTGATTGCCATAACAATCATGCCCATAAACAGCAGCAAGACATAAATAGAAATCACGATGGAGGTCTTACCCAGCCTTACAGGAATGTCATGGCCAGGATCGACTAATTGCTGCAATCTATAATTTACGACACCGTCTGTAAAATAAACCAAGACAGGCGTAGGATTATCGCTAAAGCCTTTTTTGATTAGCTTAAGCAATGCGCTGCCAAGGCCGAGCTCCGAGCCCGTCTTCTTAATGGCATATTCATCGGCAAGCAGCTCACTCATCAGCTTATAGTTATGGTACGTCCATTTGGTGATCGGAATAAACCAGAGCGATTGCGAAATGAGCTGAAGCATAAATATTTTCAACGAATCATGGTGGCTTTGATGAAAGGATTCGTGCTCTATAACGGCTTCCAGCTCACTGTGATCCAACATTTCAATTAGCTCACTTGAAAGCACGACGAGCGGTCTTCTGAATCCAACGGTAAACGCCATTGCTTGATTATGATCGATGACAATAATATTCTGATTCATTGGCTTGAATTGTTGAATGACCCTAGCGGTCAAGTTGATGTTCCGTAGCGACATCAGTCTAGTTTTAAATCGTCTAGATAGAACAAACTGCTGCGTAATCTTAATGAGCGTAATCAATATCGCGTACGCAACGAGGGAGTTCAAAAACGTAATAACGATAAAGTAATATAGCGTATTTTCCCTAAACAAGCTTATGCAAAACTTAAAGAAGTTCACTTTCACATTGACGCCAAAAATGAGATGGGCGATATACATCCCCATCTGACTCCATACTAGCAGCGCAATGAATAGACTAAGCGCCAACACCAATGAGGACTTGCGCTGCCATCTCATGTTTGATTATCCTTTTTGAGCTGCTGAATTTTATGCTCCAGCTTCTCAAGCAAGGATTGGTCAACATCCTTTAGCGCATCAATCATATGGGTAATGACAACGCCGCCAAACTCATCCAGAAGGTTCTCTGTTAATTTCTTTGACTGCTGCTCAATAAAATCCGCTTTTGATTCAGTAGGACGAAATAACGAAAGTCTGCCTTGCAGCCTTTTTTCCAAAATGCCCTTTTCTAACAATCGATTCATGACGGTCATGACCGTGTTAAAATTGACCGGCTTCTCCTTTTCCAAACGGAGCTGCACGTCCTTAATGCTCAACTCCTCCGCAGCCCAGAGTATGTCCATAATTTTGGCCTCCAAGGAACCGAAAAATCGATTTAAGCCTACTTCGCCATATTTAAAATTTTTAATATCCATGGACCGCTCCTTCCACTACATATTATAGTGTAGCACAAATGGCATTTCAAGAGGATACATCTGCCTGCAAATGTCTCATTCGAATGAAATGGGCATATTCTGCTCACTCTATAGGAGCTGGAGGTGATAACAATGACAGGAAGAAACAACAAGCCAGATAATGATGGTCCAGCAGCAAGCCCCTCTCGTCTCGATCAATTTGGCGACAAGCTTAGCCGCAATGCTGAAGAAACGCCCAAGAAAACTAACAATAACAATGGCAAAAGCTGCTAACATGCAGCGAAGGCAGCCCGTTACTAGCGGGCTGCCTTCCATTTTACAAATCAAGAACGTTTGTTCCCCACATGCATTTTGAGCATTTTCGTCCATAATAACATCGATCAGCGCTTCGCATATCTCTTTTGATACCTACAAATCTTCTTATATACCGACTTATCTCTTAATGACTTGAATCCATAGATTGCAGGACGAGTATTTACTTCAATAATCCATAATTTGAGCTTCCGATCCACCCCAACATCCATACCGATTTCGTTTAGTGATTTAAAGGTTCTGTTCAGTTGGTAGGCTGTTTGCAAACCCAAGCGTCTGAGCTTCTGTTTAAACGCCTTCATATCGTCAACCCTTGACTCCAGCAGCATTTCTACGGGCTTTGAAGTGCCGCCTTTGCAGACGTTGGTCACGATCTTGGCATGATGGCCTATTCGACCAATCTCGCCTGTCGGCTCCCATTTTCCTTTTACGTTTTTCTGCACCATAACTCTTAGATCAATTGAACGACCCTTATATTTCAATAAATGAATGCCGCGCTGGATCAGGTATGAGCGGTCCTTCGTTCTTCGGGATATGCTTTTAGCCAGGCTCCTGAAGCTAGTGAACTTTCGTGTAGTGGTCAACAGCTGGTATTTATAGCCTTCCGTTAATTTCTCGACTCGCATAACGCCGCTTCCGCCCGTCCCTGTATTTGGCTTGACGTAAACCATACTGTAGCTATCGAGCATCGCTTTAAGCGTAAGGTTGCTGTATCTTTTAGTCATCGGTACGTTCCCTCTAAGCTTCTTATCTTGCAGTAACGATTCGGTCTTTTTCCACTTGCTCGCTACACTTCCCATACTCTCCACTACCTTTCGATCTATTTCCGGTCCAATCATCCCTATAATATACGTCGCTTCGTTACTCTTGGATTGTGCTAATATGCTAATGTCTCCTATGGCTATCCGATTATTTCATATACTGTACCGGCTAAACGCCCTAAATGATGGGAATGGCATATCTTGTAGGTACCTGTCCGTTACTATCCCTCGGTTTAGATCATATTGTGGATAATGTTGGAGGTGATCTCAATATGCATATAACCAGGCATCGATTAGCGAAAAACACAAAATACGAGACGCCCTATTATATTGTCCGGGGTGACTTGCAAGGGAATACGGTAATGGTAACTGCAGGCGTGCATGGGAGCGAGAGAGGAAGCATCTATGGGGCGAATCAGCTTTTGAACCAATTACAAATGCGGACACTCTTAATCAAAAGAGGGGTTCTCATTATTGTTCCTATTGTCAATCAACAGGCTTACAAAACACGCAGCCGGGGAAAGCCTGATTTGAATCGAACGTTTCCGCGCGCGCATAATCGTACTGCCAGGCATCCGCTTTCGGCCGCGTTATTTCAATTAGCGAAGCAATTTCAGCCTAGCTGGTATCTTGATCTTCATGAGGCAGACGGTTTATTCAAACTAAATCCGCGCTCTCTTGGCCAGACCCTCATCACGAATCCCAAGAGTGAGGCGATTCCGGCCGTAAGGCGTGTCGTCGGCCATATGAATCGTTCTATTACGCTAGAAAAAAGAAAGTTTTCTACGCGGCTTCATCAATTGCCTGGTTCCGGCCGCACCGCTGCCCATCTCTACTTAAAGGCAAAAGCTGTGACGGTAGAGACATCTATCGGTTTGCCTATTGCCGATCGCGTCAAATACCAAGTGAAAATTCTAAATCAATTTTTGAATGAGCTAAAATTAAAATAAGCAACATCTGGCATAACCAAAAGACCGCAAGGGCAGCAGCTGCCGTTGCGGTCTTCTATTTTCGAAAAAAATTAGTCCCAAGGATGCTTTACCGTCAAAAAACCGGCGAACTTCTTACTCTCGTCTCTTCTAATCTTGCGCATTTCAGCCCGGTGGGGTGCAGTCTCGAACAGCTTGATCTCCTCTTCCGTCTCAGGAACGACAGTTGGCACGGGAATCGGCTTGCGGTTCTCATCAAGCGCAACAAAGGTTAAGAAAGAAGTTGCCGCAACCCTGCGCTCGCCGCTGAGCAAATCTTCCTTTATGACCTTAACAAATACCTCTACTGAAGTACGGCCTGTCCACGTAACGAACGATTCAAGGCAAACCGAATCGGAAGGCCGTATGGGATGAAGGAAGTCGACAGAATCCGTTGAGGCAGTCACGACGGAGCGCCTGCAATGCTTGGTTGCTGCAATCGAAGCGATATCGTCGATATAAGCCATCAGTTTGCCGCCGAACAACGTATTGTGGTTGTTAACGTCCGGTGGAAATACCCTTGCCGTTTTGTAGCATTTGGATTCGCGTGAATACCTTTGTTCCATCGACTATTGTTCCCCTTTAGTAAAAACGGATAATAGCTGCGCGATGGCTTTCTCCCGATCTACCTCTAAGCAGAAATCAACTGGGCGGCCGACGGTTGAGCGCACTCTACGGTCAGTAATGATCATCCCTGCCGTATAACCTGTTCCGCAGTCGATTACCGCGTTCATCGATTCGATACGCACGAGTGACGGGTTAATAGCTACAATGACAGCTAACGGGTCATGCATCGCGCATTCGCCGTCAAAATGATTGGAGAATGCATAGAAATCAAAGTATGGCTCTAATGCGACATTTAGAAAATCTAATATCTCTTGCTTATCTTCGGCAATCTCGCGTGACAAATAGGCCATATGCTTCTTCGTTAGCCTTGTCTGCTGGGTCACATCAAGACCAACTATCGTAATCGGAAGCTTCGATTCAAATACGAGTGCAGCGGCTTCCGGATCGCCATAAAAATTAGCTTCGCTTACGGGCGTAATGTTGCCTGGCACGAATACGCTGCCTCCCATAATAACGACCTTCTTGAATTTGTTTTCAATCGACGGATCAAGCTGCAAAGCGAGTGCCAAGTTCGTTTGCCGGCCAACGGTAACTAAAGTAAGCTCACCGGGGCTTTCATTCACTTTTCGAACGATGAACTGCGCCGCCGTTTCCTCTAATAGCTGCTGAGGAGATGCCGGCAAAACCGCATCACCTATTCCGTTATGACCATGGATATGGTGTACGGCTCCTGGGAATACACGGCTAAGTGGGCCTGAAGCACCTTTGGCTACCGGAACTTCATAGCCACAATTGGCGACTTGAATGACGCGCAGCGTATTTTCAGTCGCTTGTTCCACGTCAATGTTCCCGAATCCCGTCGTAATTCCCTCTACTTTGATCTCAGGAGACAACAGGGCGTATAAAATGGCTAAGGCGTCATCAATGCCTGTATCTACGTCAAGCAGCATTCTGTTTATGTTCGACATCTCATAACTCCTCCTTCTACTAACGTTCATTGTAATCAATTCATGAGGCAAAAACCAAGCTTATTGAAAAAAATAGAGATAGGAAAAGAAGTCCATTGCAAGCTAAGCTTCAGCTAGTAGCTTTAACTGTTCGTTCCGATGCTCCAAAAACTTAGTCATATAAGACTTCAAAACGAGCCGCTCGGCGATCCACCCTAACCATCCAAGCGGAGCCTCGAACCGCAGCGTATCTGTCATGAGCGTGCCTTCTCCGTGCCTCTCAAACATGTGAACATGCCTCAAGTACTTGAATGCGCCTTTTTGCGTTTCATCAACAAATAAATAGGGAGCGTTAAAATCCGTTATTTTCGAAGTAAGCCGTTGTCTTATCCCAAAGTGCGTCGCTTCAAACGTAACCAGCTCACCCGCCCCGATACAGCCTGTCGTGACTCCTGCTACCGCCTGCTCGCGCGTATGCTTCCAAACCGTTCTCGTATGGACGTCAATGTCGCGCGCCAGATCAAAGCAGCGTTCAATCGGTGCCTTAATCATGATGCTCGTCGTTACTTCTACCAAACCATTCACCACTCTTTTTGTCTACCGCATAACGGTCCTAAACTATAGTAAGCCTTCTTTGACAAGGTTTATAAAATAATTCTGATGCTCGGGATGGCATGCGATCAAATATGGCTGTCCATTCATGCCAGCAAATGGTTTGCCGTAAAAATCAACGATAATGCCTCCCGCTTCCTTCGCCATAAGGAGGCCTGAATACAAATCCTCGCCTTCCGAGTTATATACGATAATCGCGTCCAAATCGCCTCTGGCCAACATCGTCCATTGCAGCGTTGGCGCCCAAAGCCGCATCATTCTTTTCGTACTTACGTCTATGTAATGCCTAAGCTTTACCGCTTGAGGTTCATTTTGAACCGCATGCCCCTGAATCCAGCCTACTCTAGCTTTCTTAAAGGCTTTTGCTTCGCCCATACGAACCGGCTTCGTATTGCATGAAGTGCCTTCATTCTCGCTTGAAACATATAATCGGTCCGTCATCGGCTCGTAGATAACCGCTAGCACAGGTTTTGTCTCATAAATAAGCGTTATCGATATGCCAAACAAGGGCAGCCCAATCGCAAAATTATTTGTTCCATCAAGCGGATCAACCAGCCACATCCACTCGCTTTGAACGTCATTTTCGCCAAATTCCTCTGAACGAATCTTATGACCTGGGAATACGCGCCTAATTTTATTCAAAATAACAGCTTCAGCCAAATGATCCACTTCCGTTACGATATCGCCGTGATCATCCTTCTCCTCATAATGATCCAGATCGCCAAATCGCTCACGTGTGAGCCGTCCCGCTTCATACGCCGCGGCTATCGCCACTTCCCTAGCGCTATTCATCGTCATTTGATCCAATTGATTTGCCCCCCCGCACTCCATTTAACCTTGTCAATCCTGCCTCGACGCAAGCTTTTCTCTGATTCTCCGTTTATAGAGCAGCCAAGTTTTCATAATCGATTCCTCGCTGCGATGACTAGACACCTCTTCTATGAAAGGAAAGTCTTCTGCCGATACCGCTAGTTTATAACGAGGCGCAACCGTCTCTCTACTTATCCATTCGTCAAAATATACGAAGCCGCTACTTGATCTGGCAAACGATTCCTTTGGCAGAAAATATACCGTTCCGCTTGTCCAAGGGGAATTATTCATCGTCGCTTCAGTCAGCGAGAAAAAATAGAAGCGATTCACGTTCTTTTTGACCCGAATGCATCCGTTGCGAAAATTCCCATGCAGCTTGCTCCGATTAAACACCGCATAAAAGATCGGCCAAATAGCATCCGATGTAGCAAATACAGCTTCCACATATTTACCGTTATAAAGCGTCTGGCGCCTCGTTTCAAATCGGTCGATCGCAGTATGGTTGGAACCATGAACGAGCATAGCTTTATGCTCAGTCATATAGGCGATGAACCTATACTTAGGATAAGGGCAGTCGTACTCGATCGCTCCCGCTTCCGGGTTTGTCTGCGCGAGCAGACGCTCATACGCCGCAGCCTCATGGGAATCAATGAGGATGGGCGGTTTTTCCATAAAATATTTTCGCAAAAAGAATGAAATGAATCCCATATCTAGTTGCTCCTTTATATATCTGTATAAAAATGGAGACGATTGCCGGACGGATCGGTGATGCTCACTTGGTTCCATTCGTCATCAAAGCCCGGCCGTGCGAATTTATATTTTTTACTTAGCAAGTGCTGCTGCAATCCTTTGGCATTCTCTACCTGTATGCGTACGGCGGAGCCTGGCGAACAATCACCGTAATGCTCGGATAAATGGATGATGCAGTCGCCGTTCGATATTTGCATATAAAGTGGTGCGTCTGGATCAAAGCGATGCTCCCAATCACATTTGAATTCTAAAAAATCGAAATAAAACTCTTTTGCTTTCGATTCATCAAAAAAACGAAGGATCGGCACCGTACGCTTCATATGAAAAGTCATCGTTTCTCACATCCCTCTCCAGTGTTATATCCATCTGATTATACATCCATTTCTGGCGGCACGGAAGGCTGCGGAAAGGAAAAAGGACGATACCCTTTTGCGATCATCGCATCCAGATACAGCCCTTTGTTCATCTTTACACTATTATTTTACGACACTCTTAAGCACGTCATCGATAATTTGCGAGTTAGCAATGGCACCTGAATATAACCAAGCCGTCGTATTTGGGAATTCGTAAACCTTGCCGTTTTTAACTGCAGGAATCGCTTGCCAGATCGGATCCTTCAATGCCTCCGAGCCGGAGTCAATATCACTGTTGATGAGGAAAATATGATCCGCGTCCATCTCAGCCAGCTTCTCAAGAGAAATGGCGTTCCAGTTGCCTGTTCCCACAGCAGAAATTTCTTTCACGACTTCTGGTACAGCAAGGCCGAGGTCATTGTAGAGGACAGAGCCGCTTGACAATTTGTCGCTAACGACGAAGAAGCTTTTTTGAACCAGCCAAATCGCTGTTGCAGATTCGCCTTTTGCTACGCCTTGTAGTTTTTCTTTTGCTTCCTTTGCTTTCAATTCATAGGCATCGAGTACTTTTTGAGCCTCATCGCTCTTTCCTAGAACTTCGCCTACTTTTAAAAGCGATTTGCGCCAGTCAGCGTTGATTTCATCGCCCAGCGTGTAAGTAGGAGCGATCTTCGAGTATTGTGCATATTTATCGCCCTCAACCGCACTATTTCCACCCATAATAATTAGATCAGGGTTAAAGCTAGTCACCGCTTCAAACGGAAGATCATAAGCAATCGTTGGAATGCCTTCAAGCGAATCTTTCAAATAATCTTGTGTTCCGTTTTGTACGGACCACTGTGCAACCGGCTTAACACCCAAAGCAACTAGATGATCTTCCAAATAAGAAGCAAGGATACGCTGCGGGTTTGCAGGAATCGTTACTTCGTTTCCAAGCGCATCCTTTAATTTATGCTCGGTAGATGCTTCTGTAGCAGTCGGCGCCTCAGTTGCAGCAGGTTCGTTGTTACTGTTGCTTCCACAAGCAGCAAGCCAAAGCGACATCACCATCAGACTCATTATTACCAGTATGAATTTTTTCTTATTGCGCATAAACACGATAGTTCCCCCTGTATGACTGTTTTTTTGTTGAAGTGAATCTCATCCACCTCAAAGACAACTAATGATAACAATTATCATTTTCATTGTCAATGGCGGTTTAATAAATTACACCACATTACATAATCACGAGGGAACTCGGCTTTAATATTCAGCTTTCTCAAATAACCGGATTAGCCAACGAGAAGTATCCTCCACAAACTGCCGAACAAATTCCTCAGTTAGATAAGACGGTTCTATGCGGGGTTCTTTCGTCGTATCGTTAAACCAGTGCAGCCTCCTCAGCCATAATCCGTGTCCATATTGTATAAGCCGCGCTCATTTTCAATCTGTTCATAAGAGATTTTGCTTTTGAAATCCCGGCATACGGTATGCTGGCGGAGAAGTTCGCTAATGACGTGGGATGAATCGCATCGGGAGAGATGCTTCCGAGTAGGAAATCAGCGATTGCCAGTGAAGTAAAGTTGCGTAGGTACAGCGCCTGAATGTATTGGCCGCAGCCGAGTGTACTTAGCGGGCAATGGCTGCCTCAATATAATTAAACTAGCTCATCCCAGCCAAAAGCTAATTCCTTCAATATGTCATTGCCGATTTGGATATCCTTCTCAGCAAAAATCTTGCCTCCCAAACTGGAATAGAAGGCTTTCGCCGAATTATCAGCTAATACCCATAACATACACGAATGATAGTTGTGCAGCTTCAAATGATTGATCAATGTGGAAAATAAAACTTTTCCATAACCTTGTCCTTGGTATTCTTTGAGCAAGTATATCGAATAAACTTCACTGTCAAAGTTGTATTGCTCGCTTCTGCATTTTCCGCCGTGTGTAAAGCCGACTATCGCTCCATCGTCATTTTCGACTACAATCACTGCATGATCCGGCTTCGGATTTTGAAATACCCCAATCCAGTTATTCAAACGACTCTCCACGCTTAGATTGTTCAAATAATCATCCGAGATGATTCCCTTGTAGGTGGTCTGCCAACTCGCAACGTGAACTTGAGCGATACTCGTTACATCTTCAATCGTTCCCATACGGATCTTCATGTTAACCTCCCATTACGCGTCTTCGTGCCTCTTCGTAAAAAAATGAGTTTCCTTGTACCCAAGGGATCTTATACGCTTCTTCTGGCTTAAATAAACCTCTTCCTTTGCTTTCAATCGTGCTTTCAAAAGGATCAAGCTGAATGATTTTCGCACAATAAAATAACATATAGCTATCTGGATACGGATACTTGTAGTTGTTAGGCTTTGTAAATAATCGGATGCGTTCATAACCAAGAAGCTGGGGAGACTCGACCAAAACCCGGGTTTCTTCGTATAGCTCTCTTTTCATCGCTTCGATTGGCGTTTCACCAGCCTCAACATGCCCGCCTGGAATGTCCCATCCTCTTTCTGCCAAATTCGTTAACAACAATTGGTCTTCTTGAAAAGCTAATACAAATGAGCCCGTTATTAATTCAAGCCGCGGCAAAACATCATCCATGACTAAACATGTTTCATTTGGCAACGGCAGACCTATTACATTTTTTTGTTCTCTTAACACATTCATCGGAAGCGATCATGGAATTGCACGATCGCCATGATTGCGAACATTGCTGAAAATATAAAAATAAAGGTTAGGAATAAGCTTACAATGAATGATCTTTGGATGCTTTTATTATTTTTCAGATTTTTTAGAAGCATTATCACACTCGCAAACCACAACGTACCCAGTAATGGAACGAATAACGTTATAAAAACGAGCAAATAACCACACTCCTTATGTAAAATCATTCATAATCTTGCCGTTAGAAAAACAAGAAAATTTAACCATTATTAACATAAAGATGTTACTATAGTAACAGATAGACAAGTCTATCTTGACGACCAAGAAAAGGAGGAGCAATCGGTTTCGGTAAAATATGTTTCATCTTTTCCATATTAAAGGAGGAATTATGATGTCTTTGTTGAGAACATGGCCTGAACGCTCCATGATCCGGATTATGGTTTTAAGCTTCATTTTATTGTTTTCGATAGTGCCGATCACTTCAGCAGCTGCGCCGGACCCGGTCACCAACCTTCATTTCACGAGCACTTCCCCGGTCATCATTGCGTGGACGAATCCCACGACCGACTATGATTCCATTAAGGTTATTAAACTAAACAGAACGAATTTGGTCCAAGTGTACAAAAAGGATTTAACGAAAGGAACTACCTCTCACTATGACACGACTTCTGTAGATCCAACAAAACAATACTGGTATATTGTTCAAACGGTGAAGGGCGGAGTAGTATCTTCTCAAGTAAAGGTTATCCTTAACTAAGTTTCCAAGTCCTGTATTCATTTTAGCAGATTGCGCAATAAGTTGAACTGTAAAAAAGCCGAGGAATGAGCAGTCAAAGGCTTGTTCCTCGGCTTTTTCAAATGGATGCCGATCACTTACCGATTAAAATTATGCTTTCACTTGTATCGTTCCCTATTAATTTAATGACTAACTCTGCATCTGCCCGGGAAGATGGGCTATTTTCAATGAGCAATTTGTTATAGTATATGCCTTCTTTGTCTAATGAAGCTTTCTCCGCGCTAAAGTTTAAAACATCGTTATTTTTTCTTCCACAAAATAACTAAAGGTTTCGATATCCGCTATGTGATTTCCTTTGTATTTAAGCTTAATCTCATACTTTTCTTCTCCTATCGTTTGTTCAACACGCACCTCGGCCGTCCAAGCTTCACCCTCGCCAAGTTTATAGCCTCCTCTTTCTTTACTTGCTAATTTTAACAAACAAAACACATATGATAAACCAAATGATACAATGAATGTAAAAATCAAAAGCTATTCTGATCACAAAAAAGCTAATAACCATGAAAAAAACAACCATACGGAGTAAATGCGAGCTTTATTATTCCACTTAATCTATAGCTTAAGACAGAAGAAAAGACTGCCCGTGGGCAGTCTCTTTTATGTTGAATGTTCTTATTGCAGCGATTGTAAATGCTCCTCGAAGCGATCGTAGGTTTCAGAAATGCCTTGCTCCATTCCCATATCCATAACGGCTTGGAGCGCTTCTGCGGAAGCGTATCTGCCTACGTTAATAAGCTTTGTTTTGCCCTCATGTTCAAGGAAAGTAATGGTAACCTGCGAGGAAGGCATTCCCTCCAATTCATTTCCTTCGGCATCTGAGAAAAAGTCGACTAATTCGATTTTTTCATTTTTAACAATGTCCTGGTAGATGGCTTTGCCCCATGATTCGACTCCGTAAAAATCCCCTTGGTTTTTATCCTGACACTTCATGCAGTAATGCCATACCCCGCCCGGACGAAAATCAACATTGCAAACCGTAAGTGTCCAACCGCGAGGCCCCCACCAATGCTTTAAATGCTCGGCCTCCGAGAACGCTTTAAATACAAGCTCGCGCGGTGCATTGAAAACACGCTCTAAAATAAGTTCTTGGCCCTCTACTCTGGATATCATTTTGTTTGTCATTATAAACTCCTCCTAAGATTTAGTTATTATTTTTAGTTGATTTTTCAAATTGCAGCTTCTGCAAGTAATGATGCAAGTTGTCGAACCGATCATCCCAAGTGCTTCGGTAGCTCTCAAGCCATTCATCTAATGCTTTGAACGGCTCCATTCGAAGTTTGTAATTCCGCCGATTAGCGTCAGCCTGAACGTCGACTAGTCCGGCGTCGAGCAAAACTTTTAAATGCTTTGAGGCTTGCGGCTGGCGGATTTGAAGTCGATTGGCGATCTCACCGACGGTTAGAGGACCGCCTTGCAAAAGCTCCACAATCCGTAAACGATTGGGCTCGGCTAGTGCGCTAAATGTCGATGCGTTCATGATGCAGATTTTCCTTTAATGAATGAATTAGACTTTGTAACGGAGATTGCAAGACCACGATTTCCATATCCATTCATATCTGCTCACCTCATTTCGTTTGTTTTTCTTTTTCTTGTACTCAATATACCATCTGAGGAATATTCCTGTCAACGAATATTTAAAATCATTATCTAAGCCTTAGTTTTCTAGCACGTTTTAACATAAAAAAAGACTGGCACCCTACTGGTACCAGTCTAATTCATCTCTATGACTTTGCCGAACCACAATCGCCGTTTAATTGCTTCCGCTTGGAATACTGATTTTTTTGGACCATGATTTACCGCCATCCGTTGTTCTGTACACTGCAGGACTTAGCGAGCTTGTATCAGCCATCCATCCGATATCCTTGCTTGTGAACGAAATAACGCTCTGGAAACCTTTAATGGTTTTGAGATTGCTCCACGACTTTCCTGCATCTAATGAACGGCCAACTCCAATAACTTCACCCGCTGGCGAGTAACCTCCGAGAATCGCTGCGCCGTCAACCAGTTCTAGGTTGCTTGGATGGCCGCCAGGGGAAGCCGGTCCTTCCTTCACAATGCCGACAGCGCCGCCGGGAGCCGGTCCGCCTCCAGCCGTGCTTTGGCTGATCACTTTTTTCCAGCTTGATCCATTGTCAGAGGATGCATAAAGGGAGTACGACTGCTGGGACATACCCGCTCCGCCATAAAACTCAGCCCAAATTTGGCTGCCGCTCGTGTAGATTTCACCGCCGATAATCTCATCTGATTTGACGTCCAGCTTGGTCGCCCAAGTCGCTCCGCCATCTGTTGTTTTAGATAACTTATAACCGAAGCCCGGTATTAAGGTAAGCACCCAACCATGCTTCACGTCGGTAAATTCCGCATAACGAGTATTTGCCGGAGTCGTAATTTTAGTCCACGTTTTCCCGCCGTCCGCCGTTTTATAGGCAAAAGCCCGTGTATATCCGAAGCCGTTTTTTGCATCCGTAAAATGAATGCGTTCAAGGGCGAGTGCACCTGTTGGAATTTTCGTGAAGGTGCTCCCCCCATTCGTCGTATATACCAGTGCATTCGTTCCGGCAGCTGAAGATTTCGCTAAAGCAAAGCCAGTCGTATTCGATATAAAGTCAAGCTGAGTAAACTGCCATGTTCCCTTATAAATAGACTGCCAAGAACCGCCTGCATCGGAGGTTCCGATCAGGAATCCATTGCCTGCGGCCCGTCCGGTTGTTCCGCTAAGAAACTGAATATCGCTAAAATGGAATGTCGAATCACCTGCCGGAGTCCCGCTGAATAGATCCTTTGCTGTAGACCCTGCCGCCGCCTGGGTAAATGGAACTGCCGACGTAAGTCCAATTGCTAGCGCTGCTGCTAAAAGTCCACACTTAAGTTTAATTGTGTTCATTATCTTTGTCCTCCTGACCTAAAGTTGTGATGTTTGCTTTTATTCAATAAATTACCCTACTTTGATCCAAACGAAACTTCAACGCAGAAGGTTGCAAGCATAGATTCATTCATTGATAGGCTACGAAATCGTATAATAATGATTTCTTATGATTCCATTTTTAAACAAATTTGATGTATGATTAAAGGATAAAGTTGAATCGGCAATTATGTTTATTTATCAATTCATTATGATAAAGGAGTCTTACTCATATGAAAGTCGCAGATGCTCGGGCCGCAGCCGCTTTGTGGGTGATGGAACATGCAAGCCTTCATCCTGATTTTATGGGTGCTTATTTCAGCGGTTCCACTATTACAATGCCAGATGATATGGAAATGCCGGCTGCGTCGGATGTCGATATCGTCATTGTCACATCCCATCGTGAGCCTCCTGTCAAGCTCGGTAAGTTTGAATTCCATGGTGCTTTAATAGAGGTAACTTACATGACATGGAGTCAGCTATCCTCAGCCCGGGAAGTTTTGACCTCCTATCATTTGGCTGGAAGCTTCCGCATGAACACCATTATTGCTGACCCCACCAAACAGCTGGGTCGTTTACAAAGTGAAGTATCGCGCCATTTTTCTGAGCTGGAGTGGGTACGCCGTCGATGTGAAAATGCTCGGCAAAAAATCGAAAACGGGCTGCTTGCCATTAACAACTCCGCCCCGTTGCACGATCAAGTAACGTCATGGCTATTTCCAACCGGCGTTACTACGCATATGATTCTAGTGGCTGCGCTTCGGAATCCTACTGTGCGGCTGCGCTATGTTGCTGCCCGCGAAGTGCTTTTGGAATATGGATTTTCCAATCTTTACGAAGAGCTGTTAGAGCTGCTAGGTTGCTCTCATCTGACTCCGGAGCTAGTCGAGTATCATCTGGGCGAGCTTGCTCGGACTTTCGATGCTGCAGCAGCAGTTGCTAAAACTCCCTTTTTCTTTAGCAGCGACATTACCGCAGAAGCAAGGAAGGTCGCCATTGACGGCAGCCATGAGCTCATTCGAGCCGGCCTTCACCGTGAAGCGATCTTTTGGATCGTTGCGACATTTGCTCGTTGCCATACCATTTTAGCCGCAGACGCGAGTCCGGAGCTGCAGGAATCACTTACTCCGGCCTTTAAAGCCGTTATCGCAGACATCGGCATCCATGCTCCCCATGCTCTAATAAACCGCAGCAAAAAAGTGCTTGAGTTCCTTCCTGCGCTTTCAAAAGCGACAGAGGCCATCATGATGGCAAATCCAGCTATCAGCAGCAAGTAGGCAATCACACAAAAGGAAGCAGGCATGCCGGATAACATCGTATCAGTCCTATCCGCATCCCATCGGAATACTAACTCCATATTTGGCGTGATTTAATTCCTTGGATACCATTGCTTCTGGATATCATTGATTATGAATGAAAATAAGGTTGCTCGTAGTGTGTTTAAGGTAAGCTTTTATTAGGGGGCGGTTAGATGGATTCCAGAAAAGAAACACCTGAAGAAAAAAGAGAACGATTAAGACTGGAAGAATTAAAAAATAACCCTTCTGGTGCGTTTAATGATGGAGCAAATCGTGCTGAATTTGGAAGTTTAGCTGATTTAGTTGGTGGTTTGGGATGAAAGGAACACCACCGTTACACGCCGGCAGCCTTCATTTGTTCATTACCCAAATCCACATATTGATCCACTTTATCGTTATCTTTCAGCACCAATAGCTTACTCTGGTACGGTTCTAATAGATCAAAAATGACTGGCCTATCCCGCTTCTGATAGCCGTAGTTCCAAATGTACATCTTCTTAAGCATATCAAAGGATTGTTCGTAATTCCCTTTTTCAAATCCAAGCTTTTGTACGATAAACCTTTTTAATATTCTATAATTTCTAATCCACATCGCCGTGTCGAGATAGATGATCAATTCGGCATGTTCAAAACACGATGAGGTCCATTTATAATGCACGCCCTCCGTTATCCACTCAGCAGAGGCAATAATGCCATTTAACTGCGCATCTCTTGCTTCGCTACTATTTCTTACGTCTCCATTTTCCGTCCTTCTCCATACCACATTGTCCAGTTCATAATATGGAATACTGAGTTTTACTGATAATTGCTTAGCTAGCGTTGACTTTCCACTCCCAACAGAGCCAATAATATGAATCTTTTTAGGTGTTTTGCTCGCCAATAAACTTCCTCCCACGCTCAGCATGAATCGTAAAAGTATTAATCCATTGCCTTACTTGAAAAAGTAAAAACCTTGCAAAGTCCTACGTCGCCCAGCTCCTTATCTTCTTCGGTGAATTGATTGTCGGTATACCGGAGCAACGTTTTTCTCCAAAATGCAATCGCATTTCTATTCTTCTCCGTTCCCGTCGTGTAGAGCATCCATTTCCCTAGGAATCGTTTGAAAATTTCGATTGCAGCATGCTCGCCAACTCCTTTACCGCGAAAGGGGCGCAATATAAAATATTCATTTACCAAATAATTCGAGTCGCCGTACACATAAGGCGGCGTTGCAATTAACGCAAATCCAGCAGGCACATCGTTCACCCTGATCAAAAACGGAAACAGAACGCCCTCTTTTTCCCACCAAATATCAAACACCGCAATTTGGTCTTGAAGCGTTTTATAGTCGTCACTTTCCTCAAACACGCCAAATTTATTAGGCAAAACATTCCTAATGCCCGACAAGTCATGCAGATAAAGCGGATACATATTGTTAATGATCGCTTTTGTGTCCAGATCACATAACTGAACCGTTATTTTATCCATATCGTCCTCCACTTTTCCGATATTGTCAGGCTAGTGAAAAAAAGCCGCGGGTCCAAGCCGCAGCCCTTGCTTAAAATCCCCGTCTAAGATGATAAGACTCTTTTCACTATTTTTTTCGCAACGCTCTCGGCAGTCTTTAATAAACCCGCTTCTTTCGCCTGCCGAAAATAGTCAAAAACAGGCTGCCCCTCTACTTGACGCGCTTCTGCCTGCATTTCCGTATCCACCATACCGGGATCGACCTTATAGACCGTAACGGCTCGATGCTCTTCAAGCTGTACGCATGAAGTGAACATATTTAATGCTGCTTTCGATGCGCAGTAGGCGCTCATACCGGCTGCTGCATAATTTGCCGAGCCAGAAGAGACATTGACAATTATTCTTTTTAATTCGAGGTGATCCGTTTGCTTAATTAAAGACTGAGTGAGCAGCATAGGAGCTAACAGGTTGATTTGCACATTTCGAATCGTTTCTTCAGGGGAGCAGCAATCGATTGCGCCAAGAGGCGAAACTTGGGCAGCATTATTAATTAATGTAAGCGATTCTAATTCGGAGTGATCCACCAGCTCAAGCATTTCCTCCATAAGAGGAGAAATGCCCTGAACGTTTTGCAAATCATATTTCATAAAATGAAATTTGCAGCCTTGCTCAGCCGCAAGCTCCGATAGTCGTTCATTATTAGTCCTCGATATGGAGAAGATAATATGGCTTGGCTTAATGAGCTGCTTACAAATTTCAAGGCCTAAACCACGTGAAGTGCCCGTTACCAGGAATGCTTTCAAAATACGCCTCCTCTCCTTAGCCCTCTTGCTCATCCAAAAATTGCTTTATGGTCAAATAGAGCTTATCTCGCTCCATATTGCGAATGTTATGTCCGGAATCAGCAAACGCCTCGACCTTAACAGTCGTGAACATGTCACCGTATTGCAATACATCCGCTTCGCTAAGCAATGATCCTTCAAGAAGTCCTCTTATAACCAAAGCAGGAAGCTCAAGCTTCCCATCGAGCTTGATCGGCGTCGAATCCCGTTGGATCCCTTTTACAGCCTGCTGCCTTATGAGCTTGTTCCGGCCTGTAGGAATCAAATACTGATTAATATAATCATCTGCCCACTCAGCAGTCATCTGCTTATGCTCGGCTGGGTAGTCTTCCACAATTAAAGATTTGATCTGCTTGGCATTTTTTTGAGCATACCCCAGCGCATAGGATACACCGCGGGAGTTGCCAAACAAATGAAAGGATCCGATTGCCGTCTCTTGAATAACGGCAGACAAATCAGATACGTGATCCTCCAGATCATATTTGGCACGCGGCGTATCGCTTCTTCCTCTTCCGCGAAATGAGAGAACAATCGCTCTTCGCGGCAGCAGATAGGATAACAAATCCTCATACTCTTCCGCTGCTTCCGATAAACCGGGACAAATTACGATCGGCGTAAGCCGATGATCCGCCTCTCGCAACGTATCCAAATAATGAATATTAACGTCTTGATTAGTAGCAAGGCCTGATACAAACATAGGTAACCCCCTTATTGTAATGCCTCATTATTTCTCTCTAGCGATGACGTAACACTTATCGGAATGCGTAAATCCGATACGCGGATAATAGTCGACAGCAATAGGGGAAGAGAGCAATACGAGCGATACTTCCGCACCTAATGACTCTCTTAACCGTTCGACCAGCTGCTTCCCGATGCCATTTCGTTGATAGGCCTTGTCGACAGCCAGATCCGAAAGATAACAGCAATAGGCGTAATCGGTGATGGCACGAGCTATGCCGACTAATTTATCGCCATCCCAAGCGCTGATGATGACATCTGCATGGTCGATCATTTTTTGCATCCGCTCTAAATCTTGATAGGGACGTTTTATGCCCGAGTTTGCAAAAACAGTGGATAGGTCAGCCGCTGACACAACTTTACCTTCCTGATATCGAATCATCGTTGCCCTCCATGACTTTCATCCCTTTATTTCGGAATGCCATAATATGAGCAACATGGTGATTGCCATGCCATGCATAACTGCCAAGCGTGTAATCCAGCGCATACGTTTCCTTTGAGCCCGGATGAAAAAACAGCTTTTTATAATCCGAATCCGTTAGCGACCTTAATAAAATAGCCCATCTTTTGTGCAGATGGTCAATTAGCGCTAAAGAAAGCTCGATGTCCGCATTAACCGTATCGCCAAGCTCCGCCCAGCGCTCCTCGTAATAGGGTTTAATCGTTGGCGTTTCCTCCGTCAATGCGAGCTTAAATCGGATGTAGCTGTTCATGTGACTATCCGCAACATGGTGTACAACTTGTTTGATTCTCCAGCCGCCCTCCCGGTAAGGGGTATTTAGTTCCTGCTCATTTAGACCTTCAACGCTGCTGCGGAGACGGCTCGGCAGCCGTTCGATTTCTTGTATCCATGCCTCTCTCTGCAGCGATGAAATCTCGCCTGGCGCATGGAATGTACCAATCGGATACCTTTCGTCCATATAAATCCTTCTTTCTTCTTAGATGATTGCTAGCAATTCGTTTAATCTATTAATCTTGTGAAGCGGCGTTGCCGTCAAATCCTCGCGCCAAGGCTGGTTCACCTGAACCCATATCGTGCCTAATCCTGCGAGAGAGGCTCCCTCAATATCATTTACGGGATGATCGCCAACATAAATGCACTGCTCGGGCTTCAGCTTCAGCTCGGTCCATGCCGCTTCAAAAATGCGTCGATCCGGCTTTTTCACTCCCGCTTCCTCAGAAACGATGATAAAGTCAAAATGCTCACGTAATCCTAGTCGATCGATTTTCCCGTATTGGATTTCGGTCCGGCCATTCGTGATGAGCCCGATTTTATATTTGCTTTTGGTATGATGGATGACATCAAGTGCCTGATCGAAGAGGACTGCATTTTGCACATAGTGTACGCTGTAATACTCCATTAGCTCTTGGTGCTCTGGCTTTGTCACCCATGGCAGCTGTTCCAGCAATTCTCGGAAAAGCTCCCGTTTGTCCTTGTAGCCGTCTTGATCAAGCTCAATAATGAGCGCTAGCAGTTGTTCATGCGCTTCCAAATGACTGAAATAATGGCCTAGAAACGAAGCAGCAAACGACTTAAAGGTATGGGTACGATCTAATAGGGTGTTATCCAAATCAAAAATGACCGCTTTTATATCCGTCATAGCCAATCCCCCTTCATTTCCATGATTATACAACTTCCAGCAGTTACCGAATAGTCCGTTTCTAAATAAAACGATAACTTACATCTAGCATAAGCTCATTCATGGTTATTAAATCCTTTGCTTGAAAAATAAAAAGGCCTCCGCAAAAGAGGCCGCCTAATTATTTTAAAAGAATAGTTTACTCGAACCAACTGCTCCATCAGCAGCAGATCCGCCAGTTACCTCAAGCGCCATACCGCTATCTCGATTAGATTGTTTGTTTATATCATTCAAATTGATGAGTCTCTATATATCTTATGATTTGAACGAAAAGCTCTTCCCTATCCCAAATCACTTTAAAACCTTTCATAACCGTATCGCCCATCTCTTGATCCAATGGCAGCCGCAGCCACTCCTCGCCTGCGACACCATACTCTACTTCCATCCCGCTCGCATATTCGATTCGAAAAGAAGTAAGCAGTCCCCACTCTTCCTTCGTCGCTTGCTCGATCGGTTCGAATGGAAATTGATGAAGGATCGCTTCCAGCGTCTTCGTCTTCTTATCTGAAATAAGGAGAAAGCTCAAATTCGAGTCCTCTTCATTCTCGTCATCCGCGCAAGGGCCAACCAAAGCAATGCCTGCAATATGCGATTGCTCCCCCGCCCATTTTACAAATTCGTACATTAGCTTATAATGATCCGGTCTCATAGCTGCGCTCCTCCAAATACCACCGTGGAATAATGTTGTTAAAATGGTCATGATCCTCAAGCACTCGCTCTAGCTTTTGCGTCATAATCCCAAGCTCTGAAGGTCTGACTTGCAATATCCAGACGATTGAGGAGACGATGGTCATTGCCAAATAAAGCGAATATAACGTCCAAAATTGCTCATCCGGCTCTTGACCGACATGATATCCTTTAATTTGACCTATCGTGAACGGAATGCTAACCTCACTGCTGAACATCCCTGCCTTCAAAAATTCATGAACAGGATCTCCCCAGTCTAAACGGTTAAAATCGATGACGCCTGCCAGCTTGCCGTTCTTCACGATCAAATTGCCTACATGGAAATCGTCATGCTGAAAAACGTTTGGCCTTCCCTCCATCAGATGCAGATGTCTGTCAATGAACGCCAAAAACGCTGTATCACCCTTCAATCTCGCATCGCCGTTCAAATATTGCTCTATGTACCGTTTGTGCTTCGCAAGCTTTCGTTCATGCCAAGGCGCAATAGCTGCTGGCGCAAGCAGCTTATGCATCTTCGCCAGCTCTCTTCCAGCCTCCAAACCGATTGCCTGCTGAATGGAAGGCGAGTATGCTGGCAGGATGTCCGTTGCCTCATCACCATCAATGTACGTTAAGAGCATATACCCGATATTTGAATTTGGCAAAGACCCCATCTCTATAGGTTTTGAGCATAAGACATCGTAGTTTTGCATTTGACGGATAGCAGCAAATTCAGCCTGCTTAGCGGATAGCTCATTCAAAGCAAAGCTTCGCAGCAAATACGTTTGATTATCCTTCTCTACGATAAACTTTTGGTCATAGGAATATCCTTTATTTATTTTTGAAATACGGTTGCTCCCCTGCAGCAGACTAATTTCATTGATAAAAAGCTCGGATAAGCGCTCATCGTTCAATCGATCTCCTCCTAACCGATGCTTGCATCGAAGCTACTTCCTTAACCAGACGTCCTTATAATCGATTTTGCCCCAAGCATTAAGCGAAATGCCTTGCAGTGCTTGATTGTGGCCAACCTGCTGCATGCTATGGTACAGGAATAACATGCTGTAGCTGCGCTTAAGCTCTTCTTGAATGGACAGCAAGTGCTGCATACGGACATCCAAATTGTCATTTCTCAAACACAACATAATTTGTTCACGGATATAGGCCTGATTCGCCAGCGATTGCAGATTCGTAACAAAGCTGACTTTAGACATATACATCTCGATAAGCGAAATATCAGGCTGTATGCTAAGCACCTCTCCGGTTAGGATCATGTCAGCTTGCGCAACGACAGCGGGCACGGCAAGCTCATCTATAGGCAAAACAACGATCTCTACTGCTATTCCAATGCTTCCGCATGCTTCCTTAATCCATTTGGCGCTTTGTTCATTAGCCGGCATTTGATACGTATATAACGTTAACGTTTCTCCGTTATATGAAGATTCCTTTACGAGTTCCTCGGCGTATTCCTTGTCATAGGCTTGAACATATAAATGCGCTGAATCCGCCAAAGTAAAGCCGGCTGATGGCTCATGCCTGATTCCGCCTAAATCATTGATCATTTGCTGCCGATTGATCCCGTGGTGAATCGCTTTCCGCAGCTTTAAGTCCTTTAATACGTTATTTTTCGCCACATTAAGCGTAAGGATCGTACTGCCCTGCTCCACTTGCCTTAGCGACGGGCTTAACGTTTTCATGACCTGTGCTTCAAAATAGACGAGCTGCTCATCCGCTTGAGAAAACTGAATGCCATGGTCATCCTCATAATTCGGAAAAACCCACATTTCGATGCGGTCCAAATGAGGACAGCCATCAAAATAATATTCGTTCGCTTCGACTACAAGCATCGATTCATTGTTTTGAATCATCTTGAAGGGTCCTGTTCCGATGGGCATTCGTTCAAATATATCCTCTGACTCCGTGCCATCCAGCATTTCAGGTACAATCATCGACCGCTCCGTGCATAGAAAATGAAGAAATAGTACATTCGGCTCCTTGAGTTCAAATGTGATGCTGTATTTCCCCGTTTCGCGAATCTCCTTGATCATGGATGTTATCCATTCTGAGGGCGAGTTTGTCAAAAGCCTCTTAAAGGTGTACGCGACATCCCGCGAGGTCAACAGCTTACCATTGTGAAAGCGAACCCCTTTGCGCAAAAAAAACGTCCAACTGGTTTTTGCATCATTGGTCTCCCAATAATGGGCAAGCTGCGGATGGAACTTGCAATCCTGCTGTGAATATTTCACCAATGTATTAAAAATCTGCTCAATCCAGTGCGTTTCCGTCCGTCGGCAAACGTACGCAGGATCAAGCCGCAATACCGGACGATAGAACGGAAACCGCAGAATGTCCTTCTCGCCTTCGTCCCGCTTCAAACCAAACAACTCGGTTAGCCACGCCATGATATCCGATTTCACCGATGAGTCCTGCAGCGTCTCGAGCATACTCCAAACCTCGGTAATTCGTCCCTTCTCAACCAGTCCTTTTACTTTGCCTAGGACCACATCCCGATAAGAGATAAGAAAAATGATTTGCGATAAATTGCCGCGCCCGCGCCCAGGCTTCCATTCGACATAGTCCTTTTCAATCATTTTTGTCAAAAGGATTTGAACATTTCTGCGCGTGCAGGACAATATGTCGCAAATTCGGTCCATCGAAAGAAAGAGACTCTCTTTCTCCGGCACGTCAGCAAACGTTTTTCTCAGCCTGCAATAATATTCTTCAACATCCAATTCGTTCACCACCTAAAAGGCGAAATGGTTAAACAACACCTGAAAATCCGCTTCCTCTTTTAAGTAAAGTATAAATGGCGGCTTAAGCATGGTCAAGATAAGCCTTGAACTAAAGCTACTGCTAACATCATTAACGGGAGCTATTCCTGTTAAATTCAAATCCCCGCTTTCAGCCTCATAAAAAATGCACTCCTTAAAGGAGCATCGGTTTCCCCTATGGGTTTTTCCAATGTCTACTTTAAGGAGTGCACGTCTCCTAGCAGGATGCCTTACTATAGTTTCTTGCTGTAAGCAACCACTTCATCGTAGGACAGATTGCCGCCAAAAATATCTAGCGCGCTGCCTATCGTAATATCCAGCTTGCCGTTTGACAGCTCATTAAATTGATCCATATCGGCAATCGATCTTGCGCCACCGGCATAAGTGGTTGGAATGCTTACCCAGTCGGCGAGCGCGCTTACGAGACTTTGCTG
Organism: Paenibacillus sp. FJAT-27812; assembly: GCF_001273905.1. Taxonomy (NCBI): domain Bacteria; kingdom Bacillati; phylum Bacillota; class Bacilli; order Caryophanales; family Paenibacillaceae; genus Paenibacillus; species Paenibacillus sp. FJAT-27812. Next base: position 5,467,867 of record NZ_LIGH01000001.1, on the reverse strand, counting down.
AATGCCGCGCTGCTTGCCTTCCACGTCTACGGCGTGTACGAGAAACTCATCACAAAACTGTTCAAGATACGCTATATTTTGTTTGTTCACTTCAAAGTCGCTGAACTGCTTCCATTGGTTGGTCACGACAAACCATTTGCCGTCCTTCTCCTTGCAGCTAAGATCAATGACCAAACGATCCTTGCCAACCTCGGACACGATTTTCGCCAGATGCTGTTCATTCAATTGACCGTCTTTGAAAATATAGGACGTTACAATAATATGTGATGCGCCCTTCTCCAAATAAAACGATGCATTGTCCGAAGTGATGCCGCCGCCAATCTGCAAGCCGCCGGGATACTGCTCCAGGGCGCTGACAGCTGCCGCTTCATTCCCGCCGCCAAGCATAATGACGTGACCGCCCGTTAACGCATCCTTTTTAAACAGATCGGCATAATAGGCTGAATCCTGCTTGGACACGAAGTTTTCTATAATTTCAGTATTAAGCGTCTCACCGACGATTTGTTTCACTTTCCCATCATGCAAATCGATACAAGGTCTAAACTTCAACTTGATTCCTCTATTCTGTATGATCTATGGACGAATATCTTTATAAGAAAAATAACCTAAAAGGCATCTATAAATCAACTAAATCAGCCAATCTATTTTGCCGCTTGCGATTTCCCTGTTAAAACGTCTATCAAATCGGCTAAATCTACTTCCGCCATGGAAGGAATCAATAGATCGTAATCGGCGAACTCAAAATCCTTCGTCAGCTCATTTGGCACGATAACGGTATTCAAGCCCGCCGCTTTCGCTGCCCGGAAACCATTTAACGAATCCTCGAACGAGATCGCTTCGCCCGCTGCAACGCCTAGCTTTTGCAATGAGAGCAAGTAAAGCTCCGGGTCAGGCTTCACGTTCGCCACTTCATCTGCTGTACTGAAGCTATCGAAATAATCAGCCAGATGATGCTTAATCAAATAAGGTTCAATCCAGTTTAGATGCGAGCTGGAAGCGAGTCCAACCTTCAGGTTGAGCCGCTTCGCTTCCTCCAAATAAGCAATCACGCCAGGGCGAATCGTTGCTTCCTTTAATAGCTCCGCATAGATTGCTTTAAACTTCTCCTTGAATTGCTGCAAATCAACCGTGTCCGCAACGCATTCGGCAATATAGGTATAGGGGTTAAAATGGTCCAAGGATGTTCCTACGCATTTGGCGTATAGCGCAACCGGAAGCTCTACCCCGTATTGCTGATAGACTTGTCGAAACGCATGATAGGAAGGCGTCTCGGTATCGATGATCAATCCGTCAAAGTCAAATACAAGTGCTTTAATCAATGGAATCATTCTCCTCTTTCTAAGAAACGTATTTCCGCATGATAGATCATTGATCCGTTGCATCCGGGAATTTATGCTTCTCCAGCACCTCATAGCCCAAACCCAAACGGCCATAAAACCTTAGCTATTCAAAATTTTCGATGAGTCGCTATACGTTTGCAGATATTGCCCTCTTTCCTTTTCGTTCGACTCGATATCGCTCGTAATGAGGCTTTGAATGAGCTTCAACAATTGCCCCTTTTCATATACGCAGTGATGATTGTAGCAATGAGCATCATTCAGCATAAAAGGAAGCGTCCGCGGAATATTGGATACGATGCCGACGTTATCCTCATTCATGATCCATTCGATTTTTTTCCAATCCAATATGCCCTCATCCGTTTTGCGCGGCGTTACATAATCATAGCTTTCGGGCACCTCTGCCACATAGGCATACATGCCGCCAAAATCAAAATCCTCGCCGGTCCACGTCACCAAACCTTTGAAATACAGCTCGTATGCCTCAATTCCCGTTTCTTCCTCTATCTCTCTAATCATCGCTGCCCGCGGAGATTCCATAGGCTCCAGCTTGCCGCCTATTCCATTCCAGCAGCCCATCCAGCTTGCCTTTTCCCGGTTGAGCAATAGAATCTCATCGCCTCGTTTGACGAAGCAAATATTATATTTCAGCATGCCATGCGCTCCTATTGGTTTACAATGTCAAAAGAAATTAGTGCTTAGTGCAAATACAACCATAGCAACTACTATAGCTGCAAAAAAATATCCGATAACTCTAATCCCTTTGGGTAACGTATGCCAAATGACTTTTTGCGGGGGACCCCCGCCTTCGATTCTTTGCGCATCCTCAAAAAGGGGATCAAACGATCCGTTTCTTCCCGTATCAGTCTTAGATGCCTGCGTCTCATGAATGCTGCCGCTTTTTTTATCCATTCCATGACCTCCGCAAATCAAAGTGTTGAATCATTTGGGCTCTTTTAAACCTTCAGCGTTGCAATGAGCTTCTTCGGCGCTTTGGTCAAATATGCCTCTTGTATGACACCTACCAGCTCATCCCACGCCGCATCACGGTCAAGCCTCACGCCAATCCAGCCAAGATGCCCAACATAAGCCGGCCGAAAATAGAGGTCAGGATTCGATTCTATCAGCTGAGCTTGAACGTCAGGCGGTGCAGCGCACCATAGTGCGATTTTGCCGTCATTATGATGGTTAACGCGATATTGCAGAAACGATTTTTTCTCATTGACAAAAAAGCTAGGAGCACCGTGGCTCATTCGCTCGACAGTGCCTGGAAAGGATAAACATAATGCTCTTATATGATCAAATAATTCGCCATATGAATGACTGCCTTCGCTGCTTTCATCCTGCTCCACTTCCCAGCACCTCCAACAATTTGTATCTTCTAGGCTATATTTTACCATATGAAAAAGCAAAAAAGACAAAGAATGCTTCTCTTTGTCTTGTCGCTTTGCTTCTTGCTATTAGAAATCGAAGTTGTCCGGGTCTGGCCCTACTCGAAGATTTTCGTTCAGCCCGCTGATCCGGTCCATATCATCGGAAGAGAGTTCAAAATCGAACACCTCGGCGTTAGCAATAATTCTTGCTTCCTTCGTCGATTTCGGAATGGTGATGACGCCGTTTTGCAGATCCCATCTTAGAATGATTTGTGCAACGGATTTGTTGTAGCGTTCAGCAATTTCCATTAGGAGCGGGTTATCCAGCAGCTGCCCTTGCATAAGAGGAGACCACGCTTCAAACTGAATGCCGTTTTCCATGCAGAAGCTACGCAATTCGAGCTGCGTCAAGCGCGGGTGATATTCCACCTGATTGATCATAGGCTTGATTTCAGCGTCCTTCATCAATTCTTCAAGGTGATGAATTTGAAAATTGCTCACGCCGATCGCTTTCACTCGACCTTGCTTGTACAACGTCTCAAGAGCGCGCCACGCTTCCTTGAACTTGCCTTCCACAGGCCAGTGGATCAGATAAAGATCAAGATATTGTAAGCCAAGCTTCGATAAGCTCGCTTCATAAGCAGCTAATGTCGACCCATAACCCAGATCGGCATTCCATACTTTCGAGGTAACAAACAAATCTTCGCGGTTAAGCGACGCCTGCTTCAAACCTTGCTGAATGCCATTGCCTACGCCCGCTTCATTGCCATAGATAGCGGCCGTATCGATGCTGCGATAGCCATTCTTAATGGCTGACGCAACTGCATTTTCCAGCTCATCGCCTTCCTCTACTTTAAATACCCCTAATCCAAACCAAGGCATTTTCACTCCGTTATGCAATGTAGTTGTAGCTTGTAAATGATTTATCATGATTATTCCTCCAATAAATTATAGGATTAGATATTAACTTCTTTCCCGCTATCTTTGCGCTCCAAACGCATGCTCCAGCCTGTTAGGATGACAGCAGCGACGACCATAATGCCGCCGAACCAAGAGGTATGGATCAGGCCAATTGAATCCGTAACGACGCCGCCTAAGTAGGCGCCAATAGCAATGCCGGCATTAAATGCAGCAATGTTAAGCGCGGATGCGACATCTACACCGCCTGGCATGAACCGCTCGGCAAGCGTTACGACATAAACCTGGAGCCCTGCCACATTCATGAAGTGGAACAATCCCATCAATATGATCGTGAGCAGCGCCGCGATTTTAAAAGGTGCCGTGAAGCTAAGCACGAACAGCACGACAGCTTGTACGACAAACATATAGAATAATGCCCTAAGCGGATTTTTATTAGCAAGCTTGCCTCCAATAACATTTCCTATCGCAATGGCGATACCATATACGAGCAAAATAATCGTGACTTGCTGTGCTTTAAAGCCGGTTATTTCTTGGAGCATAGGGGCTAAATAAGTAAAGACTGCAAACGTTCCGCCATATCCTAATGCCGTAATGATAAACAATAGCACTAACCGACCGTTTGTAAAAAGCTTGAGCTGCTCCGAAATCTTAATGGGTGCTCCTTTGCGCAAATCAGATGGCACAAGAATACTGTTGGCGATAAAAGCGATGACGCCCACGATGACGATTGCGATGAATGCAGCCCTCCACCCGAGCTGCTGTCCGATAAACGTGCCGATCGGAACACCGGTGATCGTCGCGACGGTTAGCCCTGTGAACATAATAGCAATTGCGCTTGCCCGCCGATTTGGCGGAACAACATCGGCTGCTATCGTTGAGCCAATGGACATGAACACCCCATGCGACAAGGCTGAAATGATTCTAGCGATAAGCAGAATCTCGACCGATGATGAAGTTGCTGCAATCGTGTTACCGATAATAAAAACGACCATTATCCATAGCAGCAACGCTTTTCGCGGTATTTTCGTCGTTAATGAAGTCAGGATCGGCGCTCCAAAGGTCACGCCAAGCGCATATAACGTAACGGTCAAGCCTGCCGTCGTGACTGATATATTCAAGTCCTTCGAAATAAGCGGCAGCAGCCCGACGCTTATAAATTCGGTTGTTCCGATTGCGAAGGCACTGACTGCTAATGCAAGCAAAGCAAGCGTGCTTCTTTTTCTCTCTATAGCCATGCCCCTTCACTCCTATTCTTTCAAGTATGGTCAGTTGTTCAATTAAAATGTTGTAGCTGTATCGGCCGATGAATGTTATTATCGTTTATGTAAGGTGAAATGACCAGTACGCACTTAAAAGTACTATAGGTACTAAAAAGTACCTATAACTTCAGATAGGAGAGAATAACATGAGCAAAAAGAAATACAATATTTCCGTAGAAGCGACGCTCGAAGTGATCGGAGGTAAATGGAAATGCGTAATCCTCTGTCATTTGACCCATGGAACGAAACGTACGAGCGATTTAAAACGGCTTATGCCGAATATTACGCAAAAAATGCTTACCCAGCAGCTTAGAGAGCTGGAGGACGACGGCATCATTAATCGAATCGTCTATAATCAGGTTCCCCCTAAGGTAGAATATCAACTCAGCGAATACGGGCAAAGCTTGAAAAGCATACTCGATTCCCTTTGTAATTGGGGAGAAAATCATATCGTTAAGGTGTATGGCAACAAATACGACGTCTTGGAAGAAAGCATCCTCAATAAATAACAAAAAGAAGAATTTCCTGATTGGCCTGATCGGCAATCTGGAAATTCTTCTTTTTGTTTGTCGCCTTATTTCGGTATATAGGCAAAGCCAGGATATCTCACGACCGGCCATTTCTCCTTGCGAAGCGCGTCCAGCAGCTCCGGCCCGACAATCAAATTATCCGCAACCAGCTCGCGCGGCGTTAAAGCCATCCATTGATTTAAAGATACATCAACGAACCGATCGCTCTTGAACATTTCCAAAAACCATAATGTCTGGTCACCCGTGTTTTGAATATAGTGTCCAAACGCGAACGGGACATACCCCACGTCGCCCGCTCGGTAATCAAAGGTGCGCGCAACTCCATTTCCCGCAAATACAGTCATCCGGCCTTGGCCAGCGAGATAATACTGCCACTCGTCATTGTTCGGATGCCAGTGCAGCTCCCGCATGCCTCCCGGCTCGATTTCGACTAATGCCGCTGCTACCGTTTTCGAAATCGGAAAGTTTGAGGAGTCCACAATTCGCACGCTGCCTCCGGGTGTTTTGAATGGAGGCTGCGCCAGCAAACGATGAGTGAAGCTTAACGGGATCGTGCCATAGGGTGATGGTACCTTCTGGCTCTCCAGTGAGCCCGGTACCTCATCTTGAAAAATATAAACCTGATCGGTTGGAATATTGCCGAAAGCCGACTCCGGCACGCCAAAATTTGTAGACAGCACTTCCTTCGGCGTATGCGCAAACCAATCCGAGATGGATAACGTGTTCAGATCAGAGAAATTGCCGTCATCAAAGACAAGCAAAAACTCACAACCGCCCTCCAAGCCTTGAATCGAATGGGGAATGCCTGGCGGGAAATACCAAAGATCCCCCTCGCTGACGTCTGCGATAAAGTTCCGTCCTGCCTGATCGACCGAGGTAATGCGCGCATTGCCAAGCAGCATGTACGCCCATTCGGCCTGTTGATGCCAATGCAGCTCGCGGACGCCTCCAGCCGTCAGGCTCATATTAACGCCTGAAAGTGTAGTGGCAATGGGTAGATCACGGACGGTGATCTCGCGTGACCACCCGCCCTGATTTAACTGCATATGCGCATCTGAAAAGGAAAACTTCATGTTAGGCAGCAAGCCAGAGTCCGTAACCGGAGGCACGAACATGTTCGGATTTTCTTTGTCGCGCATAATATCCCGGGGTCCCAGGTCAACGCCGCCTGCGCCATCACTCTTTCTGATCGGCTGCGGGACATGGCCGTAGCTGCTTTGGTTCCGAGGCGAATTGTCCATCATTCTCCTCCTCATAGGTTGGATAAGGTAACGATAGCTTTCGTAACCTATACAGTTTATGATGGAGAAATGAGCAATATGTTGTTTTTACCACTCCTCTTATGAGAGACCTTACAATCGTATCTGCAACTATAAGGAGCAGGAAGCCGTCTGGATAAAAAACCATTGTAAGGTATGCAAAGAACCGTTCAAGGGGATATTGCAACAAAGGAGGAATAATTGATGTCCAAAAAAATCGTTGCCATCCTTTCAATTTTGATCATTTGCGCCAGCTGCAGCAAGGCTAACGCACCAACCAATCAAGCTCCTTCACCTGCGCCGATTGTTAGTCCAAGCTTGCAGCCAACAACGGAACCGACGGTTGAACCCGAACCGACAGAAACCATTGATCCCATCAAAGAGCAAATAGCTGCTATGACGCTGGATGAGAAAATTGGCCAAATGGTGCTTGTTGGCCTGGAAGGCACTACTATACAAGATGATGCCAAAAAGATGATCGAGCAGTATCGAATCGGCGGATTTATTTTATATAAAGATAATATGACAGACGCTGCCCAAACCTTAAAGCTTCTTAATCAGCTGAAAGCTGCCAATGAAGCGAATACCGCTCCGCTTTGGCTCAGTCTGGATCAGGAAGGCGGCAAGGTTAGCCGCATGCCTGAACAATTTATAAAGCTGCCTCCCGCAGCAGATGTGGGACGGGTAAATGAAGCAGCCTATACGAAGCTAATCGGCGAGGCGCTTGGCGAAGAAGTGCATGCGCTTGGCTTTAACATGGATTTTGCCCCTGTGCTTGATATTAATAGCAATCCCAAAAACCCGGTGATCGGCAATCGCTCCTTCGGGGCAGATCCTGATACCGTCATTTCGCACGGAATGGAAACGATGAAAGCGATACAATCCAAGCAAGTAGCAGCCGTGGTCAAGCATTTTCCTGGCCACGGGGATACTTCGGTTGATTCGCATCTCGATCTGCCAGTCGTCAACAAAACCAGGCAACAGCTCGAAGCATTCGAGCTGCTCCCCTTCGTCAGGGCGATTAAGCAAAATGCGGATGCCATCATGGTTGCTCACTTATTGATCCCGAAAATCGATGAGAAATATCCGGCATCCATTTCCAAAAAAATAATTAAAGATATGCTCCGTGACGACTTAGGGTACGAGGGCGTCGTCATTACGGACGATATGACCATGGGCGGCATTACGGAACATTTTAATGTCGGCCAGGCCGCAGTCCGGTCGATTCAGGCTGGCAGCGATATCATTCTGATCGGACATGACAATGCGATACAATTATCGGTTCTCAAGGCGCTTAAGCAAAGCGCGCGGGATGGAGATATTCCGAAGGATATGCTTGATCAGAGCGTTTATCGCATCTTAAAGCTTAAAGCAAAATACCAGCTTGCCGATACGCCCGTTAAGAGCATAGACGTTAAAGCAGTAAACAAACAAATCGAAGCCGCGTTAGCAGCAGGAAAATAGCATCATAAAAAGGCCGTCTATTCCTTCATAGACGGCCTTTCCCCAATCATTTATCAAAACCAGCTCAGTCGCTTACAAGCCCAAAATATGATATCCGGAGTCGACATGGAGAACTTCGCCCGTGATTCCTCTGGACAATTGGCTCAGTAGGAACATCGTCGCATCGCCAACCTCTTCCTGGTCAATGTTGCGGCGAAGCGGCGCTCTTTCTTCAATGGTGGACATAATATCGTTAAAGCCTGATACTCCTTTTGCGGCAAGCGTGCGGATCGGACCTGCGGATACCGCGTTGACACGAATGCCGTATTTCCCCAAATCCTCAGCTAAATACATCACGCTTGCTTCGAGCGCGGCCTTCGCTACGCCCATAACATTATAGTTTTTCACAACACGTTCAGCGCCAATATAGGTTTGGGTAACGATACTGCCGCCTTCTGTCATCAAACGTTTCGCTTCGCGCGCAACGGCTACGAAGGAATAGGCGCTTGAGTTTTGCGCCAGCAAATACCCTTCTCTTGTCGTATCCACATATTCACCCTGAAGCTCGTCCTTATCGGCAAAAGCAACCGAGTGCACGAGTCCGTGAATAACGCCATTCGCCTGCTGAATTTCGTTAAACGCTGCTGTTACGCTGCTATCATCGAGCACGTCACAGGATACCGTCTGCAAAGCTTCTATTTGGTGCTGCTCCAATAGCTTCTTCAGCTTCTCTAAAGATCTTTCCTTGCGGTAAGTGAAAATAAGCTTAGCTCCTTGGTTATGAAGCGACTTCGCCACTCCCCATGCGATGCTGCGCTCATTCGCTACGCCCATCACGACAACTACTTTGTTTTCCATTAAGTTAGACATGCTGTTCCTCCTAGTTGGTTCATCCATCATTAGAATCGTATATGTTTAACCTGCGTTAATACGCGGTCATACGCTTTTTTGAACTTGCCTCTTTGATCCGGCAATAAGCTGATATTCGACATCGATGCGATTTGCTCCACGTTTTGCAGCACGGTCGTTTTATCCGTATCCAGATGATACCGGAAAATCTCGTCCGATAAACCTGCCGCGCATCTCTTTATTTGCTGCTCCGCCCACGAGTTTTTTCGCTCGCCTCTGCCCCGAAGCCGCTTCATGAGCGTCTCTTCCGATGCACATAAGGCATAGTGATGGACAACGACTCCATCCTCCCTTAAGCGTCCGACAATTTCATCAAAATATTGCGGATTCACAATGGTCATCGGCGCAATGATCATCCCGTCGTAGGATTCATCGAGATACTTCAGCATCGCGTAATTTATTTCCCGCCACATCGGATAATCTTGAAAATCACCCTTTTGGACCGCTGCAGGAACGTTTTTTCTTATGAAATAACCCGCATTCTCCGGATCATACAGGTATGAGTTTTCCGTTCTTCGATGCAGCTCATGCGCTGTCTGTGTCTTCCCCGCCCCAAATGCGCCATTAATCCATAAGATCACGACCGTCACCTCGATACCAAACTCACATCACTGTTCTATACTAACGATAACTATTAAGATATTCAACTTCTATTTCTTCGAACAAAAAATATCCGGTTACTCCAACCGCTATTCCAATTGTCTCACAAAAGCAATGTATTCCGTATTTATGGGAGTACCTCCGCCTTGTCTGATCAACGAAGCAATTTGACCGCGATGATAGCTGCCGTGCAAGGAAACATGGGTTAATATATCGTATATCGCGGTATGAAATAGGTGCCCTTTGCTATTTGGGTAAGCGATTTTTTCGTTAAAATCAACGGCCTTCAGTCTAGCGAATAACAATTGATAACCTCTCATATTCTGCAACATAAGCTCCTCGCACCGCTCAAGCGAATACTCAGGCCATATGGGAAATGCCGATGCGTCCTCCCCGTTAATCCGGGCAAGCCATATCTGCTCCGCGGCGAGCACATGTCCAAACAAAACGAGAGGCTTCTCTGCTGGCTCAATGCCTTGCTGAAGGAGTTCAAAAATCTGCCGGTTAGCCCATGCGGCATGTTCAAAGGTTTTGAGTGACACAGGTGGATGATGTTGACCGGCCGCAACAATATGTAGCGGGACACGAGCGAGCGAAGAGAACGTGATCTCTACGATCTGATCCAATTCCAGCTGGTCCATAATCTCAGGGACAATAATTCTAATCCGCTTAACCTTCCCATCCGCTCTTAGGATGTATATGGTATTTTTATACTTGCTGACCAATTTTGCTTGAATGACAAATCGATTTTTCGTAATCACATCAATCAATTGTATGATCAAGAAAGCAAGGATAACCAACCCTCCGGCAAAAAAGAAAAAGCCTAATACCTCAGAACCGCCATTCTCATAAATCATCGTAAACTGGACGATGGCATTTAGAAGAACGACCGAGCTCGACATGATCCCCAAACCGAACGTTTTTGATGGCTGTAGATTCATAAGCGTCCCCTCGTCTCTCTGTACTACTCTATTTTAATGCCGTGCTGCTAAAACCTGCTTATCAATTGATTCCATCGTACACTCCTCCAATATTTAAAGGCTTCGCATTACGGAACCGTATAATGGAAAAGTCCAGCGTTGACGCGATAATTCGGTTTCTGATCGGATGCAGGTTAGGCGTAAATCTCAGCTCGACCCGCTGCTTAACGATTTGACCGATAAGATCGTAAACGCGCTCAACCTTCACAGGCTCGGCTTCAGCATAAGAGATGTAATACCCGGCGGTGCTCGCCTCGTCAAATAGCTCGAAGTTATCTTCGGCAAACGTATAACGATAAAGAGGGGTTTGACGGATACGATCCAGCCAATCATTTTCCACTACGATGATTTTATCGACGCTGGTCTCTGCGAAATAATGCTGGATGTCCTCTTCGCTGCTCCATTCTGCTTTCCAGTAAATAACCCGAGGACAGTCCCTTGGGAAACAATAATGCAGCGCTTGTTCCTCGTTAATCGCAAACACGACCGGTTTCAGGTGAGGATAAGCCTTTTGAAGGCGTGGGATAAATCGTTTAATATCGGGTTCTTCGCTAAAATGGTACAGCATGCTTACATTCCTCATTTCAATGGCTTCCGGACCACAAGGTACTCCCCTTCCTGTTTACTCTTGCAGCTGCTTCTCGTAGCAGACACTGCTCTCGCTATCCACATAAATGCCGAATCTATCAATCAACGAATAACCATGCTTCCGATAAAAGCTGAGCGCCTCCGGCTGCGCTTCCCCTGCTTCGAGCTTGATGCTGCGAAAATGCATCGCTTTTGCTTTCGCCTCAAGCTCGAATAAAATCTGCTTCGCAATGCCTCTATTCCGATAGCTTTCGTCCACGAAAAAACGCTTCAGCTCTGTTGACTCTTCGTCCAACGGTCTTATCGCGCCGCAGCCTACCGGGATCTCGTTATCATAAGCAACGAGGAATAAAATGTCCTTGATCTTCTCATCCGTAAAATCGAGCCCGAAAATTTCTTCCGCAGGATAACGCTCCAGCAAATCCTCATCGAGCTTACGGATCAGCATTTGCAAATCCTCGTTCTGAGGGGTAACGACGTTTAATGTAACCTTTTGCATATGGTTTTCTCCTCTTGTTGGGTAAGATGATAGTAAGTTTAAACTCCGCCTAAAACAGTCAATTTTCCCATTATGGCTCAATGGATACCAGTGTCGGCTTTTCCCATTTTCGATGCTCGTATTTGATTGAGTATTCCTGATTTACTTCGATCAATTTATAAATGCCCTTTGGTATTTGGACGGTTTCGCGGTCTCCGCTCATTTTCTCAACGACAATTTCATCCGTACTCACCTCAATTACCTTCACCTGCGACGTTGTTAGAGTCGCATAATGATTCCATCTAAAAAAGGCCAGCATTAAGACCAGCAATCCAATAAAAAAAATTATTTTACTCCGCTTATTCATAAAATCCTCCAAAAAGCTTTTCCGCATAATCAATGCTATTCTCAAAATCTATAATTCTTCTAGTCTTCGTCTTTCTTTGCTTTAGATGCATAGTAGGTGCTTGTGAGAAAAGAGGCCAGCCCTAAAATCCACCCAATTAATGGCGAATAGGCCAGAGCTGATTTTAACGACATGCCGCCTATGACAAATACGACGCCAACGAATAAATAAGCAATGGATAATCGATGAAACTTGTTCATCCCAATCACTCCCTATCTCGCTTAATGAAGCATCTCCTTGATCAATTCAATGCTCTTGGCCGCCCGATTATTCAAAGATTTTTTATCTTTGATCTGGAAGTGCTGCAGCTCATGTCCGGGATCGATAATGAGCGGCTTCGCAATAATGTCCTCCAATAGGAGTGCCGTTACTTTATAAGCGTTGTGCAGCTGCTCAGTCGAACTTTTATCTTTTACCAGCTTAATGATCAAAATAATATGCTCGGCATACATAAGCTTAACGATGCTGTCCGAAGACATAAGATGTCTGTCCGTAAAAGCGATCACATGGTCCAAAATCCGGCTGTCCGGAAAGTTATTCGCTAAAGACCATAGCTGGATAACCGCATCCCAGTTCCTTATGGACAGCTCGCCGTCAAACTTGACAATTAACTCCTCAAGCCATTCGGTTTCGGTTTCTTTTGCCACATCGTAGGTTTTATATTCTTCGTACTTTCCATCACGGTGCATCTGAAAATAACTCCCATAATAGGAGGTGAGCAGCTCTTTTGCTCTTTGTGCTTGTTGATCCAACTTATCGCCGCCTTGATCTGTAAATATTATAGGTTTGCCGCTGCTTCAAATCTGCTGCATAGATGTTTAATTTCATCAATCCTTGCCAGCTGATTTACCCAACCTGACGGAATCGCATCTAAGCCATAATAGAGACCCGCCAATCCACCGGTTACCGCGCCCGTCGTATCGGTATCCTCGCCTAAATTGATGGCACGCAGCACCGCTTCGCTGTAGCTGCCCGTTGTCAGCAGGCTCCAAATGCTCGCTTCCAGCGTATGGACTACATAACCCGAAGACTGAATATCTTCTTCTGCAAGCTTGCTCATATCGTCGTTTAACACACGATCAAATGGTTTTAAATGCTCAGCCGCATCAGCATCCTGATAGGCATCATGAATGGTTAGTCTCATTTGTGCGATGCTGTCCTCCAAGTTTAGGCCATTCATCAAATGTATCGCAAGCTCCACGTAGATAACGCAGGCGATAATGGAGATCTGATGCCGATGGGTAAGCGAAGATACCTGCGTTACAAGCGTCAATCGATCCTCAATCGCTTCTTCCTTTAATAAGTAAGCCAGCGGCAAAATACGCATTAAAGACCCATTCCCATTGCTGTACAAATCGGAACCGCCGGCTAAATCTGGCCGAATGCAGTTATATCGAAAATGGTTAATGGCATCTGCCGTAGCGATCCCCACATCAAATGTGATGCCATGAGGGGTCCAATACCCCTTTTTTAACCATTGCACAAACCGTTCGGCCAAATCATAAAGATCCAATTGAGGATAAGCAGCAACGCTTTCCATTAAACAAAATACTAACGAGCTGTCGTCTGACCATGTGCCGGCCGGCTGCGAATGCGTGCCAAAACCGATCATATCGGTCAAAGGGCTGTTCTTCAAGGCACTGCGGGAACGAAACTCTACAGGGACGCCAAGCGCGTCTCCAACGCAAAGTCCAAGTATACCATCGCGTACTTTAGTCATCGTATGGTAACCTCCATTTTAGCGTAAAATCGGCTATCGCTCCTACCAGTATACCAACGCTAGCAGCATTTGGAAACATCATCCATCCCGTCATCGCCTGATTTCAGAGGAATTACCAGCATAAATACAAAGAAAGGCTCCACGCCTATGACTAGGCGCAAAGCCTTTAATTGATCAAAGCCACACTCGGCAGCTAGATTTGTATGCCAAGCGCTGCGAACTCACTCTCGAATCTTGCTATCAATGCCAGCTTCTCCGCTTCCTCCGCAAATGCTGCCTTAACGCCGTTCATAATGATCATCACGATCTCGTTCAGCGTAACGCCGCAATGCTCCATCAGCAGCTCATACTCTTTCAGAAGCGTCGTATCGGATACGGTCATATTGTCTGTATTCACCGTAACGACAATCCCTAGCTCCATGTAACGGCGCAGCGGATAAGCATCCCAATCCGAAACGGCCTTCGTCTGAATATTGCTAAGCGGACACATCTCAAGAGGGATTTGCCGCTCCTTCACAAGCGCTACAACAGCGGGGTCCTCCAGCATTCTTACGCCATGGCCGATTCGAACGGCGCCAAGAGCCGTAATCGCTTCGCGAACATTTTCTGCGCCTGCGGCTTCACCCGCATGAATGGTGACAGGCAAGCCAAGCCGCTGAGCGCTTTCGAACAGCTGACGGAACAGCTTAGCTGGAAACGATGCTTCATCACCGGCCAAATCAACCGCAACGACTCCTTTTTTATAAAAAAGGGCCGCTTCATCGATTACTTCCTTATTCCATTCATAAGAATGGCTTCGCAAACAAATAATGATCGCCCTCGCTGCCGTTCCGAAGGCTTGCTCGCCGCGCTTCAAGCCTACGATTACATGATGAATAACCTCATGTGCGGATAACCCTTTCTCGCGGTGCAGCTGAGGCGCGAAGCGCACCTCCAAATATTTCACATTGTTCATTGCGGCTTGTTCAACAACCTCGAATGCCACTCTCTCTAATGCTGCTCCCGTCTGCAAATAAGGCAATACGAAGCTGAATTTGCTTAAATATTCTTTTAAGCTCTCACACTGCTCTCCTACTCGCATATGGTCTATCAGCTCGGCATCCGAGCCTATTGGCAAAGGCTGCGCTTGCTCGCGAGCAAGCTCCTTTAACGTGTCTGGCTTTACGCTTCCGTCCAGATGCACATGCAAATCGACCTTTGGCAGCTGCGGCAATAACGCCTTTCCTGCTGCCGATTGTTCATTTGTTAACGTCATCGCCAAGTCCCCCTTTATAATACCTAATCATACACATCCGTAATAGCTTGTATACATCTTGCATGAAGCGAAGGCTAGCTTCCACGATAGGTGCTGTACCCGCCTGGCGCGACTAGCAGCGGAACATGATAATGCGAGTTTGCATCATTAATATGGAAACGAATCGGAATCCATTCAAAGATGCTTCCCTCAATCGCAGCGAGATGCGCCGACCGCCGAAAAAATTCGCCAGCCGCAAAAATCAGCTCATATATGCCAGGCTTAATATCGTCTCCCTCAAGCAGAGGATGATCTACGCGCCCGTCATTATTTGTCTTATAGGCTCCAATTAACTTCGGTGCTGGCAAGCCATCCGCATTTGCGGCTGTCTTGCCCAAATACCAAAGCTCAATCGCGATGCCGATAACCGGCTTCCCGCCTGCCAGATCAAGAACATGAGTCGTGATTCGCCCGCTCATGACGGCTCTGTCCCTTCATCCAGGTCAGCTCTCGTAAGCGTGAAGCCTTGGAACCCGTAAGGCGGGCGCGGCTCCGTGTATACGCCGGCTGCTGCAGCGTGATCCGGCTCGACGATCGTCTCCCATGTCCGATTGATCGATTCGAAGCGAACCTCCGCAAGCTGCGGAAATCTCGTTAAGATGCTTTTCCCAATTCGGTAAATCAAATATTGGATCGACGGCGAATTCTCCGAATGGAACTGCGTATGTGCGAGATCATGAATTTGCTCGGAAGGCACATAGGCGCCGCGCGTGCTATCGAAAGCATCCCCTGCATCCGCATAAGTCCAAAAAATATCAAGGAAAATAAATAATGGCCGATCAAAGCTTTCAGGCAAAGTTGTATATTCATCACGAACGAAACCATAGAAGGAGCTGCCGCTAACCTTAATTAGCTGAATATGCGACAAGGCGCTTTCCTGCTCAGCAAGCGCTGCGCCATCAGCCGTGCGAATCCATTTCAGAGCTGCGCTGGCATGCTCATTATGCGACCGTCGGAAGACAAGCTGACTATCGCTCCACTCGCTGCCTTCCGCTACGGTGACTGAGCTAAACGGCAGCCGATCGGCACTAATCTCAATGGCATCGATATGTGGATAACGCTCCAGAAACCTTTGGCTGATGAAAGTGAGCAGTCCTTCTGTCGTGCTTCCCTCATAATTTGCCGTTTGGCGCAAAATAAAATTTTTCATCGAGTCCGTAGCTACGACCTGCGTATTGTCGCCTTCCGTGAAGGAGGTTAAGAGCACCTCGCTGCTCACCGAAAAGGTTATGTTATGCGCGAAAATAACGTTGCTATCGCCTTTAAATGGTGATTCCGGTATCGCTTTGACCACAAGCGGGGCAGCGTAAGTTCGATAACTGAGCACATCCCCTTTACCATAATAAAGCGTTCGACCACTGCGTAATTTTAGCATGACCATCCATCCCTTCTCTACTCTATGATGAGATCTTTTAAGCGAAAGCCGGATATCTTCTCGATTTCCAGCAGCGCCTGCTCCGCTTCCTCGCTGGCCGTATGCCATATTCTAGCTTCCATCGCTTCCAATATGTCTTCCTTCTTCTTGCCTCGCACCGCTAAAATGAACGGAAAACCGAAGGTTTTCAAATACGTTTGGTTCAAGCCGTAAAACTGGTTATATTCCTCGGCTGTTAGCTGGTTCAGCCCCGCCCCCTGCTGCTCCTGAGCGGAATACTCGGCAACGGCAAGCCGAGTGCCTAAATCGGGATGTGCGCGGAACAAGTCTACAATCGTCTCTACCCTGGACTCACGAACGACATTGATCATAGCTGCATGCAGGGCTTCAACCGAAACGAATGGACGCGCCGCGTAAGCGGAAGCGGCGATCCATGGGGAATGCTCGAAAATTTCGCCTAGCAGCTCGACAAATTGCTCTCGGGTGCTTTCATTTATTTGTTCAATCGTTATCTTCATTTCCAATACCCCTCATGAACCGCAATCGCCGCCTCTTCCACCTCTGGAAACGGGCCGATTACTTGAATTGGTTTGCGTCCCTGCGCAAATACGATGCGGCAAGGCAAATCTAACGTCGGATTTTGCTCATCGTCTCCTGTTAGCTGGGCTAATCGCTTCTCTGAAATGCCGTAAACGACTGTGCCAACGTTGCCCCAATAAATAGCGCCTGCGCACATCGCGCAAGGTTCGGCCGTCGTATAAAGCGTAAAATGCCAAAGCTCATCTCTGCTGTAACGTTTGGAGGCTGCCTCCATCAATGTTCTTTCTGCGTGACCGGTACAATTGGATTCCGTAATTTCCACATTGCCTTGCTCAAGCACAATCTCGCCCTCTGCATTCACAAGAATGGCGCCAAATGGCGTATTTCCCGACAGTCTCGCCTCCCGCGACACTTCAATGCTGCGCCATAAATAAAATAAATGCTTATCCGTGTTTGTCATGTCGCTTCTCGCCTCCCTTCGATCGCTCGTTTTACCGCTCGCCATATTCCCCCATAGCCCGTGCAGCGGCAAATATTGCCTGACAAAGCCTCCGCTATTTCATCCTCGGCAGGATCTGGATGCTCATCGAGCAGCGCTTTGACGGAAATGACCATGCCCGGCGTGCAATAGCCGCATTGAAAGCCCCCCTCCTCCAGAAACGCTTGCTGGATCGGATCGATCCCTCCTGGCGCTACGCCTTCAATCGTTGTAATTTGTGAGCCTGAGCATTGGTAAGCCATCGTCAAGCAAGAATTGACCGCCTTGCCATCCATCAGCACCATACAGGCGCCGCACCGTCCTATTTCGCAAGAGCGTTTCGTTCCCGTCAGCGCTAGATCATCCCTGAGTATCGTAAGCAAGCGTGTTGAAGGCGCTGCTTCGATCGTCTTCTCTCCACCATTTATGGAGCATTGCAATGCAAATCCCGTTCCAGCCTTTGCAGCACTATCCGTCATTCCCTCTCACTCCTTTGTCAGAAAAAATGGCGCTTCCTGCAAAAAGCTAGGCTCTACCGGCAGTTTCGCAACCCATTTGCCGCTTGCCTGCCGAATGGCTGCCGCAATAGCAGGAGCGAGCGTCACGGAACCAACCTCACCGATGCCGCGAGGGCCGTAGTCATCCTTTTCAGGCAATTGTTCAATCGCCTCGACCTCTACCAAGCCGCTTTGATCGACGATCGTTGGTACCAGATACGTGTCCAAGTTTCGCGTTATATAATGGCCTTTATCCATAAGGGCATCTTCCATAAGGGCAAATCCAAGCGCCATGCTGCTTCCGCCTTCGATTTGTCCGAGAAAGCCCTGCGGATTGATGACCGGTCCAGCCGCCACTGCGTGATATTGCTGAAGCACCTTGACTCGCCCTGTCAACGTGTTCAGCTCAACCTTGACGGCAACGCCAGAATACGTGTACATAAAATGTGCGCCTACACGTTCAGTTGTCGATGTGGGAAACGCAAAAGACGTTTCGCAGCGGATGGGACTGCCTTCCGCTCTTGCCAGCTCTTCATAAGTTAGCATTAGCTCGCCGCTAGATGACTCCCGAATCCCGCCTTCGCCAAGCCGAAGCCGATCTTCCGAACTTTTAAGGCGAACACCTGCCTTCTGCAGCATTTGCTCGGTAAACGGCTTCTTCAATCGTTGCAGCGATTTCCACATCATGGCGGTGGCGCGCGATGCCGTCGTTGAACCGCTGTCGGGTACGACATCCGTATCCCCGATAATGATTCGAATATCCTCCTCCGCCAAACCGAACTGCTCGATCAGCATTTGTGTAAGCGTCGCGATCAAGCCTTGGCCAAATTCCTCATAACCGAATACCGCCTCAATTTTCCCATCAGCCGCAAGCGCCAAGCGTCCGCCGGCCGGATCAGGAATGCCAACGCCAAGGCCCGCCCCATGCATCGTGAAGGCAGCGCCGATCCCCCTCTTTATCCAAGGCTCTTCGCAGGTCAAGCCAGCATCAGCCATGCTTGCTCTCTCCTGCCACAACGGGCATTTGGCTATGGCTGCCCATACCTGCTCGGCACCGTCCGTCATCGCGATGGGCTGATCGAACGGTCCAAGATCCTCCACCTGGCGCATGTTCAGTCTGCGAAAGTGCCAAGGCTCCATGCCATGCAGCTCGGCAAGCCGATCCATTTGACCCTCTAGCGCGAAGATCGCTTGATTGCCGCCGAAGCCTCTAAACTCGCCGGACATGCCGTTATTCGTGAACACGGAGACCCCTTTTACATCCAAATGCTCATACCTGTAAGGACCAATGACATGTTCCGTCGCGAAATTAAGCACTTCTGCGCCAAGCGTGGAGTAAGGTCCCGTATCAGAAATAATGCTCACTTGATGCGCGAGCAGCTTGCCTGACGAATCCGTGCCCGTTTTCATCTTGATTTTCATAGGGTGACGCTTTAAGCCTGCGCGAACCGATTCTTGTCTGGAATTATGCATTTTAATAGGCTTTCCTGCATGCATAGCCAGCAGCGCGCCGTATGGCTGCACATTCAATTCATCCTTGCCGCCGAACGAGCCGCCGATCGGGCTTGAAACGATTCGTATTTCTTCCTGCGGCTTCGCCAAAATTCGGGATAGCTGCATCCGGTCCATGAAGCCATGCTGCGTCGGCGAGTAGACCGTCAACCGGCCATCTTCCTCAGGTACGAACAAGCCGCCTTCCGTTTCCATATACGTGTGCATTTGACGCGGCGTATAATAAGTTTCTTCTATAATATGAGTGCACTGTTTGAATCCATCCTCCGCATTCCCTCTGCTGAACGTTGTATGATGCATCGCATTCCCCTTAGGGTGCAGCTGCGGCGAATCCGCTAGCAGCGCCTGCTCGGGATCATCAACAACCTGTAAAATCTCGTATTCGATTTTGATTAATTCAATCGCATGCTGGGCTATCGTGATACTGTCAGCCGCTACCGTCGCCAGCGCATCCCCCACATATCGGACGCGGTCCTCGCACAGAACGGGCTGATCCGGGTGAGCGATCCCAAAAGCATTCAAGCCTGCAACGTCCAGATAGGTGAGCACCGCATGAACGCCCGGCAATTGCTTTGCCGCATCCGTCTGGATGGATACGATCCGTGCATGCGGATGCTCGCTTCGCAGCACAAGGCCGTATAACATATCTTCCCTAGCCATATCCGTTAAATAAGCCAAGCTGCCAGTTACCTTGCCTAGCCCGTCAGGACGAATTCGCCATCGTCCCGCGCTGCTTACGCGGTTTAAGAGCATAAGCCTCATCCTCCCCGATTGCTATTAATGTCTTGCAACCTTCCAAAGCTCTGCAACGATGACATTTGCAGCCGTGGCCTTCCGATATGCAGCTGATGCGAATAAATCCTCGCGCGTTTCATATAGCTCTGGAATCCGGTCGTAAACATGCTGCAGCAGCTTGGCATCCACTGCTGCTCCGACGATTTCCATTTCCAGCTGTTCAAGTCGCTGCGGAATCGTCTGACCGCCGCCAAGCGCTATTCGAATATGTTCAAGATTGCCGTTATTCGATATAGCCCCCTTAATCGCTGCCGTTACGACAGAAGGGGTGAACGCTTCGCGGCGCCCAATTTTATGATAAGCGCCAAAACGCTTCATTTTCGAAATCGAATCCGTTCGATCATCCGCATCCCTTGCCGCCTCTTCCTCCGTTGACTCGAAAGGAAGCTGTATGCTCAGCAGCAATCGCTCATTTGACCGACCTTGATCACTTGCGGCGCTTAACCATTCCGATAATGGCGCCAGCTGCTCTGTTACCCCGTTATACCAGAGCACTTCGGCTTCATAAGCGAGCAGCGCGGCAATTGAATCGCCTATATTTGAAGCAACGTTCCCTCCAAGTGTCGCCAATTGCCGAACCGAAGGCGCCGCTATCGTACGAGTCGCCTCGCTCACCAGTGGAAAATGCCGCTGCAATAAAGTGTTAGTCCGGCAGGCTTGCAAGCTCGTTTGACCGCCGATGAGAAGCCCTGTCTCGCCAATTCTCATTTCATTTAATCCTCGTACCGCGCTCAAATCGATTAGATGCTTTGGCATCGCCGCTATACCGGATTCCCAGTGAGTGCGAAGCAGCGTTCCGCCGGAAATATAAATGCTATCTGCTGCATACGTTTGTTTAAGCTGCCACGCCTCCGCAGCCGTTTGCGGATGCCATACAAGAGGAGACGCCATGGTCTCCTGTACGTTCATGCCCATCGTTCTCCCCTCCCATAATCGTTAAAACCGTTGTTCCCGAATGTACGGTACGCCAAGCGATTCCGGCGAGCCGGAAGGCTTGTTGCGATTGCGCCAGCCAAGGAACATGAGGACTAGAATCGTGACTACATAAGGAATCATCTTCAAGAAATAAGAAGGTATTTCACTGCCAATCAATTGGATGCGGAAGCCCAGCATGTCGAGCGCACCGAAGAAATAAGCGCATAAGAGCGCGCGAATCGGATTCCACCTGGCAAAAATAACTAAAGCAACCGCGATCCAGCCCCGCCCCGTCGTCATCCCTTCCGTCCAAGTCGGCGAGTATACGAGCAGCAAATCAGCGCCGGCAATGCCGATGAGTATCGAGCCAACAATGATGCAGCCGTAGCGAAACGCTTGAACGCGTATGCCCATTACATCTGCCGTAGCCGGGTTGTCGCCCATTGCCCGCAGGTGAAGCCCTAACGATGTACGATGAATGAAGAGATGTAGGCAAATAACTAGCAGGAAGCTGAACCAAGTTAATAGATCAAGATGGGCAAAAATCCGTCCAATAAACGGTACGCTCTCAAGCCATGGCATATTAAGCTTCGGTACCGCTCTTGGCACGGGAAGCCCGCTAATCGGTTTGCCTAAATAAGCGCTCAATCCGGCACCGAACAAGGTCATCGCCAGCCCGCATACGATTTGATTCGCCCGCAGCGATACGCTGAGAAAAGCGTGAATGCCGCCAAGCAGCATACTTATGCCGCAAACGGCAAGCAGCGTAATCGCCAAGCTTCCGGTTTGGAGGAAAGTGAGGCACGCCGTAACGGCGCCCATCAGCATAAGCCCTTCCGCCCCAAGCTGGATGATGCCTGAGCGTTCGATCAATATGCCGCCTAGCGTTGCGAACAAGAGCGGTGTACCAGAGGATATGGCGGCAAGCAGCATTTGATACACGATTTCCATCGCTTAAACGCCCCTTTTCAACGAATTCTGCGAAGGCGGAATTTACTGACCGTGCCGCCCGCAATCAGGAAAAACAAGATCGCTCCTTGGAGCATTTCGGAGATCGATGACGGCAAGCCGATCGTTTGTACGCTATAGCCCCCAACAATGAGTCCGCCGAATAAAAATGAGGATACGACAAGACCGATTGGATGCAACTTAGCGAGCCATGCCACGATAATAGCGGTGTATCCGTACCCCGGCGAGATGCCGTACATCAAGCGATGCGTCACGCCGGATACCTCAGCCATTCCCGCAAGACCAGCTAAGCCGCCGCTTATCAGCATAACCAGCAGGATATGCCGGCTTATCCGTATGCCCGCATTTTTGGCGGCTTCGGGATTGGCGCCAATCAGCCTCAGCTCATAGCCCCAGCGCGTGTATTTAATGAAAATGCCATACAGAACGATCGCGATGATGCCAAATAATAGTCCGAGATGAAGCCTTGTGTCACCTAGCACGGGTAGCGATTGCGCTTCCGTAAACATCGGCGTCCCCGGAAAATTCATCCCCTTCGGGTCCTTCCAAGGTCCAAACACAACATAATCCATCGCGAGCAAAGCAACGTAATTGAGCATCAGGGACGTGACCAGCTCATTGACTTGGAAATAAGTGCGCGGAATTGCCGTCAACAGCCCCCATATGCCGCCAGCAACGACGCTGAACACGATCATCGCAGGAATAATGAGAATGCCGGGCATATTCGGAAAATAAATCGTCACCGCAGTCGCGGCCATCGCCCCGGCTGCAAATTGTCCCTCTGCGCCGATGTTCCAGACGGATATGCGATAAGCAATCGCAACGCCAAGCCCGCAAAGCAGCAGCGGAATCGTCTTTACCAGCGTTTCGGTCAATCCGTAGGAAGTGCCGAAGGCGCCAGTGAACATTTTTTTATACACCGGAAAGGGATTCATTCCGTTCGCTGCAATAAAAATGCCGCATACTGCAAGTGCCAGCAGCACGGATACAAACGGAATCCACCACGAGCTGCCCTTCTTCGCGTTATCGATCTCTATTCGGTAGGATCGCCATTTCCATTTGCCAGAGGCTTGAACGGCTTCGATAGAAAGCGTCCCGCCTTTCGTTAGTACAGGCTTTTTCTCGCTCATCCCGCTTCCTCCTCCGCAGCGTGAACGCCTGCCATATACAGGCCGATCTTCTCCCGATCCGCTTCCTCCCTTGCCATTTCTCCTACGATTTGACCGTTAAAAATAACCAAAATACGGTCCGATAGCTGGATAACCTCATCCAAATCCTCCGAAATGAGCAAAACGCTTTTGCCGGAATCCCGCATCTCTGCCATGAGCCGATGTACGCCCTCCGTCGCTCCAACATCGAGGCCCTGCGTCGGATGCACAGCTACCATAAGCAAAGGCTCTTGATTCACCTCTCTGGCAAAAAGCAGCTTTTGCTGGTTTCCGCCCGATAATTGCTGAACAGGCGTATCAAGGCCAGCCGTTCTAACATCAAATTGTTTAACCAGCTCATTCGACCATGTGCGATTGGCGCCGATCCGCAGGAACCCAAAGCGTGAGCGCTCCGTGCTTCGATACGATTTAAACAATAAATTGTCGACGATGCCGAGGCTTCCCGCGAGACCGCTCTTCATCCGATTTTCAGGCACATGGGCGATGCCCATTTCGATCGCCGCCCTAACGGATCCATTTGTGAGCTCTTTGCCGTTAAAAAGAATCGTTCCGCGCTTCCACGGCCTCAGTCCCGTAAGCACCTCGGCAAGCTCCTTCTGCCCGTTCCCAGCCACTCCGGCAACTCCGAC
Organism: Paenibacillus sp. FJAT-27812; assembly: GCF_001273905.1. NCBI lineage: Bacteria > Bacillati > Bacillota > Bacilli > Caryophanales > Paenibacillaceae > Paenibacillus > Paenibacillus sp. FJAT-27812. The sequence goes on along the minus strand of NZ_LIGH01000001.1, from coordinate 5,443,891 downwards.
AATTTCGCCTTCTCTCATTTCCAGCGAGAAATGATCAAGCGATTTTCTGCCATGGTCGGCATACACATCAAGCTGCTGCACGGCGAGCAGCCGCTTCCCCCGCGGACGGGAGAGAAATGGACGGCTTTCGCCAAGCTCTTTGCCGACCATGAGCTTCGCAAGCTCGCGTTCATTGGTTTCGGTCTTAGCCATGGAATGAATCAGCTTGCCCTTGCGCATGACCGAGATATGATCCGAAGCAGCCATCACTTCCTTCAGCTTGTGGGTAGTCAGAATGACTGTTTTCCCTTCCGATTTCATGCGCTGCAGCGTCGCGAACAGCTGCTCGGCCTCGCCGGGCGTCAACACCGAGGTTGGCTCATCCAAAATAATAAGATCCGCGCCGCGGTACAACGTTTTGACGATCTCCACTCGCTGCTGCTCCCCAACCGAGAGCTGCCAGATCGGACGGTTAACCGGAAACGGCAAGCCGAAATGGTCTGCGATCTCTTCAATTTGCTGCTGTTTACGGCTCATCCATCTCGCACCTCGCCAAAACGACGATTTCTCGCCCAGCACGATATTTTCGGCTGCGGTTAACGTTTGAACGAGCCGGAAGTTTTGAAAGACCATGCCAACGCCAAGCTTCATGGCATCCTTCGGTGAACGAATCTTCGCAGGCTCCCCATGAATAAAAATGTCACCGCTGGTCGGACGGTATACACCGGATAACATGCACATCATCGTGCTTTTTCCCGCTCCGTTCTCTCCGAGGAGCGCATGAATTTCTCCGCGCTTCGCTCGGAAATCAACGAAGTCATTCGCCACGACCGAGCCAAAATGCTTTACGATTTGGCGCATTTCTACCGAATACTTTTCGTTCATTTTGACCCTCCTCCAAAGTTGCGTAGCAACCTACTTCGTAAGCATTGGCTTAAGGTTGCGTAGCAACCTACATCGTAAGCATAAGCTTAAGGTTGCGAAGCAACCTACATCGTAAGCATAAGCTTAAGGTTGCTTACCGAAATAGCTGTGAATAAATCAACAAATCCCTAAATTTCAGGGATTTGTTGACTTATCCATATGGCTAAAGCCGCTTATTTCGGGATCGTGCCCTCTACCCCTTTTACGAACCAGTCCATGACTAAAATATCCTCAAGCGTCAACGTTTTGCCTTCCTCAACCTTTACAGCGCCGGACGCATCCGTGATCGGACCGGTAAATACGCTAACTTCACCGCTAATGAGCTTCGCTTTTGCGTCGTTGACCAAAGTCTTAACGTCCTCTGGCACGCTTGGTCCAAGCGGCGCAATATCAACCATGCCGTCAGCGAGTGAGCCAGAATACTGTTCGCTCTTCCAAGTGCCGTCGATTACGGCTTGAACGGTCTTCGTATAATAAGGCCCCCAGTTCCAAATCGGGTTCGTTAAGTATGCTTCCGGCGCGAATCGCGTCATATCCGAATCATTGCCGCCAGCCATTGCGCCCCGCTCCGCCGCTGCTTGCAGCGTTGCCGGAGAATCCTGATAAGCGAGCAGCACATCCGCTCCTTTATCGAGCAAGCTTACCGCTGCTTGGCGCTCCGTCGTCGGATCATACCAGGTATTCGTCCATACGACGCTGACCTTCGCATCCTTGTTGACGCTTTGTACGCCAAGCGCAAAGGCGTTTATGTTATAAATCACTTCTGGGATAGGGAATGCGCCAACATAGCCGATGACGTTTTTCTTCGTCATTTTCCCGGCTGCAATGCCGCTTAAATAGCTGGCATCGAAGTTTTTACCGAAGAACGTGCCCATGTTGTCGTTTATTTTGTAGCCTGCGGTATGAAGAAATTTTACTTTTGGAAATTTTTTAGCGACGTTGAGGGTGTAATCCATATAGCCGAAGCTTGTCGTAAAAATGATGTCGTGGTTTTGCGCGAGCTCGGTAATGATCCGTTCCGCATCCGCGCTCTCCGGTACATTTTCGACCGTATCCGCTTTGATGCCCAGCTTCTCTTCCATGTACAATCTGCCCTTGTCGTGCTCGAAGGTCCAACCGCCATCACCCGGAGGCCCGATATAAACGAATGCGACTCGCGGCAGCTTCGCCGGTTCATCCGTTGCTGCTTCACCTGCTGGAGCTTCTGTAGCCGGGCTTGCTGTACCCGCATTCGAATCGTTTGTTTTGCTGCTTGAGCAGCCGCTAATGACGAAAACAAGTGCTAAGAGAATTGCCAAACTTGCCGACCATACTTTTTTGTGCTTTTTCATACCGTTCCTCCCCGACTCTCTATTTTTTTCTCGAAAGCTGACAAGGTACAAGTCTAGCAATTGTACGCTGTCGCTGACTCGGCACGAAATGACTGCGGCATGCCTTCTCTAAAAAAAAGCATCTGTCTATTTCGCTCGTTTTGGATTAAACCAATAACGTAATCTCAATATATATCCACGTTACCTTTACGTCAATATATATAACACAAATTAGTTAAATAGTGGAATATGCATAGCTTATCTCTTGAAATTTCGCTAAATATCTATATTATGTGTCATATATATTAACATTAAATTCATCTATCACTCCGTAAAAAAGCCTAAATAATGTTTTTTCGCTGTTTCAAAATCATCAGGAGTGTCAACATCTAACATCACTTTTTCATCTACAGCTAACAATCCATAACCTTTATAATTTGGATCGGTGAACAATTTCCGGGCACCCGCATCTCCCTCCAGCTTCAGAAGCGCTTCGAACATGGATGAAGACATAACAACAGGAGGCATCCACACAACCTTCCCGCCTTTTGCGTCCTGCAAGGCTGCAGCGACAAAGTCGAGCTCCGGCTGCGCAAGCCAATAAGCAATAAGCTCATCTACCATGGCAGACGTAATAAATGGCTGATCCGCGAGCGTAACCACAATAGCATCAAGCCCCTTTTCATGGCTCATAAGTTTTTGAACGCCATGACGGATCGAACGGCTCATCCCTTGCGAAGCGTCGGCACACGCTTCGATATAGACTGGCTTTGCAAGGGGAGCAGCTCCACGCAGATACTTCGGAAGCCACTCTAACGGATCCTCCGGATGCACGACGACCAGCACGCTCTTAAGACGGCTTCCCAAAAGAGCATGCAGTCCCATGCTTGCGATCGGTTTGTTTTTGCCCAGCTCAAGTGCCTGTTTCCTCATCCCCATCCGCTTGCTTAGACCTGCTGCTAAATAAAGGGCCGAAATAACCATTCCTCACCATCTCCCTCCTAGGAGCCGTTTTATTGCCCGCACGGATAGCGATCAGCTCTGCAGCGACACTAACAGCAATTTCAAGGGGACCATCCGCGCCAATTGAAAGTCCGATTGGCGCCCTCACATTCGATGGTATTAGAAACGTCTCAAACAGCATACGAATCCGCTTCTTCGAGCCCATAATACCGATATAAACTAGCTGGAGCGGCAGCGCGAGTCTAATCATTTCTTTGTCCTGCTGCAAATGGTGGCTGCACACGATTAAATAGTCAGAGGCTCGAAGCCCGATTTGCTCCGCGATTTGTCCCGGCGAACCAATAACGCATTGCGCTTCGGGAAACCGCTCCTTCGTGCATAAGGAGGGACGCCAATCCGCTGCCACGATATGGAAACCCAAGCTTTTGACAAGTGAATAAATCGCCTCAGCATCCTTGCCGGCTCCAAACAACACCAATCTTGGCTTTGGCTTAATCGAGATAGACAGATAATTGGTTTCGTCGCCTTCCGCACAAGAAGATTCGAGCTCTGTTTCCTCTTCATCAAGCAGCTCATAACGCATTGCTTGCTCATCCCAGCTTCGAATGAGCTTTACCGGCTTGCCCGCCTCGTTCTTTTCTTTTGCTTCCATTAGAACAGAAAACAAACGTCCAGTTACGGGCTCAACCAGCAATCGTATTTTTCCGCCGCAGCCGACAGCCTCCCCCCAAATCACATCCTCTTCCGAATTCAAGTTATAGTCGATAAATTCGAATTGGCCGGAAGCCGCAACAGTCGCAGCCCTCTCGAACAGATCATGCTCCAAGCAGCCAGGGCTTACCGTCCCAACTTGCTCACCGCTTTGCCTAAACAACATGGCCGCTCCCGCTTTTCGGTAAGAATGGCCTTCCACGCATACGATCGTCGCCAGCATGCCCTGCTCGCCGTCAGTCATTATCGCAGACAACACATCATGCATATCCATCCGTTATCCCTCCCCAAGCAATCGCCCAACAAGGTTGAAACGCCTATTAAAGTCTTTCAATTAATTTGCGCAAAGAACGATCCGCTTCCTTTAATACGACTTTCTTATCGACTGTTCTTACAAGCTTGCCCTCCATGACGATTTGGCCATCGATTAGGACGGTATCGACATCTCCTCTTGTGGCTGCATAGACGACTCTTGAATACCAGTCGGCATCAAATGACGGATACACGTGAAAGTCTTCAAGATCCAGAAGCTGCAAATCCGCAAGCTTGCCAATCTCGATGCTGCCGATCTCCTTCTCCAAACCAACGACCTTAGCGCCGCCCATCGTCGCCATCCGCAGCACTGTCTTGGCATTCATAACCGTCGGTCCATGCTTCACCTTTTGCATGTAGGCAGTCAATCGCATTTCTTGGAACATATCGAGATTGTTATTGCATGGAGCGCCATCCGCGCCGATCCCCACATCTATTCCTTGCTCCAGCAAGAGCGGAATTTCGGCTACGCCCGACGCAAGCTTCATGTTGGAGCCCGGGCAATGGGTTACTTTAACGCCCCGCTCTCGAATAATCCGTTTCTCCTCGTCATCAAGCCAGATACTGTGCGCGAGAATCAAATTTGGCTTTGCAAGCCCAATATGATCCAAATAAACAACGTTTCTCATCCCGCGTTCCGCTTCTACCATTGCGATCTCGCCTAAATTTTCCGAAGCGTGCGTGTGGACCATTACGCCGTATTCCGCGGACAGATCACGAACGCCAACAAGCAGCTCCTCTGTACACGAAACCACAAAACGCGGGCAAAACGCATACTGAATTCTTCCATTCTCCGCTCCATGCCATTTTTCCAATAAATCGACGCTGGCCTGAAGCGATTTTTCCGTATTTTCCTGCAAGGCAAGCGGCACCTCGGTACCATGATCCATCATCACTTTGCCTGAAAGAGCGCGAATGCCGCTTTCCTTAATCGCTTGAAAAGCAGACTCCGTATAATGCACCGTCTCCATATCCAAAATCGTCGTCGTTCCGCTCCGAATCAATTCCCCAATTCCGAGCATGGCGGAGTAATAAACAGAATCCTCGCTATGCGCCGCTTCGAGCGGCCATATTTTTTCTTTAAGCCATTCAATAAGCGACAAATCATCGGCTCTCCCGCGAAAAAGCGTTTGACAAAGATGGATATGCGTTTGTACAAAGCCAGGCAGCAGCACTTTGCCGCCCGCATCGATTATTCGATCAACCCCGCTCGTCTCCAGCCGCTCTCCCATTTGCGCAATTCGATTGCCTTCTATTAATACATCGCCAGTAAAAATGTGATCCTCCGCATTCATCGTCATCACTACGGCGTTTTGAATAAGTATCGTCGTCATAACTCTCTCCCCCTCATGCATATATCCATTCTGATTGCCCCATTAATTAACTTAATATTCTGACATTTAAATGGATTCATAAGATCTATTACTTATGGCACTACTCGAAAGCTACGCTCCATATCTATCTTTATGCGCCGATTTTCCGCTCAAATCGCTTAAAGCATCTGTTCACCAAGTGAAAGCCCATCCAGCCAAACAGAAAGGAAATGCGCGCTTTCGCTTTCGATGTGTAAGTTTATCTAACATCATAATGCAGAAAGATAAGTTAGGCAAGACGTTTCATGAAATATTTATATGCAAAAGCTTGTTTTTTGTCCATTCCTAACACATATATAACATTGAATACGCAAAAAAAGGCATCGATCATTGATCGATGCCTACGACTTTCAAGCTAGGCGTACTTTACGCTTGGCTTGGCTGCTTATTAGCCATGCTTGCAGGTATAATATGCTCGAACAAGAGCTGTCTCGACCATATCGCATCATTGCGCTTCGTCACTTGCTTTCGGATGACAACGACAAGCTCCTGCTCTGGGGCAATCAACAAATATTGACCGCCATGACCAAAAGCAAAATAACATTCGCACCGCCCATTATGGCTTTCAGGCGAATGCCACCAATGATAGCCGTATCCGCCATAAATCGGCGGCTCATAGTGCATCAAGCCGCGATGATGAAGCTTGGTCGATTTCTCTACCCAATCTGCGGACAGCAGCTGCTTGTTGTCAAAGCGACCTTTTTGCGCGAATAGGCTGCCAATACTTGCTAAATCCCTTCCATACAAGGAGAGTCCAGTCCCGCCTTCATTAACGCCGCCTCTCTCCATCCAGCGAGCGCTATGGAAGCCAAGCGGGCCAAACAAATAATCTTTGGCGAACGACAGCGCCGGCATGCCGACCGCTTTGGTCAAAATCGCCGACAGCAGGTGCGACCCCCCTGAGTTATAGGCAAACGCAGTCCCAGGCTCGGATATGAGCGGCTGCTCGAAGACGAATCTGATCGGGTCCTTAGCTTCCTTGAAAGCTTTATAAGGCTTATCAAAGTCCGGCCAGTCGAATCCAGGCGTCATCGTCAAAAGATGCTTAATCGTTACTTGGCTCAGCGCGCCGATAATTTCGGGAGGATGCTCCAAAAAATCCGTTATCGGCTCATCCACGCTCGCTATGAAACCCTTATCGATGGCAATACCGATTAACGCCGATAAAATGCTTTTGGTGCAGGAATAGAGCGGACCCATCGAATCCTTGCCGCTCTCATACCATTCGCCCAGAAGCCGCTCGCCTTTTAACACGATAACCGTCTTCATTTTCCACTCCGAAAGCTGCTTGCGGTAACCTTCCAAATCGATCGAATTCATAGCTGTAATCGACCTTTCTACGATGCATTTCTTTGCTGCTGTTCAGACTGTTTGAGCTTTGGCAGACCAAGGGAGACAAACACAACAAATACCGATAGAACGGCTACCCAGACGAAGATCGTATGCAAGCTTCCTGCGAGAACCGATGGTTCGATCGAATCGGCTTGCCCAGTATGCAGAAGCAAACCAAAAACGGTAATGCCGATCGTCTGCCCAAGCGTGCGAATAAAGTTATTGCTGGCAACAGCCGAGCCGCGAAGCTCCCAGCCTACAGCTGACGATACAGCAACGGTCAAGGAGGTCAATGACAAGCCGAACGATAGACCCGCCAAGAACGTATAAACGATAAACAAGACAATCGGAGTCGAGGCCGTCATAAATGCGAAGCCGATGCTGCTGGCGAGCAGGAAGAAAGCCCCAACAACGCCGATAAAGCGCAGCCCTTTTTTGGAAATCCAATTGCCAGCCAAAATCGAGCCAAGCGGCCAAGCAACCGAAAGCGGTATCATGGCAAGCCCTGAATAAGTTGCCGGTTTGCCGTATACGCCTTGTATCCACAATGGCAAGTAAAATATAACGACAACATTGATGACACATAGCAAAAAGCTGTCCAAATTCGCCATGCTGATAATCCGATTTCGAAATAGCTTAAACGGAATGATCGGTTCCGGTGAGCGCATCTCAATCCGGGCAAACAATGCAAAAAACAAGATGGAGACTATGATCAGCAAGCCAATCGTCCAAGCAGAGCCGCTCCCTGCCTCGCTTTCGCGAACGAGAGTCATCGCATAGAGCAAGCTGAACATGGCAATCGTGAAAGTAATAATGCCGGGGTAATCAATATGTTTTTTCTTCTTCTCAAGCTTCTCCCGCAGCGATGTCGACAATAAATAAATTGCCACGATGCCAAACGGAAGATTCATGTAAAAGATTGCTCGCCATGATATGTAATCGACCAATAGCCCGCCTAACAAGGGACCAGAGATGCCTGCAATGCCCCAAATGCTTGACATCCAGCCTTGTACTTTCGCGCGCTGCTCGAATGGATATAAATCCCCGATAATCGTATAGGGTATCGTCGTAAGCGCGCCAGCTCCCAAACCTTGCAGCGCACGGAACCATATGAGCTGATTCATCGTCTGCGCCACGCCCGATAACATCGAGCCTGCAAGAAAAATCAACGCTCCTACGATAAACATGTTCTTGCGTCCATACAGGTCGGATAACTTGCCGTATATCGGTGTCGTAATGACTGTAGCTAGTAAATAGATTGAAATAATCCAGCTGTACTGCTGAATGCCCTGAAGCTCCCCCGTAATGCTGGGCATTGCCGTACTGACGATCGTCCCCTCGATTGCGGCAAGGAATGTAGCGACAAAAAGGGCAATCGTTACTTTTTTGCGAGTTTGATTTACGTTCATTGTTCATCCTTTCCGTCATTCTGTGAGCAAGAATAAAATAAGTTATTATGATCCTTTCTATTATGATCGCTGTAAGCGTGAAATATCAACGTATATATTCAAAATTATGACGTTTGCAGCAAATTGACCCGTGTCCACTGCAAGCAGCCTCGTTTGCATAGTCGCAAAATATAGGACGGCCTTTCGGTTTCATTCATCAGCCAAAAATCTTGATCGCAAAATAGCTGGCACAGCGTTTCCTCAGCCATTTTGCAAGCAGCTTGTTCATCTATTAGTAAGGTAACGCATACCGTATAACATAATGATTCGTAACCCCTTAATATTTCAACCTTTTTCTGGAAATCAAGCATAACAATAGTCGCCCCTTCATACGCATTAAACCTACTCCCCTATTGTATCTGCTAGTTGTAACCAAGTTGTTACAGAATGGTAAAAGTTGAATCCTTCTCATTTGTCATACGTATGAATGATATCCTTTCAGATTTGAATGTGATAACATATTTGATGTGATTCAATCGAGATTCTATTTTTTGGAAAGTAAGGATGTTGGCTAATGTATGACTTATTATTGAATATAATAGATGAGATTGGTTATTTCGCACTCTTTCTCGTTTTATGCTTGGGCCTGATCGGTTTGCCCATTCCAAACGAAGCAGTTGTAATGACAGGAGGCGCATTAGGCGCATCCGGCATTTTATTGCCTATACCCGCTTTTATCATGACCTTCCTCGGCATTTGCTCGGCGATGACATTTGGATACAGCATCGGAAGGTTTGCGGGAAGCAAGCTGTCCGATTGGTTTAAAAGAAAAAAGAATATCGGCAAATTTGTCGCGAAGTCTGAACAGCTTAGCGAACGCTACGGCGGATATGCAATCAGCCTCAGCCTTTGCCTTCCTTTCTTGAGACATGTCACGCCTTATGTGATGGGCATGAACCGCATGCCCTACAAACGTTTTATCCTTTTCGCATATCCATCAGCATTGGTCTGGACGCTCATCTACTTCATTATCGGTTCCGTAGTTGGAGATCAAGTGCAGGATCTCTCCGATCACATATACCGCTACGGCATGTGGATCATATACGTTCTCGCGGCGGTCGTTGTCGGCTATATCGCTTATAGGTACATGAAGGGCAAAAACAAGAAGGATCAGATCGAACGGCCGATGTAGCCGCTCCTTATCAAGAACCATCGTAAATCGCGATGGTTCTTTTTGATTAGTTCAACATCTTATCCAAAGAGAAGCTATCGAGCGATAGAGGATGAAAGAATATGATGTAAGCGCTTAATTAGACATCCTACCTAAAATATCATACCTTCATTTGTTGTATAATTGTGCACAGTGTGCATCGGCCCTGACTTTCCTGAGAGTGGAACGTCAATATAAGCGAAATCAACTAAAGCTTTTCAAACAACAATCCAAGGAGGCTTCTTTGCTTTGCTCGAACAACTAAAAAAATCATGGTTTTCTAACGTGCGCGGCGACGTATTGGCTGGAATTACGGTTGCCTTGGCACTCATTCCCGAATCGATCTCGTTCTCGCTGATGGTTGGCGTAGGTCCGATGGTTGGCTTGTACGCATCCTTCTGTATCGCCGTCATTATCTCAATTGTTGGCGGAAGGCCCGGAATGATTTCTGCCGCAACAGGCGCGATGGCATTGCTCATGGTATCGCTTGTCAAAGACCATGGCATCGAGTACCTGTTTGCTGCTACGATACTCGCTGGCGTACTGCAATATGTAATGGGCGTTCTAAAGCTGGGGCAGCTCATTCAGTTCGTGCCGCAATCCGTTATGCTCGGCTTTGTAAATGCGCTTGGCATTCTCATCTTCACCACGCAGCTCGTTCACTTTGTAGGGGCGAGCTGGATCATGTACGCGCTCGTTGCGTTGACGCTTGTCATCATCTATACGCTTCCTAAGTTCACGAAGATCATCCCGTCGCCGCTCGCAGCAATTATTATCGTATCGCTCATTGCGGTCGCGATAGGCGCCGATCTTAAAACCGTTGGCGATAGGGGCTTAATCGAAAGTACATTGCCTTTGTTTCACATTCCTGATGTGCTGTTCTCGTTCAAAACGTTATGGATCATTTTACCGTACTCGTTCTCTCTATCGATCGTCGGCATTTTGGAGTCGCTGCTCACGGCTTCGGTGCTTGATGAAATGACGGATACGACCAGCAATAAAAATAAAGAAGTGCGGGGTCAAGGAATCGCCAATATCGCAACAGGCTTTTTTGGCGGAATGGCAGGCTGCGCTTTAATTGGACAATCGGTCATTAACACGAAATCCGGAGGCCGTTCAAGGCTATCCACTTTTGTGGCCGGCTCCTTCCTGCTCTTTCTCATTATGGTCTTAAGCGATGTCGTCAACAAAATCCCGATGGCAGCTTTGGTCGGCGTTATGATTATGGTCGCCATCAGCACCTTCGATTGGAAATCGGTGTATCAAATTCATAAAGTACCGCGCACGGATGCGCTGATTATGGTCGTAACGGTCGTGATCGTGCTGATCACGCATGATTTGTCCAAAGGCGTTTTTGCCGGCGTCGTGCTGAGCGCATTCGTTTTTGTTGGGAAGATGGCAAAAATACGCGTTTCTATCGCTGCAGACAAACCAAATGCTCGCACGTACCAAATAGCCGGCCAGTTGTTTTTTGGTACGACAAGCCGCTTCGTTTCCCTTTTCGATTATCAACAGGACCCTAGCAAGGTCACTCTTGATTTCAGCGGGTCGCATGTGTGGGACCAATCCGCTGTGACAGCCATTGCAAAGGTCAAGAGCAAATACGAGCAATTAAATAAGCAAGTTACGTTCATCGGTCTTAACGAAGAGAGCAAGCTCATTATCCGCAAGCTCGGCTTAACCTCTTCAAGCGGCCATTAAGCTCAAAAAAAGCTCATGCTTGTTCACCTCGAAGGTGTCCAAGCATGAGCTTTTTTCTTAGGGCATGTTATTCGTCTTTGACTAGCTTTTCTTTGGCTGTATCCACGAGGAAGTCAAACAGCTCGTCATCCTCTTCAAGCAAATCCTCTAAAGCCAGCAGTTGTTCTTCTTTGCCTGATTCATGCAGGAAAAACAAGCCATAACCCCACTCTTTGCCTTTCTTGCTGTGCAATGCGATTTCGTATTCATTTACATGTCCTTCTACTCCAAAATGAACCTTGCCTACGTAGCCGTCTTCCTTCGAATACGTCATGGATGCTTCTAATACATTGATGTTAATCACTGCTATTCTTCCTTCCTATCTGTTCGTTACGGCGTGAGCTGGTTGATTTGGCTTAACAGCTCGTTAATTTTGTTGATTGTATCCGGAATACCCGTTGATTCAAACACGGCTCTTCCTTGCTCTATATTCGTGAGAGCTTGATCGAGTCCCTTCTGAAGCGTCGTATTGTATTCGGCAATCGAATGATGAAGATCCTTGGCGTAGTCTGGCACCTGAAGCCCCTCATAATTCACGACCTGCTCCTTCAGAGCGAGCAGCCGCTCCTTCAAATCGGTTCTTGCATCAAGGTCAGTCATCGCCTTCTCCGCAAGTGCATTCATATCTTGTCCGAAGTCCGTTAACGATTGTAAGTAATCCGTCGTTTCTGTTGCAAAATTTACCGTTTGGCCTACTTCATTCATAATACCACAGCCGGCTGTAAGAAGCATTATCGATAGCATCAGCAGCGTTACGCTTCGTTTTATCATCCGAACCCTCCTTATTATCTGGCGGCGCCGCCGGGGGCGAACGCCTATCCCTGTTCATGCATACATTACAGTACGAAATGAGCTCATTCTGGTTTCGTGTATGTCACAAGGAGATGATCGGGATGGTTATTCAACTATCGGCGCTTCACTGGGTTTATTTAGGCTTTATCATCGCCATTATTGGATTTATGCTGATGCGGCGCGATACTACGCTTATTTGTATTGCGGGGATTTTAGGCATCGGCATACTTGCAACCACGTCGGCAAGCGGTTCTGTAAGCGGCATTTTTAACAGCTTTATTTTTGCCATAAAAGAATTGCTAGGCACAATCTTAATCATATCGATCATCGTTGCCATGAGCCGCGTGCTCATTCGGACCGGCATAAACGAAATTATGATATCACCCTTCACCCGTTTCCTCCGTACGCCTACGCTTGCCTTCTGGGGAATAGGGCTCATTATGATGGTCACCTCGTTCTTTTTCTGGCCTTCTCCGGCGGTTGCCCTCATTGGTGCCGTACTGCTGCCCGTTGCCATTAGAGTCGGCTTGCCGGCGCTTGGAGCCGCGGTAGCAATGAACTTGTTCGGTCACGGCATTGCCCTATCGGGCGATTATATTATTCAAGGAGCGTCAAAGCTTACAGCGGATGCCGCTGGCATACCTGTCAGCTCGGTCATGCAAGCCAGTATTCCACTAGTCATTGTAATGGGCGCCGTTACGACGGTAGCCGCTTTCTGGTTTATGCGGCGGGATCAAAAGCTAGGAACGTGGCGTGATGGGCTGATTGCGGCGGCGGATGTGAAAACAGGTGTCTCAGACAGCAGTGAAGAATCCGACCGCAATGCCTTGTCATTGGGAACCAAACGGCTGCTAGCTGCCATTATTCCCGTCCTGTTCGCGCTAGATGTGCTTGCCATGTTCATGCTAAATCTTCAAGGCGGTGATGCAACCGCTCTGATTGGCGGAACCGCTATTTTAATCATGCTTCTGATTACGATGATGACCCACAAAGGCAAAGGCTTCGAGAAAACGACCAGTTACTTGATAGAAGGTTTCCTATTCGGCTTTAAAGTGTTTGGCCCCGTCATTCCGATTGCGGCATTCTTTTATTTGGGCGACTCGGGATTTATCGCAATGTTCGGCGAGAAGCTGCCCGAAGCATCCCATGGTATCGTCAATGATTTAGGTCTCGCCCTTGCTCATGTCGTACCGGTAAACGGTGTCGTCGGCTCCATCACCTTAACAATCGTAGGCGCTGTCACCGGCCTTGACGGCTCCGGCTTCTCCGGCATATCGCTGGCGGGCTCTATCGCTCAGCTATTCGGGCATGCCATCGGATCAGGCTTAGCTACTTTAACCGCTCTTGGGCAGGTTGCGGCCATTTGGGTAGGCGGCGGCACCATTATCCCTTGGGCGCTTATTCCGGCAGCGGCAATTTGCGGAGTAGATCCTTTCGAGCTCGCGCGCCGCAATTTGAAGCCAGTGCTTATTGGACTTACGGTGACGACGATCGTCGCTATGTTCTTGATTTAGACCTTTTTTGCTTCCGATAATAAACGTACCCGACTAGGATCGCGGCAAGCCCTCCGATTACAAGATAGAGCTTCCAAGGCGATGACTGCTCCTGTTGCTGCATGTCTGAACCTGGCTGCGGCGGCAATGAACCGCTGCCTAGCCAAGTGATATGCTCATTCGCTTTGCTGTGCAGCATCGTGCCGCTGCAAAGGCTCACTTCCATCGACTTTCCAGTTGCAGCGGCGTAAACCAAATAACGCTCGCCTTCCTGGAATACAAAGCCGCAGGTGTCACTGCCGCTAGCTGTTAACACTTCGATCGTTGGCGTTACATGTCCCTTCCACACTTCGTTGACTTGAAAGCTTGCTTTCACCGCTTTCGCTGACGAGCGGAACAAGGCTATTGAGGAAGGTTTTACAGATTTGGCCGTTCCTTCAAATACGGCATCGCTTTTGTTTTTGGTCTCTTCAATCGAATCTGGGCGTACACAAGAGCATGCTGAAGCATCGTTTGGAAAAAACAGCATGCTGGCGGCAAATACAGCTGCAACGAGCCATATTCCGGTCCAACGCTTAATGCTTTTCATAAATAGTCCCCTGACTTTTATCTATAATAGGCGAAAGTAGCCTTTAAGCTTAGACGCATATTACTGGGAAAATGTTGCAAGGATGGGAGCGCGCAAAAAGGCTGTCTCTACAACAGCATACGCTGCGATAGAAACAGCCTTCCATTTGTTACCCTTTTGAGCTTTGCTTCGACTCTTCGATAAGTTCAACCTTAGCCGGCCAAAATGCTTTCTTGCCCAGCAAGGTCGTAATCGCCGGGACTAGAAATGGACGAACGATGAACGTATCCATTAAGACGCCGATCGCTGTAATTAAGCCAAACTGGACAAGCACTTGGATCGGCAGCGTGGCAAGCACGGAGAACGTGGCAGCAAGGATAAGCCCTGCCGACGTAATAACGCCTCCCGTTTCGCTTACGCCTTCCTTGATCGCTTGCTTCAAAGGCATGATTTTGCGCTTCTGCCAAATGCTTGAGATCATAAAGATATTATAATCCTCGCCGAGCGCGATTAGGAATACGAATGCGTAAAGCGGAATTGCGCCTTGAATGGCATCAACGCCCATGAAGTAGTGCAGGATGAACCAGCCTAGACCAAGCGCGGCCGCAAAGGATAGCAATACGGTGCCTATTAAGTAAAGCGTAGCTGTGATGGATCTTAAATACGCCAGCAGCAGTATCATAATAAGCCCAATAACAAGCGGGATGATCACGCTGTTATCATGATCTGTAAGCACCTTCGAATCATATTGCGTGGCGGTTTGTCCGCCAATCCATACCTTCTGATCGGCATCCGCTACATTCACGCCAGCTAGCGCCGCCTCCGCTGCCTCATGCAGCAGCGGAATCGTATCCATCGCTTCGGAAGAGTAAGGGTTCGTGTTCAAAATAACCTTGTAAGAAAGCAAGTTTGGATCATCGATGCTTGGCTGCGGTTCCTGAACATGGTCAACAAGCGGAACCTCGGCCAGCTTGCCTGCCAAGTCAGGCGCCGATCCCTCTGTTTGCGCGACAACCGTAATCGGCGCCAAGTCGCCTGGCGTGAATGATTTGGATATCAATTCAAAGCCTTCTCTAGATGGCATATCTTTCGGGAACGAAGAAAGCAAATCGTAAGTAAATTTAATTTGGCTGGAGAAGCTCGCTAAGATGCCTAAAACCACTACGGATGAGATGACAACCATCCATGGCTTTGCAATGACCAAATTGCCGATTTTGGAGCTGAACTTCTTCTCGGCATTTGGCTTGCGGTAAGGCTTTCCTTTTTTCCCTGCACGCGCCTGCTCCATAAATTCAGTGCGTGGAATGAACGGGAAGAAGGAAGCTCTTCCAATAATCGAAAGCAATGCCGGCACAAGCGTTAGGCTCGCAATGCCCATAACGAGAATCGATAAGCTAAACGGTACTGCAAAACGATCGTATGCGCCATATTTTGCCGCCAGCAAAGCTATTAAGGAAAGCACTACAGTAAAGCCGCTCATTGCGATTGCGCCGGATGCGTCTTTGAATGACCGTTTTAAAGCAGCCATTTTGTCGCTCTCGCGCGTGAGCTCTTGGCGGAAATGCGAGATGAAGAACAAGCAATAATCGGTGCCTGCTCCGAACAAAAGAACGGTCATAATCGAAATCGCCTGCGCATCTACTGTTATCCAGCCCTCGCCTGCCATCCAGCCAAGCAGCGGGCTTGTGACGGCATAAGCAAAGCCTACCCCGATTAAAGGAATGATCGCGAGAATTGGCGAGCGGTAAATGAGCAGCAATAGAATAAGCACGATCAGCACCGTCGCGATAAGCAGCGATACATCTGCGCCTTTGAACAGATCGGTCGCATCAACCGAGATGCCTACCGGACCGCTGACACGGACGCTAAGCGCCGACGAATCATCTACGGCAACCTCAAACGGATTTTGGCCAGAAGCATCATTTATAATCCCTTTGATCGTTTCAATGTTTTCCTTTAAGATCTCTGTTTCGGTCTGCTCGCCGAATGATATGGGCTGCACAAGCGTCGTACCATCTTCCGAAGCGAACTTTTGCAGGGCAGGCACAGGCATTTGATGGAGCGGTACGACCTCTCCCTGCTCTTTAAGCGGTTTGTCGATTAAAGTCTGCGTCGTTTTCTGAATGAGAGAAAAGTCTTCCTCGGTTAAGCCGCCATCACGGTGCCAGACGACCAGAGCTGGAATGCCCGATGAGCTTGGGAACTTGTCTTTAATAAGCTGTTCGGCGATGACGGATGGACTGTCTGACTCAAGGTTGGGAGCATTGCTTTCTTCTTTATCGCCAACCGCAGGAAGAAAGACGCTAAGCAGCGCTGCAATAACTATCCATGCTACTAATGTAATCCACTTGGTACGCGGTCCGGCGATGATCCCAGCTAATTTTTCGATCATTTGTCAAATCCTCCATTTCACTTCTTCACCTTTATCGTTTAAAATAAATGAATGCTACGAATTAATTATATATACCCAAAGGTTAATTAATCAATCCTTAATTTTTACAATTTGATGAATGGAGGGCTTGGCGATGAGCGACGAGCAAATAAAACGCAAACCAGGCCGGCCCAAAGGGACAGGCTCAGATCAGACGATGCAGCAGATTTTACGCACAGCGGCCTATCTTTTTATGGAACAAGGATTCGAGAAGGTGTCCCTGGAAGGCGTAGCTCAAGCCTGCGGCGTTACAAAGGCAAGCGTTTATTATTATTTCACAAACAAAAGCATCCTCTTTACCGAATGCCTGCAATTTGTTCTAAAGATGGCTTATGATCAAACGGCTAAGCTCGTACATGGACCAGGTACGCTCAAGGAAAGAATGCTAACCGTTGCCGAACGTCACATGAACAATGCTCATGTTGAATTCGAGACGATGATGCGGGAAGCTTCAACCGGCTTGACCGAGGAGCAAGTGACGCGAATTCGTGCCAGCGAGAACGCTATTCATGAGCTTGTCGCAAGCGTCTTCCAAAAGGCAATGGACGAGAGTGAAATCAAACGCGGCGATTCTTTATTGCTCGCGCATGTGTTCACAGCTATGCTCACCGTCCGAAATCGGAAAGAAATTATTAATTCGGAGAAAACAGTGGAACAAGCGGCCGCCGAAATCGTAGAACTATTGTGGACTGGCCTTGAGGCGCATTCGACAAAAACATAATTTGGAGGAAATGAAATGCTAAAAACCGTTATAGGCCGATTGCGTGTTATCGGTTTGTTTGAAGGATTATCCTTCCTTGTGCTGCTGCTCATCGCAATGCCGCTCAAATACTGGGCCGACATCCCGGAGGCGGTAGCGATCGTTGGCGGGCTACACGGGGCATTATTTGTACTTTATATGCTTGCTCTTCTTCACGTTTGGATCACTTACCGCTGGTCGATCTTCAAGGTAGCGGCAGCCTTTATTGCAGCGTTCCTCCCACTTGGAACGTTCGTACTCGACAAGAAGCTGCTTCGCGATCAAGCTTAAATAAGGGTAAAGAAAGAAGACCAGAGCGGAATGCTCTGGTCTTCTTTCTTTCTATATAAGATTAGTTGTGAAATTCCTGTCCGTCATGAACAGCTTTCACATAACCTGCCCGGATGACAAAATCTCCGAAGTGTTCACCCGTCTCACGTTCTTTCGCGTACTGATGGATAATCGGCTTTAACGTATCTAAAATCTCGGTTTCGTCGATATTTTCCCGGTACAGCTTATTCAGTCTCTCTCCGGCAAAACCCGCACCCATATACATATTATATTTGCCGACTGACTTGCCGATGAACGAGATCTCGCCTAATGCCGGCCTTGCGCACCCATTCGGGCATCCCGTCATTCGGATGTTAATCTCTTTGTCGCGAAGTCCAGCTTCATTAATGATTGGCTCAAGCTTGTCAATCAAAGTCGGCAGGTAACGTTCAGCCTCTGCCATCGCAAGGCCGCAAGTCGGCAAGGAAACGCATGACAAGGAGCTTCTGCGCAGTGCAGAATGCTGAGCGCCGTCATTAAGTCCGTATTGCTCGACCAATTCCGTAATTTTGCGTTTCTTCTGGCTGCTGACGTTGCCGATAATTAAATTTTGGTTCGGCGTAATGCGGAAGTCGCCGCTATGAGCCTTAGCGATTTCCCGAAGACCCGTCATCAGCAGATAACCGTCCTTGTCTTCAATACGTCCGCTTTGGATGTACAACGTCAAATTCCATTTGCCGTTGCTGCCCTTCAACCAGCCATAACGGTCGCCATTGTTCTCGAATTGGTACGGGCGCACAGCCTCAAGCTGCCAGCCGAGTCTGTTTTGCAGCTCGGTTTTGAACCAGTCGATGCCATGACGGTCGATCGTATACTTAAAACGTGCATTTTTGCGAACCGAACGATTTCCGTAATCCCGTTGGATCGTAACCGTCTTCTCTGCCAAATCAACAATGCGCTCCGGCGGGCAGAATCCGATAACCTTGCCCAGCTGCGGGTACGTTGCCGTATCGCCATGAGACATCCCCATGCCTCCGCCAACGGAGATATTGAAGCCCTTCAGCTTGCCGTCTTCAACGACAGCAATATATCCGATATCCTGCGAGAAGACGTCTACGTCGTTATGCGGCGGAATCGCAAAACCGATTTTGAATTTGCGCGGCAAATATACAGGTCCATAAATAGGCTCTACTTCGCCTTCTTGTTGACCGTCAACAACCTTCTCTCCGTCCAGCCAAATTTCATGATAAGCGCGCGTACGCGGTGCAAGGTGATCATTCACCTTGCGCGCCCAGTGGCTTACCTCGCCGTGAAGATCGGATTGAAACGGATTCGGGCTGCACATGACATTGCGGTTGACGTCGCCGCAGGCTGCCAATGTAGTCATCAGCTCGCTGTTGATTTTTTGAAGCGTCGGCTTCAAATTCCATTTTAAAATACCGTGCATCTGGAAGGTCTGGCGAGTTGTCAGGCGCAATGTTTCATTGCCGTATTTATGTGCCAGACTGTCCATCGCAAGCCACTGCTCGGACGTAGCTACGCCGCTAGGAAGCACTACGCGAATCATGAATTGAAAAGCTGGCTCCAGCTTCTGTTTTTCACGCTCGTTGCGCAAATCCCGATCATCTTGCATGTAGCTCCCGTGAAATTTCAACAACCGATTGTCGTCCTCAGGCAACCCGCCCGTAATCGGATTTCTTAACGTTTCGACAAGCGCACCGCGCAGGTAATTACTTTCGATCTTGATATGCTCTACCTCGCTTGGCGGCCCGCCGATAGGCTTAACCAATTGCTCTTTCGCCATTGCTGCTGTCTCCTCTCGCAATCATTCACATACTCATGTTGTTTTTTAAAACGATCTATTAATACACGTCGCGCTGATAGCGCTGCTGCTGCTGCAAATCGTCCAAATAAGCGGCCGCTTCTTCTTGGCTCTTGCCGCCTTCTTGCTCAATTACTGTAATCAGCGCAGCATGCACATCATGTGCCATATGCTTCTCGTCGCCGCAAATATACACATATGCGCCTTCCTGCAGCCACTGGAACAGTTCACGGCTCTTCTCCAGCAAGCGATGCTGCACGTATACCTTCTCTTCCGTATCACGGGAGAATGCAACATCGAGCTTTGTGAGTACGCCATCCTTAAGCATTCTCTGCCAATCGGTCTGGTACAAGAAATCCGTGACAAAATGGCGGTCGCCATAGAAGAGCCATGATTTCCCGTCTGCACCGAGCTCCTCGCGTTCCTCAAGGAATGCGCGGAAAGGCGCTACGCCCGTACCCGGACCAACCATAATGATCGGCGCGTCCGGATCAGCCGGCAGCTTGAAATTCGGATTTTGCTGAATATAGATCGGCAGGCTGTCGCCCGCTTCAACTCGCTCTGCACAATGCACGGAACAAACGCCGTACCGCTCGCGGCCATGCGCTTCGTAACGAACCGCTCTTACCGTGAGATGAACCTCATCCTCATTCGCTTTGAAGCTGCTCGCTATAGAATATAAGCGTGCCGGAAGCTTCCGCAAAATAGCGACAAAGCTGCTAGGCGTTAACTGCCAAGGTGCGAAATCTTGAACCAAATCAAGCAGGTCGCGCCCATTGATATAGCTCTTAAGCGCTTGCTCTTGCCCTGGAGCCAGCAGCTCTTGAAGAGCTGTGTTCGAGGTGAGCTGAGCGGCTTGCGTTAGCAATGGTTTCGTTAAAGCTGTAATTTCGTAATGCTTTAGCAGTGCCTCGCGCAAAGACTTTTGCTCGCCATTCTTATTAATAGCAACGGAATCGGTAGGCGCAAAGCCTAATTCATGAATAATGGCATCTACTAGAGCCGGATGGTTCTCCGGGTATATGCCAAGGCTGTCGCCGGGCTCATACTGCAAGCCTGAGCCTTCAAGGGAAAGCTCCAAATGGCGTGTTTCCCGGTCAGAGCCGCGGCCGTTCAAATTGATGTTAGCAAGCACTTCGGCTTTAAACGGATTAGTCCGTGAATACACAGAAGCCTCTGGCGCTGAGCTGCTGCTCGACTCTTTAGCAGAATCACCGGATCCAGCAGCTGCTGAGCCAGCGCCTTCATTTAGTGAGCTAATAATCTGTGCGATCCAGCCAGCAACCGGCTCATCGTAATCCAGATCACAATCAACGCGCGGAGCTAGCCGCTTGCCGCCAAGCTCCTCAAGACGCTGGTCAAAATCCTTGCCCGTCTGACAGAAAAACTCGTAGGACGTGTCTCCAAGAGACAGCACGGAGAAACGCAGATTCTCAAGCTGTGGCGCTCTCTTGCTATAAACAAACTCATGGAAAGCCCGCGCATTATCCGGCGGCTCGCCTTCGCCATGCGTACTGACGACCAAAAACAGGTTTTCTACTTTTTTCAAGCCATTTGTCTTGAACTTGTTCATCGCAGCTAGCGTGACTTGGAATCCTTGCTCTTCCAGCTTTCGTGACAAGCTTGTTGCGATTCTTTGGCAATTGCCGGTTTGGGAGCCAAAGAGCACCGTTACCTCGCGGGAAACGGGAGCTTGACTTGCTATAGAGATGACCTCCGCTGCGTTTGACTCTCCCGGAACAGCTTGCAGCTCCGTGCTTGCTGTCGATAAAGCTGTTGTTTGGCGGGCGAACAAATAGCCTGTAAGCCATATTTGCTGAGACTCGGTTAGGGATGGCAGAAGGCGATTAAGAAGCTCGACTTGCTCTTGACTAAAAGGACTGTTCGTTACCTGAAGTTGCAACAATATCCACCTCTCATAAACATAAAATCATCTTCTATTTTAATAGTCAGATAAAAAAAGCATTATAATATTACTTAACCTAACATAATCAGACAAAACCTTCAACGATGTTGTACGCCGCTCCATTTCCCATATTTATGCAATTCGACTCAATTACCCGTTAAAATAAAGAAATCAGGGCTATTTGCCCTGATTTTCGTTAGTTTATTAGAAAAAATGATGGTTTGGATATAAAAAAGTGATAGTTAAACGATTTATTCTTCCACTAAAATGGCGTCTAAATGAAAATCGTTCTCGTTATTTTCGCTTTATTTAAAAAATTATAAAATAAAAAAGGGCTGCCAATGCAAACCGATAATAGGCGAACCATGAAAGCCTGATTTTTTTCATCATATTAATGAAGGTAACTACAGCTATCATTCCGACGATGAAAGCGGCAATGAGACCGATCAAGAACAACGGCAAATCCGCCATCGTGAGGAATTCGCGGCTCTTGAAAAGATCGATCCCGCTCGCGCCGGCCATTATGGGAACGGAGACGATAAACGTAAACTCTGCAGCAGCCTTCTGGCTGGTGCCAAACAGCATGCCGCCGGAAATCGTCGAGCCTGAACGCGAGAAGCCCGGCCACAAAGCGAGCACCTGGAAGCAGCCTATCGCAAAGGCTTGCTTATATGTAATATCGTCGAGCTCCTCTGCGCTAGGCTTCCTCCTCACCCGATCCGCGATAATCATGAGTATCCCGCCTGCAACAAGTCCGATCAGAACCTTTTGCGCGACAAACAGCTCCCCTTTAATAAAGGAATGAAGGAGGACAGCACAGATTCCGGCAGGAGCCATCGCAATAATAACGTGAAAAGCGTTTAATCCCGATTTTTTGCCGATATTAAAATTGAGCAAGCTTGCAAACCGCTTTCGATATAAGACCAGCACAGCAAGAACAGCCCCGAATTGGATGACCACCTCAAAGGTTTTGGCTTTGTCACCCGTAAAATTCAGCAGCTCTCCAGCCAAAATCAAGTGGCCGGTTGACGATACGGGCAAAAATTCCGTCAACCCTTCTATGATGCCCATAATAATGGCATTAATTAAATCACCCAACGCCCGATTCCCCCTCAAAAAAATGATTCACAACCGCTTTATACAAGCTTATGCATGTCCGTATGCGTCCATCTCATTTTCTGTCAAATCGGTGACAATTTCTATTTTGCGGATACGGTTATCGTCTCGCTCGCGTATGATAAACGTCATATTGCCATACGTCCACGGTTCTCCTACCGGCAGCTCCGGCTTCTGATTAAACAGCCAGCCCCCGATCGAATCCACCTCTTCGCTTTCCAGATCCGTACCAGCGGCATCGTTCAAATCGCTGATCAACGCTTTTCCGTTAACCAGATACCGCTGCTTCTCAATGAATTCGATTTCCTTCACTTCGTCTGCATCAAATTCATCACGAATTTCCCCAACAATCTCTTCAATGATGTCCTCGATCGTAATTAAGCCGGCCGTTCCGCCGTACTCATCGAGCAAAATCGCAATATGAACGCGTTCCAGCTGCATTCTACGAAGCAATTTGTTGATCGGCATGACCTCTGGGATGGACATAACGGGCTGAAGCAGCTCATGAACATCGACATCCCGATCAGTGTCATATCGCAGAAAAAACTTTTTTGTGTTAAGAATGCCTATAATATTATCCTTGCTGCCCTTGGCAACAGGAAACCGTGTATATTGCTCCTTCTTGATCGTAGCTAAATTTTCTTCCGAGGTTTGATCCACATACAAACAGATCATATCGGTTCGCGGAACCATGATTTCGCGTGCGAGCCTTTCATCAAAGGCAAAAATCCGGTTCACATAACCGAATTCGCTTTGGTTGATTTTCCCGCTTTCATAGCTTTCCGACAAAATGATCCGGATCTCCTCTTCGGAATGCGCTTCGTGCTCATTTGCGGGCTTTAGTCCAAGCAGTCGAACCAATCCATTCGCCGAGCCGTTAAGCAGCCATATGAACGGAAACATCACCTTGTAAAAAATGATGATGATCGGAGCCGTCCATTGACTGACCTCCTCCGATTTGATGATCGCCAGCGTCTTCGGAGCAAGCTCGCCTAGCACGACATGCAAATACGTGACAATTACAAAAGATATAACGAACGATAGAACCGAGCTTAGCTCGCCTTCTATATGGAGCCGGTCAAATAACGGATGCAACATTTGCTCAACCGTCGGCTCGCCTAACCAACCAAGCCCGAGCGCCGTAATCGTAATGCCAAGCTGGCAGGCGGATAAATATCCGTCAAGCTTGCTCGTGACCTGCTCTACCGCTCTAGCATTTTTCATGCCTTCCGCTACCATTTGATTGACCCGGCTAGCGCGCACTCGAATAATTGCGAACTCCGTCGCGACAAAAAACGCAGTAAATACGAGCAATAACGCGAATATTAAAAGTTTTAAAACCATAGTTATCTCCCTTTTCTAGCTGGAGATGCTATTAATAGCCTACCTCAACCGATGCATTAACGATATAAATCAAATCGTTTTTATCATCTTTATCCGGCAGGACTATACCGCTGGTTGTCAGCATGCCGCCATCCATCAGCTCAACGGTCACCTGACCGTATGGCAGCACCGCTTTTACCTGCTCAATATCAAGCAGCTCATGGTCGCATGGAAGCGCTAGCCTGACTCGCACCTTCATGTTATCGAGCGACCCGCCAGGCAGAACAGACCGCAGTCCGGGCATCGAATTGTGGTGAATCGCGTTTTGGACCGCACGCACCGATGCCTTCGTAATATTTTGACCGTGAAGATCGCATCCCATGCCAATTTCTATAAAAAATAAGTTGTCCACTTAAATATCCTCTCCCTTATTTATGCATTTGATACATGCTTGCTCCATTACCACGGCACATCATCATTCGGACTAGTTCCCTCGCCTGCCGGAGTGTAGCTGTAACCGGAATCAGCGTCCTCGGAAGGCTTTTTGCTTCCAATGCGCGGCATGACATCGACCAAATCCAGCGGCTGAACGAGCTCCACCGGCGACATGCCCTTCTCAAACTGGAAGGCGTCTCCTTCGATGACAACGACATAACGGCCGTTATGTTTGGCAAAATGAATGGCAGCGCCAAAATCAGCCAGCAGCCCCTTCACCGTTACGCTGTCCAATTTAAACGAAAACGGCAAATCCGGCTTTTGCTCGACTAACGCGGCGGCAGCTACCTCCACTTGCTCCGGCGTCCACCACTCCTGCAGGTCACGCTTCTCGCTCGCCGCCCATACCTCAACCGCATTTTCCTCCTCACGGCGCTCGGAGCTCTCATCCTCCTGCCATTTGTCGGCAATGTATTGATGTACCATTTCTACGACCTGCTCACCCATAACCTCTGGCAACGGCTTCTCATAGGATACATATTTAAGGAAGTCCTCAAAATAACGGGCATGCGACGCCTGATGAATTTTGAGCTCCCAGTGCTCCAGCATTCCCTCCTCCGGCATATGCGGATATTGGATGGACTTGATGCTGCGAGCGCTTATCGCCATTTCCACTTGCGAAATCAAGTTTTTCTCATCGGAAATCCGGGCGATCTTCGGCTCGAAATCACATTTGAGCAAAAACAAAAACGGCTCATCGAAATACGTATTCAGCTTGGACAAGGCAATAATAAACGCTCCGCCCCTTACTGCGCTCGTATCCATATAAATGCGAACAAGCTCGTCCGCGATGCCGATAAACCGCTCCTTCGAGTCCGCGTCACGCAGCCTCTGAAATAAATTGTAGTTTTGGTTGCTTCCCAGCTCATAACCCGGCTCCACCATGAATCGGCCGATTTTGGTAGGAGCGCCCGCAGAGTTCGGATTGCGCTCTACTTTCCTTTTGACGATACGCTTAAATTCATCATCCAAAAACTTCTGAATTTCGCTATCCTCGTAGGTGTCCCCTTCGAGCGTTTGATAATGCTTGAATCGCTTGCCTGATGAGGCAGCGCTCTCCTCACCATCGGTATGAATGACGAAAAATGATAAGTACTGCATATTAAAATCCACGTTGATAATTCCTCCAAGCTAACTAATGTCATCTCCTTAGGATAGCATATCTCTCCTCTTCGCGACATCAGACGGGAGAACCTCGCAAGCAGACTTCGTCATTGCAGCGTGCTCTTAGGCGGACATAGGCAGCATGATGCATAGGGCTAAAGAGTGGCTGGTGCAAGCATGTAATGCAATAAGGTATGCCATTATTTTCAACCAATTTTACAATTTTAAATCAGAAGGGTTATTCACGTTGAACGGAAAGGCTGGCTTTGCAGGGTGTAGGAAAGAAAACAATTCCATCCTAAATAAAGACGCAAGCCGGGGGTGTTTTGTAACAATCTGTTAGAGGAATGTCGGAGTGTGAAGATCCATCTCAAACGGCGGCTGCGATAAACAGATTCATAACCGCCGATTTGAAACGCGTGGATGTATGAATAAGAATGCTTAATAAGGTGCGGCTTGGTAACGGTAAGCTGGCGTCCGCTCCGTATCATCAAAGCTGCGATGCCAAATGCCGGTAGTAGCGGGTGACATCGGCGGGATTAGCCATGACCATCGCCCGGTAACCGCTCTCCCATGATCCAGCTCTTGCTTCTCGAAGCGAAGGAACTGCTCGGCAGCCGTATGATGATCAACAATGCTGACGCCCTGTTTTTTGAAAGAATGAAGCACCGCTGCATTCAGCTCTACTAACGCGCGGTCCTTCCAAAGCGAAGTATTCGTCGCCGTATCGAACCGGAACAGCTTTGCAACGGTTGGCAATTGATTATAGCGATCGGTATCCGATAAATTTCTTGCGCCGATTTCCGTACCCATATACCAGCCGTTAAACGGGGCTGCTGCATAGGAAATGCCTCCGATCTCCAGCGCCATATCGGATATAAAAGGAACGGCGTACCATTGCAGCTTTAATTGCTCGAATTCACTATTTTCCGGATGCGACAGAGGTACCTCAAGCACTGTTTCTTGCGGCAACGGAAACCACTTCGGCGCTTTCCCCTCCAGCTGAATGACAAGCGGCAGCACGTCGAATCTAGTACCCGCTCCACGCCAGCCTAGCTTCTGGCAAGCATCGGTGAAGGCAAGCGATGCTGAATCGCCAACGATTTCGTTTTCCTTGCGATAGCCTGCATAACGAACTAGCTGATGATTCCATATTCTTAAGCGGTTATCCGAATGGCTCGCGGGAAAAATCGTAATCGCCGGCCGAATCCTTCCGCTGTTGGTTGCATAGCTCATATGGTTGAATATGCGTTCTGCTGCGCCAAGCTCATCGCGAACATCGCGAGCATCAAACACTTCAAGCGTCTGCCAAAACAAACGTCCGATGCAGCGGTTATTGTTCCGCCAAGCCATCTTTGCGCCATGCTTCAGCTCTTCATAGGTATGAATGTATGCACCAGTCTGCTCAATTTGCTCCAAAACCTCTTGAATCCTTCGTTTCGCATCCTCTTCGCTCTTGCCAAGCTCAAAGTAAGCTTCTCCCAAAAAAGCGGTTGCTTGCTCAGCTATCTTTCTTCTCGTGGTTGTTGTCATCCTCATTCGCCTCGTTCTCCGCTAGCTTTAACAATACTCTGCGTTTTCTATATAACATCGTCGCCGCTTCTGACACATCGTTCAGCATGCCTCGATTAATTATAGCTCCAAATAGCATACCTGCTACCGGAATCATTTGAAATAGCTTCTTCCAGCCAAAATTATCCCGATAAACCGTTATAACCTCTCGCCAGCCCTGCAGCTGCGATATCATTTGATTGCTGCGGCTCGTTTTGTCGTAAGCGCTGAGCTCCTCCAGAATCGCTTTTTTTCCTACGATATCAGACGATGCGAATTGCATGACCTTAACCGCAAAGACGCGCTCCTCTTTTATTTTCGGATCGAAGCCATAACAGATCGCAATCTCTTGAATAATTTTTAGCGACAGGCCAAGAACAGCCGGAATATCGACCGCCAGCGTAAAAATGCCGCCAATGCCGGTTGTCGCTCCCTGGAGCGTCGCAAGCGTCGAGCGGCTTGTTGATAATTGCTCCGCGCTTCTATTCATAACGAGCAGCGGCATTTCGGCAACATCTTCAATCGTAAGCCGGTCTTCTTCCTCATTGGAAAATACAGCTGCCGGATCAGCGTTGCGCTGCATCCGTTCGATGACCGAGCGTTCGGAAATGAGATATTTCCCTCCCGTTTGAATATAGCTGCCGATCTCGTCGACCGCTTGTCCGATCTTCTCTTGGATGAACTTTGGCGTCACTTTATCGAGCAGCATAAACGGCAATCGCCCAAGCTTCTCCCAAAACCATAAATCCTTCTGGCTGCTCTCCCAAGCCGCGATCTCGCGCAGCGCTAATTGCAAATTCTCCTCTGTATCTAGTGCACCAGACAACGCCATCACTCTCCTTGTTTGCAAGTAATACGCAATCAGCCCGCAATCGGATTCGTCTTTCACATTATTGTTCCAATTTGCGGCTCATAAACAGCGTCATCACGAAGGAAAAGCGATTATTGCGATCGTCTAGCGCAGCACATGCAGCCCGCTGCCCCCTGCGGAGCGGGAATGCAACAAGGACCGCCGCGATAACCGCGGCGATCCTTGAGAAGACGTCAGGCTGATCAAATAACCATTCGTAAGCATGCACTGCCCAGCTTCTTAGCCATATAAGCAGAGCAACACAGGTGGCAGCCATACGTCCCCGTTCTTATCGAAAACCTCCGGTTGGACGTTATAATGCTCCCTATTATATCGGAGTTAAGCTTCTTCGCCCAGCAATGATGTGAGATTTCCACGGTAAAACAGCTTTAGCATATGCAAAGCACGCGTACAGCCGACGTAGAGCAGCTTCGCATCAAGCGGCGCATACGCCTCCTCGCTAGCATCTGCTACCAGCACGGCATCAAACTCCAAGCCTTTGGATAAA
Organism: Paenibacillus sp. FJAT-27812; assembly: GCF_001273905.1. Taxonomy (NCBI): domain Bacteria; kingdom Bacillati; phylum Bacillota; class Bacilli; order Caryophanales; family Paenibacillaceae; genus Paenibacillus; species Paenibacillus sp. FJAT-27812. The sequence goes on along the minus strand of NZ_LIGH01000001.1, from coordinate 5,415,681 downwards.
TAGACAGGCACGACCGACAACCCGCCGCCATAAGCTGGCTGCTTGCTTTGCACAAGCGATGCTTCCAAGCCGCGATCGATCAAATGCTTATGGATTTCCTCGCATTCAAGCGCCGTGCGGCCGATGACGGAAATCGTCTCGTATTCGCCCTTCGCTTGCCATTCCCGAACGGTCGTCTCAAGCGCCTCAAGCCACTTGTCATTGGATACAGGCTCCGTGGCAACGGCATCACCGCTCCGGAATACAGGAACCGCTGGTTTGACGCCGCCAGTCATGCTTCCCAATATTTTGTTCGCGAACTCAATAATTTCCATCGTCGAGCGATAGCTTCGGTTCAGCTCATAGAAGCCGATCTGCTCCTCTTCGAATAACGCGGTCAGCTCCGACCAGCTTTGCACGCCGGTGTATGCATGGATCCCCTGCTGCAAATCGCCTAATACGGTCATCGACGCTGTTCTTTGGCACAGACGGAGCACCTCGAGCTGGAAGGGTGAATAATCCTGCGCTTCGTCAATGACGATATGGTCGAATGCCTGCTTCGGCAAGCCGAAGAGCTGAAGCTGGATATAAGCAAGCGGAGCCAAGTCCTCGGCGGCTGCGACTCCCTTTTTCAACCGATCCGCGGTAGCTGCTGCGATCGCCTTCGGAATGCCTGCCGCGAGCTGCTTGCCGCTGAATAGGGACGCATAAAGCTGCACGGATGTATAGGCCGGAATTTTTTTCGTAAAGCTGTTAAACTTCGTGAGCGCCTTTGCCCGAACTTTCTTATCGGCGATTCCCTTCATCTTCAGCTCAGACTCGAACCAGCGGCGAATACGGCTAACGAGTCGATCCCTCTTCTTCATTAGCGTCTCGTCGCCGTAGTCGGTTTCATACCATTCGCGCATTTGCGCCGGAGACAGCTCAAGGCCGTCAATCGGCACAAACGGCGTCGCCGGTACGATCCGCTGTTCAAAATCAGCTATACGCTCGTCGACAATCGCCTTGAAAGCCAAATGGCCTTTAAAACGGCCGGACGCATGCTCGATCTCATCCGCGGTTCGCCTCTCTTCAAACCAATAAGCCATCGTATCGGACGGATCGCTGACGGCTATCGTCTTCTCTAGCAGCTCTAGCGACCAATCGCTAAAGGTGGTCTGCTGGATATCTCCAGCGCCAAGCTCCGGCAGAACGCCGGATATGTAGTCTAGAAACATACGGTTTGGCGCGAAAATAATCATCCGCTCCGCCCGCATCCGATCGGCGTATTGGTAGAGCAGGAAGGCAAGGCGGTGCAGCGCTACGGTCGTTTTACCGCTTCCCGCTACCCCTTGAATAAACAAAGCCTTGTTGCGGTCCGCACGAATAATCCGGTCCTGCTCGCCTTGAATCGTCGAGACGATATCCCGCAGCTTATTATCCTTGTTCTCGCCAAGCCGGTATAATAGAAATTCGTCAGTGACCGAGCCTTCCTCCTGGCCGCGTACGTAGCTGTCGACCAAACGGACAATCTCTCCCTGACGAATCATGAAATTCCGCTTTAAATGCACATAACCTTCGATTTCACCATCAGGCGATTCGTAGGAAGCTGGCGCCTCGCCGCCTGTGAAGGAATAGAATACGCTGGCGGCCGGTGCGCGCCAATCGATGACCAGCAGCTCGTTGCTGCCTTGCTTTGCGACGCCTGCTTTTCCAATATATAAAGGTTTCTGCTCGCCTATAGGCAGCTCCTGAAAGTCAATGCGGCCGAAATAAGGCTCGCGCTTGGAAATTTCAAGTCTCAATCTCCGTTCCTCTTGCTGCAAATCGAGCATTTGCTCCGTAAAATCGTCGCCCTTATAGCGCGGGCCAATAGCTTGCAGCTGGGCGAGAATGTCTTGTAATGACGCCGTTAATCGTTCTTGCTCTTCTTGATAGGCACTTTGAACGGTCATGTCAGTTACCTCCTAAGTTTTATGTGCTGGAAAATAAAAAAGAGAAGCCCCAATATACCATAGGACGGCTTCCCAAAGCAATCAGGAGTTTGCAGTCATGCCTATGAGCCAGACGGCTCCGATTATAAGCAATAAATTAAGCCCGAACAGAAACGGAATGCCTACTGTAAACGAACGATGCTTCGTTTTGTGACGCCACGTATTCATAGCAAGCCAAGTGCCTCCCGCTCCGCCAATCGCGCTCAGCAAGAACAAACGCTTCTCAGGAACGCGCCTGCGATTTTTTTTCGCACTCTTTTTATCATAGCCCATCAACACAAAGGTATAGCAGTTAAGGAGTACGAAATAAATGATTAAAACATATAAGGCCATAACGACATGCCCACATCCTCTCTTCAAAAAAAGCTTGCTGGCCATAATCGGGCCGGCCGAGCAAAATTACGTATTTCTCGGCTTCGCCCGATTTGTCGGTGCAGCAGAATAGGGATCATCCGGCCAATAATGCTTCGGATACCGCCCCTTTAAATCCTTCTTCACTTCAAAATAAGCGTTCTCCCAGAAGCTTCTTAAATCTCTCGTTACTTGGACGGGCCGCTGGGACGGCGACAATAAATGAAGCGTAACCGGCAGCCTTCCTCTCGCAAGCAGCGGAGTGTCCTTTAGGCCAAACAGCTCCTGTAGCCGGACGGCAAGCACGGGCGACTCGGGATCGCTGTAATCAACCGGGATTCGCGAGCCGCTTGGCACGACGATATGGGTCGGCACCTGCTCATCCAGCTCTTGCTTCTGCTTCCAGCTAAGCTTGCCTTCCAGCAGCTGCAGCATCGATAGCTTTTGCAAATCCGAACGGCTTTTCATTCCGAAAATATGCGGCTTTAACCATTCCCCAACCGATTCCAGCAGCGCCTCATCGGAAGCCTCCGGCCAATCCTCGCCCGCAAGAGCCATCAGCTTCATCCTTGCCTTCAGCTGCTGCGCCTGCTTGCTCATTGGCAGCATAACAAAACCAGCCTGCTTAATCGCGGTTATTAAGGTGTCTGCGACCTGCTCTTCATCAGGCTTCTGCAGGATGGACTCCTTCATTACGATGGAGCCAAGCCGAGTACGCTTCCTCGCCCTCACTGCCTGCGCTTGGGAATCCCATTCCACTACATCCTCGTTCGTTATGTAGCTTGCCATATATTGCTCGATCATAGGCAGACTTAGCTCTGCTGCAAGCCGCATACGGCTTTCTGTACCGGCATCATCCAGCTCGCAAGCAGCTAGATAAGGCGATCGCGATAGCGGCTGCAGCTCTGGCAGCACCGCGCCTCTTCCATTTGCCAGCAAATAACGCCCGTCGCTGCGGCGCTGGGCGATACGGTCGGGATAAGCAAACCCAAGCAGAACACCGAGCGGGAGCTTTAGGTTATGAGCCACTTCATTCACAGCCGATGCCCGCTTCGGAACAAGCCGCTCCCATTGGTCCGCTTGTGCCATTATGCGATAAGCGGCTCCACTGCTTGGATGCTCTGCGCTTCCGCTGTTCGAACCTTTGCGTTCCGTGCGTCCGGCCAATCGGTATAGAAGCTCAAGCCGCAGCTGAATATCAACATTACGCTCTTGCGGAAGCAAATCGCGTTCGCTTAATAAGGCAGCAACCTCGCATGCCACTCGCGTCTCTCCTATTTCTGCAGCCTGCAAAATCATCGCGCCAAGCCGGGGATGCAGCCCGAACTGCGCCATCCTCGCTCCTGCAGCTGTCGGTTTGCCGCTGTTATCAATCGCATTCAGCTGTTGCAGCAGCGATTTAGCTTGCTCGTAAGCAGCAGCGGGCGGCGGCGTTAGCCAATCCAGCTCTGATGGATCTTGGATGCCCCAAATCGCTAGCTCCAGTACAAGTGAGGCAAGATCCGCCTCAAGCAGCTCAGGCGTGCTTTGTTCAGGCAAATAGGGATGCTGAATTTCCGTCCAGAGCCGGTAGCAGCTTCCAGGTGCCAGACGTCCCGCCCTGCCGCGGCGCTGATCGGCTGACGCTGTGGAGACAGCCACCGTTTCCAGCCGCGTCATGCCTGTTCTTGGCGAAAAGCGCGGAACGCGCATTAGCCCGCTGTCTACTACAATCTTAACGCCTTCAACCGTCAAGCTGGATTCCGCAATCGAAGTCGCAAGCACGATTTTGCGCTCTCCGGCTGAGCATGGCGCAACGGCTGCATCCTGCTTCTCCAGCGGCAAGCTGCCATGCAGCTCCTCGATCCGAACACCGGATGGAAGGCCGGCTTCATATAACCGCCTTGCCGTCCGGCGTATTTCCGCGACTCCCGGCAAAAATGCAAGCACATCTCCATCATGTAGACGCAGCGCTTCGACAATCGTACGAGCCATATGCGGCTCAATTGGTCCAGAAAGCTTCGCTTTCGCATAATGCGTCGCAACCGGGAATACCCGTCCTTCGCTCCGAATAACAGGCGCTCCGCCAAGCAGCTCGGCAATCGGCTCCGCAGCAAGCGTCGCGGACATGACAATGAGGCGCAAATCCTCGCGCAGAAGAAGCTGCGACTGCAAGCATAACACAAGTCCAAGATCACCGTGCAAATGACGCTCGTGGAACTCATCGAACAGGATCGCTCCGACCTCTTCGAGCGCCGGGTCCTCCTGAAACATCCGAGTGAGCACGCCCTCCGTGACGACCTCAATGCGCGTGCGCGGACCAACCCGCGAGTCAAGCCTAACGCGGTAGCCGACCGTCTCGCCCGGCTGCTCGCCCAGTGATTTAGCCATGAACTGGGCAGCAGAGCGTGCCGCAAGCCTGCGCGGCTCAAGCATGATGATCTTTTTGCCGTGAAGCCATGGCTGATCCAGCAGCGCAAGCGGAACGCGCGTCGTCTTCCCTGCTCCCGGTTCCGCCACAAGCACAGCATTAACGCCGCTTCGGAGCGACTCAAGCAGCTCGGGCAGCACCGCATCAATCGGCAATTGCAGTTGATTCATGCTGATTACTCCTTTACCATCTGCCATCTATTTCACGATTCGCAGCATTTGGACGACTGGCCTGTTGTCGCCGGGCAAGGCAGCCTCGCTGCTGAACAGCTGGGAGGAGCCATCACCATCGAGAAAAATCCCGTCAACAAGCTTGCCGTCGCCGATGCTGGCAACAATCGCTTCCCGAAACACGGCTAACGATCCCTTCGTTTCGCTCACAATTAAGTACAAAGCACCCGCATTGTCGTATACGGCTGCCGAACGCAGCCGATTATCATCTGGGAAAGGGGCATTTTCCTTAATCGTTTGCTGAATCCATTCGTCGTCATTCCCAAGGCTCATACTAATGCCGCCCTGCGCCCAGAATCGAGTATGGTCCTTCACTCTCAGCTCGGAAGCATGACGGGCAACCTGTACGCTCAAAGCATCCGAAGCGCCGTCCCACACCAGCGTTCCGCGAGCATACTTTACGTTCTCATTTCCCGTTCCAAAATTACCGATCTCTTTGTTAACCGGCAGACTGTCCACCATGCCGATGCTCAGCAGCTGATTGCCATAAAAAAATCCGCCGTTAATGCCTACTTTGCCTGCAAGCGTAACGTTGTTATTGATCGTCTCCAGCGTTACGTACGCTGGTTTCGTCTGGAGCACATGAAGCTTCATTCCGTTAAAGGAAGTTTCTAAAAAATAAGTATAGTGCAGCCCTTTCTCAGCAGCTAAAGGGTCGGAAGCCGATTTATTGCCAAGCGACATGATCATAAAATAGAGCATGATTGCTAGAATTGCGACGATGCCCACCAAAATACTGATAATGGCAACCAGCTGCTTTTTGCTCATCCGAGCAGGCTCTTTCATTTCCATCTCTCATGACTCTCCTTGCCTTGTTATCATTTAAACCAACCTTTCGTTCGGAACCAAGCGTACATGCCAATACCAATGACGAGCATGACCGTTATGACGGCAAAATAGCCCCAGTCCCACTCCAGCTCCGGCATATAGTGAAAATTCATGCCATATATGCCCGCTAGAAAAGTGAGCGGCATAAAGATCGTCGTAATAACGGTGAGCGTCTTCATAATCGAATTCATCCGGTTTGAATTAAACGAGATGTAGCTGTCTCGCAAATCTGCCGTCATTTCTCTGCTTGAATCCATCATTTCGGACAGCTTAAGCAAATGGTCATAAATATCATGATAAAAAGCCAAATACGGCTTCAGCCCATCAATGCGATCCGAATTCGTCAGGCGGTACAGCAAATCCCGCATCGGCACGATTGTTTTGCGAAGGCGAAGCAAGCGAGACCGAATGTTGAAAATATCGCTCATCGCCGTCTTGCTTTGCATTTCGTCGCCGCCGATTTCCATATCAAGCAGCTGGTCCTCCAGCTCATGAACGGCAGGGAAATATTGGTCGACCAGCTTGTCCATCACGAGATAAGCCGCATAGATCTGGCCTCTCTCGCCTATTTTGGAACTAGCCATAAGCTTGGCCATCGCTTCGTCAATTTCAGGCGACCGCTCATAATGGAATGTTACGATAAACTGCGGTCCCAGAAAAAGATTAATTTCATTTACCGTCAACGTCTTCCCCTCAACCTCATGCAGCACAAAAAAATGAACATCATCGTAATGATCCATTTTGGGCCGCTGAAGCAAATGGTAGCAATCCTCGATCGCCAGCGGATGAAAGTGGAAAAACGTATCGAGCAGCCTGCATTCCTCTTCCTTCGGATCGTTGAAATCAACCCAATACCATTCGAGATCAGCCGTCTTCAGCTCTTCAATCGTCAAATCCGTCAACCATTCTTTTTGTTTCGTATAGCCAATAATCCGTATCACGGGATTCGTCCTCCCATTCACCACGTTAGATAGTCGATAACTGATCGTTCAACTTATCCATTTTACATGAAATACTAGCCGCTGTAATGTCATTCCGCTATTTTTGGCGTATCGGCCGCTTCTTTTACGACTCAAGTCTATGGCATGAATAACGTTTTAACATTAGTTTTGCCAACTAATCGCTGTGGTTATCTAATGCCGCATGAAAAAAACCGCTTGAAACAAGCGGCCTTGAGCACGATCAAGCAACATGAGGCAGCATATGACGCGGCATTACGTGTTCAGCCTCATATGCGTATAGTATGGTTCGAAGCCGAACTTTGCCCAAAAGCCTTGTCCTCGCGGATTGGATTGCAGCACATCTATCCTCACTTTGGCGCCAAGAGGAAACGAGCCGTTAATTAACTGCTGCAGCACCATGCTGCCATACCCCTTGCTCCGATGCTCGTTCCCTATTTAAAACTGCCTAAGGTACACAAACGATTCTTCTGGAAAATATTCATCGATGTATCAAAATATCCATCGCTCTCGCCGTCCAATCCTCGATCGCCTGCCTTACTCCTCCTGCTGCGTTCGGGTTGCCTCAAGCACCGTCTCGTAAACCGCTTCACCGATAGCGCAGCCTATTGTAGTCGCAGTCCCTGCATAGGCATGCACCGCATTCCAGCTAGCCGCTTGACTGACTCCAATGACGATCGCATCCGTCGTCGTGCCGGTCGCACAATTGCCGGTCGCTTTTTCGACGATGCCTAGCTGCTGGAGGGCGGCCGTTTTTGCTTCTGTGGCCGTTATGATGGCATTCACCATAGCGGATTCAGACATTTGGCCGTCGACGAGCAGTATCGTATTAATCGTACCCGGCGTATAAGCTGAGAAGGTGCTGCGCGGCAAGCCTGCCCTCGCCGCATTCCGCGTGCCGACAGTCGTGCAGCATAGCAGCTTGAACTTGTCGCCTTCCAACTCGGTTACCGCCGCATGCGTCAGCTTCGCCGCTGTAATCAAACCAATCGTGTGAGCGGGGTCGCTGCCCCACACCGCGCATTGCCGAACGAGATCTCGCACAGGATCATCACATTGATAGGTAAGCGGCACCTTCCAGTTAATAATCCGATTCGCATAAGAGAAACCTCCCGGATGAACGGCGCTGCTCAGCGCATGCAGCTGATCCTTAGTGCTTACTTCAATCCGATCCGCTAGCAGCTGCAGGCTAACTCCGCTCCAAATGGCTGAATCAAAACGATAGCCTTGGCGAAATGGTTGCGTCATAGCGCCTCCTCCTTCTGCTGACCAAGCAGCTCATAAATGAGCGGCATGTTGAGGTATTTGCGCGCATGCTCCGCCAACCGATCGAACGCTGCTTCTCGTCTTTCTTGAAAGCGGAGCTCTGCGGGAAGGCCTGGCAATCCCTTGGATTCACGCAACCCATTCAACCAATGCCTCCGAAAATCATCATTATGCAGAATGCCGTGAATAAACGTTCCCCACAGCTTGCCATCAGCCTTGCTAGCTCCTTCAGCGACATACGCGGAGGAAGCTCCTATCGCTAGATTCGCTTGATGCTCCCTAACTTCAAACGGCTGGTAATCGGTCTCATCCTCGCGAGACCATATGACTTCACCCATATGGATCTCGTAACCCTCGATCAAAGCAGGCAAGTCATGCCCGCGGAATCGGCTGATCCCCTCGACACGAACCGTTCTTTTTTGCTCCGCAAAACGGACCTCGAATGGAAAAAAACCAAGTCCATCCGTTTCCTCTATAGCCGATTCCACGTGCAGCGGATCATACAGCCGCGTGCCGAGCATCTCATAACCGCCGCAAATGCCGACTAAAGCTCCACCGCCGGACACATGTTTCTGGATCAACTCGTCTAGCCCTATTTCCTTCAGCCATATCAAATCTGCGATTGTATTTTTGCTGCCGGGAACAATAACCGCGTCGGGATTGCCCCATTGCTCCGCATGTTCAATATAACGAAGCTGAACGTCTTTCTCGAAGCGCAGCGGGTCCATATCGGTAAAATTCGAAATCCGAGGCAGCCGTATAACCGCTATATCCAGCTCCCGCTGCTCGGCATTCCCTTCCTTATGGAAGTGTGTATGATGCTTGCTAAGCGATAACGAATCCTCGTCCTCCAGCTCTAGTCCCGGCATATACGGCATAACGCCAAGCACCGGTTTTCCCGTTCGCGCTTCCAGCCAATCCAGTCCAGGCTGCAGCAGCGATACATCGCCTCTAAATTTATTGATAATAAATCCGCCAACGCGGTCGCGTTCATCCTGCTCAAGCAGCTCAAGCGTGCCTACAATGGATGCGAATACGCCGCCCCGATCAATATCGGAAACTAGAATGACAGGGGCATCCGCCCACGCCGCCATCCGCATATTGACGATATCGCGGTCCTTCAAATTAATTTCGGCCGGGCTGCCCGCCCCTTCCAGCACTACGATATCGTAATCCTCTCTCAAACGCCGAAGCGAAGCTTGTACAATGCTGCCGGCTGTCGGTAAATATTTTTCGCGGTATTCCGCTGCATCATAATCACGCAGCGGCTTGCCGTGCACGACAACCTGAGAGACCATTTCTCCCGTCGGCTTCAGCAAAATCGGATTCATGTCCGTCGTCGCCAAAATGACGCAAGCATCCGCCTGCATCCCTTGCGCGCGCCCGATTTCTTTGCCGTCCCAAGTTACATAGGAGTTGAGCGACATATTTTGCGATTTGAAGGGAGCGGTGCGCCAGCCGTCCGTTTTGAAAACCCGGCAGAGCGCAGCCGTGATCAAACTTTTCCCCACATCCGATGCCGTGCCCTGAACCATAATCGTCCGACCACGCTTTGTATCTATGCTGTACACCTTTTCTTCAGATGGACTCATTTGACACCGCGTCTTTGAAGCAAGCATTGCTTTAATGCCGCTACCAGCTGCTCATTTTGCTCGCGAAGCTTAACGGCAACCCGGATATACGTGTGATCTAGGCCAGCAAATCTTGACGCATCACGAATTAGGACGCCCAGCTTGCCCATCTCCAGCTGGAGCATGCTGGCGCTAAGCTCCGCATCCTTCGGGATACGGACGAGCAAATAGTTAGCCGCGCTTGGGTTAACTTCAAAACCGATTGCTTGCAGCTCCTTCGTCAGCAAAGGACGTTCCTCTAGCAGCCACGCCATCGTCCGTTCGGAATAATCCGTCTCGTTCAGCACCGATTCGCCGATCAGCTGCGCCAACGAATTAACGCTCCATGGCACCTGCAAACGCCTAAGCCCGCTTAATGTTCGTGGCATGCCTACAATATAACCGAGCCTGATGCCGGGAATGGAATAAAACTTAGTCATCGAGCGGATGACGAACAATTTTTCATGTCTTGTCGCCTCCTGCACGAGGCTGTAACGCGATTCCTCAGGCACAAAGTCCATAAACGCTTCATCAACTACGACATAAGCCCCTTTTTTCAACAACGTGCGAATGAGCTCTGGATCAACAAGCTGTCCGGTTGGATTATTGGGTGAGCCGAGCATAAATAAAGAACCGGTCGCAGCTGCTTCGCATAGATGCTCCAATTCCAAATGCAATTCGAATTGATTTTCGGATGACAGCTTAATCTCATATACCGCCCCGCCGATTTTGCGGACCGCATCGCCATATTCATCGAAACAAGGGATAGCCAGTGTCGTTAATTTAGGCTGCAGCGCGCGAACGATCAGATCGATCAGTTCCGCTGCGCCATTGCCGACGACTATCGATTGCTCATCGATTTGGTGATGCTCAGCAAGCTTCCGTCTAAGTCCTCGTACGGCTGGATCAGGGTATTGACCGATAGTATCCGCATACGCCATCAGTGCTTGTTTTACACTTTCCGGGGGACCAAGCGGGTTCATGTTCGAGCTGAAATCAACAAATTTTTCCGCAGCAATCCCGAACGCTTCCTCGGCTGTCCGCAAATCGCCGCCATGACCGTATCTCTCCAACATCTTCAAACCCAACTCCTTAATTTAGTAAGCGTGCAGCCAAATAACAGCTGCAAAAAGCAGCACGGCTTCAATCGCTTCGTTCATTGCTCCATATGTATCGCCAGTCAGGCCGCCAAGCTTCCGATTAAGCCAAGCCGCAAGCAATCCGCCGCAGCAGATTGTAATGCCGGCTGCAACCAGCAGATAGACCAGCGCCGTGCCCGAATTTATTCCTGCAAGAAACAAAATGAGCCACGTGCTGGCTCCTGCCACTACAATCGAAGCAGTCGCCTGCAAACCTTTAACCTCATTAAATAAAACGGCAATTCCTTCACCCGAACGGGCAAATGGCCAGAAAGCGATTGCTGCGCCCATCCAAGCCCTGCTCCATATCGGTCCGATCACGAGCAAAGGCCAATACCGATTGGGTTGTTCTGCAACAAAAAGTTCAGCCAATAAGGAAGCTTTGAACAGCAGCAGCAGCACAGCGGCAAGCACGCCCATCGCCCCTACCCGGCTATCCTTCATAATTTCGAGCATGCGCTCGCGGGAACGGTGACTTAGCACGCCGTCAGCCGTGTCCATCCAGCCGTCAAGATGCAGCCCGCCGCTTAATGCGGTCCAAATGGCAAGTACGATCACGGCGCTTGGAAATGCGGGCACAACTAAATGAAGCAGCCAAGAGAAAACAGCTAAAAAAAGGCCAATAAGCGCTCCTGCAAGCGGAAAATAGGGAACACTGCGCGAGAGCACCGGTCCTTGAAACGGCACGGTGAGCGGTACCGGAAACCGTGTCAAAAATTGAAAAGCAGCGATTAGAGCCTGAGCCTGCAGCTTCACCTCACGACGAACCATACTGCAATCACTCCTATAAACAAAATAAAGCTAACGCTATACAATAAGCGGACGGTAAGGACAATATCATTAGGCTGTAAAGGCCGCGTCGGCCAGCCCATTCTCGCTCGTTCGCTCGGGACGCCAAAGTACATATTCGTGCCGCCAAGCTCAATGCCAAGCGCGCCTGCCACCGCAGATTCCGGTATGCCGCTGTTCGGGCTGGGATGAAGATGCGCGAAGGATCTAATGGCACGCAGAGACTGCCCAGCCTTCATTTGCGGCAAGCAAAAGGCCGAGATCGTAAGCATTACGCCTGTTAGCCGAGCCGGAATAAAATTCAGCACATCGTCCGTCCGTGCCGAGCACCAGCCAAAATAAGTATACTTCTCGTTGCGATAACCGACCATGGAATCCAGCGTATTCGCCGCACGGTAGAGCATAGCAAGCGGAGCGCCGCCGAGTAAGGCGAATAAGAGCGGGGATACAAGCGCGTCCACCGTATTTTCCGCAACCGTCTCAACCGCAGCCCGCGATGATTCCCTCTCGTCAAGCTTCGTGGTATCTCGTCCAACAATGTAACCGACATATTTGCGCGCTTCATCCAGCCTGCCTTCTATCAGAGGCTGATAAACCAGCATTGCCGCTTCCTTTAAGCCTTTTACTGCTATTGTAGTTGAAATAAACCAAGCGCTAACCGCATAACCAAGCCACGGATGCACCGCATCCGCTGCCCAAACGAGCAGCCACATCGAACCACAGCTAATTACAAGCGTTACAACGGTTAAAACAACGCCTAATGCCCTAACAACAGACGGTTGGCTTACGAACCGATCTGGGGCAAGAAGACGCTCCAACTGCCGAATGAGTCTTCCGATCCAAATGACAGGATGAGTCGGCCATTTGGGATCACCGACGATCCAGTCAATCGCGATGGCTGCCGCTGCAAGCAGAAGCAGCTCCTTCATGGAATAAAAAATCATAGTTGCTCCCATCTGAAAGCCTGCGATTTCAGCTCGATCGGAATGCCTGCCGTCACTAGGAAAACCCGGTCGCACACCGCCGCTGCCTTCTGATTCAGACGTCCCGCCTCGTCTCGAAACCGCCTGCCAAGCGGATAAGCAGGAACGATGCCGTCACCGACTTCATTGGTGACGATTAGAAGCGGATGAGGATAACGCGCAATCGCTTCCAGCAGCTTGTCCATTTCAAACTCAAGACGGTGCTCATCGATCAATTGTTGCTCAAGCTCCATCAGCCAGTTCGTCAGCCATAAGGTTAAGCAATCTAACAGCACAACAGGCGGCTCCATGCCGCTATGCAGTTCATCTGTAAATTGCTTCCCCCATCGGTTAAGCAAATCCGCCGCATCATAAGCATCCTCTGCCGTTTCCCAGCTAAATCCGGTCAAGTCACGATCCGTTCGGTGTTTTGTTATCCGCTCTCTCATTTCGTCATCATAAGGCTGACACGTTGCGAGATATAAACCGCGTGAAGCAGTCCGCATCGCATATTGCTCAGCGAAGCCGCTCTTGCCGCTGCGCGCTCCGCCGGTTACCAGTATTGCCATCTTCCATCACCTAGCCTTTGGATACGCCTGCGCTCTCGAACGTCGCCATCTCCTGCATAAGAAGAAGCGCAGCGTCAATAAAATGAAAACATAATACGGCGCCCGTACCTTCGCCAAGGCGCATCTCCAGCTGCATCATTGGCAGTAAGCCAATCGATTCAAGCAATTTCAAATGACCTTGCTCCTGCGAAAGATGCGATGCAATCATATATGGCATCGTCTGCTCAGCAATTCGCGATGCGACAAGCGCCGCAGCCGATGAAATATAGCCGTCAATGATGACGGGACAACCATTCGCCGCAGCTCCGATAATAACGCCAACAAGCCCGGCGATTTCCGCGCCGCCTACCTTGGCAAGCACATCAATGGGATCAGCATCATCAGCAACAGCTTTAAGCCCATTAACGGCAATCGCGCGCTTCACGACCTCCACCTTGTTCAACCAACTTGCATCATTGATGCCGGTTCCGCGGCCAACCGATTCCTCTGGCGAGAGTCCCGTCAACACCGTAGTAAGCGCGGCGCTTGCCGTCGTATTGCCTATGCCCATTTCGCCTGTCGCAAATAAACGACAGCCTTGTTGGTACTGCTCGCTCACGACCTCTATGCCAACCATAATGGCCCCAATCGCTTCCTCGCGCGTCATTGCCGCCTGCTTTGCCATATTCGCCGTTCCTCGCATGACTTTGCGGCTTACGAGCCGTTCATGCTCCAAATCCGCATTCACGCCAATATCGACACATACGACTTCCGCGCCCGCTTGTCTAGCCAATACGTTTACCGCCGCCCCGCCGTTTAGAAAATTTAGTACCATCTGCGGCGTGACGGCTTGCGGAAACGCGCTAACCCCTTCGTCGCATACACCATGGTCGCCAGCCATCACAATGACGGCTTTACGCGACAAATCGGGCCATAACTGACCTGTGATGCCTGCGAGCTGACTAGCGAGCGCTTCGAGCTTGCCAAGGCTGCCCGGCGGCTTCGTCAATGAATCAGAATGCTGCAAAGCAAGTGCGGCAGCCTCTTCATGAAACGGTTTAATTTGCTTAACCGTCTTCTTTAGTTCTATGTACGCTTCGTTTTCCATCACTTTAGCTCCTTCAAGCCCATACTAAATGCATAGTTATTTCCATTTGGTTGAAGCATAATTTGCGGCACTCCCGTTACAGGGTGGGCGATGACGGCTGTTGTTGTTTCATATACCTGCTCGATCAGTGAAGCAGTCAGCACATGATGCGGATTGCCGGCAGCAGCAACCTTGCCTTGATGAAGCACGACAAGCTCATCGCAGTAGAGGGAAGCCAAATTCAAGTCATGGAGCACGGCGATAACCGTAAGATCGCGCTCTCTCTGCCATGCCCTTACCGTATCCAGCAGCTGCACCTGAAAGCCAATATCCAAATAGGTAGTCGGCTCGTCCAGCAAAATAATAGAAGGCTCTTGCGCCATCAGCTTTGCGAGTGCTACGCGCTGCCTTTCTCCGCCGCTTAGCTGATCCATCTTGCGATGCTCAAGCTCCTTAAGACCCATTGCGGTTAAAGCCCTGTCAATGATCGACTCGCTGTCCTGCTCTTCGCCCCCAAGCCAGTTTTGAAAAGGAAATCTCCCCATCCCGACGACCTCGCGCACTGAGAATCCAACGGGCGGCAGCCCGCTTTGCTCCAGCACCGCCATCTTCTTAGCCAGCTGTTTGCGGGGATATGATGCTATATTTTGCCCTGCAAGCAGCACTTCCCCTTGCTTAGGCTGATCAACGCCCGAGAGCAGCTGCAGCAGCGTCGATTTGCCTACCCCGTTGGGACCAATAATGCCGTACATGCGTCCTTTTTGAAAGGAACAGGAAAGCCCGTTCAGCACGATCCTTCCTTGTACGGTTTGTATGATGTTATGTGCCTCGATCATCTCATCCCTCCTTGCTTCAGCTTCCGTCTATGCAGCAAATAAGCGAAGAATGGGGCGCCGATCAGAGCCGTAACGACTCCAAGCGGAATTTCTTTTGGCGTCAACGCCATTCTTGCCAGCGTATCCGCCCAGAGGACGAACACGCCGCCGCCGATGGCAGACAAAGGCGTTATCAAGCGATAGTCGGGGCCTACCAGCAGACGGATCAAATGCGGTACCACAAGCCCCACGAAGCCAATAACGCCGGAAACGGAAACCGCTGCCGCGGTTAGCAGCGTCGAGCTGATTAACACGATCAGTTTCGTTCGCTCGACGCGTACGCCTAGATGGGCAGCATGCCGCTCGCCAAGCACGAACAAATTAAGAGGCTGGCCATAGGCGAGCAGCAGAGGAAATCCAACGAGCAGAAACGGAATTAGCATATAGACATTTTCCCAGCTCCGCATCGCAAGCGAGCCCATCAACCAGAACAAAATCTGGTTGACAACCCCCTCCGACATCGAAACCATAAACGAAACGAAAGCGCCAAGAAAAGATTGAATAATGACACCTGAGAGGATAAGCGTTTCAATATGCATGACACCTTTGCTGCGCGACAGCCAAAAGACGCCAAGCAGCGTGACCGTTCCGGTACCGAAGGCCACAAGCGGGATCGACCATATGCCAAGCACCGTTTGCAGTCCGAACAAAATGATAAATGCGGCGCCCACCGAGCTTCCGGAAGCGACGCCTAACGTATATGGATCGGCTAACGGATTGCGCAGCACGCCTTGAAAGCCGGTCCCTGCAAGCGCAAGGCATGCGCCTACGAGGACAGCAAGCAGAACGCGCGAGAGCCTTATTTGGGTAACGATTGCTATTTGACCGGGCGTGTAAGAAACCGGCTTATCCGCAAGCCATGGCAGCTGATGAACGAGGATGCCCCACACGTCACCGAGCGAAATGCCGGCCGAGCCAATTGATAAACTTACAACGATAGAAACAGCAAGAAGGAGCATAGCTGCTCCTCCATACCAAACTAATTTATAGGTCATTTGATTATTTTACGAGATCCGGGTGAATGACTTTAGCAAGCTCAAGCAAGCCCTCGGCAAGGCGAGGCCCAACACGTACGAGCGGGTCCTCAGTTACCGCGTGCATGTGTTTATTTTTCACCGCATCGATGACATCCCAGCCTGGGCGGCTTTCAATGCCAACGACGATCGGATTCGGCTCCTCCTTCAAAGCAGGATAGATGATGAGCTCAGGATTTTGTTTAACGACTTCCTCTGCGCTAATTTCATACCAGCCCGGCGACCCGGCGGCAATGTTTTTGCCTCCTGCAAGCGTCAGCAGCTCATCGAGGAAAGTGCCGGAACCTACTGTCCAGCCTACGGAAAACTCCAAATATACATTCTTTTTGTCAGCGTCTTTCACTGCATCCGTTACCTGCTGCTTAACTGCGCGCATATGCTCAGCGACAGCAGCCGCTTCCGTTTGTTTATTCATAATATGACCTAAATTTTCGATTTTGGCAATAACGGCATCATAGGTAAGCGGATCAGACGCGAACACCGGAATTTTCAATTCGCGAAGCTTCGTGATGGCTTCCGTATTCATCGATGATGAAGCCAGCACAAGATCAGGATCAAGCGCGGCTACCGCTTCGATATTAGTCGTCATGTCGCCTACTTTAGGCTTAGATGCTGCTTCCTCCGGATAATTGCTATATTGATCGACGCCTACGACCTGCTCGCCAGAGCCAATCGCGTAAATGGCTTCCGTTTCACTAGGCACGAGCGTAACAACCTTAGTCGGCGCTTGCGCGAACGTGATCTCCGTTCCCGTATCGTCTTTTAATGTAAGCGGATATGCGGTAGTGTTATCCGATGGCGCCGGCGTAGCCGTTTGCTCCGTATTGGCCGGTGAATTGCTAGGCTTGTTCTCCTTGTCGCTGCTCGCTCCGCAAGCTGCTGTAAAAACTAGCAGCATCGCTAACAGCAAACCAAACAGAATCTTCGTCATATTGCGTTTTTTTTCATTCATTTTAACGTTACTCCCCTATATGTTTTTTTCGTATAAAATAAAAAAAGCATCTCTGACAATAGTGCCAGAAATGCTCTCATACGCGCTCTACTCAATCATCCAAGCGGCAAGCTTCCAAAGCACTCTCCCCAAGTCCACGTAGGTATAAGCGTTATGTAAATAGGCAGATTTTCTGACTCGGACATCACAGCATGCTGCTTGCTGCTATTCCTTACAGTGGCGGGTCCGTGCCGGTATCTCACCGGTCTTCCCTATTAAGCTTCATGCGATTTCCGACCTTCGAACTTTGTTTGTCAGAATACTTCGCATCAGCACCTATTTATACAATATAAAATTATCCGTAGTTAATATACACCGTCTCTTAAAATTTGTCCAACATCGCTCATGTCGCTCTGATGACCGATGCCGCGCGTTCTGCTCCTGACTTTTGCCGCATAGGTAACGTAATAAGCCTCTTCATTATTAGTGGCAACGACCAAATCCATTGGATCAAAGGAGGTACAATCTTCATGCAGCCTAATGCCAAATCAACCTCGCCTCTATATAAATTCCTCTTCCTGCTCATTGGGGCAGCTCTTCTTGTCGCAGCAGCATTCACTTTGCTTAGCGAGCCAAGCGATGCAGCCCCGCCTATTACGGAGCACGCCCTCGGGAGCGGCCATGCCATTTGGTCGATCAATCCGTATCCGGCTAAGGTGCTGCGCGGCAATCGCTTTTTGATCGACCTTACCGACGAATCCGGCGCTGCGTTGCAGGGTGCAAGCTTATCCGTCAACCTTGAGATGATGGATATGGTGTGCGGTGATTATGCGTTCAAAATGACCGAAGCGTCACCCGGACAATATTCGGGTGACGGCGTCCCGTTGATGGCTGGTACGTGGAAGGCAACGGTCACGGTTCAAACAGGCGATCAAACGTATACGATCGTAAGGATGCTGAAGGCAATCCATTGAACGGCAGATCACCAAAGCCAAGGATTGATCGATGGGATGATGCCATTAACGGCTAACCCGCGCAAAATCGAAATGACGCCTACGGCAATTGCCGTTGCAACGCTCGCTTTGCGCATGAACCGCCGCCACTTTTTATTTGCGAAGGCAGCAATGTACGCAGCTGCAGCTAATGCCGGAAAAGTGGAGAGGCCAAACAAAGCCATGACTGCTGCGCCTTCAAGGCCTGAGCCGGTAGCGGCGGCTGTCATTTGCATCGCATAAGTCAAGCCGCAGGGCAAGAAGCCAAATGCGATGCCCGTAGCGAGCAAATGCCCGGTTTCTTGACCCGCTGAGCGCTGCGCCCCTCCAACCAATCGCTTGTGGAGAAAGGCCGACAATCGGTTCATAAAGGGCAGCTGGAACCTGCGCCAAAGCCAGAGCAGCAAGAAGCATCCGCCGATAATGGACGCTAGTCCCTGCACGCCTGCCAGCTTGCCTGCTACATCAACAAACGAGCCGACCGTTCCCATGACAGCTCCTAATAGCGAATAAGACAAGATTCGTCCCGCATTATAAAGCAGCATCGATTTCTGGGCTGATGCAGTAGAATTCAGCGACACGGCGGACACGATCCCCCCGCACATCCCGATGCAATGCGGAGCGCTGAACAATCCGGTCAAAATAATAAAGCCAACCTGCTGCCATGTGATCGTCATTCGTTTGTCCCAGCCTTGCGCCGAAGCTGGCCAGTCAGCCGAAGCGCATTGGCGACAACCGACACGGAGCTAAGCGCCATAGCCGTTCCCGCCATCCAAGGCTCCAGCAGACCAAAAGCTGCAAAAGGAATGATGATTACATTGTAGATAAAGGCAAAGGTTAAGTTTTGCCTTACATTTCGAATCGTTAATCGGCTTATTTTGATCGCTTCAGGGATGGCTTGCAGTCGTGAGAATAACAAGGTCATGTGACCTGCGCTCAGCGCGGCGTCCGTCCCTTCTCCCATCGCGAGCCCCACATCCGCAGCGGCGAGCGCGGGCGCGTCATTCCAGCCGTCGCCTGCCATAGCGACCCGCTTGCCTCGGCGCTTCAACTTCTCCACTAGCTCAACCTTATGCTCCGGCAGCATGGAAGCATGCACGCTAGCGATGCCAACGGCTTTGGCCGCCGCAAGCGCAGGCGCCTCATGATCGCCCGTTGCAAGCATCGATGAAACGCCAAGCGCCTTAAGCGCTTTGATCGTATTTTTCGCATTGGCTTTGATCGTATCGCTAAATGCGATTACGCCAACGCAATGTCCATCCGAAGCGGCATAAAGCACCGTTTCACCGGATTTCTCGCGCTGCTTGGCGAATGCGGCAGCGGCACCGCTCACAACCCAATTCCGCTCAGCCGCAAATCTGGCATTGCCTATTGCAAAGCGCCGATCCAGAACGACCGCTTCGACACCTCCGCCTGGCGTAAACGCAAACTCGCTTGCTTCAGGAATAACAAGCCCAAGCTTGTTAGCTTCGCGTATTATAGCGATCGCAAGCGGATGAACAGCGTCCGCCTCGGCGGCAGCGGCAATCCGCAGCAGCGAAGCCCGGCTCCCTTCGAGTGCCAGCATAGCGCTAACATGCGGCTTGCCCTCGGTTAACGTCCCCGTCTTATCAAAAATAATCGTCTGGATTCTCGCCAATCGCTCAAGCGCCCCTGCTTCCTTCGCAATGATCCCTTGCTTTGCCAGCCTGCCGGAGGCGATGACCAGCGAGATCGGAGCCGCTAGCCCTAGCGCACAGGGGCATGCTGCCAATAAGACCGCAATGGCGCAGACGAAGGCTTTGCTCCAATTGCCAGGCTCGAGGAAAGCTCCCCACATGACGACCGTGGCGAGCGCGAAGACGAGCATGGCCGGAACAAACAAGCCCGCAGCCGCATCGACATTGCGCTGGATCGCCGATTTCGAGCGCTGCGCTTGCCGGACAAGCTCCTGAATCCGGTTAAGCATCGTATCATGTCCGGCTGCCTTCGTGCGGATGCGAAGCGGCGCACTTTCATTTCGTGTGCCTGCCCACACCGCATCGCCTTCGCGCTTGGCGATCGGCAGACTCTCCCCGGTGAGCAAGGACTCATCCGCCGCTGACTGTCCGCCGCACACGACACCATCGACCGGCACGACCTCGCCTGCCTGTACGATAACGATGTCGCCAGCCCTTACGAACTCCGTCTGAATATGAACGACTTCGCCTGCCCGTTCAACCGCAGCCGTCTGGCTTTGAAGCTTGCCGTAGCCCTCCGAGCCCTGCTGCGCTCGAAGCGAGGCGGAGACCTCAATGTATTTGCCGAGCAGCACAGCTGTAATGACAACGGCGGACGTTTCAAAATACAACGGAGGCGAATGGGCAATTGAGGTTGCAATCGGACGGAGCAAGCCGTTCTGGAACACCGCATAATGGCTGTATAAATAAGCGACAGTCGTTCCGATGACGACAAGCACATCCATATTGGCGCTTCGCTCGCGCACAGCATGATAAGCGCCAAAATAAAACGGCAAACCGATTACGAATTGGATAATCGTTGCCAAAGCAAGCTGCAGCCAAGGCAGCATGAGCCAAGTCGGCAAACTTGTCAGCAGCGGCTCAAGCAGCGGAATATGCTGGGCCATTCCCGTCAGAAGGGGCAGCGTAAGAATGGCAGATACGATTAGCCTCAGCTTAAGCGTCTTATGCTCCTTATGCAGCCCTTCCTTGGCCGTTTCATTCAAAAGCGCCATAAATCCAAGCTGCTTGACGCGCTCGGCAATTTGGACAGCACCAAGCCGTCCTGGCTTAAACTGCACCCATGCCGTGCGGAGCGGAAAGCTTACGGCCGCCATTTGGACGCCGTCCATTTTGCCGACAGCCTTCTCTATCCTAGCCGCACAGGCCGAGCAGCTCATCCCCTGCACCGCAAAATCTATCGTGACATCATGCTCTATATCATGATTCGGAATAACCTGCTCCAATTTCTGCACCCGCCTTCCATTCATCGCCATTCGATGCCTGTACCTCTGCGTTAAACTATATGACGGGCAATCGAATTGCATGAATGGAACATGCGGCTACATTTTGGCAGGCGCGGGCAAACCTAGTATTTCTAATGCGTCCTGCATCGTTTGCTTGTAACGCTCCGTAAGCCATAGGCGGAGGCATCTTGCCTGTCCTTCCGACTTGAGTATCGGGCAGGTTGCGTAGAAGTGATTAAATAAAGCGGAAAGCTCATACACATAGGTGCACAAATGGTTTGGCGCAAGCTCCTTGACAGCTGCTTGCAGCGTCTCCGGCCAATAGGCAAGCTGCCTAAGCAGGCTTCGTTCCTGGACTTCCAGCTCCCCGTTCGACAATGATTCATGTGGGACTGCGCTGCCTGAAACGCCGGATTTTTTCAAAATGCTGCTGGAGCGAGCGTAGGAATACATCAAATAGACGCCGGTATTTCCGGTTACCTCAGTCGCTTGGTCCAGATCAAATACGACCTCCGTCTGCAAGTGGAAACGCAGCAAGTAGTAACGGATCGACGCTGCCGCTATAGCGCTGCTCGCAAGCCCAGCCTTACGCGAACGGTTTGCATCTATAATTTGCTCCATGTGTGCCAAGAAATCAGCGATTTTGACGCCGATTCCCTGCCTGCCAGACATGGCATAAGCTTGCTTCCCGTCAGTGGTATTAATGCCCAGCCCCTTTGCCGTTTGAGGGCTTAACGAAACAACGCCGTAGCTGACATGTCTAAGCTGCTCCGCTTGCTTGTGGTAGCCTAAAGCAAGCAGCGCTTGCTTTACCATCGCTTGCGGATATTCCTGTCGCAGGTCAATGACATTAATGACCATATCGGCATGGCCGATCTTCTTCCTTACACCGCTCGAATGCGTGGACCATAATTTTTCCGAAAATTTCTTATAGCGAAAATCTTTATCCAGCAAACCAAACTTCCAAAGATGATAAGCAATATCCTTAGCGGTATAAGTCAATATGCCATTCGACCGAACGAGCACTTTATCCGCATGGAACTCAGACTGCTCCTTCGGCTCGCCCTCGTTCTCCGGCTGCTTGAGCACCCAGCAGCCCTTCAGCTTCCCTTCCTCTTCTTGGCGGAAAATGTCTGTTCGCTGCAGAAGCTCGAACGAGCGCAACCAAAAGCCTTCGCGAACGAGGCTGCTCTCCCATACAAGCACATCATAGCCGATGCCGAACTGCTTCATTTCCTCGACATGCTCACGCACAATACGCTCCGCAATAAGCAGGCCCATCCATGCCACATTGGAGCGGCCCTCCTCGAGCTTGCTTAATACGTTCGTACGCTGCTCAAGCAAAGCCGGCTGCTCCTTGTAAGCTTTATTGATCCTGGAATAAGTTTCCCAGCAAAAATCTCCAAAACGCTCATAAGGCTGCTCGGTCGTCGTCTGTAAAATGCCTACCACCGTATCGGCCAGCTGATTGCCTAAATCATCGATATAGTTGTGCACCTCTACCTGATGACCTGTTCTTTTGAGCATCCTTGCTAACGTATCGCCTATGCAGGAATTGCGCAAATGACCGATATGAGCCGATTTATTCGGATTGATTGACGTATGCTCAATAAGCACTTTGGTGCTCTTTTCAATGTTCAAAGACGCCGGCTGTTCTAACGAATCAGCCCAATTGGACCAATTGACATAGAAGTTAAGAAAGCCTGGCGGGGCTACCTCGATTTGCGAAATGGAAGCGGACAAAACCGAGTTGGCAAGCAGCTGCTCTTTGAAGTCGCCCGCTATTTGCGAGGGTGCGCGCTTTAAAAGCTTTGCGAGCTGCATCGCAATATTGCTGCTGTACTCGCCGTGCTCCAAATTTACGGGATGCTCCACTGCAATCTTTAGATTTGCAGGCCGCTGCAGCCCAGCCTCCGATAGAATGCGCTGCGTTGTTTCCTCAATCGCCGCTATGATTTGTTCATGAATCATTCCAATTCCTCCATTCGTCTAAAAATGCAAAAAGGCCCCCGTCTCTAAAATAAGAGACGAGAGCCGTGAAGATCCCGTGGTACCACTCTAAGTGCCAAGCCTGCTAGCTGCTTGACCCCTCGTTTTCGTAACGGTCCATGACCGGATTTGCCTACTGCTCCGCAAGTGCTGCTTCGGCAAACCATTTCCTGGGTCCGCTTCGCCTAAGGCTTCCGTACCGGCTTCCACTGACCCGGCTCGCTGCAACTATCCGCCAAAGATTACTGTCCCATTCACCAATGTTCTTTTTTCCAATTGATTGCTTAGAAGTATTTATACAGGATAGAGATAACTGTGTCAAGACAATAGTCATCACGTCAGCTGCCGCAGCCCCGCTTCAATCGCATCGCCTATTTCGTTTTGTTCCTTGCTATTGCTCCAGTATATAACGAGTACATTTCCTCTCTCATAGAGAAATGGATACGATGTGTATTTGGCATTTTTCATCTGCTTATTGAAGTCTCTAACTCCCTATATATAATTCGCTTAATAAGCTTTTAATGTTTCAGACCGCAAGAAAAAGACCCCCGTCGAATGACGGAAGCCTTAGACTGCCCAGCTTGCTAAAAACCTTCTCACACCTACTGTTATTGCTCTGTCAGAATAATCGGGCCATCATCGGTAATGGCCAGCGTATGCTCATATTGAGCTGACAGGCTGCCGTCTACCGTTCTAGCCGTCCACCCGTCCGCATCGATTTTGCTATGGTATTTGCCCGTATTTAACATCGGCTCAATGGTCAGCACCATGCCTGCCTTAAGGCGCGTACCTCTATGCGGAGGCCCGTAATGAGGAACCTGCGGCTCTTCATGCATATCTTGGCCGATGCCATGTCCAATAAAATCTCTGACGACCGAGAAGCCTTGCGCTTCCGCATATGCTTGAATGGCATGCGAAATATCACCGATTCGGTTGCCTACTACGGCCTGTTCAATGCCTTTATAAAGCGATTCCTTCGTAACATCAAGCAGCCTCTGCGCCTCAGCCGACACATTTCCAACCGTATATGACCAAGCCGAATCCGCGAGCCAGCCATCTAACCTAACGACCATATCCACTGTGACGATATCGCCTTCCACGAGGACGGTATGACTGGGAAAGCCGTGACAAATGACGTCGTTAATCGAAGCGCAAGTAGCGAACGGGTAACCATGAAACCCTTTTTGCTCCGGCGTCGCCCCGTTTTTTTCCAAGAAAGCTTCAACAAATTGGTCGATTTCGAGTGTCGTTATGCCAGCACGAATGAAAGCGCGCAATTCCCGATGGCAGGCTGCTAATACTTCGCCCGCCTTTTTCATTTTCATAATTTCTTCCTGCGTTTTGATTATAATCATCTCAATCACCCAATCCTTTACTTCATTTACGCCGCTGCCTGAAGTTTTTCTCTAAGTTATAGTCTTTCTAAAAATAACCCAATTAACGCCAAAAAAATATTCCATAGAGCGAATTCGCGGGCAGCGCTCCTGAACGCACGTATGGTGTAGTATATGATGCAATAGCCCAACCGTTAATAGGCTGTTGCCAAAATTCTGTTGTCTAAGCTTGCTTTACTGCGGCCCAAATAGCTCTAAATCGCTCCCTTAGGGAGCAGCAGCAGGCGATCGCGTAATTGTTCATAAGCGTCATTCCAGCCCATTTTCGCATAAAAACGGAGCGCATCCAGCCCTTTGAAATAACGCGCCCCCAGCAATCGCTCTTCAAAATGCACGATCGGCTTACCCGATTCTTCATAGTAAACCCGGAATGCCTCGGCTACATCTTCTCCTGGAACGGCATCCTCGAACGAAGCAATATCGATCATGAAGTCGCCATAAAGGAAGCCGGCGTCAATAATTCCCGTAATGCGATATCCGTCTGAGATGATATTCCATGGATGGCAATCGTTATGCACGAAATGCCGGTGTGACTCGTTATAAGCGCTACATGCAATCATGCGGGTGTAAATTTCCTCAAAAACATCCCGCTCCAAGCACGTGGAATGGAACAGCTCATGCCAATTTTCCCAAAAGGTGCCCCTCTGATCCTCGCCGTAAAATGATGTAACGAATTGCTCCCAAGACGCAAATTCGCCATTGTATCTTCCGATCATCGGACCAAAACCGGTTGTTTCTCCTAATTCAATCTGGTTCATTTTTGTAATGACATGTATGATTTCAGGGAGCAGCGCTGCTTTACGCTCTGGCTGCAGGTCGGCAAATACAATGCCTTCTGCCCGTTCAGAAACGCAATAAGTAAAGTCACCCGCTTTGCCTATTCCCCATATTTTCGGATACGGAATCTCTTGCGAGGTAAGAAGCGCCGCTATTTGCTGCTCCCGATCGAACGCATCCTCTAATGAGCTGAAGCGTATAACATATCTTTTCCCATCCACTGCAAAAAAATAGACACTGCTCATATTGCCGCCTTCAGCCGCAACAATATCCTGCGCCTTTTTGCCCCAAAAACGATGCAATACTTCATTCACTTCCGCTAATGATACATTCGGCTTTAGCTGTGACATAAGACCAACCTCCCACAATTTGGATCAAATATAGCTTTTTTGGCACCTAAGCTACAAGGGATTAAATAGCTATATTCATTTTTAACGCCATGCCGGGCAATCCATGTGGAGGTCGTATGAATAGCTTAAAAGAATGGACCGTACTGCTTGTGTAATCTCGTTAAGGCGTTGATTTTTTGATAAGCTCCTTTTTCCAAAAATCAATTACGGTATGGTCTGCCAGCTCCATTGAGGCCCATGATACCTTGTATTTAAATCCATGTTTTTCCATCATTTTGATTGTATTCTCAACGTCTGCATTGCTTACTCTCAGCTCCATCGACAACGAATTTTTCACAATCGTCATCAACTCGCTAATTTCTTCAGCGGTATGCTCTTGAATCATCATGCTCCATTCATCCTTCCCTGCTTCTTTATTCTTCCTATTGCTTTTTCTGTTATAAATAGTTGGCAAACGGGCTGCTGTAGCAGCAGTCAATAATCAGATATGATTTTGCCCGATGATCAGCGCATCTATCCCAGATACTAGCACACAAACAAAAAAAGTCCTTGGGAGGACTTTTTTTGAAAATACAGCTTTATCAAAATGGCTCCATTATACGCCAGTAGCAACCGCGCCTGGCCATTGAAGCATGCCGCCGGTTACATTGACGACTTTATAGCCTTGAGCATGCAGGAAGTCGCAGGCTTTGCCGCTGCGGCCGCCGCTGCGGCAAATCAATACGATTTCTTGCTCGCCCTGCTGAAGCTCATCCAAGCGCTCTTGAAGCTCCGACAAAGGAATGCTGCGTGCCTCTTGAATATGGCCTTCTTGCCATTCGTCGGGTTCACGGACATCCACTAGATTTAAGGTTTTGCCTGCTTTTAGCTGTTCATCCAGCTCAGCTGCCGTCATTTCCGGATACATCGTACTCATCCCTTCAAGTCTTGCTTATTATTTATTTGTCTCTAAGTATTGTAGCGCGAAGGCAAGTTCATGTCCATCTTGCCATACTGAGCTCTTTATCACGCTCGCCCCATTTCAGACGGCTATTCATATGTTATAATTGTTCACATGCAAGTCCATATAAGTACGAGAGGCGATGGTCATCATATCTCTTTCCTATCACATATGCCGAAAAGAACAGCAGCGCACTTCAACATGGTCAGGCGGAACGACAACCGAGGTCGCGATTTATCCTCCAGATGCCGTTTATTCGAAGCGTAATTTTGCATGGCGAATCAGTACGGCTACTGTCGAAGTAAAACAATCTACCTTCAGCCCGCTTCCCGGCATATGGCGTTTAACGATGGTCACCGAGGGCGAAATGCTCCTTAGGCATGAAGGGTATCATCAAGCCGTCTTGAAGCCTTACGAGCAGGATAGCTATAGCGGAGAATGGACAACCCAAAGCTTCGGCAAAGTCAAAGATTTTAATCTCATGCTGACCGAAGGAAACAAAGGTGAGCTGCAAGCGTTGTTTATCGATGAACATCCGCAATCGATGCTGCTTGGCCCCTATTTGACCGTCGAACAACTTTCGCCTATATTCGAAGCCTTCTATTGTGTTGACGGAACGATCGACTTCAGCGTAGATGGCGGTACAGCTGAAAAGCTTTATGCTGGCGATATGCTGCTTCTTTCGGGAATCGATTCCCGGCAGCAGCTGCAAGTTCAGTTAACAAGCGACGATAAACAGAAATCTTCTGTCATTCAAGCAACCCTATTCGCTTCATCGTAAAGATAAAGAAAACCCCTTCCGCTCAAACACTGGGACTGACCCCATAACGTGAGACAAATCAAAACACCTTCAAGAAAATGCAACCATGTCGTAAGATATGGAGACAACCTTGGAGGTGTTTTTACGTTGGCAACAAGAGTAAGTTACCCAGTGGATATAAAGACAAAAGCAATTGAAATGAGAATAGCAGGCATTCCGGTCAAGGAGGTAATGGAGCAACTCAACATACGAAATGAAACGCAAGTGAAAACTTGGATGC
>NZ_LIGH01000001.1:4696907-5387154 GCF_001273905.1 Paenibacillus sp. FJAT-27812 | reverse complement strand
TTCTACCTCGAAGGGTTGACCCATACAACGACTGCAATCGTTGAACAGACCGTTCGAGACTACATCACTTACTATAACGCAATTCGTATTCAAACGAAACTAAAGAACCAGTCGCCGATTGATTACAGGCGACTGGCCGTTTAAACTTGAAAGGTGTTTTGATCCCTGTCTCATAAATGGGGTCAGTCCCACTTGAGAGCAGAAGGGGTTTTTGTTATTTAACCGTTGACCATTTATCAAATAAGGAATCTACACGATGCACGATGTTTCTCTCTGGAACCGTTGTGAGCTTTCCATTATCGACAATCACTTTGCCGCCTACAACAACGTAGGAAATGGCGCCCGGCTGCATGGCGTATACCATATTGGCAAATAACTCGTTTTTTGGAGCAAGCGACATGTCATGGACATCCAAAGCTACAAAATCGGCATATGCGCCTTGCTCCAGAACACCGATCGGCAGACGTAAAATATCACCGGCACGCTTCGTCCCCATCTCATATACTTGGCCAGCGGTTATGCAGGTCCCGTCCAGCCTCGTTACCTTTTGCAGCATCGCGCACATCCGCATTTCCTCGAACACGCTAATTCGGTTGTTGCTGCATGCGCCATCCGTGCCAAGCGTTATGTTGACGCCTGATTTCAGCAAGTCTGGGATACGGGTTACACCGTCAGCAAGGAACATATTGCTGGAAGGGCAATATGCGAGTGAGCAGTTTCGTTTGCCAAGCAGCTCGATCTCGGAATCGTCCAGCCAGACAAGATGGATAGCAATCATTCTCTCATCCAGCACGCCCAGCGAATCCAAATAATGAACCGGGCGCAAGCCGTAGTCCCGCAGCGTTTCTTCGACTTCAAACATCTCTTCCGCTACATGAATATGAAAAGGCGTGTCTAGCTCCTGCGCAAGCCGGTGCCCTGCTTTAATCATCTCCGGCGAAGCCGCATGAGGGCTATGCGGTGCGGGATGCACCGTCACCATTTGATTGCCTTGGTATTTGACCGCAAGCTCGCGCGTCCGCTTTACCGCATCATCAACAGTCTCCCGATAGGCGATTGGAGCGCCGGACCAATCGTACATTGTCCGAGCAAATACAAGCCGAATGCCGAGATCGTTAGCCGCGCGAATAACTGCCTCGTCAAATGCGGTTCCTCCGTTATGAACGTAGAAGAAATCACTTACCGTAGTAACGCCGTACCGCAGCATCTCTCCGAAGGCTAGCAGTGCTCCGGTATAAATCGCCTCTTCATCCAGTAGCGGCGTATATTTATAAAGAGCTTCATCTCGCCAATCCAGAAACGGCCGATCGATGGCGATGCCGCGAAGCAGGCTTTGAAAAGAATGATTATGAGAATTAACCGTTCCCGGGACAATCGCTTTGCCGGTCCACAAAATCTTCTCGGCTGCCGGGTACCGCGTGCTCAGCCTATCCTCAGGACCGATTTCCTTAATGAAACCATCGTCTACGAGGATGGCTTGCTTCGGCTGAAAAGCATTCTGCGTATAAATATAATCGGCAATAAATAATTGCTGCATGTTCATCCTCCTACTCCTCTAATCGTTTATCCAAGGCCAAAATCGCGTGAAGCATCACATTGGCCGCTTTCTCGATATCCCCCATTAAGCTCTCTTCCTCCGGACAGTGGCTTTTCCCGTCTACGCTCGGCACAAACAACATTCCTGCACGGGTCAAAGACGACATATGAACCGCATCATGGCCTGCCATGCTGCCTAGATATAAATTTTCGTATGCCAGAGCATCTGACTGCTCCTTGCACACTTCAATAATGGTTTGATCCATCTTAGCTGGCGCCTGATCCAAAACGATGCGGCGCTCCATTTTACCGCCCCTTCGGCGTACAATGTCCTCGGCTAATCCATCCCAATGGGAGATGACCTGCTGAATTTCCCCAGAAGACTTCCCTCTCGCTTCGAGATTAAACGTTACCTTCTCAGGAATGATATTCGCCGCGTTCGGATAATTGGCGATTCGCCCGATCGTTCCGACCACTTCATCGGCTGGATGATTGCGGCACACGGCTTCGAACGCGAGCATCAGCTCCGAAGCCAGCATTAACGCGTCCTTGCGATCGTTCATCAATGTCGTCCCAGCATGGTTTGCTTGACCGTGAACGATAACTTCTTCCCGGTAAATGCCCGTAATCGCCGTCACGATGCCTATTGGAATATTTTGCGCAAGGAGACGTTTTCCTTGCTCAATATGCACCTCTAGAAACGCAGAGAATTCTGAAGGTTCTCTCCTCGTTTTTTCGAAGAGCTCAGCATCTCCTCCAGCATGATGAAGTGCTTCAACGATAGAGATGCCTTTATCGTCATACACGCCGTCAAGATCTGCCCGCTTCAACTTCCCTGCTGCCGCCCGGCTCCCGAAGGTTGACAGACCAAACGGATTCGGTTCTTCCGCGCTGAACGAAACAAGCGCAAGCGGATGCCGCGTCTTTATGCCTTCTTCCTCAAGCACGCGCATCACTTCCAAAGCCATTAAAACGCCAAGCGCTCCATCGTATTTGCCGCCATTCGGTACGGTATCGATATGCGAACCAAAAGCAATGATCGGCAAATCGGGATCGCTGCCCTGCCGGTTAGCCCATATATTCGCAGCAGGATCAAGCTTCACTTCAAGCCCAAGCGCCTGAAGCTCGCCAATCAGCCAGCTTCGAGCCTTAAGCTCCGCAGGGGTAAAAGTCGTACGATCCAAGCCTCCGCGTGCATTTTGTCCGATTTTACCTAATTCGTGAATTTGCCTCTCCAAACGATCAGGCTGAATACGTAGATTCATCATAGGGTGCCGATCTCCTTTGCGAATGCCAATTCGATCAATCACGGTCATTTCCGCCTACAACTACTTTGCCGTTTTTGATAACGGTATCGACTAGGTTGACTCCAAAGTTATATTGGATAAACAAATAGTTTGGCGCGTCATAAATCACCAAATCCGCCTTCTTCCCAGCTTCAATGCTGCCGATCTCCTTTGCGAGGCCAATGGCATGCGCCGCGTTAATGGTACTGGCTGTCAACACCTCTGCCGGTGTCATCTTCATGTTTAAACAGGCAAAATTCATAATAAGCGGCAGCGATTCCGTAGGACAAGAGCCGGGGTTCCGATCCGTGGCAAGCGCCACGGGAACGCCAGCTTCAATCATTTTCCGAGCATCTGCCGGCTCTTCCATGAGGAAAAATGCGGTGCCCGGCAGCAGGACGGCGATAACGCCAGCCTCCGCCATTCTGGCTATGCCCTCATCCGAAGCTTTCAGCAAATGATCCGCCGATATCGCGCCGACCTTCGCGGCAAGCTCTGCGCCACCGAAGGTTACAATCTCATCTGCATGAATTTTTGGAATTAGACCAAGCTTCTTTCCCGCCTCCAATATCCGTTCCGATTGATCGACTGTAAACACGCCATGCTCGCAAAAAACATCGCAAAAGACAGCTAGCTTTTGCTCCGCTACAGCTGGCAGCATCTGTTCAATAACGATCTTTATATAAGCCTCAGGATCGCTCTTATACTCAAGAGGGACCGCATGTGCGCCCATAAACGTAGATACGATATCTATCGCATGCGACTCATTCAGCTTTCGGGCTGCCCGGAGCTGCTTCAGCTCATCGGAAATCGTTAAGCCATAACCGCTTTTCGCTTCCAGCGTCGTTACGCCATACTGCAGAAAACGGTCTAGCCTCTTCTTGGACTCCTCGAACAGCTGCTCCTCCGACGCTTGACGGGTTTGGGTGGTGGAATAGAGAATGCCGCCGCCAGCTTCCAAAATTTCAATATAGGTCGCCCCCTGCAGCCGCATTTCCAGCTCCTTCTCCCGGCTTCCTGCGAAGACGAGATGGGTATGGGCATCGATTAGACCCGGCGTGACAAGTTTCCCCGTTGCGTCGATTACGATGGGCTCTTCCGTGAGATCATTTACAAAAGCCTGCGCTTCCTCATCGGGACCGGCAAATAGTATACGATCCCCCCCGATGACGATGCCTCCGTGCTCGATCAAGCCCAGCTCAGCCATTTCCTTGCCTTTTTTGGGCTTTACGCTTGCCCCGCTGACGGTTACAACTTGATTCGCATTTTTTATATAAAGGATTGGATTCATCATAGATCCCTCCTTATGTCAGCATTGGCATTTGCACGCCTTTGTTCTTCGCTGTGGTTATGGCGAGCTCATAACCCGCATCCGCATGGCGGACAACGCCCATGCCAGGATCTGAGGTCAATACGCGCTCTAACCGTCTCGCGGCATCCGCTGTCCCATCGGCAACGACCACCATGCCTGCATGGAGGGAATAACCCATTCCAACGCCGCCGCCATGATGTACCGACACCCAGCTTGCACCTGCAGCCGTATTGACAAGCGCGTTCAAAATCGGCCAATCGGCAACAGCGTCGCTGCCATCCAGCATCGCTTCCGTTTCACGGTTAGGAGAAGCGACGGAGCCTGCATCAAGATGGTCGCGGCCAATGACAATCGGAGCAGACAGCTCGCCGGACGCGACCATGTCATTAATGATTTTGCCGAATCTCGCGCGCTCTCCGTAGCCCAGCCAGCAAATTCGGGCAGGCAGACCTTGGAAAGCAATGCGCTCTCTCGCCATTTTGATCCATTTGCACAAATGCTCATTATGGGCAAATTCCTTCAAGATGACTTCATCTGTCTTGTAAATATCTTCGGGATCGCCGGACAAGGCAACCCAGCGGAACGGGCCTTTCCCTTCACAAAACTGCGGACGGATATAGGCCGGTACGAAGCCTGGGAAATCAAATGCATTTGTTACTCCCTCGTCAAAGGCAACCTGGCGAATATTGTTGCCATAATCAAATACGACAGAGCCCAGCTTCTGCATTTCCAGCATAGCTGTTACATGTACGGCCATGCTGGCTTTGGAACGCTCTACGTATCTCTTTGGATTCTGCTCGCGCAG
The DNA here is from genome assembly GCF_001273905.1 of Paenibacillus sp. FJAT-27812. Taxonomy (NCBI): domain Bacteria; kingdom Bacillati; phylum Bacillota; class Bacilli; order Caryophanales; family Paenibacillaceae; genus Paenibacillus; species Paenibacillus sp. FJAT-27812. The sequence goes on along the minus strand of NZ_LIGH01000001.1, from coordinate 5,382,215 downwards.
CAATTGTCCCTCTTGCATCGACATGCCAATCGGCAAATAGCCGTTCAGAGGATCATGAGCAGATGTTTGGTCCGTAACGACATCCGGTATAAATCCAAGCTTAATCATCTGCGGCAATAGTTCGGCTGCGTTGCCAACAAGTCCAATCGACAGCGCTCGACCCTTGGATTTAGCCTCTTCAGCAAGCTTAATCGCTTCACTAAGCGACTCTACGAAAGTATCCAAATAACGGGTCTCAATCCGTTTCTCGATACGTGACCGGTCAACATCAATGCCAATCACAACGCCATCATTCATCGTAACAGCAAGCGGCTGCGCGCCCCCCATGCCGCCCATGCCTGCCGTTACCGTTATCGTGCCTTTCAAGCTTCCATTAAAATGCTGTCTAGCGCACTCGGCAAACGATTCATAGGTGCCTTGAACGATTCCTTGGCTTCCAATATAGATCCAGCTTCCCGCTGTCATTTGGCCGTACATCATCAGTCCTTTTTGGTCCAGCTCATGGAACTTATCCCAGTTAGCCCAGGCTGGTACGATATTCGAATTTGCCAGCAGCACCCTTGGCGCATCCTTATGCGTCCGGAACACCGCTACCGGCTTGCCGGATTGCACGAGCAGCGTCTGGTCATCCTCCAGCTCCTTCAGGGCTGCGACGATGCCGTTAAAAGCCTCCCAGCTCCGAGCCGCTTTGCCGATGCCGCCGTATACGACAAGCTTCTCAGGATGCTCTGCGACCTCAGGATCCAGATTGTTCATGAGCATGCGCAATACCGCTTCCTGCACCCAGCCTTTTGTATTCAAAGCAGCTCCGCGTGGAGCCTTTATAATCGAATGTTGTGAGTAGCTCATCTGTAACGCCTCCGTTTGCAAGATTTATGAGTTAAAGAAGACCAATTTTTGCTTCAACCAAACGAATCGCTTCATCATCTTCTACCAGAGAAAACATCTTTTGCAGATCAGGGTAAAATACGCGGTCCTCTGTCCATTTGGGCACTTGGTTGCGGATGAGCGCGTACGCCGTGCCAGTTCCCGCGCCATACTGAAGCGGTTTATGAAACTCTAATGCTTGTGCGGCTGTCAGCAGCTCGATTGCGATCACCTTGAAAGCATTGCGAATGACTTGAACGGCTTTCAGCGCTGCCGGCGTTCCCATGCTGACATGGTCTTCCTGATACGCAGACGTTGGAATTGAGTCGACGGAGATCGGATGCGACAATACCTTATTTTCTGCAACCAAAGAGGCAGCTACGTACTGGGTAATCATGAAACCGCTGTTTAAACCGCCTTTTTCCACCAAAAATGCAGGCAGCTCACTCGTATGCGGATTTACCAGCCTATCGATTCGGCGCTCCGCAATATTAGCGAGCTCCGCTACCGCAATCGCCGTCATATCCATCGTCAATGCGAGCGGCTCTCCATGTGCGTTGCAGGCCGAGATCGAAATGCCGCCCGCTCCGTCATCGAAAATGAGCGGATTATCGGTTGCCGAGTTTAGCTCCATTTCCACGATTTCTGCGGCATGCATCATTTTGTCGCGGCACGCGCCATGCACCTGCGGAATGGAGCGGATGCTAAGCGCATCTTGGATTCTGCGATCCTTGGATTGCTCGCTAATTTCACTGCAAGCAATTAGCCTGCGGAGATTGTCTGCAACCTGCAGTTGCCCTTTAAATGGCCGTACTTTATGAATACGCTCATCAAACGCATAATAGGTGCCTTTTAATGCTTCAAAACTCATCGCCCCTGCGATATCCGCCCATTTTGCCAGCTGCATGCAGTCTAAGATCGCGAGGGCACTAATGCCGCTCATGCACACCGTTCCGTTTACGAGGCTGAGCCCTTCCTTCTCTTTGAGCTCCAGCGTGCTGATTCCCGCTTCCTCCATCGCTTCCGCTCCCAAAAGCAGGCGGCCTTTATAATAAGCCTCACCTAGCCCAATCACGACAAGTGAAATATGAGCCATATGGGTCAGGTAACCTACTGAGCCCTGCGATGGCACCCATGGCGTCACGTCTTCATTCAGCATTTGGATGAGCGTCTCGACGGTCTCCAGCCGAATGCCTGAGTAGCCTTGCGAGAAATTGACGACCGCCGCAAACAAGATCGCTCGTACTTGATCCGCCTTCAAAGGCTCGCCAACCCCGCATGCATGACTCATCACGACGTTTTTGGACAGCTTCGCCGCTTCTTCACGCGTAAGGCTGACTTTGCACAATTCACCCAGTCCCGTCGTAATGCCGTATACAGGACGCTGCTCGGCTACAAAGCGATCCACATAGCTGCGGCATTTATTGATTTTGGCTTTGACATCCTCGGCCAACTCTACCTTCCATCCCTTTCTCGCGACCGCAGCGACGTCATCTATTCGAATGGTCCTGCCGTCAATTAGGATGCTGCCCATAACGAATCACCTCCAATAACTAGCTATTTCACACGCGGGATGAGGCTTATATATCTGCCGTTTTCCGATACGCAGGCGTCAGTAGATTTTGGATATGGGAAAGTGAAACCTTGCCGATTACCCGATTTTCGAGACCGACTACCCCTACGACCTGAACAGCCTCGGCGCCTGTGCGCAGCAAAATATCAAGCACTGCCTTAAGGTCGCCCGATTCAGAAATCGTAGGCATGGACGGATTCACATTTGATGTGCTGACTCTCTCCATGGCCGCGCTAACTTGGATGAGGCTGATTTTACGAATCATATCGTCTCCGCCCATTAAGTTCTGGACGAAATCATTTTTGGGATGAAGGATTAGCTGGAGAGGCGAGTCGTATTGAACGACCTCTCCGTCTTTCATAATAATGATTTTATCTGCGAGCCGAAGCGCCTCTTCCACGTCATGCGTGACGAACATGATCGTTTTGTGCAGCTTCTTCTGAATATGGATCAATTCATCCTGCAGCTTGGTTCTCGTTATCGCGTCAATCGCGCCGAACGGCTCATCCATCAGCATAAACGGCGGGTCCGCCGCAAGCGCTCTCGCAAGCCCGATCCGCTGCTGCTGTCCGCCGGAGAGCTGGCGCGGATATCTTTTGCGATATAATGCAGGCTCAAGATGAACAAGCTCCAGCAGCTCATCCGTTCTTGCGCTAATCTTCGCTTTGTCCCAGCCGAGCATCTCCGGAACGACGGCTATATTTTGTTCCACCGTCATATGGGGAAACAACCCGCTTTGTTGAATGACATAACCAATTCGTCTTCTTAGCTCGTTGACCGGCACGTTTTTTGTATCGACACCGTCGATCAGAATATTGCCCGCTGTTTGCTCGTAAAGACGGTTAACCATCTTAAGCAGCGTCGTTTTCCCGCATCCCGAAGTGCCGAGCAGGACGATAAATTCACCGCTATTTACCGTTAAGCTAACATCGTTGACAGCCGGTTTTTCCGTGCCCGGATAAAACTTGATCACCTGTTGAAATTCAATTCCGCTCATCTTGGGTCACCTCCCATAGCTTGCATTCCTATTAATTGAGGAATCCATTTTCTTTGAGGAATGCTTTCGCTACATCTTCCGGTTCTTTTTTCGCTTCACCGTCTACTTCCCAGTTCAAAGAGGCCATAACTTCATCCGTCAGCAATGCATTAAGCTTGTTCAATATTTCGCCGATCTCAGGATTGTTCTTCAGCACCTCGCCGCGCACTTGCGGAACGGCATGGTAAGGAGGCCAAAGCTTCTTGTCGTCCTGCAGCGAAACCAGATTAAAACCGGCAATTTGACCGTCTGTTCCGAATCCGATCGTGACATCAACCTGCTTATCCGTTAAAGCTTTGTATTTCAAGCCGATATCAAACAATTTAGCTGATTTGAAAACAAAGCCGCCATACGTTTTTTGCAAGCCAGGCAAGCCGTCCTCCCGGTCGCCAAACTCAGGAATTAACGCAAAATTCAGCTCCGGCGCTTTTGCAGACAAATCAGAAAGTGTTTTTAATCCGTATTTTTCCGCAATCTCGGCGGTAGTTACGATTACGTAAGTGTTGTTAAATGGCGTTTGATTGAGCGTATCGATATCAAACTTTTGTTTGTMCCCATTCTTTACCGCCTCAAAAACAGCTGTTTCATCATTGACTGCCGCTTCCTTCAAGACATCCTGCAGCGCCGTCCCCGTATATTCAGGGTATAAGTCGATTTCACCGCTTTTGAGCGCTGTGAAGGCCACCTGCGTTCCGCCAAGATTAAGCTTCCGCTCGACATTAAAATCCGCTGCTTCCAGTGCCTGTGCGTACAATTCGCCGAGGATATATTGCTCCGTGAAGTTTTTTGATCCAATTTTGATCGTGGGCTTATCCGCTGATCCGCTACTTTTGCCCGAATCGCTACAGGCTGCCAAACTAAAAGCCAAACCTAATACGGCACCAGTAAAAATCAGCTTTTTGAACATATTTTTCATACCCCTTCACTCTCCTCTGTTTATTGACCCATTTTCGGGCTCGTTAATTTTTCAATCCGGCCAAATATCGAATCGCCTGCAATCGCAAGCAGACAAATCGGTACCGCGCCCACCAGCAGCATCGAAGGTTTTGCCAGCGCAATGCCGTTGATAATGAAATCGCCAAGCCCGCCCCCTCCGATAAAGGCAGCTAGCGCCGCTCCCGCTATGACCTCAACCGAGGCTGTTCGTATGCCCGTAATAACGACTGGCAAAGCGAGCGGAAACTCGATTTTCCGAATAATTCGGAGCTTATCCATGCCCATGCCCTGTGCGGCTTCTATGATGTTTTTGTCCACTTCCTTAAATGCAACGACCGTATTGATAAGAATCGTCGGGAAAGCAAGAATCGTTAAAGCAATTAGTGAAGGCGTGAAGCCGACTCCCACATAAGGCATCGTAAGCGCTAATACCGCTAGGCTTGGAATGATTTTACCGAGATAAAACACGTTCATTACGACCATAGACAGCTTATTTCGTTTAGATAAATAAACCCCAAGCGGTACGCTTATGAAAATACTTATCGCAAGTGCAATCACGCTTAGCGAAAGATGAATCTTCAATGCTTCCCAGAAAAGCTCCGGCTTGCTCACCAGATAATCGATCGCTTCATTAAAAACGTTCATTTCTCAGCCGCCTCCATTCACCTTGTGTTAAGACTCACCCTTTTTTCAATGAATCGGAACGCCAAGTCTGTTGCAACAACAAGCACCAGAACCGCCACGGTGCCTGCTATGATTTTGCCGGAATGATCTTGATAAATGCCTTCGAAAATCAATTTTCCGAGACCTCCCGCATTGATGAAAGCAGCAATCGTCGCAATGCCAATCATAGATACCGCCGCGATGCGGATTCCCGCTACAACTACCGGCAGCGCTAGCGGTACGAAGATCTTGTAAATCATCCGCCATTTGCCCATGCCCATACCGCGAGCCGCTTCCACGATGGAAGGCTCGATTCCTTTGACCGCGACAACCATGTTTCGCACCAGCGCCATCTGGGAATAGGCGATTAGGGCAATTGCGGCCGGCTTTACGCCAAGCCCAAGGAAGGGGATCAGCAACGCGAATAATGCGATGCTCGGAATGGTATAAATGATGCCCAGGGCGCCTAGAACGGGGGATTGTGCTTTGGCATACCTGGAAATGACGGCCGCAATTAAAGCAGCAACAAAAATAGAAATAATTAGCGAAAGAGATACGAGATAAATATGTTCGATTAATAGCTCAGTCACCTTATCAAGATGTTCAAACAAATATTCCATCCGAGCCTCTCCTCTCTAGGGCTGCAAATCAATAGCTGAACATGTCATATTTAGTGACATAGAACCTCCGTTTCTCAGTTATTTTTCGTCCGATGTAAGATTACTTCACACCTATATTATAGAATTGAAAACGCTTTCAATCAATGGACAAAGTTGCTTACCACTAGCACAATCTTGCTGTGCGATAGTCGGAAGGGCTGCAGCTCATTATTTTTTTGAAGGTACGCGTAAAATAGTTCGAGTCCTGGAAACCGACCAAACCCGCAATCTGCTTAACGGACATCTCAGTCATTTCCAAGTAATAAACCGCTTTCTCGATCCGGATTTTGTTCAAAAAATCAATAACGCTAACGCCTACTTCCTTCTTGAATAAATGGGCTAAATGATAGGTGCTTACATAGCAATATTGTGCTATCTCTTCCAAGCTTATTTTGTCTTGGTGGTATTCGAGAATATGATTCATCGCTTTGCGGATAATCGGGGATACGTTCAATTGGTTTGCTTTTACAATTTGCTCGGCAAGCATTCTCCAATAGTCACATAGTTTATTAACGAAGTTGTTATAGCGGACGGTGCTGTAAAGACTTTGAATCATCCTAGCGTTTTCAGATAAAATAATAGAGACGTCCCCGCCAGTTTCAAGGACCATGCTCGATAAAGACATGCTTAGCTCTATCGCAGCGGACTTGAACATGTCGATGTGGAACTTATAGGTTTGCGCTATTCTAGCCAGCAACATTTTCAAATAATTAATAGAGCCCTCAATATCGCCAATTCGAACACGGGCAAGCAGCTCCGTCTTTTCTTCTTGGGAGACCGCCTGCTCCGCTTGCAAATCGACTTTTTTACTTTTTTCATAGAAATAAATAACGCGATTGCCTTGAAAAAAACGATCGACAAGCGACTCCTTCGCCTCTTCAAAGGACCGATAAAGCATATACGGGCTTTCATAATAAGAGCCGATTCCCGCTGACACAGAGAAGCCTTGCGAATCAACCAGCCCTTGAATTTGTTGTACATTCGACAGTAACTTCCTCTTTAATGATGGGCTTTGCTGACTATCCGAGGCAAGCTCCAGCAGCAACGCTAAAATCCCTTCCTCAATCCACACCCAAAGGAAAGGCTCAGATATCGTCTGATAAACAGCTTTAACCAGCTGCTGTCCAATTTCCGTTTTCCACGTTATAGATTTATCTATGGCAAGCTCAGGGTAACGATCCATCGAGATCAAAATCGCTAAATGCGGCGTAACTTGAATGCCAAATTTCTGCTGAACTTCTTTAAAGCTGCCTTCATGAACGAGCGTTCCGGAAATGAGAAGCTGTGAGAATGCCGCCTCCGTCGTTACCAGCATCATAAAGACACCCTTTCTCTGTGAAATTACCGCAATTTTAACCTTCGCCGCAGCATTCGTCAATTGTAGATTATGTCAAGCTCTTTATCACAGACTCGTAAGTCCCCTATCGCTTTGTGGTAAGCTTAAAGAGCGGTTAGCGAAAAATGATAAGCGAGGAGAACAACGATGACGGGAGATAATAAGAAGCTTGTAGTAATCACAGGCGTAAGCAAGGGACTTGGCCGCGCAATGATCGATGAGTTTATTCAAGCGGGATGGCTTATCGCAGGCTGTGCTAGATCACGGGCCAATATGGATTCTCTTCGAAGCGAATATGGTGACGAGCATGACTTTCAAGCAGTTGATGTTTCTAACGCAGCGGAGGTTGCGGAGTGGGGAGAGCATATCATACTGCGGTATGGCGCTCCGGATCTTTTGATTAATAACGCCTCTATCATTAATGAAAACAAGCCTCTATGGACGGTATCCGCCGAGGAATTCACATCCATTATGAATATAAATGTGCATGGGACGGTAAATGTCATCCGCTCCTTTGTCCCGTCAATGGTCGAGAAGCGAAAAGGCTGCATCGTTAATATAAGCTCTTATTGGGGGCGCTTTGGCGAAGCTGATGTAGCGCCATACTGCGCTTCTAAATTTGCGATTGAAGGTTTAACGCAATCATTAGCCAAAGAACTGCCGCAGGAAATGGCAGCCGTCGCTCTCGATCCCGGCGACAGCATCGATACCGCTATGCTGCGCTCCTGTTCACCTGAATCTTCAAACTACGCACCGTCGCCAGAATCTTGGGCACGGACTTCGGTCCCTTTCATAATCGGAATTAACTCATCGGATAACGGAAAATCGCTCGTGTGTCCTTAGCGTAGGCGTGTGACCTGCAAAAAAAGCGATATGACTAATTCGCATAAGCATCGCTTATATCGAAGAAGTCATATCGCTTTTCGCACACATCATTTTCCAATTACAAACGAACGGCCGTGCCGCTAACAGCGACCATAAGCATGCCCTCGCGCACAACCTCGTAATCAATATCGATAGCGACGATTGCATTAGCTCCCAGCCTTGAAGCTTGGTTTTTCATCTCATCAATCGCAACGTCGCGAGCTTCTTTCAGCTTGCTTTCATATGCGCCGGAGCGTCCTCCTACGATGTCCGTAATCGACGCAAAAAAGTCGCGCACAACATTGGCTCCCATTATAGCTTCACCTGTAACGACTCCCACATACTCCTGTATAGGCCGTCCTTCGATTGTTGGTGTAGTTGAAATTAGCATCGCTTAGCTCCTCTCGCTTCATCTTGAAGCGTTTCATATGGTTTTCTTTTATTACGGAGCAGCCTCGCAAGATGTTTCACTTATTTGCTTTCAAGCTCCTTCATCGTTAAATTCAAAACCTCATCCGTTTTCGTTTGTATCGTAATGCTGACCCGGACACCAAATTCAATCGCATCCTTGCGAAGCCATAACACAAAATTCTCCTCTGCTTGTTCCTCTGACAATTTGGTTCTGCCTACGTATTTATAGTCAATAATGGATGCGTTAACATACGTTTTGGACGTCTCCTCCATGGCCAGCTTCCCCCACTTGGCATAGGATGGCTCTGCATGTAAGGCAGCCCCTTCCGTTGTCATTACCTCAGAGTGAGCGAGGCTAAGCAACACGAATACGGCCTTCATGACGATATGACGCAGCATTTCACCGACCACCTGTCTTTTTCAAAGTGTTGGTATTAGCGTCACCTTCTTCGTTTCGTCCTATTCATAACCTTCAAATCAACGGCATAATATGCCTTTTATCGAATTCTTAAGCCCAATTTATAGGGATAAGTGCCCTTTTTTCGATTTAGGCATATTGTAAGGTATGATAAAAAGGAGGCACACCATGATACCAAATCAGCCCTATGTGCAACAATCGGCCGTTACGCCGGATTACTACCAGCAAATGCAAACGAGTAATAAACAGCCCGAAATAAATAAACCAATTGAAAATGAAAGCATCGAAAAATCCCAATGCCACTGCTGCGTGGATCTAAGCCAGCTGCATCATTTCCACTACATGAACCACTTACATCCGATGTACGATTATCACCACATGCATGATTTCCATCCTATGCACGATTTTCATCCGATGAACGACTACTACCCGATGCATGATTTTCATCCTATGAATGACTTCCATCCCATGCATGATTTCCATCCTGACATGCATGAAGGCTGGGAACCCCATATGTACGATGATCATCATCATCACCCTCATGAAGGAGGATGGGAGTTCTCTTCCATCGATTACCATCATGAATGGTTCCATCCATGGGTTCATCCGCATCATATGCATCATATGCATCATCCTCATCATCCGCACTTTCCAATCGTTTGTTTTCCCGCTGGAAAAGGTCAAACCGAATAAAGGGGTTATCGAAACCCTTTATTCAAACCTAAAAGGACAGAAGGATTGCCACACTCCTTCTGTCCTTTTTCTACCCGCTAGTATGCCAAACTTCCTTCAAGTCGCGAACGGCATCTGCAATAACCGACCGGAATCTGAATAAGGCTTGTATGTCCGAGCGCTGTCATCCCATACAGCTCATCGCTCCCTATTGCATCAAAACCGAGCAATGGGCGCCCGCCCATTTGGGAAGCGGTTGTTGCAAGCAGCAGTCGTTGTACAAGCATCCCCGCCTCCATCTGCTGGATTCGATATCCGCGATAACCCAGCTGAGCATGCAGATGGTTCCTATCTCCTGCGATATGGAAGCATAGCGGCACTTGATACAAATTGACGTTGTCCATCGACATTCCGTCCTGCAGCCATGAACGGTGGTCGCCAGCGCGAACCTGCCGCAACGCATGCTCTGATTCGTCATAACGATAGGCGCCGTCGCTGATGCCTTCCACGCCGTAAAAGCTTCCGTATAGAAAAACGCGAGCCTCCGGTCTAGACAGCGAACCGTCCAAATCATTGCGGTACGCAAAAGATGACATGACCTCATTTAACAGCGTGGCTGCACTCAACTGACCCACCGGTCTCAATTCGAATTCATTTTCCGGCGAATACCGTTCTCTTAGCACGGAAGCCAGATCATAAGTCAGCCTGCTTGCTTCAGGAAGCTTAATAGCAGCCACTTGGTGTTGAGCATGCTTTTCACCTACATACTGACGAGAAGACCGCAAGCAGTCCAGCATCGATGCTTCGTTCATCTTAATGAGCTTCGGGTATTCCAATACTCTTTTTGAACGCATATAGTGCTCGTGCTGGATCGATCCAAGCTCCCTGCATAAATCATTCGCATAAATAAGAGCTTCACTGTTATCCTCATTCTTATCGTTAAACCATTCCATTTCTGTTTCCGCTGACAGCGGAATAACCGCATACACGCTCTCTTCCCGCTCGGATAAGCCTAATAAATGATTAACGGCACGGTCCAAAAACTGAAAGCAAACACCCGTCTCAAAACCAAACCGTTTGGCTGCCTCCAGCAGCTGTCCGATGAGCAGACCGGAATCCAGCCCCTGCAAGCGGTATGAGAAATTGTTGTACTTAAAGTAATTTTTCCAAAACATCGTAGACACAAAAGCTGCGCCAAAGCTAGCGGATATGTCGCAGCGATTGCCAAGCGCCTTTCTTAGATAGTCGTCAAATTGGCCTTCCCGCAGCAATATCAATCGATGATGCGCAGCATCATAATGATAAATGCCGCTAGGCAGCTCCTCCAGCTTTAAATAGAGATATAGCTCGCTAGGATACAAACCCCCGCCTGATGGGACGAAACGTCTGCAAACCTGCAACGTGTCTCCCCAATCCTCACCCGCCTCCGGCCCAAAAACAGATTGGCTTAGCCGAGTAAGCCCAAACGTATACCAAAGAAAGTGACCTAGCTCCCGAAGCTTCGGTTTTGCAATAACGCGCGCCTCCGTAAGTGAAAGCGGCACCTCTGCAGAGAGCGGAAAAGCCGGCAAGCCCCTGTAAAGCTTATACGGGAGAGGCGCGTCATCCCAGTCGATCTCCCAATCGCTTGATTTCGCCTTGTCCGGGTCGAACTGCAATTCATGCAAAAAAGCCTTTAAGCTCATCCCTTCTCCTCCTAAAGACTTTGCTCCGTAGCTTTAGACCAGACTCATGGGAATGGGTGCGGGTGCAAATTAAGCTGTTCGGGTGCAAGCGGCTGCTCCGCATGCCCAAGTTCCGCGGGCACTTGGAGCACCCGCTCCAAACCTGTCAGGCGGACAAGATGTTGTCCAAACGTCATGGGCAGCATGCCCGGTATCAATACCTTCACACAATGAAGACCATTTCGCAGCGTCTCCGGTGTCGTCTGGTCCACTACGATAACTTCCAGATTCCGTTCACGTAACGAATGAAGAATATCCTTTAAGTCCTCAGTCAAATCCGCATGCCTCACTCTTGGTTGGAACTCCTCTGCGAAAGTACGAAGAGGACGGCCGTTTTGGAGTAAAAAATGTAGTCGATCCTCCGCTTGCTTTAAGCTGTACAGCATGGAATGATCATCCATTTGCCGAACTAGGAGCGGATCATGGAGCATTTGCTCGTATTGCTCCCTATTCTCCTCCAATTTCTCGTTCAACGACAGCATCATGCCCGAGAGCTCATGAATCGCGCCTTTTGCCGCACGCACGGGATCCGGATGGGCGCCTGCTGCGCAAATCAGATTCACGCCTTTATCCGACCTGTTTTTTGAAATCGCCCACACGCTTGGAATGCCATGCTCCATCGTCGAATTAAACAAATGGATATCGTAGCCGGCAACCTCACGCAGACGCTCGATCATTAAATTCAATTCAAGATCTCCGGCGGAATAGGGATCTAGAGGGGTAAGCTGCAGCTGCGCATACCAGGTCATCAGAAACGAATCACGTTCTACCACTTCCATTATGCCGTAAAATATAGCTTCCTCTAGGCTTCCGCCTAATGCACATCCGTTCGAGGTTTCATAAACAAAACCTTGGCCGCAGCCTGAGCTATAATAAGCAAGCAGCTCCGGCACAAGGATAGGGCGCTCCTCCAAAAAAGAATAGCCCCAAACCCAGTCGATTGGCCTGCTGGGGTCAAATGGCCGAAAAGGGAAGTCGGCACGATCGTACATCCCCTTCTCATGCACTCCTACCCGCACGGGATTAAGCGCTTGATCTTTCAAATGGCGATAGCTGTCATGAACGGCTGTTTGCTTCCCCCTTGGCGACATGCCGCAGTACCGCTCCAAGCCTTCTAGAATCGCCGTCATCTCGCTGTCCGCATAGGAATGGGTACGCCCAGCGCAGCCTTCATCCCCCGAGAACAACGGCAGATTGATGCTTGAATCGGCAAATGGCGAAGAGAGATCGATCATTTTGCCATTCAAAAATCCCGTCCGAGCATCCATATAGTCATCCGCCAGCACCCCTTTAAGCTCCGTCATCGAGCGGCTTCGGTAGCTGTTTTCGCTGATCTTCGGGCTTGGCTGGAGCGCTATGCGAGACGAGCTCGCAGAATCCTCCGTTATCCGTCCGCATAACGGACAAAGCGGATCCGGCAAGAAAAAATGCGAAGAGCTATTCAAGGTTTGAAGATGGATGAACATGAGCCGATTTTCCGTTAGTGCGTATTCGCCAGCCAGCACTCTCCGAGCTTCCGATGCAACCACTTGCGCCATATGCAGAAGACCTAAACGAGAGGACCATACATCAGGAAAAGTCCCGCCTTGCATAAAATGGCGCTGCTGAATCTCCCACATTTCCTTCCGGTCGTTTCCCGCCATTAGGCGCCGAAGATCGGCGCACTGCGAGCATCCAGCCACTCCCGGAACGACTAGCGGCCCGATCAAACCTTCGCCGAACGAAACGAAACCGCGCAGCCAAGGAATGCCGGAGCGCTGGAATACCTCTTCCGCAGCTAGATGATCCGCGGGGTTATAGCCATCATCCAGCACTAGCGCCAGCGCAGCGGTGACCGGTACCTCAGTTGAGAGATCCTTTTGCCTTACAATTTGATGGTCTTCCCATAATTCGCCGCAAACAAAATCTGCGAGCTGGCCTTCTCCAATAACTGCCAACAATGCGCTCACCTTTCATCCTCCTCCCTAAGCGACACGCCGAATGCGCCGGCAAGCTCCTCTTTTAGGAACGTCTCGACCGTTAGATCATAGACGACAATACGCTTGCGATTTTTTTGCAATAAAGCAAGTGCAGCTTGTAAAATTTCTCGATGAGCAAAAGTATCGCTAGCTGGAACTGAGAAATCCTCTATAGAAGCGCCTATCACACTTACAGAAGACTTTCTGATCGCATTTTCCGTTTCGAAAGCCGCTTGGTTTTGGATATCCAGCAGCGCTTGCTGCAGCGATCTGCGCAGCGCCCTCGTCCGGTTAAAATCAACCGCGCCATACCAGCGGTCTCTTGTTCCAACCCAAACGACTGGGAAGCCAGATAATGCCTCGCCAAAGCCAATCGCAGGCGCTCCTTGCATCGTTGTTAACGCATTTATATAATAGCGGCTGCGTTCATCGTCCACTTGGCTTACGTTTGTTAAATGAACAGAAGGTTCGCTCGCCTCGAACATTTTTTCAAGTTCTACAGTCAAGCATGTTTGCAACGCCCGGCCAATACCCTCAGCAATCGTTTCGCCCGCTCCCACGCCAACGAATTCATTTGGACGAGATCCGTCAAGATCACCGCTTCCCTCCCGTTCCGTATTTAACAGCACATCCGTCATTCTCGATAAGTAGGCTTCAATTCCGGCAAGGCCAGCTTCCCTCCGCGCTTCCTCATGGTTAATGCCATTGCGTATGATTGCTGGAAGCACCTCTGCCGGGCCTGCTGACAGCGGGTCAACCGCCTGCGCACGGCACTGTGACAGTGGAAGCTGGCGCAGCTCGCCCTCCTCCCATTCATGAAGAATACCTGTTTCACTAGAGGTTAAACCGCTAAAGTAAGTGATCAATCCCGTCGGCAGCTTCTCTTCGGTCTCCCTTTCCAGCAGCAATCTCAAATTTTCTATCCTTTCGCCAGCTGGTCGACTACCTGCCAGCGGATGAGGGAGGAACGCATGCCAGCCCCCTTCCAGCGTCTCCAAATTAAGCAGGAATAGTTTGTTTTTTAAAGCGGATGCAGCAACTTCTGTAGCTGTTTTCAGCCATTCAAAGACGATTACGTTCGCGAGCATCGCTTCCGCTGTTGCGGAGACAACGTGGTGCCGCGACTCCTTTTCAACAGCATGCTGATGGAGCCTGCGCCATGCCGATTCAAAGTCAACATCCGAATCGGGCTGTATGAGCGGACCGGCTATTCCTGCTTGCTTCAGGATCACGGCAGGCAGCAGCACCTTATTTTCCGCTTTGCATATCGCTTGCAGAGCTCTTAATTGCGGCATGCCCCCCTCACCCGATACCAGCAGCACTGCATCGAACGGCTGCACGACCGACTGCCAATCGATCTCCCGATCCTTTTGCCATACGATCTCGTCCAACTTAACATCACCGTCCACCTGGCGGGCATGCTCCGCAAGCTCCGATATTCGCTCGAGATTAGTCGATTCCGGATTCGTATCCAGCATTTGAATTTGGGTCAAACCAGACTCCAATAAGGATCTGATTAAAGATACCAAAAAAGGGCCAGACCCAACGGCGAGTACGCTTGACTGGCGAAAACGCTGGAACCTGTACGCGCCCGAACCTTCAAAGCTGTCCAAAAATTCGATTTGAGAAGCATATTTCTTAAGCACACTCTCTTGCAGCTGATGCGGCACGTCCTTGCTTACATCCCTGACGTAACCGTTCGCATATAGCGTCTCCGCGATTTCATAGACATGCTTTTGGTATTGTTCCGGCAATCCTTCCGTCAATTCAAACATCGAATGCTCACCGTTAAATACGGGCATCAGCTTTTCAATCCACTGGTCGATCGTGCTGCCTTCCATTCGAAATGACCCAATATTGTTTCGAAAATAGACGCTTCCGTCAGAGCTTGGGAGAAAAAAAGTATCCCCTCTTACTTTAAGACGCATAGAAGGATCCAAACGCCATTCCTCCTTATCGTGAATTATGCAAAGCAAACAGTTCAACATTACTTCTTTAAAGGTATGTAAGGCTATTTGTCCGTCATGCTAGATCTTATATAGAAAAAAAAGAGAGCCCCTGTCAGCTGAATCGCTTACAGGAGCGCCCTCATTTTCTCATTCATTCGCCTTATTCAAAATGCATTAGCGACAGCGTGCACATCCTCCGCAACGAGCACAGCCACCGCAGCGTGCGCAGCCCGCGCAACGAGCACAACCGCCACAGCCGCCGCAGCCGCCGCAGGAACAGAAGCCGATGCAAAAGCCAATACAAAAGCCGATGCATAGCCGTGAATTGTTAGGATCAACTTGACCTTGGCCGCCATTTGGCGTCATTCCGCTTGTTTTGTACGGGTCAATATTCAAATTTTGCAGATCATTCTTAAACTCATTCATCTCAGTAGCCTCCGTTATGTGTTCATGATTTTTTAAGCGGTTAGACAAGAATGAACAACTGTATACCAAGCAGCTCAAACTGGCCATATGCCGCAGATCGTTCATGACATATACGTATGAAATTACCTCCGCTAGTGTTACTGATTCATCCGCCTAGATACGGAAATCATGCCTATTTTCAATCGCAAGCAAAAAGGCTGCCTTCAAGGTCATTGACCTTGAAAACAGCCTTTTATTACGCCTTTAGGCAAAATTCACTCACTTTTATTCTTGTTCGACTGCGCGAGTTTTCTTCTTGCGGTTCAAGAACTCGTAAACGACAGGCACGATAATGAGCGTGAGCAGCGTAGAGCTTGTTAAGCCGCCGATAACGGTAACCGCCATCCCTTTGGAGATCAAGCCGCCGGATTCAAATCCGAGCGCAAGCGGAAGCAAGGCTCCAACAGTTGCAATCGCCGTCATCAAGATCGGACGAAGTCGCGTACCCGCTGCTTCAATCAATGCATCGCGTACGGACAAACCTTCTTTCTCCTTCTGAATAACGCGGTCTACGAGTACGATCGCATTCGTTACGACAATTCCGATAAGCATCAGCGCTCCGATCATTGCCGTCACACTGAGTGTTTCGCCAGCGATGAGCAAGCCTACCAATGCGCCGATAATCGTAAACGGCAGGGAGAACAAAATGGCGAATGGCGTTAATGCTCCGCCAAACGTGATGACAAGCACTAGATATACAACCGCAATTGCGGCAAGCATCGCTAGACCAAGCTGTGTGAACGATTCATTGATTTGCTCCGTAACGCCGCCCATATCGATGTCAATGCCAGCGGGCAGTTTAGTATCGTCTATCATCTTCTGAATTTCCGCAGATACTTTCCCTACATCGGATGCCGTTACATCAGCTTTGACCTCAGCGTAAATGCGGTCATCACGTCTTGTGATCGTGTTTGGCGACTCGCCTTCCTCGATTGTCACAACATCTTTAAGCGCAACTTCTGTACCCATTTGCGATGTCAGCTTCACATTTTCAAGATCCGCTTTATCTGTATAGGTTTTGGCTTCAACTTTCACATACACATTAAATTGCTCGCCATCCTTTTCAATCGTCGTCAGCACTGGACGTTCATGAACGGGACTCAGCGCCATCGCGATTTGACCAGCCGTTAGGCCGTTTTGACTTAGCTTTTCTTGATTAGCTACTAAGCGGTACTGCTCATAGGTTTCGGATAAGCTGGAATCAATATTTTTCAAATCCTTGTTGCCTTCAAGCTTCGTAATTAAATCATCAACAACGGGCTGAAGCGACTTCATATCCGGTCCGTATACGAGCATGGATATTCCCGATCCGCCAAGACCGCCGCCTGCAAAGTCTTGCTGCTTCCATTCGCCTTTGCCGCCAAGCTCCTGCAGCAGCGGTACTATTTTTTCTTTCTCTTCCGTAAATCCAGCAAACTTCTCGTCATAGCTCAGGTTGAACAACGCTTGCTTGGACGCTCCCGGGCTGAATGGATTTTGTCCGCCAACCGCATATTGCACGACGTTGATGCCTTCGCGGCCCATTAATTTATTTTCAGCGTCCAGTGCCATTTTCTCAACTTGCTCGCGTGTTTCGCCTGGAGCAGGGTTGTAGGAAACGACCATCATTTTTTGCTCGTCGCCAGCGATGAAGCTGGTGCCGATTACCGGAATGAGGAACAAGCTGCCTACAAGAAGGAGAACGGCCAATCCAAAAGCGACCAGCTTGTGGTTTAGCGACCAGCGAAGCACGCTTTTGTACCATTCAGCCGTACGTCCTGGCTTATCATGATGCGCTTTGCCTGGCTTCAATCCTTTGCGGAACATCATATGCGCCAGCATTGGAACAACGGTAATGGCAACAAGAAGTGATGCAAGCAGTGCGAAAACGATTGTTAATGCGAAGGGAAGGAACATTTCACCAATCATGCCAGACACAAGTCCGAGCGGCAGGAATACTGCGATCGTTACGACCGTTGACGCCAAGATCGGTATGAACATTTCCTTCGTTGCATCGAGAATCAAGTCCTTGCCTTTCAGCTTCTCAGTAGAGAGCGCCATCCTTCGGTAGACGTTCTCGATAACGACAATCGAGTCATCGATAACGCGCCCGATTGCAACGGTCATTGCGCCTAGCGTCATAATGTTTAACGTAATATCCATTTGTCCGAGAACCAGAAGTGCAATCAGGATAGACAGTGGAATGGATACGACTGCAATGATCGTGGAACGAATGTCACGCAAGAAAATCATAATGATGATAACCGCGAACAATGCTCCGATAATCGCTTTGCTAAGCATCGTATGAACGGAATCCTCGATTGGCTTGCCTTGATCAAGCGTCGTTACGATGGACAAGCCGGCATTTTTGCTTTCCAGCACTTTGATTTCGGCTTTGACGTTGTTTACGACATCGACCGTATTCGCATCGGCCGATTTCACGACGTTCAAGCCAATGGCGTCCTTGCCGTTCGTTCTGGAGATCGATTCCGCTTTGCCGACAATGCTGATATCCGCAATATCGCTAAGCTTGACGCCCGGGACGATGATTAAATTTTTCAAGTCATCCTCACTGGAAACATTTCCGTCAACGACGATCGCTTTCTCCGAATCGCCAAATTCATATATGCCAAGGGGCACCGATATGGCCGAGGCTTGAATGATGCCTTTCACCATGTCCTGCGTTAATCCGATTTGTTTCAGTTTGTCCGCTTTGAAGGCAAGCTCGCCTTCCATGACGTTTTGCCCGGACAATTGAATGCTGGCTACGCCATCAATACCTTGCATACGAGGCAAAATATTGTTTTGCACTTCCTTCGTAAGCTGCTCCAAGTTCATTTTGTCGTTAGATAAGCTAAGCGACAATACCGGGAAAGCGTTCAGGCTGATACGGGATACAGAGGGATCCTGCGCTCCATCTGGGAGCGATATCTCAGCTAGCACATTTTTCACTTCTGCAGCCGCTTCATCCATATTCGTCTCATACGTATATTCGATGACGACCGACGAAGCATTCTCATAGGACGTTGAGCTAACTACGTTAACGCCCTTTAGATTGCGCGTGCGCTGTTCAATCGGTTTCGTGACCTTCTCCATAATTTCTTCCGGCGCAGCGCCAGGATATACCGTTGTGACGCTAACGATCGGAACGGTAATATCCGGCAATGTTTCCATTTTCATATTCATACCCGAATAAAGTCCCGCGAATAAAATAAGAAGCGTTAGAATCCATAATGCAAATTTGTTGTTAAGCGAAAATCGGATAATACTTTTCAATAGGTTCCACTCCTCGTTTTCTATCTACCTTGCTTGCCTTGCTAAACTTTAAAGCGATAGCCCACTCCCCAAATCGTCTCAATATATTGAGGCTTAGATGGATCATGCTCTATCTTCTCGCGCAGCCTCCGAATATGGACCGTAACCGTTGCTGCGTCACCGTTGGAATCAAGTCCCCATATCCGCTCAAACAGCTCTTCCTTCTCGAATACCCGATTCGGATGAGAAGCGAGCAGCAGCAGAAGCTCGTATTCCTTCGAGGTCAGCATCGCTTCCTGTTCATGAATCATAACTCTGCGCGAGAGCTTATCGATAAATAAGCCGCGAATGCGAATATGGTCGCCTCGCTCGACTTTATCGCCAGTGAGCCGTTCATATCGAGCCAAGTGTGCTTTCACACGAGCAACGAGCTCGCTTGGGCTGAATGGTTTGGTCATATAATCATCAGCGCCGAGGCCAAGGCCTCTAATTTTATCGATGTCTTCCTTTTTGGCTGTCACCATAAGTACTGGAATATTGACTGACTGCCTGATTTGACGGCATATTTCGAAACCGTCAATTTTAGGCAGCATCACATCCAAAATAATAAGGTCAAACTTGCCTTCTAAAGCTTTTTGCAGCCCGATATCGCCTCTCCCTTCAATATGAACGGAGAAGCCGTAGCTTTCCAAATAATCACGTTCGAGCTCGGCAATGGCCTTCTCGTCTTCAATAATTAGTATGTTCTTCATGCTCATCCACCGTTTTAACAGTTGTCGATCTCGGCAGCTTCAGACAGAATCTGGCCCCGCCATGCTCTGCATTCTCTGCCCATACGACACCGCCATGCCCTTCAATAATTTGTTTGACAATCGCGAGGCCAAGGCCGCTTCCTCCTGTTTCCGAGTTTCGCGATTGCTCAGCACGATAGAATCGATCGAAAATATACGGCAAGTCCTCAGCATCAATTCCAGGACCTGTGTCTTCGATCTCGACCAGGGCGTATTGCCCTTGCTCCTTCACTCTGACTTTAATTTCCTTGTCTGCGAGCTCGGATTCCTGACCCATATATTTGACGCAATTATTCAACACATTAGTGAGAACGCGGCTGAGCTTATCAGGATCTGCGGCGATCAAGATCGATTTCGCGTCATCCTCCGAATAGAGCAGTTTTACGCCCGACTTGTCCAGATCAAAACGCTGTTCTTCCAAAAAATGCGCCATATAACGGCCGATATCGATGACTTTGAAATCAAATGCGACGGTTTGGAGGTCGAGCTTCGAGAAGAGAAAAAGCTCATCGATCAATTGGTCCATATCCGTTGCCTTCAGATAGATCGTCTCCATGTAACGCTTGCGCATGTCATCCGTATTGGCAATGCCGTCCATGATGCCTTCGACATAACCTTTGATAGCTGAGATCGGCGTTTTTAAATCATGTGAAATATGGGAGAGCAGCATCTTTCGGTTCTCTTCATATTGCAAGCTTTGATCGATGGATTGCTGCAGCCTCACTCTCATTTCTTCAAAAGCGATGCTTAGCTGTCCAATTTCCCCTTTGGTCGTCGCTTCAACCTTATGTGACAAATCACCATCCTTTATTTGCAGCGCCGCTGCTTCCAGCTTCTTAATCGGACGAATAATGCTTCTGGATACAAAATAGGTAAGCAGAAGGCTTGTTAATCCAATCAGTGCCAAGCCTAATACATTGCTTGCGGGTCTCCAATGAATAGGAACGGTGTTCTTTCGCCTAAAAAGCACCACTTTGCCTTCGCTTCCATCCGGATAAACGAAATGCATCACATTGGTTTCGAACCGGAATGAATGAAAGGTCACCGTCTCAGGCGGAAGGTCCAGCAGCTTTTGCCAATTTTGCCCCAGGTCGAGATTTTCGAGGAAAGGCGCAATCGATATGATTTGCCCATCCTTGGAAATCAAAAGACCAGCCCAAAGCTCTCCGAGCCTTTCTTGGATGTCAGTCAAATACTTCTCCTTCTCCAGCTGTCCTGAATCATTCTTTAACACATAAGACAATTCGCCGAAGACGAGTGCTTGTTGATAGGGCTCCTTGCGCTCATTTTCGAAATATTGACGGACATCCTCTTCCCCACGTGCGTAAAAGACGAATACTACAAATACAAGCATAATAATGAGAGGCACAAAAATCATGGCTAAGTAAGACATGTAGAGCTTCACTCGAATCGACAATCCCGTTCACGCCTCGCTTAAACTTTATTGTTGAGTCTATGGTTAATCATAAAGGGTATTTCTAAACGAACTAGGAACCATTTCTTACAAAATTATTACGTTTGGTTGGAATTAGGTTACATTTGATTAATGCTGCATATATTTAATGCCATAAAAAATTTAATGGATTAAATTAATTGGATTTACTTCTTCCGCGGCTTAAATACGTGCTCGCCACAATGACAGCAGATAATATCCAGTGGTATACAACCCAGACGGTTATTGAAAACTCCGACTGATAGAAGAAGAGTTTATAGCCGACAATAATGACAAGCAGCAGTAGCGCATATAGAATGCCTAACCTTTTTTGCCGACTCTGAACCGCCATTTGCAGCATTGCGGTCACATACAAACCAACAAATGCAGATGTTATCGGCGCAACAACCCAAATACTGATGGAAAAGAAGTTGCCCGAGAAAAGGAGTTTGCCTAAAAACAATACGAATGTGATGGAAATAGCAAGTCCCCATTGTAAATAGAAGCCTCGTGAGTTGTTATGTTTTTTATTCCGATCCCGTTTCTTATACCAATTTAGATAGCTATACATGAAATATAAACAAGGAACGAATGCGCCAAGAACCGACAACGAAAGCTGGAGGATATGGTAAACATGATCGCCAAAGATCATGCTTTGCAAAACAGGCAGCCTTAGCACAAAATATCCGCTGCTATGCGTAAAATGATCTAAAAACACATGCGAATAGAAACCGATAAACAGCGATAATAAAAAGAACAGCCGCTCAGCTGTTGTCGCCATTTTCCAAGGGCGATTCAAGTAAGCGGCAAATTGATTGACACCACGGGCGTTTGGCAGCATCGCAGGCAGTGCAGGTTTTATGATGCGGTGAAATGCAAACGCAAGCGCTACACAGATAGGCAGCGCAAGCAAAAAGAAGCCCGAAAAGGAATGGCCGATGGATCGAAACGGCTGCATGGCGATAAAGTATTCCAAATCCGGCGCCATGCTGCCAAGTATTAAGCCCGTTAGGCTTAAGGAAGGAATCCCTTTCTTAAGCGGCGCTGCAAACAAGGGATGCGATAACGTAAACGGCATGCTTTAGTTACAGCTCCTTCTATTCATTTAGCGTACCGAACTTCGGAAACGGCCAAATGCGGAATATTGCTTTTCCTTCGATGCTTGACCTTGCGATCGGACCAAGCTCCCTGCTGTCCATACTATGCTCGCGGTTGTCCCCCATGACGAAAAGCTGCCCCTCTTCTACCTTGAATGGTACCGCTATGCTGCCTGCAAAGGTTTGGCCTTTGACATACTCCTCTTTAATTTTTTCACCGTTTATGTAAACCTCTCCATCTTTCATGTCAATCACATCGCCAGGCAGGCCTACTACTCGTTTGATTAGGCGCAGCTCGCTCTCAGGACCGCTAATAATAACGATATCCCCATGCTGCGGCTCATGGAAGCGATAGGACCACTTGTCCTCTATTAATCGTTGTCCCGCTACAAGCGTATTTTGCATGGATACGTTTTGAACTTCCGACTGCGCATATACATACGTCTGGAACAGCAGTGCTACAACAATCGCAATGCTTAGCGATACCGTCCATTCTCTAAGCTCTTTGACCCATTTTTTTGTTTGACGCTTTTCTTTTTCCATCAACATTCACCTCTTCAATTATTGGTTGCTATAGGCTGTGATCTTAGGAAGTTCTTTGCTTAATACGCCGATGGAAGGTGAAAGTTTCCCAAATGGGCGCGATTACCTACAAAAACAACAGTGGCAACATAGGCTGCTTTGCGCTAAAGTGAAGCAGAAAGGGGATGTTTTACGGCGATGAAACCAATCACAGCTGCACAAAGGATGCTTTTTACGACGATTACGATTTTATACTGGACTTCTATGTACGTATACGTGCCAACTCTATCGCCTTACCTAAGCGATCGGGGATTTTCATTACCTTTTATCGGCATCGTGCTCGGAAGCTACGGCTTCGTGCAGATGTTCGTCCGTTTTCCGCTCGGCATCCTGTCGGATCGGTTCGGGAAACGCAAGCCGTTCATCGTGCTTGGAATGTTGACTGCAGCCATCAGCTGCTTGTTGTTTCTTATACCAGATCATTGGCTTTGGCCGCTTGCGGGCAGGCTGATGGCAGGCGTTTGCGCTTCCACCTGGGTCGCGTTTACCGTGCTGTACGCCAGTTATTTTGGCGCGGGGCAAACCGGCCGTGCAATGGGCAATATTAGCGTCATGACGGTATCTGGCCAAATGATCGGGATGCTCCTCAGCGGCTGGTTGAGTGACGGCTTTAACCCGAACGCCCCTTTCACTGTCGGGGCGGCAATTGCTGCAATCGGATTGCTGCTTGCTTTCATTTTGAAAGAGCCGAGCACCGAGCAGCGTGATCAGCCAGGGATGTCTTTTGCAATGATCAAAAGTGTTGTGAAAACAAAGACGCTGCTTCAGGTATCGATGCTGTCCATTCTCGCTCATGGCGTACTATTCATTACGATGTTTGGCTTTACGCCGCTCAAAGCGGAAGAAATGGGAGCGGGCGGACTTAAGCTGACGATGCTCGTATTTGCTTTCATGCTTCCCCATGCCTTCGCTTCACTCGTAACGGCAAGGTGGTTTACGCCTCGGTTTGGCTATTGGGGCACCATTGGCACTGGCTTTATTTTGAGCACGATATGTACGGCTGCCATGGTTTTTGCGGACTCGTTCGGCGTACTTGTCATGACGCAAGCGATTAATGGTTTTGCGCAAGGGCTGCATATGCCCCTTTTGCTCGGACTTGCCATTCGTGACGTAGAGCTTCCCGGACGCGCGACCGCCATGGGCTTGTACCAAGCACTATACGCAATCGGCATGTTCTCGGGGCCATTTTTAGCTGGATGGTTGAATGAAAGCTGGGGCCTCAACGGCGGCTTTCTGTTTGGCTCTTTACTCGGAGCAATGGCATTTTCACTTGTAGTGGTATGGTACATGGCGGAGCGTAAGTCGTCTCGGCTTAGCATTGCGAGCACCCGCTCAGAGGAGTTAAAAGGATGACAAGGCCACAGCTTGTGCTTGATATTGGCGGCGTCCTTGCGACAAACCTGTCCCCTCTCTTCTGGAAGCTGCTTGCAGCTGAAGCCATCGTTTCCGAGGAAGAGCTTTATGCGGCGTATAAACAGCAAATCAGCGAGCGTTTATGGATAGGAGAACTATCAGAGGATCAATTTTGGGTTTGGGTCAAAACGTATACGCCGCGCCTTGGCACGAAGCAGGCTAGAAAGTTTATCGACAGCAGCCTGCAGCCGCTGCCTGCGCTTGCGAAAGTAGCCGAGTGGAGCGAGATTGCCGATGTTCATTTGCTGAGCAACCATCTCCCAACATGGGTAGAGCCTATCGTTAAGCCGATCATGCCTTATTTGAAAAGCGTAACGATTTCAAGTGAAGCTGCGTCCAGAAAGCCCCATCCGGATATTTATGCGAGGACAGCCGCCTATTTGCCTTCCGGAAGCCATGTGTTATTCGTCGATGATCAAGCCAAAAATTTAAAACAAGCAGCGTCGCTTGGCTGGCGAACGCTGCTTGCTGATGAAAAAGGTGAATGGGTAGCTTCCATAATCCCGCTTCTAGAGAAAGGCAGCCAGCAGCAATAAAATGATGCCGCTTGCCGCGGCAATACTGAGCAGCCACGCATCTGACCGGCTGAATTTGAGACGGAAGCCATAGGATGGCTTCCGCTTTTTGTAGCCAAAGCCTCGCGCCTCCAAAGCATCTGACATTTGCTCCGCGAGCCTTAGGATAGAACGCATATACGGGATTAGCACCGAAAGAATCATTTTGAACGGCACCTTCTTCAGCGGCGTAGACGCCTTCCCCCTCGCATGCGCGAGCTTCGCAAACCGCTCCCACTCCCCTGTAAGCAGCGGAATAAACCGAAAAATAAGCGTAACGACAAGCGCAAACGAATGGATCGGCATACGCAGCCTGCTGAGCCAGCCAAGTGACTGCTCAATTGCGCGCTGCAGCCGGTAAGGCGACATCAGCTTAAGCAGCGGCATCCCGAGCAGCATAATAAGCAGCAGCTTGCCGAAACGGATCGTGATAGGCCATACCTTCTCCCAATCAAAGGAGAGCGGACCAAAACCGACTCCCCCAACTACGCAAAAAATAACGATCATGATGGCATATGCCCGGATGATCCGATTCCACGGCCAAATAAGCGCTCGAAAAGGAAATAATAGAGATAGCGTTACGAGTGCGGCAAGCGTTAGCTCCACAAATGTTTTTTGGGCGAGCACGCTTGCCGCAAGAAATAAATAGACAAGCACAAGCGCGCGCGGATCAAAACGATCGGAACGAAGAAGTGCAGAGCTCCCCGCTTGGGCTCCCGCATGCAGATGTGCCTTGTCGCCGCTGCGCTCTGGCGCTTCCCACTCATGTTTGTCTATCGTTAGTTGTTCTTTAGCCGGATTCCGATTTAATTGCTTCAAAGCTACTTGTGAGCTGCTTGTTGAGCGCTGATCCGCGTCTGCGCTCGTTCGCCGCTCCAGCTCCGCTGCCAGCGCCGCCGCAACCTCCCGCGGCGCGGGCCATGGCGCCCCGCCGCTCGGCGCCGGCGCCTCCGGCGGCAAAGCCGCCGCCGCGCGCAGCTCCGCAAGCGCGCGAAGCGCCTGCGGCGCCGCTGCGGCATGCGCAATCGCCGCCGCAGGAGCCGCTGCGCGGACCGTGCCGCCGCTAACCACGGCGACCGCGTCCGCCAGCGGCAGCAGCGCGTCGAGGTCGTGCGTGGCTACGACCGCTCCGCGCCCCGCCGCCCTATGCGCGTCAAGCACCGCGCACAAGCGGCGTATGCCGACGGCGTCAAGCCCCGCCGTCGGCTCATCCAGCAGCAGCCATTCCGGCTCACATGCCAGCAAGCAGGCAAGTGACAGCCGTCGCTGCTGCCCGCCGCTGAGCGTCCACGGATCACGCGTCAGCAGCTCTTGGTCCAGACCCGCATCAGCGAGTGCCCGAAGCAACCTCTCTTCGGCAGTTGCGGCATCCAGCCTATATGGTTTAAGAGAGTAAAGCAGCTCATCCCGAACCGTTGCGGCAAACCACTGCGACTCGGAGCTTTGCATCGCAATGCCAAACTTAAGCGCCACCTTTTGATTAAGCCGTGTTCTGCGATTAACCCTCAGCCATAGCGATTCGCCGCCAAGCTCGATGTCTCCCTCCTGTATGGAGCGAATTCCCGCCATCGTCTCGAGCAGCGTAGATTTCCCCGCTCCATTTCGTCCGATCAGCAGCGTAATCTTGCCCGCTTCAAAATGCATATCAACATCGCTGAGCAGCTTTTTCTTATCCGCTCCGTCCGCGATGACACGAACGCCGCTAAGCTTCCAATCAGCGCTCATATCGTGACACCGCCTCTGTCAGCATGTCAGCCGTAAACGGAAACGGACGCAGCTTCACGCCCTGCTCCTCAAGCTCCCATGCCACTTGCGCGGCATAAGGAGCTTCAAAGCCTAGCTCCTCGCACAAGCTGTCCTTTGCGCCCTTGCCGCTTCTTGCAAACCAAGCGTCAGCTGCTCCATCGAATACGACAGAGCCTTCATTCATGGCAATAATTCGGTCGCCGCCCTGCAGCTCCTCCAGCTTTTGCGTGATCCAGATAATCGTCACGCCGCTTTGGTGCAGCTCCCTTACTTGCGCAAGTACAGCGCCCGCCGCCTCAGGGTCCAGCATTGCCGTAACCTCATCCAACACGAGAAGAGGAGAGCGCATCGCCAAACAGCCGGCAATGGCAACCAGCTGCTTCTGGCCGCCTGATAACGTTTCAATCGGCTGATTCATACGCTCGCCAAGTCCCGCTCTTTGCAGCGCTCGCTCCGTTTCATAGGCAATAACGGCAGACGGCAGCTCATTTTGCTCTAGCAATAGAACAACGTCCTCCCAAGGCGTCGCTCCAATCATAGCCGCTTCCGGCTGCTGCATGACGATCGGAATCGGCTTGCCTTGCGCAGCTGTCTGAATGTTTCTAATGACTTGTCCAGCCGCGCCTGCAATTCGGAAACCAGCAGCCGCCTTTGCTAACGTGCTCTTCCCGCTTCCGTTTCGTCCAAGCAGAGAGATCCATTCCCCATTATGTATCGATAGCGTTACGTCTCTGATGATAGGCTGCAGCTTTTGTCCTTCCAGCATGACAGGCGGCGTAACCGTAACCTGCTTCATTTCAATTTGTGTCTGGTTCCATTGCTCCAAAAAAATTTCACCCAACCTCTTCCCCAAAACGATAGGCTATGCTACAATTCGATTTGTTAACCTAATTTAAATATAAATGGTTAACATTAAAATCGCAAGTACATAAAGGAGTCGTTCACCATTATGCAATCCAATAACATCCGGTCGCTTGTATTCATTGCCTTATTCGCAGCGCTATTTATCGTTATGAGTTCTCTGACGATTAAGCTTGGAGGCTCGTTTGTACCTATTACGCTCCAAACATTAGGCGTATTGTTAGCCGGCCTATTCTTAGCGCCGCGCAACGCTTTTCTTAGTATCGTAATCGTCATCCTGCTTGCTGCAATTGGACTGCCCTTATTCAGCGGCCAAGGCGGAATTTCGACGTTAACCGGTCCAACTGCCGGATTTATTATCGCTTTCCCGTTTTGTGCGCTTCTCGTAAGCCTTGCTGTTGGTGCATTCCTCAAAAGCAGCTTGAAGGCGAACAAAGTAGTAGCCTTTATCGTTTTTTTCATTATTTTTGAGCTATTCAGCTCATTATGCTCGTACATTCTAGGCATTCCATGGCTTATGCAATCCCTTGATTTTACTTTCCAGAAAGCAATGACGGTCGGTTTTTATCCCTTTATTGTCGGCGATGCTTTAAAATCGCTTGTAGGCACTATTTTAGCCGTTTCCCTAACACCTTACATCGTCTACATTCGAACGTCAACCGCAAAAAACAAAACGGAAGAAACTTCATTTCACTCCTCATAAACGTTAAAAAGACGGCGTATCCCTATTGGTTCTTATCAATAAGGATACGCCGTTTTACTGTCAACCTATTATGGCTGCTGCCGTTTTATCAAAAAAAAGCCGTATTTCATGCAGCGCTCCTAAGGAGCAGCATGAAATACGGCTTTAATCATCAATTTTTGCTGTTAATCGCTGCATTCCTCTGGTGCTGGCTCCGACGCATCCTCAACGTTGATCTTCTCAGATACCGTGTCGCGTACGATGGATACAACTAACTGAAGCAAATAGTTGATGTCCGTTTGGCTTTGTTGAAATTCAGAGACGATCGGAATGCCGTCAAGCTCGTCCTGCAGCATTTCCATCTCGCCTTCGATTTTTTTGACCATATCGGCGTTTTTGAAAGTCGTTTCGAAAGCAACAACTTCCTTTTGTTTTTTCTTGATTTGCGTAATAAGCTGCTGTACGCGCTCGTTGCCGTTAATTTGGTGCTCTGCACGGCGATAGTGCTGAACTTCCTCCGACGTAAAAATCAGTTCGGCAAGCTCCTTCGCTTTTGTCGAAATATCCTCGCGAACGATGAGATCGCGCGTGTGAAAGCTCGGAATGCCGCAGCCCTCTCCGTGCTCGTGATCATGATCGCATTGCGCTGCTTGATTTTCTGCTGTATGCTGCTCTGACATTTGACATCTCTCCTATTTTACCGTTAGCTAACGGCTTCTTGTGTGCTTTGTTCAATCGACTCCGCTTTGATGTACCAAGTTTGGGCCTCGGTTACCTTCGCCATAATAAACTGGCCGATCCATTCCTTTGGCCCTTCCAGATGAACGAGTTTGTTCGTGCGCGTCCGTCCGGAGAGGACGTTCGCGTTATTTTTGCTCTCGCCTTCAATCAGCACCTCAACGATTTCTCCTCGAAGCAGCTCGTTTTTCTCTCTTGCGTTAGCAGCCAGCTGTGCATTCAAGCGCTGTAGACGCGCCTTCTTCACCTCTAGCGGCACATTGTCCTCCATGCCGGCGGCAGGCGTTCCCTCGCGCGGTGAGTATAAGAAGGTATAGGCTGAATCAAAGCCTACTTCCTTCACAAGCGTCATCGTATCCTCGAACTGCTCATCCGTCTCCCCAGGGAAACCAACGATTATATCTGAAGTCAGCATCGCGTTTGGAATAGCTAGCTTAATTTTTTGAACCAGCTCCAAATACATCTCACGCGTATACTTACGGCTCATTCTTTTTAATATTTCCGTGCTTCCGGACTGTACAGGCAAATGGATGTGCTCTACTAAATTGCCGCCTGTCCCAAGCACCTCGATCAAGTGGTCGTCAAAATCACGCGGGTGGCTCGTCATAAAACGAACGCGCGGAATATCGATCTTGGACATATCCTGCATCAAATCGCCAAAACGGTAGCTGATGTCCTCGAAGTCTTTCCCGTATGCGTTAACATTTTGTCCAAGCAGCGTAACTTCCTTAAAGCCTTGTCTAGCCAGCTCGCGAACCTCGGCAATAACGTCCTCGGGACGCCTGCTGCGTTCTTTGCCTCTCGTGTAAGGCACGATGCAATACGTACAAAATTTATCACAGCCATACATGATATTAACCCAAGCGCGCATGCCTTCACGCTTCTTAGGCATATTTTCAATGATATCGCCTTCCTTGGACCATACCTCGACGACCAGCTCTTTGCTGAAGTAAGCATTTTGCAGCAAATGGGGAAGCCTATGTATGTTATGCGTTCCAAAGATCATATCGACAAAAGAATGCTTTTGCAAAATACGTCCGACTACCGACTCTTCTTGCGACATGCAGCCGCAAACGCCGAGCAGCAAATCGGGTTTTTCCGTCTTCAGCGTCTTCAAGTGGCCAAGCTCGCCAAACACTTTGTCCTCCGCATTTTCGCGAATCGCGCAGGTGTTGAGCAAAATCACGTCAGCAAGCAAACGATCCTCCGTAGCCTGATAGCCCATTTCCTCGAACATGCCCTTCATGACTTCAGTGTCATGCTCGTTCATTTGGCAGCCGTACGTTTGGATTAAATAAAACTTGCCCACGCCGATCGTACGCAGCTCATCCGGAATCGAAAAATCATAATGAACCTCGATATCCTCTTTGCCGCGTTTTTTCTCGTCCTTGTGATTCGGAGTAGAGTTAATTTGAATGTTGCGACCCTTAATGCGTAAAGTCGTTTTCCCATCCTCTTCACTCAGCACCTTCGCATCTGAGAAATCAAAATATTTGGAATAGTCCTTATCACCCTTGACGGATTTTAAGTCCGTTGAGTTCGCTTTCGTCATTGTGTTCTCACATCCTTTATTTTCAATGCCGTTAAAACATTATTTTCAATCTATTTAAACATCAATATGAAATTATACCACAACGCCCCCGCCTAATCCATCATATCCCTAAGCAAAAAAAGGCTAGACTCCTCCCCTTGCCCTATCGTTTTTTCCGTGATAAAGTTAATAGAGAGATTATGAATAAGGTTACTTAATTCAAATGAAGGAGAGGAACATCCATGACCGGAAAAAAGATTAAAATCGCAGTACCCGATCAGGAGGGACAAGTGTCGCTCATGTTCTCTCGAGGCGGGCCGCGCGCTGGTGCCGGAAGAAAAGGAATCGGCGAAACGAAAAAAGTTTCGTTGACGCTCACAAAACAAGTTTGGGATGAGCTTGAAAATAGATGCAGCGTATCCGGACTGTCTAAATCCGAAGTTATTCGCGGCATGATTGAAGCTTCATTGAATAATACGTAAGGACAGGTGAAGCTCATGTGGGTTGACGTTTCTCAGCCATCGCTGCATATCGGACTACAGCATATTGCGGCCGGACTCTCAGCTAAAGCAGTCTCTCCCATTCTAACAGGCATTAAGGTGCATGCCGGCACTAGCGGCTTGACGCTTACAGCCTCCAACGCTTCTGTAACGCTGCAATACTTGATACCTTGTTGCCCCGAGCAGCTAATCATTCATCAATCAGGAAGCGTGGTTATTCCTGCCCGTTTTTTGATAGACATCGTTCGCAGCTTTCCAGGTGACCGTATCATTACGCTTAAAGAGCTTGCGAATCCTTATATACATATCGAGTCCGACAACTCCGTCTATAGACTGGCAACAATGGATTCCTCTCAATTTCCGGATATGCTTAGCTTGGATAAGTCCGCCGTTTTTAACATAGGCAATGCCGAGTTGAAAAAGATGGTCAAGCAAGTCACTTTTGCTGCGTCGACCAATGAGTCAAAACTCTTATTGACGGGGATTTCATGCGAGGCAGACAGGGAAAAGCTTAAGCTCATCGCTACTGACGGCATCAGGCTTGCAGCGCGCACGGCAAATCTAATCATACACCAAACAACGGTCATCCCTAACGTTGTCATTCCCGCCAAACATCTATCCGATTATTCCAAAATGCTGCCTGATGGCCCAAGCTCCACACAAATTACACTCGCGGACCACATGATTAGCTTGAAAACGCAAAATTTCAGCATGCAATCCCTGCTTATTCAAGGCACATTTCCCTCCGTGGATAAGCTTACCCCAAAGCAATTTATGGCGGAATTGACATTGGATACGGCTTCTTTCCTTCATGCCGTTCAACGGGTCACCCTGCTCGCACGCGAGGTGCCTGTTATCGGGCTGCAAATCACACCGAACGAGGCTGAGTTATTTGCTAAAACAGCTGAAATCGGCGATGTGTCGGCAAAGCTCGAAATACCAGCGTTCAGCGGCGAAGCTTTGACCGTGTTTTTTAACGGGAAATTTATGAAGGATATTTTGCAGGCGATTGAAAGCGAGCAGGTTCGTTTGCGTTTCTCAGGCAAGCATAAGCCGATTATCATCCAACCGGCGAACAGCCCCGACGCTTTATACATCATTACTCCGGTGCGAACGGCATATCAGCCATAAAGGTGACCTAGGTGCAGTCAACAAAGCTATACTAGAGAGTCTTAAAAGTTCGGTTTCAAAATAAGAGGGGCTGCCCTAAGGTCATTTCTGACCTTTCGAGACAGCCCCATTCTCTCAAGCAAGCTAATCTTCCAGCATTTGATCTAGAAATTAGCCGTATTTCTGCGCACTCCCGATCGATGGCTTTCCAACCTTATCATTCAAAAACAACCAAATATGAGTCCAGTGTGACTAGCTTAACGAAACAAAGGGTCAATAAAGGTCTTGCAAAAATTGTCCTGAATTTCTTCGCAGGTGTAACCCATCACGCAGCGAAGCTGTCTAAACGTATGCGGCGATTGAACTGATATAAAGGAATGGGCCGCATAAGCCGGATCAATCGATTGCATCTGCTTCTTCTCGATCCCTTCCTTAATCAAGCTGCTCAACACGCCATGCAAATAAAGATAAGGCGGGGATTGGAAAAAATCACCCTTATGGTCTTCGATTTTGTTATAGGCATGTACGACGCCAAGCCATCTCGACTCTTTGTCGATGAATGCAATAATTTTACGCATAACCCCGCTCAATCTCTCTTGAACGGCCAACTGTGTTCCCTCAGTCAAATATGCTTCGATCTCATTGATGAAAATATCGAAGTTCTCTTTCATCATATCCATACACAAATCGCCCTTATTTGAATACCGCCGGTAAAGGGTGCCTTGACCAATGCCAACCGATCTGGCGATTTGGTGCATGCTGACCGATTCTACTCCATGCTCCGTAAACAAGTGATTAGCAGTATGCAAAATCGCTTTGCTGAGTTCTTGTTTCGTTCTGCCGTTTTCTGGTGCAGCCATCGTTCCAATCTCCTTTTTCCGCGTTTACAAATGAAACGATTGACAATTGCCTCATTCGTCTTTATTATTCAGTAATGCGGACAATTGTCCGCTCATAGATGCGGTCATCTTTTTATTGTAGCCCGACAGGTTAGCACAGGTCAACAATAGGAAGGATAGACCTCTACATTTGGATAGGAGGAAATGAAATGGCTTCAGCTTCAAAAAAAGCAGCACCCGTTGGTGGTGATCCGATGTCGATCCGCAACATTATTGCGCCGCTCATTGCCATCATTGTAGGTATGTTTATGGTTATTTTGGATGGTACCGCAATGAATGTTGCCATGCCTGGGCTCATGAAAGATTTCAACAGCTCGATGTCTATCGTTCAATGGACGATAACTGGTTATGCGCTTGCGCAGGCTGCCGTTATCCCGCTTGCAGGATGGATGTCCGATCGTTTCGGAGCCAAACAAATCTTCATGTTCTCGATCATTATGTTTACACTCGGTTCGGGACTATGCGCTTTGGCTACGACGGCAGAGCAGCTTATCGTATTCAGGGTTATCCAAGGTCTTGGCGGCGGTATGGTTGCACCAATCGCAATGGCCTTCACCTTTAGACTTAGCCCTCCGGGCAAACAAGGCGCAGTGATGGGCATGATCGGTATTCCGATGCTGCTGGCACCTGCTCTTGGTCCTGTAGTGGCTGGCTGGCTCGTTGATTATGTATCTTGGCACTGGATTTTTATCATCAACCTTCCGATTGGTGTCGTTGCCGTAATCGTAGGGCTTCGCACTTTGCCTACCGTAGATCGCAAACGTGTTCCTACCCTTGACTTCTTGGGCATGATATTCGCTCCACTTGCCTTCGCTATGCTTGCTTATGGCGTAAGCTCAGCTGGCGGCGGTGAAGGCGGCGCAGGAAGCGGCTGGACCTCCCCTGAAGCTCTTACGGGCATGATCGTAGGCGGCATCGCGCTTATTATTTTCATCATCGTTGAGCTTAGCCGCAAAGAACCGCTGCTTGAGCTTCGCGTATTCAAATCAGGCAATTTCACGCGCGGCATCATTTTGCAATGGATTGTACAAATCGCTCTTTTTGGAACATTGTTCCTCGTACCGATTTTCTTGCAAATCGCCAAAGGCTACTCCGCTTTTGACACGGGCCTGATCTTGCTTCCGCAAGCACTTGCAGCCGGTATCTTCATGCCGATCGGCGGCAAGCTGTTTGACCGTTTTGGCGCTCGCCCCGTTGTTATTGCAGGCCTTACGATCGTAACGATAGCCGGCTTTATTTTAAGCCAAATTTCTGCGGATACGACACTTCTTACGCTTATGATTCCACTAGCCATGCTAGGAGCAGGTATGGGCTTGTCAATGATGCCGCTTAACACGCATATCATGCAGTCCGCTCCAAAAGAGCTGGTAAGCCGCGTAACCTCGCTAACAGCAGCTGCGCAGCAGGTGATGACCTCCTTCGCAATCGCTGGCTTATCTACGATTCTTGCCAGCAGAATGGAGCATTACGGCACAACTAACCCAGGACCTAACGTCGTGTATTCTTCCTATGGCGATACGTTCTTCATTCTAGCTTCGATTTCGATCATCGGCGCGATCGCTGCCTTGCTGCTTCGCAGACCGAAGCAAGAGCTCGGCACTAACCCTGATGATAAGCCTGAAGTATCTATGATGATGGGCCATTAATCGAAACTACTTATTCACTTGCATCAAAAAAAAGACAGCTCCGAAATCGTCATTGACGACTAGGAAGCTGTCTTTTCTTTCGATTTACTCTATGATTTCTGCTTTGTCTCCGTTTTTTACGCCTGCCGCGTTCGCTTCATCGGTATCGATATGCATATCAAGCGCATATTGCTCAGATACACGCGCGACTACATTTTCGAACACGACGCCGCGCTCGCCTGCAAAACGAACCTTCAGCAGCTGCTTGTCCGCAATGCCGTAGCGCTCTGCATCGCTTGTATGAAAGTGAATATGACGAGCGGCAACAATAACGCCCACTTCGATCGTAACCTCTCCAGCAGGCCCTTGAAGCTTAATGCCTGCCGAACCCTTCGTATCGCCTGACTCTCTTACTGGCGGATTAACGCCAAGCGCAAACGCGTCTGTGCGTGACACCTCAAGCTGCGTCTGCTTTCTAGTAGGGCCAAGAATTCTCACTTTGGCAAATGTCCCTTTTGGACCAACCACAGCTACGGTTTCATTCGCTGCATATTGGCCAGGCTGAGACAATGGCTTCATTTCTGTTAATGTGTATCCTTTTCCGAACAGAAGCTCGACATGCTCTTCTGATAAGTGAATGTGTCTTGCAGATACGCCGATAGGAACTTCCCTATGTATCATGTTGTCACTCTCCTGCAGTAAAATAATCGTTTTTCCAAACTCTCGAATGAAAAAGCATACAGCCGTTAAGCCGTATGCTTATCATACCATTTATTTAAATTCGGCAACAAGCTTCTCGAATTCCTCGGAGGAAATCTTGATATTCTGCTTTGCAAGGCCCTCTTGCTTGAAGCCTGTTACTAGGTCCTCGTAGGATTTACGCGTTTTGTTCTGATAAATAAGACCGGTAAGCATACCGTTTGTTTCCATAATCTTGTTCATCGCAAGCACGCGGTTGGAAGGATCGTAATCCGGGAATTGCTCTAGGTTCACGATATTTTCCTTAAACCAGTCATACGTGTTGATTTTATTGAAGGTTACGCATGGGCTGAATACGTTGATCAAGGAGAAGCCTTCATGGTTAATGCCTTCTTCGATCAGCTTCGTTAATTGCTTCAAATCGCTGGAGAACGATTGGGCGACAAACGTAGCGCCTGCGGATAGTGCAATTTCAAGCGGCGAAAGCGTCGACTCGATCGAACCTTCCGGCGTCGATTTGGTTTTGAAGCCCTCGGCGCTGCGCGGCGAGGTTTGGCCTTTCGTCAAGCCGTAAATTTGGTTATCCATAACGATATACGTAACGTTCAAGTTACGGCGAATCGCGTGAACCGTGTGGCCCATACCGATTGCAAAGCCGTCTCCGTCTCCGCCCGAAGCGATAACCGTAAGCTCGCGGTTAGCAAGCTTTACGCCCTGCGCGATTGGAAGCACGCGGCCATGAATGCCGTGGAAGCCGTAGGCATTGATGTAACCGGAAATACGGCCGGAGCACCCAATGCCGGAAATGACAGCCAAGTTTTCCGGTTCTAGCCCTACGTTAGCAGCTGCGCGCTGAATAGCCGCTTGAATGGAGAAGTCTCCGCAGCCCGGGCACCAGTTAGGCTTTACATTGTTTCTAAACTCTTTGAACGTTGCCATCTAAACTCAACTCCTTACATGCTTTGTGAACGTCGGAGGGCAGGAACGGATTGCCGTCATATTTGAGCAAGCTTTCGATTTTTTCTGCGAAACCTGCATTCATTTTTATTTGGGCTGCGAGCTGTCCGGTAGCATTGTTCTCGATGACGATCACTTTTTTTGCATTTTGCAAGTAAGGAAGCAGAGGTTTCGTCGGGAACGGATGAATCTGGCGAATCGTAATATGGTTCGTTGATACGCCTTCCTGAGCAAGCAAGCTTCTCGCTTCATCAATCGTGCCGCCTGTTGAACCCATTCCGATAATGAGAAGCTCCGGCGTTTCATGTGGAGCATCTACGCGAATCGCATCCCTGATGAGCATATTGTCCAGCTTGCCAAGACGCTTATCCATCATATTCTGACGGTT
This sequence comes from Paenibacillus sp. FJAT-27812, assembly GCF_001273905.1. NCBI lineage: Bacteria > Bacillati > Bacillota > Bacilli > Caryophanales > Paenibacillaceae > Paenibacillus > Paenibacillus sp. FJAT-27812. The sequence goes on along the minus strand of NZ_LIGH01000001.1, from coordinate 5,345,845 downwards.
CAATGCATTCTCGGACGGACGTCCCGTCTCATCATGCTCTACACCCGTTACGTGATGAAGGCCGCCCTTCTCGCCTGGCAATACGCGAGGGGAAACGCCGTCTTCCGTAAGCTCATATCGTTTAAATAAATCATGGCCTTCAAGCGCTGGCACATTCTCGACCAGCTTGCCACGTTTAATTTCAATTTTGTTGTAATCCAGCACATCGCAGGATTGTTTGCCTAACGATAGCTGCAGATCCGTCATCAAAATGACCGGAACCTGATACTGCTCAGCAAGGTTAAACGATTCAATTGTGTCGTAGAAGCAATCCTCGATGGAGGCAGGCGCGATTACGATTTTTGGAATTTCACCATGCGTGCCATAAACCATAGCGTTCAAATCGGATTGCTCTTGCTTCGTCGGAAGTCCCGTAGATGGGCCGCCGCGCTGCGTGTTTACGATAACTAGCGGCGTTTCCGTCATGCCGGCAAGGCCGATTGCTTCCATCATAAGCGCAAGGCCAGGACCAGCGGATGCCGTCATCGTGCGCACTCCGGCATAGTTGGCGCCAATCGCCATTGTCACCGCTGCGATCTCATCTTCGGTTTGGACTACCGTACCGCCGAATTTAGGAAGCTTTTTGATCAAATATTCCATAATCTCGGAAGCCGGCGTAATCGGATAAGCTGCCATCAGGCGGCAGCCTGCTGCGATTGAGCCAAGACCGATCGCTTCATTGCCGATCATGAACAGCTTCTGCTGTCCGTCAGCCGCATCCAGCTTAAACTCATCAAGCGGTCCGCCCGCTTGCTCGAGCACAAACTCAGCGCCGCGTTTAACCGCTTCAATGTTTTTCTCAACGATCGCTGCGCCTTTGCGTCCGAACTCTTCTTCTACCGCTTTGTTGAATACTTCAAGCGGCAGCCCTAGAAGCGCCCATGATGCGCCGGAGGCAACCATGTTTTTCATCAAGGAAGTGCCCAGCTCCTCGGCCATAGCCGTAATCGGAACCGCAAACAGCCTTGCGTCGATGCCCTCAGGAATGGTCGGATTAAATTTGGCATCCGCTACGATAACGCCGCCTAGACGCAGCTCCTTCGCATTCAGATCGATACTCTCCTGGTCGAACGCGACTAGAATATCCAAATCATCAGAAATAGCACGAATAGGCTTCGTGCTTATACGAATTTTATTATTGGTATGTCCGCCCTTGATTCTCGAAGAAAAATGCCTATATCCATATAAATAATAGCCCAAGCGGTTAAGAGCCGTGGAAAAGATTCGATCCGTACTTTCGACCCCTTCCCCTTGTTGTCCCCCGATCTTCCAAGACAATTGACTAATCAAAATGCCCAACTCCTCTTTTTCTAGAACGTGCAAATAATTAATATTATTAAGCAATTATATAGTATAAGTCATAACAGTCACAACAAGTTTAAAGCGCATATTCATAAAAATCAAGATGTAAACGCTTAATGAAAGCATAGTTTGTTTCGATTGAATCCATACCGCAAGTAGATTGAACGCCGTTTAGCGAGCGGGAAGCATTTTTCTCAAAAAACGAAGGGCGTTTCCGGACATAAATTGCTCGGTTTGGCTTGCGGAATACCTTTGGAGCAGCGCTTCTTGTAGCGCTATAAGCTCGCCGGGATGCGTTAATCCCTTTATATATTGATCGATGCCGTCAAAATCGGACCCAAGCATTAGATGCGATTCCCCGCCTAGCTCGCAAATATGCTCAATATGCCTGAGCAAGTCATCGATCACGACAACCTCAGCACCCGATACAAACCATGGCACAAAAGTGACACCGATGAGCCCGTCCTTGCCAATTAATCGTTCGATCTGTGCATCCGTCAGATTACGCGGATGGTCGCAAATCGCTTTTGCGTTAGAATGAGACGCAAGCACCGGTCTTTGCGATAGCTCGGCCACCTCCCAAAACGCGCGTTCGGACAAATGGGATACATCTATCAGTATATCCAATTTATCGCATTCTTCTACAAACAATCTACCTTTTGCCGTCAGGCCTCCGCCACGAGGCTCCATCGCGCCGTCAGCAGCCCAGTTTGCATGATTCCATGTCAAGCCCGCGGCGCGTACGCCTAGCTGATGCATAATGCGCAGCATAGACAACTGCCCTTGAAGCCCATCGACTCCTTCAAGCGATAATAGCGCGCCTATCTTCCCATCCTTTATGCAAGAGTCCAGCTCCTCAGCCGTCCTCACCCATCTCATATCCTTGCAAGCCAACACCTTCTGGTGAAAGCGATCCACGCTCTCCAAAATAGGCTCTAACCGTCCGTTTATCGATTGGGGAATGTAGATCGCGAATGTTTGCAGAACGGTTCCAGCCGCCTTCAGGCGCTCGTATGTAACATCTAATCGTTCAGGCTTGCTTCCTTGAAACGTCAGTTCCTCATCAAGCAACAATTTGCATAACACATCGCAATGAAAATCGACCACTTTCATAGCCGCACCATCCTATCCGTTAGAGTCGCAGCAAAAAAACCTGTCTACGACGTAAACAGGCGAAACGTTTCATTTTCATCCATTTGGCTTATTTGTTAACGCCGCCTGGACTTGCTACCGAGGTTCAACAATCAATTTGATTGCTGTTCGGTCCTCCCCATCGATAACGATGTCGGTAAAAGCTGGAATGCAAATTAGATCCACCCCGCTGGGAGCGACAAACCCGCGAGCAATAGCAACGGCCTTGATCGCTTGGTTTAAGGCACCAGCTCCAATGGCTTGCAGTTCCGCACCACCACGTTCACGAAGAACGCCAGCTAGCGCACCTGCAACGGAATTTGGATTGGACTTTGCTGAAACTTTTAATACATCCATAAAAAGAACCTCCCCTTGGACTGTTGGATGGATTCCACTTTTAAATAGTATTCGAGGGAGATTAAAAAATTCCTGCTTTTATTCTTGTAATTAACAAACTGTTCTGAATTGTCGGAACTTTTCAAAGATTCAAAGCGTTACATGAGAAGCCATTCATCTTCCGTGAGGCGAATCTTCTCGATTTTCCGCGCTTGTCCCGTAGCATCGTCAATTTGAACAGATATCGCATGCAAATGCCAGCTGCCTTCATCGACAACAAACCGTACCGGGAGCTGCGTAATGAATTTATGCAAAACAGCGGTGCGCTCCATCCCAAGTACGCCTTCCTTAGGCCCAACCATGCCAACATCCGTTATGTAAGCCGTTCCCCCAGGCAAAATCGTATCGTCATTCGTCTGCACATGCGTATGCGTGCCAAGCACGATTGAAGCTCTGCCGTCCAAATGCCAGCCCATTGCGATCTTCTCGGAGGTTGCTTCCGCATGAAAATCGACTAGAATGTTGTTGGTCTGCTCCTTGGCCTCTTCGATTAGCTCATCTGCCTTGCGGAAAGGGCAATCGATCGGCGGCAAAAACGTACGGCCTTGCAAGTTAATGATAGCCAGCTGCTTTCCACCGGCTTTAATAAAGGCCATGCCTTGTCCTGGAGCACCTTCTGCATAATTCGCCGGACGGACAATCCTCGGCTCCTCGTCGATCCATTCAAAAATATCTTTATTATCCCACGTATGGTTACCCATCGTAATGCCATGGATACCCCATTCGAAAAATTCCTTCGCAATCGTTGCCGTAATCCCGCGGCCAGCAGCTGCATTCTCGCCGTTCGCAATAATAATATGCGGGTTGTATTTGCTTCTAAGAGCTGGCAGCACACGCTTTAATGCGTTTCTTCCAACGTTCCCTACGATATCACCGATAAATAATACATTCATGTGAGTACACTTCCTTTTTTGTGCGCCTGCAAACAGAAAAGTGGCTAACTAGCAGCCACTTTTCCGTAAAGCTAATATTTTTTTGTTGCTTACTTCGCATATTCAACCGCGCGTGTTTCTCGAATAACCGTAACTTTAATATGTCCCGGATAATCGAGCTCGCTCTCGATTTTTTTCGTAATATCACGTGCGAGGCGGAAAGCTTCTGTATCGTCGATTTTTTCTGGCTGCACCATGACGCGCACTTCGCGGCCAGCTTGAATCGCATACGATTTTTCAACGCCATCAAACGATTCGGAAATATCTTCAAGCTTCTCCAGACGTTTAATGTACGTTTCAAGCGTTTCACGACGAGCTCCCGGACGCGCTGCCGACAAAGCATCAGCCGCTCCTACGAGCATCGCGATAACGGAAGTCGCTTCCGTATCACCGTGATGGGAGGCAATACTGTTAATAACGACAGGATGCTCCTTGTATTTCTTCGCAAGCTCAACGCCGATCTCAACGTGCGAGCCTTCCACTTCGTGGTCTAGCGCTTTACCGATATCATGCAGCAATCCTGCACGCTTCGCCAGCGTAATATCTTCGCCAAGCTCTGCTGCCATCAAGCCAGTCAAGTAAGCAACCTCCATGGAGTGCTTCAATACGTTTTGACCATAACTTGTCCGGTACTTCAATCGACCAAGAATTTTGATCAAGTCCGGGTGCAAGCCATGAACACCAACCTCGAAAGTAGCTTGCTCACCGTATTCACGGATGCGCTCGTCCACTTCTTTACGAGATTTTTCAACCATTTCTTCAATGCGGGCAGGATGGATACGACCATCAGCTACAAGCTTTTCCAAAGAAGTACGGGCAATTTCGCGTCTTATCGGGTCGAAACCAGATAAAATGACCGCTTCCGGTGTATCGTCGATGATAAGATCGATACCAGTCAATGTTTCCAAAGCACGGATATTTCGGCCTTCACGCCCAATAATGCGGCCTTTCATTTCTTCATTAGGCAAAGTAACAACGGAAACCGTCGTCTCAGCCACATGATCCGCCGCACAGCGTTGAATCGCAAGTGATATAATATTACGGGCTTTCTTATCTGCCTCTTCTTTCGCTTGCTGCTCGATCTCTTTGATCATCTGTGCTGTCTCATGTCGTACTTCCTGTTCAACATTGGATAAAATGATCGATTTCGCATCTTCCGTTGTTAGACTCGATATGCGTTCCAATTCACTAAGCTGCTGCTTGTAAATGGAATCAATCTCCTCTTGCGTTTCTTCGATCCGTTTTTCTTTGTTGGCTACAGTTTCTTCTTTGCGTTCTAGCGCTTCTAACTTTTTATCCAGCGACTCCTCTTTTTGGAGCAAACGTCTTTCCTGACGTTGAGCCTCGTTGCGTCGTTCACGAATGTCTCTCTCGGCTTCGGAACGAAGTTTGTGGACTTCATCTTTTGCCTCTAGCACGGTTTCTTTCTTCTGAGCTTCCGCTTCCTTCTTCGCATTTTCTACGATTTGGATCGCAGCTTGCTCAGCACTTGAAATTTTGGCCTCGGCAATCGACTTTCGAATAAAATAACCAATCCCAAAGAATATTGCGCCAACAAAGAGACAGATCAAGATCCAAACGATCTCAGGCATCTTGTTCACCTCCTTGTTGCATACACCAAGGCACTGCTTGGGATGATATTAGGTTTTCAACCGGCTTCAAACCGTTTCAACATTTACTAATTTGACGAAAATAATCGTTTTGAATCAACTTTTGGAAGGAAAATTGATTCAGTAATGAAGGAATACAACCTCATTTTATCTTTTCGTAAAATCAATTGTCAAGCAAAAGCCCATCATCTTCCTCGAATACATCGTCTTCCCCATTTAGATCCATCCACTTTATAGCTTCCTTCACGATATCAGATGGAAAGCCTCTACGTATCAAATAGCCTATAAGCATGCGTTTTCCGCCTTTTGGTTCGCCTTTTGAGGAACGCCATTTTCTCTCCGCAGCTTTTTTGGCTGATGCTATTTCTACCTCGCGGTCTAATGCTGCTGTTGCTTCTGCTGCGGCTTCTTTCGACACGCCTCGCTGCTGCAGCTCTTGCTGAATGAAGCGACGCCCTTTCAAGCTGTTTCTAAGCCGGCTATCCGCAAAATGATGCGCATATTGTTCATCATCCACAATATGCTCCCTTTCTAAACGGTCAAGGGCATATTGAATGTTGTCGGCTTCAAATAATTTGCGGTTTAAATACTGCTCGATTTGATTTCTTGTTCTCGGCTTGGCACCCAAATAAGCGATAGCCAGAACATAAGCACGGTAGCGCTCATCTTCCATCCGTATTTCTTCGATTAGAGCCTCGGTTAGCAATTGCCCTTTTGTCAGTCGAAAACGGATTAATATATCTTCATGAACCGATAATATCGCCTCTTCTGACTTTGCAAAGAGATGGTATAATTTCCGTTCCTTCTTATCATGGCGAACTGATAAAATCATCCATTGCTCTTCCTTGTTCAAATTGCTATGTGCCACACCGTACATCCTCTCTAAACAAAGCTTCGCCGCCCCTAATGGGGCGGCGAAGCTTCAGCATGTATGATTTCAGGTCGATTTATTCTAGATCTTCGAACTCTTCGTCGTCTTCTTCCTCAGCTTTGAAATTAGCCTGAGTTGCAGCTGCCGACAGGTTGCTTGCATCACGGATCTGTTTCTCGATTACTTCAGCGATATCCTTATGATCCTTCAAGTACTGCTTCGCATTCTCGCGGCCTTGACCAAGGCGCTCGCCATTGTAAGAGAACCATGCTCCGCTTTTCTGTACGATGTCCATCTCAACGCCAATATCAACTAGCGTACCTTCTCTGGAGATGCCTTCGCCGTACATGATGTCGATCTCGGCTTGTTTGAACGGAGGAGCTACTTTGTTCTTAACAACCTTGATACGAGTACGGTTACCGACCATGTCATTGCCTTGTTTCAACGTTTCAATACGACGTACGTCAAGACGTACGCTGGAGTAGAATTTCAAAGCGCGTCCGCCTGGCGTTGTCTCAGGGTTACCGAACATAACGCCGACTTTCTCACGCAATTGGTTGATGAAGATCGCAATCGTCTTCGATTTGCTGATCGCTCCGGAAAGCTTACGCAAAGCCTGAGACATCAGACGTGCTTGAAGACCTACGTGGGAATCCCCCATGTCGCCTTCAATTTCCGCTTTCGGTACGAGTGCGGCAACGGAGTCAATAACGACGATATCAACAGCGCCGCTGCGTACGAGCGCTTCGGCGATTTCCAATGCTTGCTCGCCCGTATCAGGCTGTGAAAGCAATAGCTCGTCAATGTTGACGCCTAGCTTGCTTGCATAAAGCGGATCAAGTGCATGCTCAGCATCGATAAAGGCAGCTTGTCCGCCAATGCGTTGAACCTCTGCAATCGCATGCAGCGCAACTGTCGTTTTACCGGATGATTCCGGTCCGTATATTTCAATAACCCGTCCACGCGGCAAGCCGCCTATTCCTAATGCGATATCGAGAGCAAGCGAACCGCTAGGCACGGTCTCTACTTGCATGTGTGTAGATTCTCCTAATTTCATGATGGAGCCTTTACCAAATTGTTTCTCAATTTGACGCAAAGCCATTTCTAGTGCAGCGCGACGATCCGACAAGAAACTCACATCCTTCTTTATTTATAATGTTATGATACCTTTTTTCTGGCGGGTTGACAAGCATTTTTTCGAACATACATTCGCCTTTTTGTTTGACCCCCGCAAGTGGGCATAAAAAAACCGCAGCAAAGTAATCTTCGCCACGGTTCTTCCGGTAACTATTCTTCATTATAGCTGTCTATTCGACAATTGACAAACTTTATTTATTCCGTCAGCCCCGCTTCCGGTTACTGCGCTTGCAGCGCCTGCCATAGTCGGTAAAGCGCAGCTTTTACAGCCCGCAGCCTGATCATTCCTCTTCCGCCGCTAAGGTTCAACGTGTGAACGATTGTTGGTTTGCCTCGCTCAGCTATGCCTACGTAGACAAGCCCTACCGGCTTGCCTTCGGATTCTGCCGGCCCGGCAACGCCCGTTAAAGAAACGCCAAAGTCAGCGTCGGACAGCTCTCTCACCCGCTCCGCCATCAGTGCGGCGGTCGAATCGCTGATTGCACCCGGCGCGCCTTCGCCCTCAAGCTGCGTCAACGGAATGCTGAGCAGATGATGCTTCATTATATTGGTATAGGTAACTACCCCTCCTACGTACTCTCCACTGCTCCCAGGAACGTTTGTAATAAGTTCTGCGAACAATCCCCCGCTACAGCTTTCCGCGCTCGCCAGCTTACGCCTTGAGGCTCTCAGAAGGTGCACAACCTCCTCTTCGATCGGGATGTCCTGCTGCGCGTACAAAAACTCGCCAACCCGTTCCTTAATCTTCTCGACGGTCTCGTCGATTTTCCGATCCGCATCTAACGCTGTGCCCGCTTTGGTGGAAACCCGGATAGCCACCTCGCCTTCCTTCGCATAGGGGGCGATTGTTGGATCAACCTGGCCGTCAATCAAATCAAGCAGCTTTGCTTCAAGATTGGACTCGCCAATCCCGACGAATTTCAGCAACCGCGAGTAGAGCGGCTCTACTGTACCAAGCACAGAACGCAGCCACACCTCGCCGGCACCGTCCATCATCGGCTTCATTTCGCGCGGCGGCCCAGGCAGCAGCAAATAATGCGTGCCATCGACTGACAAGCCATTGCCTACAGCAAGTCCTGTCGTATTTTCAAGCGGCTCTCCGCCTTCGATCATAAGGGCCTGCCGGCGATTGCTCTCCACCATGTGAATGCCTCGTGAGCTGAACAACTGCTCGATTTGAGCCATCGAAGGCTCGTGAATAAGCAGCTCGCGATTCAAATAATCGGCTAATACATCCTTCGTAAGATCATCTTGCGTAGGCCCGAGACCGCCCGTAAAGACGAGCAGGTCCGCACGGCTTCTCCCGATTTCGATCGCTTGCCTCAGCCGCTGGGCGTTGTCCCCAACTACCGTTTGGAAATAAACATCAACGCCTAAACCCGCAAGCTTTTGCGACAAAAACTGTGCATTCGTATTCACGATTTGGCCGAGCAGCAGCTCTGTGCCGACCGCAATGATTTCTGCTTTCATGGTTCCTGTTCTCCTCTGCGTTCGAATGTGCGATGTCTGAATAATACCAAGCATATAAGCAAAAGCATCTCCCCGTTTGACGGAAAGATGCTTTGACATTATTCTACCGGAATCAAATGTTTGTTTTTCAAGAAATAATCGATACCCGAATATACCGTAATTGCCGCTGCGACCCAGCTAGCGACTACATCAAACGGAAAATCAATGAAATTGAATGGGAAATTGTTGATCAACAGCGCGATAATCATCGTAATTTGAATGGCCGTCTTCCATTTGCCCCATGTGCTGGCAGCCATAACAGAGCCCTCTAGAAGGGCGATCTGGCGAAGGCCGGTTACCGCAAATTCGCGGCTGATAATTACGATTGCAATCAATGCGTTCAGCTTGTCCATTTCGACAAGTGAAATCAGTACCGCAGCTACGAGCAGCTTATCCGCCAAAGGATCGAGCAGCTTGCCGAGGTTTGTAACGATTTTGTTCTTGCGTGCGATATAGCCGTCTAACCCGTCTGTGCTTGCCGCCACAATAAAAATGAGTGCCGCTGCGATTTGATTGTATGTTATGGAGAAGTCTGAAATGCTGAACGACCCCAAATCCATTTTTATGAGCAGAAAGAACATAATGACCGGCACCAAAAATATTCTGGCTAGTGTAATGCGGTTCGCCAGATTCACGCAATTCCCTCCTTACATCGATCTAACTCAAAGGTGTGCGTAACGCGAACTCCTTGTTCCTGATTGAAATCAGCCTTCCGTTCGGGCTGCAGGCCATTTGGCAAGCAACTGCCCTGAGCAACAGCATTTGTTTTTTCTCTCATCTATGTACTCCCCCAAATCCTTCCGCAGAGCTATCTAACCAAGTATAATACATGCAAATACACGTGTCAAAAGCGGCTAAAGCCTCAATTTTCATTGCCAGCAGCACCAAAACGAAAAGCCTCGTTTCTCAAATTACGATGAAACGAAGCTTTTGTTTTATGAGCGATAATTCGTGAATTGCAGTTCAACCGGCAGATCTGCTTCTCTAAGCAGCTTCATGACTGCCTGCAAATCATCAAGGCTTTTGCCCGATACTCTAATCTGATCGCCTTGAATCAAGCTTTTCACTTTCAGCTTCGAATCACGTATCAAAATATTAATTTTTTTCGAGACATCCTGCTCAATTCCTTGTCTTAGCTTAATTCGTTGGCGAACGGTATTGCCCGAAGCGCCTTCAATTTTGCCATAATCCAAGTTTTTGATCGGTACGCCGCGTTTAACCATTTTGGACAATAAAATATCAAGCACGTTCTTTAGCTTATAATCATCCTCGGAAGCGACAACAAGCTCTTCCTTCTCAAGGGCGATGGAGCTCTTGCTGCCTTTAAAGTCAAAGCGCGTTTCAATCTCGCGCTCCGCTTGTTTAATTGCATTCGCAAGCTCCTGCATATCCACCTTGGATACAATATCAAAAGCATTTTCTGAAGCCATTCATACCTCTCCTTTGTTACATTAATCAATTATTCCGTTTTAGGTGTTTCCGTCGGTGCATCCGTTGGTGTTACATCGCCGCCAACAGGCTTGAGCAGCAATTTCTTGGAGCCCGCCCGATCGCCGTCTGGGACCGGAACGCCATCCACGGTAATTTCCGTCAAGTCGGCTCTGCCTACATTGATGTAGATCGGACCTGTAAGATCATAAGGCTCAACCGTGCCGTCCTCTGCATTCGCAGAGTATAGCTTCTCGCCGCTGTTGCTGCCTGAGCGAACCTCAAGCCAGCTGCGGCCGCCAACGACTTTAATTTCAACTTTATGGACCGTACCGGCTGGGCCGATGTCATATTGGTCTGCCTTGCCCACTTTGCTGCCAAACGTTACGGTTGTCGGCGCAATGGTTGGAGTAGGAGAAACAGGCGGTGCACTTGGCGTGTTCTCGCCAACAGCGGCGTTATTCCCCGTATTTGTAGTTGGCGCTTCAGAAGCGTCAGTAATATTGGTAGTGTTATCTACCTTATTTGTATCGCCGGAGTCTCTATTAATGGCATAAACCCAGATGACAACAACGATCAAAATAAGAAAGGACCACATCATCACGCTGAAGCCGATTTTGCCAAGCCTCTCTGATGATTGGGATTTTACTCTGCGCGGCGCTCTGACGACAAGCGGCTCAGATATTTGCTCCACCGGAGCAGCAGGCACTTCATGCTGATATAAGCGAAGAACTTCATCAGGATCGAGTCCAACTGCTTCTGAATAATTTTTCACGAATGCCCGTACGTAAAAAGGACCCGGTAAAACCGTGTGATCCCCACTTTCAATCGCTTCCAAGTACCGTTTTCTAATTTTTGTTGTTTCTTGAATATCGTCAAGCGTTAAGCCGCGCTGGTCTCTCGCCTTGCGAAGTAGTTCACCTAAATCAGACATGAGACGGCCTCCTTTCGGTTAGAAATCGTCTGTATAGTTAGCTGTGAAAGATTCATAAGATATTTCCTCATCTGGTGTATTGCGCAATTCTACAATAATGTCAAAATGGCTATAATCGTAATTGGATTCCTTAATAAATATATCGGGGTGCTCGATAACTTTTGTCGACGGCATAGCCATAATTTCTTGCAGCAAGCCGTAATGCTTCTCGTTCGAGCGAATCGTGCTTACGATCCCGTCTATAATAAAAATGTTGTTTGGCTGCATTTCATCCTCGGATAGCTGGCTTCTAACCGTCTGCCGAAGCAAGGTTGAGGACACAAAAGTCCAGCGCTTATTCGAGCAAACGCTGCCTGCTATAATGGATTCCGTCTTGCCTACCCGCGGCATGCCTCTTAATCCAATAACCTGATTTCCGTCACGTTTAAACACTTCGCCCAAAAAGTCTACCAAAATTCCGAGCTCGTCGCGCGTAAAACGGAACGTTTTGCGATCATCGGAATCCCGTTCGATATAGCGTCCATGACGGACAGCTAAAATATCAACAATTGTAGGCGTTCTCAGCTTGTTTACAGTAATATTATCAACTTTTTGAAGCATTTTGCCAAGCAGTTCGATCTTCTCGTCATCATCGGTTTGAAGAAGCATGCCCCTTGTCCGGTCCTCGACACCGTTGATCGTCATAATATTGACTTCAAGCATACCTAGCAATGAGGCGATGTCTCCAAGCAAGCCTGGTCGGTTCTTATGTATTTTGTATTCCATGTACCACTGTTTCGACTCCAAAGCTGTCACCGTCCTAAACCTGATCGTATAGAAGTATGTAAATGATTGTAGTGCCTGTCATAAAACATAATTCTACAATTTTCGTCACAATCCTGCAACCCAAAAAGAAACATTGCAGAAAAGCCTCCTTAAGGGAGGCTCTTCTGCTTCTGCTTCAGTTGACGAATTGTCGCCATCGTAAAAATGGACTATGATTTTTGGACTAGCTTGACCATCAAGCAGGCGAGCGTTTTGCGCTCAGCCTCGTCGCCAGCATCCCATAGCTCCTTCAATACGCGTTCTTCCTCATTTTTTGGATCGACCTTTTCTTCAAGAAAAGAACCGATCTCAAAAGCTAAGGAAACAATCGTTTCTTCCGTCATCCCAATCTTTTTTGCTTGTTCTACACGTTCTGCCAAAAAATGCTTCCAAGTCGCAAAATTAGAAAGGACAGTTGACATGTTTCTTCGCCTCCTACAGGTATAGAAAAGAATCATCAACGGTCTTATCATGCGTAAAAGCATTTCTAATTATGCAGAAGGGGCTTGTCTTCTAAAAATAGCAGGTCGTCTGCTACGTATGCCAGCCGCCATTGGGGCTGATGACTTGACCTGTAATATACGAGGATTCCGGCAGCGCCAGAAAATACACGAGCGAAGCGATTTCTTCCGTAGAACCAAATCGTCCAACCGGTATTTCCTGCTGTATCGCTGCTTTCTCCTCCGCATTAAAGCTATCCATCATCTCGGTATCGACCGCACCTGGCGCAACCGCATTTACCGTAACGCCCGTTGGCGCCAGCTCTTTGGCCAGCGCCTTCGTAAATGCGTTCATACCGCCCTTGGTTGTTGAATAAAGCACTTCGCACGATGCGCCGGACATTCCCCAGATGGAAGAAACATTTATGATACGGCCGTAACGCTGGGCAATCATATTCGGCATGAACAGCTGCGAGCAAAGAAACATACCCTTCAGATTGACGGACATGACATCATCCCATTCTTCTTCAGTCACATCCTTCAGCATGCCGTAATGAGAAATGCCTCCGTTGTTGACTAATATATCCGGAAGCATATTATGGCTCTCCAGCTTCTCCCGCATCCGCTCAAGCTGTTCCTTGGAACGCAGATCGGCAGAGATCGTTAACACGTTCGCGCCAAGAGCCATGCAGGTTCGAGCCGTTTCGTTAGCAGTCTCATGCGATTGCAAATAATGAATGACAATATTGACTCCCTCGGCTGCAAATCGTTTGGCAATGGCTGCCCCGATGCCGCGGCTTCCCCCGGTTATCAACACCGTCATTTGTTGGAGCGTCTTCATTTTGTAGGCTGTTCCACAATCGATACGGATAGCTGGTCAAAGTCAAAATGCTCGCGGAGCCGGTCATTAACCTCTTCAAGCGTGCATTTTTCATAAAAATCCAGCACATCGAACATATCGCTGTCACGGAAACGGTATCTCGTAAATTCACCGGCAATTGCTTCTGGGGAGTTTAGCATACGTAAATATCCGCCGATTTTTTTGCGTTTGGCTCTCTCAAATGCCGTTGGTTCAATACCTTTGGCTAAAATGCCTTCTACGGCTGCGCGTATTTGCTTAATCAGCTCATCCGGATTTGGCGTATCTCCTCCGATGACGGAGAATGCGTAACCCGTGCTCGAATTGTATTCGTGGCCAAAGGAGTCCGAAATCAGGTCATTCTCATAAAGCTGCTGATAAAGCTTCGAGCTTGGTCCAATGAGCGCTTCCAGCATCAGCTTGGTCGTCACCTCTTGGCGAAGAAGAGCTTCGCCTGTCAGTCCTGTGTGCTTTTCTTTGAAGCCAAGCATGCATTTCGGCTGCGATACGGGAAGCTCCGTCACCTTGCGGGATATCTTGACGGCTTCCGGCTCTTTTTCAAAAAAACGCTCGATCGGTCCCTGAGGCTCAAAAGATTTACTGTTTTGGTTGTCCCGCACTAGCTGGAACACTTCCTCCGCTTTCACCCCGCCAACGACAAACAAAATCATGTTTGAAGGGTGATAAAACGTTTCATAGCACCGGTATAGCGTTTCCTTATCGATTTGCCTAATGGATTCCACCGTACCGGCAATATCGATATGAACCGGATGCTCATGGTAAAGCGCATCAATCAAGCCGAAATACACTCTCCAATCCGGGTTATCGCGGTACATATTAATTTCCTGCTCGATAATGCCTTTTTCCTTCTCTACATTGGCGTCTGTAAAATAAGGATTTTGCACAAAGTTGATTAAAGTCTCCAAATTCGCGTTAATCTGCTCCGTTGCCGAAAACAAATAGACGGTTCTATCGAAGCTTGTAAAAGCGTTCGCGGAGGCGCCTTGCGAGGCAAATACGGCAAATATATCTCCCGTAGGCTCCTCGAACATTTTGTGCTCCAAGAAATGCGCTATGCCGTCAGGCACCTTGACAGGAGGCTGATTGCCGACCGCAAAACGGTTGTCTACCGAGCCATACTTCGTTGAAAAGGTCGCATATGTTTTATTGAAGCCTTCCTTAGGAAGCACGATAACTTCAAGCCCGTTATCTAGCACTTCACGGTACAACGTTTCCTGAACATTTGGATAGCTGAGGGTTTGCATCGGTTATGCCTCCTTTCGATCACGCAAAAAGTATATCGTATCGAGCTGCACGCGCTCCGCAACCTTCACGATGTCCTGTGCGGTAACCGCCTGAACCTGTTCAAGCAGCTGCTCTGCGCTTCGCTCTTTCCCGGTCAGCACGCTATTAAAGTCGTATGCGATCATTTCATAGGCGGAATCCTGAAGCTCGCGGAGATGATTGGAGATCATCGCTTTCGTCTGGCTCATCTCGAGCTCCGACAGCTGTCCTTGGCGCATGCTCTCAAGCTGCTCCTGAATAATCGCGACTGCACGATCGTAATTGGCAAATTCGATCCCCGATTGAATCGTGCAAAGCCCTTTATGTCCATCCAGCCTTGACGCGGCGTAATACGCAAGGCTTTCCTTTTCACGAACGTTCAAGAAAAGCTTCGAATGCGGATATCCGCCCAAAATGCCGTTATACATTAATGCGGCTGGATAAGCATCATCGCTATAGCCGACCCCAGTACGCAGTCCCAGATTCAGCTTCCCTTGGCTGACTTCCATCTTCTCGGTTACCATTTTCACTTCTTTAACCGTATGCTGAACGTCAGGAACGGAATAAGCCGATGGCGTTCCGGCTTTAAGCTTGAAAGTTTTGGTAACGAGCTGAGTCACTTCCTCAAGCGTCGTATCGCCAACGACATACAAGTCCAGCGCGGCGTTATTGAGCCATTGTTCGTAATGCTCATACAAAGCGGAAGGCGTTATGGCGTCAATCTCTGACAATTTGCCAAGCGGATGCAAGCGGTAAGGCTCATCCGAGCACATTTCCTCCAAGCAGCGCTCAGCTGCGTATCGGATTTTATCGTTCACGATTGCCTCTAGCCGCTTCTTG
This sequence comes from Paenibacillus sp. FJAT-27812, assembly GCF_001273905.1. Classification (NCBI taxonomy): domain Bacteria; kingdom Bacillati; phylum Bacillota; class Bacilli; order Caryophanales; family Paenibacillaceae; genus Paenibacillus; species Paenibacillus sp. FJAT-27812. Next base: position 5,330,329 of record NZ_LIGH01000001.1, on the reverse strand, counting down.
AGCGTCGTTTTTTCTGCATCCACATATTTATGATGGAAGCCGTTATTGTCGAGCAGCGGATCGGTAAGCACATCGCCTAAGAAGTGAAGCGATTCCGCAAGAAGCGAGGTATTGGATGAGACAAATTCGTCATTGATCACATCCATGCGGAATTGGACGATTTGGGAATCGCCTCTTTTATATACGTCAAACCCAAAGCCTGCGCCATATAAATCGTCAAGCTTCTCACGGAAAGCAATCGTTTCAGGCAAATTAGCTGTGCCTCTTCTAAGTACGAAGGGAATGAGCGCAACCGGCGTTACCGTTGCTTCATCAAGGGTAAGTCCCGCAAATAAGGAAATGGCAAACGTTTTAAATCGTTTTGTAGGCAGCACATGCAGGCGAATGCGCTGCAGCTGACCTCTTTCGAATTGGGTCACTCGGTTTGCTCCTTTCATCGGCGCGTTATAGAGTAAATCTATTCCAATTGACAAATCACTATACCATTCTAACCTATAGGAAATGGAAGAAGCAACCACTGCTGCGCTATGCAGTAACGGCTGCTTCCTTTCTTGCAAAACGTATAGTTACATACAGAAAATGTGCTTGCCGATCGTCTTAATTTGAGTCCGAGTCCAAATCCATTTGGAAGTCGCTGTCTCCGGATTGAAGTAGTAAATGCATCCGCCGGTTGGATCCCAGCCGTTGATTGCATCCTCCACCGCATCTCTCGCTCTGGCATTTGGCGTCAGCCAAATTTGTCCGTCAGCAACCGCCGTGAAAGCGCCTGGCTGAAAGATAACGCCATAAATGGTGTTCGGAAAGCTTTGTGATTTCAGACGGTTTAGAATAACAGCAGCTACGGCAACTTGTCCCTCATAAGACTCGCCGCGCGCTTCGCCGTAAACGGCATTAGCCATCATCTGCAAATCGTTATCGGTCAAGCCAAGACGATTGGACTGTGCAACATTTGGATTTTTTCCGGTCGAAGTCGACGTCTCTTTGCCGCCTGTGCCGGAATTAGAAGCCGGAGGAGCTGCTGCTGTCGGCTTCCAGCTTTTCGAAGCTTCCCAAAGCTTTAGCTTTGTTTTCGCTCCGACAACGCCGTCCGACTTGAGACCAAACTTCCACTGAAACCAAGTTACCGCGTTTTTAGTAGCGGAGCCAAACTTTCCGTCTACCGTGCCCTTGAAATAACCGAGATGCTTGAGTCGACCTTGCAATTCATAGACGTCCTGACCAGAGGAGCCTACCGTTAGGGTAGCGTTGCTGAACGTCTCCGTTGCTTCGTTATGCTCTCCGCGCAATAACGAAAAGGAGCCGAACAACAGCAGCACGATAATCGAGGTCACCAAAATTAAACGATTTCTCATGTTGGGATCTGCCTTTCTCTTGCAAGTTAGTTCGCTTAAGGTAGCGTTACCTAACTTTAGTATGAGAAATTCATCCCTCTTCTATGCATTTTATCCTGCTACCCCAAATCATGAACATTTACGAGCTGACTCTGCCCGCTTGAAATTCATCCATCGTAATGAGCACTTCCCTAGGCTTGCTTCCCTCGTAAGGACCTACAATAGAGCGAGCCTCCATCTGGTCGATCAGCCTTGCAGCTCTCGTATAACCAATCCGCATGCGACGCTGCAATAGCGATACAGACGCTTGCTTCGCTTCCAAAATAATTTGCACCGCCTGATCGTAAAGCTCATCCACCGCTTCGTTGCCCTCTGCCGATTCTTCCTCGACCTCTGGCACCAGGTCTTCTTTGTATTCCGCTTCAGCTTGGCCACGCGCGTAATTGACGAGCGTTTCGACTTCCTGATCGGATAAAAAAGCACCCTGAACCCTTATAGGCTTGGACATGCCAACGGGTAAGAATAACATATCCCCTCGGCCGAGCAGCTTCTCCGCCCCTACCATATCCAAGATGGTCCGGGAATCGACCTGCGAGGATACGCCGAACGCAATCCTAGACGGAATATTCGCTTTGATGACGCCCGTAATGACATCTACTGACGGGCGCTGCGTCGCAATGATGAGATGGATACCCGCAGCACGCGCCATTTGGGCAAGCCTTGCGATTGAATCCTCCACGTCATTTGCGGCAACCATCATCAAATCGGCAAGCTCGTCCACAATTACGACGATGTAAGGGAGCACGGCGGCCGGATTGTCAGCCATCAACGTGTTGTAGCCTTCAATGTTGCGGGTTGCAGATTTAGAGAACAGCTCATAGCGGCTTTCCATCTCCACGACGATTTTCTTCAACGCAAGCGAAGCGCGCTTCGGATTTGTTACAACGGGTGCTAGCAAATGCGGAATGCCGTTGTATACGTTAAGCTCAACCATCTTTGGATCGATCATAAGAAATTTCACTTCGTCGGGAGCAGCTTTGTACAAAATACTCGTAATAATTCCGTTAATACAAACCGATTTGCCTGAACCCGTAGCACCTGCAACAAGCAAATGGGGCATTTTCGCCAAATTGCCGACAATCGTCTGACCGGAAATGTCACGACCGAATGCAATGGACAATTTGGATGCGGCATTTTGGAACGTAGCTGTTTCCATGACCTCGCGCATCGTAACGACCGATACTTCCATATTCGGCACTTCAATCCCGATTGCCGATTTCCCTGGAATCGGCGCTTCCATCCGGATATCCTTTGCCGCTAATGCAAGCGCAATATCATCCGTTAGCCCAACGATGCGGCTTACTTTTACTCCGGTAGCAGGCTGAACCTCATAACGCGTAACTGCCGGGCCTCTTACGACATCCAGCACTTTAGCCTTTACGCCAAAGCTCTCAAGCGTTGCCTCCAGCTTTCTGCGCGAATCGTACATGTCGGTTGCGTCTGCGTTTTTGCCTAGTAAATTAGGTTTCGTAAGCAGCGAAAATGGCGGCAGCAGATATGGCTTCACCGTGCTGGCTTCCGCAATCGGACGTTTTGGAACAGGCTGCGAACCGCTTTCATCATCAATGAGCGCCTCTGATGCTTCGGCAGCGGCAGTAGCTGGCAGCTCTGAAACTTGCAGCTCCGATTCATCCTCAAACTCATCCTCATCGGAATCATCGGGCTCGGGCGCTTCTGGAGCGGCAAGCTCCTGAACTGGCCACGGCCCTCTCCATTCTTCCTCTTCAGGAGCGTCAGGAAGCTCAGGATCGATCACTAGACCGGTCTGAGTCTCAACCCAAGGTACAGCTTGCTCTTGCCCGGAGAGCGTATTTAGCGGCTCTGTATGTAAGTCTTCGCCGGATTTCTCCCATGGCGGCTCAAAATCATTTTGCCAAGCAGGCTTGCTGTTTGAACGCGCTTCAAGGCTGTTCGGCTCGAATACCCATTCATCCTGCTCGTCGTCTTTCTCGCTTTGCTCCTCGGCATTGTTGTTTTGCCGCCATGAGAAAAATAAAGATTTTTTCTTTTTTGGGGGAGCTGCAACGTAACCGTCATGGTCATCATCAATCGTATCGTCATCATCGTCGATATCCGTTTGGCTGGCACTCGAGGCAGCAACGGCAGAAGCGCGCCTTGCTGTCCGTTTCGCCCATTTTGCGCTTAGCAGCTTGAACATTCGGGTTCCCCTGCTGCTTGCCAGTCTTCCTAATTCCACATAGGACTTGCCTGTCATGAGCATAATGGAAATCGCGAACATGACGAACATGATCAGCTTCGCGCCATAGTAGCCAAACAAGGAGAAAAATAACGAATATTGAATAGCTCCGACGTAGCCGCCGCTTATTTCCTTGTCTCTAATCGGTAAATCGTTGGCTGCTGGAACACTAATTAATGATAGCTGCAAATCGCTGCTTAGCTGCCTAAAAATCTCCGTGCCAGTCAAATCGACCGTAGGGCCCAGCTTTTGATCAATTTCCGATATGGAGCTCATCAGCGTGAAAGCGAGCACTAAAATAAACAAGCCAGTGCGTCTATTCGTCCAACCCTTTGGCCAAGCCCGTTTGATCATGACAGCCAGTCCAATTACGATGCCAATTAAAGCAAGCACAAAATAAAACTTGCCGAGCACAAGCCCAAATAGCTTGGATAACGAGCGCCCGACAGCCGCTTCACCTGACAATGCAATGATGGAGATTGTAATAAGCAATATGCCGTATACTTCGTATTTTAAGTTTGTGCCAATTGTTTTTTTTCGTCTCTTTTTCTTTGCCAATTCCGTCACCTCTGGTAAAAGATTATACCATAGGTGGGCAAATGTTCCTATGAGACATTCGTACGAACATCTGTTTGCTGTTACTTGTAATGAACAATCGTCCCCGGCATTAAGCTTGGCTTCAAATAATCATCCAGGCTGCACTCGATAAGGCGGACGATCTTCCCCATGCCCGGCGCAACCGGCATAACCTGCATCTTTACGCCGTTTGACCAAACCTCCTGCAAATTTTCCGCTTCATCATGAAATCCCTCCAGCACCAATTCGAGCGGCATATTCGTATAAATGGTCATACGCTGCCCACCTCAAGTCTTCCGCGCTTCCATGCCTCAATCCGTTGGTTCAGTTCCCTTAACGCCTCACCGAGGCCGCCTACCGCATCAATCAACCCATGCTTTACCGCATCGGAGCCAATGACCGTCGTTCCGATATCCCTTGTAAGCTCGCCCGTTTTGAACATCAGCTCTTTAAAGATATGCTCCGACACGTTGGAATGCGAGGTGACAAACCGTACGACACGCTCCTGCATTTTATCCAAATATTCGAAGGTTTGCGGTACTCCGATGACTAAACCGTTTAATCTAATCGGATGAATCGTCATCGTCGCCGTTTCCGCAATAAACGACATATCGCCCGCTACTGCGATCGGAACGCCGATGGAATGCCCGCCGCCCAGAACGAGCGTCACCGTCGGCTTTGATAGGGATGAGATCATTTCGGCAATGGCTAGTCCCGCTTCCACGTCGCCGCCTACCGTATTCAAGACGATAAAGACGCCTTCGATTTTATTATTTTGTTCGGCTGCTACTAATTGCGGAATAAGATGCTCGTATTTGGTCGTTTTGTTTTGCGGCGGCAGAACTAAGTGACCCTCTACCTGCCCAATAATCGTCATGCAAAATATGTTCGACTCATTAAGCGCAGGTGTCGCGGTCTGGCCAAGCTGCTGTATCGTGTCGACGACAGCATTCGCCTTTCTTTTCTCATCTGCACTTGGTTCCTGCTGCTCTGAAGTAATACCCGTTTGCATTTGCCAACTCATGTACAATCCCCCTCTAATGAAATAATGCTCGTCATAGTATGGGGTCTGACGTCGAATTTATACAAATACAGTCACGAATCAATATAGAGCACAAAAAAAGAGAACCGTTTGTCTCCGCCGCGGCAAATGCGGAATGGACAAACGATCCTCTTCGTATATTGATGTATTTGATTATACTTCCATAATGATTGGCAAAATCATTGGGCGACGGCGAGTTTGCTCGTACAAAAAGCGACCAAGCGCATCCTTCACATTTGTTTTGAGTGATGCCCATTCGTTGACTTTATCGTTCATCAGGCGCGTAAGCGTTGAAGTTACGATGCGGTTTGCTTCATCCAGCAAGCCCTCGGATTCACGAACATATACGAAACCGCGAGAAATGATGTCTGGACCAGACAAGATGGCGCCATCCTGCTTGCTAAGCGTAACTACGACAACCAAGATGCCGTCTTGCGATAACAGCTTACGGTCACGAAGTACGATGTTACCAACATCGCCTACACCCAAACCGTCGATCAATACGTTGCCAGCTTGTACTTTAGAACCCTTGCGGCCGCTGCCGTTTTGGAATTCTACAGTGTCACCGTTATCAATTACGAAAATGTTTTCGCGCTCGATTCCGATTGCTTCACCAAGCTTCGCGTGCTGGCGAAGCATACGGTATTCACCGTGAATCGGAATAAAGTATTTAGGCTTAATCAGGTTAAGCATAAGTTTCAATTCTTCTTGGCTGCCGTGACCGGATACGTGTACGCCCGATACCGAGCCGTTTCCGTAAATCACGTTTGCGCCTAAACGGAATAATTCATCAACCGTACGTCCAACATATCTCTCGTTGCCTGGAATCGGCGTTGCAGCGATGATAACCGTATCGCCTGGCAAGATGTCCACCTTGCGGTGAGTAGAGCGCGCCATGCGTGTAAGTGCTGACATTGGCTCGCCTTGACTGCCTGTACACAAAATGACAACGCGATCCGCAGCCAATTTGTTAACTTCCTCCGGTTCAATGATCATGCCTTCCGGAATGTTCAAGTAACCAAGATCGGAAGCGATGCCAACTACGTTCACCATGCTGCGGCCTACAACAGCGATTTTGCGTTTTGTAGCGATTGCAGCATTAATAATTTGTTGAATCCGGTGTACGTTCGATGCGAATGTCGCAACAACGACGCGCTGTGACGATTTCCGGAATATATCTTCAAGATTATCGCCTACCTGAGCTTCAGACGGCGTGTATCCAGGACGTTCTGCATTTGTACTATCCGACAATAACGCCAAAACGCCGCGTTTCCCGATTTCAGCGATACGCTGCAAATCAGCGAATTGCTCGTTAACCGGCGTATGATCGAATTTAAAGTCACCCGTATGAACGACAGTGCCTTCCGGTGTATCCAAGCTGACGCCAACGGAATCAGGAATACTGTGGTTTGTTCTAAAGAAGGAAGCACGGATGGTGCCTAGCTGAATTTCGCTGTCTGCGTTGATGAGAATACGTTTAGTTTCTCCAAGCAAACCCGCTTCCTTCAATTTGCCTTCAATAAGTCCGAGTGTTAGTTTAGTTGCATATAAAGGAACATTTAAGCTCTTCAATACATATGGCAGTCCGCCGATGTGATCCTCGTGACCATGAGTAATAATGATGCCGCGAACTTTGTCGCGATTTTCCGTTAAGTATGAAATATCCGGTATGACGATATCTATACCGAGCATGTCCTCTTCTGGAAACTTCAAGCCTGAGTCAACAACTACAATGTCGTTGTTATATTGAATGACATACATATTTTTTCCGATTTCGCCTACTCCGCCTAGTGCAAAAATGAGCAGTTTATCCTGGTTGTTCTTCTTAGACAAGTGTATCTTTCCTCCTTAAAATTTTGCGAAGCAGCTTTTGCTTCGTAATCATTTTCTTAAATTTTTGCGAAGCACAAAGGCTTCGTGAACATGTTTGTGAAATTTTGCGAAGCAGAAAAGCTTCGTAATATTTAATTGTTGCGAAGCGAATAGGCTTCGTAAGTATGGTCTGAATATGGAAAAGCAGAATAGCTTCGTACAGTCCCACCTGGTGTAGTGAAGCCGAACCTTTTTAAACCTATGCCCTGTTATCGTCAGATGCCGCTCTGACGTTAAGTTCATTTCCAAATATTTGCCGCACCCAGTCACTTGCAATCATTATACATGAAGAAAAAGCTGGAATACAAGTGAAACCCGATAAAGCTATTTTCCAATATGCTTCCCAAAAAAATAAAACCGATGCTGGACGCACCGGCTGCAATCAAAGAAAACGTCTATTTATACGAGCAAATTGCGTAAGAATGCGGCTTCCGCCTCATTCACTGTAACAAGCGGGAGCCTTACTCCGCCTACGGAAAATGCTTTTAAACCAAGTGCATATTTTACTGCAACAGGATTAGGAACAGGATGAGGACATTGGAACAAACCTTTGAAAATCGGAAATAAGCGTCCATTCATACGTGCAGCTTCCTGAACGTTGCCGCTTGTGTATGCTTGGATCAGCTCTTTCATCTCGGCTCCGATAATATGGCTTGCTACGCTTATCGTGCCATATCCGCCAATCGCCAGAGCAGGCAGAGTAGCGCTGTCATCACCGGTATACACTTTAAAATCAGCCGGTGCCCCGCTAATAATTTGCGTCAATTGATCGGTAGATGCACAATCCTTAGTAGCGACAACATTGTCGATTTGTGCTAAACGAAGCGTCGTTTCTACAGAAAGGTTCACACCGGTGCGACCCTCAACGTTGTACAAAATGACAGGCAAAGCGGTTGCTTCCGCAATAGCCTTAAAATGCTGGAATAGTCCCTCTTGGTTAGGACGGTTGTAGTAAGGAGCAACAAGCAATACGGCATCAACGCCCGCAGCCTCTGCCTCTTTTGTCAAATGGATGGAATGGGCCGTGTTATTGCTCCCTGTACCTGCAATAATTTTGCAACGACCATTCGCATGCTTAACAGCAAATCGGAACAGCTCTAACTTCTCTTCATCGGACAGCGTAGGCGATTCGCCAGTAGTGCCTGAAACGACAAGACTATCGCTTTGCTGATCCTCAATCAAATAATCAATCAATTGGCCAGTCGTTTGCCAATCAATTTGACCGTCCGCATCGAATGGGGTTACCATTGCGGTAATTAATCTTCCAAATTCCATCTGAATTCCTCCCAAAAGTGTTGCTCTCTATCGATGAAGCTCGAACTTTGCGTGGAGAGAACGCAGTGCCTCCGCCATATCCGCTTCACGTACGAGCACCCATATCGTTGTATTGGAATCGGCCGATTGCATGATGGAAATCCCTTGTTCCGTCAGCGCTTCCACGATACGCGCCATAACGCCAGGTTCTCCATTCATTCCACCGCCGATTACGGATACTTTAGCACAGCCGTTTATGGCTGAAGGAGCAAATCCTCCCTCCTTCAACACATCGACCGCACGTTCAGCATCATGATCAAATACGGTATAAATTGCGCCGCTAGGCGTTACATTAATAAAGTCGACGCTAATGCGATGCTTAGCCATCGATTGGAATACTTGAAGCTGCACATCATTTCGGCCTTCGATCGCCTTGACCGATATTTGAGTGATGCCAGAAACATGAGCAATGCCCGTGACATGCCGATCCTTAACGGATAGAGCTGCCCTTAGCTCGGCCGAATCAGTTACAAGCGTGCCTGTTTCGTTAGAAAAGGTAGAACGCACTCGCAGCGGTATGCGAGCTTGCTGCGCAATCTCAACCGCACGGGGATGTATCACCTTGGCTCCTTGCCTTGCCATGTTGCAAATTTCAGCGTAGCTGACGACAGGAAGCGGCTTTGCCTCTTCGACAATGCGCGGATCTGCTGTCAATATGCCATTTACGTCTGTATAGATATCAACCATTTCAGCGCGCAGCGCAGCGCCAAGGGCAGTCGCAGATGTATCGCTTCCGCCGCGGCCAAGCGTAGTCGTATCGCCATGCGCCGTGCTTCCTTGAAAGCCTGTCACAATAACGACCGTGCCTGCATGTAAATGGCTTATGACCTTATCTGGACGAATTTCTTTAATTCGGGCTTGCCCATATTGCTCGTCAGTAATCATGCCCGCCTGTCCGCCGGTTAAAACGACGGAAGGTATGCCGCTTGCGATGAGTAAGCTGCATAAAGCGGCTGCGGAAATAATTTCTCCGCAGCCTAACAGCATATCCCGCTCGCGAGCCGGCAATCTGTCGCCATTGTCACGAATAAGCTGAAGCAGCGTATCCGTTGCATATGGATCACCCTTTCGACCCATTGCCGATACAACAACGACAACAGCGAAGCCATTACTGCGTTCTCTGCTAATGTGATGGATAACGTGTTCTCTGGCATGATCGGTTGATAGAGAGGTGCCCCCGAATTTTTGAATCAGGATGCGCATATAATTATCCTCCGTGATCGATCCCAAGAAGGAGCAGCCGATACCCTTACTTAATAAATGAACCTGCTGCGATATGCTCTGCGATTTGTACAGCATTCCATGCTGCGCCTTTGAGTAGGTTGTCTGAGACGATCCACATATTAAGTCCGCGTTCGAAGCCAAGATCGCGTCTCAAGCGACCGACGAATACATCCGGCTTGCCGGCAGCATCAGTCGCAAGCGGGTACTGCTGATTAGCAGGATCATCAACGAGCGTAATGCCCGGCGCGTCTGCCAGCAGCTGCTTAACCTCTTCCAAATCGTAGTCGTTTTTAAGCTCAACATACAGAGATTCCGAGTGACCGTAAACGACAGGGATACGTACGCAAGTAGCGGTAACCTGAATGGATTCGTCACCCATAATTTTTTTAGTCTCGCGGACCATTTTCATTTCCTCGAGCGTATAGCCATTCTCTTGGAATTTGTCGATTTGTGGAATCGCATTAAACGCGATTTGATGCTTGACAGGCAAAGCCCCTACCGGAAGAATGGCAGGATTCACCTCATCACCGCTAAGCACGGCTTGCGTTTGACGCAGCATTTCATCGATTGCCCGGCTTCCTGCACCTGACACAGCTTGGTACGTGGAAACGATAATACGGGAAATGCCATAACGGTCTTGAAGCGGCTTAAGCGCTGCAACCATCTGAATAGTCGAACAATTCGGGTTAGCGATTATGCCCTTATGCTCGCTAACCTTCTCGATATTCACCTCGGGAACGACGAGGGGTGTGTTCTCATCCAAACGGTACGCATTCGTATTATCGATACAAATGGCGCCATGCTCGACCGCATGGGGAGCAAGTGCCTTCGTTACGTCGCCGCCGGCGCTGAACAAAGCAATCTCAATGCCCTTAAAGCTATCCGGCGTTGCTTCCTCTACCGTCAGTTCTTGGCCCTTGAACGCCAATTTTGTGCCTGCCGAACGAGCAGACGATAACAGCTTGAGCTCTTTAATAGGGAAGTTTCTGGAATCGAGTAATTTGAGTATTTGTTCTCCTACTGCGCCTGTTGCTCCGACTACAGCAACATTAAACGACTTCTGATTCGACATTTGTTGTCGTCTCCCCCTCAAACGTGTGTCATGAATGACGTTCGACAAGCAGAGGCTGCAGCTGTTTGCCTTGAAGGGCCGCTTCGCATGCTTCCAAGACCAAATCCATTCTGGCAACCAGCGAATTAGGCTTTTGCACAGGGTTATCTTGGCCGAACGGCACGAAATAAATATGTTTAGCCACTAGAAGCTTCGCTATGTTAGCGGCATTTAAACCAAGTCCATCGTTAGTTGAAATAGCAAGCACAAGCGGACGACCGTTACGCATTTGCGCCTTGGCAGCCATAAGCACTGCGCTATCCGTGATCGCATTTGCCAATCTGCTCGTTGTGTTGCCTGTGCAAGGCGCTATGACCAGAACGTCAAGCAGCTTGGAAGGCCCAAGGGGCTCTGCCTGCACAATCGTTGATATAAGCTCATTGCCTGTAATCGCCTTAAGCTGCGCTTGCCAATCCTCGGACTTTCCGAATCTAGTATCCGTGGTCATAAGCGTATTTGAAACGATCGGCACCACATTGGCACCCGCATCGACGAACCGCTTAATTTCAGGCATAACCTCAGCAAACGTACAGTGCGATCCAGATAAAGCATATCCTACTGTAATACCAGACCAATTCATATCCCATTCCCCCGCTTAATCAAATCGTCCAAAATCAACTGTGTTAAGCAATCCGCCATGATACGTCCAGCTGTTTTGGGTGCGACGATACCGGGTAGTCCGGGTGCGAGCATCGCTTTAATTCCCCGCTTCTCAGCAAAGCGGAAATCAGTGCCGCCAGGCTTCGATGCGAGGTCGATTATTACGGCCCGCGAAGGTAAATTTGCGATAATTTGTGCTGTGACTATCATAGTCGGAATTGTATTAAAAAGCAAGTCAATATTGCTCACATGCTGCAACAAACCACTGATGTAGAAAGGCTCAAACCCCATTTCCGAAGCCCTTGCAAACTGCTCCGAACGCCTTACGCCAACCTTCACTTTTGACCCTAAACCTTGAAGCGTGCGCGCCATCGTGAAGCCGGTTCTGCCGAATCCGAGCACCATGGAGGACGAACCGTGAATCGTAATATCCGTATTCTGAATCGCCATCATTAGCGCGCCTTCCGCTGTCGGTATCGAATTGTAAATAGCGACATCATCACGGTCGAATAGCTCAACGAGCGATAGTGATTGCTGCTCGCATAGCTGGCGCAAATAAGGTTTGGCCATTCCCGTATAAACGGTGCAGTGCTTTGGCAGCTTTGCCATATGGCTATCTGTCAGCTGCATTTGACGGTCGCTGAAGACAGCGTGTATTAGACCTTGATCATCGGTGCCTACCGCCGGCAGCAGCAGCGCATCGACATTTTCAAACAACTGTTCTTCGAACTCCGCCTGCACAGCGCCGTCTAATGACGAATGTAGTCCGTCGAAGCCTGAGACCGTAACGGCAGCATCAAGCTCCGTCAGCTTACGTATGACCTCAAGCTGCCTTGCATCGCCGCCAAGCAACAGCACTTGAATGCCTGTTAGCATTAAGCTTCACTCCTTTCTTGCTAATAGCTCATGATCATCTTATGCTTGCGCCCAGAGCGGGGTGAAAAAGAAAAAAAGATCGGGCAAATGCCCGATCTTTTCGTTTCTATTATTGCTATACGCCTGTGTGGCCAAAGCCGCCTGCGCCTCGCACCGTTTCTGGCAATTCTGCCGCTGCTACAATCGTAACAGCCGGTACCAGCTGGAACACCATTTGAGCGATCCGCTCTCCGCGTGTAATCGTAAAGGGCTGCTGTCCCAAATTAATAAGAAGCACCTTAACTTCACCGCGGTAGTCCGCATCAATCGTTCCAGGCGAGTTCAAGCAGGTTATGCCATGCTTATATGCAAGCCCGCTTCTTGGTCTAATTTGCGCCTCCAGCTCGCCTGGCATAGCCATAGCAAATCCGGTAGGAATAAGCTGGCGTTCGCCCGGAGCCAGTATGACAGGCTCGTCTACGGCAGCCTGCAAATCAAAGCCCGCTGCCCATTCGGACATTTTGCGCGGCACTGCGATATCTTCATTGCCTTCTAATCGTTTAAACTGTACTTGATACAAACTGATTCCTCCCCAATTGCGCTGCTGCTTTGTCGTTAGAGCCAACCATCGCAACGGAGAATGGTACGGATAGCATACGCTTCGTCACTTCAACAACATGCGACATATCTACAGAATCAATACGTTTTAGAAGCTCATCCAGCGTATAATGCTGACCGAGCATCAGCTCGTTTTTGCCTAAACGATTCATTCTGCTGCTTGTGCTCTCCAAGCTAAGAATCAAGCTTCCCTTGAGCTGCTCTTTGCCGCGGTGCAGCTCATCCTCGCCTAGTCCTTTGACGGACAGCTCGTTTAGCTGCTCCATCGTCAAATCGAGCACTTCTTTCGTTTGCTTAGGCGCCGTTCCCGCATACAGCGTGAACAATCCCGTATCCGCATAGGAAGTATGATAGGAATACACGGAATAAGCTAAGCCGCGCTTCTCCCGAATTTCTTGGAACAGTCTGGAGCTCATGCCGCCGCCAAGCGCATTATTAAGCAAAATCATAGCATACAAATGCGAGTCGGTGATGGAGCAGCCAGGAAATGAGATACAGAGGTGATTTTGTTCGGTTTTCTTTTTGTAGAACAAATAGTCCCCATGGAATGTAGGCGGAGTAACGATTGCGGAAGCCGGCTTGCTGTTCGTAAAGCCTCCAAAATGTTTTTCCAATAAAGCGAGCAATCCTTGCTCTTCTACATTGCCGGCTACGCTGATAACTGTATTCTCAAGCGTATACGTATCGTTCATATATCCGCGAAGCGTATCCGGGGTCATTGCTGTCAAGCGATCCTCAAGCCCCAAAATCGAATAGGCTAACGGATGATCTCCGAAAGCGGCACGCGATGCTTCATCATGCACCTTATCATCCGGCGTATCCTCGTACATCGAAATTTCCTCGAGAATCACGTTTTTCTCTTTGGCTAGCTCCTCCGGATCGAGCTGGGAGTTGAAAAACATATCAGAGAGCGCATCCACAGCAAGCGGCAAATGCTCATCAAGCACCTTTGCAAAATAGCAGGTGTACTCCTTTGAAGTAAATGCATTGACATTGCCGCCAATGCCGTCAAATAAATCAGCAATATCCTTCGATGTACGGCTTTCTGTCCCTTTGAACAGCATATGTTCGATAAAATGCGAGATCCCGTTATTTTCCGGCGTCTCATTGCGCGAGCCCGTTTTGACCCAGATCCCAAACGATACGGATCTTACGGTCGGAATGTATTCAACAACAACACGCAGTCCATTGCTTAGAGTATATTTGTTCAACGGTATTCCTCCTTATGTTCTGTACGGCAAAGCGAATCAATTACGGTTCGATGATAAGTTTTGCCGAACATAACTACCTTCTTTTGCATGCGTATTTAAACATGAATGTTTTTACTATAGCAGAATCAGTCGGCCCCCTCAACAGCAGCCGGCAGGCGCTTGGAAGAAAGCGTCTCGCTGACCGTTCCGACCGCATAGCCCTTTGCCTTGGCAGCGGCGATCATGCCTGGAAGCGCGTCTCGCGAAGATGCGGTCGGATGCATCAAAATTAATGCGCCCGGCTCGAGCTTCGACGATATTTTGCGAACAATCGAATCAGCCGGCGGCTTCTGCCAATCAACCGTGTCGATCGTCCAAAGCACCGTTTTGAGCCCCTGCTCCTCTGCGATTTGAACGGTAGCTTGATTAAAGGAGCCGGACGGCGGAGCGAACCATTTGTTATCGACGTTTAAAGTGGATTTCAGCAGCGCCTCGGTTTTTGCAATTTGATTGTACTGGTCCTGCCTGCTTAGCGCCCTCATATCCGGATGCGTATAGGCGTGGTTGGACATCTCGTGTCCGTCTGCTTGAATTTTTTTGGCAATGTCCGCATTTTTTTTAAGCCAGCTGCCATCCAGAAAAAAAGTAGCTTTCACATTTTCTCGTTTAAGCGTATTTAATATGGAATCTATGTATTCATTGCCCCATGCCACATTAATCATAAACGAGATCATTTTTTTATTCGAATTGCCTCTGTAGATCGGGTGAGGCCCAAGATCGTTAAGCTTTATATTCGGCTCTACTTCCTTGAAGACATAAGGAATCGCATTTGCGGAAGGCGCAAGCAATGCCGCATCCAGCGTTTTCTCTATATCAACCTCCACTCCATTATAACCGGGAATCGCCTTCCAGACGCGGTCAATCCGCGCATCTTCAGGGGTGATTTTGCGTTTTTCGGCTTCCTCGGAAATAATCGTGAGCAGTCTTTGGCTTTCTTCCGCGGAATACGTTATATCCGCAGACGCAGCTTTAGCGTCGCCATATTTCAATGAGGCAAGATATTGCGACACATCACCATTTATGCTCACGAATACAAGCACCATGAGCATACTCGCTGCAATCGTGGCAGCTTTTCTCACCGTCATATTTCCCACTCCTATAAACAGCCTGACATGCCTTCTAAGCTTGACCTTAAAGAGGCATGTTAATCCATGTTTATGAAAAAAGGGACAAGATTATGCAAGCGGAAGCGAATGCATCCAAACAGCCATTAAAAAACAAAAAGAGACAGATCAAATCTGGCTCTTTTCTACTTTTTTTCTATTATTGTAGCCTAAGCGTTGAACGCTTATTGCGACGATACTTCCGGCGTCATAAGAACTTTCGCTGACAAGTTAATTCGGCCTTGTTGATCGATTTCGGTTACTTTAACTTTGATTTGGTCGCCAATGTTCACGACATCCTCCGTTTTGGCAACACGTTCAGTAGACAGCTGCGAAATATGGACAAGTCCATCCTTGTTCGGCAAAATCTCAACGAATGCGCCGAATTTTTCTACGCGCTTAACTGTACCTACATAAATCTCGCCAACAACAACTTCCTTCACGATGCCTTCGATGATCGATTTTGCTTTCTGGTTCATTTCTTCGTTAGAGGAAGCAATGAATACCATACCGTCTTGCTCGATATCGATTTTAACGCCTGTTTCTTCGATGATCTTGTTAATAATTTTACCGCCTGCGCCAATAACGTCACGGATTTTGTCCGGGTTAATGCGAAGCGTCAAAATTTTCGGTGCATATTTCGATAAGCTTGTCCGAGTAGTCGGCAGGCTTTCAAGCATTTTACCGAGGATGAAAATACGTCCTTGACGTGCTTGTTCAAGTGCTTGCTGCAAGATCGCACGGTTGATGCCGGCAATTTTGATGTCCATTTGAATAGCCGTTACGCCTTCAGCCGTACCAGCAACCTTGAAGTCCATGTCGCCAAGATGATCTTCCATGCCTTGGATATCAGATAGAATAGCAAAATGGTCGCCATCCTTGATTAGACCCATTGCGATACCGGCTACAGGAGCTTTGATCGGCACGCCTGCATCCATCATAGCTAGTGTGCTTGCGCAAATACTTGCTTGTGAGGATGAACCGTTCGATTCCAAAACTTCGGAAACAAGGCGGATCGTGTACGGGAAATCGGCTTCGGATGGAATGACTTTGGAAAGCGCGCGCTCGCCAAGTGCTCCATGTCCAATTTCACGGCGTCCTGGCGGACGAAGAGGACGAGCCTCACCTACGCTGAACGGCGGGAAATTGTAATGATGCATAAAGCGTTTTGTTTCCTCAGGCGAAATGCCGTCCAAAATTTGAACGTCACCCATCGCTCCAAGCGTACAAATGCTTAGCGCTTGCGTTTGTCCACGAGTGAACAAGCCCGAACCGTGCGTACGAGGCAGAAGAGCGACGTCGCAGTCAATCGGACGGATTTCTTCAAGCGAACGGCCGTCAGGACGAACCTTGTCATGAGAAATAAGGCGGCGAACCTCTTCCTTCACGATATCATAAAGAACTTCCTTCACATCGGAAAGCAGCTCTGGCGTTTCGATATATTGCTCTTCAAAATGTGCGACAGCCGCGCTGTTAACCGCGTCAATGGCTTCTTGACGAGCATGCTTCTCTTCTACTTTAATAGCTTCAACTAACTGAGCGGAAGCATAAGCACGAACATCAGCATTCACTTGTGCATTAACCGTATGTAGCTTAACTTCCATTTTCGGCTTGCCGGCAATGGCTTGCAACTCTTCGATTTTAGCGACGATGTTTTTGATTTCATCATGTCCGAACATAATGGCTTCGAGCATAACTTCTTCAGTTACTTCGTTCGCTTCGGCTTCAACCATCATAATAGCATCCTTCGTACCCGCTACAACAACAAACAAATCCGTTTGCTGCTCTTGCTCAACTGTCGGATTAATGACGAATTGACCGTTTACCCGGCCAACGCTTACGCCGCCGATTGGACCATCAAAAGGAACGTCGGAAATCGATAAAGCAGCAGAAGTACCGATCATTGCCGCGATTTCCGGCGGGCAGTCCTGATCCACGCTCATCACGATATTCATCACTTGTACGTCATTGCGGAAGCCTTCCGGGAATAACGGACGAATAGGCCTGTCCGTAAGTCGGCTGGACAAAATCGCCTTCTCGCTTGGACGGCCTTCACGTTTAATGAATCCACCTGGAATTTTACCAACGGCATACAAACGCTCTTCATAGTTAACTGTAAGCGGGAAGAAATCCAAATCCTTCGGACCTGCGGATGCTGTTACCGTACACAATACGACAGTATCGCCATATTGCACGGTTACTGCAGCATTTGCTTGCTTAGCAAGTCGTCCTGTTTCAATGGATAGCGGTCTTCCGCCTACCATCATCTCAATTCGTTGTACCATCTTATCCCTCCTAAAGGTTATTTTTTTAGTCTATTTCACTGTAATATACAGGTTTTTCCCAGTGTTTCCCTATTACAAAAAGCAACCCGAATCCGCTTATCCGGTATTCCCGGACGGCTGGACAACCAGGTTGCTTCTCATTACGCATGTTTTAACGGCGTAGGCCGAGTTTTTCGATCAATGCGCTGTAACGTCTAACATCATTGTTTTTAAGGTATGCAAGCAGCTTACGGCGCTGACCTACCATCTTGAGCAAACCACGACGGGAATGATGATCTTTCTTGTGCTCCCGCAAATGTTGAGTCAAGTTAACGATGTTTTCAGTCAGGATAGCCACTTGAACCTCCGGAGAACCGGTATCAGTTGCATGTGTCTTATGCGTCTCAATCAGTTCGTTTTTACGTACTTGTGTAATTGCCATCCTAATTCACCTCCTTCTTGATAATCGCCATTAGCCTCGCTGCCGTCGGTGAGATCGGACACCCAAGCTAAGGTTAAGTTTAGAGAATGACATACGAGATGTATGCCTACTCACAACGTTGTATAGTATAACATATAAGATATACGCTTGTCGAGTTTATCTCCCAAGCACATAAATCGTATGATATCACGATCCATAATAGATTGTACAAACATCCGGTTTAGTTGTAACCGAGTATTTCCTTAGCCCGAAGAGCATCGGTGCCGATTTGGCTGATAAGCTCATCAATGGAATTGAATTTCTTCTCCGAGCGGATAAACGAAACAAATTGCAAACGCAATGGTTCACCGTAGATATCGCCGTTGAAGTCAAACAAATGTGCTTCCATAACGGGCTGAGGCTCCTTCTGGTTGAATGTTGGCTTTAAGCCATAGTTCAATACACCAGAGTATGCTTTATCTCCCGTCCAAGCCGTTATCGCATAGACGCCTAATCTTGGCGAAATATACGGAGCATTAATTTGGAGGTTTGCCGTTGGGAAGCCAATGGTGCGGCCTCTCTTATCCCCATGAACGACGATGCCTTTCACCTCATACGGGCGTCCAAGCAGCCGTTCAGCCAATTCCGTGTCACCCTGCTCGAGCGCTTCACGAATATAGGTGCTGCTTACTTTTATTCCATTTTCATATAAAGGCTCAATGACATGTACGGCAATATCGGGCTGGCCCAGCTGTTTAAGAGCTTCCGTATTGCCTAAACCTTTATGTCCAAAATTGAAGTCGAAGCCCACCACTACCTGCTTGGCGCGCAGCGTCCGCAACACCTCATCCACAAAGCGTTCAGGTGATACGGAAGAAAACTCCGTATCAAATCTCATAATGAACACAAGATCGACTCCGAGCTCTGCGAACAAAGCAGTCTTATCCTGAAGAGGAGTAAGGCAACGATAATATTGATCTCCTTGACCGAGCACTTCCTTCGGATGGGGATCGAAGGTCAAGACCGCTGATAGCATTTCGGCTTTCTTCGCTTCAAGCACCGCTTGGCGAATGACGTTTTGATGTCCGCGATGAACACCATCAAAATGACCGATTGCTATGGAAAGCGGTTTGTCCAGCGATAACGTGGACAAACCGTTTAAAGGAAAACTTAATGGTATAATTTCCAACGCTGAAACACCTGCATTTCCTGTTAACTTTCTACATCGATAATTTAAGCTGAAAATACTTTGACTGGCCTGAAAACAGTTGCTCCCAGATCGATCTGAAAAATACCAAGAAACAAAAGATTATCGTTATAAAGACGTACAAGTTGTCCATCTTCAAGGGTTGCAGCTTGGTTATCCGCATGGGACAAATTAATCTTCTGCCCCAGCAGCGCAAGCTTGCCGAATGCTTCCGGAACGATTGCACGCTCCAAATGGGTGATGGCTTCGTCAGCGGCTATTAAATGGCCCTCTAACTCACCAGCATTTTGCAGTTCCTCGATTTGCTCTAACGTCAAGCAGTTTTCCTGTGTGATGCCGCCAGACATCGTTCTCGTCAGATGTGCCATCGCAGCAGGAACGCCAAGTGCTTTGCCAATATCTACGCATAAAGTACGGATGTATGTACCTTTAGAACAAACGACGGAAAACGTAATTTTGGGCTGCTCAAGCTCAAGCTGCGCGTCAATGAGATCAATCTGATGAATCGTAACTTTTCTCGATTTGCGCTCAACCGTTTTGCCTTCTCTAGCCAGCTCATAAAGTCGCTTGCCATCAATCTTGACTGCGGAGAACATAGGCGGAACTTGTTCAATTTCGCCTGTAAAACGTCTTAATACTTCACGTATCGCTTCCTCAGTAACTGTCACTGTTGATTGCTGTTCAATGACCGTACCGGTTAAGTCCTCCGTGTCCGTTGCTATACCAAGCTGCAAAACGGCTTCATAAGACTTAGGCCGCTCTTGTACATATTCAACCACTCTGGTTGCCCGCCCTAAACATAAAGGCAATACACCCGTCACCATAGGATCAAGCGTACCCGTATGTCCGATCCGCTTCATTTTCAAAATGCGGCGAACCTTTGCAACCACATCATGTGAAGTCCAGCCTTCAGGCTTCCAGACTGCCAAAATGCCGTCCATCGTTTAAACCAACGCCTTTCTAACGGCTTCCACAAGCTTATCAATCGAATCTGTTAATGAGCCTTCAAGCCGACAGCCAGCTGCCCTAACATGTCCGCCACCGCCAAAATCCTGAGCGATTGCAGCTACATTGGCTTTGCCCGCCGAACGCAAGCTTGCTTTGACAGAACCGTCTTCTGCTTCTTTAAATAATATGCCGACCTCTACTCCATCAACATTAAGAGCATAATTTACGATACCTTCGAGATCCTCGGGTACCGCACCTGTATCCAACAAATCGTCTTTTCCAATAAAAACCCACCCGATCTCCAAATTTTCTGAGAAGGTGAGTCGGTTTAACGCGATTTGGAGCAGCTTGAGCTTAGCCATCGTCATCTTCTCAAGCAAATGATCAGCAAGTTCGTTGCCATGCACGCCTAAGGCAAGCAAATGGGAAGCAATCTCCAAAACACGCGGGCTAGTATTAGAATAACGGAAGCCGCCCGTATCGGTTAGTAAACCGGTATAAATGGCTGTTGCGCAATTCAGGTCAAGTGAAATTTCTGCTCTTTCGATTAAGTCATATAAGATTTCCACTGTTGCGGCAGCTTCGGCACGAATGACATTCACGGCACCAAATCCGTTGTTCGTCGGATGGTGGTCGATATTGAGCAGCTTTGCTTCAGAAGCAAAGCTGCTCGCAACCTCCCCTATACGCTTGAAATCAGCGCAATCGACCGAAATAATGGCGTCGAACTTTTGCTGCGGTACAGCTTGCTTATAGTTGACGATCGAATCAAATTGATGCAAGTAGCTAAGTCTCGACGGCAATTCACTTTCATTAATCAGAACGGCCGATTTACCAAGCTTTTGAAGCAGCCAGCCTATGACAACAGTAGAGCTTATGGCATCTCCGTCAGGCTGGACATGAGACACGACCAAAAAATGGTCGGATTCGTTCATGAAAGCCAGCGCATCATCTAGCTGCTTCACATAGCTACCTTGTGCCTTCATTGACTTGCATTCCCGCTATTGATGTTCTCAAGCAATGATTCAATGCGGCTGCCGTATTCGATACTGCTATCGAACTTGAACAGCAGTACGGGCGTGTGACGGAGGCGCATACGCTTGCCAAGCTCTGTGCGGATAAAGCCCGTTCCGCTTGCAAGTGCTTTGAGCGTCGCTTCCTTCTGTTCTTCACTGCCAAGCACGCTTAGGTATACCTTAGCTTGTGACAGATCGCTCGACGTTTCAACGCCAGTTACGGTGATGAATCCGATTCTAGGATCTTTAAGCTCTGTTTGTATAATTTGGCTGAGCTCTTTTTTAATCTGCTCGCCAACCCGTCCTACGCGAATTTTTGCCATGCTATAATCACCTCTCTACCGATTCCATGACAAACGCTTCGATCGTATCTCCTTCACGAACATCGTTGTAACGGTCAAGTGTAATACCGCACTCGTAGCCTTGTGCCACTTCTTTGGCATCATCCTTGAAGCGCTTGAGGGATTCGATCTTACCTGTGAAGACAACAATGCCGCCACGGATAAGACGAGCTTCTGCGTTACGAGTAATTTTGCCGGAAGTGATCATGCAGCCTGC
Source organism: Paenibacillus sp. FJAT-27812 (assembly GCF_001273905.1). Classification (NCBI taxonomy): domain Bacteria; kingdom Bacillati; phylum Bacillota; class Bacilli; order Caryophanales; family Paenibacillaceae; genus Paenibacillus; species Paenibacillus sp. FJAT-27812. Next base: position 5,308,762 of record NZ_LIGH01000001.1, on the reverse strand, counting down.
AATTGCGCCAACCTTCGTAACTTTAAATACGTTACGAACCTCAGCGTGACCGATAACAACTTCTTTGAAGATTGGATCAAGCATGCCTTTCATCGCTTGTTCAATTTCATCGATAACATTGTAGATGACGCGGTGCATACGAACGTCAACTTTTTCTTGGGCAATGGTTGCTTCAGCTTGCGGATCTGGACGAACGTTAAATCCGATTACGATAGCGTTGGATGCCGAAGCCAAAATGATGTCGGATTCCGTAATCGCGCCTACACCGCTATGGATGATTTTTACGCGTACGCCTTCGATGTCGATTTTAGCAAGCGATCCTTTAAGTGCCTCAGAAGAGCCTTGAACGTCGGATTTAATAATAACGTTCAGGTCTTTAATTTCACCATCTTTGATATGGTTATACAGATCATCAAGCGTTACGCGTGTATTGGCACCCATATCCGATTGGCGCTGTTTAATGGAACGGCGGTCAGCGATCGCACGTGCTTTGCGCTCATCCTCGAATACCATGAACGGATCTCCGGCTTGCGGCACTTCCGTTAAACCAGTAATTTCTACCGGCGTAGAAGGACCTGCTTCTTTTAAACGGCGGCCTTTGTCATTCACCATTGCTCTGATACGGCCGAAACAGTTGCCTGCAACGAAAGCATCGCCGATTTTTAGCGTGCCATGTTGAACGAGAATACGTGCAACTGGACCTTTACCTTTATCAAGCTCAGCTTCAATTACTGTAGCGCGAGCGCGCTTGTTAGGGTTTGCTTTGTAGTCATTAACTTCTGCTACGAGCAAGATCATTTCAAGAAGGCCTTCAAGACCGATTCTTTGCTTAGCGGAAACTTCAACGAAAATGGTATCGCCGCCCCACTCTTCCGGAACCAGTTCATATTCAGTCATTTCTTGTTTGATTTTGTCCGCATTTGCTTCTGGCTTATCGATTTTGTTGACAGCAACGATAATGGGAACGCCGGCAGCTTTCGCATGGTTAATCGCTTCTACCGTTTGTGGCATAATGCCGTCATCGGCTGCTACGACGATAATCGTTATATCCGTTACCTGCGCACCGCGAGCACGCATAAGCGTAAACGCTTCGTGACCTGGCGTATCTAGGAACGTAATTTTTTTATGGTTAATTTCAACTTGGTAAGCACCGATGTGCTGCGTAATCCCGCCAGCTTCTCCGCCAGTTACGTTCGTTTTGCGAATCGCGTCAAGCAAAGTCGTTTTACCGTGGTCAACGTGACCCATGATTGTAACAACTGGAGGACGTGATACCAAATCTTCATCTTCGTCTGATTCTTCAACCGTCTCGAAGGAATCTTCCTCTACAGGAATTTTCACTTCAACCTCTACGCCGTAATCCGTAGCGATCAAATGGATAGCATCCATATCGATTTCTTGGTTGATTGTAGCCATAACGCCTAAGAAAATCAGTTTTTTGATAACTTCTGATGCATCCTTGTGAAGCAATTTAGCCAATTCGCCGACAGTCATTGTACCGCGAACGATAATCTTTTTAGGCGTATTGTCGATTTTCTCGCGCGGTGGTTGTTGTTGGAATTTGCCGCCGCGGCCTTTTTGGCCCCGGTTGTTATTTCCTCTGTAGCCGCCGCCTGGCTTGCCGTCTTCAAAACGCTTTTGGCCTGGTCTTGCATTTTTGTTGTCATTTCCGCGCGATTGCCCTTGAGCTGGCTTGGAATCAAAGCGGCTTTGTCCGGACGGTGCTGGACGGCTGCTGCTTGCAGCAGTGCTAGGACGGCTCGCTGAATTGCCTTGTCCGCCTTGTGCTGGACGATTTTGCCCTGAAGATGCCGGCCGGCTGCTTTGGCCGCCTTGGCCTTGACCTGGACGGCTTGAACCCGCGCTAGAGCTTGGGCGACTTCCTTGTCCGCCTTGCCCTTGGCTTGGGCGGCTTGCGTTGGAGCTTCCTTGTGAAGGACGGTTGTTGCTGGACTGTTGCGCAGGACGATTCGTTGATTGTTGTCCTGCTGGTCGTTGTTCGGTTTGGTTGGTTTGTGGTTTCGTATTAATAGAATTCATAGGCCCCTGTCTGTCTTGATTCGTATTTTTGTTTTCTTGTACGGGTGCAAGCTTTCGTTCCTGCTGCTGTTGCGGCTGCTGCGATTGCGGCCGGCTTGCGGAAGTTTGAGCGGAGGATACAGACACGCTTGTCGTTTCCTGTGCCCGTTTAGCTGCAGCATTTTGTTTAATATTCCGGAAAAATCCTTCGACCTTGTTTACCATCTCATTTTCCATGACACTCATATGGTTATTGACAGGTAAATCAAGTCGTTTAAGAATCGTAATGATTTCTTTGCTGCTCATATTAAGTGACTTGGCATACTCGTAAACGCGCAGCTTATCTTTATTGTCCTTGCTGTCTTGTTTATTGTCCAATATGATCCACCTCCGTATTATGGCTCAGATGACTCGCAATCATTTTTCCGAATTGCGCATCGGTTACCGCTAGTACAACCCGTTCTGGCTTACCAATCGCCTTTCCTAGTTGCTCACGGTCGAATGCTTCGGCGAGTTGTATTCCGTAGGTGTTGCATTTGTCACGAAATTTTTTCTTCGTATTTTCTGAAGCATCTCCTGCAAGGATCACGAGATGCACTTTTTTGTTTCTTACAGCCTTGAGAACAATCTCATCGCCTGTAATCAGCTTGCCTGCTCGCATAGCCATGCCCAGCTGTGATAAGCTCTTATTCTGCTTCATCGCTTATCAGCTCCTTGCCGGCGATAAACTGCTCCTCAACCGCTACAAAATCCTGCTCGAGCTGATCATAAATATGATCTCCAACATGCTGCTTCAGCGCTCGATCAAGTGCCTTGGATTTCTTTGCTAATTTAAAGCAGCTCACTTTACCGCACAAATACGCGCCGCGGCCCGCTTTTTTGCCTGTCAGGTCAATTTGCACCTCTTCGGCCGGTGTCCGCACAATCCGAATGAGTTCCTTCTTCGGCATCATCTCCTGACAAGCGACGCATTTGCGAAGCGGTACTTTTCTCGGTCTCATTGTACACCCCTCCTCTGCCAGCTGAATTGACGCTTTCCTAATAGAGATTAATCGATGGAAACCGAATCCTGGTGCATGATCGTCGTCAAAGATTTCGGACGGCCATACTCCTGCTCCGCTTGAGTCTCGCTTTTAATATCGATTTTCCAGCCTGTCAGCTTGGCAGCAAGCCTAGCATTCTGGCCTTTAATACCGATCGCGAGCGACAATTGGTAGTCTGGAACGATAACTCGTGCCATCTTCTCTTGTTCGAATACGATTACCTCTAGCACCTTGGATGGGCTAAGCGCATTCGCAACATATTCATCCACGCTTTCAGACCAACGAACGATATCGATTTTTTCGCCTTTAAGCTCGTTTACGATCGTCTGAACGCGCAGTCCCTTTTGCCCAACGCATGATCCGACTGGATCAACCTCGGAATTGCGGGAATGTACAGCAATTTTCGAGCGGAAGCCGGCTTCGCGCGCAACCGAGCGGATTTCCACGACGCCGTCATAGATTTCAGGAACTTCAAGCTCGAACAGTCTTTTTAATAGACCTGGATGCGTACGGGACAAGATGATTTGCGGACCCTTAGTCGTATTTTCGACTTTGGTGATATAAGACTTCACGCGGTCGCCATGCTTGAACTTATCGGTAGGCATTAGCTCTGTAAGCGGCAATACAGCCTCTACTTTGCCAAGGTCTACAAATAGATTGCGAACATCTTGACGCTGAACGATACCGTTAACGATATCTTCCTCTTTATCGATAAAAGCGTTATAGATCAATCCGCGCTCTGCTTCGCGAATACGCTGTGTTACGACCTGCTTCGCTGTTTGTGCAGCAATACGGCCGAAGTCGCGCGGCGTTACTTCAATATCCGCAATATCGTCCAGCTGATAATGAGGGTTGATTTCCCGTGATGCCTCTACTGTAATTTCGAGACGCGGGTCAAGCACCTCATCAACGACGGTCTTGCGGGCATATACTTTAATAACGCCAGTATGGCGGTTAATATCGACACGAACGTTTTGCGCTGTGTTGAAATTTCTTTTGTAGCTGGAGATAAGCGCTGCCTCAATGGCTTCCAGCAGGACATCCTTCGTAATGCCCTTGTCTCTTTCTATTTCCTGTAACGCTTCAATAAAATCCATGCTCATTGGACTGGATTTCCCCCTTTCAATATAAAAAACGAATATTAGAACACGATAGCGAGTCTAGCACTGGCTACCTTGACATAAGGAATGGTGTACTCCTTCTTGCCAGTACGTACAACCGCATTTTCCCCGTCAAATGAAAGTAGCAGCCCTTCAAATTCTTTAGCGCCGCTAATCGGTTCATATGTCGTTATGTAAACGTGTTTACCGATTGCTTTAACTACGTCCTCTTCCTTTTTAAGCGGTCTTTCTGCTCCCGGAGAAGATACTTCTAGAAAATAAGCGTCAGTTACCGGATCGTTCTTATCCAGCTGCTCGCTCATAAATTCGCTGATACGGCCGCAATCGTCGATATCGATGCCGCCTTCTTTATCCACGAATATACGAAGGAAATAATTGCTTCCCTCTTTGACATACTCAATATCAACTAGTTCAAATCCATTACTGCTGAGGTATGGTAGAACCATTTCCTGGACGGCAGCTTTGATTTTGGAAATACTCAAATTCAGTTGACCTCCTGTTTATACGCACTATGCCATTTTGCCAAATACAAAACGTAAAGAGTGGGTTTCCCCACTCTTCTGCATCAAAGTCTTTATCATCATCATTGCCAGAAAAATTATAACATAACCGCACTATAGTGACAAGAAATCTTTTCTAACAGCCCTCTTTCTAAAACAGGGAAAGCTGGTTGGATTCAGGCAATCCACGGAAGCATCCCATGTTGCCAAGCACCTCTACAATCGTCTTCGTCGCCTTCGATTTCATCTGGAAATCCTCGATCGACAAGTACTCGCCATCGTCTCTCGAAGCCGCAATATTGCGTGCCGCATTATCGCCGATACCTGCAATTGCAGCAAATGGCGGAATTAGCGAATCGCCGTCTACAAGGAACTTCGTCGCATCGGAGCGATAGAGGTCAATCGGCTTAAAGGAGAATCCGCGAGCTGTCATTTCAAGCGACATTTCCAGCTGGGATACCATGTTTTTCTCTTTAGGCAGCGCGTTAAACCCTTTTGCTTCAATTTCGATCAGCTTGCGCAAGATTGCATCGTACCCTTGGCACAGCAGTTCCAAATCAAAGTCGTCCGCGCGGACTGTAAAGTAAGTCGCATAGTATTCAATCGGATAATAAAGCTTGAAAAAGGCCGTCCGAACAGCGGAGATGACGTAGGCAGCAGCATGGGCTTTCGGGAACATATACTCGATGCGGAGGCAAGAATCGATATACCACTGAGGTACCTTGCACCGCTTCATCTCTTCGATCCACTCCGGCGTCAGACCTTTGCCTTTACGCACGCTCTCCGTAATTTTAAAAGCCAACCCCGCATCCATGCCCGCTTTGTAAATCAAGAAAAGCATAATGTCATCCCGGCAGCCGATTACGGTTTTAATGTTGCACGTTCCGTTCTTGATAAGCTCCTGCGCATTGCCGAGCCAAACGCCCGTACCATGCGACAGCCCGGAAATTTGCAGCAAATCGGCAAAGGAAGACGGCTGCGTTTCCTGAAGCATCTGCCGTACGAATTTGGTTCCCATCTCGGGAACGCCGTACGTCGCTACCGAGGAACGTATTTTCTCGCCCGGTATGTTGAGCGCATTCGTCGAGTTGAACATGCTCATCACTTTAGGATCGTTCATCGGAATGCTAGTTGGGTCAACGCCGGTCAAATCCTGCAGCATCCGCATCATCGTCGGATCATCATGACCGAGAATATCGAGCTTCAGCAAGTTTTCATCAAATGCATGGTAATCGAAGTGGGTCGTCTTCCACTCCGCATTGACATCATCTGCAGGAAATTGTACGGGCGTTATGTCTTCTACTTCAATATAATCGGGAACGACCACGATACCGCCTGGATGCTGGCCTGTGCTCCGCTTCACGCCGGTACACCCGCTCGCAAGCCTTGCTAGCTCCGCTCCGCGCCATTTTTTGCTATGCTCTTCCTCAAATTTCTTAGCGAAGCCATAAGCCGTTTTCTCGGCGACCGTACCGATTGTTCCTGCACGGAACACGCTCTTGTCGCCAAACAATACCTTCGTATAGTTATGGGCAATCGGTTGATAATCGCCCGAGAAGTTAAGATCGATATCGGGAACTTTATCGCCTTTAAAGCCAAGGAACGTCTCGAACGGGATATCCTGTCCTTCGCCCTTCATCGGCTTCTCGCATTTTGGACAAAGCTTATCAGGCAAATCGAATCCGCTCGGAATGCTTCCGTCCAAAAACCACTCGCTATGGCGGCAATCCGGATTTTTGCACAAGTAATGGGCTGGCAGCGGATTAACCTCAGATATGCCAAGAAAGGTCGCTACGACCGACGATCCAACCGATCCCCTTGAGCCGACCAAATAACCGTCCGCATTCGATTTTTTAACGAGCTTCTCCGATATCAAATAGTTGGCGGAAAATTTAAATTTAATGATCGGAATAAGTTCCTTCTCCAATCGGTCGATAACGACCTGAGGCAAATCCTCGCCATACATCGATTTTGCGGTGTCATAACAAGTGTTGCGTATTTCTTCGTCCGCTCCCTCGATGTTAGGCGCAAATAGGCCTGTCGGGAACATATCATACGGTTCAAAGCGTTCGGCAAGCTCCACCGTATTCGTAATGACGACTTCCTTCGCTCTTGCTTCACCGAGAAAAGCAAACTCCTCCAGCATTTCTTCCGTCGTGCGGAAATGAGCGTCTGGCTTGCGAATGCTCTTCAGCGGGCTAAAGCCCGTAATGCCGTGAATCGTAATATCCCGGTACATTTTGTCACGCGGATTCAAATAATGAACATTCCCCGTCGCGATGACCGGCTTGCCAAGCTCGTCTCCGATTTGGCAGATGCGGCGATGCGCCTGCTCAATCTCAGCCCGGCTGCCTACAAGACCTTTTTCAACTAAATGCATATAAAAATCGATCGGTTGAATCTCAAGAACGTCGTAGAAACGCGCAACCTCGAGCGCTTCCTCGTACGATTTGTTCAATACCGTCTCGAAAAACTCGCCCTTCTCACAACCGGATATAACGAGCAAGCCTTCACGGTGCTCGACGAGCTTCGTCTTAGGAATCGTCGCGACCCGTTTAAAATGCTGCGTATGCGATAACGAAATCAGCTTAAACAAGTTTTTCTTGCCGACTGCATTTAAGGCGTAAATATTGCTATGGAAAGGTCTGGAGTTCGATAAGTCAATGCCGACATAGTCGTTCAACTGATTCAGGTCCGTAATATTACGCTCCGCAGCATCCCCGATTAAGCCGTAAAGCACACCGCCAAGCGCAAGTGAATCGTCAACCGCGCGGTGATGGTTTTCAAGGCTGACCTTGTATTTATCCGCCAAAGTATTCAAACGGTGATTTTTGAGCGACGGAAAAATAAACCGAGCCAGCTCGAGCGTATCGAGTACCGGGTTTTTCACCTCAGGCATCCCAAACGCTTTGCAGTTCGCTTGAATGAAGCCGATATCGAACCGCGCATTATGCGCTACAAGAATATCGTCGCCAATAAACTCGATAAATTCACGAAGTTTCGGCTCAATCTCGGGCTGTCCTTTTACCATGTCATCATTGATATTGGTTAATTGCTGAATATGATAAGGTATCTTCTCATGCGGATCGATAAGCGTCGAGAAACGATCGATTTCTTTGCCGTCGCGCATCTTGACGCCTGCAAGCTCGATGATTTTGTTATTGATAACCGACAAACCTGTCGTCTCTATATCAAATACGATATAAGTCGCTGTCGCAAGCGGCTCCGGCCTCGACTGGAGCACCATTGGAACGGCATCGTTAACCACGTTGGCTTCTACGCCGAACAGCACTTTGATGCCATGTTTTTTGGCTGCTTTATTCGCATCGGGATAACATTGCACATTGCTATGATCGGTTACGGCAATTGCCTTATGTCCCCATTTGGCAGCCGTTTTGATATATACGTCAACCGGCGTTACCGCATCCATCGCGCTCATCGTTGTGTGGAGATGGAACTCGACGCGCTTCTCCTCCGCCTTGTCCGTACGATCTGGAGGTGACTTAACCTCATGCAAATCATTTGGCATCATCACTAGCTCCGGTTCCTGCATAAAGCGGTCATATTCGACCCGTCCGCGCGCTTTGACCCATTTGCCGTTGGCAAGCTGGCTTAATATTTTGACGTCGTCCTTTGTTTTGGCGAACATCTTCATCGCAATGGAATCCGAGAAATCAGTCACATTAAACGTAAAGAGCGTGCTTCCGTTGCGAAGCTCCTTCACGTCGAGGCCAAATACGGCGCCTTGGACCGTTATTTTCTTTTCTTCCTCGATGATATTCATTAGAGGCACGGGCTCTTCGCGGATATCATATCCGACGGCAAGCCTAATTTCAGCTTCATCAACAAGCTCCGATTCCGATTGCGAGTTAGCCATCAGCTCCTGCACGTACTCACGCTCTTCCTGCACGATCCGAAGGGCGTACTCGTCCAGTATTTCTTGCCGTGACTCGCTCATGATCATCTTCACCTTGCATGCGCGTTGAAAATATTGATTGTAAAAGCGGATGATTTCCTCATCCAACCGTTTTTTGCGAGCAAGCTCCAGCCCTGTGTTATCGAGCAACGATAGCGTAAGCACGTCACCTTCGACCGAAATGCTGGCTTTCTGAAGCCATCCGTTAACGGATGCGATCTCGCGCTGTGCCCACTCCATAAATAAACCCCAGTATTGCAAAACAATCGATTCGGTCTCGACAATAGGGTCGTATATGAAAATAAAAGAGACCGCAGCGATATGCTCGAACTTCATTCGAGCTGCTTGGCATAGGCCATTATAGGCCTGTAAAGGCACCATGGACGTTTTGCGTATGCAAAACGTCCATTCCCGATTGCTGTTGCTGACGATAACTTGATCGATGTAACCATCTTGAAAATAAGTTTGTATAAGTTCCTGCGGCAGCTCCGTTTGCTGTAAAAGCATTTCGAAACGCTGCCGCTTGTCCGCGGTTTGGCTCATAAAACTCCACTCCTTAAGATCCGAACCGAGCTTCTTCAGTTCTTAATAAGCACGTGCAAATACGACAGTATGTTTTGCTTCATCGCCGCAAACGAGACATGTGCTCTTATGCGTAGACGGTTCAAATGGGATATTCCGGCTTGTTGCTCCTGTTTCTTCTTTAACCTGCTTCTCGCAAGCAGCAGATCCGCACCAGCCAGCTTCTACGAAGCCGCGCTGCTCCTCGAGAAAACTTTTCATTTCATCAAGCGTATCCACCGAACGCGAGTTATCGATACGGAACTGCTTCGCGCGGTTGAACATTTCATGATGGGTTTCTTCCAGCATCGCTTCAACTTCAGCAACGAGATTCGCTTGTTGAACAACGCGCTTCTCTCCTGTAATGCGAGAAACGAGTACAACTTGTCCGTTTTCCATATCACGAGGTCCAAGCTCTAAACGAAGCGGAACGCCGCGCATCTCGTATTCGTTGAATTTCCAGCCTGGGCTAACGTCTGCACGGTCGTCTACACGCACGCGAACGCCTGCTTTTTTGAGCTCGGCATACAGCTCGTCTACACGGCCAACAACCTGCTCGCGCATTTTCGCCGGTCCGATTGGAATCATGATCACTTGGGTTGGAGCTACCTTAGGCGGCAGCGCCAGACCGCGATCATCGCCATGAACCATAATAAGCGCGCCGATCAGCCTTGTGCTTACGCCCCAAGAAGTCGTATGCGCGAATTGCAATGTATTTTCACGATCAAGGAATTTGATATCAAAAGCGACTGCAAACTTCGTGCCGAGGTAATGGGAGGTTCCAGCTTGAACAGCCTTGCCGTCCTTCATCATCGCTTCGATGGAGTACGTATCTACAGCACCCGCAAAACGCTCGGAAGGCGTCTTCTCGCCCTTGATAACCGGAATAGCGAGGAACTCTTCGACAAACTGAGTGTACACATCAAGCATCTGCATCGTCTCTTGACGAGCTTCCTCTTCCGTCTCATGAGCGGTATGGCCTTCCTGCCACAAAAACTCGCTTGTGCGCAGGAACGGCATCGTGCGCTTCTCCCAGCGGACTACGTTAGCCCACTGGTTAATAAGCAACGGAAGATCACGGTACGATTGAATCCACTTCGAATACATATGGCCAAACATCGTCTCCGATGTTGGACGAATAGCAAGCCGCTCTTCCAGCTTCTCGCCGGCAGCTTCCGTTACCCATGGCAGCTCCGGATTAAAGCCTTCCACGTGCTCCTTCTCTTTTTGAAAGAAGCTCTCTGGAATAAATAGCGGGAAATACGCATTGCGATGACCCGTTTCTTTAAAGCGACGGTCGAGGTCACGCTGAATATTTTCCCAAAGCTCATAACCCTCCGGACGGAACACGATACAGCCCCGCACCGGTGAGTAGTCCATAAGCTCGGCTTTTTTAATAACATCTATATACCATCTGGAGAAATCTTCGCTCTGCGGCGTAATTTCTGTAACAAACTGTTTATCTTTAGACATGAGCGACAACTTACTCCCCTCTTACCAATCGTAAAATATCATTATAGGTTACTACAAGCATCAGCAGCATAATGAGCGCGAAGCCCACAAAATGCACCATGCTTTCACGGTTTGGATCAATTGGCTTTCTTCTAACCGCTTCGATTCCGAGGAAAATGAGACGGCTGCCGTCCAGAGCCGGAATCGGAAGCAAATTGAATATGCCAAGATACAAGCTGAGCAAAGCGGTCCACGAAGTTAACTGCGCAATGCCTTGCTTCGCAATTTGGCTCGTTACCTCAGCGGTACGCACCGGTCCGCCAAGATCATCAAGCTTGAACTCTCCGAAAATAAGCTTCTTGAATCCTTCAAAGATGCTTATGGTCATATTTTTCATCAGCTTGCCCGCACCGGTAAACGTCTCTGAAAATGACGCAGGCCGTGTAGGCAATGCTGCGCTTATGCCCACCTTGCCTACCCCTGCTTCATTTGCTTCAGGCGTAATGACAATCTGCTGGGCTTTGCCGTCCCGAATGATGTCCATCTTGACTGGCACATTCGGTGATTTGCCGATAATCCCGATCATTTTATCGAAATCAGCGCCGATTTTGATTCCGTTAACCGCATCGATAACGTCGCCTTTTCTTAGGTCAACCTTATCGGCAGGCATGCCTTCCGAAATATCGCTGACAAGCAGCTTATCCGGCGATTCAACGGGAATTCCAACCATCTGAATATACGTCGCAAACAATACGAATGCGAGCACAAAATTCATGAGTGGACCTGCAAAAATCGCAAGCGCACGCTGCCGCACCGTCTTGCTGCCGAATTGTCTGTCGAGCGGCGCAATTTGCGTATCCTTGCCTTTGGCGATCATCAAAGCCTGTGGATGTACCGAGAAGCTCTCGTTCTCTCCTTCAACGTCTAGCGTTACAGAAAGGCTCTTCTCCAAATCAATTTTAACGATCTCGCCGCGAATAACGCCGCTTCTCTCGTCAAGACGATCTAAATACAAACGAGTAATTTGATTGTCCTTCAGCCGAACCGCTATCGTTTGGCCTGGTTGAACATCAACTATTTCAGGGTCCTCTCCTGCCATTCGAACAAATCCGCCTGCCGGCACCAGCCTAAGCGTATATCTAGTCTCGCCGCGTTTTACCGAAAAGAGCTTCGGCCCGAAGCCAATTGCAAATTCCCGAACCAATATGCCCGCACGTTTAGCGAAATAGTAATGACCCCATTCGTGGATCGTTACGATAACGAAAAAGACGAGTATAGTCAAAAAGACGACCTGAATCATGTGCATAAAGCTGAAGCCTCCTGTTCGTTACGGCCTGTACATAGATTATCATTATTCTCCCGTCCGATACAAGAGAACCGGAATTTGACCGATATTATACGGATTCTGCCAGCTGGCGCGCCCAAGCGTCCACTTCTGCAATCATTTGCAAGTCATTAATAGCAGACACCTCGTGACGTTCAACTACCGTCTCCAATATCCGCTCAATGTCCAAAAACGTAATTTCACCTTTCAAAAAGCGTGCCACTGCGACCTCGTTGGCTGCATTAAAGACAGATGGCGCGGATTCGCCCATACGGCCGCATGAAAAAGCAAGCCTTAAGCATGGGTATCTGTCAAAATCCATCTCACGGAAATTCAGCCTGCCGATTTGAGCTAGATTCAGCCTATTCGTTGGAGTAGCGTTCCGCTCCGGATAAGATAATGCGTATTGGATCGGCACGCGCATATCAGGCATCCCAAGCTGCGCGATGACGCTGTGATCGGAAAACTCCACATAAGAATGAATGATGCTCTCCGGATGAATAATGACATCTATCTGATCGTATGTAACGTCAAAAAGCCATTTTGCCTCAATGACCTCAAGACCTTTATTAACCATCGTCGCGGAATCAATCGTAATCTTTGCGCCCATTGACCAGTTCGGGTGATTAAGCGCCTCTGCGACGGTTACGCCTTCAAGCTCTTCCCTTGTCCGGTCACGAAAGGAACCGCCCGAGGCTGTCAGCGTAATTTGCTTGATCGATTTACGATCTTCGCCGTTCAAGCATTGAAAAATAGCAGAATGCTCGCTATCAATCGGGAAAATGCTTACGCCGCGCTGGCGTGCGCGCTCCATGACGATATGACCTGCAGTAACGAGTGTCTCTTTGTTGGCTAAACCGATCGTTCTGCCTGCGTCAATGGCTGCTAGTGTTGCAGGCAAGCCTCTGCTGCCCATAATTGCCGTTACAACGACGTTAGCGTCCACACCAGCCGCTACTTCGATAAGGCCTTCCTCGCCAAATACGACCTTCGTTCCTGCCGGCATATGAGGCCGTGCAGCGTCAGCGTCAGACTTGGAAGCCAAGCTGACGATTGACGGCTTGAATCGATTCGCCTGCTCGATAATCAGATCAACGTTAGCGCCAGCCGATAAGCCGACAACCGTGTAATGATCAGGATCATGGGCTATAATGTCCAGCGTTTGTGTTCCGATTGAGCCAGTTGAACCTAATATGCTTATTTTTTTCATGCCAAAAATCCTCCTGACTTATACGGGCAGCAGCTCGGTCAGCACCAACAGCGGAAATACGATCAGCCAGCTGTCGCATCGGTCAAGCACGCCGCCATGTCCCGGCAACAACGTGCCGGTATCCTTAATATCTCTGACCCTTTTATAGGCTGATTGAATCAAATCCCCAAATTGCCCTGCTACAGCGGCAACTAAGCCTATAAGCAGCGCTTTTGGCAAATCGATAAAACCAGGAATCGCCAAAGCGAAAACCGCAGACACGATTATGGAAAATAAAACGCCTCCCAGGGCGCCTTCAATCGTTTTATTTGGACTGATCGATGGCCAGAGCTTTGTTTTCCCAAAGGCTCGTCCCATAAAATAAGCGCCGATATCCGATGCCCAAATACAGCCAAAGGCCAAAAACGTCCATATTAAACCATGTTGCTCAATTTGACGTGCCTCGACCATAGCTGAAAAGCCATAGCCTACATATAAAGCGCCTAGCAACATAAGTGCGGCGCCGTCAATTGTAGTTTTATTTTTTGTAATTACGGTTATTGCAAGCAATAAGAAGGCAAGCACCCAAAGAATGGTTAACGGCGAAGGAATCGTTATTCCCCAATCTGACCAAGGAAGCACGAACAGTAGCACACCCGCATATCCGAGCAAAGAAGACGGATGCGACCATGCTACACCATTCATGCGCGCATATTCAGTAAAGCCGATAATTGCTAGTAATACGAGTAGACTAGTATATAGCCATCCGCCTACGATCGTAAGGCCGATGAACCCAGCACCTGCTACAACTCCGGTAATAATTCGTTGTCTCAATGAAAAGTCACACTCCGTTGCTTGAAGCTACAATCCACCATATCGACGTGCACGGCGCTGATATTCCAAAATCGCCTCTTGAAAATGCGCTTCCGTAAATTCCGGCCAGTACACATCCGTAAACCATAACTCACTGTAAGCTAGCTGCCACATCATAAAATTGCTTAGACGCAGCTCTCCGCTAGTACGAATGAGTAAATCCGGATCGGGCAATCCGCTTGTAAGCAATCGATCTGCCATCACTTTATCATCAATTTCATCAAGGGATAAACTCCCTTGCTGAACTTCTGAAGCGATACTTTTTATGGCTTCAAGCATTTCCTTACGGCTTCCGTAATTCAGAGCAAAATTCAAAACAAGTCCAGTATTGTTTGCAGTTTTCACAATCGCTTCTTCAACTGCGCTTATAGTAAATGATGGCAAATCCTCTTTATGGCCCATCATACGAACCTGTACGTTGTTTGCAATCAGCTCTTCTAATTCAATTTCAAGAAATTGCTGGGGCAGCTTCATGAGAAAATCCACTTCAGCTTTCGGTCTCTTCCAGTTTTCCGTTGAAAACGCATATAACGTCAAATACTTGACGCCTAACCGGTCTGCTGCAATTGTAATACGTTTGACCGCTTTCATGCCGGAATGATGACCTGCCATTCGTGGCAATCCACGATCTTTAGCCCAGCGACCATTCCCGTCCATTATAATCGCAACATGCTCAGGCACATTTTCTAAGGCCACAGAATCAGTCGGCTGTAAGGACGATTTGCCTAGTTTGGCCCAAAGTCGCTCGATCATCTTACTTCCTCCCAACCGAAATCAAAACCAAACCCCACCTAGCGGAGGGGCCCAGAGATTATTATACTTCCATAATTTCTTTTTCTTTAGCAACCAGCACTTTATCTACTTCTGCAATAAACTTGTCAGTTGCTTTTTGAATATCCTCTTGATGTCCACGCGACTCGTCTTCAGAGATCGTCGTTTTCTCAAGTTTTTTAATGCCATCGTTAGCGTCGCGGCGAATGTTGCGGATAGCTACCTTCGCTTCTTCACCAAACTTTTTCGAAGTTTTTACCAGATCAGCACGACGTTCCTCCGTTAGCGGCGGAATCGAAATGCGAATCGCTACGCCATCATTCGAAGGCGTAAGGCCAAGATCGGATTTCATAATCGCTTTTTCAATCGCCGAAATCGACGATTTGTCCCACGGTTGAATAAACAACGTGCGGGAGTCAGGAGTGTTTATGTTAGCCAGTTGGTTGACAGGCGTCATCGCTCCGTAATATTCCACTTGAATACGGTCCAGCAAAGAAGGGTTCGCTTTGCCAGCGCGCAAAGACGACAAATCACGTTTAAGCGCGGAGATCGCTTTATCCATACGTTCTTCTGCGTTTTTCTTCAGCTCTTGTGGCATTATTTCGCACTTCCTCTCACTATCGTTCCGATTTTCTCACCCAGTACGACGCGTTTAATATTCCCTTTCTCCGTAATTGCAAATACGATAAGCGGAATATTATTGTCCATGCAAAGTGAGGCTGCAGTTGAATCCATTACACCTAAATTGCGGTTTAACATGTCGAGGTATGTAAGCTCCTCAAATTTCTCAGCCGTGCTATCCTTAAATGGATCCGCAGAATATACGCCATCCACTTTATTTTTCGCCATTAGTATCACTTCTGCTTCAATCTCAGCTGCACGCAGCGCCGCTGTCGTGTCTGTTGAGAAGAACGGATTTCCTGTTCCAGCAGCAAAAATGACGACGCGACCCTTCTCCAAATGACGAATGGCACGACGTCTGATGTACGGTTCAGCGATTTGCTGCATCGCGATTGATGTTTGTACGCGAGTTGGCACATCGATTTGTTCCAATGCATCTTGAAGTGCGAGTGAATTCATCAGAGTAGCCAGCATACCCATATAATCGGCAGTTGCACGGTCGATCCCTTTTGCAGAACCGGCAATACCGCGCCAAATGTTGCCGCCGCCGACGACAATAGCGACTTCTATGCCAAGTGCAACAACTTCTTTCACCTGATCAGCAATCGAAGATATGACAGTTGCTTCAATGCCATAACCTTCCTGTCCAGACAATGATTCACCGCTAACTTTCAGAACGATACGTTTATACACAGGATGCTCCAACGTTAATACCTCCATCATGCACCTCATTAGATGAGGTCCCTCAAATATGTTCTAATCATACAAGCAGGCGGGGCGGACGCCCCGCCCCGCCTGTGCGTTCGGATTAATGTTTAACTTGTGCCATTACTTCTTCAACGAAATTGTCTACTTTTTTCTCTAGGCCTTCACCAAGCTCGTAACGAACGAAGCGACGGATGGAAATGTTTTCACCAATTTTGCTGATTTTTTCGTTAAGCAAAGTGGAGATCGTTTTGTCTGGGTCTTTAATGAACGATTGCTCAAGAAGACAGAACTCTTCGTAGTACTTCGAGATACGGCCTTCAACCATTTTCTCAACGATTTTTTCTGGTTTGCCTTCGTTAAGCGCTTGAGCTTTCAAAATTTCGCGCTCTTTTTCAAGCTCTTCGGAAGAAACCTCTTCACGGCTAACAAATTTAGGGTTAGCTGCTGCGATTTGCATAGCAACGTCTCTTGCAAACTCACGGAATTGATCCGTTTTTGCAACGAAGTCTGTTTCGCAGTTAACTTCAACGATTACGCCGATACGGCCGCCAGCGTGAATGTACGATTCAACTACGCCTTCAGTTGCGATACGGCCTGCTTTGTTAGCTGCAGCTGCCAAACCTTTTTCACGAAGGAACGCAATCGCTTTTTCGATATCGTTGTTTGTTTCGTCCAAAGCTTTCTTGCAATCGAGCATCCCTGCCCCAGTTCTTTCCCGTAGTTCTTTTACCGCGCTAGCACTAACTGCCATTGTAAGCCCTCCTATAAATTATACGAAGCCTATGTAGCCCCGTAATGATATACTGTTGGTTCTAGTCATTTACATTCGAAAAAAGGGCAGTGAGAGGTTTATCACCATCTGACCACCCTTTGTTGACTAACTAAAGCCTCTAAATTAAGCCGTTGTTTGTTCGCCTTGGTTAGCTTCAACGATTGCATCAGCCATTTTCGACGTCAACAACTTAACGGCACGAATTGCATCATCGTTACCTGGAATTACGTAGTCGATTTCGTCTGGATCACAGTTCGTATCAACGATACCAACGATTGGGATACCAAGTTTGCGAGCTTCTGCAACAGCAATGCGCTCTTTGCGTGGGTCAATGATGAACAACGCGCTTGGCAAACCTTTCATTCCTTTGATACCGCCAAGGAATTTTTCCAAACGGTCTTTTTCTTTGCGAAGAATGATAACTTCTTTCTTCGGAAGAACTTCGAAAGTGCCGTCCTCTTCCCACTTCTCAAGCTGTTTCAAACGGTCGATACGTTTTTGAATCGTTTGGAAGTTAGTCAAAGTTCCGCCGAGCCAACGTTGGTTGATGTAGAAGTTGCCGCAACGTTCTGCTTCTTCTTTCACGGAATCTTGTGCTTGTTTTTTTGTACCTACGAACAGCATAGTGCCGCCGTCTGCAGCGATCGATTTAACAAAGTTGTATGCTTCATCAACTTTCTTAACCGTTTTTTGCAAATCGATAATGTAAATCCCGTTTCTTTCTGTGAAGATATAACGATCCATCTTCGGGTTCCAACGACGAGTCTGATGACCGAAGTGTACCCCAGCTTCTAGTAGCTGTTTCATGGAAATAACCGCCATTTCTTCAACACCTCCTATAATGGTTTTTTTAGTGCTCCTCCGCTAGTCGCATCTTTCACCAAAACTTCCGCCGGGCGGAAGCACCGTTTGGCAAAATTGACCTGCGTGCGTTTTTAACACCGTGAATTAATATACCATAAATATATATCTCGTGCAACAATGATTCTGAAAAGATAGGTTAACCTGCTTTTTTGCTAGAAGTAATCGCATCAGCTTCTTTTTTCGTAATCGGCTCACCCGTTACAACTACAATCGCTTCAGCTACCGTCATCTTCTCTTGAAACAGAAAATAACCGGCGCGTACCAGTTTTTTTGATTTCTTCATCTGGCTAATAAACGCCGTTTTGTTGTCTATAATGTGATTAGCGGCGAGCAGCTCTGCTGTTTTGGTTAAGTTTGATCCCGCCTCGATCCGAATGACATGCTTAACTGCCGCTTCTTCCTTTACGGGCTCCGCGGTAGGAGAGGGAGCATCCATAGTAGCAGCAGGCTGCTCTTCTTTGGCTGGCTCGGTTTTAGGCTCCGCCTGCGTCTTTGTTCCCGCCTTCGCTTCTTGGTCAAGCTTAAACGAGTCGCGTTCAGCCTCAAGTAATGCGTCGACCTCCACTTGCGTGTAGAGCTTCCCGCTTGGCTCCGTGCCCATTTGACCTAGCTTTTGCCTGCTCTGCTCGCCTGAGAGCATGAGCTGGAATAATAATGCGCCTATAATGATGCCAGCACCGAGACCGATCAAAAATAAGCGGTTTTTAAGCATGAGCGGCCTCCTCCTGCTTCGCGAGCTGAATAATGAGCTGTACCTCTCCCTTATTCATGCCAAGCTTCTTGGAGATCATTTCAATGGATTTGCCTTGTTCATAAAGTGAAAAAAGCTCCGCATAACGGGAATGAATCGTATTTGCGCGTGGAGCTTCCTCTTCAACTGGCTCTGGGAGCTTCGCAAAAGCTGCTTCGCTTTTGCCCGCATCAATCGAAAGAGGCTGAGGAGAAGCAGTCTGAAGCGTAATTGTTGCGGTAGCAGATCGCGCCATTTGCAGCTGCTCTGCAAGCTGCTCACACTTTCTCTCTAGCTCCGCAATCCTTTGCTCCTGACGCTCCGCATCAACCTTTGTCTCTTGCTGTGCATCTCTAACCAACTGAACAAGCTCTTCATTATCCTTCTCCATGTTCTCCATGAACTGCTCCAGCGCCGTTTCCATGTTTTGCATCGATTGCGAAGGAAGCGAATGATCCTGCTTCTTTCTCGGCATTACAAAGGCGCCAACAATGACAACCGCTCCGAGTAATACAATATATTGCAAGTATGGCTGCATCGTTCATAGCCTGCCTTTCTAATGTTCGCCTAAATCTTATAGCTTTATATCGAGCCTATGCCCTTTAAAGGGGTGGGTTGGAGGATGCTCCTGCTCGCTTTCCGCAGCACCTATTTCTGAACGTTTACGCCTGCCCTGCTGGTTCGCATCTTCCTGCCGGCCATCTTTCTCGCTGCGTACGTTAAGGCCGTTCGTTTGCTCTACCGCCGAATTTTTCCCTCTGGCAAGCTCCGTATCTTTCGTAGTCTGGGCAGCCAGCATATTTTGATCCGCTACAGGTTTATGAATCGCTTGTCCATGCATGCCGCTAAATTCCTGCGTGCGCGGAACCGACATTTGCAAATCCATTGATTTGAAAGTCATTGCAGCTTCCCCCTTTGCGCAATTCATTTGCAGCCGTTACTTTGTGTAAGGAACTAAGACGATATCCCCCTCCGAATATCGGAAGGAAACGCGCTGCGAAGAATCTTTGACGAATTTGGTGTATCTGCCAATTACAATTTTTGTGCCGCCAAACACGATGTTGCTGACATCGACTCTCGAACGATCAGTATCCTCAAGCGATTTCTCGATAGCAAGAATTCGGCTTTTCGTTTGATCGTTCTCGAGCAGCGTTTGACGTTTCGTTGCCGTCAATTTAATGCGAAGCGCCATCTTCTCCGGCGAAAGGTTGCCTGTAGCCGCCAGCTGATCCAAAATGGTCAATGCTTTCTCCGACTTGTCCAAGCTTTCCATATTCTGTTTGAGCCGTCCTCTAAGCTCAAGCAGCTCCGTACGATATTCCGGCTTAACGCCTACCTCAATCGTTGTTGCGGTTGACATGGAATTGCCGACCGTTCGTGCGCTTACCAAATCGCCCGCTTGCACGATGCCGCCCACGATCAATCCCTTGGCGCCGGAGCATATGACATTTCTGCCAGCCTTTACATGCGAGTGCATGATGCTCTGGGATACGAGCACCTCTTCTCCGGCGATGACATTGCCTTCTTGAATGAAGGAGCTGCGAACATTATGCCCTGCCTTAACGAAACCTTTGTTGCTGCCAAGGATGCCGCCTGTAATTTCAACAGAGCCATCTGATTCGATTTCTGCTCCTTCAACGCCGCCGATTACACGGATATCGCCAGATGCCTTAACGCGAAAGCCGCTGAGCACGTTGCCCCTGATAACGACAGTGCCGACAAAATCAATATTTCCAACGCTGTAGTCAACGTCGCCGTTCACTTCATACACCGGGAAAACATTAATTTTCTCTTTTTCCGTCAGCGAAATAAGGCCGTCAATCGCACTGTACATAGCCGTTTGCTCGTCATTTAGCACGACATTTTTGCCGACCTTAAATCTTACATGCTTCCCAAGCTTAGAGGGAATCTCTTCTCCCGTTACCGTTTGGCCGGATGGTCCAGGCTGTGGATCAAATCGTTCTGCAATCAGTTGACCCCGTTTAACATTTTTTAGCTGGACGACTTCTTTGAAGTCGACCTTTCCGTCTTCCAGCTCGGCAGGAGCGCTGTTTCTTTTCTCCATGTCATAAACTAAACGTATGAAACCATCCTTGCCCGGTACGGGCGAAACGCCTTGCGCAATCAAAGTCTGATCCTTATAGTACGCAAGCGGATTGGTTCCAATTTGATTCAGAACCTCAGTCCGCAAGCCAAAGACGACCCCTTTGCTTCGTGCATAACGTTCTAGATCATTGCCGCTGCATCCAAACTCATCCGTTATCCGACTAAATGTCAAGAAGGCAGATAGTTTATCGGCTGAGATCTGGATGCTAAGGTATGAGTCTAATTGTAGATTATCCACCTTTTCCCCTCCTTCCTAATGTTGCATGAGTTGATCTTTATGCTTAGCCAAAGCTCCCCGCAATCGCAAAATAGCTTTCGAGTGGAGCTGGGAAATTCTCGAAGGTGACAGTGACATTACTTCAGCAATTTCACTTAATGATAATTCCTCGTAGTAAAACAGAGAAACGACGGTGCGTTCCTTTTCCGTGAGACGCTCAATTCCTTTAACTAGCGATTCCTTTAAGTAAAACTCGTGTACCTTGTGATCTGGATTTTTTGCTTTGTCATCTACTAACAATGACATTCTGGTCTCCGATTCCTCTTCTCGAATGGGATCCTCTAACGAACATATCGTCGTAACTGCGATATCTTGAAGCATATTCGTAAATTCTTTCTCCGACACATCCAGGTAACGGCTAATCTCAGCATCGGTAACGGTGCGCAAATACTGCTGCTCCAGATGCTGATAGGCTTCTTCCACTCGCTTCGCTTTTTCCCTTACGGAGCGAGGCACCCAGTCGCCTTGCCGCAAACCATCAATAATAGCGCCGCGAATGCGCCAAGAAGCATAAGTCTCGAATTGCAAGCCGCGGCAATAATCAAATTTTTCGATGGCATCGATAAGCCCCATAACGCCGTTGCTTGCCAAATCATCCTTAATGACGTTTTTCGGAAGACCAATCGCCATACGATTTGTAACATAATCAACAAGCGGCAAATATTGCTCAATCAGCTTTTTCTTTGCTTCCAGCTCGCCCTGTTCTCTCCATGCTTGCCACATCTGCAAGTTTGTCAGATGAGGGGTTTTCTGCTCAATCATCGACTCACTCTCCTGTCAGGTGACGAATGGCTTTGACCAATTCTTCAGGCTGTGTATTTTTAGTAGATAACAATTGAGGTGGAGTAAGCGGTCGAAATCCAGTTGCTTCATTAGATTGTGCATCAGCAGAGGAGTTCGCCGCGCCATCCATCAGCTGCGATTTTAACAATTGGTTAATGTCCGCAGACTCGTCCGGGGTTTGCATGTCAAGCTGTGTGCCCTTGCTCTCATCGTCCTCGATCTGCTCGCCTACTAGAGTAGGGGGCTGAAGAATGTATGCCAATATTGCACGTACTGCATACGCAAGAACAAAAAAAGCGATGAAAGCATACATGCTTCTAAGCAGCATTACAGAAATCGGATTGTTTCCGATCGAGAAAGCTACCGTAAGCACGGTGCCGAAAACTCCAAATACGACATTCCATCGCCATGTTCCTAGCATATCAAATCTCCTTTGTACCAAACTGCACGCTTCTTATATTTAACATTCCATTATCACTATTAAACTCTATCGTGCGTCCAAAGCTGCCACCCGTGTCTTGCGAAATAATCGGAATTTTAAATCTTAGCAGCATCGCCGTGCAGGATTCTACGTTGCGGGGACCGATTCTTAATGAATCGGTATGTCCGGACATAGCAAACATTTGTGCTCCGCCTGCCATCTTTGCTCTCATTCTCTCAACGTAAGCACCGGCTGCTATCATTCGGTCCAACAGCTCGGGAATGGCGGTATCGGCATATTTAGCCAAGTTTATTTTGGTCTCGCGGGCAATCTCTGAAGACGGCAGCATCACATGTGCCATACCGGCGATTTTTCGGATCGGGTCATACAACGTGAGACCTACACATGATCCTAAGCCGGTCGTTTTGAGTATCGCTCCATCTGTTGCAATATTTAAATCAGCCATGCCTACTTTGACCAAGTTTTGTTGTATCATTCGGTAACGACTCCCAAAGCCCTAAATATTTTTTCAAACGACTCTGGGTCAGGTATAAGGAAAAAATGTCCTTCTAGCGATTGACAATCTTCCAAAAACGTCGTTTCGATAAGTAGGGCCGAGTCTCCCATCTCTCCGTATTGCATGAGACCGTAGCTTAGTACGGCTCCTGCCATATCAACTGCTATGGCAGGAACGGATGGGGCCATCGTTAAATGGGTAAAGTCTGCAAGCGAGGATAGATATGAGCCTGCCAAAATGTTGCCGATCTCGCAAAGCGCAGACAGCTCCATCTCAGAATAGCTCTCCTGCTCTTCAATATTCATCGCCAGCAGCTGGCGTAAAATCCGCTTAGCCGATGCTTCTTCTATAATGAAAAACATATTGCCAGGCGCTTCGCCTTCCACCCGAAGGAATACGGCAATGACGATTTGTTCAGAACCGCCAACTCGCTCCGCGATTTCTTCAAAGGGCAGCAGGCTTACTTTTGGAACAGCCATATCAACGGGTTTGTCCAACAAGCGCGATAGCGCAGTCGCAGCGTTTCCTGCACCGATATTGCCGACTTCTTTTAATACATCCAGCTCAAACGCTTCTAAACGATTGAATAAACTCACTCGTTATACCTCTAGCTGCTCTAACTGAATGATTTCGCTCTTGTTCAATACCTCGGACAAATTCAGCATGATGAGAAGTCGACCTTCACCAAGCTTAGCAATGCCTCTTAAGTATTTAGCTTTAATGCCTCCAACAATTTCAGGCGGCAAATCAATCGTGTCGGTATCGATATCAATAACGTCATTCGCGGAATCTACGATAAAGCCAACCTCGAGATCTGCTACTGCTACAACGATAATTCTTGAATTTTCGGTTGCAGTCGTCTCTGATAGGTTAAAACGGCCGCGCAGGTCAATTACGGGAACGACCACGCCGCGCAGATTAATAACCCCTTTAATAAACGTTGCTGTTTTTGGGACGCGTGTAATTGGAGATAATCTTTCGATCGTGCGAACCTTATCTACTTCAATTCCGTACTCTTCGTTGCCTAATGCGAACACGATAACCTTTAATTCTTCTCCCATCGTAAAAACCCCCTTATTTAATTAGTGCATTCGGATCAATAATCAATGCTACGTAACCATCGCCAAGTATCGTTGCACCTGAAATGGCTTCGATATTGGTTAAATATTTGCCTAACGATTTTAGGACGATTTCACTTTGGCCGATAAACTCATCGACCATTACAGCAGCCCATTTCTCGCCTTTGCGAACGACAACAATTTCGGTTTCTTCCTCTTGATTTTCATCAAAGTCAGGAGAATCGAGCACTTTGCTAAGCGATACTAGCGGAATGATCGAATTTCTGAACTCAATCATTTTGTTGCCGTGGACATGCAATATATTTTCCTTGCGAATGATGCCGGTTTCTACGATAGAGGATAATGGAATAGCGTATTTTTCAGAGCCCAGCTTAATAAGCATCGCCGAAATAATAGAAAGGGTGAGCGGCAGTTGAACGGAAAATTTAGTGCCTCTGCCAAATGCAGAATCAATCGTTACGTTTCCGCCTAATGATGTAATTTTGGAACGAACGACGTCAAGTCCGACGCCTCTTCCAGAGATATCCGAAATTTTGTCAGCAGTACTAAAGCCAGCTGCAAAAATAAGCATATTAATTTCGTCCGGCGACAGCAGCTTCGCTTGCTCTTCCGTTACAACGCCATTTTTAATCGCAGTCTTCAGAACACGCTCATGGTGAATGCCGCGGCCATCCTCTTCCACTTCGATGAAAACATGGTTTCCGCTATGGAAGGCACGCAAGTTAATCGTACCCGTCTCCGGCTTGCCGGCTGCGATACGCTCCTCTACGGTTTCAATGCCGTGGTCAACGGAGTTGCGAAGCAAGTGAACGAGCGGATCGCCAATTTCGTCAATTACTGTACGGTCAAGCTCAGTGTCCGCTCCTGTAATGACTAGATCGATTTTTTTGTCCAGCGATTTCGCTAAATCTCTGATCATGCGAGGGAAACGGTTGAATACCGAGTCGACAGGAACCATCCTCAGCTTCAGCACGATGCTTTGCAAGTCCGAGCTGACACGCGTCATATGCTCGACCGTCTCCGTCAGATCGTTGCGCTTAATTTCGCTGGAAAGCTGCTCAAGTCGAACGCGGTCGATGAGGAGCTCGCTGAACAAGTTCATCAGCGTATCCAATCTCTCGATGTCTACACGAATCGTTCTTGCTACATTTGCGGGTGCTCCTGCTGCGGGTTGCGCTGCCGGTGCCTGTGTTTTAACAGCTGCCTCTACATTTACAACCGGCGCTGCTGGAGTAACTGGAGCTGCTTCAACAACCTCTACGGCTGCTGCGGCGTTAGATTGACTAAGTACAGCTAGCGACTCAGCATCAAGCAACGTCACGATTGCAGTCTCAATTTCGGATATGTTTAGCAGCTGTGTTTGGAGATCTTCCTGTCCCAATTGTGAAATCGTAAATACAGTGAAGCTGAAATCGAATTTTTCCTGCTCGATATCCTGTGCAGGAGGATCGGATTTAATGACTTCACCGTTGCGCTCTAGCAAATCAAATACCATATAGGCACGAACGGCTTTCAGCAAGCAATTATCGCGAATCGCGATTTGGATGTGATAGACACTGTGCCCTGACTCTATCGATTGTAGCAAGATAGAGGATTGGAATTCATCAAGCAGCATCGCCCCTGATGCGCTTGAGGATGAAGCGCCTGCTGCATTTGCTGCCACTGTTGGAGCGGCAGCCGCACTGCTTGCGCTATAATCGCTTTTCAAAATAATTTGCAAGGACACTACGATTGAAGTGACATCTGCCTTGCCTGTCCCTCCGCCAACAATATCCTGAACCATCGCTTCCAGAGCGTCCAGCCCTTTGAACAAGGTGTCAAAAATAAAGCTGTCCATCTTTAGCTTGCTGTTGCGAACCAGGTCCAGCACGTTCTCCATTTCATGAGTCAGCGCCGCCAAATCCTCAAAGCCCATCGTAGCTGACATCCCTTTCAGCGTATGAGCTGAGCGGAATATATTTTGAACGATACTAAGCTCCTCAGGCTCGCTTTCCAGCCGCAGCAAATTTTCATTCAGGGACTGCAGGTGATCATTAGATTCATCGATAAACATCGATAAATAGGCATTCATATCCATTTCCTAGCACCTCCTGTTAGTATGTTTAAGCGTTTGCTATCTATTTATTTCAGCACTGCCTTTACAAGTTGCGAGGCAATGAGTTGAAGAGGCAATACATGACCTACGCAGCCAGCCTCAATCGCAGATCTTGGCATGCCGTAAACGACGCAGGTTTCTTCTGCTTCTGCGATCGTTGTTTCGATGCCGCAGCCTTGCAGCAGCTTCATCCCTTTTGCACCATCGCTGCCCATTCCGGTCATGATGACAGCGTGCCGCTTTAATTCGCGAAACGTTGCCAATGATTCAAATAAAACATCGACAGATGGACGATGGCCATTGCGCTGCGGCTGCTCTGTCAGCAAAATCGAATAACCGGCTGCATCCTTTGCAAGCTCCATATGGAAGCCGCCAGGCGCAATATAGACAACCCCTGCCGTTACTCTCTCTCCCTGTTCAGCTTCCACGACATGCAATTCACTAAAGCTATCCAGCCGCTGAGCAAGCGACTTCGTAAATTTAGGAGGCATATGCTGCACGATAAGCACAGGTGCCGGAAAGTCAGCCGGCAAAGAAGTAATAACCTCATGAAGCGCTCTCGGTCCTCCGGTTGAAGTGCCGATGGCTACGATATGTTTGAATGCTGCAATCGGACTGCCAGCCTTTTCTTTTCTTGTAGAGGGTGGCTCTACATGAACCGGCTTAGCCTCAAGGTGCGGTTCTCTAAGTACGGTTTTGCGCGTAACAATCGTTGATTTAGCTTTGCTTGGCGCAGCTTCCTCAAGCTTGTTTTTTTGTTTTGTATGTAAAGGGGGTGCCGCTTGCTTCAGCGGCTGCTTCTCCTCCGTTTTCGGAATAACCGTGTTGCTCCGATCCTTGAGAGGGGTAGGCAGCGGCGTTGCTATCGGCTCCTCTTGTTGTGAAGGCTTATTTCTTGCTGCCTCTATGACTGGCTTTGCTTGTTCAGAATCATTTACGGCCGGTTCCTGTTTCTCGCTGATCGTAATTATGGGCTGATAGCGCTTCGTCAGTACGGCTATGCGCAATTTTTCAAGCAGAAACTCGCCGACCTGATGAATGTCATTCGATATGGCGCTTGAAGGCTTTCGAATAAAGTCGAACGCGCCAAATTGCAATGCTTTAATCGTCTCTCTCGTGTTATCTTCGCTTATTCCAGAGAGCATGATGACCGGTGTCGGATTGTCCTTCATAATGATTTGCAATGCTTCTATTCCGTTCATTAGAGGCATTTCCAAATCCAAGGTGACGGCGTCCGGCTTCCATTCGCGGACCGCTTCAATCGCTTCTTGACCATTTCTGGCAGTAGCTACGATCGTAAATTGCGGGTCCCGAATGATTAGGTCACTGATAATCTTCCGCATAAATCCGGAATCGTCAACAACAAGTATGCGATAAGGAGCCATTCCATTTCCTCCTCACTTCCAAAGGATTATCTTGAGAGTCTGAACATTTTATGCAAAAATCCTTTGACTCCGCCGTTAGCTGTAGAACTCTGTGGGATCTCTAGAAATCGCCTTGCAATCCGATCGATGGCTACGGACGCTTCGCTTCCCGGATACGCCACCGTAAACGGGATTTGGCGCTTTACCGCCTTTGACACATTCGGGTCATCTGGCAATATGCCGAGATGCGGCAGCTCGGATTGCAGAAATCGCTGTGCTACCATGGCAATTTTTTCTGCCGTTTGTTTTCCTTCGCGAGGATCGGCGGCGCGATTGACGATTAATTTGAAATGAACGTCCACTTCCATTGATTTAACCATCTTAATCAATGCGTACGCATCCGTAATCGAAGTCGGCTCCGGCGTTGTGACAACGATCGTTTCTTGAGCCGCCGTAATAAACTTGACCGTTTCCTTCGAAAGCCCTGCCCCCGTATCAAACAAAATAACGTCATACTTCCCATGCAGCTTACTGATCTCCATTTCAAAGCGGTCAAGCTGCTCCTGCGATAAATCCATCAGGTCGCGAAAGCCGGAGCCCCCTGCAATAAAGTTAAGCCCTTCAGGACCTTCCTGAACGATTTCCCATATCGTTTTTTCCTGCTTAAGCAAATGATATAAATTGTAGGTCGACGAGATGCCCATAAGCACATCAATATTCGCCATTCCGATATCAGCATCGAATACGAGCACTTTTTTGCCCAACCGCTGAAGCGATAAAGCAAAGTTAAGGCTGAAATTCGATTTGCCGACGCCGCCCTTCCCGCTCGTAACTGTTACAACGCGGGTCGTTCGGCCTTCTTCTTGAAGCTCTTGCTGCTTCACTAAATTACGTAATGCTTCTGCTTGATCCATCATGGGCCATTGCTCCCGAGCAGCTTGTTAATGTAAACATCGATTTGAAACAACTCGATATCATCGGGTACGGTCTGTCCGCTTGCCATGTATGTAGGCAGAAATTCAAAATTCATAATGAGATTGAAGATCGCTCCATAAACCGAGGTTTCATCTAATTTTGTAAACAACACTTTTCGAACGCCATATTTGCTAAAATGGTCCGCAACCGCCGCCATATCACGCGTCTTGCCTGTCAAGCTGAGCACAAGCACCGTCTCGCTAGGCTCGGTGGTTTGGAGCAAGCTGTTTACTTCGGATACGTGAAGCTCGCTGCGGAAATTCCGGCCAGCTGTATCCATATAAATCAATTCCTGCTCTTCAAGCTGCTTGAAGGCACGAGTTAGATCCATTTGCGAGAAAACAACCTCAAGCGGCACATTCAAAATGGTAGCATATGTTCTAAGCTGGTCCACCGCCGCAATACGGTACGTGTCCGAAGTGATAAAGCCGACCTTCCGGCCTTTTTTTAACGTTTGCTCCGCTGCCAGCTTCGCGATCGTAGTCGTCTTTCCTACGCCGGTTGGTCCTACAAAATGAACGACTCGCACATGGCTGCTAATTCCGCTGCCGCTATAAGGCCGCAGCCACTCGTCAATTTGTGCTGCAGCAAGCTCCCAAACCTGATCTTTGCTGAATTCGCCTTCAGCTTCATGCTGTTTCTCTTCAATGCCTTGCAGAAGGCGCTCGACCCAAGCCGGGTCCATTTCCTGTTCAAGCAAATGCACCTTGAGCTGAATTAATGGCTCGGACATAGCCGCAAGATTATGCTGCTGCTTTGAGAGCTTGACCATGTATTCCCTTAAATCGCGTATCTCGTCAATAATGAACTGTTCTCGTTCTTTTCGATCATTTGATTCTTTCACCGGCACCGGCGCAGGTGCCGGTACAGGCGGCTCCATTACAGCAGTAGCGGTACGCTGCGCCGTCTGCAAAATCTGCTCAACAGCCGCATCCACTTGGGGGTTAGCTGTTCGCTGCTGAGGCGTCGGGACGTTCGCTTGATTAGATTCGATAGCGGCAATAACCTCCATCTTCTTCTTGCGGAACATCCCCATAAACCCGCCAACCTTGATTTCCTTCGTATTCAAAATAACGGCGTCTTTCCCAAGCTCGCTGCGAATCATCGAAACAGCCTCAGGCAGCGCATTTACGACATAACGTTTTACTCTCATAGGTTCACCACCCCTACGCTTTGAACTTCGATGTTCGGCTCAAGCTCACTGTAAGAAAGAACGGGCAAATCTTGCATCGTTCTCTCCACAATTTGTCTCAAATACATCCGAATGGTGGGCGAAGCTAGAACGACAGGCTGTTGGCCGGACTGGATTTGACGATTAACATGCTCATTTAGCTTCTGGTAAATTTGCTGCGTGGACACCGGATCGAGCGCGATATAGCTGCCTTGATCCGATTGCTGCACGGACTCTGCAATTTTTTTCTCAAGCTGCGGACCAACCGTAATGACCTTTAACGTATCGCCGCCGGAAGAAAACTGCTGTGTAATTTGTCTGGATAAGGATTGGCGTACATACTCTGTCAAAATATCGGGATCCTTCGTATAGTTTCCATGGTCTGCCAAAGCTTCAAAGATCGTTACAAGATCACGAATGGATACCTTCTCACGCAATAACTTAGCTAGTACCTTCTGTACATCGCCGATCGTAAGGATAGAAGGAATCAATTCATCAACGAGAGCTGGGTAGGATTCTTTGACATTTTCCACAAGCTGCTTCGTTTCTTGGCGTCCAATAAGCTCATGCGCATGGCGCTTTACAATCTCCGTTAAATGGGTAGCAACGACAGAAGGCGGATCAACGACCGTGTAGCCTGACAGCTCGGCGCGCTCCTTCATCTGCTCATCGATCCATATTGCCGGCAAGCCGAAGGCCGGCTCCGTCGTTTCAATCCCAACAACCGAATCGTCTTCAAAACCCGGGCTCATGGCCAAATAATGATTGAGCAGCAAATCGCCGCGAGCGACGGTATTGCCTTTAATTTTGATCACATATTCATTAGGCTTCAGCTGGATGTTATCCCTGATCCGAATGACAGGCACAACAAGCCCCAGCTCCAGAGCGCACTGCCTGCGAATCATAATAATGCGGTCAAGCAAATCTCCGCCCTGCTGTGTATCCGCCAGCGGGATCAACCCGTAGCCAAACTCGAATTCAATCGGATCAACCTGCAGGAGGCTGATAACACTCTCAGGACTGCGAACCTCTTCAATCTGCTGCTCTTCAACAAGCATTTCCTCTTGCTCCTGCTGCTTGTTAATCGCCTTCTGCATATACCAGCCGCCAAATGCGAGCATAATGGCGAAAGGCCAAGTCCGAATCGGTCCGATCGGCGTCAAGCCTAGCAAACCGATCGTTCCAGCTGCGATAAATAATAGCTTTGGATATTTGAACAGCTGCGAGGTAACATCCTCGGCCAAGTTGCCGTCGGATGCCGCTCTCGTTACGATCAAGCCAGCAGCCGTTGAAATAAGCAAAGCAGGAATTTGACTGACTAGACCATCACCGATCGTTAGGATAGAGAAAGTTGAAAGCGACTCGCCAAAGCTCAAATCATGGATAGCCATCCCGATGATGAAGCCGCCGACCAAGTTGATTACTAGAATGATGATTGATGCTATCGCATCACCTTTTACGAATTTGCTGGCACCATCCATCGCTCCGTAGAAATCTGCTTCTCGTTCGATTTTGGACCGGCGGTCTTTCGCTTGCTGCTCATTAATCAACCCTGCGTTCAGATCCGCGTCGATACTCATTTGTTTACCAGGCATCGCGTCTAGCGTAAATCTTGCTGCAACTTCCGCTACCCGCTCGGAACCTTTCGTAATTACGATAAACTGAACGACTACGAGGATGAGGAAGACGATAAACCCGATTGCGATTTGTCCTCCGCCAACCCAGCTTCCGAATGTGGCAACAACTTCCCCTGCTTCCGCATGCGACAAAATGTTTCTGGTTGTAGATACGTTTAGCGCTAGGCGAAATAGGGTCGTGATCAATAGAATGGCCGGAAAGATCGAGAAGTCCAACGCTTCCCTCGTATTCATGGCGATTAGCAAAATCATCAATGCGATCGATATGTTTAAAATAATTAGGATATCTAGTAATAGGACTGGGATCGGGATAATCATCATGAGCACAATACCAATTACGCCAAATAGTACTACAAAGTCCTTTGCTTTCATGATGCCGTCTCCTCCCGTAGTGTTATGATGATTTTACTCGGCCCTTCATCTTATATACGTATGCGAGCACCTCAGCCACAGCTTGGAACAGGTCTGGAGGAATAACATCCCCTATCTCAGCACGTTCATAAAGCGCTCTGGCCAGTGGTTTATTTTCCATAGTTACAACACCGTTCTCTTTGGCTATCTCCCTGATTCGAAGCGCGACATGATCCATGCCTTTGGCAATAATCTTAGGCGCCTCCATCTTCGTTGCATCATATTTTAATGCGATAGCAAAGTGTGTAGGGTTGGTGATGATGACATCCGCTTTAGGAACCTCTTGCATCATTCGCTGCAGCGCCATTCTGCGTTGACGCTCACGAATTTTGCCCTTGATGATCGGATCACCCTCCGATTTCTTATATTCGTCTTTAATATCTTGCTTGGACATTCTGAGACTCTTGTTATGCTCATAACGTTGATAGAAAAAATCTGCGAATGCGAGTACGGTAAGCACCGCACCAATTTCAATGCCTAACCTAACCGTCAATCCGGCTGTAAAGCTAAAGATCTGCTGAATAGGCAAGCTTGCTAATACCAATATGCGGTCCCACTCTTTGGAAATGGCCATATATACGAGAACACCTATAATAAGCAGCTTCAGTACGCTTTTCAGAAATTCAACGATCGTTTTTGCGGAAAAAATTTGTTTAAAGCCGTTAATTGGGTTTAACTTGTTTAATTTCATTTGAAGAGGCTCGCCGGTCAGCAAAAAACCAAACTGAATGATGTTTCCTAAAATTCCGATAATGACCGTTATCGCAAATATCGGCATTAAAATGAGCAGCAATTGAATGGTTATATCGGTGAAAAGCGACATCACGTTTCCAGTCGTCACTTCCATCAACAACCAGTCCTCAAACAGATTTCCAAACAGCATCATAATATGCTCTTTATAAAAACCGCCGAGCATGATAAAGCCCATAAAGGTAAACATCAAGATTAATGAGCCAGGAAGGTCAGAGGATCTAGCAATTTGACCTTTCTTTCTAGCTTCATCTCTTTTCTTCGGAGTTGCTTCTTCAGTCTTCTCCTGACTGAAAAGCTGAAGATCAAGCTTTAAACGGTAATTACGCATGGGCAGCATCCTCCTATTGTCCCTCAGGCGGCGGTCCTTGCACGATTCCGAATAACTGCTCCAAAGCATCAAACATGATGGAAAACAATCTTTCGAATATGCCGGCAAGACTTGGCATTAGCAAGATAAGCAAAAACATGCCAATGATCAACTTAAGCGGGATACCGATAACAAACACGTTGAATTGAGGAGCTGTTTTGGTCAAGAAGCCTAAGCCGACATCCGTCAAAAACATCGCAACGATCAACGGTGCAGCAACTTGAATTGCCAGCAAGAACGTATTGCCAACCAACCTCGTCAAAAAGTCGGTCACGCCTCCGCTCATCAATCTGCTAAATAAATCATTTGACAGTGGCATCCATTTGTAGCTGTCCATGAGACCAGTCAATAAGAAGTGATGGCCGTTCATCAATAGGAAAATGACGATAATAAGCATGTACTTAAAATTGCCGAGCAATGGAGCTGACGTACCCGTATGAGGGTCTACTATGTTTGCCATTGCAAACCCAACCTGCAAATCCATAAAGGCGCCAGCGGTTTGCACGACTGTAAAAAACAAATAGACCACATAACCCATCAGAACTCCGACCAAAATCTCCCGCAATACGACGAGCACATACTCCGCGTCCGGGACGATCGTCTGATTCATTCCATAAGTTAAAAAAACGATAAACGAAATGAAAAAGCCAAGCCCGATTTTAAATACATTCGGCACGCCTCGCGAAGAAAAGACAGGCGCTACGACGAAAAACGCTGTAATTCGACAAAAGATTAGCAAAAAAATAGGAAAGCCTTGTACGATCGCATTCATCCACTCACAACCTAACCGATGTAATTATGAAGATTGTTCAGCAGATTGTAAGTGAAGTCGATAACCGTATTTAGAATCCATGGGCCAAATATGATGATGGACACGAAGACCGCTACAATTTTCGGAACAAAAGCAAGCGTCTGCTCCTGAATCTGAGTTGTTGCTTGAAATATGCTGACAATTAACCCTACAACCAAAGCAAGAACGAGCATTGGCGCACTGGCTTTCAAAACTACGAATACGGCTTCACCAGCCAATCCGATAATGAAATCAGTACTCATCGACGTCCCTCCCTGCTAGTATCACGTGTTGAAGCTTAACAATAAAGATTTTACGATTAAGTACCATCCGTCTACCAATACAAACAGAAGCAGCTTAAACGGTAACGATATCATGACGGGAGGAAGCATCATCATCCCCATCGCCATCAAGGTGCTTGCCACGATCATGTCGATGACCAGAAACGGAATAAAGATCATAAAGCCCATTTGAAAAGCGGTTTTAAGCTCGCTTATTGCGTAAGCAGGTATTAATACCGTAATCGGGATATCCTCGAAGGACGCAGGCTTCTCCGTTTTTGTGTAATTCATGAAGAGCATCAGGTCCTTTTCCCTCGTATGAGAGAACATGAACTTCTTCATCGGGACGGAAGCTTCTTTAAAAGCTTCGGTTTGCGAGATTTGACCTTTTAAATAAGGCTGAAGCGCAACATCATTTACTTGCGAGAATGTCGGAGCCATGATGAAAAAGGTTAAGAACATCGCAAGTCCAATGAGCACTTGGTTGGGAGGCATTTGCTGCGTTCCGAGTGATGTTCTTACAAAGCCTAGAACGATAACGATACGAGTAAAGCTGGTCATAAGAACCATAATCGCAGGAGCGATGCTTAATACTGTAATTAATAGAAGTATGGATAATGCGCTAGTACTGGGCGTATCGCCATTCCCGTCGCCAATGTTGATGGATAGGTCAGGAAGCGGCTCCGCAAATGCTTGGTTATGTATGAGTAGTGCAAGCAGCTGTACAGCAACGATTGATATCCACCATTTATTTTTCATCATCCATCAACCGTTCATTTGTTTTAGAGTTATGCAGCAGAGATTCCAGCTGTTGCTTTCTTCCTGCTTGCTCACTTAACTTGGTTTGCAGCAGATCTGAAAAGGATGACTCCTTATTCCATTGCTCGTTGGAAGGCTCTGGACCTGTCTTCTCGTTGCGGCTGCGCAGCTTGCCAACCAATTGGGAGATAAGATCCTTTGACCAAGCGGACTCCTGCTGGCGTTCAAGCGCGGTTATAACCGCTCTGACTTGCTCAGGATCATCCAGCTTATCTAGCAGCGTTATGTTCTCTCCTACGCCAACGATGTATATCCGGCCAGCGATTTCAACGATTTGAAGCGAGTTGTTTTGTCCAAGCGCAATGCCGCCGAGCGAACGAAGCGATCGATTCGTTCCCCACGTACGGTTGCGCTGAGACAGCCATTTAATGACGAAAATAATCAGCGTGATAACGATGGCAAGCGAGATGATGACCCAAACCAAGCTGCCAGCTAGATCCTTAGATCCGGTAAACACCATCTGCCCATCTTGATTTGCGCTGCTGCCGTCTGTTGCAGCAGCAGCCGCAAAACCAGGCCATATCGCCATCCCAAGAGCAGACACCATTGAAATGCGCGAAGGTATGTTAAACATAATGTCTAACCGTTATCCGAGCGTTTTCTTAATCGCTTCAATAACGCGATCAGCTTGGAACGGTTTAACGATGAAGTCCTTTGCGCCTGCTTGAATCGCATCAATAACCATTGCTTGCTGACCCATTGCTGAACACATAATAACTTTTGCATTGCCGTCTAGCTTTTTGATTTCTTTCAGTGCGGAGATGCCATCCATCTCCGGCATCGTAATATCCATCGTTGTCAAATCCGGTTTTAGTTCCTTGTACTTCTCAACCGCCTGAGCGCCATCTTGTGCTTCACCGACGACTTCGTAGCCGTTCTTTGATAAAATGTCTCGGATCATCATGCGCATGAAAGCTGCGTCGTCTACGATTAGAATGCGGTTTGCCATCTTTTTATCCTCCTAGGATGCTATTGTAATTTTTGAATGCGGTCCCATTGGCTCACGATATCGGTTACGCGTACACCAAAGTTTTCATCGATAACAACAACCTCGCCTTTGGCTATTAGCTTGTTGTTCACCAGAATGTCGACTGGTTCGCCAGCAAGCTTGTCCAGCTCGATAATTGAGCCTTGCGACAGCTCCAAAATATCCTTTATCTGCTTTTGGGTCCTCCCTAATTCTACCGTGACCTTAAGCGGTATGTCGAGAAGTAAATTGAGGTTTGTTTCATCAGGTTGAATAAACGGTGCATTACCAAAATTAGCAAATTGCACAGGCTGTACGTTTACGTTTCGATTTGCTGATTGACCATATGTATGCGGTCCAGGCGGCTGCATCGGCATGTCGTATCCAGCGGCTGGCGTTTGATACTGCATAGGCGGCATTTGCTGCATAGGCGGTGCCATATGCATTTGCGGCGCCACAGCGTCCATCTGAGCCGTCGCAGCCGTTTCTTGCATTGCCATAGCTTGCTGCGCTGCCGGGGCTACAGGAGCCGCTGGAGGCGTCGCTGCTACAGGCTGAGCTGGTTCCTCTTCCACTACCCCCATCAAAATATCAACCATCTGCTTCGCAAAAGGAATTGGGAGAAGCTGCATGATCGTCGAGTCAATTAAATCGCCAATCGTCAGTCGGAAAGAGATTTTAATAAACATGTCTACCGGCGGCAAATGCTCCATGCCGTCACCGTTGTTTACGTCTAAAATATCGATGCCCGGCGGCGAAATATTGACAAAACGATTAAAGATCGTCGACATGGAAGTCGCGGAGGAACCCATCATTTGATTCATCGCTTCTTGCACCGCGCTAATGTGGATTTCATTCAGCTCTTCTACCGTAATGTTGTTCCCATCGCCGCCAAGCATGAGATCAGCAATGATTTGGGCGTCCTTCGTCTTAATGACGAGAGAGTTAATGCCTTGGAAACCATCGACGTATTGCACGCTAACCGCTACATGAGGCTTAGGGAAAATGTCCGGAAGCTCATCTTTTCTAACAATGGTAACTTGCGGCGTCGTAATGTCTACTTTTTTGCCAAGCAGCGTTGACAATGCGGTAGCGGCGCTGCCAAAGGTGATATTTCCAATTTCGCCGAGTGCAGACTGCTCCATTTCGGATAAGAAGTCTGAAAGCTGGGTACCGGTATCAGAGGACTGCACCGGATCCGGCTCATTGGAGGATTGACGAAGCAATGCATCAATTTCCTCTTGCGACAAATAGTCCTTACTCGTCATAATCTTCTTCCACTCCTTCGCTGACGATCTCATCTACTTGTACAGCCAGTCGATCCTTAACGGAACCTGGACTGCCAATGAATTTAAGCTTGTCTCCAACTTTAATTTTCAGACCATCATCGACGGACTTATTCAATGAGATAACATCGCCAATGTTGAGTCCTAGAAACTCTTTAATAGTAAGCGAGGATTCGCCAAGCTCTGCTACGATCGGCAGCTTTGCTTTGTTAACGCGCTGTTCCAAAATTTCAACCTCTTCAGGCGCGCGCGCTTTCTTCTGCGATACGAACCAATGATGAACGGAAAGTCTGGACATGATCGGTTCGATGACGACATGCGGAATACAAAGATTAATCATGCCTGTCGTATCCCCAATTTTAGTGCTGAATGAAATAAGGGCTATCGTCTCATTGGGTGAAACAATTTGCATAAATTGCGGATTCGTCTCCAATGCTTCCAGCCTAGGAGAGATATCAATGATCGTTCTCCATGCTTCCTGCAAGCTTTCGAATGTCCGGCTAAAGATACGCTCCATAATGATCGTTTCGATTTCCGTTAAATTATTAATTTTAGAAGGCGCAATGCCTTGGCCGCCCAACATACGATCAAGCATAGCGTAGGCTACGTTCGGATGTACCTCAAGCACCATTCGCCCTTCCAGCGGCTCCGCTTCAAATATGTTCAAGATCGTCATCTTAGGAATCGAACGAATGAATTCGTCATAAGGCAATTGCTCGACCTGCACGACATTAATTTGAACAAAAGTGCGAAGTTGCGCTGAGAAATAGGTTGTCAGATATCGCGCAAAGTTTTCATGGATCCGAGTTAAGCTTCGAATATGATCCTTGGAGAAACGAACAGCGCGTTTAAAATCATACAGGCTGACTTTTCGTGTCGTTTCTTCCTTTTTTAAATCCTCTGCATCCATTTCACCGGAATCGAGGGCAGCGAGTAGCGCATCAATTTCATTCTGCGATAAAACATCAACCAAATATCTCACCTCCTTCGAGGAATGTCTGCGTAGTCAGTTAAAGCTCTGTAATAAGAAAGTTCGTAATTTCTACCTTTACCAATTTACCTTTTGGGATAATCGGATTGATTAGGTTAAGCAGCTTGGATTCAAGCGCATCTTCGCCTTGAGACCCTTGAAACTCCTGTGCAGTCATATCAGCTAACGTGCGGTTAATGATAGGACGGACTTCAATTTCTAGCAGCTTGTCGAACTGTTCCTTTGTTTTCTTGCTGTCAAGCTGGAAAGCAAAGCTGAGCACCACAACATATTCAGGGTCTTTAAGGTTTCTTCTGAAATCCTTTAATTCGGATGTAACTTCCACCCGTTCATCAGCCGACAGCACTTTAACTTCAATCGTTTTGGTCTCTGTCGCCGTTTCCTTGGGATCAGTAAAAAAGGACTTAAATAAAATAATAGCAACGATTGCGATTAACGTTATGGATAATAAAATCGTTATTAGCCAAGGTAGCATTTTTTTCATGTTGAGGGACCCTCCGTTTGCTCACTCTTCTGGGCCGCCGCAACGAGGCCGATTGTTCGAAGATACTGTTGATTAAGCAGCAACAGATCAGCTGTCTTTTCTTTTACTACCAGCTTTTTTCCTGTCGTAAGCGTTATGACAGTATCCGCAGATTCTTCAATCACTTCAATGAGTAATGCATTAATCGTGACTTTTGTTCCATTCAAACGCGTTACGGTAATCATCAGTTACCCCCTCACACAGGGGGAGGCACTAAGCCTCCCGCTCATTATGACTTACCTATCGTTTTAAGTTAACGACCTCTTGCAATATTTCATCTGAAGTCGTAATAATACGCGAGTTGGCTTGGAAGCCGCGCTGCGCCACGATCATTTCCGTAAACTCAGCTGTTAGATCAACGTTAGACATTTCAAGCTGGCCTGCAATGATGGCACCAGTACCTAGCTCCGGATCACCTGCGAAGGACATAAAGTCTTCGATCGAAGCGTCAGGGTTAGCATTTGCTGTGACACGGTACATATTGCCGCCTAGCTTCTCAAGGCCGCTAGGGTTAATGACCTTGGCTACGCCAATCTGTGCAACTGCTTCTGTTCCGTCAGCGGTAACGCCCATAATCGTTCCATCTTGCCCGATGGAATAAGCAGTGACCGCTTCGTCAAGCACGATTGGCTCTTGGTCAACGCTTAGTACAAAGTATCCATCGCCCGTAACAAGCTGCCTATTGGAATCCAACGTAAAGTTGCCCGCGCGTGTAAGCAGCATTTCGGAATCATCGTTCGCTCTTACTACGAAGAAGCCGTCACCGTCGAGCCGAAGATCTGCCGGTTGGTTCGTCGTCATTGCGCTCCCTGCGGTATGTACCGTATCGATGGAACCGATGGATACTCCCAAACCGATTTGTTTTGCGTTTACGCCGCCGCGCACGCCGTCCTCAGGCGCGGTTACGCCCGAAACCGTCTGGCTTAGAATATCTTTAAACATCACGCGGCCAGCTTTAAATCCAACCGTATTGACGTTCGCAATATTGTTACCAATTACGTCAAGCTTTGTTTGAAAGCCGCGCATACCGGATACGCCCGAATACATCGATCTTAGCATTGTTCGTTATTCCTCCTGGAATATGGATTAGTCTCACTTGGCTTAAAAAGGATGTACGCACTATCATTAAACTGCTTCAATCGGTCCGCAGCTTGAGGCTTCCTGATAGGTCCAGCCTTACGATAAAATAATAGCGCTGTCTATCTGAGTAAACACATTGCTTCTCATTTGCCCGCCATCCATCGCCGTCACAACCGTGCGGCTTGGCACGTTGACAATCATCGCAATATCGCGAAAAACGATTAATGAGTCTTGAGCGCCTTTGGATGCGGCCTCTTCAACGGCATTCATAATTTTCGTCAGAGATTCCGGCTGCAGCTTGATGCCTCTCTGCTGCATGCGAACCTCTGCGTGGTGACTGAACTTAAGCACCTTCGCATCAAGCATCTCTTGAAATGGAGTTGGCTGCGATGAACGGCTGACTGCTGATTTGCTTGGCTGCAGAGGTGTGGACTTAACCGGAAAAATATGACCGATTTTCACGCCATCATTCACTAGACCTCAGCCCCCTCCTCAGCATTCGCTTTATCAGAAGGTTTATCATCCGATTCGTCCGGCGGCTTCGTGTCTCCGTTTGTCTCCGAAACCGAAGTGACATATTCCAGCGCAACCTCTGCGCCGCCAACTCTTGCGTGCAGGATGCCATCCTTCGATATAATCGAATCCACAACACCGCTTGCTTTAGTTACTTCCCCAGCTTCGTTATACTCGTTCCATTCGATCGTTTTACCAATCAAAGTCGAAGCGGAGCCTATGCTCTGACGCATTAAGGTTAGCTCGGTAGCCATATTCATTAGCTGCTCTACTGAGGTGAACTGTGCCATTTGAGCGATAAAATCTTTGTCCTGCAGCGGCTGCATAGGATCTTGGTTTCGCAGCTGCGTGACTAGAATACTTAGAAATTGATCTTTGCCGAGTGTGTCTTTTTCTTTATTTGCTGCGGCTCGCACGTTTTCTTGGCTGTAATTCGGCCAAACCACGCGAGAAGGAATGCTGTTAGACATATCCGATCACCTCCGTTCACTCTAACGATAAAACCGCCCTGCTAAGCCTTTACATTAATCCCTCTGCCGAAGCCAAGTCCTTGAATAGCGGCTTGTTCAATCATTTCGGTCTCAAAATGGGCTTCGCCCGAGCCTTCATCGCCATTAAAGGTATGGCGATTGGACGATTGCTGTTCTCTGCTTCCTTGCCCTTGATGCTGCTGAGAAAGCTGTGCAGTCGACTGTCCTTGTGATACTTCAAGCTTATCAACCATTAAGCCTTGCGCTTGTAGCGCGGATCGAAGCTGCGCCATTTGGTTATCGAGCATGTCCTTGGCCATCGCTGTATCCGTTTGGAAAATTGCTGTCAACAAGCCATTTTGCATCGTGATTTTAACGTCGACCTGACCTAGATGCTCAGGGAAAAGCATGATCTTTGCTTCTGATACACCGTTCATAGTCGTTAAATCAAACTTCTGCACGATCATTCCTGTCATCGACTTGGCAAAATCGTCGGCAACAACAAATGATGTGGCAGCTGCCGCATTAGCGACAAGCGACGTAAGTCCGCGAAGTGTTTCCGATTGGCTTGTGCCGAGATGCACCTGAGAATTCGTTTCGATTGGCAGAGCTCCCGCTTCTGTGTCGACCGCTTGCTCCATGTTCTGAATGGCCGTAGACAATAGGGCTGGATGAACCGTTTGCTGCGATAGACGCTGCAACAAAGTGCTGACATCAGCTTGCGGTGCATTTTGCGCGGCAAACAGTTGTTGTGTGAAGGCTGACGATTTCGTTTGAGACTTATTCGTATCCACCGGCTCGCCTTCCAAAATCGCTGTTAGCGCTTGTAGCTGCTCCGCTACCAGCTTAGTTGGCTCTTGCTGTTGAATGAGCTTTGTCGTACCTTGCGGCAGCATGTTTTGCAATTGAAGAAGCGTATCCTGCAAGCTTGTCTTTACGTTTGCGACATTTACAGCCGCTTCATTAATAGGCAGGCTTTCATTTTCCGCAGACAGTTGGTTCTTTGGCTGCTGAATGACTGGCACTGGAATGCCTAGAAGCGCAAGCAGCGCATTCATTTGATCAAGGACGGCCTCTAGCTGCTTCAGCTGCTGCTCGTCTTCAACCTTCACTTCGCCGTCTTCCGTTTTCGGCACTTCAAGCTGCTCAAGCAAGCCATCAATGATCGACATTAGATCGGATAAAGCAGGCGCAGCGGCAGCAGCCTCTCCTTCAATCGCAGCGTCCTTTGCTACATTCGCTACAAGCTGAACGGCCTGCGTTTTGCCAGAACTGCTAGCCGCTTCCCCGTTAATTTGTTGAACTAACGTTTTTTGGAATTCCGCCCCGCCTGCACTTTTGCTTGCTTGTCCACCCGCAGTCGGTTGCGCTTGCTGCTGGGGAGCAGCGGTTTGTGATACCATCATTTCCATTTTTCTCACCTCCTCTCTAATAGGGGGCTAAAAAAGTTACGGGTACAACTCTTAACTTCCAGACATTAGCTTAGCTACGAGCTGGGCGGCTACCGTTTCATTGATTGCTGACATTTCTGACAAAATCGTTGATCTCGGCGCGTCGCCAACCGCATTCAAGATGCGAAGCACTTTGCTTGGACTGACATCCACCATCTTGACAAGCAGCTCAGCAGCGCTTTTAGGAGCCATCGCTGTGAAAGTTGCGCTTAATTGCGTTTCATCAAGCACAGAGGAAGCCTGTGTTTTTTGCGGTGTTTTCTGCGCATCCAGCTTCGCTTGCAGCGCCGCGATTTGCAGATCCTTAACCTTCACGTTGTCTTTGAGCTTCATAGCTGCGTCAGCAGCAGTCTGAGGATTCATCTTCTCCATAATGCGCACTCTGTCGTCAGGACGCATATTCGCAAATACGAGCACCATTTCATCTAAAGTCATGCTTTGCAGAATAGGTGCTGCTTTACTAGGCGTAATTTTGGAGAACATGCCCGCTAATTCTTGAATTTTCGCTTGGTACTGCTCATCCTCAAGCAATTGCTCGTCATTGGAGCTTTTGAGCTGGGAGTTATCGTTCTCCAAATCCTTAACCTCTTGCTCCAGCGCCGACTTCGTTTGATTGGCTGCCGCCAGCTCGCTTTCAATCGCAGTAAGCTGTGCTTGCAGGTCCGCAATCTTAGATGACATGTTCGCTGTTTTCAAAACATCGTCATTAACGGCTCCGCCTGCAACCTTTGGTTCAGGAAGCACGTCTTTTAAGAATGGAACCGAGTTTCCGGCCTCCAGCACTTTATTGCGAAAGTCAATATTGAACAAGGTGTACAATACGCCAAGCAACACGATGGCGAATAAAATCGGCGTCATCAAGAACATAATTCGTTCAAGTGTGCTGTAGCCTTGCTTTTCATTTTCCGTACCCGCCAATTCCACTCACTCCCTCTAGCCGGTATAACGCATCAATTTATGGGGTTGGTATCATGAAACGGACGCTTGCCAGCTCATCTAATTCGTTCTGCTCCTTGATTTGCATCGCATATTGAAACCGGTCACGCGCATGGTCCTTTGCTTTCAGCCAAACTTTTTCATCCTTCATTTTATCTGAAAGTTTAAGCCTGCTTTGCTCAACCGCTTTCTGTGCATGCAACACATCTTTCAATTTGCTGGTGATGCAAGCTACTAAATAATCCAAGTACTGCTGGATAACCTGCAATTCCGACAAGGAGACAGCAATGATTGAAGCTTCATGAAGCTTGCCTTCCCATTCATGTTGCTTCGCGCGCAGCTCCTCAAGCGACAGTTCCTCAGCCGCAAGAGCTCCGATCGCCGTTGATAGCATCCACTCTGCTTGTGTCTTTTCACTCGACTTCAAATCAATGACCTTTTGAAATGAATACCGAAACGATGCCATTTATCGATTCAACTCCTGTAGAAATCGGTAATTAAACGATTTTGCGCTTCCTCTAAGCTCACCTTTTCATTGGTCTTCTGCTTCGTATAGCTCTGAATGGGCTCAATAAATTGGAGTGCTTTATCAATTTCTGCATTTGATCCTCGTTGGTACGCCCCAATATTGATCAAGTCTTCCGAATCTTTATATATAGCTAGCATTTTCTTTAATTCATTGGCGGCATCCTGTTGCTCTTCGGTCACAATTTCTTTCATAACGCGACTGACAGAAGCAAGAACATCGATTGCTGGAAAATGACCTTTATGCGCCAAATGGCGGCTTAGCACGATATGACCGTCGAGTATTCCGCGGACAGCGTCAGCAATCGGCTCGTTCATATCGTCGCCGTCAACGAGCACCGTGTAGAAAGCGGTGATGGAGCCAGAAGGACCCGTCCCTGCTCTTTCTAACAATTTAGGCAGCGCTGCGAATACGGAAGGCGTATAACCGCGTGTTGCAGGAGGCTCGCCGATGGCAAGCCCTACTTCACGCAGCGCCATCGCATAACGCGTTACGGAATCCATCATCAACATGACGTTCAAGCCGCGGTCGCGAAAATATTCGGCAATCGAAGTCGCAATCAACGCGCCTTTCATACGAATTAGGGCCGGCTGATCGGATGTAGCTACAATAACGACGGAACGCGCTAAGCCTTCGGGCCCAAGATCCTTTTCCATAAATTCCAGCACTTCGCGTCCGCGCTCGCCGATTAGGGCGATCACGTTAACATCGGCGGACGTGTTCCGGGCAATCATGCCAAGCAGCGTGCTCTTCCCTACGCCGGAGCCTGCGAAGATGCCTACGCGTTGGCCGCGGCCAACCGTTAGCAGACCATCGATCGCTCTCACGCCAATGCCAAGCGGTTCAACGACGCGCGGGCGCATGAGCGGATTGCTGGGTTCATTATGAGTCGAATAATGAGGCATCCGGCTTGGCAGAAAAGAACCGTCGAGCGGATTGCCTAAGCCGTCAAGCACTTTTCCTAGCAGCTCGGATCCGACTTGAACGGTTAAGGGCTTGCCGGTACCAACGACATCGCAGCCAGGGCTTATCGCATGAAGATCGCCTAGCGGCATCAAAATAACTTTGTTATCTCGAAATCCGACGACTTCCGCTTTAATCGGCTTCGCGCCTTTGGATGGATAGATAAAGCATACGTCGCCGATGCTTGCGTCCGGACCTTCTGATTCGACTGTTAAGCCGATAACCTGCGTCACTTTACCGTTTATCCTTACCGGATCGAGAGGCTGCAGATGCTCGATGTACTTCAGTACATCCAAATTATTCACTATCATTGGAATAACCTCGCTCTTCGCCGCTGTGATGTGCAAGATGGATTAACTCACGTTTAATCTCAGCCAGCTGCGTATCGATGCGAGCGTCGATGCTCCCAAAGGATGAACGAATAACACAACCATTGTCCTTTACCGTCGAGTCTGGCAAAATTTGCAGCTCCGCTTGCGAATCGATCGCAAAATGAAGCTCTTCTCTAGCAGCTTGTACAAAGGCGAGCTGGCCAGGTGCGACGCAAAGCGTAATGATGCCCTGCTCTCTTCGACGTGACAATGATTTGCGAATTAATTCAATCGCCATCTCTGGAGCTAACGTCAACTGCTGGCCAATAATCTTTTCAGCAATTGCACAGCTCAGTTCAACAAGAAAAGGTTCGGCTTCCTGAATGATTTGTTCTCTCATTTGGAA
This sequence comes from Paenibacillus sp. FJAT-27812, assembly GCF_001273905.1. NCBI lineage: Bacteria > Bacillati > Bacillota > Bacilli > Caryophanales > Paenibacillaceae > Paenibacillus > Paenibacillus sp. FJAT-27812. The sequence goes on along the minus strand of NZ_LIGH01000001.1, from coordinate 5,264,029 downwards.
AGCAGTTTTTAGCACATCCGATGCTTCGGCAAGCTTCTGCTCCCAAGTTTGACGCAGCTCCGCTTCCGAGTTTGCAGCACCTTCCGCATAACCAAGCTCATAGCCCGATTGCCGTGAAGCTTCGGAAGCCGCTTCGTCATCGGTCCGCTTTTGCAGCCACCAAACATCGATTTGCTGCTGCGTCTCGGCGAGCAGCTTTTCGCTCTCCAGCGCCGCTTCACGAAGACGTTCTTCTGCATAAAGCTGAGCATCATTCAAAATTTGATCTCGCAGCGTGATCGTCTCTTCATCAGGAACAGGCTCGGTATCTTCTTCCTGTTCTTGAGGCTCATTGATTTCAAAATTCCGTTGATGCAGCCATTCCAGCTGCTTCAATTGCTCAAGAGTAATCACGCTCGAAGATTTTATCAAATTAGACAATGATATCGTCTCCTCCACCGCGGGCGATGATGATTTCACCTGACTCTTCTAGACGGCGAATGGTAGCAACGATACGAGTTTGCGCTTCTTCCACGTCGCGTAAGCGTACGGGGCCCATGAACTCCATTTCTTCCTTGAAGGTCTCGGCCATGCGCTTCGACATGTTGCGGAATATAGCTTCTCGAACCTCTTCGCTCGCCACTTTGAGTGCAAGCTGAAGATCTGAATTCTCGATATCGCGAATGATCCGTTGAATAGAGCGATTGTCGATATTGACAATATCCTCGAATACAAACATACGTTTCTTGATTTCTTCTGCAAGCTCTGGATCTTGAATTTCAAGCGCGTCGAGAATGGTGCGCTCCGTACCGCGGTCGACACCGTTCAAAATTTGTACGATCGAATCGATACCGCCGGCATTCGTGTAATCCTGGGTAACCGTTGCGGACAGCTTTTGCTCGAGAACACGTTCTACCTGTGAAATGACTTCAGGCGACGTACTATCCATCAATGCGATACGCCTTGCAACCTCTGCCTGCTTCTCTTGCGGAAGCGAGGATAGAATATGAGAGGATTGTTCGGATTGCAAATAGGATAATACCAAAGCAATCGTCTGCGAATTCTCATTTTGGATAAAGTTCAATATTTGAGTAGGTTCTGCTTTTCTGGCAAAATCGAATGGTCTCACCTGCAGCGTAGCTGTCAACCGGTTAATGACCTCAAGCGCTTTTGCTTCGCCGAGCGCTTTCTCCAAAATATCTTTGGCGTAAGAAATACCGCCTTGCGTAATATATTCTTGAGCCATGCAAATTTGATGGAATTCGCTTAATATCGTTTCGCGGTCCAGACTGTCTACTTTACGGACGTTGGCGATCTCAAGCGTCAACTGCTCAATTTCTTCATCGCGTAAATGTTTAAATATTTGCGCCGAAACTTCAGGTCCAAGCGTAATAAGCAAAATGGCTGCTTTCTGACGACCTGATAAGCCTTGCATTGATTTTGACAATTGAACCACCTCTATTCATCCACAAGCCATGTGCGAAGAAGATTAACGAACTCATCCGGTTTCCGTTTGGCCAGTGTTTCAAGATTTTTACGGGCTTGACTGTCATTATTGACACTTTCCAAATCAAGCGTTGGATATTCTACCTTAGCAGGAGCAGCTAACTCTATTTCTTCTTCTACTGCTTTTTTGCGTCTGCGGGCAATTACATAAATTAATCCGCCGATGATTGCTAGAGCTGCGACGCCAATACCAATAATCCAAGGCATGGATAGCGCGTTCGCTTGATTAGCAGTGCTGCTTCCAGAGAATGTTCTCGCGATGACCGCAACTTTTTTAGCCATTAATGCGTCATCATTAACATCTTGTCCGGAATCTGCAAGCTGAGCTCTTACCAAAGCTGTCAAATAAGTCATAATAGCTGTTCTACTAGCTTCATCATTCATTTGTGACTGCTCGATGCCGATACTAATAGAAAGGTCTTTCAAAACAAACGGTCCCGAAACGATATTATTGTTTATCCGAGTAACTTCATAATTTCTGATTTGCGAGTTTGTCTCCGAAGAACCTTGACCTGCCGATGAAGCTTCATAGCCTGGCACATCAGTCTCCCCGGTACCTGCAACACCGCCAGCCTGACCAGCACTTCCAGTTGAAGTACTGTTATCGATCTGTTCACTAATGATGATACCGTTGTTGTTGTTGTTATCAAGCGGCTTCACCACTGACTCTTGCGATGTCTTCTTGTCGAAGTTCATGCTGCTCGAGATTTGAATGACTAGATTGTCGGCGCCAACGATCGGCCCAAGAAATTGTTGAATGTTTTTCTTTAGCTCCGTTTCATATTTCCGCTGAATAATGAATTGCGATTCCACAGCATCCGTGCTGTTCGATATACCGCCGTCCACTTCAGAATATGTAAGTTCTCCCTGCGGGCTGGAAATCGTGATGTCCTTCATCGCTAGATTAGGGACAGACGTTTTTACGAGGTTGTAATAACCGTCGATTTCCTTTTGACTAGGCCGATAGCCTGACATGAACTTCATCATGATGGAAGCCGATGCTTGCTCCGCGTCTTCCGGAGACAAAAACACGCTTTCCTTCGGCAAATTAACTAGAACCTTTGAACTGTCTACTCCCTGCATCGCATTGAGCAGTTGCTGGATTTCTCCGTTCAAAGCATTAAGGTATTTAACATTGAACTCATTCTCAGTCGTTCCAAACTGACTGGAACTAGAGTTAAAAGCTTCAAAGCCGATGGACCCATTTTGAACTAGCCCTTGAGAGCCAACATCCACTTTAATTCGTGATGCTTCCGTACTGGGTACTGAAATGCTTTTGCCATTGCCGCTAAGTTGATAAGGAATTCCGCTTCCGTCTAAGTAAGTCATTATGGCTGCTGCATCGGTCGTATCCAAATTTTGAAAAGCAATTTCGTATTCCGTTCTCGTAAATACGATTGTCAACAAGATTATTGTCAACAAGATTCCACTGATGGATGCCCCCAACCATATTTTTTGTTTTCTGCCCATTTGGCCCCAGAACTGCGTAAGCCTGCCTCTAAGTTGGGCGATTCTCTCGTTCACATTGTCACCTCACCCAAATACTATGCTAGGTCAAAAGTTGGATTAAATTTGCATCCGCATCATTTCTTGATAAGCCTCGACTACTTTGTTGCGGATTTGTGAGGTGAGCTGCAAGCTCAACTGCGATTGCTCAGAAGCAATTAGTACTTTCGTAACATCCACTTGACCCACCAAGTACTTGTCATTCAGCTTGTGAACGTTTTGTTCTTGGTTGCTTACGTTATCGATGGCTGTTTGCAAATATTGTCCAAACGTTTCAGTTAATTGAGCCGGAGTCGCTTCTTGCACCGATTTAGTTTCAATGAGCTTGACAGGCTGAACCGGACCGAGCGACATCGATTGAATCATCATTATTCCTCCATTGCATCTTATATGGTTTGATTACTTTTATTTCCCTATTTCCAGCGCCTTTACGAACATGGATTTTGTTGCGTTGAGTGCCGTTACGTTGGCTTCATAGGAACGCGTTGCCGCGATCATATCAACCATTTCCTTCGTAACATCCACATTGGGCATATTTACGTAACCTTTTGCATCCGCATCAGGATGTGTGGGGTTATAAATGAGCTTGTTCGGCGATTGATCTTCTTTAATTCTCGTAACTTTTACGCCTTGCGCAGCTGAGTTGCCGTTTAGCTGTTGAGAGAGCATGCTGGAAAACGACTGCTGCATCGGCTCCATGACGACCATCTTCCGCTTGTAAGGCTGAAATTGTCCGTTAACGAAACTGCCTCGAGTCGTTTCTGCATTGGCGATATTGGAGGAAATAACATCCATGCGCAGCCGCTGTGCAGATAATGCGGAAGCACTAATATCAAATCCTGTTGACAGCTTCACGTTTAGACTCTCCCTTCAATCGCTGTGCGCATCATTCTTACGTCATGATTAATTTGTTGGATATAAAAGTTATAGCTTAATTGATTTTTCGCAAGCAACGACATTTCACGGTCGATATCAACATTATTTTCATTGTTGTTCATCGAAGTTGTTTCATCGGTAACAAGTTTGGGTACTGGTAGAGTAGATGAGCCTGATCCGATCGGAATATGCTTTTGATTCGTTCGTTTGCCGACCAAATGCCCTTGCTGATTTCCCATCGATTGCTCCAATAATTCCTCAAACAAAACCTCAGACCGTTTGAAATGCGGCGTATCACCGTTTGCCACATTGTTAGAAATGACGCGCTGCCGCATTTCAGCTGCTTGTAGCGCACCTTCCAATCTTCCAAATGCTGCGCCATTCAACAAATTCACGTAGTTTCACCACTTTCACATAGGAGATCTTCTTAACGTATTCAACAGATTAATGCTCAATCCTTCTTTGTTCGACAGTAAAAATTAAAAAAATGAGATCGTGTGTCGATTTTTGCCGACATGATAATATTCAACAATTTCCTAAATTATTACAATAAGAAAAAAGCCCTATCTTTGAAATAAGATAGGGCCAATATGGTCTGAACGTCCTATAATTAAGACTTAATTTTATCCAATTCTTGTAAGAGCTGGTGATTTAATATTTTAATGTATGTGCCTTTCATCCCTAAAGATCTAGTTTCGATCACGCCGGCACTTTCCAGCTTGCGAAGCGCATTTACAATAACTGAACGTGTAATGCCTACCCGATCTGCGATTTTTGAAGCTACCAGCAAACCTTCCTTGCCATCCAGCTCTTCGAAGATATGTTCGACTGCCTCAAGTTCGCTGAACGACAAAGAACCAACCGCTACGGCAACGACAGCACGGCTGCGTACCTCCTGCTCGATCTCCTCTGTCCGCTCACGCAGAATCTCCATACCTACAATCGTAGATCCATATTCAGCTAAAATAAGATCATCATCGTCAAACGTACCCGACAAACGAGTCAGAACCAAAGTGCCTAGACGGTCTCCTCCGCCAATGATCGGAACTACCGTCATAATTTCTTGATCGCCAAGCCTAGGAAATGTTTCGTAAATGCCGGAATCAGGCTTAACGTTTGTCATCGACTCCTGCATATCAAGAAAACGGCCGTTGGTTTCTTGCGGGAAACGAAGCTCATCTGCGGATAAGGAGCGCATAAAATCATGATCATACGCATCTACAGCCGCGCAGCCAAGTATTTTACCTCTGCGACTAACGACAAACACATTCGTTTGAATCGTCGTGCATAGCACCTCCGCCATTTCCCTAAAGCTGAGCGCTTTGCCGGCCGCACGCTGCAGCAATCGGTTCAGCGTTCTTGTCTTTGTTAGTAAAGTCATTCTAATGCCTCCCAAAACTCATAACAACTACAGTATATATTGACTCAAATCGCGGTTTTGTGCAATGCTTCCCAGCTTTTCCCGTACGTATTCCGGGGTAATCGTCATTTTCTCGAGTGAGAGCTCAGGCGCTTCAAACGATAAATCTTCCAGCAGCTTCTCCAAAATCGTATGCAAGCGGCGCGCGCCAATATTTTCGGTATTGCGATTTACATCGGCAGCAATCGATGCCAGCTCATGAATCGCCTCATCCGAAAACTCGATTTGGATGCCCTCCGTCTCAAGCAAGGCTGCATATTGCTTCGTTAAAGCATTTTTAGGCTCCTTCAAAATGCTTACAAAATCATCTAAGCTTAGGCTCGTCAGCTCCACCCGAATCGGGAACCTACCTTGCAGCTCTGGAATCAAATCCGAAGGTTTGGCTACATGGAATGCGCCGGCTGCAATAAACAACACATAATCCGTTTTTACTGGACCATACTTGGTCATAACCGTAGAACCTTCTACAATTGGCAAAATGTCGCGCTGAACGCCCTCTCTGGATACATCAGGGCCTGAACCGCGCGATGGGCTCGCAATCTTGTCAATCTCATCTATGAAAATAATGCCGGACTGCTCAGCACGTGTAATCGATTCCGAAATGACATCGTCCATGTCAATTAGCTTATTCGCTTCCTCTTGCGTCAACACCTTGCGCGCTTCCTTAACCGGCAGCTTGCGTTTCTTGGGTTTCTTCGGCATAAGCTGGCCGAACAGCTCCTGCATATTCATGCCCATGCCTTCAGGTCCCTGACCGGACAGCATATCCATCACATTAGGCGAGGAATCCTCGACCTCGATTTCAATCACTTCGTTTTCTAGCTTGCCAGCAGCGAGCTGCTCCTTGATTTGTGACCGTTTTTGATAAAGCTCATTCTCTACCTCAGGCGCTTCCTTCGGCTCATCTGCTTGCTGTTGGTTGCCAAAGAGCATCTCAAATGGATTTTTTGAGGATTTGGCTTTTGTGGCAGACGGCGCCAGCAGCGTTACGATCCGCTCATTAGCTAGTTTTTCGGCACGGTCTTTAACTTTTTCGGTCTTTTCGGTTTTCACCATACGAATTGCCGTTTCAATGAGGTCGCGGACCATCGATTCAACATCGCGGCCAACATAGCCCACCTCGGTAAATTTCGTCGCCTCAAGCTTGACAAAAGGAGCTTTGACCAGCTTCGCCAAGCGGCGAGCGATTTCTGTTTTACCGACTCCGGTAGGTCCAATCATCAAAATATTTTTCGGAACGATTTCATCGCGCAGCGTTTCATCGAGCAAACTTCTGCGGTAACGATTGCGAAGAGCAATAGCTACCGAACGTTTAGCCGGCTTTTGTCCAACGATATACTTATCAAGCTCCGCTACGATCTGGCGCGGCGTCAGTGCATCATTTCCCATTATAAAATCCCTCCGATTTCTATTCTTCGCTATGGCATTCCGAAGCTAATTCGTTTATTACAGTCACTATTCGATTACTTCTACGATAATATTTTGATTCGTGAACACACAAATTTCAGCAGCAATCTCAAGTGACGAGCGTGCGATATCCTTCGCTTCCATCTGCGGGGCATGGCGCTGAAGCGCTCTAGCAGCAGATAAAGCGAAGCTTCCGCCTGAACCTATAGCTAAAATGCCGTCATCCGGCTCTATAATCTCTCCGTTGCCCGAAATAAGCAGCAAACCGGTTTTGTCCATAACGAGCATCATCGCCTCAAGCCTGCGCAGGACACGGTCCGAGCGCCATTCCTTTGCAAGCTCGACAGCCGAACGCTGCAAATTGCCGTGATGCTCCTCCAGCTTTGCCTCGAACTTCTCGAATAACGTTATCGCGTCAGCAACCGATCCTGCAAATCCTGCGACTACTTGGCCACGGTACAACCTTCTTACTTTTTTGGCTGTGTTTTTCATGACCATGCTGTTCCCGAAAGTTACCTGCCCGTCTCCGGCAATCGCGCCTTTCCCTTCATGACGAACTGCACAAATGGTCGTTGCGTGAAATTGCATTTCCATTGCGTTGCCTCCTCAAGGTTCCATATTGAAATAGAATGCCATGCCATCATTACGAAATATTACTGCAAATGTTCCCGTTTAAATTGCTCGATGCCTTCAAGTGCCCGATTAGCAATCATTTCATTCTTTTCTTTTTTGCTGCGAATCTTTTTCTCCAGAGGCGGGAATAAACCGAAGTTTGCATTCATTGGCTGAAAATGCTTGAAATCGGCAGTCGTAATATAGTTAGCCATGCTTCCTAGTGTCGTTTGTTCTGGCAGCACAACCGGCTCTAAGCCGCGTGCTAGCTTAGCAGCGTTAATACCGGCAATCAATCCTGATGCTGCCGACTCCACATAACCTTCTACTCCGGTCATTTGACCGGCGAAGAACAACGTGTCGCGATTGTTAAGCTGATAAGTAGGCTTAAGCAGTCGAGGGGAATTGATAAACGTATTGCGGTGCATAACTCCGAAGCGAACGAACTCCGCATTCTCAAGCCCTGGAATGAGCGAGAATACACGCTTCTGTTCGCCCCACTTGAGGTGGGTCTGGAAGCCAACCAAATTGTACAAGGTACCCGCTGCATTATCTTGGCGAAGCTGAATAACCGCATGCGGCAGCTTGCCTGTATGCGGATTGACAAGGCCTACGGGCTTCATTGGTCCAAACAATACGGTTTGCTTGCCTCTGCTTGCCATAACTTCGATCGGCATGCAGCCTTCAAAATAAACTTCCTTCTCAAAATCTTTAACTTCAGCTTTCTCAGCCGTCGTCAGCGCCTCGTGGAAGATTTCAAACTCCTCTTCCGTCATCGGACAGTTCAAGTAGGCAGCTTCCCCTTTGTCATACCTTGATGCTAAATAAACTTTATTCATATCGATTGAATCTTTTTCTACGATTGGAGCAGCAGCATCATAGAAATAAAAATATTCCTCGCCCAGCAGCTCTTGAATCTGAGAGGATAAGCCTGGAGCCGTTAGAGGGCCTGTTGCTATAACAACGATCCCATCTGTCGGGATTTCCGTAACTTCCTCATTGCGGACCTCGACTAATGGATGCTCATGCAGCCTGCGCGTAACCTCGCCCGAGAAACCATCGCGGTCAACGGCAAGCGCTCCGCCTGCCGGGACAGCATGCTGGTCAGCACAGCTCAAAATAAGCGAGTTCAGCTGGCGCATTTCTTCCTTTAGGACGCCTACGGCATTGGATAGTCCATTTGCTCTTAGGCTGTTGCTGCAGACAAGCTCTGCGAATTGATTGGTATGATGAGCCGGCGTTTTCGTAACTGGGCGCATTTCATAGAGAACGACTGGCACTCCCTGCGATGCGATTTGCCATGCTGCCTCGCTTCCTGCTAGACCAGCTCCGATGACGGTTACTTTTTGTGGTTGTGACAAAATGTATTCAATCCTTTCAAAATATAATTCACGATGCAAAAAAAGAATGGAAAAACGTTAAAGGCTTTTACAAAACCCTAATGCCTTTTTCAAAAAAAATCAACTTGCCAAGCCGAATTCCCAAACAGCAACACTCAGCTAAGCTGCACTTACTGCAACGCAGCCTAACATTCATAGAGTCATGTGAGGTTTTTGCAGCACTTTCTGCAATAGCGAGACTCCGCTCGACAACCGCAGCCCTATAAGAACAAGTAGGATAACCTAACTTTATATGATCTTCTTAAACAAGCTTACCCTATCGATTCGTTTCATCGTTTGTTAGCTTTATTATCAATTATCCATAAGTCTATACCGCTAGCAAATTCCCTGCTATTTTCGATCGTGCTGCCTAATGGCCCAATGGTTATCTAGTCGTCAGCTTCACATAAACGCTGGTTAAACCCTCCTGTACAGGAGGGTTTAATGTGAATTAACTGCCCGTTTAACAACGGTGTCCTCCCTGTTTGGAGGGAGGACGGCTACATCGTTAACATTCGTCTGCAGATTATGTTGGTCTTTAGCTAAATTTAATCAGTATCTGTGCCTTGCTCGTCTTCGTCCAGCACCTCTTCGGAATAGTCGCACGTTGGACAGAGCAGCTTCACGCCGCTGCGGTTGCGCTTCTCTACGAGCTTAGAATCGCACTGCGGGCACGGTTTGTTCGTCGGTTTGTCCCATGATACATAATCGCATCCAGGGTATTGGTCGCAGCCGTAGAAAATACGGCCTTTTTTGCTGCGTCGCTCAATAATTTTGCCTTCGGCGCATTTCGGGCAAGTGACGCCGATATCTTTGACGATAGGTTTCGTATTGCGGCATTCCGGGAAGCCGGAGCATGCTAAAAATTTACCGAAGCGACCCATCTTGTAAACCAAATGGCGTCCGCATTTCTCACATAGCTCGTCAGAAACTTCATCTTGAATTTCAATTTCCTTCATTTCATCTTCGGCTACCTCTAGCCGCTTCTCGAAGGATTCATAAAAATTCGCGAGAACCTTCACCCAGTCCTCCGTACCTTCCTCCACATGGTCAAGGTTTCCTTCCATGTTGGCCGTAAATTCGGCATCAAGAATTTCCGGGAAAAACTCCTCCATAAGCTGTATGACGAGATCGCCTAGCTCGGTTGGCATAAACTTTTTCTCTTCCATTGCGATATAACCGCGCTTTTGAATCGTCTCGAGCGTCGGTGCGTACGTACTCGGACGGCCTATACCCAGCTCCTCCAGCGTCTTCACAAGCCGTGCCTCCGTAAACCTTGGCGGCGGCTGTGTGAAATGCTGCTTGGGATCAACGGACTCTGAGTTGATCACATCGCCCGCAGCAAGCGGCGGCAAAAATTTATGCTCTTCTACCGTGCCGTCATCATTGCCTTCCACATATACCTTCATAAAGCCCGCAAACTTCACTTTAGAGCCGGTAGCTCTAAAGACCGTTTCGCCTGCTTGCAGATCTACCGTCATCGTATCTAACACCGCTGATTGCATCTGGCTGGATACGAATCGCTCCCACACAAGCTTGTATAGACGGAATTGATCGCGGCTAAGGAATGGCTTCATCGTTTCTGGATCACGTAAGATCGATGTCGGGCGAATTGCTTCATGCGCATCCTGAGCATTGCTGTTTTTCTTCGTATAAACCCGCGGTTGCTCAGGTACGAACGTCGCGCCGTACTTTTCCGTAATGTATTCCTTGGCTTCCTCTTGCGCAATTGGTGAAATCCGCGTGGAGTCCGTTCTCATATAAGTAATTAAACCGACGGTTCCTTCTTTGCCAAGCTCGACACCTTCATAAAGCTGTTGAGCGACTGACATCGTCTTAGACGCCCGGAAGCCCAGCTTCCTTGCCGCTTCCTGTTGAAGCGAACTCGTTATGAAAGGAGGCGCAGGATTGCGCAGGCGCTCCTTCTCCCGCACGTCAGATACAGTAAACTTGCTGCCCTTCATCGCGCTGAGCACTTCTTCAACTTCCGCTTCCTTGCCAAGCTCCCGCTTATCTCCGTTAATGGAATAATACTTCGCGTCAAAAGGAATGCCGGAATGGCTAAGCTTAGCCGTGATCGACCAGTATTCTTCAGGAACGAATGCATCGATTTCATTTTCGCGATCGATGATCAGCTTAACCGCAACCGATTGTACCCGTCCGGCCGACAAACCCTTTTTCACTTTCTTCCATAGAAGCGGACTAATTTTGTAACCGACAAGCCGGTCCAAAATGCGTCTAGCCTGCTGCGCGTTTACTAGATCCATATTAATTTTACGCGGCGTTTTGAAAGCATCCTTAACCGCTTGTTTCGTTATCTCATTAAATACTACGCGACATGTGTCCGTCTCATCAAGCTCCAGATAGTGCGCCAAATGCCAAGCAATCGCTTCACCTTCGCGATCCGGATCGGCTGCTAGAAAGACATGTTTCACTTTTTTGCTGGCATCCTTCAATTCCTTGAGGACGCTGCCTTTGCCGCGTATCGTTATGTATTTGGGATTAAAATCATTATCTACCTCGACGCCGATCTGGCTTTTGGGCAAATCGCGAATATGTCCCATGGAAGCTTTTACGATATATTTGCTGCCTAGATATTTACCAATCGTTTTGGCTTTTGCGGGTGATTCGACGATAACTAAAGAATCTGCCATGTAAGGCGCCTCCTCTCTCCATTGCAAGCTATAAAGCAATATATATTGATCCGGGCTGCAATTCTATTTTGCGTTTTATACATAAATTTAGCAGAAGTGCGTTCAAATGTCCAAACGGAATGGCGGAGAGCTCATGCAATTCATTAATAGATAACGGTTGATCCCTCAAAAAGGCGATCAATTTGCTCTCTTCCAGCGTTAGCTGGGCCGCTTCTGTCTTCTGCTTGGCGTTGTCCGAATTGTCTGCTTCCCTATAGGCATCTAATGCAGCTGGCAGCCACTTCAGCTCATCGATAATGTCATGAATGCCGCATATCAGCTTTGCTTCACCGCGCTTAATCAGTTCATTGGGGCCTTCGCTCTTAGGCGATGAGATCGGACCGGGTATGGCGAACAGCTCACGCGACATGTCAGATGCATGCTGCGCAGTTATGAGCGAGCCGCTCTTTGTAGCGCCTTCCACAACGACCGTTCCAACAGATAAGGCGGCGATGATGCGATTGCGCTGAGGAAATTGCCCAGGATGCAGCGGCGTACCGATCGGAGTTTCGGAGACCAGCAAGCCGTGCTCCGCAATTTTGTGAAATAAGGATAAATTCTCTGGCGGATAACACTTATCAATTGGTGTCGGCAGAACGGCAATCGTCCCTCCCGCTTCGTACAAAGCCGCTTCATGGGCTTTGCTATCGATCCCTCTCGCTAGTCCGCTGACGACCGTTAAGCCCGCAGAGGACAGCTCCTGCGCAAGCGCAGCTGCCGAATGCCTGCCATATGCGGTTGGCACTCTCGTACCAACAATGGCAATAGCAGGTCGCTTCAGCAATTCCAACCTGCCTTTGGCATAAATGACCCAAGGCGGCTGTGCGATTTCCCTCAGAAGACTCGGATAGTCGGGGTCATAGGGAGTAATCTCAACTGCGTTTGCTCTTGCAACTTCTTCTGCTCGGCCATTGGCCAGCATCCATGATTGCTTGGCATAACGCTCGGCTGCTGATTGCGCTTGGTCGCGGCGCAAGCCTATCGCAAGTAAATCCTCTATACTCCATAGTTGCTTATTCCAAAATTGATGCTTAACGGCCTTCTGGATGGCAAACCATCCAATGCCGGGAATCTCGTGTAAAGCAATAATCATTTGCCTGCGAATATCTTTATTTTGTTCCATCCTCGTCCAACCCTTTCTTGGCTTGGGCTGGCCTGCATTCTTATCTATTGTGCGTTACACAGCATAAGATTGCAAGTCAACCCATAAAATAATGGCTACAGGCAAATAAAAAAGCAACCTTCCAACTCCCGTTTTCGGGTCGTTGAAAGGTTGCTTACCTTATATCGAACTATTGAATTATTTACGTGTAATACATTTTTCGAGCAAGCCTTGCTCTTCAAGAACGCTAACAAGCGTTGAACCCATTTCCGATGGTGTCGGAGCTACTTTAATGCCGCAAGCTTCAAGCGTTGCGATTTTTTCAGCAGCTGTTCCTTTACCGCCAGAAATGATTGCGCCTGCATGTCCCATACGTTTGCCTGGAGGCGCTGTAGCGCCGCCGATGAAGCCGACAACCGGTTTTTTCATGTTGGCTTTAATCCACTCTGCAGCTTCTTCCTCTGCTGTACCGCCGATTTCACCAATCATGATTACCGCGTAGGTGTCAGGATCTTCGTTGAAGAGGTTCAAGATGTCGATGAACTCGGAACCTTTAACAGGGTCGCCGCCGATTCCTACTGCAGATGATTGTCCAATGCCGCGAGTCGTCAATTGATGAACCGCTTCATAAGTCAATGTGCCTGAGCGGGAGATAACGCCAACATGTCCAGCTGTATGAATGTAACCAGGCATAATGCCGATTTTGCACTCATCAGGTGTAATAACGCCTGGGCAGTTAGGTCCGATAAGAACGGTTTTGCTGCCGTCCATGTAACGTTTTACTTTAACCATATCAAGCACTGGAATGCCTTCTGTAATACAGATGACAAGATCAAGCTCAGCGTCAACAGCTTCCATGATCGCATCAGCAGCAAATGCTGGTGGAACGTAGATTACCGAAGCGTTAGCTCCAGTAGCCGCTTTAGCTTGTGCAACCGTGTTGAATACAGGCAATGATACGAGCGTGCCGTTATCAAGTGTAATGTCAACGTTCGTGCCACCTTTGCCAGGTGTTACGCCGCCAACCATTTGCGTACCGTATTCCAATCCGCCTTTGGTATGGAACAAGCCAGTAGCGCCTGTAATACCTTGGGTAATGACTTTTGTATCTTTATTGACCAAAATGCTCACTCTTAACTCACATCCCCTGAATGAATTCGTATGCAGCCGCAGGCCGCACAGCAAGTTATCTTATTTCACGAGAGCGACAATCTTCTGCGCGCCGTCCGCCATGGAATCCGCAGCCACGATGTTCAATCCCGATTCTTTCAAAATGTTTTTGCCGAGGTCTACGTTCGTACCTTCTAGACGAACAACGAGCGGACGGTCAAGACCGACTTGCTTCGCTGCTTCGACAACACCATTAGCAATAACGTCGCAACGCATGATGCCGCCAAAAATGTTAACGAAAATACCTTTAACCTTCTCATCGGACAAAATGATTTTGAATGCTTCTGTTACCTTCTCAGCTGTAGCACCGCCCCCTACGTCTAGGAAGTTGGCAGGGTCGCCGCCGTAATATTTGATAATATCCATTGTCGCCATCGCAAGGCCTGCACCGTTAACCAAGCAACCGATGTTGCCGTCAAGTGCGATGTAGCTAAGGTCGAATTTGGACGCTTCGATTTCTTTTGCGTCCTCTTCTTCCAAGTCGCGAAGCTCAACGATATCTTTGTGACGGTAAAGAGCATTGGAATCAAAGTTAAGTTTCGCATCAAGCGCGATAACTTGTCCGTCGCCAGTTACGACAAGCGGGTTGATTTCGGCAATGGAAGCGTCTTTCTCTACGAAAGCTGTGTAGAGCGAGATCATGAACTTAACGGTTTTGTTAACCAGATCGTTAGGGATGTTGATGGCATAAGCCAATTTGCGTGCTTGGAAAGCTTGCAAACCAACAGCTGGATCAACGATCTCTTTGAAAATTTTCTCCGGGGAGTGTTCAGCAACTTCTTCAATCTCAGTGCCGCCCTCTTCCGAAGCCATCATAACGACACGACCTGTACCGCGGTCTAATACAACGCCGATATAATATTCTTTTTTAATGTCGCAGCCTTGTTCAATCAGAAGACGTTTAACTTCTTTGCCTTCTGGTCCTGTTTGGTGGGTAACGAGCACTTTGCCTAAAATTTCGCTAGCGTATGCACGTACCTCGTCGATACTTTTTGCTACTTTAACTCCGCCCGCTTTACCACGGCCACCTGCGTGAATTTGTGCCTTCACGACAACTACCGGTGTTCCGAGCGCTTTAGCCGCTTCAACAGCTTCGTCTACGGAGAAGGCTACTTTACCTTCTGGTACGACGACACCATACTGTTTAAGGACCGCTTTCCCTTGATACTCATGGATATTCATTGTTGAAATCCTCCATTTCACAGACTGAAATCAGTCATATGTACACAAACCTCTATTATTGTAGCACCTTTCCCCATCCGTTACCTTACTTTCATACATAATTAATACGGCTTTTTTGATATGGGTTTCATCTCAATTTGAGATTAAAGGATTAAAACCTGATGGGGCCGCCATTTATCGGTGTTGTGAACTACGCCATCTAGTATGACCAAAACTGCTTTTCAATACCCGAATCATTTTAAACATTGACAATATGTAGCAGCCTCCTCTATGATATTTGCAAATTCATAATACTGATACGGAATCGTAAGGAAGCACCTTCATCCATCAAAATGGGGGTGCTTTTTGTTTTGTTTAGTTTAATCAAGAGTGCGAGCGTATATGGCGTTGACGGCAAAGGGATATCGGTTGAAGTAGATATTGCGAGCGGGTTGCCGCAGATTAACATTGTAGGATTGCCCGACCCCGCCGTCCGCGAGTCTGTCGAGCGGGTAAGGGCTGCTCTCAAAAACAGCGGCTTCACCTTCCCGATGGACCGCATTACCGTTAATTTGGCTCCGGCCGACCTGCGCAAGGAGGGAACGTCTTTTGATCTAGCGATCGCAGCAGGCATTCTGACGGCAAGCGGCCAAATTAGTGCGGTACATTTTGAGAACACCCTCCTGCTGGGCGAGCTTTCGCTAAACGGCAGCGTTCGGCCGGTAGCCGGCGTGCTGGCAATGCTTGAGCAAGCAAAAAAGGTAGGGGTTCAGAGAGTATTGCTGCCCATCGGCAACGTGAAGGAAGCAAGCTGGATCTCCGGCCTAGAGCTGTTCGCGCTCAGCCATCTTAACGAACTGGATTTACAGAAGCAAGAACAAGACGGCTGGGAGCATATCCGCGCCGATCAAGCTCATGAATCTTTTTCCTTTAAAAATAGTTCCTCAACACTCGCGGAAACAGCAGGCGATGATCCCGGCGATTTTGGCGATGTTATCGGTCAGCATCAAGCTAAGCGAGCGATGCTGATTGCCGCAGCCGGCAAACATAATATTTTGCTGAGCGGCCCGCCAGGCACAGGAAAAACGATGATGATTCGCAGGCTGCCGGGCATTTTGCCGCCCCTTAGCGAGCAAGAAGCGCTGGAGGTCACCAAGATATACAGCGTGGCAGGCAAGCTGCCCGGAAGCTCCCATGGATTGCTTGCGCAGCCTCCCTTCCGCGCCCCGCACCATACCGTTTCCGCTGGCGGCCTAATTGGCGGCGGCTCTATCCCGAAGCCCGGGGAAGTTACGCTTGCGCATCGCGGCGTGCTGTTCTTAGATGAATTGCCGGAATTTCCAAGGCAGGTGCTTGAGGTTTTGCGCCAGCCGCTAGAGGACCGCATCGTCACCATATCCCGCTCCAAAGCCGTATTCCAGTTCCCCGCCAGCATCATGCTTGCTGCTTCGTACAACCCTTGTCCCTGCGGCTATTATGGTCATGAATATGGGGATAAGCGCTGCACCTGCAGCTCATCCATCATTAGCCGTTACCGTTCCAAAATATCCGGACCTCTGCTCGACCGAATCGATTTGCAGCTTGAGGTGCCGCGACCGATATCTTTGGATCATGTCGCCGCTTCCCCATCTTTAAATACTGCTCAAATGAAGGCGCTCGTTAGAAATGCAGTGGACTTTCAGAAGGAAAGAAACGCTAATAACAGATCCAAAAGCAAAGGTGAATTAACAGGAGCTTCCCTTCGCAAAGCGGTAAATATTAAACCCGATGCGATCGGCTTGCTGGAGCATGCTTTTGAGGCACTCGGTATCAGCATGCGCGCTTATGATCGTATGTTAAAGCTGTCCCGCACCATAGCTGACCTTGCATCCAGCGAGTCTATAATAGAGGAGCATGTAGCGGAAGCGATACAATATCGCGGTCTTGAGAGGCAGCACTCCTAATCGAATAACTAAAGGGCTTTCACCTTAGGTTAGGTTCTTAACCTAGGCAAAAGCCCTATGTTATATGTATGGATTCAAAAAGCACCCTCGTAATGCTTGCATTCCACGATCGTCTCGTCCGTGCGGTTAATCGTGATTGCTATGACATCAAACCGAACGGAAGCATTTGAACGGTCAGCGCTTCGCAAATAAACCTGAGCCGTTTCCCTTACCTTTTGCTGTTTTCGGCGATCGACCGATTCAGCCGCTGTGCCAAATCTGCCATTTTGCTTCCTCGCGCGCACCTCGATAAAAACAAGTCTTCCTTCATGCTCCGCGATAATATCGATTTCTCCGCTGCGGCAGCGCCAGTTGCGCTCGAGAACCGAATAGTTTTTGCTTAACAAATAGTCACATGCGGCCGCTTCGCCAAACATGCCCGTTTGCTTTCTGTTGTCTCGTTTATCTCTATCATCCGCCAAGCTCTTGCGCTCAACCATTCTTCATGTCCCTTGCTTTGCGATCAGAACGATAAACAAAGCTTAATATTTCGGCAACTAGCGTATAAAGCTCTGGCGGAATCTCTTGATCGACATCAAGCTTGGAGAGCACTTCGACAAGTGAAGAATCTTCTTGGACTGGAATGCCGTTTTCCTTAGCTTTTTCAAGTATTAGGTCGGCCATATGCCCTTTGCCTTTGGCAACCATAACCGGGGCCGTGCGCTCGCCAGGCTCATATTTTAACGCAACAGCCTTTTTGATTTTTGATTTGGGCTGATCATTCGCTTGTTCGCTGCTCATATGCGATAATCGACTCCTTTGTAGCGATTGGAGGAAAAAGCGGTCATTTCCGGCACTTGCAGGCTTTTTGCGGCAGCGGCCGTCGCTTCAGCCGCCTGAGCCCCGGCCTTTGGCAGCGGCGTTGTTCGAAGCGATAGCAGCTGGAATCCGGCTTGCTGCAGGCTGCTTGCTATTTCATTCCGGGATGACTCTGCCAGCATGGAGATAGCAGGGTGATCATTCCACAGATTTAAGCTGACGATTTTGTCCATCACATTAACGTCCACCATCGTGTCCCCCAGCGTATTCATAGACAAATTGAACAGCAGCCTGCAGTTGGATGAGTCCAGCTCTCCTTTGCGCCCTCTTCTCGTCTGGATATGAACGGATGCGGTCTGCTTGCCATCGGGACTATTAAGCGGAATAAACATCGTAACATGGGTTAGCACGGAGCTGTTGCGCTCTGGCGTCAGCAGAAGCTGCTGTCCCGTAATTTGCTGAACGAGCTGCTGCGCTGTTTCTTTGATCGCGGGCGGTGTCTGATCGGAAGAAACTAACGCCAGCAGCGCGCTTTTTAGCGACTCTTGGTGTGCCGGCAAAGCTGGCTCTGCAACGGGAGCACTATCCGCAATGGATGAAATGATTGCTGCTGCCGCTCGCTCGACGCCATGCCTTGTGTCTTGGATTCTTATTGGCAGCGGCTCTTCCTGCTCTTCCGCATTCCCTTGCGCGTGTACATTCGTCTGAGGAGCCTCTTTTCTAGTCAACTCCACCGCTTGGCCAGCCTGTGGAGCGGACTGCGTCGAAGCTGCGGCTGTTTGCGCAGGCAAAGGCTTCGCAGCAGCAGAAGCAGCAGTCTCTGCTTCAGCCGCTTGCGGCGCTGGCGCAGGCTGGCTTCCGGAAGTATCCGGTGCTCCTGCAACCGCCTTGGCAAGCTGAAGCTCGTGGTCTACGCCCATCCATTTCATCATCTGTCCGAGCCAGTTGGGCTGGGACTGCGCGACTCTTGCTGTCTGGGGCGCTGCCTGCTCAGCCGCACCCTCTTCAGCAGTTGCAAGCGTACTTGCGCTCGCCTGCCCCAGAGGCGGTTCTATTTTTGCTGTTTGCGCGAGCTGCGCTCTTGCAATTGCAGCTTCTTTCGTTCCCATCTCTGCCGCCTTGGATGGCTCATTAGGCGACGATGCCGCGCGCAACAGTTCCATCCCTTCTACCAGCAACGCTTGCACCCGAGCTGCCGCCTGCGGCAATGGCTTTGCTTCTGCCGAAGCGCCGTCTGGATCACCGCTTGCGAGCGCAGAAAGCTGCTGCTGCATCGTTTCAATGAGTTCATGGGCGCTGCGGCCGAACATGACCTGCTGCATGGCACCAACCGTTGCGCCCGTCATCGGCAACCCCCGTTTAAAGGTTGCAGCTGCGGCCTGCATCCACTGCTCCGCATCGCCGCCCGCCGGCATCGCCGCTGCGGCTTGCTGAAAGGCTTGCGCAACCTCACGGTTCAGAATGACGCCTTCTTTGCGCAAATCCTTTACAATATGCGCCGCCCATTTCTGTTCAGGCAATGCGAGCTGCTTAGCCCATTCTTTAAAGGTATCCTCCGGCAGCCCTACAGCGCCCGGTTCAACCTGCTTCAGCGTCACAAGCGCTCCGCTTGATTGCGGCTGTACCTGCAGCATGGCTGTTTGCCCCACTTGAAGCGGGGCTTCCAGCTTCGCACGCACCTGCACTCCGTTAATCTGAACGAGCGCCTCGTTATTTTCCATCACCTGCAGTACGACGCCCCGTACAACTTGGCCAACCTTGAGCTCCATCGCCCGTGTATCCGTTCCTGAGGATTCCCCTAGGAAACTCCGCATCATTTGACTAATATTCATCTGCTCATCCGCCTCCGCTGCTCCAGCGCCTATCTGCGAGTTTCTTCTTATGCGCTTATCGCTCTCTATACGTCATACTTTTTCGACTCCGTTAAACCTATAAACCATATATCGGTCGAAGTAAGCCAAGCATGAAGCGATACTGCCCAAAAAGATATTTAAACAAAAAAACGCCTGATCATCACACGAAGCATTCCTCTGCCTCGTACAATCAATCAAGCGTCATGCTGTTTGTTTTGCAATAAAGTCTAGAAGAGCAGAAGCTGCTCCTCTGTAAACAAGTTGCCGAGAAACGATCTGCGATGCAGGGGACTTGGCCCTGTCGCCAGCAATCGCTCGCGATGCAGCTTCGTTGCGTAGCCTTTATGAATAGCAAGCCCATAGTCAGGGCATTCCTGCTCCCACTCGCCAGTACACAGTCTATCGCGGGTAACTTTAGCGACAATGGATGCAGCCGCGATGGACTGGCTGGTTGCGTCCCCTTTGATGATCGACTGCTGCGGCAGTGACACATCCACCTTCTCCGCGTCGATAAGCAAATAATCCGATGGCACCTGCAAAGATTCCACCGCATGCTTCATTGCGAGTCTAGCTGCCTGCTTAATATTGATGCGGTCGATCGTTTCAGCGTCAACGCGAGCAGCCGACCAAGCAACGCATTCCTGCAAAATAATCTCATACAGCTGATCCCGCTTTTTCTCGGACAGCTTCTTAGAGTCATTGACTCCCTCAATCACGAGTCCCGGCGGCAAAATGACAGCTGCGGCCACAACGTCTCCGAACAAGCAGCCGCGGCCTACCTCATCCACGCCGGCAATCGCTTTGTAGCCATCTTGCCATAACGACTGTTCATATTGCAGCACGTTACGTTCCCCCGTTTCACATCAATAAGGTGGAGCTTCCAGCGTGATGCGACCTAGCTTGCCTGAACGCAAATCACGCAAAATGATTCCTGACGTCTTCTCCAGATCGACGCGTCCGCCGCTAAGCAGGCACCCTCTCCGACGTCCGATATCCTCCATCACTCGTACGATCTCATCCGAATCGGATACATCCTTCGGCGGCGTCTCGAGCTCGTAACGCTCCTTCATGTTCGGCCAGTACCGGTCCACGAGCTCACGCATCGCAAAAAAGGCAATATCGTCAACGTTCAATATTTGCTCTCTTATGGCGCCTGTCATCGCTAGCCGGTAGCCGACCAATTCGTCCTCAAACTTCGGCCACAAAATACCAGGCGTATCAAGCAGCTCCATCTCCGTACCGATCTTAATCCACTGCTGTCCCTTTGTGACACCCGGACGGTCGCCGGTTAAAGCAATTGCTCGTCCTGCCAGCTTATTGATCAGCGTAGACTTCCCAACGTTCGGTATGCCAACGATAAGTCCCCGGATTGCACGCGGATTTATCCCTTTGGCAATTTGGCGCGCAATTTTCTCTTGCAGAATCTGCTTCGCCTTTTGCGGCACCTCATTGACACGCGTACCCGTCGAGGAGTCGATCGCTATCGATTCATGACCCTCATTTTTGAAATAAGCCATCCATTGCTCGGTCGTCTTCGGATCTGCCAAATCGGATTTGTTCAACACGATCAGTCTTGGCTTGCCGTTCAAAATTTCTTCTATCATCGGATTGCGGCTCGAAAGCGGTACCCGAGCATCCAATAGTTCGATGGCAAGATCGATTAGTTTGAGCTTGTCTTGTATTTGCCGCTTCGCCCGGGTCATATGACCCGGAAACCATTGAATGGCCATTTACTTACTCACCTCATTTTGTCCAGTGCTTTATAAACTCTAGCTTGTCCAGCGGCCAAAAAATAATATCGGCGCGACCAACGACTTCCTTATCTTTTACAAAGCCGATCACACGGCTATCCGTACTATCGCTGCGGTTATCGCCAAGCGCAAAAATCGTGCCTTCCGGAACCGTCATTTCAGGCACTTCGGCATTCGGGAAATTTGGCCCTCCGCCATTGTACAGCTCGCCTTTCGCATGCGCTTCTTCGATCGCTTCCTTTATATAAGGCTCATCGATTTTTTTATCATTAATATAAAGGTCGTCGCCTTCAACTTTGATCGTATCGCCCGGCACGCCAATTACCCGTTTAATGAATTTTCGCCCTTGCTCCGGAACGTCAAATACAACTACCTCTCCAAACTTCGGTTCGCGGAACGTATATAAAATTTTATTGACGATCAAACGCTCGCCCGTCTCGAAGTTAGGCTTCATGGATGGGCCGTCTACGATAAATGGTGAAAATAAAAATTGGCGAATAAGAAATACGAGAACGACCGCAATGACTAAAGCTTTGATCCATTCTACGATTTCCTTGTAAGCACCGCCCTTCTTGCCTGAGCCGGATGCATGGGCCACGGCACGGTCTGGTAATTTTTGCTGAAAATCGGATTGGTTTGACGTATCGTTCACTTCATTATCATTATCGTTGTTCAGACCATCATTACGCTGCTGTGAGTCCACTCTGTTCGCCTTCTTCCCATATACTGTAATATGTAAATGACCTTTGAGAAAAAACGAAAAGGAGCTTGTTTGCGCAAGCCCCTCTTGTCGTTTGTTCTTAACGAATTTCTTTAATACGAGCAGCTTTTCCGCGAAGACTACGTAGGTAGTACAATTTCGCGCGACGTACTTTACCACGGCGAGCCACTTCGATTTTTTCGATTTTAGGCGAGTTAAGCGGGAAAGTTCTTTCCACACCAACACCGTAGGAAATTTTACGCACTGTAAAAGTTTCGCTGATTCCACCGCCGCGACGTTTGATTACAACGCCTTCGAACAATTGGATACGCTCACGAGTTCCCTCGATAACTTTTACATGAACTTTTAGCGTGTCACCAGGACGAAAGTTCGGTAGACCTTGGCGCAGGTTTTCTTGCGCAATAGTTTGCAAAAGATTCATTTGATTCACTCCTTCCACCATAGACGTTCTTATAAGCTCACCGAATTCCTATGAACCGGTTCATCGCTGATAGCGGACCGTCCGACTTTACGAACAACATTAGAAATTTTACCACAGCCAGCCCAATAATACAATATGCTTTTTTTATTCATTATTATTGTATACTAAATAATGACATACGCCGACAAAACGAGGTGGAACATTTGATTCCAGATAAAAAACAATATTTTTCCATAAATAAAGGAGGAATGATTGCCGCACTCTTGTTATTGACCCTTACAGCTCCTAGCTATGCGGCCGCTGAGTCCTTGAACTTCAAGGATACGAAGGATCACTGGGCTGGCACTTACATAACATGGGCGATCGAGCAAAAGTTGACGCAAGGGTATGGCGACGGCTCCTTTAAGCCTAACAATCTTGTTAATGAAGCAGAATTTCTAGCCATGATGCTCCGTGCTTACGGCTTAGCAACCGAATCACCCGCAAGCGGCAGCGCATGGTTCCAGCCATACTACGATTATGCCGAACACCTAGGTTGGCCGGTAAGCAGCGCGCAGCAAAATAGCGAATTTCGGCGCGGACAAGCTGCTCTGCTTCTTGCCTCGGCTGCCAGCGGCGAAGCTTTTACGGAGCAAAGCGCTGTTCAATGGCTGTTGAATGAGAAAATATCAAATGGCCGAACATCTGCAACGGTTAGCGGCTTCGCCACTGACGGCAAGCTTACCCGCGCGGAGGCGCTCACTTTTTTCTACAATCTCAAGAAGCATTCCAGCTCGTTGTCAAAAGCGCAAATTCCGAAAGCAACAAATGCGCTAGGCGGAGTCGCATTAAACGATACTATTCAGAAGCTCCAGAAAGCGCTTGGCAAGCCGGCACGCATCGATCCAAGCGAATATGGCTTCTCCTGGCATATTTACAACAGCGACTATAACCACTACATGATGTTTGGCCTCCAAAACGACCGCGTTACGGCGCTTTTCTCCAACGACAGCGACAGCTGGAAAAGCAATTCCGGAATCCATATCGGCCAAACGATCACTGCGGCCAAAAAGCTTATTAGCCGCCCTACTAATGCCGAGGCGAACGAGAACTATTATGCCTATACAATAGGAAACGAGCGTACCATCCTTTTTATTGACCGGCAGGACGGAAGCAAAATAACCGGCATCATTCGGATGAATCAGGCTGTCTCCAAACCAATCAAAACATCCTATACAACCAAACTCGAAGCAGCTTTTGAATTGCAGCTTTTTGATCTGGCGAATGCAGAAAGAGCTGTTCGCGGCATTCCAATCCTCGAATGGGACAAGCTCGCTGCCGCTTCAGCCCATGGACACAGCGGCGATATGAGTAAACGAAGCTTCTTTAATCACACGAACCCGGATGGCTCTTCCCCCTTTGATCGCATGAAAGCGAAGGGCGTCAAATACCACTCTGCAGCTGAGAATATCGCCGCTGGTTACCAAAGCAGCATCTTTACTCACTATGGATGGCTCAATTCCAAAGACGGTCACCGCGAGACGCTGCTGAACAGCAAGCTTAAGCGGCTTGGTACAGGCGTCGCAGTCGGGGGAACCTATAATGTATATTATACCCAAAACTTTTATACGCCATAATAAGTCAGTTTCTTCTATTATAATAAAGAGGGTTTTCAAAATTTGAACAGATCGGTTAAAAACCATAAAAAATAGCGGTGCAGGAGGCAATTCCTGTACCGCTATTTTTCTTTTTCGTCGATGTCTGCTTGCTCCGAGAAAATGTAGTGGTTTTTACTCAACCACTTTGTTTGTTAACATCGATATTCTATTTGTCTGCTTTATTAGGCTCCTGCTTCAGCTGTGCAGCGATCCACTTCCGTTCCTTGTCGGTAAGCGCCGCACTCTTCAGCAGGTCAGGACGGCGCTGCAGCGTCCGCAGCAGCGATTGCTGGCGCCGCCACACCTCAATATTCGCATGATGGCCAGAAATAAGGACATCCGGCACCGGCCAGCCGCGGAATTCAGCCGGACGGGTATAATGCGGATGCTCCAGCAAGCCCGTGCTGTACGAGTCCGTTACCGCAGATGTCTCATTGCCGAGCACGCCGGGGAGCAGCCTTACCACGCTATCAATAAGCACCATCGCCGGAATTTCACCGCCAGTCAGCACGTAGTCGCCAATGGATAGCTCGTCCGTTACGAGATGCTCGCGAATACGCTCGTCATAGCCCTCATAGTGGCCGCAAATCAGCACGAGATGCTGCTCCTTTGCAAGCTCCTCCGCCTTCTGCTGCGTAAACTGAGCGCCCTGCGGACATAGCAGGATGACGCGCGGCTTAATGTTGTCATCGAGCTTAAGATCCTCAACAGCTGCAAATACCGGCTCAGGCTTAAGCACCATGCCGCCTCCGCCGCCATACGGATAATCGTCGACCGTATTATGTTTATTGCCCGAATAAGCTCTAAAGTTGATCGCTTGTGGCGTAACGATCCCTTTCTCCTTCGCTTTTCCTAAAATGCTGGCGTTAAATACACCGTCGAACATTTCAGGAAACAACGTTAGCACATCAATTTTCATCGGTTTAAATCAATCCTTCCATCAACCGGACCGTTACGACTTTCTCTTTCGTATTCACGCTGATCAAAACATCATCGATGACAGGCAATAGCAGCTGCTTGCCGGAGCCCTTCGGACGATCAACGACCCATACGTCATTTGCGCCAGGGCTTAGTATTTCCGAAATGGTGCCAAGCTCCTCGCCTTCTTCCGTCACGACGCGGCAGCCAATAATTTCATGATAATAATATTCGCCGTCGTCCAAATCAACCAGATTGGCTTCGGACACCTTAAGCACCCAGCCCTTATATTTCTCTACCTGATTAATATCAGTGAAGCCCTCAAGCTTCAGTATGTATACGGTTTTGTTCTCCCGTGCGCTAATGACCTTCACTTCAAGCGATGCTCCGCTTTCCTCGTTCAGCATGAGCAGCTTGCTCCCGGGTGCGAAGCGAACATCCGCAAAATCCGTTTGCGACAATATTTTCAGCTCTCCGCGAATACCGTGCGTATTAACTACCTTCCCGACCGTAAACCATTTTTCGCTCATTACAACCAGCCCTTCATATGTGTATCCCTCTATTATACATGCAAAAACGGCATCGTTCCACGTTGGAGACGAAGCCGTTTGGATATGCGCAGTGTTTAAAATAGCTGCATATTAAAAAAAGGCTAGGACATACATCCTAACCTTCCCTCCATTACGTGCATCATGACATGATGTCGACGATGACGCGCTTTTGCGATTTGACGGAAGCAGAAGTCACTACCGTACGCATCGCTTTCGCAATGCGTCCCTGTTTACCGATGATTTTACCGATATCCTCGGGGTGAACCGAAAGCTCGTATATCGTGCCACGGTCATCATCCTTCACATTGATTTGCACCTGATCAGGATGATCAACCAATGCCTTCGCTATGACAAGAATCAATTCTTTCATCTCAAGGCCCTCCGCTATTCAACAGTTATTTCTGTTGCTTAAGCTCATGGAACTTTTTAAGAACACCTGCTTTGGAAAGCAAGTCACGAACTGTATCAGAAGCTTGCGCTCCTGTTTGCAGCCATTTCAACGCTTTTTCTTCATCGATCTTAACTTGAGCCGGTTGTGCAACCGGGTTATAAGTGCCGATCTCTTCGATAAAACGTCCGTCACGCGGCGAACGGGAATCCGATACTACTACGCGGTAGAAAGGAGCTTTGTGAGCACCAATTCTTTTCAAACGAATACGTACTGCCATGAAAATTCACCTCCTTCAAAGAGTAAACAGCGATTAAAACGGGAACTTCATATTTTTGCCGAGCATGCCCTTCAGGCCTTTCTTGCCGCCCTTCGGACCTTTCGGCCCCATCATCGATGAGAATTGCTTCATCATTTTTTTCATGTCGTCAAACTGCTTAATGAGGCGGTTAACCTCGACGATCGTCGTGCCGCTGCCTGCAGCTACACGTTTGCGACGGCTGTGATTAAGCAGCTCCGGCTTTTGCTTCTCCTCTTTCGTCATGGAGCGGACAATCGCCTCGACTCGGCCGATTTGTTTCTCATCGACCTTCATATCCTTCATGCCCTTCATCTTGTTCATGCCGGGCAGCATATCCATAATTTGATCGAGCGGCCCAAGGTTGCGAACCTGCTCCATCTGCTCCAGGAAATCGTCGAACGTAAATTCTGCTGTACGCATTTTACGTTCCATTTCCTTCGCTTTCTCCGCATCGATGTTTGACTGCGCCTTCTCGATCAAAGAGAGCATATCGCCCATTCCGAGAATCCGGGAAGCCATACGCTCCGGGTGGAACGGCTCCAAGGAGTCGATCTTCTCACCCATCGCCGCGAATTTAATCGGGCAGCCTGTTACGGCTTTAACCGAAAGCGCCGCGCCACCGCGGGTATCGCCATCGAGCTTCGTCAGCACAACACCCGTTAAAGCGAGCTGTTCATGAAAGCTTTGTGCAACGTTAACTGCATCTTGCCCTGTCATCGCATCAACAACGAGCAGCACTTCATCCGGCTTCGTAACCTGATGGATTTGCTTCAGCTCTTCCATCAGCTCTTCGTCGATATGCAAGCGGCCGGCGGTATCGATGATGACATAATCATTGCCGTTCTCTTTGGCATGCTGGAGTCCGGCACGCGCAATTTCTACAGGCGAGGTTTGATCACCCAAGGAGAAAACCGGCGCATTGATTTGATCGCCGAGCACTTGAAGCTGCTTGATTGCCGCGGGACGATAGATATCACACGCGATAAGAAGCGGCTTATTATTGCTCTTCTGTAGGAGCTTAGCCAGCTTGCCCGTCGTCGTTGTCTTACCGGCACCCTGCAAGCCCGCCATCATAATGACGGTTGGAGGCTTGTTCGCCTTCGCAAGCTTGCTTTGAGTGCCGCCCATCAGCTCGGTCAGCTCTTTATTTACGATATCGATGACGACCATGCCGGGTGTAAAGCTCTTTGACACATCGAGGCCGATAGCCCGTTCCTTCACCTTCGCGATAAAGTCCTTCACGACCTTGAAGTTAACGTCCGCCTCGAGAAGCGCCAATCGCACCTCACGCATTGCTTCGCTAACATCTTCCTCGGAAACCTTACCTTTGCCCCTCAGCTTGCTGAACACATTTTGAAGCCGACTTGATAAGCTCTCAAATGCTGCCATGTACCGTCACCTCCACTCATTATGTTTTAATCGGTTATTTGAAATTGTGCAATCATGCTCATGAGCGCCTGCCTGTCCTGCTCGGCAATCGAAAGCTCATTCACGCTGTTCACGAGCTGCACGGTTAATTGTAGAAGTGATTCATGCCGGACAAGCAAGCCGAGCTTGCTCTCATAGCTCTCAAGCACCTGTTCGGCACGCTTGATATGCTCGTATACCGCTTGTCTGCTTATGCCGAATTCGGCTGAGATTTCTCCAAGTGAGAAGTCGTCGTGAAAATAATATTTGAGAAACGTCCGCTGCTTCTCTGTCAAGAGCGGCTCGTAAAAGTCGAACAACAAGTTTATACGGGTCGTTTTGGATAAGGCATCTGGTTCATTTGCTTTCATCCCGTCAGCCCCTCCTGTTATTAAGCTTGTGTCACCGACAAGGTAAATACCTTTACACCTGACAACGTCTTTTATCATACATGACGTCATAGGCAGCTGTCAAGCATTTCCCCTTGTCACCTTTAAAAGCCGCATTTACTATCGCTTCAAATGATTCGAAACCAGCTTATTCAGCCGTTTTTTCGGCATCCTGCGATTCCTCGCGCTGAATTAATCCAGCAAATAGCGCATGAATGAACTGCTCCGAATCAAATTGCTGCAGGTCGCCCATCTTCTCGCCCAGTCCAACAAGCTTCACTGGTAAGCTGAGCTCATTACGAATCGCGATTACGATACCGCCTTTAGCCGTGCCATCCAGCTTCGTTAGAACAAGTCCGGTAACGCCGCTCTTCTCGCCGAACAGCTTCGCTTGGCTGAGCGCGTTTTGACCTGTCGTTGCGTCAAGAACGAGCAACACCTCATGAGGAGCATCGGGCAGCTCGCGCTGAATGACGCGGAAAATTTTGTTCAGCTCTTCCATCAAATTCGTTTTATTTTGCAGCCTGCCTGCCGTGTCGCACAACAGCACATCTACGCCGCGCTGCTTGGCAGCTTGCACCGCATCGAACATTACGGCTGCCGGGTCTGATCCCGACTGCTGCTTGATCACGTCAACGCCAACGCGCTGACCCCATACCTCGAGCTGCTCGATCGCTCCTGCACGAAACGTATCGCCTGCTGCCATCAGTACGCTTTTGCCTTCGCTCTTGAACTTATGCGCAAGCTTTCCGATTGTTGTCGTTTTGCCAACGCCGTTAACACCTACGAACAAAATAACGGTAATGCCGCTTGGCGCCATGCGCAAACCAGATTGATCATCACTCTTCATTAGCTGAATCAGCTTCTCGGACAGAATAGGCTGCAAATCGGCAGCATCCTCGATCTTGCGCTTCTTCACCTCGACGCGAAGCTCATCTATCAGCTGCATGACGGTATTAACGCCAACATCCGCGCCGATTAGAATTTCTTCAAGCTCCTCATAAAACTGCTCGTCGATCTTCTTGCGGCGCGTAATGAGCTCCTCGACCTTCTCAACGAACGCTGTACGCGTCTTCGACAAGCCCTCTTTAAAAATATTCGTTACCGCTTCGGTTTTCGTTGCGATACTTTCCTTCAGCTTCTTAAAAAAACTCATCGGTTCAACTCCCCATCCTCACATTGCCGGTTTGTCTTTATTTATGCGGATACCGGTTCTTCCTCATCCTCTAAGCGTACGGATACCAGCTTCGATACCCCGCCTTCTTCCATTGTAACTCCGTACAGCACATCTGCTTCTTCCATCGTACCTTTGCGATGCGTAACGACGATGAACTGCGTCAGCTCCGAAAACTCGCGCAAATATTGCGCGAACCTGGATACGTTTGCCTCATCGAGCGCGGCTTCAACTTCATCGAGCACGCAGAACGGAACGGGCTTCACCTGCAAAATAGCAAACAACAAGGCAATTGCCGTCAGCGCACGCTCACCGCCTGAGAGCAGCTGCAGGTTTTGCAGCTTCTTGCCCGGCGGCTGCGCAACGATGTCGATGCCGGTATCAAGCACGCGATCCGGCTCAACGAGCACTAGATCTGCCCTGCCTCCTCCGAACAACTTCGCGAATACGACGACAAAATGGCCGCGAATCGCTTCAAAAGTCGTTTTAAACCGCTTCGACATCTCCTCATCCATCTCACGGATAACCTGATACAGCGTTGTCTTCGCGTCTATAAGATCATCCTTCTGCTCCGATAAAAACTCAAACCGTTCGCTTACCCGCTCATATTCCTCAATCGCGCCGAGGTTAACCTCGCCGAGCGACGTAATTTGGCGTTTGATGTCCCGTACCTCGTTCTGTGTCCCAAGAACATCCTCCGGCACTGGATACTGTTCCTTAGCCAGCTCATAGCTCAGCTCGTATTCCTCGCTAAGCTTGCGAAGCAAGTTGTCGAGCTCAACGTCGAGCCGGTTAGCGGCGATTTCGGTTTGGCGCATTTGCTCTTCGACCTGTCTAAGCTGCGCGCGCTGCTCCTTCGTCTCACTCTCGCCCAAATCAAGCTCGGCAATACGCTGTGCACGCGCGGATCGCTTCAGATCCGTCTGTTCTGCGCATTCTTGCTTCTTTATTCGGAGGTGATTGAGCTGCTCGATCTGCTGAACCGTCTCGTTCGCATGTCTTTCTATCTCTTCCTCTTGCTGAACAGATAACGAGCGCAGCCCTTCCAGCTCCTGCTTCGCCCGCTGAATGTCAGCCCGCACGCGCGCCGATTGATCCTCGAACGAAAGCTTCTCCTGATCCGTCTTGGCTGCTGCGATTTTAATATCGGTAAGCTGGCCTTGCAGCTCTTCCTTAGCGGATTCGCTCGCTTTGCGGCGCTCCTCTGCCATGCGGATTGCTTCCTGCAGCCTTGCTTCATCGAGAACAAGCTGCTCCAAACGAAGCTCAGCCGCTGCTGCAGCTGCCTGCACATCCTTTTGCTCGGATAAATGCGTATTGCGGTCTGCCGAATACAGCTGCCGCTGCTCATCCAGATGTTTGGCTTCATTATGAAGCTGCTGAAGCTCAGCCCTAATTTGCTGCTCTTCAATGCGGCTTTTCTCGCCTTCCGCACGAAGCTCCTCGATATTATGAGTTCTTATCGAATGCTCCTTGCGCAAATCGCTAAGCTTGCTGCGCAGCTGCTCAACCATCCGGCGAGCATCGGCAATCTCTTGATCAAGCCCGTCGATCTGGCGTTGACGTCCAAGCAGGCTTGCGCCCTTCTTCTGCAAGCTGCCGCCCGTCATCGAGCCGCCCGCGTTGACGATATCGCCCTCAAGCGTCACGACGCGATAGCGGTATTGGCATTTTGAGGCGATCCGGTTCGCTTGCTCAAGCGTTTCGGCAAGCAGGACGTTGCCGAGCAAATTGTTGACGATTGCGGTGTAACGAGAATCCGAGCTGACCAAATCTGCCGCTACCCCAACAAAGCCCTCTACGGATTCCGCAGTCCGTTTGTCATGTTCGGGCACTTGCCTGCCGCGAATAACGTCAAGCGGAAGGAAGGTTGCCCGTCCAAGCTGGCGCTGCTTCAAGAAAGCAATCGCGGTACGAGCTGTTTTCTCGTCCTCCATGACAATATGCTGCAAGGCACCGCCAAGCGCTGTCTCAACTGCGGTTTCAATCCGTTCCGGAACACGGACAAGCTCTGCTACCGCGCCATGGACACCGCTGATTCCGCCGTTGCCGCGCCTTGAAGCTTTGAGCACTTCTTTAACCCCTTGCATAAAGCCGTCGAGCGCATCCTGCATTTCCTTCATCGTGTCGCGCCTCGATACATGGCTGTCGAGCTTTTGCTCCCACTTGCGAATCGCTAGCGTTACTTCTTCCAAGCTTTGCGAAATCGCTCTCGTTTGCTCGGATTCGGTAAGCGTCTTGCTTCTTGCCTGCTCAAGCCGCGCAAGCGTAGACTCAAGCGCCTCCGCTAGCTCCGAACGCCTCGCATCCAACTTCTCTTGCTGCTCCAGCCACTTGGTCTCGTCCTCGCTAATCCGCTCCATACGCCGCTGCAATGTATCCTGTTGCTGCGCCGCATATCTGATTTCATTGCGATGCTGAGCCATAGCGCTGAGCACTTCGAGCAGCTCGCTCTTAAGCGTCTCCTCTGCATCAGCAACCGCGCCTCCTGCAACGCCAAGCAAACGAGCTTCCTCTTCGGATATTTTCGAGCGAAGATCGGCAAGCTGCAATTGAAGCGCTGCTGCACGGCTGCGGAATTCCGCTTCCTCCTGCGTCATCGTGCCAATTCTGGCATCCTGCGCTGCAATGGATTCCTCCAATTGCCGCTTATTTTGCTCCAAATTGCGTTTGCGTTCTTTCAAAACCTCGCCGTAGCCTTCGCATTTCTCAAAATCCTCGCTAATTTGCAGCATCGCTTCATGAAGCTGATCGAGCGCCTGCTCAAGTTCCCGCAGCTGCTGGCGATCCTTCTCCAAATGCGCATCATGCTTGCTGACAACGGTGGAAAGCTGAAGCTGCTCCTGCGTCAACCGCTCAAGCTTGCCGTTTGCTTCCGTCCATGTGCCGTGGATTTGTTCAATGTTATGTACGTACATCGAGATTTCTTTCGTTTTGAGCTGCTCCTTAAGCGCCTTGAAATGGATAGCTTTCTCGGACTGCTTGCGCAGCGGGCCAACCTGATCCTCAAGCTCCGTGACAAGATCGTGGATGCGCAGCAAATTCGTCTCGGTTTCGTCAAGCTTCCTCTGCGCCTCGCGCTTACGCGACTTGTACTTGACAATGCCGGAGGCTTCCTCAAAAATACCGCGCCGATCCTCGGAGCGCGTACTTAAAATCTCTTCAATTCGGCCTTGTCCAATGATGGAATAAGCCTCTTTACCGATACCGGTATCCATGAACAGCTCGGTAATATCTTTTAGCCTGCATGGCTGCTTGTTAATTAAATATTCGCTGTCGCCGCTTCGGTGCACACGGCGCGTCACGGTCACCTCGTTGTACTCAAGGGGAAGCGCACCGTCGGCATTGTCTAGGGTCAGCGAAACCTCGCTGTAGTTAACAGCTTTACGAGCGTCGCTTCCGGCAAAAATAATATCCTCCATCTTGCCGCCGCGCAGACTCTTCGCGCTTTGTTCGCCCAACACCCAGCGTATGCCGTCCGAAATGTTGCTTTTACCGCTGCCGTTTGGCCCAACCACCGCAGTGATCCCGGTTACAAACTCCATTTCCGTCCGATCTGCGAAAGACTTAAAGCCTGATAATTCAATCCGTTTCAGAAACATGTCTTGGTTTTCACCTCACCCCTCATTGTACCACATCTTATGGGCCTTGATAACCATTATGGCGGCTAAAAACAACCACTGCGCGTCTGCTTTCGCCTTGCTCGCGCCACACTTGTTCATTCTTCTTTCTGCAAAAAAAGAGAGAGCGTCCAGAGGGCCGTATGGCCTGCTTTGGACACTCTCTTCGCTGATTAGACTTGTTCCTGCGATAGCGTACGCCATGCTTCAGCCGCTGCGCGCTGCTCCGCTTCCTTCTTCGTTCTCCCGCTTCCAACGCCAAAACGTTCTTCCCCGAGATATACCTCAACGACAAATTCACGGTCATGCGCAGGTCCACGTTCCTCAATGATGCGATATTCAACGGCGCCAAGCCCATGATGCTGCGAGCGCTCCTGAAGCTTCGACTTGGAATCCTTCACTAGCAGGCCGTAATCGTTAGACTCAACAAATGGGAACATGTGCTCATTCAAAAATGCCCTCGTCTGCTCAATGCCTGCATCAAGGAAGATCGCACCAACAAATGACTCAAACAAGTCAGCAAGCAGCGCTTGACGCTGCCTGCCGCCGAGCTGCTCTTCACCGCGCCCTAGCAGCACGTGAGAGCCAAGCTCTAAACGTTCCGCGAATTGGGCCAAGGAAGGCTCGCACACGATCGATGCACGCATTCTCGTGAGCTCACCTTCCGGACGCTGCGGATAAGTCGCGAACAAATATTCCGACACAAGGAGCTGCAGGACAGCATCTCCGAGAAACTCTAATCGCTCATTATCCTGAGCAGAACCGCGCTTGTGTTCATTCACATAAGAGGTATGGGTAAAGGCCTGTCTGAGCAGCTTCGTCCGCTTAAAGCTGAGCTGCAGCCGCTGCTGCAGCTCATAGAAGGAATCACGCTTCATAAACTTTCATCACGATCGATGCATTGTGGCCGCCAAAGCCAAATGAGTTAGACAAAGCTGTCTTCACATTCGCTTCACGCGGTTTATTCGGAACGTAATCAAGGTCGCACTCTGGATCTTGATTGTCCAAATTAATAGTCGGAGCAATGATGCCGTTTTTAAGCGTTAGGCCAAGAATAACGGCTTCAACGCCGCCAGCCGCACCAAGCAAGTGACCTGTCATCGATTTTGTTGAGCTTACTGCTACTTTGTAAGCATGATCTCCGAGCGCTTTCTTGATCGCCTTCGTTTCCGAACGATCGCCAACCGGAGTCGATGTGCCATGCGCATTGATGTAATCGATCTCTGAAGGCTCAATTCCAGCATCCTTCAAAGCTTTTACCATACAGCGAGCAGCACCATCTGGATCAGGCTCAGTCATATGGTGAGCGTCTCCGCTCATGCCGTAGCCAATGACTTCCGCGTAAATTTTTGCTCCGCGTGCTTGCGCATGCTCTAGCGATTCCAGCACCAATACGCCGGCGCCCTCACCCATTACGAAACCATCGCGGTCCGTATCGAACGGACGGCTTGCCTTTTCAGGCTCCTCATTGCGAACGGACATCGCGCGCATCGAACAAAAGCCTGCCATGCCCGTAGGTCTGATCGTTGCTTCCGCTCCGCCTGCGATCATCACGTCGGCATCGCCGCGCTGAATCAGCTTGAATGAATCGCCGATCGAATGCGTTCCCGTTGCACATGCTGTTACAGCCGTGCTGTTCGGACCTTTTGCGCCAGTGAGCATCGATACCTGGCCAGACGCCATGTTTGCGATCATCATCGGAATAAAGAATGGGCTAACGCGCTTAGGGCCTTTTTCCAGCAAAATGTTATGCTGGTCTTCCCATGTGCCAAGTCCGCCGATACCGGAACCGACCATAACGCCAACGCGTTCAGCGTCCGCATTTTGACCTATTTGCAAATCCGCATCTTTAACCGCTAGTTGGCTTGCTACAGCTGCAAACTGCACGAAACGGTCCATTCTGCGAGCTTCTTTTTTATCTAAACCATAATCTTCGGGATTAAAATTTTTGATTTCTGCGGCAATACGTGTCGGGTATTCGGAGAAATCGAAAGCCTCAACAACCGATACCCCAGATTTTCCTTCTAACAGGTTACCCCAGAATTGCTCCAAATCGGAACCGAGCGAGGTAATAACCCCCATACCCGTAACTACAACTCTTTGTTTCATTCGATTCACCTCTATGTCCAGCAAAATAGATGTGCATGCTGCATCATCTTGTCCAATCTAAATCGATGTTACTGTGATGCGTATACCCTGCTTATATTTCTCGGTAAATCCAAGCTATGCCGTTCGTAAACGGGGTGAGCCTTTACACTCGAAATATAAGGAGGTATAAAGTCGATAGTCGTACACAATCGTAATGATTGAAAATCACCTAGATGGAGAGAAGTCCCGTTTGTTAATAAACGGGACTTGTCCAACTTACGTATGAGATTGTATGTATTTAACTACTTCTCCCACAGTGGTGATTGTCTCAGCATCTTCATCAGAAATTTCCATATCAAACTCGTCTTCTAGCTCCATGACCAATTCAACGACATCAAGAGAGTCAGCGCCGAGGTCATCTTTAAATGAAGCTTCTAGTGTAACTTCCGCTTCGTCTACGCCTAGACGGTCGATGACGATACGTTTTACGCGATCTACTACTTCGGACATCCGGTTCACCTCCTCCATGGTATTATACGAGAATTAAAGATAAAATGCCATACGTAACCGTTTTAATTCCGAACAACGGAATTATTTGGTGTTACATATACATGCCGCCGTCTACGTGAATCGTCTGTCCAGTCATATAGGCTGAAGCATCCGAAGCAAGAAAACGAACCGCGTTTGCGATGTCGCTCGGATCACCGAGACGGGCAAGCGGGATTTGGCCAGATAAGGATTGGCGCATTTCTTCCGGAAGCTTATCCGTCATTTCGGTTTGAATAAATCCAGGAGCAACACAGTTAACGGTAATGCCGCGTGACGCAAGCTCGCGGGCGCTAGCCTTAGTTAGGCCAATGACGCCAGCCTTCGCCGCAACATAGTTCGCCTGCCCTGGATTTCCGAGCACACCAACGACCGAAGAAATGTTAATGATGCGGCCGGAACGCTGCTTCATCATAGAACGAGTGACCGCTTTAATGCCATTGAAAACGCCCTTGAGGTTCGTTTCAATGACTTGGTCGAACTCGTCCTCCTTCATACGCATGATTAAATTATCTCTAGTAATACCCGCATTATTCACCAAAATGTCCACAGCTCCGAATTGCTCGATGACTTCCTTCACCATCGCTTCAAATTCGTCCACTTTGCCGACATTAGCTTTGATGACTAATGCGCGTCTACCAAGAGCTTCGACGGCTTGTGCCGTTTCAGCTGCCGCAGCCTCGCTGCCGGAGTAGTTAATCGCAACATCTGCGCCTGCCTCGGCAAGTGCAATGGCTATCGATCTCCCGATTCCGCGCGACGCCCCGGTTACGAGCGCTTTCTTCCCTTCCAAGCTTGCAAACATTCTAATCCCTCCACCCTCATGATCAATATCTACAGCGCTTCAAGCGCGGAGATGCTGTTTATCGAAATGACACGAACGTTTTTGTCGATTTTTTTGATCAAGCCGGCAAGCACCGTTCCTGATCCGATTTCTACAAATGTATCCACGCCCTGATCGATTAGATAGCGTACGCTATCCTCCCAGAGCACAGGTGAATAAACCTGCTCGACTAGAAGCGAACGAATCTCATCTGCGGCCGTAACAACATTTGCTGTCACGTTTGCCACAACGGGAACAGACGCATCCTTCATCACAAGACCAGTGAGCGTCTCTTGAAGATTAGCTGCCGCAGGCTTCATCAGCGACGAATGGAAAGGACCGCTGACTTCGAGCGGAATGACCCGCTTCGCGCCGGCTTCTTCCTTGCCGCGTTCAACAACGGCTTGTACGCCTGCTGCCGTGCCTGATACTACGATTTGTCCTGGGCAGTTCACGTTTGCAAGCTCAACAGCCGAGCCTTCGGCAGTAATAGCCGCGCATAGCGCTGCGAGCGTCTCGCGCTCCGCGCCAAGCACTGCCGCCATTGCGCCAAGGCCGCTCGGAACGGCTTGCTCCATAAACTGTCCGCGAGCGCGAACGGTACGAACGGCGTCCTCAAAGGACAGTACGCCGGCAGCAACAAGCGCACTGTATTCGCCTAGGCTGTGGCCCGCAACATAATCAGGCTTCAAGCCGCGTCCCTCAAGCGCCTCGAGAAGAGCAACGCTGACGGTAAGCAAAGCAGGCTGAGTGTTAGCCGTCTGCTTAAGCAAGTCATCCGGCCCTTCAAATATAATGCTGCTTAGGGAGAAGCCTAGCGCTTCATCCGCTTGCGCAAAAATCGAACGCGAGCGGTCAAATGCCTCGTAGACATCTTTGCCCATTCCAACTGCCTGGGCGCCTTGTCCCGGAAAAACAAATGCTGTTTTACTCAAGTATGTTCCCCCTTGCGCACATTAACGGTTTGCTCCGCTTAAGAGCGGCCAAAGCCCGCATCGCGCTTTAAAATATAAGCCGGCCGTAAGAGAAAAGCTTATCTGTACTTATTTTATAGAAATGAGTTCCAAATGCAGATATACTACCAGACAAGCACCGAAGCGCCCCAAGTCAAGCCGCCGCCAAAACCAACGAGCACCAGCTTGTCGCCTTCATTCAAACGGCCTTGCTCCACCGCTTCGGCAAGCGCAACCGGAATGGAAGCCGATGACATGTTGCCGTACTTATCGAGGTTAATCATCGCTTTATCCTCCGACAGGTTAAGCCGGTTCAAAGCAGACTGAATAATGCGGATGTTCGCCTGATGCGGCACTAGAAGATCGATATCGTCCTTCTCAAGCCCTGCCTTCTGCAAGGCTTCCTCAGCTACACTTCCCATAATTCGAACGGCAAATTTGAAAACATCATTGCCGGCCATATGAATAAAGTGCTGCTTCGTCAGAATGCTCTCCTCCGATGCCGGAGTGCGGGAGCCTCCTCCAGAGACTTTAAGCAGTTCCCCGCCGCTGCCGTCAGCGCCAAGCTGGAAGGAGAGGAAGCCGCGGCCCTCTTCAACTTGCCCAAGCACAACGGCGCCTGCACCGTCACCAAACAAAATGCATGTGTTGCGGTCAGTGTAATCCGTAATGCGGGATAAAGTCTCGGCACCTACGACAAGCACATGCTTGTACATGCCGTTAGCCACCATGCTGGAGCCTGTCGCGAGCCCATAAATAAAGCCCGAGCAAGCAGCCGACAGATCAAAGGCAGCAGCTTTCTTAGCTCCCAACTTATCTTGCAGCAAGCATGCAGTCGATGGAAAAAACATATCCGGCGTAATCGTAGCAACGATAATAAGATCAATATCTTCCGGCGTTAATCCAGCAGCAGCAATAGCTTTTAGCGAAGCATGCAGCGCAAGATCTGATGTTGCTTCCTGAGCGGACGCCAGACGGCGTTCTTTGATGCCCGTGCGTGTAACGATCCACTCATCGTTTGTTTCTACCATAGCTTCTAGCTCTTTATTCGTTAAAATGCGTTCGGGAACATATTTGCCTGTTCCGATAATGCCTACAGGATGTAAACTCATTTCGCACACTCACTTCCCGTTTATTTCTGCTGCAATGGTTTCGATCAATTGGCCCTGGATCGCGCTTCTTGCCTGCCTTACCGCATTCTTAACGGCAAGCGCGTCCGATGAGCCGTGACACTTCACGACCAGACCGTTCAGGCCAAGCAGCGGAGCGCCGCCATGTTCCTTATAGTCCATTCTTTTTTTCAACGAGCGAAGGTTAGGCATCATGATAGCCGCTGCAAGCTTCGTTAATAACGATTTGCCGAAAGCATCCTTAAGCGATGTGAAAATCGTACCCGCCGCGCCTTCCATCGCTTTTAGCATAATGTTGCCGGCAAAGCCGTCGCAAACAAGCACATCGCAATTACGGTTGAGAACGTCCCTGGCTTCGACATTGCCAATAAAATGAATCGGCGCTTGCTGAAGCAAAGCGTAAGCCGCTTTGGTCATCTCGTTTCCCTTCATCGCTTCCGTACCTACGTTCAGAAGGCCTACTCTTGGTTTATCCAAGCCATGAACCTTGGCACGGTAGATGCTGCCCATGATCGCATATTGGAGCAAATGCTCCGGCTTTGCATCCATGTTCGCTCCAAGATCAAGCGTCAAAATCCCTACATCATCCATCGTTGGCATCATAGGCGCAAGCGCCGGCCGTTCAATGCCATCCATTCTTCCGACAACGAGAAGTCCCGTCGCCATCAAAGCGCCCGTGTTGCCGGCAGAGAGCATCGCATCCGCTTGCTTCTCGCGTACGAGCTGTCCGGCAACGACCATGGACGCTCCTTTTTTGCGGCGCACCGCTTTAACCGGCTCATCATCGGCTCCGATAACCTCATCCGCATGGCATATGGTTATGTTAGAAGGCTTCTGCCCCTTCATGAGCGGTTCGATAACAGACGTATCGCCGACGAGCAGCAGCTCCGTATCCGGCCACTGCGCCGCCGCATCAAGCGCTCCTTGCACAATTAAGCTTGGAGCGTTATCCCCGCCCATAGCATCAATAGCGATCCGCACGTTCGTCTCCTCCTTCAGTATCTGTGTCTCCCGCGGACCGAAAAATAACAAAGTTACCTTGGAACACCATTTCATCGCCAACATACGTGAACAGCTCGACCTTTGCCTTGCTCCGCTCGCCCGAGATGGAACGAACATAAGCTTTGGCAATACATTTCTCCCCAAGCTTAACGGGACGAATGAACCTAATGTCCGCTGTTACGGTTAGCGCAATTTCATCATCTATAATAGCAACTGCCAGTGAATTCGCTTGTGCAAACACGTGATGGCCCCTGGCGATTCCGGTTCTGGAGAATACATGCTCCTCGCGAATCTCGAACACCGAGATGCCGCTCTTGTCCAATTCCAGATCGACGATGTCACCGATCACCTCATGCAATGGCAACGATCGAACCGAATCATAAGAACGCTCAGCCATCAGCTTAAGTCTTTCTCTAAGCTCCGGAATACCTAGCTCCATTCGGTCAAGCCGAATCGTTTGGATGCTTACTTTCAGCAGTCGCGTGAGCTCCCGATCGGTTATAAAAGGATTTTCATCAATATGTCGGGCAAGCTGCTGATGCCGCTGCCGTTTGGGCATTCGTTCGATGTTCGGCACCACCTTTTACCGTATAGTAACATAAACGATTCTAATCGCGCCTCAGCCTCGCATGAAACCGGTACGATTAGTATATGTATGCTGCTTGATATTATCACCTGGTACTAATTAAGTATATAAAAAAATACGCCCGAGCGCAATCCAGCATGTAAATTTACAGTTTATAACATTGTTAAACAGCTTGCTTAATGCTCTATTACAGCAAAAAATAGCACCTCATCGCGAGATGAAGTGCTATTTCTGACATCAATCCACTATTGGGAAATGATCTCTTTTGTTTTGTAATATCCACAAACTTTGCATACGTGGTGAGCCAATTTCAACTCTCCGCATTGCTCACACTTCACCATGCCCGGTACTGCAAGTTTGAAATGCGTACGACGTTTATCACGGCGAGTCTTGGATGTTCTACGCTGAGGTACTGCCATATTTAACACCTCCTTCAAAAATTCAATCAGCATTACGCTTATTCCTTAAATAGATCCTTTAGCGCCGCAAAACGAACGTCAATCTTTTCGTTGGAGCAGCTGCATTTGTGCTCATTTAAGTTCTGTCCGCAAGTCTGACAGAGACCTTTACAGTCATTGCTACAAAGCGGTGCAAAAGGCATGAACAGCTGAAGCGCTTCTTCCACATAAGGCCTCAAGTCCAGTCTTTCTCCATTCACCTCAATGAAGTCATTCTCTTCCTCTTCCATATCCTCATCGCGTTCTTCGTCAGCCGCAGGACGCTTGAATACTTCCGAGAAACGAATAACCGTATGGTCCTTCACCGGTTCGAGACAACGTGAGCAAGGAAGCTCGAGATCAATGGCCAGCTTGCCATCAACTTCAATGAATCCTTCATGCCCAGTTACCTGAAGCGATACATGGAGCGGTCCCGTACGATAAACATCTTGGCGTCCTTTAAACAGGTCACTGACATCCAACTGTTCGTCAACTGTCAATTTCAACCCTTTGGACATTGTTTCTTGAATATGAAACTGCATCAGATCACCCCAAACAAACAAAGATTATTATATCTATCAGAATACCGTTTTGTCAACATTTTCACACTGCTTTTCCTTAAGTCTTTGAGCAGCCCGTGATTGAGCGCCTTCACTATGCTATAGTGAAACGACCAACATTTAACAGAGAGAGGACCCAAGCGAATGCGCACAGTCGGACTTATCGTCGAATACAACCCGTTTCATAACGGACATTTGTATCATTTGCAACAATCGCGCAAAATAACGCAGGCAGACGCCGTCGTTGCCGTCATGAGCGGCCATTTCCTCCAGCGCGGCGAGCCCGCCCTGCTCGATAAGTGGGCAAGAACGCGCATGGCGCTCGAGGGCGGCTGCGATCTCGTTATCGAGCTGCCGGTCGCATACGCGACGCAAGCTGCCGAATGGTTCGCCTACGGCGCGGTATCCCTGCTGGAGGCGACTGGCGTCGTCGACAGCTTCTGCTTCGGCACCGAGAACGGCGAGCTTGAGCCGCTGCTGCAAGCTGCCGAGATCGTCGCACATGAGCCTCAGGCGTTCAAATTGCTTTTAAAGCAGCAGCTTCAAACGGGAATGAGCTACCCAAGCGCTTACAGCAGCGCAATAACCGCTTATTTATCGGACCAAGGTTATGCTTCCGCAGCGAAGTTCCCTTTCTCGCTGCCAAATCATACTTTAGCGCTCCATTACCTGCTCGCTTTAAAACGACTCGGCGGCAAAATGGAGCCTTTCACCATCACGCGTGAAAAAGCCCAATATAATCAGGATACGGCAACCGACAGCCAGATCGCAAGTGCGACCGCGATTCGCAAGCTG
This sequence comes from Paenibacillus sp. FJAT-27812, assembly GCF_001273905.1. NCBI lineage: Bacteria > Bacillati > Bacillota > Bacilli > Caryophanales > Paenibacillaceae > Paenibacillus > Paenibacillus sp. FJAT-27812. Next base: position 5,222,426 of record NZ_LIGH01000001.1, on the reverse strand, counting down.
CTGCTTGAGCAGCGCTCGCTCGAGGAAGCTCGCGCATATGTTCCCGAGTCAACCAATCGCATCCTGCAGCAAGAATGGTCGGCTGGCAGATGCCCGATTAGCTGGGCATCCTTTACAGACACGTTGCTGCATGCAGTCGTCACCCGTTCGCCAGCGGAGCTTGCACACATACATGAAATATCAGAGGGACTGGAGCATCGACTGCTGAACGCCCTTCCGAGTCTCAAGTCACGAGAATTCGAAGACATCTTGGAAGCATTGAAAACGAAGCGCTACACGCGAACGAAGCTTCAACGCGCGCTTCTTGCCATTCTGCTCGGACACAGCAAAGCTGATCTTACGCAACAAAAGCTCGCTTCGGGTGTTGAATATATAAGAGTGCTCGGTTTTACGGAAAAAGGCAAGCATTTATTGCGCCGCATGCGCAGCTCCGCATCGCTGCCCGTACTAAATAGCGCAGCTAGGCCGCCAAAACCGTTCCGCTACCTAGAGCTGGATACGCAGGCAAGCAGCGTTTACATGCTTGGTGTTTCTAGGGCAGCGTCTCCGCAGCCGCTGTTCCGAGACTTTACGGACAAGCCGATTACGATTGAACAAAATTAAATTTATAAGTTAATTGGCACTTGCAGCATGGAACGTTTTTATTTGATCGATCGCTTCATCCAGCGTGCTAACGCTGACGACCTTCATCGAGGTGCCTAGTGATTTGGCTTTGGCGCTTGCATCCTCGAAATTATCGGCAGGCGCCAGAAAGAGCTGAGCGCCTTTTTTGCTTGCAATAATAATTTTTTGCTTAATGCCGCCGATCGCACCGACTTTCCCGTCTACGGTAATCGTCCCAGTCGCCGCAATGCGATGTCCGCCGGATAAATCACCATTCGTGAGCAGATCCAGTGATTGAAGGGCAAAAACGAGTCCAGCAGACGGTCCCCCGATCTCTCCAGCCGTTATAGTCAGTTGATTATCGAGATCGGTCGGGACCAAGCTGCGAAGCTCGGTTAAGCCAACAATGCCAAGCGTCTTTAAAAATTGCTCATTTGTCTTATCCGATTCAAATGCGTTTGCAGGAAAGATTACGCTAAGGCGTTTGCCGCCGCGGTCGATGTCAAACTGAATCGGCTTATCTTTGCTGCTCGCTTGCAACGTCTCCAGCATCTCATCTATACTGCCTAACGGCTGTTTGCTTGTCATGCCAAGAAGCTTGTCTCCCGCTTGGAAGGCATTTGGATCGGCATGCTCCGCCATAAGAACGTCGGATACGATTAGGCCATCCGTTCTGCGCTCATAGGGCAAACCGGCGTAGCGATAAGCAGCCTCGATGGCGTTATTTTGCGACCCCTGCATGATGACATTCAGACGTTCTGCATACTGTTCCTTCGTATAGCCCCGAAGCACGTCTTTTTTGAGATGAACCTCCATGTTTGCGTTCAGCATTGACGAGAAGGCATGCAAAAAGTTCGGCTCCGTCAACTTGACCGCCGTCAGCAAAAACTCCCCTTTGCCCAGCCGATCCCCCGCTTCTATCTTAACCATCGGCTTAACCGGAACAGCAATTCCTGGTTCATATACGACATAAGGTGTAGGAGCATACAATAATATCCACATAAATGCTGCGGTCGATAGCACAATGATAGCTATTCTCCGCATATCCGACCGTTGCTTTTTCACCCGCCACTCCCCACTTCCATTCAAACTTCCATTTTGCATACCAGACATACCAAAAAACGCTCTATGGCTGTACACGCCAACCCATGTGGTCTATCAAGCGCTGCACATGCGTACTATTTAACGTATAGGATTGTCCATTTCTTCATGACAGCAGCAAGCTTATTGCCAAGTCCGACCACGCTTTGCCCCAGCGTCTTAAAGGAGTTGAGTAGCATTGGCTAAAACGGTTCTATTAGCGTTCCTGTCCATATTGCTTGTCGCAGCTATTATTGTTCAGCCGGATGCTTCCTTTCAATCCTCGCTGCAAGGACTCACCGTATGGTGGAATATCGTATTTCCCGGCTTGCTGCCGTTTCTCGTATTATTTGAGCTGATAACCGCCTTCGGGCTTGCAAATGCGATGGGATCACTGCTCCAGCCGATGATGAGCAAATGGCTTAAGCTGCCAGGAGAAGCTGCGCCCGCAATCTTTCTAGGCTGGATGGGCGGCTACCCTGCAGGTGCAGAGGCGGTTGCTTCCTTGCGCAAGAAGAATGTCGTGTCAAAGCAACAGGGCCAGCGAATGCTAGCCCTGGCGCATATGCCCAACCCCTTGTTCATGCTCGTCGTCGTTGGCGCAGGATTTCTGCATAAGCCCATTGTTGGAGCCATCATAGCTGTAGTTGTATGGTTATCCGCGCTATGGGTGATGCTTCTAATAACAATTACAAGCCGTAAAGAACAGACCGCTAAAGCTGCCGCTCCAACTGCGAGCGATGACGAGCAACCACGCGGCATGCTTCAGCGAGCAGCCGAAGCGCTTCGCAACGGCAGGGAGCAGGACGGCCGCAGCTTCGGCAAAGCGCTGGGCGATTCCGTCACTGCAAGCGTTCAGAAGCTTATGATGATCGGCGGCTTTATGATTTTCGCCGCTGTGCTCGCTAAATTGTCCGAGCCGCTGATTGCCCCGCTTCTGGACAAAGCTGGGCTTAGCTTCATCAGCCAAGCCTTTTTTGAAGGTCATTTAGGCGCCTACTCCGCTGCTATATGGAATGCACCGGGAGCGGGAACGCTCGGCAACGCCGCCGCTATCGCTGCGGTTCTCGCATGGAGCGGTCTGTGCGGCATTTTGCAGGCGGGCTATTCCATTACAGGCACCGACCTCAAGCTGCTCCCGTTTGTCGCATGGAGAATTGCTCACGCCTTGCATGCCCTTCTGTTTATGCTGCTGCTATGGAAGCCGCTCACGACGCTGCTGCGTCCTTTGCTTGCCCCAGGCGCCGTGCCAACATTCGCTGACGGCTCCATCATGCCAGACAGCTCCGCTATCGTTGCGGTCAAAGCCGGTGATCTTCCGTTTTTATGGCAGTTCTCACTGCCAGCCTGCATCCTGCTCGCCCTAATCGGCTTGGTAGTTTCCGCCATATTGCTGCCATATCGCCGAGCTGGCAAAACATGATATACATTGGATCAAATAATGGCTGTTGTCACAAAGCTGCTCAGCTCTTCGGTTTGTATTTCTCGCGTAATTGCGTCTCCACGACAGGCGGAACCAGTTCATGGACAGCCCCGTGGAATTGGGCGATTTCTTTTACAATGCTGGAGCTCAAATAAGAGTACTTAGGATTAGTCATCATAAACATCGTATCGATTTCGGCATCGAGCAGATGGTTCGTCGAAGCAAGCTGAAGCTCGTATTCAAAATCGGTTACCGAACGAATCCCTCTAATAATAACGTTAGCTTGGCGTGATTTCATAAATCGGACGAGCAGATCACGGAAGCTGTCTATCTCTACATTCGGAATATCCCGCGTAACTTCAGCAAGCAGCGCTTTTCGTTCTTCGACGCTGAACAGCGGATTTTTGCTTGAATTATTCAAAACGGCTACAATAAGCCGATCAAATTGTTTGGCGGATCTGCGAATAATGTCTAAATGACCATAAGTTACAGGATCAAAGGTACCTGGGTACACCGCTACTCGCTCTTGTTTATTCGTTGACATCTGTTACACTCCCGTCGTGACTCTCTTGGTTGGTATATTGATAAATGGACACGGCGGTATCCCCGTATTTCGCATGCTTCAGCTGCTCAAAATGCTCCATCTGCTCCGAATACCGGTGAGCGGCGTCATGCTCGACGACTATAATCGCATCCGGCTCCAGCATTTGTTTCTCTACGAGCTGTGCCATCAAGCTATCCATCGTAATCATTTTGTATGGCGGATCAAGAAAAACAAGCCGGAACTTCTGCCCCCGCTTCGCTAGCGCTTTCAATGCGCGCTCCGCATCATTCCTATAAATTTCAGCAGCGCTTCCCATCTTCGCCGTTTGCACATTTTGACGAATGACATCGATGCTTATATTTTCCCGATCAACAAACACCGTACGCTCAATCCCTCTGCTCCAAGCCTCTATGCCCAAACCGCCTGTCCCGGCAAAAAGGTCCAGCGCCAGTCCTCCGTCGAAGTAAGGTCCAATCATGCTGAAAATAGCTTCCTTTACCTTATCCGTTGTCGGCCTCGTATTCATGCCAGGCACAGCCTTCAGCGTGCGGCCTTTGGCCTCGCCCGCAATGACTCTCACTCCAATTGCCCCCTTCTATCTCATTCCCGCCTATCGTACCATAGAACCCCTTTCACAATAAAGCAGAGCCTATCAAAAAAACGGACTAACAAATGATGTATACTTCCCCAGCAAACCGGACATGATAAACTCATCGGCGTCGCAAGATGTCGTAGACAACCGCGGAGAAGACTTACGTTTCCCCATAAGCTCTTCGTCCGGTTTCTCCTCTCCCATGAAAAGGGCGCCCCGAAAGGGGCGCCCGATTTTTTTATTAATCCCCATATTTATAAAGGATTCCTTCTCTTTATCTTTACTTCAATTCTTAATTGTCCACCAATTGTCCACCAAATAGAACAAAACCTTCTTTAACCCAAAGATTAATTTCACCTTTGATCTGGCCTTCGCTTCTCTGTGATCGTTGGCTAAGATATTGCACATTAACTCCATGTTAAAAACGCATGGTGCATTCGGACTAAGGCAGAAAGCTTTGACCTTTCCATTTCGGACGGATAACACTTGAATTGTACGGTTGGATATATTTCGTTTGCGGTCATTATAAATATATTGTAATGTCCGACCGATATGGTTTTCGATCATGTCTCTCATTCCAATACGAATATTCATTCTTATTTGTTACAAACATACGTTCTCGTTCAATTGGACGTTATTGAGTATCTTCACTCATTATGCCTTTTTTGGTAATTTATTTAGTAGAAATTTGTCGAAACTAATATGCAACAGAAGGAAGATATAGTAAAATTACGAGAATAATATCGAAAAGGAGATAAAATATGGGTCTATTAAAAGTGTTGGGTTGGCTATTCCTACCTTTCATTATGATTTTTGTTTCATGGAAAAATTTAAAAGTAGTCGGTAAAACATTCGGAATAATTTGGGCTGGCTTAACTCTATTAGCAATACTCGGAAATATTACCGGCCCAGTAGATCCAGTTGCTGAATCGGTGGAAAAAGCGGATGTTGGCAACAATACCACAGAAAAAGAATCAGACGCGGATAAAATATCGGCTAAAGATGCTGAGAAGAAAAAAGCAGCGGAGGCTAAAGCTGCTAAGAAGAAGGAAGCGGAGGAAGCCAAGGCAGCAAAGGATAAAGAAATAGCTGATAAAAAAGCAGCAGAAGAAGCAGAGTATAATAAACCTGAAAAAGTTTATGAACGTTGGATACAGTCTCAATTTAGCGCTTGGGATGGCTCGGCGACTGCCCTTAAAAAAAGCGTTAAAGAAAATATGAACAACCCCAAAAGTTTTGAACATGTAGAAACTACATATTCCGATAAAGGAGATATGAAGGGTATCGATGTCTACATGAAATTTCGAGGCACCAATTCATTCGGGGCGATAGTCACTAATAAAGTACATGCTTCGTATGATTATGTAGAAGGTACATTCACATATGAGATGGTCGATTAAATCCCAAATAAGCCCCGACCAATTAAGGTCAGGGGCTTTCGTTTATTTGCGGGATATTTCGATTGTGTTAAACTAGATCAATCCCGATAATGACATTTTCCTAGGCTTCACCTTACCCACCCACGAATTATCTGATATCACCTTACTATTAATAAGTCGTTGTAGGTTATTAGTATCATCATTCATTTTACCTTCTTATAAGAGAAGTGGTTTTTTTTAAAATGCCTGAATCCCTCGAAGAAAAAGTTGAATGGTTAGAACTATACGTAAAATTACTTCGTGAAATCGCACTAGATCCGGAACAATACCGTTTATGGGATTGGATAATTGCTAACAATACGTTTAATTCTTACAGATCCAAAAAAAAGATGATCCAGGTCAGGTTTTGTCGTGCCCTCATTCGAACTAATTTCTAGTGAAATAATCCAGGTTCTTTCACCAAACGAATACCTCTCTAATGAAAGAGGGATTATTCTTTCTGAGAAACGCAGTTAAAATGGTACCTTATGAGTCATTACAGTATTATCTTAACAATTAAAACAGATACCCCAAATCACTCCTCCTCATATGCAGTCATTTCCATCGTTTTTTTTGCGATGTCAAACCCATAACCCCTGCCCATCAAAAACTGAATGCATTTTTGTTTCCACTCTCGTTCTGATTTTGTTTTTCTTTTGTAGGTTTCGATTTTACTTTTGAGCGCTTTCGCGGCTGACTCTAGCTCATCCGACTCTGTTATTGCGCTGAGTGCCATATCAATGCTCGTTTGTTCTACGCCTTTTTGTTTTAGTTTTTGGGCAATCATTCGTTTGCCATTTTTCTTTAGGTTCGAGCCGTCTTTTGCAAACTTGCGCGCGTAATCTTCATCATCCACGAATTTATAATGTCTGGCCCATTCCAGTGCTTTCTGCACAACACCTTCTTCATATCCCTTTTTGGTCAATTTCTCAATAAGGATATGCTGCGTTTTATTCATCAAGTAGCTCGTAATATAGCCTTTTGCCTTCTCGAGCTCGTCTTCAAACAAAACCGACTCCAATTTTGCAGGGTCCACTTCCTGATCCACCTGGAGCTTATGTTTAGCGACTGCATAGGCAGAAACACCTACAAGAAATTGATCATCTACATATACATTAACACGATCTTTGTTCCGCTTTTGAACTTCTACACTCGTGATCTTGGGCATGATTGTCTCCTACATTATTAGGTTTTACATGGATGCAAAACTAATATTTATATTTTTTATCATTTCATCTCTTATCTTACCAGTAATTCATGCCATCTTTATGTATTTAATATGCTTATTTTTCTACTATTTTATCTACCACTGCTTCGTATCGAAGCGCTCAGCTCGAACCATAAGCGATGCAAAGCCGGATCATGCACCGCTGCATGCCGTTCTAAGGAGATGTTCATTATGGTGCTATTTGCTATTCTTTTTGTCTTGATTGCCGCACTTAATATTTTCTTTCCTAAATTCGGATGGCATATGAGATATGGTTGGATGGTAAAAGGTAATTCCGAGCCTAGCGATGCTTACATTCTAATGAGTAGGATCAGCAGTCTTTTTTGCTCCACCCTGCTCTCTCATTCCGCCTTAGGTGTCAGTTATCCATATAAGGCTAGTATCCTATCGGAACAAACATACAATCACATAGCTCTATCAACTCATATTCTACATGGTAGTCAAGATAGGGAGGTGTTATTGATGTCTGGAAGTGAATGCGGTTCTAAAAACAGTCTTGGTTTTATTCTGGTACTGTTCATATTGTTAGTTATTGTCGCATGCAGTTGCCGCGTATTTGGCTAAATTATTAACATCTAGCGTATTTAAATTATTTGGAGGTCATATAAATCATGCACAATAAAATTGGTTTGATTCTGGTGCTTTTCATCCTACTAGTGATTGTTGTTTGCAGCTGCGGCGTATTGGGACACAATGATCGCAGAGACGAAAGAAACGACGAAAGAAAAGATGATAGAAAAGATGAGAGAAACCATGACAGAATCAATAACAGAAGTAATATCTGCAGCCATAACAACAGATGTGGATTCGGTTACTAATTTTAATGCCAGCTTTTGGCTCCGTTACAAAAATCCTCGTCAAAAGGCCCATTTTATGGGTCTTTTGTGTTTTGAACCGTTCAGAAAGCCCCCGGCTTTCTCTAGAACAACTTTTTTGGATACGCGCAATAGAGTTTGCCTTCCGTTATTTTTGAGGCCGATAACAACACTGTTTCTCTAGACCCACACCTGTTTTCTCGGTTATCATTTTATTTATCTTGTTAAGGAATTGAGGTAACGAAATGCAAAACTCTTACAATGAAATTAGACAAGGAGAAAAAGGCGCATTACTAAGTATTTTTGCATACGTTTTTTTATCAGCCTTAAAATTAATTATTGGCTATTTTACTCACTCGGAAGCTTTATCAGCGGATGGGTTAAATAACTCGACTGATATTATTGCATCCATAGCCATATTAATTGGATTGAGAATCTCTAGAAAGCCGCCGGATAAGGATCATCGATACGGCCATTATAGAGCTGAAACGATTGCTGCGCTTATAGCCTCATTTATTATGTTTGCCGTTGGACTCCAGGTACTATACCAATCCATATTAAAGTTTAAAGCCCCCATAACGGAATCCCCTGATATGATCGCGGCATGGACTGCCCTCTTCTGTGCAGCCATTATATATTTGGTTTACATCTACAATATTCGACTAGCCAAAAGAACAAACAGTCATGCCATGATGGCAGCAGCCCAAGATAACCGGTCCGATGCGTTTGTAAGCATTGGTGCTTTTATCGGCATTGTAGGCGCACAATTTGGCATTCCTTGGTTAGATCCACTAACGGCTATCCTAGTTGGTTTTATCATTTGTAAAACAGCCTTTGATATTTTTCGCGATTCCACGCATTCACTAACGGATGGATTTGATGACTCTGAGCTGCAAACCATAAAAAAAACCATCCACAAAGTAGACGGCGTCGAAAAAATTATTGATATAAAGGCTCGTGTCCATGGCAACAACAAATTGGTCGATGTAACGATAGGCGTCGATCAACAGCTCAATATCATTGAAGGCCATGAAATTACTGAAAAGATCGAAAAACTGATTTTCGATAAATACAACATCTCTCATGTCCACATCCACATAGAACCGTATGTCACGGCAAAAGGTTAAGCGAATGATCAATGACAACAATTACCTGCTCCACGTCCAAAACTTCCATGTTTTTTTCGGTAACTGTCTCTCCGCCCAGTTTGATAACTTTAATGCAATAAAATTAGTATGAGGATTAGGGTTTTTGGAATTATCATACAATATTAACGCAATAATTAATGCAAAAAAAACCTTTATGCCTATCCATATTTTCATCTAAGTCGCCCCTTTTTTACACATTTCGCCAAAAAGCAGGCTTTTCCTCTTTCCCTGTTGAAGAAAATGACGTTTATTTGAAACCAATTTCAAATAAACGCCCTTGCAGTCGCAGAAAAAGACCTTAATCCTCTATTGATTTAGAGGATTAAGGTCTTTTTCTGTGACATGATCGTCCATACTATCGGATTTTTCATCATCAGCTATTCGTTTAATTTGAGCTATATCTACTCTTCTACCTCATTTGAACCTTGAAGCGGGTTGTTCTGAAGATTCAACGCAACAGCTTGTGCTTGTTGAAGAATTTGCTGCGCCAGCTGAACATCCTGCTGCTCCTGCCTGACTTGCTGCTGTGCTTGCAACACTTGCTGAGTCTCGCTTTGCAGCTGCTGCTCCGCTTCGAGCAATTCTTGATTTTCGAGCTGCAACAGTTGATGCGCTGCTTGGACTTCTTGCTGCGCTTGTTGTAGTTGCTGCATCTCCTGTTGATCTGCAGCCCATTGTTTTTGATTTACCATTAAGCGAACCTCCAATAATGATTGATTTCGTTCTTTAATGACCAATAATATGGTGCTCCTAATAACTTATTTCTATGCTTTACATTAAATGGATTGCGGTGAGCCTCAATCGATCTTCATGGTACTACATAATGTTAGTACTCTCTCCCTGCCAAAAATAGCTATATGATCATTGTAAAAAGGTGTAACCCCCTATGCGGAAATTACTGAAAGTAACCATCATTTTGTTTGGCGTTTTTATTTTTCTTTATTATGTAGGATTTATTGGATTATGGTATATCGTTCGCAACGTTTCATTTGCACCCTAAACGAAGGAATATGAAAATAATTTTGAAGCACAATAAGATGTCTTGCTAAACGAAACCAAAAAGGAGTGCTTTTTATGCGCGAAGGTTTGATTCCTGCCGTTCTTGGAACTGTAGTTTCTGCATCTGGTGCTAAAATGCTTAATAGCAAGTACAAACTTGTTGGTGTCGGTGTCCTTGGCTTTGGTCTTGCCCATGTAATTCTTGGAGCAATCGATTTAGTTGAACATCGTTAAGTTTGGCAAGGTAACGGGGGGGCGCTTCTTGCCTCCCTTCTTATTCTTTCCATTTGGGCTTATCGCCTCGATAAAATGCCACCGTGACAAACATCCAATCACTCAGCAGCAATAGCGCATAACCTACATGGTACTTAAGATGCTGGGAGGTGAATGTTTAATGTCTGGATTCGTTGGTGGTGCTCACAACAGTATCGGTTTTATTCTTGTACTATTCATCTTATTGGTCATTATCGCTTGTAGTTGTGGATTTGGCGGCTTCGGCGGTTACTAAGAATAGTAATCTACACTCTAAATGCAACCCCTCCATGCGTTAACCGTTCATTGCTTAAGCTTACCAAGAGGCTCATTTTATGAGCCTTTTGGTCACTAAAGGCTCCCCAGTCGGCCAGCCTACATCCATAACCACTCCTTTTACATAATGCTTGCTTGCAGCCGTTCCTTCACCTTTTTCGTCTTGACAAAAAAACCGTCCAGACGGTACAGTAATGATGGAGGTGAATCCCAATGGCAATCGACAATCTAGTGCCTAAACGCAAGCGTTTATTAGTAGCTGCTTCGATAATTGTTAGAGAGCAAGGCGTAGAGCATCTAACGCTAGAAGCGGTTGCGAAAGCCGCTGGAGTCAGCAAAGGCGGCTTACTCTACCATTTTCCAAGCAAAGATGCCCTTATAAACGGGATGGTCGAAGATTTAACTAACGCATTCGTAGAAGATATTCAAGACAGAGTGGACCGTGATCTTCAACCAAATGGCAGATGGAGCAGAGCCTACGTAGAATCGACCTTCAGAGGTTTTGAAGATGGATTGGAGATGAGCTCCATTCTTTCAGCAGCCCTCTTTACAAACCCTGAATTACTGCAACAGATGCAAGAGCAGTACGCGGTTTGGCAAAAAAATATCGAGAATGACGGATTGAACCCGATTCGTTCTACGATTGCCCGGCTTGCGGCGGATGGCTTATGGTTCTCGGAAATGTTCGGATTAGCTCCATTAGAGAAGGATGCCAAAGAGCTTATTTTTAATGAATTGATGGCATGGACGAAGGAGGATCATACATAATGGCATACCTATTTTTAGCTATATCCATTTTGGGCGAGCTTATTGGAACTTCGATGATTAAAGCCTCACAGGGATTTACAAAGCTTTATCCAGTCATCGCAACGTTAATAAGCTTCACGATATCATTTTACTTTTTATCTTTAACCATGAAGACAATTCCGCTAAATACTGCTTATGCGATTTGGTCTGGCGTTGGCGCTGTCGCTACCGTTCTTATTTCTGTATTCATTTGGAAAGAGAAAATCAATGCCGGAAGCATGGTCGGAATTGGCCTGATCGTCATTGGGGTGATCGTACTGAACCTGTTTGGACCGGGCCATGATTCAGCTGATGACTCTTCAAAAACAGCGAGCGCAATGGTTCAAAAAACGAACTAAGCCATTGACATATTGTTTCTTAATTCTACCAGCAGCCCATAACATGGGCTTTTTCTTTTGCATATCTATCCTTCTCTCTATTTAATTAACCCTTTCTCTATTAAAAAGGCATTTAGCATATAGCAAATCGGTCCCTCTCTGCATTTGATATAGAGAGCTTCTTGAAAGTGAGGTGATCGATATGTCTCGTGTAGGTATTCCGCTTCAGCCAGATTTAGTGTTAGTTTCTTGGACAAGAAACCCGCTTGTGCCCGGCTCCGCCCGTCGAGTAACCGCTGCTCGCGTAATTGGAAGCGCTCGGCCTTGTAGTTGCAAGCTGGTCCCAAACTCGCTATTAGTCCCTGCAATAAAATGTTTGAAAAAGAACGGCTTTGTTATTGTGGTCAGCAAAAAAACGACAGATGTATCCGGTTTTATCCTTTTGCAACGCGGCTAACTACGCGGATGTAAGACGCACCGCAAAGGAAAGAGCCTTCTTTTGCTGGCCCTCTTTCCTTTGCGCTGCGTTTCTCTGATCATTATGTTTGGCTAAGTGACAAACACCCAATCAGAACATCTTACCGGTGCATAACCTACAGTGTACTCAACACACGAGGAGGTGCAATGAAAAATGTCCGGTCATGTTGGCGGTGTTTTCACAAATACTGGTACAATCCTGGTCCTTTTCATTTTGTTGGTCATTATCGCGTGTAGCTGCGGGGTCTTCGGCGGCGGCTATTAATAGCTCCTTAAATTATCTCCATGCACATTCCAAACAAGCGCAAAGTTGATTTACTCCAAATAGCTTGTCAAGAGGCCCGGCATATGGGCCTTTTGTATTTTCTTCTACGCAAAGCTGCTTTCTACAAAGCACATTCCCTTCGCCAAACTTTTAAAGATGTAGTATGATGGCTTCAAATCACAAGAAATGGAGAATCATCATGAAATCGTTATTAACCGCATTGCTGACCTTATCTCTTATCCTCTCTGGCTGCGGAGCCTTATCAGTCAATCTAGAACCAAACGCTGCTAAAAACGATTTAAATGTGGATGCAACGATTCATCTGCCCACCGACCGTTACCCGGAGACGATGGCTCATATTGCAGCAGCGATTAAGGCAGGCGCATCGGCTATCTGTACGATCGACAGAAACGGAGCAGATGCTAATCGGGATGCATCATTAAACGGTATTGCCACCAAAAAAGGCTTTGATCGCGATGAATGGCCGATGGCTATGTGCAAGGAAGGCGGGGATGGCGCACATATCGCTTACGTTTCGCCAAAGGATAATCGCGGAGCAGGTTCCTGGATCGGCAATCAACTCGCAGAACTGAAGGACGGCACACGGGTATTATTTGTTGTCGGTGATTCGGCAGCAGCTGTGGTACCCGCAGCAACCGAGCAGCCGCCGGTGAAGGAAGAAACGGTTTATTATGCGAATTGCGCTGCCGCAAAAGAAGCAGGCGCCGCACCCTTACATAAAGGCGACCCTGGTTATAGCGTGAAGCTGGACCGGGATAAAGATGGCGTCGCATGCAGTTAAAACAAGTAAGCAAACCGATTAGGCGGCCGATTGCTCCTTGCTCGGTTTAATGACAAACAAAGCTAGCGCACAGCAAAAAACGGCAAACGCGGCAAACAAATAAAATAACCAAGCTTCCTTATTCAGAAGCAGCGACGCCACCGGAGGACCAACTGCTACCCCTATAAAGCGAGTGCTGCTGTAGAGCGAGGTGATCGTGCCTCGCTCTTTCTTTTCGATCCCCTCTGTAATTAGCGCGTCTAAGCTAGGAAGCGCGAGGCCGATGCCTGCGCCGCTGACAAACATGAAGGCAAGCAAAAAAACAAGCCCTTTCGTATTCATAACCCCGCAAATGAACATCATGACCGCTAAAGCGGCCATCCCAATGACGATAAACCACTTCATTCTTCCCTTGTTTTCACCGACGATTTTCCCAGTAATGAACGAGGCTAGGCAAATGGCGCTTAATGGAATAGCAAGCAGCAGTCCCTTTTGTATGCCATCGATCTGATAATGGTCCTCAAGGACTGACGACAGCTCATATAGGAATCCGAACATAATAAACATCGCGATACCGCCAATCGCAAACGTTGCATAAAGCCAGCGACCCTTCTCGGCGAGTATCCGCTTGATGGATTGGAAAAAACTTTTGAGGCTATTATCCCCTTTATCCTTCTGGCCTTTCTTAGGCTCCTTCACAAGAAAAATAACGCCAATGATGGAAATCAACGATATCAGCGGAATAACGGCTAATGGAAGAAACCAATAGACCAGCGCGAGCGCCGAGCCTAATACGGGGCTGAGTACTTTTCCAAACGTATTGGACGTCTCAATCATCCCTAGCCCACTGCTTACCTCCTCCTCGCTTTCAAACATGTCTCCTACTAAAGGAAGAACGATCGGAAATGCGCCTGCCGCCCCAACCCCTTGAATAAACCTGCCGGCTAAGATGACCGCATACACATGCGACTCCATTAACCAGGCAGCGAGTCCTGAGACCAATCCTCCGATAGCCGCAATGGAGAGGCCGGTTATAATAATGATTTTCCGGCCAAAACGATCCGACAAATACCCTGCGATTGGGATACAAAGGATAGAAACTGCCGCGTATACGGTAATGATCAAGCTCGATTGCACAGAAGTAATGTGCAGTTTTTTTTGCATAAGCGGCAGTACAGGAATCAGCATGGAGTTAGCGAGCGTCATTATTAAAGGAATAGATGCTAAAGCGGCTAAGTCCCACTTTTTTTTCACAAAGGCTCCCCTTTCTCGTTCTTGCGCGCATAAATAAGCAGCACTTAACAGCACTCAGAGCTGCAATGTTTTCAAAGGTTCTTCAGCAGGCCCATCAACGACTTCGCCGCGGTATGAAAATCTGGAGCCATGGCATGGACAATCCCATGTGCGATCCCCGTTATTCCATTCCACCTCGCATCCCATATGGGTGCAGGTCGTATCCACGAGGAACAGCTTCCCTTCTGAATCCTTATACGCTCCAGCTCTTTTGCCATGAAGCTTAACGACGCTTCCTTCATCCACAGCCAAATCCTCGGGATGCTTGTGCACCAATTCAAGCTTGCCGGCAATGAGATGCTTGGCTACATCTGCGTTATCTACGATTAGATTTTTAAGGGCTCCCAACGTAGTGGGGCGTGATGGTGCATATAAACCCTCATAAACATTTTCCTTCTCCATGATTAAATCCCTGATGAGCAGCGCAGCCGCCGTACCATTCGTCATCCCCCACTTCCGATAACCGGTTGCGAGGAAAACATTTGGGGAAGAAGCGGTTATTCGGCCGATATAAGGTATGTTGTCGCCTGTAGCAAGATCCTGGGCAGACCAACGGTACGCAATTTCCTTCAGCCGAAAATGGCTTGTCGCGAATTTCCGCAGCTCCTCGTAGTGATTGATCGTACAGACCCCTTGCCCCGACTTATGGCTTTGGCCGCCTATAAGCAGCAATTTCTCGTGCTTCGCCGTATTGACATATCGAATGGATCGTTTCGGGTCCTCCGCGCTCAAATACATGCCCTCTGACCATTTGTCTTCCACATGGACGCCAAGCACGTATGAGCGGTCCGCATGCATTCTCGCAAAATAAAAACCAAGCCCGTCATAAAACGGAAAGTGCGTGCAGGACACAACATGCTTACATGTCATACGACGCCCTTTGCTGGTTATAACCTGTGGATGCGCGCCAGGCTCGACATCCACGGCAGTTGTATTTTCGTAAATCGTCCCTCCCGCTTCTACAAACTTAAGCACGAGGGCGGACAAATATTGTAGCGGATGGAACTGTGCTTGATTATGCATAACGACTGCTGCTCTAGCAGGCAATTCCAGCGGAGTTTGATCCAAATAAGCTCCTGGTATCCCTAGCGCGGCGTATGCGGACATTTCCTTCTCGAGCTTATTTATGTATTCGTTGGAGTTTGTATAAACATAGGCGTCTTGTACCGAAAATCCGCAATCGATATCGTTTTGCTCAATCGTTTGCTTCATGAATTGAAGGGCCTCATGATTAGCTTTGTAATATAAGGCTGCTTTCTCTTCTCCTTCGCGCTGGATAAGCTCATCATAGATCAAATCATGCTGTGCCGTTATTTTAGCCGTCGTATGTGCCGTCGTTCCGTTTAGAAGCCGTCCCGCTTCGATGAGCACGACGCGAAGTCCCTCTTTAGCAAGCAAGTACGCCGTTGTTATGCCTGAGATACCGCCGCCGACGACAACAACATCGGTTTCGAGATTTTGTTCAAGCGCGGGATAAGATGAAAGCTCGGATGAAGTTTCAATCCAGTAGGATTCCGGGTATTTGGGCAACTGATCCTTTTTTGACATTGCTGATCTCCTCCTTGTCTATATAGCACCTTAATTTGTGCCATTTGATTATGTTTCATTCTTTGTCCATGCGAATCCGAAGCAAACCAATAAATACGAATCGTACCGCGACTCGGGAGTAGAATAAGCGCCATATATTAGGACAGTTTATAGAGGACATTACTGACAAAGGAGGCGCTTTGCTTGGAGAGCTCATTCGAGCAATCTTTTTTGCCGATAACCACTTTTGCTAGTGGAGAAGGTCTTGCTTATCGGCCTGATATTTATTGCTATCCCATTCAAATCGTCAACGTGTGTTTTATAGGCGATCCGAATAAAAAACAAGACGGCTGGTTTCTCGTAGATGCCGGCATGCCTAGATCGGCGAAAAAAATTATAAAAGAGGCAGAGGAACGTTTCGACTGTCCGCCTAAAGCCATTATTTTGACGCATGGGCATTTTGATCATGTTGGTGCGATCATTGAGCTAATTGAGCGCTGGAGCGTTCCCGTATACGCACATAAGCTGGAGCTGCCTTACTTGACCGGTGAAGCTGACTATCCTCCCGCAGACCCCTCGGTTCATGGCGGGCTCATTTCGGAGATGTCCTCCTACTTCCCCCATGACGGCATTAATCTGGATGACCGCGTAAAGGCGCTGCCTGATAAAGGGGTTGTGCCGGGGCTCCCCGATTGGAAATACATCCATACGCCCGGTCACACGCCCGGCCATATCTCGCTCTTTCGCGAGGAGGACGGCACTTTAATTGCCGGAGACGCATTTGTGACGGTTAAGCAGGAATCGCTTTATAAAGTGATGACGCAGGAGCAGGAAATTAGCGGTCCGCCAAAATATTTTACGACAGACTGGATAGCCGCTGAGAAATCCGTAAAGAAGCTGGCTGATCTCAATCCCTATTTAGCTATTACCGGGCACGGGGAACCGATGTTTGGCGAGTCGCTCAAAGATAATTTATCGCTGCTTGCGAAAAAATTCAAAGAGATCGCCGTACCTGAGCATGGCCGTTATGTGCAGTAAAAATAAAAGCGGCATCCAACAAATAAAACCCCTGCCTTGGGTGGCAGGGGTTCTACGCGTTTCCCATTCAGCTTTAATGAAAGCCTTCGTCAAGTACGCTCGCGGTCACGGCTTCTTAAGCCCATCAATCCAAACAAGCCGAGTAAGCCAAGCCAGCTCCAATTAATCGGTTTTTTTGTTGCCGTAGCTGTTGTGCGGTACTGGTTGTCTCGTATGTTGGAATGGTCGTTAACATCGAGTGCGCGTGTCGTATTATCGACACCTCTATCGATATCGTATCGCATACCAGCATCAGGCACGGAATTGCCCATGCCTTTATTGCTGTAATTCTCCACTGCACCAGACTTCATGTTATCTGCAAAAGCGGGTACAGCCATTACGAATGTTAAGCATGCAACTACAGCAAAAACCGTCCAAAACTTCTTCATGTACTCGTCCCCTTTGTCTTATTATTTCGTGCATTTTATTTTGTCTCAAGCTCAAAAGATCTATGCGAGCAATGGGAATCAATTTTATGCTTATTCCATTAAACTTCCATAATTTGAATACATAATCGAAAAAATGAGTACTTTTTTGCAAAAGTTTACAATGCTATTCTTTGGGAGGGGATGATGATCGTATGAAGAGGAGTGGATAAACAGTCTGACGAAAATTGCAAACGCTTTCAGATAAGCGGCTAACGACGATGCTTATGACTTCGATGTACAAAAAAGAGGAGGCGTGATGATTTTGAAAAAAAGTTTGCTTCTCATGCTTTGCAGTACGCTTTTGCTTGGCTTATTGTTTTCGGTATCGAGGCCAACTGTTGCTAATGCGGCATTTGGATCGGGAGATTTTCTGAAAACAAGCGGCACTGTGCTTAAAAATAATTGGGGAGCCGGCTCCGTCATTAATCTGCGGGGAACGAATCTCGGCGGTTGGCTGCTGCAGGAGGATTGGATGACGCCTGCTGGCGCTGTCGATGAATACACGATTCGGCGGACACTCATTAACCGGTTCGGTGAAGCGGACGCTCAAACGTTGATTAACGGCTACCAAGACACATGGATTCAAGCAAGCGACCTTGATATGATTAAAAATATGGGCATGAACGTCGTCCGCGTCCCTCTCTACTGGGAGGACTTTATGTATACGAACGGGACGATGAAGCCGGATTCGATTACGTTCCGCAAGCTGGACTGGCTTATTACGCAGGCTGGCAACCGCAACCTCTACGTCATTTTAGACCTCCATGGAGCTCCAGGCGCGGCATGCCCTTGGCATTCCTGCGGCCAAGAAAACTCGAACCAAATGTGGACAAACGCCACGTATCAGAACTGGACCGTTCAAATTTGGGAGCGGCTTGCAACCCGTTATAACAATAACCCGACCGTCGCCGCCTATGACCTGCTTAACGAGCCGCTCGTCACGATGGGAGCGGGCGAGAACGCGGCTCAAATCAAGCAAAAGATGGATTTCTTCAATAGGCTGTACCAAGCCGTTCGCGCTAAGGACCCTAACCATGTCATCATCATCGCAGCCT
Organism: Paenibacillus sp. FJAT-27812; assembly: GCF_001273905.1. Taxonomy (NCBI): domain Bacteria; kingdom Bacillati; phylum Bacillota; class Bacilli; order Caryophanales; family Paenibacillaceae; genus Paenibacillus; species Paenibacillus sp. FJAT-27812. Next base: position 5,204,021 of record NZ_LIGH01000001.1, on the reverse strand, counting down.
TCTTCGACTGGTTTGCTGCCTCCCCTCCTTCTGCTTATGGCTGGAGCAATGTCATGTATCAAACCCATCATTATCAATTCACCGATTATAACGACTGGAATTTGACCAACTCCGAAATCGATAGATGGCTCAAAGATATGGCGCTTTACCAAAAAAACTGGAATGTTCCGGTTTATGCAGGCGAATTCTCTTTTGGGCAAAATGATTTATACGAAAAATGGCTGAACGGTCTCAATGGCTTAAACGCCTCATGGACGAATTGGAGCTATAAGGTCAAGGGCGGAGGCAACTGGGGTTATTACATCAATAACAACAACCCTGCGCCAAACTTAAACAGCGATAGCGCAGCCACTATCGCAGCCAAATGGAATCAGTTCGCAACCGCCAATTTCACCTCGAATACCGTCTTTCAAAATTTAGTGAAAAAATATACGGGCGCGGCGCCTGTTGCTGCAACATGGTCCAGCCTCAAAGCGAATGCAAACAGCACTTTTGTGAGCGCGGATAACGCCGGACTTAATCCCTTGATCGCCAATCGGACGACTGCCGGAGATTGGGAACGGTTTAAGGTCATCAATAACGCAGACGGCACGATCTCCCTGCTCTCGCTCACCAACCTTAAATATGTTCAAGCCGATCTTAACAACGGCGGCCGCTTGATCGCGAATGCCTCGTTCATTGGGACATGGGAGAAGTTTTATAGGCAGGATTTAGGCAACGGCCTTGTGGCGCTGAAATCTGCTGCAAATAATCTCTTCGTATGTGCGGATTTGAACAATGGCAATGTGCTGTACGCGAACCGTACTGCGGTCGGCGGCGCTTGGGAGCAGTTTATTATCGCTTCGGCTCCCTGAGCAGCGAATAGAGGCAATAATTACCGCTCCTTTCATTTCAACAAACCGACAAACATTTTTAATCTTGGGTTAAGGTTCGCTTTTTATAATAAGAGACATCAACCCCACTGTTGATATATAGTTCTAGGACACCGGCCCACAGCGATGTGGGCCATTTTTTTGTCTTCCTCACCTGCTGCGCCACATTAATTGGAACCATACAACCCATAAAAACGTTATAACCGAATATACTGTCTGGAAGTGGCTGCTTACGAAGAAGGTTTTGCCGAGCAAAACCTAAGCTTTAGGAGGCGATTAACGATGGAAACATTCGGCAGAGGCTGTCTGTACATTATTTTTGGTGTCATTATCGTAATGGCACTGGCATTTATTGTTGGAGGCACGATTACTATCCCTTGGTACATTCTCATTCCCCTTATCATACTCGCTTTCTGGGCCGCATCCAAAAAAGGTAAATGAATGGCATAAGCCATGCAGCGCAACATAAACCGGCATTCCCGCAGCTCGCGGCAGGATGCCGGTTACGTTGTGCCCAGTGCTTTTAAATAAACGGTTTCTTAGGTGGAGGTTAAACCTTGAGCATACATAATGAAGAAGATATCATTCGGCTAGTGCGTGAAGACAAATGGATGATGGAGGTATTAAGCGCCGCCAAAATGCTGCAATTGCCGGATTGGTGGGTATGCGCAGGCTTCATCCGCTCAAAAATTTGGGACGTGCTGCATGGCTATCCGCAGCGGACAGCCACACCGGACGTAGATGTCATTTATTTCGATGCCAGCAATCTGGATGAAGCTGTCGAGAAGAAGCTTGAAGCCGAGCTTCGAGCCTTGAATCCGACTGTCCCATGGTCCGTTAAAAACGAGGCAAGAATGCATCTCATCGACCATGCGCTGCCTTATACATCCTCCGTTGATGCTATCTCCAAATTTCCAGAGACCGCTACAGCGCTCGGACTTACGCTTAATCATCATAATAATGTTATACTGGCCGCCCCTTGCGGAATCGACGATGTCATTCATATGGAGGTCAAGCCGACTCCCTTTTTTGCTGGCTCGAATGAGAAGATGAAGCACTACGAGTCGCGTATAGCGAACAAGAACTGGCAGCAAATTTGGCCGCTGGTAAGGATTGTTGAGCCGGAGCGGTCTAATAGATTCGAGTAATCCGTACAAAAACCAAGCCAGCGGCTGCCCGCTGGCTTTATTTTACGCTAAGCTTATGACTCTTCTTACGTAAGCAAAATAATACGCGCTGCCGGGTCCCAGCTTGCGGCAAGCCCAAGCTCTGCTGCCAGAGCGCGAACCTGAACATAACCCGTCGCTTCGGACAAAATGGATTCTAGCTCTTTGCCATTTACGGTTACATGCGTTCCCGTCCAACTAATCTTTGCGCCAAGCGCTTCGCCAAGCGCCCTTGCAGGCACCCAAGTCACCCCGTTAAGCAGGTAACCATCCGATATAACCTTGTCCTTGTATTCAACATCAACATGCTCAGCATCCTTGAGCTTCTCCGGCTTTGGCTCCTGCTGAAGGCTTAAAGCATCATATTTTTTCAAATTATACTGCGTAATAATAGATTTTAGTTTAGCTGGATATGCGGGATCGGTTGCATAGCCGCATGCGAACAGCATGTCAGCCTGCTGCTCCGGCGTTACAGCACGGCGAACGCGCTCATACCTCGGAGTTGCCAGCAGCAAATCCAAATCCTTATAAAAATCATACACGCTGTCATAGGCTCGAAACGCGGCTTTTGTTTTTGAGCTGCGCCCATCGACAACTTCCCAGGTTCCTTTTACTACCGCTTTGCCATGCCAATATGCGTTCGTCTGCCCGCTGCCAACCTTTATTCCGCCTAAATTATTCCAAGAATGAATGACGCCTCCTGTTTCAAGAAGATTTTGCGCTAATCGCACGGATGGAAACATCGGTGATCCTTCTCGCTTAACCCGCAATACAATCGGCGCTAATATCTCGATAAATTGTTCTTTTGTCAGCTTTGCCATCTCCTGACCCCCTTCTGCCTACGTGGCACGCCTCGTTACCCTGTCCTTATCTTTGTATGCGGCGGATGCGGCAATTGCAATGGACAAAGCGGTACGATTGTAGCAAGCAAAAGCAAAGGCCGCCATGCAGAATCTTTCCTTCTGCATGGCAGCCCTAATTTAAACGACTAGAGTCCGTAAAACCGCCGCGTATTGGCAAGCAATATTTCCGCGGCCTGTAAAGCGGGTAGCTGCTTAATCTGAGCGATATGCTTAGCTGCATCGGCAGCCATCGCTGGGCGTGTCGGCTGGCCGGCATAAGGCCCTTCGAACGGCCACGGTCCGTCCGTTTCAACCATGAGCTGCTCCACCCGATACTGCGCGACAAGGCGCTGAATCTCTTCCTCGTACGCAACGTCCGGCGTAATCGAGACCATATAGCCGCTGGCAGCCATCCGGCGAACGACGTCCTCACTGCCCTTGAACCAGTGAAAGTGCGCCCTGCGTACGCCGTGCTTCTCTAATAAGTCGCAAGCTTTGTCCGCATCCTCATATACCGCATGCAGCACAATCGGACGATCGAGCTCACCGGCAAGTGCAGCGAAGCGCTCAAGCAGCTCCAAATACGGCTTTTCGTCAAATGGCAAACCCGCTTGCGATGCTTCTAACCGCGTATAATACGGCAATCCAACCTCGCCGATCGCAAATCTCTCACCCGCCGCATGGCGAAGCCGAATCCACGCGAATAGCTCATCCAGCTCCGCTTCGGGTGGAAGCGGCTGCTCCGGATGAAAGCCGTAGGCCGGATGCACCCGTCCGTCAAAGCGATTCGCGATTTCACGGTTCACCACCGAGGATTGCAAATGCATCGAGACGGCAACCACAGCTGCAACGCCTTCCGCGAAGGCGTCCTCCAGCAGCGAATCCCGCTCCTCCTCCGCATATAAATCGACATGGAGATGTGCGTCTATGCATGACCCTGCGGTCCATGCAGTCTTTAAAGCCGATTGCTCCTCACGCTCGTTCCAACCAAATGCTGCAGCCACCTGTTAGCTCCCCTCCTTCGCGCCAATCTTAAGCAGCTCATAAATACGCTGCTTCAACGTATTGAACACCGGATCTGTCCATAATGCTTCATGGCGCGGACGCTCAAACGGTACCTGAAATTCCTCGAGCACTACGGCAGGCGAAGCGGACAGCACGATAATCCGATCGGACAAATACAAGGCTTCTTCGATGCTATGCGTAACGAGCAGCACCGATCTGCGGTTATGCTCCCAGATCGACATGAGCCACTGCTGCATTTGCTGCCGCGTCAATGCATCCAAGGCGCCAAACGGCTCATCGAGCAGCATCAAATTCTGCGGCGCAAGCAAAGCCCGAAGAAAGGAAACACGCTGCTGCATGCCGCCGGACAACACATGCGGATAGGAATTCGCATATTCATGCAGCCCAATCCGCTCCAGCCACTCTTTTGTTTTCTCCTTCGCCGATTTTCGGTCAACGCCTGAGATCGTAAGCGACAGCTCAATGTTGCCGGCAACGGTTTGCCAGTGGAGCAGTGAAGATTGCTGCGGCATATATGAAATATGTCCCCGCTCGCCGGTCGTTTGCTTGCCGTCGATACATATCTCGCCTTCCGATGGCCGCTCAAGGCCGCCAATCACTTGAAACAAGGTCGTTTTTCCGCTGCCAGAGGGTCCTATAATGGAGACGAATTCCCCATCCGCTACGGAAAACGATAAGCCCGCCAGCACCTCTTTGCTCGAGGCGCCTTGCCCAAATCGCTTGCGGATGCCCTGCACCTGCAACGTCGCCTGCAGATTCTCATCTATATTGCTCATTCGCTACCTCACCTCTTTCTTAGGGCGCCAACGAATGACAAGACGCTCCGCCAAAGTGACTAGACCAAATAACGTCAGGCTAAGCGCAACGATAATGATGACCGCCGCGAACACGCGATCGGGCATAAAACCTTTGGACGAAATGAGCATAAACGAGCCCAGTCCTTTATTCGTACCGAGCCATTCGGCTACAACCGCGCTGAGCACGCTGTAGGAGGCCGCGATTTTTAATCCGGAAAACAGATGGACAATGGCGTGCGGCAGCTCCAATCGCCAAAATAGCTGCCACTTGCGAATCCCGATCATTTGCAAATAGTTGCGCAGCTGCGCGTCGGTGTTCATTAAGCCGCCCAGCATCGCAACCGTTATTGGGAAAAAACATACCATAATGACAAGCAGCGCCTTCGGCAGCAAACCCCAGCCGAGCAGCATCGTCAAAATAGGCGCAATCGCTATAACGGGTACGTTTTGCGTCAAAACGAGCAAAGGGTATACCGCCGTACGTACGCCGGGAATTAAATGCAGCAAAGCGGCGAGCACGAAGCCCACCGCCGATCCCCCCACGAAGCCGATTAGCGTAAGCTGCACCGTCGCTTCTGTATGCATCATTAGCCTTGGCCAAATATCGATTGCTTCTTGAACGATTGAGATAGGAGACGGAATCAGCCACTCTTGGAACAACCCAAGCGCGGTTGCTGCCTGCCAGCAAGCAATTAGCGCGATAAGCACTGCTGATGGCGGCCAGGTTTGGGACCAAAGCGTTCTCTTATTGCCCATCTGGATATTTCTCGAGCAGCCTGCCCATCGAGGCGCCATTAGCCGGATTGTAGTAAATTTTGATTTGTGAAATGACAGATGGACAGCCCATCTCCGTCATCGCTTCGCTCATCGACTGCACTACGCCAAGCAGATGGCTGAGCTCGCCCTCCATCGTCGTTTCAAGCGGCGCTACGCGGTACGGTACACCCGCTGCTTTGATGATCTCGATTGCCCGGTCCACGTAAGGGATAACACTCTCGCCACCCGGCGTAGTCGGCAGGATTTGAATGCTTACTAATGCGTTTGCCATTAGAATTCCTTCTTTCTCATCGATGTTGGCGCAAGGCGGCAGATGCTGCCGCCTCCCTATGTTCCTTTATTCCGGCAAAAATTCGTTCGTAAAGGCTTTGTCCGCTTCAAGCTCTTTCTCCAGCAGCTTGTGCTCGAACATCCAGCTCGCGTAATTTTCCCATACGCTAAGCTTTTGCTCGCCCCAACGCGGCGCGTCGTCCTGATATTTCGGGCTTAGCCATTTTTGGCTTGCGCGCACGAGATCCGCGTTCAAATCCGGCTCCGCTTTAATCAAAATCTCTGCCGCATCCTCCGGATTGCCGATCGCGTATTGGTAACCTTTTGCCGCCGCAGCCGTGAATGCCTTAACAAGCTCCGGCTTCTCTTTAATCATCTTCTCGCTTGTCGTCAGCACCGGCGTATAATAATCCAGTTTGTCGCTGTAATCGGTCAAATAAACCATGTTGATTTTTTCGCCGCGAAGCTCTGCTTCCACACCTGTCCAAGCATAATAAATCCATGCAAAATCAATATCGCGCTTAACCGCCGTGAAGAAATCGCTGTCGCCGATGCTGATCAGGTTTACTTTGCTGACATCCGCGCCCTTCTCCTGCATTAGCGATTGAATGACCGCCTCCTCGACAGGAGCGCCCCAGCCGCCATAGGTTTTGCCTTCGAATTTCTCCGGCGAGTCAATGCCTTTCGCAACCGGAGAAGCGAAGCCTGAAGTGTTATGCTGAATGACCGCTGCAATCGACACGAGCGGAACGCCTGCGATCCGAGCCATGGTAATCGATTCTTGATAGCTTACGCCGAACTGCACATTGCCCGAGGCTACCATTTGATCGGCGCCGCTTTGGCCAGGCTGAATAATTTCAACGTCAAGCCCCTGCTCCTTGAAAAAACCTTTATCTCTTGCTACATAAAGTCCGGTATGATTCGTGTTAGGCGTCCAGTCCAGTACAACCTGCACCTTCTCCAGCGGCTTGTCCGCTGCTCCCTCTTGCTCTTGCGGCGGCTTGCTCGCTTCCGGCGCGTTGTTGTTTGTGCCGCAGCCTGCCAGCGCCATGACGAATACGAGCATAGCCGCTACTATTCTCCATGATTGGCGACCCGTTTTCTTCTGATTCATGATGTGTTTGTTCCCCTCTCACTGCTTCTATTTGTGTAAAATGACGAGTCCGCATCAGTGTCCGGTTGGCAACAATTAAAAAAAGCGTCCCCCTAATCCGGAGGACGCCATGTGATTGGCTGTGCAGCTGTTTGAAGCAGCAAAGGCTTGATCGCTAAGATCAGGCTTGCTGAATAAACAGAGCTTCTGTCCCTACGCTGGCATTATCCAGATCAGGTTTAACGGGTCGGAATTGTACAGATAATTCCCTCTCAGCCGGCCTAACCAGCTCCCCGGAACATATTCGGTTCGTCAATACTTTCAATTGTATAGCAAAACCCAATCATAATGCTACTCTTTTTTTGAAAATGATTATCATCAAGCCTGCAAACCCTTCGTCTTCCGGCATAGCGCCACCACATACATAGGCTCGGCACTCTTAAGCAAATGAAGCGGAATCAGCTCATCCGGCGTCCAAGCTCGCTTATGCTCCTTGCCCCGGCCCGGCGCGATGCCGTTCGTCTGCCGCAGCCAGCGCATTGCCGGAAACAGGGAATCATCGAACGCATTTTGCCCATACACAGCCTCGACCGCGTAGTGCTGGACAAGCTCGCCGATCAGCTCTGCCGTGCGGTACTCAAAGCGATGATGCTCGTTAAAAGGCCGCTCCTCAAAATAAATATGCGTGTTCGTCACGGTGCGGTTCGGCGTCGATACGATAAACAATCCGCCAGCCTTTAGCACCCTAGCCGTCTCCTTAATAAAGTCCGCTCCCGAAGCGACATGCTCGATCGTCTCGAAGGAGACAACCGCATCGAAGGCTTCATCCTCAAAGGGCAGCCGCAGCACATCGCCCTTCACAAACGACACGCCGCCGCTGCCATAGTCCCGCTCCGCAAGCTCAAGCGACACACGGTCAACGTCAATGCCTATCACCTCGGCAGCACCCGCCTGCTTCAGCATCGCGCTTCCGTAACCTGCTCCGCATGCGGCATCCAGAACGCGCAGTCCATTTACCCGCGTACCGGCAAATTCATAACGTCTCATATGCTCATGATAAACGCTGTTGTAGCTTTGCTTAACCGCCTGATTCACAACCAGCCGCTCGCCGGTAAACTGTACGTCGTTTTGCTCTTTTAATAGCTCCTGCCGCTCTGGTGAAGGCATTTCCCGCTTCATTGCCTTGAGGGCTGCTGCCGGTTCAATCTTCTGCACGTTAACGTCTTCCAGCGATTTACCCTCCCTGTCATGGACGCGCCCTGGCTCGGCCGGTGTTACAACCGCCTCTGGCTCCTGCTCCTGAACGGAAGATGCAACACGGCCGTATACGAGCAGATATGCGGCAGTAAGCTCATCTGAAATCATTTCGTTCGTTACTTGCTCCAGCAGCCTGATATAGTCAAGGTGCTCCTGCGGTTTATGCTCCGCGAGCGTCACCTTCACATAAGCAAAGCCTGACTGCGTGAACAGCTGATTGACCTGCTGCTTCGTATACTGAATGGCGGCTTGGCGCTGCGCCTTCACATTTGTTGGGTCTAGATATTGCCTAATATTTTCAAAATAATAACGATTCGCGAAGCAGCCGATGATCCAGCCTCCCGGCCTTAACAGGCTGACCAGCCGCTTCATGGACTGCGGCGTTCCATAGGCATGCGCATCTCCGATCAGAATCCCGTCCAGCCCTTCGGCGGGCAATGTCCAGTCCTCCGGCTCGTTCGAGCGGAACACCGTAATTCCTGACGCCTCGGCAACTCTCGCCGCAAGCTCATTACGCTCGACGCCGTACCATTTGGCAGCTGGAAACTGCTTTAGCAAATGAAGGATCGTTGCCCCGCAGCCGCACCCGATTTCCAGGATGGAGCTGTCCTCGCGCCTGTATTCATGGGACTCCCGCTGTATGACGGTACTAAAATCCATTCGTATATACGTCGCCTCGCCTGGATCAAAGCCCCACTTTACTCTAAAAACATTCGCATTATTATTAAAAGTTTGCCGGAAGAGCTCCGGCTCGGAGCTGAAGGAGACGCTGCCGAAATGATGGATGAACGTATCTCCGCATAGCAGCAGCCGGTAACCTGCCATCCGCAGCCGCAAGCAGTAGTCATCATCCTCAAAGTTGCCGATGCCGAAACACTCGTCAAACGGCCCGACCCGCTCCCAAGCCTCCCGCTTCATAAGCAGGCAGTAGCCAACCAGCTTCACGCGCTCCTCCCACCTCGTTTTGTCGGGAATCGCATGCAGCGCGGAAGCGAACAGCTCCATCTCCTCTATCGTTTTGTACGTGACCGGAATCGTCGTCCAGTATGACGCTGAGTTCGTTACCGGGCCTACCGCACCAATTCGCTCATCGCTGAGCAAGCAGCGCTTTAAGCCGTCAAGCCAGCCTGGCGTGACGATCGTATCGTTATTTAGCAGCATAAGCAGCTCGCCGGAGGCTGCTGCGAGCCCTTGATTGCAGCCCTTCGGAAACCCTGCATTGCTGCCGTTGTCGATGACGATGATGTCGCTTTCGTTTGTTGCCCAATCCACCGTACCATCCGTCGATCCGTTATCTACAATAATCAGCTCATAGCAGCCTTTCTGCGTATGCCTGCGAATGCTCTCCACGCATTGCTTCGTGTAATCAAGCTTATTGTAGGTAACGAGAATAATGCTTGTCGTGCTCCTAATGGCATCGCTCACGCGTATCCCCCTCAAGCAAGCGTAAACGGCTTACGCAGTCCGTCGGCGGCAATGCTCGTATCGCGATGAAATATAAGCCGTTTCCTATGCTCATATTTCGATCTGTATCCATAAAATATGTCGGGGCTGCCGTTTCTGTGAGAAATGCCCTTCATCAATTGCCGCTACGCTGCCGCTTTATATTTTTTTCGTATGCCTACGATAAGCATAAGCAGCGGCAGCAAAACCTGAAATATCGGGGCAACCTTCAGCGTAATATCAAGGCCGATCCATATATGCATCGTATTATTTCTCTCCAAAAACGAAGCGGCGTAGATGATGATGCCAATCGGCATCACGCAATAGCGATAGGCAATGCCGGTTATGACGTTAAACGTGAATACCGAAGCCATATATAGCGCGGTCATTTTCACATAAAGCCCTATAAACAAGAGCAGCGTTACAATGACGTCAAGCCGCTCCAGAAAGTTGGCCAGCCTGATCAACTGCACAACCTCAAGCAGAGGCAGCGCCGTAAGCGCAGCTATCTCCGGTCCAAGAACGCAAATCGTGAGCGCATTCATAAAGATAAGAAACATCGAAACCCCTATAAAAGATAAATAGGAGACGCGTCCGATAATTTTTTTCTCGCTGACATGCTTCCAGAAAACGAAAAAAATAATCGTCTGCCCAAAGGGAAAAGACAATAAATCCGGAAATGCCGCCTTTACTACAGGCCCAATTCCATTCTCGAGGAGCGGAAACAGGTGCGAGATATGCGGCAACCTGGCAATGAACAGAAATAAAATAATGCCCATGTAGCTAAGCGCTGCTATAGGAAACAACAGCTGTACGACGCGGACAAACACTTCAAGTCCCTTGCTTACGGTATAAGCTGCAGCGCTCAAAATGAGCAGCATGACAATCCACTTCGGCGTAAAAGAAAGCAGCGCCATCATCGTGAGCTCGCCGACATCCCTTACGTTGCGCATCGATTCGTACGCAAACCAGAGCGCGTGCATAAGGCCAACAAAGCCGCCGATCCATTTTCCAAAATGCATGATGTAAAGCTCGGCAAGCTCCGATTCGGGAGAGCGCTTCTGTATGCGGACATAAATAACTGTAAGCAGCAGGCCGGCTAACGCAGCCAGCGTCATCGCCATCCATGCGTCCTGCTTCGCCTTGATGCCAAGCTCGAACAATGGCGTGCTGCCGATCAAAAATACGATGATCAAAATTGAAAGCTGATTTTTCCCGATCTGCTGCATACGGTCTCCTTTCCGATTATGAGCTTTCCTTCTTCTTCTGCTCCTTCTTAAAGCCGCTTCCGCTCATGCCTGTCGATAGAAGCTTAACCTCTACCGCAATTTTCACTTCCGTGTTAGGGAAAATTTCCATCCAGTTCTCTCGCGACTTCGACCACTGCTTCGGATACCTTTCATGAATCACATTGCCGAAGCCCAGCACATCAGCCCGGTGCTTGCGGACGGCCTTCCAGCCTTTCTCCATAATCGAAGCAATCTCCCGTTCAATGAGCCGCTCGACCTGATCGACCTGCCGCGGCTTCGCAAGCTCGCCCGCGCAGTTGTATTCCATCAGCGTCCCTTCCGAGCTCACATTCACATGCATGATCCACTTGCCGTTTGACAGCTCTGGACGCAGCTTGGTTTTTGCATGCGTAATCCGGATAGTCGAGTTCTTCTGTCCTTCCCCATCCGCCGCGCATGCAAAGGGGATCGTCGCTTTTTTCACATGATCTGCAAGCCACATCACGCCTTGGCTTTCTTCATTGTTAATCCAGCCTACCAGCTTGTCGCCTGCAATCAATCCCAAATCATATAACCTGACCTTAGACGGCGTGTTGGTGCGCGAGAGCTTTCCAACCGTATCCATGCTCTCGGTAGTCCCTGCCACGACCAATCCCGGCAGTCCTGTAGCATGGGTGGTGCCCAGCAAGTCCATCATCACTTGATGCACCGTCATTTGACGGAAGATCGAGCTGTTCAGCTCCTCGTTTGTGATCATGCGCTGAATGGCTGAAGCGGGTATTTTCTCAAGCGGAATGAGCTGCTCGAGCATTCGGCGCGCGCTCCCCTTCGACAAGTACACGCTCACCGTCTCGCGGGAATCATGATTGCGAAGATACGTGTCGAGCAGCGGCCCCAGCCCCTTGCGGGCAGCTTCCTGCCCAATAATGATGATTTGAGTATGCGAGAAGTAAAGGCGACGCGACGTTTCCTGGCTCGCTTTGCTGACTGCGCTGCGGAAGCTCTCGCCCTTCGTGGAAAACACGTTTACCGACGCCGAGTTGCTTGAAGCGCTCTGGCTGGAAATGGCTTGCGGAATGACAACCTGATACGTCAGCACCCAGTTCCCGTCCTTCCAATCCACTCCGGTTGCGGAAATTACGGCAATATCATTGAGCTCTACCCGATTCCAGCAGCCGGCAGCCAGCAAGCACACAATCAGCGGCAGCAGCAGCTTCCATTTAGTCATTGCCGTTCCTCCCTTTCTTTACGGTTTGCCGGAGTGTCGCTGTGCCGGCGGTTTTTTTCCGTTCGGGCGCCGCTTCGGATTGCGCAGGTTCAAATCAAGAGGACGAAGCACAATTGCCCACCAGGGCAGCCTCACGAACACGTCTCTCCATATCCCTTGCTTGGTTGGCCCTGGCGCGATCGGAGACATGTACGGCACCCCGAAAGAGCGCAGCGATGCGAGATGAATAAGCATAATCAGCACGGATATGAATATGCCGAAGAAGCCGAAAATGCCTGCCATAATCATGAAGGCGAACCGGATAATGCGTGAGGTTGCCGCCATATTGAACTCAGGCATAACGAAATTGGAAATAGCCGTGAAGGATACCACGATGACCATGCCCGCCGATACGATGCCCGCCTGCACGGCAGACTGGCCGAGCACGAGAGCGCCAACGATTGAGATCGCCGGGCCGATAGCCCGCGGCATCCGAAGTCCCGCCTCGCGCAGTACCTCGAACGTAACCTCCATGAGAAGCGCCTCGAGCAAGCCTGGAAACGGAATGCCTTCCCGCTGCGCCGCTAGACTAATAAGCAGCGTAGTCGGAAGCATCTCCTGATGATAGGTCGTCACTGCGATATATAGGGCAGGCAGCAGAATCGAAATCACATACGCGCCATAACGGATCATGCGTACGAACGTCGCAATATCGAATCTCTGGTAATAATCCTCAGGCGACTGGAAAAAGGTAAAAAAAGTCGTTGGCGCCATCAACGCCATCGGCGATCCGTCGACCATGACCACCACTCTGCCTTCAAGCAGCGCGGCTGCAACCGTATCGGGACGCTCTGAATTCAGCAGCGTCGGAAAAAGCGTGAAGGTCTCGTCCTGAATAAACTCCTCAATATATCCGCTCTCCAGCACGCCGTCTATTTCGATTGCCGCCAGCCTGCGGTAAACCTCCTTAACGATCCCTTCGTCCGCTACGCCGTGCAAATAGAGCACGCCCACGTTCGTATGCGTCTGACGGCCGATCTTATGCACCTGCACATGCAGGTCCGAAGAACGAATGATGCGCCGAATTAAACTGATATTCGTTCGAATGCTTTCGACAAAGCCATGCTGCGGCCCCCGAATAACCGTTTGGGTCTGCGGAATCGTAACGCTGCGCTCCTCGCCTCCGCCGACATCCGCAGTTAATGCCGCAGCGCTCCCGTCTGCCATAATGACGCATAGCCCGTCCGTCATATACTGGAGCGCTTGCTCCAACGAACGAATATCCTGTACCGATCCGATTGACACGATGCAGCTGCGAAGCGCCTCCAGCAGCTTGCCGCCCTTCACGAATACATGGTCCGGCAGCTTCATCGACATTAACGGCTCCATGACGCTTTCGTTAATCGTCTCCGAATCCACGATTCCATCCACATATATAATCGCGATTTCGCGATCGGGGGCCGCATCGCTGCGAAACATGCGGATCACAATATCCGAGCTTCCGCCGAACCGATCGCGGATCGTTTCCAGATTCGCATGCAGCGATGGACTAAACGGCGTTAACGTCTCTGCATTTTGTTTGTTCATAACGGCACCTTTCATTTCCATGTTGCTTCTATTTTGGCGCAATATGGATTTAAATATGTACGCCGCTATTCCAAACGTCACCTATCGCCAGAGGAACGTGCCAGTCTTTGTAAAAAACATCCACAAAAAACCACTAGTATAAGAACGAATGTTCTGTATATAATAAGAACAAACGTTCTTATCTTGGAGGGATACATCATGACATTAGAAAAATGGTTCAGCGTAATCGGTTGTGTCGTTGATGTGATTTATATGAGCAAAAAAGGCAAGTTTACGAAACGAAGAATTCGAGTCCTATCGGTGAGAAACGGCTACGTTAGAGCCTTTTGCATCGACTCGGGCGCACAGCGCGTCTTTCTTGCGGCAAATATATTAGCGGCAGAGCTGGTGAGCCGAAATGTCTCTTAATAAAGCCATCATGCTCGCGGATTGCCAATCGTTTTATGCGTCGGTGGAGAAGGCGGAGCATCCCGAGTACCGCGATTTGCCGGTTGTCGTGGCGGGCGATCCCGAACGCCGTTCCGGCATCATTCTCGCCGCCTGCCCGATCGCCAAGTCATTTGGAGTAACCACTGCGGAGAGACTCGGCGATTCGCTTGCGAAGTGTCCGAATTTGGTAATCATTAGACCGCGCATGCAGCTGTATATCGATATTTCCATGACTATTACGCGCATTTATCAGTCGTATACCGACCTCGTCGAGCCTTATTCGATCGATGAGCAGTTTCTCGATGTGACAGGCTCGCTGCATCTGTATGGGTCGGCGGAGGAGCTGGCGCATCATATCCAGACTCGCATTTTGGCGGAGCTTGGCATATACACCCGCTTTGGCATCGCGGAAAATAAAATTTTGGCGAAGACGGCCTGCGACAACTATGCAAAGAAAAACGAATCGGGCATTTACATCCTCTCGAAGGATAAGCTTCAAGATACGCTATGGACGCTGCCCACCGCCAAAATGTTCATGGTCGGCAGCCGTATGACGCGCCATTTTAATGCGATGGGGCTCGATACGATCGGCAAGCTAGCGGCAACGCCGCTGGATAAGCTGAAGCTGATGATGCGCCGCAAATTCGGCAAAAACTCCGACATTAACGCCGAGCTGTACTGGCGTATTGCCAACGGCATCGATGACAGCCCCGTTACGCCGGGAACGCATCAGGTTGCCCCGAAGGCGGTTGGGCATATGATGACGCTGCCCCGGGACTACGGCAAGCTGGAGGAAATCAAGGTTGTGCTGCTTGAGCTGACGGAGCTTGTGTGCCAGCGCTGCCGCGGCAAAGGCTATATGGGGCATGTCGTGTCTGTGGGATTGATGGGAGCCGACTATGACCGCCCGACCGGCTTTAGCCGCCAAATGAAAATGGACGATCCGACCAACGTCACCAACCAGGTTTACCGCGCCGCGGTGCAGCTGGTGCTGCGGCACTGGGACGGCTACCCCGTAAGAAAGATCGGCATCAGCCTGTCGCAATTTTCGCAGGATGACGAGTATCAGCTCTCGCTGTTTGACCCAGACCGCGAGAAGACGATGGCGCTTGAGAGGGCGACGGATGCCTTGAAGAAGAAGTACGGGGACGCCGTTATTTTAAGAGCCGTATCCGTCTCTCCCGCTGGGCAAGCGCTGCATCGCTCGGAGAAGATCGGAGGACATTACAAATGAGAAAGAAACTTGAAGGCAACGGGCTTTGGGAGTCGAGCCGCATGATGCTGCCCGAGCACAAGGTCGCGATTAATGAGCATGAGAAATCACTCAGGCAGCGGGAGCGCGTAGAGCTTGACGAGCAGGAGTGGGAAAATGTAGCCCGCTTCGTGAACGAATCGCTGCAGCAGCGCCACTCCATCACGCTTCGCCTGTTCCATCCGCTGGAGGAGTTGACCGTCGTCGGCATCGTCGATCGGGTCGATCAGCTGAAAGGCCGCTTTATGGTCGATGGCGAATGGTTCTCGATTCGGGATATCGAGGGCGCCGCAGCCGAGGAATAATGTCTCTAAACCATTCATTCAAAACAAGGAGCTGCCAAGCGCGAAGGCTGGGCAGCTCCTTGTTCTATGTGACGATCGATAGCTGAATAAAATTCAATATTAGACTCAATAGCGCATGCCATTCGTTCCGCCGTTTTATTTCCCCCGCTGCATCGCAAGGACAGCCAGCTCAATCTTATTAAGCATAAGCCCGTATTCATTCGTAATCTCAAAGGAATGCGGCAGCGGCAGCTTCTCAAAATAAGGCGCGATATCGTCTGCCGACTTAAACCAATCGCCAAGCTCAGGCGGCCCAACCGGCTGGTCGCCCCACGCCGAGCCAAGCTCCGGACTGTAGATCGGTTCCGCTCCAGGCCTCAGCCGCCCGCCAAGGAGGCGCTCCACATAGACGCGCTGCGGCGGCCCCTTGCGAACGCGAGCGAACATATGGGGCGCATAGTCGGCACGCGAGCCGCTATGCTTAACCGCTCCCGCAAAACATTTAGCACCGTCATGCACACGGGGGATGCCAAACAGCAGCGCATAAAGACGCTTGCCGAATTCAATTCGCTCATGCAAATTTTCGAAGCTCTCCAAGATGAGCCCGGAGAGCCTCAGCACTTCGGCTTCATCGCCTTTTCCTTGCCCATTCCCATAAGGAAAAATCACGCCGTTCAATTGCAGCAGCGATTGCAGTCCAAAAAACAGCGTATGAAGCACCTTTTCGCGAAAATAAGGCTGCTGCACGACACGCTGCTCGATATAATGCTGCTCGTTTACGATTAGCGCAATCGTTAGCGGCACGGGGTCGCGGTCACGCCAGAACTGCTTCCAAACCGGTGCCATAAAAGCCGATACGCCAAAAGCAGGCAGCAGATGGAACAGGCTCCTGCCCTCGCGCCGGCTCCATTCGTACAGCAGCAGCTGCGGATAAGCATCCTGAAAGATCAAAGCGTTCGCCTGCTCCAAAAAACGGAACACCGCCTCCCGCTGCTCGGGCGTCAGCAGCAATGGCAGCCACTCCCCTTGCAAATCCGTCATGTTCCAGCCGCCGTTGCGCGACACCATATGGGCAAGAAACGCCCAGTGCAGCTCCGGCATGCGAAAATACACGCTGCGGTATGCCTCGGTTCGCGTTACATTATTGCGGTTGCTGGCAGCCGTCTCCGAGCGGATTCGATCAATAAGCGCTAGCTCCTCCATGCTCCAGCTGCCCGATGGCCCAGCCGCAGGCAATACGGCGGGCTTTGACCATGCGTACATGAGCTTCGCAACGGCAGCAGATGATAATTGCAGCGGAGCCGCCTCTGCCATCATCGCTTGCGAGGCATTCATCGCGCCCCATTTCCCGATCGCGTACTCAAACGCCGCGCCGGGAAGCGCGAGCAGCTGGCGCAGCCAGTAGCCGATTGAGCGGCGATATGTCCGTAATCCATTTTTATTGCCCATCGTCAGCGCTCCTTGTTCAAATCATTGGCTATGTAGGAGTTGATATAAAGCTGCAAGTCTATATGAACCAGTATCTGCCACTGTGCCGCATGTCATACCGTGTAAGCAACATATGCGCTGCCGTTTCCCAAGATGTATAATAAGAGCATGCGAAAGGAAAGAGGGAGAGAGTCATGTGCGGAAGATATACGCTCACCGTTACGCTGGAAGAGCTGATGGTCAGATATATGATCGAGGAGACGATGGTGCCGTTCCACCGTCCAAAATATAACGTAGCTCCAAGCCAGCAGGTGCTGTCAATCATTAACGACGGACACAGCAACCGGCTCGGCGAGCTCAAATGGGGACTTGTGCCGCCATGGGCTGATGACCCGAAGATCGGCTTCCAAATGCTTAACGCGCGCTCGGAGACGGCAGCGAGCAAGCCTGCCTTCCAGAAGCCGCTGCGCCACAAGCGATGCATCATCCCGGCAGACGGCTTCTACGAGTGGAGAACGACGGCGAGTGGCAAGCAGCCGATGCGCATCGTGCTGAAGAGCCGCTCTATTTTCAGCATGGCAGGACTTTATGAGACGTGGCTCTCGCCTGACGGGACCAAAATAAATAGCTGCACGATATTAACCACAACGCCGAACGAGCTCGTTGCGCCGATTCACGACCGGATGCCGGTCATTTTGCGTCCGGAGGATGAGCAGCTTTGGCTGAACCGCGCGGTGACGGACGTTAGTGCGATCACGCCGCTCCTGCAGCCCTACTCGGCGCATGAGCTCGAGGCTTATCCCGTTTCAACAGCCGTTGGAAGCGTCCGCAACGACGAGTCTGCGTTAATCGAGCCATGTAAAGTGGACGAGCAGCTAGAGCTGTGGTAAGTGCAGAGAAGGAAGCTGCGACTCTGCTGATAACAAAAAAAAAATCGCTGACCTTAAGCGGTCAGCGAAACATTCCCCACAGCTTCAACAGATGAAACGTGTTGTTGGGATCGATTTTTTGCCCCATCACGAAGGCGACGATCTGGTCCTCCTGCGTATCCGTAAGCTGTTCCTGCAAAATAACGGCCGCCGCTTTCACAAGCTTCCTCACCTTTGGCCGGTCCTGCAAATCATACTTCGTTACATTGCCCAGCAGTTGCCTAATTTTGTCCTTCACGACAGGGTTTTTCATTTTGTATTTAACGCGCTCGACCAGCTGCGGCCGAATTCCATAGTTTTGGTAACTCACTGCCCTGACACCTCCATCCGGCAATCCGATTACATCTTTAATCTATATGCCGTTTGAAGGTAATTATTGCCTAGTCCAGCTGTTCTCCTTGAAAAAATTGATCCTTCTGCAATACGCTGCGCAATCTGGCATAGGACTCATTCGACCAAAAATCGTCACGCCCTGTTAATTCAGCGGCATCGTCCCTAGCAATCTCCAGCACCTCATAGTCGGCAACCATATCCGCCAAGCGGAACTCCGGCAAGCCGCTCTGCTTCGTCCCAAAGAAGTCGCCGGGGCCCCGAATTTCAAGATCGCGCCTCGACACCTCAAAGCCGTCATCCGTGTCGGTCATCACCTTCATCCGCTCTTTTCCGGTTTCCGATTTGGGATCGGCAACGAGTATACAATGTGATTGATGCTCGCCCCGGCCAACCCGGCCTCTAAGCTGATGCAGCTGAGACAAGCCAAACCGCTCGGCGTCCATAATGATCATAAGCGTCGCGTTCGGAACGTCGACGCCTACCTCGACAACCGTCGTCGCGACAAGCACATGCGTCTCGTTCGCGCCGAAAGCGCCCATTACCGTTTCCTTCTCGGCAGCTGAAAGCCGTCCGTGCAGCAGCCCCACGCGCAAATCGGGAAACGATTGCTGGGTTTGCACGTACAGGTCAATTGCATTTTGCACATCAAGCTTCTCCGATTCTTCAATCAGCGGGCAAATGATATAGGCTTGTCTGCCCTTGCTAACCTCTTTGCGAATAAAGCCGAGCACGCGCTCCATCATGCTGTGCTTCACCCAATACGTTTTGATCGGCTTGCGGCCATGCGGGCGCTCGCGGATCGTCGACACATCCATATCCCCAAAAGCCGTAATCGCCATCGTTCTTGGAATAGGGGTGGCCGTCATCGTCAGCACGTCCGGATTCATTCCTTTGCGGCGCAGCACGCTGCGCTGATTTACGCCGAAGCGATGCTGCTCATCGACAACGACTAGCCCCAGGCTCCGAAAGAAAACATCATCTTGAATAAGGGCATGCGTGCCGACTACAATGTCGATGATTCCCATCTGCAGCCCGGCAAGCACGTCTCTTCGTTTCTTCTCCGTAAGGCTGCCTGTAAGAAGGGCAACCTGAATGCCAAGATCGGCAAACATTCTCGTTAACGAGCGCATATGCTGATCCGCCAAAATTTCGGTCGGCACCATGAGCGCCCCTTGATGGCCTGATTTAACCGCTACGTACAGAGCGATGGCTGCGACTACCGTTTTGCCGGAGCCAACATCGCCTTGAAGCAGGCGATTCATGCAGGACGGCCTTCTCATATCGACGCAAATTTCATTGACGACCTTCTTCTGCGCATCGGTCAGCTCGAACGGTAGAGTCGCGGCAAACTGGCGAATCGTCTCGCTCTCGATCTGATGCGCAATGCCGTCATTGCGCTTGCGATTAAGCGCCCGATAAGCCTGCAGCTTCAGCTGAAAAAGAAACAGCTCCTCATAAACCAACCGATCGCGGGCAGCTTGTCCTTCCTTTGTATCATCCGGCAAATGAATGCGCTGAACCGCATCTCGCCTTGCCATTAGATCATGCTGGCGTACCAGCTCATGCGGCAGCATCTCTTCGATCATCGTCCCGTACTGCGTCAGAGCTTGCCGCACCGTCTTGCGCATCCACGGCTGCGTAATGCTTCCGCCGACCGAATAAACCGGCTGCAGCGTTCCCGACTTAGCCGCGCCGCCGCTGCCTGGAAATTCCGAGTCCGATATCGTCATTTGCAGGCGCTGCTGCTCCCATTTGCCGGTGAGCATAATTTCCCGCCCGATGACCAGCTGGTCCTGCAGGAAATGACGGTTAAACCATACAGCTGTAACCAGCCATTGCCCCACTTCCACCTTGCAGGTGAGCCTCGACTTGCTCTTGCCATAGCGCTGCAAGAGGGGGACGCCCCGCACATGCCCGAGCACCGTGACCTTCTCGCCTTCCTTTACGTCGGTCAGCTCGCGAATGCGGTAATCCTCATAACGAAATGGAAAATAATCCAGTAAATCCGCAACCGTTCTCACGTCAAAGGCGTGAAGCTCCTGTTCCTTAGGAGCGCTCACGCCTTTGATTTGCCGAACAGAAATTTGATCCAGCGTCATCATCATATCACATCCTGTACATAAACACGGCCGATGCGCCCGGTCCCGTATGGGTACCGATAACCGCGCCAATCGTCGTCCAGCCAATGGCTTGCACATTAAAATTGCTCTTGAGAAGCTCAAGAAGCTCCTCTGCCGTATCCTTGCGGAAAGAGTAAGCCATTGTGAGACCGACCGGCTCGTCGCCGTACGTCTGCTTCAGCATCTCCACAATGCGCCCCATGGCCTTCTTGGAGCCGCGCACTTTATCTACCGCAAGCACGACACCTTCCTTATCCAAGGATAAGATAGGCTTGATGTTTAGAATCGAACCAATCAGCGCGGAGGCTTTGCCGATCCTTCCGCCCTTCTGCAAATATTCGAGAGTATCTACGAGAAAATATAAATTCGTATCGCGCTCGAGCTGCTCGATTGCCGCGATAATCCGTTCCTTGGATTCGCCTGCCTGCGCCATTTCAGCCGCTTTCACGACACGCATCCCAAAGCCAAATGAAGCTGATCTCGAATCCAAAATCGTAATATCAGATTCTCCCTCAAGCATGGACTGCGCAATTACAGCCGATTGATAAGTACCGCTGAGCGCCGCAGACAAATGAAGCGAAATAATAGGCGACTCGGCGTCTTCAGCAAGCAGACGTTCATATACGTCTGAAAATTCATTTGGCGATGGCTGCGACGTCGTAGGAAGCGCGGAAGACTGTGCAAGCTTCTCATAGAACTGCTCGGACGTAATCGTCACCGCATCCAGAAACGTTTCTTCGCCAAAGAGCACTTTAAGGGGCACAGCCGTGATCCCCAGTTTTTCTCTAACCTCTTCTGGAATGTCGGACGTACTATCCGTTACGATTCTAACCTTCCCCAATGTTAACCCCTCCCAGCTTTAAAACGTTAACCTTTTATTCGAGCGCAAAAACATAAGGATACAGCGGTTGTCCGCCTTTTTGCACTTCCAGCTCAAGCTCAGGATACTGCTCGCCGATCCACTCGCACAGCGTTGCCGTCTCTGCTGCATCGGCTTCCGCACCGGTAAGAATCGTCAGCAGATCTCCTCCTGCGCTCATCATGCTTGCGATTAGCGACTGGCTGGCGTCCTGCAGGCTGGCATTCGAAACCATAATCGCTTTTTCCTTAATGCCGATATAATCGCCTTCCTTGATGCATACGCCATCAATCGTCGTATCGCGCACAGCCTTCGTTACTTGTCCAGAGAGCACTTGCTCCGCTGCATTTTTCATCCATAGGCTGTTTCGCTCAGCCGTTTCTTCTTCCTTGAATGCGAGTACCGCCGCTAAGCCCTGCGGGATCGTTTTTGTCGGAATGACCGTAACGCTGCGCTCGCTTAGTTCAGCAGCCTGTTCCGCCGCCAAAATAATGTTTCCGTTATTCGGGAGAATATATATATGCTCCGCAGACAACGCTTCGATAGCCTTTACAAAGTCTTCGGTGCTCGGATTCATCGTCTGGCCGCCGGACAATACCGTATCGACTTCATTTTCGAGGAAAATGTCCGCGATTCCCTCGCCTAAAGCGACCGCAATAATGCCAAACGGCGCCTTCTCGAACACTTGGCCTGGCGGGATGCCTTGAACAGCCTGCCCGGCAAGCAGCTCAGCCGCGGAGAAGTCCGCTATGTCCGAAGATGAATGTTCATGCTCAAGCAAATCGCGATGCTGCTCGCGCATGTTAAGAATATGAATATCGGTTAATTCGCCGTAAGGAAGTGATAGATTCAGCACGTCGCCAGGCTTGCGCGAGTGTACATGCACTTTAATGATATCGTCTTCTGTTATAACAAGTATGGAATCTCCGTCTTTTCCAAGCGCACGTTTGTAAGCGGATTCATCAAAAAACGCTCCCGTATGCCCAGCTAGCTTGCGATTGATAAAAAATTCCATATCATATAAAAATTCAATTGCTTCCGTTGATAAGCGTGATTGCGCCGATGAAAGCTCTTGCTTACGGATGTTTGGTGCAGGAGCTATTGTCGGAACAGCTACCTCCTCTGGAGGAGCCGCTTCTGAACCCATCGAATAGGAATCGAGCTGGCCGTCTAATTCTGTCAGGCTGCGCACGAACCCCTCATAAATAAATACAAGGCCTTGTCCGCCGGAATCAACTACGCCAACCTGCTTAAGGACAGGCAATAAATCTGGCGTGCGCTGCAAAGCTTCATGCGCCTTCTGATGCACTTCTTGCATCAATTCAACGACATCATTTGTTCTGCGTGCATATTGAACCGCATGCTTAGCAGCTTCCTTGGCGACCGTAAGGATCGTTCCTTCGACTGGCTTTACGACAGCTTTATAAGCGAGGTCAACACCGTATTGCAAAGCAGCGGCGAGCTGCGTCGTTCCCGCCTCTTCAAGACCGGCAAGCGATCTAGAGAAGCCTCGGAAAAGCTGTGACAAAATAACGCCAGAGTTGCCCCTTGCGCCCATTAACAGCCCCTTCGATAATGCTTCCGTCGCTTTACCGATGCTGCTTGACGGCTTGCTGCGGAGTTCACTAACGCCAGAGGACATCGTTAAGTTCATATTAGTTCCCGTGTCGCCATCCGGCACCGGGAAAACATTTAATGCGTTAACGTGCTCTGCGTTGCGCTGTAAATAATCCGCGCCGAGCAGTGCCATTGCGGCAAAATCAGATCCGTTTATAAAGCGCTTACTCAACGAAATTTCCCTCCCTGTTACTTAAGTACCCTGACATCTTGCACAATTATATGGACTTCTTCCACTTGTAGACCGATAACGTCATTCAGCACATATTTAACCTTGGATTGAATGTTATGCGCTACCTCGGAAATTTTCGTTCCATAGCTCACGATGATGTAGAGATCAATATGAAGCTTTTCATTTTCTCGTCTAACTTCGACGCCCCGGGTTAAATTATCCCGTCCGAGCAACTCGGCAATTCCGTCTTTTAGTTGTTTGCGGGAAGCCATTCCGACAAGTCCATAACAATCCATGGCCGCAGAGCCGGCAATAATGGCTATGCAATGGTCTGAGACATGTATGGAACCTAATTCGGTGCTTAGCTGCAGAGGCATGGAAATACACTCCCTTACTGTATATATTATGGACTACGTTCATTGTACTATAAACGTGACCTTTATAGAAGTCCGATCGATAAATCCAGTGTTTCTGCGCCATTGCAAGTTTTCAAAGCGGCGGCTCACAACCTTGTCCGTAGATTTAGGTTGAACAGATCCAATGTTTATGATACGATATTCAAGTGTGTTTAAATGTTATTTCGCTTACGAATGAAGTTTTCCTCACGCATAACGAAGCCATTGTAAATGGAATCAGTTTTGCTCTAGCAAGACTTAAAGGAGGTGTAGTCATGTCCCGCAAATGTTTTCTTACAGGTAAAGCACCTGGTAAAGGTAACAACGTATCCCACGCAAACAACAAAACACGTCGTTCTTGGGGCGTAAACGTGCAAAAGGTTCGCATCTTGGTTGACGGTAAACCAAAACGTGTTTATGTCAGCACTCGCGCACTGAAAGCTGGTAAAGTTACCCGCGTATAATGATGGCTATGGCCATAGACAAAAGCACCTGAGCGCTCAGGTGCTTTTCTTTTACTTTTCCACGATCACGGCCGAAGGGTGCCCTGCAGCATATTGACCTAATTTTTTTGGAAGGTATTCAAAATCGCCTTTACGAACCCGCCCAAAAATTTAGGCAGTTTGATTGTATAAAATTTCATGCCTCATCCCTCCTCAGACACGCTCATCGAATTAATCCGTGACAAAACTGCTACGCTCATGTAACCATCCTATGCGTAGTCAGTTCGTCCTATTCCATCGAGAGCTAGCGAAGAGTTTGCATGACAAGCCCGTTTATGGCGCTTGATGATCTCTCAAAAAGACAAAAGCAGCCGCGACAACGGCGATTAGCAAATAAAATACAATCGCTAGTACGAAGAAAGCAATTCGCAGCCCTACCGTCTCAAACCTCCGAAAGAAGCGTATACCTATGTATAAAGCCAGCAGGGAAAATAGATACCGATAAACTTCCGTCAACATAGAGAAAAGCGCCAGCATCAGCCCTGCAAGAAAGGTATAGCCGATTAGCCAAAACGTTGTTTTCAACTTCTCATTCATTGCGCCGGCCCCTAACGTAATACCGCGATTGCCGCAGCAAGGTCATTCTGCGCAAACACGGCATTCCCCGCTACAAGCACATTGGCTCCAGCTTCGCGGATAACAGCTGCCGTCGTTTGATTAACCCCTCCGTCAACCTGAACATGCACATCGCTCAGGCCCTGCTCCTCCAACATGGCGCGCAATTGGCGCAGCTTCACAAGCGAATACGGAATAAATTTTTGTCCGCCGTAACCCGGATTTACCGTCATAATAAGCACGAGATCAAGATCATGCAAAATCGGCTCAAGCACCGAAACCGGCGTTGCTGGGTTAATCGCTACCCCAACCGGAAGACCTTTTTCTTTAATGTAATGTACGGTTCTGTGCAGATGCACGCACGCTTCAGCATGAATCGTAATGCGGTCAGCCCCAGCAGCTATATAGTCTGCAATGGACAGCTCCGGGCGTTCGATCATGAGATGTACATCAAAGGGCAGCTTTGTAGCTGAACGGATAGCCGAAATGACCGGCGGGCCAAAGGTGAGGTTTGGAACAAAATGCCCGTCCATCACGTCAATGTGGATCCAATCCGCTCCAGCCGCATCCACAGCCTTAATTTCTTCTCCTAGCCTTGCAAAATCCGCTGATAATATAGAAGGTGCAATAATGGTCATCGTTGTTAGTACCTCCGTTTTTTCTCTTTCATCTCAGCTAGAAACAGAAGGTAGTGATCATGCCTGCTCTTCTCGATAGCCCCGCTTTCTACCGCCGCAAGCACGGCGCAGCCTGGCTCATGCACATGCGTGCAGCCTCTAAACTTGCAGTTTGGTGACAGCTCTCGCATCTCGATAAAGCAATAGCCTAAATCCTCAATCCCTAACTCCTGAAAATCCAGCTGGCTAAAACCTGGCGTATCTGCTACTAAGCCTCCGCCGATCTCAATCAGCTCAACATGCCTAGTTGTATGCTTGCCTCTTCCCAGCCTGTTGCTGATTGCATTTGTCTCCAGCTCTAGGCCAGGTACGATCGCGTTAAGCAGCGAGGACTTCCCTACGCCCGATTGGCCCGCGAAAACCGCCAAATGGCCCTTAAGCCTCTCTTGAAACGGTGCAATCCCTTCGCCAAGCCGTGAGCTTGTCCCATAGACTTCGTAGCCAAGGGCCCTGTATATACGATTAACAGAGGCGGCCGCAGCCTGCGCCTCCTCTGTCTCCAAACCGTCATTCTCTAAATCCTGTTTGCTTAAGCATAATACCGCCGGTATGCCGACATGCTCGATATGCACTAGAAACTTATCGAGCAGCTGTAAATTCAGTGCAGGCTCCGTAACGGAGAACACCAGAATCGCTAGGTCGATATTCGCTACTGGAGGACGGATAAGCTCCGATGTCCGGGGCAAAAGCTCCTCAACGGTTCCTTCCCCGTTCTCCGTCAAGCTGTACATGACCACGTCGCCAACGAGCGGCGTAAGTCCCCTGTTCTTAAACACGCCGCGGGCGCGGCATTGGACCGTTACCGAGTCCGATGCCGTGTTCTCCGCTCGCACATAGTAATAACCGCTAAGCGCTTTTACAATTGTGCCTTTGAGATGACCTTCTTTACTATTATGGCTGCTGTGTTGGTTGCTCTTCTTCAACTGGCTCATCATTGCTTTCGGTAACCTCCGTTTGCACCGGCACATCTGTCGCCGGCACTTGTTCACCCGGAATGGTCAAGGTGGATGAATTCGTACCCTGCAATAATTCATCGTACGTAATCGTTTTGGTATCGATAAACTGATTGTCGCGGTAAACCGTCACTCTGGCTTCTGTATCCGGCGCAACAAGAACGGTTACAGGGAACGTTTGAGTGCTCGTAATTTGCCGTTTATCCCACTCAATTTTTTCACCGCGCGCATCGGAATATTCAATTCGAATTTCACTTGTCTTTCCAGCTACAGCCGGCGAGATCGTAATATTGAATTGATGCTCCTTCGCATCCGCTGGCGGACCCGAGCTTACTCGGATCGAGATTTTTGCCCCTTTGGATACAAGATCCTTCGGTTTGTACGGGTTTTGGCTAATGACAAAATCCTTCTGATGCAAATAGCTAGGTTCGTACAAAATATCCGCGTCATCAAGCGTCAGCTCACTTGCCTTAACCAGATCCTTGGCTTCGTCTAGGCGCTTGCCGATTAAATTCGGCATCGGAACGGTCTCTCGGCCTTTGCTGACCATGAAATTAAATTCAACGGATTCCGGATTATATTGCTCCCCAGGCTTAGGCGACTGCTGAAGTATCGTATCCGCAGCCTCCTCGCTGAACACCGGATCAATGACGATTTGGTCCTCGGTAATGCCTAATGCGCCCAGCTCGTCAATCGCCGTCTGCAATGCTTTGCCGACGTAATTGCCAAGCTCCTCAAGCTCCGGCCCATCGCTGACTGTAATTTGAATTAGGGAGCCTTCCTTTACCTTCATGTTCATCTTAGACTGATTGAGTACCTGATCCTTCGGAATTTCCTTGTTATGCTCGTGAAGGACCGGCTCTTCCACCTTAAGGCCAGCGGCTTCAATCATTTGCCGCGCCTCGGCTTCCTGCTTGCCTACTACATAAGGCACGTCTACTTCCGCTACGTCAAGGAAGCCGAGCAGCCAGATAAAGCCCCAAATAATAAGTCCAAGGACAACCAGCGTAACACCCACGACCGTAAGCGGCTTTTTCCAGCCTTTCGAATTAGGAGGCAGCTCTTTGACCGCTGCCTTCTCTTCATTCTTCGCATTAATCGGCTGCTCCCGCTCCTTAGGAGCCGCAGAAGCAATATCTCCGCGAATGGCAGGCATGACGCGGGTCTCTTCCAAATCGTTGACATGCGTAAACGTAATTTTAGGCTCCTTCAACCGGTCTGGACGCATACATGTATCCAGATCGAGAAGCATTTCATGCGCCGAGTTGTAACGCTCGCTCGGGTTTTTGCGCATCGCTTTAAGAACGACGTTCTCCACGCTTTGGGGAATATGCGGATTAACGATACGCGGCTCTTCGAAATTTTCCTGCAAATGCTTTAACGCTATGCTGATCGGGCTTTCGCCGAGAAACGGCAGCTGCGCGGTAAGCATTTGATAGAGCACGATGCCAAGCGAATACAAATCAGACTTCTCTCCCGTATTGATCCCTTTGGCATGCTCGGGAGAAAAATAATGAACCGAGCCCATGACAGAGCCGGTCTGTGTAATCGTTGACGATGTAACCGCGCGCGCAATACCGAAGTCGGTAACCTTAACGCGCCCGTTTTTGCCGATTAAGATATTATGAGGCTTAATATCGCGATGGATAATATGATTCTGATGCGCGTGATCCAGCGCATCGGCGATTTGCATGGCAATACGCACCGCTTCATCTGTTTGCAACGGCGCACGCTCTTGTATGATTTCATTCAAATTGTGGCCTTCAATGTATTCCATTACGATGTAATGTGTATCCTCTTCTTGCCCTACATCATAGATGCTGACGACATTCGGATGAGAAAGCGCAGCTGCTGACTGTGCCTCACGACGGAATCGGCGTATGAATTCCTCGTCATGCACAAATTGCTGCCGCAGCACCTTTACCGCGACCTTTCTGTTGAGCAGCACATCATGCGCTTTATAAACAAGCGCCATTCCGCCGCCGCCGATACGTGTTAAAATCTCATAACGCCCGCCTAAATCCTGTCCGATCATCCTTGTCACCCCTCTCGGTTCGTGCCAGCCGCTTCTTGCAGGAGAACGACCGTTATATTGTCGTCTCCGCCAGCATGCAGCGCAAGCTGAATGAGATGATCAGCTTTAGCTTCCAGCTCCAGCTGCTCCGTCGTGACCGTTAGCAGCATTTCCTGCTCGCTCACCATATTCGTTAATCCATCGCTGCAAAGCAGCAGCACGTCTTGCGGAGACAGCTCCACCGCTTGCACCTCGATATCCACATGTGAATCCGTTCCAATTGCGCGTGTAAGCACATTGCGGCGCGGATGATAGGCTGCTTCCTCCAAGCTGAGCTGGCCGGATTTGACCAATTCATTGACGAGCGTATGGTCATTCGTAATTTGCGTGATGACACCTTCATTAATTTTATATGCGCGGCTGTCGCCAACATGTCCAATAATCGCATTATTCTGCTTAACCAAAGCAGCTACAATCGTAGTGCCCATGTTGTGATATTGCTCATTGCGCGAAGCCAACTCAAAAACAGCCTCATTCGCTTGCGAAATGGCTTGTCGAATAAGCATTTTGCCTTCTTGTAGAGATAGGTCAGCCTTTGCTGCGCTTTGCTCCAGCATGCTGCGGAATGCGTCTACCGCCTTCTGGCTCGCTACGTCGCCAGCTTGGTGACCGCCCATGCCATCAGCTACGATGGCAAGGGTAACCCCGTTATTCAATTGACTAACCCATGATTGATCTTCATTGACTTGACGAACCCGTCCGATATCACTGCGGTTTGCCGTTAACAATCAGTCATCACCTCGCCTGAGACTCCATATGTTTCGCTCTTAATTGGCCGCAAGCTGCCGCAATATCATGACCTTGCTCCCTGCGGATCGTTACGCTCACTTTATTTTTCTCAAGCACGCGTTGGAATTCAAAGATGTCCTCACGCGGCGTACGGACATAATTCCGCTCAGGCACGTGGTTAACCGGAATCAAATTGACATGGCATAACATGCCTTGAAGCACGTCCGCAAGCTCTTGCGCATGCTCGGCACGGTCATTGACTCCGCCGATAAGCGCATATTCAAACGTAATTCTCCGGCCTGTCTTCGCAATGTAGTTATGGCAAGCTGCCATTACGTCATCAAATGGGAAGCGGCGGTTGACCGGCATCAGCTTCGAGCGAAGCGCATCATTTGGCGCATGGATCGACAAGGCCAAGTTAATTTGCGTATTTTCCTCTGCGAATTTATACATGCTTGGGACGATTCCGCTTGTTGATACAGTGATATGGCGCTGTCCGATATTCAGGCCCTTCTCATGAATCATGATGCGAAGGAATGCCATCGTTGCGTCATAGTTCTCAAACGGCTCGCCAGAACCCATAATAACGATACTGGAAACGCGCTCGCCTGTAGCATCAAGCATCTGCTGAGCAGTCACGACCTGAGCGACGATCTCGCCCGCAGTCAGGTTCCGCTTCAAGCCGCCAAGCGTCGATGCGCAAAACGTACAGCCGATCCGGCAGCCAACCTGCGTAGTAACGCAAATGCTGTTGCCATAGTTATGGCGCATAATAACCGTTTCGATTGCATGCGCGTCATGAAGGCCGAACAGAAACTTAACGGTTCCGTCCTTCGATTCAAACTTCGTAATTTCGTTTAACGTTATAATTTGAAAGCTTTCGTCAAGCTTTTCTCTAAGCCCTTTAGATAGGTTAGACATATCTTCAAAGCTCTTCACTCGCTTCACATACAACCAATCAAACAGCTGTCCGCCCCGGAATGCCGGCTCGCCGTTGTCAATCATCCATTGTTGAAGCTGCTCGAGCGTGTAGTCATATACGCATGGTTTCATTTCATCACACCTGTACCTTATAGTAGGGCGGCTAAACCGTTCCGGTCGCCGCCATCGATTTATTTTACCACAAACGTCCATGTTCAGCCATAAGCATAGGTTATGGACGCTTTACCATCCTAGCGATGTAGAATCCGTCACTGTCAAAATGCTGCGGAAGCAGCTGCGCTTGTCCATCGAAATGCTCGTTTATTGCGCCAACTTTCTTTAACTGATCTACAACGGCCTCCGGCCAATTGCGATCCAGTTCAAACTCAGGATGCTCCTGCAAAAATTTCGCAACCTGCTGTTCATTCTCGTCTTTCTCGATCGTGCATGTGCTGTATACGAGCACGCCGCCAGGGCGAACCAAATCGCATACTGCGCTCAGCAGACGCTGCTGAACGGCTGCAATATCGGATACATCGCCTGCCGTTTTGGTCCATTTGATTTCCGGCTTCCGCCTAATAACGCCAAATCCGGAGCATGGCGCGTCCAGCAGGACGGCATCCATCGATTGCGGCTTGAAGCGTTCCGCCAGCTTAAGCGCATCCTCGGTAATCGCCTCGACGTTGCGAAGCTTCAAACGCTCGGTCTGCGTGACGATTAAATCACGCTTATGAGCATGCAGATCATTCGCCCATACCTTGCCCTTGCCGCCCATAAGCTCAGCCAGATGCGTGCTCTTGCCGCCGGGAGCAGCGCAGCAATCAAGTACCTGCATGCCTGCTTTTGGCGCTACGACCTCCGCGACCAGCATCGAGCTTTCATCCTGAACCGTCCATAAGCCTTCACGGAACCCGTCCGTATCGGCAAGATTGCCGCCGCGATTGATCGCTATGCCCGCAGGCGCGATAGCGGATGGCTCGGCCTCATATCCGGCTTCCTTTAGCAATTCGATTACGTCTTCGCGGCTTCCGCGTAGCGTATTCGCCCGAACGCTGGAATGCGGATGCTCATTGCCCGCAGCGCAGATCGCTTCAGCCGTTTCGGCGCCGTAAGCGGCAACCCAGCGGCTTACGAGCCATTCCGGGTAGGAGTGGCGAAGCGCGATTTGCACGATAGGATCCGCATGCTTAATTTCAGAAGCCTGCAGCTCCCCGCGGCCGCGGTCGATACTGCGAAGCACGCCGTTAACCATGCCGGAAATGCCGGAATGTCCGCGTTTTTTCGCAATCGTTACCGCTTCGTTCACCGCTGCGTGCGCGGGAATGCGGTCCAAATAAAGAAGCTGATAAGCACTCATGCGAAGCAGTTGATGAACCCATGGCTCAAGCTTATGTAACCCCTTGGACACAAACCGGCTTAACCAGTAATCAAGCGTCGCTTGCCGCTGAATCGTACCGTACACAAGCTCGGTGACAAGGCCGGCATCCGCTCGCTGCAAGCCTGCATCCTGCAATGTCCGGTTAAGCTGCAAGTTGCTGTAGGCGCCGGTTTGAGCAACCTTAACAAGCGTATCCATCGCTAGCTCGCGCGGGGATTTTGCCTTGCGCGATCCCGGCTGCTGCGCCTGCGGGGAACCGCCCGCAGGCTTGCCGCCGCTCGCAGGACGCTTATTGCCTGATTTAGCTCTAGGCTTTCCTTTCACGCTATTGCTGCCGTTGCGATTGGCGTTTGGCTTTTGCGTGCTTTCCGTCATGCTGCACCTCCATCGCCAAGCAGCGTGCCCGCTTCAAGACGCGCACCCTTCAGCCAATCCGAAGCGCTCATCGCTTTTTTGCCCGCAGGCTGAATTTCTCTTAGCACCAGCACGCCGTCGCCAGTCTGGACTTGAATGCCGCTGCTGTCCGCTGCTAGCACTGTGCCCGGCGCAGAGCTTGCTGCTTTCGAAGAAGACGATGGAACAGCGCATTGCCACACTTTGAAAACTTCGCCATTCAAATAAGTGAATGCCCCCGCCATTGGCGACAAGCCGCGCACCTGATTAAAGATCGCGCGTGCGGACTTCGTCCAATCGATTCGCTCATCCTCGCGAGTCAGGTTCGGCGCATATGTTGCCTGCTCGTCCTGCTGCGGCACTGCCTTCGCCTCGCCGGCGATAATCGACGGCAGCGTTTGGCCAAGCAAATCCGCGCCAGCAATGCTTAGCTTCTCAAACATCGTTCCCGATGTATCCTCGTCCGTGATTGGAAGCTCCACGACGCTGATCATATCGCCCGTGTCGAGACCTACCGCCATATACATGATCGTCACGCCTGTTGAGCTCTCCCCATTGATGATAGAGCGCTGAATAGGAGCGCCGCCGCGATATTTCGGCAGCAAGGAGCCGTGCACGTTAATGCAGCCAAGACGCGGAATATCAAGCAGCGCCTTCGGCAAAATTTGGCCGTAGGCTGCCGTTACGATTAGGTCAGGAGCTAGCTCCGCCACCGCTGCAACGGCTTCTGCGCTGCGCATCCGCTCCGGCTGCAGCACAGGCAGGCCAAGCGACAACGCCGCTTCCTTTACAGGCGGCGGCGTCAGCGTTTTTTTGCGGCCCTTCGGCCGGTCAGGCTGTGTTACGACAGCGACAACATTGTACTGCTGCTCAAGAAGCAGCTTCAAAGAGGGAACGGCAAAATCCGGCGTTCCCATAAATACGATACGCATGAAGCTATTCGCCGCCTTTTCTAGCTCTTTCCGATATGTCGTAGATGCTCTCCGCCAAATCGGTAAACAAAATGCCGTTCAAATGGTCGACCTCATGCTGGAAAGCACGCGCGAAGTAACCTTGTGCTTCGACCGTAAACGATTCGCCGTTAACGTCTTGGCCCGTCACGACAATGCGGTCTGCACGCAGCACATCACCGTTCAGGTTAGGAATGCTCAGGCAGCCTTCAGGACCAAGCTGCTCGCCTTCCTGCTCAACGATAACCGGGTTAACCATCGCGATCAAGCCGTTCTCATCGCCTACGTCAACGACAATAACCCGCTTTGAGATACCGATTTGTGGCGCTGCAAGGCCTACGCCTTCCGCGTCGTACATCGTTTCTGCCATATCGTTTACAAGCTTTAGCAAATTGGGGTTGAACTTCGTTACTTCCTTAGCTACCTCCCGCAATACCGGGTCTGGATCTTTCACAATTATACGGATACTCATAGTATTCCCTTCCTTTACGTTCAATAAAATAGTAATAGCTATTTATAATATAACTTGCGGATCTACGTCAATACTGAACTGCACCTGGCGCTGCGGCGGCCCGTCTGTAAACGACGTGAGCGCCTTGCGAACGAGAGCCGAAGCATCGATGTTCCCCCGATATTTTATCACACATTGAAAACGGTAGCGATCCTTCATTCTCGAAATCGGCGATGCAACAGGCCCGAGTACCTCAAGCGCTCTACTAAATCCGCTGCTTAGCGGCAGCAGTACGCCCTCATTCTCGGCTAACTCGCGCAGGTCCGCCGCAAATCGTTCGCTGATGGACGATAGCAGCGGCAGCTGCTCATGGGACATCGTGACGAGGATCAGCCTGCAATAAGGCGGATAGCCCATTGCGCTGCGATGCCGCAGCTCCTCGCTTACAAACGCCGAGTAATCATGCTGCTGCGCCGTTACGACCGCATAATGCTCCGGCGCATAGGTTTGAATAACGACTTCACCCGGCAAATGATGCCTGCCAGCTCGCCCCGCAACCTGCGTAAGCAATTGAAACGTTCGTTCGGCTGCGCGAAAATCAGGCAAATTAAGCGACGTATCCGCCGCGATGACCCCGACTAATGTGACGTAAGGAAAATCGAGCCCCTTCGCTACCATTTGCGTGCCTAGCAGCACATCTGCTTTTCGCTCTCCGAACTGCTTCAGCAGCTTCTCATGCGAGTTTTTCTCCGTCGTTGTGTCCACATCCATCCGGATTACCCGAATGCCTGGGAACAGCTTCGAGAGCTCCTCTTCAACCCGCTGCGTCCCGGTGCCAAAATAACGAATATGCTCGCTTTGGCAGGAAGGACAGGTCGTGGGCGCCTGCTCGGCATGCCCGCAATAGTGGCAGCGCAGCGCGCGCGATTTCTGATGATACGTTAGGGAAATGTCGCAGTGCGGGCAAGCCGCGGTATAACCGCAGGAGCGGCACATTACGAATGTTGAGTAGCCGCGCCTGTTCAGAAGCAGCACCGACTGCTCACCTCGCTCAAGCCGCTCGGCAAGCGAGCTGTGCAGCAGGCGGCTGAACATCGAGCGGTTGCCCTCCTTCAGCTCCTCGCGCATATCGATAACCGCAACCGGCGGCAGCGGCCTGCCGCCTACGCGTATGGGCATCGGCAGCAGCGCCGGCTCGCGGCCCTCGTCCTTTGCCGTTAACGTCCGGCTTGCCGCAGCAAACGACTCCAAAGAAGGCGTTGCCGATCCAAGCACGACCGCGGCACCATGCTGCCTCGCTCTTCGCACCGCCACATCGCGCGCATGGTATTTCGGGCTCTCTTCCTGCTTGTAGGAAGATTCATGCTCTTCATCAATTATAATAAGCCCAAGTCGTTCAAACGGTGCAAAAATAGCCGAACGCGCGCCAATCGCCACCTGTACCTGGCGGCTGCGAATTTTGCGCCACTCGTCATAGCGCTCGCCGTTCGAGAGCCTGCTGTGCAGCACTGCCACCGCATCTCCGAACCGTCCTTTGAAGCGCTCCACCATTTGGGGGGTGAGCGAAATTTCGGGAACGAGCACGATCGCTTGCTTTTCCTGCTCCAGGCAGAACTGAATCGATTGCAAGTAAACCTCCGTTTTGCCGCTCCCCGTTACGCCATGCAGCAGCATCGTCTGAGGCTCGCCTGCGTGAACGGCTCTAGCGATACGTTCAAATACGCCTTGCTGGCCTTCGGTCAGCGCAAGCGGTGTCGTTCGCTCGAAGGAACGCCCCGCATAGGGATCACGCTGCTGCTCGATCTCTTCTATAACGAGCAGCCCTTTCTCCGCTAAAGAGCGCACGCTTGCCGCAGAACCTCCCGCCTCGGCGAGCAGCTGCTGCATAGGCAAGGGTCCGCCGTGATCGAGCATATAAGCCAGCAATTCGCGCTGCTTTGCTACTCGCGCTGGCAAAGCTTCCATTTGACTGCGGATTTCGTCAGTATCATCAGGAACGAATACAGTTAAAACCTTGCGGATGGCAAGGCGGTCTTTAATAGAGGTTTGTTCGACCAGCACTCCCTCGCGCAGCGCAGCCTTAATTGCTTTCGCATGCTCCGGGAAACGTTCCAGCAGCCCCTCCAGCTTTACGAGCTGTCCGCTTGATCCGATCCATTCCGTCATGGCAGCGGGAAGATCCTCCCTTGCCGCTTCTTCGTCCTGTATGCCGACAAGGCGTTCAGCCTTTCCCTTCAAAGCAGCCGGAATCATCGCTTGCAGCGCCGTCGTCCATGAGCAGCAATATTTCTCGCTCATCCACTTCGCAAGCTCGATAAGATCGGGCAGCAGCGGCGGAACGTGATCGAGCAGCTCCGAAACGGGCTTTAGCCGCTTCATGTCTACATCCGATGTCTCTGCCAGCTGCGTGACGAAACCTTGTAGTACACGCGGTCCAAACGGTACGCCGACGCGGCTGCCTACCTCGATCCAGTCCGCTAACGCCGCGGGTACCTCATAATCAAACGGCCGATCCGTCTGGCGGCTCGGCACGTCTACAATGACTTTAGCAATCATTCGCCTCTCCCTCCGGAAGAAGGAAGACGCTCTGCAATCAACGTAAGCAATCGGGTAGCGACCTCGCGTTTAGACAAAAGCGGCATGGCATCAACAAGCCCCTCCGAACCAAAAACCTGAACGATATTCGTATCCCCGTTAAAGCCTGCCCCATCCTTGCTCACATCGTTAGCTACAATGAGGTCGCAATGCTTTCTGCGCAGCTTGTCCATCGCATAATGCTCAACCTGCTCCGTTTCTGCCGCGAAGCCAACAAGAAACTGATGCTGCTTTCGCTGTCCAAGCGTCTCCAAAATATCGGTAGTCCGCTCAAGCTCCAGCACCAGCTTCTCGCCGCTCTTTTTCATTTTCTGATCACTGATGTTTACCGCCCTGTAGTCGGCCACTGCTGCCGATTTTACGACGATGTCCATCTCGTCATAAACGCTCGTTACCGCCTCCAGCATCTGCTGCGCGGATTCCACCCGAATGACCTTCATGCCGGCAGGCGGCGCTTCCGTGGTGCGTCCTGCAACCAGCGTCACGTCAGCGCCCATAAGGAGCGCGGCTTCTGCAATCGCAAAGCCCATTTTGCCGGATGAATCATTCGTCAAATATCGTACCGGATCAAGCCGCTCCATCGTGCCGCCTGCGGTGACAAGCACCCGTTTCCCTTTCAGCTTGCCGCCTTGGCTGAACCAAGAGTC
Source organism: Paenibacillus sp. FJAT-27812 (assembly GCF_001273905.1). Lineage (NCBI taxonomy): Bacteria > Bacillati > Bacillota > Bacilli > Caryophanales > Paenibacillaceae > Paenibacillus > Paenibacillus sp. FJAT-27812. The sequence goes on along the minus strand of NZ_LIGH01000001.1, from coordinate 5,167,811 downwards.
AATCGCCATAACGATGTCCTCCGGCTCTGCAAGGCGCCCTTTTGCAACATAACCGCATGCCAGCTGGCCGGTGCCAGGCTCAACAAACATGACGCCGCGGGAAGCAAGCAGCTCGAGATTGTTCACAACGGCAGGATGCTCATACATGTGCACGTTCATTGCCGGAGCGATTAATATCGGACATGTCGCTGCGAGCAGCGTCGTGCTCAGCATGTCATCGGCATGGCCTCCGGCCAGCTTCGCAATCGCATTGGCGGTAGCCGGAGCAATAACGATTAAATCCGCATGGTCAGCCAAATGGATATGCGATACGACCGCTGGATCCCTCTCATCAAACGTATCGATATAAACCGGATTCCGAGACAACGTTTGCAAAGCTAGCGGCGTTATAAATTTTGTAGCCGATTCCGTCATAATAACGTGTACGGTCGCGCCCGCCTGCACCAGCTTGCTGCATAGCGCCGCGCCTTTATAGGCTGCTATGCCGCCTGTAATGCCGAGTATAATTGATTTCCCTTTTAGCATGGTGTATCTCCCTATCAAGCTTATCATTGCTTATATTTTTACATTGGCGCTACGACCAACTACCAATCCTTGCGGTCTCTTAAGCTTGTTATTTGAGCAACATGATGCTTGCCATGCCACGCAACGAATCCTAGAAAATTAGCCAGCCCAATTTGGCTGCCCTTCTCCGGATGGTAGAACATTTTATCAAAATCAGATGCCTGCATCGAACGAAGCAGCAATACCAAGCGAGCATAAATGCCCTCTACGATCGCTAAGCTGATGTCCGGTGACGCTTGAAGGCTGTCTGCCGTCTCCGCCCATCGTTCTTCGTTAAACGGCTTTATGGTCGGATTGGACTCAGTCAGCGCTAGCTTGAAGCGCGAGAAACAATTCATTGAAGCATCCGCAAGATGATGGACCACTTGGCGCAGTGTCCAGCCACCGCTCCGATAAGAGGTGTCTAACTGCTCATCATTCAAGTCCGCTAGCGCCGCCCTAAGCTGCCCAGGCAGCTTTTCTATGTCTGAAATCCATTGCTCGCGATGCTTAACCGTCATTCCCTCGAACGAGTACCTGCCAATTGGATAACGTAATTTGTCCATTCCGTTCCCTCCTGTTCATTCGTCCCTGAAACATAAGTCCCACCATCTATCATAACATATGCAGCTTCAAAATCTAACCTGAACGATTACATTTTATCCGATAAAATCTGTTCTCTGCGCCTATGATTGACCGTTTTTATGTCGATGCGCCATCAGGTAAAGCTCGGCAATATCGCTGCGCCCAATTTCCTCGAACAATCTAACAGCCTCATCGATGCCAACTACCTCTACTGCAATGACCTGCTCGCCATCGGGCGGGTTTAGAGGCTCACCGACAATATTTACTTCGCCATACCCGACAAGTCTCACGAAATGAGGATGAGGAATATGAGGGCGGTAAGGCTCGCTCGCGGACGAATGGCATTTAAAGCAGCCAAAGAGCGTGTAGTCTATCAGCTCCGCGCCAATTTCCTCCTTCACTTCCCGCTCCAGCGCGTCCATATGATGCTCGTTAGGCTCAAGCGTACCGCCGATTAGCTCCCATTTTCCGTTATCTATCTTCATTACAACATACTTATCGCCTACTGTCGGTATGATGCTTATATTGCTCACAGAAGCTGTATCCACCTCATAATCAAGCGAAAAGCAATTTTCAACAAAGCCCCATACAATCCCCTTTGAGAGAGCGGGATATTGATTCAATGTAATCGTCATGCCTTCAATCTTCCTCTACATTTATTTATTATGGCTTATAAATTGGATAACGCCACTCGCAATGATGATTGCAAAGAATACGATAAAAAAACCAATGAAAAATCGGGCAAAACCAGATCTTTGACGTTTCGAATCCGCCCTAATTTGAGCGACCTGACCTTCAAGCTTCTGAAGCGTTTCCTTTATTTCTTTCAGCTCTTGATCATTAGCCATAGCCATCAACCTCTCCATCAGCCGTTTATCGATCATCCCTTTGGCTTGAGCCATTCATTACTTGTAAGCTTAGTTTATCAAATTATAGGCATTCATACTTAAAAAAGCTGCCCAATACCGTAAAACGGCTTTTGGACAGCTCTCTTTCGCCTTGCATCATCCTTATTTTTGATTCCGCTCAAGCAGCATGGCTGTTATTTCCTCGGATTGCGCCAGCACCGAAACCGGGTCAAAATACCAATAACGATCCGCCGCAAGCTCGTACACGTGATTGTTTTTTACCGCGGGGATCGCCTTCCAGATTGCGCTGTCCTTGAATTGATCCGTGCCATCCTCCGAGAACAAGAGAACATGATCGGCAGCATAATCCGGCAGCACTTCTAGAGTAAGCTCTCTCCACTGCTCCTTCATTAACTCATTCTTTATAATATCGGACGGAGTCAGCTTCAAAGCGCCGTAAATGGCTTGACCTCCTCTTCCGAAATTGTCTCCAAACGTATAAAACACTTTAGATGCCGCCTCGATAATCGAGAACGTTTCCGTCGGAGCAATAACCCCGTCTAACTGACTGCGCAGCTCAGCGATTCGCTTATCATAATTGCCAATCCATTGCTCGGCCGCTTCCTGCTTATTAAGCAGCTCTCCGATTCCTCTTACTTCCGCATGCACGCCTTTAAAGGTTGCATTCGTTCCAAAGGGAATGTTGACCGTCGGCGCAATTTTCGAAAGCTGCTCATATGTATTCGAATCCTCGGTCGCCGTAATAATAAGATCAGGCTCAAGCGCCGTAATTTTTTCCAAATTAACTGCGCTTCTCTCCCCGATGCTTTCGATTCCCTGAACGAGATCCTTCGTATAAGGATTATCGATATAATATTGATCGGCGCCTACCGGCTTAACGCCTAAAGCAAGCATCGTTTGCAAATACTGGTCAGCTACAATTCTTTTTGGATTAGCCGGAATTTCGATATCGCCATGAATCGTATTGTAAAGACGAGTTTCCTTCTCATCTGCAGTCGGCGCCTCGCTTGCTTGATCCGCTTCGTTAACAGCTTTGTTTTTCTGGGCGCCTGCACCGCCGCAAGCCGTTATCAGCATAATAAATACGAGCAAAATAGATCCTAACCACATACCTTTGTTTAATCGCAACATTCATTAACTCCTCTTTCCCTCTGTTATTTAATACGAATGATAATCATTCTCAAAAATAACTTTACCAACTGAGCGCGTCATTCGTCCATGCCTTAATGTGATGCTGCGCACAAAATTACTTTTCATGTTTGGTAAGCAAGGAAACGATATCGAGCAGCTGCCTTTTGGTAGAGGCTGGATCAAAGCCGTAAAAGCATCCCCCGTCAATCGAGTAGATCTGTTTATTTTTGGCGGCATCGAGTTGGTTCCAGCTTTCTGTATTCATAAAAGTGAGCACATTCGCTCGTTCAACAGCGCAGGTCGGCAGCGCAAAAAATAGATGATCGGCCGCGTATGCATGAATATTCTCTATCGAAGTTTGTACATAACCAATTTTGCAGCTTCCATCCTGCAATAGGCTTTGGGGCGGCGCAAACTGAAGCTGATCATACAGAACATGGGTACCTCGCCCCCACTTTTCGCCAAAAACATAACACTTGTCCATGCCAAGCTCCACAACAACCGCCGTTCCGCGGGTACCTAGCTTCTGGTCCAACCTTCGATTTGCTTTCACCATCAAACTCTCGAGCCTGTTCAAATAATCGTTTGCTTCGCCGCTCTTGCCTACGACCTCTGCGATAAACCGAAACTGCTCATCCCAATCCATCTGCTCGAACGGCAAGCTTATTAACGGCGCAATAGCGCGCAGCTCCAAGGCAAGCTCCTCGCTTATTTGATAATCAAAAATCAGATCAGGCTTAAACGGACCTATCGCATCGCTTATGCGGATTGGCACATTCCCATACCACTGCCGGGGTTGCTCTTTGACCACATCTCGAAAATAGCCAGATACCCAGCCTGAGACAACCGCAACGCTTGGCGTCACGCCAAGAGCCAGCAAGCTTGCTGAATAATTATAGGTCAATGATGCTATTTTCTTCGGACGTTTAATATAGAACAGAGGTGCCGTACCGACTACTTGCTTGAATTTCCTGCTCAGATAAAATCCGTCCTTGTATCCGACATTCAGCGCGACATCTACTAATCCGGACCTCGAGCTTAGCAGCTGTTCCTGGGCAGCTCGAATGCGCAGCTCCGTCAGATAAGCCTTGAAGGTTTTGCCCGTATGCCGCCGGAACTCCCTTGAAAAATGCTCGAGGCTAACGCCAGAGGATTGTGCCAGCTGCTTTCTCGTTATCGGATTTCGATAGTTTTCTCTTATATATTCAAGCGCGCTAACTAGCCATGGCTGTGCAACTGCTTGCTTTTCCTGGCCATGAAGCTTATTTTGCTCAATCTTTGTTTCAGCTTTGTTGGACAGTCTCCTTGGTCTATTCCGCTTTGGTTCAGGGTCTGATACAGCAGCCTCTCTAGCTTCAGTCCTTCGCAAAGCAGCACCCGCATCCTTGCCCAATTGCAGCTTCCGCTTCATTTCAGCCGCCTCTGCCTCTGTCAGAATGCCAAGATTCGAAACTAATCGATGCTTTGGCTTGCCATGCTCATCCCGGTAAGATTCAACTATTTTATAGTAAAAGCAGCTTACGCCTTTACGTTTAACTGGTACTCGCTTTAAAAACAACGCAAACCACACCCTTTTTTTATAGGACTACAAAAAACGATTATTCAAGTGATAACCATTCTCATTATAACACAAAAAAAGAGCACCTACTATAAAGTAGGCACTCCGTTCCTAGTTAACGAATATTGGATTAATCCTCTTTGGTAGCGAGGTTTTCTACTTGGAGAATGTCGCCGTAAATTTCTTCTAGCGCAACACCTACATACTTGCGGGAGCGCGGATTTTTGAGCTCCGACTTGTCTCCGTTGCGGAGCATGCGAGCGCGTCTCGAAGCCGCTACAACAAGCGTGTATTTACTGTCAACTTTTTTCACCATTTCGTCAATGGACGGATATAACATCGTTCATTCTCCTCACTCATGCTTTCTCAATTGCGGCAACCATTCCGGAAACGTAAGGTAAATATCTTTCTCTGCGGCAGTGCTCTGCAATCATGATGCTGCGAATACGATCGCAAGCAGCATCTATCTCATCATTCAATACCGCATAGTCGTAGTGGCCGAGCAAATTCATTTCCTCTACCGCTACAGACATGCGATTATTGATCGTATCCAAAGTCTCGGTACCACGGCCGGTAATTCGCTGCTTCAGCTCATCCAAGGATGGAGGCAATAAAAATACGAAGATGCCGCTCGGGAACTTTTGTTTTACCTTAAGCGCTCCCTGCACTTCAATCTCCAAAATAACATCCTTGCCGCTCGCTAAGGTGCGTTCCACGAAATCGCGCGGAGTTCCGTAGTAGTTACCAACATATTCAGCATGCTCCAAAAGTGCGTCTCGTGCAATCATCTCTTGGAACTGCTCTCTCGTTTTGAAAAAATAATTAACGCCGTCTACTTCACCCTGACGCGGCATTCTAGTCGTTGCCGACACGGAATACACCAGCTCAGGAACCTTATTACGAAGAACGGAGCAAACCGTTCCTTTGCCAACCCCTGAAGGGCCGGACAACACAATTAGCAATCCCTTATCCATATTACTCCCCGTACTATTCGTCGTTATCGTCGTCCTTGGTAGACAACCGGTGTGCAACCGTCTCTGGCTGTACTGCTGATAATATCACATGATCGCTATCCGTGATAATAACAGCGCGTGTGCGGCGTCCATATGTGGCATCAATAAGCATATGCCTATCGCGTGCTTCTTGAATGATTCTCTTAATCGGAGCCGATTCCGGGCTTACGATTGAAATAATGCGGTTAGCTGATACAATATTACCGAATCCGATATTAATAAGTTTAATAGCCAAGCCTGGTTCCTCCTCCGCCTACGATCTTCCCTGTGCATCTGCCTGCAAATGTTCAAACACTCTTTTTTATATTTTATAAATGTGAATACGACAAGTTTGCGTTCTTGCCAAAAACCGACAGAACTACTGCACTATTGTTGACGAAAAAAGTGCCGGACATACGTCCCGAAGCACGCTAAAGCTTATGCCGAAGCTGCTGATCGGCAGCCTGTCCTTGCCATCCTGTGTAAGTGTGGCAACAGTATCCATGCTTTATTTTAATTGATTTTTTACAAACGAACAAGCGAAAATGCGAAAACAAGCAAAAAAGCCTGTTTTTCGCATTCATTCTAAGCTATTTGGCTACATACGCTCTGTCTTCTGCCATACATATTCTGTAAGCTGAACGCCCATATCGTAGAACATAAACGGAGTAATTAAATAAATTCCTTTAAAATGCGGCAAAGCCGCATCGAGCAGCTCCTTCGCAATCTGCACGCCTTCCGCACGGCCCGCTTCGCCTTCGAGACCCGACATCCGCTGACGAACCTCGTCAGACAGCTGGATTCCCGGCACCTCGTTATGCAAATATTCAGCATTGCGCCCGCTAGCTAGCGGCATAATGCCGATAAATACAGGCACGGTCAAATGTTTCGTCGCCTCGGCGATCCGTTCAATCAATCCTGGATCGTATACAGGCTGAGTCATAATATAGTCCGCGCCTGAAGCGATTTTGCGCTCGAGACGCTGGACAGCCTTATCCAAATGTTTGACGTTCGGATTAAATGCCGCGCCTACGACGAACTTCGCCTTTTGCTTAAGAGGCTTGCCGGAGAAGGCCGTTCCGTCATTGAGCTGCTTAATCATCCGAATCATCTCGAATGAGGTAAGGTCATACACCGAGCTTGAGTCAGGCAGATCGCCGAATCGTGCCGGATCTCCCGTTACAGCCAGCACATGATCGATATCAAGCGCATCCAGTCCCATCATATGGGATTGTGTTCCGATCAGATTGCGGTCGCGGCATGCGATATGAACGAGCGGACGAATACCTACCTTCTCTTGTACGAGCGCTGCAAGCGCGATATTGCTCATGCGCGTAACGGCAAGCGAATTGTCAGCCATCGTAACGGCATCCGCCTTCGCTTCTTTAAGGGCGGCTGCGCCGTCCATAAACTTGCGAATATCCAGATCACGCGGCGGATCAAGCTCTACGATTACCGTATGACGCTTCAGCACTAGATCAACGATAGTTGGCTCCTGCACCTCAACCTTTTGGGGAGCCGTATCAGATGCAGCCGGCTTCTCCGCTGGTTTTACGACAATCGTCTCTACCGCGGCATGAGAAGCAACCGCTTGTCCAAGCTGAGGAACATAACCGTCAAGCGCAGCAGCTATGGCTTTGATATGCTCAGGTGTCGTTCCGCAGCAGCCGCCGATGAGGCGCGCACCGCGATCGGCAAAGCGCATCGCTGACTCAGCAAAATACTCAGGACCAGCGCTGTACGCATATTTGCCGTCAATATAGTCGGGAATACCTGCGTTCGGATATACCGACAGCGGCAAACCGACAGGACCTGTTATCGAATCAATCGCTCTCATAATACCGTTAGGACCGCTGCGGCAGTTAAAGCCTACAACGTCTGCCCCGGCCTCTTGAAGCTGATCGAATGCACTCTTCATTCCATTTCCATCCTGCGTGCGTCCAACATCCTCGACTGCAAACTGGCAAATGACAGGCACGTTGGAAGCCGATCTCGCAATACGCAGCGCAAGCAGCATTTCATCAAGATCATAAAACGTTTCAAGCAGAAGCCCGTCCACGCCTTCGTCAAGCAAAGCATGCATTTGGCGCTGGTAAGCTTCGATTACTTTAGCTGTGCGCAAGTTTTTCAGCTTGCCGTCACGTACCGAGCCCACCGCGCCAACAACATATGCGTCATCGCCGATTGCGGCGCGCGCAACGCGCACGCCGGCACGGTTAATGGCGTCCATCTCATCCTCTAAGCCATATTTGGAGAGCTTCTCCAAATTGGCAGAAAACGTATTCGTCTCGATGACGCGTGCGCCAGCCTCGTAATAGCGGCGGTGAATGTTCTCGATGACATCGGGACGAATCGTATTAAATTCCTCGTAAGAAACGCCGACAGGGAACCCCATCTGATACAGATAGGTTCCCATCGCGCCGTCCCCGGTCAAGATACGCTGCTGGAGCGCTTCCCGCAAATCCGGTTTCATTATTTTCATTCCACCCATCTAACTTTGCTCTTACAGTGTGCCGCGGAACGATACCGCAGCCGGTCCAGTCATATATACGTGATTATCGGACTCATTCCATTCAATGAGAAGGTCGCCGCCTTTAAGCGATACGGTAGCCGTCCGATCCGTTGCGCCGGTCAATACCGAAGCGACAACCGTTGCGCATGCACCTGTGCCGCAAGCAAGCGTAGGTCCCGCGCCGCGCTCCCATACGCGCATGTCGGTATGCGTACGGGAATTAACCGTTACGAACTCAACATTGATTTTGCGAGGAAAGAGCGGATGTGTCTCAAGCTTCGGACCCCAAGTATTCAGATCAAAATGAACAGCGTCCTCTACATAAATAACGCAGTGAGGGTTGCCCATCGATACGGCGGTGAAGCGGAATTCACGTCCGTCCACCTCAATCGGATGCTCAATGACGCGTTCGGCATCAATGGTTGTCGGCACTTGCAGGCCGCCAAGAATCGGCTCTCCCATATCGACGCGGACCGATGACACCTCGCCGCCTTGAACGGTAAGCTGCACCTTTTGAGCGCCGGCGCCAAGCGTTTCGATCGTAATCTCTTCTTTATCGGTTAAACCATTATCGTATACATATTTAGCTACGCAGCGTATAGCGTTGCCGCATTGCTCTGCTTCCGAGCCATCGGAATTAATAATGCGCATGCGGAAATCAGCGACTTCCGAAGGCAAAATATAAACAAGTCCGTCTGCCCCGATTCCAAAAAACCGGTTGCAAAGCCGGATGGCCAAATCCGCTGCATCATCCGGGAGCTGCTGCTCGCCAGCTATGACGACAAAATCATTTCCTAAACCGTTCATCTTTGTAAAATTCATCTGTTTGCCCTCTCCTTGCCGCATCTCTAGGTATGATAAAACTATAATTAATTGCTAATAGCATACCGCAAAGCAAGGAGAAAGGCTATTCATAATTTGTATCATGATTTGTATTTTTGTGTTATCTCGCCGCGGTTTGCGGTCCGATCGGCCATTTTGATTTGGTCTTATTTTTATTCTTAGTGCCGAGCACGCTGCCAATTCCCATTAAGAAAGTAGGAATTCCTGCCGCTACAAAGACCAGACACCATTCGCGGAAGTTAAGCGGAACGGTTTTGAAAATAGGCTGCAGGGCTTCAATATAAAGCACGCCGATCATCAGAAGGAGCGACGAGAGTACAGCGAGCACCAAATATTTATTTTGAAACGGATTGCGGTGAAAGATAGAGCGCGAGCTTCTGCAGTCGAATACGTGAATGAGCTGTGCCATGACTAAGGTTGCGAAAGCGACCGTCTGTGCCTTCATAAGCTGCGCAGCGCTGCCCGGCGCATCATGCAGCGTAATCCAGAACGCTCCAAGCGTGCAAACCCCGATCAATATGCCGCGGCTAATGATTTTCCAGCCGAGCCTGCGCGAGAAAATGCTTTCTTTGGCCGAACGCGGCTTCTGCTGCATCAAATCCTTCTCTGCCTGATCCACGCCAAGCGCCATCGCCGGCAGGCCGTCTGTGACCAGGTTGACCCACAGAATTTGAATCGGTACGAGCGGAAGCGGAAGCCCCGCCATCATCGCTAAAAACATAACGAGAATTTCGCCGACATTTGATGCAAGCAAGTACCGGATGAATTTGCGAATATTTTCATAAATGCCGCGGCCTTCTTCAATGGCAGCTACGATCGTCGAGAAATTGTCATCGCTTAGAACGAGCGCCGAAGCTTCCTTCGATACATCCGTCCCGGTAATGCCCATCGCGATGCCGATGTCAGACGCTTTTATCGCAGGAGCATCGTTAACGCCGTCGCCTGTCATGGCAACTACATGCCCTTGGCGCTGAAGCGCCTTGACGATCCGCAATTTATGCTCTGGCGAAACGCGCGCGTATACATAAATGTTGTCCACGAGGCGGTCAAGCTGCTCGTCGTCCATCGCTTCCAGCTGTCTGCCGCTCATCGCGATGCCGCCGCGCGGCATGATGCCGAGCTGTCCGGCAATCGCTTCCGCCGTCAGCTGATGATCCCCGGTAATCATTACTGTCTTGATTCCCGCACGTCTGCAGGTCGCTATCGCTTCCTTCACCTCGCGGCGCGGCGGATCGATCATGCCGGTTAAGCCAACGAATACAAGCTGGCATTCCGCATCGCTCTCTGTCTCGCACACATCGCCGGCGCGCAGATCGCGATAAGCAAGTCCAAGCACGCGAAGCGCGGATTGCGCCATAAGCTCGCCTGCCTCTGCGCATTTGCGTTTTAAAGTAGCCGTAAAAGGCACAACCTTGCCTTCCCATAGCACATAGGAGCAATGATCCATCAGCAAATCAGGAGCACCCTTCGTGCAGATGAGACGACCGCCCTGATGCGCAACGACGACCGACATCCGCTTTCGCTCCGAATCGAATGGAAACTCCTTCTCCCGCTTGTAAAGCTGCTCAAGCGCCTTCGCGGATGAACCGAGCTTAGCCGAGAGCACGGCTAAAGCTCCCTCGGTAGGATCGCCTTTAAGCACCCACTCTTCTTGGATTTCCTTGCTCTTGCGTTTACCCGTCTCCGCCGATTCTACCTTCACGATCTGAGCGTTATTGCAGAGCGCGCTTATTTGAAGCAGACGTTTGACGGATTGATCATGCTTAATGTCAAGGGCGTTGCCCGCTTCATAAATGGCACCTGTCGGATCATAACCTTCACCGCTTACCTCAAGCTGCCTTCCGCCAATCCACACATGAGTAACCGTCATTTTGTTTTGCGTAAGCGTTCCGGTTTTGTCTGAGCAAATGACAGAAGCGCAGCCCAGCGTCTCTACGGATGGCAGCTTGCGAACGATTGCCTTCCGTTTGATCATCCGCTGAACGCCGAGCGCAAGCGCAATTGTTACGATAGCCGGCAAGCCCTCCGGAATCGCCGCAACCGCCAAGCTTACGCCGGCAAGGAACATGCCGTACGCTGGCTGACCGTGCATAATGCCTGCTGCGACTACCATAATCGTTAAACCTACCGCAACGACGATTAGTATTTTGCCAAGCTGCTCTAGCCGGTGCTGCAGCGGCGTCTCCATCGACTCCGTCTGCTCGATGAGTCCTGCGATTTTGCCCATTTCGGTATCCATGCCTGTACGAATAACGACGGCCCTTGCTGTTCCGCGAGTAAGCATCGTCCCCATAAACCCCATGTTGCGCTGGTCGCCTAGCGGCAGATCATCCTCGCCGATTGCTGCTGCATGCTTCCCGACCGGTACCGATTCCCCCGTCAAAGCCGATTCCTCAACATAGCAGCTATTCGCCTCCAGCAGGCGCACGTCAGCCGGGATCCGGTCTCCGCTTTCCAAATAAATCAGATCTCCGGCAACCAGCTCCTTGGCTGGAATAGTCTGCAATTCTCCGCCGCGTATAACTTTGGCCGTTGGGGCAGACAATTCCTTGAGCGCCCGCAAGGAGCGTTCCGCGCGAAACTCCTGCACGAAACCAAGCACTGCGTTCAGGGCGATGATCGCGACAATCGTAATCGCGTCCAAATATTCGCCCAGCAAGCCAGAAATCAATGTCGCTCCCATCAAGACGAGCACCATAAAATCTTTAAATTGGTTGAGGAACAGCAAGATCGGCGATACGCGCTTCCCCTCTGTCAATTCATTCCGTCCATGCTTCTCCAGCCGCTGCGCCGCTTCCGACGTCGTCAGCCCTTGATCTGGGGAGCTGACTAACGCGTCAACCAACTCAATTGTCCCCATTTGATGCCATTTCATTTGTTCCATGGTATAACTCCCTCCCGTAATATGCCGAGCCAAGCAGCAACGACGCCGGCCCTTCGGACAGCCTTTATAGGGTAAATGTATTCGGACAGCCCATAAAATATCCCATCAAGGACTTAAGTTTTTGTCTCAACTATGGCATGATAGAGAAAGATAGACCAAGGAAGCGAGGAACTACACCATGGCATTAGACGGCATCGTCACCCATGCGATCACGCATGACCTACAGCGCTGCGTTGGTGCGCGTATACATAAGATCCATCAGCCAACCGAGCACGAGCTTGTTTTCAGCATTCGCGGAGCCGGTATGCAGGGCAAGCTGCTGCTGTCCGCCAACCCAACCTATCCCCGAGTCCACTGGACTACCGGTACATATGTCAATCCAATGGAAGCGCCGATGTTTTGCATGCTGCTTCGGAAGCATTGCGAGGGCGGCATGATCGAGTCCATTCGTCAAATCGGGGCCGAGCGAATTATTCATATTGAAGTGAAGCATCGCGACGAGCTAGGTGACTTATCAAACAAAACGATCATAGTCGAGATTATGGGGCGTCATAGCAACATTATTTTGATGGATCCATCAACCGGCATCATTCATGACGGCATTCATCATGTTACGCCAGCTATCAGCAGCCATCGTATCGTAATGCCCGGCAGCAGCTACGCTTCGCCGCCCGAGCAAGGCAAGCTTGATCCGCTGGCTATCGAGAACGAGCAGCAATTTTTGGATGCGCTAAGCGAAACAGACGAGACTGCTCCCTTGCACAAAAGGCTAGTAGACAAGCTAAGCGGCTTCAGCCCGCTTCTTGCTAAGGAGCTTGTACACCGTGCGCACGCTGACTTAGCCACAGACGAGCAATCCGCTGACGAAAGCGTATCGCAGCAAAGCCTAGCTGCATTATGGAGCAGCTACTCAAGCTTTATCGAGCAAGTCAGAAACGACCATTATACGCCTACGATCAAAACAAACGCGGACACCGGCAAATCCTTTTTCTCCATTACGGAGCTTACCCATATTGAAGGCGAAGCCGTTGTTTTTCCGGACATAAGCACTTGTCTAGAAGGCTTCTACGGCAATAAGGCGGAACGCGATACCGTTAAGCAGCGTGCTGCCGATCTGATTCGGTTCGTCCAAAATGAAAAAGCAAAAAACATTACAAAAATTAAAAAGCTTGAAGATACGCTTGTTGAAGCGAAGGATGCGGAAAAATATAGAGTGCTCGGCGAGCTGCTTACCGCTTACATGCATCAAATAAAGCGCGGCGACACCACCATTGAGCTCGTTAACTTCTATGATGAGGAGCAAGCTGTAATCAAGATTGATCTGGACCCGCAGCTCACGCCTTCCGATAATGCGCAGCGCTATTTCCGCCGGTACACGAAACATAAGAACAGCTTATCGATCGTTGCCGAGCAAATGGAAATCGCCCGTACCGAAATTCAATATTTTGAAGCGCTGCTGCAGCAGGTTGACAACGCATCGCTAGGCGATATTGGCGAGATTCGTGACGAGCTCGTTGAGCAGGGTTATATGAAAGAGCGCGGCCGGCGCGGTCCGAAGAAGAAAAAAACGCTTAAACCAACTTTGCTATGCTACACCTCCTCTGAGGGAGCAACGATATATGTCGGCAAAAACAATACGCAAAACGAATATTTAACGAACCGGCTCGCGGTGCCTTCCGACACATGGCTCCATACGAAGGATATCCCTGGCTCGCATGTCGTTATAAGAGGCGGCGACTTCGGCAATGCGACGCTAGAAGAGGCGGCAATGCTGTCTGCACACTATAGCCAAGCCCGTGACTCAAGCTCGATCCCCGTGGATTACACGACAATCCGGCATGTGCGCAAGCCAAACGGCGCAAAGCCCGGCTTCGTCATATACGACAACCAGAAGACGCTGTACATCACGCCTGACGAGAAGCGCATTAAATCACTCGCAAGCGAATTAAAGTAAAGACGATTGCGCATAAAAAAAACACGGCTCTTATTCATTTGGAATAAGAAACCGTGTTTTTATTTTTTCGACGCAGCGCTTGCCATCGCCTACAAGCATGTGCACATGCTTGGTTCCTGCCAGCAGGCCATCCTCATAAATCGCTTTTCCGCCAATAAAAACTTTCGTTGACAGCTGGCCGCCGGTAATCCGTTGATCGAGCTCTTGCAGAAAAGGCACCGCTTCCTCCAAAGCTTGAGTGACAGAGAAGCTAAATGTAAAAGCTGCCGGCCGTACCTCCACCAAACAATCAAAAATCCCTTTCTCCGAGGGCGAGCTTCCCAGGTAAACGACCCGAAAACCTTCCATCTGCGCAAAATAACCAAAAAATAAAATGCCAAGCTCATGACGCTCGCCCGGTCCGCATGCCGTCACCATCAATGGGCTATCGTCAACTGTGCGGATCATGCCGCGGATCGCGAGCATTTTGTCCCGAATAAAGAGGCTGCCGAAATGCTCCTGGTATTCTGAAATTTCTCCCCGTTCCCAGCGCTCTCCAAGCTCGACGAGCGTCGGCTCCAAAATTTGAAGCATCAAATTTTCCAATTGAAGAACCGCTAGAAGCTGTTCATAAATGCGCTCCGCACTGGTTAAATCAAGCTCAATAAAACTTTGAAGCAGCTGCTCAATCGGATTCGTCCAATCCATCGCTGCATGATCGGCGTTCTTCCATTCCTGAACAGCCATTCCGATCGGTACGCCTTCATCGACCTGCTTCTTAAACCAAAGAAGGGTCTCTATATCATGATTCGTATACCCGCGATAGCCATTTGCCATTCTTTGCGGGATAACAGCCTCGTAACGCTCCTCCCATTTCCGAATGAGCTGCGTTGATAAGCTGGTACGCATAGAGGCTTCCTTGATCGTAAAGAGCCTATGGTTCATTGCGCTCTTTCCCCCATAAAGGTTCTAGCTGCTGGAGAACGTTCACATCTACCGTGCGATTGCCTATTTCACCATGAAAAATAACGCCTTGACGCGATCCATGATAATCCGATCCGCCCGTTGCAATCAATTGATACCTCGCTGCAAGCTGCGCATATCGGCGTTCTTCCTTCGGACCGTGATCGGAATGGAACACTTCGATTCCTTGCACGCCATATCGAATAATTTCCTCGACTAACGAATCATTGCCGTAAAGCCCCGGATGCGCAATTACGCTAGTGCCGCCGGCTTCCCGAATCCAATCAACCGCCTCAAATGGGTTTAATCTTGGCGGATTGACGTAAGCAGCAGCTCCTGTTTTTAAATAACGGTCGAATGCTTCTTTCATAGTGGAGACGATTCCCTTGTTCACAAGGACAGCGGCAATATGCGGGCGACCGATACTAACGGCTGCATCCTGCAAGGCTTCGAGCTTGCCGTCTCCATGAGCAGCCGCGACAACCTCATCCATCGTGATTGCTATTCCGAGCTCGCACAGCTTATCTAATATCATTTCATTTCGTTGATCCCTTACACGACGCAGGCTGGCAAGACGCGTTAGCCACTTCTCGTCATCATTGCTCGTATAATAACCAAGGATATGAATATCTGTCCCATCTGCAACCGTGCTCACTTCAACCCCTGGCACAACAGTTATTCCTAAACGCTCCCCTTCCAGCATCGCCTCCGCCACTCCGGCAACGGTATCGTGATCGGTAATCGCGATTGCGGCAAGCCCCGCCGCTTTTGCCAATCGAACGTTTTCAGCAGGAGATTGCATGCCATCCGAAGCGGTCGTATGTGTATGCAGATCAGCAAGTCCATTCATTAGAGCCATTGCTGCAAGTCCCTCTCTCTCAAAAAGGATAAAAATGTGACAGCGGATATTGGCAGTATCGCCGATTTTAAGTATATGGAATAAAACTGGCGCTGAAACTTCGAATCCGACACCTTAATCATGCGGATCAAATCGAGCGCTACCTCATGCTTGACGGAAGAAGATGAAATGAAGGAAACGCCTAAGCCAGCCTCAACAGCAGACTTCACAGCTCCCGTGCTGCCCAGCTCCATTACGATTTTCATAGTGGAAGGATCGATATTTTTATTCCTCAGCTGCTCTTCCATTACAAGCCTCGTCCCTGAACCTTGCTCCCGAAGCACAAAAGGATATTCCATCACTTCCTCTAACGTAACGGATTCCCGCTCAGCCAATGGATGGGATTTGGAAACGATTAATCGGAGCTCATCGCTCATTACCGCCTCCATATGCATATCCGGATGATTAATCGGGGCTTCAATAAGGCCAAAATTAAGCTGGTGATTCAAAATATCCTCCATAATCTGCGAAGTGTTCATAACCTTCATGCTGATTGAAATATGCGGGTATTCCTGGCCAAACGGACCGAGCAATCGCGGCAATATATACTCCCCGATCGTTAAGCTTGACCCGAGCTGGAGCCTTCCCTTCAGCTGTTTGGTGAAAGCCGACATTGCCTGATCCGTATCACGGATCAAGTCGATGCTGCGCTGAGCGTAAGGCATAAGAGCCCTTCCCGCTTCCGTCAGTTCAATGCGTTTCGTAGAACGCTGCAGCAGCTTCGTGCCAAAATAATCCTCCAACGACTGTACTTGCATCGTAACGGCGGGTTGAGTCATATGTAAAGATTGCGCCGCTGCGGAGAAACTGCCTCGTTCCGCAACCGTACAAAAAATATGCAGCTGGTGAAAATTAAGCGCCATGAACCAATCATCCTTTCTTCTGGTCATTATTATACTATAAAGCTTGTACAGAATCTTACAAGCGCAACAAAAAAAGCATGCAATCTTTTTGCAGATTGCATGCTTCCCCCATTTATATATAGTTATAAAGTCCTATTTTCGTTTTCTGCTGCTCTTCACAAGAGTCATTCGCCTAGAATGACGAAGCCATGAATAATAGGACTTTAGGTCCCTAAGCTCAATGGTTTCTGACATGCGCCCTAAAAAGGTTACGATGATCATCTTATGTAAAGGAGATCCGGTAATATCCGTTTCCGTTAGTGAGTCCGCAAATTCCGCAACAAATACAAGGTCATCATCAATTAGGTAAACATCCTGTTCGTTGCGGTAATAAGGCTCTACGCGCCCTTGCTTGAGGCATTCCCATAGAAATTCTGCGATGTCTTCAAAGCCGGTTTTTTCGCTTTCTATCCGGTCCAGCCAACGACTTTTGGCATGGTTCGTAATCACGATATCCGCAACTTTCTTATCACCCAGATCGATATAAAACGACTCATATGTACTCCATCTTCTCGTCATTTTATCTTTCACCACGCAACCTACTCCTTCCAAGGAACCAGGGCTTTTATACTATGTATTTAATTCCATTTTACCACGATTGTCCGAGATTACAACAATAAATTAAAGTCAGACCAATTATGTAAGTATTTGGAATACGTATATAAAAAAGAAGCTTCTCAGTATTAATTCTCACTGAGAAGCATTTGATATTCAGAATAATGTAATATTTTACATTATTACATAACCTTATCGAGCGATGCAACCTCACTGTTCACATCACCGAAAGGAAAAGGTTGGGATTTATCTTACAAGCTGTAAAATCTTGTTTTATCTTCACTGTCCTTGCTATATTCGGTCTTGATCTCATTTCGGTATGAGCGTTCGATCTTACGAACGTACGAAAGCTTCCCCATTTGCCGCACAGCCTCTTCAGAGCGCTCCGCATTCATGTACATGACGACGTAATGCATCTTCCGCGACATGTAATGAACCGTTCCGAATCTTTCCAAAGACCTTGCTGCTTTCAAATCGCTTACCCATACGATATAACCCGTTCGATCCGGTAGCATCTTTTCCCTCCTCAAAGGTTTGCGTAGCAAACCTACTTCGTAAGCCTTTGCTTAGGTTTGCGTAGCAAACCTACTTCGTAAGCCCGTGTTAGCTGCAACCGCCGCTGCCGCAGCTGCATGAGCCGCCGCTTCCACAACTTCCGCCGCCAGCTTTTTCGTTGCCCGGCACCTTAATGTTTTGCGATACGGACTCTGCGATCGTACGAGAAACATCATAAAGCATCTCGTCTACGACCTGCTCGGCAAATTTGAAGCGGCGAACGCTTTCAATCTCTCCAAGCTCGCGCTCAATGACTTTGACCTTATCCTTCGCCTCGTTGTAATTGGGGTGAAAACGGCCAAATCGTTGACATTCTTCAAATAACTCTTTTGCCTTGTCGAACTGCCTCGTCAGCAGTTTCACTTCTTCGTCCTCGTTCACAGCCGACTTCCAATATAAATATTCGGCGACTTCCGCCGATTGATTGATCCAGTCACCTAATTCATAGGCGCAAAGCAGCAGCGACGCCATATCAAGAGAAGAAACGCCGCCTTGCGGTTGCTCCAACTGATTAGCCGTTAAACCTTCAGCAGTTGGCATTCATCCACCTCTTTTCAATTCGCTAAATTCTACACTATCATATCATAATCGCAAAGCCAATAGATAGAGATTATATTGAAGCGCCTTGACCCGGAATGACTAGCCGCATTTCCTCCCACATATCCGGCGTTAACCGAATCATCAGCCTCTCCGGCTCATCGCGAAGCAAGCCAACGACAGCCCAGCCGTCATCCTGCTGCTCAAGCCTCTCCGGAACAAATGATCGAAGCTCGCGCTCCATAAGCAGCTGAACCGGCGTTTGCCATTGCAAGGCGTGTTCGATAAGCTCCTTCCTGGTGGAGTGGTGATAGGCACGCAGCTGCTTTGTCCACATCACGGGCACCCGCTCAAGCTCCGCCATCGTTTGAAGTTTCTTCCGAGCAGCTTGCTCATTAAGCTCAAAATGCTGCAGCGAAAAAGCTTCGTAAATATAAGAAGGCGAAGTTCTTGCATGCTTGCCCGTCAAAAGCGGTTCCAAGGCTTGTTCGTTCTCCATATAGAAAATTGGGTAGCTGTCCGCCTCATACTGACCGTCTGATTGTACGGCCTTCCTAGCAGGATAACCTGCTTTTTGCAGCATGCCTCTAATGGCGCTTATCTGGGCCTTATCGACAATAAAATCGCACGAACCAAGCTTTTGCGTAAGCAGGGGAGCAATTGTTGGATGGTTCTCTACGATCGCCGCCATCGCTTCATTGTCACAGCGCAGCAGCGCTACCTCGGCAAACGCTGTCCGGCATGCACGGCTTGTCCATTCCTCCAGCATAGCCAGCATCGCAAGCGGCAACGACTCCTCGCCCGATGCTTGCTCAAGAAAATGTTGGATGGAAGCATGCGTCCTTCCATGCTCTAAAGCTCGGGAAATCGAAGCCGCTTCAACACGGTAGATCGCGACCAGCTCATCCGATTTCCGTTCAGCAAGAAGCTCAAGCTCCCATCTGATCCAAAAAGGGCATTCCGGCTCAACCATAATTTCTCCGTTTGGCTGTACAGCGGCATAAGAAGAATGTGTCTCATACGTTTGCTTGCTCGCAGTTTTTATTGGAGCTGTAGACTTCCACCGGAAAAACAGCTCCGTGTGGTCAGAGTGGGCATAATCCACCAGCTCTAACCAGCCAAGACTGTACAATAATCCATACCAGGACAGCTCTAAGCCAGCTTCATTCGAATCTGCACCGCTGCTCATAAGAAGCTTAGCTTCATTCAGCCGTTCATTCATCCTGCGCTTAGAAAACCATTCCCCGGCTTGCAGTGCAGTTAATGCCGTCGCCAAATGCGCACTCATGCCTCCGGCCGGCAGGAGCAGCGCCAAACACCAATCCATTAATTGGCTCTCCCGCTCCGTCTCTCCGATGTTCAGCCAGTTGCTAAGCATACCTTCATTCCACCGCATTGATCCGTCCAATGTTTCGATCAAGCCGAGCGCTGATGCCGCCTCCAAAATAAAAGCGGCATTCAATGGATAAACATCAGAATATGCCCCTTTTAATGCAAAGGATTTCAAATAGCTTTCATCTATATCTAATGCCTGCAGCAGCTTGTTCACCGTTTTTTTCGGAAGCGTTCCATTTACCGTAACCGCTAATCCGCTTCGCCCCAATACCGATAGAGCTGCAAGCAGTTGTCTGCCAAATGGCCGGCAATAAGGTCTCATGACCCCATTCATTAGTCTTTCCCTGTCCTCTGCTGCAAGGGGTTCAGCGTTGCTTGGGAATAATGCCCTCTGCCAACTGGCGAAGCCATCCACAGGCACAAAATACAGGTTCTCACCCCAAACCTTGCGAGCGGAAAATAAGATGCCGGCTTCCTCCAGCTCTGCGATTCCGATTCGGCACTCTGCGCCGGATAAGTCGGTATGCCGTCGCAGCTCTTTAATGAGCCGCTCTTCTTCGGCAGGCACAGCGGCAAATAGTCGCAGCATTCCCTTTAATACTTCCGCCGCATAAGGAGTCAGCGCTGCGGCAGCCTCAAGTATCGTTTCATCCCTTGCAGCCGCTTCCTCCCAAGACAAGCCTTGCTGCCGCGCTGTTTGCCATGCTGATGCTTGCATGAAGCTTTTTTTTCGTTCCTCGGGCAGCTTACCTGCCAATTGTTGCATTCTCATTGAGCAGCAGCCTCCGCAACCTCATTCTTATTATGTGGCAAACTAAGCCTCTCGTACTGATATCCTTGCTCAAGCATAAACAGCTGTCTCTTAAGTGCAAATTCCGTTTCCTTCGTTTGATCGGTCACAATCGTATAAAACCATGCTCGATTGCTGCCCGCTTTGGGCCTTAGCAATCTCCCGATCCGCTGCGCTTCCTCTTGGCGCGAGCCAAAGCTGCCGGAGAGCTGGATCGCGACAGCCGCATCAGGCAAATCAACGGCAAAATTCGCTACCTTAGAGACAATTAGCACGGAAATCTGCCCCGACTTAAAGCGGTCATACAGCTGTTGCCTCTCCTGGTGAGGCACCTCTCCCGTTAACAGAGGCGCGCCGAGCTCCGCAGAAAGCTCATGCAGCTGGTTCAAATATTGTCCAATAATAAGGGTAGGCTTGCCTGCATGCTCGCGCAAAAGCTGCTGTACGACCGGAATTTTTCCAGGGTTTTCAGCTGCGAGCCTAAGCTTCGAGCGCGCGCTTGCCTGCGCATATAACGCTTCCTTATTTGCATGGAGCGGCACTCTTATCTCTGTACACGATACCGAAGCAATATAGGAGCCCGCCTCGGCTGTTTTCCACTGCATATCGTACTGCTTCGGACCAATCAAGGAATAAACGTCCTCCGCGCAGCCATCCTCCCTAACGAGCGTGGCCGTTAGGCCAAGCCGCCTCGTTGCTTGAATATCCGCAGTCATTCTGAACACAGGGGCTGGGAGCAAATGCACCTCATCATAAATAATGAGTCCCCAATCCCTTTCCGAAAACAGCTTCATATGGGTAAAAGGAGCGTCCTTTGATTTTCGATGCGTCAGCATATTGTAGGTAGCTATCGTAACCGGACGAACCTGCCGCAGCGTGCCGCAATATTGACCGACTTCAGGATCAGTCAGCGATGTTTTATCAAGCAGCTCGTCCTTCCACTGCTTAACAGAGGTCGAATTAGACGTTAAGATTAGCGTTGCCCTGCCAAGCCTAGCCAGCGCTGCAATGCCTACGATCGTTTTTCCCGCTCCACAGGGCAATACGATAACGCCGCTGCCTCCTTGCACGGTTCCTTCCTTATAAAAAAGTTCAACAGCAGCTTGCTGGTATTCCCTTAACACAAAGCTCCGATCGCTCAGCGTTCGATTTTTTAATTGAATAGCAAGTTCCTCTCCGAGGTGATAACCTGCCAAATCAATAACGGGATAGCCAAGCCTTGTCAACTCCTGCTTCAAAGCCCCCCTGCAGCTATCGTTCAGCTCGCAAGCTGTCGCCTCAGACCTCATCGTCACACAGCTCATAATGGATTGATGCGTGATAACCTCATCTATGATCGATGCTTCTCCATGCAGCATAAGCTTGCCGGATTCAGATGACAGCCATAGCTTGCCGTACCTGCCGATCAGCTTTCGAATCGTTGCCTCCGCCTGAAATGGCAGCTCATATCTCCCGTACTTCGTAAGCAAGCCTACAACTTCGTCCGCTGTAATTCCTGCTGCTGCCGCATTCCATAACGTTAAAGGGGTCATTCGATAGGTATGAATCGAACCCGCTCTTTTGACGGCGTCCATGAAGAGAACTAGCTTCTCTCTTGCTTGCTGTGCCATAGGTTTACTCTCGTCAAGCAGCACCAATAAATCCGATTGCACGATTATTGGCCTTTCGTGAAGATTATGCATCATTCTCCTCCAGCCATTTATTTCTAGTTTATTTCATAAATTTTGCCTTTTAATGTTCTACTCAGATGCCCTCACCTGTCAGTATGAAGAATTTAACACTTTTTTATGCCGCAACCTGCGCATGTATTACGCGATTTTTTTATATAAAATGTGTTATAGTAATTAAGAAGTTCTCATAATTGACCGCACATTGGGCTGGAGGTATCCCTTCTATGAAAAGAATTATAATCATTCTCCTCATGCTCATTTGCATGCCGCTTGCCGGCTGTTCGGCCATTTCCGAGCTTTCCTCGAATGTTATTCAAACGAACCAATGGTATCAGGTAGCCGGATATATAGACGGTGACACCTTCAAAATCAAAACCGGTTCCGACGAGACGACCATTCGACTTCTATATGTAGATACGCCGGAAACCAAGAAGCCCGATAGTCCGGTGGAAGCCTTTGGACCCGAAGCGTCTGCTGCGACGGAGGAGCTATTAGCTGAATCCCAAGAAGTTCGGCTTACCTTCGACAAGGAAACGACCGATCAATACGGCCGTACGCTGGCTGTTGTCGAGCTTAAGGATGGGCGGATACTAAACGAGCTGCTGCTTGCGCAAGGTCTGGCAAAGGTCCTGATTGTTGAACCTAATGTCAAGATGGAAAACGCATACAAGCAGCTGGAGCAGCAAGCAAAACAAGCCAAAATCGGCCTGTGGAGCAGTGCCTTTGAAAGCAATCATACGGAATTCCCCGTCAAGAAGGCCGCGCGAAGCGGAATTCTCATTGAGGTGGACAAGCTGGCAGAGCTTGTCACGATAACGAATACGACAGACCAAGCGATCGACTTGAATGGCTGGAAGCTCGTCAGTGTTCGCGGCAACCAGACCTACCCTTTTAGTGCTTACACGCTGGAAGCCCGTCAGAAAGTGGTCATTTCCTCTGCAGACGAGACGGCAGCATCCGATCTCGCCGTCCTACAATGGGGCGCAACTAATATTTGGAATAACAAAGAGTCAGATCCCGCTGAGCTCTACAACCAATACAATGAATTAGTTTCTGTTTGGGAAGATGACTAGCCAATCAAGGCAACTATCTCCCATGCAATAATGAATGCCATGAGGTCGGGCGGCAATCGATTGCCGTAATCTGATTAAACAAACAGCCATTGAAGAGGATAGAAAAATAGCGGTACAGGAATTGCCTCCTGTACCGCTATTTTTTATGTTTATAACCATTCTGTTCAATGCGGGCTATCTCCGATGTTCAGTCGTACTCCACGCTTCCGCCGTCCGCCGCTACATCCGTTCAGAGGTTGAGCCTGTCTGCTCCTAGGCTAGTCGCATAATCTTCTGCCATGCCGATCAGAAGCCTTGCAGCGCGAAGCATTGCCCTTTCATCGATATCGAATTTCGGATGATGATGCGAGTAATTGGCCCCGCTGCTCTCATTGCCTGCTCCTACAAACATAAAGCACCCTGGCACCTTCTCCAAATAATAAGAGAAATCCTCTGCTACGGTGATCGCTTCCGAAAGAACGACGGCGGGCTCGCCGAACAACTGCGCGCCAACCTTAAAGAAACGCTCGGCCTCCGATTCATCATTCACTACCGGCGGGTATCCGATCCGCATCTGGTAATCGAATTCAGCCCCATGCATTTGGCACACATGCGTAATGAGCGATTCCAAACGGTCATGAATCATCTTCCTTGTTTTCTCGTCAAATGACCTAACCGTACCCATCAGCTTGCATCTCTCTGCAATTACGTTGTTGGTTGAGCCTGCTTGAAAGGAGCCGATGGACACGACTGCCGGGTGAAGCGGATTTACATTGCGGCTAACGATCGATTGCACCGCTTGAACAAGCGTGGAGCCGATCATGATCGCGTCAATGGCTTGATGCGGCAGCCCGCCATGCCCGCCGCGTCCAACAATATCAATAACGAATTCATCTGCGGCAGACATGAACGGCCCGCCTTTAGAAGCTACCAAACCATGCGCCAGCGGCGTCCATAGATGTACGCCATAAATGACATCTACACCGTCAAGCGCTCCGTCTTTAATCATCGGCTTGGCTCCGCCCGGCGTAACCTCCTCGGCAGGCTGGAATAGCAGCCTGCGTTCACCGCTTATTTCGGCTAAATTAGCCGAATAATACGAAGCGACTGCCAGCAGCGTTGCCGTATGCCCATCATGGCCGCATGCATGCATGACGTTCGGCACCTTTGACGCGTAATCGCATTTTTTCTCATCTTGAATGGGCAGCGCGTCAATGTCTGCTCTAAGCGCAACCACTGGCCCTGGCTTGCCCCCTTTAAAGACAGCAATTAACCCATGGCCGCCAACGTCCTTCTGCACCTCGCAGTCAAGCGCTTCAAGTTGGCTTGCAATCCAGCTTGACGTTACGCGCTCATGAAACGAAAGCTCCGGATATTGATGGAGATGCCTCCGCCAACGAATCATACTCGGATATAGCTGCTGAAGCTCTAGATCTACGACATCCTCTGTCTGCAAATCGCAAACCTCCTTACTTTTTTGTGAAACAAAAAAATTTCTGAAAGCTCACTCTGCGGTTTGTTTCACAAAGCGCACCTTAGGAAGCCATGCTTCCTAACAGATAAGATCATTTTATCTAGTTTACCAGATGTCAGCCTTATTAAGGAAGCATATGCGACAATGAATCAGCAGGAATTATACATTTCGTCAAAATGTCACTTTTGATCGCGGCGAGTGGCGGGAGTAAGGGTTGCGCTTGCTGGGGAAACATACTATCATGAGAAAAGAATGCACAACTCTGTCTTTTGAAATGGAAGCATATGCTTACGAAGTCAGTTTTGCTTCACAAAACCTTTAGGAGGAACTACCATGATTATTGAAAATACCGGCTTAAACGGTGTTAAAAGCGAACTAGACCATTTAGATGAATCAGCTGAAAAAGTTGGCTTCGTCCGTTGGCAATGGGAATACTATCGCGCTACATACGATTTAAAACTTGAGGATCGCGCTAGCGGTTCCGAATATTTCTTAAGGATTACTACTCGCGCTGTTGAAGGCAAGCTTGAATCGCCGCATGCCGTGCTTGTTATTGAATCCGTCTACATTGGACGAGCTACTTTCCCGCATGGCCTTGAGTATGAATCTCCGGTACCGCAGCCTATTATGAATACAGCTACACAAAGACTTCAACAATTGAAACAGCTGTTAGCATAACGGTGGCAACATGAAAGCCACGCAGAACGGTAGCCGTGGAAGACCGGACTTTCTGCTTCTCATTTTGACTCTTCTGCTAGTAGGTTTTGGGCTTGTGATGGTATTCAGCGCAAGCTCCGGAATAGCAGCGGTTTCAAAAGCAACAGGGAATGATTCACTTTACTTTATCAAACGCCAGCTCATATGGGCTGGCCTTGGTACGTTCATCATGCTCTTTATGATGAACCTGCGTTATCAAGTATATAAGAAAGCTTTCATGCTTTTTTTTGTACCTGTCATTTTCATGCTCATGCTTGTCCCTTTTGTCAACGAAGGCATTAACGGCGCCCGGAGTTGGTTCGGTATCGGATCACTTGGCATTCAGCCAACCGAGGCTGCCAAGCTTGCGCTTATCTTGTATCTCGGAGCGCTGATTTCCAAAAAAGGCGAGAAGTTTCGTGATTTTAAAAAGGGACTGCTGCCGGTCATCGTTATCGTCGGGTTCATTTGTGGCCTAATTATGATGCAGCCAGACCTTGGTTCTTGTTTGGTACTTGGCTCATGCGCAGCGATAATGATTATAGCAGGAGGCGCGAACCTCAAGCATTTATTTGCTGTAGGGATCGTCCTCGCGATTTTAGGCACAATTGTAGTCAGCATAGGAATGGCTATCGACACAAAAGGCTGGCAATATCGAATTGACCGGTTTACGGCCTACTCTGATCCACTGGCTGATGCACAAAATACCGGATTTCAAATTGTGTCTTCTTTGCAAGCGCTGGGGCATGGCGGATTGACCGGAGCTGGTTTTGGAGAAAGCATTCAAAAACTGCATTATTTAAAATACGCCTACAATGATTTTATTTTCTCGATCATCGCCGAGGAGTTTGGCTTTATCGGAAGCACGATTTTCTTATTGTTTTATTTAGTCTTTTTATGGCGCGGCCTTATCGTCGCTCTGCGCTGTCCTGATGAGTACGGAACGATTGTCGGCATCGGCATCGTCGGCCTGCTGACCATACAGGCATTCATTAATATTGGAGGCGTAACCAACGCCATTCCGATGACTGGAGTTACCCTGCCATTCATAAGCTACGGCGGCTCATCGCTGCTTTTTTGTCTCATGAGTATGGGTATTCTTCTAAGCATTTCAAGAGAATCGAATAAAGTTGAAAATCGAAGCGCAAAAAGCGGCTCCCAAAACCGATTTGCGGCAAAACAAAAGACCTCTTCCATGTAAGAGGTCTTTTGTTGCTTGCTTATTTTTATTTCAGTCGTTGCTGCTGCAGCTGCGATTCTTCCAATTCTTCCTCTTTGAAGGCTACGCCTTCCACCTTCACGTTCACTTCCACAACATGCAGGCCTGTCATGTTTTCTACGGATTCGCGAACATTAAGCTGCAACTGACGGCATACTTCTTGAATCGGAATGCCATAATGAACAATAATTCGAAGATCAATTGCCGCCTCTGTCGTGCCTACCTCGACAGATACGCCTTTTTGCACGTTTTTGCCGCTTAGACGTTTGGCAAGACCTTCGGAGATACCGCCAGACATTGCTGCAATGCCTGGCGTTTCAAGCGCTGCTAGTCCAGCTATCGTTGCTACTACATCATCAGAGATTCGGATAAGACCAGTTTGAAGTTCTTCGGTCATGTGACACACTCCTCATTTTGCCATATACGTTTATTGTAATGGAAGCTTAGGCGCGAAGCAAGAACAGTGCTTTTAAATGAATGTGAATATTTGCTATTTTAAATGATAACAATTTGTAAGTTTCATTTTGATAGCATGTTGGTAAAGTTTACATGTCTCCTCATTTCCGCTATATTATTATCAGGTTTTCAGCAAATTTGCAAAGAGGTGCTTCGTATGAATCAAAAATTGTTTTTCACAGGCTTGATCGTCATGTTTGCGCTGAGCGCGATCGGTCATTTCGCTCACTTTAACAACACAGCGCAGTTCGTCATTTCAGCGATCGCCATCATTTTTGTGGCAGGGTTCCTTGGCAAAGCGACCGAGAGCGTCGCCCACTATGCCGGACAGCGGCTGGGCGGCTTTCTAAATGCGACATTCGGCAACGCCGCTGAGCTTATTATCGCAATATTTTTGATCAAAGCACAGCAATTTGACATGGTGAAGGCAAGCTTAACAGGGGCGATCATCGGAAATCTTTTGCTCGTGTTAGGACTCAGCATTTTGCTAGGCGGGTTGAAGTATAAGGAGCAGCGCTTCAACAACCGGCTAGCCGATCACAACTCCACCCTTATGATCATGGCCGTTATCGGTCTTTTCGTACCGGCGGTGTTCGTTGTTTCAGAGAAGTTCACCTTTGAGAAAGACCAATTTTTAAGTCTAGCGGTTGCCGGCATTCTGATCGTCTCCTACATCTTGTGGCTCATCTTCTCGATGGTCACACATAAGGATATGTTGTCAGACGTCGTCATGAATGCCGATCATGGCGAGGAGCCTGCATGGTCCAAAGGAAAGTCGATCTTGTTCCTCCTCCTCGCGACCGTTATGGTGGCGTTTGTGAGTGAATGGCTCGTACATACCCTTGATGCGTTTAGCGCCCAATTTGGCCTATCTGAGCTGTTTATAGGGGCGTTTGTCATCGCTATCGTCGGTAATGCCGCGGAGCATAGCGCTGCCGTCATCCTAGCCATGAAAAACAAGATTGGCGCAGCCGTCGAAATTGCCATCGGAAGCAGCTTGCAAATCGCCTTGTTTGTAGCGCCCGTGCTCATCCTTGTCAGCGCGTTGTTCGGCAACACGATGGATATCGTCTTTACCCCAATCGAGCTGACCGCAATCGGCGTTTCCGTCTTTATCGCCAAATCGGTATCGCGGGATGGACAGACGAACTGGTACGAGGGTGTTCTACTCATTATGGTCTACGTGATTCTCGGTATCGCCTTCTACCTCGTATAGGCCATATATTTGCCCCATGCACCTTCATATATAAAGAAAAGAGTAGTCTCCAACCGGAGGCTACTCTTTTCTTTCCAAAGCTTCGTATAACATCGCTAAATTCCGCTCTAATCGATTCACTATTTCCTTGCCTGCCATCTCTGCTATCAAGCCTGCGCGAACAGCAAAGTCAACCTCTCGCGAGAATCCATACATTTGCGTATCTAGCACTTCTTCGTACAGCGGACATTGACGGGTAGTCAAGTTTTCCATCTGAACTTCGATTAGCTTTTCTATTTTACTCGCATCTTCTTGAAGGAGACGAAGCGCTTTCTCATGCAATTGTACCGTAATTTCCGGTGAAGACATCGTTTTCCCCCCTGTGCGCGTATCCGCCGTCTTCTATACCCTTTATATTAGACGAAAAAGAGGGATTATACAAGGTCAAAACAGAAAAGCGCCCCTTCAAAAATGAAGGGACGCCAATTCTGGAATATTATAATACTACTAATCCGTAATAACGGTAACGTTCAAGTTGTGCTTAGCGAAAACATCTGCCATCGCTGTTTTTGCTTCTTCAGCATCAGGTCCGTGTACATGCAGTTCATATGCATGGCCGCCTACTAGTGTTGTGAATAGTCCGAGGATGCTTTTTACATCGATATATTTGCTCTCGGCTTGCAGAACGATGGACGAAGTGAATTGGCTAGCCGTTTGGGAAATTTCTACAATAGCTGCGTTGTTGGACATGGGAGATCCCTCCAGTTATATTAGTAAAGCTTACCTTTGTCACCATGATAACCCGAAACGTAACATCGAGCAAGTGGTAAAATGAAAAACGCTTTATTTTCCATTTATTATAGAGGAAAGCGATATCATTGTGTTCATTTATTTCAAGTTTTCTGAATTTAATGCTTCAAGCTCAGGAATAACGAACACGCCATCCTTACGAATGAGAATATCGTCAAAATATATTTCCCCGCCGCCGTATTCCGGCCGTTGGATTAGCACCAAATCCCAGTGGACGGAGGAGCGATTGCCATTGTCCGTTTCCTCATACGCTTGGCCTGGCGTGAAGTGCAGGCTTCCGGCAATTTTTTCATCGAACAAAATATCATTCATCGGATGCAAAATATGCGGATTAAATCCAATTGCGAATTCACCGATGTAACGAGCACCCTCATCCATGTCTAAAATCTCATTTAGGCGG
Organism: Paenibacillus sp. FJAT-27812; assembly: GCF_001273905.1. Lineage (NCBI taxonomy): Bacteria > Bacillati > Bacillota > Bacilli > Caryophanales > Paenibacillaceae > Paenibacillus > Paenibacillus sp. FJAT-27812. The sequence continues at coordinate 5,138,454 of NZ_LIGH01000001.1, read as the reverse complement.
GCCGTGTCATTGCTTTCTGCTTTGACAATTTTTCCGTTCTCAAACGTAAACGAAATGTTTTGGAACGTGACGCCGGAATAAACGCTTGGCGCGTTATACGTAATGGTTCCTTGCACCGAATCGCGGACAGGCGCGGAGAATACTTCGCCATCAGGAATATTGCGGTGTCCCGAACATTTTTTAGCTCCGATGTTTTTGATCGAGAAGCTCAGGTCCGTGCCTGGCGATACGATGCGCACGCGATCTGTTTTGCTCATGAGCGCTTGCAGCGGATCCATCGCTCTATCCATCTTAGCGTAATCCAAATTGCATACGTCAAAATAGAAGTCCTCAAACGATTCCGTGCTCATGTTCGCAAGCTGTGCCATCGATGGGGTCGGGTAACGCAGAATGACCCATTTCGTTTTTTTAACGCGCTGCTCCATATGTACCGGATTTCTGTATATTTGCTCATACAAGCGCATGTTCGCGTCAGGTATGCCAGCCAGCTCATTGACATTGTCGCCGGAGCGTACCGCGATATAACCTTGCATATTTTTCATTCGCTCCAAATCAAGCGACGACCATAGCTCCATTTGCTCTTTGGTAGCATGCTGCAATAAAGTACGAAGCACAGAGCGATCGCTCGATTCTACGAACGGTCTTCCGCCGCGCTTAGCAACCTCTTCTATTAAACATTTTGTCAGCTCCCGTTCTGAACCGACCATGTCAATGAGCACATTTTCGCCAGGCTGAACATCAATGGAATACTCGACTAAATTTTGGGCTAGCTTTTGCAATCTTGGGTCACGCATGTTAAAAGTCCTCTCCTTCTTCCTTTCGATCTAATCCATCGTAACACGTTTTTGCGTCTGTTGAACAGTTTCGCTCGATGCTCCGTTAAAGGATTGAAACCTTACTGTCGTGTGCCTTTCCTCGGCTGCCGGCTTTTGATTATACGTGTAGCTGAAGGATGTTTTCTCCTCCATTTTTAGCGGCAGCAGCCGGTCTCGGTCGATGACAAGCTCATACTTCGTCACCGCTTGCATGGACGCCAGCATCTGTTCCAATTGCTTGCGGGAACGCGCCAGTTCCTTCGACCACTCCTCGTGATACGGACGATCCGCTGCCGGTACATCAAGCTGATCGAGCTGCTGCCGCAGGCGCTGCTCCCATCTCTCCTTTGAGACACTGGCATTCTCGGTAATCAGCAGCGTGACCGTGTCTGGATTATTGCTTTCATTTAACAAACGAACCTCGTCGTTGGCATTGTTTAACGCCTCCAGCACTTGTACCGGATTCCAGTGCAGCGGGTCCGCCGTATTCGTCTGAAGCGTCAATTGCTGATGATCCACTACTTTGCCTTCAAATACTTCCGGCTTAAACTCGAGCCCGTCCGCCGTCTTCATGCTCATCGAGCCCGTAAAATCATATTGATCCGTTGCCGCAAGCCCCGAGTATGACAAAGACAGCCACTCCTTAGGTGTTCGCTTGTCGCCGGCACTGCCGCAGCCGAGTGCAGACATCATTAAAGCTACTGCCACAACGCCCGCTCCAATCGCCTTATTTCTTCCCATCTCTTTTCCTCCCGTCCAACTTATTATTGTAATATCGTCCCTTACCTGCTTGCTCCTTATTCCGTTTAAGGGCAAAAAGAAAAAGATGCCCGTCAAGGCATCCTTCATCTAACCTGTCTCGCTGTGGAAAACAGGCATTATTTAGTTCTGTCCTACGAAAATACAATTTCGCCCGTTGTGCTTAGCCTCATAAAGCGCCATGTCCGCTCGGTAGAACAACGACTCGACGCTAACCTTCTCATCCTCGAACGTCCACTCGGAGACGCCGCAGGATACGGTTACAACAGGATCGGTGTCTTTCTCCACCTGCAGGCGGATCCGCTCAGCGATGCGATAAGCCTGCTCCGCTCGGATGCCCGGCAGGTACACCGCAAGCTCCTCGCCGCCCCAACGTGCCGCAATGTCGCCGTGTCTGATCGAGCTCCTAATGATATCGCTCACTTGAATCAGAATCCGATCGCCGACCTGATGGCCAAACGTGTCATTTACCCGCTTGAACAAATCGATGTCCACTAGTATGAGCGATCCAAACGGATCTTTGCGCTGACGGTTTTGAATTTGTTCATTTAAATAATGGCGGGCATGCAGCCCTGTCAAATTGTCGGTTATTACCATCCGGCGCACTTCCGCATGCAGGGACGCATTCGTAACCGCAAGGCCGATATGCGTGCTCATCACTTGCAGCAGCTTATAATTTTCGTAGGAGAAAAAATTTGGCGCCTTATGCGTGACCAAAATGACGCCAACGACCTCGCCATCGACCAGGATCGGCGCAGCGATAAGCGATCTCGAGCTCGTATTGTCCATCAGCTTGGAGGTTACAACGCGAGTATGCCAGTAATCGGATATGATCAGCGGCTCTTTCGTCCGGTAAACCATTCCGCAAAAGCCGTAATCGGGCGAGAAATGCTCGCTTGCAAGTGCAGGAAAGTTGCTCGACATGACAACAAACTGATTTTTTTCTTTATTAAGCTGCAGGACGCAGCAAAAATCCGCATCAAATATCGTTAAAAGCTCGCTGCTCGCAAACTGAAAAATTTCTTTCAGCCTAAGGGACTGATTCAGACGTTTCGTGAGCTCATTGATAAGACGAAGCTCATTGATAAGCAAATTTGACTGCTCGTACAGCTTCGCATTCTCAAAGGCAGAGCCTGAAGTATCCGCGAGCAGCAGGAAGGCCGGCAAATCCGCCTCATCCCATTTGCCTGGACCGATTGACATGCGGAGCACGCCATATGCGGCTTGCTTGCCGGTCATCGGGACTGCCAGCCGCAGCGTGCCGTCCCGGTCATGCTCGGTTACCGATTTTCCGTTAAGAAACGCTTTAGCCACGAGATCATGCTCGGCATTTTTGAAAACGAGCGGCTTCACGCGCGGATCTCCGTTCAAATGATCCTGCGATAGATACAAATCAACCTCTGAGCTTGGGAACAGCATCTCTAGGCTGAGAAGAAGCTCCGACAGCACGGAGGATACGTCGATTTGATCATATAGCCGTTTGGCGGCTTGAAACAAAGCGTTTCTACGGTCGGCTTCCTTCTCAGCCCTCCGCTGCTGCAAGAGCAGATCCTTAACATAAATCTGTTCGAACATATGATAAAAGCAGCTGTGGAAATGAAGCGAGCATCCAAGAAGCTGCTCTAGCTCTATTCGAGATCCATTAGTTGATAGGTAGGTGAAGACGCCAAAAACGGCACCATCGTTCCGCCTATGAACAGGCACCGCTGCCACAAATAACTCTTCCGTTCCATTAATGCTGACCTCTCCACCGCTTAGAGCACGGCTAACCGCCGTCATTAGCACAGCATTACGAATTTCGCGCCCATCGCGATACTGCCCCGTTGCAGCGACCTCTTCCCCTTCTTTATTAAATAGCGCAAACTCGCCATTCTCAAATGAAGCCAACGCTGCTGATTCTTTTGCCCACTGCTTAAAGCTGTCTTGAAACAAAGGAAATAACAAGGACTCGTCCGCATCGCTAATATCTTCACTGCTAAACCAAACCGGTTGTGATTCTGCTGATGTATCCACAATTGTAGAGGTTTTATGATATGCAAAATTGCTATTCACTCGATCAACCATGCAGCCCCAACCCTTTCATCTGATAACCAAGGAGATGAGCTTCCCATTTTCGCTTATTATTACAATCATCATACTCCATCTTTGAGAAATTTGCACTACTATGTATGTAAAATATAGGTCTTTCGATGCGCTTACGTTCTTGTTTAATTTCATGCATGAACCTTGACAACGACTATATATTTCATATATTATTTATTGATGAATAGATGGGCGTACGGTTTTGTGTCACCCTCATGAAATACGTTCGCTGTAGGCCAGCGGCTGACTAGCCTAACAGGGACGAGCTTGCTCGGACGTTGAACGTATTCGGCGAAACACAACCCCATTCACAAATTTATTTGATGAAGGAGTTAATATTACGTATGTCACGTTATACAGGACCTAAATTTAAACTAAGCCGTCGCCTTGGAATCTCTTTGAGCGGAACGGGTAAAGAACTTGCAAAACGCGCTTTTCCACCAGGTCAACACGGCCCTAACCAACGCAGAAAAATGAGCGGTTACGGCGTTCAATTGCAAGAGAAACAAAAGCTTCGCCACATGTACGGTTTGAACGAAAAACAATTCCGCAACTTGTTTGACAAAGCGGCAAAAATGAAAGGTAAAGCCGGTGAAAACTTCATGGGCCTCCTTGAAAGCCGTCTTGACAACCTCGTTTACCGTCTTGGCCTTTCCAACTCCCGTGCAGGAGCACGTCAGTTGGTATCGCACGGTCACGTAACTGTAAACGGCAAGAAAGTGGATATCGCTTCTTACAGCGTATCTCTTGGCGATGTAATCGGTTTGCGCGAGCGCAGCCGCAGCCTAAGAACGATTAAAGAAGCAATGGAAGGCCGTCACCACCTTCCGAACTACCTTGAGTTCAACGATCAAACATTGGAAGGTAAATTCCTTCGTCTGCCTGATCGCGGTGAGCTTTCCCAAGATATCGACGAGAAACAAATCGTCGAATTCTACAGCCGTTAATTATGAAAAAAACCTTGAACCATTCGGTTCAAGGTTTTTTTTATGTTTTCGTTTAAGCTTGGTCAGGCAGTTTTGGTGCTGCTGTAATCTCTACAGGCTTAGCATTGCCGCTTGGCACACTGATCGCCTTCGAGGTCAGTCCTTTAATAAGCGCGTTCACATCGATACCGGATACGCTCTTCAGCATCTCTGGCGCGGTAGACATCAATGAAGTCACATAATTGCTTAGACGCGCCGCCCCTTCGCCGTTCCCGGTGTCAACAACGGTAAGCTTATCAATGTTGCTGATCGGCTCAGCCACTTTGCCGGCAAGCTCAGGCAGCATTTTGACGATAATATCGAGTATGGCCGCTTCACCGAATTTCTCAAACGCCTCGGCTAGCTTCTCTTTCGCTTCCGCTTCCGCCAAACCGCGCAGCCTAATCACGTCGGCCTCCGCCGTTCCCTTCGCTCTCTCCGCTTCTGCAACAGCCAAACCATCCAGACGCTTCTGCGCCGCATGCGCTTTCGCTTCTGCTTCGATCCGGTACTGCAGGGCATCTGCTTCGCGCAGCTGCTTCGCCTTGTTCGCTTCTGCCGCTTGCTCGACCGCATAACGATCCGCGTCGGCTTTTTTCTTCACTTCTGCATCGTACTGCTTCTCGCGACGTAAAATCTCTTTGCCTTCGAGGTCGATCTCACGCTCTTTGCGCACGAGCTCTACCTTCATTTGCTCTTCAACCACGCTTTGCTTCGCGCGTGCTTCATGAATCGAATAAGCTTGATCTGCTTCGGCTTTCGCCGTATCCTGATCCCGTTTAAAGGATGCGACCTTCATTTCTTTCTCTTTCTCTGCTTCAGCGATGTTTGTGTCGCGCACAAGCTCGGCTTTTTGGCCAGCCTCTGCCGCAAGCGCTTTTTGAATTCTAGCATCCCGCACCGCTTCAGCTTCTGCAATTTCCGCATCCCGTTTGACAGCTGCGATACGCGGCTTGCCGAGAGCATCTAAGTATCCGTGCTTGTCGCGAAGGTCCTTGATCGTGAAGGATACGATTTGAAGGCCCATTTTTTTCAAATCCTTAGCCGCAACGCCTTGTACCTCTTGGGCGAATTTGTCGCGGTTGCGATAAACCTCTTCGACCGTCATGGAGCCTAGAATAGCACGCAAATGTCCTTCCAGCACTTCCTGCGCTTCACCCTTGAGCGCCTCGGTCGGTTTGCCTAGAAATTGCTCCGCCGCCGTTGCCACATCCTCAACCGCTCCTCCGATTTTAATAATCGCCACGCCGTCCGCCATAACCGGAACCCCTTGCTCCGTATAGACCTCCGGTGTCGACACATCAAGCTTATGCGACAGCAATGACAGAAACTCAGCCTTTTGGAATATCGGTAAAATAAACGCGCCGCCGCCTCTTATGATCTTTACCTTACGGCCTGATTCATCCGTACTGGCGTTGCGCGAGCCAAGAAACGATCCCGTTACGAGCATTGCCTCATCCGGGCTGACTGTCTTATAGCGCGCCCAAAAGGCAAGACCCAATACGACAAGCACTCCAATTACGATTGCAGGTATAACAAAAACTTCCGGCATTGACATTCCCCTCTCTACTGCTTAATTAAGATAAGTTCACTTCGGAAACATAAAGCGTGCTGTCCTTTACCTCGACAACGACTACTCTTGTGCCGCTTGCAATTTCAACTCCATCAAAGCTTGCCGCAATCTGATTCGTAAAGCCAGCCCCCACTTTAACCATCACTTCACCATAACCGGCAGCCGGAATTGGAACGAGCACATCTCCCAGCATGCCTGACATTCCATTAAGCGAAAAAGCGATCGAGTTCTCACTTTGCTCCATTGGTTTGATATACAGGAAAAAAACGGCCGTTCCAGCAAGGAGCGCAATCAATAAGGCAACCATAACGATGGCTGTCGATCCAAAAGAAGTATATCGATCTAGCATGAGCCCTGCCCCGCCAAAAACGGTAATTCCCCCAACGAGCGCAGTCGGCGACAGCCAAGAATGACCGTCTAACGATAAGAAATCAAGTGCACCGTCCAATGCTTGCCCCAGCCAATCCCCAAAAATGACACTAACGAGGGCGTACATTATACCGCCGATTAGACAAGACATAAATAGCGTCTCCAACTTCCTCCTCCTCTCACTGTATCCAGAACCTGTTAATGCTTCCGTTATTTATTACGTTCAAAAAGCAGTTTTGTTTCTAAAAAAATAAAACTTGCTGAATTTTATCCATTCAACAAGCTTTATTAGAACAATTATACTAATTTAATTTTGACGAATTTGCGTTTGCCGACTTGAAGCACGTCACCGTCATGCAGTGTAACGTCAGCGTTCACATCGGAAATTTTCTCTTCATTAATACGTACCGCGCCCTGCTGTACGCTGCGCCTTGCTTCACTGCTCGTCGGCTGCAGCCCAAGCTCCGTAAGCAGCTTTACGATTCGGATTTGACCGTTTTCCAGATCTCCTGTCGATACGGTTACTTCTTCTATATCATCCGGCAAAGCACGCTGCTGAAATACGGTTACAAAATGGTTTTCGGCTGCTTTCGCTGCCTCTTCGCCATGGTACATTCGCACGAATGTTGCTGCCAGCTGCATTTTCGCATCGCGCGGGTGTACGGAGCCATCCTCAAGACCGGACTTCAAAGCTGCCAGCTCCTCGTTGCTTAAATCGGTAGCCAGTTCATAATATTTGTACATAAGTCGATCTGGAATGGACATTGATTTGCCGTATATTTCGTTAGGCTCCTCATCGATGCCGATGTAATTGCCTAAGCTTTTGCTCATTTTATTTACGCCGTCCAAGCCCTCGATCAGCGGCGTCATAATAGCTACCTGAGCTTCCTTGCCATATTCCTTCTGCAGCGTTCTGCCCATAAGCAGATTAAATTTCTGGTCCGTGCCGCCAAGCTCTACATCGGATTCCAGCGCAACCGAATCGTATCCCTGCATTAGCGGGTAGAAAAATTCATGAATGCTGATTGGGAGGCCGGTTGTGTAGCGTTTCGTGAAATCGTCACGCTCCATCATGCGCGCTACGGTTACCTTCGCGGCTAAATTAACAACCTCCGCAAAGTTCAGCGGTGCCAGCCACTCCGAGTTGTAGTAAAGCTTCGTCAGCTCTGGATCCAATATTTTGTAAATCTGCTTCTGGTACGTTTCCGCATTCCGCTTCACGTCTTCTTCCGTCAGCTGCTTCCGCGTTTCCGATTTTCCTGTAGGATCGCCGATTCTCCCCGTAAAATCACCGATTAAAAGCTGAATCTGATGGCCAAATTGCTGGAACTGGCGCAGCTTGTGCAGCACGACGGTATGACCGATATGAATGTCCGGCGCCGATGGATCAAGACCTAGCTTCACTCTAAGCGGAGTGCCCGTCGCAACGGCATTAGCTATTTTATTTTTTAATTCATCCTCAGGCACAATCTCAACGACACCGCGCCGGATAACCGCGAGCTGTCGCTCCACCTCGTTTTGCTGTTCTTTCGACAAACTTTCCCACTTCACCATACAACTTTTCCTCCCTCGTATGCGTCTATATAGACATAAAAAATCCTTCCAGCCCCAAGGGACGAGAAGGATTAGCTCGCGGTACCACCCTCGTTAGAGTACGCCAGCCTATCAAGCAAATGGGCTGTACGACACTCTCACTTCGTTGTTGATAACGGAGACGGGCTCCGAAGTGAACTACTACGGCTTAAGACCGGCGCCCTTTCTTGGGCTAAATCCGATCTTAGCATACGGTTCCTTCACTTAGCTCCAGGCGGTAATTCAACAAGCGGCGCATACCGGTTTCCACCACCCACCGGTTCTCTGCAAAATGCGGTTCGCTGTCTACTGATGCCCTTCAAAGCATTGATTAGATAAAACATTATAGATTTTATACCACAGTGCCTAGGAGGAAGTCAATCTTGTTAAAGCATGCGTAATTTTGTTGATTTATGTTATAATAGGTGTGCTATTTGGAGGAGGAGTTATAAGGATGCAAGAGGATCGTCAACCGTCGCCAATCAAACGAAGCAAATGGCGTACATTCGGAATCGTAACATTTATAACAGTCAAATGGATGGTATACTTTGGAATCTTTATCGGATTGCTTGCAGGCGGCGCCGTTACTGGCTATGTTGCGGCACTCGTAAAAAATGAAGAAGTAAGGCCACGAACCGTTATTGAAGAGAAAGTCGGCGAGAATGCCATAACCGGTTTCGTCTACTTCAATGACGATACACTTGTCGGACAGCTGAGAACGTCTGAGGATAGAATGATCATTACATACGATGATTTACCGCCTCAGGTCATCAATGCCGTACTCGGTATCGAAGACAACAATTTTTTCGAGCACAAAGGGGTAGACATCAACGGGCTAGGACGCGCCGTGAAGCAAAAGCTACTTAACGAGGATACGCAAACCGGGGGGAGCACGCTTACCCAGCAGCTCGCTCGCCGCGTATTTCTAAGCTTGGACAAAACCGACAGCCGTAAAATCAAAGAAATCTTTTTGTCCCTGCGCATGGAGCGTTATTTGACCAAGAAGGAAATTTTAGCGGCATATTTGAACAAGGTTCCGTTTGGCAACGGTTCTAGCGGCTACAATTTGTTCGGGATCAAGGCAGCTGCCAAAGGCGTCTTTGACATTACAGATTTAAACCAACTCAACATTGCGCAATCCGCATATTTGGCAGGCCTTCCGCAAAGGCCTTCAGCATACACGGCATTTACGGGAAAAGGCCAATTCAATCAAAAGGGCTTCGATCTCGCGCTTGGCCGTCAACGCACCGTGCTTATGCGGATGTTCGAGACGGGCCGCATCACCCAGCAAGAATATGATGAAGCGCTCAAGTTCGATATTCGCAAGACACTTGCGAAGCCATCGGAGAAGGCCTATACGACTTACCCTTACTTGATGCTTGAAGCTGAACGTCAAGCAGCAGAGATTATGCTTATGGAGCAGGATAAGACATTAACCAAAGCTGATCTTCGCAAAAAAGAAAATGCGCCGCTGATTGAAGAAGCCCGCGACCATTTGCTTCGCGGCGGTTATCACGTCTATACGACGATTGACAAGGATATCTACGGACTCATGCGCGAGATCGGCAGCAATGATGAAAACTTCTCTCCTTATAGCGAGGAGAAAGGCCTAGAGCAAATCGCCGCAGTCATGCTGGACCACAAAACCGGCGCGATTGTCGGCATGCTGGAAGGCCGTGACTTTTACGAGGAACAGCTGAACTACGCCACTCAAATGACTAGGCAGCCAGGCTCTACAATGAAAACGTTAGCCGCCTACTTGCCGGCAATCGAAATGGGGCTTATCCAGCCTGCCAGCATCATTGATGATGCGCCAATGGTACTCAAGGACGGTCAGAAAGGCTTCCACATTCCGATGAACGTAAACCGGAAATTTGCAGGTCTCGTTACGGCGCGTGAGGCGTTAAACCGTTCCTTGAATTTGCCGGCATTGAAAATTTTTAACGAGGAAGTCAAGATCGAGAATGCTTGGGCCTTTGTTAAAAAGCTCGGAATCACGACGCTTCAGCCGGGCGATGCGTATGCGCAAACCGGCGTAATCGGCGGACTAAGCATCGGTACGTCCGTTGAAGAGCTTACGAACGCTTATGGCTCTATTCCGAACAAAGGTGTTTTCAATGACGCTTATATGATTTCGAAAATTACCGACGCTAATGGCAAAATCGTCTATGAGCACAAGCAAGAGCCAAAACGCGTATTCTCGGAACAAAGCGCGTTCCTGATGACAGATATGCTGTCTACTGTCATCTCGGACAGAAGCGGCTCTGCCAACAAGCTCAAATCGCAATTCAAAAAATACGGTGAAATTCCGATTGCCGGTAAAACAGGCTCCACTCAAAGCTACGGCGACGTTTGGTTCATGGGCTTCTCTCCTGATATTACGTTAGGCGTATGGGCCGGCTATGAAGAACAGGTTAATTCCCTGAGCGAGAACGGCAAAGCAAGAGCACGGTCGATATGGGCGTTAATTATGAACAAAGTAGCAGAAACAAAACCTGAAATGTTCGTAACCGATAAGTTCGTGAGGCCTTCCGGAATCGTTAAAGCAACGGTGTCGAGCGCAAGCGGCTTGCTCCCTAGCCAATTAACGAAGGAAGCTGGCATGCTTGTTACCGACTGGTTCAACAAAAAAGATATACCGAAGAAAACAGACGATGCGCTCGTGAAGATGGCGTATATCACTTACGAGGGTGTCAACTATGTCCCTAACCCTGCTACGCCAAGCGATATGGTTAAGGAACAAATCGTTATTAAGCGCAAGAAGCCACTTGACGTCCTGATGGATGAGATCAAGAACGCACAGTCTAAATTACCGGCAAAAAGCAGGCGTCCGATTGAGGTATACCTGCCTGCGGATGCGAAAGACAATGCACCGTCCAAACGGGATCCGCGCGTCGATGACGGGGCTGCTCCACCGCCTCCTGCCAGCGTTAAGCTGCAATCATCGGATGGAGTGCTCATTTTGACATTTAGCGACAGTGCTGCTAAGGATGTCGTCGGTTACCGCGTCTACAGATCGCTTAATCAGGGCGCTTACGAGAAGCAAGGGGAATCCATTATTGCAGGTGCTGAGAAACGAATGAAGCTCAACGCCTCCAGCTCCCATAGCTATACGTATTATGTAACCGCGGTTGATGTTGTCGGCAAGGAATCTGCACCGAGCCAGCTCGTTCAGTACGGCAACGCGCCAATCATCCCTACACCGCCTGCAGGCGGGGAAAACCCGGGCGGGGAGCAACCGCCGGCAGCAGCAGTACCTGCTGCTCCGACGGACTTAAAAGCAGCAAAGACGGATCTTAGCGTACGCCTAACTTGGGCGTCTAACAGCGTCTCGGACCAAGTGACAAAATATCATGTATACTACAGTCCAAATAACGATGGAAAATATTCAAGGATCGCCTCCACCACGGAAACGAGCTTTGAGTATGTTGCACCACTCATAACCGGAAGCTTTTTCGTCACATCGGAAAATGCAAACGGCGAATCTGGTCCATCATCGAAGCAAACCGTAAGTTAATTGGATAGCAGCATAATCAATAAAGGTAGCAGCCTCGCATGAGGCCGCTACCTTTTTTTAATATTGTGAGTTAAATGGCATAAGAAGAATCCGTTTCGAACAATCGACTTATTTGCTCATAATCTTCTCTGGTTAAGCTCCATCTGGCAGCAGCTGCATTTTCTTCTACTTGCTTGACCGTCTTAGCTCCCGCAATGACGCTTGAAATTTCCTTGCGATACAACAACCAATTAATTGCGACTTGATTAAGCGGCTTGCCGATCGCTCTAGCTATGCCGGTAAAAGTTTCAATGATGACGAGATTTTTGACGAATTGTTTTTCCGAAAATAAAGGGTTTAGCTGCGCGCGCACATCTGTCTGTGGCAGTCTCGTTAAATAATTAAATTTCCCCGTAAGCAGCCCTTGCGCCAAGGGGCTATATGGTATAAATCCGATATTCAGCTGTTTGATATAAGGCAAAGCCGCATGTTCTACATCACGCTGGAACAGATTATACGGCGATTGCAAAGAAACGATAGAACTGACCGTTTGCGCTGCAACCAATTGCTGCACATTAAAATTCGAGACGCCAATGTAACGTATTTTCCCCTCTTCCACTAACTGATTCAACGTTTCAAAGGTCTCTTCAATGGATGTTTTGCCGCTGGAGTCCGGTGCGTGTATCTGATATAAATCAATATAGTCCGTATTTAAGCGCCGCAGACTTTCCTCTACTTCGCGCACGATATTCGCTTTCGTTACGTTAACGCTTACCTCCCCTTGCGTATTCCATTCGAGGCCAGCTTTTGTCGCGATAATCACTTTCTCCCGAAAAGGCTGAAGCACTTTTCCAAGCAATTGCTCAGAATGCCCATATCCATAGACTGGCGCTGTATCAAAAAAAGTAATCCCTAAATCATACGCCCGGTGAATGGCAGCTTCGACTTCGTTATCCGCTACTTCCCCCCAGCCCGCCTTTCCTGCAGCCCATGCGCCAAAGCCAATAACCGATGGAAATAGCTCGCTATTGCCTAATTTCCTTTTCTCCAACTGCTAACCTCCTTTTACACAACTTTTCCTACCTTTTTACTCAGATATAACATCATTATAAATCGGCGAGTTTGAATGTCAACCCATTTTCTGCAAATTCCAGCGCATAGACAATTTTCTTCTCCTTGTGATAAAATTTATTGAATACATAAAGGAAAATATTTATAGCTAATTTGAGGAGGGAACAAAAACGATGACAAAGAGACGTATTGATCACGTTGGCGTAATGGTTAAAGATATTGAGGCATCCATTGCCTTCTACACCAACATTATCGGATTTGAGCTTAAAGGGCGCATACAGCATACAAATGGTATTGTTGAGCTGGCTTTTCTCGGTTTTGGCGATTCCGACGAGACGGATCTGGAATTGGTTCAGGGCTACAACGATAGCCTTCCGGTTGAAGGAAAGGTGCATCATTTTGCCGTAACGGTTGACGACATAGAAGCCGAGTTCAAACGTTTGAAGCAGCTAGACGTTTCGTTTGTGGATGAAGAAATTACAACTCTGCCGAACGGCTACAGATACTTTTTCGTAAGCGGGATTGATGGTGAACGGGTCGAGCTATTCCAGCGGTAATATGCAAAAACAAAAAGAGAGGATGCCGCCCGTTTGGGAGACATCCTCTCTTCTATGTTTATGAACCTAGTCCTCGATCGTGGACAAATCGCCCGTTGGCAAATTCAGTTCCCACGCCTTCAAGACGCGTCGCATAATTTTGCCGCTTCTCGTTTTTGGAAGCTTATCTTTAAACTCGATTTCTCTTGGCGCTGCATGCGCGGATAAGCCTACTTTTACGAATTGCGAAATTTCCTGCTTCAACTCATCCGAAGCCACATAACCTTCGCGCAGCGCGATGAACGCTTTTATAATTTCCCCGCGCATCGGGTCTGGCTTGCCGATTACGCCCGCCTCCGCTACTGCCGGATGCTCAACCAGCTTGCTCTCTACCTCGAACGGCCCTACGCGCTCGCCCGCTGTATTAATGACATCGTCGATGCGTCCCTGGAACCAGAAATAGCCGTCTTCATCCATATAAGCGGAGTCACCTGAGATATACCAGCCTTTTAGGTAAAAATACTCTTCGTATTTCGAAGGATTATTCCATACCTTGCGCATCATGGACGGCCAAGGGGTTTGAATCGCTAGATTTCCCATCCGGTAAGGCGGAACCTCATTGCCGCTGTCATCGATAATCGCAGCTTTAATGCCCGGTAAAGGCTTGCCCATCGAGCCTGGCTTAATGTCCATGCTCGGATAGTTGCAAATTAGCTGGCCGCCGGTCTCCGTCATCCACCAAGTATCATGAATGCGTTGGCCATATACCTTCAGTCCCCACCGGACAACTTCTGGGTTCAGCGGCTCGCCTACGCTAAGCACATGACGCAAGCTTGTCAGGTTGAACTGCTGGGAGATATCATCGCCCGCGCCCATAAGCATGCGGAAAGCTGTAGGTGCACTGTACCAGACGGTTACGCCGTATTTTTGAATAACGCTATACCAATCGCTTGGACTGAAACGTCCGCCTCGAATGACATTCGTAGCGCCGTTCAGCCACGGGGCAAAAATGCCGTATGACGTGCCCGTCACCCAGCCTGGATCGGCTGTGCACCAATAAATATCCGTTTCTTTCAAATCAAGTACAATTTGTCCCGTGTACATATGCTGTATCATCGCATTTTGAACATGGTAGACACCTTTAGGCTTGCCGGTTGAACCGGAAGTATAATGCAAAATAAGGCCATCCTCGCGATCAAGCCACTCGATCTCTGCTTCGTCCGATGCAACAGCCATTTCTTCCGCAAAATCGATGATGCCCTCTTCCTTCGGCACATCTTGTCCGAAGACGATCACATGCTTCAGATTAGGCAGCTCATCGCGCTTTATCCGCTTGAATAAAGCAGGCGTCGTAATGATCGCTGTAGCTTCGCTGTCCTGCAGCCGATCCTTTACCGCCGTCTCCATGAAAGCTTCAAATAAAGGTCCTACAACTGCGCCAACCTTAAGCGCGCCAAGCGCACTGAAATACAACTCAGGCGTCCTAGGCATAAAAATAAAGACACGTTCGCCCTTCGTAATGCCAAGCTTGCGTAAAACGTTTGCAAAACGATTGGATTGCTTGCTCAGCTGCTCAAAAGTATAGGATTCATCGCGCTCATTATCGCTATAATAGAGCGCAATTTTCCCGCCTTTTCCTTGCTCGACATGTCGATCGATGGCTTCATAAGCCATATTCACTTTTCCTGTCGTATGCCAGCTGAATTGACTTTCGATCTGGCTCCAATCAAAGGAGTCTACTGCTGCTTCATAGCTCGGTAAATTCGGATTTTGTGCCGTTGCTGGAATTCTTTCTTGATGTAAGTTGATCATACTATCACTCTCCCATCAAATCTGTATGTTTCATCCATAAGAATACGCTTTCAAAATCGAGTCATTACTTGAGGCAAACAAGCTGACTACCATTCGCATACCCATGATTTCAACCGCCAAACCTATTATAGCATAACCTTTTTCTATTCGACTACGCTTTTCATTTACTCGAATGTTTGTTATAAAGAGTAGTAGAGGTTTGAGATCTGACAGCAGCCTAACAGCAAAGGGGGTTCAGCCTTGGAACATCGAAAGCGTTTGCAGCGGGAACAGCTCGCTCTGGACGCAAGCCGTGAGCTTATTATTGAAGGACCCGTACCGCCTGAGCGGCTAGCAAACATGAAGATGCACAAATCGCTAGACGCATTCCGCAGGCCGCATGAGCAGCATGATGCGCTTGTCGAGATCGCTGGGCTTGATGAAGGAAGAATCATTTTGACGCGTGAGGGAGACGTTATCGTCGGCTACGTCACCTTTCACTATGCCGATGAGCTTGAACGCTGGTCGGAAGGCGGAATGACCGATCTCATTGAGCTTGGAGCGATAGAAGTAGCGGATGATTATCGCGGCGCAGGCTTAGGAAAGCGAATGATTCAGCTCGCTTTTGCAGAAGAACAACTAGAGAACATGATTGTTTTTACGACTGAATATTATTGGCACTGGGATTTGGAAGGAACAAAGCTGAACGTGTGGGATTACCGCAAAATGATGGAGAGATTGATGCAATCCGTTGGCATGGTTTGGTTCGCTACGGATGATCCCGAAATTTGCTCCCATCCGGCTAATTGCCTCATGGTGCGCATTGGCAAGGAAGTGCCGCTCAGCTCTGTCGAGCATTTTGACCGGGTTCGCTTTCGGCAACGCTTTATGTATTAAGCAGCAGGTTTGCTCCGCAAACCTCAGCTTATGCTTACGAAGCAGGTTTGCTTCGCAAACCTTAGCTCATGCTTACGAAGTAGGTTTGCTTCGCAAACCTTAGCTCATGCTTACGAAGCAGGTTTGCTTCGCAAACCTTTTAGGAGGATAGGGATGGCTTCAGATGCTATATTCATTCATCATACGGATTCTAGCGGATATAAATTCGGTGAGGAGCATCCTTTCGATCCGCTGCGGATTACGCTAACGATAGACCTGCTTAAAGAAATAAACGCGATTTCTGAAAAGCAAATGGAGGCTCCTCCCTCCTACTCCGAGGAAGAGCTGCTGTCGCTCGTTCACCGAACCGACTATCTATCAGCGGTCAAGCAATTAAGCGAGGACGCGGAATTTAATGACAGCAGCACTCTCGCTCAGCAATTCGGCCTTCACACCGAGGATACGCCTTATTTTCCAGGGATGCATAAAGCTGCGATGACGATTGTCAGCGGCTCCGTAGCTGCGGCTGATGCGGTTATGACAGGCCGAACCAAGCATGCTTACCACATCGCCGGCGGACTGCACCATGCCTTTCCTGACCGCGCTTCTGGCTTTTGCGTATATAACGATGCAGCGGTCGCAATCAAACATATCCGCCAAACCTACGACGCTAGAGTACTTTATATTGACACGGATGTCCATCACGGAGATGGCGTTCAGTGGGTTTTCTATGATGATCCTAACGTTTGCACCTATTCGATTCATGAAACCGGTAAATTTCTGTTCCCTGGAACAGGCTTCGTGTACGAAAAGGGCGTGGACCATGGCTTAGGCGCCTGCTACAATGTTCCGCTTGAGCCTTATACCGAGGATGACTCGTGGCTGGAGAGCTTTAATGTCACCCTTCGCAAAGTGATCAAAGCCTTTAAACCGGACATCATCATTAGCCAGCATGGCTGTGATGCGCATGCATACGACCCGCTTTCCCATATCCATTGCAGCATGCGGATCTATGCCGAGATTCCAGCAATCATTCATGAGCTTGCCCATGAGCATACTGATGGGCGCTGGATTGCGCTTGGCGGCGGCGGCTATGACATTTTCCGCGTTGTGCCTAGAGCTTGGTCATTGGTGTGGCTCACGATGATAGAACACCCCATCGCTAAAGCGGTAACTGCTGGTGAAGCACCCTCGCTTCCTGATAGCTGGCTTCAGCGCTGGGCCGCCATAAGTCCGCTCAAGCTGCCGACAAAATGGCTGGATGATCCATCTGACATCGAGCCTATGCCAAGGCGGACCGAGATCACTGAAAAAAATAGGGCGATGCAAAAGATCGTAGTCCAGGATATTTAAGCCGCCTCTTAAAACCATAACAAAAAAAGAACAAGCTCCGATGCCAGAATCGGGGCTTGTTCTCTTCTAAATGCATTAAATATGTTTGATGATGTCATCAATAATTTGGTAGGAATTGTTGGACGCTTTAACCGTAAACTCCGGGAAGTTCACGTGAGCCGATCCATCAGCCTTGTCCGACATCGAACGAATGATCACAAATGGCGTTTCATTCATATCGCATACCTGTGCGACCGAAGCGCCTTCCATTTCCGCGCATGCGCCGTCCAGCGTCTCATGCAGCAGCTTCACAGTCTCGCGGCTAGCAATAAATTGATCGCCTGACAGCACTTTGCCCTTAAGGCTTCGTCCTGCAAAAAGTCGTTCGCTTGCTGCTGAAGCAAGCTCGATCAAGCGCTCGTCAGCCGGAAATTCCGATCTAGGATGAAAAGGTATCGTCCCGCGTGCAAAGCCAAGCGGCGAGCAATCCATATCATGCTGCACGCAGCTTGTGGAAACTACAATATCCCCAATGTTTAGCTGAGGGTCAACTGCGCCCGCTACGCCTGTAAACAGTACGCAATCAGCTCCGAGATCAAGCAAAATTTGCGTGCATACGGCTGCATTTACTTTACCTACGCCCGATTTGCAATAAATAATCGCTTTTTCGTGAAACGTGCCTTCATAATAGGTGATGCCTGCTTTCGTCACCTGAGACGCTACGTTAACATGCTCATGCAGCAATTCAATTTCTTCCGCCATAGCGCCAATAATACCAATTTTGTTAAACGACATTTCTTTTATACTCCTCCAACCGATTGACGCACAACGATTTCATGCGGCAGTACTACTTTGGATTGATCAACGTTTTCCTTCTTCATCAGCTTCGTCAGCAAACGCATGGAAACCGCACCGATATCGTACATGGGCTGCGCTACTGCAGTAAGCTGCGGACGAACCATCGATGCCATCCGGCTATTATCAACACTTATTACGGAGATATCTTCCGGCACTTTCAAGCCGGAGTCTTGAATGCTGTGAATCGCGCCAATCGCCATTTCATCCGTTGCAGAGAAAACAGCTGTTGGACGCTCGTCCAGCTCAATAAAATATTTCATTGCTTCCGCGCCGGATTCGTAACGATAGTTGCCGATGCGCACCAAGGAATCGTCATAGGCAATGCCGGCAGCTTCAAGCGCGCGCTTGTAGCCTTGGAACCTTGCATAACCAATCGACGGATCTTGCAGCGTGCCGCTAATCATCGCAATACGTCTATGTCCTTGTGCAAGCAGCTGTTGAACCGCGTCAAAAGCAGCGTCCTCATGGTTGATGTCGACAGACGGAATTTGTCCGCTTTCATCGGAAGTCGCGCAAAGTACAATCGGTACGTTTGCTGTCTTGAATGCTTGCAGATGCTCTTCTGTTACGGCGCCGCCCATAAACAACAGACCGTCGACCTGCTTCTCCAGAAGGGTGTTGATTACGCGGATTTCTTTGTCTTTCTTCTTGTCCGCGTTGCACAAAATAATATTATAATGATACATGTTCGCTATATCTTCGATTCCGCGCGCTACCTCGGCAAAAATGGCATTCGAAATATCGGGAATGACAACGCCAACTGTAGTCGTTTTTTTGCTCGCAAGACCTCTTGCTACAGCATTTGGACGATACCCTAACCGTTCAATTGCTTCATATACTTTCTTGCGTGTTGCTGGTTTCACATTGGGATTGTTATTTACAACCCGGGAAACCGTAGCCATCGACACTCCTGCTTCTCTTGCTACATCATAAATGGTTACCGTCACAGTGGTTCTCTCCATTAGCTCAAATTTTAAAATTTCGTACACCGTATATTAACGTAATCATAGCATAAAGGGAAAGGCAACGCAAAACAAAAGACGTCAAAAACCCTGATATTCCGTGCTTTCATTGATTTTTTCAACAATCATCTATAGCCAAATGCACAGCACAAACAGCCTGAATGCTATGGTAATGTTGCAGAGATATAAGGCTTGCCGCGCGGCTGGATAAGCGCAGAAATGCTGTTTTGCCTCCCGTTTGCCCTCCAAAATATTTCAACATATCTACAAATGGAAAAGGGCAAGCCTTGGAAGTTTCCTCCCTTCGGCTTGCCCTATGGTCACTGCTAAACTCCAAATCTTATCTTCAAAAACACTCGAGCACACACGGGCCTATCCATTCTAACAGCTCCCGTCCACAGCCTGCGTCACACAAAGAGCGAGGATAAAAAGCTTCGCTTCCATGATGGACGCAGGGTCCGCTCTGCTGCGGCTCGTATAGCCTGAAAGCCCGCTGGTCCAAAGCGACTATGTAAGGAGAGTGCGACGGCTTATTTGCTCAAGCCGCTTTTTTAAATCCTCGATCCAAGCCTCATCATTAAGAGACTGAGCAAGCAAATACAAATCCAGCAGCTTATTGATTCGCTGCTCTACCAATCTCTCGAAAGCGGATTGGTCCGTCTGCTGCTTCTCCGCCTTCGCCTCTACCAGCAAGTTCGCCCATTCATTGCATTCATTAAAAAGAAAGGTTTGTTTATCTGGTTGAGCCCCCAATTGCGATATTAATCCCGTTAAATCCGGCTTCACCTCCGGAAAAACTTCGCTCCTATTGCAGGTAGTGCATGAGAAAATCGGTACGTTGTCGATCTCGACCTTCCCCGAATAAATTACTGTGCGCAGTTTCATCTTCATGATGTCACCACAATGACACCGCTTATGCAAAGTGGTCCACTCCTTCTTAGTAGCAGCTATCGCCGCTAAGTATTGCTTTTTAGAGTTACAATAGTATAAATGATTCGACCATTTTCGCATAAATTCCTGCTTACACAGCTATGTAATTTTTACTACTAAATTCATCTTTGGAGCCTGCCAAAAGCTTCCGAATTAATGGGCGATTTTTCTCCATTTTTTTCGAACCGGCGGTATTGCTGCAAGAGCTGTCCATATCGCAGCTCCTATCATATCGTTGCGCACATCCATAGGGTCAGGCATTCTGCCGCCCACGAATGATTGATGATACTCGTCCGTAATTCCGTATAGCCCGCAAAGCAGCACGATAACAACCTTCATCCAGAAACGGTCGCCCCGCTTGCCGATGCCGTAATCGATGGTTAGAGCCAAAACAAAATAAGAGACAAAATGGCCCCAATTAAAATCTTCCATGAACGGAAAAAACTTTTGAAAGAAAGGCAGCAGCGTACCGATCTCGTCGCTAGTTCTGGAGGACAAGGCAAAAATAACGGCCATCCAGGCTACCGCGGGCAAAAAACGAAGCAGCCTAAGGTAAGAGAATGATTTTGAAATCGAATCTGTTTGCTTCATTGTTTCTCCTTCGTTACAATAATAGAGATCTTTAATAGATGGAGGGGAAAATAATGTCATTACAAAACAAAACCGTCATCTGTTTGCTAGACGACGAGTTTGAGGATTTGGAGCTATGGTATCCCGTTTACCGCGCACGCGAGGCCGGTGCAACCGTCTTGTATGCAGGACCCGAGAAAGGCAAGAAGCATATTGGCAAATACGGCGTGCCTGCTGTTGCTGACCTGTCATTTGACGAAGTGAACAGCGCGGACATTATCGGTTTGCTCGTGCCAGGCGGCTGGGCTCCCGATAAGCTGCGCCGTTACCCGAAGGTGCTGCAGCTTGTGCAGGAGCTGAATGCGCAGGACAAGCCAATCGGCCAAATCTGCCATGCAGGCTGGGTACTTATCTCGGCGAAAATATTAGAGGGCCGCAAAGTAACCTCAACTCCTGGCATTCGTGACGACATGGAAAATGCAGGCGCCACATGGTTTGATGAAGCCGTCGTTGTTGACGGAAACCTCATCTCCGCACGCCGACCGCCGGATCTTCCTCCTTATGCCAAAGCATTTGTAGACGCATTAGTACAGCGAATGGGCTAACCATTCGCTGTTTTTTTGTCTAATCGTTCCATAAAGCCATTTAGCTGCTCTAGTATTTCGGTGCTCGTGCGGCAGGCATGGAGCTGTTGAAACACCTCTCTGCTCTCTTCCTGAGAAGTGCATAGCAGCCGCTCCTTCACCTGCAAGATCGAATGTGATGACATGCTCAGCTCATCCACGTCCAAGCTAAGCCAAATCGGCAGCGCTCTTAAATCTCCCGCAAGCTCCCCGCATACGCCAACGGTAATTCCGCTTCGCTTCGCCGCTTCAACGGTCATGCGCAGCATTCGAATGAGCGCAGGATGATAAGGCTCATACAAATGGGAGATTTCCTCGTTCATACGATCGACGGCAAGCGTGAACTGAACCAAATCATTTGTGCCAATGCTGAAGAAATCAACTTCCTCCGCAAGCAAATCGGCTATCATGACGGCTGCCGGCACCTCGATCATAATGCCGATTTTCATTCCTTTGTCATAAGGCTGTCCCGCTTCCTCCAGCTCACGCTTCGCTTCGTTCAGCACTGCGTTGGCTGCGCGCACCTCGTCAACTGAAGAGATAAGCGGATACATCAGCTTCACTTGGCCATAATGACTGGCACGCAATATAGCGCGCAGCTGCGTTTTAAATAAGTCCTGACGGTCCAGTGAAATTCGGATCGCACGGTAGCCAAGGAAAGGATTATCCTCTTCAGGAAGCTCAAAATAATCAAGCTGTTTGTCGCCTCCGACATCTAGCGTCCGAATAACGAGCGGCTCGCCTCCAAGCCGTTCGGCTACGCTGCGATACACTTCGAATTGCTCTTCTTCCTTTGGAAACCGATTGCGGTCCATATACAAAAACTCGGTGCGGAACAAGCCTACGCCATGCGCGCCGCTCTGGAGCGCAATTTCCAGCTCTTTGAACGAGCTGATATTAGCCGCAAGCTCCAATCGTTTGCCATCTGGCGTTACAGGACGGTGACCTGCAATGCCATGCAGCTTTTTCTTCGCTTCCGATTGATGGCTGTGCAGCTCGGAATAGGAATCGATCACCTGCTGCACGGGGTCGATAAACACGGTTCCGTCGCTGCCATCGATAATGATCGTTTGTCCGGTTTGTATCGGTTCGGCAAGCTTCGTCTCAACGCCTACGACAAGCGGAACGCCAAGCGCGCGCGCCATAATAGCCGAATGGGAAGTCGTGCTTCCCGCTAGCGTCACGATGCCCAGAACATGCTGCGGATTGATATGAGCAAGCTGTGAGGGCGAGAGCTCCTTCGCGATGAGAATGAAGGGCTGCGTATCCGAAGGGAGCGTAATTTCCGGCGCTCCCAGCAGATGCTTCAGCAATCGATTGCCCACATCTTTAATATCAAGCGCCCGCTCCTTCATATATTCATCATCGAGCAAGTCGAACATCGTTACAAAATGATCGATCGCTTCCTTCACCGCTACTTCCGCCGCTTTGTACTGGCGCTGGATAATGCCTTGTATTTCATTCATAAAGACAGGATCGTCCAAAATGGCTATATGAGCATCGAAAATATGTGTTTCCTCCGAACCGACAACATCGCGCAGCTCGTCCTTGATCTGCTCGATTTCCGATTTCGAGGTACGAATGCCTTCGTAAACACGTTCGAACTCGCGGGCAAAATCAGCTACATCAATCTTTTGCTCCGGTAATTCCCATTCCCAATTCGGAAGCACAAACGATCTCCCAATCGCTATGCCTGCTGACGCTCCTATTCCTTGAATCATTGTGTTTCCCCTCCACCGTTTCTCTCTTTAAGTACAACAGACAATACTGAGGACTGCCCCTTTTTCACCGCTTTGAACGGTGCAAACCGCCAAGAGTGTACAAGATCGGAATTCGTAATAACCATCGGTGTCGCTAGCGACTTGCTTTCCTTCTTGACGCGCTGCAAATCAAATTTGATAAGCAGCATGCCTGGCGTAACTTCGTCGCCTTCCTTCACCACCGCATTAAAATAAGCTTTGCCTGCAAGGCGAGAGGTGTCGATTCCGATATGGAGCAGTACCTCCAGCCCTTCAGGAGTAAGAATGCCTATTGCATGCATAGTTGGGTAAATATGAATGACCTTTCCTTTGACTGGGGAGACAAGCTCTCCTTTGTCGGGAATGAATGCCACGCCTTGTCCAACGAGCTTGCCGGCAAATATAGGGTCCGGCACCTCATCAAGCGGAATCATTCGTCCTTGCATCGGCGAGTGGAACAGTACTTGAGCCTGATCGCGATGGATCGTCTTGATCATTTCCTCGCGTATGAGCTCGGAGTAAGTCCCGAATACGACTTGAACATGTCCGCCGCCTAGCTTAATGACGCCTGCTGCTCCTAGATTGCGTAGTGAATTTATATCGAGCAGCTTATCATTGGAAACTTTAAGCCGCAGTCTAGTAATACAGGACTCCATTTTTTCTATATTTTGCTTGCCCCCAATGGCTTGCAAGATAAGCGGGGCACGGTAAGGAATGTCGCCTGCCCATTCATCGAGCTGCGAGCCTTCCTCACGGCCAGGCGTCGGAATTCTAAATCTGCGTATCGCCCACCGGAACAAGAAGTAATAAACAAAACCAACGACGATGCCAATGGGAATAATAAGCCATCCCCGGGTAGCCAAATGCAAATTAATGACAAAATCGATGGCGCCCGCAGAAAAAGAGAAGCCGTGCTTAATGCCAAGCTCGTAGGTAACCCACATGATGATACCTGACAATATGGCATGAACGACGTATAAATACGGAGCAACGAACAAAAATGCAAATTCTACCGGCTCCGTGACACCCGTCAAAAATGACGCGAGCGCTGCATATAGGAACGTTTTCCGTATTTTCGGCTTCAAATCCTCGCGCGCTTCATGAATAATCGCAAGCGCAATGGCCGGCAAAGCAAACATCATGGTCGGATAAAGCCCTGCCATGAACACGCCCGCTGATGGGTCTCCCGCAAAGAAACGAGGCAGGTCGCCGTATACCATGCTGCCCGACTCCGTCTCATAGCCGCCAATCTGAAACCAGAACACATGGCTGACTAGATGATGCAGGCCGAACACGACCAGAATGCGATGTACGAACCCATACAAGAAGATGCCGAATCCGCCGCCTGAAGCAACGATATCGCCAAGCTCCACAAGCATTTTTTGCAAATAAGGTGCGAGGTTGATCATGCCAATCGAGAATAGCAAGGAAACAAAACTCACGAACAGCGGAACGAATCTCGGCCCTCCAAAAAACTGTATGTACTCCGGCAAGCGGAGACTTTTGAATCTCTCATGGCTGACACCCGATAAAATACCAATTATAGTCCCGATAAGTACGGTTGGTTCAATCGGCACTTCAGCCGTGCCGGTAATGCCGCTGTAAATAAACATTCCGACGAGCGCTGCCATACCGGCTGCAAGCGCGTTTCCAGTTAATCCAAGCGATATGCCAAGCGCAAAGATATATGGTAAAAACGTAAAAATCGTTTCGCTTGCGGCAATTAAATAACCTTCCATGCCCGGTAATCCTATGTACGCCCAAGGCAGCTTGCTTAAGCTCAAAAATATTGCCGCTCCCGGCAATACAATCATCGGCAGCATAAAAGCTCTACCGAGCTGCTGCAGGCTTCCTATGAAAACCATCATGCACCTCCTTTGCATTTTGCGCTGCAAATGCGAATTTGCGTTGCAAAACTGACTGCATAAGCATTTAGTCCATTATATCTATTTCGATGTTAAGCGTTTGCTACGTTTTTGTCAAAGTAAAACGGCGAGCCTATGAAGGCCCGCCGTTGTTGATGATTCTAATCTTAATTTTTTAAAACGATGTTATCGATTGCCGCCGGAATATGGTGAGTTGTTAATACCACTATTCGACTGCCAGCCTAATTGTGAAATGACTGGGCCTGCTTGTTGATAAGCATTAGTCGCCTCATATACAGGATGCATCGATGTTGTGTTTGAATGCGTTTGAGTCATGCCGCCATAGTTATTTTGCTGGTTTTGCAAGTTAGATTGTGCAAAGCCACCAAAATTTGATGATCCCGCATGCTGAGCATACTGCGAACCAAAATTCGAGGACGGTTGATAATGAGATTGCGATTGTTGACTGTCAGGACCTGCTTGATAGCCAACATGCGAGATAACCGGACCTGTGCTGCCAAAAGCCGTTGCTGGCGATTGCGCATAGCTTTGAACCGGTTGATGCGAGATGAATGAATTGTTCGTTCCTACCGGATTTGTCATATTCGAATAGCCAGATGTAGCAAAATGTTGTTGCGCACCTTGGTTATAAGAATTAGACGCTTGATAACCGCCTGGCACATTCGAAACGATAGAATTCGTTTGTCTGCCAAAAGTCGGTTGGCTGAGCTGCCCTTGATAATGCGATTGCACATTGCCTGTTGGCTGGAATTGTGCGTTTTGGTTTAGGTAGCTCTGTTGTCCTTGGAAATTACCCGGTTGTTGCGAAAATTGATTCACGTCGTGTCCTCCTTGGATACCATTCATAGAGTCTTCAGATGACTACCGACCGTTACGCCCACATTGATTATGCGATAACAAGTTCGGCACTCGCTCTTGAAGCCTTTCTTAGTGTGTAGGAGTGACCGTTTTTTTATTACAGTAATGATTTGGGTTTTCCACCAGGAAGTAGGATAGAATCCTCAACTTTAATGCAACGATCCATAATGACCTCTAAGCCGCCAGCTGCTGCAATGGCAGCTGCTTCCTCGCTTACGATTCCAAGCTGCAGCCAGAAGGTCTTGGCGCCAATCGCAACCGCCTCCTCCGCGACAGGAGGTGTATACTCGCTTCTGCGGAATACATTAACGATATCAACGGGTACGGGTATATCCTTGAGCGATGCGTAACTTTTTTGTCCCAATATGGTATCGGCGTTAGGATTGACGGGAATAATCGTATAGCCCTTTGCTTGCATCGCTTCGGATACCATATAGGACACGCGCTCTGGATTGTCTGACAAGCCAACAACAGCAACAGTCGTACTTTTCTCCAAAATACCCTTTATCTGCTCACGCGTAGGATTCTCAAATGCCATCGTAACACCTCAATTCATCAATTTAGGAACAAGTGCCGAGCCGCCTTTCATCATTTAGCCTTCAATCCACTCAACGTTCGCTCCCAAAGCTTTCAAATGATCAAAGTAAATGGGATACGACTTGGCTACATGATGAGCATCACGAATTCGAATCGGCTGTTTCGCACGCAAACCAACGACCGTCAAAGCCATAATAACGCGATGATCGTAATGGGCATTAATCTCAACGCCGCCCTCGACGCCTTCGGGGCGGCCATGCACGATAATTTCAGCTTGGCGCTCTTCCACGTTCGCGCCTGCTTTGCGCAGCTCATTCAAATAATCGGTAATACGGTCGCATTCTTTGTAGCGCAGATTTTCTACGTTATAGAACCGTGAGGTTCCTTCCGCAAAAACGGCCGCAGCAACCATCGCAAGCACGGCATCGGTCGCATGATCGCCATCGAACTCAACTGCTTTAAGCTTTCCGTTACCTTTAACATGGACAATGCCGCCCTCATGCGTCAGCGGAACCTCCATCATCTTCAACACGTCGACGACCGCGCGTTCGCCTTGCTTGCTCTTCTCTTCAAGGCGATGAACGATTACATCGGATTCCGTTACGGCAGCAGCAGCCAAAATAGCCGCAGATCCCGGATAGTCTCCTTGAATGGAGTATGTTTTAGCCGCATAGCTTTGATTGCCAGGAACACGGAAACGCATATAGTCCTCATCGGCATGGATGACGATTCCAGCTTGCTCCAATACTTCAAGCGTTTGGCCAACGACAACCTTCGATTTCAAATCATGCAGCACTTCGATCTCGCTGTCTTCCTCCAGCAGGGGAGTCAAGAACAGCAGCGCACTCAAAAACTGCGAGCTAATGTTGCCCGACACTTGGATTTTTCCGCCCTTTGGCGCTCCGCCTTGGATACGGATAGGAAGCTTGCCGTCTTGGTGCTCAATAGAAACGCCCATAGCAGTCAAGGATTCAATCAAATCGCTGTGCGGACGCTTGCCTAGCGAATCCGGGTAACGATTAATGAAGGTTACATCTGGGCATAGTGCCGCAATAGCCATCAAAAACCGCAATACAGCACCTGCGTTGCCTACGTCAAGCTGATCAACTGGCTTCGGATGACGGCCAAAGCCGGTGATGACGATTTTCTCATCATCCTCTTCCACCGTCGCTCCTAGATCGCGGATACAACGACGCATAGCGTCGCTATCCTCGCTATGAGCCGGATAATAAATGGTGCTTGTTCCTTCCGCAAGAGCTGCTACAAGCAGGTAGCGGGTCGTGTAATTTTTCGAGGATAGCGCTTGAAGCTCGCCTTCAAGCCTTGGCGTTGGCGTCACTAATACGTCCATAGTTCGTATGATCTCCCTTTACAATAATATATACACCACAAGCGGCCGATCGGCCGTTTGGCGTGATGAACAATCCAGTAATTACGAAATGACGTGCTGCGCAAGTATCGCATCAACGACTTCTTCTGCCGACATATCTGTCGTATCTATCGTCAAATGCGCGAAATCATAAGCATGCTTGCGCTGCTCAAGCAGCAGGTTAACTCGCTCAACCGCATTGCCTTCCAGCAGCGGCCTTGCGGTATCATTTTTGACCCTTGCAATGATTTGCTCGGAACTCGCCTTCAGTGCAACTACAAAACCCTTGCTCAGCATGAGCTCCCTGTTCACCTCGCTGAGTACGGCACCGCCGCCTGTAGCAATAACAGAGCACTCCTCGCTCGTCAAAATCGTATCAAGCACCTTGGTTTCAATGATCCGAAAACCCGCCTCGCCATCCGCCGCAAATATATCGGAAATAAGCCTGTTTTCAAGCCTCTCGATTTCCTCATCGCCGTCGACTCGCTTCCAGTCAAGCTTCTCTGCGAGCAGCTTGCTGACGGTTGACTTGCCGGTTCCCATAAACCCAATTAATACTAATTTCTTTAATGGTTGCCTGTCCATCGTAACCGTTTCACCCTTTTCGTTCTTGGTAAACCCTATTTTCTTCAACATCATATCATTTTTTTGCAATTCTAGGGTATAAAAAAGTTGCATATGCCGTATGGATGATAATGATGAATGATGATGAATAGGAGTGACTTTAGCGATGACCAGAGATCCCCATCCGCAACAATTCCACCCCACACAAAAACGGATAGACCGTATTCTCGATCCCGATCATCCGCTCTGTCGCGCGGATGTTGTCTGGATGCTTGAATTGATTAAAAAAAAGGTGGCTGACGAAGATCCAGCCTTAATGGATCTTTCGCAGCCACGCTTATTGCAAAACTTTCATTTTTTTGCCGAAGCGGCCATGTCCCTCATTCATCGCAGGCATTACAGCAACCAAGAGGCTGATCGGCTGCGAGAATGGCTGCGCCAAGCAGCGCACGGATTGTATGTGGACAATCCTCGCGAGCGGAACCGTTAAAGAGCTGCTCGTATTAAGATTGCATCCAGTTGAAGTGGAAGCTGCCTTCTTTGTCCAAACGTTTGAACGTGTGGGCACCGAAGTAATCGCGTTGTGCTTGAAGCAGGTTAGCAGGCAAACGCTCTGTGCGGTAGCTGTCGAAATAAGCGATTGCGCTTGAGAAAGCAGGAACCGGTACGCCGTTAGTAACAGCGGCAGAAATCACTTCGCGCCAAGCGCCTTGGTAGGACTCAACGATGTTTTGGAAATAAGAATCCAAAAGAAGGTTGCGCAGGTTAGGATCACGGTCGTAAGCGTCTTTGATATTTTGCAGGAAGCGAGCACGGATAATGCAGCCGCCGCGGAAGATCATTGCGATTTCGCCGTAGTTAAGATCCCAGTTGTATTCTTCGGAAGCTGCCCGCATTTGGGCAAAGCCTTGTGCGTACGAGCAAATTTTACTTGCAAACAGCGCTTTGCGCACGGACTCGATAAATGCCGCTCTGTCGCCTTGGAAAGGTGTTTTTGCAGGGCCGTTAAGCACTTTGCTTGCTGCAACGCGTTCTTCCTTCATTGCGGACAAGAAACGAGTAAATACGGATTCCGTAATGATGGAGAGCGGAACGCCAAGATCCAGCGAGCTTTGGCTTGTCCATTTTCCTGTACCTTTTTGGCCAGCGGAATCTAGGATAACGTCTACCATTGGCTTGCCTGTCTCAGGATCGTATTTGGAGAAGATATCTCTTGTGATCTCGATAAGGTAGCTGTCAAGCTCGCCTTTGTTCCACTCGGAGAAAATTTCGTGAAGCTCTTCCGCGCTTACGTCAAGCACGTTTTTGAGCAGGTCGTATGCTTCGCAAATCAGCTGCATGTCGCCGTACTCGATTCCATTATGTACCATTTTCACATAGTGGCCAGCGCCATCCGGTCCGATATACGTGCAGCAAGCGTCATCGCCTACTTTAGCAGAAATAGCAGTCAGGATCGGTTCAACAAGCTCGTAAGCGGATTTTTGGCCGCCTGGCATAATCGAAGGTCCTTTCAAAGCGCCCTCTTCGCCGCCGGATACGCCCGTACCGATAAAGCGGAAGCCTTTTGCTTCAAGGTCTTTGCTGCGACGAACAGTATCAGGGAAATAAGCGTTGCCGCCATCGATGATAATATCGCCTTCAGCCAAATGAGGAACAAGGGAGTCAATCGTTGCGTCTGTTCCTGCGCCAGCTTGTACCATGATCAAAATTTTGCGCGGCACTTCAAGCGATTGCACGAATTCTTCAATCGTGTACGTCGGAACAAGATTTTTGCCAACTGCTTCTTGTACGAGATCATCTGTCTTCTCGCGGGAGCGGTTAAATACCGATACTGTAAAGCCTCTGCTCTCAATGTTAAGGGCAAGGTTCTTACCCATTACGGCCAATCCAATAACGCCAATTTGCTGTTTAGACATCTGGTTTCTTCCATCCTTCATCATCTATTTTGGGTCACAATAGTTTCATTTTACTCCTTTTACGCCAAGAAGAAAACTATTTGCCTAGAAAAATGTCTCAATTGCAGCATCAAAAATATTGACCGATTCAAAAAGTTTATCTTATATATGAAGGAAATCCCCATTCTATTCTCTACAACCACCTGCGGATTCAAGCTCACAGCGCAACCTAAAAACGATCAAAGGCTGCATGTTCCGCACAGCTTTCGATCGCTTTTAGATTTTCATATAGGGACCAACATCCATCATCAGAGCTCCAGTTGCAACATTTCCGAACGGAGCGCCATCAGCCGTTCTTTCGATTCCGTAACCGCTTCCTCGTCATCGCCTTGCAGTGCATCGAATAACATCGACAGCTCGTAATCCAGCTCATAACGCAGCACGATGGCTCTTTCCTCTGCTCGCTTGGATTGAAAAGCTCTAATCATTTCTTCTATTGTAACGAAAGGCTTCTTCTGATAAATAATCCGATGTTCCATACCGGACACCTCCACGAGTCGTATAATCTCACCGAACATAATACTTTCAATGACGATTTGACGATCTTTAATGCGCTTCACAACCGCATGTCCACGTGTGTCATTAATCAGCTTTTCAATCAACTCTGACAGCTTCTCGTCTTTGATGATATAGTCGCCGACAATTTTGTAACGATTCTTCATTCGTTGGAATTGCAGCTTAACGAGCTTGCGGCCGGTTCGAATGGATACTAAAAACTGCCCCTCCGTCTCGCTCCAATACAAGGAGTAACCTTCCTGAATAAGATCGCGGATGAGATTTTGGATTTGCCGGCGGTCAAATCGCAGCTCCAAATTGCAGTATTCGACTTCGTGGCTTTTGTTCACGGCAATCCCTCCCTTACCTCAGTTTAGATGATGATGAGTTGACGAAATGTTCTGATAATTTGTTCTTATCTTCATCTTATACTCCATCTTATGTTATGGCAACTTGGATTATTGACTAATTTTACGAATACAGCCGACTAAACTAAAAAAAGGGCGCTGCCGTCTCCAAATCCAGACGGCTCGCTCCCCTTTCGTTCCGCTATTCCATAGGCGGCAGTGGAAATTTTATATGAAAGCGCATTATTTTCGGTTAGATGCTTACTTTT
Source organism: Paenibacillus sp. FJAT-27812 (assembly GCF_001273905.1). Classification (NCBI taxonomy): domain Bacteria; kingdom Bacillati; phylum Bacillota; class Bacilli; order Caryophanales; family Paenibacillaceae; genus Paenibacillus; species Paenibacillus sp. FJAT-27812. The sequence continues at coordinate 5,107,255 of NZ_LIGH01000001.1, read as the reverse complement.
CGAGTGCAAAAGCAATCGCTTCCTCTAAGCCTAGCTTTTGCGCTTCCGATTCGCTTCGACGCTTAAGCTCGACGATCCCTTCGGCTGCATGCTTCCCGACTACGATGCGCAGCGGTATGCCGATTAGGTCCGAGTCCTTGAACTTGACGCCCGGTCGCTCGTCCCTGTCATCAAGCAGCGTCTCTACGCCCGCTTCCTGCAGCCTAGCCGCTATATGAAGCGCCAAATCCATTTGCACCTGATCCTTGGCGGATACAGGCACGACATGCACCTGATAAGGCGCGATAGCCTTCGGCCAAATGATCCCGTTGCTGTCTGTATGCTGCTCAAGTACCGCTGATAGAAGCCGCGATACCCCGATACCGTAGCAGCCCATTATGAAAGGCTGTTCCGTACCCGCCGCATTTAGAAATTTAGCATTCAGCGCATCGCTGTATTTTGTCCCAAGCTTGAACACATGCCCAACCTCGATGCCGCGATGGAACGTCAAATGGCCTTGCTCGCAGCGCGGACAGCCGTCTCCGGCCAATGCATTGCGATAATCGCCTGCCTGCGCATGCGCTAGATGAACGCGCGGCTGCACGTTTCCTACATGATAGTCCTGCTCGTTTGCGCCTGCGATTCCCGCTTCCATCGCAAGCACCGCATAGTCTGCAAAGATAGGAATCGTTAAGCCGATCGGACCTGCAAAGCCAGTTGGCGCACCTGTCACCCGCTCAGTAGTCTCCTGATCCGCAAGCTCCAGCTGCGTGGCACCTAGCGCATTTTTCAGCTTGATTTCATTGACCTCATGATCGCCTCTTACGATAACCGCTACCGGGCTTCCGTCGGCCGAATAAATCAATGTTTTCATAAATGTATCGGCAGGAGCGCCAAACGCCTCAACAAGCTGCTCCATTTTTTTAATGTTCGGCGTATGGAGACGCTCCGGCTCTTTATGTTGAACGGTTTGTCCGCTTTCGCTCCGCAGCTCGGCACGAAATTCCGCTTTTTCCAAATTAGCCGCATAGCTGCAAGCATCACATGCCGCAATCGTATCCTCACCGATCTCGGCGAGCGCCATAAATTCATGCGTGCCGCCCTCGCCTCCGATGGAGCCGGCATCCGCTTCAACGGCGCGGTAATTCAGGCCGCAGCGCGTAAAGATACGGTTATACGCCTCATACATGCTCATGTAACTGCGGTGAAGGCCCTCAAAGTCCTCGTCAAAGGAGTAAGCATCCTTCATTAAAAATTCTCTGCCGCGCAGCAGCCCATAGCGAGGACGCTGTTCATCGCGGAACTTCGTTTGAATCTGGTACAGTGTCATTGGCAGCTGGCGATAGGAGCTCACCTCGCTGCGAACCAGAGCGGTGATCACTTCCTCATGTGTCGGACCCAGCGTAAATTCCCGATCGTGGCGGTCGCGCAGCCTGATTAACTCAGGACCGTAAACCTCGTAACGACCGGATTGCTGCCAGAGCTCGGCTGGCTTGCATCGCAGGCATCAGCACCTCTTGCGCCCCTGCTTGATCCATTTCCTCCCGCACGATCTGCTCGAGCTTTCTAAGCACGCGGCGTCCGAGCGGCAAATACGTATAAATGCCAGCCGCGAGCTGTCTGATCAGACCTGCGCGCAGCATCAGAATATGGCTGGCTGCTTCCGCTTCCGATGGCGCCTCGCGCAAAGTTGGCATGAATAACTGGCTTTGTCTCATAGTTGAATAGCCTCCTTGTGATTAAATTACGGTTAAATGAAAACAAAAAGAACGCATTCGTAAGGGACGAATGCGTTCGTGGTACCACCCTAGTATAGCTGCCGTTTATTGTGGCAGCCCTTGCTTAGATAACGGAAGATGACTTCCGGCAGCGGTTCTCGTTTCTTAACCGCCGCAGCTCTCAAGGTAGGGAATAATCAGTCGTTCATAGAAGCCTTGCAGCCTGCGGGCTTCCTCTCTGAAATAAACGGCAGCTGATCAACATAGCCTTGGTCGACGCTGTTATATTGTCATTAACTTTTGATAAAATTTACAATACAAAGGAAGCGAAGTCAAGCCATATTTTATACACTGGATGTGTCCTATGATTTGCTTGCGCGATTCGGTCTAAGCACAGCTGAACCAAACGCAATCATAACGGCTGCGAATAAGAGCAGAATAAGAAGCTGAAGTCCGATATCGCTGATGCTGCCTCCGCCGCCTAAACGGTCAACCGCTTGAATAGCCCATTTTTGCGGAGTGAAATTAGCGAGCTTTTGCATGAAATCAGGCAGGATGGATATCGGAAAAAAGCAGCCGCTGATCATGCAGGACGGTGTAATAATAAGATTGTTGATCTGCGAGAGCTGGGCGCTGTTGCGCACAAGCCCGGCAACCGCCGACGCAAGGCCAACAGCCGCCAGCAAGAAGCACTCCAGAACAAGCAGCAGCGACCCAAACGAGATGCCCGGCGAGTAGCCGAATACGAAATAAGATAAGCTGAGCACGATAACAAGCTGTATCGTGCCTACGAGCATGCTCCCCATAAAATTGCCGAAGGCGATATCGATAGCGCGGAGCGGAGCGGTGAACATTCTCGCCATCGTCCGCTTCTCTCTATCTTCAAGGACGAAACCGATCGATTGACTGACAAGCATCATGACGAACATAAGGATTAAACCGATCATCGTCGGATTGGAAACGATCTTGCCAAGCTTCATGCTGACCTTATCGGCAACTACCTTTGGCGACGCCTGTGCATCAAGCAGCGCGGTCAGCTTTGTCAAATCCGCTTCGCCAGTGCTGCTCACAAGGCTTGCAGAGGAGGAAAGCTTACTAGCTTCCGTCTCCAGCAAGGTTGCGAGCGATGCATTCCACAATTGCACATTCATCCGGTACAAATTCGCCTCCGTTACGCTGCCTTCGAGCAGCTTGGCGGAATAATCGGAAGGGATGTAGATAGCAGCATCTGCTTTCCCATTTACGACCATATCCTTAAGCTCCTGTTCCGTCAGCTTCGGCTCCAAATGGATCTCGTAGAGACTCTCCTGCTCTACCGAGGAAGCAAGGTACCTGCCTAATAGGCCAGTGTCCTGATTGCTAATGGCAATAACCGCTTTTTGCCCATCGAAGCTAGCAAACAGCCCTGCCATAATAGAAAGAAAGATTGCAGGAACCAGCACGTTCATAATTAGTCCGCGGCGAGATCCCATCGTTCTGCGTATTAGTTGAGTTGCGATATGAAAGCTAGGCATGCTGCTTCACCACCTTAGGCAGCCTGATCACTGCGATAATTGTAAACGCTAGTGCAATAACGCCAAGTATCCCGATTCCATTCCAAACCGCAGATGTATCTGTACCGCTCATAAGCGTTCGCAAACTCACGTTTGCCCAATGATTGATCGTTAATTTATTGGCGCCGCCAACCATTTTCTCTATGCCGGTCATCATGCCGCCGCTAAGAAAAGTCATGCTGAAGACAATAATAGTAAACAAGGTTTGCGTTGTTTTCCGCGTGCGGGCAAAGGACGCGATCGTGATAGAAAGCCCAGCGCCTGCCGCTGCCGTAAGCAAACATATGAGTGTAATCAAGCCTAAGTGGCTGCCCCAATCCACGCCGTATACATAGGAGGTGAACGCTACGATAATGACCGTTTGCAGCGCAGCAAGCATGCCGGCTCCAACGATGATGCCAAACACGATCGCTCTAAATGAGCTAGGTATCGCATACATGCGCTGCAGCGTGCCGCTCTCTCTTTGGTTCAGCAATGCAAGCCCCGCTGACATGCCTCCGTACAGTAGAAACATGATTAAATAAGCTGCTGAATAATATTGGATCGCAGATGTTTCTCCGAACTCTTGACTATCTCCTGAACCGAGATTATAGGATGCAATGTGACTCTTGCTTGCTTCTGCTTGGCTGCCAGCTCCGCTAAGTGATGCCGCGAGCTCCGGACCGAGCGTCTCTATCGCCGCCAAGCGCAGGTTCACATTAGCCAAGTATCGGTTAACAACGGCATCCGCTGCTATATTTTTCTCTTCGTAACGCCCTGAGTATGTCAGCCATTTGGCAGTTTCACCGGCCTTCAACAGCTCCGAATAATTTGCCGGAATATACACGCCGTAGTCGGCAATTCCCTCGCGCACAAAGTCTTGCACCTCTTTCTCTGAACCAGCCTCAACCACCTTAATGTAAGGCGCGATCGCTTCATCCTTCCAGAACGAATCGATGCTTGCTCTCATTTCACCATGATCTGCCGTAAACAGCGCAACCTTTGAAGGCTTAATCTCCGTATCAAACGCGCTTCCAAGCAGCAGGATCAGTACTAATGGCAATCCAATCAATACAATGAGGACCGAACGCATCCGACTATATTTAATTAGCTCATAATAAGCTGTCGTCCACCATGCTCGCATTGTTAACTCCCCCTATTCGTCACGCAAAGTGCGCCCAGTCATTTGAAGGAAGAGCGACTCAAGATTCGGCTCTATCCGCGTCAGCTTGCGAAGATTGATGCCATGCTTCTGGATAATAAACAACAGATCCTGCAATATGGATGGCGATTCCTTCACCGACACTTCAAGCGTCAAACCCTCGTCATGCTCATCAAGCTGCTGTACGCCCGGATGGTCTGTTATTTCAGTCAGCGCGGTGCTTGATTTCCGGTCAATTTCAAAAATCAGCTTTTCTGCTTGGCCGACCTGGCGCTTCAATTCATCCTTCGTGCCGCATGCGATCAGCTTGCCTTGATCCAGGATGCCGATTCGTGTACAAATCGCCTCAACTTCCTCCATATAGTGGCTCGTATAAATGACGGTTGAGCCCAGTTTATTCAGCGCTCTTACCGATTCTAAAATATGATTCCGCGACTGCGGGTCAATGCCGACAGTCGGCTCATCCATAATGATGAGCTTTGGCCGGTGCATGATGGCGCAGGCGATGTTAAGGCGCCTTTTCATGCCACCCGAGAACGTTGAAGGCTTATCCTTGGCACGCTCCAGCAGTCCGACGAATTGAAGCGCTTCGTCAACGCGGTCGCGCAGAAGCGATCCTCTTAAGCCGTACAGTTTCGCAAAAAAGGTAACGTTCTCTCTGGCTGTCAGCGTCTCGTAAATAGCCAGCTCCTGCGGCACTAGACCGATACGCTTCTTCACTTCAAGGGGCTGCTTCCGGATTGAGAAGCCATCCACCAAAATGTCGCCGCCGCTTGGTTCTAGCAGTCCCGACAGCATATGGATCGAAGTGCTTTTTCCGGCGCCGTTTGGTCCAAGCAGGCCAAATATTTCTCCTTCGCCGATATTGAAACTAAGATGGTTAACCGTTAATGTCGTATCGTATTTTTTAACAACCTCGCGAAATGTGACTAGACTCATTTATTATTCATCCTTTCGGTCTGTTTCTGATAAACCAATCATACAAGATCGCTATCCTCGAAACAGGTCTATTAAGTCACCTTCTGAAGGTGACAAAAGTCATCTCCTGTAGAAAGTGCCGCGAGCATCATGAAAGTTAGATGAAAAGCTGTTTTCATTATCGTTCGCCCATGCAACATTATGCTATAATGAAGCAAATTCAGCTGCGGGAGCCATTTTACCATGAATATACTGCTGCACCGGATTCGGATTTTGCTCGTAGCGATCCCTCCTATTATTAGCATCGTTGACGTAAATGCAGGCTCGTACGCCTTTTACACCGCTTATGTGCTGCTCACCCTGCTCCTGATTAAAGCTTCTTCCCAGTTTGCAAAAGCCGGCAATCTATTGCTGCTCGCGGAGCTGATCGGCTTTGCTTGGTTTTCCTACTCGTATGGCGGTGTTTTGTTTCTATTGTTATTCTCCACGCTCATTGCGACATTTCGCAGCAGACCCGCGCCTATGATGTGCGTTTTCTGGGCGGCGATTGGTTTATTGGCATTGCTGTCCGGCCTGCATGGCAGAGACAATGAAATTACTTTTGCAGTCGCCGTGCTCTGGGTCACAACGTCTGCCATTCTATATGCGTCCAATGAGTTCGAGGAAAAACGCCACCAAATCGAAGATTTGTATGGGGCACTGGCTGCAAGCCATGCGGAGCTCGACGCTGCGAGACGCAGAATGCAGGATTATGCCTTGCAGGTGGAGCATAATGCGCAGGTCGAAGAGCGGAATCGCATCGCCAAAGATATACATGATGATCTGGGCCACCGGCTTATTCGTGTCAAAATGATGTCCGAGGCCGCTTTGCATTTGTTTGACGCGGATACGGACCGAGCTAAAGGCACCCTTACGCAAATACGCGACCAACTGCAGGACAGCATGGAGCTGATGCGCCGTACGGTGCGCAGGCTCGCTGCAGATGGCGAGAAGGACGCCAGGCGTTACGCGCTGGATCGTCTCGTTGAGGAATCCGCCTCCGCTTTGGGGATAACCGTCAGCTTCCAAGTGAACGGACACCCAAGGCCGCTTTATCCGAGCTTGGAGCTTATATTGTTCAAAAATGCCCAAGAAGCCATAACGAATGCCGTTCGGCATGGCAAAGCGACCGCAGTTACGGTAGATCTTGACTTCTCGGAAGATTCCGTCGCGCTTACGATAGCCAATAATGGCAGCCTTCCAGGCGAGCCTATTGAAGCTGGTCTTGGCATGAAGGGGATGAAAGAGCGGATATCGCTTATCGGAGGCAGGCTGGAGTGGCAGAACGCTGGCCGCTTCTCGGTTACGACAACGCTGCCTCTTCTCGGAGGTTAACGACGATACCACTTGCTTAGAAATGGGGTTGTTCGCGCTTATGATTCAAGTATTGGTAGTGGATGATGATCCTTTTATTCGTGAGAGCATGAATGTCATATTGGATCTCGATCAAGATTTACAGGTTGCCGGCGTTTGCGCTAACGGGCAGGAAGCAGCCGATTTTGTCCGCCAGCATCCCGTCGATGTCGTCCTCATGGACATCCGTATGCCGGTATGTGACGGAGTGGAGGGTACGAAGCTGCTGCGTGCGCTTGAGCATCCCCCTGCCGTCCTTATACTGACGACCTTCGACGACGATGAATATATCGCGCAGGCGATTCGTAACGGAGCGAATGGCTATCTGCTCAAAAATGTACCGCCAAGCCGCATCATCAGCGGCATCAAAACGGTTCATGAGGGCTCGGTGCTCATCCATCCCGAAATTGCCCGCAAGCTTGCTGGCATGCTGGAGACGCCTCGCACCGATACAAGCAAGCCGCCGACGATAAACGGCCTCACGCCGGCTGAAGGCCAAATCGTGCGTCTTATTGCAGACGGCAAATCCAATAAAGAGATTGCCGCCTCCTTGTTTTTAAGTGAAGGCACAGTCAAAAATTATATAACCGAAATATTAAACAAGCTCGAGCTGCGTGACCGCACCCAAATCGCTATCTTTTATTTGAAATTATTGCATCAATGATTCTTGTTAACCGAAGGAGATTATAACGATGACTACACAGACTGCTTCTACTTCTCTAGCTGGCTTCACGCAGGCTGACTTTGATGTTTTTGGACTCGAGGGTCTTGAAGAACGAATGGCAGCTATTCAAAATCAAATTCAACCAAAGTTCCGTGCGCTCGGGGAGCAGCTCAGCGTAGATACAGCCGTGCATGCCGGCAACGAAATGTATCTGCATGTAGCAAGGCATGCTCGCCGCAAAGTAAATCCGCCGAAGGATACTTGGCTCGCGATCTGCAACAATAAGCGCGGCTACAAAGCGCATCCTCATTTTCAATTGGGCTTGTTCGATGATCATTTATTTATATGGCTGGCGCTTATTTATGAGGTGCCGAACAAATCCAACATTGCAAAAGCCTTCCTTAAGCAAATTGACGACGTAATCGCAACGGTTCCCGAGCATTATGTGCTCTCATTGGATCATATGAAGAAGGAATCGACCGCGGTCAGCAGCATGTCGAAGCAGGATTGGAAAGATGCCCTCGTCCGCTTCCATGACGTGCAGAAGGCTGAGCTCCTAATCGGTCTCCATGTGCAGGCGGATGACCCGATCCTTCGAGACGGGGATGCGCTGCTGGCGCTCGCTTCTTCTACTTACGAGACGCTGATGCCGCTATACCGCATGGCGAACCTATAACAACAAAGAAAGGCTGTGCCCCAAGGTCGATTTTGACCGTTGTGGTACAGCCTTTTATTATTAAACCTGCTGCGCGGCGGCGGCTTCCGCTTGCGCGGATGCTGCGTTAGCGCGCCGTTGTTTGCGGGAGGTGCGGAAGAATAACAGCTCATACACGCACGGAACGATGATCAACGTAAGCAGCGTTGCTGCGATCAAACCTCCGATTACGACGATCGCAAGACTTTGGGAAACGATGCTTCCCGATTCATGTGAACCGAACACGAGTGGCAGCATCGCGGATACTGTCGCTACCGCCGTCATCACGATCGGACGCATCCGAGTCGTCGCTGCTTCGATCAAAGCTTCGCGTATCGACATGGTCTGCTCGTTTTGCTTCACGCGGTCAATCAGTACGATCGCATTCGTGACGACGATGCCGATCAGCATCAGCGCTCCGAACATCGCCGTGAAATCAGGCGTTACGCCCGATACGAGCAAGCCCGTTACAGCTCCAATTGCGGCCAGAGGCAGCGAAATCATTATCGCGAGCGGTGCTCTAAGCGTTTTGAAGGTCAGCACCATGATCAGATACACGATACCGATGGAAATAAGCGCCGTTAATCCGAGATCTGCGAAATCGCTCGATTGATCGGCAGACGCCCCGCCTACTGCAAGCGTTACGCCCTCCGGCAGCTTCATGTCCGCTGCCGCTTTGTCGACTTTATCGCCAACGACCGAAAGCTCCTTAGGTTCGGCGTTAGCCGTTACTCGGATATAGGTTTTCCCGTCTTTGTGGTAGTACAAGGCAGGCTCCTCGGAGCGCGTCAATTCCGCCACCTTCGAAATTGGAGTGGCGCCTGTCTCCGTCATTACGGTGAGCTGCTCAAGCTCCGCCTTTGAGGCTGGGTTCAAGACCGGCTGCAAAATAACCGGCGTAACGCTGTCCTCAAGCCTAATCGTGCCAATCGGCACCGGGTTCAGCATGCTTTGCAGCTGCATCGCCACTTCTTGGCCTTTTGCAACGGCAGGATTGACATGGAACGAGTAAACCGATTTTTTCTCCTCCTGGTTGCTTACAACCTTTTGCACCCCATCAATCGGCTTAATGGCAGCGATAAGCTTATCCGCGGTTTGAGATAGCTGCTCAGGATCGTCGCCAGTCACGTCAATATTGATTTGCGGCGACCCGCCTCCCATTATTAAATCGGATGCATTAACCGTTAACGTTGCATCTTTGTAATTGTCCTTCTGCGATTTTACATCCTCCATAAATAACTCAGCATCGACGCCATCCTTAAGATCAACCATATAGGTGATTAGCGTAGGCGACGATACAGATCCGTATTTGGCCGCATCGGCGCTATTGCCAAGCATCATCATGACCCATTCGATATCTTTGTTGCCGGTCATATAGGATTCGAATTTTTTGCCTGCATCAAGCACCTCATCCGCAGGCGTTTCGCTTGGATATTGCAGCGTTACGTTGACATTCTCGGCGCTAGAGGAGTCAAGCGCCCCTTTTGGCATGAAGATGTAAGCACTGATCGAGCCTGCGAACAGCAGCACCGCAATCATTAACGGCACTAATTTATGCGCAAGGTTCCAGCGGATGAAGGCAGCGAATTTAGGCGAGCCGGCATGCTCCTTCTCCTTAGTGCCCCGAAGCAACAACGCGCTTAGAAGCGGTACGACAGTCAGTGCGACTAAGAGAGAGGCTAGCAGCGAGTAAGCAACCGTTAGCGCGAAGGGCAGCAGAAAGGCTTGCAGCGAGCCGCGCAGAAGGCCCATCGGTAGAAACACGGCTACCGTTACGAGCGTTGACGAGGTAATGGCGGATGCTACTTCCTTCGTTGCATCCGTAATGAGCTTGACGGAGAAGGATTCTTTTTGCAGCCTTCTGTAAATGTTCTCAATGACGACAATACTATCGTCAACTAGGCGGCCAACCGCAACCGCTACGCCTCCAAGCGTAATGATGTTAAGCGATACGCCTGAGAGCTGCAGCAAATAAAGCGTAATGCCAAGCGACAGCGGTATGGAAACAATCGTTACGATCGTCGCTTTAAAATTGCGCATGAACAATAAGATAACGATTGTAGCGAACAATGCGCCAAGCAATACTTCCCGCATCATGCTATTAACGGAAGAGACAACTGAATCGGAAGTGCTTAGAATGATAGAAGCTTCAATTCCCTTATTGTCTGCGTTTAGGCGCTCAATCGTTTTCTCGATTCCTTTGCCGACCGTAACCGCATTTGCATCCGCTGATTTAGAAATGGTGAACATGATCGCATCCTTGCCGTTCATGCGGCTGATGCTCTCTTGATCCTTAGCTAGCTCCACCGTCGCTACGTCGCCAAGCTTTACGCCTGCCGCGACTGGAAGGCTGCGCAGCGTTTCCACATCCGTTACCTGGTCATATACGTTTAGGTTGCTGGCTCCTCCGTCAAGCGTGCGTTCTCCGATCGAAACGGAAGCCCCTCTGCCCTGCAGCACGCCCATAAGCGATTGCACAGGGATGCCCGCTGCAGCAAGCTTATCTGTTGTAGGCACGACATGTACAGTTGGCGTTGACTTGCCGCTTACGCTGACCTGACCCGCGCCTTCTGACTTCTGAAGCTCTGCCGTAACGATTTTCAGCTTAGCTTCCTTCTCTTGCTCGCTCATTCCCTCGTCAAACGTTAACGTAACCCACGCGATTGGAATCATCGACGTGTTGAATTGAACGACGAACGGCTTCATCACATTTGCAGGCAGCTGGACCTGATCCACCACCCGCTCAATTTCCGCCTTTGCTTCCTTCATGTTCGTTTTCGAGTCAAAATTCATATTGATTTGGGCGTATCCGTCACCTGAAGTCGAGAACATGTCGGTCTTCCCTTTCACGAACGTTACGGCCTCTTCCAGAGGATTCGTGACCATTTGCTCCATCGACTTCGCATCGCTTCCCGGTCCAATCGCGGTTATCATAACCTGCGGATTATCAGCTGCTGGCAAAAACTCCATCGGCAGCCTGAAATAGCTGATTACCCCCATCGCTAATGCCATAATGACGATTAGAATCATGGCCGCCTTATTTCGGAATGACCATTCTGTCAATCTACTCATTTGTTTCCGACTCCTTTTCCCTCTACGGTTTTCTTTTGTTTTGTCTTTTCTAATCATAGTGGGAAGCTGGGGATAGCAAAAACGTCCAGAGAAGGGATTTGTTTCTCGCCCTTAGTCGTAATCCGGCTACGTCTGTAGACCGATTACAAGCTTATAAAAAATGAGTAAGTACTCACTTCACGAACGCGCAAATCGTATGTATAATAAAGTGAGTACTTACTCATTTATGAGGACGAGGAGCGTGACCCATCATGTTTGCCAGCAAAAACGAGCCTTCCGGAGCTGACATTGCCGTCGAGGTGCAAGGCATTACACGTTCATTCGGCGGCCGAGCCGTGCTTGAAGACATTACGCTTTCCATTTCGCAGGGCGAGCTGTTCGGATTGCTAGGCCCTTCCGGCTCGGGCAAAACGACGCTCATCAAGCTGATGACAGGCATTGATCATGCCGATGCAGGCACGGTCCGCATGCTTGGCGAGCCGATGCCGCAGCTAAAAATGCTGCAAGCGTTCGGTTACATGGCGCAGTCGGATGCGCTTTACAACGAATTGACGGGCAAGCAAAATTTAGCTTTCTTTGGCGCTATGTTCGGATTAAAGGGGGCGGTCCTTCAAGAGAGGATTCAAGCCGTATCCCAGCTTGTTGCATTGACCGAGCATTTGAATAAGCAAACAGCAGCCTACTCCGGCGGGATGAAGCGCCGACTCTCGCTGGCAATCGCGCTTCTGCACGAACCGAAGCTGCTCGTGCTTGACGAGCCGACGGTCGGAATTGACCCTGTTCTGCGCCAATCGATTTGGCAGGAGTTATCTGCGCTTACCAAGCAGGGCGTAACGATCATTATTACGACGCATGTGATGGATGAAGCGGAAAAATGCGATCGGCTAGGCCTGATCCGAGGCGGAAAGCTTATTGCCGTCGATACGCCTCAAGCGATTATCCGGCAAGCGGGCGCAAATACCATCGAAGAAGCGTTCATCGCGCTTGGCCGTGAAGGAGGCGTTGAAGCATGAGAATACGTGCGCTTGCCATTCGTATCATCAAACAATTTCTTCGTGACAAAAGAACGCTTGCCATGCTGTTCCTTGCTCCCCTGCTCATTCTATGCTTGATGAAGCTCGTATTTGACGGGCAAGCCGTCTCGCCTGACATTGGGATGATTGATCCTCCAGCGGCAATCACGGAAAAATTCGAGACCTTGAATGCGGAGATGATAAGCTACAGCTCTGCTGAAGATGCCCAGGCAGCATTAAAAGCGGGCAAGCTCGACGCCATCCTTCAACTAAGCGGAGCAGGCACGCCGGAGCTAACGCTTGAGGGGAGCGACCCCTCCACTAACCGAGCCGTCTTGCTGCTATTGCAAAATGTACTTCAGAACGGAGCAGCAAGCTCCGCACCTGCTATTACGTATTTGCACGGCGGACCAGACATGGCTGCATTTGATTCCTTTGGACCTGTGCTTATCGGCTTCTTCTCGTTTTTCTTTGTCTTCCTGCTTGCAGGCGTCTCCTTCCTGCGGGAGAGAACAAGCGGAACGCTCGAGCGATTGCTCGCTACGCCGATTAGGCGCAGTGAAATCGTCGCCGGCTATTTAGCCGGATTCGGCATTTTCACCCTGCTGCAAGCGTCCTTGATCGCCTGGTTTTCCGTTGACGTTCTCGGTTTGTACATGGCTGGCAATATCGGATATATGCTGCTCATTAATTTGCTGCTATCTTTAACGGCATTAACGCTCGGAACGTTGCTGTCGTCCTTTGCCAGCAGTGAATTTCAAATTATTCAGTTCATTCCGATTGTTATCGTGCCGCAAGCGTTTTTCTCTGGCTTGTTCAACCTCGACGCGATGAATCCTTGGCTGCAGAAGCTAAGCTTCGTCATGCCTCTTTATTACGGTGCCGATGCCATGCGGGGCATCATGATTCGCGGCGAGGGCTGGCGTGATTTTCAAACGGATGTTTACGTGTTAGTCGGCTTCTCTTGTATTTTTGCTCTATTGAATGTGCTGGCTTTAAAGAAGCACCGCCGCATGTAGCATCGTTAAGCTTCTGATATAATGAAGGAATGGGTAAGAGCGAAGGAGTGTCTCAGATGCAAGAACCGGTTGAGCAATGGCTGCAAGAGCTGTTGAAGCTAGATGATGAAGAAGTAAGGATGACCGATAAGCAATTAAAAATCGTGCAGGCAGCTTCGGAAATTTTCGCCCAAAAAGGGTTTGCCGCATCTTCTACGAGTGAAATCGCGCAGCGTGCAGGCGTTGCCGAGGGTACGATTTTCCGCCATTACAAGACCAAAAAGGATTTGCTCTTCTCTATCGTAGCACCTGTAATGGCAAAGCTTGTAGCGCCATTCGTGCTCCGCGATTTCTATAAAGTGCTCGACAGCAGCTATGACAGCCTGGATCAATTGCTGCGAGCAATTATCGAGAATCGCATAGAGTTTGTAGAGCGCCATATACAGGTCATCAAAATATTCGTGCAAGAAATTCCGTTTCATCCTGACCTTCAAGAGCAATTCCATAAGCTGATTTTAACGAAGGTGTTCGAGAAATTCAGCGTCAATATACGGAAGTTTCAGCAGGAAGGCACGATTGTGGATTGGTCGCCGCTTACGATCATACGCCTAGCGGCTTCCTCTCTCATGGGCTATGTGCTTTTTCGGACCTTTTCAAGCACTCGAGCGGATAGCGGCTGGGATGACGTGAAGGAAAGGGAGGCAACGATCACCTTTATACTCAAAGGCCTTGCCCCCTAAACAAAACAAGCCGGTTGTCCATCTTATGATGAACAACCAGCTTGTTTTGTTATTTTATTTAGCCGTATCTACTGTGCCTTCCGAGAAGCTGTGCTTGTCCAATTGACGGAAACGAAGCAGCAGCAGAAGCGCCGCCAAACACAATATGCCGCCCAGCAAGTAAGGAAGTCCCATCTCAATCGTGAAGAAAAAGGAGCCTAGCAGCGGTCCAGCTATGCGGCCTAAGCTATCCATCGATGAGCTTAAACCCGACGCGACGCCTGTGCCTACTGTCGTCTTCTGCGTAATGAGCGACGTCACGCACGGACGGATCAAGGCGTTGCCGATTCCAAATACAGCTAGCGACATCGTTGCCCACCATAAGGAATGTGCGGCCAGCAGGAGGAAGAAACCGATAGCGGAAATGACAAGCCCCAAAGCAATATATTTGGGCTCCTCGCCTGTCTTGATTCGTCTGCGCACAACACCACCCTGCACAAGCGCTCCAACAAATCCGCAAACAAAAAACAAAATGCCGACCTGCAGCGGAGTCACGTCAAAGCGGCGCATGCCAAAAAATTGCAGCGTAGCTTCCATTCCCGCGAGCGTAAACGTTACAAAAAACGCTAGCACGTACAAGTATTTAAGCGGTCCTGTAAAAGCCGCAAGCCGCGATACCCGCTTCTCCGATTTGCTCCTCCGCTGCTCAGGCGCAAGCGATTCCTTCAGCTTCGCCGCAGCAAGCACAAACGTAATGAGCGCTAAGGCCGATGCCGCATAAAAAGGAGTCTCAAGCGTAATCACGCTGAGCAAGCCGCCAACGCCGGGACCAATCGTAAAGCCAAGGCCGATCGACATGCCGACAAGCCCCATTCCTTTGGTCCTCTCCTCCGGCGGCGTTATGTCGGCGACATACGCGACGATAACGGAAGCGACTGCTCCCGAGAACAAACCTCCGAGCACTCGTGACAAATACATAAGCGTTAAATTGCCCGAGGATAACCCGAACATCAAGAAGCTAAGAGCAAATCCAAGTACGCCAATTAGAATAATCGGCCGTCTGCCGATTCGATCGGACAAGCTCCCCCAAAACGGCGAGAGGATGAATGATACTGCGGAATAAATAGCCAGCATCCTGCCCGTATGTAATTCCGCTTTGCTAGGATCCGCTGCTTGGATAATTTCAGGCATAACCGGGATGATAATGCCGAATCCTATAAACGTTGTCATTAGAATAGCCATTACGATAAGCATTCGTTTATCTTTCATGCTGCAACCCCTCCACCAACCTATGTTACCATATCCTTTTAACCATCATCTATGAACAATTGAAGAACAAATAAGCTGCCTCGGCTATTATTAAAAAAATGTAGCTTGCATTCCCCCCTGTATTTGCTATACTCAACTTTGTTTGTTACCTCTAATGAAAGGCAGGGATGATAGCGATGGATCACAATAAAACCCCGCTCTTCACCGCGCTTCGCCGACATGCGGAGCAGGATCCCGTTCAGTTTCATATTCCCGGACACAAAAAAGGATTGGGCAGCGACTCGGAATTTCGCGAATTTATCGGCGATAACGCGTTGTCGATCGATTTAATCAATATAGCACCGCTTGATGACCTGCATCAGCCTACAGGCGTTATTGAAGAAGCGCAGAAGCTGGCTGCTGACGCCTTCGGATCGGACTATACCTATTTCTCCGTGCAAGGAACCAGCGGCGCGATTATAACGATGATCTTATCGGTGTGCGCGCCCGGGGACAAAATCATCGTACCCCGCAATGTGCACAAATCCATTATGGCTGCCATCATCTTCGCAGGCGCAAGACCCGTATTCATTTCGCCTGCTAGGGATAATAATCTCGGCATTGACCACGGCATTACGACCCGCTCCGTGCGCAAGGCGCTAGAGCGCCACCCGGATGCCAAAGCCGTGCTTGTTATCAACCCGACTTACTTCGGCATTTGCGCCAATCTCAAGGAGATTGTGGATCTCGTACATAGCTTCGACATCCCTGTCCTTGTGGACGAGGCGCATGGCGTGCTTATTCATTTCCATGAAAAGCTGCCGATGTCCGCTATGCAGGCTGGCGCGGATATGGCAGCGACGAGCGTTCATAAGCTCGGCGGCTCCATGACGCAAAGCTCGGTGCTTAATGTTCGCAAGGGCAGAGTTAATCCGCACCGCATTCAGACCGTCATCAGTATGCTGACGACCACGTCGACCTCTTATATTTTGCTAGCGTCACTTGATACGTCGAGGCGTAATCTTGCTTTGAATGGACATGCAATCGCCGAGCGCGCGATTGAACTGGCACAGCATGCCCGTCAACAAATCAATGAGATTCCAGGCCTTTATTGCTTCGGAGAAGAAATTCTCGGCGATGAGGCTACCTATGATTACGATCCGACTAAAGTATCCATTCATGTCCGTCACCTTGGCATTACCGGCTACGAGACGGAAAATTGGCTGCGCGACAACTATAATGTGGAAATCGAAATGAGCGACATGTATAACATTCTTTGCTTAGTTACGCCTGGAGATACCTCTGATTCCGTATCAAAATTATTAATGGCGCTGCGCGGCTTGTCAGAGCGGTTCCATGAAGGTGCTGAAGCACGTGAATTAGTCGTCAAAATTCCGGATATCCCTCAGCTCTCCCTCTCGCCTCGCGATGCATTCTACGGCCAGACGGAAGTGCTGCCGTTCAAGGAATCCGCGGGACGAATCATTGCTGAATTTATTTATGTTTACCCGCCAGGCATCCCGATTCTGCTGCCAGGCGAAGTGATTACCCAAAAAAATATCGATTATATCGTGGATCATGTCCAAGTCGGCTTGCCGGTCAAAGGGCCTGAGGACCGCAGCATCGAGTTTGTTAAAGTAATCGTAGAGGAAACAGCTATTTCTTAATCGCATTAATATAATGAAAACCGCCCTAACGAAGCATGAAAGTGCTTTTTGGGACGGTTTTTTTTGATAGGGAACGAGGGTATCCCACTTATTGTCAACCGATTTCGAGCATGCTATGATGTTGGCAGAGGTGAGATGCGATGAGTCAAAGCGCTTACATAAAATTCGTGCAAGGATCATCCGTGGAAAAGCTGACATTGGAAGACGTGCAAAGCCAGCTTCTGCTTTACGTAGAGCAAACCAAGCTAACCGGCGCCCAGTTAGGCTGGGATTACGCCGAAGCCGCATTCCCCTATACGATCGAATCGAAACAAGATGACCGTTGGTTTTATTTAAAAGGCATTAATCCTCTTTATAAGCACATCATATTTGGTCCCAGTGAAACAACGAGCGTAGCCGGCAAAACCGTTCCTTGCGTGCAGGTCGTCCTTCCAGATGAGGCTACGCATGGCGATAAGGCAAAAGCAAATGAGCTGTGTAAATTTATGGCGAAGCAGCTGCAGGCTGAGCTGACTATGTTCAACGGGCGTACGATTTACTATAATCCACGTAAATAAGCGGGTACAAAAAAATTCGCGAGCAGTGCTCGCGAATTTTTTTGTGCCCGCTTATCGGAAAGCTGCGAACTAGAATTAGTTCTCTTCGCTCTCCGTGCGTGCGATTTCCTCGTAGATCGCAGTTACGCGATCCCACTCTGCATCATCTTCGATGCCAACCAAGAAGGACTCATCGTTTTCTTCTTCAATACGGAAAATGACACCGTCTGCTTCCGGATCATTACGATCCAGCAATACAGCGTACACATTGTTTTCGGATTCAAACGTATAAACCATGACCATTTCACGTTCCTGGCCCTCGTCGTCAGTCACGATAAAGACATGCTCCTCATGCTCGTGATCTTGACCACAGCCGCAATCATCTCCATGCTGATGCTCGCTCATGATATTACCCCATTTCAATAATGTTTACAGACTATCGTATAGTAACATGACACTCTATCAGCGGTCAAACGAAGACGCCCCTCAAATTTGAGGAGCGCCTGCGTTAATCCTATGCATCACTGGGAGGAAATTAATTTCTCGGAAACAGGCGTCCATTCATCCGAGCCTTTCAGCTTAAGAAAGAAACGAATAGGATATTTCCCGCTAGCTTCAAACTTGTAGTCAATCTCATCTGTCGCATACCAGAAATTGTCCTTGGACGTACTCACGGATTCCGTTTGAATCACTTTCTCTTTACCATATGGGTCAAAGATCGACACTTTCACGGCAACGATATCCGTCTTCAAATTATCGATCTGAGCAAACACTTTGAACTTCGCTTGATAGCCTTTTGATACGTTTCCGAATACCGCGTTATTTTGGAAAAGGAACATATGCACATTTGGCTTATACACGGTGGCTCGTTTGCTTTGATTGTCCCATTCAACGATTGCTTGCATTGATGTGGCTAATTGGCGAAGCGGCAAATAGGTTTTGCTGTCTGCGACTAATCCTCCGTCATCCTGCTCATTACCATTAATGATGACACGTACCTTTTGTGTTGCGGAATCTGCAAACAGCATGGTTCCGCCCCAAAGTGACAGTAACAGCAGCAGAATAGCAACTTTTCTGAGTTTCATAGATGTAAGCCCTCCATCCGATTGCCTGGATGTATGGTTATACTCGAAAACACTAGCAAAGTTGCGGCATGGACAAAACTATTTTTAGCCCGATGCATAATTCGACCAGCACTGTCAAACGCTGTTGAAACCTGCGCTTGCCTGGGAAATACCGCAGGCCGATTATTTTATTACCCGTACGTTCTGGTAAGAACGCAAGGCACGCCCTTCCCTACCGTTCCGGGCTGTCTCATCCTTGCCAAATAGTTGATTCCCCTTGCGCAGGGCGTTTTGCATACCGCGCACGTATCCGATAACACCAGCTTGTAGTTATACTGCTTCCGATCGCTTGCCGGCTGTTTTTTCTTTGCTACTTTACCTTTTCCTTTGCTCATCCTTCGCTCGCCTCCACTATACGTTTCGCTTTAGCATTGTATGTAGGGAAGGGCGAATGTGCATCTGGAATTGTCAGCGTTACACAAAATTTGGTACAGTAAACATGTGGAAAGTTGAGGAGGTTGTATGATGAATATAAAAATGATTGGAACAGGAAGCGCTTTTGCGAAAAAATACGATAATAACAATGCTCTTATTGAAGAAAATGGCTTTCGGCTGCTCGTTGATTGCGGGATTACGCTCCCCAAAGCGCTGCATCAGCAAAGCTACTCCTTCTCTGATCTGGATGCCGTATTAATTAGTCACATTCATGGCGATCATGTTGGCGGCTTGGAAGAATACGCTTTTCAAATGATGTTCAAATACAATCGAAAGCCGGTTCTCTATATTGCCGAATCGCTAATTGAACCGTTATGGGAAAATACGCTTCGCGGCGGGCTTACGCAGGAGCCGCTCGATAAGCTTGAGCATTTCTTTGAGGTGCGTCCGCTCCAGCCGAATATAGAAATTGAGCTTCATCCCGGATTAACGGTTAAGCTGCTGCAAACGAAGCATATTGTGAACAAGCCCAGCTATTCCTTTGTATTTAACAGAAGCTTCTTCTACTCTGCCGATATGCGGTTCGATCTCCCGCTGCTTCAGCAATTGGTCGAGGAAGGCGTCACAACGATTTATCATGATTGCCAGCTAGAAGCGCCAGGTGTCGTTCACGCCAGCTTAGAGGAGCTTTTGAGCCTTCCGGAACAAATCCAAAGCAAAACATGGCTCATGCACTACGGGGACGCTATCGAGCAATATGAAGGCAAAACCGGTGCCATGCGTATCGTTGAGCAGCATAAGTCTTATACCATCGCGTAAAAACAAGAAAGGCGCCTGCATATTCGCATATGCGGCGCCTTTTTTTATAGAGCCGCACCCGTCCATCGACGGGTGTGGGCCGTTTATGCTTGTTGTCCAATTATTTTAGGTCATTAACGATTTGCTCTAAAAGGTAGGCAGCTGATCCAAATTGTTCGTCGGGTCGCCATCGGCATCGCCACGGATATATGTATCTCCATCCCTGCCCTTGAAGGCGTTGACACCCGAAATATGTCCAGCTTGGACTTCCTGAAGCGCCGTTGCATAATCAAGCACGCGACCGCTTGTTGTTTTGAACGCCGTCAGGTCACCGTCTCCGTTTTTTTGCACCGCGACAATTTGTTCTCTCGTGTCTTGTCCGCCAATCGAATCGCTCATTGTTCGTTAGCTCCCTTCAATGTAGAAGAATGTACAACAACCCTTATAATGCCTCATAGATGGCTTTAATATGCAGAGATGCCCGATTTTATCGAGCAGCAAGTGCTTGAATGAATAAAAGCTCGTACGTGGCGCCGATTCCTGCGGGTATGCTGAACTTATTTTTATACTCCTTATACATGCCGGTGATCAAGCTTCTTGAGCTGATGCCTGGCGTAACAGCAGCTTCTGAGGTGCTGGCTCCAACCGCTTTTACAGCATGGAGAAATTCGCTTGGGGAAACAAAAACCTCCGTTTGAATCGATCTGGCAACTTGGACACTCGTGAATCCGGCTTGCTCGAGCAAGTACTTCCACTCTGATGTGGATTTGAAAGACAGGCCATGACGCTGCGGCACCTTCCCGCTCGCGAGATAAACCGCTTTAAATGATTCATGCAGCTCATGAAACGTATCCGGCCCGAAGGTGGCAAACGCAAGCATGCCTTCGCCTTCGGATCGCAGCAATCGCCTTAGATGAAGCAGCGTATCTACCGGATGGCTCAGCCATTGAAAACAAGCGTTAGCGACGATGAAATCAAATGAGCCCGAAGCTGCAATTGGAGCCCACTCTTCAATATCAGCGGACAAAAATCGTATATTGGACCCCTTAGAAACGATGCCGATACGGTGCTTAGCCGCATTGATCATCTCAGGTGCAAGGTCCAGCGCAGTAATGATGGCGTCAGGCCAATCGTTCGCCAGCCTCTCGGTTAATGCCCCCGTTCCGCAGCCAATTTCAAGAATGTTTAACGCAGCGTCTGCTTTGGGGCTAAATTCATGAAGGAGCGATTGTGAAAGTTGATCCGCCATTGTACGCTGCACGTTCGCATGCCTATCATAAGAACCGGCTGCACTGCGGTTAAATTGACGGCTGATCATTTGTTTTCTGCTGTTCATGCCACCAACTCCTTAATTGTTCGGCTATACCCGCTTCCGTTTCTATAAACGGCGCATGGCCGCGTCCCGTTAATGTGATCAGTTCTGCATTTGGCAAAAGCGATACCAGCTCTTCCGCAGCGCCAACGGGACAAACCTTATCCTCTGTGCCATGAAAAAGAAGAACCGGGCATGATATTTCCGGCAGGAGGGTTAAGCAATCCTCATGTCGTAAAATTTGAAGGCCAGCGATTAGCGCAGGGGTTGTCCAACTGCCGATTGGCGGAAGAAAGCCAGACATGCCTGCTGCCCCTTCCGCCTCCGCAAACAATAACTGCCGAAATTTTGTTTCCGCCTCATGTCGGTCATGCTTTAAGCTTCTGATCATCTGCCTCAAATAAGCTTCTGACCAGCCGCGGTCCGCCTCTTCCTTGGAACGCGTGAACTTTGCAGTTGCCGCAAACAGCAAAAGACCATCTGCAATTGACGCAAATTTAATCGCCAGCAATGCGCCGAGTGACCAGCCTGCAATTAGAAGCGGTCCTGTGGCATTCGCCACCCCTTCATCAATCAGCCTCATCATCTCTTCCGGCGTGCCTGCCCTGCTGTAATCCACCGAAATATGATGAAATTCCGGTAAACATGCATGAAGCCGGTCGAATATAACATTCGGAAAGCTCCATCCTGTTAGCCATAAGATCGTACATGGTTTCATGCTTGTGCTTACTGCACACAAGCAAGAATGAAGCCCCGGATGTTTAGCTATAACGGTCATGCGCGAAGCACCCCCAGTTGGTAACCTATGCGACGAATACACCGGGTGGCGTCAACCAGCTCCTGCTCCGTATGCGCTGCAGATAAAGAGAAGCGAATGCGTGCGGTTCCGCTCGGAACCGAAGGCGGGCGGATCGCTACCGCAGCAATTCCCTCCTGTTCGAGCAACGCACTGAAACGAAGCGCAGCAGCGTTGTCTCCAACGATTAACGGGATAATTGGCGTGTCACCGTCGGCGATATGAAAGCCGGCTTCGCTAAGCGAGGAGCGGAACAGCCAGCTTGATGAACGGAGACGTTCCCTCCGCCAATGCTCGGTTTGCACGAAGGTTAATGCCGTTGATATTCCAGCGATAAGAGATGGGGGCAGCGCTGTAGAGTAGATCAGCGCTCTTGCCTTATTGATTAGCCAGCGAATTAAGTTTCGGCTCCCGCATACATAAGCGCCGTAAACGCCAAATGCCTTGCTGAATGTTCCCATATGCACATCCACCTCATTTTGCAGGCCTAGCTCGTGGCATAAACCTTCGCCGCAGCTTCCAAACATTCCGCCGCTGTGCGCTTCGTCCACCATCAGCATCGCGCCGAACTCGTTTTTAAGGGAAACGAGCTCCCGCAAATGCGCATGGTCACCATCCATTGAGAAAACGGCATCCGTAACAATCAGCTTCCGCCGCTTATTACGGTGCTTGCGAAGCAAAACCTTCAAATGCTCCGTATCGTTATGCCGGTATCTTGCATGCTCCGCTCGGCTCAGTACAACGCCGTCTACGATGCTCGCGTGATTGAGTTGATCGCTAAAAACGACATCGCCCCGTCCGACGAGCGCGCTGATCACACTTGAATTAGCCATGTAGCCGTTAGCAAAAACAAGCGACGCCTCGCTATTTTGCCAAGCTGCCAGCGCTTCTTCAAGTCTTGCATACTGTTCACCGTTGCCGGTCACTAGACGTGAAGCGCCGGAGCCCGCACCGTCGATAAGCAGCTTTTCGCGCATCGATTCAATAATGACCGGATGCTGTGCAAGCCCAAGGTAGTCGTTGGAGGCGAGATTTAGCAGCATTTGTCCATTACGCATCGTATAGCCTGGACGGTTTGGAACGGGAGCACTCTCCCGCAAGGTTCGCAAAAGCGATAAGTCAGCCAATGATGAAAGCTCTTCTTCTATCCACTTCATCGTGCGTTTAACTCAATCTCAAAGCCCATATCTTCAATGATTTGATGATCAGCCGTTATCGCTTGGCCTGCTGTCGTTAAATAATCGCCAACAAACAGTGAATTTGCGGCATACAGCGATAAGGGCTGCAGCGAACGGAGGTTGACCTCGCGGCCGCCTGCGACGCGGATCTCTTTGGCGGGACAAATGAATCGGAACAATGCCAATACCTTTAGCGCCTTCATTGCCGGAATCCGGCCTGCATGCTCAAGCGGAGTTCCCGGGATTGCATTCAGGAAGTTTATCGGTATCGAATCCGCATCCAGCTCGCGCAGCGCATAAGCCATTTCTATCATTTCTTGATTCGTTTCACCCATTCCGATAATGACACCGGAGCAAGGGGACATGCCGTGCATTTTCACCTTCTCAACGGTCTCGATGCGCTGGTCGTATGTATGGGTTGTCGTAATGGACGGATAGTTGGCTTTGCTCGTATTCAAGTTATGGTTGTAGCGATCGACGCCTGCCTCGGCTAATCGTTTGGCTTGACCATCCTTCAAAATGCCGAGGCATGCGCATATTTTGAGCGGCATCGTGGCTCGAATCTCTTTTACCGCATCCACGACTTGCGCAAGCTCTCTTTCCGTCGGACCTCTACCAGCCGCAACAATGCAATAGGTTCCGGCTTTGCGCGCCATCGCCTCGCGTGCTCCTGCAAGCAGCGTATCCTTTTCCAGCAGCGTATATTTTGGAACAGGCGCCGTCGATACGATGGATTGAGAGCAATAGCCGCAGTCCTCGGGACAAAGACCGCTTTTGGCATTGATGATCATGTTTAGCTTCACTTTTTTGCCGTAATAATGTTTCCTCACTCTAAAAGCCGCTTGCATAAGGGGAAGCAGCTCATCATCGTTCGCTTCTAGTACCGCAAGCCCCTCTTCAACCGTTAAAGGCTCGCCATCAAGCGCCTTTTTGGCAAACGCATCCCATGCCGGAACAGCAGCAATCATGTTCATTTTCCTTCGTCCTCTCTATGTTAACTCGTCAACGCTTGTATGATTGGTGTGAGTTGAAGCTCTTCCAAAGCCGTGTTGATCAATAACGTTGTATTCGTATCGTCTTGCAAGCATGGAAACCGGCCGAGTACCTTTATGCCGCTATATCGTTCGATTAGCTCTGCATTCCTTGCAACGCTTGGGTCGTCATGAAGCCCGGCCGAGCTTCCGTCATTTAAAATAATGCCGATGATCGGAACCTTGCGTTCGCGCAGGAATGATACCGTAAGCAAAGTGTGATTAATCGTTCCTAGACCCGAACGGGCGACGATTAAGACCGGTACGCGCAGCTCCGAAATCAAGTCCGCTACAAGCGCCGTTTCCGTCAGCGGAACCGCAGCGCCTCCTGCCCCCTCTATGAGTAAGGAGTCATAACGTTCAACCAGCGGAGCGCCTGCAGCAATTAGCTCGTGCAGCGTTAAGTCCAATCCCGCCTCCTTGGCTGCAAGCAGTGGGGTTAGCGGAGTCTCGAATGAGAATGGCGCCACCGCCTCGGCATGCTCATCCATTCCCGTGCATCGGAGCAAAATTTCCGCGTCAGTATCGCCGCTGCCAAGCACGGCACCGGACTGCACCGGCTTCCAAACGCCAATCTTTAACCCTTGTGCGCGAAGCGCAGCAGCAAGAGCCGCTGTAACGATTGTTTTCCCAACGCCTGTGTCTGTTCCCGTTACAAAACATCCTCGTATCAGCTTCATCGAATCAAGCCGTTTTCGGTAACGTCAACGATGGACTTCGCCAAAATTTCCGTCATTGCAGCAAGTTCGGCTTCCGTGCTCACAAGAGGGGGAATAAACACGATGACATTGCCTAGCGGCCTCGTCAGCATTCCAAGCTCTCTCGCCCTTTGACTTATTCGAACGCCAATGCGATCTGCCCAGTCGTAGGGTTCACGTGAAGCTTTATCGCGCACAAGCTCAATTCCGATCATCAGCCCCTGCTGACGGATATCGCCGACATGCGGCCTGTTTTTAAGCGAGGCGAGCTGCTGCTCCACAAATGCCGCTTTTGCGCTTACTCCCTTCACGATGCTGTTCTCTTCAAAAAGCTTCAAGCTGGCCAAAGCGACCGCGCAGCCAAGCGGGTTGCCCGTGAACGAATGCCCGTGGAAAAATGTTTTCTGCTCCTTGTAATCCGCATAAAACGCGCCGTACACCTCATCTGTCGCAAGCGTCGCCGCCACAGGCAAATACCCGCCCGTTAGCCCTTTACCGATGACCATCAAATCGGGCGAGACGTCATCGAGCTCACAAGCGAACATGGCGCCTGTCCTTCCAAAACCGGTTGCCACCTCGTCCGCGATGAGCAGAACGCCATGTTTGCGGCACAGATCAGCCATCTCGCGCAAACATCCAGGCGGCATGACGATGATTCCGCCCGCTCCCTGCACGATCGGCTCCACGATAAGAGCAGCGATCTCATCCGCCTTGGTCTCAAGCAGCTGCTGCAATGCGGTTAACGTAGCCTTCTTCGCTTCCGTTGCACCGCCTTCATGGCGATACGCATACGGATATGGAATGACATGCGTCGGAAAAAGCATTGGGCGAAACACGTCATGATAGAGCGGAATAGCACCTACGCTGACCGCGCCAATCGTATCCCCATGGTACGCTTGATTCATGGTAACAAACGTCGATTTCCTCTTTTCCCCTAGATTATTCCAGTATTGAAAAGCCATTTTGACCGCAATCTCGACCCCAGTCGCTCCGGAATCGGAGTAAAATACTTTATTTAAGCCTTTCGGTGCGATCCGTGCCAGCTTCTCAGCAAGCTCGATTGCCGGTACATTTGCCATTCCAAGCAAAGTCGTATGGGCAACTCTTCCTAGCTGGTCGGTTATCGCTTGATTCAGCTGCGGCACATTATGCCCGTGGACATTAAGCCATACCGATGAGAAGCCGTCATAATAAGGACGCCCCTGAACATCGTATAACCGGACACCTTCCCCGCGTTCGATGATGAGCGGATCAGAGTCATTGTAATCTTTCATTTGAGTAAAGGGATGCCAGAGATGCGCCTTATTCATCGCGGCAAGCCATTCATAACCCGGTGTCATAAACGATCACCATCCGATAAGATTTCTATATGTTAACCAAAATAAATTATTTTAGGTTAACATATAGATTTAGCCATTCTAGCAGACCAAGAAATGCCTGTAAAGAGAAATCAATCCGGTTGCCGCACAAAAACACAAAAAAATCCGACGAACTCGCTTCCTTAAGCGAACGCCGGATTTCCGTTTTTATTTTCTTTTGAATGCCCCTGCCGGAAGTTTCCTCCGCCATACAAATTGTTCATCATGCGATAATGAATCATTGATGGCGAAATTAGCCACAGCACCAACTACAATACCGATAATTCCAAACATCCCCAATAGCCAAATGGCTAAATAGGCATACTCTGCAGCCAACAGAAACCGCCTCCTGAGCGCTTTCTTTATAGGTATGCGTGGCTGGTTAGCTTTAGTATACGTTTCCAATATGCATATCCAACGAAAAAAGGCTCATACTAACGGACGGACATGGGATAACCATTCTTTGGCCTAACCTAACTGATTGGAGGAAAAACGATGCTTGAAAATGTAGACAGCAGCTATAATTGTTCGAACGCGTCTCATGATCTGCCGAGCTTGCTGCAGGAATTGGAGCAGTTAGAGCTAGGCGCTCAAAGTGGACAAACCGAGGAAGAACAGCAGCATATCAATCGGCTTAGAAACCAAATCCATTTCATCAGAAATAAATGCGATATTCCGCATGAATCTTAATTAGATGTAAAATAGTTCCTCCTTCTTGCCGATAATTCAAGTAGGAGGTGTTATATGGATATTGCAGCTGCATCAATTACGATGCACCAGAACAGCCTTGCGCTTGCAACGAGTATCCGTGTCATGTCAATAGCCAAGGATCAGGCTACTCAGCAAGGACAGAACCTCGTGCAAATGCTTCAAAGCGCACAGCCTCATTTAGGGCAAAGCATTGATCTTCGCGTTTAAACATGTCCCCCAAAGGCAATTATTCCTTAGGGGGTTTTTCATCTCTCATTTTTGAAAATGTTTCAGAATATCCTTGTTGGTGTAGTTAATCAAATACGAAGGGTGACTTTTACAAAATTGTTCAAAAAACTAACAATTTCCTAATTTCTTTGTTCGAAAAATTCTAACAACCTTCGTTTATTCTAATCTTAACGAATGAAAAGTTGGAGGGGTTATGATGAACCACTTTTTCTATCAGCAGAAAATTGAAGAAGTTCGCGCCGAAATGGTCCTTATGTTTGACGCATGCAACAACTTTACCGATCAGGCTGTTGTCAAAATCAGCCAAGAGCTCGATTATCTCCTCAATGAATATTCAAGCTGCTTGGCTAGGTCAGAACGTTAATCAAGTGATCTCGCATGTATAGAAATCGTGTTTTATCTTGCATAAAATTCAATCGCGTTGCTCTCATCCTTAAGGATGGCAAACGTGAACTGCAGCCCAGGAGTCACCCATTCTTCCGTTACTTCCGGTACTGTAAAGTCAAGATCGACAATCGCGCTATCCCAAATTTCAATCGCGTCTTCCCTGCCATGCTCATTTAAAAAGGAGACTTTAAAAATCATCGGATCTCTCTCGTCATCATAATGCTCCGACACTTCGAATGCTGTAAATTGCTGTACGATTATTTTGAAATCTACATCATTTTGCAAGTGCACGATACCCGGTTTGCCAATTAATGATTTGATTGCTTCCGCAAATTGATTGTGAATGTCGTTATTAAACATGTTTGTTGCCATCTCCTGTCTATGTATCATGATTGATATCCACTAGCATATGTAGCGCTTGTACCACGTAAAGCATTATAACCCGCTCGACATCGGCACTGCAATCTGACGGGGAAGCTGTTCTTTACAAAATCCCAAAAAAAGTGTTGACTTCATTTCCTTATCCTGCTATATTATTAATTGTCGCTAATACGATCTGGTAGCTCAGCTGGGAGAGCACTATCTTGACAGGGTAGGGGTCACAGGTTCGAACCCTGTTCAGATCATACAAATAAGAACCCGTAATCCTTTGTATCATAAGGGATTGCGGGTTTTTTCCTGTTTTACGGTAATATCGAGCAGCCAAATAAAAAACACCTTCTAATTGAAGATGTTGGAATAAAGCATTTATAATTGCACAATTGTAGGTGCGTTCACCCTTACTATCGGTTTCAACTTCTTAACCAGATCCCTAGTCATATGTGGTGTTATGTCATCCTGAAATAACAATGCCGCAATTTCCCCGGAAGAATTTTTATTTTTACATATCTCTTTGCTTCGACGGGATCTCCCGGTTTCCGAATAGGAGTAGCTATGGAGCAGCAGGCTCGAACCTCTTGCGATCATAAACATAAAAACCCGATATCCTTTATATAATAAGGGATTTCGGGTTATTCCTTTTTCCATGATACGATCGTTGTCAAAATATCGAGGTTAATCCGTAAACCCTAGCATTTGCTTGTATTTGTTCACCGGAAAAGGAAAGCTTATATACCCTTCTGAACCTTGCATCGATACAACCTCGGCTGGTATGCCCGAAACTACGCCGTTATTCGGCACATCCCTAGTCACAACCGCATTTGCGCCAATTGCCGCATGATCTCCGATCGTAATGGCTCCAATGATTTTCGCTCCGGCTCCCATATAAACATTGTTGCCTATTGTCGGCACGCCCTTTGACTTACCTCTATTGCTAGCACCAATAGTCACGCCTTGCATGATTACGCAATTGTCCCCAATCTTAGCTTTGCTGCTAATGACTATGCCGCCATAGTGGCCGATATAAAAACCTTTGCCAATATCCGTGGCAGGCGAGATCGAAATGCCGTACTTATATTTATACCTTTGCAGCATAACCATACTGAATGCGTAAAAAGGATACCAGACCTTGCTTTTTAATCGGAGATACCTGCATAAGCGAAACCAGAACATATAGTGAAAGCCAGGGAGCATAAATTGACGGTAAAATACTTTTTTCATACTTACCTTTTCGGATTCTTCATAACGGTACAAGTCGGAAAACCAAAACAGCTTTAACTCTTTAAATCTCATTTACAATGCACAACCTTCCAGCTGAGTCTTTTTTGAACGGTTCGACGTTCTCAATAAAGAACTTTAAAGGAAAACATCTCCTTTTTCAAGCGTTTTTCTGTAAATATAGAAAATTCCCCTTCAAGCGTGCCTTATAACTAATCTAACAAGCCATGAAGGTTTTTTTATCCATTTGGCCATTCTATAGGTAAGAACGTTCTTCAATTTAGGGACAGCGATAACACATTCTGCAATAAATCTGTAGCGGTTTGCAACAAATTGCCTTTTCCCTTCGTTAAATAAGTGCTGCAGCAAATAATAGAAGAGGTGACCGCATGAGAAAACGACCGATTATAATATTGACACTGGTTGCAATGATGCTCTTCACGCTCGGACAAACCGTCTGGGCATTTAAGGACGTTAAAAATGATGTAAATGAGCAGAAAATTAACGAGCTTAAAAAACAAGGCATACTAAGCAGCAATAAAGCGGATAAGTTTAATCCGAAAGGCAAGCTCACTTATGCAGAAGGTGTTTCTTTACTTGTAAAAGGATTCGAGCTTAACATTGATAATATCCGCTTCATTAAAGAACCTAAAGCAAGCGACTACTTCACTAACCTGAAAGACAATGCATGGTATTCGAAAGCTTTTATCATTGCTAACCTTAATGGGCTTGAAATTCCAAAAACGGTCAAAGCTAATGATATCATGACTCGCGAGCAGTTCGCCCATCACTTGTTCAAGGCAATTTCGAAAAAAGGCGATTATGCTTATATCGAAATTTACATGATGCTAAAGGATGAAGCTGACGTCAACAAGGATTATATGAACAGCATTCAAAAGCTGCTAATTAGCAAAATCGTCACGCTGGACGGCTCGAACAAGTTTTATCCCAAAAAAGCGATCACTCGCAGCGATGCCGCAGGCTGGCTCCATGATGGCATCAAATTCGTAAAGGAGACGGCTCCTATTCCTAATTTGCCTGAGCAACCAACACTGAACCTGAAGCTTACCGTAGCTGCTGTAAACTCCGAGATCAACAAAGTAACGGTCAGCACGCAGGTACCACATCCGGGCTACAGCATCCGGATCGCTTCCATTGGCTTCGAAGGAGACAAAGCGATTATTTATGTGGAAACGATTCTGCCTGATCCGGATAAAATGTATCCGCAGGTCGTAACCGATGTTCAAGTATCTACTTATGTGGATGCCAAGCTTAAACCGGTTCTTCCGCAGTCCGCTTCTTCAAGCGAGTCATCGACAGGCATCATCGCCGAGTAATATGACGGAAAAAGGCTTCTCCTATGCTATGAGCAATCGCTCGGTCATGGGAGAAGCCTTTTTTTTCATTTTATTTTTAACTCTGATAACATCGGTATCGTCCAGTCGATAGGATCGCTCCCAATCGTCTCTAAAAACGCATTTGCCCGCGAGAAAGGTTTGCTTCCAAAGAATCCTTTGCGGGCTGCAAACGGGCTAGGATGAGGCGAGGAGATGATATGATGCTTCTCTCGATCAATACGTTCCGCCTTCGTCTCCGCGTGCTTGCCCCACAGCATAAAGACGACCGGCTTGTCCCTTTCGTTCATCACGGCAATGATCGAATCGGTGAACCGCTCCCACCCAAGCCCCTGATGCGAATTCGGCTTGCCCTCCTCCACCGTAAGCACCGTATTGAGGAGCAGCACCCCTTGCTGTGCCCAAGAGACTAAGCTGCCATGGTCAGGAATTGGAGCGCCTACATCCGCCTCCAGCTCTTTGTAAATGTTTTTGAGTGATGGAGGCACCTTCATGCCGGGCTGCACGGAGAAGCTAAGCCCCTGCGCCTGCTGAGGGCCATGATAAGGATCCTGTCCCAAAACGACCACCTTCGTCTGCTCATATGATGTATAATTTAGTGCATTAAATATATTTTGTTTCTCCGGGTATACCGTCATCGTCTCATATTTA
Organism: Paenibacillus sp. FJAT-27812; assembly: GCF_001273905.1. Lineage (NCBI taxonomy): Bacteria > Bacillati > Bacillota > Bacilli > Caryophanales > Paenibacillaceae > Paenibacillus > Paenibacillus sp. FJAT-27812. Next base: position 5,076,345 of record NZ_LIGH01000001.1, on the reverse strand, counting down.
TGATCAAGAAGATCAAGCAGCTCCGCCATATACGGAGCATTAAGCTCATCCTCTAACCGCTGTGACCAATCGTTATTTGGCAAAATCGTCACATCTGCGCCTCCCTCTGAGATGAATGAAAACTATATTTATCCTTGCTTATCAAACCAATTATAATAATATTGATTAATATATTGGCCAGCCAGCATATAGGGCACCGTTTCTTCTTCAATAAATGTTTCCTTGCCCCTCATGCTAAAATAAAGCCATAACGCGAGTCCTTCCGAAAAAGCTTCCGCGTTGTATTCAGCCCCATTTAACAGGTTCGAAATAACGCCCATGCAGCTCTCGATTGCCGCTTCCCCTTCTGGATGATACGCTTTGAGCTTTATTTTCAGATAGGAATACACGTAAGGAAACTCCTTGCTTCCCGTCAATGCTGAGCTAAAAAGCGCAGTCGAGATCGCGGCAGCCATAATGCCCGTTTTCCACTGCTCTTTATGTTCGGTCAAAAAATGATCGCCCTTGAACCGCTCGAGTAGATCATGATATAAAGTATCCTTTAACGAGAACACCTCCGCATATAAACGGCGCGAGCTCTGCTTAAGTGAAGACTCCTCATTGTTTTGCTGATTCATTAATCCGCCTACTTCCCCTATTTGCTCAAGTATAACGTTACAGCTTCTAGTTTACTTCATTCAAAATAGAGAAAGCAAAAGCTTTGCAATAAAAAAAGCCAACTGCGATTATTCGCAGCCAGCCACTCTCGCTATTTTTAATGGGTATGCACAACTTCCGTCCCCGCAATAAAATCATGAATCGCACGCTTATCCTCCCGCATACCGACCATAAAGGCGCTGACAATAGCCGCGATGCCCAAAGTTATTCCGTATACGAGCCCGCCAACAACATGCCGCAAAAGCATCGTTCCGAGCCCCGGAGGCGAACCGTCCAGCTTTCGAATTTGAATGCCGCAAATTCTTTTTCCAATCGTGTAACCACTCCAAAAAACAGGAACGAGTACGGTGTAAAGAAATGAAATCACATCGGTAAAATACTCTCTACCCTCAAGCCCGCCGGTAATCAGCAAGGAAATAATAAATAATGGAATACCAACGATAATGCTATCCAGCAATCCAGCCCCAAATCGAACCCAAAATCCTGCATTCATGTTCGAAATCCCTCCAAACAAGCTTTTTTATTGGTTTCAACAAACGGTCGGACCGCCTATGAGTGTTTCACTCATCATGTAAGGTGTATGCGGTAAGCAATCCGAAGTATGCCAGTTAATTAAAAATGGGGCTTTGGCAAGTACTCTCACAAGCAAGCATAGCGCCAAGCTGTGATACGATCTCCCGCTTCCCGATTAAACCATCTATTTTTCGTCTATATTAAAAATATAGTTTACTGCCGGTATAGATATCAACCATTATTACAAACCAATTCAATACTTCATTAAAGGAGATTCGTAAACACGTGGCTTCTACCAACCATATCTTAATCAATAAAGCCTATGCTACTCCCAGTCTAAGACAAAATATACTTAACAAAGGCATGATCTGCCTATATTGCGATTACTCAGGCTTCGTATCAAAAAATGGTTTTGGCGTGGGATGCTGCTTTGTCCATAACAGAACCATACAGGTCACTGCCCGGAAACTGTATCTCGTACAAGATGAGGGCTCAGATTACGGGGAGTTGCTCGCTATCCTGTACAGCCTTGAAATACTTACAAGGGCATTAACCGAACATCAACCGAAACATGCTTTCATATTTACGGATTGCAGCCGAATCGAGCATTTTTTATCTAGAAACGCCTTTTTAAATCCGCATTATGAAAAGGCAAGATCTGAAGTGCTTGCTTCTATGCATCACTTAAAAACGATGTTTCCGGAAGTTCGAGTGGAAATAAAGTACATGAGTAAGCACAAACAGAATAATCCCCTTCATAGGCTAGCGCATAATGCGGCAAGGGAAGCTGCTAATTAAAAAGAAATTCGGAAAACAAAATTTATATGAAACATTTAAATTAAAACGTAATAGCTTCGAAATGCACACAAAGAAAAAACTCTTTCCCAACGCTTGTTTGTGGCAAGTGTAGAGAAAGAGCTTTTTCATTGTTTTGAAGCTTATGTACTTCGTGAAAGCTCAAGGCTTTCTGGTATGCCGAGGACGGGAATCGAACCCGTACGATGGTCACCCACCGCAGGATTTTAAGTCCTGTGCGTCATTGCCAATCCGCAAAACCAGCGTGGATACTGGATTCTTCACTAACTGTACCGCTTGAGCCTAACAGGATTTTATACATCAAAGTACTCATAAATCCTGTGCTTATATACATTTTATCAGTCCAGAAACGGGAAAGCAAGTTGACTTGCGTACTAATTACACTCAACATCTTGTTGCCTTGTTCCTTTGCACCATTGCAATTAACTCATCTAACGAAAGCATATCACTTCTTCTGCGATGTATCATCCGATGGCAGTTAGCGCATAGAACTGCAATATCTTCTTTTGGATCAACATAGTGCTCCTTTTGTACACTTGATAGTGGATTGATGTGATGTATTTCAATAAATCCCTTACCATGATCACCATAGAACTCTTCAAAGTTAAATTTGCATCCCATGCAAGTCACGCCATGGTATAGAATCGCGGCTTTCTTTATCTTAGGATTACGTTCATACTTATTGACCACAGATGATTTCCTTAGGCCTTCTTTATGCAATTCATCCTCATCATCCAAAATTTCATAAGCACTGTCACTCATTATATATTGCTCTAGAACATCCCTCTTAGGCACATATATCCATCCGTAATGCCCCTCCAAGGTCTTCTTAGATACCGTATATCCATATGAGTCTGCAACCATAATAAGCTTATTCAAATAATGCTCGTAATCTTCAGGTGGGACATGGTCGAAGTATGTTCTTAATATTTGTTGGGTTTGACCTCCACTTCCCCAGCCGTCGTAGTTCTCATGAGTCGTTTCTGAGTATCCAATAAATTTGCTTGGCGCGAAAATATCTAGCCTCGGATGGTAGTACCAGTGGAAGTACCTTGAGAATCGTTCGCTTGCCTTGCTTAGGATATGTAACCCACGATTAAACTCAACCATATTACGTTCAATATACTCCCATTTCCATTGTTCAATAGGCATTAGCTTTCACACCTTTGTAACCTAATCATTATGGCTCATCGCTTCCAACGTGGTATGCACTGTGTCCAGGTATGGCTGATTCCGAAAGCTTGATGTAGTTCTGGATTTCGGTTTTCCATGTTTTCATAAGCGTGACCCTAGTCGTGACCAGCCTTATTGACGTATAAACGTAAGTTCCATGTCCGTAGGTGTGATCCAATACACGTCAATTTTATCTCCCACGCTTGCTCGACATACATTGTGAAGCCAATTTCCCAGTATCGTCAGATCACCCATGCTCTCAAACTGTTTAGCATATAAAGGGTCACTTTGTTGACCTGAAGCAAGAAGTGTTGTATTGAGTGTTCCCTCTACGGAAACGCAGTTGTATGTACTTCCTGCTCTTATTCCGATACTATAAGCATGAGCTGCGGGAATTTGAATGTAGGACTCATTTCCTCTCCTGGGTCGAGTGTTTGTATAGCGATGAGTCCCCCAGTTTAAGTGTGCTTCTTTTATTGTTACTCTGTACCTATCTCCTGCTGACGGCATATTATCACCTCTTTATTATATTCACAACACTTTATCTGATTTTTCGACGTAATAGTAGGTTTTTCCTCCTATGGGAGAAGAATAAAATGGTAAAAGTAAACAAACTGCAATAGGAGGATCTCATAACATGACTGATAACCTTTCCCCTGAAGACAGAACTAAGAATATGAGTGCTATTCGCTCTAGTCGAACTAAGATTGAGGATAAGGTCTGTAGTGAACTATGGAGTAGAGGATACCGCTTTCGCAGGAATGTCAGCGGTCTCTTTGGTAAGCCTGACATAGCAATTAAGAAGTATAAGCTAGTCATTTTTATTGATTCTTGCTATTGGCATGGTTGCGAAATTCACGGCAATATGCCGAAAAGTAATCAGGAATACTGGCTTAAGAAGCTTAAGCGCAACAAAGAAAGAGATAATGAAGTAACCAATTACTATCAAAATCGGGGATGGTCTATAATGAGAATTTGGGAACATCAGCTAAAGAGGGATTCATTTGATAAGACAATCAGCGTTCTCTGCTCCTTTGTAGATAAAGCAAAAAGGCAGGGTTTGTCCCCGCCTAATTGATTATCTAACAACATATTCTTCTGATTCTTCTCTTACCTTGTTCTTAACTAAGTTTACTTCTTCTGAATTATCGAATGTCCATTGAGCTTCGATTGAATTGTATGGTACTCCCGCAAACGTCTTAAGAATAGCTTCAACAATCACCTTTGCCCCCATTGGAGGCACAGCCATTCCGATCTGTTTTCTTACAGCTTCTTTTCCACCTAAGAACTCATAGTCATCAGGGAACGACTGTAATCTAGCCCGTTCACGATTTGTAAGTGCTCTAGGTATTGCATAATGATACATATGTGTTCCACCACCCCCGCTGCCTGTTACTGTATAAGCTGGCTTATCAGGGTGGAGGCGTTTATATATCTGACTGATCTTAGTCTTCTTGACGTTCAATCTCAGATGTTCTGGCAATCCTTCATACCATGCATTTTCACCTGGTGGAATATGTGAAAGCATCTCAATCACTTTACCTTGATGATTTGTGTACTCTTGATTCGCTGCGTTTGCAGGGATTGGTGGTACTTCAAGAGCTTGTCTTGCAGTTCTATAATTATTAGGGCCATGAGTCGGTTCAGGCACTCTAAATCGCAATCCTACATCTTTTCTAATTCCAACAATGATTATTCTTTGCCTTGCTTGTGGTACGCCATATTCATGAAACTTATACAGATGAGGCGTTAAGTTGTAACCAGCCTGCTCCAAGTCAGATAGTATCCTAACAAACGCTTCACCATCATTAGCGCTTTCAAGCCCTCCAACATTCTCAGCCATAAACCAGAGTGGTCTATGAATATTCAACACCTTAACTCCATAAGAGTACAATGGTCCAAAATCACCATTAAACCCTTTCTTCTCGCCAACATTACTGTAATCATTACAAGGAAACCCAAATGAAAATGCGTTGATCCTTGGAAGGGCTTCGATATCTAATGTCCTTACGTCACCTTCGATAACAGATTCAGGGTTATCAGGACAGATGTTGTGTCTGAACGTCTCGCATGCTGCTGGGTCATAATCATTCGCCCACGTGTGCTGTACTCTAAACACTTCACCTGTTGAACTGACTACTTCAGCATGTTGTGCTCCTAGGGACAGGCCGCCTGGGCCGCTAAACAATTCTCCTTTATTAAATATCATTATCAAACAACTCCATATATCATATTGTTTGTGTTTGTCATAATCACACGAACTGTAGTTCTATTATACATTAACCATACAAATAAAGCAGCCCCATATAAAAGAAGAAGACTGGGAAGCCCCAGCCTGTGTGGTTACTTTTTCGGTTTCTTCCTAGGGGTGCGAGGATTCTTAGGTTTGGGCAGATCGCTTTTACCAGTATCCTGCGTACTCTTTCTAGTACTAATGCTGATTAGCAACTCAGAAAGATTATTTGCCTCCGCAACAGCACCAGTAATTTTGCTGTCACCTGTAAAACATGGTACAAATACTCTAGAAATGAAGTGACCAAATGTCATATTGGAATAGCTGGCTAAGATGTCCGTCTTTATTTTCTCAGCACCGCTCACTTCAATTGCTGGAATAATATCAAATCCGTGAATAGAGGATACCATTACATAAGAACTTGGAGAGAAGGTAAGCATGTCTTTTACTTGCTTCTTTAAGAGAGTTGTATCAACTCTAACATCGCTTTTATTGTCCGAGCTCATACTTGAATCAAGTTTGTGCTGTAATAGTATTCCCTTCTCCACTTTAAGGCCTTCCAATTCCATCTTTAGAGTAACTATTAGATCCGCACCTATTGTAGATTCTTCTGTTCGCGGGCTTAATAGTCTATGATTAAATTCAAAATCAATCCTAGTATCTTCTCCTTCAATCGGACCAATTATATAGAGATCATTGAATAACCCAAACCAATCAGCAACCGCACCTGAACCGTGTTCTTCCTTAGTTGCAAATGACTTGAAGTTTTTCTTGTACCTCCGTATTGCTTGATCGATGTGTTTTTCAATTTTAGCAATCAACGGGTTTTCGGGATTTAAGTTCATTAGCTACACCTCAGTTAGTTGTCCCAGCCTCTAGCCAAGACATCTAGAGTACAGTGAACATAAAGAATTTCTTGCCATCAGGGAATCTTAAGTTAGGAACCCAGAACGGCTGTCCATCCCAGTCCTCCTCAACTCTACCATTAAATCTGTACATGGTTAAGGTTGGGCCAGATGGGTCAAAACGGTCCGAGCCGCCAGAGAGCAATGCTCGATAACCTTTGCTAATGTTAGTACTCCTTACCTCAATAAATCCACGGTTATGGAACATTTCCTTCATATTCCTCATGCAAGTCCTTATTGCTTCATCGTCCCATGAACCTCCCCCAGTCTCATCAGATGCAGTTAGGTTTAGGACATCTAAAAGCATATCAATTGGAACTTGCATGACTTGTCCCGCGCCCATAAAGGGTAACAACATTCGATCCAACGTCTCTACATTTTTCACCATCGGGGAATACGGGAAATATCTCTTCCCAGGCATGTAGAAGGCTAGGGCATCAACATATACCACACTCGTGCGAGTCGCTCGTAATAACGAATGTGTTGTTCTAGACAATACAATGGCTTGCATTTCAGTCGGATCAATTTGGCGTGTCATTGTCCAAAGTTGCTTATGCGAATCATGTACACCTTTGAAAATATCCAATAACGAACTTGAAATGTAAAACCGCATAACATCCATATCATTCTTTCGGTACCCATACATTCTAGAGTGTTGCAAGATAGTATCAACCTGTGGTGATTTACTTGTTCTGCCATAATAAGTTACCAGAAGCCTTTTAATAGTTACACCACGGCCCAGTCGATTACCACCAATCAATATATTAAACGGTGAACTATATGTTGCTGATCTTGAACCTGAAATAAGTAGCTGAATGCTTGTACTATTTATGCACTCTGCAATCTCTTGAATGACTTCCTGGTAAGGCTGCGGATTTGGATTGGTAAGCCTCATATCGTCGAAAGCTTCTCGTAAATATTCTATTACAAGAGCACTATCTTGAGATGTTGGGTTCGACATAGCACGAGTAAGCCTAGTTACAAAGCTGTTTACGATACGTTCTATCCTCCTGTGAGGATCTTGGCGTTGACTAACATGACAAACAAATGAGAACGCGGTGCCTTCTCCATTTATCAATTTAGATGCAGCTGCAACGAAGAATGAGCATAAAGCCTTTCTAAGTCCTGTTGGAACCGCTTCCCAAGTCTCCTCTGCATCTAATGTATCAGATGAGAGAATGTTGTCGACCTCATTATCTGGAAATAGTCTCATTGGTGATAGTTGCTGCTCAGCTTCAAAAAAAGCTTCGCCGCCTACGTATCCGTCCCCAGGCTCGAATGTTACTGTAAATTGAGGAGCAAAGTCACTCTCCGAATGTTGCAGAAATAGGGATTGTGGAGTCGCAGTTACTTGAACATATACATGCTTTTCGAAATAGCCCCTTATATTTACAATAGCCTCATTAACACCGCTTAAGTCATCTGTGTCATTATTTAGTAAAGTGTTAAGACTAGCTTGATCCGCTTCATCGTCAAAGATAATGGGGCGAATTTCATTTGAACAGTGCGTTTCTATAAAGTCAATGAGTGATTGGAGTATATAAGTATTCTTAGTGGCCATCAGCACTAAACCGCCTGTTTGAAGTGCTGTTTGTATTCTTTCTGGATGTGCCATCATCCACTGGTCCTTACCTAAGGTCTGCATCCCAGGCAAAGACTGATTGATTCTGTCGAGTGTTTGATCATATAACCACACGTTATCAGATGTAAGTATTATAAACAGTCGGAAGCCATTGTCCGATGCTAAAGCAGTGGACATTAGCATATTGTTTGTTTTTCCGCTTTGAATCTGTCCAAATAGTAATCCGTGACGAGTTGGGTCACTAAGAGTTCCAACCTTCTCAATCAGCCTAAAAGCGTTACTCTTAATTTTAACAACTTCTGTTTGGATCAATCCGTCATGTCGTAAAATCCTCGATAATCTTGCAACCTTTGAACCATCTAAGATCATTTCTATCTCCTTCTTTGACTAAAGTCCATATAGTATGTGTCATCGTTCATTTTATATATGGTTATCGAATCTCTTCCATATTGATCAAGGTGCTCTTTCTCCACTTTCTCACCAAGCGGGACCCCAATTCGTCTTCTAAAGTACTTACCGAGTATGCTATTGTCATGATTTGTGTGGATTGCTTTTCTTCCTTGCTGGGCAACTGCACATACAAAACTTTCACCATCATCAGTTATTATAGTAAACTCAACAGCCAAATCAGGAAAAAAATCAGGATTGTCCCTATGTATATCACTTGAGATTGGAATGTAAGCTTGATTAGGCTCCCTACCATCCCGTTGCCCCCAATTCAAAGCACTTCTACCATGCACCTGGTCATCTCTTTTTTGCGTTAATCTAAGCACAACACTTGGACATCCGCTAACCGCTGCACCTATCGCCGATGTATCAATGTCTGAAACTTCAGGCTCCCTCTGATACTGCATTTGGAAGTGTTCAAATACATCTTCGTCAGTACAATCTTTCAGCAAATGATCCTCAGGGAAAGATTGCAATATTTCTCCTGGATCTGCCGATACCATAAGTTCCTGATAATCTCTGAATCCATGCCATGTTAAATTGGAAGAACCCGCATAGGCTATATCTAAATCACCATTCTCCCCTTCCCACAATACAGCTTTTGTATGTATTGGCGGCGATGCATTATAATAGCGAACTCGTAATCTGCCAGTATTCTGGACTAGATTGACATATTCATTATGGTCCCAAATAGTGATTGGTTGTTGTTTTACCATACCCAAGATCAAGTCGATGGACATTCTTTCATATGTATATAAAAGATGATGAACAAAAGCAGACGATCCATATCCCGTTAAAACACGAAAGTTCATCCTGCCTTCTTCATATGGGGTTTTAATGACTTGAGAATAAATATGCGGCCATTGCGGCATCGTGTTTTCCTCCCACTAGTTTTTCTATATTTACTTATAATCAATATCTCTCACAGGGTTAATTGGGTTACCAAAATCAAATGGTTGTGAATAATACACCTTCTCGCAATCAGCACATTGAACATCACACAAACGATTGTATATGAGCTTATCCTGCTTAGTTAAATGGGCAGGAGGCTCTTCAACACCGATAACAAACAATATTCCTCCACAATCCTTGCACCTGAGCATATACTTGTTGCTCCCCCATAAAAGTCTTGGGCCTAAATCACTATACAACATCAGATAATGCTGTGCAGTTCTTAATGTCAATCAGCCTTGGTCCTAACATTCGACATTAATACAAGAATTCCCTGCATTCTAGAAAAAGAAAAGCGCCTCATGGGCGCTAATCCGTTCTTGTCATCGTTACATTCATTAATGCATCAAAGAACTCCATGCTTCCACCGTCATCGCCAATGGTAAGCTGAACATTCACACCACCCGCATCTAATTCCAGGTAGCTTTCCTCCAGATAATTTATCTCAAAATCGACACTAGTGGAAATCTGACCATCTTTGAAATAATCAATTATCCCGTTAGACTCGACACCGAATAATAATTGGATGCAGAAAGTACTATTTTCATCGCACCATTTACCCTTAAATCCATCAATCAAGCTTGTTTCAGCCAAATCATCTGCAACTTGGCTACTGGCTGATCTTTCAAGAGTATATTTATTGTTTCCCTCTTCATAAGTAAGGCCGTCTCCTTCGAGAACTAGCTTCACAGTTGCTCGATCCTGATCATCATTTCCGACTCGCAATATAACGCTACTAGCACCAGATTGAATATAGCCAAAGTTATTAGGATACTCTTCTCCCATACTGTAATAGGTAATAACACCGCTATTATCGTCGGTAAAGGAGATATCAAAGGCCAATTCATCCGAACCAGGTGTACTCCACTTGCCTGCGAACTGACTTATATCATTATTAGGAGCAGCTTTTTCATCTGTCTTAGCGGTTGCCGTCTTTTGTTTACTACCAACAGCATGAAGAATCGACTCATGACCATTCACAATGGTAAAGTACAAGGAACCATCTGAACCAATTATTCCTGTTTGAAGTAATTTATAGTACGGGGGTTCAGTAAATGAAACAATCGTTTTGTCCTTACCGCTCTTATCAAATGCTTTCATCATAGAGAAGTTATAAGAATCATTGATGCCAATAAGAAGTGTTCCTTCTGAATCAATTAATGGGTCAGTAAATGTAACATCACGACCAGGTTTATGTGCGTACTCCCATAGCTTTGTCCCGTTATCTCTTATGGCGTATACAGTTCCAAACCTAGTTGCGAAATATAATACATTTTCATCTGATATTGAAATATTCGTCGTATCATTTTGTGGTTCTGGAATTCGAAATATATACTTGTGTTGTCCGTTTGGTTTAATCGAAACCAAATATGATGGTCCAACTGGATCATTTGTAATAACATACACCGTTCCATCTGGACCTATAGTCGGTGAGGAATTTATTCCTTTAATAGGAATATACCATTTCTCCGTGCCTTCTGAAGTGATAGCAAAGAATCCTCCAACCTTATCCGTTTTCCTTTTTCCGCTAATATATATCGTTCCGTCTTTTGCTATTGCAGGGGAGTCGACCGATCCTGCAAACGTCCAGATGACGCTGCCATCCTTTGGGTTTATTGCGAAAAGTCCTTCTGATGAGGTTAAGTATAAAGTTCCGTTATCGCCAATAGATGGTGATGATTCCCTAGCGGTTTTAGATAATGTTGGGGTCTTCCACATTAATGTTCCATCCGCATTGATTGCGTAGAGTGATCTATCACCGTTACTAACATAAATTGTACCGTCTGTGCTTATTGATGGAGTGAAAAATTGACCTACCAAACCAGATGATGATACATACTCATAAACCCATTTTATTGAACCGTCTCTGTTAATCGCGGTAATATTTTTACCTGCATTATAGATAACTCCGTCACGACCGATCACTATATTCATAAACTCGTCAGGTTTACCTTTTAAGTTCCAAATAGGTGCCTCGATATCCGCAAGCTTAAAACGGGATACACCTGCCCAATTAGATATGGTTGGCTGAATCGCCTGCTTATCATATCCTCCTGAAGCATACCCATTACCTTGAATGAACTCAGGTACAATACTTGAAGACTCCGTACTTGTTGGTGGAATTTCATCAACTGATTCTATGACGGCTTTACTAACATTTGATTCCACTATATTAGTAGGTGAAGCGGTTTGTGGAATTTCTGACAGTGCCTCTTGATCATTTGAAGTGCATCCAACCAATAAAATTAATATGAGTAGTGCCGCGACTGTTACCCTGTGTCTCATTAATTCTGTTCTCTCCCTCTCGATTATACGTTCACAAATCAATGCCAGATAAACGCGAAAATATTTCATATAGCAGAATTGAAACTGTTATAAAATTCTGTGGAATGGTATGTATAGTAGTTTGCTGTCGAAATTCCTAACTCGCCCCCCCCCCTCCTCCACAGGGATGGTAGTGCTTCCAGACTACATTCAGTATTCATATAGTATATATATCACATTTGTTACTTATATGCTATAATATCGGGTCGTTAATATCAATGTGCTGTCGATGCTCCATTAACTCTAAGCTATCGTTTTGCTTAGAGGTGAGAGTTATGAATAGTCGCACTATGAAGATAGTAGGAGAACGAATAAGATCATTGCGTGAGCAGCGAAAATGGAGCCAGATGAAGCTTGGTGAACTAGCAGAATTGCATTACACATACATAGGGCGAATTGAGCGTGGTGAGAATAATGTCACGATGAAAAGCATTGAGAAGGTAGCCGCCGCGCTTGAAGTACCGTTCGAAGAGCTCTTCCGATTCATTCAGCCTCTGGAGAAGGGACGGGATGAATACTACTTATCCCTGCTTGTGTCAAAGTTCCAAGGTAGAAGCGTTGCCGATCAAAAGAGAGCTTACGAAATGCTCAGCTACATGCTTGATTGGAAAGACGAGTAAAAAGGATTCATTAAAAGAGGACCTGTTCACTCCTTATTGGAGTGAATGGGTCTTTTTTGCGTTCATCAGCGTGACAGAGAACAATAAGGGAGCCTTTGAGATGAAGCTCCAATGAGAGGAGGTGAAATACATGAATGATAAAAGAGATTCTATGCAGGAAGTGAGCTCAGAGCTATTGTGTGAAACGTATTGGACAGCATTGCAGCTCGGACTGGATCAGGGATTCGTTGAAATGCTTAAAGCGGAGTTAGCGCGGCGGGGCATCGACATTAATAATGAATCGGAGTGAAGAAGCATGATCAAGCAACTTTTGGTTACCAAATACATTGAGCATGTCCAGTATCAGCTTTATAAAACAAAGGTGCTCTACTTAGCTACATTCAATGACTACAAAGGAACCATTATTGAACAGGACGTATTGATTGATGCTTATGGCATTCTCGTGATCATCAGTGAAGGGCAGGAACAAATCCAGTATGATAGTGGTCCACTATCCGCTCAAGGATACCAGGTTAACTGGCTATTCCATCACATTCACAGACTGGGTTTGAACGAGCTTGCTGAGATACGGGAGGTAATATGGCGAGAATATGATTGTTGGTGTTTTAACCAATATAGTGATCCGTTTGGTCGGATTGCGGCACAAAAGCTTAGAAAACAATTAAAGAAACTGCTTCACTAAGGGCTTCTGTTTAATACCTGGAAAAAGGTATTAGTGGGAGCCCTTTTTTCGTTTGACAGTGAACCCAATACAGGCCGAGTGAGATAAGGCTACAAGGAGGGATAGACATGAAAGATTTTCAGAATAAGCTGCACGAGGCATCCACGGCTCTGATTCTGTTAAGCAGAGAATTTGAGCGATTGGAAGCAGACCACAGTGACATTATTGCAAAAGACTATCCTTTTGGCGTTTGCCTAATAGAAATTGTACATGGAATGCTGGAGTGGCAAGAAACAATCAATAATCATATGGAGGCGATTAAGCGTGGAGAAACGGCAAATAGCTGACGAGATGACCACTCTTCTCCGTCAGTTGGTAATGCAAAATCAGTTGGTTATGGCAGCTCGCGTCTTGGGAGTGTACTTTCAGCGTGTATGGAAAATCGACGAGGAACTATCTAATCAGTATATTCGCGGCTACTTCGCTAAGTACTATCCAAAGCAGTTGGAACAGCATCTTAAGCGTCAAAATTAAGCCAGTTAAGGAAAGGGTGATACTCAATGATTAAACAGTTGCGAGAGCGTAAAGAGGCTCTACAAAGCGTCAGGAAACGTTTGGATGGAAAGGCATCGCTCAGAACCCATGAGGGAAGGCAATATATTCGTTGCCTGGCAATGCTCGTAAGTACGGAAATGCAGATTGAAGGAGTTCATGGCAAAGAAAAAGACCGTACTCGCAATACGGTCTCACAGTAAAACCTATTCGATTCAATAATAACCCAATACCTATACCCATTCAAGGGGAGGCCGCCGTGCCTCTCCTATTTCAATTTCTTGGAGGTAATCCACAGTGAACATATACTCTATTAAAACAGCCTTAGCTGATGCCCTTTGCGTGAAAGAAGATAGCACCATCATTCAAGAGCTATTTACTCGCTTTGTAACGCCATATGAACTGCTTGATGCTAATGAGTTGGAACTTACCTGCATCAAAGGTGTTGGCCCAGCGAAGGCTCGTCAGATCGTTTCTACGCTTAAGTTGGCAAGAGCGTTGAATACGCCGCGTGAAGCTCCCTACGTAATAAGGAAGCCTGAAGACATCTTCCAGTTGATGCGCTTTACGATTGGTCACCTTATGCACGAGGAATTTTGGATTCTGCCGCTGAACACCAAGAATCATGTCATTTGCAAGGAGAGAATCAGTGTCGGAACGCTGAATAGTGCAATAGTTCATCCTCGTGAAGTATATCGATCATTGATCCAGAGAGCTGCGGCAAGTTATATTGCCGTCCATTCACACCCCTCTGGAGACTGCACCGCTTCCCACGAAGATATTCAGTTAACGAAACGCTTAGCAGAAGCTGGGGAACTTTTAGGTATAGAGCTTCTTGATCACGTTATCGTTTCAACCGATAGTTACTGCTCACTCAAAGAGCGAGGTTTGATGTAAGTATCAACTAGAGGAGTCGGCCAAAATGACTGGCTCCTTCTTATTAGCACTAGGCCTTCGGCTGCGTCGTTGGGCTCGCTTCGCTCGCATGTTCGTGCATATTTTATCAATCGAACTTATCACATACCTAAATCCAAACCAATTTCGTGGAGGAATGTTACTATGACTAATGCAGCTGCAATCGGATACGCACTTCTCACAGCTAAGAAAATGGGAATGAACCATGAGGAGCTTAAGCGCCTCGAAGCCATTATGTACAGCTATCTTGATCTCGTTACAGAGGAGGAGGCCGAAGAAGCATACCGTAGGAATTAATAGAATAATAGTGTGGAGCCAGTCCATTAGTGATTGGCTCTTCTTAAGTCCCGCATAAATGTATGGTACTATAGTAAACACAGCATACAGAGAGGATTGAGTCGCATGACCAAAGCAGTATACATCGCACAATTACCAAAGCAGGAGCAAGAAGAAATTGCCGCGAAGCTTAAGGCAATACTGGTTGCAGAAGGTCTTTCAGAAATAGAGGTTTTCCGAGCTGTTAAGGATGCGATGGACAGCAAGATTGCTGACGTTATTCATCTATTCGACGATAAATGATGCAATGGGGATGGAGCCAGCCGCATTGGTTGGCTCTTTTCTATTACCTCTCGTTCATAAGCGATCGAACGCTAAATCTGTAATTAGGATCAGAAAGTCTCCTAGCCATAAGGTCCATAGAAAGCTCATTCGTATAGGTAGGGGAATCACTGGTGGTTCGCTTATTCTTAAGGTTCTCGTACAGATTAATCATATGGGCATTTGCGGCCTTCTGACTATCCGAACAAGTGCTCAGTTCGCTCTCACGAATCAAAGCCTCTATTAGATCATCATAATTATGCATTGTTATCATCGTCTCCTTCATAATCGTCATCGGCCTCAAAGCCTAAAACGAACTCTGGCCAGTATTGCTCGTCTTGCTCGATCAATTCAATAGTGCTATTCATGCATGTTGCCCCCTGTATCAGCTAGTGTAGTAATTCCCGCCGCAGACAGATTACAATACCGTATCCCATAAATCAGGATCATCTTTAAGTTCTGCTTTCCAATATGCTCTTTGTTCTTCAATGTCCATTTCAGAATATTCTTTTTCGGTACTGAGTCTATCCACCAATTGGCCCTCGGAGAACCACATCTCATACAAGTAAGCCTCGAATTCTTTCCAGCGGTTCTTCATAATCAGCCGTTCCCCTCGTTCAATTAGGCTGATCGTAGAAGCTGGTAATCGGACAATCTTTCCGAGCTGCTCCTGGCTAAGCCCATCATGAATCCTTTTCAATTTGATTTGCTTATGAAGAGGAAGTTGCTCAGGGAAGAGCATTAAATCTCTCCTGGCATAATAGATGCTCATTATATCATTGGGATCATGGACATAATCGCTGCGAAAGCCGAATTCCTTATAATATCTTAAATCAGGTGTATACATTTCATCAGTCCTTTATGGTTATCGTGCCTCCCCTCTGGTGTAAGGAAGGGAGGCTATATAGAAGGAGAACACGGTAAGGGAAACAGTAGGGAACCCTTATCGTTCTGATTCGAACGTAACCCTTAGAGCTGGAAGATGCAATACAAAATACTAAATAATTTGGTAAATCATTTGCTACAGATTTACCATTTCAGTTCCCCCTGCTACACCAACTAACACCTAAAAAATTGCCACCCTCTTGATATTACTGGGGTTTTGGGCTCTCATGGTCGAATTCTCAAACAAGGGTATGGGGCATCCTTGCTGGGGGGCCAAGCACAAAATCAGTAATCACGTATAATCATGGTTGATTAGAAACCGATTGCAGCCGACAAATTTGCTAAGTGCAGGCTGCAAGGTTCCGTGATATGATCGTCTCAAATCAATACGAAAGGTGAATGGTGGTAATGAGAAAGGAATTGGAGAGGGAAACGGAATTCAGAACATATCTTCAGGGAGTAACAAGAAATGTTGCTGTGCAGCGAGATAATATCTCTAGATGTCGAACAGTGAGTGAACACGAGGGATCAATATTTAATCATTATTACCAGGATGAAGGGAGACTGCTCCTAGATAGACTTTCATACGGTTCTTCTGATGAACGGTCTGGCGCTAAACAACGGCATTCCATTCCTATTGATGGTAATATTCGTACAGGGACAGCCTCATACAAAACTGCTGTGAATCGATACTTCGACTTCCTAAAGCAACAGAATTGAAGGTGATCTTCGCGGCCAAACAACTCAAGAGCGAAAATTAACAAAGGGACGGTTTTCCCGTCCCTCCAGCAACTATAGGTATTTCGTAAATGTATCCTTGAAAGCAATCAGAGTCCTTATTCCCCAATCGATCATTGAACCTTCACTGGTTGCATCCATATATGCTGCTATTCGGCACGCTCTCTTATCGTCCAATCTTTCCCAAGACAACTCACCGAGTACAGTGACTATTTCTGGTTTGTACTCGCTCAACTCATCGAACTTAGCCTTGTTCAATTCCTTGTCATTCATATCAATGTAAAACTCACATGAGAATCGATTTCCGCTACGGAATGTGACCGTATAGCTAAATCCTGTCTTGCCAGAGCTGAAGCTAAACCAACTATCATAACCAACCGACTTGGCATTCGTAAAATGAGGTTTGCGCTGCTTAAGTTCTGCCAGGAACTTAGTGAAGTACTCATGATAGTACATTTGCTTCGGAGTCTTTGCCCCGCTTCCACCAGACACAATCGCCTTCTGTGCTTTTCCCCATTCATTAGGTGAAGCCTTCACTTTGAGTAATGGCGCGGGTAATGAACCATCTATGGTAATGGCTTGTATCTCTACTGCAAAGAAGTGAGTATCTTCATTGGATACCTGGTTAAGCCAGTCAATTGCTTTTCGATGTTCTTCCCTGACTTCTCTCGATATCCAGATGATGATCTTGGCATCAGCACCAGATGCATAAGTAATTAATTGCCCCAAATGCGAATGATCCGTTGCTTCCAATTGGTTCTCGATAACTACTGAATGTCCCGTATTAACTTCCCTAGCATAAATATCAAGAGAGAAAGAACCGATCCCATGCTCAGTGGTTATTAACTCAATATCCATTCCGAGCTCAGCACCTAATGTATCAAGGTTTTCCGCGAGCCAAGGTGTAAAGTCCCTAGCTTCATTCACCCATACAGAACGAATATCATCTATGTACGACACTTGTCCCAGCTTCATACAGTAACACTGCTCTCTTTTGATTTCCAATCGAATTCTGGATGTTGCTGCTTCAATGAGTAAAGTTCTGTCAAATGGGTAATAAAATACGCCTGAATAGCCTCAATATGATCCTCTGCTGACAAGAAATCCAAAAGACTCTTTTCGCAATAGATGTTAGCCCAAGCTGTGTTGTCATCCAAATCCTCAGAAAACCAACCCTCATTGCTCTCAACAAACTCCTTCATTGCCGCAATCATATCCACACGTTTCGGACATTTTGGATTCACTTCAAACATGATGCAAACGGAAGTGTATTCATCATCCGTAATATAAAATCCAAAGTTAATGACACTAAAGTTACCCTGATCATTTTGCTTCATGTAACGGTAATACTCTTTTAACTGGGCAAATCGATTAGTCCAACCAGTTGATCTATTAAATAGATTGGATACCGTCTCTTCAACCTTGCCTTCTAGACAGCCATCCATCATTCTAATCAAGCGTTCCATGTGCTGAATTGCATATATATCTTGTGGTACAAACCGTCTGCTGTCGTTCAACTGCATCTCCTCCATATACTCCAGTAATAAATCAATGAGTTCGCTTCTATGGCGCTTTAGCCAATTGTATATTTGAAACCATCTAACTTGGTGAAATGAGGTGGCCGCCCCACTACTAATAATGTCTTTCTTCTGCTTGGGATCGTGTAGCTTCGTTATGTATACAAGATGTGTCTGACAACCATCAGTCTCATAACTTCTTAGATGGTCGGCATATCGCTTAAGTTGCTGATCTCCTTCTCCTGTACCTAGTTTGTTTTCGATACATAAAACATGAGGTTGTCCGCCATCCGAAAATCGAATAAGCAAATCAGGCCTACTATCGGTTAAATGATCCACTTGCTTGTTATATGTTTTCTGTGTTGTTACCTCACGGATATTCGTTGTTCCCACTTTAATATCGGTCAGTGTATTCAGAAAATCATGCAGCAGTTCTTCCTTATTCAGCACCTGAGCAAAAATCTCAGTAAGGTAATCCTCTAGCTGATTTCTATCTGAACGGCTGAGCAGATGATACAGTTGCTTGAACAGTGAACTCAGATGATATCCCCCCACTCGCTCGTAATATAAGTAAATATCCTCCATCCATATTGGTTCCACAGAGTGCAACAAAATTCCTTTGTACGATCCTTAATAAAGTTCATACTATAGAAAAAAGCCACCTCTACTGGCGGCTCGTAGTTCTCCGTCAATGTATGTGGCCGATGATAAAATGACAAGCCTACACATTATAGTCGCTACCAAAACTGTGTATAAACCGAATCCTTAGCTAGAATCATTTCCTTTGATAATCGTCTAATCACGGTAATCTCCCCCTATCGCAGTAGCTTTTCAAGAAAGCTCCTTTTGCTTCCCTCTTCCGTCTCAACTACCTGATGATCAACTGCTTGCTCAAGCGCTGCCTTCACCTCTTCCTCAGCAGTTTCCTCGACGGAGGGCATGCGTTTCAGAGTGATGAAGTCCTTTCCAGCTTTTGCAACCTGCCAGCCAAGTTCGACCAGATGCTCGTCAAAGTAATTTCGCGCCTCAATCGTACTAACCACTTGCTTTGCAATTCTGCCGCCGATCTCTTCGCAATGGGAAGACGTATTGGATATCGTCACTTCACTTACTTCATCCGATTGATGGTTTAGATGCTCTTGGATTCTGCTAATGACCGTAGCCTTATCCACTGAACCAATCTTCGCCCTCGGTTTGGGTGCAGCTGTCAGCGTTTCAACAGTATGGATGGGAATCCATTTTCCATCGTGTGCGATATTCCGTCCCTCAGTTGTAATGATCTCCATCTCATGAATAACAGGAACATCTTTAATGCTAGCTTGTTGGAAGTCTTTAAGTAATAACTCGCAAAAGAACACGCCGCTTTCTCGAACCATTGCATAAAATGTACCCATCAATATTAACCCTCCCAAGTTTGATTGATAATCTCTACTCTGTTGCATCGATCTCAGATTGATTACCATCCACATCAACAACTGTCATCAGGCCGTCCATACATCCGTTCTTCCAGATGCCTTTGACGTAACCCCCATCTTTAACATAGAAGATTCCCTCCCCATGTGGACGGCAATGATACATGCTGCCCTCATACCGATGACCATTCGGAAACGTCAGTGTACCCTCGCCGCACGGAACGATGCCTTCAAATACATAACTTTGTGTGAATAAAATTTTCATCTGACGTGCAGGGACACCATCTTCGCACCAAAACTGTACGATTCCGCCAACCATGAACAGCGTGACAGTCCCGTGTGGCTTACCATTCCGAATAACACCATCGAGCTTAGCGAAACCATGCTCTTTGACTTCCTCGGCAATCGACTCCAGGTACTTTTCCAGATGTTCATACTCCAGAAAGGCCCAGTCCATTGCTATAGCGTTCCAATTCAGATTCAACGACAACTTCATTCCTTATCTACTCCTCTCTTGTGATGGACTAATACTACCATACTCTACTTTCTTTTGTCCATATTAATATTGACATAAATTTATTATCAATATTTATTATAAAAATATTGATTGTATTTATATTGTCCAAACAAATGTGGTATAATAATGAAAGAGGTGATTTTATGTATGGTCGGGAGATAAAGCACGATGAACTTATCGAGCTGATGTCTAAGGATAATGCCCAAAAGCTTAAGTGGATTAGGGAGAAGCTGGATGAGATATATAGGAAAGAATTCACGAAGAAGAGAGTAGCCGAACAAGTCGACGGCATCTCTTACCAAACCCTTTATTTCCTTGAGGAGCGCGGCAAAGAACCAAGAATGGATACCATTCGGAAGTTAGCCCAGCATTACAATGTGCCACTGGACATCTTTGAAAAGGATAAGCCAGTACAGCCCTTCTTTCTTGGAAGAAGGGCAGATGAACAGCGTTGGATCGAAGAACAGAATGAAGCGTTTATGAATGGGAGAGATATATCGGAGGTCGATTATGACAAAGAAGACAATGATGAGCTTCCCGATTACATCGAACCAGAATTTGCTTCCGATGAATTCAGCATCGAAGTAGACATGAAAATATTTGTGGGAAATGACAGTAATCCCACAATGGCATATTTACTACAAGAACGGACAGCAATTGATGAGGAAGATATTGAAGACATTAGGAAGCAGATCAGCCAACTCATTCGCCTTCTCGGTCGCAAGCACTTGCAGATAAAGGCGAAGGAAGCTGCAATGAAGGAACTTAAACAAAAGAAATCTACTCCAGAGGAAGCGCTCGCCTCCATCCAAAGTTATATAGCAAGCGGTAAGTTAGCAGATGATCAAGCCAGATTTAAGGAGCGAATGAATACTCGCCTTCGACGTTCTGTACTAAGCAAAAACATAAAGACGGTTATCGCTAAGGATATGGACGAGGATGAAGGTGCGCATTAATTAGATTTGCCGTTTATGTGAACCTGTTCATTCGTGGACAGATTCAAATCTTGTTGTGGCGCTAACTTGCGCAGATCACGGTAAGAATTTGAAGCAACTGATGCGTAGAAATTAGCACGCAGTCAAACCTCCCCCTCCGATGCATTCAACTTTCGAAAGCATCTGAGCAATCAGAATCATTATTGCAGTAACGTAACGAGGCATCCGCAACAAGATTCTATCCAGAACCGATAAGCGAGTGCATACACCGTATTATTCATGCACATCTTTGCATACAACCAGTTACAACCATGTACTAAAGCAACTTAATCAGCAGAAAGCTTCGACCGTTACAATCCATGCATGAAAGAATCGGAATCAGTATCCTAGAACCGCAGATATGATGCATGAATAGTAACCCCCCTTAAAATGCAGGTTATTATATAATAGCGGATACAGCAGACAGTTAGAAATACTACTATCCTGCAAACTAAGGGGGGTAGGGTGACAAAGTCACGAATCAGCACTCAGTAGACAGTATCAATGATGCTGATGACTGGCGGTCTACTAGAACGTATCTTTAGTGGAATACAAACTATGGATGCAGCAGAAGGTAGCAGATTAGCACTATGAGAAGGAGAGTTACAATACATGGATACAGTTACATTGAATCATGAGCAGTACCTTAGCTTTACTGGATGGAGCGAAAGTCACTGCATGAAGCAGACAGTTAGTACACGCAGACAGAGACTTGAGGATATGGGAGCAGATGTCGTTACTGTAGATGGTAAAGGTAAGGGTGCTATTTACACCATACGCATTCCCGCTGGATTCTACCGCATGTTATTAGTAGATGTGATGCGTTATAGTCCCGTAGGTGCAGAGTACATTGACATGATAATGAGTGGCCGAGACATTGTGCATTGCAGTGAAGGTAGCTATGTAAAGTTCAGTGTTGAACTGTATACCGAACTGGCTGCTAAGTACGGGCTTGAGTACAAGGCTGTAGAAGCTACCTGCACTCGCATCCGTAACTTTCTGCATAACAATGGATACATAGTGTCGGACTCACCTACAAAAACGCACCGAGTGAAAAGATCGAAGCTTGTCGGTGGAAGATTCGTCGATGAGTGGGTGATTGGTGACGAAGCCGTAGCGAATGATCAAAAAGCTCGTGACATATGGATAAGTTTCTTTAAGCAGAAGCTGGATGCATACCGCGAGATTGATCCAGATGCCAATTCCATACCACACAAACTTATTGGACACGAAATGAAGCAACTGTACAGCTTTGGTATGAAGGATAAGTTGAATGTCGAATACTACCGTGTTGCAAAGAAGACTCAGGCCACCGAAGCACTCCTTGCTGACATTAATTACACACGGGATACCTTCCTTAGGACATTGGATTTGGGCGCTGTTCTTACTGTACTTCGCGATCGCCAGTCAGAGTATCGTATACGCAAGCAGGAACAAAGGGAACAAGCCCAGAAGAACGAAGTAGAAATCGAAGCGACCCAACCGACAAAAGATGAACTAGAGGAATTACGGCAACGTATGAAGCTCATAGAGCTACAGAAGGAATCGAATTGCCCACCTGCAACTGAAGAACAAAAGCAACAGTTGGCAACCATTATCGACGAACTCTTTCCGCTAATTGAAATTGAGAATGAACATACAAGGGAATACGCAGGGGGCACGCCCGCTTCACCCCGTCACTCGGTGTGAGCCGTCCCTCGGCTTGTCAGCCAAGGAGGGGTGGATAAGTGGTATAAGCCGCCAGTCAAGGCTGAACGCTTCGCAGCCTTTACTGGTTTACCACTTGTTCATGATTCTTCAAGATAATTGCCGCTGAATCAAATCCTTTGCCCATTTCACTACTTCGTCATTACCTTCAATGACGAACTCTTGCCCTCTGCCTACCGACTGCAACGTACAATGATTATCACGTAGTTCCCAGACTGGCCTCCCCGACTTACTGTATAAGTCCTCATGATAGCTCATTCTAGTCCCCATGCTTGGATGAAAGAAGTGCGGCAGTTTCCATACGGATCGTTTTCGCTGTCCCTCTAGGGTTAGAACCAAAGAATCATCGTATTTGAACGTACCACATCCTGGTATGGAATTGTTAAATGACAATGATAGTGCGGCAATATATGCAGTATTCATATCCCTGTCTCGATACAAGTAATGAGGATGAGGCAACTTCCAGCTATCGTAATGTCCTACTTTATCGATTGGCTCAATCTCTCCTACCTGCATATAGCCCCAAATGACATGTCTATGGGTCCCATTAACGTATTTATACCCAGCCGCCGTCCTGACAGCATCCTTGAACCATCCAAAGAATAAGAACAAATCTCCGATCTGAATGTTCTTTCTGGCTAGATGAGACTGAGCCGCGCTTGACTGAACGAATATCCCTCTCCATTCAGGATGCTTCCTTTGCATTACTGAAGCATTGATATCTGGGTCGAGATGTACGTATGTACCGTTGGAGTACTTCTTAATTCCAAGCTGCTCCATCAGATCGAGGTATGTATGATTCTGGTCAACCCTTAAATCGGAGTAGCCTACACCTGAATTCACTTCCTCATCTTCGGGGATAGGAAAAGAGATTAATCTTCCTGAATCAACAAGATGCGGGCTTGGATATCCCCCAGCAGATGAATCGAATCCTTTCCTGCTCAGTATAATCTTCATGATTGCCTTCTCCTATAGGTTTATGACCTTGTATTCGCCTTTGCCAAGAGCTTCGTAATCGTTGTATGTAACAGCATGATGGTCCTTGGCATTACTGCAACACCTGGAAGTGATATGAGTCCTTATCGTCGATTCAGTATATATCGTATTGTTCCTCTTCATATACTCAATTGCTTCCTTAGACGTAAACCGATTATCTCCCTTGGCTCTAATAATCGATCTGGTTGCCAGCAATAGCTCTTCCCTACAGCTCCCCTTACTCATCCTGTATCCCTCCAGTCACATTTCCCCTATCGTATCATGAACTGCCTCTGTCAGAATAGTAAGCGGCTATAGTGTTTAAATGTTGTTTGTCCAGTAGAGTCTATGAATTCATTTCCCCATTGACCATCCATTGTTTTCATTTTTTGGACAGGCTACAATCTGTTCAAGAGGTGAGCATGATGTTGAAGAAGGAATTACTGGATCAGGCCGAGGCGTGTGGAATAGATGGTCCTTGTGAATCGCAAATCACCAATATTAATCGTCTACAGGTTATTATGGACTGTATCCCCTGGATCGGAGTCACCTAACTCTGTTTCGCCTAGCATTCGGCGCATTTCATTGACAACGCTTCGTCTTACAGGAAACCTTACTCTTCTTTTATATAAATGGATTACAATAGGTAACGCAGAATCTCCTATCTGATATCTGAGTAATGTTCCAAGAGCGGTACCAGTTGAACTTCGAACAGTGATATTTTCAACAGGTAAAAAATCATGGATCCTGAATATTTCGATCCAGGCAGAACCTAGACTGATTATGTGTTTCACCAAGTGATTCCTAGAAATCTCGCAAACAGCCTCAAAAGCCATTTTCGTTGTTTTGGCTTTCAACAACCACGGTTGAACTGATCTCAAGTCATTGTAATTTTTTGAATGGTAAGGAATGTATTCCATGGTATTAATAAGGTCAAACGAGAGATTTACGTCGAATTTTGCCTCCCGATACCTCGTACGCCTCCATCTACATCCATCACATGACAGATTATGCAGAATACACGATTGATCGCAAATATTTCTTTTGCTTGGTATTACAAGCTTTGTTTTATCTAACCGCCCGCACTCCTGAAGAAAATCTTTTCGTCGCCAACTAGTGTATCGGGAGATTGTGTTCTTGTTAATGGCTGTAGAATATTGGGCTTGATCCTTTACCCCACCTGGATTCATTAATAACAAAAGTAAGTCTTTTGTCATGTCTTCCTCGAAGGGTCCATAAAAAGGTTCTGGGTACAAGAAATCCGACTGTAACATTTCCTCTTTGAGCTCGGCAGTATATTCTCCATCGATTTCTCTAAGCACATCTAATGGTTTATCTCCTGAATAAACTCTTCGCCATTCATTTACTAAGTGCTGTACTGTTGGATTAATACCCATTTATAAACCTCCGATCTATTCCACTTTTTTTTACAATTGTGAAGTTTCAAAAGAGAAAATACAATAGCTTACACGTAAAAAATAAAAGCACCTTGGCTTGTTTCAAGCCAAAAAGTGCTTCTAAGCATGCATTACTTTATTTTACCTACCCTCACCTTTTGCTGTATCAGTCGATTCAACGGGGATGCTGTATTATGTTGCTCACGCACATCTGTATCTGAAAGCCGTACATATCGTTTGGTCATGGTCATATCCACATGACCCAGCATCTGTTGCAATCCAAATGCATTACCGCCGCCGCGCAGAAACACAATGGAAAATGCATGACGCAACGCATAGGGCCATAAGTGCGTCCCTAGCTTCTTGCAGTACATTTCAACACGGTCGCCCCATGTATGCCTATTCAGTGGTCTACCCTCATTTGTACAGAATATAGGCGCTTTTCCGCTCCACTCCTTAGGACGAACAGACAGCAATTCTTGAATTGCCTCAACTGTCATTGGAGATAATGGTAAAGTACGAGATACACGAGTTTTAGCTTTAGCTGCATCGACACGCATTTCTCTGGCTCGCGGGTGGAAATCCCCCTCATCCAAGCTGAATGCTTCCTTGGGTCTAATCCCACAGTCGAGGAATAGCAAGAATAAAGTATAATCCCTTAACCCAGCAAAGGTCTCACGGTTCGGAAGAGCTATAAGACGGGCAAGCGTTTCTTCATCGACACTGACATGCCTTCCTTCATCCTTGCGCTTCTTGAAGCCATTCAAGGGGTTATCGGATAGCATGCCATGCTCCACGCACCAGTTCAAGAACGTACGCAGGTATACGAGTCGATTATTGTAAGTCGCGGGCTTAATCCCCTCTTGTCCAAGATGATCTACTACAGCCTGTTCCAATAGATCGTATGAATCCTTAGCATCAGGATAGCGCTTAAACAATAAGTTAACATGTGTCGTGTAGTCCAGTATAGTCTGATCGCTAATCCCATTCGCTTTTTTCCAGGTAATGAATCGATCCAGTGCCTCTTCCATTGTCGCAGGTGCTCTCTTTACCTTGTTCATCCTTACCGCCATAATTAAAAAATCCTCCTTCGCCTTCACCTGTATTTGGGATACAGATAGTGCGAAAAAGGATCTCACGTGATGAGTCCTGTGCGGCTAGCAGAGCCACAATCTGGTACACAGGATTCATCATTTTTTATGGTTTTTAGGATTGCTACTGTCAAAGGAAAACCCTTATGTAAGTAGGTATGCCGAGGACGGGAATCGAACCCGTACGGTGGTCACCCACCGCAGGATTTTAAGTCCTGTGCGTCTGCCAGTTCCGCCACCCCGGCATAATGAGAAGGTTTTGCTAATGGTGGGCCCTGAGGGACTCGAACCCCCGACCAATCGGTTATGAGCCGACCGCTCTAACCAACTGAGCTAAGGGCCCTCGAAAAACGTATATTTCAACGTAATAATCGAAAGGTTGGTTGCGGGGGCAGGATTTGAACCTGCGGCCTTCGGGTTATGAGCCCGACGAGCTACCGGGCTGCTCCACCCCGCGACGTATATCCATTTGAGCAAAGCTTCTTGAAATGGCGACATAAAATAATATACTATATGGGGATGTTTTAAGTCAAGCAAAATATTCTAATTTATTTTTGTTTCTTTTTTTAAGGAATAAATCTAACGCCAAACCGCCCTTTGCGGGATCTAAAAACTTCTACCTCACTCGGGCATTCATAGCCGTAAACCCACCAATCATTTTCCATTCTTCTAACTAGGCAACCAGCTTGAAACTTCGTTTCGTATAGGCGAACCCAGTACACCCATCTCATGCGAATCCCCCCACTGTTTTTATAGGATAAGCAGCGTATTTGCCACAACAACAAAGGTTGTAGCCATTAGAATACCCATAAATTCGGATAATACAAGCATGCATCACTTAATCCTTCCCTCGGGCTTCTTATATTTCGATCAAATCGGGTATACTCAAATTAGGTCATTATGAAGGAGCTGATAGCCATGTTATATGGAATAGTCGTTTTCCCGGAGAAACATGTGCAAGATATCGCTAATAGCTGGCGCAGACGCCATGATCCGCATTACGCAGCAATCCCTGCTCATCTAACGGTTAGAGACGCAGAGGAATGGACGGAAGAGCAGCTGCAGCTTGCTGTTGCTCATTTAGAGCAGGTCACTTCAAAGCTGCCCGCATTCTCTATCCATTTGAACCGGGTGTCTACCTTCTATCCCGTTAATCATGTTCTCTATCTAGCGCTTCAAGACACAGATGCCATGCAGAAGCTCCAAGAGCAAGTATGCAGCGGTCCATTGATAACGAACGAAGGAAAGTACGTTTATACGCCGCATGTCACGATCGGGCAAGAGCTCTCCGCTGATGAGCTTCACGATCTTTATGGCAACCTTCGCATGCAGTCGATCGACCTCGCCTCCAAAATCGACCGCGTTCACTTGTTATACCAGACCGATAACGGCTCCTGGACCGCTTATCAATCGTTTCTGTTAAGAGGATAGACTAAATATCTATCTGGATAAGAAAAAGCCCGCAAACGACGCTCAGGTCGGTTGCGGGCTTTTTACGGTATTAATAAATTATCCTCTCGGCATCACTTCAATAGAAGGGCCGCCACCGGTAGCTTCTCCGGTCGGATTGTTTTTGATTTTTTCGAGCACAGCATTTCCTCGAGTTTCCCACTCGGCAAGTGCTTCTTTTGCTGTCTTCGTCTTTTTGATTACTTCTTGGAACAGTTCGTAGCCAGGCTGTTGCGCTTCCCAAACGCCTGGTTTTGTACGATAAATTTGATCAGCATCCGAGCTAGTCGGCGGCAGCGGCTTAAGCGTAGTGAAAGCATTCATGTTGTATTGCAAGCCGCCGATTGGCGTCAAAAACTCTTTGCGTGCAACCATCTCATAAAGGCTTCTCGACTTCAGCTTCGCCCATTCTTTGCTGTTTGAAAATTTAATAAAGTCCCAAGCGTCTTTATCATTTTGGGCTTTGCTGTTAATCCCCATCAGTTGGCTAAGCGAGATGCTTCCGCCTACATCAGGATCATTAGGGTGTACAGGAACGGTTACGACATCCCAATCAACAGGCTCAAAGTCTTTGATTTTAGAAGCGTTGTCCGCTGCTTTTTTGAGTTCGTTAATGTAGCCGTAGTCACCGATTGTCATCGCAACTTTGCCTTTGATGAACAAATCACCATAGAAAGGGTCATTTCCGCCTTCAGCGCTTTGCTTCTCGTACATCTTGTTAATGAATTCCTGTGTCGGAACAACCTCTTCTTGGTAAAGCGATGCTACCGTATTCCACACGCCTTCCCATTGGTCGCTGTTAACAAGCATTTTTTCTGCTTTGTCATCCCACATTTTCAATTGCAGCGCTTGGCTGTAGACTTGTGTGTCGTTAAAGCCATCTGACGGCCAGCGGTTAAACGAGAATCCAAATTTGCGGTCTTCTCCCTCGCCTTTGGCTACTTGACGCGCAAGGTTAAGAATGTCTGCCCATTGCATCTTGTCTGTTGGCGGAGTAACACCTGCCTCAGTGAACATCTTTTTATTATAATAAAGTGCAGAAGAGTTGAACGTAGGCGTTAACGCGTAAAGGTTGCCGTCGCCTGCCGCTTTAATTCCGTCAATAACGGTTGGAACATAATCGCTCAAATCAAATTTGTCTTGCGTAACAAGCGGATCCAGCGGCTGAAGCAGGTTATCCTGCGTCAATCTGCGAAGCATATTGTAGTCAAGCACGACCACGTCTACCGGATTTGTGCCGCTCAGCATTTCCTTCATCTTCTCGTAAGGATCAGGCTGCGCCGCAGGCTTGGATTGATCTTGCTGCTCAAAACGTTGATCATCATAGTTGATTGCGCCTACGATTTCAAACGTGATGTTAGGATGCGACATCTCATACATATCCGTGTACTGCTGGCGGAAATAAGGCTCGTTATCCGATCCGCCGTAAAGTACGCCAATCCGCAATACCCGCTTCTCTGCCGACTCATTAGAGCCGCCGCTGCATGCGGCAAGCAAGCCGATAAGCAAGGCAAGCGTTAGGCTTACCAAAGTAAATTTTCGAATCCGCATGCCTGATAACCGTTGTTTGTTCATTTGATTAACCCCCCAATGATTTAGGCGGCGTAATAATAATCCGCTCACCGTCAAATTCCATAGTTGCTTTGTCTTTAATGTTTAAGGCGGATAAATACTCCTTCGGCACTTGTAACCGTCCAACTCGATCTACAACGACATAGGCTTCATGGACAGATTGAAGTCCACTTGCAGCAGCCGGAAGCTCTGCCTCACCTCCATCAAGATTGATGTTCGGATTTCGTTTAATAAACTCCGTGCTCGTTAACCCGTCGCGAATGGCTACGACGCGGTCTACCTTGCCAGCAAGCGTCAAGTCATGCGTAACGATCACGATCGTAATGCCGATCTCGCGGTTCAGCCTGCGGAAAATACCCATAATTAAATCTGAGGTTGCCGTATCGACGGAACCGGTAGGTTCATCAGCGAGCAGAAGCCTTGGACGGTTCGACAGCGAGATCGCGATGGCAACCCTTTGCTGCTCCCCGCCTGATAGCTGATGGAGCTTGTTATGCATGCGCTCCTTCAAGCCGACCCATTCAAGCAGCTGCTTCGCATAAGGCCGATCAACTTTCCCCGATAACATCATCGGCATTTCTACGTTTTCAAGCGCGGAGAGGTAAGGCAGCAGGTTCCGGGCATTATTTTGCCAAATAAAACCTACTGTTTCCCGCTTATACTTCACGAGATCCTCTTCCGTAATCTTAAGCAAATCCCATGGGCCTACATGCACCTGCCCGGCAGAAGGGCGGTCAAGACCGCCCAGCGTGTTCAGCAGCGTCGATTTGCCGCTGCCGCTGTTGCCGATGATAGCCATAAGCTCGCCTTCGTTTACTTTCAAATTCAAGCCTTGCAAGGCGACGACCTCTAGATCGTCTGTTTTGTAAATTTTCACCAGACCTTCGCAATCGATCATCGCTGTTGTCATCGTTCTTCTCCCATCTTAACCGCTTGATGCACTCTGAGCCTGCGAATATGCAGGAAGAGCAGCAATGCGCCGATCAGCATCATAAATCCGACTACGATGAACAATTGATTCGTATCGCTCGATTCGAAAATGACCCTGAATGGCGGCACCGTTTCGGCCACATTTTCCGTCGTTTGCAGGAACGGCAGGAAGAGCAAGCTAACCGCTTTCCCGATTAGAACACCCAAGCCTATGGCTAGGCCAGCTGTGAACAGCTGCTCAAGCAGCAGCATCCCTGTGAGCTGCTTGCGGGATAACCCCATCGCGCGCAGTACGCCAAATTGAACGACACGCCCCGATAGATTAAAGAACCAAAAGAGTACGTAACCAGCAAGCGTAATGATGACTGAAACCAGAAAACCCAAGCTCAGTATGCCGAAAACCCCGCCTCTGGTTGGAAGCTTCGATTGTATGATCAGCTCGCTTCTAACATCATTAATAGAAGCGATCTCTATGCCTGCCTTTTGAAGCTCTTGGACGATCGGCGCAACCTTCGCGTCCGGTTTCATCTTCAGCCATACTTCATAAGGGATAAGCGGAAGCTGATCGTAAATATAATCCAAATTCGTAATGATAAATGGCGATTTATCCGGGTATTGGCTAGGCCAGTAAGGCAAAATGCCAACCACCACGAAATCAACCTTGCCCTCCGGGAATCCAACCGATACCGGGTCCCCTAGCTTAAGCTGATACTTCTCTGCTACCTTCGATGGAATAAGCGCAGCCTGCTCATACAATCCCAAATTGTTTAAATAAACATTGGGATGAGCGGCATACAAGTCGTTGCGGAACCAGCCTACCTTGGCAAAATCGACGTTGTCGATACCCATTATCGTGCCTTGGCCGATTGATTTGCCTGAGATGACGACGCTCCCCTTCGCTTGCAGTACGCGCGCTGCCGCTTCTACCCCGTCAAGGGAACGGAACAGCTCGAAGGGCGGTTCGCTGAACAAAACCTTTGTTGGCACGGTTTGACCGCCGCCACCAGAACCGCCATTTCCGCCGCCTCCGGCACCACCGTTTCCGCCACCGCCATTTCCGCCGCCTCCGGCACCACCGTTTCCGCCACCGCCATTTCCGCCGCCTCCGCCTGAACCTCCGCCGTTTCCTCCATTGCCTCCGCCATTATTGCCCGGCTTCGTCGTAATCTCCGGAGAGCCTTCCCACACCGTTTGAATGGTAACGTCGGCGCCGTATTTATAAAGCGTCCGTTCCGTCGAGTTCAAATCGATCGTTCGAGCAGCCGACGCGTTATATACGCCAAGCCCAAGCGTTAGTACAAGCAAAATCATAAGCGGGTAATAGCCCTTTGACGAGCGAGAAAGCTGAGTAAGCGTCAAATAAAGCGGCACCGGTAAAAACTTGCGTCCGAGCCATGTGAAGAGCTTCAATAGCCATGGGAACAGCCGCAAGAAAAATAAACCTAGTGCGAAAATGGATAGAGCCGGTACAAAGAATAAAAACGGTTGTACATTTAATTGATCTGTCGTCATGCCCGTCTTGAACGTCAGCATTTGCCGTTCATTGAACATATACCAGCCATAACCGGCAGCAGCTAGCAATAACACATCAAGGTACCATCGCTGCCATGCCGGCTTGCGGTCTGAACGGGCAAGATCCTGCTTGTAGCTGACTATGGATGACCTTGCATACATGATTGCTGGAATAATAGTCGCAAGAAGAGCAAGCAGCACTGCTGCGCCGCCTGCGATTATCGCTTCCGTAGAGAAGCCCACCGGAATCGACTTTCGATTGACGAAAGAGAGGAAGCCATTGGCCGATCCTATGCTCTTCGCCATGAACCAGCCGATAAAGGGGCCGCTCGCAAGCGCTATGCCGCCAAGCAACAATCCCTCGAGCAAATAAATCCAAATAATTTGCCGCGTTCCCGCTCCCCTGCTTCGAAGCACGGCTATGTCGCTGCGCTGTTTATCGAGCGACTGGCGGGCATTCATTGCAATAAAGAAAAATACCATTGCCAGCATTGGTGCGGCAAGCGTGAACAGCAGCGTTTGCAGCTGCAGGCTCTGCTTCTTAAATTCCGTAAGCGTGGACGCAAAGGATATTTCTACTCGCGTATCCTTGAGGCGCTGATACAACTCAATATTGAGGCGCTCAAGCGTCCTGCCAAGCGGCGATAATTGGCTCGTTTGAATCTCCGATAAATCGAAAGCATAATACCAGCTGGCGTTATGAAGCGGAATGCCTTTCTTAGCAAGCAGGTACTTCTCGAACGCCGGATTGCTAATTTGCAACGTATTCAGCAAGCTTTCCATTCCTTGATACCAGTATGAACTCGTATCACTAAGCGGCTTAACCGCTCCGACGATTTTGACCCGTAAAGTAAGGTCTAACCCGCCGAATACCGGATATTCAAAAATATCACCGATATGTACATCATTGCGATACATCGCTTCCTCGAACATAACCGCTTCGAGTATCTCTCCATCCCCTTCAGTGTTCACGAACCATCTGCCCTGCGTAAGCTCCGTATTTCCCTCAAGCCCGGACATGGTCATAATCGTGAGCTGGCGATTGCGCCCAGCATCTACCTTTGAAGGATCCTCAGGCACAACCTCTGTGCTGCGAATGGAATAGTTGTTAACGTATGTTTGAAACGGAAAGCCAATCTCCTTCGGCACTCCATCCTTGATATAGTTCTCAAGCTCCGACAGCGCCGATAAATCCGTTTTCCCGCCAGCGGGTGATTGATACCTCATGAGCAGGGAGCCAGCCGGTAATCCGGAACTCTTCTGCTGCAGCGATTCAGCTACGACTCTCTTGAGCGCGCCATCCGCGTACATCGGTATACTGGTCGCAAAAGCAACCGCTAAGGTCAGCCCCGCCAGCGTGCTTATGGTTAGCCAGCGCGTGTTCCACATTTTGCGGAACAAAAAACGAAACAGCGGAATACCCATCGGCTATCGACCTACAACTTTCTGCCCCGGCTTCAAACCTTGCAGGATTTCGATCTGCGTCGCGGTCTGTTGGCCGACCTCTACATCCACCTCACGCTTGCCGTCAGCATCAATAACTTGCACGTAAGTACGCGATCCAATGGAACGAAGCGTAGAAGGAGGAATAACGATGGCGTTTTCTGTGCGCTTCGTAATGATGTTAATGGATAGCGGCGTACCTCTGTTTAAGTTTTTTGGCAAATCCTTAAGGTCGACGATGAGGAAGTCTTCAGGGCGCTCCGGCTTCGTCACGCCAGGATTGCCGCCGTTGCCGCCATTATTGTTCTCATCTACTTTGATCGGAAGCTGTTTTACTTTGCCTTTAAAAGTACCCACGTTGCTAATGTTAGCCGATACCTCAAGCCCGACAGCGATTTTTTCAAGCTCTGTTTTCGATAGCTTTGCGGCTGCTGTAATTTTGCTCGTGTCCGCTACAATCGCAATCGGAGCATAAGCTTTGATCAGGTCGCCTTTCGCTACGTTGAGCGTAACCACCGTTCCGCTAAATGGCGCCTTCAAGCTCGCCTTTGCTATTTCCTCTTCCATGTCAACAAGCTTCTGCTTGCGCTCTTCGAATGCAATCGACTTCTCCTCGAACTCAAATTGATCCATCTCATCGCGCAGACGAAGCGTATCTTTCATTTCTATTTCTGCTTTCTTAAAAGCGAGCTTCTCCAGGCGAAGCGTTTTGACCAAGTCATCGACGTCCAGCTCACCGATCACTTGGCCGGCCTTAACCGCTTCTCCTGCTTTCACATACACGCCCTTCAAATGCTTGCCGTCTAGTGTGAAAAACAAAGTTTCCTCTTCCAAGGAAATCAACTTACCGATTACTTGCACCTTCGTCTCAAGCGTGGCAGTCGTCACCTCGTACTCCGGCTTCTTGGATATTTGCGGCGGTGCGATTTCAGGCAATACCTCTTCCTCTTTTTCAGGCGGAAGCAAGGAGCACCCGCTTGCAAATAATAAGGAAACACTCATAACAACAACCATTGAACGCTTAAATAAACTTTCCGTCCACCATTTCATAGACACGGTCGGCAACCTCCAAAATCGTAGGATCATGTGTAGTCATACAAATTGTAACTTGTTCAGTGCGAATAATATTTTGGAAAACGGCCATAATTTGAGCTGACATACCTGTATCAAGCTCTGCAGTAGGCTCATCGGCTAAAAGCAGCATCGGCTTGTGAGCGATTGCTTTAGCGATAGCCACACGCTGCTGCTCGCCGCCTGAGAGCTCGAAGGGACGATGGTTCATCCTCCGCTCGAGTCCAACAAGCTCGAGGCACTGGGTAACTCTATCCTTCCACTCTGCGCGCGGAACGCCAGCCATGCGAAGCGAAAGCTCCACGTTCTCCCGTGCAGATAAAAGAGGCATGAGTGCAAAAGCTTGAAAGATAAAGCCCATGTGCTTGCGCCTGACTAACGTGCGTTGATCATCGCTCATGCTGTGAAACGGCAAACCATTAAACAAAATCTCACCCTTGCTCGGCGTATCCAGCCCGCCTAAGCAATTCAGCAGCGTCGTCTTGCCTGAACCCGATCTGCCCCTAAGCATAACTAACTGGCGCTCCTTGAGCTCCATTCGAATGCCCTTCAATACATGCAGAGGAGAACCTCCAACTTGAAATGTACGCTCTACATCGGTTACGGTAAGTAGACTGCGACTTTCAACAGCGGGTTCAATCTGCGCTTCTGTTGTTTGTTCTTCTTCCTGCGGAATAGCCATTAGCGCTTCCGATCCCTCCTCAACCAACTTTCATAATTCTAATCTTACATGATAGACGAAGGACATGCTCAAAAAGTTACGCCAAAAAGAAACATATTTTAAAAAGTTTACAAAGTAAAAAAGCTGCTTTTAGCGAATGCTTCCGCATCACGCTATTAGCAGCTTTTTGCAGCGCATTACTGCACTTTAAAATGTGAAATGGCAAGGTCCAGCTCTTGTACGATTTCATCCAAATGACCAGCGGAGGATGAAATGTTGTCCATCAGCGCAAGCTGCTCCTCCGTTGCCGCGGCAACGCTCTCCGTCTTCTCCAGGTTGACGGCAGCAGTCGCAGCCGTTTGTTCCATCGAAGCACTGACCTCTTCGGAGCTGGCGGACATTTGCTGAGTGATCGAGGAATTCTCATGAATCTGCTCGCTCATCTCATTGATGGAATTCAAGATGATATCCAGATTTTGACGAACTTCCTTAACGCGCTCGCTGCCTAGCTTCATCTCTTCAATCGTTTGCGACATATAATCGGAGGCTCCCGCAATCTCTTTCTGAGTCACGTCTACGAGCTGATGAATGCCCTCAGCCGATGCAAGGGAGCCCGCGGCAAGCTTGCGGATCTCTCCTGCCACGACCGCAAAACCTCTGCCATGCTCGCCGGCGCGAGCGGCTTCAATCGACGCATTAAGCGACAATATATTCGTTTGGTTGGAGAAGCTTGTAATATTCTCGGCAATGGCGCCAATTTCCTTGGAGCGGTGCTCCAGCGTGCCGATCGTCTCCGACAGCTTGCTGATGACAACGGTCATTTCATCCATTTGAGCAACCAAGCGCAGCAGCGCTTCATGGCCAAGGTCAGCTTGCTGCGACGTGGACGTCGATTTATCGGCAATAGAAGCTGTATTTTCAGCAATTCGTTGAATGCCGATCGTCATTTCCTCAATCGCTCTGGATGTTTCCTCCGCGCCTCTCGCCTGAACCTCGGAGCCGCTAGCTACTTCTTGAATGTTCAGTGCGACATGTTCAGTCGCTGCTGCCGATTCTTTGGATGCCACAGTAAGCTGGGAAGCTGATTTCGTAACATCAGAAGCATGGACGGCAATGCCGGTAATGAGCCGCTTCATCGCATCAATCATGTGATCAACCGATTTCGAAATGCTGCCTAGCTCGTCCTTGCTGTATTTCTGGTCAGGAAGAACAGTCAAATCCCCTTCTGCTACCCTCTCCGTCTTGTACACGACGCTTTTGATCGTTTTCATAATGTGACGGATCGTAATGAAGACGGCAATCGATAATCCAAGCGTAACCGCAATAATGCCAATCAATATGTACAGCTGAGTTTTATCCAATTGAGACGTTATGTGTGCGATAGTTGATTCCGCATAGATATCAATGGCTTGCCCGATCTCATCAATGCCAGAGCGGCTCGTAACGAAGCTTTTATCAATCTGGCTGTTTTGGAATTTGTTGTTGCCGTCGTCCACTGCTTTTAGGGCTGCTGCGGACCAAAAATTAAAATTAGCTCTGAATTCGATCAACGTTTGATTGATATCGCGCTTCGACTCGCTTGCTGTTAATTTTTGCAGTCCTTTCGCGAATACGATCGCTTGCGCTTCAGCTACCCGCTCGTCCACCTGTTTTAGATTTTCCGCCAATTCCTTTCGGGCTTCATCCGCCGCAGCTTGATCCAAGCTGCCTGATTCCACTCTCAGATAGGCTTGGTAAGCTTGGTACATATCTCGATCTGCATTCAATATTAACGTATCTACTTTATTGGTTGTTCCATAAATTTGTTCCTTCATTTCATCAAATACGGACCTCTGCTCCCCAAGCAAATAAAGACTGGTGCCTACATAGAAGAGTAGTGGAACAATCGCTAACAACGCCAACCTGAATCTTACAGATAATTTCATAAAAAACCCGCCCCTCAATTCATAAAAATAGTTCTATTATTATTTATCGGGAAACTGAATAATTAATAAGAGATCATCAGGATCAATATTTAAAAAATTTTGTCGAATTCCCGATTATTATCACAAAAAAAGCGTGCTCACATAATTGCGAGCACGCCCTTCAATGACTCTTATTCCTATTTATTTACCGAACGATTGCGGATCCTGTCTCCAAGCCTGCAAGGCAGCCACATCTTCGGAAGCTACTTTACCGAGTTGTACAGCCGTTTGGATCAAAGCGCTGTAGTTAGACAACGTTGCAAGCGGCATTTTCTCATCGGCAAACGATTGTACCGCAGAATCGAACTCATAGGTGAAAATCGCTAGCACGGCAAGCACTTCCGCGCCGGCTTCACGCACAGCAAGTCCAGCTTTCAGCGAGCTGCCGCCTGTCGAGATCAAATCCTCGATGACCACAACCTTCTGTCCAGGGTTAACGCGACCTTCGATTTGGTTTTGCTTGCCATGGCCTTTCGCTTTGTCACGAATATATGCCATTGGCAGGTTAAGCTTTTGCGCGACCCATGCAGCATGAGGAATACCGGCTGTCGAAGTTCCCGCGATAACCTCTGCATCAGGATAATTTTCGCGTATGATCGTCGCGAAACCTTCTGCAATCAAGTCCCGAATTTCCGGGTAAGTCATCGTAAGCCGGTTATCGCAATAGATCGGCGATTTAATGCCTGATGTCCAAGTGAACGGATCGCTCGGACGAAGCGCGACGGCTTCAATTTCAAGCAAGCTTTTGGCAATTTGAGTTGGCAATTCGGATAAAGTTAATTTACTCATAGGAAGTCATCTCCTCAATAATGGATTCTAATGCTGCTCTTGGACTTGGTGCCGCTGTAATCGGACGGCCGATTACCAGATAGTCAGTGCCTTGGCGAAGTGCTTCGCTAGGCGTCATAATGCGCGATTGATCGTTCACGGCTGCGCCTGCCGGACGGATGCCCGGCGTAATCGTTTTGAAAGCTGCGCCGCATGCCGCTTTGATCGCTTCAACCTCGGAAGGCGATGCGACTACGCCATCTAGTCCTGCCTTCTTCGTCAGCTCCGCATAGCGAAGAACCGCCGACTCCACCGTACCGCCAATGCCGATTTGCTCGTTAAGCGTCGACTGGCTCGTGCTAGTCAAATGGGTAACCGCGATAACGGTCGGCCTTTGCTGTCCGCTGCCTGCTAGGGCAAGGTCTACCCCTTCTAAAGCCGCTTCAAGCATTGCGCTTCCGCCAGCAGCATGCACGTTGAACATATCTACGCCAAGCTTCGTTACGCTATTTGCCCCGCCTTTGACCGTATTCGGAATATCATGCATTTTGACATCAAGAAAAACGTAGTAGCCTCGCTCTTTCAAGCTATTCACAAATGAAGGACCTGCGGCATAAAACAGCTGCATCCCCACTTTTATATAACAAGGAATGCCCTGCAGGTCGGCAATTAAACGCTCTGCCGCTGCTGCATCTGGATAATCCAGCGCTACCATAATCCGTCCTGCAGCTTGCTCGTTTGTCAACTTCATTCGAAATCTCTCCATTTCTCTGTACATTTGCATAATAAACGGCCATACGCCTTGCTTGATGCTGCCTCCGCAGGGCTTAAGGCCCTTTGGAGGTTAGCAAAGCAATGAACGCTGGCCGTACTTTTAAGCTGCGGTGAGCTTATTTCTTTTGAAGCACCACTGGCATCGAGCGCGATGAGAAGTTTAGCGTTTCGAGCATGACTAGCAATGCGCGAACGGTATCGAGCGAAGTCATACAAACAACGCCATTCTCAACGGCTTCACGACGGATTCGGAATCCATCACGCTCAGGAGCTTTGCCTTTTGTCAATGTATTGACGACAAATTGCGCCTGACCTTCACGTACGAGATCCAAAATATTCGGTGAGCCTTCGCTTAGCTTATTAACAGTCGTAACGATTAAGCCTGCTTCTTCCAGCGCCTTAGCCGTTCCGCCCGTTGCGATAATTTTGTAGCCTAGGTTAAAGAAGCCGCGCAGCAATTCAGTTGCCTCTTCTTTATCCTTGTCTGCTACAGTAGCGATGATTGCGCCTGATGTTGGAATTTTCATTCCTGCGCCGATAAGGCCTTTGTATAGCGCTTTGGCATACTGCACATCGCGGCCCATAACTTCGCCCGTCGATTTCATCTCAGGTGTCAAAGTAGGGTCAACGCGGCGAAGCTTAGCGAAGGAGAATACAGGAACCTTAACCGATACGTATTCATCCTCTGGCCACAAGCCGTCTACATAACCTAGGTCAGCAAGCTTTGTGCCAAGAATCGCTTTTGTAGCAAGGTTTGCCATCGGAATATTCGTTACTTTGCTTAGGAATGGCACCGTACGCGATGAGCGCGGATTAACCTCGATGACATACACCTTTTCCTGATGGATAACGAACTGGATATTGACAAGTCCGATTACGTTCAGCGCTTTGGAGATGCTGATTGTAATGTCGACGATTTGTTGTTTAATATCATCGGAAAGCGATTGTGGCGGATAAACCGCGATCGAATCTCCGGAGTGAACCCCAGCGCGCTCAACATGCTCCATGATGCCTGGGATAAGCACGGTTTCTCCGTCGCAGATCGCGTCTACCTCTGCTTCCTTGCCCAGCATGTAGCGGTCAATCAATACCGGATGCTCAGGGTTGATTTTTACGGCAACTTCCATGTAGTTAAGCAATTCTTCATCCGAGTATACGATTTCCATTGCACGGCCGCCGAGTACATAAGACGGACGGACAAGTACAGGGTAACCAAGTCCTTGAGCGGTAACGACTGCATCGTCAACCGAAGTTACAGTCTTGCCGTCAGGCTGAGCGATGCTCAAGCTGCGAAGCAATGCTTCGAACTTCTTGCGGTCTTCCGCAGCATCGATGCTCTCAAGGCTGGAGCCAAGAATGCGTACGCCTGCTTTGGAGAGCGGAGCAGCGAGGTTGATCGCCGTTTGGCCGCCGAATTGTACGATTACGCCAATTGGATTCTCTTGCTCGATGACGTTCATAACATCCTCGAAGAACAATGGTTCAAAGTACAGTCTGTCGGATGTGCTGAAGTCAGTTGACACCGTTTCAGGGTTGTTGTTGATAATAACCGCTTCGTAACCCGCATTTTGGATAGCCCATACTGCGTGAACGGTTGAGTAATCGAACTCGATGCCTTGGCCGATACGGATTGGGCCGGAACCAAGTACAAGCACTTTCTGTTTATCCGTAACTGTAACTTCATTCTCTACTTCATAAGTGGAGTAGTAGTACGGAGTGGAAGCTTCAAACTCAGCTGCGCATGTATCAACCATTTTGTAAACCGGCTTAAGATTATGTTGAACGCGAAGCGCGCGCACCTCTTCCTCAATCGTATGGCTGCCGCCTGGGAAACCTTCGCGGCGGATTTCTGCGATCGAACGATCGGAGAAGCCTTTGCGTTTGGCTTCATATAGAGTCTGCTGCGAAAGCGTTGACTCGCTGCGCATCCGATCTTCAAATGCTACGATCGATTGAATTTTGTCAAGGAACCACCAATCGATGTTTGTAATATCTTGAATTTCCTGCAGCTTGTAACCGCGGCGGAACGCTTCCGCTACAAGGAACATGCGCTCGTCGTCCGGCTTCTCAAGGCGTGAGCGAAGCACGGCATCTTCTAGTGACGATGCTTCTTCCAAGTGAATGCGGTGCGCGCCGATTTCAAGCGAGCGAACGGCTTTGTGAATCGATTCCTCGAATGTACGGCCGATTGCCATAACTTCGCCTGTTGCTTTCATTTGCGTGCCTAGCTTACGGTTCGCGTTTACGAACTTGTCAAAAGGCCAGCGCGGAATTTTCGATACGATATAATCAAGAGTTGGCTCAAAGCAAGCGTACGTTTGGCCGGTTACTGGGTTAACCAGCTCATCCAGCGTGTAGCCAACCGCGATTTTTGCTGCCATTTTTGCAATCGGGTAACCTGTTGCTTTGGAAGCCAGCGCCGAAGAGCGGCTAACACGCGGGTTTACCTCGATCACATAGTATTGATAGCTTTGTGGATCAAGCGCGAACTGTACGTTACAGCCGCCTTCGATGTTCAAAGCGCGAATGATTTTTAATGATGCCGAGCGAAGCATTTGGTACTCGCGATCGGATAGGGTTTGGCTAGGCGCTACGACGATACTATCGCCTGTATGAACGCCAACCGGGTCAAAGTTCTCCATGTTACATACAACGATACAGTTGTCGTTCGCATCGCGCATAACTTCATATTCGACTTCCTTCATGCCGGCAATCGATTTCTCGATCAAGCACTGGCTGATCGGGCTGTAGCGAATACCGGAAGCGACTGTCTCACGAAGCTCCTCTTCGCTCGCGCAAATACCGCCGCCTGTTCCGCCAAGCGTATATGCAGGGCGAACGATGATCGGATAGCCAATCGTATTGGCAAAAGCAATCGCATCCTCAACCGTTGTTACGATATCGCTATCCGGTACAGGCTGCTCAA
Organism: Paenibacillus sp. FJAT-27812; assembly: GCF_001273905.1. NCBI lineage: Bacteria > Bacillati > Bacillota > Bacilli > Caryophanales > Paenibacillaceae > Paenibacillus > Paenibacillus sp. FJAT-27812. The sequence continues at coordinate 5,035,115 of NZ_LIGH01000001.1, read as the reverse complement.
GCTCACGCATCAGATCACGGAACAAATCGCGATCCTCCGCTTTCTCGATAGCTGTAAGCTGCGTGCCTAGCAGCTTCACGTTCTCGCGTTCAAGAACGCCGGCACGCGCAAGCTCAACCGCCATGTTAAGGCCGGTTTGGCCGCCAAGTGTCGGAAGCAATCCGTCCGGACGCTCTTGGCGAATGATTTGGGATACAAAATCAAGCGTGATTGGCTCGATGTATACTTTGTCGGCCATATTTGTGTCTGTCATGATTGTAGCCGGGTTACTGTTTATAAGAACAACCTCATAGCCCTCTTCCTTGAGCGCTTGGCAAGCTTGTGTGCCGGCATAGTCGAATTCCGCCGCTTGTCCGATGACGATCGGACCGGATCCGATCACGAGAATTTTTTTGAGTTCATTATTTTTGGGCATACTGAAGCTCTCCTTTCAACGTCTCCGATAACACCGCTTGACGAGGTTTTTGTGGGTTGTTTTTCTTGTGCGTACGGATCATTTCTAGGAACTCATCAAACAAATAGCTGGAATCGTAAGGTCCAGGAGCTGCTTCTGGGTGATATTGAACCGAGAATGCAGGGAATGTATTGTGCTTAAGTCCTTCGATTGTGCGGTCATTGTTGTTAATGTGCGTAACTGTCAAAGGCGTGTTCGCTACGGACTCTTCAAGCACCGTGTATCCGTGGTTTTGCGATGTAATGTAGCAACGGTTAGTCGCAAGCTCTTTAACCGGGTGGTTACCGCCGCGGTGACCAAATTTCAGCTTAGTCGTTTCTGCTCCGCAAGCTAGCGCGAACAGCTGGTGACCTAAGCAAATGCCGAAAATTGGGTATTCGCCAAGCAGCTCGGAAATCATTTTAACGGCGTAAGGCACATCCTGCGGATCCCCAGGGCCATTGGACAATTGAATGCCGTCTGGAGCTAGGCGACGAATTTCGTCTGCAGTTGTATTATGAGGAACGACGACAACGTCGCAGCCGCGTTTTGTAAGCTCGCGCAAAATACCGCTTTTTGCACCGAAGTCTACAAGCACGATGCGCTCGCCTTGTCCTGGGCTTGAGAAAAGGTTTGGTGTCGATGTGCGTGCAACTTGGTCAGTCATCAGCTTCGAAATGTTCAGACGCTCAGCAAGCTCTTCAACTCGCTCGTTGCCAGTCGTGATCAAGCCTTTCATCGTACCGTAGTTACGAAGCTTGCGAGTAAGCATCCGTGTATCGATATCACTGATGCCTGGAATGCCGTATTCTTTCAGAAGCTGTCCCAGCGAGTATTGCGCGCGCCAGTTGCTTGGCACTTCTTCGTGCCGACGAACGACGAACCCGTGAATGAATGGGCGAATCGATTCAAAATCGTCGCGTGTAATGCCGTAGTTGCCGATTAGCGGGTAAGTCATCGTTACGATTTGTCCGCAGTAAGACGGATCGGAGAGGACCTCTTGATAACCGGTAATACCTGTATTAAATACAACCTCGCCCATCATTTGCGCTTCTGCACCGAACGAAAGGCCCGTAAACAACGTACCGTCTTCCAACAATAATCTTGCTTGCATCCGTATCACTCCTCAGGTGTTCATTATTCCCATATATTAGCTTAAGTAAGTTGATAAAATTATTCAGACCAGACGACAGCGCCGTCTACGATGGTAGTTACTGGCCAGCCGCTAAGCTTCCAGCCGCCGAAAGGCGTATTGTTGCTCTTCGAGGCAAAAGTGGCTGGATCAACCGCGCGCTCGCTGTTCAAATCTACGATTGTTACATCGGCAGGCGCGCCTTGCTCTAAACGGCCCGTCGGTAGACGGAAGACGCGAGCCGGGTCAGCGGTCATACGCTGCAACAGGAACCCGAGTGTCCATTTGCCGGTTTGTACAAATTTCGTGTACAAGAGCGGGAAAGCCGTTTCGAACCCGACGATGCCAAATGGCGCAAGCTGTACGCCGCGAGCCTTCTCTTCCGCGCTATGCGGAGCATGATCGGTAACGACCATATCGATCGTGCCATCCTCAATCGCTTCGATTACCGCTTGAACATCGCGCGGCGTGCGGAGCGGAGGGTTCATTTTCCAATTTGCATCATCAAGGCCCGGAATGTCTTCATCTGACAAAAGCAGGTGATGCGGGCAAACCTCAGCGGTTACTCGAACGCCGATTTGCTTGGCAAGACGGATCAACCGTACCGACTGCTCTGTACTGACGTGACAGACATGGTAGTGTACGCCCGTTGCTTCAGCCAGCAATACGTCTCTTCCTACGTGAATCGCTTCCGACTCATTCGGAATTCCCTTCAAGCCATGCTTGCGGGAAAATTCGCCTTCCGACGCCCAAGCGCCTTCAACCAATGTGTCGTCCTCGCAGTGCGCGATGATCGGCATATCCATCGATTGCGCAAGCGCCATCGCGTTTTTCATCATTTGCGCGTTTTGAACGCCAACTCCATCATCCGTGAAGCCAATCGCGCCTGCTTCTTTAAGGGAAGCAAAATCCGTCAGCTCGCGGCCAAGCTCGTTTTTGGTAATGGATGCGTAAGGCAGAACCTTAACGACTCCAACATCAGCAGCTTTGTTTTTAATGTAAGCAACCGTTTCAGCCGTATCCGTTACCGGGCGCGTGTTTGGCATGCAAGCAATCGTTGTAAAGCCGCCCTTAGCCGCTGAGCGGGTGCCTGTTGCGATATCTTCTTTATATTCAAAGCCTGGATCGCGCAAATGAACGTGCATATCGATAAAGCCTGGCGATACTAGCTTGCCCGCCGCGTCAATAACCTCTGAGCTGCCCGTATCGGGCGTTTGTGCGCCGTCTACGATCGCTTCGATTTTGCCGTTTGCGATTTGGATATGCTTGGCCTCCAGGCTGCCCGAAGTTTCGTTCCATACGTTACCGTTAATTATCCATAATGACATATTCGTTTCACCCTCCGGATTGTTCGGTCTATGTTGCTGCGATTAGCTGAGTGCACGTTCGATAACGGCCATCCGTATCGGCACCCCATTTTCCATTTGCGGGAAAATGCGTGATTGCGGATGTTCAACCAGTTCATCGTCTATTTCTACGTTGCGGTTGATTGGCGCTGGGTGCATGATGATCGCATGGTTTGCAAGCCTGCTTGCTCTCTCCACCGTCAAGCCGTAATGCTCGCGGTAGCTCTCAGCGGAATTCAGCATGCCGCTCTCATGACGCTCTAGCTGTACGCGGAGCATCATGACGACATCTGATTTTAAAGCTTCATCTATAGTGACATAAGAGACATCCAGATCGGATGCTTGCATGTTCGGCGGCGAGCAGAAGTTTACGTTGACACCGAATTTTTGCAGCGCCCACAGGTTTGATCTTGCGACCCTGCTGTGAAGCACATCCCCGACAATCGAAACCGTCAATCCTTTGAGTTGTCCAAAATGTTTGCGCATCGTATACATATCGAGGAGCGCCTGGGTAGGATGCTCGTTGTTGCCATCTCCCGCGTTGATCAGCGGCACCTTGATTTTGGTTGCCAGCTCGGCAAGCACGCCGATTGGCTTCAAGCGGATAATTCCAACGTCGATTCCCATGGATTCGAGCGTGCGAACCGTGTCATAAATCGATTCGCCCTTTTGCACGCTTGATACCGCGGCCGAGAAGTTCAGCACCTCGGTGCCGAGGCGTTTCTCTGCTACCTCGAAGGAAAAGCGAGTCCGTGTACTATTTTCGAAAAACATGTTCGCGGCGAACTTGCCTTGCATCATCGTGTGAACTTTCGTTGCATGATTCTCCCAGTATGCTGCGCGATCAAGAATGGATTCGATCTCATCCTTGCTTAAATCTTTTAATCCGAGCAAACTCCGTTGTTTAAGCTGTGTCATCGTCATCCGGCTTGCCCCCTCTGGTTAATGATCGTTACTTGATCGATTTGGTCGATTTCGCTAAGAGCGACGTCAATTTGCTCCTGCTTCGAGGTTGGCACGTTTTTGCCGACAAAATCAGGCCGAATAGGCAGCTCCCGATGTCCCCTGTCCACAAGCACCGCCAGCTGAATGCTTTGCGGTCGCCCGCAATCCATAAGCGCGTCCATTGCCGCCCGTATCGTCCGTCCGGTATACAGCACGTCGTCAAACAATATGATTCGTTTGTCTTGAACCGTAAAAGGTATGCCGTCGGTATCGCCTACTGCTGCTGCGACTTCAACATCCGCAGACCTAGCGGACTTGCGATCATCGCGGTAGTGCGTAATATCCAGCTCGCTCACGAGTACCGGCTTCCCTTCAATTTCCCTTATGCGCTCCGCTATGCGGTGTGCAAGGTAAATTCCCCGAGTGCGAATGCCTACGATTACGCAGTTATCGATGCCCTTGTTCTTCTCCACGATTTCATGAGCAATCCGCGTTAATGCCCGGCGAATTGCCGTTTCATCCATGATGACCAAATGCTCTTCTTCCGTCATTTCCGCTTACCCCTTCCTTAATCGTCCAAATGTGCCAGGTTGCGACAAAAAAAGCTCCTTGCAAAAATCGCAAGGAGCTTGTGATAAGCCATGAAGAGATAGGGAACGCTCCACCGCTGCTCTCGTCACAGAAAGCCGCGCATTAGGAAGTCCTATTCTTTCTTCTCTTCTATAGACTTGTTATTCACGCTACCTTGCCAGCCTCTCGGGACTGAGTTAAAGGTACTGCTGTTTATCAAAGGAATTATCCCACATTCGACATTTGATGTCAAGTAAAAACGAATATTTCCGCTTGTACATAGTGTGAACCATTCCCAATCAGCTATACAAGGTGAGCGCTGGCTGTTAAAGGCTGAGCTTACGGATTCTTTCTACCGCTTTTTCCGTATTTTCACGGCTGCCAAATGCAGTTAGGCGGAAATAGCCTTGGCCGCTTTGTCCGAAGCCTACGCCAGGCGTTCCAACGATGTTGGCTTCCGTAAGAAGCTTATCGAAGAATGCCCATGAATCCAAGCCATTTGGCGTTTTCAGCCAAATGTAAGGAGCGTTGACCCCGCCGAATACTTCCAATCCTAGAGATGCCAGCCCGTCGCGGATAATTGCAGCGTTAGTCATGTAATAATCAACCAATGCTTTGATTTGATCTTTGCCTTCTTCCGAATAAATAGCAGCTGCACCGCGTTGAGTCACATAAGATACGCCGTTGAATTTTGTCGTATGGCGGCGATTCCACAAGTCATTGAACAAAACTTCGTTTCCAGAAGCATCAAAACCTTTCAGCTCGCGTGGAACGACTGTGTATGCGCAGCGTACGCCTGTGAAGCCTGCTGTTTTCGAGAAGCTGCGGAACTCGATCGCTACCTCGCGAGCACCCTCGATTTCGTAGATGCTGTGCGGAACATCTTCTTCTTGAATGAAGGATTCATAAGCCGAATCGTATAGGATAATGCAGTTGTTCGCTTTCGCATAATCAACCCATACCTTTAGTTCTTCCTTCGTCAGCGTCATGCCTGTCGGGTTGTTCGGATAGCACAGGTAAATGATATCTACCTTGCGGTCCGGCAAGCTTGGCTTAAAGTTGTTCTCAGCTGTGCACTCAAGGTACGAAATGTTCTCATAACGTTTTGTTTCTTGGTTGTATTTGCCTGAGCGGCCAGCCATTACGTTCGTGTCTACATACACAGGGTATACAGGATCTTGAACGGCAACGATGCTGTTCTCGCTAAAAATCTCTTGAATGTTGCCGACATCGCATTTCGAGCCATCGCTTACGAACACTTCGTTCGAAGCGATTTCGATGCCGCGTGCTTTATAGTCATTTTCAATAATCGCGTTAATTAGGAAATCATAACCTTGCTCTGGGCCGTAACCGCGGAATGAACCGGGAGCCGCAAGCTCGTCTACCGCGCTATGCATAGCTTTAAGCACTGCATCCGGCAGGCCGCGCGTAACGTCGCCGATTCCAAGGCTAATAATTTCTGCGTTTGGATTTTCTTGAATGAATTTTGTGCGGCGTTTTGCAATTTCAGAAAACAAGTAGCTGCCTTGCAGCTCCAAGTAATTTTGGTTAATGGAAGTCATTTCGTGTCACCTGTCCTTATTTTATCATTCAAATCTGTTGTTATTGTTAGAATAACTCACTTCACAGCTCGAAATAATGAATAAAGTGGTGAAAAGTTTGCACTTTTGCACGTGTTGATCTACCTTGACCGCAGGTTGCTTAACACAAACTCAAAATCAGCCGGCAGCGGCATCTCGAACTCGAGCCGCTCGCCGCTGCGCGGATGCGTAAAGCCGAGAAGCGCCGCGTGCAAAGCCTGTCCCTTAAGAGCCACCGTCTTGTTGCGGCCATATACCGGGTCTCCTGCAAGCGGGTGTCCGATATATTTCATATGCACGCGAATTTGGTGGGTGCGTCCGGTTTCGAGCTGCAGCTCAACAACCGTATAATCACCCAGACGCTCCAGCACGTGAAAATGGGTTACCGCATGCCTGCTGTTTCGCTCTGTTACGGTAAACAGCTTGCGATCATTCAAATCGCGTCCGATCGGCGCATCGATCGTCCCTTGGTCATGCTGCAAGTTGCCATGCACGAGGGCGATATACTTGCGCGTCACCGTATGCTCCTTCAACTGCTCGGCAAGCGAGATGTGCGCAAGATCGTTTTTGGCAGCCATCAATAGCCCCGTCGTATCCTTATCGATCCGGTGTACGATGCCGGGACGAATCAAGCCATTAATGCCGGACAAATCCTTGCAATGATACATAAGCGCATTCACGAGCGTACCGGATGAATGTCCCGGCGCCGGGTGAACGACCATCCCGCGCTTTTTATTGATGACAATGAGATCCGAATCCTCGTAAACCACTTCAAGCGGAATGTTCTCAGCAATGATCGCGGCTTCTTCCGGCTCAGGTATTGTAAGTACGACCTGGTTGCCTTCCATTACCTTCACGTTCGCTTTCGCAACCTTGCCGTCAACCAATACGGCTCCCGCCTTGATCCATTCCTGTACCTGTGTTCTCGATACGGCTGCATCGTCGATGCTGTCTGTTACAAACTTATCTACTCGTTCGCCGGATTGCTCAGCTTCTGCAACCCATTCCAAAGGCTCTTCATTATACAGGCTGTTGCTCATGATTGTTTTGATCCTTGTCCTCTCCATTTTGCAAACGTTTCTTATCGTCCTTAGCGGACAACAACGTGTCAATTAGTATTAATGCGACGCCGCAGACGATACCCGAATCCGCCACGTTAAAAATCGGAAATTCATAGCTGCCGAAGGTGAACTGCAGGAAGTCGACTACTTCTCCAAACCGCGCGCGATCCAAAAAGTTGCCAATCGCTCCGCCAAGCACGAGCCCAAGCCCAACAAGCAGCCATGGCTTAGCTGTTTTTCGCATCGCCTGTATGTACCATATAATGCCTGTTACAATGACGACCGTGACAATGATGAAAAACAACCGTTGCTCCTGCAGGATGCCAAATGCAGCACCTCGATTTCGATGCGAGGTAATGTGAAAAAAATTACCGATTACGCTAATTTGATCCCCGATGTTAAGCTTTGTTTCAATTATTTTTTTTGTTACAAAATCAAGGACAAACACGATTACGGCTACCCAATAATAATAAAAACGCATCTAATCACTCCTAATTTTTTGTGAAGCAACGTTTCAAACCAAAAAAAACTAGCGGCATTCATACATAATTAGCCGAAATAGCCCATTTGTATAATTCCAATCAATTGTAGCATACGGAAGCAAACGAGAGCCAGCCTATCGCGTTTGTTCTTCCATTGAAGACCATACTGAAAATCCGCCTTTCGGCTAAAGCTAATACAGCAATTATGTTCCCTGCTAAGGAGGGCGCTCAAAAATGACAACCCCATCAAACGCTCATATTAGTCTGCTGCAAAGCAGGTTGCTGGATGAGCAGCGCGAGATCGAGAAGCGACTTGCGGATAATGATCATTATGGACTATCTCAATCGCTGCGGGATGATACCGGCGAGCTTACGGCCATCGACAATCACCCTGGCGATACTGCAACCGAGCTATACGAGCGTGAAAAAGACGTTGCGCTGCTTGAACAGGAAGAGCTTCACTTAAGCCGCATCGACGCAGCACTTGATGCGATTGCGGATGGCTCATACGGCATTTGCGCAGCATGTCATGAACCGATCCCGCTTGAGCGGCTTGATGCCGTTCCCGATACGCTTTATTGTATCGAGCATGCACCGCGCCAGCATTTATCTCTTCGCAGGCCCGTTGAAGAATTGGTGCTCGATCCTCCGTTTGGAAGAACCAGCCTTGACGAGCAAGATTCTTATAACGGCTTTGACGGCGAGGATGCTTGGCAAATTGTTGAGCAATGGGGCAATGCGGATTCACCTGCCATGTCAGAGAATCGGGATGTCGCCGATTATGTAAATGTTGGCATTGATGCGTATGAAAATGACGGCTTCGTTGAGCCAATCGAGAGCTTCCTCGCGACTGACATCACCGGCCGGCATGTCTCCGTAATCCGCAACCGGGAATATCGGCATTATTTGGATACGGGTGAAGGAGATCATGGCTTAGAAAGCGATGAGCTTGAAGAAACGACTTGAATCAGCACATTTATTGCGGTTATAACGTTTAATACGTTTTGCCTTCAAGCTGTATTTGTACGATTCGGACGATGTCCGCAATATAGTCGCCGATAATCGGCAGGTTAAGCGCACCTAATATTTGCAGCACATAAAGGATAGTCGCAGCAAAAAAAGTAAAGCCGATTGCGATTCCGACACCTCTGGCTGTGCCAGCGAGCAGATTTTTCCAAATTAGCGTTCTTGGCCGGTTTAGCAGTTGAACGTAATCGGCTATTTGCGTCCGCTCCAAATCGTTTGCGATAATTTGCAGTCGTTTATCAAGCATGCTCATCGAAGATTGCAGCTCGTCCAAATTTTTCGGCTGTTCCGGATTATTTGTTGTCATACGAGGCATCCCCTTTGTCAAACAATAAAACGAGGCCAGACCTCCCTGCCATTGCAGCCATGCGACTTTTCGGTCGCATCCTGCAGCAGCCGGTAGGCGACGGCCTCGTTTTTCGTTTGTTGTTTTCCTATATACTATATCCTTATCCGCGGATGAAAATCCCTATTGCCTTCTCGCCAAGCGATACTCTCTCCATCTCAGCCGTTTCTTCATACGCGACCGACTGTACGAGCACGTTATCATGCAGCACTTCTTTAAATGCTTCAAGAGCCGCTTTAAGCTCGGAATCCACATCCAGCACAAGATCAATCCGTTTCTCGATCGGCAGATCAAGCTTTTTGCGCGTGTCTTGAACGGCACGGATCACTTCGCGTACCCAGCCCTCTTGCTCAAGCTCAGGCGTAATATCCGTATTCAGCGCTACGGTAACGCCATTTCCGGATGCCGAAGCAAAGCCAGACTTCGCTTGCTTCTCAACGAGCAGCTCGTCGACAGCAATTGCCAGCTGCTCTCCCTCTGCGCTTGTGAAATCAAAGCTTCCGCCATTTACAATGCTGCGCGTTTGCTCAGCATTCAAACCTTTCAGCTGCGTTTGGATTGGACCTACGTTTTTACCGTATTTTTTGCCGGCAACTTTAAGGTTCAGCTTAAGCGTGAAATCAACAAACCCGCTGTCTGAATTTTGTACCGTAATCGCTTTGACGTTAATTTCGTCCTTCACGATATCCTCGTACTCCGCCACGTTAAAATCACGATCCAGCGATACGATTAGCTCCGACAACGGTTGACGCGTCTTGATGCCCGTTTCGTTCCGAACGTTGCGCGCAAGCTCAACGATTTGCTTCGCGCTTTCCATATCGCGCTCCAGCGTCTCATCGATCGCGGCTTCATCCGCCTTAGGATAGTCAGCCAAGTGTACGCTGCCCACACCGCCCAAGTTTCCGTACACATCCTCGGCAAGTAGCGGAGCATAAGGTGCGATTAGACGAGAGAGCGTAAGCAGTACGCTGCGAAGCGTCTGGTAGGCAGCCAGCTTATCATCGGTAAGCCCGCTTCCCCAGAAACGATCGCGCGAACGTCTGATATACCAATTGCTTAGCTCATCAACAAACGTCTCAATCGATTTGGCAGGGTTAAGGAAGTCATTAACCTCAAGCCCTTTGTTTACCGTATTGATCAAGCTGTTCAAGCGGGAAATGATCCAGCGATCCAGCTTGTTATCCGATTTGATTTCCGCATGTGCATTATAGTCAAAGCCGTCGATGGATGCATAAAGCGCAAAAAACGCATGCGTATTGACGATTGTATCAATGACCTTCGATTTTGCTTCGCCTACGATGCCGCGCGAGAACCGTTTGCTGTTCCATGGCGCGCTATCAGCAAGCAATGCCCAGCGGAATGCATCAGTACCGTATTCGTTGATGATTTCCCAAGGATCAATGACGTTGCCTTTTGACTTGGACATCTTCTGGCCGTTCTCATCCAAAATATGACCTGTCGAGATAACTGCTTTGTACGGCGCTTTGCCATTGTACAGTGTCGATACTGCCAGCAAGCTGTAGAACCAGCCGCGCGTTTGGTCAATCCCTTCGCAGATGATGTCTGCAGGATACTGCTCTGCGAATTGCTCCTCATTTTCAAACGGGTGATGATGCTGGGCGAAAGGCATCGAGCCGCTGTCGAACCAAACGTCGATTACTTCCGGCGTGCGAGTCATCTCCGCGCCTTCGGCAAATGGAGATTTCAGCTTAATCCCATCCACATACGGCTTGTGAAGCTCGATATCCTCTGGCACATCCCCGATTGCCATTGCGCGCAAATCTGCGATGCTGCTTGGCGAATATTCTTTGCCCGTCACGTCGCAAACCCAAACGTTAAGCGGCGTGCCCCAGTAGCGGTTGCGGCTGATGTTCCAGTCCACCAAATCCTCCAAAAACTTGCCGAAGCGTCCTTCGCGAATGTGGCCTGGGTACCAATCTACGCTGTTGTTGTTCGCGATCAGTTGATCTTTAACCGCAGTCGTCTTAATGAACCAGCTCTCCATTGCATAATAGATCAATGGCGTTTTGCAGCGCCAGCAGAACGGATAGCTATGCTCGTAACGCTCCTTCGAGTAAAGCAAACCGCGCTCGCTCAAATTTTTGACAATATCGATATCAAGCTCGCTGTCCTTCACGAAGCGGCCCGCAAAGTCCGTTACTTCCGCAACGTAGCGGCCTGCTAGATCAACGACGTTTAGCATGCTGATTCCATTATCGCGCGAAACTCGGTAGTCGTCCTCGCCATGCGCAGGTGCGATATGAACGATACCGGTACCGCTAGTGTCGCTGACAAAATCGCCTGCAATGACGATATGCCCTTTTTCGATCGCGACATAATTAAACGGCGGCTCGTAGCTAAGGCCAACCAGCTCGGCGCCCTTCACCACGGATAGAACTTCATACCCGTCCTTCAGTACGCTCTCAGCCAAATTCTGAGCGACGATATAAACCTCGCCGTTTTTAGAAGCACGGATATAATCAAGCTCAGCGTTAACAGCAAGCGCTACGTTTGCTGGCAGCGTCCATGGCGTAGTCGTCCATGCCAGAACAAACTCTCCGGAATCCTTAAGCTTGAACTTCGCAGTCGCGCTTAGATCTTTAACATCTTCATAGCCCTGAGCAACCTCATGCGAGCTGAGCGTCGTTTGGCAATCCGGGCAATACGGGCTCACGCGATGTCCGCGGTACAGCAGCCCTTTGCTGTGGATGTTAGATAAAATATGCCAAACACTCTCGATGTACTCGTTCTTAAGCGTGATGTATGGATTGTCTAGATCCGTCCAATAACCGATCGCTTCTGTAAGCTCGCGCCATTGCTTCTCATATACAAACACGCTGTCCTTGCACTTGTTCACGAATTTCTCAATGCCGTATTCTTCGATCTCTTGCTTGCCGGAAATGCCCAGCTGCTTCTCTACGCCAAGCTCAACCGGAAGACCATGCGTATCCCAGCCTGCTTTACGGATTACGCGGTAGCCTGCCATCGTCTTGTAACGGCCGATAAAATCTTTAATAACACGGCCAAGCACGTGACCGATATGAGGCGCTCCATTAGCGGTTGGCGGTCCTTCGTAAAATACAAAATTCGGCTTGCCTTCCCGGTTTGCAATTGATTTCTTAAACGTATCCTCTTTCTTCCATTGCTCAAGCACACGCATCTCACGACTGCGGGCACGTTCCTTAACATCTACGCGTTGCATAATTCCAGCCTCCTAATTTTAAACAAAAATAAAGCCTCATCCCTATGAGAAGGGACGAGGCTTAGTCGCGTTACCACCCTTGTTCCGCATTCGCTTCTGCCAAACAGCTAGCAAGAAGATGAAGGCAACAGCTCACTTGAACTGCGCTTCATGCGGCACCTTAGTCGCGAACATTCCGTTCGCGTTCCCTATAACGGGGGACAGCCGTCAGCACTTACTGCTGCTCTCGCAGGTTCGGCGCCGCTTCTCAGAGAGGATATTCCGAAATGGCTCACACACCGGACTTTCAGCTGCCGCCGGCTCTCTGAGGAGTGACCCTAAAACGTACTTGTTCTCGTCAACGAAGTTTAGATCAATAATTCATTATCAATAGTTATAGCTTAACAACAGGCCAAATGTCAAATGTCAATTCGCTTATTTGTCGTAAGTTTATCCGAGGGTCAGCTCGTGCTCCGTCTGTCTAGCTTTTGGCTCAAGCGTATCCCAGCCGTCTACGGTGAGCAGTTCAAGCTGCGCTTCTACTAGCGTACGGAAACGTGCGCGATACACGGAAGCTTGTTTCTTAAGCTCTTCAACCTCAAGAGAAACCTTGCGAGACTTCGCGAGCGAATCGTTAATAATGCGATCGGCATTTTTCTCCGATTCCTTAATGATGAGCTGCGCTTCCTTCTTCGCGTTGTTTCTTACCTCATCAGCCGCTTCTTGCGCAACGATAATCGTCTTGCTTAATGTTTCTTCGATATTTGTAAAATGATTCAATCTTTCCTGCAGGCCAAGCAATTGGTTTTGCAGCTCTTTATTTTCACGAATGAGCGACTCATAGTCTTTAATGACTTGATCTAGAAATTCGTTTACTTCATCCTCGTCATAGCCGCGCAATCTCCGGCCAAACTCTTTGTTATGTATGTCCAATGGCGATAAAGGCATTGGCGCACCTCCTCATGGTATTTGTGACTCTGGCAACCGGATTACACTATTTAATGAGAACACATTCGACAACTGCATGTAAAATCCTGCAATCGCTCAAATAAATTTGCCTATCCTGACGCGGATTCTGCCTTTTTTTGTCACACCATCGACTTCCAGCACTTTAAATCGGCCTAGACCCTTGAAAGACACAACGTCTCCAGCGCGAAGCTGCTCGGAAGGGTCCTCTTCCGATTTCCAGTTAACCCGGCATCTGCCTGCTCGTATCGGATCGACGATTTTGGATCTGCTGATCCGGTAGACGTCGCTTGCTATGCCGTCCAGTCGCATGGATGCGACAGACAAGCTCATTTCCTCCAGCTTCGGCACTACGGTCCGCAGTTCAGATAGCGGAAGGACATCCGTCAGAACATTTATTCGGTGTACCTGTCTTAAGTGTATATTTAAGTAATCGGCAATTTCGTCCATAACGATGATATGGCAAAAATGTTCATGCACATAGATGTCACCAATTCGGTCTCTTTTAATGCCAAGTCCGAGCAAAGCGCCCAAAAAATCACCATGATCAAGCTCGAGGCTAGCTTGTCCAGGCCCGTTGACTGCTAGAACAGAAATGCCAATCGCCTCGTCGTCCAAGCTGCGGTAATCCGGCCCGATAATGGCCCGCTTCCGTTCCGCCTGTTCGCTGCCGCCATCAAGGCGAACGCTTACGTCAGGATTCCGGTTAGCTAATATCGTCAAGATCTGCGCTTGCCTAGGGTCTAAAAAATCGGTCCGCTTCAGCTCATGCTGCTGTGCGGACCGCTCTATCCATTCCTCCGCCCGATCGACAAAAGGTTTCTCATCGGGGTGGAAATGATCATATATTCCTTGTTTCATACGATCTCATTCCTTTAATTAATAAAGAATCCGATTACTGCAATCAAGCCGTACGCTACGAAACGCAAAGCGAACAGTGCTATGATAGGCGACAGATCAAGCATGCCGCCAATCGGCGGGATAAATCTCCGGAATATTCCGAGATACGGTTCTACCATCTTGCCAAGAAACACACCGATAAAGCTCTCGCGAGCATTAGGGAGCCATGACAGAAGCACATATCCTATGATCATAAAACTGTAAATACTTTGCAGCGTATTAATCGCGCCTTCAACACTATTTAACAACTCAAGGTCACCTCATTTTATTGTAGTCGTTCTCCTCGGCCAGCATTTCTGTAATAGCACCTTGAATTTCCACTGAATCCGGCGTGCACAGAAAAATATTGGGGCCTAGCTTAGAGATGCTCCCGCCTAAAGCGTACACTGTACCGCTTAGGAAATCAACAATCCGAACAGCAAGATCATTGCGAACGCGTTGCAAATTAACGATGACGGCACGGCGTGAACGCAAATGGTCGGCAATTTCTTGTGCTTCATCATAAGAACGGGGCTCGCTAAGCACAACTCTGACATTTTTCTGCGAGTGAATGCTAACAACATTATTGCTCTTTGTGTTTTTACGTGCTTCAAAGGGAGAAGTTTCAGCTTCTTGTTCTTCCTGCTGAACGACCCGTTCTCTCTCAACGACTTCTTCTTCGTCCTGCAAGCCAAGAAAGCTCATAAAACGGTTCATGACACTCATCCTTTATTCCTCCTCTTTCCCTACTAGAATCGTACCAAGGCGAATCCATGTCGCTCCTTCTTCAATCGCAACATCAAAATCATTCGACATGCCCATTGATAGATGGGTGATGGTATTTGGAAGTTCCGGGCGCTGCTGCAACTCATCCCGTAGCTCTCGTAAAGCTCTAAATACTGACCTGGTTTGCTCGGGTTCCGCCTCATAGGGAGCCATCGTCATCAGTCCAATTGGCTTTATCGAAGGAAACTCACCCAGCTGCTCCACAAATGTGAATAGCTGCTCCGGTTCAAGGCCTTGCTTGGAATCTTCCCCTGAGACATTGACTTGAATGAAGCAAGGAACAATAATGCCAAGCTGCGAAGCCCGCTTGTGGATGGCTTCCGCAAGCGACAGCCTGTCCAACGAATGCATGTATGTAAACTTCCCGATGACGTCTTTCACTTTATTCGTTTGCAATGAACCGATGAAATGCCAAATGGGCTGCTCGTCCGCGTCTTGATCGGCGTTGCCGCTGATCGCTTCCCATTTCTCCTGGGCGACTTTCCAGCGGTTCTCGCCAAGATGGCGCAAGCCTTGCTCAAATGCAGCCTTTGTCGTATTCAAGGACACATACTTAGTGACCGCAATGATTTGAATCTCATCCCTGCTTCGTCCTGAACGGTCGCAAGCCTTCTGGATGCGCTCCTCAACGAGCTGAATTCTATCCTGTAAAGTAGTCATTATGCTTCACCTCTCCCGAATGCCGATCCAACTGGCCATTCGGCCGGTCATGCCACCTTCTTTGCGATGGGAAAAAAATAAATCCCGCCTGCATCCGGTGCACCACTCTGTTAATTCGATACGTATCGGCAAAATTCCTGCTTTTATCATAATCTGTCGGTTTATTTCTTTCAAGTCTAAGTTCGCTTTGCCATTGCCCTCTATCTTCAGCATCGCTTCCGCTTCTTCACCCTGCAAGCCTAGGCGGTCTAGTAGCTGCTGTACTTGGTTTATAACCGGTCCGTCAACCTCGTAGCAGCAGCCTCCAATTGAAGGCCCTATTGCAGCACGCAGCGATTGCGGGTTCGTTCCATAAGCACTCACCATAGCCTGTACCGTCTCCGTAGCAATTTGCTGCACAGTCCCCTTCCATCCGGCATGCGCAAGCGCAATCGCATCATGCTCGGCATCGTAGAAGTAGAGCGGCACGCAATCTGCATAAAATGAAGCCAGCAGCACGTCCGGTACGTCGGTCATGATCGCGTCGCAATCCTTTAGCACATCGTTTAAAGTCGCCCTGCCGCGTCCCTTATCTGCCTCGGTAACCTGGTGCACGCGGTTGCCATGCACCTGCTCGGCGCAAGTCCACGCTTCAAACGGCCAGCCGACAGCATCAGCCAGCAATTGTCGATTCGCTATCACCGCTTCATCAAGGTCTCCCACATGCAGGCCCATATTGAAAGACGACCAAGGCGCTTTGCTAACGCCGCCATCTCTTCCCGTAAAGCCAGCCGTCAACCGCTCATCCCGGGCATTCCATTCGGACAACAAAAAAAGCGAAGGCCCCTTCGCTGATTGGATAGGTTTAAAAGCATCCATTTATCTCTCACCTCTAATTAAAGGCTTGGTTAGCAAACCCAGCTGCTCGCTGTGCTCAGGCTTGCTGTACAATCCTTCCATTCGTCTAGACACAGTTTACCGTGTTACGAGCGAGCGTGCAAATCATCTTCCTCGGCGCGCAGCTGCTTTGTGTCGTCCATTCTGACAAGCACAACGTCCGCTCCGATCTTAACGATGTTGCGCCATGGAATGACAACCTCCGTACCGCCGCCTCCGAACATGCCTAGAAACTTCGTAAATTGCGGCACTACGATAGAATCGATGCGCCCTTGCCGCAGATCAAGCTCCAAGTCGGATATTTGTCCGAGCTTCTTCCCATCTACAATGTTAATAACGTCCTTCGTCTGAAAATCAGATATTTTCATTTCCGTTCACCACTTTTCAAGTAGAGTGATCGTCCGTTTGCCTCTCCTATAACTATATGAGCAATTTGCCCAAAATGTCCTTCTTCTCAAAAAAACGAGCAGCTTGATCGGGATATATTTTTTTAATGCACATTGATCCGGCAGCACCAGGCTTTGGATGCGGAGCAAAAGGTGCGGCAGCTGCTTGCCATCATGTGCGGCTCGAATGAGGGTAAAGATAGCAAGCATCGTTAGTTAAATTCGATTGCACACAAAAAAACGATGCCTCGCGGCACCGTTTTTCAAGCTTCAACTCATGTTTTAACATGCTTTTGCATTTGCTGAATGGCTGACTTCTCCAAACGTGACACTTGCGCCTGCGAGATCCCGATTTCGTCGGCGACCTCCATTTGTGTTTTTCCTTCAAAAAAACGCATGGACAAAATCATTTTTTCTCGATCATTCAGCTTGTGCATCGCCTCGCGAAGCGCAATCTCTTCGATCCACGAGACATCCTTATTCCGCTCGTCGCTAATTTGATCCATGACATAGATCGGATCTCCGCCGTCATGGTAGATCGGTTCAAACAAGGAAACCGGATCTTGGATAGCGTCAAGCGCAAAGACGACGTCTTCCTTCGGAACATTCAGCGCCTCGGATATTTCAAAAATCGTCGGTTCGCGTGAATTTTTGTTCGTCAAGCTATCTCTTACTTGAAGTGCCTTATAGGCGATATCCCTCAAGCTTCGTGAGACGCGAATCGGGTTGTTGTCTCGCAAGTAACGGCGTATTTCTCCGATAATCATCGGTACGGCATAGGTGGAAAATTTGACATTTTGGCTAAGGTCAAAATTATCTATCGCCTTCATAAGTCCGATGCAGCCGACTTGGAATAAGTCGTCCACAAACTCTCCCCTATTGTTAAACCGTTGTATAACGCTAAGCACAAGCCGCAGGTTGCCGTTTACTAATTTCTCTCTTGCTGCCCACTCGTTGCGGGTTTGCAATGCCGTAAACAATTCTCTCATCTCGACATTATTTAGGACAGGCAGTTTCGAAGTATCCACTCCACAGATCTCGACTTTATTTCGGGTCAACGTGATTACCTCCCAAGGAGAAACATTAATGTACATTATCTCCTTGGGTGGCCTTTTTATTCCTATTGCGACATCGTTCGACAACTGCAAGCGGGGTGCGGGCTTACACCATTTTGTTAAATTCTTTTCGAAGCCTTTTTATAATCCGCTTCTCTAAACGCGAAATATATGACTGCGAAATGCCAAGAAGATCGGCCACATCCTTTTGCGTTTTCTCCTCGCCATCGGCAAGGCCGAAGCGCAGCTCCATAATAATCCGCTCGCGCTCCGACAGCTTATCCAGCGCTTTATGAAGCAGCTTGCGGTCAACCTGCTCTTCGATATTCCGATAAATCGTATCGTTTTCGGTGCCGAGCACATCGGATAAAAGCAGCTCATTGCCATCCCAATCAATGTTAAGCGGCTCGTCAAAGGATACTTCCGTACGGGTCTTGCTGTTGCGGCGCAAGTACATCAATATTTCATTTTCGATACAGCGCGAGGCATAAGTCGCAAGCTTGATCTTTTTTTCCGGATCAAACGTATTTACCGCCTTAATGAGGCCAATCGCGCCTATCGATACGAGATCTTCAATATGAATGCCGGTATTTTCAAACTTACGGGCGATGTACACGACGAGTCTTAAATTCCGTTCAATCAGCATTGCACGAATAGCCGTGTCGCCTGTAGGCAGCTTTTCCAGCAAATATTCTTCCTCTTCGCGTGTTAATGGCGGTGGAAGCGCTTCACTACCACCGATGTAATAAATTTCTTCACTTTTTAATCCGAATAAAAACATAATGCGATAATAGTATAACTGAAGGATCAATTTGTACTTGACGAGCATCAGGCCCATCCCTCCTCGTTTGTATGAGCATACGGTTTTATTGTTGTACCATAGACGGATGGATAATGGCTCGATATGCCCCATCAGACGTTAGCTTTCCGCCGTCAAGCCCGATAAGCACCTTCCGCGTTTCAAATACTTGTCCTTCCCTAGTAATCTCAACCGCATCCGGCTTTATCGCTAGCATGAACTGTGACCCTCGGTTGACACCTCTGAATGGAACGAGACGAAGCCTATCCTGCCACACGAAGGGCTGTTCATCCATTCCCGCTACAAGACGATCTACTTGTGCATCTCGTATGCTATTCAACCACGATTCGGGCAAATCATCTTGCCATAATGAAGCTTCCATTACCATGACCGGCGTCCGTGTTAACGGATCATAGAGCTGATTGCCGGTGTCAATCAAGCCAACGCAGGTTTGAATACGGTCTCCAATCGTTATTTTGACCTCTGCCAAATGAGTTTGCACCAGCTCCCTTTCTCGTTTTTGCGTCAATACGGTACGGTATATATACAGTCCGATACAAAACGCAGCAATTAAATAAAACAATCCCATCTTGAGCTCCACGCGCATGCTGCCGTTTACGAACGTAATCGTCCTCCAAACTTCACCGGACCCTTGCATGAACAAATAATAAAGCCCAAGCACCGCGCCGGCGGCAACAAAGTTAACCGCATAGAATGCCGCGACATTTCTCAAAAAATGCTGAATGGACGCAAACCCAAACGCAATCCACACCATCAAAAGCGACATCCCAATTTTTACGGCTAATGTAAATAAAAAGGATAATTGCGGAAAAAGCATTAAAACGACATAACAAGCTCCGACAGCAGAAGCCAATAACACCCGCCAAGGCCGTGGTTTAAGATGACGAGCCCACGCGGAAGTTAATAGAATAGCACCATCAACAAGCAGCTCTCGCAAAAACATAACATCCACATAAATAGCCACTTCGGTCACCTTCCTGCATTGGCGGTAAACGGGCCTGCAGCCGGCACCCGGGAGAACGATTGAGACTAGTATATTAAAATCCTATTTCAAAGTCTGTCTATTCATGACAGCATGACATATCTTTTTTTGTCGAGTATCTGTATAAAAACCGCCTGCTATTTTGCTTGACTTTTCAATTTGAATGGTTAGGAAAGCGTCCTTGAATCAAAAAGCAGGTTTTAAATCAAAGCTATATAATGGTGAAACGCTTTGGTTGCTGGGAGCTTTGCAACGCCCTTCTTCTGTGAAGAGAATTCTCTTGAAGTGGCTGTTTTTAATACGAATGGCTGATGGTTGTTTTTGTCGTTTTGATTGGTTTGCGAACAGCGGTAAATGATGAATCAAAGAACGGGGTTATCTTGCTTGTTCAGCGTTCGGAAATAGAGTATGATTCCAATTATAGAAATAAAGCAGTGAAGCACGCCGCTTGCCTCGGGATTTTTCCCGAAGTAGGCGGTTTTTTTATTTTATGGAGGAGGCGAGTATACATGTCGTTTCATTCTGATTACGACCGTTGGCTGGAAGTAAACCTGAAATCACGCGAGGGGGAAAGTAGGCAAAGGCTTGAGCAGGGTCTTGGCCATGCTGAGAAGAAATTTGTAGAATTGGTTTGGTACCCCGCTTTTAAGGAGCTGGACGGGTTGTATCCGGAGTATGAGGTTTCCGGCTTTCGTGATGGTACGTGCTATTTGGATTTTGCCTATTTAAGAGATGGCTTGCAGCTCGCCATTGAACTCGATGGCTGCCGCGCACATTCCACAGAAATGACTCGTTGGCCGTTTTCTGATTCCTTCATGCGCCAAAACCACCTGGTCCTCGACGGTTGGACCGTTTTGCGCTTCTCCTATGACGACATCAAAGATAAGCCGCACATGTGCCAGCAGCTCCTTCAACAATTTGTTGGCAAGAGCTTGATTGGAAAAAAGCATGAATCCGGCGCAGAGGAATTCCTGCAGCTAGAGATATTAAAATATTCAGCCTGTTTGGATTATCCTATCCGCCCATCCGACGTCATCGCTCTCTTAAAAGTCAAAAAAAGAGATGCTCAAAAATTGCTGCACAGCATGGTACAAAAACAAATGCTTCTGCCAGCGGGCAACGGAACAAAAAGAATCCGCTGCTACAAAATAAACCCCGAACGGCAAGCGGCGTTTCTCGAATCTATGTAAGCTCATATTTATGCTTATGGATCTGTCATTCGAGTTTACCTGCACGATAATCTTAGCCTGTAAGCACACATAGGTTCTATAAGCGCTCAATCTCGAGTTACGCTGAAGCTGTCACACATGTGCGCATACGACTCCCATTCGAGCCTGCCCACAAGCTATTCTCAGCTGTAAGCACATCTAGGTTCTTATAGAGTACTATCTCGAGCTGCTGTGGCTCTGTAAGCACATCTATGCGCTTACGTCTCCCGTTCGAGCCTATCCACACGTCGAGCTCGGCCTGTAAGCACGCACACGCTGCCGCCCCTCTCCTGCCAAATAAAAAAAACGCCCCGCCAGTTAAACTGGTAGGGCGTGAAGCAATAAAATGCTAGCGATCGCTGCGTGGGCGATTACGAAGGAATGCTGGGATTTCTAGTTGGTCACTAGACGTATTGTTGGAACCAAAAGGCTTAACCGGGTTAGCGGTGCTTGCTTGTCTTGTATCCGTCGCTTCAGGCTGTTGCTGCGGAATACGGCGAGCTGCAGCCGATTTATGCTCGAAGCCTGTAGCAATAACGGTTACTTTAATCTCGTCTTTCAAATCTTCATCGATGATAGCACCAAAGATCATGTTTACATCCGGATCAGACGCCGAAATGACGATTTCAGCCGCCTCATTCACTTCATAAAGCGAAAGGTTGCTTCCGCCTGTAATGTTCATAATAACGCCGCGAGCGCCGTCAATCGACGTTTCAAGCAGCGGGCTCATAATCGCTTTGCGAGCTGCTTCAGCGGCACGGTTCTCGCCGGTTGCGATACCGATACCCATCAATGCGGAGCCACGCTCTGTCATGATCGTCTTCACGTCTGCAAAGTCGAGGTTGATCAGACCAGGTACAGCGATGAGATCGGAGATGCCTTGTACCGCTTGACGAAGTACATTATCCGCTTCGCGGAACGCTTCTAGCATCGGCGTTTTTTTGTCTACGATTTCAAGCAAACGGTCATTCGGAATAACGATTAGCGTATCTACTTTTTCTTTGAGAGCTTCGATGCCCAGCTCAGCTTGTCCCGAACGCTTCCGTCCTTCAAAAGTAAATGGACGCGTCACAACCCCAACTGTCAATGCGCCGCATTCACGGGCAATTTCAGCAATGACTGGCGCTGCGCCTGTTCCTGTGCCGCCGCCCATACCAGCCGTAACGAATACCATGTCCGAGCCTTTAAGCTGGTTCATGATGATTTCGCGGGATTCCTCGGCAGCCTTGCTGCCTACATCTGGGTTAGCCCCTGCGCCAAGACCACGTGTCAGCTTGTCGCCGATTTGCAGCTTATGCTCGGATTTAGCCAAATGAAGCGCTTGTGCGTCCGTGTTCACCGTAATGAATTCGACGCCTTTAACACCATTTTCGATCATGCGGTTAACGGCGTTGCTACCGCCACCGCCTACACCTATTACTTTAATTTGAGCAAGCTGTTCAAGCTCAAAGTCGAATTCCAACATCTTCATTTTCCCCCAGTCAAGCGTAAACTGCTGACAGTATCATTGATACTGTGCAGCAACGTTTCGCGGTAAAATATAAGCATCGTATAGAGGTGAATCTTATATTATCTTATATTTTTAAATAAATTCATTAAACATGCTTTTGATCCGCTCGAACATACCGGGTTTAGTTGAAGCTGCTGGACTTGCTTTGCGGCTTGCCGTTTTCTTCACTGCTCCTGTTCCTCGAGCTCCCATATATTTCGACACATATTGGATCATGCCAACACCGCTGCTGAAAGCCGGATCTCTTACTCCGATATAATCAGGCAGTGCGATTCTAACGGAAGACTCCAGCTCTGTCTGGGCCAAAGCGAGCGTTCCTGGCATCGACACCGAGCCACCGGTTAAGACGTAGCCGTTAACCTTTTCCCCATAGCCGAGTCGACGTACTTCTTGACGAACCAGATGGAAAATTTCTTGCATGCGCGGTTCGATAATGCTGGCAAGGTCAACCTGTGAAAATTCCTTCTCCACGTTGCTCCCCATGCGAGTTACTTTAAACTTCACATCTTCGGCCGCGTCGAGCACGTTCGCGCATCCGTATTTCAGTTTAATCTTCTCCGCTTGATCGCTTTGCGTACGCAAGCCATAAGCAATATCGTTAGTTACATATTCGCCGCCGATTGGAAGCGTCGATGTAGCAGCTAGTCCGCCTTGGTCATAAATGGCGATCGTGCATGAGCCTGCTCCAATATCCGTAAGTACAGTGCCC
Source organism: Paenibacillus sp. FJAT-27812 (assembly GCF_001273905.1). Classification (NCBI taxonomy): domain Bacteria; kingdom Bacillati; phylum Bacillota; class Bacilli; order Caryophanales; family Paenibacillaceae; genus Paenibacillus; species Paenibacillus sp. FJAT-27812. The sequence continues at coordinate 5,012,176 of NZ_LIGH01000001.1, read as the reverse complement.
ATTGATTTCTCATCTTTGGTCAGTGAAACGACACCTGACGCTAATGATAACAAAATGACACCAGAAATACGAAGGCCTGCTTTCTCTACACAACGCATCAGGTTGTGTATCGCAGTCTTCGTCCCCGTGACGATGGTCGCCTCAACCTCGAGACGCACTCCGATCATACCTCGTGGGTCGGAAATACCTTCCAAACCGTCAACCAAATACTGTTTTGGTACTAAATTAATAATTTCACGCTCTGGCGGGAGCGCTACTACCTTAGCTGCTTGCAGTACTCGTTCAATATCTTCTTCCCCAATTTCACGATCCTCGTTGGATACTGCAACGACGCCACGATTGGTTTGCAGTGCGATATGGTTGCCCTGAATTCCTACGTAAACATCTGATATTTGAATGCCTACCATGCGCTCTGCATGCTCTATTGCATTGCGGATCGACTGCACGGTTTGGTCAATATCTACAATTGCTCCTTTGCGAATACCCTCTGAGTCGGCAGATCCAACTCCAATAATATTAATGGCTCCATTATTTACTTCACCAATAATAGCACGAACTTTGGATGTACCGATGTCCAAACTGACGATGATGTCGTTACTGCTCATCCTGCGGCACCTCCGTTTCAAATAAAAATTAATATTTCACTTGTTCAAGGTCTTCCTACTTATTCAACGCTTTTAATATTTTCCCTCTTTTTTCAACAAAATTTTCGTAGTATTTTCGCTTTTTGTCGAGCCCCGCCCCTTGCGGCACTCTATATTTCCTAATGTTATCCAGCCCCATCGAGTTTGAATGCGATAAATAAAATTCTACCATTCTTTGAAGCTATTGAGTAGTCTCTTTTTGATCAGCGTCCATATTTTCTGGACTATCGCTCTGAAAAGGAACATATGTATCCGCAAGCAGCATCGTAATCTTCCCCGGCTCCTGCGTCTCGATTACAGCATTCAGCGCCTCGATCTTCTCCGTAAGAACGGAGACGGCCGTAATCACTTCAAATTTCGTTCGCGTATATATCCTTATGCGATCGGGATAAGCGGATGATGGATAAGGGATAATCTCCGATAGATCGGAGAGCTGCTTCGTCGTTATTTTGCCAAGCTGCGTCGTTAACTCTGCCTTTACCGGATTATTGTCCGTCCAGCCGGAGAGCACGGGCTTGTCCACAAGCTGCATAACGTCGCTTTCCGCTTCAACGGTAGTCCCGTTAGACAAGAGCGCTGTCATTTCTCCCTGCTTGGAGAGCTCGAATGCCACCACCGGAAACTCCGCCACTGCAATTTTCACAAGGCCCGGGAAAACCTTTGTGACCTTTACTTCATTTATTTGCGGAAGCGTCAGCACTCTCTCTCTGATCGTCGATGATGAAGTCCGGAAAAACGCATCGCCAACCAAGATCGCGGATGCTTTGCTTATTTCCTCACTTGTAACAAATCTTGTACCCTCAATTTGTATTTCTGAAACCTTGCTGATAGAGGAATTAAAAAATAATACCGCCAAAAGAGCAACAAACAATAGAATAAGTATGGTTAACAGCTTTCGGCTGCCCATTCGTTTTCGATTAGGTTCCTTCAGTACAGGCATCTGCGAGCTCATAACTTGTCCCTTCTTTCCCCAAAAAACATCCGGCTAGCTTCCATGCCTTCGCTTTCGCTCAGCATCAATAGCGTACCGGCTGTTTCTATCTTGCAGCTCATGCGCATAGTATTAGTTATTAGGCACCGGAGAATATCGCGATATGCGCGCACCAAGCCTAGACAACATCGTTTCGATTTTCTCATAGCCGCGGTCAATGTGATGAATTTGCTCAACGACCGTTTTTCCTTGCGCTGCTAGACCTGCTATGACAAGGGCCGCGCCCGCTCGTAGGTCGGTCGCCTCCACCGTAGCTCCATAGAGCCTCGGCACGCCACGAATGAATGCGGCGTTCATATCAACGCGAATGTCAGCACCCATACGTGACAGTTCATCCACATGCTTAAGTCTGCCTTCAAAAATCGTTTCCTTCAATACGCTTACTCCATCAGCAAGCGTAAGCAGCACCATAACCTGAGACTGCAAATCGGTAGGAAAAGCCGGGTACGGAGAGGTTACAATTCTCTCAACCGCTTTGGGTCTGGTAGCACTGCCAACTTTAATTATATCACCGTCGACAACGATTTGAACACCTGCCCGGCGCAGAACATGAATCAAGGACGATAAGTGAGCGGGTTGCGTATTTTGGAGCGTCACATGGCCGCGTGTTGCGGCGGCAGCTACCATAATCGTCCCAGCTACTATGCGGTCGGGAATGACCTTGTAACGACATGGTGTTAGCGACTGTACCCCATCTATCGTTATCGTGTCGGTTCCGGCACCCATAATCTTCGCGCCCATTGCATTTAGAAAACGCTGCAAATCTTGAATTTCCGGCTCACGCGCGGCGTTAGTGATCGTTGTTCGGCCTTCTGCCAGAGCAGCGGCCATCATAATGTTTTCCGTAGCGCCAACACTCGGGAAAGTTAAATGAATGTCGGCGCCCCGCAATTTATCCGCCCGGCAAATAATACGGTTGCCGAGCTCTTCTATCTCTGCGCCAAGCGCCTTTAAACCCTCTAAATGCAGATCAATCTTTCTTTCGCCAATTGCACACCCGCCAGGCTGGTAAACCTGCGTTTCTCCAAACCTAGCCAGCAAAGGTCCCATTAGAAAAATAGAAGAGCGCATCTGTCTCATTAACGATTCCGGCACGTGGGATGTATGTGCAGTTTCAGTGTCCAGCACGACTGTACCTCCCGAATGCTCGGCGCGGCATCCTAATTCGCGTAAAATGTTCAGCATGACATCGATGTCTAGCAAATCAGGCACGTGATCTATCGTTGTTGTGCCATCGGCCAGCAGACTGGCAGCCAGAATCGGCAAAGCGGCATTTTTCGCTCCTTGGATAACTATGGTTCCTGAGAGAGGTTTCCCACCTTCAATCACCAATTTGTCCAATGTATCACCTCCGAATTACCGCTCACCCACCACCAATACTTCCGGCACCAGCAGGATGCCGAAGCGGTCCTGAACGGTGCTTTGTATATGAGTCATGAGGGCGAGAACGTCTTCAGCTGTCGCTTGCCCGGTATTTACGATAAAATTGGCGTGCTGCTCCGATACTTGCGCCCCGCCGAGACTTTCACCCTTGAGTCCCGCCTCTTGAATAAGTCTAGCGGCGTGATCATTAGGCGGATTGCGGAACACGCTGCCTGCTGTTGCAAGCTGCAGCGGCTGCGTTCTCAATCTTCTCTCTTTGTAAGAGGCCATTACAGCGAGGACTTCCTTCTTATCCTTCTCTGCCAGCTCGAGTGTTGCCTCAACGACAATGCCCTTTTGCTCATGCAGAATCGAATGGCGGTAAGAAAAATGCATGTCATCTCGTTCGTAGCGTACCAACTCTCCTGTATCCAGTACAATCTCAGCTGACTTAAAAATACGTGACACATCCGATCCATGCGCGCCAGCATTCATATAGACGGCTCCGCCTACCGTACCTGGAATTCCCCCCGCGAACTCAAGTCCGGTCAGACCTTCCTTACCCGCCATGACTGATAGCTTAATTAATGAATACGAAGCGCCGGCTATCACCAGCGATCCTTCAAATCGCACGTAATCTAACCCTCTGTGCGGTTTAATCACAACGCCGCGAATGCCTTTATCACTCACCAGCATGTTTGAGCCTCTGCCTAAATTAGTCCAGGGCAGCTGATGCTTTTGCACCAAACGAACCGCAGCAACTAATTCTTCTTTGCTCCGAGGGAGGATTAATATATCAGCGGGACCGCCGATTTTCCATGTTGTATAGTTCGAGAGCGGTACGTTATACAAAACTTCGCCAAGATTGGCTTGTTCCAATTCCGCTTTAAATGCTTCCATTAGTTGAACCTCCTTAAGGATTGCAGGGCAAAACCTGCCTTGTACGCATCGTTTAGGAATTGCAGAGCAAAACCCGATCGCATGCACATGACTTGCTGAATAAATGATAATGAAACGATTCGCTGATCTCCGTTTGCAAGCTCTAAAACGCTGCAGCCGGATCGTTTTGTTGCAACAACCGCTCCTTTCGGGCGACGGTCACGAATATAGTGTATCCTATGCCCTTATAGGCTCTTGTGTGACAATGGCCCATATTGAACGGACCGTTCCCGAATCGGATGATATCTGATTTGCTTGAGGCAAATCGTGCTGGCTAAAGTTTTGCGTCTATCCCGTTTATACTTCTCAAGCATTACCCGCTGCCGAATTCGAGCTAACGAGAACAGCCTGTACTTTTCGAATGTAAGCCGTATGAAAATCTAACCTTCCATATCGACAGCAATATCCGGCTTGAAAGGCCGCAGCCGCGTGAAAGCTAGCTGCAAACCGATCAAAAGCCGGACATTTGAATTCATTATGTTCTAAATGGCCAATCCAATCAGGCATCCACCCTCACCTCGAATATCGAGAGATGTTCAATAAAATGCCCAGTGCCGTTAATAAAAGCGTAAGCGACGAACCGCCGTAGCTGACGAGCGGCAGCGTTATGCCCGTTACTGGCATCATGCCGATGACGACGCCTATGTTAATGAGCACTTGCACGCCGACGATGCCGGTAATGCCAACAGCAAGCAAGCTGCCAAAAGTATCCGGCGCGGCAATGGCTGCACGAACGCCTCTCCAAATAACGATTAAAAATAATAAGATGAGCGTAACTCCGCCAATAAAGCCGAGTTCCTCCGCTAATATCGAAAAAATAAAATCGGTTTGCGGCTCCGGCAAATAGCTGAACTTTTGACGGCTCATGCCAAGGCCAAGCCCTACTAATCCGCCAGGCCCAATCGCGTACAGAGATTGAATGATTTGATAGCCCCCGCCTAGCGGATCTGCCCATGGATCAAGAAAATTCGTTATTCTTTTCAAGCGATACGGCGCTGCGATAACCAGTCCGATAAAACCTACAACACCGATCATCGCCAGCCCGCCCAAATGAGCCATTCTAGCGCCAGCCGTAAAGATAAGCAGCAAGGATGCGCCTACCATAACCGCACCGGTTCCAAGATCGGGCTGAAGCATAATTAAGCCGAAGGCTAGTCCCACTAAACCAAGCGGCGGCATTAGCCCTTTCGTGAATTGCGTAATCGTCTGCTGCTTCTCTGAGAGCCACTTCGATAGAAACAGGATCATGGCCAGCTTCATAAATTCCGAAGGCTGAATGCCGAAGGAGCTGATGCCGAGCCAGCTGCGGGCACCGCCGCGCACGACGCCGACACCGGGAACCAAAACGAGCAGCAGCAGTCCAAAGCAAACAATCAACGCCATCGGCGCCCACTTTTTCCATACGGTATAGTGCGTATTCATTGTAAATAGTAACGCACCTACACCTAAAGCGGCAAATATAACCTGGCGCTTCACGAAATAGAAACGATCGCCGAATTCATGAAAAGCTAGCACTGCACTAGCGCTGTATACCATAATCAACCCGATTGCGAGAATGAGCCCAATTGCAGACAACATCCAAATATCCGGGGCAGAACGCGCTTTGGCCATAGCGAACACACCTCTTAGCATGGGAAAGTAGGGACATGCCCCCTACTTACAAGGTATGCGCCGAATCTTTAAAAATGCGCCCTCTTTGCTCATATGAGGCAAACATATCCCAGCTAGCGCATGCAGGCGATAATAGCACGATATCACCTGTCTCAGCTATAGCTGCTGCTTGCTTCACCGCTTGTCGCAGGACGGATTCGGCGTCCTCACTAGGTTCGACGATTTCTATCTTGCCTAAACCTGCTAGCTCAGCAACCCGGGCCAGCTTCTCGCTTGTCTGGCCAAATGTAACGAGCGCTTTGAGGCGTTCGCGGAATAAAGGAACAAGCTCCATATAATCAGAGCCGCGGTCAAGCCCGCCAGCTACCAGCACGATCGGCGCTGCGAAGGATTGAACCGCAATCGTAGTCGCGACTGGATTTGTCGCCTTGGAATCGTTGTAATATTTGACTCCGTTTACTTCGCGCACGAACTCCAGCCGATGCTCTACGGCATCAAACTCCCTGAGCGGCGCTATAAGCTGATCCGGGGCAACTCCTGCAGCTAAGCTGGCTCCAATAGCCGCAAGCGCGTTAGCAGCGTTGTGACGCCCTGGTATGCCAAGCTCGGAGACTGGCAAAATCGTTATTTCCGAATCTTCTCCTTGTCGGAATACGATCTGTCTATTTTTTGCCGCTTCCTGCTCTTGCGAATCAACGACATCCAGCTCATATGGCGGCTCAATATAAATACCTGTGTCCAGCCGCTCATAAAGGGAAAACGGAAGCTGCTGCGCGACGAGAAATTCGGATAGCGCTCTGCATTCCGGGTCATCCCAGTTAACGACAGCCACATCATCCTCGGTTTGGTTATCGAACAGCTTGGCTTTGGAATTGACGTAGTCATCCATATCGCCATGATAATCCAGATGCGTCTCTGCAATGTTTAGCAATAGCGCGATATGAGGGCGAAAGGCATTCGTCCCTTTAAGCTGAAAGCTGCTGAGCTCGGCAACGATCCATTGGTCCGGCGTTGCCTCCTGGGCTGCTTCGCAGAGCGGACGGCCGATATTTCCTGCAACGATGGGCTTCAAGCCCGCAGTGCTTAAAATTTCGCCGATCCAAGTCGTCGTCGTCGTTTTGCCGTTTGAGCCTGTTATGCCTATGATCGGGGCAGGAGATAGCCAGTAAGCCGCTTCTACCTCTGTAATGACTTCAACGCCAAGCTCCTCCGCTCTCTGCACAGGCGGAGACGTGTACGGGATGCCGGGGTTTTTAATCAATAGCGCCGTTTCCTCTGTAATTAGATCGTCTGGGTGGTAGCCGCATAGCACAGAAATGCCCAAAGCAGTCAATTCGTCCGCTTCGGGGCATAATTCGCGTTTTTTCATGTCGTTCACTACGACGTCAGCGCCTAATTGATGAAATACTTTCGCTACGCTAACCCCGCTTCTAGCCAAGCCTAGTACGACAACTCGGCGGCCTTGATAAGATGCCGGATGATTCATAACTGACAGTCCCTTCTATGGATACATGAAGCGGCCCCAAATAAATCGGCAGCCGCTTTTTCATTACATTTGTCTCAATTATATAACAAAAAGAAGTCCAATTGCTGCAAGCACTAATCCAACGAGCCAAAACACGGTAACGACCTTCCATTCGGACCAGCCTACCAGCTCGAAATGGTGATGGATCGGACTCATTTTGAAAATGCGCTTGCCTCTGAGCTTGAATGAACCTACCTGCAAAATAACCGAAAGCATTTCGAGTACGAAAACACCGCCAATAATGATAAGCAGAAGCTCAGTCTTCGTCAAAATCGCCACTGCCGCAATCCCGCCGCCAATGCCGAGCGAGCCCATGTCACCCATGAACACCTTTGCCGGATGCTTATTGAATACGAGAAAGCCTAGCACAGCGCCGACCATAGCGGCAGAGAACACCGCTGATTCATGTGCCGACGTTTGCAGCGCGACAACGGTGAATGCGCCAAAGGCGATTGCGCTTGTGCCCGCGAGCAGGCCATCAAGACCGTCGGTGAAATTAACCGAGTTGCTTGCTGCGAACATAATAATGACGACTAGCGGGTAGTAGAACCAGCCTAGGTCAAAGCCCCAGCTTGTGCCCGGCACCGTAATTTCGGTGCTGTGGTGCATATTGTAGAGCATCGCGCACACGATTATGGAGAACAGCAGCTGGCCGAACAGCTTTTGCCTAGCCGTGAGGCCAAGCGATCTTTTGAAAACAATTTTAATGTAATCATCCAGAAAGCCTACTAAGCCAAAGCCGAGCGAAGCCGTCAACAGCACCCAAAACTCCGCCGTTTTATCGGAAAACTTCAGAAAGGCAATCATGAGCGCAATCATAATAATGATGCCGCCCATCGTTGGCGTTCCGCTTTTTTTCAGATGGCTTTGCGGGCCTTCCGTACGAATTTGCTGGCCAAACTTCAAGCGGCGTAGCAGCGGAATGAACAATGGTCCGAGCAAAACCGCTAGCAAGAAGGAGGCGCCTATCGAAAATAAAATGACCATCATGTCCATTTCCTCACCCCACTTCCAAAGCTTGGACAATCTGTTCCATCCGCATGCCGCGCGAACCTTTTACAAGGACGATGTCCGTTGGCAAAAGTTGATTGCGCAGCCACTGTACAAGCTCATCTTTCTCTTCAAAATGACGAATCGCATCATTCGCAGAAGCGCTTGGAAATTGCGACTTCACACCCTGCGAGATATGCTGCGCGACCGGTCCGAACGTAAGGACCGCATCGGCTTTGCTAGGCGTAATGTAAGCTCCGACATCGAAGTGCATCTTCTGCTCATCCGGCCCGAGCTCCAGCATGTCGCCAAGCACGATCCATTTGCGTGTATAACCTTCCAATTGCTCGACAAGATCAATCGCCGCGCGAACAGCTGTAGGGTTTGCGTTATAGGCGTCGTTCAAAAGCATCGCGCCATTAAAAGCTCGTACGGGCTGAATACGCATGCCTGTCAGCTTCAAGTGGCTTAAGCCTTCGATGATCTTTGCAGCCGGAACGCCGAAGAAGCGTCCAATTGCGATCGCGGCAAGCGCGTTGCTGACATTATGCTGACCGGGCACAGGAATTCGCACGGTCCCGATTCCGCTTGGCGTTCCGTTATAAATCGCTGTAAACGAAGCGGCTTCCGATTCAATGACGATGTCGGCAGCGGACCATTCATTATGCGCAGCTAAGCCAAAGGTGCGGCGCACGATGCCAGCCGGCAGCACGGAGCGCTCAAGCTCGGTTTCGAGCAGCGGCTCGTCGCCGTTGTAAAGCAGCAAGCCATCCTCGCTTAAGCCAAGAGCGATTTCCAGCTTCGCTTTGGCAATGCCAGCGCGCGAGCCCAGATGCAGCAGGTGGGCGTCGCCAACGTTAGTAATGATCGCGGCATCCGGCTGCGCTATCTTCGTAAGCAGCTCGATTTCGCCGAAGCCGCTCATGCCCATCTCAAGGACGGCTACCTCCGTGTCCTCCTCAAGCTGAAGCACGGTCAGCGGCAAGCCGATATGATTGTTCAGGTTGCCTTCCGTCTTGTGAACCTTATAAGAGGTTCCGAGAATAGCAGCCGTCATATCTTTTGTCGTTGTTTTGCCGTTGCTTCCCGTTATCCCAACGACGCGCACGACTAACTCGCTTCGGTAGGCGGACGCAAGCCGCTGCAAAGCAACGAGCGTATCCCCTACGATGAGGAGAGGCACGTCGGACATCGATTCCGGCACCTCGCGCCCCTTCTGCCATAGCGCAGCTACCGCTCCGTTATGAACGGCTTGCTCCAAATAGGCATGCCCGTCGAACTGCTCGCCAACGAGCGGAATGAACAACTGGCCCGCAGCAGCCTGCCGCGAGTCAGTCGTTACACCCGTTATCATTAGTTCCTTATTGCTTCCATTCCATCTTGCGCCGCTCATTTCGGCAATTTGCTTGATCGTACGTTTAATCAATGTATGATTCCCCTTATCGCTTCTTTCGCTACTTTTCGATCATCAAAAGGATATTTGACTCCGTTGATATCTTGGTAGGTTTCATGACCTTTCCCCGCAATCAATACTACATCGCCTTGGCTTGCCATTTCAACCGCTTTTTGAATTGCCGCCTTCCGGTCGGCAAGTAATTCATATGTGGAAGGATCGATTTTACCTTTAATAAGACCATCCTCAATATCCTTAAGTATAAGCTCCGGCGGCTCCGTGCGCGGATTATCCGAAGTAATAATCGCGTAGTCTGCATATTTAACGGCAATTTTTCCCATTAGCGGCCTCTTCGACCGATCCCGGTCGCCTCCGCAGCCAAATACGCAGATAATTCGCTKCTCGGCAAACTGCTCGATCGCCCGCAGCACATTTTCCAGACCATCCGGCGTATGCGCGTAATCGACGATCACGGCGAACGCTTGCCCGGCATTAACTGCCTCAACGCGTCCAGGAACGCCGGGAATCGCGCTTAAGCTGCGGGCAATCGCCTCCAGCTCCACCCCTTCAAGAAGCACGGCGCTAATTGCGGCAAGCGCATTGTATACATTGAACTTGCCCGCCATTTGAAGCGTTACGTCCGTCTCTCCCCGAAAGGTTTGGACATGGAAAGAGGTTCCCTGCGCCGTAATACGAATATTCGAGGCGCGAACATCCGCCTCCTTATCGATCCCGTAGGTCACCACCTCCGATGCCGTCAGCTCCGCGTATTCTGCGGCAGCGGCGTCATCCGCGTTTAGAACAGCATAGGAACGCTCGCTCTCCTCAGCCGTATACTCATTGCCCAGCCTCGAAAAAAACAAGCCTTTCACTGCCGCATATCGATCCATCGTTTCATGGTAATCCAGATGGTCTTGCGTCAGATTCGTAAACACCGCCGTCCGAAAACGGCAGCCCTTCACCCTGCCTTGCTCCAGCGCATGAGACGATACTTCCATTGCGCAATACTTCGTGCCCGCATCGCGCATTTCCCCAAGATAACGCTGCAGCTGCAGCGTCTGGGGGGTCGTGCTCGTCATCGGAAACGAAAGCCCTGCGTAACGACGCTCTATCGTGCCGATCACGCCGGTTGGCTTATGCTGATCATTCAAAATTTGCTCAATCAAATACGTGGTTGTCGTCTTGCCGTTCGTGCCCGTGACACCGATTAATTTGAGCGTGTGGCTTGGATATTCGTAAAAATGATTGGCGATGACTGCCATTGCAAGCCGGCAATCCCTAACTACAATTTGCGGAAGCGGCAAATTAAGCGGCCGCTCCACAATAAGCGCAGCAGCCCCGGCCGCGGCTGCTTGAGGCGCAAACAAATGGCCATCAACGGTGTGACCTCTTAGGCAGATAAACAATTGACCCTCGCTGATGCTCCGTGAATCGGTTTCGATGCCGCTTAATTCCGTTTCCCCATCGCCTATGAGCCGCGCGGTTGCAAGCAGCTCCGCAACATCCTTTAAACGCATCTGCCCCACTCCTCCCTTAAGCGCTGACGGAGCATCGATATGCCGCCCTCAGCACCCTCGTTAACTACCATTATAGTCAATGGGAGTGGGATATATTATCGTCTTCGCCCAAATAGATCCGAATCGTTGAACCGCGGTCAACGCGGGTTCCGGCAGCGGGAGCTTGCCTGATAACCGTTTTTCCCGAGCCTGCTGACGTTAGATTAAAATTCATGTTCAGATCCTCATACAAATCCGACACGGTTTTGCCCACCAGATTAGGCACCGTCACGATCGGAGTTTCGCCGTACTTATAGATCCGGTCGATCTGCTTATCGCGGGAAGGCACTTCCAAGATCGACAAAGCGTCCTCCATAATATTGCGGACGATCGGCGCTGCGACAACGCCCCCGAACTGAATTCCCTGCGGATTGTCGACCGCTACGTAAATAACGATTTGCGGATCATCCGCCGGAGCAAATCCTACGAAGGAAACGATATGCTCATTCGGTGAATAACGGCCGTTAATAACCTTCTGCGCAGTACCCGTCTTGCCGCCTACGCGGTAACCGTCGATGAAAGCATTTTTACCAGTTCCCTTCGCCACTACGCTCTCAAGCGCTTCGCGCACTTGCTTCGAAGTATCCTCCGAAATAACCTTGCGCACGGCCTCTGATTTGACGGTCTCTACGGTCGCGCCGGTTTCTGGGTTAATCCAAGACTTCGCTACATGAGGCTTGTATAGCGTTCCGCCGTTAATGGCGGCAGATACCGCTGTAATTTGCTGGATCGGCGTAACCGACACCCCTTGGCCGAACGCTGTCGTGGCTAGCTCAACCGGTCCGACCTGGCTGAGCTTGAACAAAATCCCGTTTTCCTCGCCGCCTATATCGATGCCTGTCTTTGTGCCAAAGCCGAAGTTCTTAATATAATCGAACAGCTTCTCTTTGCCAAGCCGCTGGCCAAGGGTTACGAAGCCGGGGTTGCATGAATTTTCAACTACCTCCAGAAACGTCTGGCTGCCATGTCCGCCCTTCTTCCAGCAGCGGAGCCTTGCACCGCCAACCTCGATAGCGCCGGGATCGAAGAAGCGTTCGTTTTTCAAATCTACCTTCTTCTCCTCCAGAGCAGCGGCAAGCGTAATAATTTTAAAGGTGGAGCCCGGCTCGTAGGTCATCCAAATCGGCAAGTTGCGGTTGTAAACCTCCGTCGGCACCTCGCGGTACTTATCCGGCTCGAACGTCGGACGGCTTGCCATTCCGAGAATCTCTCCGTTATTCGGGTCCATCGCTATGGCGATAATGCCGTCCGGCTGCAGCTTCGTCATCGCTTGATCAAGCTCTCGCTCCATGACGGTCTGAATTTGCTTGTCGATCGTAAGCTGCATCGTAAGCCCGTCCTTCGGCTCGACGTAGGTATCCGACGAATTCGGCATTTGCCTGCCGGCTGCGTCAGACAAAAAAGATACGCTGCCGCCGATGCCGCTAAGCTCGGTATTGTATTTGGCTTCAATGCCCGTTAAGCCTTGATTGTCGATTCCCGTAAAACCGAGCACATGCGCAGCAAGGCTGCCATACGGATAAAACCGTTTGTTATCTTCGGCAACAACGATGCCAGGAAGATCCAGCGCGCGGATTTGTTCCGCCTTGTCTATCGTAATCTTTCGGCCGCCTGGCCCAAGCTTTACGATCATTTTCCCTCTTTTGATCTTGTTGAAGAGCGTCTCCTGCGACATGTCCAGCAGCGGGGCAAGCGCGGCTGCAACCGCCTGCTGATCTTTGATCTGTACAGGAATCGCGTAGACAGTTGGAGAGCTGACGTTGTAGGCGAGCTGTATCCCGTTGCGGTCCACAATCTCTCCGCGTTTAGCAACGTACGGAATATCGCGCCGCCATGAGTTCTCCGCTTTATCTGCCAGCTCCTCGCCTTGCCACAACTGTACATAGCTTAGTCTGATACATAAGGCAAGAAATGAAATTCCCGCCAATATAAGTACGATAAATAAACGTCGCCTGACCGTTACATTGGATACCTTCACAACTTGTTCCCCCTCCGCTTGACTGTTTCGAAAGGAGCGCTCAATGACGCTCATTCCCAGATTATTCGGGACAAGCGGAGGATAGAACAAGCTTTAGACGAAGGCAGCCGCCTTCGTCCGTGTTTAATTATTGCTTATTCGCCAGAGGCGTTGTTGTTGGTACTGGGGTTGCTGCTTGCATTCGTCGTTCCGCCAGAGTTGGCGGCATCATCTGATGCTTTCCCGCCAGGTTCGGAATCACCCTGAGGGGTATCTGCATCGTCCTCATTTGCTTTCCCTTCGGCATCCGAGTCTTGCCCTGCCGTATCCTTTTGCCCGTCTGCGCCAAGCGGCGGAGCGAGCTTGACGCTCAATACCCTTACGTTATTTAACGTCTCTTCCTTCTGGGATACAACAAAGCCTTCCCCATCCGGAATAAGGCGTATGCCTATGAGCGAGGTGATTTCCAGCGCGTCACGGAGCGACACGCCTTTCAAATCCGGAATTGCCAGCTTCTCTTTCTGCTCGGTAATCAAATAGATTTTCTGAGTCGGATGAACGGATGAGCCTTCCGCTGGAATTTGCTGCAAGACCGTCTTTCCGTTTCCAACCTGTTCGAACGTCATCGCTTTTGCTTTTAATTCAGCCTTTGCCTGCGCAATAGGAAGCGCGGTTACTTTAGGAACCGTTATCGAAACTTCCTTCTTCACGTCATCCGTCTGCGTAGGGTAATTAGGCGCTACGCCCATTTTGCGCAAGCTCTTCAGCACGATTTGCTTAAACGCCGGAGCAGCAACCCTTCCTCCACCGACGGTAGGATCATTGGGTTCATCCACAACGACATATACGACAATTTTAGGATCATCAACAGGTGCGTATCCGATAAACGAAACGACGAACTTTGTTGTGGAATATTTATTGTCGATTACCTTCTGAGCTGTACCTGTTTTTCCCGCAACCCGATAGCCTTCGATATAGGCGTTTTTACCGGTACCCTTCTCTTGATCGGATACTACCTGCTCCAAATATTCGCCGACCTTGCGCGATGTTTCCTCCGAGATCACCTGACGAACGACCTTTGGTTCGATTGTCTTTGTCGTTTTGGTTGTCGGGTCGGTGATGCTCTTAACGATTTGCGGTTGAAGGAGCTTGCCGCCATTCGCAACAGCCGCAACGGCTGCCACTTGCTGGATCGGCGTAACGGATACACCTTGTCCGAACGTTGCATTCGCAATCTCGCTCGCGTACTGAAAGCGAATGGAACCGGTAAGCTCACTGCCAAGCTGTATGTTCGTTTTTTGTCCGAAGCCGAAATTCGTATAATAATCTCTCAGCTTCTGCTCTCCTAATCTCTCATATCCCAGCTTGACGAATGCAACGTTACTGGAATATTTCAAGCCATCCAAAAAAGAGATCGTCCCCCAGCCCTCGCGCTTAATATCGCGAATAGGCTTTGGAATGCCTTTAATTTTAATCTGGCCTGATTTGTACATCTCCTCCGGATTAAATACGCCTTCTTCCACTGCCGCTGCCAATGTTACGATTTTGAAAGTTGAACCTGGCTCGTACAAGGATTTGATCGCATGATTATAGGAGTTCGAATTGTTTTTCCAAAATTCATTCGGATCATATTGCGGCGTATTGGCCATGGCCAATATTTCCATCGTATCCGGATCTGCTGCAATAACCGTCGCGCTCTTAGGCGCATACTTTTTCACAATATCCAGCAGAGCTTCCTCCGCGTAGAACTGAATATCGTTATCGATAGTCAAGTTAATATTTTGGCCGTCCTTGGCAGGCTGATATTCCACATCGCCCCCAGCGAGCTGCACGCGCTTTCCGTCTTTCTCGTACTTTATAAAGCCGTTAGTGCCGCTTAGCTGATCGTTGAAAAAAGCTTCTACGCCAGTCATCGCTGCGCCTTCCCGGTCCAAATATCCAACTAGCTGCGAAGCTAAAGTTTTTCTAGGATAATAGCGTTTCAAACTTTCCGCCAATTCAATGCCGACATCAGTCACCTTCTTCTCTTTGGACAACTTCTCACGAAACTCTTTGATTTTATCGGCATGCGTTTTGTCGATCTGCCAGCCGCCTTTACGCACCTCCCGGTTAACCACGTATGTACCATCGTCTTTTTTGGCGGTTACATTTTTCCGAAGCTCATCCTTCGAAATGCCAAGTATTTCGTTCAAGCCGTCAACAATATCCTCCGTCAGATCCTCTTCATTAATCAATTTGGGATTAACCGAGACATTATAGGCGATCGTGTCCATCGCCAGCACATTTCCCGCTCGATCGGCAATCGTGCCGCGTTTAGCGACAATCTCTTCCGCAGCTGACCATCTCTTCTTCGCCAGATCATAGTACTTCGCGCCCTCTACCACCTGCACGAAATAGATTCTGCTTATTAAAATGAGAAAAAGGAGGGTCATTACCCCTCCAAACAACAGTGTCCGCAATCTAATTCTCTTTTTCATCATCATTCACCCTGATCACTCATTGCCGTTTTCAACTCTTTGTCGTTAGTCGTTACCGTTATTCCGCCCTCAAGCGAGCTAACCATTCCTTGCGACTCGGCAAGCTTACGGATGCGTTCAGGATCGCTTAGCATTTCAACCTGCTTCTTCAAATCTTCCATTTCAATATTCATCGTTTGGTAGTCGCTGTTCAGCTTCTTAATGTCGAGGTTCATATCATAGATTTGCGCGTAGCGAAAAATAATGACACCAGCAACTACAACGCACATTAATACGGTGAACATGTACAACAGCTTTTCTTGAACCGGTAAGGATTTGCGAGTTTTAACCAATCGTTTCGTTTCTTTAATAACGGTTTGCTGATCCTGCTTCCGCTTAGGTTGCAGCGCCAAATTGCCATTCACATACGCCAATTCAAATCCCCCTCTTACAATTTTTCTGCTACTCTAAGCTTTGCAGACCTTGCGCGCGGATTAAGCTCAAGCTCTCTCTCGGAAGGCACTACCGGCTTGCGGTTCACTAATTTTACCGTCCCGCTGTTGCCGCAAACGCATAGCGGAAAGTCGGGCGGACAAGTGCATTTCTCCACAAACTTCGCGAACATTTGCTTGCAAATGCGATCCTCCAATGAATGGAAGGTAATAACGGATGCTCGGCCGCCGGGCGCTAAGCAGCGAATCGCCTGCTCCAGTGCTTCTTCTTCTGCGCCTAGCTCATCATTTACTGCGATGCGTAGCGCTTGGAAGGAGCGCTTGGCCGGATGTCCGCCCGTACGCCTAGTTGCTGCCGGAATCGATATTTTGATTAGCTCGGCTAACTCGCCTGTTTTCTCGATTGGCGCCTTTTCTCGCGCTTTCACAATGTTTCTTGCGATGGAGCGAGCGAACTTCTCTTCGCCGTAGCGGTCCAATATGCGGGAAATGTCACGTTCATCCCATGTATTGACGATTTCATGAGCAGTGAGGTCACCCTCCCGATCCATGCGCATGTCAAGCGGGGCGTCATGATTGTAGCTGAAGCCGCGCTCCGCCTCGTCAAGCTGCGGGCTTGATACGCCTAGATCGAACAAAATGCCGTCCACCTGCGGGATGCCGTCCTGCATAGGAACGCCGCATCCTCTTAGCTCCTGTTCTAAATCACGGAAATTGCTTCTCACCAGCGTTACTTTATCCATATATGGAGCAAGCCTAACGCGAGCATTTTCCAGCGCCCAGTCATCCTGATCGAATGCGATTAACCGCCCTCCTTCGCCTAATCGGGACGCGATTAGCTCACTATGCCCGGCCCCTCCAAGCGTACAATCGACGTAGATGCCGTCCGGCTTAATAGCTAGACCGTCAACCGCTTCTTCCAAAAGTACTGTAATATGCTGAAACACGCCTCAGCCCTCCCATTCTTGTTGTCCATTCTAGAAGTTGAAATCAAAATCGACGAGCTTCTCAGCGATTTCGTTGAAAGTTTGCTCCGACTGCTCATAATAGCCGTCCCAGTTCTGTTTGCTCCAAATTTCTACGCGGCTGGAGACGCCTAGCACCATGCAATCTTTGTCCAGCTTCGCATATTCGCGAAGATGGCCCGGTATGTTTACCCTTCCCTGTTTATCAAGCTCACATTCGGTAGCACCGGAAAAGAAAAACCGGGTAAAAGCACGCGCATCTGATTTCATTAGCGGCAATGATTTTAATTTTTGCTCCAAAACGCTCCACTCACTCATGGGATATACGAATAAGCAATTGTCTAAACCGCGGGTAGCAATGAACGAGGTTCCTAGTGATTCGCGGAATTTCGAAGGTATGATGATGCGGCCTTTCTCATCAATGCTATGTTGATATTCACCCATAAACATGACTTCGACCCACCCCTTCCCCCGTATCCACCACTTTGCCCCACTTTTCCCCACTAAGATACAATAGTTCGCCACCTAAAATAAAAATCCTGCTCCAAGAGCAGGATTTTTCTAAAATATTTCATAGTATTAATGATTCTTAATCTTTAAACGGTTGGCGGCTGCCCTTCCTCATCTGAATTCGGCATTTTGTTCGTCTTGGTCACCTTCTTCTTCCTCCGGTAAATCCAAACGGCAGGTATAGCAATGACTGCAATAACTGCTGCCACCGGTACTGCCCCCGCCAGTACAATGAGCAATAGGTTTATGGCATCCCATACGACCTTCGTGCTGCCTGTTATCGCATCTGACATTCTGCCGCCCAAGCTCGGCTTCTCTACATTTTCTTTTTTCAGCTCTTGGTTTGTTTGGTACAGGCGCAGCTCCACAGTAGAGAAGGCTACGTTATTATCCAAATAACGAATTCGTCCCTTGATGCGCTCAATTTCGAGCTGTACCTCCGAGAGCTGCGCTGAAAATTTCAATAGATCATCCGCTTTAACAGCCCCATCCATCATCGCAAGCAGCCTTGTCTCCACTAGCTGCCTTGCCTTTAGCCTGGATTCAAGATCCACATATTCATCCGATACGTCTTTGCCGCCGATATTTCTTTCAAATGTTTTATGCTCGATAAGCTCGATCCGGTCGATAAATGACATAAATCCGGCTGCCGGAACTTTTATAGTATAAGTAGAACCGATTTCACCTTCATGCCTTGTATCTTGAAATTGCAAAATATATCCGCCGCTTTGGTGAATCGCATTGCGAAGCGAAGCTGCGGCTTCTGCCAGCTCATCTACCTGCATGCTTAACGCAGCGGTATAAATAATTTTCTGGTTAAAGCCCTCTGCACCCGCTGCAGTCTCAGAAGAAAAGCCGCCGCCTGCAGCCGTATCGCTTTCTCCTCCAGTTGTCACGGCAGTATCAGTCGCAGCTTTATCCGCGATGGATTCACTGCTGCTTTCAGCATTGGCGCCCTCCATTGGCGCTGACTCCGTTGCCGCTTTGTCGCTTGCAACATTGGAGTTTGACGAGGCACAGCCTGCCAACAACCCAATCAACAAAATAAAAATAACCCAAGTACAATATTTTTTTGTCTGTTTGTACAAAATAATCCCCCCTTACCGTTTCACTTCTAGACGCGGTTTGGGAATAAAAGGTTACAAAACAAAAAAAAGCCGCGATTGATCGCGGCTTCCCAATTCATTATTCTGCTTCTTTCCAGCTGTCCAAGTAAGCGGCCTGCTCATCAGTGAGCTTATCGATGCCAAAGCCAAGCGATTGCAGCTTGAGGCGCGCTACCTGCTCATCAAGCTCATAAGGCACGTTAACGACCTTGCTTCCGATCGCTTTGTATTGCTCGTTCACATATTTTAGAGCAACGGCTTGAAGCGCGAATGTCATATCCATAATTTCCGCTGGATGTCCGTCGCCGGCAGCCAAATTAACAAGACGTCCTTCTGCTAACAAATAGATGCTGCGGCCATCCTGCAGCTTATATTCTTCGATGTTGCGACGGACCGTACGCACGCTAGCCGATAATGCAGCAAGCTCTGGCTTGTTCGCCTCAACGTCAAAATGCCCTGCGTTTGAGATAATCGCTCCGTCTTTCATAACCTCGTAGTGCTCGCCGCGGATAACGTCACGGTTGCCGGTAACCGTCACAAAAAACTCTCCGACCTTAGCAGCTTCAATCATCGGCATAACGGCAAAGCCGTCCATGTAAGCTTCAACCGCTTTGATCGCATCGATCTCGGTTACTACGACATTCGCGCCAAGCCCCTTCGCCCGCATCGCAACGCCTTTGCCGCACCAGCCATAGCCGACAACGACAACCGTTTTGCCCGCGACCATTAGGTTGGTAGTCCGGTTAATGCCATCCCATACCGATTGGCCCGTACCATAACGGTTATCGAACAAATGCTTGCAATACGCATCGTTTACCGCAACCATCGGGAATTTCAAGGAGCCGTCCTTCTCCATCGCTTTCAGCCTAATGATTCCAGTCGTCGTTTCTTCCGCTCCGCCGCGAAGGTTCTCGCCAAGTTCTGGATGCTCCGAGTTCAGAATCGTAGCAAGGTCTCCGCCATCATCAATAATAAGATCAGGCTTCCACTCTAGAGCTTTAATGTTAAGCGCCTTGAACTCTTCAGCGCTTGGATTATATTTGGCGAATACAGTAATGCCATCCTCCACCAGTGCGGCACAAACATCATCCTGCGTTGACAATGGATTGCTTCCGGTAATCGTTACTTCAGCGCCGCCCGCTTTGACAACCTTAGCCAGGTATGCCGTTTTTGCTTCCAAGTGAAGCGCAATCGTAACCTTAAGCCCTTTGAAAGGCTGTTCCTTCTCGAACTGCTCGCGGATCGTATTCAGAACCGGCATATGCGCTGCAACCCAGTCAATCTTCAAATGTCCATCCGGTGCCAATGACATATCGGCTACGATGCTTTTTTCAATTGCACTCATTCCGTATAACCTCCTGTTATTTTACAAATAAACGATTTCATGTCCGCCTTCGCGGCTGTACGGCGCTTCTAGCAGCTTATCTAGCCAATTCAAGCTATATCGATTCCAATAGGCGGTCATATTAAGCACCCGCTCCTGCGGCTTACCCAGCGGCTTAATGGAGTGATGGATACGATCAAGCTGCCTAGTGGACGCTTCGAATTGTTTGTTGAAGGCGTCAACGGTTTTCGAGCCCATGTAATTGATCTGCTCGACGATTTTTTGCATATTCGTGTCTCCGAGCTTAGCAAGTGAAGGCTGAACGGTTGTTGCCAAATCAAGCAATGGTTTGTATAGCTGCTCGAATTGCTGCCTTGCATCTTCGAATTGCTGTTCGATGGACAATCCGTCCT
Source organism: Paenibacillus sp. FJAT-27812 (assembly GCF_001273905.1). NCBI lineage: Bacteria > Bacillati > Bacillota > Bacilli > Caryophanales > Paenibacillaceae > Paenibacillus > Paenibacillus sp. FJAT-27812. The sequence goes on along the minus strand of NZ_LIGH01000001.1, from coordinate 4,991,982 downwards.
GCTCTTTCAGCCATGCGCTCTTGCGTTCCTCAAAGCGCTCCATGACATCCTCGAAGGAAAGCTCGTATTTGTCCATATGCTTAGCTACCGTTCCTTCTATTAACGTATAGGACATACGAGGCACGATGATCGGCATTTCCATATCAAGCGTACGGAATGCTTCGCCAGTCAAAGCCCAATAAGCAATTTCACCGGGACCAAGCACCGTAGCGAGCACTGGGAACAAATAATCCTGCATAAGCGGCCGTGTCAGCACGTTATTGCTGAGCTGCTCTGGCTGCTCATCCGCAATCTGCAGCAGCTCGTCTTCCGTTAACGACAACTGGCCTCTGCGGTCTTGAAATAGACCGTCCTTCTTATGAAGAAGCGTTCTTTCATCGCCGTTTGCCGAGTGGAACAGAAAGAGATTCGCGCTGCCGGGCGTTACGTCAGCCTGCAAGCTGTACCCGAATTCTTTGACTTTAGATGCGGAAGCGAGATAAGCCTTCTCCAAATCGTCGTTCTTTTCTATGATCTTTCTAAACATAGGCGCTTCCAAGCTGCGGATCACAGCATGGTCAGCATCCAGAAGAACAAGGTCTTGCTTACCAAATAGATGGCTTAAAATCATAGCGAATAAATCCGATAACGACTTCGCTTTCTGCGACATCTGGCGCAATTCCTCAAGCAGCAACGGCTTGAATTCCGAATGCGGCAGCGCTTGCTCGAGCTCAGCCAGCAGCTCCGTCCACGCTTCCTCTGAAATCGTGGTGCGGCTTACTGAGGTGCGCGCCCCTTCTGGCCGTGCGGCTGATAGCTTCCGCATTTCCTGCTCGGCAGTCAGTACATAAGCATGGTTGGCTTCATCCCAGTCATGGTCCTCGCCAGCGACCCAAAAAACCGGTACGACTGTCCGTCCTAGCTGCTCGCTCGCAGATTTAGCCGCTCCAATAATGGAAACCGCCTTATGTATGACGAGCAACGGACCGGTCCATAAGCCGGCTTGCTGACCTCCCACGACAACCGGCGCACCTTCTGCAATCGCTGATATCGATGCGAACACTTCAGGCGCGGCGCCTGCCGCCTCATTGTAAGCACGAAGCGCTCGCGCAACTTCGGCAGCCTCAGCTCTCACATGGCTGCTTTGCTCCAAACGTTTAAACCGTCTATCCCAATCTTGCTCCGCTCCCGCGTGATAGCCGTACAATGCTTCGATACGGTCATCAGTGCGGTGTATATAAGCCTCTGTCAAAGGCTGAGCGCTTGGCAATGAATAAGTTTCTGTTCTCATAGCGCAGCCTGTAACCTCCTGCTTGATAGTCGTCTATGCGACTTAAAATGTAGTAAACTGAACATTTTAATTGTACACAAAGGTGAAGCCGTCCGTCAAAGCAAAAACACCTCTTCTTTATAAGAGGCGTTTTAATGGATGTTATGTAGATTATGCGGTCAGCATCAATTTGCCAATGAAAATACACATGAATACGACGTAGAGCAAGCTCATCGAGAAGAAACTTAGCCGCCAAATCGTTCGGAAAATCTTTTTGCCGTCGATAGCGCCTCGCTTGCGGAACTGCGCATTGCCGAGCAGTCCGCCTCCTAGCAGCATAAATAACAATATGCCGTAGAGACCAAAATTGCTGCCAAATAAAATATCGAACAATACAGCTACGCACCCGATTAATAATGCCGTCGTAACGTCCATGGCCAGTCGGAATGCTTTCTTTCGATCCTGAATATAAGCCCCATAACCAAATAAGATGATTGCGAAAGGTATGACTGGAATGACCGCCAAATACGCGTATGCATGTTTGATGCTATTCACTATCATCTCCAACGTCTTTCACTCCCTCCCATTCAGCTTCGGATGCAGAGCCTGTACAAGTTCCGTTATGGCTCTGTTAAGCGGTGCCTCAAGGCCTTGTTTCCCAGCTAGCCTGGCAACTCCGCCATTAATCGCATCTATTTCTGTCACCCTGCCTGCCCGAACATCGCTTAGCATGGAGGAAATGTTACGACTGGTTTGCCTGCAAACATCGATAATGAGCTGCCAACCGTCCTTAGGCATGCTCATACCTGCGTTTACAAGGATAAGCTCGGATTCCGCATACAGCTCGCGCATTAGCTTTTCACGGATTGGATGCTCTGGAAGCTGTCCATTCTCCACATCAAAAATCGCCGTTAACGGATTGATGACCGCATTAATAAGAAGTTTATGGAAAATCCGATTCTCCAAATCATTCGACAGAAAAGAGGCAAATCCTGCCGATTGCAGCATAGAAACCAACATATTTTGCGGGAAAACGAGAGATTCATTCTCTTTACGCCCGTTTTCTCCCCACTTGCCCAGCCAAAGCTGTCCCCTGCCGGTATGCTCCACCGTTCGAGAATCAAGACGTTTAGCTCCCTCCGTCGTCACTGCCGCATGCAGCGGCATGTTCGGAAGCTTGCTCTGGATCTGCTCCAAGTGGCCGATCCCATTTTGCAAACACAGCATTGCCGTTCCGTCATTTATCGGGCTGTTTGTCAGCTGGGCTAGTCTCTCTAACAGCCGATCATCCAAATCCGTTTGCTTGACCGTCAGCAGCACCCAACGATAATCTGCTTTTTTAAGATTTTGGTCCTTCATCCATCTCCGTTCGCTCGCGCGCTCCATCCATTCGCTTCGCACGCGTATCAACCGTTCGCTAGTCCCGCCAAGCTCAATCAGCCTGATTCCTTGCTCCGCAACCAACAAGGCTTGCTTCTCGCTGCGCGTCCATATCGTGACATCAGCGCCCGCATCTGCTAGCTTCGCCCCATAGAGCAGACCAAGCGATCCCCCGCCTACTACATCAATTCGCAAATTTTATTCCTCCCGAGCACCGGCTGCCCGCTATTTTCCAATCATCGTATCAAATCTGGCGAAAAAAAATCAACTGATCATGAAGCGACTAAATCTTATTTTTTTATATTCATTAAAAAGAGAGGCCAGCCATTACAAATGGCCAGCCTCTCACATTTTCGGTTTATAACTTATTCAATACGTTCCAAATTGCCGTTTGCATCCATTTTAAATCTAGGCTTCGCCTCGTCATCATTCGTTAACACGGTCAGCCTTCTTGCACGATCCATAATCTGAATAAGGGTCTTGTAATCATCGTTTACTGCGCGGTAGTCCGTTTGAACATTATTGACCTCTTTGGACAATCTCTCATTCTGGTCGCGCAAACGATATAACTCATCCTCTTTGTCTTTCAGTTCCTTCTCAAACCATTTGATTTGCCGCGTCAAATCCTGATAGGTCGTCTTCCATCCACGGAGAAAACGAATAACAGCATCTACGGACAACCCTTCCTCGATCGAGCTGCTTTCTTGCTTGAAACCACGCTCATCCGTTTCAAAAACGGCAATCGATGATACATGCGGCGTTGCGACAATCGTTTGTTTTTTCAAATAATTTCGTTTCTGGCGCTGCTGCTTTGCAATTTGGATTGCATCCTCATACCGTTTACGAACGCAGCTATTCCAACGGAAGCCGCATGCTGCGGACGTCCGCCCGATTCGTTCGCCTACTTCTTCAAAAGCGGCAAGCTGGGTACTTCCTTCGCGAATATGGCGTAGTGTAACCTCGGCGAGTATTAGATCGTCGTCCGGACTCCACGCATCTTGTCTGACTGCTGTCATGCAACAAAAACCTCCTAACGTAAAGGCGCTTACTTTATCTCTATGCCCTTGGTAGAGTTCATAGAATCTATTGGATACTAAATTGTATAACCAAATTTTCAATTACTCATACATGTTAGCTCTTATTATTGAGCAAACTATATCTAGACTTCGTATGTAGGAATGGCCTTAAATAAAAAATTTGCGATTTCGTCACCGTTTTTGGTTTACACTTATTTCGCCAAACGTTATAATGATCATTAGAAAATCGGGTCGCAGCGAAAGGGGGATGTCATCATGGCACGCATGTATCGGGTACTTGGCTTTTGGACCCTGGTAATCGGACTAATGGCTTTTGCAGGCCATATGACGGAATTTGCGCTTTTATTTTTTGCACAAGCCGTCGCTTTCGTATTTCTGGGCTACTTGAATTTCTCCGAAAGAACTTACATCGTAATGTTCTGGGGATATATGATCATTTCATTCGTGGGTTTCACGTATTGGTCGGTCTTCAAGATGGACTTGCCGTTCTAACAAAGGCGCCACAGAAGATTCGCCTAGGCAGGTCATATACTTAAGCTAAGTGAAAACGAGCTTTGCTGTCATTGACGGCAAAGCTCGTTTCGCGTTTAAGCCATACAAAAGAACGGTGTCAGCTCCATTAGGAGTGGCACCGTTCTTTTGTCCGCGTTATATTTTGTCCAAAATCATCACTTTAAACGTTTCGCTCATCTGGTCGCTCAGCAGAAGCTGCCTGACGGATCGGTTCATTCTCGCCGCCTTGCTGAAGGGATCGGTGCTGTAATCGTTTTGGAGGAGCTCCAGAACGCCATTTTCGATCAAAAATTGTTTTTGAGTCGAATAGCTGGCAACGCGCCAGCCGTTCTCCTCCGCTTCATGACGAATAAACGTATACGGGACATGTGAGGTCATATCTTGCTCCCCGATCCGTACATAGGGATTGTCGCTTGCCTGATGACGCCAATAGCACATTAGCGTACCGAGCATGCGATGCTCCGCGGTATATTCGCTTGCTTCATGCCCGTAATCGATTAGAATTAGGCGTCCGGTCCTCATTGCCGCTCCGAGCCGCTTAAGGAACGCTGCTGCCGCTGCATGAACCTCCGTCCTTTGTCCTTCTCTCAGCTGAATGCCGTCTCGCTCAAGCCAACCGCATATCCGTGAATCTGTAAGCGGCATGCAGACTTCATAAAAGCCCTGCACCTCATCGCCAGCAACGCCTATTTCAAGCAGCTCACCGTCTACCCGCTGCACGCGGTGTACGGGAAAAGCGTCCAGCAGCTCGTTTGCGAGCACAAGCGCCGGCTGCTTCAGCCAGCTTGCGTCCCAAGCCTCGTCCGATGAAGCAAGCAAGGGCTCAGCACTCAGCGTATCGCTTATTTCGGCAAAAGCTTCCTTTGCTGCTTGTCCATGCGCCGGATGATCCTCAATCAATATGGATTGGAATCGCTCTGCCCACTCGCTGCTCCTTTTGGCGCCAGCCTCCGCAATTTGTGCAGAAAGCCGCCCCGTACCCGCCCCCCACTCGATAAGCTTCAGAGGCTCGCCTACGGATTCGCTGTAGTTAATTGCGCAGCCAGCAACAACCTCAGCCAGAACATGTCCAATTCCCGAGCTTGTATAAAAATCGCCCTCCTTGCCTACGCGGATTGGCCCCGAGCGGTAATAACCGTAATCCGTATCATATAAACAAGTGCTCATGTAGCGATGAAAGGGAATGCAGCTAACCAGCTGCTTTTTCCCTTCACGGTCGATAGGCCAGCCTTTGAATTCCGAATCTGCAATAGCTGCCGCAATAGAGACAGCAAGCGGGTTTTCCTTCATCATAAGGTTCATCCTTTTCCAAATGTAAGATATAATAGAATGGATTGCCGCATAAAATGAATGCTGAGGAGGGACGATGCCGTTGACATTGACAGCCAAGCGTAGTCGTAATTCCATAGCAGCCACGGTGATGCTCCTAATTGCACTGCTCCTGATTCGGCTTCCCGTTATGGCAGAGCCTCTGCCGGTTGATGAGGAGGACATGCATTCGCTGCTTGAAAAAAGTTTATCCGTCGTGGAAATCGATAAAGAAATCGTCCGCATTCAAGAGCAAAAGCAGCAGCTTACGCTTACAATGACGGATACGGAGAAGCAGCTTCATCTACAGGAGCAGCAAATCTCGGACAAGCAGGACGAGGCTGGAAGCGTTTTGCGCGCTTATTATATGGGAGATCGCGATTTTTTGTTCCGTGCGCTTTTATCGTTTGATTCATTATCGGAGCTGTTTCAAATGCTGGATTATGCAGAAATTATACTTACGCAAGACAAGCATACCTTGAATACATACGTCGAGCAATACAAGAAGGTGAAGGAAGGCTACCAGAAGCTTGAGACAAGGCAAGACGAGCTGAACACGATCGAGGAGCAGCTGCGGACGCAAAGAGAACGTGTAGTGGCTCTAGAAAAACAGCTGGATGCACAGCTGTCAGGCCGGTCCGATGCCGACCGCATCCGTATTTTGATGAAGGAGCTTACCTCTTACTGGGATACCGCAGGAATCGACGTGGTCAAACAATATTTCCGCGCGCTTTCCAAAGCGATGAAGAAGCTGCCGACCTGGATTCAGGATAACAAGCAGCTGCTTGAAATCAAGGGCTTTCAATACACGATACGTGTGCCTGAGAATGATTTGAACGCGTTTTTGCGCGAGCAAAATGACATTTTCAACAATTTTGCGTTTGAATTCGTTGACGGCAAAGTCGTTGCCCAAGGCAAGCAAGGCAATATGGAAATAAAAGTCGCCGGTCATTATACGGTAGAAAATGAACCAAAAAACGCAATCCTCTTTCATGTGGATGAGCTACTTTTTAACGGCTTCGCGCTGCCCGATACTACCCGTCGAGCTTTGGAGAAGGAATTTGACCTTGGCTTTTATCCAGATCTAATCGTATCCTTCCTAAAGGCGGACTCCGTCGAAATGTCTGACGGCGAGCTGACGATAAAGCTGAATCTTAAGCTTTGACCAAGTCGCTGATTCCACCTCTTAAAAGCAAATGAAGCCCGTCCCGGGTCAAAACGGGGCAGGCTTTTTTCGTTTAATCTACTTGCGCTTTGAGCGATTCGATATAGGCAGTCAGCTGGAATGTCCCTTCGGAAAAATGTTTCCACATCTGCTCCCTGTGCTGCCATTTCTCAGGCCACATCGGATCAGGCAGCGGCATTTCATTTCCCTCCCGCTTCGCAATGAGCACCTTCTTCCACCATGCAGGCGGTATTTGGACCTGATCCGTCTGCAGCGAGCTGTTGAACGAATACAAAGACGCTCTTGCCGGCAGCTGGCCCGATCGGTCGTAGGTCGTCTGCTGGTTGTTCACATCCGTAATTTCTTTGATCCACAGCATCGCCTCCTCTTCCGCCTCGCTGTTGGCGGAGATCGCGTAGCTGTGTCCATTCAGCCATGGGGAATAAATGTTTTCTCGATCCACGACAAGCTTATTCCTTAGCCCTTCGCTCAGGTTCTCGTAATCATCCCAAGGAATAATGGCAGCCAGCAAATTGTTGCCCTGAAATGAAACCGTTAATTGATCGACTGCGCTATTCTCGAAGCGGCTAATATACGTTTCCATCTTTTGCATCCATTCGAGCTGCGCGACCTGCTTCTCATTTAACGGCTGCATGTTCAGCAGGTTTGATTGATTCGGATCAAATGCGGCAAGCCATATCAGCTGCTGCATTAAATCCCCTGCGCTCCAGTTAACTATGCTTGCCTCGGGATGGAGCTCGATAATGCGCGCAGCAGCAGCTTGGTAAGCTCCAAAATCATTTGGCGGCGCTTTTAACCCTGCTTCCGTCAGCAGAGATCCGCTCCATACAACCACATATGGATTCACATCCCTCGGAACCCCCCATAAATAACCGTTCCATTTGAGCGGTTCCAGCAGCCCAGGCATCTGATCGGAGAGCGTGTCACCCGTCATCATGCTGTCTGCCGGCTTTAGAAACCCGCGCACGGCAAACGGCCTTACCCAGCCATTATCGAGAAGCATAATGTCTGCCGCTTCCCCCTGCTCGCTCTGAACCACCCACTCGTCATATGCATGGCCGTTGGACGGATCATTCGTTAGTTTTACTTGTATATGAGGATATTTCATCATAAAATTCCGATTTAAATCTTGCAGCTGCAGAAACTGCGAATTAGGCAAGGAAACGTTTACATAAATTTCGGTAAGCTGATCGATGACAAGCTCTCCCGGCGCGGGCTGTATATTCGATTTCCCGTCCGGCTTTCCGACGCTTGTCGGATTTGCATCACGCGAGAATGGGATAAGCAATAGTGCTGCTAACAGTAACGCACCGATAATAAACGGCACATATTTTCTGGGAGTCACAGCGTTCTTCCTTTCATCCTTGAATCTACTAAAAATAGGATAACAATAATTTCAAGGTTTGTCCAAATGAACCTGTTATAGGCTGCTGGTAATTAGCGGAAATATACAAAAGCAACAGCGAATGAGCCGTTTGAACCAAGCGGACGGGAAAATATCGATGTCATTTACTATAGTAACAGCAAATGGACCTTTATACAGGAAATTTTCACGCTAAAAGGAGCACTTATGTCCTATATGGCTTAAAACGACAAAACGAGCCTTAGAATCGCTTCTAAGACTCGTTCTTTGCTTTTTGCTTTGAGCTAGTTACAGTAAATCAGCGGCTAGCTGTGCAAGCTTAGAGCGCTCGCCCTTCTCAAGTGTCATATGGCCGCTTGTTCCCTCGTTTTTGAACCGTTCCACAATATGCGTAAGTCCATTGCTGATGGAATCTAAATACGGATGGTCAATTTGCTCCGGGTCGCCCATGAGGACGATTTTACTGCCCTCGCCTACCCGTGATACGATCGTTTTTACTTCATGCTTCGTTAAGTTTTGCGCCTCGTCGATAATGATGAATTGTCCAGGAATGGACCTTCCTCTAATATAGGTAAGCGCCTCGACCTGAATGCTTCCCATTCCCATCAAAATTTTATCGATGTCGCCTGCTTTTTTCGTATCGAATAAATATTCCAAATTATCATAAATCGGCTGCATCCAAGGACGCAGCTTCTCTTCCTTCTCACCTGGCAAATAGCCGATATCCTTGCCCATTGGCACTACCGGTCTTGCGATAAGCAGCTTCTTGTACTTATGCTCATCCTCCGTCTTCAGAAGGCCCGCCGCAAGCGCCAGCAGCGTCTTTCCGGTGCCAGCCTTGCCTGTGAGGGTTACAAGCGGGATATCGTCATTTAGGAGCAGCTCAAGCGCCATGCGCTGCTGAGCATTGCGGGCCGTAATGCCCCAAATCGGATCATTGCTTAAAAATAACGGCTCAAGCCTCGCTCCATCTTGGCTTACCTTAAGCAGCGCTGATTTTGAAGTACCCATTTCATCGCGTAAAATAACAAATTCATTCGGATTTAACCGGATGTTCAAATGCAGGTTGTTCACCGTCAAGAAGCGGTAGGTGTAAAATTCATCAATGACTGCCGGATGTACGTAAAGGGTCATATACCCCGTATAGAAGTCGGATGAGACGACGACTCGATCCGATAAATAATCCTGTGCCTGCAATCCAAGCACATCGGCCTTAATGCGAACGAGCACATCCTTGCTTACGAGGACAATGCTTTGCTTTTCCGGCTCATTCTCTTGCTCTATATGGTAATTCAGCGCGACCGCCAAAATCCGATTATCGTTTGACATTTCTCCAAACATTTCCTGCACGCGCATAAAGCTGCGGTGATTCAATTCCACCTTGAGTATGCCGCCGCTCGGAAGCTCGATGCCTTCATGCAGATGGCCTTTTTCACGCATCTTATCGAGCAGACGGGAGATTGAACGGGCATTACGCCCTAATTCATCTGCTAACCTCTTCTTGGAATCAATTTCCTCCAACACGACCGCGGGAATTATGACTTCATTATCGTCGAAAGCAAAAATCGCTTGCGGATCATGAAGCAGCACATTTGTATCGAGCACGAATATTTTTTTCATGAGAACCCTCCCGGCGTTGGATATTCATTAGAGGCCATACATAGCAATTCGCTGCTGCGGGTAGACTATGATTGACAGGTGACTTTTAGATTTTTCAACGATAAAAAAGAGGTGGCAAACATGTTCAAATGGCTAACTTCAGCGATCATTGTTGCGATTGTAGCGACAGGGTGCAGCACCGTCGCACGTAATGAGACATCACCCTCTCCACGAAATAATGGCAAAGTCCATGTACAACAAACTGCGCCGAGGAAAAAGGAAATAAAAGACTCGAAGCAGGTTGCGGCACATCTGGAGCAGTTGGCCAAAGGAGTTCACGGTGTAACGAACGCACATTGCGTCGTGTTCGGCAATACTGCAATCGTTGGCATCGATGTGGATAGCAAGCTGGATCGATCAAGAGTAGGTACGATTAAATACTCCGTCGCCGAAGCCTTCCACAAAGATCCATACGGCATTGACGCTCTCGTTACTGCGGATATGGATCTCTCTCAGAGAATCAATGAAATTGGCGCTGACATCAAGCGCGGCAAACCAATCACCGGCTTTGCAGAAGAAATGGCCGATATCATAGGAAGACTCATTCCGCAGATACCGCGTGACGTTAAGCCGATTGGGCCAGAATCGCAGCAAGCTCCTGCGTTGAATAAGAAATTGTAAAGACCCCCTTGAAGACACAAAAAGCCTAGTGAGCGATCACTAGGCTTTCTTCATGGCTGCGAAAACTTGTACATCCAAGCTGTTCGCAGCAACGTTCTTATTTGGTTTGATACACACAAGGGCAGTGGACAAGCACGCGTCATGGTCCATCGCGTCCCCGCTCCCAATAATGCTCGAGGTCACACTGTCAGATACCGCATTTAGCTCATGCAGTAGAACGATTGGCTGCTTCAGCAATTGATCGATCGGTTGCTCGGATCTTATGGATTCGGCATTGGTCATTCGCATGACCTCCTTCTGAACAGTTTTATAAACTGGCCTCTGTAGCTTTATTATAGCTATAATATTAGTTGCAGTCTACGGTTATTCAGCCAATTTTGCTTGCAGTGCAGCCCGGGCTTCGTTAAGCTTCGTCTCATCTAAATATACATAAGGACTTTTCCATGTTCCTTCAAGCGGAATGATTGTAATATCATCGCGGCCCATACCCACATATTTAGCCATCATGTTTTTAATTTCTTTCGAAGGCATATCCATCGTTAAGTTATTGCCAACTGCCTCAATAACAGAACCAAGCTTCGTTACGCCGTCAAACGATTTCAATTTGTCTGTTAGAGCGCCAATGACTTGGCTCTGTCTTGCATTTCGTTCAAAGTCGCTTGACATATTTTTGCCGTTGTTCGATTTGCGGTAGCGGACAAAATCAAGCGCCTTCTCTCCGCTCAGCTCTTGAAAGCCTTCCTTCAGGTCAATATTCGTGCCGTCAGCGGAATCCTTATACTTCATTCGCATATCTACATTTACATCCACGCCGCCCAGCGCATCCACGACGTCTGCGAACCCCTGGAAATTAATAACGGCAGAATATTTAATGTCGATGTTGAACAGCTTGCCCATTACGGTGCGAACCTCTTGTTTGGCATCTGCATAAGCCGCTTCTTTGCTCATATCCTTCTTAAGTGCGCTCATATAAAAATCAGCATAAAAGCTATTGGCTTTACGCGCTCTGTAGCCATCCACATCAATGTTTGAATCCCGTGGAATCGTAACGAGCGTGGCGGACTTTGTCTTTGGATTAAAGACGGCAACCATCATTACGTCCGTATTCAAGCCGCCGCCATGGGAACGCGAGTCAATCCCCATTAACAGCATAGCTACTGCTTTTTCCTTAACAGACTCTCCGGCAGGTATGACTACCTCATTATCATTTGGGGCAGCAATTTGATCAACGGCATTATCAGCTTTAAACACCAAATAAGCTAAGCCTGCCGCAACGAGCAGAAGTACAGCAAATAACAATATAAAAAATGTTTTCCATATCGAGCGTTTCTTACGCGGCTTTTGCTTTTTTGTTTTGACTGGTTGACGAGAGCCCGCTCTTGGAGGTAATTCTGTTGAACCCTTGCTCATATGTGCCACCTTCAAGTTCAGTTGTATTTTGGATTTGATTCAATGTCCGTCAAAAGCTGTTCGCCAAGCTCCCGAGGATATAGCTGCAGCTTAGAACGGCCATCCTTCTCATATTTCAGATGAATCATCGTATCGTCTATCTTCGTTACGGCAAAGCTCGACAAGCCATGATCCTCTGTCAATATTTGCTCAAAAAAAACCAGCGTGTCGAGGGCTGCCTGATCATCCTGCCTAGCATCCGCAACCAGCTTAATTTGCAGCCAGTTAAAAAGAGCGTCCTCTAGCTTCATTTGCCTGATTCCGCATTCTGAGGAGCATTTTCGCCGGCTTTGTTGCCTTTCCATTTGTCATATAGTTGACGCCCCCGAAGCATGAGCATCATTAAAACCGCTACTCCCATACATTGAATGATAGGCAGCTTATCCACCTGCAAGATCATCAATACGAAAGATCCGAACGCTATCAATGCATAGACCATTATTTCTTTCAACAACGGCAGCTTCTGCTGAGCACGAAACACTTTATTGAATATGTATATCGTAAAGCCCAGAATGATCAAATAAGAAATCAGCTTATGATCGCTTAGCCAAGCCTGCATGCAGCAATCCTCCTTCTCCATTGTAAACGGCCTGCGCCGCTTTTTAGTTGCACAGCAATCGTTTCACTGTGAAATATAAGTGGGATTATAAGTTTTAACTTATAATCCCACTTATATTTTAAAGAAAACGTAAGGCTTTGCGCGAGCAAAACCTTACGTTTGTTAAATGATCGGCTCTTAAACGCTAGCTTGTGCGTTTTTGCGGTTTTTGTCCGCGCGTTCGCGCTCGCTTTTGTTCAAAATTTTCTTACGCAGACGAATCGTCTTCGGCGTAATTTCGCAATACTCGTCATCGTTCAAGTACTCGAGCGCTTGCTCAAGCGAGAATAGACGAGGGCTTTTCAATGTAACGGTATCGTCTTTACCAGCGGAACGAATGTTGTTCAGTTGTTTTACTTTACAGATGTTGACGATGATATCATTCTCACGAGTATGCTCGCCAACGATCATGCCTTCATAAATTTCAGTGCCCGGCTCAAGGAACTGAATACCGCGATCCTCTACGCCCATCATGCCGTAGAATGTCGATGTACCGTTCTCGCTTGCAACAAGAACGCCTTGGTGACGGCCGCCTACGCCGGAACCGGCAAGTGGACCGTAGCTGTCAAAAGCATTGTTCATGATGCCGTAGCCGCGAGTCAATGTCAAGAACTGTGTACGGTATCCAATCAGGCCGCGTGCAGGAATTCTGAATTCCAAACGAACTTGGCCGTTGCCGTGGTTGATCATGTTAAGCATTTCTGCTTTGCGCGTTCCAAGGCTCTCCATAACAGCGCCCATGCTTTCTTCAGGCGTGTCAATTAATAGACGCTCGTAAGGCTCTTTCTTCGAACCATCAATTTCCTTGATGATAACTTCCGGCTTGGATACTTGAAGCTCAAAGCCTTCACGACGCATGTTCTCGATCAGAATGCCTAGGTGAAGCTCACCGCGGCCAGATACGACGAATGCATCCGGGCTGTCTGTTTCGTCTACGCGAAGCGCAACGTCAGTCTCAAGCTCTTTGTATAGACGCTCGCGAAGCTTGCGGGATGTAACCCATTTGCCTTCACGTCCTGCAAAAGGACTGTTGTTAACGAGGAACGTCATTTGAAGCGTAGGCTCGTCGATTTTGAGAACAGGCAAAGCTTCCGGCTTCTGTGGATCAGCAATCGTTTCACCGATGTTGATTTCACGGATACCTGCAATCGCGATGATATCACCAGCGCCTGCTTCTTCGATTTCAACGCGCTTCAAACCAACGAAACCAAATAGTTTCTCGATTCTTGCTTGTTTATTGCCGCCTTCGCGTGTCATAACCGCAACGGTTTGACCTTGCTTAATGATACCGCGGTTAACGCGTCCAACAGCAATACGGCCAAGGTATTCATTGTAATCAAGCAAAGTAACAAGGAATTGCAATGGTTGTTCCGTATCTTCAGTTGGCGAAGGAATGTTGCTAACGATGGTTTCATATAGTGCTTCCATGTTCTCATCTTGTTTCTCAGGATCAAGACTGGAAGTACCCATAAGCGCAGATGCATAAACAACCGGGAACTCAAGCTGCTCATCGTTCGCGCCTAGCTCGATAAATAGATCCAGAACCTCATCAACAACCTCTTGAGGTCTAGCGTTCGGACGGTCAATCTTGTTCACGACAACGATTGGCGTTTGGTTCGATTCAAGCGCTTTGCGCAAAACGAACTTCGTTTGCGGCATGCAGCCTTCAAACGCATCAACGACCAACAGTACGCCGTCAACCATTTTCATAATACGCTCAACCTCGCCGCCGAAGTCAGCATGTCCAGGCGTATCTACGATGTTGATCAAATAATCCTTGTAGTTAATTGCTGTGTTTTTTGCCAAAATCGTAATACCGCGTTCACGCTCAAGATCATTTGAATCCATTGCGCGTTCCTGTACTGCTTCATGATCGCGAAACGTGCCTGATTGTTGAAGCAGCTTGTCAACCAATGTCGTTTTACCGTGGTCAACGTGGGCAATAATTGCGATATTCCGTAAATTCTCTCTTGCTTGCATAACTTGTAATCCACTCCATTTGTTTTTTATTTAAAGCCTGTTTATACCCTTACCAACGTCTGCGCTTGCCTAGCATCATCCAAACACCTGCTGCAATTAGTGCAACAGCAATCGCATAAATCCCCCAGCTCCACAAAAGTACTAAAATAACGAACACGGCCGATGCGGCAGCTAGCGCAATCGATGCCGTGAGCACAACACGCGGTCTGGATGAACCGAACAAATAATATTCGTAAAGGCCTGCTGCTACGCCAAAAATAAACAGCGGCCACAAATATTTCAAGCTATCCCATCCAAAAAGGTTGCATACGACAAACAGCAGGGCATATACGACGAGCATTCCGCCTGGTACAAGCACGACCGCAGGAACTAGTCGCCCGAAGTAAAGAACATGCAACAGCACTCCGGGAATCAAGACGAGCAGCGGCCAGAAGATTGCGCCCAAAAAGCTGAATACACCTAACTTGCCCAACAAAATAACGACCCCGGCTAACAGCAAAATAATTCCAGCGGAATATTTGTTATTAGGCATTTGCGCTTCCGCTCCTTACAACGCCAATCGCATATCTTGACGAAAGACGACAGTTTTTATCTATATTAGTTTAATGGAACTGAGGCAAAAATACCAGTACGTAGCGAGGCTATCCGCAAAAAAAAAACCGTTCCTCAATATTTTGAGTAAACGGGGCAGGCTATAAACATTATAATATAGGCTTTTTTTTGACAACTGCCAGTGCAATGACAAGCGGTACGCAGAGCAGCGGAATCGCTTCTGCAAGCGTTTTGGAGCCATGAAACAGCCATTTATCGAGGCCGGGATCATGCATGAGCATGCCTCCGGCGGCATAAGCAAGCAAGGCAGCTCCTATATAAGAGAGAGCAGGAAATTTTTGCAAAAGCTTGCCGAGCATCTGGCTTCCCCAAATGATCATAGGTATGCTGAGCGCGATTCCGAGCAAAATAAGAACAGGGTCGCCATCGGCGACAGCAGCGATCGCCAGCACGTTATCCAGGCTCATAACGAAATCAGCCACGACGATTGTCCAGATCGCTTGACCGATCGTTTTCGCTTTTTTTACCGTATGCGAATCCTGTTGTCCTCCAGCCTCCGCAAGCAGCTTAACGGCGATATAAAACAATAAAACGGCTCCGATCGCTTGCAAAAAAGGCACCTGCAGCAGCTTGATGGCTACCAAGGTTAATATGCACCTGAGTCCTACGGCAGCTAATGCCCCCCACCATACGGCGCGCTTGCGCTGCTCAGGCGGGAGCTGGCCGCTTGCCATGGCAATGACAATGGCATTATCTCCGCTAAGCAATACATTAATTAAGACGATTTCGATAAATATAATGACGCTGTCCAAGCTGCATCCCCCCTCTTATCAGCTGTATGAACAAGCTGTCGGGAATATGTCCGAAATAAAAAAGAAAAAAATGAATCCATCTTTATCAGCATTCGTATTGAGTGTTGACTTGAAGCTTGCTTGTATTTGGAAGGAGGGAGATTACTTATGGAACTATTTTCAGTCGAGTTTTTCTCCGCCCTGCTGACCATCGTTTTCATCGACCTTATTTTGGCCGGAGACAACGCCATCGTTATAGGGCTAGCAGCACGAAACCTGCCGAAGGAACAGCAAAAGAAAGCCGTTATTTGGGGAACTGCAGGTGCAGTCGGCATTCGGATCATCGCCACCCTGCTCGTCGTTCAGCTCCTGAACGTTCCTTGGTTAAATCTTGTAGGAGGCCTCCTGTTAGTATGGATCGCTTACAAGCTTCTCGTGCAGGAAGATGCTCATGATGGCATCAAATCAGGCAACACGCTTTGGCAATCGATACGGACAATCATTATTGCCGACGCAGCAATGGGAATCGATAACGTCATCGCGGTTGCGGGCGCAGCACATGGCGATACGCTGCTCGTCGTTCTAGGACTAATAATTAGCGTACCCGTCGTTGTATGGGGAAGCACGATCTTCATCAAGCTGATCAATCGGTTTGAATGGATCGTATATCTCGGTTCCGCGGTACTCGCTTATACGGCTGCCAAGATGATAACGCATGAAAAAGCGTTCAAAGCATTTTTCGAAAACCAGCTAATCTTCTGGGCATTCGTAATCCTTGTCATTATCATTACGATTGTCGCTGGTTTATTAACCAATAAGAGCAAGAAAAAACAAGCTCAACAAAAAAGCAGCGAATCCCATTAACGGGATTCCTGCTTTTTTTTCGTTGTATAACGCTAAAACCAACTATCCTCGCCCGCCGTTTGCACCGTCGTTTGTAATTCAGGCGATAGGAGCAGCTGCTCGGTGCCTTCTACTGCATCCTTAAGCAATTGCGAATAATTCGGAATTAATGCCTCGAGCTTCTCAACAATTCTAAGGTTTGGATTCGTGCTTGGCGATTTTGGCAAAAATAACGTACAGCAATCCTCATAGGGCAAAATCGACGTCCCGTACGTACCGATTCTCTCCGCGAGCCGAATGATCTCATGCTTGTCCATCATAATTAACGGTTTGAGCTGCGGCAGTTCTGTTGCCCGGCCGATCGCGTTCATGCTTGGGAGCGTTTGGCTCGCCACCTGTCCTAAGCTTTCTCCCGTAACGATGCCGTTTGCCCCATTGCGCTCCGCTAGCTGCTCCGTAATGCGCAGCATCGCCCTTCGCATTAACGTAATGATCAGGTTATCGCTTTTTGCTTGCACCAAAGTCGTTTGAATCTCAGTAAAGGGAACCAGATGAAGCTTGATCGGCTCCCCGCTAAAATACGACAAACGTTTTGCGAGCTCGATCACCTTATCCTTTGCCTGCTCGCTTGTGAACGGGTAGCTGTGGAAATGGACGGCTTCCACCTCAAGCCCTTTGCGCAGCGCCAGCCAGCCTGCTACGGGGCTGTCTATGCCGCCTGAGAGCAGCAGCATCGCTTTGCCGTTCGATGCAAACGGAAATCCGCCTGCGCCCGGTATAACATCGTAGAATACGTAAACCGCTTCCTCTTGGATATCCACCCGCAGTTCAACCTCGGGCTTGCTTACATTTACTTTAAGACCCGGCATCGCTTGCAGCACGTAGCCCCCAACCAAATGATTCATTTCCTGCGAGTTATGCGGGAATGGCTTCCAAGCTCGCTTGGCGCTTACTTTAAACGTAGCCGGCTGCTCCGGCAATGACTGCATAAGGGCAAGCGCCGCTGCTCTTATTTTCTCAAGGTCAAGCTCCGTGCTCATGACCGGACTTAATGAAACGATGCCAAACAAATCCTTCAAGCGATCCGCAACAGGCCCATAGGGATGTCCGTTCAATTTGACAAACAGCCGTCCAAAAGATTTGAAATAAGTAATATGCTCATAAGGGAGCAAAGCTTGCTTCACTTGATCAAGCATTCGCTTCTCGAATTTATTGCGGTTTCTTCCCTTTACCATTAAATCTCCGTAACGGAGCACAATTTGATCATAAAGCAAGTTTAAGTCAATCTCCTCTCAAGCGGCTTCAATTGCAAGACAACGGCGCGCAGCGCCTTGCCTAAGGCATCGATATCCCGCTCCTCATGTTCATCCCCAAAGCTGATCCGCACTCCTCCGGTTGCCTGCTCGCGGCTTGCTCCTATTGCCAGCAGCACGCGGCTAGGCTTGTCGTCCTTAGAGGAGCAAGCAGATTTGGTTGAAGCCATTATATCATGCTGCTCCAGCATATGAATGATAACCTCGGGCTTCATGCCGGGATAAGAAAAATGGACGATATGCGAAGCGGACGGCTCTCCGCCATTAAGCTTAAGCTCCGGCAGTTCGCCTATAAGCCGAATGAGCTTTTGCTTAAGCAGCTTCATTCGCTTCTCCCGCTGCTCCATCGATTCAAGCGACATGCGCAGCGCCTTAGGGGATGCAACGATGCCTGGCACATTTTGCGTGCCGGGGCGGCTGCCATACTCCTGCGAGCCTCCCGAAAGCATCGGTTGCAGCGTTAAGCCGTCGCGGACATAAAGAAAACCTACCCCTTTTGGTCCCCTAAGCTTATGAGCTGATCCGCTGAGCAGATCGATTCCCCAATCCTCGATATGAATCGGCTGCTTCCCGATGCTTTGCACCGCGTCGACGTGGAACAAGGTTTTCGGATAGCGCTTAAGCATACGTCCGATGGCTTCTATTGGCTGCATCGATCCGATTTCATTGTTGATGTGCATGACGCTGACCAGGATGGTCTCCTCCGTAAGAGCCTCTTCTACTTGCTCCAATCGTACATGGCCTGACTCGCTTACAGGCAAATAAGTGACGCGAAAGCCCTCTTGCTCTAGCTGGGCGAACGATTCGTACACGGAAGCATGCTCAATCTGGGTCGTAATAAGATGTTTGCCACGGCCCGCATACAGGCGAGCGGCGCCCTTTATCGCTAAATTGTTGGATTCGGTCCCGCCTGATGTAAATATCCATTTGCCTCTTTTCGTTTGCAGACGCTCCGCAAGGAGCGCCCTTGAGCGTTCGATTAATTTATCAGCATCGGTGCCGGCACGGTGAAGGGATGAAGGATTCGCATATTGCGACTTCATAACCTCCATCATCGTCTGCACGACATCATCATAAGGCGGCGTTGAAGCACAGTGATCAAAATATAACATCGCGGAATGATCTCCTTTCCAAAAAAGAAAAAGATCATCGATTGCTTCCGCCTGCGTGGCAGAAAACAAAATCGTGATCTTAATACTGCCGTTTTACTTGGCTTGAATCACTTTTGCAACATATCGCTGCGTCTCTTCCGGCAGCGCTTCAAGATTTTGTATGAGCTGCTCATTCGTTCGAATGCCTGTCCGGTCCACACGTCCAGGACCGGCGTTATAAGCTGCCAGGGCAACCTGCTCGTTCCCGTTATATTTTTTTAAGAGCATCGATAAATATTTAGTCCCGCCCTCAATGTTCTGCGCGGGATCAAATGAATTTGTGACGCCAAGCCCTCTTGCGGTACCGTCCATTAGCTGCATAAGGCCCTTTGCGCCTGCACCGGACTCTGCATCCGGACGAAAGCCGGACTCGGTCTGGATGACCGCTTGGATCAAGGCAGCATCTACGCCATACTTGGCGGAGGCTAGCTGGATCAGCTCGTCATATTCGCTTGGCGTGCGGTTAGTATCCCCAGAACCGATGTAAGAAACGTTCGGCAGGCCGTTCAGCGAAGAAAGCTGTGCAAGCGCATCTGCCGGAAGAATCGGAGCTGACGCGCCATTTTCAGATGAGATGTCTGACATATATTGATTTAATAACGTATCAAATAAGGAACCAGAGCCGTCGCCGGTCGTTGCTTGCAAGGGGTTTGATGCGGCTTGCAAATCCAGGCTCGGAGAAAGCTGAAGCTGCAGTAACGTTTTTATAATCCGAGGGTCAATACTCATGATTTCCTCCTAGCTGTACGATTTCAAGTATGTAGTCGTATTTACTCTAAGTATATCGGTTTTTATTGTACATGTTTTTAGAGCAAACAGCCAGTATCCCTATTATTTAACGCCATGACCAGCGGCATGACTTCGTTTAGGGCACGACATTCCATATATTTCACGTTGCTGTCCGCCGCATTTGGATGCTGCCTTCTTGGATTCAGCCATATAGGAAACCAACCCGCTTGCGAGGAAGGCGCAATATCGTTATGCCATGCATCTCCGACATACACCATTTGCTCTGGCAGAAAGGCTGCGCGCTGCTGAACATGATGAAAGACGTCGGGGTCAGGCTTCGCCATGCCGATTCCATCCGAAATATAGACAGCCTTCTCGTCTACCCAGTTTAAAAGCTCCAGCGCTTTTATTTTGTTCATTTGATGCTTGGTGGGACCGTTCGTAATTAAGCCGATATCCATGCCGCCATCTCTCAATTGCTCAAACAAAGCAGCAGCGCCGTCTCTGAGCGTTAGGCGCGTTTGCTCCAGCTCGTAATTCCGCTGCAGCTGCAAAGCAGTTTCATCCTTTACTTTTATGCTGAGCTCATTAAACGCCGCAACCGTCCGCTCTATCCGGAGCTGCTCCAGCGTCATTTACCCGCTTATATGTTTTTCCCACAGAAGATCGCTATGTCGCCTTATGCGCCTATATAGATCTTCTATAGGCAATTGTTCGTTGATATGGTGGATCAAATCCGTGCTTTGCACCGCCAGCTGAAACGGTTGGAGCTGGTCGTACAAGGTGTCGTCCAAGTCAAAATATACTGCTTTTATCAATTGCTCTCCCCTATCTCCACTCGCCATAGTTTCGTATGTAAATTATAATTCCAGCGCCAGCATTTAACCACCTCATATAAAAAAATGGCGACCCATAGGATCGCCATCTGTCATTCAAGCTTATTTAAATACTTTTACGCGCTCGTCGATCGGTTGGAAAGCTTTCTCGCCAGGTGCTGCCGTTGGTTTGCCGAAAGGCATTTGAGCAACAAGCTGCCATGAATCAGGCAAAGACCAAGTTGTCTTCACTTCTGTATCAATTAGTGGATTGTAGTGCTGCAGCGAAGCTCCAAAGCCTTCTTTCTCAAGCGCAGTCCACACAACCAGCTGATGCATACCCGAGGATTGCTGCGACCAGATCGGGAAGTTTTGCGCGTAAGAAGGGAAGCTTGCCATTAGGCCGTCAACCACGTTTTTATCTTCAAAAAATAAAACCGTGCCGTATCCGCTTTTGAAAGAACCCATTTTTTGCTCAGTCGCCTCGAATTGATCTGCCGGAACGATAGCGCGAAGCGTGTTCGTTGCAATATCCCAAAGCTTATCATGATTGTCGCCGAGCAATACAACTACTCGCGCGCTTTGTGAATTGAAGGAGGATGGCGTATGCTTAACCGCCTCTTGCACGATTTCTACAATTTTGTCGTCAGAGATAACTGCCTCTTTGCTAATACCGTAAAAAGTGCGTCTTGATTTGACTGCGTCCAAAAATGCTTCTGATGTCATTGTTTCTCCTGCCTCTCAAATGTCATGTGTCATAAAAATTAGCTGCACGAATCGAAAGCTATAATTAATTACTTAACTTTAGTAACTTTATTATATATCGTACAGGTTGTCAAGCCAGACCCGTTCATTATCCCCATCGCGGAAAGTAATTATGACCGGGCTGTCTGTCCCTCTCTTTTCAACCAACGGTCCAGAAGCCATATGACCGCATATAACAGCATGCATAAGGCAAAAACAATGGCCTCCAGCTGCAGCAAATACCATGGCCATGGCGCCAGCAAATCAAGCAAAGATGCGGTACCTGGCTTTTGCGCCAAAAACATAAAGTTAGTAGTGCCTGAGATCGTATTCGTAATGGCCGCAGGTATGGCAAGCACATGCAGCCAAATGATTGCACGCATTACGGATCGAAAAGTCGGCCGGTATCGCTCCACAGCAAGTATAAACAATGCAGCGCCAACGATTGCAATATGCGCGATAAAAAAATGAAAATAACGGAAGTGAGGAAAGGCTTCATCTAAGTTTGGGGTTAACAGTGCCTGAAGCGCGCCCATGCTCCCTAGAAAAAAAACGATGTCATTCAGCTTTTTTCTATTCGTCAACAGCAACACCGCGCTGACCAAAACCATTAGGCTGCATAGCTGAAAGGGCAAAGAGCCTACATCCCATTGATGCTCAAGCAAGTAGGATAGCTGTAGGGAAGCTTCGCAGACGATCAACAAGCTCGCCAGCCCATAACGCACGGTTCGATTCACGCCCGGATCCCTCATCTGTTTGCGAAAAACGATAATGCCTGCAAATAGGATCACAGCTGCGGCCAAACCGGCAAAGTGGGCAATCGAAAACATTTCAAACGCCATCCTTAACCCCTCCCTTCCCCTTCATTTTGAAAAAAATGACATAAAAAAAATAGTACCAACTTTATATGGTACTATCCTCGTCATTTTTCTTATGAAATAAGCCCATTTCTTTCGCTTTATTAGCCGCCTCTCGCGAACCGGTTAAATTCAGCTTTTTTAAAATATGATTAACGTGGTTTTTGACTGTGCGGATCGAAACGACAAGCTTGTCGGCAATCTGCGGCTGCGTATAGCCTTGATCGATCAAATCAAGCAATTGTAGCTCCGACGGCGTGATGAGATCGCCCAGCTTCTTAACCTCGAACTCGCGCTCGAGCAGCTTTAGCCTGCGAAATTCCTCACGCATCCGCTCCGCCACAGCAGCGTTGATCGGCGACTGGCTCCGGAAAGCCGACCTTACGGCTTCAGGCAAATTTTCAAAATCGGACTTGATTTGATAATCGATTGCTCCTGCCTGAAACGAACGGAAGATGAGCTCCTTCTCTTCCATAGAGGTAAGCATAATGACACGCGAGCCTGTGGCTGCGGCAGCCTCCTCGGCGAGCAGAACGCCTTCCGGACGGCCATCCAGCATAATGTCCATTAGCACAACGTCCGCTGGCGTCGGCTGCTGCTTGCCGGCAAGCAGCGCCTGCCTTACGTCTTCTGCTTTGCTCGACGTCCAGACTACTTCGATATCAGGCTCCTTGTTCAAATAGGCCACGAGGCCGCGAAGCCAGTCGGGATCATCCTCAACGATCCAAACCCGAATATTATCCATGGGCTTCACTCCTTTCCGCTTCCATTACTACTGTCTTTGCCGCTTGAACGCTTCGTTTAGGAAACGTCATATAGATGGATGTGCCTACACCTGGTTTACTTCGCATATCAAGCATTCCCTTATGCTTGCGCATCACATGATAGGCATAGGGAAGGCCAAGGCCAAAATTGGTGTCGCTTCCGCTTTTTGTCGTATAGAACGGTTCGAGCACCTTAGCCATTTCGCTTTTGACCATGCCGGGACCGGTATCACGCACTTCAATAACGAGCTCTCGCTTCGTCTCGCTGAGCTGGATATACAGCTCTCCCTTGTTCTTCATTGCCTCTAAAGCATTTGAAACGACATTGCCAAGCGCCTCGCCTACCTGAGCCGGATCGACGCGGCAGCTCCAGCCCTCGCTTAGCGAAGTATGCAGCTTAATATTGCCTAGGGCAGGCTCATACCCCTTTATCGTTTGCTCGACTAACACTGCCAAATCCGTTGTCTCGACGCGCAGCACTAAATCCTCCGTCCGACGATGAACGCGCTGCAGCATCTCCTGCATATGGCGGGAGGCATGAAGCACCGTTTCAATATCGGCAAGCAGCTCCTGCTGATTTGTTTCTAAGGCGTACGCTTTCATCTTCTCCGAGAACAGCCGCATTTTGCCGGCATCATTCTTAATCGCATGATTGAGAATGGCCGTTCCCGACGTGACCGCTCGAAGCGTAGAGTCATATCTCCTCCGGTCGATATTAACCCGCACACCCATAAAGCCGTATGTGAACAGCCCAATGACGAATACCGTTACCCCTAAACCAACAATCCACGTATTATAAACCCACATGCGCAGCATCCCGAAGCTTGGCAGCACGTAATTCATAACCATACAGAACATAACCGGAGGCAGAACCGCCGAGCAAATGATCCAATGCGTGCGCGAGAAGGACGCGTGCAGCTGCCGCTTGAGAAGTATTTGCACCGCGCCATAGAGAATATAGGGCACCGCCCACCAGACTACTATTTTGAAGGAGATCGGGTACAATTCTGTATAGAAAGGCGTGAACACTATACATAATAGGATCGGTATGAGCAGCAACAATGGCAACAGCTGCTGCAGCCGCTTCGTCATTCGAACCGGACGGTAAGCAACAGCAAACAGCGCGAAGGAATAAGGCAAACCGTAATAGGAAGCTAATGAAGAGACCGCTTGCAAACGGTAGAGGAGTTGCTGCGCTACCTCATTCATTCCCGCGTCCGCTGCAGCAGGAAGCCATTGCAGATCAAGGACAGCAGCAAGCGCCCCCGCCCCTCCGCTAAATGCTACGGCGCCTAACCAATGATTAATGGATGCTTGCCGATCTGACAGCCAAATAATGGCCGCAATAGCCCACAACGCAACAAGAACGAATAACATATCGCAGCTCCTTCACAACAGCTTACTCTTTTATTTCGATCGTAATGGGAGACCACTCGGCAATGACCGTCTGGCCGTGCACCGACACGCTGCCCTCCGGCGACAAATCCTTCTCCGTCATAATGCCGAGCGCAACCGTAAATTGATTGAATTTAACCGGCACATTATGCTCTCTGCGCACCTCGCGGCCATTCACATAAAAAACAACTTCGTCCCCAGCGCGATTATACGTAATCTTATACGTATTAAATTCTCTCGCCTCAAAATCCGTATCTTCCTTAAACACGCAAAAATAACGGGTTTTGTCCGTCTCCGGCACCTTCACCCCTGGAAAAGGCAGCACGGCATATACGCTTGCGTATTTGTCATTCCCTGCGAAGAAATCCAAAGCTCCGCCTGTAGAGAAATCAAGAAGGTTTAATGATACAAAGCCGTCATACAAATCGTTTGGCGCCGTATTTTGGGAACGTGCGCGGATTTGCAGCTCGAAGCTGATTTCGCCTGCCTCTGGAACGGCAACGGGCTCGGCTGAATAATACATATGTTTGGCATTATCGAGAATTTGAATTTGATCGTTCGAGCGGCTGAGCGGAGCGCGAACATACAGCATTCCGTTGCGGACGATAACGACTGCATTCGGCTCGCGGTATTGCCAGAAGGAGCCGTCTTGCAGCGGGAAACCGCCGATTTTCCATACTTCCCCTTCATTTAATATCGTATGAAAATCACCTAATATCACTTGCTTGTCCATCGTCATGACCTCTCTCTTGGTTGTTAATGTTATATGAGACCTTGGATTATTAAAGAAGCGATTAAAATAGCGCCGCAGCGAACGGTTGCTTGCAAGGAAGCTCCCATCAGCGGCAAGTAGGCAGGTGATTCGTTAGTGGAAGAGAGCCTTCCGTAAACGAGATAGAGCGGGATCGCCGTAGGCAGAGCAAGAAGGGCATAGATAGGAAGAGCATCCGCCATTACGCTCACCACAAGCGAGAAATAGGCAAGCGCAAGCAGTACCCTTGAAAATAACAGTGCACGCCGCTCGCCCCATACGACGACTAAAGTCCGCTTGCCGGCCTGCCTGTCAGCCTGCCAGTGCAAGAAATGATGATTGAACAAAATGAGCGTCGTAAGAAGCCCAATCGGAAGCGACAAGAGCAAGGCCCTGTAATCAAGATGCGACGTTTGCACAAAATAGGCGCCAACCACTGGCAGCACGCCAAAGGAAAGGAGGATAGCCACCTCGCTGTACCCCTTGCCGCGATAGCCGAACTGGATCGGAGGCGCTACGTAGAAATAAGCGATCAACGCCCCAAGTACGCCAAATACGAGCACGGGCCATCCGCTTAGCAAGCTGAGAATAACGCCACAGATCGCCGCAATGCCGAACAACCCCCATGTAACGGCGGCAAAGGTACGAATGCTCCAAGTCCCTTTGGTCAAATAACCGGAGTTTGTCGCAATCGCCCCTTTTGTCGATTGAGCGGCTGTATCCGTACCATTGTAATAATCCCACAGATCATTAATCATATTGGAGAACAAATGGGCCGTTCCCGCGCCAATTAGCGTAATGACAAATAATAATGGATTGAAAATGCCATCCCAAACATAAGCCCCAAGAGCGCCAAGCGCCACCGGAATAAGCATGACCGGAATGACCCTTACCCTTGCGGCTTTCATAAATTGCTTGAACATAAATGTGCCACTGCCTCTCTGATGACTTAAAATCGTTAGTTCAATTGAACCACTTCCATTTGCTTTCCGTCAACCGATGGGTTAACCGTTGCTCAACTTTTGGACTTGCTTCATTCTCTGTTTTAGCAGCTCCGTGCAATAATTATTTTCGTTTCTCCTATCAAAAGCATGCGCTAATGACTTAGCATCTTGCTCGATCATTTCATAAGTAATCTTGCTGCCCACGTTCAGCTTTCTGCGACGTTTTTGTCCATGCCATTTCATTAGAAAAGCTTGCGCCGAGCTCATATATAAGAAACGATCCCATCCTACTTTAGTTTCCACGGCATAAGCGAATGTTTGCTCGAACCACTTTGCCGCTTTATGGATGTCCGTAGCCGCATAGTAAGCGAGAAAGTTGCCGTATTCTTCTAAATAGCCTGGTCCCTTCAGCAATCGCGCACCTTTTTTCGCTATCTTCATCGCCTCTTCAGCTTGCCCGGTCTCAAGCAATGGGAGCAGAAGATGGCTGTACGTATTTTGCGGAATTGATTTGCAAGTCATTCGGCCATCCATTATGGGTCTCATCGCTTGCAACCCGCGTCGATATCTGCCAGCAGTGAAGTGATAATAACCAAAGCCGTTCTGTTCACAAGCGCTGCAATCTGACATGCCATCCCTTGCCGTTTTACGCCATAGGTCATAATTCAGTTGGGCAGCTTCCATATCGCCACGGGATAACGCATATCGATGAAGGGTTTGATAATAGGGACGCAAGCTGTGACCGTATTGTAGGCATTTTTCCTTGAAATCATCAATAACGGCTTGGATTTGGGCTGCGCCAAATTGCGGAAAACGCCATATCTGATTAACAAACCATTTATAATGCCAAATGATTGAGAAGCTGTAATACGTGGACGGCTCCTTCTCAAATTGCGTCAGGCACCATGCAAACGACACGAGAAATCTTTCTTGAAACCCGGAATCAAGCGCAGACGATGAATAGGACATGCGGGCATGGTAGGCATCCTCTGTGGACATATACAGATCAGCAATTCGAATGGCTTCCTCCAGCACCGCAAGCTTCTGCTTCCCTTCAGGCAAACTCCAAGCATCGCTTCGCAATTGATCAAATCGCTGCTTCATGACTTGCTCTCACCTGCCTGACTAAGTCCGATCTCAAGCACTTGCAGGAACGACTGGTTCATAAGCTTCAGCTCCTCCGGACCTAGTGGATAATTGCCAAGGAGCAAGGCTTGCGTGTACACGGTCTCAATGCATAACTTCTGCATGTCTTCATTTTGACTTATCATCGCCTTATAAATAAGCGGGTTGTTGAAGTTATAACAAAGTCTTGCCATTGGAAGCTCATGCATTTCATGAATGACGACATCAACAATGTCTGCAAATAAATCATTCGCCGCTTCCCTCGTCTGCTCAGCCATGCGCAAAAAATTCACTTCATCATTCGTGTTGTACAGCGCCGCTAAGTCAGCAGGCTGAAAGCGTTTTACTACGCTTCTGCATTGATACGGGGCCAGCAGTCGGTCCGACAGCTCCAAAAAAGAGCGAACGACTTCCAGCTCTCCAGCAGAAACATCTTGAAAATAATTAGAGAAATTGATCGGGTCGAGCACGGCTGCCTCGATGTTCTCATCAAGCTCGGAAAGCTTGCGCACCAGTTCAAAATCATGCACATAGCCGCCATTAATAACCATCACCTCTTGCGCTTTAGCTACCCTCGCGACTTGCCTGAACTCATCAAGTGTAGAGGAGACGATGATCTGTCGGGTTTGCGCTAAAATGTCTCTCATCTTCATCATGCCAAACGACGTCTCGAAGGATAAGGAACCAATAAACAGTCGGTAAAGCTCTTCGTCCTCGGCCGCCATCGCTTTAAGTGAGTTATAGTGGATTCGGACCATTTTTTCGAACACGTCCGAATTAGTCTCAGATAGCTCGATCAAATACCGCTTAATGCATTCGCCCAGCTCATCCTTTACCGTATAAAATAGCTCATTTTCCATAAAAGCTTCACGGGACGCCGTTGGCCTTAGCCCATTGGTATTGATGATGCAGGTAACAAAAAAAGCCCAATCCGGCAGCAAACTATTGATTTGGTCCGAGAGCAGCATTCGCTTCGCATAAACTTTATTCTTCTTCTCCGCTTGCAGGCTAACGGCATAAGGCAGAATATAGGCAACGCCCTCAAGCTCGCCAATGACCGATTTTAACGGGATAGCGTCCACAAAGTTCTGATTCATTTCATACTCGCCAAATTCAAGCGCTTCTTGTTTATTCATCAACCAAGGAGGGGTATCTTTATTAATCGTTATGTTGGCGTCCTGCTCGGATAATTCTATCGGAACAGGCAGAAACTCACCGTAATGTGTCATCAGCTCCGATAATCGATCCCATTCGTAGTAATCCTCATAACCTTCCTTACTCGTTAAAAACACAGTCGTTCCGATCGGCGCATCCTTCTCAAGCTTGCGAATGGAGTAGGTTCCGTCTGGCCGCCCTCTCCACTCCAGAGTATCCCCTTCAAGCGCAGAGCGGGTAATGACAACAATCTCTCCGCTGACAACGAAGCAGGAAAGCAATCCTACGCCAAACTGTCCGATGTAATCATCCGCTGCATCCAGCTCCTCACGCTTCGAGGTGCTTCCGATTTGGGCTAAAAAACGATGGATTTCCGATTCAGTTAAGCCAATTCCATTATCATGAACCGCAATCGTGCGTGAAGCATACAGCTCTATCGTAACGCGGGCGTCAAATCGATGGCCAAGCCGATTGCGCGCCGTTATGGCGTCAACGCCATTTTGCAGCAATTCCCTTACGAATACGCCGGGATTCGAATATAAATGTTTGGAAAGAAGTTCGATCATGCCTTGTAAATTAACTTGAAAATTCAAATTGCTCATCGTATCCCCCATAGAGGTTCTATTTTATTTGTTTAATTCCACCATTCAATTCGGCATTTCACTAGGTTATCCCTCTTTTACGTCACAAATTGGTGATTTATCCAAGAGCTTGAAATGACATAAAAAAACCGCCCAGCACAAGGCTGAACGGTCAAATGGAACAATAAATCCTTAATTATACTGTAAATACAGATGCTTTTTCTTTCAAATCCTGAGAAGAATGAGTCAGCTTCTCAGCAAGCGTGCGCAATTCATCGGAAATGTCATTTTGCTTAACGGAGAGCTCGCTCATATGCTCCATTTTCCCATTTACGTCCGAGGATGTAGTCAGCAGCTTATCAACCGCCGTTACAATGTGAGTGATGCCGGCCGTAATCTCGTTGATCGCAGTCGAGATTTCGCTCATTTGATCCGACAGCACGCTGCTCTGGGACTCCAGCGTTTGGAATGTGCCGCTCGCCGTTTCAGACGCTTGGCGCGTCGAATGGATGACATTAGAGAAGCTGCCGATCGTTTTGCTGCTGAGCGCCACATCGCTTTGGATGAGCGTTAATTCCTTCGTAATTTGTTTGGAGATAGAATCCGTCTGGCTGGACAGCTTCCGAATCTCCTCCGCGACAACTGCAAAACCTCTTCCGTGCTCGCCCGCTCTTGCGGATTCGATGGAGGCATTAAGTGAAAGCAGGTTAGTTTGCGTGTTCAGGTCCTGAATGCCATTCAAAAACTTAGATACATTGTTATAGCGGTCATTCATCGTCTCAAAAGCTTCCGTCAGCTTCGAGAATTGATCAACCGTCTCATTCACCATGACGACAACTCCCGCCATTTGCTTCGAACCGTCCTGAGAGGATATTTTCATTTGGCGCATATCGTTATTTATGTACTCGCTTGATGCCGCAATTTGCTGGGAGCTTGCCGAGATTTCCTCTGTTACAGCCGAAATAGAGGATGCGTCATCATATTGCGATAGCAATACTTCTCTGCCGAGATCGACTTGGCCCTTCACATCTTCAGATGCCTGACGGTTGCTTCCGATCATCGTATCCATATTGCGCGATACAAGAAGGACAGATTCACTCACCTGCAGCGTCGCTTTAATCGTTTCGCGCAGATTGTCGCCCATTTCGGCCAGAGCCTCATCGATTTGTCCGAATTCATCCGTCCGCACCAGCTTTTCATGACTCGTAAAATCATTGCTTGCATAGGCGCGAATGCGTCTCGTAATGCCAAGCAGTCCCGTTTTGATCGATTGCGTAACGCCGAAGATCATAATCGCGGGAAGCACTGCAAGCAAAATAACGTTGACCAGCACGATTATGTTTGCGCTTGATACGTCGCTATTTAAGTTGTTTTGGGTCGTTCCGGTATCGGCCGTCAGCCTCTCATTCATGATGTCGTTGGAGAAGCTTAAGATTACCGTATAGACGCTAATCAAGCTGCCGATCCGAAGCGATCTCTCTTCCGCAGACAGTCCGGAAACATCGGTATTCGTTTTCATCAAGTTGTCATACGCAAGGCGAATGACGCCGACTTGATTGGCATATTTCGCGCCGTTATCCGTTTTTGGCGGGTATTTTTTATCCATTTCGATAAGCTGTTTCTCTAAATCATCAATTTTCGGAGGCAACGATTGCAGATCCTTCATTATAGCCTCCAAATCGCTGTCGCCGTTTTCAATGACATCGACCAAAAGCAGCATCCCGTTCAGCAATTTGTTCGAAATGTTTTGATAATTGCGCTCCACCTTTGACAATTGCTCCGCATCCTTAACAGAGCTGCCAACTGAAAGATTTTGCACATAAATGAAAATGCCTGATCCTAAATTAAAAACGGTAATGATTGCGGAAATGATCAACAGCCTGCTTGTGATCTTTTTTGTGTTCAACCTCTTTGTTAATTTCCCGGCTCTCTCCAGCCATTTCTTGAAAATCATTTGTTTCTCTCTCCTCTGTTTTCTGAAAAAAACAAAAAAAAGCTATCCAGCCCCAGGAGGCGGACAGCTTTAATAGCTATTATCCTTCCGGCGGTCTGGCAGCCTTAGTGATAGCACCTTAGGCCCATAACTTTGCGTCCTTGCCTTTCGACAAGTTTGCCTTTTTCAGTTTATCTGTTGTTGTTATACCTATAACATAACAATTATAGGACATTATAGTGAACGTGTATATCCCTTTTGAACTAATTTATTCCGGATTTAGAAATAAAGTCGCATTGCAATATCGCCTTGACAGGGAATGAAAATAGGACGTTTGTATCGAAATGACTGCGACAAGCAATATATTCCGCACAGCTTCGCGCTGCTTCTCCGTTAAATTAGGCAATCTGCTTGCAAATTGGTTCGCCGATGAACGAATAACATGCTCGGTCAATGAATCCTGATGGGGATGTTCCTTCAAGTGGCCGGAAATATCAAGCAGCTGATCGTTGTTCGCGTCCAATTCCTCAAACATACTCGTATAGGATGCATATAATTCAATAGGTCCAACTAAGTCATCCTTTTGATCCTCAGGCTTCTTAAATACGATCTCAAACAGCTTGCGTATCGATTCAAAATCAAGATTTGACTTTAAATCATCAATAATAAACAATAACGCTGCTTGGTTTAGAGAATATTTTTTGCCCGCCTTCGGGCAGTCGAAATAAGGTTTGAAATCTCGCTTTACCCAGTTTTGCATGGAGGTAATCGACAGATTCGAATATTCGATCAGCTGGCCGAGAGCAGCAATTTCATGCAGCGAAAAGCCTTTGAGCTCATTGCCTTTAATTAGCTTCTCAATAATCGGCGGCAGCAGCGTGGATAGAAATGCGGGCAGCCCCGTTCCCTTTTCCAAATCATATTGATGCGTCTTCGTCCATGCGGCCTGCAGCACTTGCAGCGGCTTCAGATTATACTTTCCATCTAAAGCAAGCAGCAAGCAAGCCATCTCTTTTCGAGTAAGCGTAAAGGACTCCATATCGCTTCCTCCTCGCGCTTTCGTCATACATTTTGAATTTCAAGTTCATATGAACTCATCATATGCCGGAGAATGACACTTGTAAAGGCTCGAAAATCAATGAGAATAAGCTTTTCCATCTCGTAAAATCGCTCTAGAAGCGCATATAAGGCTGTTACCGTTGCAAATGGCGTTTGTCATAACCTGTAATCATTCGTTATAGTAGATCATAAGAATAACAAAAATATAAATATAAAAGGGTAGTGAGAAACGAAAATGGGTATAGGATTCAATTTATTCATGATTGCTCTTCTTATTTTATTAACTGCTTTTTTCGTCGCAACGGAGTTCGCCATCATTAGACTTCGCTCCAGTCGGATCGATCAGTTAGTGCTTGAGGGCCGGAAGAACGCGCTTGCCGTTCAACGGGTTACGAGTAATCTGGATGCCTACTTGTCAGCCTGCCAATTAGGTATTACTATCACAGCGCTCGGGCTTGGCTGGCTGGGAGAACCAACAGTTGAAAAAATGCTTTTACCCTTGTTTGAACGTTTTGCCTTAAATGATGACATCAGTCATATTCTATCCTTTTTAATCGCATTTCTTTCGGTAACATTCCTGCACGTCGTAGTCGGCGAGCTCGCTCCAAAAACATGGGCGATCCAAAAAGCGGAGTTCATTAGCTTTTTAACCGCAAAACCGATTATTTTGTTCCACAAGATCTTATATCCTTTCATTTGGCTGCTTAACGGCTCGGCTAACGGACTGGTTCGCTTGTTCGGCTTGAAGCCTGCCACGGAGCATGAAGAAGCGCATTCGGAAGAAGAAATTCAAATCATTCTTAATGAGAGCTACCAAAGCGGAAAGATTAACAATACAGAATACGGATATGTGAGCCGCATCTTTGCTTTTGACGAGCTGCTGGCTAAAGAAATTATGGTGCCGCGCACCGATATGATCTGCCTGTACACAAACAAATCGTTAGCTGATAACATGGAAATTATTCGCAAGGAACAATATACGCGTTTCCCGGTCGCTCTTGAGAGCAAAGATAACATCGTCGGCATGATCAATACGAAGCAGCTTTTCCTTGAATATGAAACAGACCGTGACCTGGATTTTAAGAGGCTCGTTCATCCGGTGCTTAGCGTCTCTGAGGTTACCCCGGTTAAAATGTTATTGAAACGGATGCAGTTGGAACGCGTTCATATCGCCATTCTCGTTGATGAATACGGCGGTACATCCGGTCTCATTACGATCGAAGATATTTTGGAAGAGATCGTTGGCGAAATTCGAGATGAATTCGATGCCGACGAGCGCAAGGAAATCGAACAGCTTGCAGACAACTGCTACCTGCTTGACGGTAAAGTATCGCTTAGCGAGTTGAGTGACTTAACCGGCATGAACTTCGAGGAAGAGGATGTCGATACGGTAGGCGGCTGGCTTTACAGCCAAGTAGCTGATCCGAAGCCGGGCAAGGAGCATTTTTTCGAAAATTATAAATTCATTATTCGTGAAACGAGCAAAAACCGGATTCGCAAGGTCGAAATGCTTATTCATCAAAACGAAGAGGCAGTCGAAGGCGAAACCGCTTAACCTAACAATCAACAAAAGAAGCAGCCCTTGCTACGCGCAAGGGCTGCTTTTTTATAATGATTTATGTACGTAAAAGGTTATAGCCATCCTTGCCGATTATTTGGTCCTAAGCAAGCTGAAAATATGGATCATCCTCTCTCGCATCCATTCATCCGCCTTAGCAATCGCTTCTTCAACGGTGCATGGGCCCGGAACAAGCGAGAAACACGCACGCAAGCCAAGCTTTGTTGTATAGGCCGCATCCGCTTCAATAGAACCGCATACCGCAATAACAGGGATATTCCGCAAGGCTGCTGCCTCACATACGGCCTCTATCGCTTTGCCGGACCCGGTCTGCCCGTCTAATCGGCCTTCGCCCGAAATTATCCAATCGGCATCACGTATTTGCTTATCAAAGGCGATGCTGTCCATCACTAAGCGAGCGCCTGCTTGCATAGAAGCATCAAAAAAAGCTAACAAGGCGGCTCCTGTTCCGCCTGCTGCGCCGCTGCCAGGTAAGCTTGCCACTATAGCTCCCGTCTGCTTGTGAATGATATCCGCGTAATGTACCAATGCTTGATCTAAATCTTTTACGACCTCGGGGCTAGCGCCTTTCTGCGGACCGTAAACAGCGGATGCGCCATTTTCACCGCATAAGGGGTTGCGTACATCGCTTGCTATAATAAACCTGCTCTCTTTTATGCCGCTATCCAAATCGGAATCATCCATGACCGCGAGCTTTGATAAGTGGATACCGCCTTGCTGCAGCTCATTCCCTTCCGCGTCGCTCAATCTCATCCCAAGCGCTTGCAGCATGCCGGCGCCGCCGTCATTGGTCGCACTGCCGCCTAAGCAAACGATAAACTGTCGATAGCCTGACAGCAGGGCATGCCGGATCAGCTCGCCAGTACCGTATGTCGATGTTATTCGCGGATCTCTCTCTTCACGCTGCAGCAAGGCAAGCCCCGACGCTTCCGCGATCTCGATCACTGCCGTATGCCCATCCCCCGTTATGCCATATCTGGCTTGAATGGTGCGGCCTAGCGGATCATGAACAGGCACGGTTACAAAGCTGCCTCCAGTAGCCTGAACGATAATTTCCATCGTGCCTTCGCCGCCATCAGCCATTGGAAGCTTAATGATTTCAGCGTCCGGAAATGCATGGCGGATGCCTTCTTCTATCGAAGCTGCGATTTGAACGGCGCTTCTGGAACCTTTGAAGGAATCGGGAGCAACGATAATTTTCATCTTAATCATCCTTATCAAAAAAAGTTTTAAAAAAACACTTGCAATCAGTACAAGTTATATGCAATAATACATCTTGTGTTTAACGAATACGACGTGCCGTTGTAGCTCAACTGGTAGAGCAACTGACTTGTAATCAGTAGGTTGGGGGTTCAAGTCCTCTCGACGGCACCATCTTTTTTTAGCGGGACGTAGCTCAGCTTGGTAGAGCACCTGGTTTGGGACCAGGGGGTCGCATGTTCAAATCGTGTCGTCCCGACCATCAAGCACACTCATATCGAAACGTTATACATAGAATAAAGAAGCTTGAGCAATCAAGCTTCTTTTTTTGTATTTTGCTGCTTTTTATATTTGATTGCCTTCGTGAAGCAGCAGCACGATATCGTCAAAACCATTTTCTAACGCATAATCCTCAGCCGTATAACCTGACTCATCATACTTCATCGGATTTGCCCCGGCCTTTAGCAATAGCTTTGCAGCTTCCAAGTCACCGCTTGATGCTGCTGTCATAAGTGGCGTCCACCCTGTGCTATCCTGCAAATCAGGAAAAGCCCCCTCTTCAAGCAACAGCGCAACCATTTCTAAACTGCCATTATACAAGGCAACCGTAAGCGCCGTTTCTTCATAGCTCGATTCTACCAAATTCAGATCAGCGCCCGCGTTTATTAATGCTTCACCGATCTCCGTTTCATTAAGCTGGGCGGCCCACATTAGCGCTGTCCAGCCCTCTTCGTCTGTTGTATCTGGATCGATTCCAGCAGCCAGCAACGCTTGAACTCGCTTCAGATCCGAATCTGCGGCTGCCCCAAGCAGTTCCTCAGCCGAAGGCGTCTCCCCAATTGTACTCGTAAAAAAGGTGTCAATCGATTTGGAGAAAGTAATCCCGATTGTAACGGCCCCCGCCACAACCAGCACAGCGATTAGAGCGATGAGTCCGCCAAAGCGCGAAGACCTAAAAACAATATCGCTTGAGAAGCCAGCATGCTGCTGGATGGCATGTATTCGTTTTGGCAACGGCGGATGAGTCGAAAGCTTCTCGGAAAGCCACACAAAAAAACCTTTTTCATAACTGCTCTGCTGTAAATATTCCTCGCGGTCGACTCTCTTGTAAAGGGTTTTGCCAATGGCCATAATCGTCAACCCATTCATGGCGGCCTCTGCATCATCGGTATAATAAGCCGCCATTCGGTCGCAAGTATATTCGCAAGCCCGGGAATAGGCTTCACCTATAAACGGAAACCATAATGCGGGAATGATGAGCAGTTGCTTCGTTAAATGATTGCGTTTGATATGCGCCAGCTCATGCGAAATGACAAATGCCAGCTCCTTTTCCCCGCCCGTTTGAAGAATTTCGAATAGATCTGAATACAGGACGACCATATTCCTTCCGAAGAAACGCGAGGCGAAGGCATTTAGTACGCCGCTTGATTCCATTACATAAATGTCAGGAACGGTAGCAAACCCCATCTTTATACATTGCTCTTGCGTAATTTCGAATACCTCCGGAAATTGCCGCGGCGTAATCCGCACACCATTCGTGCGAATGGTTGCGAGCATAATCGCCTGTGCGAAAAGCGGGAGCACGATCAGAATAGGAATAACAAAAATAAAAATGATCGATAGAAACAATGCTAAATAAACGACGATACTAAAAATAAGCGCATAAACATAATAGCGGTTCTCTTTCTTATGTATTAACTGCTGAGCCTGATCATAGGGATTCAATCGGTTGCACTCCTTTTTAATAAAAAGATCAACCACATTATACACGATTTCCCAGATTTAATGAATCATTTTGATTATTCATACAAAAAGACTCCTCTGCCTGATTGCCAAGGAGCCTATTGTATCGTTTATGTTAGGCATTCGTTCGTTCATCAGCGGATACTATGTATCTGATTCATCCCATTTTTTGGAATAAGCCTTTTTTGTGATCCATAACGTCAGCCAAGTGAGCAACACGACGATAATGCCCGCAAAAATCCAAACGCCAGCAGGAACTCCCATCTATATGTACCCCCCTTTCGTTTTCTTCCATTCCTTTATATCATAGTTCCGCTTTATTTTCATGTTAACCATGAACAAATTAGCGAATTTTCTATCTTCCGTTAGTTGTCTCCAGTAAAGCTGGCCATAACAGAAAGAGACAGCTCGCGCGAAGCTGTCTCTTCCTTTTACATGATAAAAAGCCGATTAACCTTTAATATGAACGATGATGTCGATCGGGTACCGTCCTGCATTGCGTCCATATAGCGCCAATCCGCCCTGCTCTGCTGCCAGTTGAAGCTTAAAGCTGCGGCTGGCGTTCAGCTTTGCAGTTACCGTGCTTGGCAAAATAACGTTGCACAGGTAGCCATAGGAGCCTGCTTCCTCCAGCTTGTTCGCTGCAGCTTGATAATGCCAGGACAGCACGCCGCGGCTGTCAGCCGGATTATCCGTGAGAAGAATCGACTCGATTAGCTCGCCGTCGATAAGTACGTCAAGCTTGGATTCATGCCGCTGCGTATCTGTCATGTAGTAAGTGTTCATATTGTACTCAGGGTCAGCCAGCGCGCCGTGCATGAAGGATATGTCCAGCTTTTGCAGTACGCTCTCCCCGAGATTGCGTTTCAGCAGACGCTTCGAGCTTGCTTCGAAAAACAGCTCGATATCGTAGATAACCGGTTGCTCGGATACGGACGGAAGCTGAACATCATAAGTAAAGTAGCCCGACTCTCCGCCATTTGCCTTCTGCTCCCCTAGCGCATTCCAGCTGTATGGCCACTCACTCTCTGAGAAGCTCGCTACCGGAACGCTAACGATTTTGCCATCGACATCATAATGCCCATTCGTTTTGCTGCTGCGAACATCAAAGGTTATAAAGTTTCGAGTAATCGTTGCGCCCTCCGGTGCAATGAGACGAACCGCAAGTACGGCAACCGCATCCTGTTTAGGCATTTGCGAGTATAAAGAGGCAAGCGGGCTAACGCCGTAGCCATTCCATTCGATGGCTTCGCTGCCCGAATCCAAAACGACTCGGATGCCTAGATTATCGTACCAAAGCTCCCATTCCAGCTGAAGCGACTGGCCATGATAACGATCCGCAAAGCTCGAACGGAGCAGTTCTATGTTCACAAAGGATCCTGCATCCAACGTCTGGCAAGGCGGAGCATCAATGACAATAAAGTCTGGCGAATGCAAATCGGCCACGCTCATGCCGGGCACAAACCATTCGTAACCAAAATGCTTATCCGTTCCGTCCAAACGGTAATAGCCGTTAAATTCATTGATAACGTCGCGGAATTCGGTAAATACGAAGCCGCACATTTTATCATGGCGACGGAATTCGTTCATCATATAGCGGTAATGCCATGCTAGATCACTGTCGCCTGCGCCGCCTTCGATTCCCCACACGTTGCCGCACTCGCTGTTCATTAGCGGCGCATCGCTTTGCGTGTTGCCGCCAATGTAGTTAAAGGTAGAGCCAGCGTACGTTTTCTCCACCACGTCGGTAACATGGCTGCGAAGCTCGTTATAACCATTGATATAAAAATGCCAAGTATTAATATCCGACTCTACATGATCGTAGTTGCATGGCGAGTTATCTTCCACAATGCGGGTCGGATCAGCCTGCTTAGCCCAGCGGTACATGCTTCGTACCCATTCCTGCGTTTGCGTCAAATAATTATTCGGCTGGGTAGTGTCTGTCGTAAGCGAAGCCGCCTCGCTCTCCGTCTTCAAGCCCCATGTCTCATTAAACATCACCCAAGAGAATATGGATGGATGATTATAATCGCGATCAATGATTTCACGCGCTTCGCTCTCGTAAGAGCTTCTTGCCTTCTCATCCGGATCTCCCCAGAAGCACGGCATATCTTCCATGACAAGGATGCCTAGCTTATCTGCCCAATACAGCTTGCGCGGCTCCTCAGGCTTAATATGGATGCGGACAAAGTTTAAGCCCAGCCGTTTCATGAGATAAATTTCATCCTGCATCTCTTGGTCAGTCGGATAAGTAAAATAACCCGTTGGATGGAATGATTGATCCAGTGTACCATTTAGGTAAATGGGTTTGCCGTTTAACGTGATCCACCGATAGCTGCGATCGCCTACAATCGCGGTTCCGATCTCGCGCACGCCGAAGTAAGTGCGGATGGCATCCGTCTGTCCGTCGCTAGTCAAGCTGACCTCCCCTTCATATAAATAAGGAGATTCGGGACTCCACAGCTTAGGGTCAGAAATAACGAAAGCGGTGTTGACCGTATTGCTGCCTTCCACCAGCTCCGCCTCGATTTGATGAGTCACAGCGCCTTCCGCAAATGAGAACGATAGCTGCGCTGCTCCGGAACTATGGGCAATGACGGTTGTGCTCGCTTCAACGGTTCCGTCTAATTTCGAATGAAACTTCGTTTCGCGAACATAGCTTTGAGGACGTGCCTCCAGCCATACCGGCTGCCATATTCCGCGAATTTCGCCATAGCCTTGCTTCCCGCGCGCTTGATAATTATGGTCAAAATCTTCGACTCGAACCGCGACCGAGTTGCTTGCCTCCAATGACCAAACCTCTGTTACGTCAAATTCAAAGCTGCCATAACCGCCTTCATGCGAACCGATCGAAATCCCGTTCACCCAAACGTCAGACTTATAATCGACAGCGCCAAAACGAAGAAATACTCTAGCGTTTGCTGTAGCCGGTGCCCATTCGATCTCCTTGTGATACCAGGCAATCCCTTTATCGTTGCTTCCGATACCTGATAGTGGGCTTGACCACGAGAACGGCACCGTTATTTCGGAGTGCAAGGACTGCCCCTTCGACTTTTGCCAATCCGCTTGTAGTCCCTTATTCTCATGATCAAACGAAAAGGACCAAGTTCCGTTCAAATTCAACCAATCAGCACGCTGCCAATCGGGACGTGGATATTCAGAACGGGGGATGCTGACCTGCTTATCGTTTACCGTATTTAAAGCCATTGTTATCACGCAGCCTCTCTTCATGTTATTTAATCATTTTGTTTTCTTTAAATTAACACAAAAGTTAATCATAAATCATAAAAACAATCATTTCGTAACAAGAATACGCCTTCATTAACTTATTTGTCAACAAATACTTTGAAAACCCCTTCAAATCAGCTCATTTCATAACTTTAAGGTTAATCACAAAGCCTCATTCATTCAATAAGCTTCAATTCCACTAAAAGAAAAAAAGAGCCCGCCTTAGCGAAGCTCTTTCTTAATCAAACACTGCCTCATCCATTCTTAAAAGCATGATATCCGTTATCCCAGCCCATTCGCTCCATTAATGAATCAATCTGAGCGGCATGATGGCGCCCATGCCAAGCGTATATTTGCGTTGCGGCAGCTAAATTCATTTTGCCATGCGTTGGACTTACAAAATTGCGCTGGAATTGATCAGGCGTAAGTTGCCGGAGCAAAATGACAAATCGCTGGTGAAGCGAATCGATCAGTATTAATGACGTGTCGATTGGCGTTTCATGATAGTCGTTTAGCTCAGCCCATAGTTTTTCGTTGTAGGTACCTGCGAGCGGAGCCTCTTCTGTTAAAGCTCTTTTAAAACGAATAAAAGCATTCATATCGTTATCAACCAGATGATGGACGACCTGCTTCACATTCCAGCCGCCAGGCCGATAGGGAGTTAGCAATTGCTCTTCATTTAGATTTTGCACCGTCAATCGAAGCCTTGCGGGAAAGCGGGCAATCTCCTGAATCCAGCTTCTGCGCTGCTCTTCGGTTGCATGCTCCTCCCGAATAAATTTGCCTATCGGATAAGACCACAGCTCCATACTTTCTCCTCCT
Source organism: Paenibacillus sp. FJAT-27812 (assembly GCF_001273905.1). NCBI lineage: Bacteria > Bacillati > Bacillota > Bacilli > Caryophanales > Paenibacillaceae > Paenibacillus > Paenibacillus sp. FJAT-27812. The sequence continues at coordinate 4,951,565 of NZ_LIGH01000001.1, read as the reverse complement.
AATTTTTACTAAATTATAATGATTTACTTATTGCCTGTATACCTGAAAGATCCGCCTTCTCCGCCCCAACTTTTGATTGCAAGCTGGTTCTTGTATAATGATCCATTATAAATGGACGTTCTAAGGAGCTGTATCATGCCCAACCGAAAATGGAATATTGGAATCGCTGTCCTATTTGTTATTTTCTCCTGCATACTTATAAGCTTTTTGTTCTCGACGCTGCGAATTCGCGAGCTGCTGCAGCCGATACTCGCAAACGAAGCCAGCAAGAAAGCCCCCTACCATGTTGTTCTCATTTCGCAAGAGCTCGATAATCCTTATTGGCGTTCGATTGAACAAGGCGCAACGGAAGCTGCTTCTAAATACGAGATGCAGCTTGAATATACGGGACCGGTTCGCATAAATCCGAATGAGCAAATCAAGCTGCTGGAGAAAGCCATCGCGGCCAAAGCCGATGCGTTGCTCGTTCAGGGGATAAACGATCCGCAATTCGTGGACCTGATCAATCAAGCGGTAAGCCGGCATATTCCAGTCATTACGATAGATACGGATGAGCCGAGCAGCCGAAGGCTTTCTTATGTAGGAACAAACAACTTGGCTGCCGGTAAAATAATGGGCGGTCTCGTTGCCGATGCCGCTGCGCAAAAAGGACAGGTTGCCGTTCTCATCGGAAACGAGCAAGCGCCTAATCAGCAGCTGCGGCTGGAAGGCCTTCGCTCGGTAATCGCTAAGTTCCCTGAACTGACGCTGGTTGAGGTTCGTTCATCGAATATTTCTCGTCTTCAGGCTGCCGGTGAAGCCGAGGAGCTGCTGCATAAATACCCACAGCTCGATTATATGGTTGGACTTAGCGCCTTGGATGGCATCGGCATAGCCGAGGCTGCTGATCGAACGAAGGATAGCGGCTTGCAAATCTTTGCGTTTGACGCCTTGGAGGAGACGCTTGCGCGTATCCGCAGCGGGGAGATCAAAGCTACCATCGTCCAGCAGCCTTATAACATGGGTTATGATGCTATTTCGCTGCTGAATGATTTCCTGCATGGCGCGGAGCTTCCCGAGCAGCATTTTACGAAGATGACTGTCCAGCGCAGCCAAACCTTAAATCCTGCAACGGGAGAAACAAGCCGATGACCATTCGTACGAAGCTGCTTGTTTTTATCCCGTTGCTCGTATTGCTCGTCAATCTGATCACCTTCTTTTTGTTCCAAAGTGGAAAAATGGTTCAACAAGGCTATAATCAAATGATGGATCGCCTCCTCTTGTACAACCAGTCCGCACAGACTGCCGAGAACAGCTTAGGAGCGCTTCACAGCTATTTGCTAAATCCAACCGATACTAATCATAAGCTCTATACGCAAAATCGAAATCATTTAATGGAGCTTCGCGCCCAGCTGCCCGCTCAGCAAGCAACCTCCGCCCGCTCGTCTGCCATAACAAGCTATACGCATTTGCTCGATACGTTTTTAGAGCAGCAGCAAGCCGCCTTCGCGGCAGTATCAGCCGAAAGCTCAATGGCGTCATTAGCCCAATACGAAAAAGCAGAGAAAACGGTAAGCTTCATTCGAGAGGACGGGCAGCAGCTGGTCGATATGGAATTAATCATCTATCAACCGATCTACGGGAAAATTCAGACCGAAAACAAACGTATGTATCTGCTCGGTGCAGCCGTATTCATCACTAACACGATGCTGAGCATTTTACTTGCCATATGGATTTCGCGCAGCATCACCGCTCCTGTCAGCAGGCTTGTGTCGCGCGCGAAGCAAATTTCAAAGGGTCAACTACAGCAAAGTACCCGTCCGGGGCAACAGCACCCCAATGACGAGCTTGGCCTGCTCACCGGCGCATTCGAGCAAATGTCGAGTGACCTGCTCATATTGATCGAGAAGGATAAAGAAAGTCTAGAGAAGGACCGACTTGTCAAGGAATTGGAGCTGCAGGCGCTGCAAAGCCAAATCAACCCGCATTTCCTGTTCAATACGCTGAACGTGCTGTCCAAGCTGGCGCTTCTCGAAGGAGCCGAGAAAACGAGCGATCTAATCGTCTCCATGTCTAATTTGCTCAGATACAATTTACGCAATCTGGATCAGCCGGTCACGCTGCGCGATGAGGTTGCCCATGTGAAGGAGTACTTCATCCTGCAGCAGGCTCGCTTTCGCGATCGCATCCAGCTGGTGATGGATATCGATCCATCTGCGCTGCAGCAGCCTATTCCCGCGCTAACGCTCCAGCCCATCGTTGAAAATGCTTTTTTGCACGGCATCGAGCACATGGAGAGCGGCGCTGGCATTCGGCTTGAAATCGCACGGCGACCGGACGGCGTGCACATTTCCGTAGCAGATAATGGAAGCGGGATGACCGAGGAAGTTCGCCAATCCTTGATGCGCCTCGAATCTGACGCAAGCAGCAAACAATCTACGGGACTCGGTACCAAAAATGTGTTTAAAAGGCTGCAATTGTTTTATGGCGCAAACGAGCTGATCGAAATAGAAAGCAAGCTTGGCCAAGGAACCAAGGTTACGATTCGAATTCCGAAGGAAAAGGAGGTTGAACCCATTCATGTACAGACTATTGATCGCGGATGATGAGGCGCTTGAGCGCGAAGGCTTGGAGTGGATCATCGAAAGGATGCTGCCGAACACCTTTCAGATCATTCATGCCGAGAACGGGCGTATCGCGATAGAGCGGGCTGAGGAGCATCGTCCGCATATCGTTTTGATGGATATCAATATGCCAGGCATTCAAGGGCTTGAAGCGATACGCGAAATAAAAAACAAATTGCCGGAGACCCAGTTCGTCATGGTGACGGCTTATGATTATTTTGCTTATGCCAAAGAGGCGCTAACGTTAGGCGTTAAGGAGTATCTAATCAAACCTGCGAATCGCGAGCAGGTCGTTCAAACCCTTAATCGGCTCTTAGAAGATCTCGCGCAGGAAAAAAAGAAACGTTCGGAAGAACTGGAGCTCAGGCAAAGGCTGTCTCAATTGCTGCCCTTGGCAGAAAACGAGCTGGCGATGATGTTTATGCTCGATCATATTACTTACACCGATATTGAGCAATTGTCTGAATGGCTTAATTTTTCTCTTGGGCAAGGCTGTGCGATTGTCATCGCCTTTCCCGAACGCTACAAAACAGATCCCAAGCATAAAATTTACGACACGATTAGAGGATTTGCCAAATCCAATGCGGCGACCAGCATCGTAAGCTCGTTGATCGACCGCCATATGGCGATTTTCATAAACAAGCCCGCTGCGCTGACAGAAGCCGAATGGAAGGAGACGACCACCGCGTTCGGGGAAGCTTTATGCGCGGCAGCCGCCCGGCAGCTGGAGGTTGATATATTAATCGGAATTGGACAAACGCGCTCTGGCGCGGAAGGACTGCGTAAATCTTATTTTGAAGCGGTGTTTGCCTCCAATTATTTTGAACAATGCGGCAGCGTCTGCCACTTCGACGAATTAAAGCAAGGAACAGGCAACTCCGCATCCGCTCAAATGAGCCTTCCGGCGAGCGCTGAAGCGATCCCGGACGCTTACGTCCTCTCCGCCATGCAGCGTATTCGCGAGCAGCGCGAGCAGCAGACCCTAACGGTTCTAGACCGAGCGCAAACGTATATTCAAAGCCGATTTTCAGAAGACCTCTCGCTAGAAGAAGTCGCGGATTTCGTACATCTTAATCCCCACTATTTCAGCAAAATTTTTAAGCAGCAAGTTGGCACCACATTTATCGACTATGTCACTGCGCTGCGAATTGACAAAGCGAAAGCGTTAATGGGTTCAGGCGAGCTGAGCCTAAAGGAGGTTTGCTTTGAGGTCGGCTACAATGATCCCAATTATTTCAGCCGCGTCTTCAAAAAAGTGACCGGCGTCACCCCTTCCGACTACCGCAGCCAAACCAAATAAATGGATCTAACAGCGTCCATGTCGCATCGACATGGACTTTTTTGTGTTCGGCAGGCCAATAAAATGCTAGTTTCCCAAAATGGCGCCACCGTACATCCATAGCCCAAAATTAATGCGTGTACAACACTGATTAGTGAAGGAGTTTACCCGCGGAGACACGCATTTTGCGTGATATAATGAAATTCGTTTTGAATGCAGGATGGGTTTGACAGAGAGGAGAAAAAGAAATTGGGAACGGCGATAATTAACAAAAAAGAACAAGTGAGCATGAAGTTCGTAACCCTTGTTTCTATCGTATCCGCGCTTGGCGGATTATTATTTGGCTTCGATACCGCAGTAGTATCGGGTGCCGTTGGATTTATGGAGGATCGGTTCGACTTATCCAAGCTGCAGGTGGGTTGGGCTGTCTCTAGCTTAATCATTGGCTGTATCGTCGGAGCCGCCATGTCAGGCGTTCTAGGCGATCGTTTCGGCCGAAAAAAAGTGCTCATCACAGCAGCTATTTTATTTATTATTAGCTCGATCGGCTCAGCGCTTCCGGACAGCTTCTCCGGTTTTATTATCGCTCGCATTATTGGAGGCATCGGAATTGGCATTACCTCTACCCTTTGCCCGCTCTACAATGCTGAGATTGCTCCCGCTAAATATAGAGGCAGGCTTGTTGCGCTTAACCAGCTTGCAATCGTAACCGGGATCTTCCTTACCTACTTCGTAAATCTATGGATATCCAGCTCGGGCGATGAAGCATGGGCTGTAGCCTCTGCTTGGCGCTGGATGTTCGGCGTAGGCGCCATTCCCGGCTTGCTCTTTTTGATTTTGCTGCTGTTTGTCCCGGAAAGCCCTAGATGGCTGATTAAACAAGGACGAGCGGCGTCAGCACTCCCGATCTTATTGCGTATCCATGGCGAAGAGCTTGCCAAACAAGAAGTGCTCGACATCAAACAGTCCTTCGAGCAGGAAAGCGGCTCGATCCGCCAACTGTTCAGCCCTTCATTGCGAATAGCTCTAATCGTTGGGGTAGGACTTGCCGTGCTCCAGCAGGTTACAGGCATTAATGCGGTGATGTATTATGCGCCTGAAATATTTAAAGCAACGGGCGCCGGCACAAACGCCTCTTTGATTCAAACGATACTGGTCGGCTTTATCAACTTCCTGTTCACCATCGTCGCCTTATGGCTGATTGATAAGGTTGGACGCAAAGCGCTGCTGCTCGTCGGTTCGGCTTCGATGGCCATTTGTTTGCTCGTGATTGGCATCGCCTTTCAAACCGGACATGCCGATGGCCCGCTCGTTCTCATTTTTATATTGCTTTACGTCGCTTCCTTCGCGATTTCGCTTGGACCTGTCGTATGGGTCATTATGTCCGAGATTTTCCCGAACCGCATTCGCGGCAAAGCGACGGCTATCGCTGCTATGGCGCTTTGGGCGGCGGATTATCTCGTCTCACAGTCATTTCCGCCGCTGCTTAGCTCTGCGGGACCTGCCGCGACGTTCTGGATCTACGGAAGCATGGCGCTGCTCGCCTGCTTGTTTACTTGGCGGGTTGTGCCGGAGACGAAAGGAAAATCGCTTGAGGAAATCGAATCTTTGTGGGCGAAGTAATATGCCTGTATAATAGATTTAGATAATAAATCTATGTTTAGGAGCTACTCAAATGGACTTCCGGTTAGATTTGATTGAAAACAAGATTGAATTTTTTGAGGCATATGATTTGAGAACGCTGGAGCTTAAGATCGACCAGCAAATTGAAAATAATAAAGGCTTGCTGTTAGAGGTGTTCCACGTTAGCCATCATGCCGTATTTAATCCTAAAATCGAAAAAATGCTTTATAGCGCGGTTGTTCACTTCAAAGCGAAGAAATAGCAGGCTAACCTAATAAAGAAGCTCCCGGCTGATCATAGGCCGGGAGCTTCTTTTTGTCCATCCTAGTCGTTGTAGCACTGTCAAGAAAGCAGACTCCCTCTCCTTTTCTACCTCTATTAAATGAAGCTCTTTAAGGAAGGCGGTTTGCGAACCAAGCTAAGCTGCTCATAGGCATATGCAAGCTTAATGAGCACCGGCTCCTCGTACGCCCTCGCTGCAAACGTGACGCCAAACGGTACTCCCTTGCCCGTATAGCCAGCCGGAACGACTATGGACGGATAACCAGCGCGGGACGTAATTCTTGCTCCAAAATCAGCCGGAAATAGCAGCGCGTCCAGCTGATGCTCCTTCATCGTTGCATCCAGCCCTTCGTCCTTGCACAATTTGAGATCGGCAGCACGATCGCGAATATACGTAATTTCGGTCATCGTTCCCGAAGTCGTCGTTTCGGCAGAAAGCAGCGTCGTTTGACCATATTTAAGCGTTTCGATTGGATGCTCGTTGTTAAAGGCGATGATATCCTTCAGCGTTCGAATTTTGGAGCCTGCAGGCAGCTTGGACAAGTAAGCATTCAGTACGGTTTTGAACTCGTTGAGCACAACCGAAGAGTACTTGATTTGGCGAGCGGTCCGAACGTCAGCCGGATCTATAATGATCGCGCCGTGCTGCCGCATCAGCTCCACTGCCCTGTTGAAGATCGCAAGCTGCTCGTCCGTTAGCTCCTCAAAAAAATAATCTCTCGGAACGCCGATTCGAGCTCCATCAAGACCGCGCGGATCAAGGAATACGCTATAGTCCTTTTGCTTGCCCCAATATCCTGCCCCCATCGCTGCATCATTCGCGTCATGCGCCACGATCGCATTAAGAACATGCACGGCATCGGTCACCGTTCTTGCCATCGGACCTGCTGTATCCTGACTGTTCGAGAGCGGCAAAATGCCCGAACGGCTCACAAGCCCGACCGTCGGCTTAATGCCTACGGTTGAGCTAAGATTACCCGGATTCAATATCGAGCCCGAGGTTTCCGTACCGATTGATGCCATGCAAAAATTACACGCAACCGCGACGCCAGAGCCAGCGCTCGAACCGCCGGTTGGCGCCGAAATATTGTACGGATTTAAAACTTGTCCGCCGCGCGAGCTGTATCCAGACGGCATCCCGTCCGTCATGAAGTTGGCAAACTCCGTCATATTCACTTTTCCGAGCAAAATAGCGCCCGCTTCGCGAAGCTGCTTCACTATAAAAGCATCCTCGCCTGCATAGTTGTTCGCAAGCGCAAGCGAGCCTGCGCTCGTATGCATCAAATCGCCGGTATTTATATTATCCTTAAGCATTATCGGGATGCCATGGAGCGGACCCCTTGGACCCTGAGCTGCTCGTTCACTATCTAAGGCAGAAGCAATAAATAAAGCATCGGGATTAAGCTCAAGCACCGAATTGATCGTTAGGCCATCCTTATCATGGGATGCGATTCGGTCAAAATAAATCAGGACCAGCTCACGTGACGTAAGCTCCCCTGCTTCCAAAGCGGCTTGAATGGACGAGATAGTTGCTTCTACAATTTCCATGCCCCGATTACCCCTTATAAGACCCGAATAAATGCTGAACAAGCCTAGTATAACCTATTTTTTGGCAAAGAACATCTGATCCTCTATGCAGCCGTTTATTTTTAACGGTATAAATAACTTTTCGGTATCTGCTTACGTCTAACTATTAATACCCTACTAACACGTGAGAAGGAGAGCCAACAGGATGAGAGCATTAAAGAAATGGACAGGACTTACGCTTCTGCTTCTCTCTATTTGTTTCATGCAGGTTCATACCGCCTTCGCCAATCCGGCGGATACGGTGCTGAAAGGGACCGCGCTAAACGGCATTATCGATATAGATTCGATGCTAGAATCACATCTGGCGCTTCAGTCGGACGGCACGATCTGGACATGGGAAGGAAATGGTCTTGCGAAGCGCGGTCCCAAAATTCCGGGAGCTGTCGCAGCCGAAGTGGGCAACATCGCACTGAAATCAGATGGCACCGTATGGACTTGGGGCACGAATGAATCTGGCCAGCTCGGAAATGGTACCACGGATAGGCAAAAGCCAAGTTTAAACCATGAGCCTGCGCAGGTTAAAGGGTTAAAAAACGTAATCGCTATCGCAAGCGGCGGTTCCTTTCATGTTGCTTTGGCTAAGGATCATACCGCATGGATCTGGGGCAGCACTTGCATCTCGGCGATGACACGTTCTGATTTCACTTTTAAACAAAGCTATTGCAATGCCTTTGAAGAGCATCCCGATGAGGAGAAAGCATATGTTCCCGGATTGATTAAACGCGAAGGCATCGTAGCAATCGCGGCATCGCAAAACAATATATCAATCGTAAAAGAAGACGGGAGCGTCAATCGCTGGGGGTATTGGGACAATGTGCGTATGGGTGAGGATACTTTGCCCTGGGCAACCAAAGACATTGTCGCTGTCTCGGAAATGTACAATGATTATATGGGCAGCCTTTTATTGCTTCGAAAAGACGGAACCGTAGGTTACTACGAACCCACTGCCGGAAAGTCTAAAGGCGGCTTCATCAAAATATCTGCAGCTCCGTTCGACGCCAATTATAATTTAGCGCTGCATCAGGATGGCTCCATTTGGAATCACGAAGACAATGGCAATTTGATTCAAATCAAAGGCTTAAGCCGTATCGTGGATCTGGAAGCAAGAGCAGCCAATAGCGGGCTTGCGCTCGATAACAGGGGAACGGTATGGTCATGGGGCGATGCTAAGTATGGTTCTGCCAGCCAAGGAGCCGCACCCAAAAAAACATTATCCGAAATCAAGCCTGCAGCTGTAATAAAGAGCTTCTCCGTCCAACTAAATGATGATTACATTCCGCTGAAAGCCGTACCAATTATCATTAATGGAACAACCTTTGTACCGCTGCGCGACGTTTTCGTGGCAATGGGAGCGAAGGTGAATTACGACTCCGGCAAAATAACGATCAGCAAAGGAAAAACGACCATCCTGCTAGAGGAAAATAAGCGTCAGACAACCATCAACGGAATAACGAAACAGGTTGCGGAAGCGCCTCGTTATGATCAGGGCAAAACGATTGTCCCGCTCCGCTTCGTGACGGAAGCGCTTGGCGCCACCGTCAAATGGAACGCTGCAAGCGATACGATCCTAATCAAAAGCTAAACCTGCGTTAATGAAAAAGGAGAAGGCTCCTGCTCGCCTTCTCCTTTTTTGCGGTCTACTATTCCTTTATCTCTTCAAATGAAGCGTCATACAGACGGAACATCGTTTTATAGCCGGACTCATCGATTTTAATGCCGACATCCAGCCTGCCGGAAATTTTTAACGGGCCTGTGTGATGTCTTAGCTTCGTACCCTCAGGCACAAAAACAATCATAATTTTATTCCAATACGTTTCGTCTCCGTTGTCAAAAGGGCATTCTGCGCCTGGCTTTGGAATCAGCAGAAACCAGTTGTTTTCAAACGATAAAACCTCGCCCATATATCCGTTGATTTCCACGTTGCTGCCGCTAAGATCCCAGAATTGATCGGACGGCGTTGTCTGATCCTCGTTGTCAAAAAACTTGGACCATGAAATTTCGGCACTTCCGTTATTTTTCTTTCCTGCTGCAGGAACGTTTTTCGCATCGTCCGTTGCTTCCTTGAGAGGCTCCTTAGATTCTGCTACCGGCGTTTTAGCTGGTGGCTTAGCTGGCGTTTTGTCTGCCGCTTTGGCTGGCACGCTCTGCTTTTTTTCTTGTTGGACAGGCGGCTTTGTTGCAGCAGGCGTTTTTTTCTCAGCTGGAACGGAAGCGGCTATGTTCTTGCCTTCATCAGTCAATGCTGCAGCTTTTGTTTTATCAGGAACGACAGTTTCAGAAGGCGTGTTTGTTGCTTCGTTTGCAACGACGGCAACTTCTTTTTCACTTGCCTCTAGGCTAGCTGCCTTGGTAGCGACAGCCTCATCATTTCCCGCAGCCGGAGTGGATGCAGCGCTGTTCATGGCGAATGAGCCGGCTTCTTCTTGCTGCTTTGAAGGGTTGCCGCACCCGGCAAGCAGCGCCAGCGTTAATAGAGCAGCCGCTAGACGTTTATTCATCGTTATCACCTCTAAGCTCTGAATAATTGCATAGGATCTATCCGGTACATTTTGAATGATGGGATGAGCATAGCCAGCAATCCAAATAGAATCGTGCCAACGATTAGCAGCACATGCTGCCCGTTGAACAATAAAGCTTTGATTTGAATTCCTGTATATTCAAACAGGATGTCTTTAAATAGGAAGCCGGATAAATGGCCCGCTGCCAATCCAATAAGCAAACCTAAGCTGACTAACACTAATCCCTCTCCGATAAAGCTCATAAATATAAAACGTTTTGATTTGCCGATAATCCGCAGCAGTCCGACGTCCTTTTGCCGTTCGTTAGCAGCGGCAGTTAGAGACAGCAGTATCGAAATGGAAGCTAAAATCATGCATAACACGGTAACCAAGCTGATCATTTCCGTCCCTTTGTCTACTACGCTTAGCACATCCGCCACTGCTTTGCTTGTATATGCAGCCTGCACGTTATCGATCGCTTCGTATTGCTGCTTTATTAACGGCAAGCCGCCGATCGATTTAGGCTTGATCAGGATCGCCGTCACCTCTTTATGTGCCTGCTCTTCCCCATGAACTGCCCATGCATACTCCATCGTTGTAAAGACCGCTCTGTCATCAGGCGTGTTTAGAAAAGGCAGTATACCGGTAATCCGGTAAGCAAAGGTTTCATGCGCATCATGATGACCGCCTTCTTCCTCTTCAAATGAATGATCTGCTTCTTCGATTACGCCATGCCCGCCTTTAAACGTATCTCCGACATGGAGATTAAGCGATTTCGCAACATGCGCGCCAACGACTACGTCACCTAGGCTTTGATAAAGCTTGCCTGAAGCCAGCTTCTGATCTCCGTAGCGCGTAAAAAAATATTCGGCTTCTAAGCCAACAATGGGAAATCCATTGTAATTGTCGCCTGTTGTCATGCCATAAGCATTCATGACTTGATCATTCTCTTTGGCTTGATTCAGCACATCGAGCGGAATATTGCCCGTTGGCGCGCCAACGTGATAAAACGTATTGAGCACGAGCTGCGAATCGCTCCCATCAGCCCCTATGACGAGTTCAAACGGGCCATAGCCTTTTTTGGCTCCTTCATCGACGCTAGCCTGGCATAGAATAAGAAACACAAGCAACGCAACCGTAACAGTAACCGAAATAACCGTCAGAAGGGAAAGAAATTTCCGATGCGCCAGGTTTCGAAAAATAAGCGTCCACTGCGTCATACGGCTCTCTCCTTTTGAATGGGATGCTTGACATTCGGATTGCTCTTGTACGCTTTGTTGATATCTTGAATATGTAGTCGAACCGGGAATCGTTCAGCGAGGTTGAGGTCATGAGTCACCGTCAACAGCGTCGTATGTTTGGAAACCGCTTCCGATAGCAAAATATCGGTGATTTCGCCTGCTGTTTCCCAGTCCAAGCTGCCTGTAGGCTCATCTGCAAGTAAAATGGATGGGCGGTTAATCAATGCGCGAATGATCGCTACCCTTTGCTGTTGCCCTCTTGATAATTGCGAAGGCCGGTGCTGCATACGGTCTTTAAGGCCTACTTGCTCAAACCATTGGTCTAGTTCAGCCGCTTTTTCCTTGCGGCTCATCGATGCTTTCATGACCAATTCTACATTTTGCCTAGCCGTAAGGGACGGTATAAGATGAAAGTCCTGAAGAATATATCCAATATGCTGAGCGCGAAATTGATCACGGTGTGATTCCGAAAGCTCATGAAGCGCCACGCCATTCACATGAATCGTACCCGTATCAGCCTTCAATAGAGCGCCGATCATATGCAAAAGGGTGCTTTTGCCGGAACCGCTTGGCCCGATGATCGCAATCTTGCTGCCCTCTTCAACATGCCAACGCGGAATATCGAGAATAGCAATCGTTTCTCCATTAATGGAAAATCCTTTGGCTAGCTGCTCGATGGAAATCATTCATCTCACTCCTAATGGAAAAACAGGGGAAACGGATTTCCCCTGTTTTCATTGTTATTAAGAACCGCTTATTTCTTTAGAACGATGCGCTCGGACAAGCTGTCCCAAGTCATCTTCGTTCCAGTCAAGCTGTTAAATGCTTCAAGCGGAAGATAAAACTTGCCGTTATCCAGATCCGCTTTGTAAGCAGCAGCTTTGCCGTTTACTTTTACAGCTAAGCTCGTTTTATTGATTTCAATTGTATTTTTGCCTTTAGTCAGCGTGCTAGGGCCATTACCTGATTTATAAGTACCGCCAAGCGCTTTCGCCAACGATTCGGAAGGGTACAAAACGACGCCGTCTCGGTTCACTTTGAACTTCGGATACAGATGCTTCGATTGCAGCGATGCTGTCGCTTTTTTCAAATCTACGCCGATTACTTTTACTGAAGCTAAAGCGATCTGTGTATTGTCGATTTGGCCTTTCACTTGGCTCGCGATCGGTCCATATGCCCATACGCCTACATCAACGCCGGAATGTCCATGACCAGACCAGCCGACCAGAACCCGCTTCGAGATGACCGCGTTATAGCCGCCTTCTCTGCCGTATGAAGAACCGTCTCCGTCCAAGATTTGCTGCGCTTCTTCATCGGACAAATCGTTGATCCACGTGTTCGTGCTTACGATTTTTTTGATGTCGTCGATCGTTTTCGCATCTTTCAAAGCATTGATTAAAAACTCAGAGGAATGCTTTTGCTTGTTCCACAAGTCGATGTTTAATTCATAAATGTTATCGCGGGAGAGCGAAAGTCCGCCTGTCTCATGGTCAGCAGTAACCACAACGGAAGTGTTGCCGTCTTTTTTAGCAAATTCCATCGCGACTTTAACGGCTGCATCAAAATCCAGCATTTCTTGAATCGTCGTTGGGAAGTCGTTTGCATGGCTGGCATGGTCAATTCGGCCGCCCTCGATCATAATGGCAAAACCGTCTTTGTCCGCCGACAAAATTTCCAACGCTTTTTTCGTCATATTGGCAAGGTTAGGCGTGCTCTCTGTACGGTCTGGAACATAAGCAACATGTGAGGAACCAAATAGTCCCACTGCCTTTTGATTTTTTGAAGTCAAAGCATTAAGCGACTTGTTGTCTTTTACTACTTTATAGCCTTTTGCCGTAAAATCCTTGATGATGCTTTTGTCCGCACGTTTTCCCTTCTCGTCTTTGCTGAGGAAAAACTGCTCGCCGCCGCCGAAGAGCACATCAATGCCGCTGTCCAAATATTGTGATGCAATCGCGCTTTCATTGTCTCTGCTGCGAACATGCGCCCCGAATACGGCTGGTGTAGCATGTGTAATCCGCGCTGTCGTAACAAGACCTGTCGCTTTGCCGTTCATCTCAGCCGCTTCGATTACAGATGCGTAAGGCTTGGAAACATCTTCGTTTGATACGCTAATAGCTGCATTATATGTTTTATTTCCCGTTGCGAAGGCTGTACCTGCAGACGCTGAATCCGTAATAGCACCGGATACGATTTTGTCGCCATCCTCGCCTTTATCCGCATATGTAGTCGCCTGTCCAACATAATAGGAATCCAATGTAAGATGTGGTTTACCAAGTACAGATTTTGAATACAGTCTAGCTGCGGATACTTGTGCAGGACCCATGCCATCGCCGATCAGTACGATGATATTTTTGGAGTCTGATTTCTTCACCTGCGACTTTTGCGAATCAGCAGCCATCAGCAGCGAGCTGGTTGAGATCACTGCAAGTGAAAGCCCTGTAGCCAGTAAACCCTTCATTGATTTGTTCATTCTGGTATACCCTCCATGAGAATTCTATTTTTAATCCACCTTGAATGTTACTCGTTATTTATCAACCGTCTGTTAAAAAAATAATAAGAATTTGAAAATTTAGGATCTGTTATAGAAATGATCCATCTATTAAAAAAGGAGATCACTTACGCGGCCTCCCTTTCATGCTCGCTTAGGTTTTGACATTCCGAGTTAAGCCTTATTTCCATAGGTTCCGAGCAGCCATACCTATTCCATTGGCCGGCATATCATTGCATCACAGCAGCAAGCCTGCTATTTTTAATAATAGCTGTACCGCTTTCCAGAATAACCCTAAGGAGTTAAACGCTATGACGCTGAGCATCCGCCCGATATGGATTGGGACGGGCAGCTTGATTTTACTGCTGCTATTGATTTTGGTTGCTGTAAGCTTTTATTTCTATCATGTTGCCATAAAACGAAATTCCAAGGCGTTTTTGAGCGACAACGCGGATTTAGCCCAGGTTCAGGGCAGCAATAGTACGGATAATTTGATCGCCGAAGCATTCCCCGAGAAAATACAGCCTACGCCTGTAGAACCTATGGGGGTAGAATGGGTGGAGAGCCAAGAGTACGAGACGTGGCATTTGAAATCAGATGACGGCTTGGCACTCGTTGGCTATTACCTTGCGGCAAAAGCGCCAACCACTCGGGCCGTCATACTCGCCCATGGTTATTCCTCGCAAGGAAAAGACATGGGCAGCATCGCCAAATTATATTATGAGAAGCTTGGTTACCATGTGCTCATGCCGGATGACCGGGGACATGGCGGCAGCGAAGGCGATTATATCGGCTTCGGCTGGCCCGATCGGAAGGATTACCTGCTTTGGATTCGCAAGGTCGTAGAGGTTGTTGGCGATCGTGCGCAGATCGTTCTGCACGGCATTTCCATGGGAGGAGCGACCGTTATGATGGTAAGCGGCGAGGACGTTCCTAAACAAGTCAAAGCCATTGTAGAGGATTGCGGCTACACCTCCGTCCATGATCAGCTCCTGTACCAGCTGAAGCGAATCTACAAGCTGCCCGCCTTCCCCATTTTGCCGGCAACGAGCTTGTTGACCCGATTAAAAGCCGGCTATCATTTTAATGAGGCATCGGCTTTGTCCCAACTGAAGAAGAACAAGCTGCCTATGCTTTTTATTCATGGCGCCGAGGATACGTTTGTGCCAACCGAAATGGTGTGGAAATTGTACGAAGCTTGCACAGCGGAGAAGGAAATTTATATCGTTGCCGATGCGGGCCACGGCATGGCTTACGCCACCGACAAACAAACCTATGAGCAAAAGGTAACCGGCTTTATTGGAAGGTATATGGCTTAAAACAGCTTGTTGACGGGTTTCATCGCAGCTCCTATCTGAAAATATCCGTCCTCACATCGCGTACGGGCATAACGATCAGCTATTGCTGATATGATTAAAGAAATAAAGCGATGTTGATTCAGAGGAGAGTGAGCGTATGGAGCCTTTTTCCACTGATCTATTAAAAAGCAAGGTCGTACTCATAACTGGCGGAGCGACAGGGCTTGGCCGGGCCATGGGCGAGCGGTTTATTTCGCTTGGCGCGAATCTCGCGATTGCCAGTCGGCGGGAGGCTGTGCTTGCCAAAGCAGCCGAAGAGATGAGCTCTGCGACCAGCGCCGTATTTTACAAATGCTGTGATGTACGCGACCCCACTCAAGTAAGCGAACTGATAACGGCAGTAGAGAACCATTTTGGGCATGTGGATATATTGGTTAACAATGCTGCCGGCAATTTTATTAGCCCTACGGAGCGGCTCTCGCCAAAAGCGGTAGACGCAGTCTTGAATATCGTGCTGCACGGCACCTTTTATACGACGCTGGAAGTAGGAAAACGGTGGATTGAGCAAGGAAAAGGCGGCACGATGCTGAACATCGTTACGACCTATGCCTCTACGGGCTCGGGTTATGTCGTACCGTCCGCAGCAGCGAAAGCTGGCGTACTTGCGTTAACGAGGTCACTTGCAGTGGAATGGGCACCCTACGGAATCCGTCAAGTTGCTATCGCGCCAGGACCTTTCCCCACTGAGGGCGCATGGTCACGCCTCGCCCCTACACCTGAGCTGGAAGAGAAAATGATCAGCCGCGTCCCCTTAAAAAGGGTGGGAAACAAAGAGGAGCTTGCTAATCTGGCAGCTTTTCTCATTTCAGACTTTGCATCCTATATGAACGGCGAAGTTGTAACGATTGACGGCGGCGAATGGCTGCAAGGCGCAGGGCAATTCAACAGCTTATCTGAGGTTACGAGCAAGCAGTGGGATGACCTAGCGGAAATGACCCGTAAGGGAAAGGGCTAAGATTACTTTGCTGTAACGATGAAAAAGCAGCTTGATCCTCCAATGAGGAACAAGCTGCTTTTTGCATGCCGTTATTGTGTTTCTTGCACGGAATCCGCTTGATTTAGAGGGCGAATGCCAGGTCCTCTTCCACCTGATCGATGTCCGCTGCGGTTCCCGCCTGAGCGATTACCGCCAGTACGATTACCTCCTGTACGGTTGCCTCTTGTACGGTTGCCTCCTGTACGGTTGCCCCCAGTACGGTTGCCTCCTGTACGGTTGCCTCCTGTACGGTTGCCCCCAGTACGGTTGCCTCCTGTACGGTTGCCCCCAGTACGGTTGCCCCCAGTACGGTTGCCCCCAGTACGGTTGCCCCCAGTACGGTTGCCCCCAGTACGGTTACCACCTGTACGGTTTCCTAATGACTTTCCTTGTGCGCTTTTCTTTCCTTTTGGCATATGCGTATTACCTCCTCTTAGAAGCTACTTACAACATATGTAGAGAATCTATCATTCGTAACTAGACAATTGATTGTTTTATAGAATAATAGTTTCATATCCCTCGGCACAAACAAAACCGCCTTGATCCAAGGCGGCTTCGATTTATCGCTATAGTGTATTTACCGAATAGGGACCGGCTTGTGTCCCAAAAGCTTTAGTCCCGCGCGGCTGATCGCCCTTCTCGTCAGGCTCCAATGTGATGCCGATGCTATCATAGGTTAATTTTTCTGATTCTATCGCCATCGCGAGCAGACCGACTCCTTTCTCATCAACTCGGAACGTGCCTGCGCTCGTGCGTTTGCCGTCTTGGAGAAGCCAAACCTGGTAAGCCTCCTCATTTTTGGTTGGCTCGGCACCGAACACATAAACAACAAATTGCTTGCTCTCTCCATTGTCCACAATACAAGCGATCCCATACGCATGCTCCCTCTCGCTCGGTTCCGCCTTCAGCATATTAATTTGCACGATTTCGGAGGCGGGAGCAAATAAGGCATTCTCGATCGTCTGCAATCGCGTATCCTTTCCGTTGAATAAAGGTTTTCCCCATAGCGAGCCGCTTACAAAAATCAGCGCTGCCGCAGCCACCGCAATTACGGTCTTCCATAGCTTCCATTTATTCGATGCTATAGGGCGCTTAGGCGACGCTTTGGCTGCCGCCATGATCTGCTCCTTTAAATCCTTCGGAGGCTCAATTCGTTCCATATCCAGGGGAAGCTCCTCCCATACGATTTGCAGTTCGGCGAGCTCTTGCTTGCAAGAATCACAATAAGTCAAATGACGTTCGAATGCTTCCTTTTCCTCTTCGGAGCAAGAACCAGAAAGATAATCGAGTATGAAATCGCAATCGATGCCGTAAACGCCGTCATTCATTTAAAGATCCCCCTTTGCCGCAAGATGCCTACGCAATATTTTTAACGTTTGATGCAGTCTGTTCTTGACCGTCCCGAGAGGCTGGTCATACAGCTGCGCCAGTTCAGCCAAGCTGTACCCCTGCCAATAAAAATGCTCGACCAGCGTTCGCTGCGAATTCGATAAATGCTTGCATGCCTGTTGAATTTGCTCCCTTAAGGAATGCCTGACGACATGCTCCTCTGGAGACAAGCCTAGTTGATCAGGCAATGCATTGAAACGTTCCTCCGTTATTTGAACTATACCTGAGGCATCTCTTCTTTGCTTGCGAAGATGATCCATCGATATATTGCGGGTTATCGTTAGGAGCCAGCTCGTAAAACGTCCTTTATCTGGGTCGTAATCCGATTCCGTTGTCCATAAGCGCATAAATACCGCCTGTGAAATATCTCTTGCAGTTGGCTCATCCCGTACCGCCTTAATGGCAAAGGAATAGACCAAAGCACCATATCGGTCATAAAGAACGGAAAGTGCTTTATTTTTACCGCTTTTAATGAGCTGCATCAGTTCTTGATCGGTAAGATTAAGCATCGAATAGCGCCTCCACGACAGGCTTGTTTTTCTTTATGTTATCAGAAAGAAGAGCAGCCTTGAACAGCTGCTCCTCAACTAAACCTATTATTTTTCCTTCACGACGATCGTCCCTCGCATACCGGGATGCGGCGTACAATAATAGCCGAACTCCCCGGCATCTGTGAAGGTAACCTTCTTGCTCGCATTCTGAGCTAATAAGTCGGTATCGAATTGCCCATCATCCGCCGTAGCCGTATGTTTGACCTCATCTTTATTAATGAAGTTAACGATATCGCCCTGCGATATTTCGAGCTTCTCCGGGGAAAAAGCGAAGTTCGTAATCTCAACCGTGTGGACAGTTACTGCCTCAGTCTCTTTCGGCTGAACCGGGGCTTCCGTCTTAACCGGTGCCTTTGGCGTAGATTTAGGCTGCGCTGCTGTAGCCTTGGGCTGCTTTGTTTCTATCGCTTTCTCCGTAGCAGCGGGCTTCTGCGTTGCCGCCGTTTTCTCCGTCTCCTTCGGCTCTTCCGTCTTAACCGGTTTCTCCGATGGCGGGGTTGCAGCCTCAGTTGGGCTAATTGATGGAGTGGCCGTATTCGCCGCTTCTTCCGTTTCCTGAGCATTCTCATCAGCAGCGCTTGAGCTTGTCGGAGTAGCTGTCACAGCCATTTCATTGTGATCGGCAGGCTCGTTTGCCTGAGCCCCGCAGCCGGATAAGAAGAGTAGCATCAGGAAAAGCAGCGAGCATCCATAAGTTATTTTTCGCATGTCTTCACGCTCACTTTACGATGATTTGCCCAGTCATGAATGACTTATGCGGCTCGCAAAAATAATTATAAGTGCCTGGTTTATCAAAGGTTACCGTATAGGACTCTCCTTTTGCCAGCAATGGAGTCGAGAATGCGCCATCCAGCGCTACCGCATTATGCTTCATCTCATCAAAATTAGTAAAGGTAACCTTCGAGCCTGCTTCTATAGTAAGTGCTTCCTTTCCGAACGAGTACTCCTTGATGTCAATGTTGTAAGTCTTAGCCGTAGCAGCCGGTGTTGTTGGCGTAGTCGGTACAACGGGTGCCGTTGAAGCAGCTGTGCCATTAAACTTGGCAGGATCTACGATGTACCAGACATCGTTGACACCTTGCCCTAGCAAATCGCCATGCGCCGTATCTTTAATAAAATAATAGAGCGGGAAGCCTTTATAAGAAGCTTGCTTGCTTCCATCCGGACGGGTAATCGCTCCGATATCGGTACCTTTAACCGTAGATGGGACACTAACGTTAGAGGATGAATATGCTGGCCAATTCACTAAGCAATTGCCTTCGCATACGCTTTTACCCGCTGTATCCTTATCAAAATAATAAAGCGCTCTGCCGTAATCGTCAGTCAAATAATTACCCGCTTCCTTCGAGGTGCCAAGCATGACCGCGTAATCAGACTTCGCTGTAAACCATACGCCGCCAACTCCCTCACCCGTCACATCGCCGGCTTTGCTATCCTTCGCAAAATAATAGAGCGGCCAATTTTTGTAGGTTAACTGCTTCGCGCCGTCTGTACGGGTAATAACGCCGAAGTCAGCTTTATTAAGCCAAGCCGGCAGCTGCAAATTAGCATCGTAATAGATCGGCCAATTTTTCAAGCAATCCCCTTGGCAGGAATTCACGTTCTCCGCATCTTTCGTAAAGAAATAAAGCGTACGGCCGTTTTTATCCGTAAAATAAGTGCCCAGCTTGTCGTTTTGCGCTAGCCCGATTCGCTCGCCTTGCGGCAAGGAAGCTCCGGATGCAAGGACTCCGCTTGCTTGCAGCGTATCAAAAAACGGCTTGCCGCTTTTCGTATTGGCAGACAGCGCTTCTACGAGTGAGGTTGCTAGATGCGTATTCTGCAATGACGCTTTGCCGGCAATCTGCTTCAGGCCATGCGACGCTGCGAAATCCTCTGATTGTTGGTATGTAAAGTCTGTTCCGGATTTATATCCGAGGTTCTCCAAAATAACCTTGTAAAATTGCTTGGAGCTGATCGCAGCGCTTGGTTCAAAGAGATTGTTGCCAGAGCCCTGCCAGCCTAGCTCCGGTTTGCTCTTGAGATAAGCCAGAACAGATTGATTTGCTTTACCCACCTGTTTAGCGTCTGCAAAAGTCGTTTTTCCGTTAAAAGCTAGCGCTTCCTTCAGTTTTCCATTAAGACGGAGCGAGATGATAGCAGCTTGCAGCCGGGTTGACGTTTTATTCAAATAAGCAGCATCAACACCCTTGCCGTCACCGATAAGCAGTCCAAGCTCAAATGCTTTATCGGCATCGGACTGAATGCCAGACGCAGATTCTGCAGATGCCGAGCCAAGCGGAGCAGCGACAAATGTCACGCACATCGCAGTAATCAAAAACAGTTTCCTTAATCGTGTCAGCATTATTAATTCCTCCTTTATGGTCTTTACATGAAGAGATAACGCTGGGGAGAGACGATCGGTTTGATCTAAAATAAATATTTTTTGGATTTTTTCAAGCCTATGAGTCTATGCAATTGGTTCAACCCCGTCGTTTGGTACGGCTTATACCGAATGCGGCTCGAGCAAGAAATGGCATGCGATGCAAGCGCGCTTCGTTCATCATCGCTTAAGGAAACGTACGCAGCCTGTATGGTGAACATGCTGGAGATCGGAGCTGCCGAGCGGATGTTATCGGCCAGCACTCCTTTCTCTGGCTATAAAAAACAAATCGCGAGGAGAATTATTATGATTCGTTCATTCCAACACAATAAGAAACGTTACTCCCTGATCGGTCTTGTTATCCTTATTGTCGCTGCGATGCTGTCATTGCCATCCGCCTTCGCGGCTGGCAAAGCAGAGGCAACTGATGGTAAACCAACGTTCAGAGTCCCGCTGACGGTCAAATTTCCACATCATATGGCTATCAAATCCAGCCAAACAGCTTAAAGAAGACGCTGCATGACGGGGTCGATATCGTCAATTCCGAGAAAACGGCAGTGAATGCCACCGCAGATGGAATCATTATTAAAGCTGATTACGACAAAGCAAAAGGCATTACCGTAATCATCGAGCATAATAATAATTGGCAAACCGAGTACCGTCATTTGTCTAAGCTGGTAGTAGAAGAAGGACAAGCCGTGAAGTCCGGTGCGCTTATTGGACTTATGGGCAGTACCGGCCAATCGACGGGCACCCATCTGCATTTTTCAATCGTCAAAAATGGACAATATACCGATCCTGCTGCCTTGCTGGAGAATAAAAATTAGGTGCAAACAACAAAAAGGGATATGCATGCACATATCCCTTTTTTGCCGCGCCTTGCTTATTTCATCATCAAGGACTTTACTTTGACTCTATTATCGATTCCTGAATTCGCTCGGCGTAACGCCGTAAAACTGTTTAAACGTGCGGGAAAAGTTTTTTGCATTGCTGTAGCCAAGCTTTTCGCTCACCTCATACGTTTTGATTCGAAAATCCTGAAGCAGCCACGCGGCCTTTTCCATTTTTACGCTAATGACAAAATCGGAAAATGTTTTCCCTGTCCGCTGCTTAAACAATTGGCTCAAATAGTTGGCGTTCATATAGAGATGGCCTGCCACACATTCCAAACTAACGTTTTGGTAATGCTGCTCCACATAAGAAATAATCTCTTGCACTAGCTTTCCGTTGCCTCTCAGGGCATCCTTCACTTCCGCCTCCTTCAATAAGCTTTTTGCTGCTGTCCTTGTGCCATCCTCCTCCAGTTCCATGCGGATTTTTGTAATCACATTCATAAGTGCTTCATACTGAGCCGGTTTAATCAAATATTCACGTACTCCGTATAAAATAGCGTAATAGGCATAATCAATATCGCGATACGTGCTGTGAAAAATCACTTTTATTCCCGACTTTCGCTCATAAAGCTCCCTTGCCAAATCAACCCCATTTAGTGCCGGCATTCGGATGTCCGTAAATACAACGTCAATATTCCCCTTCTCTTCAATCCACTGCAGCGCTTCCTGCTCGTTGCTGACCTGTCCTACAATCTGAAATCCGATTTGACCCCAAGGAAAATCCGTATACATGGCGCTGTAAAGTTCCGATGGGTCGTCTACAAAAAGGATGTTATACAAAAACTTCCCACCTTTCTTAATGTCCAGCCTCTAAATCCATAGTTGCCCCAGGGAGATGCTCGTAATAAAAGTTGTACCAATTTTTATAAATAAAATGCTCAACATCCTCCTCACGATAATGCTTAAGCAGCAAATCGATCAATCCGGCGTACTTTCCCGCATGCTCCAGACCGATAAGCCAGCGATCCATCCCGTCAAAATCAGAGCCAAACCCAACATGCCGGCTGCCGCCAAGCGAGCATACATGGTCCAAATGCAGCAGCAATTTGTCCATCGTAACCGGCTCTTCGGTTTGAACAAACGGAGGCACAAAGGTAATTCCCATTACGCCCCCTTTCTTAATTAGCGAAGCAATTTGCTCATTCCGCAGATTTCTCAGCACCGGGCTTATTTGGGTCGCATTGGAATGTGAAGCGATAAATGGCTTATCGGAGAGCTCCATTAGCTCCCAAAAACCACGTTCGGAGAGATGCGACGCATCCAAAATCATATTCAGGCGATTGCACGCTTGGACGAGGCTCCGCCCTTTTGCCGTAAACCCGCTTCCTCTCCCCTCAAGCACCCCGTCAGCAGCCCAATTCGCATCATTCCATGTAATGCCGATGCTTCGTACGCCTAGTTCAAATAAGATACGCAAATAAGCCAGGTTGCCTTGGAGCGCATCAACCCCTTCGAGCGACAGCAATGCGCCGCATCGCTCCGTTGCTGCAACCCTTAGCAAATCTTCTCTGGAACGAATAAAATCCAAGCGTCCCTGGGAGACGATATGCCGAAGAAAGAGATCCACGCATTCGAGTACATACCGGAATTCGGTCGGCCATTTGTCCGATAAGTAGATCGCAAAATTTTGAACGCCTATGCCGGATTCACGTATCCTCTCTAGTGTGACATCCAGTTTGCTAGCCTCGTTCACAAAGTCCAGCTCCGAGTTCGCTAGCAGCTTGCTCAGCACGTCGCAGTGTGCATCGAATATTCTCATCAAGGGGCTCCTCCTCATCTATCCTCGGTAAGAAATATGAGATAAGCGGGTAACAGCAACTGCTTCTGTAATGAGATGATGATGGGGAGATCGCTCGCATACCGGGTCCGTGTTCTTGGCGTCGCCAGTCAGCAGGAAGGCTTGACAGCGGCAGCCGCCATAATCCTGAAAGCGCAAATCACAGGATTTGCAAGGCTCGGGCATCCAATCGAATCCGCGGTAGGCTTGGAACGATTCCGATTCCTCCCATATCCATGATAGACTGCGATCCTTGACAGACTCAAAGCTTAAGGTTTGAATGCTTGCGGCCACCGTGCACGGCAATGCGATGCCATTTGGGGAAATCGTCAAGGACAGCTTACCCCAACCGCCCATACACGGTTTTGGCAGGTTTTCATGATAATCTGGAAGTACCCAGATTAGCTCCATCTGCTTGCCATACCGTTCTCTCGCCCGGTAAAATGCGGCTTCTGCCGCCATAACCTGCTCCTTGGCAGGCATAAGATCGTCGCGATTTGCGAGCGCCCATCCGTAGTATTGCGTATTGGCTAGCTCTAGCCGCTCTGCTCCCCACGAAGCACAAAGCGCAATCATCTCCTCAACTTCATGCAAGTTATGACGATGCAGCACAACGTTCATATTCAATGTCATGCCGGCGGAACGGATGATTTCAGCCGCTTTCCGCTTGATCTCATGCGCCTTAATGCCGCCAATTCGGTCAGCAAGCTCCGCCGTCGAGGCTTGTATGCTAAGCTGAATGCTGTCAGTTCCAGCTTCCGTAAGCTTGTGCATTCTTTTTTCCGTGAGTCCTACGCCGCTTGAAATCAAATTTACATAAAGGCCCAAGTCGCGTGCCCTTCGTATGAGCTGCTCCAAATCAGGCCGCAATAGCGGTTCGCCGCCGGTAAAGTGGACCTGTACAACGCCAAGCTCGCTCGCTTCCTCCAGCAATCTGAGCCAATCATCGGTAGGGAGCTCATTCTCGCGCTTTTGCAGCTCAATGGGATTCGAGCAGTAGCCGCATTGAAGCGGGCAACGATGTGTCATTTCTGCAGTTAAGGCATACGGCGCGCTTACCTTCATCGTTCAATCCAGCCCTCCTCTGATGCAAGTGACAGAAACTCCACCACATCCGCTAGCAGACTTGCTTGATTATATTTGGCTTGCAGTTCATCAACGATTTGTGAGACCGTACGCTTACCGTCCACTAATTGAAGGATAGCGCCCGCCGTGCCATTCAGGTGGATAATCCGCTCAGGAATTAGCAATAAATCCGTTTGGCGGGTTTGGTCGTATTTGACACGCGCCGGTGGACGCAGCCTTGGCCGTTCAGACAACCCCCAATTGCTCATGCCGATGAGCCGCCTCCCTTGGCGCTGACCAGCTTAACGCATCCAGAATGGCCCAAAGCACGTCGCATTTAAAGGAAAGCGCAGCGATCGCGAGCTCCTGCTCCCTTCGGCTTGTACACTCGCGCAGCACCAGCTCCAAGCCATGATCCGCATCACGAGGCGCTTGATGCAGCCTTCCTCTGAAATAGGCCAGCCCTTCGGGGCGAATCCATGGATACAGCTCTTCAAACACGGCAATGCGCTGCGAAACCAGAATGGGCGCGAATAGCTCCGTCAAAGATGACGCTACAGCAATAACCCAAGGCTGATTGCGGCAAAAGTTAACGTAAGCGTCGACCGCAAACCGAACAGACGGGATAACCAAACGCTCATTCACCATATCCTCTCTCGGGATGCCCGCAGCTTCCCCTAATCGAATCCATGCTTCAATTCCGCCTTCGTCTCCCTCGCGGCCGTCATGGTCGATAATCCGCTGGAGCCATAGCCGCCTATCCTCCTTGCTTGGAAGCTTAGAGAGAACGATCGCATCCTTAACGGGAATATTTTTCTGATAATAAAATCGGTTCGCTATCCATGCCCGAAGTTCTGCGGGCAGAAGCTTCCCTTCATGCATGCGCAAATGCAGCGGATGCTTATCGTGATAACGCGCCTCCCCAACCTTTCTAAGTTCCATCATAAAAGCTTCTTTAGACCATGCCTCTTTCATCTTAAACCTCCATTTCCATGCCATCGTAACCTACTTCTATGCCTTGCTCTTGAAGTCTGCGATATGCGATGGAAGCTTGGTCGAGGACCGGGTTAGTATTGTTGATATGGATATAGATTTTACGGGAAGCGGGCATTGAAATAAGCTTTTGCAAACTTCCATCAGAACCCGTGATAGGGATGTGCCCCATATCAGCGGCTCCTAGTTCAGAGATGCCCAGATTTCGAAGCTCATCTCCCTGCCAGAAGGTTCCGTCTATAAAAATAGTATGTGCGCCCGCCAAATTCTGCTCTAACTCAGTGGTCCAAGACTCTATGCCCGGTGCATAGACCGCAACGCCGCCGGATAATAGATCTTCGATGCGATAGCCAATTACCCATTCGCGATTCATCCAGTCATTCTCCATACTGCCGCAAGCGGCCACGTAACGGGGCGACTTGCAGCCTAAATAGAAAGGACGAATGACCACATTTCCTTCGAATAGGAATAGAGGCTCGCCCATTTTCACCTCTTGCCAGCGCAGCTTTGCATATGGCTCTAGCACCTTGCGGACTGGAAACGCATACGAAAGCGCATGCAAAACTGGGGCTGACGCATAAATCTCCAGCTCCGCGCCTTCCCTTAAGCTTAAAAGTCCAAGAGTATGATCTAGCTCCGCATCGGTTAGCAGAACGCCCAATAGGGGTGTATCCCGCAGGCCTGGGCCTGGCCATAAGGTGCAATGTGCCTCGATCTGCTCCCGAATATCCGGCGTCGCGTTCAATAAATACCACGACTGCCCATCCAGGCTAAGCGCCAGCGCATTATGCATTCTCGCTTTCACGTTTGAGTCTCTTTCCCTAGCACGGCTACAGTAGCGACAAGCGCAATTCCATTGTGGAAATCCTCCCCCAGCCGCCGATCCCAACACTTTCACAAGCATCTTCATGACCTCCAATAAAGAATAGTGCCGGATTTCTCCGGCACGCAGCTGCTACTTTTGAGAAGCGTAAGAAGTCACTTCAGCACAAACATCAATCACCTTATAGCTTGGCTTAACCCACATAACTTCACCTCCCTCCGCGATCCAATTAAAAGTTAGGCACCAAACGAACGATTTTGTCCGGTGATCCGTCTCCGTTTTTATCGCCGTTGTTGCTGGTAACAAAGTAGATGGAGCCATCTGGCGCTTCCACGACATCGCGGATGCGTCCATATTGGTTTTTGTACAAATAGCTCAAATTGCTGCTGCTGATCGTTGGCTTGCCGTTTTTCTCGACGATACCCATCCGAATGATTTGTTTGCCCTTCAAATTGGCTACAAGAAGATCGCCTTTCCACGGGCCTTTCGTTACGAACGTAATGCCCGATGGCGCCCACGTTGTGCCTTGCGCGTAAATGAGCGGCGCCGTAATTCCCGTGCCATTATGGTTTGGTCCTTCAAACTTCGGCCAACCGTAATTGCCGCCTGGCACGACATAGTTGATTTCATCATGCGACGATTCGCCATGCTCTGACTCAAAGAGGCGGTTCGTTCCAGGCTGGAAAGCAATTCCTTGCGGATTGCGGTGTCCACGACTGAAAATCGGCGAGTTTGGTCCAAACGGGTTATCGCTTGGAATCGAACCGTCTAGATTCAGGCGGAAAATCTTTCCTCCAAGATAGTTAAGCGTTTCTTCTGAATGACCATAGTTACCATTGCCAAAATACAGCTTTTTGTCCGGTCCGACTTTGATGCGGCCGCCGTTGTGATAAACTGCGCCAGGAAGGTCGCTGATCAGCACTTTATCCACCGTTGCCTTATTATCTTTTTCAACCAGTCGAACGACGCGGTTTTTAACTTGGTTATTGCTCGTTCTATACGTGTGGTATACATAGAGATAATGATTTTTATTAAAATCCGGATCGACGGCTATGCCAAGCAATCCGCCTTCACTTCTAGGCATATAGTAGAATGGTGCGCCAAGTGTGATGACCGGTGTGGATTTGACTTGACCGTCAACAATGACGCGAATTCTTCCGCTGTTGCGCTCTGTAAAGAAGATTCGCCCGTCCGGCGCAAAGTCAAGCGCCCATGGAACCTCTAGGTTGTTGCCTACGACTTGCACTGAGTAAGGCTCCGTTGAAGCTGCATTGGTTTTCACGGACAGCGCACTGCTGGCTGCCGAGATGTTGCCTGCTATATCTCTTGCTTTCACTGTAAAGCTGTACGTCGTGTTCGCATTCAATCCATTGATAACTACGGAAGTGCTTGAAGCAATCGCTGCAATTACCCCGTTGTTGAACACGTCATATTGATATACGCCAACATTATCCGTAGCTGCCGTCCATGCAAGACTAACGCTTGAAGACGTTTTGCTCGTGCTCTTCAAACCCGTTGGAACAGTTGGGCTTTGCGTGTCATTCGAAGACGAGGTTTTCACTACAAGCGGGCTGCTCGCTGCGGAAACTTGCCCCGCTGCGTCTTTTCCTTTGACGGTAAAGCTATAGCTCGTATCCGCTTTTAACCCAGTGAAAGTATAAGCTGTTCCAGGCACATTAGCTTGTGTTAATACACCGTCTTTAAAGACGTCATACCCTGTCACTCCTACATCGTCGATCGATGCTGTCCATGAAATGCCCACGCTTGCGTTCGTTATGTTTCCTACCTTCAAATCCGTCGGAGCGGTGGGTGGATATACATCCCCGCTGTTATTGACCTTTACATTTTCAAAGGTAGCCGTGCTTAAAGCATTGACGTTATGGCTTGAAACCGCCAAACCAACGAACAAGGAATTACTCATCGCAACCGTTGCGCTTCCTAAGTCACCCCAGTTAAGACCATTATTGGATACATAACCTTTGATGAGATTGCCGGTGCGCTCCAGCTTAATCCAATAAGGGCTGGTAGAGGCTGCTTTAACGTCTTTCGTAGTGCCTCCTGTGGCCGATCTGTATTGAAACGCCAAACCGTTTTTAGGGGTAAGCAGCAAATCCACATGCTTGGAATTTGCATTTAATGACTCCCTGATCGATATGCCGGCTTTGGCATATTCGTTCGTATTCGTTTGTGAAGATACAAGCGCTATAATGGCTCCATCGCCCGTCCAAGGCTGATAAACGTAATTAAATTGATCGCTGGTTCCCCAAATATCCGTTCCGGCGCCGCTTACTGAAAACTTGCCATTGGCAGGATCAAACGTAGCATTTCCCGGAATTGCAGGTGACCCAATATTTTGAGCTTTCCAAGGACTTGGCACAGGTCCGGGAGCTGCTAATCCAAACGATGGCAACATAGTGATGGTTAAACAAATGCTCACGGCTAGCGCTAACCATCTTTTACGATGAATCATCTAAACACCTCTTTTCCAGTTTTTTTCACTTATTGTTGATTGAAATCGTTTTTAAATAAATCAGAATTAATAAGAAAGATCGAAGAAAAGCGATGCACGTTTGACATGCCCGCATTTCTTCTTCTGAATCTTCACTAAAGCTTTTCTCCTCTCTTTTAATTTGTTTTTATTTACATATTTTCATTTTCTTATCAATTCCTATTTCAACTATACGTATTACTTGATTTGTTATAAAGGCATCTAAAGTTAGATAACGTATCATTTTTCTCTATTTTTAAATAATTTAAGCGCTTTAACTTTAGGGCTGCAGCAATGATATATTTTGTTCGTGCATGTAGACTTACAAGCTGCTGCTTACAAATATATGGCTCTCTCGACCTCATAAATTACATTAATTTGAATCGTAGTAAAAATATTCTCCGCAAACGCCATAATATCCTCTACCGAAAGTAGATTTTTTTAATCCCTTGCATATAACCTGCTGTAACAAAAAAGGGACTGTCTCACCGTTGATGAAACGGCCCTAACAATGGATTAGGCCAAAAATTAGTAGTCCATCATCGTAAATATAATAATAATTCGATGCATTTCCCTTCTTTCAGGGGGCGATGTATATGAGAAAATCTTAACAAGATTATCCTATTCATGCTGTGCTAGAATAAACGCTCTAAGCCATTCAATAATTTTCCTATTATTCGCACACGGAGGGATTTATTCATCATGTACAGACTTCTGACTCTATTCGCTCTACTAGTACTAGTTACCGCCACCGCAACAAATCACAAAGCAGATGCTTCACCTGTGTTGAAACTCGGCAGCGAGGGAGAGGATATTCCGGAGCTGCAGTTCCGACTTCAGTCGGTCGGATATTACAACTTGCCCATCGATAAAAATTTTGGCAAGGCCACCTTCAGCGCCGTCCAACGGTTTCAAAAAAATAACGGGATCCAGAGTGATGGCGTTGTAGGTCCGAAAACTTGGGCGAAGCTCAAAAAATTGTCGGTCAACAAAAAAGAGCTTTCCATGCTAGCGCGAGTCATCTATGCCGAAGCCAGAGGGGAAGAATATAAAGGTCAAGTGGCGGTCGGTGCGGTCGTAATGAATCGCCTCCGGTCTTCCAAGTTTCCGAATACAGTAAAAGAAGTCATTATGGAGCCAAATGCTTTCTCAGCCGTAAAAGACGGACAGTACTGGCTTATTCCGAATCAAACGGCTTTCAAGGCGGCTAAAGCTGCTGTGAAAGGAATGGACCCGACCGGCAATGCGTTGTTCTACTTCAATCCGGTTATCTCCAAATCGACTTGGTTCAATTCGCGTACAGCCACCAAAAAAATCGGCAATCATCTTTTTACGCTATAGGTATGCCAAGAGAGAAGGACATTTATCTAGAACAGGAGAACAAATGAATGAGCATGGACACGAAGGACCGGAATCAAGTTAGAGTTGAATTGGTAATGGATATTATCAAAGGAATTTGTGAAATAGAGACTATTCCGGAAGCTGTTAAAGCGAAGTTAGATGCAATGAGTTATGATGATTTAGGCGTTTTTCTGATGGATATCGTAAAAAAACGGTCTATTGATGAAATCCTTTAATTGAATATCGGGATCTGTTATGCTTTCTTCCCGTTATTTCAATAAAAAAGAGCAAACGCTGTCGCAGCGCTTGCTCTTTTTATCTTTACGACGCTTTCGTCTCCCGGCAGTGCTTGCTTTGTGCTTAGGTTCGCATTTCAGAAAAATAAAGCAGGCATGCTCTTTGCCGTCCCGGTCCAGGTATGCTGCCGCTATAATATTTAACTATCGTTATATGGCACTATTCTTTGATTTATTTCTTTCCTTAAGTGAGTATTTAATGATCAAATCCAACAGTTGGCTGAATGAAATACCCGCAGCTTTGGCACTTTTGGGCAAGAGGCTATTTTTCGTCAAGCCAGGCAATGTGTTCACTTCCATTACATAAGGAATTCCATCTTTAATCATCATGTCGATTCTGGCGTAAACACTGCATTTCAATGTTTGATAGCAGCCTAGCGCAGAAGCACGGACTCGCTCGAAAGTATCGGGAGGCAATTGGATCACTTGTTCATCGGCCCCGCCGTCATCATACTTGGAAGAGTAATCAAAAAATTCAGATTGAGACCGAATAGCGACGATGGGAAGAAGTTTTCCATTTAAAATGGAGCAGGTTATCTCTTCGCCTCTAATATATTGCTCAATCAACACTTCATCATCCCATCGAAAGGCTTCATGCACCTCGGCTATTAACGATTCTCTGTTTTTTATCACTTTAATTCCTATGCTCGAACCGCCTGAATTGGGCTTCACAATAACCGGATATCCCAGTCGTTCGACGTCTTCAATGGATAATTCATCTGCACTGCCCAAATGGATCCAATCAGGGGTATGGATGCCTTCGTTGCGAAATAGTTTTTTGGACATGTTTTTATCCATGCAAAGACTGCTCGATAAAACGCCGCACCCGGTATAAGGAACGCTCAGCGTTTCAAGCGCTCCTTGAATCGTACCGTCTTCACCATACTTTCCATGAAGCGCAAGCAACGCCACATCCATGTTTTTCACTTTTTCTACGAGCTCATCTTTACTATTGATTTCAATCGGATACAACTCATATTTATCTCTATCCAAATTAGCAATCATTTCTCGACCAGTCATAAGGGATACCTCTCTTTCCGATGAAATACCCCCCATAATCACACCAACTCTCATTGCCGTGCCTCCCTCATCATTTGTTTAGCTGTATCGCCTATGATTTGAAGCCCTTTTACAATATCCTCGTCTGCAACTCGTGAGAATCCAAGGCGCATAGTATGATGGCCCTCGTTGTCCGTAAAAAAAATGGTTCCCGGTGTGAATATGACCCCTTTATGACGACAGCGTTCTAACAGGTCATTGGTATCAAAGTTATGATCGAATTCTATAAACACGTGAAGTCCACCGTCGCCTGAAAGACGCTTTAACGGAATAAACGCTTTGCAGCACCGAATGACTAATTCACACTTTCGCTTGTATTCAGATTTGGCTTTTTTTAAATATTTCTCGAAGTTGCCATTATGAAGATATTGATAGAGCAAAGATTGATCTAGCGTAGAAGTGTGAATGCTTCGCGCTCTCTTTACGCTTTCCAGATAATCAATTAATTCCTCGTCGGCCAAGACCCATCCAACCCGGAGGCCAGGGAAAAGGATTTTCGAAAAACTGCCTATATAGATGACGCTGTTTCCAATACCATTGCAAGCAACTAAAGGGGCAACGTGGGATCCTGAATACCTCAGTTCCTCATTGAAACCGTCTTCGATGAGCGGGACTTGGTATTTATGCAGCAGCTTGATAACTTCCGTTCGTTTATGGGGAGACATCACAATGCCAGTTGGATTATGATAAGAAGGCACAAGGTAAGCTAAATCATACGGTCGTTCTGACAATTCTCTCTCCAGCTCCATAAGATTGATCCCGTCTTGCTCCATCTCGACTCCCGTAATCTCCAATCCATGCATCTTGAACATTTTAATGGCTGCATGATGAGTAGGATTCTCGCAAATGACACGCCCATTTTTTTGGATTAAAGCCGACAAAATGATGTCTAACCCTTCTGTAAAACCGTTCGTAATCAGGATTGCCTTACCCTCCAGATTAACCCCTTTATTCTCCATGTATCGAAGCAAATAATCCATTAACGGTTTGTAGCCCTGCGCATATCCGTAGTTTAAGATGATTTCACCCTCAATGGACATCCGATCCAAAAAAGCTCGTTTGACATTGCCCAGATCAAACAGTTTTTCATCCGGTGCGATACTGGTAAAGTTGATTTCCCCTTTGTTCGAGCGTATTCCATGCTTGATAAGATCCAGTTCTTCAGCAATCTTTGCTTGGTCACTAATGTTTTGCTTCCAATTAAACTGCCATGATGGTGCAGTTACGGCCTCGCCCAACATTTGAGCAACATAGCTCCCTTTTCCTTTTTCTACATACACGAGCCCTTCGTCTTGCAGATCAGCGTAAGCGCTAACTACCGTATTTCTACTGACGTTCAACAATAAACTGAGTTCACGCGTGGACGGAAGTTTCTGATTCGCTTGCAATACACCTATTGTCATTAAACGTTTCATGTATTCCTTTACCTGGATATGAGCTGGGCGGTCATCCGTCAAATTGAACTCAGTAAACATCCAATCACCCCTAGAAATATAATGGCATACATTCATCAATAAAATAAGAACCACGCTGCGTGGTTTTCTACCCACTCGTGGATATGTAACTAGCTTTTTTTCCAGTTCGTCCCAATTGGGTGCCGCAATGTTTACTCGTTGTTTCAACTTATCGAACGAATCAAACATTGCTGCAACTTCTCCAAAAGATCCATCAATCCACTTCATAAACGGTAAATGATGAATTATTTTCAGAGCATAATATGAACCCTGTCTGTATTATCGAATGAAGCTAGCTTGATTCGCTGGTGTGATCGTATAACCTAGCTTTTCTAATATATGAAACCCCTCATCCATTACGGATATAGCTTGCTTTAAGAGCGCCTTGTCCTTAGATGCTTTTTTCAAATCGCCGTCGAAAAGAAAACTAACAGAGCTCAAAGCGACTATAGGGACGATATGACTTTTGAGCCAAGCATCCATATCATCATGATATACTAATTTATACTTAACCTGTTGAAACGCATTTTCTAATAAAGGCTTTATCGGAATCTCGCGCTGAGTAAAGATATTTTCGCGCAATTTTTGAGTTCTGCGATTGTCGGAGTGATTGAATGGTGGTTTACCCATGCAATGCCTTGTTCTGTAGAGGAGATTGCTGATAAGTTATGGTCACTGCTCGAGCTGAATCAGATGATACTCCGCAATCAATCTTGATTACATTTTAATTGCCCGTTGGTTAACTTATTTTGATAATTAAAAAAGTCCGCTATTCCGCAGACTTCATTCGGACTATCCCGACGGTAACTCCCCATAAGCAATTAGTGTAGCCTCAGTCAGAGTTCAACTTTTTCCGCAACTTCTCATTTAACACCTCTTAAAGTATGGCCAACGCTACCCAGAAGTCTCCATATCCTAAAAACAACCCGTTTATATAGCAGGAAATTACATTTCTTTATAGAAATATAGACCATTAACAAAGAGGGAGGACGACAATGGCGTATAGCGAAAATAGATTGCGTTCATTATTAATCCCATCTATTCCATTGATTCTAGAAACGCATTTTCATTCCGTAACTTTAAAAAATTCAGAGTCCGCCTGGTTCATAGAGACTCATAAGGAATTGTTAGATTCAGTATTTAGGACGACATTGATGCAGATGATAGAAGCATTGTTCTGGAGTTCTTCGGATTACATCTTATATCTGAATACATTAGAACAAGAAGGTTTTGAGCAAGGGGTTTTTACTGCAGAAATATTCGGTGATCATGTTGATATCATCCTGGAAATGAGCAAGGACATAAACTTAACGGCTCAGAATATTATGTTCAAAATTATTAAAGGGATCGTGGATGATTCCATTCATCTATTGTTTTTGTATAATCGATTAATGGAATGCAACTGGACCCGTTTTACAGGGTTTGCTCGCGGTTATTTGTCAAATAAAAATAAACAGATTGACCATTTGCATGAACAAAAAATAGCAGTCATGGGACAAATGGCAGCAGGTATGGCACATGAAATACGCAATCCACTTGCATCGATCAAAGGATTTGCTCAGCTTGTGAGTCATAGACTTCGTGAGCCTGAAATCAAGGTTGATGAATTAAAAGAATACTTAGACATAACCATTAAAGAAATTGACTCCTTAAACGGACTTGTAACGGACTTTCTTGTTCTGGCCCGAAGAGGCGATAGCTCAAAAAATGACGGCAATATTTTTGATGTGAAAGAGGTTTTACATAGAGTTAATAACATTGTGAATCAACTCATACTTAGCGATGATATCGTTCTCTCCGTTGATTATTCCAAAGAAGAATTGCACACGTTTGGAAACGCTTCTCAACTTGAACAAGTGTTCCTCAACATTTTAAAAAATAGCATTGATTCATTCACCACAGTTAGAGGCAGCATAGATGTAATAGCCACCACCGTCACTCAGAAAAATGAAATAATGCTAACGTTTAAAGACAATGGCGAGGGAATCCCGAAGGACATTTCAAACCGTATATTTGACCCTTTCTTTACAACAAAGGAAAGAGGGACAGGCATAGGATTGTCGATTTGCAAACAACTGATCGAAATGTATGGCGGACGGATTCAGATCGAGTCAGAATTAGGGTTAGGGACTACTGTGACCATTATTTTACCATGGGTGCACCGGTGACCATATATATACTTTGGTCATACAATTAGTTTAATCAAATTAGTGTCCCAAGCGTGACTAATTAACCAATAAAGCCCGACCTCATGAGAGGTCGGGCTTTTGTCCAGCAGCATGCAGCTATTAAGAAACTTTTTCTTCGTGTTCCCCATCAACATTTGTTTTTAAGCGGAAACTTTAATTCACCATCAATTACATTTGCTATACCCGCAATTGCTGCACTGCTTACAACCCTCGATATTAATTAATGAAGCAGAGCCGCAGGAAGGGCAAAGGTCCAGCGAAGTCATATCCATAGGCGGATGCGTCTCAGGCAATCTGCCTTTGGCAGTCTCTTCAAAAGCAAGATTGTTTGAACCCGCTGCTCCTTCAACCGTCACTGCCTGTTCCTCGCCGCTTGCTTGATGCAGCTCCAGCGATTTGGCTACCGCATCGGCAATGGACTCCACCCGGTTGACGCCAAAACCAATCGCTCCTGATCCGCCGATCCCTTTTAAGTGTTTGATAAGCAGCTTCACCTTGTTCCCATGGTCGCCATAGCGCAGAAACAGCGAGCAGACGCGGCCCAAAGCCTCAGCCATTGCAAAAACATCCGAGCCTGCTTTGCCAACATTCAAAAAGATTTCGGCTGGCGTGCCGTTCAAGTCATTAATCGTAATATAAGCCATGCCAAATGGCGTATTCACCTTGTAGGTCGCACCTCGCAGCACCTGCGGCCTCCGTTTGTATTGCTTATCGACCACCAGCTCCGTTGGAACTGCGGGAACAACAGCCTCGACTAAATCCGCATCAAAATATTCGTCACTGCCCGCTTCCGGCGAAGCAGCAGTATCAGGCAGCGCTTCAGCTGCCTTAGCTTCTATAAAATCTTCCTTCTTCGTTGAGAGCACTTGTACATCGCGGCTGCCATCCCGGTAAATCGTTACGCCCTTGCAGCCAAGCTCGAATGCAAGCTCATAAAGCTTGCCGGTCTCCTCTACCGTAAAATCCGCCGGACAGTTGGCCGTTTTCGAGATCGAGCTGTCAACCCATCGCTGGATCGCAGCCTGAACGCGAATGTGATCCTCCGCCGACAAGCTCATCGACGTTACAAAATAATCGGGAAGCTCCTCGCCCGGATGCTTAGCCTTCCAGTCCGCAGCAATGGGCACGTCTTGTTGATCAAACCCAAGCCGGCTCTGGCGGAAGTATTCGAATGCAAAATAAGGCTCGATCCCCGTAGAGGTCCCGACCATCGTTCCCGTGCTTCCTGTAGGCGCCTGGGTGATGACGGTAACATTACGCATGCCTTTATCGGCAACAGCTTCCCCAATCTCCGGAAAAGCGCCAATCATATGCTTCATAAACCCGCTCTGCACATATTTGTCAGCATCAAAGGCTTCGAATGAGCCCTTCTCCTCTGCAATTTCAGTCGACGCCAAGTAAGCTTCGCGAGCCATAAAACCATACAGCTTATCTAAAAATGCCAACGATTCCTTACTGCCATATCGGACGCCCAGCTTAATCATAAGCTCCGCCAGCCCCATCGTTCCGAGCCCAATTCGGCGCTCAAGCTTCTGATTCCGCTCGTTTTCTTCAAAATGATACGGCGTCTTGTCGATTACATTATCGAGAAACCGTACCGACCATCGCGTCACTCGCGCCAGCTCTTCCCAATCGACGTCATTCGCCTTCTCATCATAGAACTTCGATAGATTCACCGCAGATAAATTGCAAACGCCCCAGCCTGGCAAGCCTTGTTCACCGCAAGGATTTGTACTAATAATAGGATTAAAATACCAGCTATTAGACATTTGATTGTAATACTCCATAAAGACGACGCCAGGCTCTGCCGATTTCCACGCCGATTCGATGATGGCATGCCAAATCTCCCGAGCGCGTACAGTCTTGTACGGGATGATCCGTTTGCCAAGCCGCCGCCACTCTTCTAGATCCCCCGTCCACAGCTCATTGTAATCCGATTCCTTCGTATCCGGGAACACAAGCTCCCACTCCAAATCTTCCTTTACAGCCTTCATGAACTTATTGCTTACGCAAACGGATAAATTCGCATTTGTCACCTGACCCATCGTTTGCTTGACGGTGATGAACTCCAGCACGTCTGGATGCCAATCATTTAACATAAGCATTAAAGCGCCGCGGCGGCTGCCGCCCTGCTCGATTAACCCCGTCGTGTAGCTGAACAGCCCTCCCCATGATACGGCGCCGCTCGACGATCCATTTACCCCAGCGACGATAGCCCGGCGAGGCCGCAGCGAAGACAGATTCATCCCCACGCCGCCGCCGCGCGCCATAATCTCCGTCATATCGCTGAGCGTCTTCATAATGCCGCCCCGACTATCCTTAGGCGAAGGAATAACGTAGCAATTAAACAACGTCAACTCTTCGCTTGCGCCTGCTCCCGCCGCGATTCTCCCACCGGGCACTAGCTTCCAATCATCTAAAATATATTTGAATTTCTGATACCATTCCTTCTGTTTCTCATTGCTAGTCTCGACGGAAGCCATCGCACCCGCGAGGCGATCCCACATCTCCGCTGGCGTCTTCTCAATCGTAAGCGTCAGCTTCTCTACGCTGGACTCGACAACCTCCCCGTTTCTAAGCTTAACCGTAACGTTATTTCCTTCACGCGCGACTACTTCCCCCACTTCCTTCGCCGGAAATTTCGGATCGTCCTTCGTCAGAACGAGTACGATATCGCCGACTAACGTTTTGCTCGTATCTGCATTTTTCCAGGCGTACCGATCCAAAAATATTTTTTCGCTTAGTCCCTCAAGCCGATTCCCGTTAGACGTCTCCATCACTGCCGCTTCCTCCTTCGGATTCCCGCGCTGTAGGCATATGTACGTAATTATATGCGAATAGCACAATATATTGTGTCATTTAATCATTATACAATACTACATATTGATTTTCAGACTGATTTTTGGCGAAATATAGCAGCCTTCGCCGCTTTCATGGCCTCTCTCACTCTTTTGCTTGTCCATTCTCTTTTTTAATCGCCTTCTTATTATTATTGGATGAAAAGGCAATACTGATTACAACTTATCCCTTTTACTGCGGAAGGAGCTGCTCAAGATGACATTCCAAACAACGCCGCAGGCTGCCTCAGCCGAAGCCGGCACAGCAATCGTAACGCGCAAGCTTCATCCTTTAGTCGATCTGCAGTGTGACCGCACATGGTTTGAGGAGCTGCAAAATCGTCTTACAAAAAACGGGCCGTGGGATGATTGGACGTTATACCAGCTCGCAATTGAGGCTGAACAAGCGAAGCGGATCGAGAGCTTCGAGCAATTGCTATGTTTAAGATCACTGCCCTCCTTTGAGCCGATGCCGCATCAAATCAGCACGGCGCGCAAGGTTGTGCATGAAATGGGCGGCCGCGCCATACTTGCCGACGAGGTCGGTCTGGGCAAAACGATAGAAGCCGGGCTCGTTCTCAAAGAATATATTGTGCGAGGACTTGCGAAACGTGTGTTAATACTCGTTCCTGCCTCTCTTGTGCTTCAATGGGTGCGTGAGCTGAATCAGAAGTTCGGCATATCGGCCGTTGCCCAGAAGAAGGCGCATACATGGGGTTACGATGTTGTAGTCGCCTCTATCGACACTGCTAAGCGCGATCCTCATCGCGAGCTTGTCCTTGGCACCGACTACGATTTAATCATTATCGACGAGGCGCATAAGCTCAAGAACAAGAAAACGACAAACTACCAGTTCGCCAATCTTCTGCGCAAAAAATACTGCTTGCTGCTAACGGCTACTCCGATCCAAAACGATATGGACGAGCTGTTTAATCTCATTACGCTGCTTAAGCCTGGCCAGCTCGGCGGGCAAAGCGATTTTGCCGCAAACTTTGTTGTCGACAAGCGGCTTCCTAAAAATGAAGACCAGCTGCAGGAAGCATTGTCCGGCGTCATGATTCGCAATCGGCGCGGAGACGGCGGCATCCATTTCACGAAACGTTTTGTCAAAAATATACCGCTTACCTTGTCGGAGGAAGAGAAGGCGCTCTACGATGCGGTTACCGGATTTGTTAAGGAGCGCTATGAGGAAAGCGGCGGCGACTTATCGAGCATGCTCTCCCTCGTTACGCTTCAGCGTGAAGTGTGCAGCAGCCGCGATGCCGTATTTTTGACGCTGGTCAACCTCTTCAAGAAAACGTCGGAGGACTCTCCGATGCGTCCGAAAATTTGGGAGCTTGTTGAAAAAATACGCAATATCAAAGCGAATACGAAAGCGGAAAAAGCGATGGAGCTCGTCAAAGAAATGAATGACAAGGTCATCATTTTCACCGAGTACCGGGCAACCCAGGAATATTTGCTGCAATTTTTCCGTGCGCAAAACATGGTCGCCGTCCCTTATCGAGGCGGCATGAACCGCGGCAAAAAGGATTGGATGATGGATTTATTCCGCGGACGCGCCCAAATTCTGATCGCTACGGAAGCTGGCGGCGAAGGCATAAATCTGCAATTTTGCCACCATATGATCAACTTTGACCTGCCTTGGAACCCGATGCGGGTGGAACAGCGGATAGGCCGCGTACATCGTCTTGGGCAGAAGGAAGACGTCAAAATTTACAATCTTTGCACGATCGGCACAATCGAAGAGCATATCGTCAATCTTTTGCACGAAAAAATCAATCTGTTCGAGCTTGTGATCGGGGAGCTGGATCACATATTGGAGCGCTTCGAGAAGGGCGACGGCTCCCTTGAGCAGCGCCTTGCGCGCATGCTTCTGGAAGCCGGCAATGAAACGGATTTAAAGCAGAAGATCAATCATTTGGGCTCCTCGCTTAGCCGAATTCGCGATGAGGTCATCACAGGTGAAAATCCGCTGCCGGCTAGTCCCGATCTGCTCGTCAATTTGGATACGCTTGGACAAACGGTGGAGGTTCAGCCATGAACGAGAAGCAGGTACACAAATTCGTCAATCGTTATTTAGAAGCAACGGAGTGCTCGATACTCGAGAAGTCGCCCAATCATTTTACGGTTAAGCTCTCTCCTCACGCTGATCGCGAGCTTACGAATCGCCCCTATTATTGGAGCTTCGTCGACCGGGTCGGCGCCGAGCCGGAGACGATGACTTTCCTATTTGTAACGGATAAGAACAAATATGACGCCGCTGAAGAGCTGAAGAAGATCGATGCCGCTTCCGTTCAGCAAGATGCAGGCGAAACGGCCCAGGATGCAGCGGCAAACGCCGCACTCGGCCGCTCGCTCGGCTTCGTGCACGGCAGCCTAGCCGCGCCTGCCCGCGTACCGCGCGAGGATTTGTATTTTGGCGCGCGCAAGCTGGACATGCTGTTTGACGCAGCCAAAGCGAAGGGCAGCTTTGTTTATTTGTTCCAAGAGCCGGAGAAGCGCAGCAGCAATCCCTTTTCCTCGACGCCATATACTGCATGGCTAGGCGTCAATATGCGGGTCGAATTCGCTTGCGACCGCAAGCGCGAGGAAATTCATTGCTATGGCGTTTCGCTTGCGACAGGCCATTGCGTGGAGCTTTTTTATGATCGCTTGCTCACCCACAAGCTTACGCCGCGCCTGCCAGCCAATATTCATATTACGAAAAATGGCATCTCCTTTAACAAGGCACTTGGCATCGTCGAGCAAGCACTGGAGCGTAAGCTTCGCAGCTATGATTATAGCTGGGCGGAAAGCGCTACTGCGAGGCTGGAGGAGGAGCTTGAGCGGATAAGCGGATACTACGAGCCGCTTATTAAGAACGGGCTTGAAGAAAACAAGCCGGCTATCAAGGAGCAATTCGAGCAGCGGCAAGCCGAAATCCGGTGGCAATACGAGCCTCGTGTGACTGCGTCCGCCATTAACTGCGGCATCTTTCATCTCGAAGGCATCGATTAACGGTAATTAGACGATTTCCCCATTGATACGTCAAAAAAAGGCGGTCGCAGGTCCGCCTTATCGCGACAGGTTGCAACAGCCTTCTTAAAGCATGTCCCTTACAATAGCATAGAGGTGATTAATGATGCGGAGAAAATTTATTAAGCTTACAGCGGCTTGCGTGTTAACCGCTATTGTTCTATATGCCGGAGGCTTACAGCCGCAATCTGCGGCAGCCATTGCAAACCGCGCGACGGCTTACGAGCCTGTTCAGCAGCAAGCGCAGCGCTGGGTGGACGAGCTTGCCGCTTCGCCCTCTTTTGCAGCTTGGAAGAAGTCATCCCTTGTCGTATCGCCAATTGGCCCGGGTACTCATAGCTGGCTTGTCCTTGTGAAGCAAAATCAGGATACAGTAGGATACCTCGTCGTGAATGCTCTTGAGAAAGGCGGATATCAACTAGGCGAATATGGGACAAGCACGCACCCGTTATTTGATGAGCAAATACTCTCTAGATCCATGAAGCAGTTGGAGCTGATTAAGCCTGCCTCCAAAACCGAAGCGCTATATGTGCACCCGCTGCTGGCAGCTTGGAAGGTAACCGCGGATAAGGATACGTATTATACGGATGCAGCAAGCGGCGAGGTGCTGCCCGTTCAGTCAAGTGACTGGGCTGCCGCTTCGGCAATGAAACTTAAAAATACGGGACAGATGCTGGCAGCAGATAAAGCGACGATTTTGAAACAGGTAACATTACCATCATTTAATGCATTTGCTAAGCTGCCATGGTTGACCAAGCAGCCCATGCCCTTAAGTTCGAGCTCTTATTCCGATTTATTTGCCCATCTGAACAACAAAGAACAACTCCGCTACACCGCTGAGCTGTTCGATGGTCAAATGCTGTATGTGTGGTCGGTTGTCGGATATAACAAATGGAGCACCGGACCTATATACGTTGCGCTCGAGGCGGACGAGAACGGCTCAGACCGCCGTTATATCCCATTAACCTTGCTAATCGAGCTTGGTCATTTTTACCGATGACGTTCAGCCCTGCCGCGCCACCAAAGCATAATACTCATTGGACCATAACCAAACCATCTCGTCAGCCAAGGCTCTCTTCTCGCTTTGGCTGACGTTCTTATTTGCTTACGTTCCTCCCTCGGCGTCTCCATATAGTTTACGAACCGCTCCGTAACGAATTTCACGTACTCATCGCCTTTTGCCATATGTCCCGCTCCCCTCTCCAAGTCCGTATAAGAAGATGTTATAAGTTTGCCCTGCAGGTTTCGAATGTAAACATGCATGAGTTTTCCTTCAAACAGCCACGCTAACACTAAGTCAAAGTGATGTGGAGGAAACCTTATTATGCTTCGTAAAATAGCCCTCGGCTTAATCGTGCTATGGCTTGCAGCTCTTAACAGCTCATCCAGCGCTCAAGCTTGGCCCCTGCTGCCAGTAGGAACCGATCAGGATTGGGCCTTGCCGTCTACGGTCGTGATTATTGACGTTGGTCATGGCGGCATTGACGGCGGGGCTTCATCTGCCGATATTTTGGAGAAGGATATTAATTTAGCAATCGCGCGCAAGCTATATTTTATTTTACGCAACCAAAACATTCCTGCAGTGCTTAATCGTACCGGCGACTACGCATTAAGTGACGATAACCGCTGGCATATTACACGCTCCAGACATCGCAGGGACTTATCGCAGCGCGAGCAGCTTACCCAGGAAATTGAAAGCGAGCTTCTCGTAAGCCTGCATGTCAATTGGTCGAAAAAAAGCTCCACGCAAGGGCCGCTTGTTCTGCATCAGAGCAGCGGAGAAAGCTCTTTACTCGCGTTTTGCATTCAGGATGCGCTCAACAGACAGCAAAATACAGCCTTCCTTCCAAGGGAAGGAAAGCCGTTTTATTTGCTTAAACGCGTTCAACAGCCAGCCGTTATCGTAGAAATGGGATTTATTAGCAGCGAAAGAGATCGCACGATGCTGACCGATCCGAAGCGTCAGCAGGAGGTTGCGTCCGCCATCGCTTCAGGGATTAGGCAGTATAAGTGGATCGTTCATTGAATCTCCCGGAATGAGCTTAGTCAGCTTCACAAATTGTACGCTTTGCTGCATCGCAGGAATGGACTGCTGAAGGACGGCTGCCGTCTTCAGGCCCGCAGGTCCAACATGTCCGATCGTGATGCAGCTGGCATGCAGTTCCAAATGTTTGCGAAGCACGCCAATTTGCTTTGAAATATGCTGGACCGTATAGACATCATCAAGAAACACATCATTGGAAACGAGCGGTACGCCAAGCTCTGCCGCAATTTTTGGCACGACCGTCTTAAAGGTTGTCCGGCTGTCTAGAAAAAACAAGCCCCGTTCCTTGCATACGCCAAGCACGATTCGCATCATTCTCTCGTCTGCCGTCACCTTCGAGCCCATATGATTATTCATCCCGATCGCATGCGGCACATTGTCAATGGCTTCTTCTACGCGCTTGCGAACCTCCGCATCGCTCAAATCCGTCGTCAATGCGCCGGGACCCAGCCATTTTTTGAGCCCTTTATTCGGTTCCATCGGCATATGAACGATCACATCATGCCCGAGCCTATGCGCTTCCTCTGCATCCTGCTTTGTCGTCGGCATGAAGGGCATAATAGCGGCGGTAATTTTAACCGGAAGCTTCATCATTTCCGCCGTTCCGTTCATCCCATTGCCGAAGTCGTCGATCACGATGGCAACGGTCCGAGGCTCTTGCTTCTCGGCAGCAGCAGCTATGCTCCCAGGTGAAGGCTGGTCGAATATTCGTTCATACCCGGCAGCGCTTCCTGCTAGGGTTAAGCTGCTTATACATATAGCAGCAACAGCTGTCTTAATGAGGAAGCGTTCCTTCTTTCCAAATCCATTTTTCTCGTTGCGGCCGTTAGCCCACTCTTGCTGTCTGCCCATTGCTGCACACCCTTCACTCTTTTATTATCATTGTTTGTGAAGGGACTGGAAAATATACGAAAAACAAGAAACTTATTAGGAAACAATCGTCCATCAGGACAATATCATCGAATGAAAGATGTCGAGAGGCAAAAAAAAGAGGCCCAAATCAGGCCTCTCTTGCAAAATTATATTTTGCTTGCGACATCTTCCGTAATGGCAGCAAGCGTAATGTCTGCCAGCTTATCCTCCATCGCTTTCTGCGCCTCGTTAAATGCAATCTCCAGCGATGACTGGATATTGCGGCCAACCGAGCATGCCGGATTCGGCTTCTCGTGGATAGCAAACAATTCATCCTGCCCATTGTTATGGACGGCATTGTATATGTCGAGGAGCGTTATTTCGGCCGCCGCTCTATTCAGAACAGCTCCGGCTACGCCAGCGCTCGTTGTGACGAGACCAGCTTTATTTAGTAATCCCATAATTCTGCGGATGACGACAGGGTTCGTATTTACGCTGCCAGCAATATAATCCGAAGTCAGCCTTGCTGCTTTGTTCGTCTCCAATAACGTCAAAATATGAACCGCTACCGCAAATCGATTGCTAGTCAACGCACTCACCGCCCGTCAAAAATAATTAATATTGCAGCCTGCAAAAATTGCCGCTTAAGCCAGTTGCCATGTAAGCATTATAGTTACACGGTGTTAAAATTGTCAATCTTTTGACGCGGTTTGCGCAGCGGGCTCAGCAGCGAATGTAACTTTCCCGTCCTCCAAGGAAGCGACGCGTGCCAAGGAATGCACGCGATAGCCCATCTCAATCAACTTCTCGCGTCCGGGCTGGAATGCTTTCTCTATAACGATGCCAATTCCCGCAACCGTTCCGCCTGCCTGCTCAACGATCCGTGCTAGTCCAAGCGCCGCATCACCGTTAGCAAGAAAATCATCAATAATGAGCACGCGGTCCTCCGCAGCCATAAATTTGCGCGACACCGTTACCTCGCTCTCCTCTTGCTTCGTGAATGAGTATATCTTCTCGGTATAAAGATCGTCTTTAAGCGTCAGCGACTTGCGTTTGCGTGCGAACAGCAGCGGCACATTCATCGTCAGCGCAGCCATCACAGCCGGCGCAATGCCTGAGGATTCCAGCGTGAGCACCTTTGTAACGCCTTGTGCTTCAAATAATGAAGCAAAGGTTTGACCAATGCCGAGCATAAGCTGCGGATCAACCTGATGATTGAGAAAGGAGTCCACCTTCAGTACATTTCCGCTTAGGACGATTCCTTCCTCCAAAATTTTTTGCTCTAATTGCTTCACTGCATTTCCCCCCATTTTTATAAAATATTGTTGACAATTCCACCTTATTCATGCTACGATATTTTCTGTTGAAACAAAATATGCGGTCGTGGCGGAATTGGCAGACGCGCTAGATTCAGGTTCTA
Organism: Paenibacillus sp. FJAT-27812; assembly: GCF_001273905.1. NCBI lineage: Bacteria > Bacillati > Bacillota > Bacilli > Caryophanales > Paenibacillaceae > Paenibacillus > Paenibacillus sp. FJAT-27812. The sequence goes on along the minus strand of NZ_LIGH01000001.1, from coordinate 4,906,779 downwards.
GTGGTGTAACAGCCGTGGAGGTTCGAGTCCTCTCGACCGCATCCTAAAAAAAAGCATTATAAACTATTTTAGACGATGTATAATCCAATGGTCAATGATTGACTTTATATTGTAAATTCAAACTACTCCTTATTATGATATGCAAATCATAATAGCGAGTGTTTTTTGTTGCTTGCATATTCACTTTTTTATTGAGGGCGCCGCTTAATTAGCCGCACCCGTCCTATCATCTCATCCCTTCATACATCAACGCTTAGAAAAAAATATTTTTTATCACATCATCTATCTTCTTATCTATATTCTCTCTGTCAGCACTGCCTTGCTCGTAAGCTTTATTTAATTCTTCAGCTACCTTCTCGGCAAATTTCTGATCAGCCATTCCTTTTAAAATCTCTTTCCGGCCAGCTACGATATCCCAATTTCGTTCAATCATATTCTGTTTAATTTCATATCGCATTAGAATAAGCTCCCCCTCATTCGTTACTTATGTAGACCGCATACCTGGCTTCTATAACCACAACCATATAGGTTGCTTCCACCTTTAGTTATCCGCGTTTACAAGGATCATACTTAGATTATATATGTCGAACGATGGAAGTTGAAGAAAAATAATAGTCATTATAGCTGAACAAAAAAAAGACCATCCTAAAATCGAATGGCCCCAAAACATCAATCTCTTTTTATGTAGCATCCTCAAAAGGCGTTGCCCGTTCCTCCGATGCCGGCGCGTAGCTATAAATCCGGCTCAGCTTCACCACTCGGCGACTAGGACGTCGAATCACAACGGAGGACTCGTCCCATGCCACTACAATGCCGTGCACATCATTTGCTTCCATCGCGTCCCGCACGACTCTCACTGTCACGCCGCTAACGCGGAATTGGTCCAATTGTTCTTCGCTTACCACTGCTTTTCCCTCCCGATCCTAAAATGGTGCCAAGTCTGTATTGAAAAACCTCAATGCATGCTCGCGCATCACATTGAGGCTCCATTCAACTTATAAAAAAAATGATTCACTCCATCTACTGTTCTTTCAATTAACCTGCATGCTCTTTTGCATCATTGGTTTCGTACCACTCATCCAGCACGCGTGAAGACATTACACGCTTGCCGATATATTCGCTCTGGCGGTCAGTGAATTGATCCCGCCATTCAATGGATAATTCGTCACACAGCTTCACAATCGTTAGCAGCTCCGACCACGCCACATAGCGTTTGTACCAGAAAAACTGCGGATGCTCAATCATATAAGGATACAAATCATCAAATTCCGTATGTTTGCAATCTAGTGCACGCTCAAAGTGGACTTTCGCGTCGCTAAGCTTCGCATACATAAACTCTGCAGACATTTCCCCCATAACTTGTGCCTCCCCTCGATCACTTCTGTATCATTATAAGCGATAATGCCGACTCGGAAAAGGGCATTTGTACTGGAACATCTTACTCAAATGTAATTTCACCGTTATCTAGCGATGAAATACGGACGAGCGGCTCCACTCGAATGCCTTGTTCCCTTAAAGTTCTCCCGCCGGCTTGGAATGACTTCTCGACGACTACGCCAAGACCGATTAAGGTTGCGCCCGAACGCTGGATAATTTTAATGAGTCCGCGTGCAGCATCGCCATTTGCAATAATGTCATCAATAAACAGTACCCGGTCTTCTGCGGTTAGAAACTGTTTTGACACCATAATATCGGTAACCATTCCCTTTGTAAAGGAAGGTACTCTTTCCAAATATGCGTCTGGGTCTGCGATCAACGTCTTCTTGCGCCGAGCGAATACGAGCGGCACTCCAAGCGTATACGCCGTTGCATAAGCAGCGGGAATGCCTGAGGATTCGACCGTAATGACTTTCGTAATATGCTCTTCTGCGAAGCGCCTTGCGAATTCTTGTCCCATTTCCATCGTCAATGCAGGGTCGACCTGGTGGTTGATCAAAGCATCCATCCGCAGCACGTTACTCGACAATACGGACGATTCTGCTAAAATGCGTTGTTTTAAGCTTTCCATCTTTCATTACCTCCACCAAAATCCTTTTCGTTAACGTACCATAGGTCAGGCAAAAAGTGCAACCCTCTTGAAGGGGTTAGCTTGAAACCAACCTATCATCCAAGTATATCTAAGGAATAATTTCTAATCTACGGTAAAAAAGTGCAACTTTTCCCACCATTTCACGTCTAAACTGGTAGCGATTATCCGCTTGTTAAACTAGACTTTTTTCAAACATTTATCCATATAGTTGCCGATTATTGTTATATAACGAAAGGAGTGCAGAACATGCTTCGTAAGAAAAAAGAAACGACCAAAGCAGCGATGCTTGCGGCTACCTCAGCGCTTGTCCTTCTGCTCGCTGGCTGCCAGAGTGCAGTGACAGCTCCACCCGATTATACGGGCAACACAACACCGATTCAAGCCGAAGAGGACGATGAGCCAAACAGCCCGCAGAAAACGTATTCCGAACAGGTTGACAATGACCTTCAAACGGATGAGCCGCACTCCAACTTTGCCGATACGACTAGCAATACGAGCGCTAAGACATCAACGGTACGCAAGAAAGAAGATACGAAAGCAACGGTCAAAACCGCGAGCGAGGACGCAGCTTGGAACGCCGAGGAACCAAAGCTCAATGGCATAGCGATCGGCAGCAGCGATGCCGCAGTCAATAAGCTTTTTGGCAAACCCGTTGACAGCTACCAGCTTGAAGAAGAGGCCGAAGCCATTAAAGTGCTGGAATACAAGGGCTTTGCCATTGGCATCAATACGAACAAGAAAGTCCAATACATCGAGGTTTTCGACAAAAGCATCTCAGCTGGCCTGGGCGGGCTTCACATTGGAGATGACCCTGAGACAGCGCTTAGCTCGCTTGGAAAGCCCGATAAGCAAACGACCTATTTATTGACCTACAAGGCCAAAGGGGCGCTGCTAAAGCTTGATCTTGACCCTGTACATAACGAAATCGTATCGATAAAGCTGCTTGCGCTTCACTAACGTCTAAGACCAATCAAGCACCCATAGGCCTAGCAAGGCGAGCAGCAAGATCGGTAACGTAAGAAGAAGTCCGTATTTGGTATATTCACGCCAGCTGATGGAGATGCCTCCCTGTCGGGCAAGCTGGATCCAAAGCAATGTCGCAAGCGAGCCGATTGGCGTAAGCTTCGCCCCAACGGATGTTCCAAGCAAGCTAGCATAAGGCAAATAGTCCGGACCGTTCACCTGTTCAATCGCAAGGGAGGAAATGAGTACCGCCGGCAAGTTATTGATCGCTGCTGCAAGCAGTGCAAACAATAGGCCCGAGCCAAATATGCCGCTCCACTCGTCTTTCTCGTTAATCTGTTCAAGAACGGCTGGAAACCATGCCGTCGCCCCATGCACATGCAAGCTGTAAACGATTAAGTTCATCGACAGAGCAAAGATGATAATCAGCCAAGGCGCCCGCCCTATCGTTTGCTTGAAGGGTGCTTTTCCCGCTAAGGCCGAAGCGATCCACTGCACCGCAGCGCATCCAAGCGCTACAGCCGCCACCGGAATTCCAATCTTCTCCGATCCTAAATATCCAATCATCATAATGACAATGTTAAGCCATGATAAATAAAACAATCGATTATCCGTAATAGCGGAGGAAGGCTTCGGGAACCGTTCAGGCGCTAGCTCCCTCGTCTCCTCTCGCTTGATCGGTTGCCTAAAAAAGGCGACCGTCACAGCTACGGTGGCAACAATTGCGATTAAGCCGGGCAGCAGCATGCGGGATGCATACTCTCCAAACGAGATGTGAAAGAAGTCGGCTGTCAAAATATTCGTCAAATTGCTCATCATGAGCGGCGCACTCGCCGTATCCGCCATGAAACCTACCCCTAACAGGAAAATAAGCCTCCCGCTGCGCGAAAGCCCGAGCAGCGCCGTTACTTCCAGCACAATCGGCACCATGATCAAGATCGTCCCATCATTATTGAAGAATACGGTAATAAGGGCTGCAAGCAGCGACAAACCGATAAAAAGGACAAGCTGCCGGTGATGAAAGCGTTGGACGAGATGCAGCGCTGCCCAGCGAAAAAAACCGTTATGATCGAGCAGCGACGTAAATAACATGATGCCGATAAGCGAGAATGTTGCATTCCAAACAAAGCTCCAAATGTAAGCTGCATCCTCCGGCTTTATAAGCTGAGCGGCATACAGCAAGACCGCGCCTGCCAGAGCGACAAACGCCTCGTTAATCCCCTTTGGTTTTATCAGTATTAATACTAATGACGTAACAAATACAGCAATCGCAATGAGCATCGACATGTCCTAACTCCTCATGATGGCGTTTCTTTATCCTAAAATTTTGAAAAAAGTCATGCCTGTCCCTCATTGGACATACCTTCTTATATAGAGGGTCATCGAACGGAGGACGGTAGACGATGTGGAAACGTACAGGAAAGGTGCTGCAAATCGCTTCAACCTATATGGGCACAATTGTAGGAGCTGGGTTTGCCACCGGGCAAGAAATATTGCAGTTTTTTACCCGCTTCGGTTATTGGGGAACGGTCACGATTGCTTTGACTACCATACTGTTCATCTGGCTGGGCACCAAGATGATGCTCATTGCCAGCGAAATAAGAGCAAAATCTTACGAGGACTTGAACAAAGCGTTGTTCGGCGACAGATACGGGCGACTCATCAGCCATTTCATGCTCGTCGTGCTCCTAGGCGTAACAGCGGTTATGCTCGCTGGAGCCGGTACGATTTTTTATGAGCATTGGAATATATCCTATCAATCAGGCCTGCTTATTACGATGGCTGGTTGCTACTTTTTGCTGCGCAAAGGAATGAATGCCATCCTAACGGTTAATGCTATTGTCGTTCCCGTGATGCTTTTGTTCACTATACTCATTATTATCGACACCTTTCGAACGCCGGGTGCGGACAAGTTCATTACGCTCTCAAGCGACCATTCAATTTGGGCGGCTTGGGCTTCACCGTTTTTGTACACCGCTTTTAACCTCTCGATGTCGCAGGCTGTGCTCGTACCGCTTGGCGCAGAAATTCGCGATCGCAAAGTAATCATTGCCGGGTCATGGGTTGGCGGGATCGGCATCGGCTTTATGCTGCTGGCTGGCCATATCGCCCTATCCGTTCACATGCCGGGCATTCAGCAATTTGCCATTCCAATGGGCGGGATCGCAAGGCAGCTGGGGCCAAGCGTTCAGTTCATTTACGTTTTTATTATTTTCGCAGAGATCTTTACGACGCTTATCGCTGACATCTACGGCCTCACCCTCCAGCTCCATGAACGGTTGAAATGGGCACGCAGCTTAATTGTCCTGCTTATACTCGCGATTTGTTATGTAGCCAGCCAAATCGGCTTTGGCCCGCTGCTATCAACGCTTTATCCTATTTTTGGACTGATCAGCTTTGGCTGGCTTATCTTGATTATCCGCAAACGTGTAACGCATAGCTAAGAGAAGCCGTTATTTATGTAGCTACATTTGCACGAGCCGTGCATTTTTGCAGTACATCAGCATGGCATCTCTAACATGTTCATGACAGGTCATCACGATCATTTGCCTATCGCTTGACAGTTCGGCGAGCAGCTTCGTCACAGCTTGCAGCCGGCCCAGGTCAAAATTAACGAACACATCGTCCAGCATAAGAGGCAGCTTCGTTCCCTGCGAGGCTTCCTCCGCCAAAGCGAAACGCATCGCTAAATACACCTGCTCAGCAGTCCCTCTGCTTAACATCGCACTGTCGATGAGCTTGTGATCCGATGATTCAAGTCGTATGCCCGGCTCTCCTGGCGTCGTCAGCACCCGAATGTATTTCCCGTCCGTCAGCTTCGAGATCAAACGTGATGCGTTCCGAAGCACGACGGGCTGGCGCTCTTCCTCGTAAATGCGTTTCGTCCTGCTTATTAACGCGGCGCTTATCGAAAGCACAGCATAGCGCTCCGTATCCGCCGCAAGCTTGGCAATCGTCATTTCCTTCTCGGAGAGCAGCTTTTGATGCTCCTCTTCCTTTAGCAGATGCTCGAGCGACTGCCGCAAGCTTCCCCGCTGCTCAAGCTGCTCCCGCTTCCGCTGCTCAAGCGCCTCAAGCTCATAGCTTGACTCCGATTGCAGCGCTTGAAGCTGCTCTTCGTCGTACGTTCTGAAAAGCTCCTCAAGCTCAGAAATCCGCTCCTCCGATAAGCCCGCCGTCATTTCAAGCGTAAGCTTGGACAGTTCAAGCTCCAGCTCCTGCAAATCGCGGCGATGCTGAATGGCGAGCTCATATTGCGCTTCGCTTGTAAGCTCGGCTTCCTCTATTTGCGCTGCGATTTGGGCATGCAGCTCCTGCAGACGGGAATCCGCCGCTTGCTTCGCCATGTGCAGTTCATCGCGGCGCGCGAGGATGCCGCGCGCCTCCTGCTTCGCTGCTGCATGCCGGCGTATCTCGGCATGCAGCAGCCGAAGTGCGAGCGCGGGGTCGGCGGCGAGCTGCGCCTTTGCTTCTTCGAGATGCCCGCACAAGTCGGCCGCTTGCTTAGCGAAAGCGGCCAGCTGTTTGCTTGCTGCGGCTTGCTTCGCCGCCAGCCGGTCGTATTGCTGCAGCCGCTGCAAAGCTTGCTCGGCAAGGTCAAAGGCTTCGAGCGCGGCTGCCGGAGACATGCCCGCCGGCAGCGAGCGTGCTGCAAGCCAGCCGGCCCATTGCCGGGCGAGGGCTTGTCTGGTTTGCGCAGCGGCGGCAGCCGCCTCGCTGCGGCCTGCGGCATGCGCGCGCAGCCGCTCTAGGCGGCGGGCGAGCTCGCCGGCGCTGTCGATGAGGCGCTCGCTGTTTTGGAGCGCCTCATCGCGGGCTTCGACTGCGGCGCGCAGCTGCGTGCGCGCCTGCTCGGCTGCCAGCATATGCTCAGCCGAGCTGTGATGCTTCGCGGCAAGCAGCGATGCCGCAGCTTCCTGCGGCTCGCGCACCATAACCTCCAGCGCCTGATAGATCCGCTTCTCGCGTTCGCTTAATGCGAGATGATCCGCTCTATTACCAGCGGCGGCATAGCTTCCAAGCCCTCTTCCGCGCCGGCTATTGCGGCTGCCCGCCGCCTGTTCCGCGCCGCGGCTCCGCAGCAGCGCCGCAGCTGCAAGCACAAGCGCTGCGACCGCTAACGCCAGCGCTGCAAACACCGTGCCGCCGGCCGTCTTATCCGCCGCCGCAAACCACAGCGCTAGCGCGGCTCCGCCCGCGCCAGCCGCTGCAGCCCAAAGCGGGCCGGCTCCGCCCCGGCCCGCAGCTGCCGCGCCGCCCGCGTCGCTATCGCTCGCGGACCCGGCGGCGCCGGCAGTGCGCGCCCGCTCGAGCTCCCACTCGCGGAGCGCGCTATCCAGGGCGTTCCACGCCCCCTTCAGCGCATCCCGCGTACGCGGCAGCACCACAAACCCAGCGCCGCCCGCCTGCTCGCGCCTAGCCTCATCCCGTTCAGCGGCCGACCGCGCTTCCTCCAAGGCCATGCTCGCTTCCCGCTCCTGCTGCCTTAGCGTCTCAAGCTCGGCAGCGAATCGTTCTTCCGTCCGCGACTGCTCAAGCTCCTGCTGCTTCGCCTCTCGTACAAAGTCCCGATCGGCAACCGTCACTTGAAGCTCTCTAAGCTGCCGCTCCGTCCACTCCGGCGCGATGCTCGTGACGAGTCTCGCGATCATCTCATCATGCTCACGGAGCTCCATTTCCCGCTCAGCGCTATCTTTAGCAAGCTTGCGCATGCTCTCCGATGATTGAAGCAATACCTCCGTTTCGTCTCCAAGCCGAATAAGCTGATCATCAAAGCTTATCGCTTCAAGCTGAAGCTCCATAAGCAGCGCTTTCTGGCGATGCTTCTCCATCTCCTCGCGGTATTCCGCTCTAAGCCGTAGAAGCTCCTCCCAGCTTTTCTCCGCATGCACCGAAAGCCGCGCTGCATAAGCGATTCCTTCCCGCTCAAGAAGCAGCTTCTCCTTTCGCATCCAAAGCGATCTCACCGAGCAAGCCTTGTTCAGCATCGTTTGCCGAGACTCGCGCGCGGGCAACTCCTCTTCAAGTGCGCGCAGCGACTCATCCAGCCTCGAGGTCTGATGCACCAAATCGTTATATGAAGTTATAGCATCAGCTCGTTTCCGTAGAGCCGCTTCAAGCTGCTCGAACGACTTGAGCTGCTGATTAATTTGCTGATTCGTCCCGCGTGGCTTAAAAAGCGATTCCATCTCTGCAGCTATCCGCTTCTCCGCTGCCGCAATCGTCTTGCCGTCGTCCCAGCCCGCTTGGTACAAATAACGTCCGAGCTCATCGCTGGGCAGAGCGCCAATCTCCTGAAGCTCGGAGAGCGTTACTGCAAATAGCTGGCGGTATACCCTTTCACTGACCCCGCCAAGAAATTGCCGCTCAAAGTCCGTTTGCGCTAGCCATACCTCTTCTGCAAAAGCCGTTTCAGCATCCTCCAAAAAGCTTTTCCCGCTGCCATCAATCGTCGTTCGACTCATTTCACGAATTTTTAGCTTGCTTGATCCATCAGCCGCATAACGTTCAACCACATATTGTTTCCCTTGCGAATCGCCAAAAAATAGACGGCCTCCATGCTTGCCGCCATTCACCGGCTCCTGCCGCTCGCTTGGCTGCCCGCGTTTGGCGAAGCCGTACAGCATCGAGCGTACAAAGCCAAAAACCGTGCTTTTACCTGCTTCATTCGGACCATACACGATGATTACCGGCGCATCAAGCGGAACCTGCCGCCCGAACAGCTGCCCGAAACCGTCAATCTCAGCCTTCATTAGCTTCATGCTGCATCGTCAACTCCTAAAGGTTATCGTATACGTCTTCCGGCTTGGCATCATTAGTCCCGATCGTTGCCACGAAGGGTCCCCACCGTCAGCTCCTGCGCTTGCTCCAGCCAGCGCTTTGGCAGCTCGTCCCATTTGCCCTGCATAAGCCTGCCCAGCTTCGCATGCCCCGCAATCGTACCAAGCGCATCCTTCGCAAAATCACGCCACAACGCTTCGTCATCTGCCAGCTTCTCGCTCAATCGATATAGTTCACCGGCGAAGCTGTCCTCCGAAGCCAGCTCCAGCCAGTTCAGCTCGGCTCCCGTATTTGCCTCAAGCCCATGCACCAGCACCCAGGCTTCCCCGGATGCATAAGGCCTACCCTCTTGCAGCTGCTCTAGCAGCGTCCGAACGACCACAGGATCTGATAGCTTCTGATGCAGCGTGCCGCGCCCGGTAAGCGTAAGCCGAAGCATGACAGAGCGGCCTTCGGCTTCTGCCAGCACTTGCTCTATGACCATATCCAGCTGCTGCAATAGCTCTTGCTCTGAAGCAACTGCTTCAATAGAGCAGCTATGCTCAAGCCAGCGCACCTCATCAAGCGGCAAAAACGTCAGCTCGGTCGCCCTTGCAGCAGACACATCAACGATGTAACAGCCCTTTGACCCTGTTTCGCGCGGATTTCTCCCCTGCGTATTGCCGGAATAAACGACATGCGGATAAGTATGCAGTACTCTGCGATGATGAATATGGCCTAGCGCCCAATAATCGAAGCCTTTGCCGCCGATAAGCTCGTCCAGCGTGCATGGCGCGTAAGGGTCATGCGAACCATCGCCGTCAACGTTGCCATGCAGCAGCGCAATATGAAACGGCGCCTCCGGCTGAATTTGATATTGTGCTGCCATATTTTCAGTCATGATCCGCGTGCCGTACGATCTGCCGTAAATAAAAGCAGCCAGCTCTCCGCTTCTGCGATAAGCCGGCTTATATTCCATCTGATCCGCTCCAAACACATGCACATTAGACGGCAGCTTAAGAGCAGCCCGCATGCCATTTAGCGGATCATGATTCCCATGAATAATAAACACCGCAATGCCATGCTCCTCCAGCTTCTCCCACTCTCGAACGAGCATAAGCTGCGCCCGCAGGGAGCGATCTGCCTCATCGAACAGATCGCCGGCTAATACAATAAAGTCCACTTGCTCGCGAATTGCGGCTCCCGTCAATTGCCGCAGCGCAGCAAAGGTCGATTCGGTCAAAGCTTCTCTCACGTGATCCGGTGCCTTCGCTAACCCGCGGAACGGACTATCCAAATGCAAATCTGCTGCATGAATGAATCGAAAAGATACCGTCATCCCATAACCGCCTATTCCGTTTTAAAATGAACCGCTACTCCGGCTTCATATTGAGATAAACTTTTTTCAGCTGTGCGATTACCCGTTGCAGCGAGTAGACCTTCTTCGCTTTATCCCAGCCTGCTCTTGCCAAATTGTATCGATAGGTCGGATCGGTCACGACCTTCTCAAGGGCATCCGCAAGCGCTACTGGGTCCTCGGGCGGTACAAGCAATCCATTGACGCCATCATCGATTTGCTCGGCTATGCCGCCTACATTCGTCCCGACGAGCGCTAGCCAGCATAACGCCGCTTCCGCGAACACGGAACCAAATGCTTCCGCGCGCGATGGCAGCACGAACACATCGAAGAACGGCATGAACTCCTCTGGATGAAGCATGTAGCCGTAAAAGATAATATCGTCGTACAAATCAAGCTTCACCGCTAACGCTTCAAGCTCCTCGCGTATCGGACCGTCTCCAATGATATGAAGAACAAAGGGATGGCCTTTCTTCTTAAGCTCCGCGCAAGCATGAAGCAGCACGTCAAGTCCCTTCGCCGGAACGAGCCTGCACACTGTAATCAGCTGCGTTACTGCATTTTCATGGGCGATCGGCTTGAATCGTTTTTCATCAAACCCGTTTGGAATCACTTTAATTTTTTCGGGATGCTTAATGTGCGGAGAGATATAAGTACGGAACGACTCGGAAACGGTCAGCAAATGATCCGCCTTCGCCTCTAGCTCGCCATAAATGCTCATTAGAAACTGATGCTCCGGTCCGCCCTCTTTAATTTTCCCGTTCAAAATAAGCTCGCGCTCATAGCTGGAGTGAATCGTCACCGCAAGCGGCGTATCAGGAAACAGCTGCTTCATGACAAGCGCGGCAATCGGATGGTGGGCATGTATAATATCGTACGGCTTCTTGATGCGCATTTTTGTCCACCATACGTAGTCTTTATAGGTTTGTATATATTTGTCTACCATCGTATTCCCGCTGTAGACCGTATGATCAAAGGTTTCAAATACGACCTCGTCCTGTCCCTTGCTCCTTACGCGCTTAGGCAAGGAGAACAATTCCATCTGCCAACCCATCTTAATAAATCTATCCTGAATGTACGGGATCATGGAAGAAACTCCGCCCGGCTGCTCCGGTGGAAAAAACAATGCTTGTAAAATATTCATGTGTCCCATCCTTTCAACATAAAACGTCTATCCTCAGCTGTTCGTTCACCGTAAAACATGATATATTAGAACATATGTTTCTGTAAAGCTGCTGCAACCAATACTAGATAACGGTGGTTAACTCATGTCAATTACACAATGGCTATCAGGCCCGAACGGTCAATTGCTTTCATCCTCGGCAGTTATCGTCATTCTCATCTTAATGCTTTTTATGTCAGTAAGGCTTTACGTCAGCTATCGCAATAAACGAATTTATCGCTTGCTCATTACAGCAATACCGCTCATCATCGTCAAGCAGTGCTTGCTCGTCGTTCTGGCCTATCCGGGCTGGTCATTATCCCCATGGCTTTATTTGGCATTTACGATCTTGCAGATCATTTCATTTATTATTATAAACTTTGTTTTCATGAAATTATATACTCATCGTTCCGCTCAGCTCAAAGTCATTCCCTTTATTATAATGAGTATGATGGCTTTCGTTATTGCAGGCATACAATTTGCCATTACGCCCTTTACGACGGATACGGCTGTCGAGGCGCAAGCCTTTACTTTTCCCGCACTCGACTTCTATGGTTTAATCGTTATTTTTATGATCATGCTCGATACCAGAAGCGCGGATATGAGCTCCAAATATTATGCCAGCTTGATCGTGTTTTTCGCTAGCGAGATTGCTAGGCTCGCCAACGCTTATGTATTCCATGGCTCGCTTATTTGGCTCATTTCGATTAGCCAGCTGCTGCCGATCATCTATTACACGCTGCTGTTCATCCTGCTCTTTGAATGGGTGATCGAGCGACTTATGTATACCTATCAGTCGTCTATTATGGATGGTCTGACCGGCTTATATAATCGGCGTCATTTTTATTCTAAAGCGGAGCAACTGCTCCAAAACAACAAGCAGATGGCGATTCTGTTTTGCGATATTGACAACTTTAAAAAATTAAACGATACACATGGCCATCATAAAGCTGACGGCGTGCTTAAGCAGGTCGCTGAAATTATCAAGGAAGAATCTAGCGGCATTGGCTCGGCTGGACGATACGGCGGAGAAGAACTGCTGAGCTGCATCAGTACTGAACGCGTGAAGCCTGAAATTGTTGCGGAATCCATTAGGAACAGAGTCGAGCAGGAGACGATGGTTACGATAAGCGTCGGCTTCAGCACAACCAAAGAAAGCAAAGCCGTTCAAGAGATGATTAAGCAAGCTGACGAAGCTATGTACCATTCAAAGACGACTGGCAAAAACAAGGTAACACCGTTCAAATTAACGCCAGCTTACAAAAAATCACGTGCCTAAAGCTTTCCCTGCGCTTGTCCATCTAGCATTTAGCGAGATGAACAAGCGTTTTTAATTTGCAGTTCAATGGCTATCGGTTTAACGGCTACAATTATGGGATACCCCGCTTAAGAAAGTTATTCATCAACAGGGGCAGAGAAATTAAAATGGGCGGGTCGTCGGGACGTGGCGTATAGAGCATAACCTGTTGATGCGGAACGGAAAGGCAGCTCGTGACGGTGATTGGCTCTTTGGATCTAGTACGCAGCGTATTTTGCGGCAGCAGGACATCCTTTGCTTGCATTTCCCATGAAACCGATGTTGCCATCAAATAATAGGTGCCCGGTTTGATGCCTGTCAAACAAAAATGGCCGAGCGAAGAAAGCAGCGTTCCGTACAAAGGCAATCCTTCTGGAATCGGTTTGGCGAACAAGCCGAGCAGAATGACTCCCTCAAAAGGGATTTCAGCGTGAACGGTCCCTTCAATCCGGTCGTATTTGGTAGAAGGAATTTCAAGCTTTCTCCAATCGTTTAGCTCCCGCAGGGAACGCATTTGGCTTTCCACTTGCAATGCGGAGCTGCGAAATTCAGACGGGGTGACGCCTACGCGCTCGGTAAATCTAGAGGTAAAGGTGCCGAGGCTTTGCTGTCCAATCTCTAATCCGACATCGCGAATGCTCAAATTCGTATGCAGCAGAAGATGCTTTGCTTTTTGCAAGCGGTGGGAGGATGCATAATATAAAGGCGATAGACCGATCCTCTCTTTAAAAATACGCGTGAAATGAAAGCTGCTATAGCCTGCAAATTGAGCTAATCTGGCAAGCGGAAGCGGCTCATAAATATTTTCATGAATAAAGGCGATTACCTCATCTATTTCCGAATATCGATCCGTCACCAACGCTATCCCTACTTTCCTGCCATGTTCCTGTTCTTTACCCAGAAAACAGAACTTATGTTCGCATTTATAATAGCATATCTCTGTCTAATATGAAACCCCACAAGAAAGAAAAAAACACCGGCGGCAGCGGTGTTTTTTTCTATGTAATATGGCGCGGTTATCCGAAGCTATTGCGTGGTTTGCGATGAAAAAAATTCGCGCAGCCGCAGCGCTTCGATGCCGGCAAGCAGCACGATGCCGATGCCATGCGTATCATTCAGCTGCCAGGTCAGCTCATTTTTATAGTACAAAGCCGAGTATGAATATCCCGACCCTCTGCAAACGCCGTAAACGTTGCCGAATTTATCGATGCACTCGTTTTTCAGCCCCTCCCAGCCTCTATGAACAGACCGGACATAACGATCCGCATCGTCCAAATAGCTCGATTGTCCCGTCATTTCGTAAGTGCTCATATACAAATCGTCGCACTATACCGTATCCATGGGGAGTTGGGCAAGGAGTGTTGATAGCTTCCAATCATATTTTTGGACGATCGATGATGCGGAGCGCACTATTAAAGCCGCACGCCGCTGCATCTATCGGACCCGTATCACCGTCTTGCTGCAATCGGCTTCTCAAGCGCATAAAGCTCATCCTCAAGCGTCTGCATTCGCTCGAGCACCGCTTTGCGCGCATCATTAATGGCATGGTTATACAAATGTGGACCTATTTCTTGAATCATAAAATCAAGCAGCTGCTCCGCTGCAATCGATCCAAGCGTCTCCGAACGCTCCAGCTCAAAATACTGCTGAATCCGGCCGGTCAGCTGCTCCTTCTGTTCCTTCGGCAGTTTCATCATTAACATCGTATTATCCCTCCAATTGTCCTTTCAACACCGTTACCGCTTGTCCCGACAAATAAACTCTATCGCCATCCGGCTTCATTTTCACGATACCGCCGCGCTGAGAGGCTTGGTAACCAACCAGCTCGTCCTTGCGCAGCCGCTTTGCCCAGTATGGCGCTAGCGCGCAATGGGCCGATCCTGTAACGGGGTCCTCATCGATTCCCGTCGCTGGGTAAAATGCGCGTGAGACGAAGTCATAAGGAGAGCCAGTCGATCGGCTTGTTACAATAACGCCGCGAGCTTCCACCCTGGCAAGCATCGCAAAGTCCGGACGCAGCGTGCGAAGCGTCTCCTCGCTGTCCACCTCTACAAAATAATCCATCCGATTGCGGCCGGCATATCTCGGAATAAGCCCCAAGCCCTGAACAAGCTCCTCTGGCGCAATGGCCGCTTCCGGCGGCTCGGCCGGGAAATCCATCTGGATCCAAGCTCCGTCGCGCCTTGCCGTTAATCGTCCGCTTTTCGTCATAAAGCTTGCCATTTGATCCGGCGGCAGCTTGCCAGACTCCCATAATACATGTGCGGTAGCCAGCGTTGCATGCCCACACAAATCAACCTCGCCTACAGGTGTAAACCACCGCAGGTCGTAGCCATCTGGTCTAGGCACAATAAATGCCGTTTCCGAAAGATTCATTTCCGAGGCTACCTGCTGCATCCAGCTTTCAGGCTGCGGCTGCTCCAATAGGCAGACAGATGCCGGATTGCCTTTGAACCGTTCATTTGTAAATGCATCTACAATATGCAACTCATAACTCATTTCTCTATCCTTCCTCTCTTTACCCACCATGTGCCAAAGGCGGCTAATACTGCGCCATATACAAGATGGCCGATCAGCCACCATAAGAGCGCTTGAAGATCATCAATGGCTGGGGTGCGCTCCGAGAGCTGTGTGAGCGGTATCCAAGTGCAGCACGCTGCTGCAAGGCTCATGCCGAGGCTCAGCCCGGCAGGCGAGCGCCAAAGCGACAAGAGCGATAAATATAGGATGCCTAACGGAATCGAGACGAGTATATGCAGCGTAAACTCCATCCACTCGTTCATTGGACCCGGCAGCCACGAAATAAAATCGATATTGAGCAGCAGCACGTAGACAGCTGATCCCGTTAGCCGCTCCAGCAGCTTCATCGTAAGGCCGAGTACAACGCCGCTGAGCGCGCCTGCCAGTAGTCCAGCGGCTGCCAGCTTCGGCAAGCTGCTCCTTGAAGATCCTCTTTCCCCTTTAACCGCCAATACGTTTCCTCTTCTCATTCACCTGTTCAAACAAAAAAGAGCCTGCCCTCGCAAAACGAGCCGGAGCGAATGACTTTCATTCGATGCTCCTCTCGTTTGCGCGCAAGCACTTCATATAGGTTATCCTTTGAGCGGAATAAGCAGTTCTACCGGCTCTTCCTCCAAATGATGCTCATCAATATAAAATAGTTCCAGCGATACGGCGTTTTCCTGCTTCTCTAACCGCATCTCGTTTATCCAAGTATGAAGCTGCTCATACCCTTCGCCGATTCTTTTGTTCGAGCAGGCTACCATCGCGTAACGATGTTCCGGAATCGTGAACTGCACCATGCCGGGAGGAACCTCCTCCAGATGCTGCACCTCATAACAAGCAAAGTACGTCGCAAATACTTCATTTCCAAAATAGGGACTATACAGCACCGTAGATTTGGCAGCGTCATTTAACTCATGTTTGCGTGTCAAAAACTCGGTTTGCAGCCGGATGGCTTCATCCGGAAAGGATGAATAGGGGCCGCAATAGCTAATGCCTGCCAAATGGAGCGCAGGTTTGGTGACGATTGAGCAGTTTTCCACGCGGTTTCCTCCTTCGAATCTGTCAGGACTTGTGCGCTAGGATGAGCTTTCTCTGCCCTTAGTGTATCATGCTTTACT
Source organism: Paenibacillus sp. FJAT-27812 (assembly GCF_001273905.1). Taxonomy (NCBI): domain Bacteria; kingdom Bacillati; phylum Bacillota; class Bacilli; order Caryophanales; family Paenibacillaceae; genus Paenibacillus; species Paenibacillus sp. FJAT-27812. The sequence continues at coordinate 4,890,588 of NZ_LIGH01000001.1, read as the reverse complement.
AGCAAATGGAATGTCGTTTCGCCTTTATTCCATTCAAGTAAGGAATAAACAGGCTGCAAAACGAAGGCTACTCCATTTCCAAACGCTTCATAAACTCTTCCACTGCGCTGTAGCCTTGCTGTCTAAGGTACCAGTTGTTTGCCGCCGCCTCGATCAAACCCGCAATATCTCTTCCCGGCTGCACCTGAATCTCAATGTGCGGAATTTGTACGCCCATATATTCAGTCGTTTTTGGCACAAGCTCCAAATCATTGTTCAGCTCATTGTCCCGCCATCTGGTCAGCTCGATATCCAGCACGATACGCGTCTCGTCTTGAAAGGCTTGCCTGCCATAAAGCCTGACGACGTTAATAAGCCCAATGCTCCGCAGCGCTAGAAACTCCTTTGTTTTCCCGTTGTGCGTTCCTAGCAGCGTTTGCGAGCTCAGCTTTTTTAATACGACGATATCATCCGCTACCAGTCTAGAGCCGCGCCCAATTAACGTATGCGCGGTTTCGCTTTTGCCGATGCCTGATTTGCCGCGCAGCAAAATGCCAATGCCCGACACGTTCAGGCAGATGCCGTGGATCGAAATTTCCGGTGCAAGCGAGTTGAGCAGATATGCATCCAGCATGCCTAGAAACTGAGCTGTTGGTATCTTTGTGCGAAGCAAGGGAATGCCCTCTTGGTCGCAATATTTTTTCAAATATTTCAGTCCGTCTTGACCTGCGGTAACGACAAAACATGGCGGATGATATTTGACGATATTTCCAATATGATGATTTCGTTCCTCTTCACTTAACGTATGCAAATAAGTAATTTCTTTTCTGCCTAATATTTGGACATGCTCCTGCGGAAAAAATTCAAAATACCCGACAAACTCAAGCCCTGGGCGATATGCCCTCGCTTTTGCAATTTGCCGATCCAGCTGATCCTCTCCCGCCAGCACTTCTAATGAAAATTTCTCTGCAAGCTCTCGTATCGCTATCGATTTCAAAGCGACTTTCCCCCTTTGCTGTCATCTATGATCATATTCAACAACGCCCTTCTTATCCCTGCTGGAGTTGCTTATTCATTTCTGTGGCGCTAGGACCCCGTAGAGCGGTAATGACGAACGCCGATGCGCCATACGAGCAGGCACGGCAAAATAAATACGATGCCCGCTATAGGCGCCAAAATGTACGGCAAACCATTGCCTGTCGTTTTATCGAGCAAATAAAGCAAAGGCAAGTAGTTGACGCATCCAAATGGGATAATGAACGTAAAAAAGCGCGTCACCCATTTTTGATAAATGTTAAGCGGATACTGGGCCATTTCCCTGCCGCCGTCTGTAAAAATATTAGCGATTTCAAGCCCTTGAATCGTCCAGAAGCACATCGTCGCAGCCAGCATAAAGATGCCGGTAAAAATAAATACGCCGCTCGCGATCATAAAAAAGAGAGTGATGATCTTAAGCAGCGACCAATCCACTGCAAGCTGGCTAATCGCCCAAGTGAGCACCATCGCGCTTTGCAGCAGCCTGCCGACGCGGGTAAACTCGAATTTCGAGCCTAGCACTTGCAATACGGTACTGCGCGGGCGCACCAGCACGCGGTCAAAGTCGCCGCCTGCCACCAAGCTGGAGAACGAATCAAAGCCCCGCGCAAAGCATTCGCTAATCGCAAAAGCCATATGAATGATAGAGAAGCAGAGCGCTACCTCTTGGAAATCCCAGCCCTTGATTTGCCCGAACCGCTCGAACATGAAGTACAAGCCCGCAAATATCGAAAACGGCACAAGAAATTGTCCGATCGAGAGCAGCCAAAACGAAGTGCGATACTGCATCTGCGACTTAAATAAAATCAACATATATTTTCCGTACAATTTCATTTCCGTTACCCTCCATTTACGACGACTCTGCGTAATGCTTTTGCCATCGCCAGTCTGCCTAGCCCTACCAGTACGATGAACCAAATCAGCTGAATGGCGATGCCGATCAGCGCTTCATCCTTCGGTATGTGCCCGGAATAGACGCGAAACGGAAAATCAGCGGTCCAGCGGAAAGGAAGCACGTAGACGATATTTTGCAGCCATGAGGGCATAAGCGGGACAGGTATGACCATGCCGGCCAAAAATTCGCCGATGACGCCGAACATAAGCAGGGAGCCTGCTGGAGATAACGTCACAAAGACCGAGATGTACATCAGCATGGAGAGCGAGACGATCATTAATAGTCCGAGAACGAGTGCAATAATAAACAAGAATAAAGCAAGCGGGTCTGAAGGTGCCGGCATCTTGTAAGGCTGCGGCAAACAAAAGGCAACGACCAAAATAGGCATGCTTCTCAAAAGCGTGCTCGCAAGCCTTTGCGCGAGCAGCTTGGCATACCATAACCCATAAATGCCGCTTGGCCTGCAAAGCTCATACGCGATATTGCCCGTTGTAATAAGCTGGAACAGCTCATTGTCGCGAAACCACAGCATAATAAAAGCCAGGAAAGCTTGCTGCAGCCACACGTAGGTAATGAGCTGGCTTAATGTAATGGGCGGCTGTGTAGTCGCTCCGCTATAAAACGCTTCGAACACCATTATGATAATAAAACCCCAAAAAAACTGAGTAGCGATCCCCGCAAGCGCGGCCGTGCGGTATTGCAATCCGTTTGTGAGCCGCAGCTTAAAAACTGATACATACGCCTTCATTATATTTGGTGCTCCTTGTACAATTGTACGATCATATCTTCGATAGGCAGCGTATCAATCGTAACATCAAGGAGATCCACTTGTGCGGATAGGCCAATCAACAGCTCCGAAATCACGACCTCAGCCGTGTCGACGCTTAGCACGGCCCGCTCGGGGGACCATGATTCAATGACCGCGCCCGGTACCCGTAGCGGAACCGATTGATGGTTGTACAAGACGGTAATCGTCTTCTTTGTGCCGAATTGATTGCGAATTACGCTCAAGCTTCCGTCATAAAGCAGCTTCCCTTTGCCGATCAGAATGATCCGATTCGCCAGCGCCTCAATGTCATTCATATCATGCGTGGTCAAAATAATGGTAACGCCCTTCTCCTCATTAATGGTGCGAATAAATCGGCGTACCGCGATTTTGGATACCGCATCGAGGCCAATCGTTGGCTCATCCAGAAACAGGACGCTTGGGCTGTGCAGCAGCGAGGCCGCAATTTCGCAGCGCATCCGCTGCCCTAGACTAAGTTGCCTGACGGGCATTTGGATAATTTCCTGCAGCTCCAGCGTTTCCGTGAGCAAAGCTAGCGTCTCTCTGTATTCCTGTTCTGGCACCTTGTAAATATCCCGAAGCAGATCAAACGAATCGATAACGGGCACATCCCACCATAGCTGCGATCGCTGGCCAAAAACAACGCCGATGTTTTTCACATACGCAACCCGGTCCTTCCACGGCGTGTATCCCATGACCGTGCAGAGGCCGCTGTCTGGAACGAGAATGCCGCTCATGACTTTAATTGTCGTAGATTTGCCGGCGCCGTTAGGCCCGATGTAACCTACAATCTCGCCGGGCTCAATCGAGAAAGAAATATCGTTAAGCGCTTCCACAACTTTATAATCCCTTTTAAACAATGCCTTTACTGCCTGCTTGACGCCAGACGAGCGCTTGGCTACTTGATACGATTTGCTTAACCCATGAACTGTTATCACTTTTGTTACCTCCGTGCAAGATTTGAGAGGGAAATATTAACATTGAATATATATAGTGTCAATCGTTTTCATATAAAAAAAATTAAAATCGCTCTCCATCAGCCATAAGGCCGAATAAAGAGCGATTCATATATGGAAAAACGATTAAGTTTTATTAAAAGTTGAAGACAAAATCATCGTCATTCAAAGGCTCAACGTGAATCGTACGTACGTAGCCATTCCCTTTTTTGGAGAAGAAATCATGCTGCTTCGTATGTGTGCTTATACCGTTGAACACGATCGGGTTAACCGGCTCCTCAGGGAAATGAGGCTCCATGCCAAGGTTCATAAGCGCTTTGTTCGCATTGTAGCGGACGTACACATTCACTTCCTCAGCTAATCCAAGCGGAGCATACAGGTGCTCTGTATACACGATCTCGTTCTCGTAAAGCTCGTTCAGCAAAGCATACACCTCGATTTGAAGCTGTGCTTGCTCCTCGGGGCTAAATGTTTGGAACAGCTCTTGCGCCAGCACGCCAACGTATAGACCATGGATGCTTTCGTCGCGCAAAATCAAATCGATAATTTCGCCGCTGCTTGTCATTTTGCCTTGGCCTGCCAAGTAAAGCGGGTAGAAGAAGCCGCTGTAGAACAAGTAGCTTTCTAGAAATACGGAAGCTGCCATCGCTTTGTACAGCTCTTTTGGTCCCGTAATGTTCGAATACCATGAAGAAATGAGATTTGCTTTCTTTTGCAGCTGCTCATTTTGCTCTACCCATTGGAAAATTTCGTCGATCTCTTCCCCAGATGCGAGCGTTGTGAAAATACTGCTGTACGATTTGGCATGAATTTGCTCCATCATGGACATAAACGACAGCACTGCTTTACGCTGCAAGCCATCAACATGCTCCAAAATCTTCGGCATGCCGATGCCGCCTTGAATCGTATCAAGCAAGGTCAGACCGCCGAGCACGTTTTTGTATAGCGTGCGCTCCGCGTCGGTCATTTCCATCCAATCCATTTTGTCATCCGATAACGGAATCTCTTCATCCGTCCAAAATTGCATGACGTTTTGCTGCCAGAATGTTAGTGTGAAATCGTCATCCGGGCGGTTCCAGTTTACTGCTTTCATTTGGTGAGCTCCTTCTTTGCTACGTAAGCATCGATTAAAATTGATCTTAAACTGCGCAGCTCGTGCATTCCTCAACAGAAAGCCGCTTCGTTCTTGTGTAATAGAGCGATTTAAGCCCTTTTTGCGCAGCATAGACGTAGAAACGCGCCAGCTCGCGAGTGGTTACATTACTGTTTACGTGCAGTACGGATGAAATGCCTTGGTCAACGTGCTGCTGAATTTCTGCAATTAGATCAATCAGCTTGAACTGATCGATGTTGTATGCCGATTTGTAATAGAAGTAGTTGTCTTGCGACAAGTACGGCATTGGGTAATACGTTGTCGAGTTCGCGTAAGTACGCGTTTCGATGTGCTCTACGATCGGCATAACGCTTGACGTTGCATTTTGAATGTACGAAATGCTTTGTGTTGGCGCAATAGCCAGACGGTATGCATGGTATAGGCCGTGCTTTTGCACTTTCGCTTGCAGCTCTGCCCAATCCTCAGGTGATGGAATTTCCATGCCTTCGAACAATTCTTTCACTCTTGCTGTTTTTGGACGGAAATCGTTCTCTACATAACGAGTGAAATAAGTGCCTTTTGCATATTCGGAGCGTTCAAAATCTTTAAATGTAATGCCGCGCTCTTTGGCGATCTCCATGCTTTGCTCGATGGAGTAGTAGTTCATCATCATAAAGAATACGCCGGCAAAATCTTTCGCTTCTTCGCTTTCGTAAGCGATTTTGTTTTTAGCTAGGTAGCCGTTCAGGTTCATCGCGCCAAGACCGACAGAGTGAAGCTCTTCATTCGCTTTGCGAACGCCTGGAGCATTGTCGATATTGGACAAATCGCTGACCGTCGTCAAGGCTTCGATTCCAACGTGAACCGATTCCTTCACTTTCTTGTGCTCCATCACGTTAACAATGTTAAGTGAGGCAAGGTTGCAGCTAATATCGCGTTGAATAACATCGTCGAAGCCGTAATCTTTAATTTCCGAAGTCTCCTGCAGCTGGAATATTTCCGTGCACAGGTTGGACATTTTAATAGAGCCAATATCCTTCAAAGCATGAATGCTGTTGGCATTGGATTTGTTCATAATGTATGGGTAGCCGGATTCTAGCTGAATCGAGGCGATTTTTGTCAGCATGTCGCGTGCGTTCATTACTTTTTTCTTCGTTACTAGCTCGTTAGCAAGCAATTCCTCGTACATTTCGTCCATATCCATGTCGTCGAGATGTTTGCCGTAAGCTTTTTGTACGGAATGTGGGCCAAATACGAAAAGCGGCTTGTTTTGTGCGGCAAGCTCATAAAATTTATTAGGAATAATAAGGCCGATGGACAACGTTTTAATACGCGCCTTCTCGTCAGCATTAATTTTTTTGCAATCAAGGAATTCAATAATATCCCAGCCGAAAATATTGTAATAGCCAGCGCCCGAACCTTTGCGTTGACCCATTTGATCCGCATAGGAGAAAGCATCCTCCATCAGCTTCAGTACAGGCATAATGCCCTTCGCTGCGCCTTCAACGCCTTTGATAGGCTCGCCGCGTCCACGAAGCTTCGACAGGTTGACCGCAACGCCTCCGCCGATTTTGGAAAGCTGCATACATGTGCCCAGCACGTAGTTAATGGAGTTAAGAGAGTCGTCCATTTCGAGCAGGAAGCAAGAAACCATTTCGCCGCGGCGGCTCTTGCCCGCGTTCAGGAAGGTTGGTGTAGCAGGCTGCAAGCGTTGGTCGATCATCGCTTCGGCTATACGGAGCGCTCTAGCTGCATCTCCTTCGCCTAGGTGCAAAGCAACGATAGATACACGATCGGAGTATTGCTCCAAGTACTGCGCTTTGTTGTTTGTTTTCATTGCATAGTCTTTGTAGAACTTTGATGCTGCCATATACGATTGGAATTCGAAGCCGCTGTTCGCCGTTAGCGTAAATACAGCCTCAACCTGCTCATACGTATATTTTTCAAATACATTATCGTAATAGTCGTTCTCGATTAAATAGTCTAGCTTGTGACGAAGGGAGTCGAACTTCACGCTCTTCTCTTCTACTTCTTCCATAAATGCGGCAACAGCCTCTTTATCTTTATCCAGCTGGTAAAATCCGTCTGCACCGCGCTGCATCAACTCGTTATTCAGTTCAATATGCTTCAATGGTTCGCACCCTTTCGACAAAATGTTGCGTATCTTGATTCGTACCTGATAGCTCAAACTTCAAAATCACGGGAACATCGTACTTTTGTGAGATCGTATCCGCGCTCTTTGCGAACCCGGCACCCCAGTTGCGGTTGCCGCTGGCAGAAACGCCGCGGAGCATTTCGGAGTTGGTTTCCAGAAACGAAGTGACCTTCTCCGGAACTTGTCCGAACCCAGTTGTGTACGTGACCAGCACGAACGGCTCGTCCACTTCTTCCTTCTCATCGATCGGCACTGCCCGCATATTCAATTTTTTGATGAAACGCTTGACATTGCCTGTTTTGGAATCATAGACGACTAGCATAACACGTTCGCTCCCCTACTGAAAATAAGCAATTAAAAAGCGCTTCTGACTAGCATTTTCGTCAGCTGCGCTTGTTCATGATTTACCAAGGGCTAATCATTAAAGGCACTCATCTACATCAATATGTAGTTTGTGTTTTTGATTCTACATCAATATATAGGAGTAGTCAATGAAAATTATGGAGAAAATATTAATCTATTTTTTTGACGCACTCGACTATTTTACCAGATGAGGATATGATGGGATAGTGACATTTTATTGATATTTTGGAGGCCCAGATGAACGTTAAAACAACCGCAGAACAAATGCGAGAATCGATCGAAAAACTGTTCAAAGATGCCGGATATTCGGTGCCGGAGCTGCTAATTTACATCGAAAAGTTAGAAAATGAACAGGAGCAAATGGCTCAAACCATCAAAAAAATGAGGCTTGATTCCATCCGCAAAGCGTCTGCTGAAGCAGGAATGAACAGCCGGTTAAAGGATGCCCTTCGCGAATAGATAAGGTAGCGAACACAAGATCTAGCGATATGCAACCATCTATCCCTAGATAACCAATAGCACTTCTCGTTCACCCAAGCTCCGCTGATAAAAAAATGCAATCTACTCATTTTTCGACAGCATTCGACCTGAATACAACATATAGAAGCTGGCAGCCATGCTCCGCCAAGCCCGCATTCGCAATCCATGCGACCACAAGATGTAGTCCCCCGAGCAGCATAAACATGTGCAAAGGTCGCTATCAACCTTACTCACACCAAGATTCCACCCAATAAGTCCATCATCCATGCCTGCAACTCAAGCCACCCAAATCAAAAAAGGGTTGTCCCATAAAGTCGTAACAGACCTTATGTGACACCCTTCGCTATTCCTGTAGCTATTTGACAGCTGCGAAGAACAGACGCTCTGACTCGCTCGTTGCCGGAAGCAGCTCGAAATCGGCGTAGCGATCGACCGTTTGAAAGCCTGCGCGGCGCAAAGCGGACTCGATCCAGTCCGGATCGTATGCACGCTGCACATGCGATTCCTCAAAACGATTGAACTTTGAGTCGCGATCACGCGAGAAAATCGTTAAATGATGCTCGATCTCGCAGCGCTCCTCCTCAAAATCGCATGTCCATATATATGCGACATCGCGTTCATCAAGCACAAAGGGCTGCTCCTCCGCATAACGAATGAGCTGCTTTGGCGGATGCATGTCGAAGAGGAAGGTTCCGCCGCTGCGCAAGCCAGCGAATGTAGCACGGAAGGCAGCCTCGATATCCGCTTCCTCCGTCAAGTAGTTCAAGCAATCGCAAAACGAAATGACCGCATCCATTGGCTCCTGGAGCTCCCATTCGCGCATGTCCTGATTAAGCCACCGGATAGAGCCTGGACGCGGTCTTGTGACCTGCTGAGGCGTCTCATCCCACTTGCTGCGGGCAACGGTAAGCATGTCTGAAGACAGGTCAATGCCGTATACTTGAAAGCCTGAACGGGCTAGCGGTATAGATATGCTCCCAGTACCGCAGCCTAGGTCTACAACCGTGGAAGGCATGCCGTAACGCGACCAAGCCGCTCTTGCAAAGCCCAACCATTCCGCGTAGGGCATGTCCTCCATTAGCTGGTCGTAGACTGTCGCGAACTGCCCGTAAGAGCGTGTCATTGCTCATCAGCTCCTTCAGAACCGGAACTGGAGGACTGTGTCTCAGCCGTTTGGCCAGCTGCTTCCGCAGTCGGTTCAACAGCCAAATACGTCCAGCTGCCTTTCTGAGTGACTAGCCTTTCTCGCATCAGCTTGCCTAACGCGCGCTTGAACGCACCTTTGCTAATCCCGAATTTTTGTTTAATAATGTCGGCATCTGTTTGATCAGAGTATGGCATCCCGCCGCCTGGTCTTTCCTTAATAAAGGCTAGAATACGATCGGCGTCCTCTATTCTTCCAACTTCCTTGCGCTGCGCCATCGAGAGATTAGCTCTTCCATCTTCCCGTATGAACGTTACGCGTGCGCTTACGCGCTCTCCCAACCGCAGCGGTCTAATCCGCTCAGCGCTTGGAATAAGCCCATATACGCCAAACCCAACAACGCCGCCGTCGATGATGACGAATGAGCCTAGCTGCAGCGTCTTCGTTACCCAGCCTTCGACCCATTGGTTGTTCCAGCTCTCCGGTGCAGGGAATACAAGCTCCGAAAGCTCTTCTTCAAAAGCGATCTTAGCGACCAGCCGCCCGATTTTGTCATGTTTCATCACAACAAACACTTCGTCGCCCGGAAGCGGCCTGTATTCAATGCTCTCAGGAAGCTCCGAAAGCGGCAGCAGCAATTGTCTGCCTAAGCCCATTTCCAGAAAACATCCCAATCTCGGATGAACGTCCGCTACCTGCAGCCGAGCAAGCTCGCCTAATTGAAGGAGCGGCTTCTTCATCGTTGCCGCCAAACGGTCCTCCGAATCATAGAACAAAAAGGCTTCCACTTGGTCGCCGATTTTTGGCTTGGAGCCGACGAGCTCGGTATAGTGCATCAGCACATCCGATTCTCCGTCGCTGAGGAAATAACCGTAGGGCGACACTTCACGTGCCACCCTTAAGGTTTGTGTAGTGCCCGCTACAAAACTCATGCGAACTCCACAACCTTCGCATCCGACCATAGACGCTCAATGTTATAGTATTCACGCTCATCGCGATGGAAGACGTGTACGATAACATCGCCTAGATCGATTAGTACCCATCTTGCCGAATCCATACCTTCAATGCCGCGAATGCGAGTGCCGTTTTTCTCAGCTTGCTTGCGGATCTCGGTTGCAATGGCTTGCACCTGTGTATCCGAGTTACCGCTGCAGATTACGAAATAATCCGCCACCAATGAAATTTCCTTCAAGTTCAAAGCAACTACCCGTACCGCTTTTTTGTCTTCTGCTGCCGCGACCGTGATTTGTAGCAACTCATCCGAATGTACCGCCATAGCTCAGCCTCCTGTTATTTTCTATATTATTCCAATAAACCGTTTCGCGCTTCTATCGTTAGCGGAAATATACGTTTTCCTTTTTCTAATAAGAAGGAAATAGTAGAATTAAAGCCTGCTACCAAAGCTTGATTCAAATCCTGCTCGCTTAACTCCCGAATGTTCGACACGCCCGGAAAATCCCGCCCAGGCTCCATATAATCAGCCAGACATACGATTTTTTCGAGCTTCGACATTCCGCGCCGACCAGATGTATGGTACCGGATCGCATCAAGCACCTCGGCATCGGTGACGCCATATTCATGCTCGGCAACCCAAGCTCCAACAGGCGCGTGCCACAACTCTTTATCATATTGCAGCAGGATGGATGGCAGGGCTTGGTCACGAATGACCTGCTCCATGCGCTCTACCTTCCAATACTTAGCCACATCATGCAAAATGGCAGCCCGCTCAGCGCGTACCGGGTCCTCCCCAAATCTGCTAGCCAGGATAACCGACGTTTCCATGACTCCCTGCGTGTGAAGCCATCTCCGCTCCGGCATTTCAGCTTTCACCTTGTCGATCATTTGCTCACGATTCATACAAATTGTACCTCCTCATGTAGCTATTCACCGAATCCGGCACTAAATACTGGACGGATTGCCCGGCATTCGCCCTGCTTCTAATCGCGGTGGACGAAATATCGATGCCTGGCATATGAATCAGCTGTATCCGCTCCTGCAAAAAAAGCGGCAGCGCCGCAATATCAACGGGCTCGTCCGGACGCTCTAATCCGATAAAGGTGATTTGTGCAGCGAGCTGCTCAATCCGATACCATTGCGGGAGATCATTAATCCGGTCCGACCCGATAATGTAGGAAAATGAATCGTTAGGATAGAGCTTCTGAAGCTCCATCACCGTATCGTAGGAATAGCTTACTCCGCCGCGTTGCAATTCAATATCAAACGCGCGGAAGGAAGCATTGCTTTCAATTGCCCCGCAAACCATCTCGTAACGCCGCTGTCCGCTAACGCCCGGTTCATTCGCTTTGAGCGGAGGACCGTAAGACGGAATGAACCATACCTCATGCAGATCACATTGCTCGCGCGCCATTTCTGCTGCGATCAAATGACCGATATGGATGGGATCGAAGGTTCCGCCCATAATACCAATCTTACTCACTTATCGAACTCCTCCTGACATCAAGCACAATAAGGCTAACTAGCAGCTCCTGCGCAATATAGTATGCCCTTTTTCCCAGCTTTTGATGGTTATCATTATTTGCGGGCGGCGCTAGGAAGCTCGATTTGTTTGTTGTCCTTCGATTCCTTGTAAAGGACAATCGTCTTGCCGATCACTTGAACCAGCTCCGCGCCGGCTGCTGCTGCAACCTCTGCGCCGATTTCCCTTGGATCGTCTAGGCAGTTGTTAAGCACGGACACTTTAATGAGCTCCCGTGATTCGATAGCCTCTTCGATGTGACGAACGAGGTGATCGTTGGTGCCGCCTTTGCCAACCTGGAAAATAGGCGTCAAATGGTGAGCGAGTGATCTTAAATAACGTTTTTGTTTACCTGTAAGCATGTATGTGTTCCTTCTTTCATCTCAATAATTCGTCTGCTTGTTGCCATTATGAATGTCTTATGAGCTTTGCAATGCAGCCAGTACGGTTTCCCGCATCGCTGCGACCGGGGCAGGCTGGCCCGTCCAATATTCGAAGGCATATGCGCCTTGATAAATGAACATCCCTAAACCGCCGTGAATACGGCAGCCCCGCAGCTCAGCTTGCTGTAAAAAGGTTGTTTTTAAAGGATTGTATATTAAATCGCTTGCAACCGCACCCGGCTTCAGCCAGCTTGCATCAATCGGAGACTCATCCGTTTTCGGGAACATCCCTACGGATGTCGTGTTTATGATGATATCCGCTTGCCCGCAAGCGGCTTGCAGCTCTTCATTCGAGATCGCCTCGATTTCCGATTGGTCTTGAAACAACGCTGCCAGCTCGCGCGCGCGATCTACAGAACGATTAGCGATCGTGATTCGAGAAGGCTGCTCGCCCGTCAAGGCATACACAATTCCGCGTGCTGCTCCGCCTGCTCCAATTACGACGATACGCTTGCCGGCAAGGTCGCTCTCCGCTTCTTCCTTAAGAGAGCGCACGTACCCGATTCCATCCGTATTATAACCGATAAGCCGTCCTGCTTCATTTACGATCGTATTGACTGCGCCAATCGCCCGTGCTCCAGCGTCAATCTCATCCAATACGGACATGATGTCCAGCTTGTGAGGGATCGTGACATTAACGCCGCGAATGCCCATCGCCCTCACGCCTGCTGCAAAATCCTGTATACGATCGCTCGTCACGTGAAAAGCGTTATAAACGCCATTAATTCCCGTTTCCCGAAAGGCACGGTTCATCATGATCGGTGATTTTGAATGCCGAATCGGATCGCCGATTACCCCATACAAAACGGTATTGCTATCAATCCGGTTTCCTGCGCTCATATTCGTCACAGTGAATTCCCCTTCCAAGGCCATGTCTTTAGATCATCGAGTCGCGAAGCATAACTTTAACGCCCTTCGGCGCATAAATATCAATAACCGCTCCGCCGGTACCGTTCACTTGAATCCAGCCAAGACCGGAAATAAATACATCCTTGTTCAAGCCGCGCTTCACGCGAAGCGAATGCCTTGTCCATGCCGGAATCGTCTCGAGCTCCTCGAGGCTAGGTCCGCCAAGCAATTGGCCTCGGTGATCCGAATAAAGCTCATCGGCGCGCTCCAGCTTCGTACGGTGCATGTTAAGCGCATTCGATACGTAGAACGTAAACGATTGGCGGTCGCCTTCGACGAAATCGAAACGCACTAGGCTGCCAATGAACAGCGTCTGGCCCGAGTTTAATTGATAGACAAGCGGCTTAATCGGCTTGTCCGGCAATAGAGAGCCAAGAAAGCTGCGCGGCACAACTTCCGTCATACGCGATGAATAGACGATGCCCGGCGTATCGATAATGGCTTTGCCATCCTCCAGCGGAATATGAACAGCATCCAGCGTCGTTCCCGGGTAGCGGGACGTCGTAAGTTCACGTTCCATATCGCTGTAATCGCGAATGAGTCGGTTAATTAACGTGGACTTGCCGACATTCGTTGCGCCGACCACATAAACATCGCGGCCGTTACGATATTGCTCAAGCGCTTCAATGACACGCTCAAAGCCCATATTGCGCTTCGCACTGCAAAGGACGACATCGACCGTCCGCAGCCCTTCTTCCTTCGCTTGCTTCTGTACCCAGTTCCGAAGGCGATTCACATTCATCGCTTTCGGCAGCAGATCAATTTTGTTCACGACAAGCAGCACCGGATTGTTGCCGACAAAGCGCTGCAAGCCTGAGATCAAGCTTCCTTCAAAATCGTACAAATCGACAATATGCACGACAAGGCTGTCCGTATTTCCAATGCTGCCAAGCAATTTTAAGAAGTCATCCTGATCAACCGCAACGGATGACGCTTCATTATAATTGCGAATACGGAAGCATCTCTGGCAAATAACCGGATCGCGTCCATTAGCCGCTTCCGGCAAGTATCCTGGCAATTCAACACTTTTTGTCTGCAGCGCCACGCCGCAGCCCGCACATGAGCCAGATGTCTGACTTAGTTGTTGTTCCATTACTTTGTTTCCCCCTCATACCATAACCCTTTTTTCCTCAAACGCACTAATGCAAACCGTTCAATCCGGCGATTCACTCGTGTCATGATCCCTTCGTCTAAGGGAGCAATCGGCGTTACAAGAATGGTGTACAGTCCCATTCGATTGCCGCCAAGCACGTCCGTCAGCATTTGGTCGCCGATAACGACCGCATGCTCAGCAGCCAGCCCAAGTACGCCAAGCGCTCTCCGGAACGATTTCCCTGCTGGCTTGCGCGCGGCATGAATATATGGAATATTCAGCGGCGAAGCAAATTTACCGACACGTGTTTCATTATTATTAGAGACGATAACGACCTGAAAGCCCCGTGAGCGCACGTAATCAAGCCACTGCACAAGCTCAGGCGTTGCTAGCGCCTCCTTCGCACCGACGAGCGTATTATCCAGATCCGTAATGATGCCGCGAACGCCTCTTGCATGCAGCTCATCTAAGTTAATTTCATACACTGTATTAACGCGCATATGCGGCAACAGCCGTTCAAACATATTGGAGATCCCTCTGCTTTCTGCCTGCTATCTTACGAAACTATACCATACAAACCAAATTTGTTGCAAAAAAATACCGCTGCCAATTTCACTGGCGCGCGGTATTTGTTCAAATTATGGCGAATAATGTTACCTGAGCTGATCAATTAATGATTTCACCTTCAGTACAAAACGATCAGCTTCCTCGTTCGTTGCCATGATCGGGCTATACTTGGCTTGTTCAAAACGGTCTAGCACCGTTTTAAAGTCATCGCGCAGCCGCTTCTGGCTTTGCGACCAGCGCATAACGGCCTCCCGCAGCGTTTCATGATCCTCGCGCTCCATGCCGCGTTTCTTGCAAACGCGAAGCAGCTTCTGCGTCTCCAGTACAATTCGGTCATTGGAGGTGTAACTGCCATGACGGAGCTTGCGGAAGAAAACAATAACTTTGGTGCGCCTGACGAACAGCCAAACCGCTGCAACTACAGCAAGCAGCGCTACTGCGCTCCATGTCCAAATTCGCGCATTCGATTTACTTGCCGATTGGACCGATTCAGTCGAAGCTTCCGTATCCGTATCAATCTCAGGCAAAACTTCCTTCTCTTCTTCTGCGAACGAATAAGGGAATGAGAAGCCAGCCGTCGCTTCAAAGGGAATCCATCCGAAGCCTTCAAAGTAGATTTCTACCCAAGAATGGGCGTCGGAATTGCGTACCATATAGGTGCCGGCTCCGCTAGGATTAACATCCTCCCTGAATTCGGTAGGTGGACCGAAGTCGCTTGCCGGAAGCGCGCCGGGAGCGAAACCTTTAACCCATCTAGTAGGGAGACCAAGGCTTCGCGCCATTACCGCCATCGAAGTGGAGAAATAATCGCAATAACCTTCCTTTAGCTCAAACAAGAACTGGTCAACAAAGTCTGATGTGGAGCCTGTAAGCTTCGTTTCATCCGGCTTATTGTTGTAGTTATAATTGAGCCTTAAATAAGTTTCCAGCAACTTGGCCTTATCGTAATCATTGGTTGCCTCAGCAGTTACGTCCATCGCTAACTGCTTTACGCGATCTGGCAGCGTATCCGGCACTTGCAAATAATAACGATTGCTTGCCGCTTCAGCTTTATTCGTCCATCCAGCTTTAGCTTTTTTGAGCAGTTCCTCGTCCAGAACAGGCACGGAGGAGGTGACCGAGTAGGTTTTCGGATAGATACGGTTTTTCATTGACCAATTCAGCAGCCTCAGCTCATTGGTATCAGGCACCCAAATATAGCCAGTCGGAATTTCCTTCTGGTCATCGTTGATCCAGTTCACCTTCGTAAGCGGTGCGGCAGCGAACAACACCGGATACGTATCCTTGCGAATCATCGTAACGATTTGATTGATTTCTAACGTTCCCGCCACGGGTGGCTCGTCTAACGAGGAAAGCACTTGCCCCTTCTGCACGCCGGTAACGCCTCTTTCTGATTGCCCAACTTCCGCGTTTACCCAGCCTTCCCCTGTATAGAAGTTTTTCGACTCCCCGCGCCAGTAGCTGCGATGCGATGTGGTAACCGTCATCATCGGTGAATAATCGTACTCGAATCCTCCGCCGAGTTTTTGATCATTTCTGCTGTAGCCGGAGCTCGCGCTTGCCGTACTTCCGGGAGTGACCGAATCTGCCCCTTTATCGCCAAGAAATACTTCTACCTTCTCGCCCTTCGATTCCTTCCAGATCGTATATGGATCCTGCAAAATCGGAGATAATGACGGCATGTTCAGTCCGACAATCATAAGCACTGATAGTACGAGCGCAATTGGCAATATTAATTGAAGCGGATATTCAATAAGCTCCTTCCAGCTGTTCGGATGCTCCCGCTTCAGCCTCGACATATGGCTTGCCACAAGCCATAGCAGCCCAATGAATACGACCATCCCTACCTCATCCCATAGCCAGATTGGCGTAAAGGAATCCGCTATGGTCAGAACCAGTATGCTTACCCCAACAAACCCGAACATCCGAATCCGTGTGGTCGTCCAAATGCCAAACAAAATATGCAGCAAAAGCAGCGCGGCGCTTATCCAAATATAAGGGTTCAGCTGTACGACATGCGCTTGCAGCCACCAGATCCATTCATCCCAGCGCTGCGGGCTCGCAACAAGCCAATCCATTCTGGCTAATTGGGTTGTAATAAAAATGGCTGTGCATATTTTAAGAACTAGGTTCAAATATCGGAAACGAAGCGGCAGCAGCACATCGATGGCGGCAGCTGCAAATAACGTATAATATGCGATTTCGTATGTCTCGTCCCACCAATAGCCCTCAAATATAGAAATCGTATTCGTCAGGATAATAGCGATAAAAATAAATCTCAGCTTCTCATACCAGTCAGCCGTAATATAGCTGCCGATCGATTTTAATACTTGCCTCATGCAATTCCACTCCCTTCCAGAGCGGCTGGGAGCTCCTGCAGCTGACGAATTTCAAATACCGGCCATCCGCGTTCACGCATCATAAGCTTCCAAGAAGTATTATGGCTTAACCGATCAACCGAGGAGGAGATATGAAGCATGCAAGGCGTAATGCCTTTCCGGGAAAGCCATTCCATGCTCCGAATGATATCGGCGCCAACGTCAGGTGTAACGACGACGGCGAAGCTTCCGGACTCAAGGATGGAATCCGCACGCGCAAGCGACGCATAAAGCGGCCGAGCTGCATCCGCATCAACGAAGGTTAAGTGCTTCATAAGCAAATTCCGTTGATCGAGGCCTGCTTTGGGCGGAATCATCGTCATCGTCTCGCCTATCGATAGCAAGCCCATCGCGGTATCGTCCTTCAAGCCATTTTCGAGCAGCGAGGCTGCCGCAGACACGGCAAGCTCAAAACGCGTCGCGAGCTCGCCGCCATAGGCATCAGGATGGCGATCGAGAATGACAACCGTACGCGGGAGCGATTCGCGCTCAAATGCTTTTGACTTCCACTCGCCGGTCTTTGCCGTCGCATTCCAATGAACGCGCGATAAGCGGTCGCCGTACAAATATTCGCGGACACCGTTAATTTGCGTCGTCTCCTTCGCGGAACGAGAGGCGATGGCATGGGAATAAGGACCGCGTATGCCTCGTTGGATCCCATTCCACTGTCTAAGCGGAACGGTCTGCGGCAACACGTTAAATACCGTTTCGGTTCCAAACCGGCCCGAATGCTCAAACAAACCGAATACATCATAAGACAAGCATTGCGTATGCGTGAACCGGTACTCCCCGCGCTGCAAGGGCGGCGTCTGATAGGCAACCTGGCCTGCGCGCTTCCAATTCGGAACAAAGGAGGTCTCGAACGCAAGCCGCTGCCCGTTATGACGCTGCAGCTGATCTCTTACGATGACATAAGGAAGCGGATAAAAGCCTGGAATCTTCACATGCAGATTCACATCGAGCGAGCTCCCGGCAGATAATGATTGGTCAAGGGCGGACGAGCCCGGTGCTGTATAGCTTCTGCTGCCCGATACTTTATTAATGCCGCTCCATCTGCCAAGCACCAAGTAGATGAGCAGTAAATTTAAAATCATAAAGAGCATGATCGCGGTTTTGCCGCCTTGGAATAAAAAATAAAAAAGACTGGTCAAATAAATAATAGCGACAAGCTGCCACCGCAGCTTCGTAGATTTAACCGCTGTCATCGGACTAACGCTCTAGCCGAACCGGCACTTTCGTGGACTGAATCACCTGCGAGATGATATCCTCCGCTTTCAGCCCGTTCATTCTAGCTTCCGTTCGTAGTAGCAGTCTATGCGACAATACGTATGGAGCAAGCTCCTTTACATCGTCAGGAGTCACGAATTGACGCTGCTGGATGTAAGCGCTCGCTTTAGCGGCACGCGCCAGCGCCAGTGCCGCTCGGGGGCTAGCACCAAGCATGACGCTGCCATGCTCTCTAGTTCCTCTTATTAGGCCTACCAAATATTTTCCGACAGCCTCATCGATATGAACCTGCTGCACTTGATCCTGTATATGGATCATATCATTGATGTTGATCATCGCCTCAATTCGATCGGACGGATGTATTCCTTCATTAGATAACACCATTTGCTGCTCATCGGATTCGCTCGGATAACCGAGTGACAGCTTCATCATGAATCGGTCAAGCTGCGCCTCAGGAAGCGTATACGTGCCTTCGAACTCAATCGGGTTTTGTGTAGCAAGCAGAACGAACGGGCGCGGCAGCTCGTACGTATCTCCGTCAACCGTCACATGCCCTTCCTCCATCGCCTCAAGCAAAGCGGACTGCGTCTTCGTAGTCGCACGGTTGATCTCATCGGCGAGCAATATATTAGCCATCACTGGACCTGGACGAAATAAAAAGGTTTCTTGCTTGGGATGATAGATGGAAACGCCAGTAATATCGGTAGGAAGCAAGTCCGGATTGCATTGAATGCGGCGGAATTGGCCGCCGATTGATTTTGCCAGCGCTTTCACTAATTGTGTCTTGCCTGTGCCCGGCACATCCTCTAATAACACGTGTCCGCCTGCAATAACGGCGATGAGCAATCTTTGGATCTCTTCCTGTTTGCCAAGGATACAAGATTCTAAGTTTCGAAGAATAGTAGCGCATAATTGCATGTCTGCAGGACGAATATCCATTTCATAACCTCCCAAAATAACGCCTAAGTTCATACTCAATACTACTATTTTACAGTACTTCCTTTGGTGTGCACAAACTTTTTCGCTACAAAAAAAATTGGAAGATCCTACAGGATCCTCCAATTTGAAAATATAGCAATGGCTATCCTTTAGGCCTGACCACGAGGGCAGCCAGAAAGGAGAAAATGATGGCCGCCGATATGCCGGCGCTTGTTACTTTGAAAATACCGGATATTACCCCGATCCAGCCTTGATCATGCAGTTCGGTTAAGGCTCCGTGAACGAGCGCATTACCGAAGCTTGTAATCGGTACGGTAGCTCCCGCTCCAGCGAACTTGACCAATGGCTCATATAAATCGAAGCCGTCTACGATAGCCCCAATGACGACTAACGTCGACATCGTATGCGCCGGCGTCAGCTTGAGAACATCAAACATCAGCTGACCGATTACGCAGATCCCTCCGCCAACCAGAAACGCCCACAAAAAAATCATGCCGTCTTACCCCCCTTTTGCACTTATTGCCACCGCATGCGCAATGCATGGAATACTCTCGCCTTGCTGGAAGGAGAGCGGAGATAACAATGCGCCGGTAGCAACGACCAATATTCGTTTCAATTCGCCTTTCTTGATCCGCTTAAGCAAATGACCGTATGTGACAACCGCGGAACAACCGCAGCCGCTGCCGCCCGCTTGAACCTTCTGCTTCTCAACGTCATATACCATAAGGCCACAATCGCCGAATACCGTATCGTCCATCGGCACGCCATTTTGGATCAGCAGCTTCTTCGCGATCGGATGCCCCACACCGGCTAAATCGCCCGTTACGATTAAGTCATAATCTTTTGGCTGCCGTCCCGTATCGTTAAAATGGGCTTGGATCGTATCGACCGCTGCCGGCGCCATTGCCGCTCCCATATTAAAGGGATCGGTGATGCCCAAATCGATGACCTTCCCGATCGTAGCGCACTCCACGACCGGCCCATCGCCTTTATCGGCTATGATCGCTGCGCCCGCGCCTGTTACCGTATATTGCGCAGTCGGCGGCTTCTGAGAGCCATATTCCGTCGGATAGCGGAACTGCTTCTCAGCCGTACAGTTGTGGCTGCATGTTCCGGCTAGCACATGGCTTCCTCCGCCTGAATTGACCACAAACGAAGCGAGCGCCAGCGACTCCATGGAAGTGGAGCATGCACCGAACAAACCGATATAAGGAACGCCGAGCGACCGGGCGGCAAAGCTGCTGCTAATAATCTGATTCATTAAGTCGCCGCCAAAATAAAATTGAAGCTGGTCACGCTCGATGCCGGCATTTTGTATGGCGAATTCAGATGCTTGCTCAAGCAGGAGCCGCTCCGCCTTCTCCCAGCTCTTCTGCTGCATATCAAGCTCGGGATGGACAAGATCAAAGTCAGCTGCCAGCGGCCCTTCACCCTCGTCAGGACCGACTACTGTCGCTTCGCCAATAATTACCGGGCGTTTCTCGAACCACCATGTCTGTTTCCCGCGCAGCATATTATTGACCCCCAGTGCCAAGTATGAGATGGGCAATACCGACGAAGAAAGCCGCCACCGTACCGTAAACAATAACGGAGCCTGCCAGCTTGAACATATTGCCGCCAACGCCAAGCACAAGGCCTTCGCTGCGATGCTCTAGGGCAGCCGAGCACATGGAATTCGCAAATCCTGTTACAGGAACGGCGGAGCCGGCACCGGCCCATTGCGCGATTTTGTCATACACGCCTAAGCTCGTTAAAATAACAGAGATCAGAATAAGCGTTGCAACCGTCGGGTTGCTTGCCGCTTCCTCGGTCATTCCCATTCCGTGTACAAAAAGCTCTTGAATACATTGTCCCACCACGCATATCGCACCGCCAAAAACAAACGCCTTCAAGCAATTCCCGAGAATCGACCGTGGAGGCTCCATCGTTTTGGCGAAGGATTGATATTCCTTTGGCGACATCGACATTTTTTTATAATTGTTTTTGCTTTTGCTTTTTACAGCCACTGCAGCATCCTCCTATTCCGCTACGGCTTCTCCCTATGCGCGAACTCGAAGCTCCGTAACCGTTATGCTTTCTTCTCGTTCATTATTTGTAATAGCAGGAAGCAATATTCCAGCAAAAAAAAGGATTGCCCGGACTAATGATCTAGTCGCGGGCAATCCTTCATTCAAAAACATATCGCAAACAATAAAAGGACAAGTAAAACGTACAATATAAGCACAAGTATGCTCATTAAATAGCGTTGCTGCCGCTTCGTGGACACAAGCGCTGCTCCCCTCATACCGGGCATTTATCTACAGTATATGCCAAACACCTAGTGAAGGAGCCTATCCCGTGCGATTAAGGTGGGCAAATGCTTTGCATTTACTCTTCAACAATCATGACGCCTTTCGCTGCCAAGCTGTAAGTCCCGCTTACAAGCTCGCCGGTCAAGAGCTCATTGCGAGGCCGTGCGCCAAGCTGCAGTTCGGCAGCTTCTGAATTATGGTTCAAAATAAAGGTAAACGATTGGCCGTCCTTGTTCCGGCGGGTTACCTCGACTCCTGCAGGAGCATCCAACAGCGGCTCGATCCCTTTTTCCTTGCAAATGTTCGTTAGAAGCGATTGAAGGAAATGCTGGTCAGGGCTGGAAGCGATATACCATGCTTCTCCTTCGCCGAATTTATTGACCGTTACAGCAGGCATCCCTTTGTAGAAATCAGAGCCGTACTCCGCGACAACCTCAGCGCCTTCTGAATGAATGAGATCGCAAAGCAGGCTGCACGTGTAGGTTCCGCTTAACGCGCCGTCTGCTTTTCTCATCACCATTTGATTTTGCTGGCCAGGCAGCAAGGCATCGATTTCCTCCGCCCAAATGCCGAGCACTTTGCGAAGCTTGCCTGGGTAACCGCCCGTCGTGACAAGATCACTTTCGTTAACGATGCCGCTGAAGAAGGTGGTGATGAACGTTCCGCCGCGCGCGACAAAGGCTTCAACCTTCTCGGCAAAGCCCGGTTTGATCATGTACATAACCGGAGCTATAACGAGATCATACTTCTCAAGACTTTCTTCCACGCTGATCATATCGGTTTGAACGTTCAGTTCAAACAGCGCGTCGTAATATTTATGAACCTCGTCCACATATTTGAGCGCTATGCTTGGGCCGCTCGACAGTTCTACTGCCCAGCGGTTTTCCCAATCAAATACAATTGCAGCTCTCGCATCAATACGCGAATCAAGCAGCTTATCCGACAGCTTGGTAAGCTCATGACCAAGCTCCGCGCATTCGCTGAAAACGCGCGTATGCTCGTGGCCTACATGCTCAATAACCGCGCCATGGTACTTCTCGCATGCTCCGATCGAGCGGCGCAGCTGGAAGAACATAACCGTATCGGCGCCGTGCGCCACCGCTTGATAGCTCCACAGCCGCATGACGCCTGGACGCTTCAGCGCGTTATAGGCTTGCCAGTTTTGCTGGCTTGGCGTTTGCTCCATTAGCATGAAGGGCTGGCCGCTCTTCAAGCCGCGCATCAAGGCATGTGTCATCGCGGTATAGCTGACCGGAGTATCAATCGAAGGATAGTTGTCCCATGACACCACGTCCATATGCTTGGCCCATTTAAAATAATCAAGCTCCGGGTATGTCCCCATTAGGTTAGTCGTAATTTGTATGTTAGGCGAATGCTTGCGGATTTCATCATGTTCAATCAAATAGCAATCCAGCAACGCATCCGATTGAAATCTGCGGTAATCAAGCGAAATGCTTTGGAAGTTGGTACGATTGCCGCCCCATTCCTCGCTAAGCGCATTCGGAGGGACAATTTCATCCCAGTCATAAAACGTATGGCCCCAGAAGCTCGTATACCATGCTTTATTTAGTTGCTCAATCGTGCCGTAGCGTTGTTGCAGCCACGCCTGAAAGGCGTCGGCACAGTTGTCGCAATAACAGTAGCCGCCATATTCATTGGAAATATGCCAAGCAACAAGCGCTGGGTGATCCTTATAACGCTCAGCCAATTTGCCGGCGATCAGCTTCGAATATTTGCGGTATGCCGGACTGCTTGGGCAAGAATTGTGGCGACCGCCAAATTTACGCTTGCGGCCCTCATAATCGACGCGGGTTACATCCGGATATCTTTTGGCCATCCATGCCGGATGGGCGCCTGTACTTGTAGCTAAGCAAACCGAAATTTTGTCCTGATGCAATTTATTTATTATGTTGTCCAACTCTTCAAAGTCATACGTATCTTCGTTTGGCTGTATGCGGGCCCATGAAAACACATTTACCGTCGCAACATCAATGTCCGCAAGCTTGAACATGCGAATATCTTCTTTCATTGTCTCATCGTCCCACTGCTCTGGGTTATAGTCGCCGCCGTACCAAATTTTTGGAAGTTTAGAATTGATCATAATTTTTACTGTTCTCCCTTCGATTTTCACCTGATGACAACGAGGGAAGAGAGCTCATAGTATGAGCCCTCTTCATCGCTGCCTATTTTAAACTTATTTCGACCAAAGCGCCACGCGATCTTGTACCATTTTTGTAAATTCAGCGTTCAATTTAGCTACGCCTGCATCCTCAAGATCCTTGAGGAAAGCATCATAGATTTTATCAAAGTCAGCCGGTTTAGCAAGAATCGCTTCAGGAATGCGTTTTTTCATAATGTCTTGCGTTTTTTGGAAAATAACGTTCGCTTGCGAGCCTGTTTCGAACGGAAGCGTCCAAGCTGCGCCGTATTTGCGCTCTGGGAATGCATCGTCAGCAGGCCACAAATCTCTGTAAGTTTTTGCGTTGTATTTCGCAAGCGTCTTCTTGTCTTGCTCCGAGTACGCCGTTTGAATTTGCTCAGGGAACGTCGTCGTGTAATAGTTGCCGGATGGATCCTTCACGCCGTCGCCATAACGAGCCGACAGCAAGTAGTTGCCGATACCTGTCGTTTTCTTAAATGTATTGTTGTCGTTCGACTTCTGAGCTTGGACGTCGGCAGGAATAACGCGTTTGCCGCCTTCAATGTTGTAGTGCTTGCCTTCAATCCCCCAGTTAACAAGTACTTGGCCTTCATCGGAAGCCAGGTAATCAAGGAATTTGATTAGACGAACAGGATCTTTGGCATTCTTCGTGATCCCTATTCCGTAGCCGGAAAGGTATCCCGTGCCTTGAAATGAGTGATCTTGGAACGTGTCATTCAACGTAACAGGGAAACGAGCGTAAGTCGCATTGAATTTGCCTTCTGCTTTCAATGCGTTTTCCGCATCGGCGTAATCCCAGTTTTGGTCGATTAAGCCCAGAACCCGACCAGATGCCACTTTAGCTTTGTATTGGTCGTACTTTTGAACGAAGCTTTCTTTGTCAAGCAAGCCGATATCGTTCATGTGGTTGAGCCAACGGAAATATTCTCTTTCTTCCGGGCGTTGATAGTGCATGATCGCTTCATGCGTTTCTTGGTTAACGTAGAACTCGCCGTCATCCGGCGCCCCTGTTGCGTAGAAAGCAGGGTTCGTCACGGAAATCAAGATTTGCCATTCGCCGCCGTTAAGCGACATGCCGATTGTCGGCTGGCCGTCTGCCGTTTTAGGGTTTTTCTCGATATAAGCTTTGATTGCCGCTTCGTAATCTTGTACGGTTTTGATTTCAGGATAACCGGCTGCTTCAAGCACTTGATGCTGCAGTTGGAAGCCGCCGCCCGCTTCAAAGTACGTTTGTCCTACGCCGTCTTGTGGAAGCATATAAATCGCATCGTCATCCTCGCTCCAGCGAAGGCGGTTGAAATATTCGCCATAAATCTTCTTCAAGTTCGGAGCGTGCTCTTCGATCAAAGGACGAAGGTCGATCATTGCGCCAGCATCAACCAATTTGCCTGCGCTGCCTTTAGGCATAACAAGGTCCGGATAGTCGTCGCTTGCTACCATTAGGGCGAACATATCGGAATCGGTGCCGCCAACAGGAAATTCCTGTTTAATCGTAATACCTGTTTTTTCTTGAATCGCTTTACCTACGTCGGATTGCATGTCATCCCAGTTCGCGTTATTGTCTCCTGATGCTACGCGAATGGTGATCGGTTCAGCCGCTGCGCCTTCGTTCGTCGAATTCGTTGCTTCATTCGTCGTTCCGCTGCCCGTGCCGCTTTCATTATTCGAATTGCCGCAAGCTGTTACGAATACAAATACAAGTGCTAACATCAAGCTTAATGCCGTTTGCATCTTTCTTTTCATCGCTGGAAAGCCTCCCTTTTTTCTTGTGCACGTTGATGATCATGTATATAACAGGAAACCTGCTACTACCAAAATTAGCTTTTTACTGCTCCAAGCGTCATACCCTTCACGAAATACTTCTGAAGGAAAGGATACACCAATAGGATAGGTACGGTAACAACAATCGTAATCGCCATCTTAATGGATTCAGGTGAAACCGATGCGATCGCTTGCTGCGCATTCGGGTCACGGTAATTGCTTCCCGTTTGCGTAGACAGCAGCACCTTCATCAGCTCGTACTGCAATGTCGTATTTTCGGGACTCCTGTTGTTGAACAGGTAAGTGTCAAACCAGGAATTCCAGTGGCCTACCGCAATGAACAAAGCGATTGTCGCAAGCACGGGCTGGCAGAGGGGAAGGATAACCTTCCAAAATATCGTCCAATCATTCGCTCCGTCGATTTTTGCTGATTCTTGAAGCGCGTACGGCAGTCCGTCAATGTAGGAGCGGACTACGAACACGTTCCAAACGCTCAAAATAGCCGGAATGATGTAAACCGAGAATGTTCCGATCAATCCAAGGTTTTTCATAAGCAGGAAGCCAGGAATCAGGCCGCCAGTGAAATACATCGTCAGTGCGAATACGACTGACATCCATCTTCTTGCCTGAAAGTCGGGACGGCTTAACGTGTAAGCCATCATGGAAGCCGATAGAACACCGATTGCAGTACCTACTACCGTACGAATGACAGAGTTTTTAAAGCCGACCAGCAAGCCGTCGAAGCCAAAAATCGTCTCGTAGTTTTTCAAGGTAAATTCCCGAGGATATATGGTCAACCCGCCTCTGACGGTGTCCACTGAATCGTTAAACGAAATCGCAAGTACGTTAAGGAATGGATATAACGTTACAATAGCAATAATTGCCATGAATAAATAAATGAATGTGTCGAATACTTTATCGCCAGTAGCTCTTCTAGCCGTACCTTGCATATGCCCTGCCTCCTATATGATTGATTCTTTGGTGACTCGTTTGTAGATTCCGTTCGCGGTAAACACGAGCAGGATGCTGACGACGGAGTTGAATATACCGATTGCCGTACCATACGAATACCGGCTCATTTGAATTCCGTACTTCAGCGCATACAGATCGAGAACCTCTGAAAAATCGGATACGAGAGGATTGCCCAGCAAAAATTGTTTTTCAAAGCCAATGCTTACTAAATGACCAATGGATAAAATGAACAGGACCATAAAGGTTGTCCGTATGCCCGGCATCGTGATGTGCCACATTTTGCGGAAACGGCCTGCGCCATCTACCGTCGAAGCTTCATATAACTCGGGATCGATACCAGCCATAGCCGCTAAGAAGATAATGGAGTTCCAGCCCATTTCCTTCCACAGATCCGATAAGGTTACGATGCCCCAGAACCATTCGCCCTTAGCCATAAACTGAATTGGCGAATCGATAATATTTAAGTACATAAGCAATTGGTTGACTGCGCCGCCGTCTGTCGAAAGCATCTTCGTCACCAATCCGGCAACGACTACCCAAGATACAAAGTGAGGCAAATACGAAATGGTTTGAACGGAACGTTTGAAGAACTGCCCTCTCATTTCATTTAATAATAGCGCGAAAATGACAGGAACCGTGAAGCCGACGATCAGTCCCATCGTACTCATGGCAAGCGTGTTGCGCAAAACGATATAAAATCGCTCGTCCTGGAACAACTCTATGAAATTATCGAGCCCTACCCACTTCTGGTCCAAAATCGAATTTTTTGGCTTGAAGTTTTGAAAGGCGGTTAACCAGCCCCATACAGGTACATAGCTGAATATGAATATCCAGATAACGAATGGCAATGACATCATATACAAGTAACGCTGCTGAAAAACTTTGAACCAAAACCGGTTCTTTTTGTTTGCGGTCCCTGCTTTAAGGGCACCTTCTGTTAGCGGTTTCATCGCTGCTCCTCCTCGTGTTTTTGCTTCCGGCAAAAACGGCTTTGCAAGCTACTAGTTTGTCTCTCGTAGCTTACCCTCTCTTATCTGTACTTATCATAAACGATGCATGCCACTACCTTGCACCCAACAAATTAGACTTAAAATCATATCAAAATACGCACTTTCAAGCGCTTTCATAACCGATGGTTACAAATAATTTTGCCATAAAAAAGACGCCTATTTATCAGCCAGCTCTAACAGCCAGAAGAAATGGGCGACCTTTTTCCATGCAGCTTTATCCTTTTTATGGCTTCTACTCTTCTATTCAGAGGCCGGCTTGCCAGACACGCTCTTGAAAGAGGAAGGAGAAACACCCTTATACTTTTTGAATTTGCTGTGGAAGTAATCGACATTCGCATAGCCGACCCGCTCCGATACCTGATGCACCTTCAGCCCCTCTTGCAGAAGCTCGATCGCGTGCTGGATGCGCACCTGATCCAAGTAAGTATTAAAATGCTCCCCCGTATAGTTTTTGAACATTTTGCCGAGGTAGCCGCTATTGTAATTAAACAGATCAGCCAGCGTCTCCAGTTTAATGTTCTCGCTGTAGTGACGTTCAATGAAATCCGTCATTTGCTTCATAACGGACAAGCTGTCCGACTTGCCTATTTTCGCTGCCAAATCCGAAAGCCGCTTCCGAAGCTGATCGATCATTTCATCATAATGATGCGCAAGATACAGAGCGGTAACCATCGACAAATCCTCCTGCACGGAAACTCCCGGATTGGACGCGGTCGCTTTGTTCAATACGATTGTAAGCAGCTGAGCCCAGCTTGATTTGACGAATTGCTCCGATATGTCATACGCGCAAATGTGCTCGGAAGCCTCTTGCAGCGCCTTGTCTATCCCATCCTTGCTGCCGATATCGAGCATGTAATAAAGCTTCTGCGCAAGGCTGTCAATCGAAGGCGCTTCGCTTTGGATAGGCTCCTCCGATTGCTTACCATGAAGAAACAATGATGCCAAGTGAATTTGCTGCCCCTGCAGCATAAAGCGCTGCTTCAGCAACCCCCGTACGGCAGGCGTCCAATTCTGCAGCTCACCGGGATCGCGAACCGAATCGCTTGCTGCTGCCGCGAAGCGCACCCTCGCGCCGCAGCATTCCTCGATCCATTGCTTCATTTGCTCTCGCGAGCCATTTTGCAGCAAAAAATCTTTTAGCAGCACCCCAACATAGGGCTCAGCCGAGAAAACAAAGCCCAGCTGCTTCTGCTCGACAATTTCCGCAAGCTTCTTCTTAAGCGTTGCATTCATCGTAAGGGAATGCTCTCTGCTGTAAAGCTCGATTAAAAGCAGCTGATAATATTTTGCCGGCGCTCCTAAGAGCGTTTTCAATTCTTGGGTGCTAGATAGATTCGGGTCAAGCTTGCCCGCAGCAAGCTGCTGAAGCATCTCCTCGCGCAGAAGCATCGTCGATTGTTCCGCATTCAGCTGCTGCTCGGACTGTTTTTGGAGACGGGTGCTGATGCGCTCGACATAGCTCTCCAGCTCATCCTCATCGATAGGCTTTAAGATATAACCGTCTACATTATGCGCTATCGCTTGCTTCGCATAATCAAACTCGGCATATCCGCTCAAAATCAAGAAGTGGCAAACCGCGTCCGTCTTCCTTATTTCCTCTATCGCTTGCAGCCCATCCATGCCAGGCATCCGAATGTCGATGAGAATCAAATCAGGACCAAGCGCCGCATGTTTCTCCACCGCCTCTCGGCCGTTCGATGCTGCTCCAACGACGGCAAAGCCGTATTTGCCCCAATCCACTAACGTCTGCAGCCCTTCTCGAATCATCGGCTCGTCGTCGACAATAAGCACTTTATGCAAATGGATGACCCCCTATCGGAATTTCAAAAGTAATTTGGGTACCAAGGCCCAGCTCGCTCTTAATCGTTAAGCCGTAGCTGTCGCCATAGATCATGACTAGCCGCTGATGAACATTGCGCAGCCCGATCCGGTACTCCTCCTCTTCTTCCATATCATGAAGAGCTTCATTAATTTGATCGATTTTGTCCTCGCCAATGCCTACGCCATTATCGACAACCTCTATGCGGAGCACACGTTCAATCACCTGCGTCGTTAACGAAACGAAGCCGCCCTCTGCCACATTTTCCAACCCATGCACGACCGCATTCTCGATAAGCGGCTGAATAATGAGCGGCGGAACTTCAATTTCCTGTCCGGCTTCATCGATATCAAGGCGGAAGGCCAAGCGATCATTCCCGTATCTGAACTTTTGGATTTCCAAATAGCAGCGTACCATCTCCAGCTCGTCCTTCAGGGCGATTTTACGCGTTCCAACCTCTAAATTGCGGCGAATCATTTTGCCCAGCATACGGACGATTGAAGAGATTTCCGTCTCGCCCTTGATATGCGCCTTCATACGGATCGACTCCAGCGCATTGAACAGAAAATGCGGATTGATCTGGCTTGCCATCATCTTGAGCTTAATCTCTTTTTGCCTGAGCTGCAGCTGCGCCTGCTGTTTGTGCGATTCCGCTACCTCATCCATTAAGCCGCGTATGCTGACGACCATATTGTTAAATTGTTTGGATAATATGCCGATCTCGTCACTGCCTGTCACATTCGAAATGACATTCAAGTCGCCCATTGCGACCTTGTTCAAGTCTTTATTCAAGACGAGCATCCGCTTGGCTAAAATCGCCGAGAAAATATAAATTAACACAAACGCGATAAGCAGACTTAGCATAATGATGCCGAATCCAAGCAAGCTTATGCGATTGGCCCCGCTTACGATGCTGTCAATCGTAAATACGGAGACGATTTTGAGCCCATTGCGGCTTGAATCAGGAAGCAGATCCTCGATTACGATTTTGGATGGCTTGCCGTCATATTTAAGCTCGTAGGTGCCCTTCGCTTTATTTGTTAGTTTACTGGCAAAGTCTAATTCAGATATGTTTTTGCCCACCCATTCAGGGTTTTTGGCGGCAATCATATTGCCGCTATCATCGATGATCATCGTATCGAACGGCTCCTGGCTGATCATCGCGTTCAGCTCGTCTTGGTTAACCCCGATTACCAGCACGCCGCTTGTCCGGTAGGTTGGAAACGTAATTTTTCGAATGAGGCTCAAATATTTCCGGTTGTTCTTCGTTTCGTCGCGAATATAACCCCAATGAATGCCGTCCTCCCCTATCGCTGACTTATACCAAGGCTCCCGTGCAATAGGGTCGGTCAATTTAAGAAATTCCCAGTTATCTAGGATGGTCATATTCGTCGTGTAGAAACGGATGTTGTACACTTCGCTATATAGGTGGATATAGTCGCGAAAATCGCGGTAATCCCAGAACGCTTTGACAACCTCGAAGGTCGAATCGTACTGTGTGTTCACGACATTGGTCAACCGGCTGTCGACGAGCAGCTTATCCGAAATCTCAATCGGCATCCGAATAATGTCCAAGGTCTGTTTCTTGATTCGCTCTACGTTGTTCGTAATTTGCTGGGTTGCCTGGTCGAGTACGTTTTGGCGAAAAGCGACCGTTAAAAATATGCCAACGATAAGCACGGGAACAAATACAACAAGAATAAATGAAAAGATCAGCTTGTTTTTTATGCGTATATTGTTCATCTTGTTGGCGATCGAACTGATCCTAGTTTTCATATCATCTGCTCCCTCCCCTCATTGGGAAAGCGTTTACTTTTTTGTGCAAAGTTCTGAAGCATCCTATATTATAAAGCGGGCATGGGCGCATTCATACATAACTTATTCGTTATTTTATCATATGGAAATTAGACATTGCCCTTCCTTGGCTTCATGTGTTAAAAGTGAATATACGCTGCTAAGGCTGTCAACAGCTACTAACGCCTAAAACTAGGAGGACCTATATGGATATCCATATCAGACAATTATCAGCTGACAATCAAGACGATTGGATCGACATTGATGATAGCTTTACCGTTGATTCTATCCTCATTTTGCATGCAAACCATAATAAAATCGGATATACGGTAAAAGAGATTCCCCGTTATGAGAAAAGCTACTCCAGTGATCCAAACGAAGAAACAACGGACTCTGACTACTCGGCGTACATCGCTAACCCGAATCAAATCGTATATCTAGCGTATCTGGAAAATAAAGCGGTTGGCCAAATCATTTTGAAAAAACACTGGAACCATTACGCCTATATCGAAGACATCAAGGTGGACAAGCAATCCCGAAGATCTGGCGCTGGCCGCCTATTAATCGAACAGGCTAAGCAATGGGCGAAGTCCGCTGGCTTGCCGGGCATCATGTTAGAAACGCAAAACAATAACGTCAGAGCGTGCAAATTTTATGAAAGCTGTGGATTTGTTATCGGCGGTTTTGATTCCTTTCTATATAAAGGTCTTGATGAGAGCAGCAATGAGATTGCAATCTTCTGGTATTTCACGTTTGAGTAGCTGAGCCGCATGCAAGCGCAAAAAACCGCTCTGATCAGAGCGGTATGCGGTACGATGAATGTTTTTCGACGACATGCTCGCCTTGGTTGTACAACCATTGGAAGGTAAAGCGGTCGCCTGTATACCCCGTCTTGCTGCGTATATCCGGAGCAATAACCGTCTCGAAATGTTCCAAAATAATTTGCTCCATCGAGGAAAGACGCTCCTCATTCGCCTCAAGCCGCTGCTCAGCCTCTTCATCCGATTGGGCAGTCTGAGAGAAGTAGGCAAACGCTGCCTCCCTGTCGCTGATCGAATCCGGCAATGGATGCCCCGAGCCTCGAAATACTTCCTTCACCGTATCGATCCAATCCTTATACAAGTTAATCTCGATTTCATTCTTCACTGCAACTAGCTCCTCTGCCAATGTTCTATGCTAGTTTAAACAATAAAGCCGTTTTTCGGAAAATGCAACCGCAGCCGCGCAAAAAAACGGAGCTGTCCAAGGCCCGTATTGCAGCTTTGAACAGCTCCGTACATTCGTATGAATGAAAGCTAACCTTATTGAATGTGAAAATAGGATAGCTTAACGCTTCCCGTCAAGCCGATAACCAGATCGCCCTCAGGCTTCATGGTGGACAAGTCAATCCGAACGGTTTGCCATTGCTGCTCGCCGCTCGCCGCGACGGTGCAAGCGCCGATTGCTGAACGAACCGGGCTGCCAATCGTAACCGATAACGAGCCGCCCTGTTCCCCGCCGCTGACGCGTGCTTCCAAAACCGAAGAGCCGTTTGACCAATCGATATCCTTGAACGCGATCCAGCCTTCGGATTGCGATAGCCGGACAGCCGTGCCCCCCTCTTTGCTCTCGTCCAAATAAACATGCGCATAATCATCATAGTTCTCTGCGCGAGTTTGCAGCGATAAATTGCGCTGCGGAATCGTTTCTCCCACTATCGTGATGGTGGCAGACACTTTAACGTCATCGGAGGAGCCGCCAGCCGCAAACGTATATGCAGCACTTTCAAGGCAGAACCGGCCACGCGTTACATCCCAAATCGCAAGCTCTTCCGCAGGGACAATGATTTGCACATCCTTTGTCTCTCCTGCCTGCAACGTGATCCGCGTAAAGCCAACAAGCTTCTTCAGCGGGCGCTCAACCCGCGAGCCTTCCGTACGGACGTACAATTGCACGACCTCATCGGCGATAACGGCAGACTCGTTCGTTACCTGCAGCTTAGCGGTTACGCTGCCTTCGATGTTAGCCGCGTTATTTGTTAATTCAAGCGGGCCATAACGGAATGAACCGTAGCTGAGGCCGTAACCGAACGGGTACAAAGGCTCGCCGTCAAAATACAGGTACGTTCTTTTGCCCTTCAAAATGTCATAGTCCATCAGGTCCGTCAGCTGCTCCTCGGATTTGTACCAGGTCATATTAAGGCGTCCTGCGGGCGAATAGTCGCCAAAGAGCACGTCTGCGACGGCGTTGCCGAGCTCTTGCCCCGCATGCGACAAGTAAACAATCGCCGGTATTTTCTCATTAACCGCGTTCAGCGCAAACGGATAGCTGCCGATGACGACTACGCTCGTGTTAGGATTAGCCGCGAATACAGCGCTGATTAGCTCGTTTTGCGATGCCGCCAAATCAAGGCTTGGGCGATCGACCTCTTCCTTGCCGTTAATGAGCGGATTGTTGCCGACGAAGACGATTGCCGTTTCGGCCGCTTTCGCTGCCGCAACCGCCTCAGCGATGCCGTCCGTGATAACATCCTTCGTGAACAGCTCGTTAGTCCCAATCTCAGAAGCTTCTGTAATTTGCAAGGAATCCGCACCGCCGTTCGGAGCCGATACCAGCTTGCCGTTCCACGTCCGAATCGCAAATTGATTGCCTGGCTGCTCGTCAAGCTTGAAAACTTCCTTCACATACCAGCCAAATGCTTCGGTTGCCGATGCTGCGATATTGACATCATCAGCGCTTGTAAGCAGCTTGCCGGAGGTTTTGCTCTCTAGCGTGAAGCTGCCCCAGCCCCAATCGGTAACTTCAAACGTCTCGCCAGCCGCTTCTTCCGATTCGCCGGCCTGCAGGCGGCTTTCAGCGTTCGTTGAAGCTTGCAGCGCTTTGCCGCTTGCAGCCGATTTCAATACAACGCGGTCGTTGCCGCTGCTGTACGAAACGGATTTGCCGGCGAGCTTGCTCTTAACGCCTTCAAGCGGCGTCACTTTGTATGGAAGCGAACCGGAATACCAGTCGCGGTATACGGCATCGGCAAGCGGCCCGATAACGGCTACGCTGTTTAGCTTTTCTTTGTTTAGAGGCAGAATACTGCCTTCGTTTTTCAGCAACACGATCGACTCTCGCGCAGCTTGCAGCGACAATTCGCCATGCTCAGGCGCGCAAAGCTTCGATTCCGGTACGTTGGCGTAAGGATTTTGCCCCGATGGATCAAACTCGCCCAACCGGAAGCGTACGCGGAATGTGTTGATGAGCGCTTTGTCCAAATGCTGCTCCGTCAGCAGCCCTTCTGCCAGTGCTTCTCGGATCGCGGCGCATGATTTCTCTTTATCATCCGTGATGCTGTCAATGCCGGCTTTGATCGCATGCGCCACCGCATCCTTGTAGGAGTCGTAATAGTGATGGTCATTGACGATTCCAAGCAAGTCGCCTGCATCGCTTACGATGAAGCCGTTCATGCCCCATTCCTCTTTCACCACTTTATTTACATCCTCATGCAAAATCGTCGGCGTACCGTTGACCGAGTTGTACGAGGTCATCATGGAATGCGCGCCGCCCTTCACGAACGCCGGCTTAAACGCAGCTTGATAATACTCCTTCATGTTGCGCGGGTCGATGCTCGCCGAGCAGCTGCCGCGATTTATTTCATTGTTATTGCCGATAAAATGCTTCAAGGTCGCAACCGCTTTGAAGTAAAGCGGGTGATCGCCTTGGATGCCCTGCACGAGCGATGCCGTCAGCTCGCCTGTCAGCTTCGGATCCTCCCCGTAAGCCTCCTCCGTCCGGCCCCAGCGCGGATCACGCTCCATATCGACCGTTGGCGCCCATAACGTCAAACCGTTAATGGCCGGATTGCGCTGAAAGTAAACGCGCGCCTCGTCGCCAATGACCGAGCCCACTTCCTTCAGCAGCACGGGATTCCACGTGCAGCCAAGCCCGATCGGCTGCGGGAACGTCGTCGCTTCGCCCAGCCACGCCATGCCATGAGCCGCTTCTGTTCCATGCTTATATGGTTTTACGCCTAATCTCTCGATTTCCGGCTGATATTGCACCATCGATTCCACTTTCTCATCCAGCGTAAAGCGAGATACAAGATCGGTTACCCGCTCTTCTAGCGGAAGCTCTATATTTTCAAAAGGAAAACGTGTATTGGTCGTCATTATGGTTACTCCCCTTCTTTGGTTGTTGTCGTTAGGCTGTACCATTCATTTTTGATTGTTGGGAATGGCCTAGTTGCATCAATTGTTTTGCCCTTGGAAGTATGAACGATAATCGCTTCTTTGGAACTTAGGCTGCACGGCAAACCATGCGTAGAGAGAATGCGGCCGCTCGTCAGCTTTCCGTCCTTCCACTCGATATCAACGACAAAGCCGCCTCTTGCCTTAATCCCTTTAATATGGCCGCTCGGCCACGCAGCCGGAAGTGCCGGCAGAAGCTCAATGCTGTTCAAATGGCTTTGCAGCAGCAGCTCGGCAATGCCTGCGGCTCCGCCAAAGTTGCCGTCAATTTGGAACGGCGGATGATCATCAAACAAATTCGGATGCGTCGAGCGCGCAAGCAGCGTATGAATGAAGCGGTAGGAGGACTCTGGCTCCTTCAGCCGCGCATACAGATTAATGAGCCAAGCACAGCTCCACCCCGTATGTCCGCCGCCGTTCTTAATGCGGCTCTCAAGCGATAGCCGCCCTGCTTCAACGAGCTTCGGCGTTTCTTCCTGATTAATCGTCGTACCCGGATATAAGCCGTATAGGTGCGAGACATGGCGATGACCCGGCTCATGCTCCTCAAAATGCTCATGCCATTCCTGTAGTAATCCGTTAGGTGCAATCTGCAGCGGCGGCAGCTTGAGCCTTGCAGCGGCGAGCCGCTCCGCAAAAGCTTCATCCTGCTTCAGCAGGCTTGCAGCCGCAATGCAGTGATCAAACAATTCGCCAATTAATGTAATATCCATGGCAGACGATTCCGCTACGCTGCTCGGTTCGCCTTCGGAGGTTAGAAATTTATTTTCCGGCGAGGTAGAAGGCGAGGTCATAAGCAGCCCTTGCTCGTTCTCCTGCAGCCAGTCCAAGCAAAAGAGCGCTGCCCCTTTCATAAGGGGATAAGCTTTCTCCCGCAAAAAATGTTCGTTCGGATTATACAAATAATGCTCCCACAAATGCTGCGTCAGCCATACGCCGCCAAGCGGCCAAAACGCCCAGCTTGGATGTCCCGCTGTTGGGGTTGATGTGCGCCACAAATCAACATTGTGGTGGGCTGCCCAGCCCGAGCTGTTGTAATGAATCGCAGCTGTTCGCGCGCCTGACTCGCTTAGCTCCTCAATAAGCTGGAACAACGGTTCATGGCATTCGCTCAAATTGCCAAGCTCCGCGGGCCAGTAGTTCATCTGCGTATTTATATTTGTCGTATAATCGCTGTTCCAAGGCGGCTGCACCCGGTCATTCCAGATGCCTTGCAGGTTAGCCGGCTGCGTTCCAGGACGTGAGCTTGCCATCAGCAAATACCGGCCATACTGGAAATACAACGCTTCCAGCTGCGGATCTTGCTCGCCTCTTTTATAGGCTTCAAGCCGCTCGTCAGTAGGCAGATGGGCATTAGGCGTTTCCCCTAATTGGATCTCTACGCGCTGGAACAAACGGCGATGATCGTCAACATGGCGCACGCGCAACTTTTCATAGCCAAGCGATAGTGCCGCTTTCAGCACGAGATTGTTTTGCATGCTAATGACGTCCGCGTTCGCTTCTGGCTGACGATCAAAACCTTCAAAGCTTGTTGCCGCGCTGAGCAGAAAAGTAGCGGAACGAGCGCCGCGAATCATTAATTGCTTGTCGCCGTTAACACTGGCCTCGCCGCCATCCACCTTCACAGCAAGCTTCGTTTGAAACGTAATGCCAAGGTCCCTTTCATACTGGACTGCCCTCGGATGATCGCCCAAATAATTGTCCGCGACATGGCTTGGACAGCGTCCGTGCAGCACAATAGAATGGTTGTCTTGTGAGGCAAGCTCGAACGGAACGGACGCTTGCAGCGATGCGGTAAGCTCCAGAAGCTCGTCTCCATCCGCTTCAAATCTTGTGCAAAGCACTTGATCGACTGCGCTGACAAACGTCTCGCGTGTATACGTGGTTCGTCCGAGCTTGAAGCTTGTCATGGTGATGCCCGCGTCAATGTCAAGCTTGCGAATATAACTTTCAGGCTGATCGTTTTGTTGTGCAAAATGGTGCTCTACAAACCAATCGCCCATCGGCTGATACGATTCGGTATTAGTTCCGAGCATTTTCGCCTCAATGAGCTGCTCAGCCTCTACAAACCGCTTCTCCGCAATCAGCTCCCGCGCACGCTTCAAATAACGGAGCGCTTCGTAATTATTGGTATCGCGGGGAAAGCCCGACCAAAGCGTATCTTCATTTAATTGAATCCGTTCCTTATTCACGCCGCCAAATACCATGCCGCCTAATCGGCCGTTGCCGATCGGCAGCGCTTCTTCCCATCTGGTAGCCGGCTGCTTATACCAAAGATGCAGCGGATGTATCTGCTCTGCCTTATTTGCCATATTATCGGTCTCCTGTTTAAAAAAACGGTTATTATCCATCATAACGGATTCCCCTTCTCGAACAGTACCCATCAGATTTCAAACAAAATCATATGTAAATTAGCGCTTGCTTGCGGCAATGGTTATTTTTGTTGGTTTTTAGGGAGGTTGTCTGTGAATCGTTGCATGGGAGAAATGGCGCATGCGTTACACCATGGTCGCACGATAAGCACGCGTCTATGGCAATTTCTGCTGCAAACTAAAAAAATGGCTGAGCTGCCTTTACCAAGCGCTCAACCATTTTTAAGTTCCGTTCTATAGGCCTGCTGCGCCAAATACTTTATCGAAGCCGGCTTTGGAGCGCTGAACGAGCTCTTCCGGCGATTGCGATGGAGCCTCAGCGGTCAAAATCTCCTGCGACACCGCGCCCTTATAGCCGATACGATCAAGCGCTTGAAGGAAGCCCACAAGATCAATAACGCCTTCGCCCGGATAGATCCGGCCATTGTCGAGCGCTTCTGCTACTGGCACGTCTGGCGCGTCATTAATATGGACATGCACGATTTGATCGGCGCGAAGCGCTTCGATATCAGCAATAGTCAACTCGTTCGTATACCAGTGGTATGCGTCAAACAACAGCCCTACGTTGCTCTCGCCAATCGCGTCGATCCATTCCAGCGTCTCCTCAATCGTCCAAATGAACGGGTTCGCCCAGCGTGTACGCAAGTGATGCGGACCAACAAACTCAAGTCCGAGGCGTATGCCATATGCGCCAAGAATTTGCGCGCAAGTACGCAATCTGCGTGTTGCCAATGCCATAAAGCGAGCGGCCTTCAAATCCGTGGAAGGCAAAATATACGTGCAGCAGCTCGTGCATCCAAGCGCAGCTGCGGCTGCGGCGGAAGCAGCAAGCTTCTCCAAACCTTCCAGAAACGCCTCTTCCGTCGTTCTCCATTCTACCGGCAGCCCGATTGAACCAATGACCACGCCGTTCTTTGCAAGCAGCTCGCGTGCCTGCTCTACCCCATGA
The DNA here is from genome assembly GCF_001273905.1 of Paenibacillus sp. FJAT-27812. NCBI lineage: Bacteria > Bacillati > Bacillota > Bacilli > Caryophanales > Paenibacillaceae > Paenibacillus > Paenibacillus sp. FJAT-27812. The sequence goes on along the minus strand of NZ_LIGH01000001.1, from coordinate 4,852,329 downwards.
CGCTCGATCAGCGATCCCGCATCCAAATCCACAGCCTGAAAACCATTTGCCCCAGCAAGCTCAATAAGGCGTTCATCACTTTCTATGCGGCCCAGCCCTGCGCCGGTTAGTCCTCTTAACATGCGGTTTCCTCCTTATTCCTTCAATTATTTTAGTTTAAATTCCAATCCAGCTTCACTTCGTTGCCTGTGCGGGATGATTCATAAATCGCATCAAGCACAAGGTTGTTCGTAAATCCAGTTAAAGCGGAAGTAATCGGCTGCTTGCCTTCCCGAATGCAAGCAAGGAAGTGGCGGCTTAGACGCGCGCGTTCCCCTTCATCGTTGTCGGCTTTGCGAAGCACCGTTTCGATCGGACGGTCAAACTTCTCCGTAAGCAGCTTGCCTTCGGCACCGCGGTAGCTGGCGCCGCCTTCCGAACCCATCACATGAATGAACGGCGTATTGTCCGTATCCATATGAACTGCCCAGCTGACTTCCAGCGAAAGCGTGCTTCCGTCTTCCATTTTGATCAAGGCCGTTGCCAAATCCTCGACATCATAAGTACCGTTCCAATTCGGCGTTCCCCAAGTGCCAATGCCTTTGCGGCTTGGACCAAACTCGGCATAGGTTGCCCCGTAAACGGATACCGGCTTTGGATTGCCCATCAAGTACAGCGCTAGATCAAGCATATGAACGCCGATATCGATAAGCGGACCGCCGCCAGATTGATCCATTTGCGTAAACCATGTGCCCCAGCCTGGGATGCCTTTGCGGCGGAACCAGCCGGTTTTTGCCGTATATATTTTGCCAAGCTCCCCGCGGTCGATTTGCTCTTTAATTTGCATCGGCACCGATTCCCAGCGCATTTGATGGCCGACCATGACAACGCGATCGGAAGCTTGGCTTGCTTTCAAAATTTGACGAGCCGCATCGCCGTTGATTCCCATCGGCTTCTCGAGCAGGACATGCTTGCCAGCCGCCAATGCTTGCAGCGCAAGCGGCGCGTGGAACTGGTTAGGCACGCCGATAATAACCGCATCTATGTCAGAGCGCTGAATCAGCTCCTCTGGCGAATTTGCTACGTTTGCGATGCCGTATTGCTTCGCGCGCTCTACAGCAAGCGGCAAATAAGCATCCGTAATTGCCGTAATGACGCACTCTTCGCCCAGCTTCGAAAATTCACCTGCATGCACATTACCGATATTGCCTGCGCCGATAATGCCGATTCTAATTTTATTGTCAACGGCCACTGAAATTCCTCCTAATGAGTTGGATAACAAAGCTTCCTTCGCAAGCATTTGCTTTCGCTAACGCTTGATCTCGTTATTTATGTTAAAATAAACGGGATCAGAAATCGTGCTTGTTTTTCGATAAACGTCTCAGATTTTCGGAGGAATCCATTATTTCATGACTTATATACCTGATTATTTGAAAACGTATCCAAATATGAACACTTCCTCTCCTCTCCATATTAGCTTGAACCGGCTTTATCATGGCTTTCGCCCGCATCGCCACGACTTTTTGGAGTTTTCTTATGTCGTAGACGGAAGAGGCTCCGAATCGATCAATGATGCCAAGCATCAAATGCTGCCCGGCACCTTTACATTCGTGCTGCCTTATCAGGTGCATGAGCTTTTTACGGAGCCAGGCAGTACATTAGTGCTTTATAATTGCATGTTCAGCATGGATTTATTGATAGAGCCGGGTCAAGAAAACGGCCTTATGGACTTAATCGCCCAAAATATGCTGCCGCCATTCGTTCAGCTAAGCGGCGCCGAAAACGCAAGGATGAAGCATTTAATCGAGGATATGTATCATGAATATCAAGGTCAAGAGCCTTGGCGCCGGACGATGCTCCAAGTCAGGTTAAAGGAAATATTGGCCTGCTTCGACCGCTATCGCCGGAAAGCAGCTCCATCAGCAGTCATTTCAACGCTTGGCTCCAAATCCAACGCATCGGTTTGGCCGATCATTCATTATATTCATCGCCATTATCAGGATGAGATCGCGCTCTCTGATCTTGCCAGCCGCTTCTCCCTCAGCGTATCGCGAATAAGCGAGGTCATAAAACAGACGACCGGACAAACCTTCGTCCACTTCCTGCATGACCTGCGCTTGCGGCATGCGTGCAGCCTGCTCGTCTCAACCGATATGAGCGTCGCCGAAATCGCGCTTGAGGTGGGCTACGGCTCCTACAAAACATTTTCCCGCATTTTTCGCGAAACGAAGGGCGTCGTGCCTAAGGAGTACCGAAAAACAAAGCTCAATCAGGAAAAGCTCAGCTAATAGCCTATAGCCATTCAAATAAAACGAGCAAGGGCTGCCCAACGTAGAACATTCTACTCATGGGGCAGCCCTTGCTCTGTTATGTGTTTAGTTGATAATAGACAGAACCACGAATAAGATGGCTAGCAAAACGTAAATGACAAGCGATACGATCATTAAAGTCCGCTTACTCACAGCGCTACTCCCCTTCCAGCACCGATTGGGCTATACACCATTATTGTATGTGCATGGGGACAACGCGGAAATTGTCCAAGTGAGAAATTCGCCCTCTAACTGGTCGAGACAAGGTGCTGCTAAGCACTATATTCATAACCCTATGCTTCCCAGCTCGTATCGAATGCCTTGCAAGCCTTACCCGTGCTAATCTACTCGCTAGCCTTACTCTTCCGATCCGATGGCAGCAAAATCGTAAGCATGCCGAGCAGAGGCAAATACGAAGTGCAGCGAATGACAAACTCGATGCCCATGGAGTCGGCCAGATTGCCAAGGATAGCCGAGCCGATGCCGCCGAGTCCAAACGCCATCCCGAAGAACACGCCTGATACGAGTCCTACTCTGCCTGGCAGAAGTTCATTCGCATAAACCAGTATTACGGAGAAAGCCGAGGCTAAAATGAGTCCGGCAAAAAAGATTAAAATGACGGAAAACGTTAAATTCGCGTAAGGGAGCAGCAGGGCAAACGGAGCCGTTCCCAATATGGAAAACCAGATCAAGCTGCGGCGGCTGAACTTATCCGCCAAAATGCCCCCGAGCAGCAAACCGATTACGTTGGCGGCCAGAAAGACGAACAGCACCATTTGCGCATGGCCGACCGATAATCCAAAATGATCGATTGCATAGAAGGAATAGTAGCTGCTGATCGCAGCGATATACACGTTTTTGGAAAAAACAAGAATCATTAAAATCGTGAGCGCAAATACGACTTTACCCGATGATACATTTAGCTTAGACACTGGCTTGGCCGCCTGTTTCGTGCTCTTGCTAGGAACCAGAGCAAGCTGCGACCCATACCATTTTGCCACATTATATTGAATGACGATTCCGATTGTAGCAAATAGCGCAAACCAGATGACACCCTGCTGACCCGTATGTACGAATAACAGAGCTGTCATGATCGGAGCAAGCGATTGTCCAATATTGCCGCCGAATTGAAAAATAGACTGGCCTGTGCCCTTCCTTGTTCCTGCTGCTAAATAAGCTACACGCGCGGAGATCGGATGGAAGACGGCCGAGCCGACCCCAATAAGCATTACAGCGGCCATGACCATCCAGAAATGTGACGCGTAGGATAGTGCCGCAACCCCGCCCAGCGTAAACAGCATGCCTATCGGCAGCAGCATCGGCTTCGGATGCGTATCGGAGAAAATGCCAATGATCGGCTGAAGCAGCGCCGCCGTTACATTGATCATCAATGAGATCAAGCCGATTTGCGCGAAGCTGAGCGATAGCGAATCCTTTAAGATCGGAAATAAGGCCGGTACGACAGACTGAATCGTATCATTAATCAAATGTACGAAGCTAATGGCAAACAATAAAGGAAACAGCGTTTGTAAAGCGGTTGGCGACGTGGCGATAGAGGCTTGGTTGCTGGACATACAGGTTACTCCTTACTCAAAATAATGTATTGTGATATGCGATATATTGCATATTATATTTCCTTAAGCGGATAAAAGCAATCTATTCATTTTGCACGTTTAATCATTTGCGTCGGTCATTCATTATGCGATATATTATATATTGGTTGAATCCAAATTAATTAATAATGAAATAAAATAATAAAGGAGGGCTCGTGTTGCCTATTCCAACCGACTATTCCACCCCGGTTAGACTATCCGCCAAAGAGCGCACCTTGACCCAGCTTCAAAAATGGATTATCGACGGCACGCTTCAGCCTGGAGAGAAGCTTATCGATACTGATCTTGCCGAAGCGCTGGGCGTGAGCCGCACGCCGATTAGGGAAGCTTTTCAGCTGCTTGAGGTTCAGGGTCTCATTCAGACGTTTCCAGGAAAAGAAACGAGAGTGACGACGCTGGAGAAGGAGGATATCGTCAAGCTATATGGGCCGTTAACTGCCCTTCATGCATTAGCTGCCGAGCTTGCCGCCGCCAACATCCAGCCGGAGCATATCGAAGAGCTGCGCGCCATCAATGCTTCCTTCGACGAATGCGTTGACCAAAAAGAGTTTTATCAAGCGATGGAGTTTGACGAGAAGTTTCATGATAGGATTTTGCAAATCGCAAACAACCCGTATATATTGACGTTCAGCTCCTCCCTTCAAATGCATATTAGAAGATATAAGTACATTTTTATTAAACGCCCGAATTGGGAGACGCAGGCTGCCGGCAAAGATCATGAGGCGATCATTCAAGCGTTGGAAGCACGTGATGTCGAAGCTGCCGCGAGCTTAATGAAATATAATTTACTCAGGCCGCTGCAAAATCTGGATGCCATGCTCTAATCCGTATGCAGCAGCAACTAAAAAAAGTGATGATTCCGCCGCATTTGGCGTATCATCACTTTTTTTAAAACACTCGACTATCATTTGCTGCCTTCAATGCTTTCATAATAACGGCCGATTTCAATAATTAGCGCGCCCATTCTCTCCAGCTCCGGGACAACTATCCGTTTCACCCCGTACTCCCTCAGCGCCTCCTGCGTTACTTTTCCGACTGCTGCTGCAACGATTCGCCCTTCAAAGACATCCAACAGAAAAGCTATGCGATCCGTTTCACCGGCATACTTAAACAAATAATGCACCTGCACCGCGGTCGTGAAGCATATGGTGTCTACCGATCCTTCAGCCAACTCCGCCATTAGCGTATCCAATGTGGCTGCACTCGGCGGAACATGTTTGTACGGCAGCACGGTCTCTACCTGTTTCGCGCCTTTTGATTCAAGAAAACGCACCAGCTCAGGCGCCGGCTCGCCATGCAGCTGAATCCATACGCGCTGCCCTTGAAAATCATATGCCGACAAATTGTCTATTAGCCCCTTCATCGTCCCGTCATCATCGCTGACAACGGCCTTGAGGCCCGCCCGTTTGAGAAACGCTGACGTTTTGTAGCCTCTTGTTGCAATTTTCGCTTGTGACATCCGGTCCCGAACAGCCTGTCCAATGCCCAGCTTGTCAGCTGCGGCAATCAAGCTGTCCGATCCCATCCCCGTCGTCAAAATGAGCCAGTCGGTGCCCTGCTCTGCGAATTTCCGCAGCGGCTCCGCAAGCAAATCCTCGTCAAACATCGTTAAACCTTGAAGCGAGCGAATGATTGGAATTCCGCCTTGTTTTTCTACGATTAAGCTCATTTCATCTGTTTTGCGCGATCCGGCAATGACGATTCGTTTATTTTTCAAAGCGATTATGCTCATATTGTTTCTGCCACCGTACTTTCGGTTAATTTGCCTAAGTCGACGTCATTATACCAGAGAAAGGAAGAACACGCATCCATTCAGCCAAATAAATATCATGCGTTTTCCCATAATTGCTTAAAGAATAGCTCATACACCCTGCAATAAACGATTTTCAAAATCATATACACCGGTATAATGAGCAAAATGCCAAGTATCCCCGCTATATCCCCGCCTACAAGCACCAATATAATTGTTGTCAGCGGATGAATATCAAGCTGCTTGCCAAACACATATGGGGCAATCAAATTATCTTGGATTTGCTGAGCGATCGTAATGATCACAATCGACCAGATCGCAATGGACGGCGCTTCAATAAATCCGATGATGACGATAGGCACCGAGGACAGGAATGAGCCGATAAACGGGATAAAATTAAGTATGACCGCCACGACGGTAAGCAGCAGCGCGTATGGCAAATCAATAATTAGAAAACCAACGTACATCAATACGCCAAGCGCCAAATTGACGATCACCCGGCCTACGATAAAGCTGCTTAGCATATGATCGATCTCAGCCATAACCTCCGTCCCGTCCTTACGGAACCGCTTGGGGATAAAGCTGACGATTTGTTCCCCAAACTTCCCGCCTTCCTTCAGCATATAAAACAGCAGAATCGGAAACGTGATTAACACGATCGCAAAATTGGAGAAAAAGGCAAATAGCCCGGATAAATAATCCGTGAGCAACGTAAAGCCTTTGTTCAAATACTCGGTCAGCTTAGAGAGTAGATTCGAATCCTGCGGCAAAAAAGTCGATAAAAAGCGATTATGCTGAAGCTCCTCTACTTGATCGCTTAACGAGGTGAACAGCGTAGGCGCATTTTCGACCAGATTAAACAATTGTGTTCGCAGCGAAGGCCATACGACGATGCTAAAACCGGCCATAATGACCGCGAACGCCAAATAAATGAGCAAAACGGCAAAGGTCCGATTCACCTTGTGCCGCTCCATTACATTCACGAGCGGACGAACCAAATAATAAAAAAATGCTGCAAGCATGAGCGGTACGATGATCATACTGAATAACGACAAAATGGGCTTGAAAATAAAATCAACAAGCGATCCCAAATAAATGATGATCAGCACCAAAATGATCGAAAAGCACCATCTCATAAAACGATTATGCTTGGCCATGCATTCACCTTCTTCTCTTTTTAGATGAGATATTCAGCCAAGCGGCACAGATGGCAGAAAGCACTGTGCCAGTCGGTCGCCCCCAAAAATAGGTTACTTCCCATTTACCCGCTTCAACTTCTGCTGAAACAAAAAGAAGATCGCAGCAAGGCGCTTCCGCCCCCGCTGCGATCTTCTAAACCTGCCTATTCGCTTACTTGGAAAATAGCTTTTCTGCATCATCAAGCGCCATGCTATGGCCGATGGAGGAGTAATCCAGCCATTTCTGGCCGTCCAGCACGTACACATGCTTATTTTTGACCGCCTTCAAATTTTGCCAAACGATGTTTTTCTCCAGCTCGTCGAATTTCGCTTTCGCCTCGGTGCCTTTGCTAATAATGACGAAGATGGCATCCGCGTCAAAGTCTGGCAGCACCTCTTGTGAAATAACCGTATAAGGCTCATCGACGATTTTTTCGACGCCTGCCGCTGGCTGGAGTCCGAGATCCTCAAACATAATCGGTCCGACCGGACGCGGCATGCCCATGACCCGAAGCTCCTTCGCTGTCATGCGGATCGCCATTGCTTTTGCGTCTTGTCCAAGCTCTGCGTGAATTAACGCCTTCACGCGCTCTGCCTTAGACTCGTAACCCTTAATAAAAGCTTCCGCTTCCTTCTCCTTGCCCACATGCTTAGCGATCCGGTTCAAATGGTCGCGCCATGTTCCATTATCCATATCGATGCTGATCGTAGGGGCAATCTTCTCGAACTTAGCCAAATCTTTGCCGGAGTAAACCTCATCGATGTAGATGACGTCCGGCTTTTGCGCGAGTACCGCTTCCATATCCGGATCCGTTACGACACCAAACTTCGCAGCGCCCTGCAAACGATCTGCCACATGAGGAAGAAAGTCCTTTACATCGCCGCCAACGACCGAGCCTACAGGCGTTATGCCGAGCGCGAGCAGGTTATTCGTAATATGTATCGACATCGAAGCAATTTTCGCATTTGGATCATGCGACTTAACGTCTGCCGAAGACTCGGGCGCTTCGGTTGCGGCATTTGACGGCGCGTTCGTGCCGGCAGCGCCATTATTCGAGGACTGTCCGCAAGCGGCTAGCACCCCTACTAGCATAAGAAAAACAACTGTTGCGACTATTCTTTTCATGTTAATGATTCCTCCGTGTGTTAGGTTTTGAATGTAAGAGCAAATAGAGAAAATACGGACCGCCAATCGCCGCAACGACGACCCCAGCTGGAATCGCATTTGGCTGAAAGATAGAGCGGCCTATTGTGTCCGCGCTCACTAGTATAAGCAGCCCCACAAGCGCGGCTATCGGTAAAAAATGGCGATGCTGCGGCCCTGCGAGCCGCCTCGCAATATGAGGGGCTATGAGCCCGATAAAACCGATGCCGCCCGCCATCGACACGCTTGCACAGGATAATGCCACCGCTAACCCCAGCAAAAACAAGCGATTCCGCGTCACATGGCTGCCTACGCCGGAAGCTGCCTCATCGCCTAAGGCGAATAAATCAAGCGACCGTGAACGGAAATAAATGATCGGCACGATCAAAACGATCCAAGGCAGCAGCGCCCATACATTGATCCAATCTCTCCCCCAGACGCTTCCGGCAAGCCACCGGGAGGTGAAGGAATACGTATCCTCGTCCAGCCTTAAGGAGAGAAATAACGTGAAGGCGCTGACGCCTGCTTCAACCGCGATCCCAACCAATATCAAGCGGATCGGAATGATTCCTTTATATCGATCGTAGGCGAGTGCAATAATGATAATCGAAATGACGACCCCGCCTGCAAAAGTGAACATCGGGATTAGCAGCGCAGCCGGCCCTTCCATCGTCCGAAAAAAAGAAACGAAGAGGATTAATCCAAAGGCCGCGCCGGCATGAATGCCGATAATGCCCGGGTCCGCCAGCGTGTTGCGGGACACGCCCTGCATGACAGCTCCCGAAATGCCAAGGCCGATGCCAGCCAGTATCGTAATGACAATGCGAGGCAAGCGGTAATCGAATAAAATAAGCTGTTCATCGGATGTTCCGCCGCCAAGCAGCGTTCGCCAGATCGAAGCCGGGGACAATCGAATTGTTCCCGTATTCAAGCTCACGATGACAACGGCAATGGCGAGCGCCAGCAAAATAATTGCGGCAACTAACGCTCTGGCTGATCTTTTTTGTTCCAAGCTAGCCATACTTAAAGCTCCCGCCTTTCTTTGCGGGCCAAATACAGAAAGAAAGGCACGCCGACTAGGGCAACCATAGCCCCTATCGCAAACTCCCGCGGCGGATTGACCATACGCGACGCAAAATCAGCCCATACGAGCAATATCGCCCCCAGCAAGGCGGAGAAAGGAATAATTTTGCGATAATCAACCCCCATAAACCGACGGGCAATATGCGGTACAACCAAACCTACAAAACCGATTGATCCCGCTGCGGACACGGAAGCGCCTGCTAAAATAACTGCAGCAGCCATGCCAAGAACTTTTATGGTGCCGGTATGTATGCCAAGACTTGCAGCCGTTTCATCCCCTAGCGACAAAAAACTAATGGAGCGGCCCATCGTTGTTGCCCATGCAATAACAAGGAACACAAGCGGCGCTAGCACCTTCAAATGCTCCCACTTCACCCCTGCAACGCCGCCAGCATACCAGAATGCGAGATCTTGGCTCAAATCGTAATAGATCGCGATCCCGCTGCTGAAGGAATGAAGGATTGCCGCTACGACAGCGCCAGCAATCGTCAGCCTAATGGAATGAAGCCCGCCTTGCGTTGCCGATCCGAGCAGAACGATTAACAGCGTGCTAAGCGCCGCCCCCATAAAGGACATGAGCATGAGCTGCGTGTAAGTCAAGCCCGGCAAAAAGGCAAAGCACAGCGCCACGACAAAGGCCGCCCCCGCGTTCACGCCAAGTATGCCGGCATCCGCCATCGGATTTCGCGTCACGCCTTGCATAAGCGCGCCGGCTACAGCGAAAGCCATGCCGGTTATGACCGCGCCCAGCACGCGCGGGATCCGATATTCATGCATGATTTGATGGGCCGTCAAAGCCGGATCGTAATGGAAGACGGCAGACCACACCGTCGCAAGGCTCAGCTCCTTCGCGCCGCTCGATATTGCCCAAAATATAGACATCAACAGCGCTGCGAATGCCGCTGCAAACCATATCGTTGTTTTCCATGTTTTATTCCCTGTCATATCCTTCTATACGAAATAAGCCTCCCTTCACTCTTTTAATATTGATAATCATTATCACCAATTTATTATACCTTACCCTTTTTTTGCGTACATGACATAATTCAAGATTGTTTCATGGATTATTCCAAGATCGCCGTCGGCGGCTGCTACATCCTGCTCAGCAGCCGCTCGATCTCTTCTAATTGTTGGTTTATTCCGTGAGGCGCATACACGATCCACTTCTCCCAATCGATAAAAAACAGTTTATTGTTCTGAATGGCCGGATGCTTCATCCAATAAGGATTAGCGCGGATGAGCTTCACAAGCCGCAAGCGGTCAGCCTCCGTCTCGCAAGAAATAAACAAATAATCCGATTCGAACTCCTTAATCTCATCCGGCTTAATCGACAGCCAGTTGAAGCCTGTGCCAATGGGATGAGCACCCTGCGTCTTGCTAATTCTCTCCGGCAGCTCTAATTGCAGCGAACGATAAAAGATATGGCCAATGTTCCGCGTGCCATACACTCTAAGATCATTTTTGCGGACTACACATATCGTTACCGTTGCACCGCCAATCGTTTTTCGTGCCTTCCTTCGCACGTGTTCCGCCAGCCGCTCATGGTTGTCCATCCAATTATTTGCCGCCTGCTCTTTATCAACAAGCTCCGCAATTTCCTTTAGATGCGTATAAATATCCTTGCTCGCCCAAGGAATAGGCACGATCGGGGCGATATCGTTTATATGCGCTTTCGCTTTTGACAGGACATTGTCCTTGCAGACAATCAAATCGGGCCTCATGTCGCTAAACGCCTGCCTGCTGATCTCCCATGGATCGGTTGCATGCTTCGGCAAAGTGAGCTCCGTCGTCACGAGAGGCAAAAATCGATGCATTTGCGCTGCGCAAGGCCGCAGCCCAAGCGTATATAAATGATCCGTATAGGGGGAAGAAAGCGAAATGATGTTCAAATCTTGTTTTTTCGTATAAATAGTAGGCGAATAACCGCTCGTTTCCTTGAATCGGCGGCTAAAATAAAATTCATCCTCATAACCTACATCAGCCGCAATATCATTGACAGGCATATCGGTCATAAGCAGCATCTCTTTTGCTTTGTTCATTCGCAGATGAGTTAAATAGGATACGGGGGTTTTAGCCATGGACCGCTTGAATACTTGCGCGTAATAGGAAGGATGCAGCTGCGCCAGCTCAGCCAGCTTGTTTACTCGAATCTCCTCGCGGTAATGGCTCTGCATATAATCGATCGTTAATCGCAAACGATCCTCTATTTCATGATTTGCAGCGGGCTCGGCTTGACGAAGCAGCCCCTCCAGCAACTCATATAAATACTGTTGTCCGAGCAGTCGATTCCGCTCTTTTAACTGCTGCCCATCCGATGCCAGCAAATAAAAATAGCGCTTGAACTCTTTGCCGCTGACCTTTAGCTTGCCCTGCAGCGGAAAAGAAGTCTCGCGCACATAGGATCTTCCTGCATCCGACCGCTCGGATAGACGAAACCAATCAAACGCAACCCAGTACAGCTCCGTGCCGGAATCAGATAACAGCTGCATATCCAAAGTCGTGCCGAGCGTAAGAACATGGAGCGAATCACGTTCGATTCGGCTCGATTGTCCGTTGATGCTGAGGCTGCCGTCGCCCTTTGCGATGTATAGCAAAATATGCTGGGCGAGCGGAATCGTTCCGTCAGCCCAGCTTGGTGTCTCCATGCTCTTGCCTGCTTGCTCTATTTCAAAAATAACGTCGCGTAATAATGGACCATGCTCAAGCGTGCTCATACCAGCCGCGCCCCTCCCGGATAGTTTATCGCTGCCAGTGGCAGAAATAAATGAAAACCATTATCAATTGTAATGAAAATCCGGGACGATTACAATCCTTTTACGCTGTATATTTCTTCAAAATAATAACGGCATTATGGCCGCCGAAGCCAAAGGAATTGGACATGCCAATTTCGATATTCGCCTCGCGCGCTTCGTTCGGCACATAATCGAGATCACAATACGAATCTGGTTCTTCTTGGTTAATCGTCGGGGGAATGATCCCCTCTTGGATGCTTTTCACCAGAGCAATCGCTTCCGCGCCGCCTGCAGCGCCCAGCATGTGGCCGGTCATCGACTTGTTCGCAGTTACTGGAATACGGTAGGCCAGCTCGCCGAACAGTTTTTTGATGGCAGCCGTTTCCGAGCGGTCGCCGATTTCCGTGCTGGTCGCATGCGCGCTAATCAGATCAATTTGCTCCGGCTGCAAGCCAGCCTCGCGCAGCGCATGCTTCATCGCTTGATAGGCGCCGATGCCATCCGGATGGGTCGCCACCATATGATAAGCGTCGGAGCTAGCTCCGTAGCCGATCACCTCCGCATGAATGCGGGCTCCTCTGGCTAAGGCATGAGACAACGATTCAAGCACGAGAATGCCTGCTCCCTCTGCCATGACGAATCCGTCACGCCCCGCATCAAACGGCCGGCTTGCAAGCTCCGGCGCCTCGTTGCGCGTGGAAATCGAGGTCGCGTTGCCAAAGCTCGCAAGCGATATATCCGTAATAGCGGCCTCCGAGCCGCCAGCGATAACGACATCCGCGCTGCCCGAGCGAATAAGGCGCCAAGCTTCGCCAATTGCTGTATTTCCTATCGAGCAAGCGGTAACCGGTGCCATCGACGGTCCTTGCGTGCCGAACCTGATGCTGATCATCGCGGCAGCCATATTGGCGATCATCATCGGAACCAGTGTCGGGCTAACCCGATCGGGACCGCGCTCATGCAGCACCTCAGCTTGGCCCAGCAGCGTCTGAATGCCGCCGATACCCGATCCAACATAGACGCCGACGCGCTCACGGTCGGTTTCATCAAGCGAAAGCGCCGCGTCCTCCAGCGCTTGTTCCGCAGCCGCTATCGCAAACTGGCTGAAACGATCCATCCGGCGTGCTTCCTTGCGGCCAAATCGCTCATCCGCGTCAAAATCTTTTACGAGGCCGGCGATTTTAGCTTTATGTCTAGACGTATCAAAGGTGTCAATCGTTGAAATGCCCGACTCCCCTTTAACCAACCGATTCCAAAATTGCTCCACATCGTTTCCTAGCGGCGAAATAACGCCCATGCCTGTAATAACGACTCTTTCCATCGTTAATCCTCCTTCACGAATACCTTGATGTAGTGTAGTTTGTCATAGTTGTTATCCTATTACAAGTTGTAGTTTATTATAGTATAATCAGTACTACTATACTGAAATAGGGTGGATTCTATGATCAACCGAGAAACGAGACTACAAGCGCTGTCCTCCTTCCTCAAGTCGAAGCGCGCCAAAATCAGGCCGGAGGATGCTGGTTTTCCGGCAGGAACGCGGAGGAGAACGCCTGGGCTAAGGCGCGAGGAGGTCGCTTCGCTTGCCGGCGTGAGCCCAACCTGGTACACATGGCTTGAGCAGGGACGTGATATAAAAGTATCTTCCTCCGTTCTCGATTGTGTCGCGGCCGCGCTGCAAATGAATGATGATGAGCGAAAATATTTATATGCCCTCGCGCTCGAGACCGGCCACGGCGCCATCCAAATGAATGAGGAGCAATCCGAGATTACGCCCTCCTTGCAGCGAATTTTGCAGGAGCTTCGCTTTTGTCCAACGATTATTTCCGATCGCCGCTGCCAGATTGTCGGATGGAATCAAGCGGCTTCTCATGTGTTTATGGATTTTGAACAAATTCCCGCTGAACAGCGAAATATGATTGAGCTGTTGTTCACAAGGAAAGAATTCCGGCGGCTTGCCGGCAATTGGGAGCATTTTGTAGGCGGATATTTAGCTATCTTTCGCGCTTATTACGGCCAATATGTACAGGATGATTGGTATGAGCGATTTATTGAAGAAATGAAGGGGAGCCATCCGGAGTTTCAATATTTGTGGGAGCAAAGCCAGGTCAGCTCTGCTCCGGATGTATTGCTGGAATTTCGGCATGCGAAGGTAGGTAAAATGCTGTTCCATCTCACTTCCTTCCAAGTGCAGGGAAGCACCGACCTTCGGTGCAGCGTGTATACGCCTGCGCCTGAATCTTCAACGGAAGCGAAGCTGCGCAGACTTATGGAGAAGCATGATTAACGGGAATTTCGTATCCATTTATTCGCCAAATTGGACCGTGCGGCTGCAAATTTTGCTTACTAGGGCATGGTCATGGTTGACAACGAGCAAACCGATCTGACGGGAGCGAACGATATCCAGCACCGTATGCCAAATTTGCGCCTGCGTAATCGCGTCAAGCATCGTCGTCATTTCATCCGCGATCAGAAATTTCGTCTTTGGACCCAGCGCTCTTGCAATGCAGCAGCGCTGCAGCTCGCCTCCGGAGAGTTCATTCGGATATCGAACCAGCCACTCCTCTTGGAAACCAAGCGCAGCAAGAAGCTCGGCATCAGGGGTCCATCCCTCCGTTAACGTCTTAGCCATTCGCCATCTTGGGTTAACCGCGCGTTCGGGATGCTGAAAAATCATCTGCACCGGATCATAGCTTTGCGCACGCTTGCTTTGGCCTCCGACGGTAACCTCGCCTGTCATCGGAGCTGTGTAGCCAGCTAATATACGTCCAAGCGATGTTTTGCCGCTTCCGCTAGGACCGATCAGTCCTAACACTTCACCAGGGGCAAGCGAGATGCTGAAGTCTTGAAACAACCAATCGCCGCCAGGGTAGCGCCAGCTGAGATTTTTTCCTTCAAGTCGCATGGATACACCTCACCATTCCGCCTCTTAGGTCACGCGGCTCCGGCCTGCTAGAGCCGCAAGAGTCAGCAGCCGAGCTGCATCGCTCCGCGAAAAGGCAGCCTTTGATGGCAGCGCTTTTTGCAGGCTGCGTGCCGGCAATTGGCTCAAAGCCATTTTGCGGCAGCGCGCGCCACAAAGCTTGGCTGTAAGGATGCCGAAGCCGCTCGCCATTCCCATGAAAATCTGCTGCTGGAGCAAGCTCAATAATCATCCCCGCATAAAAGACGGCAACCTTATCGGCGATGCGAAGAGCCGCCTCAATGTCATGCGTAATGAACAATACCGCGCAGCCACCCTCGGCCAGCTGCTTAAATTTCCCGAGTGCCTCCGTTACATCGCCCGGATGCATGCCTGGCGTCGGCTCGTCTGCAATAATGAGCCGCGTTCTTCCAAGCGCCGCCGTCGAGACAAGCACCTTGCGCGCCATGCCGCCGGAGAGCTGAAACGGAAAAAGCTTCTCCACATGCTTGCCAAGCTGAAACCGCTCGAATAAGCCTTGCCGTTCCTTAAGCTGTTCAGCTCCGTCAGCTTGCGTCCGCAGCTGCTTGCCTACCCGCATTAACGGATCCAGATAGCTGACTGACTGGGGAACAAGCGCGATTTCCTTGCCGCGGTAATGTCGAAGCTTAGCCTCGTCAAGCAGCTCGCCGCCATAGGAGATGCTTCCCGTCATCACGACATTTTTCGGAAGAATTCCCATAATCGCATGAGCAAGCAAGCTTTTGCCCGAGCCGCTCGCTCCGACGACCGCAACGATCTCCCCCTCGTTTATCGCAAAATCAAGCTCCTCCATGACCGTAACCTTTTGCTGCTGGCTGCCTTTCTGGTATTGCATGAAGGAAATCGATAGCTTGTTTACCTCTAGCAGAGGCATATTGGTCCCTCCCTTCCATTGCTGTTATAGATGCGTGCTTCTAGGATCAACAAGCTGCCTAAGATGATTGCCCAGCTTATCGAACGCACGTACCGTTACCAATAGGCCAATGCCCGGAAATACGGCCAGCCACCACATGCCTGTCGATAAATAGCGCATCGATTCGGATAAAATAATGCCGATTGCCGGCTGATGCGGCGACATGCCAAGGCCAAGAAACGTAATCGCTGCTTCATGCAAAACGGCATGCGGAAACAAAATAAGAAAGCCTACGAGCAGCTGCGGAAACAAGTGCGGAGCCAAATGGCGAGACGCGACGTGATATCGCGATCTTCCCAGCTTCCTCGCTACAAGCACGTATTCCGCCGACATGAGCTGGAGCGCCTCTGCGCGAATAATCCGGGCAAGGCTAGGCCAGTGGGTGAGCATAATGCCGATTGCAATGCCTTTCAAACCGCCGCCGCATACGAACGCGATCAGGATCAGCATCACGAGATGCGGAACGCTCAGGAAAACATCGATCAGCCATGTGATGATGCGATCAGCCGTCTTCCCAAGCGTTGCCGCCATTAAGCCCATAATAGCTGCAATTACAACGCTGCATGCTGCTCCAAGCAGCCCTACTTTAATGCTTAAAGCAAGTCCCTTCACCGTGCGGGAGAGCATATCTCTTCCAAGCCAATCCGTTCCGAATAAGTGGGACAGCGACGGTGCCAAATTCCGATTTTCCAACTGTACGGAGAGCCCCGACGAGCCCAGCAGCCAGCTGCCTAGCCCAATGCTTGCAAGCAGGATCGCCGCTCCAACAGCAGAGATAAGTGTGCGCCGCCGCTCGTTCCAACGATATTTACGTTTCTGGGCGGTAACAAGCTGACTCATCCTTGCACCTCCTTCTCATGCCGCAGCCTTGGGTCAACCATGCGATAGAAATAATCAGCCAGCGCATTTCCCGTAAAAACGAACAGCGTGCTGCATAGCACAAGCCCCATCAACAGCGGCACATCGCCTCTTAGTCCCGATTCCACTGTCGCTTGTCCAAGTCCAGGATAGGAAAACACTTGCTCCGCAAGCACGGCGCCTCCGAACAGCTCGCCAAATGACGCAAACTGCAGCGTAATGGCCGGCAAGGCGATATTTCGCAAGCCATGCCTAAGCAACAAGCCCATCCCTCGTTCTCCTCTTGCTCTAGCAAACAAAATATAATCGCTATCCATGACATCGATAAGCTTTTGCCTTGTATGAAGCGCAATCGGCGCGATGCCCACGACGCTAAGCGTAATCGCCGGCAATATCATATGCTTCACATAGTCGCCAATCGTGACGCTGCCCGATAAGACGCCTGCCGGAACCCCTAGCCCAACGGGGAGCCAGCCTAGCCAAACCGCAAAAATCATCATAAGCAGCAGACCGATCCAGAAGGCAGGCGTTGATGCGAGCGTGTAGCAATAGCTTTTGATTAGTCGGTCGACCCATGAATCTTTTTTTAACGCCGCTGCTATGCCTGCCGTAAATCCAATCACGCCCGACAGCATCCAAGCGAACGCCATCAGCAGAGCCGAATGCATGAATCTCTCGGCTATCACTTTCGTTACAGGCTCGCGGTAGATCATGGATGTCCCCAAATCTCCTTGAAGCAAAGCCGACGCCCATTTCAAAAACCGTTCTGCAAACGGCCGGTCCAGTCCCCAGTACGCGGCGATTTCCTGCCTCTGCTCCGCTCCGACACGCATGACATCGGCGCCAATGTAGGACTGCACCGGATCGATCGGCGACATGGCGACCAGCGCAAAGGCAATTATACTAACCGATGCGAGCAGCGCGAACAGGCGAATGACCTTTTTTCCCAAAAAAACGGCTAATGCTTGAATCATCCCAAATACCTCTTCCCGCTATTACTCTTTCCTGCCCCAGCTCTCGATATTGTCCGTTAGCGGCCAGCCATGGCCATGCGGCTGTATCCGCTGCTTGCCGATATCAAGGCCATCCTTCACCAAATACAGATGGTCGATATTAACGAGCCATGCCCATGGAGCATCGCCTTTGACGCTTAGCCCTGTCTGTCCGTCCCATTGCGCTTTTTTCCAATAGCTGAGCGCTTCCTCTTCCGTACGCGCATCAAGCGCTTGCTGGAACCACTTGTCGACGGACGGATTGCTGTAAAAGCCTGTATTGTAATAATCGACGCCGCCAAAAGAACTGCTGTAAAGGTTATACATTTCAAGCGGATCATGACTGCCCCAGCCTAGAAGGATCGCATTCGCATGCATAAGCTTTTCGATTTCATCCCAGCTTTTTCCCTCGACATTCATTCGAATGCCTGCTGCTTGCACCATATCCGCTGCTGCAAGCGCGAGCGATTGTCTAGTTACGTCCCCTGACGGATAAATAAGCGTAAACTCCGCTTTCAACGTCCCTTTTTCTACGATGCCGTCGTTATCGCTGTCCGTCCAGCCGCCCTCCGATAATATTTTTGCAGCAGCTTCCGCGTCGTTGTCTTTGATGACCGACTCCTCGTTCCACCATGGAAGCCCGTCGTTTGCCGTATAGGCAGGTGAACCGTGGCCTTCCAAAATACCGTCCACCAATTGCTGGCGGTCCATGACCGCATTGATTGCCTTGCGAATGGCCACATCCGAAGTCACGTCATTGCCAATCGGATAACCTTCCTCTGTCTTGCCGCCAGCTTTCACGTAAGGGAACGCGATGCCGCGATTATCGACTGACTTCACCGCTTCAAGATACATGCCGGCAACCTGTTGCTTGCTAAAGGCAGACGGGATGTATGCGATATCCACTGTTCCAGCTTTAGCTGCTGCAAAAGCCGCATCCTCATTAAGGAACAGGAAGGTCAGCTTTTGAAAATGTGGTTTGCGCCCGTAATAATTGGCATTCGCTTCTACGATTAACTGCTGCCCGCGATCCCACTGTACAAATGTATAGGGTCCCGAGCCGATCGGCTTTTCAGCATAGGTGCTGCTGTAAGCATGTTTAGGTACAATTCCTGTCGTAATGAGAAAATAAACAAACGTAGACTGAGGTTTCTTCAGTTTGAAAATCACTTCATTAGGCCCCGCCTCAACGCTTGCCAAATTCGTTAAGTCAATGGCCGCGCCGTTGCTTGCAGCCGTATCGAAGGTGAATTTTACATCCTCCGAGGTGAGCGGCTTGCCGTCGGAGAACAGCACATCCCCCCTGAGCTTAACGGTCCAAACCTTGCCGTCCTCGCTAATTTCGTAGCCTGCTGCCAAATCATTTACGATCTTTAGATCGTCATCACGCTTCAGCAGCGTGCTCTGGAACAATGGAGAGCCATAACGGCCCCAGCCCTTTGTTGGGTCAAAGCCGGTATCCGGCTCAGCGCCTATCGCCACAACTAAATCGTCGGACTTGGTTACGCTGGCTTGCGGCTTTGCTCCGGCGCAGCCTGAAACGACTATCATCACGATGATCGTATACATGATTGCAGTTACAAATCTTTTCACTTGAGCTCCCCTTTTCTTGTGTTAACTTTCGTGACACGATTATGTGATATTGTAACACGATATTCTCTTCATTTCATCCCTTTTCTATATAAATAAGGTGGGAGAGCGGCTTTTACTAGCATCGTATTTGCGGCTTGCAAGCCGTATGCGTGCTGACAAAGTGAATTCGGCATGGGGTACAGACAAAAAACAGCTGCAAGCACGTATATGCGCTTACAGCTGTTGAATGTCCCGAACTTATCGCTTGTTAGCACCTCTCCGTGCTTACGAGCGATTGGCCGTGCCGCTCTATACTATGAATGCTCATGCTCCATGCCTTGCTCGTGTTTATCCGCATAAGTAACGGAGAGCTCCGCATAGATGACGCCCCGCTGGGCTTGAATCTGCTGATGCAGCGATCGAAGCCGGGAGAGCTGCCCCCTTACAACGATGACCTCCAGGCATTGATCGTGATTCAAATGGACATGCATATTGGAGATGATGTCATGATGGAAGCGGTGCTGCACCTCCATTAGCACGATTGGAAGATCGCTCGCGTGGTGGTCATAGACGAGGACAATCGTGCCTGCAACATGCTCCTGCCCATTCATGCGGGCAGGCTCCAGCAAAGCTCGCCTTGCCAAATCACGAATGGCCTCCGATCGATTCGAATAACCCTGCTCATCCGTAAATCGATCGAATTGCTCGATTAGCTGGGCCGGGAACGATACGCCAAACCGGACCAATTCTTCTTTGTCAGCCATGTATTCACCCTGCCTGCCTCATTTTCTGTAACACCCACTCTAGCAGCTATTGCTTGTTTGATATCGGATAGTCGATCACGATTACATTTTCGATGAGGCCATCAAGCTTGCTGACAAAGCTTTGATGCGCAGGATGCGGCCCGTATGCGAGCAAGGCTTGTTGATCGGCGAAAGTCACCCGGAGTCCAAGCGTATACCCTTGGATGTTGCCTGTTTCTGTCGTTTCATTAATGCCGGCTGTCAGCTCCACGATACCCGGAACCTCTGACGGCAGCACATGCAATGCGTCCAACAGCTCTTTCTCCATGCCCTCGGACAGCTTCTCTTTAAACTTAAAGGATACTAAATGCTCGTACATGTTTGGTCATGCTCCCTTCGAATGCATTGGTCATTTCCCCTATCATATCACGGACTACTGCCAAAATGTTATAATCAAAACGTTCTTTGGAACAACATCATTAAAGGAGAAATAACGATGAATGAGCAGATAAACCAAGCCTTGGAGGCTGCTTTAAAAAACTGGAGCATGATGTCGAGCTCAATTGATGACTATGCGGAAGGAGCGGCGGATCAATTCGAATCCTCCTTCTACGCCTTTATCGATACTGTGCGGGACTGGGCTTATACCGAATTGAAGCCTATGCCCCAAACCGTTGAGCTATTTCTTGATTTGCCTTTGGTTATCGGTATTCTAGAGAGGCTTCCCGCTCCTCTGCACTTAAATTTCGAGACAGAAGCAGAGCTTATTGTCGATCAAAGCATTCGAATCGACGATGAAAAATACGATTAATTCAGCTATAATTGGAGGGTCCATAATACTTCCAATTGGATGTGTACATATTAATATTAATCCATTACCGTAAAGTTAGGACCAGACACATCATCATTCGCAAAAGGTGTTGGCAGAGCATGTGGAAACCCGATCGTTCATCACAAACCCCCTTATACCAGCAAATTGTCGATCATATCCAGCGCGCCATCTCTTATGCGGAGCTTCCGCCTGGCAGCAGCCTTCCCTCCGAACGCAAAATGGCTGAGCAGCTAGGCGTGAACCGAAGCACCATCATCCAAGCCTATGAAGAGCTTCGCGCATCCGGATTAGTGGAGAGCACCGTCGGCAGCGGCACTCGCGTCAGTCTGACCAAATGGGGCATTTCGCCTAAAAATACGCCAAACTGGCGGCAATACACGGAAGGCGGCACATTTCTGCCAAATCTTCCGCTCATGCGACGGGTTCGGGAAGCTCTGCAAAACGACTCTTCGATCATTAATATGGCAAGCGGCGAGCTGTCGTCCGATCTTTTTCCAAACGAGCTGGTCAATCGGATTTTGCGAGAGCAGCCCTTTCATGAGCATCTCGGCTACGATGATCCGCAGGGCTATTATCAGCTGAGAAAAACGCTCGTTGGCTCCCTTAAGCACTACAACGGCATTCATACGACGGAGTCGTCCATGCTTATCACATCCGGTTCGCAGCAGTCTTTATACCTTATTACGCAATGCTTGCTGTCGCCGGGCGATGCCGTAGCCATCGAGGACCCCTCTTACAGCTACTCGCTGCCGATGTTCCAATCGGCTGGGCTGCGCATTTTTCGGCTGCCGGTGCACGAGGATGGCATTGATCCCGATGATGTTGCAAGCCTGTACCGGCAGCATCGCATTCGGATGGTTTTTTTGACGCCCAACTATCAAAATCCGACCGGTACCATCCTTAGCGAGTCAAAAAGAAAACGGCTGCTGAAAATTGCCGCAGATTTGCGCATTCCCGTTGTTGAGGACGATCCGTTTAGCTTAACCGCTTTTGACGGAAACGTCCCCGCACCGCTCAAATCGCTGGATACGGGCGGAATCGTGCTTTATATCGGGTCCCTTTCCAAGATCGCCGCGTCCGGCCTTCGGATCGGCTGGATGGTTGCCCCCCAATCGGTCATTGAACGACTAACCGACGCTAGGCAGCAAATGGATTTTGGATTGAGCATTCTGTCGCAGTGGGCAGCGGAACGGCTGCTCACTTCGGAGCATTTTGACCGGCATATCGTTCAATTACGCCAAGCTTTATTTAAAAAGCAGCTCATCATGGTTAAGACTTTAAAGGAAACGCTGCAAGGAAAGATAAGCTTCGTCCCGCCGCTCGGCGGTTTAAACCTATGGTGCAAAATCAATCAAAAAATTGACGATGCAAAGCTTTTGGAAGAAGCGATCAAACGAGGCGTGGCTTTTATACCCGGAAGCGTCTATGGCTCGGAGCCTGGTTATATCCGGTTTTGCTATGCGAAACCTAAACACGAAGAAATATATCCCGGGATCATGGCGTTCTCGCAAGCGCTAGAGAGCTTTAAATCATGAACTAAATCTTGTTGCTAATGAAAGGAGATTCATCCCATGACTTATATCGTTATTTTGAGCGCACTGTTTTTCGGCGGCATTATTTATATCCTAATGGCTGGAGCTGGCATAGTACGTGATGATGATGCCATTCAGGATCAAATATTGAAGCAGATGAACGAATCACATTAAGTGAATAGCTTGTGATAAAAAAACGAGCCTTAGAATCGCTTCTAAGGCTCGTTTGCTGTTTCGGTAAATCATTCTGTACAAATAACAGGAAATACTCCATCTATTTCTCTGCTGGGAAGTCAGATCGACCATTTAGCTGGAAAATCTCCCGTTAATCCTGTCTCCATAGCTCCAACCACAAGAGCGCGCGAAGTATCTTTTTTTACAAGCGATGAATGTTAAAAACAAACGTCATATCCTGATCCGCTTGGATCAGATATTCATCATGTACCGGCGCGCCCCAGCTGTCATCGCCGCCAACACCCATCTGTCTGCCTGCTACCGTAACGACCGTATAGTGAACATCCGGCAGCTCGTAATGATGCTGGGCATTTTCCAGCTCAAATGCGGTATACGGCGAAATGCTGCATTCCACCGGCTGCGTCGCAGGCGCTGTAATACGAATGCCATGGCCGTCATCATTGGTGATGCCAACGCGGCGGACGCCTGTACGGTTGCCCGATTCCTGTGGAACTACGTAGCCGGATACATTATCCGCGGCATCATTTTGGAACTCGCCGAGGCGAGCGCCAAAGGCACGGTCGATATAGTTTTCTTCCGGACCCATCGCGTACCAATCCAAATGGCGATAATCAGCCGGAACCTTAAACGACAAGGCAAAAATCGGCAGCTTCGGCAATCCTTCTGCCCCTTTATAGGACGATGTAACGTTCAAGCTTCCATCCGCAAGCACCTTGTATGCGACGGTGACGAGAACCTCGCTGCTAATGCTAAGCTTGTACTTGAATGTGACCGTAGCGCTTCCTGCCTGCTGAGTCAGCTCCACGCTGATGCATTTGCGCGTCAAGCTAGCCGCGAACCATGCGCCGGAGTCAAAGCCCAGCGCAAAACCTTTGTCATTGTCCGTCGTCGCACGCCAAAACAATGGTGCCGGCGGAATCGCGATCATCTCTCTGCCTGCGTAGTTTAACGAAATCAGCGTTCCCGCTTGCTTCGAGAACATGATGCTGAAATCTCGGCCATGGACACCGATATTGACATCGCCCTCTACGACTCTAAGCGCTCCCTCGGGCTGCGCAGAGACTGCGCCCGCTTCATTCACAAATACAAATTGTCCGAATGCTATCTCATAACCCGCATCCGCCCATAACGTCTTTTCCTTTAGTTCTAGCGAAGCGTGCATCGCATACTCGCCAGGCTGCCCTGATGCTGGCAGCTCGATTGGCAGATAGGCTTCGCTTTGCGCAGCTACATCCACATCCATTTTGCTGCGGTAAATCGCCTTGCCTTCGTGATGAAGCGCAATAACCAAATGATAGCCGCTGGTGCCCTCGAACAAATTCTCATTAATGATCTTCACGCCGCTGCGATCAGGGATCAGCTTGATGTTTTGGTAAAGGAACTTGACCTCCTGCATCTTCGGCGATTCCTTGCGATCGGCAAACACGATACCGTTCGTACAGAAGTTGTAATCGGTAGCACGGTCTCCAAAATCACCGCCGTAGGCAAGAAACTCTTTGCCATACCGATCTTTTTTCACAATGACCTGATCGATATAATCCCAGATGAAGCCGCCCTGATACATGGCGTATTTCTGCTCCAGCTCCGTATACTTATGCATGCCGCCGACGGAGTTGCCCATCGCATGCATATATTCGCAGCTGATATAAGGCTTATCCGGGTTATCGTTCAAATAGTGCTCGATATCGGCTGGTTTTGCATACATGCGACTCTCCATATCGCTTGTAGCATTGTACTTGCGGTTATGGAATACCCCTTCGTAATGGACAAGCCTGCTCGGATCCGTCTCGCGGAAATAGTTCGATACGTTCAGCAGCACTTCGCCTGCATACGCTTCATTGCCGACCGACCAGATGAGGATGGACGGATGGTTTTTGTCGCGCTCCACCATCGAAATCGCCCGATCCATTACGATCGGCTGCCATTCCGGCTTGTTCTCCGGGATGTTCCAAGAAGGCTCAACGGCCCCCATTTTTTGCCATGAGCCATGCGTTTCCAGATTCATTTCGTCGATGACATATACCCCGTAAATATCGCAAAGCTCGTACCACAGCGATTGATTCGGGTAATGAGAGGTACGGACTGCATTCAGATTATTGCGCTTAAGCGTTGCAATATCCCATAGCATATCTTCCTTCGTAATGGCCCGGCCCCTGCGGCTGTTGAATTCATGGCGATTCACGCCCTTGAATACGATGCGCTTGCCATTGAGATGCATAATCTTGTTTTTCATTTCGAAGTTGCGGAAGCCCACCCGCTGCGGGATCGCTTCGATTAGCTTGCCAGACTGGTCATAAACAGTTAGATAAAGGACGTACAAATAAGGTTTTTCGGCGTTCCAAGCCGTTACTTTGCCCGCTTCAACAGCGAGCGACAGCGTATCGCCTATGGATCGCTCCGACGAAGCTGCTCCTACCGTATGCCCTTTCGCATCCTTCAATTCGAGCTTAACCGTATAGGGCTGCTCCGCGGCGGAAACCTTTAAATCTACGCGCAGGCTGCCGCTTGTGTAAGACTCGTCGAGTTCAGCATGAACAAACAGATCACGGACATGAATGCTAGGAACGGAATATAAATAAACATCGCGGAAAATACCCGAGAAACGCCAGAAATCCTGATCCTCGAGCCAGCTCCCCGTACTCCGTTGGTACACCTCTACAGCCAGCTTGTTCTCGCCTTCCTGCAAAAATGGAGAAAGATCAAATTCAGACGGCGTGAAGCTATCCTCGCTATAGCCAACAAATTCACCGTTCAGCCATAAATAGAATGCCGACTCTACGCCCTGAAATGAAATATAAACAGGCTTGCCCTGCATATTGGATGGCACGGAAAAATAGTTAACATAGCTGCCGACCGGGTTATGATCCTCTGGTACAGCCGGAGGACGGATATCATTATGCCCATCCCACGGGTACATCGTATTGACATATTGCGGCTTGCCGTACCCCTGCAATTGAATATGTCCCGGCACCTCGATATCTCTCCAGCCATCGCAATCGTAATCCGCCTTATAAAAATGCTCTGGGCGGTCGGCTGGCTTCACGGAATAGCTGAATTTCCAGCTTCCGTTCAAATAATGGCGAAGCGCCACTGGCGCAAACGCCGCAGCTTCCTCTATCGACTCGTAATAACGGTGGTCGGAGTGTGCTTGCAATCGGTTCACAGCAAATACGCTCACATCAGTGAGCCAGTTTATACTCGGCTTTATCGGATTCATCACATTTTCCCCTTAATCGTATTTAAAAGCCAGACAGCCGCGATTGAAGCGTGCAGCCGCCTGACTTTGCTCTTGCTTTATTTGACCGAGCCTGTCATCCCTGCCACGAAATGCTTCTGCATGAGGAAGAAAACCAGTGCAGTCGGAATGGTGGAGATCACGATTGCGGTCATGATAATGCCATAATCCGGCGAGTAGCTGGACCCTAGGTTGGAGATCAGCATCGGGATCGTTTTTTTCTCCGGCGATTGCAGTACGATGAGCGGCCATAAGTAATTGTTCCAGCTCGACATGAACGTAATGATGCCGGCTGCCGCGTATGTTGTCTTCATCGTAGGCATAAAGATACGGAAGAAAAGGCTTATTTCGTTTAGTCCATCAATCCGGCCTGCTTCAAGCAGCTCGCGCGGAAACATTTTTGTGTTTTGACGGAAGAAGAAAATTAGAAACGCGGTCGTAAAGGTCGGCAGCACGACGCCAGAGAGCGTGTCCAAGCCGATAAAAGGAATCGCTTGCGATATGCCTGCAAACATTTGATACAAGGGCACCATGATCGCCGCGAACGGGATCATCATCGAAAGCAGCAGGATCGTAAATACAACGTCCTTCGCCTTGCTCCTGTAAATTTCAAAGCCGTAGCCGGCTAAAGATGCGATAACCATGGCCAGCACCGTTGTCGTTATGGAGATTTTTGCCGAGTTCAGCAGCGCTGGCACGATATCTACCGTACTGAACAAAGTATTTATGTTTTCGATGAGCTGGCTGCCGGGCAGCAATCTTCCCTTCGTGACATCTGCCGACTTGTTTGTCGCGCTGATGATCATCCATAGAAACGGGAAGATGGAGACGAATGCAGCTGCGCTTAGAAAAATGTAAACAAAAATACGTTTGAATTTATCCATTTTTATCACCTGCCGCTTTAAACTGGATGAACGCCAATATGATGATCATAATGACAATCGAATACGACACGGTTGCCGCATAACCGAAATCAGACGAATATTTGAAGGATAGATTGTAAATATATTGCGAAATGGACATCGAGGCATTGCCCGGTCCGCCCTTCGTAATATTGACAACTTCATCAAACAGCTGCAGCGTACCGATGGTGGACGTAATGGATGTAAACAAAATAATCGGCTTAAGCAGCGGTACGGTAATGCCAAAAAATTGTCTGGTCGACGAAGCGCCATCGATTTTTGCAGCCTCGTAGATCGAATGATCGATATTTTGAAGCGCGGACAAGTAGAAAATCATGTTATAGCCTGTCCAGCGCCATGTGATTGCGATAATAACCGTCACCTTTGCCCAGAACGGATCCGTAATCCACTGAATGGGAGTCCCGATCAAATGAAGATTGGTCAACAGCTTATTGACCAGCCCTTCCGTAGCGAACAAATATTTGAAGATGACAGAATAAGCAACGAGCGAGGTAACAGCCGGCAAAAATATCGCCGTACGGAAAAAACCTTTAAATTTCAATTTGCTGTCATTGAGCAAAACGGAAATGAACATCGCCAGAACGATCATGACAGGTACTTGGATAATTAAATAAACGAACGTATTTTTAACCGCGGTTAGAAATGTCTTATCACTGAAAAGACGGACGTAGTTATCAAAGCCAACAAATGATAGATTCATGCCTTTGCCGGATTTGAACGACAATAGGAGCGCTTGAATCATGGGATAAAAATAAAATGCCGCTATCATGATCACGGCCAGAATAACGAACATCCAACCAGTCAGGTTTGCTCTCCTGCGAATATTTACGCCAGGCCTCGCTGCTTTCACGGTAGCCTAACCCCTTTCTTTACGGAAATAAAACCTTGGAGACTCCTCCAGCTCCTGCTGCCGGAAAAAACTTGCCAATCAGGAGATGGAAAAGCCCCAGGTTTTATTTAATTGCCGTATGATCTAATTTATTTAACTTGCGTTTCCGCTTGCGCTTGCGCGTCGCTTAGCGCTTTGTCGATCTCTTTGCCGCCAAGGTAATTTTGCATTTCGACAACGAGAATGTCCTCAATCGCGTACGTATGCATACCGTAGTTCACCCGTGGTATTTGCTCCGTCCATTTCGCGAAGTCTTCTACTACCTTTTGGCCGCCGAAGAATTCGTCCGCTTCTTTATACGCCTCGCCAGCAGCTGCTGCTTTAAGCGTTCCGATAGCGCCGATTTCCTTCACAAGCTTCTGGTAAAGGTCCACGTCAGAGCCAAACGTTTGTTTCAAGAAGTCTGCCGCCGCTTCTTTGCCGTCAACATTCATGACATACCATGAGCTGCCGCCAAGGTTAGATGCGTGAACCGCATTTGGCGCTTTCGCTAGTTTAGGGAAAGGAACGACTGCCCATTTGCCGGATTGTGACGCTTCTGCTTTAACCGACGCCGTAATCCAGTTGCCCGTAGGCACGGTTGCTACTTCGCCGCCGTTGAATGCGCCGACAAATTGACTCCAGTCCGAAGTTACTTTTACGATATCTGCGCCCATAAGCTCTTTGTACGTTTCAAATGCTTCCTTCAGCACTTCGTTGCCTGCAAGGTTAGGCGTTGTGCCGTCATCCTTCAAGTACCAAGAGCCAGCGGATTGAATCATCATTCGAATGAGGCCAAGATCGTTAGGATCCTGTGTAAGCAGCGATTTGCCTGTTTTTGTTTTTACTGCTTTGCCGATTTCGATTAGTTTCTGCCAGTCGATATCCTGCAGGTCATCGATTTTGAAGCCTGCTTCTTCCAAGTAATCTCTTCTTACGTACAAGCCCGCCGCGCCGGAATCGAACGGAACGCCGTATTGTTTGCCGTCTAGGCTAGTCGGCCCGATTTTATAATCGGCGAAATCACCCGGTTTAATGAAGTCCGTCAGCTCGAAGAAAGCATCCGGGTAAGCTTGCAGGAAGCTTTGCGCACGGTAATCCTCGATCAATACGATCGTTGGCAAGCTTTTTGTCGTACCCGCATTTAGGCCTGCGTTCAATTTTTGAATGATATCAGCCTGTGCATTCTCTACAATATTTACTTTCAAAGTGGAATCCGGGTTTTTAGCCTTGTAAGCTTCGCTTGCCCGCTCCATCGCTCCGATATTAAATGCCTTATCCCATGCCCATACTGTAATTTCTTTTGTTCCTTCAGCAGTCGTGCCGCCGTTATTCGGTGCATTGTTTTCTTTGCCGCATGCCGTGAGCAGCACGAAGCTGGCCAACATAATAGCGAGTAATTTTTTCAATTCCTTCAACCCCTTTTAGTAGCTGTAAGCTCTTTTCTGAAAGCGTTTGCCGGCTAACAAGATTCATTATAGCAACTCTGGAAAATGACTCGTTAGCAATATATTTGTGTGGATTTGTCATTCTATTGTTACCTTTCCCATCGTTAATATGTAACTAGAAATAATTTTGTGAATTGGTACTTTTTTTAGGTCTTATGCAGCGGCAATCTAATTTTCACGCGGGTCCCTTCACCATCGCCGCTCGCAATCGAAACGCCAAACGGTTCGCCATAAAGCAGCGTGATCCGGTCATGCACGTTGCGAATGCCGATGCCGGAGAAGAAATGGCTCGTGCTAATGGAGGCATGCTCGGGATTTTCGTGGTCATAACCGCTCATCCCTACGCCGTTATCGACGACCTCGCACACCAACGCGTCTTCCTCGCGGGAAATAAGCACATAAATATGGCCTTCGTTGCGGTCTTGGAAAGCATGAAAGAAGGCATTCTCTATGAACGGCTGGATGATGAGCTTAGGAATGTGATATCCATAACAATCATCGGATACAAAATAGTTGACCATAATCTGCTCGCCGTAGCGCACATGGTTAATAAAAACATAGTTTTTCAAATTAACGAGCTCTTGGGCTACGCTGATCGTCTCGCTGATGTTGCTTACCGTATTTTGCAAAAGCGAGATGAGCGAGTTTATCGTTGCCGCCGCTTTTTCTTTATTGCCCTGCTGCACTAATATTTTGACGGATGCCAGCGTGTTATATAAAAAATGCGGATTAATTTGCATTTGCAAAGCGGAGAGCTCCGCGTTCCGTTGATCCTTCTGCGTCTGTATCAGCTTCTCGATATAATCGTTCAGCTCATCGAGCATATAGTTATAGGCGTTGCCAAGCTCCTTGATCTCATGACTGCCTGTAACGGAAATGTAGTTAACGAAATTATTTTCCGTTATGCCTGACATTTGTTTGGCCAGCATCGTTAAGGACTTGGTCAATCTTCTGGATATAAGAAATACGATGATTAGAGCAACAAAAACAATCGCAACGCAAATAAGCGCGACCGTCTTGAAATCGACCATCTCGCTGAGCACCTCTTGCTTATCGATGAGGTTGACCAAATAAAAATCGTACACAGGCAAATAATTGGACAACA
The DNA here is from genome assembly GCF_001273905.1 of Paenibacillus sp. FJAT-27812. Taxonomy (NCBI): domain Bacteria; kingdom Bacillati; phylum Bacillota; class Bacilli; order Caryophanales; family Paenibacillaceae; genus Paenibacillus; species Paenibacillus sp. FJAT-27812. The sequence goes on along the minus strand of NZ_LIGH01000001.1, from coordinate 4,822,381 downwards.
CGAGGCTGCTTTTCCCGAGTGCGTTCACATCTTTAAAGCGCAGCTTCTCCTGCTCGATTTCTTTCGCATAGCCAAGCAGATCAAGCTCTTTGCTGCCAATAAGCTCGTGGCGGTTGCTTGATACGACGACACCTGAACGATCCAATATGATCACATCGTTGCCCTTGCTCGTAAAGCTTGAATAAAACCGCTTAAAATCGCTTTCCCTTATCGCAAAATAGAGAATGCCATATTGCTTGCCGCTCGTCCTCTCCATTAGCGCTCTCGAAGCAACGATAGCCGGATCTTCATCGGAAGAACCGGCCACATTTTGTTTATCCAATTGATAAATCAGCTTCTTTGGCTGAATTAACGTATTCACGGTCAAAATGCTGTTTTTAAGCTTCTCCAAGGAGTTTGGCCAATACGAGCTATCCGTTGAGTGGCTATTTTTATTCATGCCCATAATCGTCATCGTAACCGGATACGCCGCTACATTCGATTGAATCCGTTTCATCTGCTGGCTCGCCGAATAGTAGCTGTACAGAGAGGAAAGCGTGTCCATGTCCGGCTTTGTCAAAAAGCCTTTGATCGCGCCATTTTGCATCACGTTGTTGGACGCCGTTACGACCGAATAGTTGAACGATTCAAAGTTGGTCTGGATTTGGCTAATAATTTTCGAGTTCGTAATGCTGAATGTATTCATGAACAGCTTCTCTGACATCTGGATCATCACAATCGAGGTGAGAAGCGATACGGAAATGATGCTGACCAGCGTCACGATAAACATTTTGATAAAAAGGCCGTGATATTTAAATTTGTCCAAAAAGCCTTTCATAACCTAATCCCTCTTTTTGCCGGTATATTGTTTTCTGTAATGGCTTGGCGACAGGCCCGTTAACTTTTTAAATACCTTCGTAAAATAGCTATGGTCCGAATAGCCGACCATCCCGCTAATCTCTGAAATGGACGCCATATCCTGCTGCAAGAGCTCGGCTGCCTTCCCCACTCTAATCTTGTTCAAATATTCGCTAAAGCCTTCCTTATTATGCGATGTGAAATAGGTCGAGAGATAAGATGGATTAAAGTGGAAATGCTTCGCGATTTCCGTTAGACTGAGCGGCTCGGCATAATGCTCCTGAATAAAATGAAGCAGCTGCGTCATGTTGGGATTGCCGCTTGCCGCGCCTCTTGACTCGATAACCGCGCTCGCCTCCGCAATAAAGGAATGGAGCAGGCCAAGAGCCTCGCTAACATGCGTCGATTCGCCGATCGATTTGAAATAAGCATATTTCGCTTCGTCCAGCTTTTTCATATTGGATTCAAGGCGGCCGAGCAAAATCGTAATATTAAAAATAACGTTGCCCAAAAAAGACTTAAACTCAAATACGTCGGTCGTATAATGGCTTGCAAGAACACGGACATGATCCAGTAACATCCCAAACGCCTCTTCAAATTGTCGCCGGTTCATCAGCTCAGTAAAATGATTCATATTAAATGGGCGTGCTTCTTCGGTTGCTCGCGGAAGCTCTCCATGTACGATTAAATGCTGGGATGCCGGGAGGAAGTAGCGATATGCGTTTATTTTCAAAAAGCTGTCCTTATAGTTTGCGCCAAGTTCACCCAAGCCGGTAAACGATTCGCCTATGGTCCAGCCGATCTCAGGAATCTGCTCGCCCATCCTTGCGGCAAGAGTTCGGGCGATGCCCGTCAACCTATCCTGGTCGCGGACATCCAAATTGACAAGGACAACGACCATATTCGGTTCGGTTGGCAGGTGAAAATAAACCGCTTGCGGCATGCTGGCATCGAGTTCATTTGTGATTTCTTCCAGCCGCTTCGAATCAGCCTGCCGCTCCCTGCTTTTGCCCGTCAGCTGCTTCAAATCGGCTCCGAGCAATCGGAATCCATTATGCGGAAACGCTTCCACGATTACGCTGTTATCGACATCAACCTCATAACCCGAGATGAGCTTATCGAGAACAAGCTTAATCGACAGTCCGGCATCATCGTCGGATTCAAGCAGCTGCAAGGAAGGAATTTTCCGGGCTGTGCGCTTCACGATCTCAAGCAGCTGTATCGCTTCCAGCTTCGGCTTTAAAATATAATCCGCGACCCCGCTTTGAAACGTTGACCGGACGTAATCAAACTCGCCGAAGCTGCTTAATATAATGACCTCGATTTCCGGGAACCTCGACTTAATCGCACGGGTCAGCTCTTCTCCTCCCATAATCGGCATTACGATATCTGTAATGACGATATGCGGCTCCAATTGCTCGACCAGCTCCAGCGCCTCTTTGCCGTTCGACGCTTCGCCGACAATTTCAACGCCCTCGTTCTCCCAATTCAGCAGATGTTTAATTCCCTGCCTTGCTAATATTTCATCATCAACGATAAGTACACGACATGAAAATGCCATTTTGTTACCTCCGCCATCCGTATTGTTCCTCACGATATTCATTTGCTGCTTATTCGTAATAGCTGCGAATGACAATATCCTGATCATAATTGCCAAAGCCTTTTCCGTACAAGGTTAGTCCCCCGCGCCCGCGCGAGACATCCTCTGCGCTGATGCGGAACGTCCACTGGTTACTATCCCATGGCACATCCGTTATTTTAACCGATGAAATTTGCAGTCCATCTATGAAGGTTCCTTGTTCATTAATCCGAATAACCTTCATCAGACCGTATTGATTAACATCAGTATGCCACCATGCTGGCGATAATCGTCCTCTCATACTGCCAAAATCTCCTGGACTTGTCCATACGCCAAGCAAATGGTCATTAATCGTAAACCGAATATCGGATGGCCAGTTCTCATTGGTATGAGGCGCTTCCGACCCTATTTCCATGGAAATTTCGATTTCCCGTACCGTCTGGTCCTTAAATAAAAAATTAGGTATTTTGTATTCAACAAATCCTCTAGCAAACCACAAAATACCTGCATGGACACGCTCCGGGTCTAAAAAATAGGTCGGATTGTCATAATGCCCGATCATCTTCTCCGTCGTGGCGATACCGCATGTGGGCGATGCTTCAATATTCGTATAATGCCCCACAGGCACGGATACCTCAGCGAATTTCCTTGCCTCCGGTTCTTTTTTGGAAAGCCTGATTTGGAGATACTCCGTGCAAAGCGAGCAATACTTATAGGTTCCTCCGTTGACTCTTCGCATCCTATAGCTGACTAGACCCGCTTTTTGCAGCTTGCTGACATGCGTGCTTACAATTGCGCTGCTCAAATATAACACTGAAGCGAGCTCTTTAATATGCATCTCTTTTGTATATAATAAATCGATGATTTGCAAACGCACCTCGCTTGCCAATGCTTCATAAACTCGCAGCGATTCCGTATCCGTCGTTAAATACATGTTCACACCCGCTTTACAATTAGTAATTTAGTTAATCCTACTCTCTCATATTGCATGCATTTATTTATTATGATAAATATTAAATACGAAATCAACACTTATGAATTAATTAATTTACTAATTCAACTAGGAGGTTCATCTACCATGTCTATGAAATCAACGATGCTTATCGATAAAAATTTTACCGTCTCCGAGGTCGATCCTAGGCTGTATGGCTCCTTCATTGAGCACTTGGGACGTGCGGTATACGGGGGCATATATGAGCCCGGCCATTCAACGGCAGATGAAAATGGCTTCCGCCGTGATGCGCTTGAGGCGATACGGTCGTTAAATGTTCCGATCATTCGTTACCCGGGCGGCAACTTTGTGTCCGGCTACAACTGGGAGGACGGCGTTGGCCCCAAGGCGGAGCGCAGGCGGCTGCTTGAGCTCGCTTGGTGGACGACTGAAACCAATGAAATGGGGACAAATGAATTTGCGGACTGGGCGAAGCTGGTCGGATCTGAGGTCATGATGGCCGTCAATCTTGGCACACGCGGCGTTGATGCCGCCCGCAATCTTGTTGAATATTGCAATCATCCGTCAGGCTCATATTACAGCGATCTCCGAATCTCGCATGGCTACAAAGATCCGCATAAATTCAAAACATGGTGTCTAGGCAATGAGATGGACGGTCCATGGCAAATCGGGGCAAAAACAGCTGTGGAATACGGCAGGCTTGCGAACGAAACGGCCAAAGCGATGCGCTGGGTTGATCCAACCATCGAGCTGGTCGCATGCGGAAGCTCATCGAGCGGCATGAGCACCTTTGCGGATTGGGAAGCTACGGTGCTGGATCTCACTTACGATCAAGTCGACTTTTTGTCGCTGCATACCTATTACAACAACAACGAGAACGATTCATCCAACTTCCTCGCGAAGTCGCTTGATATGGATCAATTCATCTACAGCGTTACCGCTATTTGCGACTATGTGAAAGCGAAGAAACGGAGCAAGAAGAAGCTCATGCTGTCGCTCGATGAATGGAATGTATGGAACTCGATCGGTACAAGCCGCGCCGCTGAGCGCTGGCAGGTAGCGCCGCCAGAGTTTGAGGATGTGTATACGCTTGAGGATGCGCTGGCAGTAGGCTGCTTCCTGATTACGCTGCTTAAGCATGCTGACCGCGTAAAGATGGCATGCATCGCGCAATTGATTAACGTCATTGCGCCGATTATGACGGAAAACGGGGGGCCGCTATGGCTGCAAACTACTTATTACCCGTATCTACATGCTTCACTATATGGAAGAGGTACAGTGCTTCACCCGATTACCTCTTCGCCAAAATACGACTCCAAAGATTTTACGGATGTCCCTTACCTCGAAGCAATTAGCGTTTTCAATGAAGAGCTGGGCGAAATAACGATCTTTGCTGTCAATCGCCATTTGTCGGAGAGTCTCGAGCTTGACGTTGACGTTCGCAGCTTCGGCGAGGTCAGCATTACTGAGCATATCGTTTTGGAGAATGAAGATTTGAAAGCAAGCAACACCAAAGCAAATCCAGGCAACGTCGTTCCTCATAGCCGCGGCACCGCTAAAGCGGATAACGGTCATGTGAAAGCCACGCTTGGCAAAGCTTCGTGGAATGTCATTCGCCTTCAAATCAAAAAAGGCTAGCCCGCACAAAAACCGCCGTATCCTAGGATCCGGCGGTTTTTTTATTAGTGGATATGCAGCATGCGAACCCGCATGGCGCCCGCTGGCGTAGCAACGTTTATTATATCATCTCTTCGGGTCATCAGCAGTTGCTTACCTACCGGGGACAAGAATGAGATGCAATTTTGCTCAGGGTCGGCATCCATCGGATATACGATTTTAAACGTATCCTTCATTTGGTAATCGATATAATCGATCGTAACCTCGCAGCCGATAAAAACAGCAGGCGGCAAACCTGTCTGCACATCGGCAAGCTCGTTCTCAATAAATTGCACATACTCTGCAAGAAGCTGCTGCGTTTGCTTACGCTCTACGCCTTGCCTAGGGAAATAAGCGTCGAGAAACGCATGTTTCTCTTCGCCGAGGACGATGAGCTGATGAATGAGCTGCTCTCTAAAGCTGCCTGCTTGAACACTATGGTTCATAGTAGACTTCACCTCCTAAAGACTCATTGCGCGGCAACAATCCTCGAACATTTGATTGAACCATATTCTGCTCCTCCTTATAAAAATATAGACCTCTACGCAGGGAGGTCTTGTTCCCATATTATCAGACTTCCCATAGAAGTCCAGCCTCTTCTCTTTTTCATCCTTAATAGCTTGCATTTCAGCTATCTAATAAAAAGAACCCTCTGCTAGGAAGACAGTAACTAATCGTTACTCTCAGCCGGGCAGAGGGCTCTTCTATACGATTAAACATTCAAATTATGGCGTAGTCGCCTCATCGGTTGCTGCCGGATCCATCGTCTCTTCAGGCGTATTATTCACGCCGTCCGTTATGGCATTGCTATTCCCGTCATCATTTACATTCGCGTCATTATTGCACGCTGAGGCGGTAAATACGACAGCAATGCTCAGCATTGCGATCATGATCAATTTGGCTGCGCTGCGGTTTTCGTTATTCTTTTTCATCCGTTTATTTCCCCTTTCAGCTGGTTGAGTAAGTTTGCTTACGCAATACTTAACCAAATGGGGAAGTTTGAAACGATTTTGTTCATGAGAAAATATTCAGATTTCATTTATAACAAAAAAAAAAGACCGTGCCCGGTCTCTTTTCTTTGATAGCAACTATGAAAACGTCATTTTTAATAAAAAGATTCCGAGCGCGCTTCTGTAAAATGAAATAAGCCTGTTCGATGATTAGAATCTCTAATTTTATCCATAATCTGGCATAAGCTGATCATTGAGTCAGCATCTCTCGTCGACGAGGCGATCTGATAAAGGGTATTAAAGCTTCCTAATGCATACTCCTTATTAACGGACCCGTTCTTAAGGTTAGTAAGTACACGCTCGATCTCGCTGTTAATGAACCATACAATTCTTTTCCGAAAATTTAAATTCGAATTATTCATGAGCAACCCTCCGCTGTCGATGAAATAGTACCTGTTAAGTATAGCTCTGAGGCAACTAAAACGTTGTCGAAGCGCGAAGTCGAATAATATTTTTTTCCAACAAAAATCCTGTTTCTTCTCGGCAGGGGCGTTTAGACCGAAATACTCTCGCCTGGCTTTAAGACTGTTCCTTTAAGCCCCTTGCTCTCAAGCTGCCGCACAAAATGATCTGCTTCCTGCTGAATAACAGGGAATGTATTGTAATGAATAGGCACAACCAGCTTTGCATTATACCATTCTGCCGCCTGAAGGGCGTCTTCTGCACCCATCGTATAGTGGTCCCCGATTGGAATAAACGCGATGTCGATAGCATGGCGGTCGCCGATCATTTTCATATCGCTGAACAAAGCCGTATCTCCAGCATGGAGAATGTTAACGCCATCAATGCTTACGATATAACCTGCAGCCATACCTCCATACAAGATCGTTTTTTCCTCTTCCAGCACGATGCCCGAGGAATGGAAGGCTTGTACCATTTTCGCTTTTGCGAATCCAAGATCCACCGTACCGCCGATATTCATATCAATCGTTTTGACACCCTTCCAAGACATATAGGCCGCAAGCTCGGCAATCGCCACTACCGGCGCATCATTGTTTTTGGCAATCAGGTCAGCATCCAAAATATGATCGACATGCGCGTGCGTCAGCAAAACCGCGTCCGTCTGAATAGCCTCGGGCTTTGTAACAGCTAAGCTGTTGCCTCTAAGAAATGGATCGATAATAAGGGATTTGCCTCCCGAGATGATTTGAATGCAAGAGTGACCATGATAAATAATGTCCATGTTATGAAACTCCTCCTCTTTCCTTTTTCTCCATCGATTAATGATTGCCTTGCAACACTTATCTTATAACATGACAGCTGCCCTTCGCTACTTCACCCGCGCGATGACGCGAGCAATTGATGAATCCGCCTGTATACGAAGCGGCAGCGCGATGATCTCAAAGGCGCTAATGCCCGCGAGCCGCTCTACGTGCTTCAAGTTTTCGATGATGAGAATATGATTCTCGAAAAGTTTTTTATGTATGTCAAATGGATATTTATCGGGAGAAGGCGTATCCAAGCCGATCATTTTCACCCTTTTCCGAATAAGCAAGTCTACAAATTGCCCATTCAGCACCGGATAATCCGTAAAGTAAGATGGCTCGCCATACAGCTCCCCATGGCCGGAATATACGATGACGATTTGTTCCTCTTTGATCAGCTCTTCGTATTCTTCTTTATAGGCAATCGCGCTAACGCCACGTACGTCCAGCAAGACGGCATCGCCAACGAATTGCTCCACGGGAAATTCATCGATATACTGCTGAACGTCCAATAAATGCATCGGCCCATCAATGTGAGTGCCGGCATGCATGTTGATCGACAGCTGATGATTGTTGTAACCATCCTGGCTAATATGCTTGGATTGCTCCAATACGGTGTCCGCATCGCCCGGATACACCGGCATTAAATGCTGGATCGTATGGGTAAGATCAATAATCATTTGGCTTAGCAGCTCCCTTCGACAAAGATTCTCTTCGACTATAGCATAAAAGCAGCATGAGCGAGAATAGTTCCATCTGAGGAAGGCAGCGCTATCTATTTATTGGGTAAGTATCTGAATTGAATAGCTGCTGGGGCGCAGGACGCGTGGTTCATTCGGGTTTAAACGGATGGCTGCAGCACAGCCGACATCGTGAGAAGCGACTGCTTCATGACCGCTTGCTTGACTCTCTTCTGCTGAAGCGGCTCGGTAAGCTGAAAAAAGGATTCATCCTGCATAATCGCGATAAGCGCTTTTGTTGCCGTCACGGCAGCAAGCGGTTCGCTCTCGAGCAAATAATAGGCCGCTTGATAGGCGTAAATCTCGTGCCGCTTTAGGATGTTTGCCTTCTGTTGAAGCTCTCGTTTCCTGCTTGGTGTAAGCATCTTCACCGGACGTATTCACCGCCTTCAGTCGTATAATTCAACTATATACGAGTTCGGAGCGTCCACCTAGTACCATGTTTGTGTAGTACTTGACAGCGTTTAATACAGCCGATTCATTAATTCGATCTTTTGCTTCATATATGCAACGGCTTCCAAAGGCTCTTTAATTATAGCGTCTCCTGCCAGCCTCCAAATCTTATCGATATAAAAAGGCATATCCTCTGCCGCGATTTGAATCGCTGCTGTTCCGCTTCCATCCTCTGCGCGCTCGATATAAGGAGCAAACCGGGCATCGGATTCGAGCTGCCATACTCCTCTTGGCGTCAATGCCAGCAGCAGCTTAATCTGTTCCAAATGGCTTTTCTGAGGTACATGCAACAGCGTTTGGCGCTCGATATCTTCCTTGCATGGGATCGAATCATTGAGCGATGCGGCTAGTACCCGATCAGCTCTGAACTGTCTTATTTCTTCACGTGCAAAGCAATAGGCAGGGCAGTACCAATAACCGGAGCTCGCATAAAGGCCGATCGGCTGAATATCCCGCTTCGTTGTGCTGCTCCCCGAGCGATATTCAATCGTAACGACGCTGCGAACCATAATCGCCTGCAGCAACGTTTGAAGCACTTCCGGTGACATTTGCCGATGCGGGCTATAGATCATCACTCTATTTTTTAAGCGGTCAATCTGCTCCCTTATGTCGGCAGGCAGATAATGATAAAACTTATGCAGCGCTGAGCCTGCCCCCTCGCCAAAAGGCAAAGAGCCAAAGTATTCCAAAGACTGGCACGCGAAAAAAATAGCGATTGCTTCGCCTTCCGAGAAGCTGATCGGCGGAAGCAATCTTTCTTGCAGCAGCTTATAGCCGCCGCCTCTGCCCTGGATAGAATAGATCGGCACGCCAAGCTCGCTCAGCTCCTGCAAATCCCTTGTAATCGTCCGGCTGGACAGCCCAAATTCATCGGCCAGCTCTCCGACGGTAAAAGACTTTTTCGCATTGATCCTCATAATAAGCTGAATTAATCGCTGTGACTTTTGCATAGGCAGCCCCCCGCTCTCACTCGATCCTTTGATTTTATTCCACAAATAAGACAATAACTGTCTTATTTAAATGATACCATCAAGTTGTATTCGAGTTCAAACGATGATCAGTGGAGGAATGGCGATGACAACACAAAAGCATAACCAACAAACGGTAGGGTTCGTATTTGTGAATGGAGCCGGGCTTGCGAGCGGCATCTGGAGCAAGGTGGCCGATGGATTGGAGCACCCATGCTTGCTGGTTGATTTTCCGCTTAGGGAAGGTACGATTGAAGCAAGGAAAGAGCTTGCTTTGGCGGATTATGTGACTCATATGCAAAAGCAGGTGAATGAGTGGGGAGTGCATAAGTTTATTTTAGTGGCACACTCGCTTGGAGGCGTTCTTGCGCTTAGGCTCGCTTCCTTATTTGCCGATCGCCTGGTCGGTTTTGTCGCTGTTGGAGCAGCCATTCCGAGAAATGGCGGTTCATTTCTATCGGTTCTGCCTTTTCCGAAACGGATTCTACTGGCTGCTATTATGCGGATAATGGGCACAAAACCTCCAGAGTCCGCGATGCGTACAGGATTATGCAACGATCTTACGCCAGAGCAAGCATTGGAAATTACGAATGGCTTTATTCCGGAGTCCATGCGTGTGTATACAGATCGTGTCGATGCTTCCATCCCGGACGTACCAAAGCTGTACGTAAAGCTAATCAAGGATAAGGAATTTGGGCCAGCCCTCCAAAATAAAATGGCCTCTCATCTTTCCCCTCAATACGTTCAACGTTTAGAGACCGGACATTTGCCTATGCTTAGCGATCCAACTGGGTTGAGACTCCTATTGCAGAACTTCTTCCTTCATGTAAATGGATAGAAAAAACGACAAGCCGCAGAGATTAATCCTCTTTGGGCTTGTCGCATAGGCAGCTATTTTAGTTGATCCAATAGATTGCGGAAGCTCTTAACCGCCGCTTCTTCCTGCTTTTTAATCGCTTGAAGCAGCCCTATCGATTTGCTCGCATACAAATCGTTATTAGGCTCCCCGCCTTCCGGAAAAGGAAACATGTGATGCAGCGCTTCGTAATTGGAAGCTATCTGCTCGTATTGCTGCGCCGCTTCCCGCAATAGCTCCCGTATTTGAATATCTTCTTCCGAAGCCTCCGGCCAGCTCGTCAACATCTCATTCAGAAATGGCGCTGCTTGCTTGCGCCCATCCATAATAACCGCAATATTGTAGGCATTGCCGTTTGGCTCCACCGTTCCCGCCCGGAATGCATCGCACCATACATCGTACGCTTGAATGCCTTTAACTGAGCTTGCAGTGATGCTCGAAGGCTCCCCATCGTAATGCTCCACGATCATTTCCAAGGCTAGGCGCAGCTGCTCCTTCCGATTGCTCTCAATCGGCTCATCAAGCGCTAAGACAAAAATCTCCTCGAGCACGCTGCGGCCCAAATTTTCATAAGCAAGCGTATCTAACCGGCAGCACTCATAGGCGTGAAGCAGTCTTTCTTCATCGTCATAGCCATAAATAAGGCCAAACTCAGGAAAAAAAAGATCCCAAGCCAGCACAGGGTAACCCTGCTTTATCGAACGATGGATCAAGTCGAGCGCATCTGGCAGCGCATGATGGATCTCCCTTTTAACCATGGCGTCCTTCCCGATTAACGTTTGGTCGATTAAGTTCGTATTCGGGCCAATAGCCGTATTCATGCCATCAACAAATTTGGCGCGGTAACCTGCGTTTTTTAATCCACGAACCATTACTTCGCCAAACGGATAGGCAGTTGGCCCCGCGATATGAATGCTCTCCGGAACGATATTGATTCGGAATGCTTGGCCCGTCAAACCCATGACCATCGGATAGGTCAGCTCTTTATTCGTGTATTTCAGCATCGCATACAAAGAATCTACTGCCGTGTTCCATGTCCTCGCGTTCGCAAAAGTATCGCTATTCGGTAAAATCGCTTTGCTCATCCATCCCATATCCCTTCTCGTCTTAACATAGGTGTCAACCGTTACGCGGAGTCGTTCCTGCATCACTTTTTTCCGAGATCGCGAAATAATTTGATATACATTGGCGGATGAAAGCTGGAACAGCTTCGCAATCTCCGGCGGCGACAGCTGGTCAAAAAAATGGGATTCGAAGATAACCCGCTCCCTTGGCTTGAGGCAGCTAATGATCTGCGTCAGCACATGCAGCGTCTCCTTCTGCATGAGTCGCTCCTCCGGAAGCTCCTGCCCGGATGATCGCTCCTCAGCCGAACGATTCAAACGGCGCAAAATGCTATCCAGACCGCTCAGACCATCGGCATCGCTATCCAGCTTCGACGGCATTAGCGCAAGCTCCGTGAATGTCCGTTCCTTGCTAACAGGGCTGCTCTTTAGCCTGGTCATGGCCTGGTTGCGTACGATGCGGTGAACCCATGGCAAGAAACGCTCAATTTCCACTAGCTTCCCAAGATGCATAAAGGCTCTGATCAAAGCCTCCTGCACGATGTCCTCAGCCAGAAACGATTCCTGCGTAATGGTTTTGGCGTAGCCGTAAAACTGCGCTCTATGCCTTCTAACCAGCTCGCCAAAAGCTTCATGCTTGCCAGCTTGCGCATGCCTAACTAGCTCCCCATCCTCAAGCTGATCCCATTTTTGCTCATTGTCATCCAAGTTAATCAAGTTCATACTCCTCGCAAAATAAAGTTGACCTACTCTATAGACTCGCGGTCCATGCGATTTCTGACAAAAAAATGACTCCCTTCTCAAAAAGGAGTCATTGGTATGCTGACTAACTAAATATTAAGTCAAAGGAACCTGTTTGGACAAGCGCTCCAATTTATCTAGATACGGATTGATTTCAGCTTGCATCCCTTGCAGCGATTTAAGCACAGCCTTGTTTTTCTTCACGGTTGAAGGGTCATAGTTTTGGTTTAAAGATGCTTTATATTCCTTTGTTACTCCATCCTTCGTATACTGTATCGTATCGAACTTTCCTTCCTTCCATACTTTTTTCATATTCGCATTCGTCCCAAATAACTGCAAGTTCACTCTGGAATCCTTATAATTAAAGCTGTATGGAATATCACCTACTGAATGGGCAACTGAAAAACCTGCAGCAAAACGATCGTTATTGAAAGTGCCAAATTGAACCTTATGTGATTCAACCTTTCCATTATGATCTGCAACCTTCGTAAAGTACGAGCCATTTCCTACTTTCAAATCATTTTTCCATTCACCATCATATGTAATAACAAAATCATTTCTGTCACTCTTGTACCTGTAAACAAACTTGCCTTTTCCAGTCCGCTTGCCATCAACCCAATCTCCGGAATACGTTTTTGAAGGATACCAAGTCATTGTACCTTTTCCATTTGGCTTTCCATTTTTCAATTGTCCGTAGTAAAAAACATTCTCAGAAATAACTAAATACTCTTTCTTAGCAGCCGCGCTGGCAGTGGATGCCCCCCATGCCGATGTTGTGAAAACAAATGCCAAGATCAAACTAAATGCATAAAATGTTACTTTTTTCATAGGCAATCACTTCCCTTTCTGTATATGTTTAGTTTCATTCTATTAGGATAATAAACACGTTATGCGATTTCGAAACAGGATGCAATAGTAAAATAGGCCTTTCCTCCAACCGGGAAGAAAAGCCTAATGAACAAAAAAGTATTTATGCCTTCCGATTCACAAAATAAATGCTGAGCAGAATGAATACTAAGCCAAGCAAAAGCGTGGCGGTAAACGGTTCGTTAAGAAATAAAGTTCCGGTTAAAATCGCGATTAGCGGAATCAGAAACGTGAAGGACGCTACCTTGCTTGCCTCGCCAGAATCCATTAGCTTATAGAAAACCAACCACCCGATCGCGATGACAAAAACGGAAATGAACAGCAGTGTCATCATGAACGCTGGCGTCCAATGGACGTCGGACCAGCTTTCCACGCCTGAACCCAAAGATGTCATAAACAGACCGCCGATCAATAATTGCAGCGCAACAAGCCAAATCGGATCGACGCTTGGCCCCTTCTTCTTCACGTAAATCGTACCCAAAGCCCAGCTGAGCGAAGATCCGAGGGCAAGCAATATGCCTGCAACTGAAATATGGCCGGACAAGCCTCCCGCCTCGCTGCAAATAATGCCCACGCCAGAGAAACCAAGCACGAGCCCCATAATTTTCAAGCCATTCATCGATTCTCCGAGCCACAGCCATGAGAAAAACCCGACGAGTACCGGCTGCAAAAATACGATGGCCGAGAACAAGCCTGCCGGCAAATATTTTAACCCGATCGTTTGCAAGCCATAATATAAGATGACGTTCACGATAGCCGAAATCACATAAATCAACCATGTTTCGCGAAAATGCAATCGTTTATAGCGCGGAATTGCGATGACTAGCAGCAGCACGCCGCCGAGCAGCGTTCTTATTCCGGAAAAAAGCACCGGCGGCATGAACGAAAGCGCATATTTGGAAAGCGGCCAATTGACCCCCCAGACGATGACTAAAAATAAAATTAACAATACGGTATTTTTTTTTGACAGCTTTTGCATGATGAAGGACCCCTTGTTGTATGTCTGACGAAATAAAGAAATGAAATCGCAAGCTTGATGGAGAAATCAGAAAAGGAGCACCCTAGGCTGCTCCTTGTTTTAATATGGGGCTGACGGCCGCTCTGACGGAGTAGCCAAATCTTCTGCTGTAATGGCAAATAGAGCATGGTCTTCCCAAATGCCGTTAATTTTCAAATATCTGCTTGCTAGCCCTTCATGACGGAAGCCTGCTTTCTCCAGCACGCGGATCGAGGGCTTGTTTCTAGGCATGACGCCTGCCTGAATCCGGTGTAGGCCAGCTTCTCCCAAGCCATATTGAACGCATAATAAGACTGCCTCCGTTGCATATCCTTTGCCGTTATGCTCCTGATCAAGAAAATAACCAAGGTTCGCATTTTGAAACGGACCGCGCGCAACGCCGGATAACTCAATTCGCCCAATGAGTTGATTGGTTTCGCTTAAAAATATGCCAAAAGGAAACGCTTGATCATTTTCGGCTGCCTTCCTGCCATTCATGACCTGAATGCTTTGTTCTTCAAGCGTGTAATAATGTTCAGGCCGGATGGGCTCAAACGGCTGCAAAAAAGCAAAGTTTTTTTGCCTTAGAGCCAGAAGCTCCGCCGCGTCATTGCCTTCAAGCAGCCTCAAATAAATTGCAGTACCTTTCATTGCCATTCTGTCCCTTCATGCTGTCGTTACGCAGCCAGCTCAGCTGAGCATGCTGCAAATGATAATCTTCAAGCATTATACGTGAGCTCACATGCCCCGTCAATGGTTGCCTTCGCCTCGCGGCTTCTAAGACGCTCTGCCAAATCAACAGCTTGCTGCATGTCTTCATGCTGGCTCGACCAGTGCCAGCTCCCGTATCTGCCAATGCTGTAGATATGGTTGCTTTCCAGATACCGGTGAAGAGTCGCTGTTAAGCTTTGGTTTGGCATGCAGTAATTATGCTCCAAATAAATCGGCTTTAAGGTGATGACATCGTTCACATCGTCGATGACCCCTATCTCGATCAGCTCCTCGATAATGATCGGCAGCAGCTTCAGCGCGTCATCTCTCTGCTCGAAATACAAGGGCGAGCATTCCACATAGATAGAGCTGTAGCACTGAGGCGCCAAGGCTGGCTCAACGCTGCTATAAAAGCCCATTCGATAAAAATGGTATTTCATCTCCGGCACATAAACCCAGCTTTTGCCCGCGTGGAACGGTTTTTGCCTAACGCCTAGATTCACAATCAGCCCTTTGCTCGAAACGAGTTGGTCCGCCAGCCGCCCATAGTGTGGCTCAGCATCCTCGATCATGTGTATGAGTGTCGGCAAAGGAATCGTAGACACGATCGTATCCCAAGGGCGCTTCTGATTGTTCACGACCATCGTTTTATTTCGTAGATTGATCGATTGCAGATGGGCATTTAAGCTGACATTTGCGTGCTTTGATAGAAACATCGGAATCGCTTGCGCTCCCACATCGCCCTTCGGATACATAAAGGAAGAATTGTAACCAGCAGCATTGTCGCTTACTCGCACATTCCGAACGGTTTCAAATTTGCCGGTATCGATGCTTGTTAAATCCTCTACCCCAAACATTTTAATATTATAGTCGCGAAAAAAAGCATCAAATAAAGTCCGCCCATACGAATGAACCAGCATTTCATAATAGTTGGTATACGATATTTTCTCAGCCTGAATCGTTTTTAATTCCCGGTCTACGCGCCGAACGAAGTCAACATCCGGATTAGCCATATAGCTTTGTTGAAATGGGAAATCGTACAGCCTGCCTTCTAAATAGACGTAAGCAGAACGATTATGCTTGACTAGCGGCAGCCCATCGAGCAGCTTCAATGCGCCAGGGGCATGTTGATGGTGGAACCAATGACCGCCCACGTCAAAGCCAAAGATGCCAGCCTCCGTATTCACCTTGTAGGATAATGCTTTCCCGCCTAAGGATGAATGTGCTTCAAGCACGGGAACATTTCCAAATGCTTTGGCAAAGGATAATCCCGTTACGCCCGCTCCAATTACGGTAAAAGCCATTAGTTCCTCACCCCGCTCCCTTTTCTTTTCCGCCTGCATTTGATTCGGCGGTAAGGCCCATCGCTTCCTTGATAACGGCGTTTACAGCTCGGACATCGTATTTTTCAACCGCCAGCTCCCTGCTCTTCACACCCATCCTCAGTATCAGAGCTGGATTTAAAATAAATCTCTCCATCGCTTCAGCCAAAGCGGATACCTCTTTTGCCGGGACTAAAAACCCATTATGTCCGGAGACAACCGTTTCCCTGCAGCCCGGCGCGTCCGTCGTAATAACCGGCAACCCCATCGCCATCGCTTCAAGCGCCGACTTAGGCGTGCCCTCCCTGTAGGACGGCAGAACAAATACGGAAGCCTCTTTTAAATAAGGACGCACGTCCTCCGTTTCCCCGATATAAGAAATGTGGCCTTCCTCTATCCAGTTTGTCACCACTGCCCTATCGATTGCGGTTGGATTGCTGTCAAACGGACCTAGCAATTGAAAGACGGCGTCCGGGTACTTTTCTTTTAACCGCCTGGCAGCCTCAACATATTCGACAATGCCCTTGTCTTTGATCAAACGTGCGATAAGCAAAAAAACGACCGGCCGCAGCGGCCTTGCGCTTAATTTAAACTTGTCGAGATTGACGCCAGCGCCGCCTACGATCAATGCCTTATCGCTTCTCAATAGCTGCAAATGTTGAAACAGCTTTAAATCGTCAGCATTTTCGAATAAAACCTTCGTGCATCTATCCAGCGCAAACCTATACAGCATTTTTACAAATGAAAATAAAGCGGAAGGTTTTCCTGATTGTGCATTGAACGCATAGCCTAGACCCGTAATCATCAACAATACATGCTTAACATTTGAACATGCAGCAGCAATAGAACCGTACAAAACAGGCTTTATGGAATAGCAGCAAAGGATATCCGGCTGATGGCGCTTAAAGGCTTGGAACATTTTGAACATGCTGTATAGATCGTAAAACGGATTTAAGCCTGTATTTTTAATCGGGATGTGAGCGTACACCACGCCAATGGAGGCAAGCTCTTTGTGATAAGGATTGCTAGGCGCTGCTGCTATCACTTCATGCCCTTCCAGCGCCAAAGATTGAATGAGGTCCCAGCTAAAGTTCTTATAATACTTGGCATACGGAACGACGAGCATAATTTTAGCCATATGGTTCCCCCCCGGCTATTCTTTAGGAATGGATGTCCACCTTGCTTAGCATGAAGCCGATACTGGCAAAGACAACAATGGCAGCCGTTATGGAATAAATCATAGAAGCGCTGTAGAACGTACCCGCCAAGGCGGCTATCCCGAGCAACAGGCCAAAACCATAGGTAAAGATCACTGTCTGTTTGATCGAAAACCCCATTTTCACCATTCTTTTGGCAAAATGGTCATTGCTCCCGAGCAAAGGTGATTTGCCTGCCTTCATTCTTAATAAGGAAATATAGATCGTTTCAAATATAGGAATGCCTAGCACAAGCAATGGCGCATAAACCTCGTTCCCCTCGCTCACATCACTCCATTTCACTGCCGCGCTTGCAAGCAGAAATCCGATGGCTAAGCTCCCGGCATCTCCGAGAAATATTTTTGCCGGTTTAAAATTAAAAACGAGGAAGCCGAGGCATGCACCTGCAAGCGCGCACAGCAACAAACCATAAAACAGCTCCCCCTTGCTAAACATGAGCAGGGCAATGAAAAAAGCAGCAATCCCGCCAATGCCAGAAGCAAGCCCGTCCATAATATCAACCAAATTAAAAGCATTGGAAATGCCAATCATCCAGATGAAAAAGAAAATACCATTTATAAGCGCGTTTTGATGGATGAAAAATTCCAATCCTTGCGTCCATACGATGACAGTCGCCAAGCATTGAAAGGCAAGCTTCGTAAGCGGACTTATGCCGTACATATCATCAAATAAACCTAATGATACGATAAGCAATAGACCAAGCAGCAATCCCGCATGCTCGGCATTTATCGATGGTACGAATAGAGTCAGATGTATGATTAGCGTTAAAATGATTGCCATTAAAATCGATAAACCGCCGAGATATGGGGTAGGCTGCTTATGCCTTTTCAAAGAAGAATTCGGATGGTCGACAATGCCTAGCTTTTTAGCCGTTATGATTGCAATTGGCGTTAAAAGGAGAACGAATGCGGCTGCAAGCATAAAAGCGGTAATAAGCATAGCTGGAGCTTGTCCATTATTCACTTTTATCTCCGTTCTTAATAAATGTTTTATAGTTCTTAATAAAGGATATCACACTGCTTCTGGATTAATCCACCAGTTATTTCAAATGGTTCATTATAAAATTCAGACGGTTCAAAGCGATTTATTTTTTTCAAAAAAAAAAATTTCATGATTGTATATATTTACAAATGACTCGACATAATAACCTTACATCCAACGAAGGAGTGAACTAACATGAGCAGAAGAAATTCAAACACATTAGTAGTACCGCAAGCAAAGGCAGCACTTGCACAAATGAAAACGGAAGCAGCACAACAACTGGGCGTTCCGTTCTCGCAAGATGGATACAACGGCAATTTATCCACTCGTGATGCAGGTTCGATTGGTGGATATATTACAAAAAAATTGGTGCAAATCGCAGAACAACAATTAGGTCAACGCAACTTCTAGCAAAAGCCAAAAAGCCCTCCATTATCTTCGCGATAATGAAGGGCTTTTTTTATGAGCTATTTTTGAAGATGATACGGAACCGTCGCTATGACCACATCTTTTTGCGTAAACAGATAGGCGCGGAGCATTAAACTTGTCTGGTTGTGCAGAAAATAATGCCACCAATGCTTCGTAATAAATTGTGGAATGAGAATCGTAATATGATCGGTCTCTCCCGTTTTCCATTCAATCGTATCAATAAACCGCATTAGCGGCCTAATGATGCTCCGATAGCTGGAACGAAGCACAATGAGCCGAACGCCAGGGTTCCATTCCTCCCACTTCTTCTCCATGCGTTCAATGTCTTCGTCATCGAAGCCCACATATACGGCAACCACGTTATCGGTTAGCGATTTGGCATAGCTGAGCGAGTGATTAACGACACGTGTTATGCCCGCTACGGGAACAACAATCGTACTGCCTTTTATGACCGGCTTATCATTTGCCATATTGATCCGCAGCTCATCAGCCATATTCCGGTAATGACGGTGGATACCATAGAAAATAAAGATGACGATCGGCAGGAAAATAAACACCATCCAAACGTGGCTAAACTTCGTAATGATGAAGATCAATGTGATCGCAAGCGTCGTCAGCATTCCAATCGTGTTAATAACAAACCGCGATAGCCAGCCTTTTGGCTTCAACTTCAACCATCTTACCATCATCCCAAGCTGGGATAGGGTGAACGGAATAAACACGCCTACCGCATAAAGCGGAATTAAATTTTCGGTATTGCCATGAAAGGTTATAACAAGGAGTGCGGATAGGATTCCTAAAATGATAATGCCGTTTGAAAATCCCAAACGAYCCCCGCGAGCCATAAACATATTTGGCATATATTTATCTTTAGCCAGCATAAAGGCAAGCAGCGGGAATGCGGCGTAAGCCGTATTGGCTGCGAGAAATAAAATCAGAGCGGTTACTGCCTGTATCCCGTAATAAATGACTCCTCTGCCGAATGTGGCATTGGCGATTTGCGATACGACCGTTTCTTTCTCGCTCGGGACAATGCCATACCAGTAGGCTAGCAAACTAATGCCGATAAACATTGCGCCAAGAATAGTCCCCATCATAATAAGCGTCTTTGCCGCATTCCGGTCAGCAGGCTGTTTAAAGTTAGGAATCGCATTCGACATCGCTTCAACGCCAGTAAGCGCTGAGCAGCCGGAGCTGAACGCTTTTAACAACAAAAACAAACTAATATTCAAGACCGCCGAGCCCATCTCCGGCACAGCCGCATGAATGCCGCCTGCTGCATATTTGATCATTCCGGAAATAATAAGCACAAATATTGCGATTACAAACAAATAGACAGGCATGGCGAGGACGGAAGCGGATTCCGTAATTCCCCGCAAATTGATAATCGTCAGCACCAGAATCATCACTAACGCAATGCTGACTCTATGATCATGAAGCGATGGGAAGGCCGAGGTAATGGCATCCGTTCCAGCCGACGTGCTGACAGCGACAGTCAGAATATAATCAACAAGCAGCGAGCCGCCCGCCAGCAAACCAGTCGAGACGCCTAAATTGTCTTTGGCAACGATATAGGCACCGCCGCCTGTCGGGTAAGAAAATATCGTTTGGCGATACGATAAAATTAAAACTAATAATAGACCGAGCACAGCCAGCGAGATCGGAATCGAATACCACACTGCCGCAAATCCGACAGCCATTAACACGATCAAAATCTGCTCTGTACCATAGGCAACCGATGACAGCGCATCGGAGGATAATACAGCTAACGCCTTAAGCTTGCTTAGCTTCTCGCCTTCAATTTCCGCGCTTTTCATCGGGCGTCCGATTAATAACCGTTTAAATCTGCTAACCATGAAGATGCCCCATTTCAATTCATTGGATGATAATCTTTACGTCCTTGGAGTACATTCTCCCTTTAGCATGTTCGCATGTTCATTTGTTATGCACCCTTTTCATCCAACGCTCTAACAGAAGGCCAATCCTAAAATGGACAAAAAAAGCCGCAGGAAAGTAAGGACTTTCCCACGGCTTCTCCAAAAAATAT
The DNA here is from genome assembly GCF_001273905.1 of Paenibacillus sp. FJAT-27812. Lineage (NCBI taxonomy): Bacteria > Bacillati > Bacillota > Bacilli > Caryophanales > Paenibacillaceae > Paenibacillus > Paenibacillus sp. FJAT-27812. The sequence goes on along the minus strand of NZ_LIGH01000001.1, from coordinate 4,801,749 downwards.
CGGTAGGCACGCGAATAATTCCTCTTCTGGACGCTTACGAGGTTAGCTGACGGATTCGGGCGCAAAAGTCGCCCTAAACTTCGTAAATGAAGTTATTCACCCCTGAGATTAGATCGTATGATCAGCACTCTATGGTTTCCCCGCTTCTTTTTCAGAACTCAGCGATTAAGGTTTATATGCTATACAAGATATCGTGATTGATCTCGTTTTGAATCATACTCCTTCCAAAAAATATTGTAAAGGAACATAAATAATCGAATTGATTTCAAATCCCGCTATATGAATCCATTTAAACGCTTACATCCCATACAATCTTTTCGTATCGCTCTTATGCTCTCTATCTCAATAGCAATTACCCGTTCAACATAGCAATCCGTAAGAAACCTAGGTCAGTTCGGTATGATAATATGAAAGAAGGATAACTTCTCAATATGCGGAGGAAAGGATGTAGTACAATGGCTAAATATACAACCTTTATCAAGTCGGAGGATGCTAGAGCGCAAGCCGAGTTTTATATCCAGGCATTAGGCGGTGAGATCCAGTCTCTGATGACGCACGGGCAATTGTCAAACGCCAGCGATGAGCTGAAGGACAAGGTTTTGCATCTCTGTGTACGGGCTGGAGGCGTTAATTTCTTCATGTCGGATTCCGTATTTGAGCCGCTAGTTAGAGGAAACAACGTTCATCTGGCACTTGAGTTCAAAACGGAATCTGAAGCACGGCAAGCCTTCGACAATTTAGCAGCAGGCGGCCATATTAGCCAACCGTTGGAGCCGGTATTTTGGGGTTCATTATACGGTGAAATCGAAGATAAATTCGGAATCAAATGGATGATAACTACAGCGCAAGAAGTGAGCCAAGCCTGATTCAATCCACCATTTATTTGCTTCTTTGAGGAGGTCGGCCATCAATCTGGTCGGTCTCTTTTTGCTTTGGAGCTAAAATAAAACAAGGGTTTGTCCCCGGAGGTGTCGAATAGTGCCCATGATGGTTCATTCTATAGCATACGATTAGGAGGATGGCGAATCATGTCGTTCTTATTCAAAGCCAGCGATTACCCGCAAAGCCCTGGCTGTTATCTCATGAAAGATGCTGACGGCCGTATTCTCTATGTCGGCAAGTCCAAAAATTTGCGGAGCAGGCTGCGCTCTTATTTTACTAAAAATCATACGCTTAGAAAAATAACCCAGCTCGTTGATGAAATATCATCGATTGAGGTTGTGCTTGTAAATAACGAATCAGAGAGCCTGCTGCTTGAAAACAATTTAATCAAAATACATAAGCCACCCTATAATCGTGCGTTAAAAAAAGACAATAGCGGCTATGCTTATTTGCAGCTTACAGCAGACCCCCTGCCTCGGCTCGATGTTTATTACCGTAATCGGAAACGAAGTCAGACCGCCGCTGCTTCCGCTTCCCTTCCCTTGCATCGTCTGGGTCCCTTCAAAAGTGCCCGCTTTCGCGACGCTTTGCTCGAATTCGTAACGGAGCATTACGGCCTCCGCACCTGCAAAACGATGCCCAAGCAGGTATGCCTGCTGTACCATATCGGCAAATGCAGCGGGGTCTGTGAAGGCAAAATTTCCAAAAGTGAATATTTGGAGCATACCAGGCAGGCGTCCGAGCTTCTCGCTAATCGTGGGCAAGGCTTGATCGAAACGCTTTATGCGAAGATGGAGGCTTATGCGGCAAAAATGGAGTTTGAGAAGGCGCAGCAGATGCTGCTAAGCATTCGCAATCTGGAGCAGGCATCTGACAAGCAAATCGTCGATCGTGAGGCGGCCATCGATCAAGATGTGCTTTACTTCGGGGAAACGCATGTGCTGGTAGCTAAGGTTCAAGAAGGCATGCTGCGGGATTTTCAAATGTTGGAACTTAAATCTGCGGATGTAGAAACAGCTTATGACCAGTTCATTATGACGCGTTACGCCGAGAATAGCCCTGATGAATTGATTGTGAACGTCATAAATGACCAGAAGCTTGTGCGTGCAGCCATTAGAGGAAAAACGAAAAAGCTGCTCACCATTACACAGCCGAAGCGCGGGCTAAAATTCGATTTGCTCCAGCTGTGCAAATACAACTATGACTATCGAATCGAGCGGCTTCGCTGCGGGCAGGAACAGCCGGTCCCTTAAAATCGCTTTATTTTTGAGCAACCTTAGCCATATCCCTGCTCTCCAAGATGGAAGTTTCATATCCTCTGCTCACGATGTGGATCATTGCTCTGCCAAGCTCGCTGAGTGTGATGACATGCCTTGGAATAAGCCGGCGCAGGACGGGGTACAACCACGTAAATGCACCATAAAAACGATGGGCATTTTTCAAGCCTTTAGTCGGATGAATGTAGCCGGGACGGAACATATATGCGCTTTTGAAAGGCAGCTGCAGCAGGTGGTTTTCCGTTTTTCCCTTCACCCGGGCCCACATGCTTCTCCCTTGTTCCGTTCGATCCGTTCCCCCGGCAGTCACGTAACAGAAAACCATCTCTGGATTTAATTTGGACAGTAAGCCTGCAACATACATGGTCAAATCATACGTAATTCGGCTGTACTCAGCTTCACTCATTCCAACCGATGACACGCCAAGGCAAAAGAAGCAGGCATTGTAGCCTTCGAGCTGGGATTCTACCAAAGATAGATCAAAAAGATCGGCTTGCACGATTTCGGTTAGCTTCGGATGGGTTACACCAGATGGCTTGCGGTTGATGATTAATACCCGTTCCACATCGGCATGCTGAAGGCATTCATGCAAAACCCCTTCGCCTACCATCCCCGTCGCGCCTGTTAGAATGACGCTAATTTTGGTGCTTGTATCGTAATTTTTAGCGGGCATAGGTCCATTCTCCCTCACGTCAGCTTATTTATCTCATGACCCTATAATAAATGATCGTTCGATTATTGTCTAGCGACTATAGCTTTCGACCGCTTGAATAAGCTGCTCCGCCAAGTTTTCTGCTGTAAATTGTGCCAGCGAAAAATATTTCTCAAACCTTTTTTCATCGCATAAAAAAACCGCCAGTCAACTTAGCGTAAGTTAACTAGCGGAAATGTTCATTCAATTGGCTTGCACATCCAGCACGATAAGCTCATATGCCGCTTCTCCGACTCGGATGATGCTTTTGGCCGGAAGATCGACCTGCTTGCCTAGATTGACCTCAACGCGGCTTGGATAGTCGTCTAAGCTAATCGCGCCATCGCTGCCTTGATCTGGCTGACTGCTAGGTGTTACGGTGCTTGTGCTTTCAGATTTAGTTGTTGCATCAGGGGCTGTACTGCCTTCATTAACCGGCGTCTCGGTAGGCTTGCTCGTGGACGGAGTCTGAGACTCGGTCACCGCAGCATCTGCGGAATTAGTCGGAGTCGGCGATACTTCTCCTACCGTGCTGCAAGTAAGCGTAACCTTTAGGTCTGTATACTCAACTGCTTCGGCACCCGCCGACTCTACCTTTAATGAGCTAGGCGCAAACTGCGCGCAAGCCGCTGCGTCCTTAAATGAAAAGACAAGGGATGTCGTCGCTTCTACGCCTTCGGATGCTTCATTTTGCTCCGCGTATACGATCGTATCAGGCTTGGTTATGCCCGTTTCAACAGTAGGCGTCACTTCAGGCAAAACGCCGCCCTCTAGCTTCGAATCACTTTTGCCGGCGATGGATTGCAGAAGTCCGGCAACGAGCAAAATAATGCCTAACGCCGCAACCGAAGTAATCAGCGTCGCTTTGCGATTCCGGCGAAAAAATTTTGAAAGCGGCGAGGATAGCTCCCGGGCGGCTTGCTTATACACCGCTGTTAGCGCTGGGCCAGCCTTATCGAAATGCTGTTTCCAGTTCCCACGTTTTTTGAAAGCATCACGGTCATATTTCTCAAAATAACCGACGATCGCCGTTCTATAGGCAGGCACGAAGCCTCTCGATTTCATGAAATCAGGATGTCTCTCCGACAGCTGGAAGAACCCATATATCATCTCTTTACTTGGCGCATTCCGCTGCAAATAGTCGAGCAGCCCCGCATAGTCTACCGATTCCATATCTGAGCTGCGCAGAAAGGCCAGCACATGGCGCGGAGCATCTGCAAGCTCCAGCTGCCCCGCCAGAAGCCGGCGCCCGGTCAGCTGTACTCGGTCCATCTCAGCCGGTGACAGCCGGCCGAATATAGCAGCCGTAGGCTCCGGCAGCTTCAGCCATTCATATATCACAAGAAGCATAAGGGCGGCAGATTTTTGCCTTGGGTCCTGAAGCTGCCCATTCCATCGCTGCAGCTTATCCTTGTAGGTTAAAAAATCCGCTTGGCCCAGCTGTTCGTGGGTGAGCTTATCCATATCAAGCTCAGTGAGCATCGCGCGATAAGCAGCCAGCTCAAGCTCCTGATAAAGGTCTTCGGCATCATAGGATGCAGTCAGCCCTGATCCATTCCGAGCTTTTTCAGCCAATCCGCGCAGCTGCGCCAAAACTCTGCTGACAGCCGGCAGCGAATAACGTTCCCGCTCCAGCTTATCCGTCATCTGATTTCGTGCAAGCGTTTGGAAAGGCTCAAAGCCAAACAGCTTTGGATGAACGTTCCCCCAGTGCTCAACCAGCTCAAGTACACTTTTTGCACCCGCAGCAGCCTTTAACTTCTTCTCAAGAAAGGAAATGAACAAGCTGCCTGTCAACGTAGAATCCGCCATCAGCTTTGTAAAAAAAGCCTTGCTTAAGGCTGGATTGCTTTCAACGGCTGCATAAATGGAAGCAACCGTTTCTTGCGCGTTCATTCTATTCGCTTGATTAAGGGTAAGGATAAAATAAGTAACGATTTTGCTTTCAAGATACTTGCCGTCGATTCGGTAATAATCTTTAAAGGCATCCACAATGAATACATCCGGCACAATTCCTTGCCGAACGCGATCAAATTCATAATCAAATCGAGACAGGAACAAATCATTGAGGCGAATCTTCGAATCAAGCGAGCCGGCAGGCTGCAAATATTCGAGCAAACCGCGAAGCACTGCCGTTTTGTGCGCTTCATACAACGATTCATTGCCTTCCTCAATCTGATACATAACGCAAAGCTCGTGATAGCTGGCTGCCGCGATTTGACGCTCCGGCCCCATTCCTGCCAGCATGAGCTCAGCAAAAGAATAGAAGCTTTCGGCACGCTCCGGGCGCTCCAAATTATCCCATGCAAAATCCAAATAAGGCTGGTCCGTACCGTCCAAATCCACATTCATCATCCGGCCGCTTGCGATATCAAACGTATAATCCTTCTCGATGCTTCGATCGCCAAGCCGCAGGCTTCCCTGCTCCACGAAAGTAAGATGCACGGCTTTGCGGCTTTGGGGCTCCTTCGCATAAGTAATAAAACCAAGCTGCCTGCGGTATGCATACGGCAAGCTCGCATAAAGTACTGCCATCAGCTGCTTTGCTTTGCCTGGCAGCTGCGCAATCGGCACGTCAAGCGCGATGTAGACCTTCTTCTTGCCGCTGACAGCTGACATCACCGCATACAGCAGCTGCTTAAATGTCTTCTCATCGATATTCAGCAGTGATAAGAGCGAACGATGCGATGGCTTAACCGCCGCAGCCGCTTGAACGGGCAGCTCGGCTAACTCCGCGATTTCCATCCCGCCTGCGATATCATAGCTGCCTTCGAAGGATGCTTGCAGGAAGCGTTCATAGTCGCAATCCGGATTGTTCGCAAGACTCTCAGGAATGATATAGTTATGCGTAAAGAACGCACTGCGAAGACCCGTAAAATCCGCTGCCTGATAAACGCTGCGGCCAAGGAGCACGTCGCCATTATCGAGATGCAGCAGATGCATTGTCTCGGGATATGCGGAAGCGTCCTTCTCTCCGCGCACGGAAAGCTCGGCAGGCGCATCGTAAACACAAAACGGATGGAGCGTTTTTTTGATAAAAGCGGGGTCTAATCCGCTTGATTTGGCAATCGTGTCATAGCCCTCCGTGGATCTGAAAATACCGCGTCTCTCCCGTGCGTACATTTGCTGCTGAATCATCCTGCGGGGCATGGAATCGCGCACTATTCTCTTCTCCCCTCGATGAAGTTCAGCTTATAGAGCAGCCAAATGAAGGGCTCGTCCACACGGATTGGACTTACTACGGTTTGAAGCTTCTGATCCACGGGATTGCTGCCAAGCGCGGATACCGCATAATAAGCCGTATCCTTGAAATAAACGTCCATCGTTCCCTTGAACGGGCGATCGACCTTCTCGATGAAACGCCGGATTTCACCGTCGATATTTTCAAATTCGGTTAGATTGAAATAATTGCGGTGCACCATATTGTTAAAAATATTGCTGTTTGACTTAATATATTCGCCATCCTCATCCTTCAGGGAATGAAGCATGTCGCTTTTGGTCAGCACGACGGCTGTCGGTATATCGGTTTTGTTATTTTCCTGATACGCAATAAAGTCTCCGAACATCGTCAGGACAACGTCGCGCGGCTCGTCATATTGGGACACCCATTCACCCGGCTTGTCGCCGATGTTCATTCTAATTTTCTCGCGGATCGAACGAATCTGCAGCGGATCTACCATTAGCAAGATGCCTGCCGAGTTTTTAATATGCTGGCCGTGCAAGCCCAGATAATCCTGCTCGACCATTCCCTCGCCCGCCACATCAAAAAATACGAGCGTAAGCGGCGGCTTCGAATCATCCTTAAAGACGAATTGGAAAATAAACGGCTCCTGCATCTTCTCCTTCTGCGTGGAAGCAAGCAGATCGCCGCGCTCGAATAACGGCTCTTCGTAATAAGTGCGGAACTTTCGGCTAATCTCCGCGTTAAGCGGCATGCAGGCTGCATTAAAATGATCTGCCGTCGTATTTTGCAGCGTATGGATTAAGGAAGTCATATAGACCGACTTGCCAACTTGGGAAGCGCCTATAATCGAAATAATGTTGCTTGGCACCTTGCCTGCGGTCACCGGAAGCTCGTTATGGCATTTCGGGCAAAGCCGTCTGCGTGTCAGCTCGCCGTAACGGTCATTGATGCCGATCAGCACATGGTCGGAGTAAACGCGATGCTCTTCCGGCACGTCCACCGGATGAAGCACCGCTTCCATATCATGCACGGAATCAAGGCCAAAGCGCTCGCGGTATTTGTTCAGCTCCTCGTCTTCCCCAAGCGCATAATCCTCATCATCCTCACGGGAATGGGCTGCGCGGAAAACGACCTCGTCCGGCGTAAATTTGCTAAAGCAGTAGGGGCAGACAATATCATAAAACAACGGACGCGCCTTCGCTTCCGGCTTTTTTTTGAAAAGATCGAAAATGCCCATGCGATCTTCCTCCTTTATACTGAAATCAACTCGTACATTTGACCGTAAGTTCGGCCATCGGTGAAAAACAATCGAATAAAATCCTGTTTGCCAATCTCGATGGCAGGCAGCACATTTTTTCCCGCTGCAAAAGGGGCGACAAACGGATATAACATGCCGTCATCCTTGTTCGCAGGGTAGCTTCCCTGCTTCTTCACGTAACAAAGGACATCCTTTGCGACCGGGACCTCTGTCGTCACCTGAATTTGAATCGTTTTAAACTTTCGAAATAGGCCGCCCTTGCTTGAGATCGAATAATAGATTTTAGCTCTTCCGGCGCTGATTTCAATACGATTCTCCTGGTTAGGCTGAAGGATGAGCTGCGATCCAGCACTTCCCTCCTGACAGGCATACACCGTAAAAACAAACAGCCCTACGCCTTCTATTCGGCTATGATAGCCGTTATTCGCTTTATACTCCGCCTTCGTATACAGCTTTAGTTGACGGGTGTCCAGCACGCCGTCCCCTGCCTGCTCGGCGGCCTTTTTACCAATGTAAACCGCTTCTATTCCGCCGGGCCAAATCCAGCGCAGCGTGCAGCGGTCCTCCTCTATGACGCGAGTCAAGCCACTGATGACCGGAGAACCATCCTCTGCATCGATAAAACGCATTTAAATCCGCCTCCCGCATCGTTTAAAATCCATGGCTGCGGCTATCCTTTGTCCGTCCGCTTACGCCTGCGGAAGGTACGTCATTGATGCTGCTTTTTCTGCCGCCTCCGCGCGTTCTCGTGCTGTTGCTGTCCTTCACGGGAACTATAAGCGTGAATATGCTGATGATTGCCGCCAGTACAAGAACTGCAAACAAACGTGACAGCCCATCCGAAATCATATGCCCAGACAAGCCAGAATCCAAAATGAAGCCTGCCAGCAAGCCGCCTGCTACGCCGCCGGCGCCAAAGCTGACCGCTAGAAAGCGATTGTCGAATACCAAACCAAGCGACACGCCAATGGCAGCGCCAATTATGGCTAAGCATAAAATACGAAGCAGCGTATAGAACGTACTGTCTGCTAGCTTGCCGGTGCGCTCCGTCAGGAGTGTCTGCTTGTCTATTTTGTCGTATATATTTTGGAACACGAGCCCGAGTCCATTTGCTTCCGTCACGTCATAGTAGCTTCCGCCCGTTGAATCTGCAATTTCCTTGAGCAATGCTGAGCCTCTAGCATCAACAACGCTAAGACCGACCGTATTTACGACGATTTGCTGCTCTTGATAAGCTGCAAGCTGCTCCTTCAAGCTGGATTCACTGAAGCCGTCCGACAGCAGGATGACCATCTTGCCGCGTTCAGCTTCACCCGTGCCCTTGATCGTGTTTATGGATACATCGAGCGCTTGATTAAAGTTTGTTCCGCCATCAGTTGGCTCAATCCCGTCGATCGATGCATTTACGGCATCCTTCTCAGCCTGCGTGCTAACGCTTGTGAAGGGCTGAAGCAATTCCGCTGTATCGCTAAAAACGACAACAGCCGCTCGTTTATCGCTTTCCATGTTGTTAATTAGATGCTTCGCAGCTGTATACCGTTCATTGTCAGGATCGGTCTCCAGCATGCTTCCCGAATTATCAATGGCAAGCACGATATCCTTTACCGGCTTCACGCCGCCGAATTGCAGCCCGTAAACAAGCTGGACCAAGCCGCCGACAACAAACAATAGCAACAACGTTGCCGGTACTAGCAGCTTCCATGATAAACCGGTATAACGCTGCCGCCATGAAGATCCGTTTAAGCGCGGTGCAATCAGCTCGGCAATCAGGCAAAACAGCCCGATGCATAAAGCGATAACCCCAAAATAGAGGCCAACAACGACGAAGCGCGGCCAGCCCTCCGAAAGCTGACCAATTATAAACTCGCCGATTGCAAAACCTATTGCTCCTCCTATTAAGCTGAACAACAGGAGAAATCCATTTATTTTTCGTTGCATAGTGACAGCCCCTTCCCCCTTGCTAGTAGACCAGCGCGGCTAATGATGTATACCGGTCAGCGAAGCTCTGGCAGAACAGCTGGATCAATCGAATGAAATTCGTACCCATTCTGCAAATAGGTTTCATAATATACTTTGCCGTTCCTGTAATACATCAAATCCTCTAAATGAAAGCCGCCCATTAAGTTCAATTTTTCAACGCCGCTGCTGCGCTTCTCATGCACGCAGCCGAGCTTATAGATGCGTGAGGTTTCGTCAACGCCAAGCGCATACCGGATAAATTCGCTATCTCGATCGCCGAATAAGTACTTCTCCTCATAACGATGCTCATGGGTATAGTCGAGAAGGCGGATGTTGATCGCCGCGTTATCCTCAAGCGTACGGTACAGCTGGCGGAACAGCTCGTCCCTCGTCAACGCTTTGCGATTGCTGTAAGCCACGGATACGTTCGCCCGCAGCAGAAGCTCCTCCTCGAAGGAATGCGTAAACGGCTCAGCGCTCAGCAGATGCTTGCGGCAAACATCAATCAAGCGCTCTAGTAAGGCGGTATCCCCCTGCTCCAGAAGTTCCGTCATATTCCCCATGCACCGTTCCTCGAAAAACGCCGAAGCACCGCGCTTTTCTTCAATATCCTTCATGACGCTATCCGTTACGCGCTCATAATAATCGAAGATGTTCTGACCGATATAATCATCCGCCGAACGAATGCTTTGCAGCGAGGCAGCTTTAAGCTCTGTCCCAAGGGCAATCATCTGTTCTACTCTCATTCGGTACTCTTCATGCAGGCGCTCCAGCTCGCCAGCAAACCTTCGATATAGAGCAAGCTCCGTCTCCAAGCGCAGCAGCTGCCATTTCATCCGATAAACCGTATCAAAAAAGAGGCGGATGAAGGAGCGCAAATTTTGCTTGTCCATAAACGGTAGCCGTTGAAATTTCAAATCCTCAACCCGCATTTCAGCAGTTCGTTCCAGCTCATCCTGAGCGAGAGCGATTTCTCTGGACAAATCTCTTATTCGGCCATGAACCGCGTTCAGCACGCTGCCCGGCTCATTCTCGTCGGTCCACTCGGACACCTGATAAAAGCCGATTTGCGGCTGATCTTTTTTATTTCGGTCGAGGATGCGGCGAAGCTCATCCGCAGCTTTCAGTTCACCGAGTCGTATGCCTGCCGCATCGGTAAAGTGCTTGCGGAAGAATGCTTCGCAGCCTTCGCCGAACAATGCCGTCTCCGCCTCGCGCAGCGACATGCGGCGCAGCTGCTCATACCGGACACCGCTCGTTAAGAGCCCCGACATATCGGCAAGATGATCATCGCTTGGAACGATTTGGGCTGCTCGCGCCTCCATCGTCTCGGCATCAAGCCCAAAATACGCCAGCTTCTCTTTGCCGGCAAGCTCAGGCACCGCTTGCAGCCGCGCTGCCAATTGCTCAAAGAAGTGATACAGCACGGTCAACGCAATCGAATATGACGGGCGCTTCACCTTAGCTAAGCCAGCTGAGACAAAGCCCTGCCTTCCCGATTCGGACATCAGACTATTCCGGAACGACGAGTTGTTGTAGCTTCCGTCGTTGGACACCTGCTGAGCGTCCTTTCGTCTCCTATTCTTAAGCAGAAGAATATGGCAAATGATCTCATAGTTATCCAACATGCCGTTAAGCGTAGTGATTCCCCGTTCGTTCCGGTCAGATAATATATAGACCAGATCAAACAACGGGGACTGCTTATGAACGACTGGGACCGACAAGCCATCGCTGGTCACCTGAAGGTTCGCGGAGTACGAATAATCCAGCCGCTGCATCCCTTCCAGCTCCCGAAGGAAGCCAATTCCTGCTGCTCCCGCGTATCCAAACGTCTCCGATTGTTCGCGCTCGTTGATCAAGCCGTACAAATCCATTTGCACCGATTTGAATAGCTGCAAAAAAATCGATTGCGCGAGCAGCGATATTTCTGGAACGAGCACGTTCATCGGATCATCAACTCTTGTTATAACGGCAAGGTGAAGCCGATCGAAGGAAGCGTACAGCCGTCCATAATCGGCAATCGTATCGCTAACCTGGCGCAGCGCTCGATTGAGATCAACCAAGTAACGCCCATCCTCGCGGAAGTGTAGTGCAATATCCTTGCGTACTGACTTGTTATCGCCTTTGTCCTTCGATAGCCCGTTCATCGTCACTCGCATGACCTTCGCAGCTGACTCTACGCTGCTTGCCTCTCCCGATGATACATGGAGGTAAATAACACCGGCATTGTTATCCCATTTCAGCTCATTCGAGCGAATCATCGGCTCTATCGCTTGACCCGCTTCATCGCCGATGAACAAAAAGACCGTCGGATAATGGATGCTGCTCTGATCATCCTCAAGTCCACTTAATTTCTGTTCGGAGGCCGAATAATCGGCCGCATATTGACCCAGCGCAACTCTCATCGCTATTTCAACTTTCTGCGAATTTCATTAAGCTTGGAAGTCATCTCTTTGTAGAACCGGTGCAGCTCCTCACCGTTTGCAAGTTCAACCTTTTCGTACTCAAGGCGCTCGCGCGCATCAAGGAAGGTACCGAATAGCTCCTCGAGCTTGTGAAGCAGCAGTTTTGTATCCTCCGTTGCGGTCAATTCATTGACTCTGCGCCCAGCTTTGCGCATCAGCGTGCTTCGGTTTTTCTCATCGAGGCGACGGAAGCCCTCAAACACTTCATGCTCGACATAGCTGCTGCTCTTCATCAAGTTAGCGAAGGGCGACCATGCCTCTTCCTCAGGATCGCGGTCATATACGTATAGCGCGCCCTTCTTGCAGATCGTATCCGTGTACAGCGCCTCGATAAATTGATCCAGCCATTTTTCCTCATCCTGATGCTGGTGAAGAAGCTGTTCAAGCTCGTTTGCTTTGATGGCAATCGCCTCATACTTCGAGAGCTCCTCGCGAACCCGGCTTAACTGCTCCGGCGAGCGAATTAGATTTTCTTGGGCAAGCTCCTCCGTGAAGCTTCCGAAAATATCTTTGGTCGATTCAAGCTCCAGCCCTTCGGAGAGCAGGCGCTTCAATTCGTTTAATGCGCGTTTCACCTCGCCCAAATTAGGTTTTGCGGCATCAAGCTGCATATTAAATGGCTTTAGCGTATTTGCCAGATCGAACGGCTTCGTGAAGCGAACCGAATAACGGCTGCTCGTATTTTGATCAATGCCCTTCTCCGCGATTACACGGAAGCTCTCCGCTTTCGCAAACTCGGCGCGAACTCTTGCGTTATAGCTCTGCACGCGCGGATTGACATACGTATCGCCCCATGACTTCTCCGGAATCGGAGACGGCAAGTACGTCCAGTTGTTGCGGTCGGTTTGCACCAAGTGGCGCCCAATGCCTTCCTTGTCCAAAATCGTCCGCTCATAGCTTTCCTCATATACCTTAAGCGGCGTATAAACGAATAAAGGCACGCCGTTTCGCGTATTCAACCAGAAAATCCGGTTTTTCACTTCGCTTTCCTTGATCGTGAAGTGGGATTTGCCGATCGAATTATTTTGATAGTTTCGAATGCCTCGCAAAATGCTAGGCGCCTGTACAGGCACCGATACGAAGCCCCATGACGGCACATGCAAATTGCCTGAGCTATTGCTGAGATGGAATACAGGCACTGCTTCCTCATCCAGCTTGCTTGCGATATGGCGCTCAACAAACTTCTCGATCGATTCATCGTTCCCGTATTTCATGACCAGAAATTCTTCCATCGATTTCGTAATGAGATCGCCGAACTTATCGGTCAAAAATTCCGAGATCGAGCTGACGATATCGATTTCCTGCTCCTTCACCCAAAGGTTCGAATGATCGAGCAGCTCCTGCGTAAAGTCGCGGATCAGATCGTCCCCGTCCTTCTTATCCATCAAACGGCTGATGACATCGGAAATGTCCGGCACCCCAACGATATTCCAATAATACGTTTTGTTCCCTTTATGGTCCGCCTGCTCGTCGCCGTTCGTGAGAATATCGCCGTTTTTGGCAAAGATCGTATTAAGTACGTTTAAGATTTCGGTGAACACGTTATAGATCCGGTTGTTCTCGTTGTTAAGCAGCTGATGAAGATCCTCATAAAATTCAATCAATTGCTCCATGCGCTCTACATCGGCAAGCAGCCAGTACTCATTGATTTTCGCTTCGATATAATTGTTTTTCTTCTTGTCTTTGGACACGAACGCGCTTTTCGCATCGCCCATGCGCTCCTCCGCTTGCTCCCTAGCCGCTTCAATCTCGCGCGGGAGCCGCGTCAAGCCTTCACGAAGCGTCTCAATATAGGAAAGCAGCATCTTCAATAAGCAAAAGCCTTTCTCCGTATACAAAAGGCGCGATACGTAGAACGGTCCCTGCTCCGGATGTAGGAACGTACGGCGAATTTGATCGGTAAATTGCCCGACGATTTCGCCTGGAAGCTGTTTTTTGGCCTTGATGTATTCCTCGCGCGCGCGTGCTAGGAAGTTTTGCTCGAGCTCCGTATCCATGTTCACGGCCTGCATTTTGATCACGTTGTTATAGCTGAGGCGCTCGCTATTCTCAAAGCCTGGAAGCGGCTCCGGCACGCGCGAATCAAATGTCTTCATCATCGTTTCGAGATCGATGCCTAGCTTGCGCGCAAACTTCTCCACGTCGTCCTGGCTTGGCGCCTTCTCAAACATTTTGTCCATTTTATTAAAGAGACGATAGGCCAAATAGGTTGTCATTTCCTCAATAGGCAAAACGGCCGAGGAAGCTCCGATAATGTTGTAATCATAGTTAGCCGGGTACATCTTGTTCATTTGGGCGATGTTCGTCCGAATGTTGCTAATATAGTCATGAATGGCGAACTCTTCGCCAGACTGCTTTTCCTCGCTGGAAATAAAGTTTGTAATGTTCTCCGCCGTCACGTTCATGCAATAATCGTAGGCATTTTCGAGCAGCTTGCCTTCCGCGTTTGTCGCCGAAATAAGATGGCATAGGTTAAATGGCGGAAGCGGCGAGTTTACGGACAAAATATTGCCGTACTGCTGCTTGAACCGCTCTCCTCTGCTATCCACATTCATCCAATAATCGAGTTCCTTTAGTGCGGCATAGCCGTTTTTCTTAATATACTCGCGTGTATGGTCGCTCAAGCTTTTGTTCGAAAGGTTTATGTCCGGCGTGAACAAATAACCAAGCGTATTCACGCGGTCGATGCCTGCTGCGCCATGATCGCGCTCGATGATTCCTCTGACGATATACGAAATATCGAGGAAACAGCCGCTGCCCGTTCCGCCCGATAGGCCAGTAAGCAGAAATACCATCAGCTTCTTGTTCGTGCCGACCGACAGCGTCTTAATTTTTTTGTCAATGCTTTGCACGACCTGGTTGATCTTCGTGAACAGCAATAGTCGTCCGGCTTGGCGCACGCCAGCGGCACCGTTCATGCCATCGGTAATGCTCAGCTCTGGCGAGAGCCAATCGGTAATGTACGGCTCCAAAATGCTGCGGTTTTGCAGCAATCCACCAACCTCGGCGTTGGACAGCAGCACAAATTCATTAATCGGGTCGAGCCCGATTCCTTTATATTTTTTGTTGCGATCCTGCTCATTGGTCTCGAAAGCAAGAAATTCAACGTTATCCGGCTTCTCCAGCTTCCGCTTGGAAACCGGATCTTCCGGCAGCTTAAAGCGGCGGTTAATTTGATACTTCAAGCGAAGCAAAGCATCAATGCCTGTACCGCCAAGCCCAATAATCAAAATCGGGTTATCGATGGTGTCGACTCTAATCTTCTCGCTGACGATCCCGCCGCCTAACGATACGTCGAGCTGCTGTATATGTTCTCTTACGATTGGTTTCATGGTTTGTTACCTCCTGGGCTCTATTTACACGAGATATTCGATAAATATGGTTTTGTCCACTTGCTTCAGCGAAATCGTAATCCGGTCACCGCTCTTCATTTCAAAATCACGAGTCGCATCGATTGCCCGCCCCGACTTCTCTATCGTGCAAGCGGAGCCGTTTTGCAGCAAAATGCGGTCGTTGCTGCCTGGTTTAAAGACCACTTTCTCGGTCTCCCTCAGCTCAGGCGCCAGCTGCAGCAGCTGGTGAAGCAGCAGCTTGCCCTTAAAGGCAGACAGCTTCTTGTATTGCGGCGACGTTTTGTCGCCTGTGTTCTCATCACGAATTTCGATGACGATCTGGCCGACAAAGCCGCGGTTCGCTTGCTTCAAAAGCCTCATGATGAAATAGGCTGCCGCCAGCAGCACCACTAAACCAATCGCGCCCAACACGACAGGTACAATCGGGAATGGTTTCTTCTGCGTATCTGCTGGCTGCGTCGGTGCCGTCTGTCCCGTCCCCCCTGATTTGGCCGTTATCGTTACCGGATCGGTTTCTCGGAAGAAGCTTTCCTCCTCCGCCTTCACCTTGATTTCATAATCATGCTCGTCCGCAACTTTATACGTACCTTCGAAATGGTCGCCCGCGTTTTGCAGCGGCACTTCTTCGGTTTTACCTGTGTCCAAATCTTTAACGAGTAAAACCGCGCTCATGTTGCTGTACTGCGCCGCATCCGCTAACTTTTGTCCGCCGCTGACCAGATAGGAGCTGAATTTCACTTTGTCGCCCTTCGAATAGGTTGTCTTGGCAAGCGGGTCCATCGCCAAGCTCAAATCGTAGTTAAAGATGAGATTTATATCGATTTTATCGCGATTGACACCCTTTACCTGAAGCGTCCAATCGCCTTCAGACGGCGATAGCAGCTTGATTAAGGAATAGCTCTTTGACTTGGACAGCAGAACGTCATCCGACGGAATCGGGACGCTTTTGCCTGACGGATCAAGCAGCCTCGCTTCAACCGGCTTCGACGACATGATCGAAATGTTCGCTTCCAGCACATTGGAGTTCGGAACAGAAATTTTCACGTCCTGGTAGCTGCCGTTTGCCGTAAACGAATCGACCGGAACGACGTTCAGCTCAAGATGGCTCGCAAAAATTTCGCTTAATATTTGCGGCAAATCATCGGCTGAATTGGTGGAGAACGATTTGCCCCCGGTTACGTCTGAAAGCTTAGCCAAAGCTTCCTTATTTAATTTGCCGTCGGCGTTCAATCCGATCGTATAGATCGGCACATCTTTGTCATTTGCCTCTTTTAAGGCTTTCTCCATATCCGCGTCGGACTGGGCCTGCGTCCTGCCGGATTTATTATTAAAATCGTTGTTGCCGTCAGCCAGCAAAATAATCATGGGCTCGTGATCAGGATCGGCAGCATCGTCCAAAATTTGAACGGCCTCCTTCACGCCGACCGATACGTCGGTATAAGCGCCGCGGTTCAACTTGTCGATGAACCCTTTCAGATTCTCTTTATCACCCGCCGACTGAATTTCTAGAAGCGCCTTCTCGCGCTGAATTTCGTCGGTATAGGCCACGATTCCGACCCGATCCCCTTTAGTCGACAGCATGTCGATGAACATCTTCATCGCTTCATTGCCGATTTTGCTAGGATCGCTCGTACTCATTGAATGACTTACATCAAGCACCAGCACCGCATCGATTTGCGAGGCGCCTTTGGCCGCGTGTGCCGTAGTTAAGCTGCTAAAAGGCAGCAGCAAAATGGCGGAAGCCATTATGAGATGTCGTGTAATACGTTTTAGTCGGTTCATTTTTGTACTCCTTTGTAATAGGACAAACGGTTCTCCCATGCTAGTCCGATAGTCACTGTTAGTCACTGCTCCAAGTATAATGTTATACTATAAATTAAGTATACCTGATAGATTTCCATAAATCACTTTTACTGTAAGCGAGGTACAGCACATGGTTACATACGTCTGTCTTGGACTATTGTTTCTTTTTGTCACAATCAGCGTCATCAGCTATCGTTCACGCAGGAGACAGGCCCCATCTCCCGAGCAAGTTAACAAGCTAGTCTTATCTATTCTAAAAAGCAGCGGGCAGCGTGATCGCGAATGATAAAGAAGCTGCCGGTACTACTCAACCCTTATATTAAAACACGCTATCCTTATGAGAAGCTTAAAATTTGCCGTCGCTGCAATCACTTCACTGTCCTTGGCGAATCGGAATGCCCGGTTTGCAACAAACCTGCCCTGCAAAATGTGGAAGAACGCGCTGCCGCTATTTTGCAGAGGTCGATGTGGAGATCACGGCTTATTGTATTGTTAATCATGACCATTGGCCTAGTGATGAGCGAGTCAGCCATGCAGACTAGTCTATTCGCAGCAGGGTCACTGCTTTTACTCGCTCTATTATGGACGATGCAAAGACGCTCGACCCCTGCACTTTTACTCATGCAGCTTGAAAAATTATTTCAGAGAGAAGCTTATACTCTCTTTGCAGGCCTCGTGAATGACCGGGAAATGGCCATTCAAGTCTTTCATGACGGCGATAAGCCGCTCGCATATGAAATGCTGCGTGAAATCGGAGCGCTTGTCCATACCGACCAGCTTCGCGTCGAGCAAATATTGCTGCTGCAATCGTTTGTGCTGCGCAAGGATATGGATCTCATGCTGGAACCGCTGCTGATGAACCATTTTAATCCCGACCTTGCCCGGTATATAGGCGAGATCGCAAAAGTCAGGCGGGACTTGATTAAGGAGAATACGTTCCGGTATGTTTTGCTGCATGAAGCCCAGATTTTGAAAATGGAGCAAGGGGAGAGCATTCTAATCGGCGTTACAGGCGCTGCGGTCAGAATGAAGCGATACATTTCGTTATATCCCTATTTGGTATTGCGTTACGCGCGCAAGCTTCCTAAAGACCGTTTTCTGCGTCTCTATCGGATCGTACAGAGCAGTCCGGGCTCCAGCTCCTTATACGATGAGGTTATGGATATTTATAACGAAAAGTATAAATGGGATGAGGATTTTCAACTCAAGAGCAAGTAACACACGGATATTCGCAGCTAATTTTCAAAACGTATGGGCGCAACCACTTAGATGTGATTGCGCCCATTTTGCAACAAGGAGCCATAATAATTAATGAAACGAAGTTAGGCTCCCTTTGAGTGCCTCTTTATCTACCTCAATTAGCTTAGCTCGTTTCAGCTTCATCAAAAAAGTCCATCCTCTCTCTCAAATCGAACACTTCAAACATCGTTATTTTCCTCCTCATGCTTTTAGTTGAGTGGCCATTAATATATAGTAATGATGGAAAGATTTTTATTTAAAAATGAGGTGTAGCTATTGTCAGGCAATGATCAGAGCACGTCCGACATTTATTACTGTAAACCAGCTAAGTTTATCGGCCTGCCCAATCGATTAGAAACGGTGGACTGGAACGATTGCAGCCATGTAGAATTAACGGACACCGTGACAGGACTGTCTCCCTTGGAGTCAACGGAGGTTCGGGCCTGCTGGAGCGCAGATAGCTTATACGTTCGTTTCATGTGTCAGGACAATCATATCGTATCGGATTTCACGCAGAAAGACGAACCGTTATATGAACAGGATGTCGTAGAATTGTTCATTGACGAAGAAGGCCTCGGCCAAAGCTACTTTGAGCTTGAGGTTAGTCCGCGCAACGTTGTTTTTGACGCTAGAATCGAGAATGATGGCAATAAATCTATTACAGGTACGGATATGGCATGGAGCTTCAAAGAGCTGCAAACGATCGTCGAAGAGGCAGGCAATGGGATTTTGAGCTACGGCATCCGCATTCCTGCCATTAATTTCAAGCGCAAGCCAGAGCCTGGCGTCAGTTGGAAAGTGAATTTTTACCGCATCGACGAAGGAACAAATGGCAGCAGGCAATTTCAAGCTTGGCAGCCGACCTATGCCATCAATTATCATATCCCTTCTCGCTTTGGCAAGTTTGAATTCGTAACAACCGATTAAATCCGAAGCCTTCTCACATGCTTAAAGAGTATGTGCGGGGGCTTTTCCCTTGTACGTCCCAAAGCTAGTAGAGCGATCCCCGCGCGCCATCCTGCCCTATTATTCATCGATCTTGCCGCCTTTAACCCTAATATGCAAGTATCCCGCTTCCCAAATTCGGGCAAACTGGTTCTTGAACATTTTATTGGGGGGTGGAAAATATATGGATCCAATCGTTCCGTCAAATCTATATGACCAAATTAATCTGTTTTTTCAGGAAAGCTCTGATTTTGTATCGGAGCAGTTTTCACTTTACGGATCAACGGTTCACCTTTGCTATTTCGAATCGCTTGTTGATATCCGTGAAACAAGAAAGTCGCTGCTTCAGCTTGAAATTCATTTCAACGAAAAAAAAGATACGCTAGAGCAAATCGTTTTAACAACCGGCGGTACCTTTGAGAACTCCTTTGATAATATCGTGCAAGCTCTTCTGAGCGGCAGGCTCAGCCTTTTTTCGGAAGACGGTTTAACTCATGTCATGATCAATCCGACTCATCCCCGCATCGCTAGAAATGTTGACGTCCCGCAATCAGAAAATGTAATCGAATCGTCGTTCGACGCCTTTACAGAGGATATCAAAACGAATATCAGCATGTTGCGGACTAAAATCAATTCGAAGGATTTGGTTATTGGCAATTATATGTTAGGGGCGTTTAATCCGCGCAGAATTAGCCTGTTTCATGTAAGCAGCAAATCTCAGCCAAAAGTGGTGCAGCGCATTATCTTTCTTTTGGAAAAAAATAAAGAAAAAGAGATTGAAAGCGTCCAAGATCTATCAAGCGCATTGGGCTTGCCGAAATTTAGCCTTGTTCCGGCCTTCGTTGCAACAGAAATCCCTTCGGAAACCGTTCGGCATTTAATGGAAGGCAGAATTGTTATCTTTTTGGATCATTATCCTTACGCGCTTGCCGTTCCTGGATTTGCTAATGATCTATGGAGCATGCATGGGGATCGTAATTTTCCGTTTGTTTTTATGGTCACTATACGTGCAATACGAATGCTTGGTCTATTCGTTGGCTTGATTGCCCCTGGGCTTTATGTGGCATTAGTTTCTGTCAATCCCGAGGTTCTTCGTATCCAGCTCGCATTGTCCGTCGCTTTAAGCAGAGAAGGTGTTCCCTACCCTGCTTTAGTTGAAGTGCTGCTCATGCTAGGCATATTGGAAATGATTATCGAGGCAAGCCTACGGCTTCCAAAAAGCATAGGACCCACCGTTACGATGGTAGGCGGGATCATTCTCGGCCAGGCTGTCGTTCAAGCGAAACTGGTCAGCAATTTATTAATTATTATATTAGCCGCAACAACGATCGCGAATTTCACTTTGGTCGGCTACCAAAATGCGTTTATGATACGGTTATTCAAATACATCATTTTAATTATTAGCGCGATTTACGGCCTGCTAGGCACGCTGTCCGGCGTGGTCTGGGTTTGTTTTTACATAGCAAGCGTAACGACGTTCCAATACCCATACCTCAACTCAAGCATGAAATCCGGAGGTACAAATGACTAAATATGCTCCATTAGTTACCTTTTTCTTGATTCACCTGGCTACTATACTTTTAATCTATCCCGAAAAAATTATCGGATCTACGAAGAGCGGACATTGGGAGCCTATTTTAGTAGGCTTTTTTTTGGAATGGATATTGATGTGGGTGTATTTGAAAGGCCTTGCTGTTTTTCCTAAAATGGATCTCGTTGATATTTTTAATGATTTAATCGGAAAATGGGCAGCCCGGATCTTCCTTCTTCCGTTAATCCTGTTCTTTTTTGTAGACCTTAGCGTCATCCTGCGGGTTCATGCGGAAATGCTGACGGTCACCTTCCTGCCCGAATATCCGATATGGACAATCGTATTATTGGTAGTAATCCCTTTGTATGCTGCCTGGAAAGGAATCGATACCATTATAAGGTCTACCATTATTCTTTTTATACTATGCATGCCCATCACGGTGTTCTCGTTCATTACTTCCTTTGGAAATTTCGATATAAAAAACAGCTATCCGCTGGTTGATGCCAAATTATCTTTTCTAAATAGCCCTGATTTTTATTCAAGCCTGTTCGCTCATACCGGTTTTCTCTTTTTGGGCTTGATTCCCCTTCACAAATACCCCATTTTAAAAAAGCATAAAAATATTTTTTGGACCTATCTTAGCTTATTGGTTTTTTATTTCGCGATGGTGTATATTCCTATCCTTATCTTTAGCCAGGAAACCTCCGTCCGCTTTCAGTTTCCCACCATCATTTCGATGGACTCCATCGATATCAGCTGGATCATGTTTGATAGACTGACCTTGTTTTATATTACTTGCACGCTTACTTCGGTGTTTGTATATGCTTCTTTGGTGCTTTGGATGATGATCAATGTCATTCAAAGGCTCTATCTGCCGTTCTCGGTTACGATACTATCCATTATTCTAGCGGCTGCGGTATTGGCGCTTGCTGGATTTTTACCTACTTGGAACTCCGTCCAATCGCTCATCTGGGTGGATACGCAAATTCGTTATTACTGCATACTCGTCATACCGGCAGCTGTATTTGCTATGGGGCTGATCAAAAGGAGGCAAGCGGCATGATTATTAAAAACTTGGCTCGGTTCGTGCTGCTCTTGAGCTTCTTCGCTTTTTTAACCGGCTGTTGGAACAATAAGGATATAGATAAACGGCTGCTTCCCGTGGTCATGGGCATAGACAAAGGAAAAAACGGGAACGTCCATCTTTATTTGCGCATTCCTAATCCGGAAAATAACTCGACAAGAACGATCGATGCCGACGAGAAAACGATCGATAAGGCGATAGATATGCTTCGCACCCATGCGGAGGAAAGCATTGATTTATTGCACTTAAAGCTGCTTCTTATTAGTGAAGAAGTTGCAAAAGATAGCATTAAAGAATCGATTGAGTTTGCGGTACGTTCAAGAGAAATCTCGCCAAAGGCTTTAATCGCTATCGTTTCGGGAGATTTTGAAGAAGTCATGCATGATCAAAAGAAAATAAATGTCGGCTTATCTGCCTATGATTTTTTCGGCAAGGATTCCGGCTGGACGCCTAACATTTCCATTATTCATTTATGGGAAGCCTACCGCGGAATCTATACTGATACGGAGGATACCGCCATCCCTATAATCGCCAAAGGAACGGCAACGCCATTCTTATCCAAAGGCTCCGCTATTATGAACAAAGCGCGAATGGTCGGCAAAATATCGATTGAAGAGACGCTTATCTACAATCTTTACCAAGGACAATACTCTGGCGGGACGGTTGAGGTTATGAATAGTTCTACCGTATCGCTTGACAATGCTCATGTTTCCAACCATGCAGATTGGTCCGGTTCAACGCCAAAGCTTACAAGCCATATGAAACTAATGGGCGTGATTGAAGAGAAGCAAGGTAACCCTACTAATGACCAGATTAAAAAAGATCTTGAAGCGCTAATGAGAAAAAGATATTTAAGCCTCCTTACCAGGTTGCAGGCCAATAAATCCGATATTTTGGGAATCGGCCAATACTTCCGAAACCAAATGTCTGAAGAACAAAGGAAGAAATGGAAAGAGACTTATTTTCCAAAGCTTAAACAGGAATTTACGATCGACGTCGTTATTATCGACAGCGGTGATTTAAAATCCTAATGCATGAACAGAGTAGAGCAGGCTGCCGATCATCGGTGGTCTGCTTTTTCAATTTTAACGGTAAAGGTTAAACTTATCTGTTAATGTTTTTTTCAAAACAAGGCTGTTTACTGGAATGAAATCGGATGAACCTTATCATTTGCATGAATGTTGTAAGCTTAAAAGGAAAGTGAAAGATCGTTTGAATACAATGGAAGGGGATAAAACGATGAATCAAGCAAAGCCATTAAAAGCCTACTTGGAGGCAAGTCACGAGGGCTCAATTGACGCGATCGCCAGTTACGTTGAAGAGCATGTGACGGAGAACTGGCAAACTGTATTTTCCCGCAATCAAGATAAATTGCTGAGGGCATATCATGAGGCAGGCGATATGGCATATGGCACCTATTTGAACCTTTTATTTTTACCAATCCATAGACAGCTAAAGGAGAACGGATTCCGTCCTGAGCCGCATTTTCCAGGCGAGTTTGATATTTCTAGGGAATGGGGAAACGAGGAGGAGAACGACCAGCAGCGCTGGATGTGGAGCACCGTCTATTCTCAGAGCAATGAACGGCTTGGCACCATCGTCACCGTCGTGTATCACGATCATACTCAGCTGCGTATCCCCCGGCAGCCTCGCATCATCGCTCTAACCGAAACGGGAAAGGACGCTGTTGTCGCGGCGCTTTCGCTCCTATCGTCCGATTTCGAGCAAGCGCTCGAATTTACGGAAGAATATGCGGCTTACCTGCGAAGCCAGCAGGATTAGAAAGGAAACAAGCAAGGAGCAGCTCCCGAGATGGGACTGCTCCTTGCTTGTTATAGATTCTTTTTTAAATAATAGTGCGTATAGCTGCCCGCATTTTCAATCGCACCAAACACCTCATACCCTTGTTTTTGATAAAAATCCAGCGCCTGAAAGCTTAACGTGTCCAGTTTTATGAAATCGCAGTTTTTCTCAAACGCTATTTTCTCGGCTTCAATCAAAAGTTTTTTTCCATAGCCTAATTTCCGAAGTCCTTCATCAACAAATAAATAGTGTATCTCCAGCCAGTTCCAACATATTTCTCCTAGCAACCCGCCGTACATTTGACCATCCGCATTTTTTAAAAACAGATTTACCTCTTGGTACCTGCCTTTTAGGTTGTCGGGAAAATGCTTCATATTGTACGCATACATTTGATCTCTCACATAAGCTTTATCCGTACGATTGGATTCGCTGGAAATGCGAAGCTCCATCCTTTTCACTCCTGTTCATCTTGCCAATCTAACTGCTGCTGACTTTCTCAGTTAGAGCATGTTTTATTTCTTTGCCAACCTAAACCATCCACGATAAATCGCAAAAAGCTCATCCAACAAGCCAGTATCCACCATCGATAAAGCATTAACCAACGGGTATTTGAAAAAATCCAACAAATCCATTTCAATGACATTCATTTGTTCTATCAAATCATGATGGCTATATGTAATGAAAAACATCTTTTGTCTTTCTTGCTCTGTAATCGGTTCTTTCTTCCTATTTCCAATGTAATCATCCGACCAAATCCTCACTGATTCATCGATGTATTCGATAGTTGGAAAAGGATCATGTCCAAGCCAAACATCTTTCTTTAACTCAACTGCTTCCCTTACCTCTTTCCATTGCTCCAATCCACAACAACAACTAGGTAAAATCAATTTACCTTGACCTTCAAAAGCAATTCCGCCGCTAAGTGCAACTTCATCTGTACGAATAAGCTCTTGTACAACTTCATTTGGCTCTTTATCAATGGCAATGTTGTTAAAACCGCAAAGCAGTGTGAGAAAAAGGACAGCATCCTCTTCGGTTGAATTTTTTGATAGATAGACCGTTTCTCTATACTCTACTTTTGACAACCAATTTGGCTGCTCGAAAAAGGGGTCTATAATAACTGCACGAACACCTGTCATCTCTAATATCCTTTAGTGGGGTTCTTACCATTGTGTTGATTGGTGACGCCAATTCCGCCAAGCCTATGTCGATTTGGTTATTTCGCTATTTTTCGCCGTGAAAAAGGGGACAAGCCTTCTGTCATGTCGGTTTTTGCGAGATTTTACAAGATGGATACAAGTTGGTCATATTCCGGAGGTATCTTTTTTCTACAATAGCCCTGTGGTTAGTACAGAGACAGCAGCTCTTGAACAAAAAGGAAAAGGAGAATGAGTATTTTGAAAAAACAACTTTATCCGGAATATGTAATGAAAATGAGGACGAATCATAAGAAGAAATTACCCATCACCATTATTTTGATGTTTCTTGTTCTTTTATCCGCTTGCGGCAGCAACAGCAGCAGCATTTCTAATAATGTGCAACCCCCTGATGATGAAGTGGATGCAAGGCCTGAAAACCCATTATCTATCGTAAAGCAATCATCGGATAAAAATAACGGCAGCGGTAAAACCATTTATTTAACCTTTGATGACGGCCCGTCTTCGGCTACTCCAGATATCCTTGATACATTGAAGTTATTTGATGCGAAAGCGACCTTTTTTATGCTGGAGCCAAAAATGAAGGAGTCGCCGGATCTAGTCAAACGGATTGTAGATGAGGGACACGCTGTTGCCCTGCACGGTGTAACCCATAATAAACATCGTTTTTACCTTTCTGAACAAACCGCACTCGATGAAATGGACCAAGCTCAACATACGCTCAAGGAGATTACCGGCATTACTTCCGATCTTATTCGTACGCCGTATGGAAGCATCCCTTATTTGACTGATTCCTACCGGAAAGTATTGGACGACAATGGATACAAGTTGTGGGATTGGAACGTCGACAGCAGCGACTGGTCCTCATCTAATGCAGAGTTCATCGAATCTACGATCAGTCAAATTAATCGGTTAGAAAAAGGAGATGTAACTCCTATTGTACTCATGCATGATGTATCGGAAACGGCTTCTCATTTAATCAATTTGCTAACTTATTTACAAAAAGAAGGATTTGTAACAAAAACACTCGACTCCAGCCTCGAACCTTACAATTTTAATTGCTATGATCGTTGTAAACGAGTAAGTATTGAGAGTTAGTATTTTTGTTTGAACATGGCGTTGAATACTTTAACGACTGAGCTCCACAGGCTGCCCTATCGTACTTGCAGCCTGTTGGATAATACTTTCCTTTCTTATTGCCCTTCTGTTTCTTCATTTAAATCCCCAATTAATAATCCGATTGCCGATCCAACCAGCAGGATGAGACAGGTTATAGGGAATAAAAGAAAAAAAATCAACGTTAGTCCACTATCGATAAAATAGTTATCATTCAAAACGATATAATAAAAAATAATACTGTCCACAACATAGTTAAAGATCGCAAATAAAATCGTATCCCATCTTTTATTGGAAAAACTAGCCGTTAATGCAGTCGCTACCGCGATAAACAGCAACAGTCCTATTATGCCTAACTCGGAATCCGCTTGCAGGTTGATTCCAGCTAAGAAGAACAGAAATATAAAGATTAAATATGGAGCAGCAATGCCTTGTGTTCTCCAAAAATGAGATTTCCAAAAGCTTTTCATTTTGTTCAACCTAACATGCCCCCGCTTAAAATGACTTTATGATCCGTTAGTCTTATTTTACAGCGGCTCCTTCAAAAAGTTGAAGTACTATCTGTTATAGTACCTAGGCCTGTTGAAATGAAAAACAGCAGCCATGGACTTATTAAGCGTCCTAGACTGCGTCTGCAAGAAAAGATCATGATTCCAGATCCAAACCCAAAAGCTCCAGCTTCACAGAAAAGCTATAGCCCATCGACGTAAGGAGTCTTTTGCTTTCGTCATCCGTTTCATTGACTAATGTCTCGACGCTCGTTCGTCCATTTCCATAATGATATTCAAAAGCTTTCGCAATGAGATACTCAACTAATCCCTTATCCCGCCAATCGGGAACGACGAATATTCTTTCGACCGCGCCTGTTTGCCAACACATAACGCTTCCTACCAGCTCATCGCCTTCATAAGCCGAAATGGTATGCAGCTATAAGCTAACGCAATTAAGCCCCCGTCCTCGTCCAATACGCAGCTCATCTTCTGATGCCCATAATCTTTATTGTATTTAAAAAGCAGCCATGCCTTATGGCTTAACTTCATCACGCTATTCTCATGCTCCAAATCGTATGGAAGCACGCTCATAGACACCCTTATCTCTCCCCTTTTTGCTCAAGCCTTTCATTCCAATCATATCCACCCGCTAACTTTATCTTATAGACCGGTTTCGATCTGAACAAGGTCTTGTTTATCTATAAGTATTCTATACCGTAACAACTTTAGTAAACATGGTAAAAAACTCTCTACAGCATGTTCCCTGCAGAGAGTTTTTGACAGAGCAAAAAAACGGCTAGTCCAGCGCGTTAAACGCTAACTAGATCAACGCAATGGCAAGCAGAGCAAACAACGATAAAGCAAAAATACCGCCGCCGAACCCAAACCATCCAGAGATACGGACACCATCCGGTCTGCGGAAATACACATTGTTGCTGTCCACGTCAACGATAACGCCCTCAAAGCATTCCCCATTGCGCGTTTGGACGCGAACTCTGCAATTCATATTTTTCCTGCAAAAATGATACATTTCATTCATTTCACTTCACTCCTCCATCTCAAGTTCCTATTAATCTATGAAAGCTTCGCGCTGCTTGACTGTGTCTTTGTTACAAAACTTGTCCATAACAAAAACACCTGCAGCCTTACGGGAAAGTGATCCCTTAGGCTTCAGGTTCTGGATTAGAAACCCAGTAAAAAAAGGACCCGTGGGGGTCCTTTTTCTGCATTTCCTATCGATTGTTATTTATTAGACTAAATATACTTTGTCACCAATATGAATCTGCCCTGTTTTTTTGACGGAAGCATATACACCGAACATCAAACCCAGCTCTTCATTCACTTTTTTCAAAAGCGAAGCATCACGTTCCAGCGAGTCTGGGTCAATGGTAATTAATGAACAACGCTCACATGAAGTGTCGACTTGAAACTCGGAGCTTCCGATCAATAACCGCTTTCCTATCCATTCAACTTCGTTGAACTCATCTTCTTTTAAAGCCACAACTAGGTTTGCTCTAAAACGTCGCGCATCTAACTTTTTCCCCCAAATGGCTTCAAGCTTCTTCAGGCTTTTGTCTGTTATTATTAGGACACTAGCAGCATCAACACTCATAAGATCAGCATCCTCGGGGTTTGGCGCCATGTAACTCGTCATTGAAACTTTTGTTTTGGCGTATTTTTGAATCTCCGCTAATAGATCGTCATTCCAGCCAAAGGTTCGCCCATCAGGTGACTGTACGCTTATTTTGTCATCTAATAGCATTGCCCGATAAGCAAGCATATTAGGAATTTTTCGAGCCGTGAAAAAACTTTCCCACCCTGCCTTGGTTTCATCATAAAAAGCACAAAAACGATCGCCGTATAACCCATACGACTCGACCGTGCAGGTTCCTAAACGTTCTCCCGCAAACGATTTTACCGGAAAACGGTTAATTTCATTAATTTCTCCAACGCGCAACGTCAAAGCTAACCCTCCAACTCAGTAGCATTAGCCTTCATTATAAATCATATCGCTTAATCTGTTTACTATTTGCCAAAGTCATGTATTTATTTCTAATTCTAATTGTTTTTATCTGTAGACATCATTTTTATCATTTTTTGAAGAGAGATGTGTATAGCACGAAGGTAAGCAATGATGCAAATGAATCCTAACACTAAAGTGATAATGAAAAATTCCATTATTTCGCCTCCTAATAAAGCCATTCCCACCACTTTAATGACTATTTATACGCTCTAACGTCTTTCCGTACAGCGGATCGATAATCATCATCTCTTCGGTCAATGAATCAATAATAAGTTCAGGATATTTAGCTTTGTCCATTTCATTATGAATTTTTCGAAATACGGATATAACGGCCTCAAGCTTTTCCTTATCCTCGTCCGTTAAGGCGTACGAGCCTTTTTCAAGAAAGAGCAAATTCAAATTCGTTATTACGCCATCAATGCGAAAAAAGCTATATGACAACAACCCCCACTTCGGCGCCCTATCTTCCAAAAACAGAGGAGACGTAGGGCCTATGGATAAAATAATGCTTTTATTATCGCCAAGCACGATTCGCCAAAAGGAATCCAGCTTGCTTTTGGTTTCATTATCTTCTGATCCGCTAGCATGTTTAATAAACTGTTCTAAGTTGTCGGCTAAATTTATTCCGTAATCAGAAATAAGACCTAATCTTGCTTCGCCGTTTTCCTGATCATGAATGATAACATTTTTATATTTTTGGTGCATAAACAGGTTATACCCCATTGAAATCACTAATAATATTCCTAAAATAAGCGTAAAATTAGTTTTCACTTTATTGCTGTAACTCACGGTTCATCACCTCAGCACATCCATTTTAAGAAGAACTAACAAACTGAAATACACCAATCAAGATTAACAGCACCACAATCGTAATGATAAAGCCTATTATAAATTTAATGGTTTTATAAGAATTTGACCTATGTTGAAGCTTGCTTTCGACACTCTCTAATCGCTTTTTAAGCTCTTGTATTTCTTTTTCTCGTTCCATTGTTAATCCTCCTTAACGATTTCACTCACTTCAATGTTTTTGCTTTCTGGATTCATTTTGATTTTTTCTGCGGATATTGCTTCAATCATGACAGTAGCAAACAATAATGAGCCAATAATCATAAATATAATGCTGAGTGTAAAAGGAACCCTTACCATTGTTGCATCCATAGCCATTGAGAATTTGCCTGGCGGATCACTCCATCCATTCATTTGCGGGGCATAATTGGCGATTGCCAAATAGACCATTCCAAAAAGCAGCGTCCCCGACAATAAAAAGGTAGAGCTCATAATGATAAGCGCTTTTTTCATCAATAATAACCTCCTATCCCAGATACTAACTAAATTGGATTTATCATCATCAGATCATATTACTATACTTCGGAGGAAAAGAGCACCCGCATCCCTTTAATAAATAACAAAAAACCTCCCCACAGTAAAAACAACTTCGCTGTAGAGAGGTTCATATCTAAATTTTCATCATAATTTGACTATAACAATTCGTTAATGTGCGGCCGTATATTGTTCCAATTCGGAAGCCGGATCAAATTTCTCTTTGCTCATTGCAACTGCTGCAAGAAGAGCGATCACAGACGGAATAATCGCCCATGCAAAAGTTTGAACGAGAGAGGAGGACAACGCCTCTGTAATCTTATCCAGAATATCAACAGGTATTTTCTCCCGCGTGCCCGGCGTCAAAATTTTACTTGGATCGCTTAGATCGATGCTCTCGGACAATTGGCCTCCGCCGCCAAATACAGCCGTTAATTTATTCGTAAAAATATGACTTTGAATAATGCCGAATACGGTAATTCCGAGCGTCATGCCAAGCTCGCGCGTGAAGCTGAGCGTAGAGCTTGCAGAGCCGCGCTGCCTTGCCGTAAAGCCATGGATCGCAGCATTGCTTAGTACGGAGAACGATGAGCCAATTCCAAGACCGACTAGAATCATCAAGATCGTGACCATGAAGCGTGACGAATCAATCGTTAACGTGGTGAGCAGCGCAATACCGGCAACAAGCAGAGCCAAAGTCGCTATCATGATCGTGCGGTAATTAAACCTAGAAAGCAGAATTCCGCCGCCCGCGGCAGTCGCTACGGAACCGAGCATCATGGGAAGCAGAACAAGCGCCGAATTTGTTGCCGAGCCGCCAAATACGCCTTGTATAAAGATAGGAATGTAGACGGAAGCCGTAATAAACGCCGCGCCGCTAAACAAAGCCATGATATTGCTTGTGGAATAGAGACGGTTTTTGAACATGCCGAAGGTGATGATCGGTTCCTCGGCACGGCGCTCGATAAATATAAAGGCAACAAGAAATACCGCAAATGAAAAAAACAAACCGATAATCATGCTGGAATCCCAAGCATATTCCTTGCCGCCAAGCTCAATTGCGAACATCAGACAAAGAATTGAGGCTACCAGCGTAAACGCGCCAAGGTAGTCGATTTTTTGCTTCGAATGCTCGACAGATTCTTTGTAGAAAAAAGCAATCATAACAAATGCAATAAGGCCGATCGGAAGGTTGATGTAGAAAATCCAAGACCAGTGGATATAATCCGTAATATAGCCGCCAATGAGCGGGCCGAAAATACTGGAAATCCCATAAGCGGCGCCGAATAGCCCGCCTATCTTCCCCCGTTTTTCCGGAGCAACGACGTCGAACATGATCGTGAATGCGATAGGTACTAGAGCACCGCCGCCAATACCCTGTATCGCACGATAAATGCTAAGCTGAATGATAGAATCTGCTGTACCGCACAACGCTGAACCAATCATAAACACGATAATGCCGAAAATAAAGAAGCGTTTGCGGCCATACATATCCGATAATTTACCAAAGATCGGCATACCCGCCATCTCGGCAACCATATATGCTGAGGTGACCCACATTAATTTGTCAAACCCGCCAAGGTCGCCGACAATGGTTCCGATTGCGGTTGCTGTTATCGTGTTGTCCATCGATGCCATAAGCGTCGCCAACAGCAACGCCACTATGATAACAGCCACATTATTTTTTTTAGCCAACATCTGTTGTTCCCTCCACATGACTATTTCATCTATTTAAAGTCCTTCTGCTAAAATCCTTTTCAGAAACATTCCCGTAGATGAAACCGGCACATCAGCTACCTGTTCCGGTGTTCCTTCTGCTACTAGCTTTCCGCCTGCCGCGCCGCCTTCTGGGCCAATATCGATCACCCAGTCAGATTCCCGGATCAGCTCCAAGCTGTGCTCGACAACTATGACGGTATTGCCCGTATCGACCAGCTTATTAAGCAGTACTTGAAGCTGTTTAATGTCTGATGGATGAAGGCCGGTCGTCGGTTCATCGAGCAGATAGAGCGTATGGTTTTTGGATGGCTTGCTCAGCTCTTTAGCCAATCTAATTCGCTGTCCTTCGCCGCCGGATAACGTTTTAACCGATTGACCCCATTTCAGATAACCAAGCCCTACCTCACACAGCATAGCGATAATGCCTGCCATCTTCTTCTCTGACCGTAGAATCGGCAAACTCTCCTGCACCGAAATATTCAGCAGATCCGATATAGAGTACCCTTCAAATTGAACCTCAAGAACCTCGTCAGTAAACCTTCTCCCCTTGCAGTCATGGCATTTCACTTCAAGATCGGGCAAGAAATTCATATCAATGGACAGCACGCCTAAGCCTTGGCAAGTCTCGCAGCGGCCTCCCGGCGTATTAAATGAAAAATGTTTCGTGGTCAGCTTTCTTTTCTTCGCCTCTGGCAATCCAGCAAACAGCTGGCGCAGGTGCGTAAACACATCGGTATAGGTCGCAACATTCGAGCGCTGCATTCTCCCCATAGGCGTTTGGTCAAAGATGACCATATTGCCGATATGCTCTAGGCCCGTCATTTCCTTGCATCCCGTCTGCTCTTTTCTCTCCGCATTGCCTTCTGCAAGGATGTCGAACACAAGCGTCGATTTGCCCGAACCCGAAACCCCCGTAACTGCGATTAGTGTGCCAAGCGGGAAGGAAACAACTGGTATTTCGATATTTCGAACTTGTGCTTCCTTGATCGTGATATGCTGTCCATTTCCTTTCCTACGGACGCGGTTAGGACTAGGAAGTGCCTCTTCTCTCAAATAAGCGCCCGTAACCGAAAGCTCGCTTGCCATTAGATCCTCCAAGCTGCCTTCGCCAACAACAGTACCACCGTATAACCCTGCACCGGGGCCAATATCGATAATATGATCGGCAGCACGCATCATCTCGATATCATGCTCGATTACGAGCACGGTATTGCCAAGATCGCGCAGCTCTTGAAGCACCCGGATTAGACCAACCGTATCCCGGGGATGCAGTCCCGTCGTTGGTTCATCCAGAATATACAGCACACCTGTCAGCCCAGAGCCAAGCAGCGAAGCGAGACGCAGCCTTTGTGCTTCGCCGCCTGATAAAGTTACGGTTTGCCTGTTCATGGACAGATAGCCAAGCCCAACATCCATAATCCGTTTCAAACGCGCAGGCATGTCATGAAGGATAGGCTCAAGCAAATGAAGGCCTTCTGGAGGAAGTGCTTCCTCAAGCCCCCTCGTCCACTCATATACTTCGCCAAGCGACCGATCCGAAACATCGGAGATCGTTTCGCCAGCTACTCGAACGAGACGGATTTCTTTCTTGAGGCGGGCTCCCGAACATTCAGGGCAAAGCTGCTCATGAAAAAAGCCAACGTCTTTCTCTGACGAGCCGCCTGACTCTCCTTCCTTCTCTTTGTATCGCCGCCACAAACCGGGAATGACCCCTTCGAACTTCGTGCCTTGCACCGGCTTCACATTCGGATAATGGCGCTTGAATGCTTCGCTTTCGACTCCGTAGTAAAGCAAATCACGCTGAACGTCTCCGTAACCTTTCAAAGGCAGATCAGGGTCAAGCTCAAATCCGAAATGCTTTCCGGCCGCAACCAAAATACGAATCTGAATATCGCGATGAACGCCGTTCAGAGAAGCAACGCCTCCATCACGCAAGCTAAGCTCTGGATTGAATACGGCCGCTTCATTGATGCTCGCCACATGACCAAGCCCGCTGCATGCTTCGCATGCTCCTTCTGGTTTATTAAAGGAAAAGTGTGGCATTCCCAGCTTCTCAAGCTCTGCTTTACAATGCGGACAGCTCATCGTCTCACGATCTATATCCTCGTCTTCATCTACAAGCAGCCCAGCCGGTTCAAAAGTAGGCGCAATGCTTCCGCTGCAGGATGGACATATCCGCTCGCCCAATCTGGAAAAAATAAATCGAACATACGTATAGATGTCTGTCACTGTCCCGACTGTTGAGCGCGGATTGCGGTTCGTCACATGCTGTCCGACGCTAATCGACGGGGATAAGCCTTCAATGGACTCGACCTTTGGCTTGCTGATCGCATCTGCCGTCATGCCCATTGATTCCATATACTGCCTCTGGCATTCGCGCTGCAGCGTATCCATCGCAATCGTCGATTTTCCAGAACCCGACGGCCCCGTCAAAACGACCAATTTGTATTTGGGAATCGAAAGCGAGACATTTTTCAAATTATTTTCGCGCGCACCCTTAATCACAATGTTTTCTTTCACAAGAAACACTCCTCAAATTAAAGTTAATGCTATCGCCAAAGGGATCGTACTAAGAGCTGCGTGATGACTTTTGCACCCCTTTGCAAATTAGTGATAATTTCGCTAAAATAAACTCAATAAGTCATTTCATCAAGTATCTCGTTTGTCTAATATCTTGATGATCAAGATAATTACATCTTAAAAGGAGGGTTATGTTTTGTCAAGCGAACAACAAGACCAACCTACACAGGAGCAGGAGAACTTTACCTTGCGCATGCGGGGACTAGGAACCCGTACCGTACTATACCAGCAAAATGTAGCTGCCTCTTTAGGGTTATACAATAATGATTTTATATCTGTAGATATTTTGCATGAAAAAGGCCCTATCACCGCCGGTGAGCTCTCCAAACTAACGGGACTCACTACAGGCAGCGTTACCGCATTAATTGACCGTCTCGAAAAAAACGGTTTTGTTCGAAGAGAACATGATCCCAGGGACCGGCGCAAAGTCATTATTGTCCCTTTGTATGAAAATAAAGAAGAGGTCAGCCAAACCTACCACCCGCTCCACGCCGCGATGGTTAATCTCGCTGCCTCTTATTCGGATGAAGAGCTAGCGCTCATTACACAGTTTTTAGAAAAAGCCAGCGATGTATTGGAGGAGCAGATCCTTCATCTTAGCTCCACGACACGAAGCAAATCTTCTTCTTAAAACTTGTGGCTTAAAAAAAGACGACATTCCGGTTAGTCAAATGACTCCGGGATATCGTCTTTTTTACTAAATAATTTTTGAGAATGGTTTTTTAAGTAAATTGAATACAATCTTTATTCCTTTATAAATTAAGCTACAAAAAAAAGAGCCGATACATCGGCCCTTTTCCGTAAAAATTTAAAAACTGCTCCCTAGAATTATTTAGTTAGCCAATCACTTCTGCATCAGGTACCGCAAAAAGTCTGGTAAGGATATTTGGATTGCTCAGGCAGCGTAGAATATTCGGCCTGTTCAGGGGAGTGCGCGTAAGGATTCGAAAGAACCTCAAGAAGTCGCTCCAGCACACTATAATCTCCTTGTTTAACCGCTGCCTCTAGTGCGGCTTCTACCCGGTGGTTGCGAGGGATTACCGCAGGATTGCTGCTGCGCATCAACTGATGCGACGAGTCTTTTGTTTCCTTCTGCCTGCTTAGTCTTTCCTGCCACAGCTCATGCCACTGGGTAAATTCAGCAGTTCCGAACAGTTCCGTTTCCTCTGGCTTGTCAAAAGTTAAAGCAACGAACGTGTTCGTAAAGTCTGCACTCTTCTCTTGCATCATACGGAGGAGGCTTTCAATAAGCGCTTCATCCTGCTCCTCTTCATTGAAGATACCGAGCTTTGCTCTCATGCCCGCAAGCCAATTCCGATGATAGAAGTCGATAAAACCTTTAATCGCGTCCTCCGCCAGTTTGACGGCTTGATCCTCATCCTCATGCAGCAGCAGCGTTTCAGCAAACCTTGCGAGATTCCAAGCCGCGATATGCGGCTGATTGCCATATGCATAACGTCCATGAGTGTCTATGGAACTGAACACCGTTGCAGGGTCAAAACCGTCCAAGAAGGCACAAGGACCATAATCAATGGTTTCTCCGCTTAGTGCCATGTTATCGGTATTCATCACCCCATGAATAAAGCCAACAAGCTGCCATTTGGCTATCAGCTCAGCCTGACGCTTGACCACTTCCTGAAGCAGCGCTAGATAACGGTTTTCTTCAGCGATAGCATCTGGATAATGCCTTTGCAAGGTGTAATCAGCAAGCTCCCGAAACTCCTCGGGAGTGCCCCATCTGGATGCGAATTGAAACGTTCCAACGCGCAAATGGCTTGCAGCAACACGAGTCAGTATGGCACCGGGCAGCACGGTTTCGCGGAAGATGGTCTCACCGGTTGTCACTACCGCTAAGCTGCGGGTGGTAGCAATTCCAAGCGCATGCATAGCTTCGCTGATGATGTATTCGCGCAGCATTGGACCAAGAGCGGCCCGGCCATCGCCACCGCGGGAGTAAGGTGTTCTGCCTGATCCTTTAAGCTGAATATCCACTCGCTCGCCTGAAGGAGTAATTTGTTCACTAAGCAGCAGAGCACGACCGTCACCTAACCTGTTAAAATGTCCGAATTGATGTCCCGCATAGGCTTGCGCAAGCGGCAGCGCTCCTTCTGGAGCCTGATTGCCAGCAAGCACTTCTATGCCAGCTTGACTTTGCAGTGCTTGGACATCTAGCCCAAGTGATGCTGCCAAAGGTTTATTAAGAATGATCAATTCCGGTGAATCTACAGGGTTTAGGCTCATCCTTGTAAAAAGTGAATCAGGCAGACGAGCATAACTGTTGTCGAAGTTCCATCCTGCTTCTGCTGTCGCTTTATTCTCAGTCATTGCGTCTCCTTTTTTTCCTGTTATATTAAAATCATAGCATAATCCTATTTCAATGATCTTATTTCAATATCAACAAAAGAGCTAGCTTTTGGCGTATCCTTTAGCCCGTTTATTATATCCTCTCTCTTGTATTATTTTACCCAACATTAAATTTATTTTCCACTATCTCTAGAATCGCTCTAATGCCCCATAGGAAAATCATGTCCTTCAAATTGACTCATCATATTGATGATTTTCTTCCCAAGTCGTATGTATTTCAAATGTTCCTCCTACAAAAAAGAGCGGCAGTCTCCTTGATGCACCATACCTCATGTGACCATCCTGCCTTAAGCTTAGAAAAGGCTGCCCTGCGGCAGCCTTTCCCATCCTTTCGCTACCCTTGTTTCACTAGGTTCTCTGCCGTGCGGAAAGCCAAAGCAAGAATCGTCAACACCGGGTTAACGCCGCCGTTAGTCACGTGCACTGAGCCGTCGCTCACCCACAGATTGTCATAACCATGGATGCGGCCTAAGGGGTCAGTGACGGATGTCACAGGGTCACTTCCCATCCGCAGTGTACCCGCTTGATGCTGCCCGGCACTTAGTCCGCCGCTTGGCCGGGTCCGCCATACCTCACGTGCTCCAGCTGCCCAAAGCCACTTCTCCGCTTGCTCTGCCAGCATGGCTGAAGCCCGAAGCGACTCTGGATGGACACTGCCGGAGAGTTGAGCCGCGGGCATGCCAAAGCGATCCTTGACAGCCCTCGATAGCTGCACTCTGGACTCGGCGCTCGGAATCTCTTGGATCGGCCCCATAATCTGGCTGGTGCGCAAATAACTCTCCCGCATCGTTTCCTTGCCTGCGCTCCCCCATCGCGCCGCATCCGGCGCAAGCGCTCGATACCAATGAATGAGCGGCAACCGGGTGAACTCGTTTGCAAGTAGCCCACCCCCGATAATTCCGCCTTCGTTGCTATGGTCAAAGCGGAAGGTTGCAATGCTCACTCCCGGACCCAAACCGTCTTGAACCGGTTCATCAAAGAGGCCGTATGCACCAGAATAGACATGCCCTTGAAGATTTCTTCCTACTTGTCCATTCCGATTGCCGATTCCATCCGGTTCCGAATCACTGGCCGAGTTAAGAAGGAGTCGTGCGCTTTCGATCGCTCCTGCGGCAACAACGACATGCCCAGCCCGCACTTGCCGCCGCTGGATGGAGCCCGCCAATTGCTGCACAAGACGAACGCCGGTGGCATGCCTTCCCCCCTCGGTATCGATGCGCTCCACCGTGGTATCGCAGATCAGATCGCAATTACCGGTGGCGATAGCCCTTACTAACATCGTATTGTGACCGCCATTCTTGCTGTTGGTCGGGCAGGCGAATCCAACACATTGGCCGCAACGCCCGCAAGCCTGTCGGCCGTCCCGATCAATGGAGTTGATCAGCAGAGGCACCGGCCCCGCTTCCCATCCCAACTTCTCTGCCGCAAGGGCCAGCCGTTCTGCTTCCAGCGTACGCGGCAGCGCTGGCATGGGATAAGCGCGTTGTCGCCTTCCGCGTCCAGGGTGGGCATTCCCATCGCCGGATACGCCGAGTTCCCACTCTGCCCTCATGTAATAAGTCTCAAGATCCTCATAACGAATCGGCCAATCGCTTAGCGAACTGCCGTCTGGTATCCCATAGCGACTCGCCATGCGGAAGTCATCCGGATGAAAGCGCCATGCCTGCGCCCCGTAGATCCGTGTTCCTCCGCCGACTGTCATGGCATTATTATGGTAGTCGCCTTCAAACGGCGCGGTGATCCGTTCGTCTCCGCCCGCCAATAGTATCGTACGTGGGTTACCATCCATTGCTGGTCCTGTGTTATGGCCATACTTGCTAAACCGATGATTACGCAAATGATCGCTGCCTACCTGATTGTAGCGAAGCCAGCTTCCGCGCTCAACGACGAGAACGTGTAGTCCAGATTCAGCTAATACAGCAGCCGCTACCGAGCCGCCAGCCCCAGCTCCTACGATGATCACATCATAATGGTCACGAAGTTGATCGAAGGTTGATTGCGGCAAATCGGTTTCCGAAGCCGGCGCAT
Source organism: Paenibacillus sp. FJAT-27812 (assembly GCF_001273905.1). Classification (NCBI taxonomy): domain Bacteria; kingdom Bacillati; phylum Bacillota; class Bacilli; order Caryophanales; family Paenibacillaceae; genus Paenibacillus; species Paenibacillus sp. FJAT-27812. Next base: position 4,763,477 of record NZ_LIGH01000001.1, on the reverse strand, counting down.
CGCTTTCGGATACGGGACCCGGGCGAAAGCCGATCATGTCCCAAGACCTGCCTTCGCGATTCCCGCCCCCCTCAGGACTTCCATAATAACCTTCGATGACGAGGCACAATAAAGCGTCAAAGAACCGTTTAGACGATACCGGCCAGTCCCGAAAGGAATCAAGCTCGGCATCGTGCAGCAGACGATCCTTCTCATGATCCGGCAGCTCCGAAAATGGTCGCTCATGGAGAGCTATTGCTTTCGCATCCAATGCGCGAAGTCCAGGTTCTATCACATCCGTCCAAGTAGCGACATCCTCGGCGGCAATGCGTTTCAGGTATGCCAGCACTCCCCCATCGGTCGCCGATGGCCATGCATCTTCCGGAATCATCCGATCTGCAACCGCTTCCAAAATATGTTGGCTCATTCTCATGAACGCCCTCCTATTAATTGTCCTACTCTACCATTCGCTTGCATTCATAAAAAACCTCCCATTAGCCCTAAATAATCTAGGCTTGCTGCTAATGAGAGGTTTTTATCTGTAAGGATTAAGTTCGTTTCATTCCATATGCTTTAAAAATCAGCCTTCCACCACATCTGCTACTAATTCGCTCGCAACCTCAATCATTTTGGGAATAACGGCTTCATTAGTACCGGAAACGTAAATGTCTCCCTCGTAATGCCTGAATGGGATCTTGGTTTCGCCATAGCTCCACATGAAAAAATCTCCCTCAATGGACATCGTTGTAGCACCTGTCACGGTAAACACCGATGTGTACGCAAACTCTGGCTTAGACGCAAAATACTGCTTGCACTCTTCCAAAGATATAGTTTTTTCCGCATGTCCCGTTTCCTGCATCGCTCTGGTAATTCGATATCGTTGACTCATTAAATTGCCTCCATTGTTGTACTCGACCTTCTTTATTTGATCTTATCATAATTCTATTGCTTTTATAAAATAAACCGATCCATGAGTGTGGTAGTGTGGTGTCTTAAGCAATGGCCGTACCATTCTTCACGGGAACATCTGGTTTTAATAGAACGACATCGCCTTCTTCCGGGATGCCTCCGATTACCAGAACCTCAGACTTAAAACCTGCGATGCGTCTAACCGGAAAATTCATTACAGCGATTACTTGCCGACCAATTAGCTGTTCCGGTTCGTATCTGAGTGTAATTTGAGCCGAAGAGCTTTTCATCCCAAACTCTCCAAAATCGATTTCTAATTTTATTGCAGGTTTTCGAGCCTCCGGAAACGGCTCTGCTTTCATTACTGTACCGACTCGTATATCTAATTTCATGAAATCCTCAATTGTAACCACGTATGCTGCCTCCATTTTAACAATTGCATTTTATCATTATTTTACCACTTTGCACGTTTATACGTATGGTAACAAATCATTATACTCAATCTTTAGGTAATTTTAAGATATGCTTATAACAAGCTTTAGATTTATTTACTAAAATAGTCTTATTAGCAATTATTACGTCAGTTGACACTCCAATAATCATTCGCAAGGCCGCATCCTTAGATTAGAAAGGACATGATTATGTATCAAGGCAATCTACGAAAAATGACCCTCATCCTATTAGCATTATATACCGCTCTAACCCTTTACTTCATGTTTATTGGATTCAACAGGACGGCTTCCGTTGTAGATTCCGGGTTGCGGTACAGTCTGACTCCTGAAGGCATCCCTTTACATTTTCCGACGGGAAGGTACTTTAACCAATGGTTATTTGAGTTTGGCAACTTTGCAGCCTTTATACCTTTTGGGATCATCATCCCACTTCTATATCGCCTTCGGTTCATCCAATTCATAGCTTTATTTGTACTGTCTATTACGATTCTTGAAGTGCTCCAAATGGTTACCCGTTTAGGATCGTTTGATATTGACGATATTATCATTAATTCAATAGGTGCTTCAGTTGGCTTTTGCGCTCAACGATTTATCTCCCGCGACCGGGAAAAATTAAAAGGCATCCGTAAAATAATTTTGACAGCGATGATCCTTTCCGTTGGAACGATTGCTCTTTTTGGTGGGATCAATAAATATATAGACGAAGAAACCGTTAACGTCATTGCCTTAAATGAACTAACGCAAAAAGAAGGAGCTGTCCTTTGGGATAAAAGCCTCTCCGGTTTTACGATCAACCATAACCAGTTCTCGCCTCAAATTAATCTGTACAGCAGTACGAATACAAGGACGAACGAATTCACGTATCCTTTAAATAAGAAATATGCAAAAATTACTGCCTATGCTGCCATTCCAGACGATTTGTTCAACAAAGGAAGCCAAGGGGAAAGCATCATTGCGTTTAGCATAAACAGAAAAGAAGTTTATTCCGTGGGCTTTTCGGCCAATAGCAGCGAGAATCAACTCTGGTCTTTTGAAGTACCCTTAATCGGTGCAGATGAGCTTACCGTAACGATCACGAATGATGATCCTAATCCGGATACCAATGTCATCATGTGGGACATTACTTTATCAGAACTGAATACGATGCAAAAAATAACGAAAAACATTAAAGAAATAGTTAAACCTTTATTCTAGATGGAAAAAGCCGATCTCTAACGCATGATTTTACCATGCCCTTTGTGCCTAAATTCATCAGCGATCCAAAAAACATCAATATACAACCCGTAAGACCACGTTTCACAAATCAAGCCGCCCAAAACAAAAAGCAGGCGCTAGCAGCACCTGCTTTTGTTATTCAATTGAATACCGATCCTCTATTTTGCTTGGATATATCCTTCAGCTTTAAGCAATTCCGCGATTAGAACGGCGCCGCCCGCTGCTCCGCGCAACGTATTGTGCGATAGTCCTACAAATTTGAAATCGTAAACGGAATCCTCGCGCAATCTACCCGCCGAAACGCCCATGCCGTTCTCAATGTCACGATCAAGCCTCGTTTGCGGTCTGTTTTCTTCTTCAAAATAAGTGATAAACTGTTTTGGAGCGCTTGGCAGGCCAAGCTCCTGCGGCCGTCCTTTGAATTGCAGCCAGCGAGCGAGAATTTCTTCTTTCGATGGTTTTTTCTCGAACGATACGAAAACGGTAGCCAAATGTCCATCCAATACAGGAACGCGAATACATTGCGTTGTAATCAATGGCGCGCTTGCTTTAACAATTTCATTATTTACGATGCTGCCCCAAATGCGAAGCGGCTCCTGCTCGCTTTTTTCTTCCTCGCCGCCAATATACGGGATAACATTATCCAGCATTTCAGGCCAATCGGTAAAGTTTTTGCCTGCTCCCGATATCGCTTGATAGGTCGATGCTACCACTGTTGTTGGCTTGTAATCCAGCAATGCATGAAGCGCCGGCACATAGCTCTGGATCGAACAGTTGGGCTTAACCGCAATGAAGCCGGTTGAAGTACCAAGCCGTTTTCTCTGTGCAGCAATGACATCAATATGCCCTGGGTTGATTTCCGGAATGACCATAGGGATATCGGGCGTCCAGCGGTGAGCCGAATTATTGGAAACAACAGGCGTGCCTGTCTTGGCGTAAGCCTCTTCCAATGCTTGAATTTCAGCTTTTTTCATATCCACCGCGCAAAAAATAAAATCGACTTGTGAAGCAAACGCCTCTACTTTCGAAGCATCCTGAACGACGATTTTTTTCACATTTTCAGGAACCGGGCTAGTTAATTTCCATCTGCCCTGCACCGATTCTTCATACGTTTTACCTGCCGAATTAGCGCTTGCTGCAATAGCCGTTACTTCAAACCAAGGATGCTGTTCGAGCAGCTGAACAAACCGCTGGCCCACCATTCCCGTTCCGCCTACAATACCTGCTTTTAATTTTGCTGTCATTAGATATTCCATTCCTTTCAACGTCGGATGATCTTCCCTAAATAATTATTCAAACGGTCTGATTTGGTGTGCAATATGTTAAATATAAGCTGTAATTCCTTTGGTCCAATAAAAAAAATCCCACCCCCAAGACTATAATCAGTCTTAGGGACGAGATTTGTATACTCGTGGTACCACCCCAAATTCGCCAATATGTCGCCATATTAGCCTCTTCAAGTACGGCATTACGATGCAATGCTTATACTCTAGCTCTGTAACAGGAGCTCCTGGCACACCACCCCCCAACGATCATGGGCTCCGATGTGCTGCTCTGAGACTTTCTTCAATAAGGAACCCTTACTCCTTTTCAGCTAACGGAGCTCTCTGTGAAAGAATTCATTTATTTACTTTTCTCTTCGTCGCATTTGAATGTTGGAATTATATTATCAAATAACGAACGTCAGGTAAACATGTTTTTTGAAATTTAGAAAACTTTACACATTTAACGGATGCAGCAGCTTGATATAAAATCCGCCGACAACCGTCCGGTTCTGAAAGCCCACTTGCTCGCCCGTGACGGTATCATACCAATCGGTGAGTGGAACTCGGCTAGGCGATTCATGCAAGGAATCCCAGAGCGGCGCGATCATTTTCGCAAAATCATCCTTGGATGCCGCCATAGAAGCGCACCACACCAGCCAATCCGACTTCGTATAGCTGTTTCGGCTGTCGAGCGGCGTGCCGTACCGATTTTGCTTGGCTGCATAATAAGGAATTTCTTTCTCCAGTATGTCGCTTGGAAACAAATGAAGTCCAAATAGACGGTCCCACACGAGATTATATTTCAAGCTCCATGTATCGTCCGCGCTGTCGAACGTCAATTTGTAATGGTCTCCGGCATCCGCCATCGCAGTCCACTGCCCCGCCATTTCTTTGGCTGTAACGGAATACCGGGACATGTCCTCTGTTTTTCCGAGCATTCTGCACAGGGTGGCATACGCTCCAATACCGATGATCGCTTTAACCGACAGGTTGGCATTATGGGCAAGATGTCCGGCAAAATCGTCCGTGCACAGCTGGTTGTTCGGATCGAGACCGTTTTCTATCAAATAATTCGCCCATTTCGTCAACAGCTCCCAATGGTTCTCCGCAAAATCCGCGTTCTGTTCAGACAAACAAACCGCTGCCGCCATAATAAGCATATTGCCGCATTCCTCAATCGGCATTTGATATTCGAGCTTATTCTCGCCGTATACCTGCCCGTTAGCTAGCGGGTAACAGCCTACATCGTGCGGAGCAAATTCAAAAGGCCATTGCTCACTCCCCGCATACCGGAAGATCGGCCGCATCATGCCTTTGACGAGCTCGGGATTGAATTTCAAAAACAATGGAATAGACGGATAACTGACGTCTACCGTCCCGATACAGCCGTTGCTGAAACATTCCTTGGACAAAAAGAGTACCTCGTTGTTCTCATCCAGCACAAGCTTATGCGCCGCGATCGCCTGCCTGTATGCAAGCGACAAAATATCGGCATATTGCGACCCGCCCGCTTCCATGCTTTCCTGCCGCAATGCCTTGTCAAACGTTTCGCATTTTCCGATGATATCATCGTACTGCGAGAAAGCTGCGGCAAGCATATCCTCGAATGACATGCCGCTCCTGCGCCAGTACGCATCCAAAGGCCGGTTAAAATATTCGATGGAATGAATGTCGTCGTAAGCTAGCACCGCGTACTCTGATTTCACCGTCTCATTTACAGCGCCAAAATCGAACAGCACCGCCATAACCGGCGTATCATCTGCCACGGCCCGCGGCTCGCGCTTGTCATCTTGCAAGCTTAAAGCACCCGATTCGATAAAATGGCCGCGCAGCTTATAAGACTGAATCGCCGTTTGGGTCGTTTCGGACTTGGAAGAAGCCAGGTACACATATCCCCAATCGATGCGCAAGTCATCGCCGACCTGCTGCAGCACCGGCTGCTGCTCGCTTCCCATGCGCAGCGCCTCGATCCCGCTGCCGATCTCATTGCGGGACCAGACAATTTTCTGATCCGGCGTATTCACGCACCATTCTCCGGTAATGTCCGCATACACTTGCACATCATGCGGTTTGCCATCAATCGATTGAACTCGGAACGTAACGTATGAAGCCGGCCGCGATAATAGATCCAGATCGTCCAGCAGCAGCGGCGTCGTAAAATCAACTTCAAGCAATATGCCGTCTCCAACAAACTTGTATTTGCTGGACGTCGCGGTCACTTCCAGACTCGTTTGCTTCATCGCATCCGGCTCCGGGATATCACTTTCTTCATCAAGCTCCGTAATGCCCATAAACCGCCGCGTTAAGCCGTCAATTCTAACCATGCCGGACATGCTATTGCGTTTATTGGTCCAATGTGTCGTATGTTTATCGGTCAGGCAATCGGCTGCAGACCATACGCTGAAATAAGGATCTACTGTTACCAGAGGTACTGCTGGGGGTCTAAATTGTTGTGTCATCGTTTTTGTTCTCCTTTAAATAAAGATGATGTGTGTTACCGCAGCTGCTCAGCAGCTTTTTCTTTCAATTAATACCGTCTCAAACACTTCTTGAAAAAAAACATTTTCCGCTTCTCCCTTAATCTTGCTCAGGATGATCTCGACTGCGCGCTCCGCCATTTTTTCCTTGGCAATATTGATCGTTGTAAGCGGGAAGGGATAAAACAGCTGGGACTGGATATTATCGTAGCCTACGACCTTAATGTCCTCCGGTATGCGGATTCCCGCTTCCTGTATGGCATAAATGGCCTCCAATGCAACCAGATCGCTGAAGGCGAAAATACCTGTGTAATCATCCCTGCTTTGCACGAGATCCTTCATAAACGCATACGTATTGCCCATCGTGATTTCATGATAGACGACTAAGGAAGAATCAAATGTTAGGCCGGCTGCGGCGATCGCTTGTTTATAGCCTTCCTCTCTTTCCCGCGAACAAGAAAGGGCGCTGGGGCCGCATAAGAACAAAATCCGCTTTGCCCCTTTGCTTAATAAGTATTCGGTTGCCAAGTATCCTCCCCGGACATCATCCGTTATCAGGTAGTCGGTCTGCTCGTCCTCAAAGTGCCTGCCCACCAAAATAAACGGGATGTTGGCGTTCTTCAAAATAGTGACGCTCCCGGAGCTCCCTTGCACCGGGAACAAAATGATGCCGTCGACCCCTTTGTTGATCGCTAGATAGATGGCCTGCTCTTCCATCTCCTGCTTCTCGCCGCTGTTCAGCACAAATATGGCATAGTCGTCTTTCCTTGCTGCCTCTTCAATAAAGTTCGCCATGATGGAGAAAAAAGGATTGGATAGATCGCTGATGATAACCGCAATCGTTTTCATTGAACCAGACCGCAGCGCACTGGCAATGCCGTTTGGGATATACCCCATTTCCTTTGCCGTGCGCAGAATGGATTGTCTCGTAGCTTCCCTCAGATCGCCTCTTCCCTTCAAAGCCCGAGAGACTGTGTTGATGCTGTATCCGGTTTTGGCAGCGATATCCTTCAAACGTATTTTCATTTTGCGCTTAGCCTTTAATTCCCGACAAAGTAACGCCTTTAACAATGTACTTTTGGAAAATGATAAAAATAATGATGATCGGAACGGAAGCGTAAGCATTAACCGTCATCGGCAATGTCTCGTCTTGGTTATAGGAGCTCATGAAAAACGGAATGCCGATCGGCAGCGTGAACAGGTCTTCCGATTGGATCGCCAGAAACGGCCACAAAAAATCGTTCCAAGTGCCAAGGAAAGAAAAGATCATGAGCGTAGACAACACCGGCTTGGATAACGGAATGAAGATATTCCACCAAACCCGAAACAGGCTGCAGCCGTCCATTTTGGCGGCTTCTACCAGCTCGTTCGGCATCCCATCGAAAAATTGCTTCATGATCAAGACGCCAAGCGGTCCTGCAAGGCCGGGGAGAATAAGCGCCGCATACGAGTCGAGAATGTTCAAGCTGTTCGCTACCATATATAAGGAAACGATTGTCGCTTCCCCCGGTATCATCATCCCGCTTAGAATGAGCCAGAACGCCAGCTTCTTATAGCTGAAGTCGATTCTGGAAAGCGCAAACGCCGCCAAGGACGCCATAGTCAAACTGAGAATAGGCACGATGACCGCGATGGTCAAGCTGTTGATCGTCCACTTGATCACCGGCGCATTCTCGAGAATATAAGCGTAGTTTTCAAACGAAAACGGGGGCAGAAAACGGTCGATCATATCCCCCATAGCGGAACCTGGCGGCTTCAGCGAAGTGAATATCATATAGATAATCGGAACAATAAAGATGATTGCCAATCCGTAAGCCGCAACGTATAACATGATTTTCGGAAAAGTCCACTTTTTGGAGCCAGCGAATTCGTTCATCTCTTCTTCCCCTTAATCCGTTTTTTTGCCGAAAACTTTAAACTGGACGAATGAGAGCACAATTAGAAAAACAAAGAAAATAAAGGACATTGCGGTCGATAATCCAAGATCGTTGGCGGTAAAGCCCGTTTCATAAATGTACTGAATCATCGTTCGTGTTTCATTGCCGGGTCCGCCTCGCGTGACGAGCCAAACCTGACCGAAAACTTTAAAGGACGCGATAACCTGCAGCACCGTAATTAAAACGATTAACCCGCGCATCGCAGGCAAAGTGATAAACTTAAGCCTTTGCCACGCATTGGCCCCATCCAGCGTAGCCGCCTCGTAATGATCAACGGGAATATCCTGCAGCCCCGCGAGCAGCACGATCATATTAAAGCCCTGCGTCCACCATAGCGTGATCATGACGATGGAAATCCAGGCAAAATGCGGCTCGTTCAACCAGAAAATTTCCGCTTCCGGGCTGAGAATGCCGAGATTATGCAGCACCGTATTAACCAAGCCGGAGTAAGGCGCAAGGACGAATATCCATATAAAGCTGACTACCGCTACCGATAACACATTCGGCATAAAAAACACGGTACGCAGAAAGGTTCTGCCTTTCACTTTGGAATCGAGAATTAATGCAAGCAGGAAAGGCGTTATGATCAAAAACGGTGTGGAGATTAGGGCAAAATAGGTCGTATGCCACAAGGAAGCCCAAAAATCCGAATCCTTTAGCGCGTAAATGTAATTTTGAAGACCAACAAATCCTTCCTTGCCTATCAATGTCCAGTCGTGAAAGCTGACGAACAATCCGTAAAAAATCGGAACGATGGAGAAGAGAATAAAGAAAAAGAAATAGGGAGCAAGAAAACCGGTTGCCAGCAATTCGTTGTGCAGCTTTCTTTTTCGCTTGCCGATAGCCATATCCGCCACATTCGGTTCCGTTATCGTTGCCGGATTCATGATTCACCTCCAATCGTGCATCGGCATTACGTCACCGCAATGCCGATGCACGTGCATTTTTTATCGATTCAGAAGCTTTTCCATGCTTTGTACGGCTGAATCCAAACCTTTATCGACCGGTGCTTTGCCGGACCAAATCGTATCGAGCGCTTGGACGAGCTGGTCTTTCGCCGGCCACATCTTCGGAGATCTCGGCAAGTACACGCCATCGTTGGCTGCTTGCAAATAATCTTGGCGATACGGCAAGCTTTTGAACGCTTCCGACTCTATAGCCGTCGTCGAAGGCGGAATATGTCCAGCCTTGGACCACTCGGCCGCATTGTCCGTCACCCATTTGGCAAACGTCATGGATGCCCGCACCTTGTTCTCGTCTTGCCCTTTCTTCTGAATCGGCAGAATAAAGTTATGGGAATCGATCCATGTTGCAGGCTTGTCGTAGATTTGCGGGAATGGAACGGCTCCGAACTCAAGCCCCTCTGTCGCCTCCAGCGTGCTGGTAAACCATACGCCAGTCGGCAAAATGGCACCTTTGCCAGCTTGGAACGTTTCGCCGATTTTTGGAAGGTTGCGCTGGATCAAGCCGCTCTCGAACATGCTGCTGATATATTCTGCAGCCTGCTTGCCCTGCGCGTTGTTAAACGTCACCTTTTGTCCGGCTTCATCGAACATGCCTTCGCCGCCAAGCTGGTTATAAAGCGCCCACCATATCCGGTATGGATCTTCACCCGCGGAGCCGAGAAGCATATTCACGATGCCTTTTGGAGCGCCGTCTTTAATTTTTTGCAGGAAGTTTTTAAATCCATCGGGACCAGGCTCAATCATTGGCTTCTCATTCTCGTCGAGCAAATTCAGCTCGCGCAGAATTTTTTTGTTGTAATACAGGATGAGCGGATGTGCATCAAGCGGCAATGCATACTGCTGTCCGTCGAACACCGTCGCATTCAGCATGTTCTCATTGAATCCGCTTATATCAATCCCCATCGATTCGATATAAGGATTCATAGGCTCAATAATTTTCAGATCCACTAGCTCGCTTAATTTGGACGTGTGGGATATGGCAAGATCAGGCGCATTTCCGCCGGCAACTGCCGTTTGCAGCTTCGTATAAAATTGGCCCCAATCCTGTGTTAATGCCTTCACCTCGATCTTGTCCTTATGTTCATCGTTAAACTTTTTCACGAGGCTGTTCATGATCACGCCGTCTCCGCCGCCGAACATGTTCCAATAGGTGATGGTTACTTTCTCAGCAGGAGCGGTTTCCGGTGCGTTTGAAGCGCTTTCATTTGTTGCCTCCGTAGTTCCTCCATTGCCTCCGTTACCTCCGTTGCCGCCATTTCCTGACGAACAAGCGCTTAGCATCAATGACAAAACAAGCAGCATTCCCAGTACAACTGTATACAGTTTAGTACGTTTCATAGAAATCCCCCTCGAAAAATAATTGGAAACGAACGGTTAAGTTAACGTTAACCCTAACGTTGATTTACACTCTATAAGAGAAAAATTGATTCGTCAACAGTTTTTTCTCGTTTTTTTGATTATTACCGATTTGTTGTAATGAATGAAAAAACCAGTCCATTGCGCTTAAAAAAGAAAGCAAAAAAATAGGCCATCCTATCCAGGACAGCCCATTAAGTTGCAGACAAAATATTCGATTATTCTACATGTTTTGCAATGTTCTTTATGTCGATCTAATCATAGATTCGCTCAGTAGATGATCCGCATAATCAGATCTTGGTTATAATCGCCGAACTGCTTGCCGAATAAATTGATTCCGCCGATATGCTTCGCATCCTGCTTGATTCCGATCCGTAAGCTGATGAACCTATTTTGGCTCAACTGGAGCTCGTCCAGCTTCACTTTGGAAATTTCCACGTCGTCGAGGAAGCTTCCGCCATTATCAACCTTCCACGTTTTTAGCAGCCCGTATTGCGTATGGTTATCGGGTATCCAGTGCGGGTTCAGCTTGCCTCTTCTATCGCCAAAATCACCGGGACAAGTCCATGTTCCGATTTCGATATTATTGATCCATATCGTAATATCCGATGGCCAATTGTGATCGTAATCAGGCGCTTCGGAGCATATCTCCATCGAAAATTGAATGGATTTAATGTCTGCGTCCGTCTCGGGCAGCGGCGGGAATTTATAATCCACGTTTCCCCTGCTAAACCAGAGCAATTGCGCCGAGATTCTGCTCGGATGATAGAAATGTGAAGGCTCGTCCACGGGCTGGATGATTCCCGTTTCTGTGATCAAGCCGCAGGTCGAGTAGATTTCACAGTCCGTGTAACAGCCAACCGGCATCTCAATTTGGTAGACGCTCGATTTGGGACTGTATTCATCGTTTACATTCAATTGCATATGAATGTCGTCAAACGTCCGTGTGCAAACCTTCATCGTGCCGCGGGAAGCAGGCAGCACCTCCGTTGCAATAATGCCCGCGTTCTCAAGCACGCGGATATTCGAAGCGACCGTGGATACGGGCAGGTCCAGTTTATCAGCAAGATCGATAATATTTTCCTGCTTGTAATTCAGCAGCTTTAAAATGTTTATGCGGACATCCGATGCGAGTGCATGTGCAACTTTTCTTAACCGCTCCGGCTCATCGATCGACAACTCCAACATACCGCTATGCACTCCTCTTGGTCAGTTCAATTTACATCATAAATTATCATTAGTATACGCTACTCACCCAGCATTTTGCAGCAGCAGATTTCTTTGCGGAAATCGGGGCTTTTGTCATAACATTATTCGACAATGTCGATTTTTGCGATGCGCGATTTCAATGATTACGAGAGCCTTTCAAAACAAAAAAGCCGATCGAATAGAAGACCAACGGTCTTACATTCGATCGGCTTGCTAATAAATCGATTACGCTTCGTTACTCTGCCAAAGCCGCATCAGTCGGTGCAGGAACATGGCTGTCTCGGCACGCGTGGAAGGATTAAGCGGTTTGATCATTCCTCCGTCACCTTGAATCAATCCCTGTTCGATTAAGCCTGCCATGCTGTATGCCGCATAACCGGACACCTTGTCTGCATCCTTGAAGCGGTCAAGCGTCGCCAAATCCCCCTTAATCTCTTTCCCTTGCGCGGCCTTCAGCGCCCGCGCAGCCATTACAATCATATCCTGGCGAGTAATCTTTGCTTTTGGTGCAAATCGCTCTCCATCGGTGCCGGTAACGATGCCGAATTGTTTAGCTGTCGCTGCAGCCTCGTAATAATAATCTTGCGGCTTTACATCTGCCCATGCCTCGGCAGCCTCTCCTTTCAGATCAAGCGCTCTGACAAGCATTAACACAAAGTCAGCTCTGCTTACTTGCGCGGCTGGACTAAAGGTTGTGGCCGATGTACCTTTCACGATCCCTAAAGCAGCCAGCTGTTCGACCGCTTCTCTTGCCCATCCATACTTGACGAGATCTGCAAATGGTGATGAAGGCTGCTCCGCATATGCCGCATAGGTTCCTGTTCGGTCCGTTTGGAACTTGATTTGCTGCGCGGAATGGGAATATTCCGCGTTCGCAATCGCTGATGCTGCCCCTTGGTCGTTAATGGACAGCATACCGATTTTTGTCGCGGTCTCATTGTCCGAACGCAAATACGGAACAGTGACGGTAATCGGCGCCTTTTCATTCATCCAGCTATAAGCCTTGCCATCCATTTCCGCAGACAGGTCAATGGCCGGTCCCAATAGTGTCCGTCCGTCCTGCTTCAATAATTTCCCGTCCCGCTCGCCTATGATTAAGCGCAGCATTTTGCCTAGATCTGCTGATTTAGGCAGCATCTGACCAGATAACAAGATCGTTGCTTTTGGCAAGCTCACTTCAAGAAGAAGTTTAGGATACTCGGACAACAAAGCTGCGGGAAGATCCAAAGCATATTTCACGGCCTCGCCGTTTTTCTTAACGCTCATGCTTACCTTCTTCATGCCGTTTTGATCTGCCTTCGCTTTCGCAATTGCTTTCAGCAAGTCTTGCTCACTAACGGCACTAATCGCCGTCGTTCCGCTCGAATCGAGCTTTGAGCTGATTTCTGCTTTAACTGAGCCGTCCGATTGGATCTGGAATAAGTCAGGCACGGTGACAACGGAGTTGCCGCCTCCAACGCCGGTTGACGCTCTCTTATACTCAAAAGTCATTTTTTCAGGCTTGCCCATACCGTCTGTCGTTACATATGCCTCATAGACGCCCTCTTTCTCACCCGTAAGCGTAAAGGCGAATTGAAAGCTGCCATCCTTTGTGCTAGTCGTCCGTGCTTCAAAATGATCCTTGCCCTGCGGATCAACCACTCTCAAACTTACCTTTGCAAGGTCACCGTTCATGGCAAGCCCATCGATCGTTACTTTTTTTGTTGCGGCGTCTACGACAGCTTTCATTCCGTCAAGCGCTGGTCCACTCTCGGCTCCCGTAATGCTGTACACCTCAAAGGCATAGAGGGAATAGCCGTAAAAGGTAGCTCTCTCAATCCCTTGAAACTTTATATATCTAGCCTTGATCGGATCAAAATGTACCGTTTCTCTTCCTTCCTTCGCCGTAATGATTCCGTCGTTTTCCTTGCTCACATTTGTCCAATTTTGCTTATCGTCCGAAACGGTTAATCGGTAAGTCTTTGCCCGGGCATATTCCCAGTCGAATCTGACCGTATCTAGCTCCCTCACTTCGCCAAGATCGATCTGGAACGATACATCGTTAATCGTTTCGCTTGACCATCTTGTAGCCGGGAATCCGTCTACCGCTTTTTCGGCTGCATAATTCAGATTGGCAGATTCCACCGAGGATGCTGACACGGCTTTATTCAGCGCCAAATTCCCGATTAAGGAATAGATGCCTTCTTTTAACGTGTTATACGCCCCATCTGCGATCAGTTGATCTTTTTTGAAAAGCTCCAGCTTGGCGTTAAAACCTTTCAAATAACTGGCAGCCTTTGCCTCATCCGATCCTTTGAAGCGAGCCGCCATTTCCAAATAATTGTTCAACGAACGAGCCGCATCCTCATTCTTGAATTGCTTATCTTCGTCAAAACGTTTTACTAACACTTTCATATCGGAAATGCTGGTAGCTGCCTCAATCACATAGCTAGTTTTCTGAGACTTGCCCGCTGCTACCGTAACAGTCAGCTCATGTTTTCCCGGCTTTCCTGCCAGATCAATAACGGTCCCTTGCGTATAAGTCTTGCCGTCGAAGGCAGCGGATACTTTCGTCAATCCGCTCCCATCATCATTTTTGACCTCCCATCCAAACTGAACGGATTCCGTAAACGGAACGACTGCTCCGCTTTGAAGCAATTGTCCGTTCATTTGCACAACTGCCTCTGGCGGGGCAGCGTTGTTCACTTGATAGGTGCCATTCACAAACTGGTACAGCCAATCGTACAAGATGCGCGTTGCAGGATCCGTGCTCACCGCAGTGTCTGTCACCGCATTATTGCCTTGATAGTAGGCTTTAAAGCCTGATTTCATAAGGCCGGTTTCAACGCCGCTGTTCAAATAATCCACAAACCGCTCGCGGAACACGGCATCGTTCACCATCCTGTCGTCAAATTCAAGCTCAAGGCCCATGCCATACCGCTTGGCTATATTGGAAGCGTCTTCAAGACGCTCCATGCCCAATTCCTCGAAGAAATAGTTTGGTTGGAAGGCTACGGCATCTATCCCGACTTCCTTCCACATATGGCTCTTGTACGCCAGAAAATGCGGGATCCAGAACAACTTCAAGCTGCTGTCATGCACTTTCTTGCTAGCCGAACGAAGCAGATCCGGACCAGTCGCGCTCGTACTGATTTGCTCCTCGAGCCAGTACATGCCAGCAAGCTCAAGATTAGTGTAGCTTTCCGCTGCCCATCTTTGTTTCGTTTCATTCAACCACCATTGAACCGCTTTTTCTCGATTGGCAAACGCTGCCTCTTCGCCGATTTGGGAAGCATTGAAGCTTTCCGATATGCCGTCACCGTCTACATCTCCAAAATCATTCAAATATTCCCCCGGGTCTGGAATCATCAAAACAACCTTTACCTTATGGTCCGGCTGGTTCAGCTTGGCGCCCACTTCCATGGCCGCTTCGTTTAGCTGCTGCATATCGCCCGTTTCCGCAAAGGTTTTATCCAAATACCATTTCCAATCCTCCAGGTTGGCGCCTCCGTTATACCCATTTCCCGCCGGTGAGGTTAGCCCCAAGTATAGAACCCCGTCAAACAGCCAGTCTACTGGTTCACCTGTCCGATCTACGTAGCTAATATTAGGAATAATCCTTTCCTTCGACCAATCCCCCTTGCCATTCGCGTATTGCCCGTTATAGAGCAGCCCTAGGTTGCGAATGCCGGCTGTCGCTTCTCCCGGCTCAAGTAACGCAGGCTGTTCAGCGGCAACTTGCTCCGCTCCCCCAACCTTTCCATCTGCGCCCCAGATTTCAACTTCATCAATAAGCGACCAAGCTCGCGTATGCATCGAAAAGGTTACTTTCACATAACGGGCATACGCCATCTCTGCGCCGGAATTGCCGCTTTTGATTCCGTCTCTGCTCCCAACCCAGTCAAAGACCTCTTCCCTTGGCGGTCCATCACCCCAAAGAAGCTTCGTAGATTGATGGGATAACGTTCCCCAATTTACCTTGTCATCTGAGGCATACATCGAGACCGTTAAAGGCACAAGCGAGGAGCCCGTAGGCCAGTCCTGCAGAAAGCGTGCTTTAATGCTCGAGATTGACTTTTTTTCGCCTAGATCAAACACGATCTCGCGTGTCTTCTTATTCACATGCCCTACCCACGCTGGATCCGACATATCCAATTGGCCATATTGTCCGTCCGTTAGCTTATGGTTATCATCTGGGTACTTTGCATCCGGCTCTTCCGACCATTCATAGCTCAGTCCAGCGGCAAGATTGCGCTGCGCTGACTGTCCCTGTCCCTCTTCCGCTTGCGCTAACGGAACCAGTGCGAACATCATGGCCGTAATCAAGGCGATTGCTACCCATCTTTTATTCGAAGTCATAAATGACAGCTCCCTTTCTATTTCTGAGTAAAAATAATTGTAAGCCTCTTGATAGCAAGTTTTCGTTTCAAACACAATTCTCCGCTCATTCCTCCTTCCCATGATTGTACACAGATCGATTTAAAAGCGAATAACGATGTCTGTACTGTAACCATATGAAAAATAGCCGTTGTTTCAAAGAGATAAGTTATTACTTTCATATACATTTATTTACCTGCTCCCGGGAATGATAGATTTCCGCATAAAAAAGCCGCTGCCCTAGGAAAAACCTAACGGCAGCGGTCTATTTTTTTGCGTATAGCCCGGATCTATACTGGCATTGCTTCATTCTCTTGCATATCCGAAAGGTTGACAGCTAGCCCCTCATGCAATCTCGAATGCTCGGCTGCAAATGCCATCAGATGGCTTTGAAGAGATGCCGTTGCGGACGTCAGTCCGTGCGAGGGGTTGCGGTCAAATTGGCAAACATCGCACAGAAACGCGCTCACCATACGCTCATCGCCGCCGCCGTGGCCGTCTCCTTCGACATTGCAGCGAATCTCCAGCTGTTCTCCTGAAGCATAGCGATATAACGTAAAAGCTCCTTTATCCATATCTCCGATAATTTCGCCATGCGTACCCATAATTTGAACCCGGCGGGCACCGCTTTGCGTCAGTCCCGACATGATAAATGATGCGTTCGCTCCATTTGCAAACAACATATTCACTACCTGGTGGTCAACGACATTGTTATCGCAGCGGTACACGCAGCGCCCAAACGGCCCTTCCTTAAGCGCCTTTAAAATTCCCTCTTGCGATAAATCGTTTGTCATATAACGTGCCCAAGGGTGATGCGGCGGCTGCATGTACATTTTCAGTGCCGAGAATGCACAATCCTTCTCGACCGCGCAGCCGTCGATGCAGCGATCCGCCGACCCTTCGGGCGCATGCTCCGCTTTGAAATGAAGCAAGGAGCCGTATGAGCTTACGCTCGTACAAGGCTGATTCATCAGCCAGGAGATGATGTCGAGATCATGGCAGGATTTTGCCAAAATCATCGGGCTCGTCTCCTCCGCATTGCGCCAATTGCCGCGTACGTAGCTATGCGTCATGTGGCGATAACCTACGTTCTCGGTTAATTGAATCGTCCCCACCGTCCCGAGCTCTCCATCCTCCATACATTTTTTGATTCCCGACCAGAAAGGAGAATATCGAAGAACATGCGTAACGGCAAGCAGCCGCTTATAGCGAAGTGACGCCTGCTCCAGCTGGATGCATTCCTCCATCGAAGGGGACATTGGCTTTTCAAGCATGACGTGGTAACCCAGCTCCATCGCTTTCATCGCAGGCATATAATGCATCCGATCGAGCGTGCAGATGATCATGACATCTGCCATTCGGCCTTGCTCAAATGCTTTTTCCCAAGTATCGTATACAAACTCCGGCTTAATTTGATGAATTTCTGCGAACCGGCTTCTGCGCTCATCGTCTGGCTCGGCTACTGCAATGATTTTAAGCTCATTCGGAAATTTTTCTGCATAGGGTCCATAAATGTATCGCCCTCTGCTGCCAGCGCCTAATAGCACAGCTGTTAATGTTTTCAACCCTTTTCCTCCTCTAGTACGCCTTCTATACTTCAATTGTATAGGGACCTTACGAGAGGCAAAAGAGATCGTTTCTTACCTTTCATATACATTTATTGACCTTCGTTTTGTCTTTGGTAGCGCGCCATGCGGAAATCCTGCGGCGTCGTTTCGTTCTGCTTCTTAAAAAAGCGAATAAAGGCGAGCGCCGAATTATACCCCAGCGCAGCCGCGATCTCATTTACTTTCATTGAAGTTTTCAGAAGCATGTCTTTGGCCATCACATTTCTGTAATCATTCATATATTTCGATAATCCGATACCTGTAATTTGCTTATAGAGTCTGGATAAATATGATGGATTGAGGCTCACGTAATCCGCTAGTGCCGTCAAAGAAATATCGGTTGCGACATGCTCCTCGATATAGCGATGCACTTTGTTAACTACTTCCGTCGGCAATTGGGTGCCCTGCAATGTTTTCCATTCAAAAAAACAGTCCGCCAAATGCCTGTAATAGGGAATCAGCTCCGGCCAAGGCGTCGAATCGCCGTGACGAAATAGGCGGTCGAGGTCTAATTGGGTGTTTACGTAATCGCAAACCTCCCGGTTTTTATGAATGTAGAATAGAAAAACCGCCGATAACGAGTGGTACAATTCGATCTTCCGTACATGAGGGGTATAGGGATCATTCCATGCTGCCGTAAGCTCTCCATACAGCTTGTTGAATTGCTCCCGATGATTATTCTCAAGGCAGCTCATGAGCAATTGAACCCGGGCATGATAAAAGCCGTCGTGACAGCTTCCAGATTTATCGTGAGCCTCATCCTTCTGAATGTCTTTATCGGTCATAATGACCTCATTGAATAAACCGTTGCCTTGCACCAAGCCATATTTGATGGTATGAAAACGGTCCGATAAATGGTTCCAGCCGGTCGTCTCGCTGCCTAGAAGAAACAACACCGACAATCCAAGCAGCTTTTTGCATGTCCCTTGAACGTTTTCCAAAATGCCGCTAGCATAACGATGGGCTCTGACCCACTCCACGCCGCTGGAGTCGGCGGTAAGCTCATCCGACGCTTTGGGCTGGATCATCCAAACGATTTTGGACAGCTCGAAAACGACCGAATAGCTTCTTACTTGCGCCGACAAAAACTCTTCGCAAATGTTTTGCAGCGCGTAGGCAAGCAGTGCTTTGTCCGGCGCAGTAAAGGTCTCTCTCCACGCGTCTATCCTGCCAATGAGCAAGTAAACGGGCATGGAAGCATCGAGCGGAATATCAATTTCGCTGAAAATTTGACCAAGCTGCTCCTCCGTCGCTTGTTTCCCTTGAATAAGACCCCACATATACTCTTTTTGCAGCGAGGGCAATGCCAATCTCATTTTGGACTGCGTTCTTGCAATTATCTGCGCCTGATCCTGCTCTTCTTCTATTTTCTCGATGGCTCGTTCCACCGACTGAACGATTTTCTCGTCGCTTTCCACCTTCAAAATATAATCGAAACCGCCGTAAGTAATCGCGTTTCTAGCATATTGGAAATCATTATAGCCGGTTAGAAAAATAACTTTGCAGGCTGGCCACTGAGATTTGATTTCCTGCAGCAGCTCGATTCCTTCAATGCCAGGCATCTTAATGTCGGAAAGCACAATATCGATACGATGATGATACAAAACCTCCAAAGCTTGTTCGCCAGAATAAGCTTTCATCACCTCGAGCTGCAAATGCTCCGTCTGCTCAAATAACTCAAGGAGACCATCGACGATAATGGGCAAATCATCCACGACAAGCAGTCTGTACATGCTGTTTCCCCCTCTAGCTAGCGTTCAAATTCATTCTGACCTGCAACCCGCCTAATTCGGACCGTGACAGCACAATGCCATATTTCTCTCCGTAACGCAGCTGAATTCTGCGATGCACATTCATCATTCCCGTCGTTGCCTCGAGCCAGTTCGCAGAATGGCGCAGCTTCTTTCGAAGAAGCTCGATTTGTTCATCCGTCACGCTTTGGCCGTTATCCTCAACAATAATGGAAAATACATCACCCTTTTGCTCCGTATGAACCCATAGCTCGCCAGGCTGAAGCATATTTCCTAAAGCATGCTTATAAGCATTTTCTATAATGGGCTGCAGAATCAACCTCGGCACACGAATGGCAGGAAAGTCACCTTCGAACAATGCTTGTATGCGTTCCCCGTAACAGATCGATTGCATTTCTACATAAGTGCGGGAATGCTCTGCTTCAAGCTCTAGCGGAATGTCATCCTCATCGTTGCGGGTTATGAATTGAAAGTATTGTCCAATATACAAACAAAATTGATAAGCCTTTTCCTTCTGGCTCTCTGATTTAATTAATCGGCACAGCACAAAAAAACAATTATATAAAAAATGAGGATTAATCTGCGATTGCAGCCGTTTAAGCTCCGAACGCTGATTCCGAATTTGCTGCTCGTAATTTTCCTCAATTAATTTTTTCAGAGATCGCACCGTTTCATTAAAGGCTTGATACAAATAACCGAACTCATCGGCCCCTCGGTCGATGACGATCGGCTCCAGCCTGTTCTGCTGTACCCGGCGGAATGAATAGACCAGCTTCATAAGCGGCCTATAAATAAAACGCAATAAAAAATAAGTAAAGAACAGCACGATGCATACCGAGAGTCCGCAAGCCCACCAGAATAAGGACTGGTACATCTGCAAGGAACCAAGCACCTTCTCTTCGGGTATGCAGGTAATGGAATGGGAGTTCCATAGACTAGAATACTTGTAGACGGTAAGTAAACGCTTACCATTATAAATAATCGTTTCGTAGCCTTCATCTGATTTTGCTTCCCGCTTCTCTAACGCGAAAGCTTTCATTTGATCCAGCAATGCTGGGTCCGTGCCGCTTTCAATGACCCAGCCGCGTTCCAAATTAAGCAGCACGCTCTGTCCGCCCCGCGCACCGCCAATTTGAGACAGCGTTTCTTTAATCTTAGAGGTAGACAACTCCACGCCTACAATATACAACGGCTTTTTAACGGTCGTTAGCGGATATTGCATCGTAATAAATAACCGGTCCTGCCAGTACAGGAATGGCTCTTCATACAACTTCGCATTATGCTGCATCGCAATAAATTCAGGCTCATCCAAGTAGGTTTCATAATTATTGCTCAAAATTGTACGTTCGATTAGCGGGATATAGGCTTTTGCTTCCTTTATAAACGGGCTTGAATTTTTCATAAGCTCCAGCCGCCTCTGAATATCCAAAATTTTGCGCGACCGCTCATACGAACTTATATCCTGGCCTGTTGTTGCAATTTCCATCAAATCTTTGTCCATCACATAGTTGGGCAAATAACGGCTGATCCGGTCCGCTTCCTTGTCCAGCGAATCCATATAATACTTCGTCGTATTGAGGACAGACTCCGAGATTTCGCTGCGAATGTGGTCCGAGCCTTGCTCAATGATCATCCAGGTAATCGCCATCAGCGGCAGCAAGGCAGCCAGAAAAGCTCCCATCATTTTTTTGAATATGGAGGAATCATGCAAATAGAATAAGCTTTTCATCGTCTATTCTCCTATATCCAGCACACCGAAACTATTCTTTTACGCTTCCCACTACTATTCCTTTTATGAAAAATCTCTGCAAGAAAGGATAAACAATAAGAATCGGAAATGCTGCTACGAAAATTTGTGCCGCTCTGCTAGTTCGATCGGAAAGCTTCAGTATCAATTCGGCATTCTCCGCTTTAATAAAGCGGAAATCCATCTTAATAATGACCGTCTGTAAAAACGTTTGCAGCGGATAATTCTCAGTATGATTCATATACAGCATACCGTCAAACCAACTATTCCAATGCCCCACTATCGTAAAAAGTCCCGTCGTTGCCAAAGCCGGCAGCGATAGCGGCACATATATTTTCCATAATGTAGTGAAGTAGCCTGCCCCGTCCATACGGGAGGATTCCTCAAGCTCTTTAGGCAAATTCCGGTAGAAATTAAGCAATAGGATGACATTGAATACCGGAATGGCGGTTGGCAATACCAAGGCCCACAGCGTGTCTATTAAGCCAAGCGATTTGACGGTCAGATAATTCGGAATCAGGCCGCCGCTGAATAAAATCGTAAATACGAATAACCACGCATAGAACGTTCTCAACCGAAATTGACGAGAATCTTTGGATAACGGAAATGCCGTTATGATCATCAGCGCCATACTAAGCGTTGTTCCGAGCACAACACGCTGTATCGATACCCAGAACGCACGTAAATATTCTTGTTTTCCGAACACATTATCATAAGCAGCCGTTGTGAAATCAATCGGCCACAGCCCTACCTTGCCTGCTGCCGCCGCTGCGCCGGAGCTGAATGAGATCGCCAAAATATGAATAATAGGCATTAGGCATAAGAAGGATATAAGCAGCAGGAAAATATAATTGCCGCCTATAAATATGTTTCTGCCAAGTGATCTGGTTGTAATCACGGTATGTCTCCCTTCTGAATGACGAATTGGATCTTTAGAAAATGCGGTAATTAGCAAGACGGTAAGCCAAGACATAAGAAAGAGAAATGAATATAAACGATACGATCGATTTTAGTAGGCCAACTGCCGTGGCGAAGCCGAACTGCGCCTGCTGCACACCCATTCGATAAACAAAGGTGTCGATAATATCCGCGCTTTCATAGACCGGAGGGCTGTACAGGTTAAAGATTTGGTCAAATCCTGCGTTGAGCACATTCCCGATGTTCAGCGTAAGCATTAGCACGATGATCGGCATCATGCCGGGCAGCGTTACGTGAAAGGTTTGTTTGAGCCGCCCTGCGCCATCTATTTCCGCTGCTTCATAAAGCGACGGATTGATGCCGGTTAACGCAGCCAAATAAACAATCGTCCCAAATCCAAACTCCTTCCATACGTCCGAAGCGACCATCACATAAGGAAACCATTCATTGCTTCCCAAGAAAAAAACAGGTTTAATTCCGAATAAACCTAGCAGTTGATTGACGACGCCGGAGGACGGTGACAATACATCAACTAAAATCCCGCTCAGCAGCACCCAAGACATAAAGTGCGGCAAGTAAACGAGCGTCTGGAACATCCGCTTGATCCATTCCCTCCGCAGCTCATTCAGCAGTATCGCAATCGTGATCGGTATCAGCAGGCCCGCTGCGATTTTCATCACGGCAATATAAACCGTATTGAAGAAAATGCGTCCGTTATCGGGATAATCCATTAATAATTGAAAGTTTTTCAGCCCGATAAAGGGTGAGCCGAACAGCCCTTTGTTCGGTATATATTTCTGGAAAGCCATGATGATGCCGGCCATCGGGACGTAGCTGAAAATCAATACCAGCAGTATTCCCGGAAGCAGCATCAGATGAAGCGGCCATTCTCTTTTCCACATCCGTGTTAGCACATTCATACCATTCACCTCGCTGTTTAACTAAAGAGCTGCACCAAAATGGTTAATAAAAAAGAGGGATTGTTTCATCCAATCCCTCTTCTTATCCGCGCCGCAATTATTTGTGCGTTGCGTACCACTCGTTCACTTCTTTTGTAATTTCATCGCCGCCGAGCTTTTTCCATTCTTCTACGAATTTATCGAATTCATCAACGGATACCTGATTCATAATGATTTTGAAATAGACTTCATCCCGCTTCTTGAGCAAAATTTCCTGTCTTTCCACCATCGTTGGCGTAGGTGCGCCGTAAAATTTATTTTGCAAATACTGTTCGTTCTTCTGGATGTCTGGAACTAGGGAATACACGCCCTTCGGACCTGAAATCAGATATTCCCACCACATGCTCGTATCGCCGTCTACGTATTTCATGGCACGCTCATAGCGCGTCCGATGGTCCTTTGTCTGCAAAATGCTGGTGTCCTTATTTTCAATCGCTTTTGGCAGCACTTCGCCGTTGTTATCCAATTGCTTGCCTACGCGAAGCGGGCTAAGCAGCCAGTAATTGTTGCCTTTCTCTACGCGGTCTTTACCGAATTCATATACCTTTTGCTCATCTGTCGGGTGATTGTCGACAGCTATCCATTGGTTCAGCAATTTAATGACCCCTTCTGGATGCTTCGCTTTCTTGGAGATGACATAATACTCGTCAACGCCGAGTCCGATCTGTGACAAAGCCGGCTTGCTATCCACTGTCGGAATCGGGAATGCTCCCCACTCCTGTACCACTTTCCCGTCCTTCACAGCGCCTTTCACGAGCTGAGCAGGTGTCCAGGATGCTCCATAGACCATGCCAATGCTATTGTCATAGATAAGCTCAGCAGCTTTCTCTACGTCTTTTACCGCGAATTCAGGATCAAGCAGCCCTTTTTTGAACATTTCCTGCAAGGACGCAAGCGCATCCTTAACTTGCGGCTGTATATCGCTATTCATCAAGCCGCCCTTGCCGTCATCGATCCAAATATTTTCATACGCATGATAGCCATTGAGGAATGGGCGCAGTCCCGTTACTCCCGTCTCCAAGCTGAATGGATTTTTGCTTACGGCAAGACCATACGATGTGCCTGTGCCGCCAAGGCTTTTCGTTTTAAAAGCCTCGGCAATCGCCATGAAATCTGCCATCGTTTTCGGTTCCGGTAAATTCAGCTCCTTCAGCCAGTCCGTGCGCACATATAAAAATTGATAGCTGTACGGATTGTATGAGCTGGGAATGCCCATCAGCTTATTGCCGAACATCGCTGTTTTCATTTGCATGCCGCCATCCATCGTCAAAAACTTTTTCGTTTCCTCTGTGGCATTCTGTTCATACACATCCGTCAGATCCATGATCATATCCGCTTCGGTCAGCTCTTTCAATTGCGTCGCGTTAACCAAGAGGAAGTCCGGAAGATCATCCGATGCGATCGTGATTTTTACCTTTTCCTTGAATTGGCTCGTATCGGCTACCCATTTGTTCGTAATCTTAACGCCGATATCTTTCTCGTAGGCATCATAAACTGCGTTTTTCTCGAAGCTTTCGCCTTCATCGAACTTCAGGTACTGGTCGCTTGGGGAAACCGTCGATACCTCGATCACTTCGTTTGCTTTTTCGCTTGGTTGCTCGTTCGTTTGTTCTTTTGGCGTGTTCGTCTGTTTTTCAGGCGCTTCGTTTTTGCTGTTGCTGCATGCGGTAATAGCCAAGCACACAATCAATGCGACAATCCAGAGTGCCTTCCTTTTCTTCTTCATGCTACCCCTCCATATGTTCTTTATTGTGCTGCTCCATTGGTGCAGCTTCCCTTCATAGCTCTAGTATAGAAAGGAGAATGATCTGGATCTATATACTTGTATTTACTTTCGTATACACCTCTTGACTAAAGGGGCTTAGCCCTATTTATCGGGCGAAAATGAGCTTGACGATAACAAATCGAATGGTTACCATGGGCATTGGACAGAGGCTTATATGGAAAATTTGTAGCGATAGGAGCAACCATTTCTATTAAAATGGCAGGATGTCCTTTTTGCAATGGGTTGATTTTATTTTCCAATTATAGCAAGGAGGATGAGTATGGCTAGGCAAAATGACATTTTCCCCAAAAGAGGCTTAATCGTGTCGTGCCAGGCGCTTGAGCATGAGCCTCTTCACGGAGGCGACACGATGGCCAAGATGGCAAAAGCAGCCGTTATGACCGGTGCAATCGGCATCCGTACGAACGGCGCGTTCGATATTGCTGCTATTAAACTAGCTGTTCATGTACCGGTTATTGGGTTGATCAAACGGGATATTCCAGGCTCGGACATTTTTATTACACCGACGCTGGAAGAGGTGAAGGCGATCATCTCCGCAGGGGCAGACATCGTCGCGCTTGATGTGACGGATCGCGAGGGGCGGCTGGAAGCGGTCAAGCCGCTCATCGACTATGCGCATCAGAATGGCGCTGCCGTCATGGCTGATATTTCTACATTCGAGGAAGGGCTTGCGGCGGCTCGGCTTGGCGTAGATTTCATCGGAACGACCCTCTCCGGCTACACGCCATACAGCCCGCAGCAGGAGAAGCCTGATTTTGAATTGATCGAACGTCTATCGGAAGCGGTGCAGGTACCCGTTATTGCGGAGGGCCGTATCTGGACACCTGAGGAAGCTGTAAGGGCGATGAACGCGGGCGCTGCCCACGTCGTCGTAGGCAGCGCCATTACGCGACCGCAGCTTATAACCGCCCGTTATATTCAAGCTCTGAGCAAGATGAACGAATAAAGAACGGAGTGCCAACCATGACAAAAGAGCGATTTGATCCTTCGTCATCATTTGCGATTGGCGTGGATATCGGAGGAACAAAAATCAATTCGGGCATCGTCACAAAGGAAGGGGAAGTGCTGCTGTCCTTTAGCCTCAGCACATTGGCTGGGCAAGCGAACACGGTCGATCGCGTGCAGGAAGCGGTCGAAGGGCTTCTAGCTAAAGCACGGCTACAGCAGCCGGGCATCCGATTTAAAGGGATCGGTGTCGGGAGCGCAGGTCAGGTGGATTGGAAAGAAGGCAGCATTCGGCATGCCTCGGAGCTCATTGCCGGATACACCGGAACGAAGCTAAAGCGTATATTGCAAAATCGTTTCCTGCTCCCGGTCTGGGTGGACAATGACGTCAACGTGCTTGCGCTGACGGAAATGCGGCTCGGAGCCGGTCAAGGCGTGAGCAATCTGATCTGCCTCGCGCTCGGAACCGGAGTTGGCGGAGCCATTGTCGTCGACGGCCGTCTGATGCACGGCAATTGGGGCGGGGCTGGAGAGCTCGGTCACCTGTCCGTTGACTTCAAAGGCATACCCTGCGTTTGCGGTGCACGGGGATGCTTGGAGCAGTATGCGTCTGGAACGAGCATTGCGCGGCGAATGCGTGAGAAGCTGGCAGCGAGCAGCATGCTGGATGAGCAGTTGGACACGCGCGAGGTGATATACCGCTGGCAGGCCGGAGATCCGATAGCAGTGGACGTGATGGACGAAACGATCGCTGCGCTTGGCACGGCTATTGCATCGCTGATCCATACGTTTAACCCAGAGCTGATCATCGTTGGCGGCGGCGTAGCGGAAACCGGCAAGCCGCTGCTGGAGCGGCTTCGCGCAGAGGTACGGCTCCGTTCCATGCCGTCGCTCGCGGCTGGCGTCCGGATAGAAGCGGCATACCGCGGCAATTGGAGCGGCATGATCGGTGCTGCGCTGCAAGTATGGGAGTATGAGGATTTATAGTAAAGAGGTTTGCATATAGGGTCGCTTTCTTATGCGGCCTTCCTGTTTGCTTCCTGATTGTTCAATTTATAGAATCGGCCATTGATAGGTTTGAGAGACCGTTCGTATAATTTCTCCGATTAAGGCTTCCTCTTGCGGCTTACCCGGTTCAGCATTGGTCATGACGACTATTCCGGATTTAAGACGCGGGTAGGCGGCAAGCATGCACTGATAGCCTATCCCCCAACCTTTGGAGAGCATGCATGATTCTCCGCTCGCTTCAGATAAAAAGACCCCTAATCCGGCAAAGGGCGCACACCCGTATCCCGTGAGCATCTTCTGAGCCGAATGCTGTGTTAGGAACGATGTAACGCCGCCACTCCAAGCTTTAAAGACTTCGATCGCGATTAAAGCCATCTCGGATGATGTTGTCCACAAGCCTGCGCCAGACAAATTCGGGTAATGTGCTCTCGTTCCGATCACCACATTCCCGTGCTTATCATGCCCTGCCGTTAGGCTGGCTTCCTCAGAACCGTCCGGTTTCGTGAGGCCATTCCAAAAAAATGTCGACTTTAAACCCAATGGCGCAAATACAAGATTGTCCATGGCCGAGCTGAAAGACTCTCCCCTCACCTCCTCGATAATAAGCTCCAAAATCGTGTAGCCCGTATCCGAGTAGTGAAACTCACTGCCAGGTTCATATTTGACCTCCGCAGCCTCTGAATTGTATTTTGTTGTCCCCAATAGCAGTTCCTTAGGCGTGGGAAACGGAGAATGCTGCCCGCATATGTCATAGCTGCCCTCTACGTCTATGAACCCTGACTGATGGGCTAACAAGCTGCTAATCGTTACTTTGTTTGCATTCGTGTATTGGTTTTCTGGAACACGCCAACTTTTCAAATAAGCGTTCGCCTCTTCTTGCAAATCTATCTTGCCTTCTTGAACTAGCTTAAGTATGCCGATAGCAGTGACCATTTTACTCATGGAGCACGCGTGAAAGAGACTTTCTGAAGTTACTTTCCTAGGTTTGCCCGCCTCTTCAACCCCAAGGCTAATCGTGCTTGCGAGCTGGTTCTCCTGGAAGATCGTTATGCCCGCTCCTGGAACGCCAAATAGGCTCATACGCTCTTGCAGCTTCTCTTTTAAGTGACAATTATCTATTTCCATATACAGCCTCCCTATAAATAACAGAACATTTGTTCCTGCTTGTATTACACCATAATTATCCATAGGCAGCAAGCGTTTGTTAGGATTGCGATGTTCAACGCACAAAAAAGGCAGCGGCCGCTTGGACGGTAAAAATAAAGTCCCAAACGGCCGCTGCCTTTTTTTTAAACTTACGATTCTTATTCTATTTCTTATTCCTTTGCTAATTCCGCTATCCGCCCTTGCATCCCAGGCATATCAGGGAATACGTTGCCTTTAAGGTTTAAACTTATTTTATCCCCTTCAAATTGAAGCAGCATTGTAAACGCAAACGGCGTTTCGATATACCTCATCGTCAGTTGGAGCGTATCCTTCTCCCACGTAAAGCTGGAAGCAACACGTTTATCCTCATCCTGAAGCAGACGTGTGGTAGCTTCCTCCCAATCCCCCCGGCCAAAGATAATCCGATTTTCTTGATCCATCTTGCTCAGGACGGCTACTGCTTGATTGTCCTCAAAGGTCAGGGAAATGCTTTGCCATTGCTGCTCATTGTCCTCAAGCATATATTTGTTGCCGGAGATCCCTGCTTCCAAGGGTGAGTCCGGCTGCAGGCGCGGTATTTGAAGCGCCAGACCCTTCAGCCGATCCGCAAGCTGCGCTTCCGCATCCAGATCCGCGGCAAGCGGTGACGATTCCATTGCCGGGAGCAAGTGATCCCATACGGCATTCATGATCCCCTGCATATCGTTCGAGCCGCTTGTTATAGCCAGCACCGCATCCTGCTCCGGCATCACGATACAAAATTGACCGAACGCGCCGTCTCCCCGGTACAAGCCGTGCCTGCACCGCCAGAACTGGTAGCCATACCCTTGAGCCCAATCGTTTTCTCCGCCGTCTCCATTGGAGATTTGTTTGGACGTAGCTTCCTCTACCCACCCCTCCGGCAAGAGACGCCGGTCATGCCACACGCCTTTCTGCAGATAAAGCTGCCCGAACTTAGCGATATCCTCCGTCGTGACGTTCAAACCCCAGCCGCCGACGTTTATCCCCTTGGGACAGCTCTCCCAAATCGCTCCTTTTATGCCAAGCGGCTCAAACAAACGGGGCTGCAAATAGTCAAGCAGCGTTTGGCCGGTTACTTTCTGAAGAATGGCTGACAGCATATATGTAGCACCGCTGTTGTAGACAAAATGAGTACCAGGTTCGTGCAAGACAGATAGATGGAGAAATGCTTTTGCCCAATTTCCATCTTCGCTTTGGGTCATCTTATTCGTTGTATCTTCGTCATGGCCCGTTCCCATCATCAGCAAATGACGAATGCGCATAGCCGATAAATGGGGTTCTATTTCCTCCGGGGCATCCTCCGGGAAAAACGATACGACCGTATCGTCCAACGACAGCTTCCCTTCCGAAGCTGCTAGACCGATGGCGGTTGAGGTAAAGCTTTTGCTAAGCGAGAACAGCATATGAGTGATGTCGGAAGCATAAGGAGCCCACCAGCCCTCCGCTACTACATGGCCGTGCCTGAGCAGCATAACGCTATGCAGCTCCAATTGACGTTCTTGTACAGCGTTTAAAAAAGCATTTACAGCTGAAGAGGGAATTCCTTGTAATTCTGGCTGACTTCTGGACAAATGCAGATTAGTCTGTTCCATCATTTCATTCCTCCTTTATACTACTAACTTACTGCAACCGCAGAGGGCTGGCAAGCGTTTTTGTGAGCGCTATCATATGCGAATAAATAATCGAACGAAGAGTAGCATTACCAGCCTTTATTCACCCAGTCCCGCTGCCGTTCCTCCCGAAATCTTTGCACCCACTGCTCCGCAGCAGCATCCGCTAGCCGATCCAGAGACGGCGGGGCGATGATCACATTTTCCGAAGAAATATTTAAGTACGCCAGCACGTTCAGGACGGTTCCCTCGTAGTCCAGAATAAAATCCTCATAGACGATCGTCAGCGGCACGATCTTCTCCTCTGAGAAAAATTGCTCCATGGCCGCTTCACGCATCGAGCATTCTATATACAAATGATTAATCGCATCGAAATTATATTTATCTTCTATATCATGCTCCTGCGGCTTTTCGCCATGCTTTCTATGCCACTCTCCAGATACGATTGCGCGCCACCATGAAACAGCCAGCCGCACTTTGTTTCTGCGCGTCATCCAAATATGCTTGTTGCAATTAGGAAAAGCGGCGCGCCATACCTCAGCCTGAGTCGCGGTTTCAGGCAATTCAAAAAGCTTTCTAAATCCGTTAATCCACTCCCGATTGAGCGAGGTTTTTACCCCAAACACCCCGTTTGAAGTGGTGCCACCCTTCCACATGGCTTCAACTTCCTCTTTGCTAATGGTATGCGGGTCTCTAGCGTGCATCCATTCACAAGGATTCCCGGCTACTCCCGTCGAAGAAAGCGCATCGTTTAAGAGAGTGCTTCCCGTACGCTGTGAAAACCAAGTCGTATAGCTTTGCTTAGGTTCTATCATCCAGCTTCCTCCTTTTGCGCCCTCTCGGCGTAACATTCCGCTTCTAACAATTAGTTTATTCGCTTACCCCGCGATATTCGAGGTAATATTTACTTATAATGAAAGATTACCCAGCAACAAAAAAAAACGCCGCGGCTGGAATAGCCGGGCGATCTTTCATTTAGCCTACTGCGGATCAGCTTGTTTAATCCCGCCTGCTGCACCGCCATAGGGCAAATAATAAGCGCTTGCTTGATATTGGCCGTCAGGCGATTTGATCGGATTCACAAATATGGTTGCATGATTAGGATCTTTGAATTGATAAAAGTACCTATTATAGCCGATTAACAACAAAAGGCTGATTAGCAAAAGCAATAACAAGATGTACCTTTTTTTCATCCAAGCTTCCTGTATGTCTTTTTTTTATCGCAAAGAGCGCAGCCCGTCCTTGTTTGTCTTACAAAAAAAAGCTGATCGGCAAACGATCACCAACCAGCCTTTTTCCTGATGCTTATTTTTCCCGAATGACTAATAACACGCCGATAAAGATGAATAGCGTTCCTAACCAAAAAGAAAGACCAATTTGTTCACCTAGCAATAACCAGCCTAAAAAAGTACCAACTATAGGCTGAAAGAAGAAAAACAACCCTCCGCTTGACGCATTGAGCATATGAAGTCCGCGGTTCCATAACAAGAAAGCACATGCTGTCGATACGACGCCCAAGTATAAAAGACCGCTCCACACAGATGGCTGCAGCATCGCTTGAAAATCGAACTCAGCTAATCGGCCAACTGTAAAAGGTGTCAGCAACACGATCGCCACTAGAATAGCATAGCTAGTTACGACTATCTGTGAATATTGCCCCGGTACACGCTTAACTAGAACAGACATGAGCGACCATGTCAGCGCTGCAAGAAGGAGCGATGCGCCGCCAAGCTGATTCGTTGAATCAATATGGGCATTTCCAACAATTATGCAGACACCCGCAGTTGCCAAAAGAATAGAAATGGCTTTCTTTAACGTCAATTTTTCTTTTAAGAGGATACGGGCAAACACGACCATGAATGCAGGCGTCGTTGAAGTGATAATGGCACCCATCTGCGCACTGGAAAGCATCGTCCCCACTTCTTGGGATACAATGGAAATCGTATTTCCAATAAGGCCAATCAACGATATGAGTAGCCAGTCACGTTTTGCAACGCGCCAAGATTGTTTTGTGGCAACGCCTATAATGAGCAATGCAACAAGTGCAATGACATAGCGAAACCATACCAATTCAAGCGGCGGCACAACATCGACCACCACTTTTACGACAACATACATCCCGCCCCAAATACTGGCAGCGATTGATAAATATAAAGAACCTAATAAGGTGTTTTTCATTTTGTACCCTCCGTTTTTTTAGACAATTCCTGTCCTTAACGGAGTTGTAGTTATTCCACCGTTAAGGGAGAATAATTACAGGTACATCATTTTCAAATAGCGGTGAATACATCATCGACTTTCAGCTCACTCTCAAGAGAATTATTTTATTATACATTAGTTCTGTTGTATAAGCATAAACATTGCAACAAAATTTCCCTTCTCCATCTCGTTCTTGCGGTTAAAACAGAGAATAGAATAGGGTGAAAACAGCTTCATCAAGGGAGGAATCTGATGTCACTTTTGCCATACCGTCCATACAAAATGGTTACTCGTTCATCGATTATTCGCGAAGATATCCCTTCGGGTCTTAGTTATGAAGCTCTTGTGGCGGCATTCGAGCATGAACTGGGGCGGTGGGATCCAGCAGTCGAAA
Organism: Paenibacillus sp. FJAT-27812; assembly: GCF_001273905.1. Lineage (NCBI taxonomy): Bacteria > Bacillati > Bacillota > Bacilli > Caryophanales > Paenibacillaceae > Paenibacillus > Paenibacillus sp. FJAT-27812. The sequence continues at coordinate 4,731,266 of NZ_LIGH01000001.1, read as the reverse complement.
CAGCGCTCAGGAGACCAACGAATGATGGGGAATGGTTGATCACGTTTTGCAGTGCAAATGAAATAAATCAGGGAGAAGCAACGCTGATCAACGATCTGAAGCCGGTATTTAATTATTTCGAGGAAAATATTTTGTTCTTCTCTGCTATGCTCTCCAATAAAAGGACATCCGTATTCCGGGAGCGCCTGTTGACATTCGTGTCTGCTAACGTGAAAGAGAAGCTCGATAGGCAGGAGAGCAAGCCTTCCATAGACAATGAACTGAACGCCCAATTTATGGCATCGGCTTTCGTCGGCATCTTGGAATGGTGGATTCAGCATAAAATGCCTCATCCCCCAGCGTATATGGCGGACCAACTATCGAGATTATTTGAGAGGAATGAAATTAATTCCGCTTAGAAAAAGTAATCCTGCAAAAGGAATTTCATTAGAAGATGTAAGTCACATTTCAGCGGATCTTGTACTCCTTTAAAGCAGCAACTTTTTAACCATCTTGAAATTCACTAATTCCACGCCACTGCGTTCCACAACCTGCCTCTGAATGACTTCGTAACCTTGACGTTCAAAAAAAGGTTTCGCCGTAATGCTTGCTTCTGTATCAACTTCAACAAGACCTAGCTTACTCGCCTCAAATTCAAGCGTGCCTACCAATGCCGAAGCGATTCCTTGTCCTTGAAAATCCTTATGAACGTAAAGCCTGTCTAAGTGACCCTTCGTAGTCATGTCAGCAAAACCGACTATACTACGGCTGATTTCAGCAACATATGTGATGTTCTGGCTCATCGATTCTTTCCAAGCTTTCACCCTGAGCATTTTTTCGTCTTTGGGAGCCCATGCCGCAAGCTGCTCTTCGGAATAATCCCGTTTGTTTACAGATTGTACGGTTTCATAGAACAAGGAGACAATCTGATTAATATCGATCGCTATGAATTTTCTTATCTCCATTGCTTGTTCCTCCTTACGTGCATTGCATGAAGCGAGCTTGCTCAAATAAATTTATTTCGGGACGCTGTTCATAAACCGTTCCGCATCTTTTTTAAAACCATACTGTTCGTACAAGCTGTGGGCATCGAGAGTGCGCAGTATGCCGCTTATTCCTTCGTATTCTTTCGTAATTAATTCCACTAGCTTCTTCCCTAACCCTTTACCTCTAAATTCTTCATCGATAAAAACATCACACAAATAATAAATCGTTGCCCCGTCCGTTACGATTCGCGCGAATCCAACCTGTCTTCTACTTTCATAGATGCCAAAACAAATTGAATGATGGATTGATTTAATAATGGTTTCCGCTGATCTTTTATTTGCCCAGTGACTTCTAGATAAAAATTTACAAACGATGTCTACATCAATCAGTGACTTATCATCGCTAATTAGAAATTCGTTATACATGTGATTCAATATGATTCCTCGCTCCACACCGTATTTTAATAAATGATAAATTATTTAACCATTCCTATTACGAACCCATCATACCCCTTACTTCCAACGGTTTGAAGGGCAGTTGCCTTAATATTAGGTTCCTCTGCTAACAGATCATAAAATTCCCTACGAAATACAATTTCAATTAGTACTCGCAAAAACGAACCATTGTCTGCTTCCGCCCTGAACCTGATTCAAATGATTCGTTTGGAAATGGGATGATCCGCTTTCATCTCCAGCAAATCCCATAGGTTCCCGTGTAGATCCTTAAATACGGCAACCATCCCGTACGATTGAGCTTTTGGCTCCCTCACAAACTCCACTCCCCTTGAGAGCATTTCATTATAATCTCTCCAAAAATCATCCGTGTTTAAAAATAGAAATACTCTGCCGCCTGTTTGGTTGCCTACAAACGGCTCTTGTTCCGGCTTAGATGCTCTCGCAAGCAAAATTGTCGTGCCGACCGAACCAGGCGGCGCAACGACTACCCACCGTTTATCTTGCTCCGGCTGATAAATATCTTCAACTAAAGTGAAATTCAGCTTCTTCGTATAGAAGTCTATTGCCTCATCATAATCTTTTACAACAAGTGCGATATGTACGATTGATTGAACCATGTTTAACGCCTCCAGATTTTAGGCTATCCCCATACAATATTTTTATCTTGCCCGATTTAATATAGCTGTGGTCTTCGGAACGTTTGATAATTAACGCTGCGCAAGGACACATCGAATGGCAGACTCTCGTCCGTTTCTACCAGCTCATACATCGCGTATCGCTCCCTAATGGCAGTATACAATTATTTGTGAGCATAGAGTAATTTATTGCAATGCACCATTCGAATGATCGTTTTCAGGACATAGTAAAACCCAGTCCGCATCGAACCGGGTTACTCCACCACCGTAATAGTTGTATACACTTCCCCCTTGTAATGGCTATCCACCACTTCCTGCGTAAGTGAAAAATTACAGCTTGCAGCAATGAGATACGTCCCTGGTGGTAGCAGCAGGTCTTTTTCTGAATAAAACTTTTTCCAAAAATCGGCATCAGGGTCCTTAGAGCCATACCCCCCGCTCTTAGAGAAAGGGAACTCAAGTGTTTCCCCGCGAATTAACTTAGTCGACATCAACTCCATGGTGCTCGCACCGTCCATCCGTAACTTCTTGCCATCAGTCAGATAAAAGCCAATATAAGTCTCCGGTCCCCATATTGTGAAGGACTTTTGCTCTCCAATATAGGTGAGCGAAGTTGAATAAACGATTGGTTCATCGACTTTAAATGTTGTCTTGGTTATGTTTAGTTTCATTTCAAATAGATCGTCCTTCTGGACAAGCTTTGGTTCACTCATCTTCTTCGTAATCTCTGGGTCTATTGTTAAAGGCTGCTGACCAGATAATTCTCCATTTCCATGACCACAAGCACAAAGCAAAACAATCAACGCAAAACAAAGAAAGCTCAGATTCAATATTTGTTTCAAATGTTACTCCCACCTCCTCTTATATTAAAACGCAATCGTTACCCAAATTGTTCCAAGGCTAAATCAATTAATTCAGCGATTACGGTTGCTTTATCCTTACCGTTAGGTTGAGAAAAGGCTGCCGATTTTGATCGGCAGCCTTTCCTTGTCATCTACTCAACATTTACAAATCATCAATAAGTTCCCGTCTGGATCTTTAAAATTAAACCAATGGCCATTCTCTATTTCGGTAACCAGCTCAACGCCATGGTCTTTCATGAATTGATAAGCCTCATGTATGTCGTCCGTATTAAAATGGAAGGTTGGATTTCTAAAGCGGGAATCCTCGTTATAGATCTTGCTGTCTAAAACCAGATTCAAACCGTTATTGTCCAGCGGTATACAGCAGAGATGGTCTGAGATAATATCAAAAACAGGCTCTAGTTCAAGAATGGAGCAATACCATTCCCGCGCTTCTCTAATGTCGCTTACCGGAACAAAAATCGCTCCTGCTTTACTCGAAATGACATTCATCCTGTTCACTCCAATGTTTTTATAAGGTGATTGGAAAACGGATATTTTCATCCATTTATTTACTGCAATCAGGGAAATATCAACCTATCTTATCGCTATTCTCCCGTTAATATTTTGGAATTATTCTTTGTGTAAGTTGAGATCAAAGTGGATTGAATCGAAATAAGGATTGAAATTACGATTAGCCTTAGCTTCTCCTCTTCAGGAATCAATAAAGCAAATAAAAAGTACATTGTCGCTATCGTTACCAGATGATTACGAATAAAAATACCAGCACGCAGCAAGCCTTTAAAATCCCCATCGATTTTCAACACAACCCTCCCCCCAACTCCAACATCATTTTGTTCAATTTTAATATTAATTCCACATTTTCTCAAAAAATCCTGCCATGAATCAGCTACGACCAATATGGTTCATGCTTTTAATGAAAAATTATCAATTAGATTATATTCCTTCTACGATTTTTAAAGCACGGGCAGCTACTTGTTCAAACAATTCATCTTCGTCGATCGTTAGCAACTTCCGATTTTTCATCAGCACTTTGCCGTTTACAATCGTCGTATCAACGTCCGCTCCATTTACACTATATGCTAGCAGTGATTCTACATGATGGACGGGCTGTAAATGTGGTTTTTTCATGTCAATAAGAATGATATCTGCTTTTTTTCCGATTTCGAGCGTTCCTGTTTGATCCTCGATATTTAACAATTTCGCACCATTGATCGTCGCCATTTGCAGCGTTATGCGAGCGGAGAGCACAGTAGGATCGCCGTAATCTAACTTTTGGAGCCATGTTGCTGCCTTGATCTCCTCGAACATATCGACCGTTGCTGCACTTCCCGCCCCGTCCGTGCCAAGCCCTACGACAATGCCCTGGTTAATCATTTCAATTACAGGCGCAATCCCGCAGCCTAACTTCAAATTGCTTACCGGGTTATGAGATACTCCGCCACGAATCCCTCTTAAAAATCCAATATCCCGGCGAGTTAGATGTACGCTATGCGCTAACAGGACACGCGCTCTCTCAAAGAGACCCAAATGGTACAAATATTCGGTGGGGGTCTGATTGTATTTTTCTCGAATTTTTATGACCTCCTCCTTCGTTTCCGCCAAATGAATATGAACGGGAATACTCATCTGCTCCGCCATTTTTATAATATCTATTAAAGGTTCAGGGGGACATGTGTACGGAGCATGCGGTCCCAACATAGTTGTGATCCTACCATCTGCTCGTCCATTCCATCGTTCAATCAACTCCAGCGCTTCCGCTATCCGCTTGCCTCCGTCGTCCTCAAGGAATACGAGACCTCTAGTCAATGAAGCACGCATGCCAACTTCAGACACCGCTGCAGCAATTTCATTCATATGGATATACATATCGGCAAAAGCTGTAGTCCCTGATTTAATCATTTCGGCCATCGAAAGCTTAGCTCCCCAGTAGATATCCTCTGGTGTCATTTTTGCTTCGGCAGGCAGCATTTTTTGAGTGAGCCAATCCATTAACTTCAAATCATCCGAAAAACCTTTCAACAAGCTCATAGGAGTATGTTGATGCGCATTGATAAGACCAGGCATAGCAACCATGCCTTGCCCTTGAATAACCTCGTCTGCCTCATCAAAAAGCTGCTTCCCCACTTGCTTGATTTTATCGCCTTCAATAAGGATGTCTCCTTTTATCGGCTGATCATCTCCTGCCATGGACAGGATCACTACGTCTTTAATTAAAATTTTCATAAAAAATCACTCCTATATCATTTGATATGTGGAGGATAAACGATGACGTAAGGTAAAAGTCAACCTCGATAGGTAAGCGCCCATCGCAAAAAACCTCTTTACAGTAAATGCATTCACTGTAAAGAGGTTTGCTTTTTCTTTCTTGCACGTTCATTTATTTTTGCGCATTATCATTGCCTTGCTCCGGCGCTTCCTCTGCTTGCAGATCAGCGTTCACATATTCGTCCTGATCACTGCCCCAAACATAGTCGTAATTCATAATTGTTGGCTTGTCATCTGCCTTCGTGTTGTCTTTATTATTTTCCATAACCTCACTCCTTTTTGTTAGTATGTGTTGTCGTGTTGGAGAATAATCGTTTCCTTCTGAATTGCTTTTCAAGCTCTTCCAGCCTGCATAATGAAAAAAAACAGACGTACTTAGCGCCTGCTCATCCACGTGATATTCAACTATATTCACTTTCTAAAATCGAGTATTGATGGGAGTCTAGCCATTTCTCATTATGCCGTTTATGTTCCCTTATATGCCCTTCATAAGACATGCCTATTTTTTGCAGTACTTTGGCGGAACCTAAGTTATCCGGGCGGCAAGTCGCAAATATTCGATGGAGGCCGAGCTCGCGGAAACCAAATTCAAGCAAGGCTTTAGCCGCTTCGGTTGCAAAACCTTTTGACCCTATCTCCCCAAATATAATGTTCAGAGCTGTGTTTGTTCATTTTCATATCCATAAAGCTCCTTTATCCGCATATCTATAAAAAAAGCAGCCTGTTGAACTATCTCAACAGGCTGCAGCCTTTAATCATTTTTATATTTTGCTTAGGCCGCTTTCGAAGCTTGGTTTTGCTTCTCTTTACTGCCTGATAGGAACCAACCTGTTACCGCGATGAGCAGAAGCACTACGTAAAATGTTACTTTCCAGCCTGCCGATTCCGCAAAATCATGCGGGATAACGTGCAATGATGGATGTGCAAGCGTATGGACCGCTAGCTTAACGCCAACCCAGCCGACGATGCAGAATGCGGCAACTTCCAGAGCAGGTCTGCTCTCGAGCAGCTTCACGAACATATTCGCTGCAAAACGCATAATGATAAGACCGATAAATCCACCTAGGAAAATGACGATAAAGTGACCGCCATCCATGCCTCCGATTTTCGGCAAGGTCGTTGCCGGCAATGCAACGGCAAGCGCTACCGCTGCCAGAATCGAATCGATCGCAAATGCGATATCCGCCACTTCAACCTTGAGGACAGTCATCCAGAAACCGCTTTTCTTGGGTTCCTTCCCTGCACTCTTGGCTGCGGAATCCTCGCCTTTTTTTACGATGACCTTACGCAATATGTGGTTGAGCGCAATGAACAGGAGATAAAGTGCGCCGATGGCTTGCACCTGCCAGACATCCACCAAAAACGATATCGCAAACAACGAACCAAAGCGGAAAACAAACGCGCCCGCCAAACCATAGAACAAGGCCTTCTTACGTTCCGCTTCAGGCAAATGCTTGACCATAATCGCCAGTACGAGCGCGTTGTCCGCTGCGAGCAGACCCTCAAGCGCAATTAGTACAAGCAGTACCCAGCCATACTCCAATAATAATCCAAAATCCATTGTAAATCCTCCCAAGTTAGAATGATAGGCTTGCAATCTAGTTCCCCCAAAACAAAAGACCTTTGCCTTGTTAGGCAAAGGTCTCGCTAACAGTGCCTATCGGCAATGCCAATAAAGCCGGAGAACTTTCATTCTCGTACTGACGACTTTATTGTAGCAGCTACTCCCCTTTTGCGTTTGGGTAAACTATTCAATTACCGTAAAACGTTCTTGCGTAAAGCGTCTAATAAAATGTGATACGGGAAGCGGACAACATTGGTTTCATGATTCATAGATTTATTTTTTGGCATTTCAGTTTCCCAATATTTTCAATGCGTAATTCAATTCAATATCTTGCCCATCTACATACTTCTGAATAAACGTTTGTTCATCAAGCGGTATTCGTACATCCGGAGCCACTCCGCCTTTCCTTGCAGCATCGCCATCCCCTTGAATCCTTTTATTTGCATTAAGCGACCTGCCGTCGGGGAACCTAATCACATACCCTTCCGGCATCCTCATCTCTATCGGCCTGCTTACTATTCCAAACGAACCCGCCGTCGCCGTAAATCCGATGATTTTCACATTAGGCAGCCCCTTCAAAACGAGCGGCATGCCTTCGCCGGAGCTTCCCGTTCTGCTATTAATTAAGATTGCGATAGATCCGTCATAGTAAACCTTTTGAGGCTTTACGGTTAAGACTTCATTGTGATTTATTTCAAATCTCCCCGTGTTTCTATTGTAATAACTGACATATTCATAGTGCTTCTTCTCACTTACAAAAAAGCCTGCCATTGCAGCCGCAAGCGAATCTTCGCCCCCCGGATTATCCCTCAGGTCGATAACCAAACCTTTTACCTTATCCTTTTGAAACTGCTTCAACTGCTGCGCCAATGATTGGTCTGGAGCGGGGAACGTGGATTGCGCGAGAAAATGTTTGATTTTCACATAGCCGTACCCATCGCCGATTATGCTCCCTTCGACAGGAGAAGCATCTAAATCTTTTTGCGTTATTTGAACCTTCGTTTCCTTGAGCGTCTCATACTGATCGTCATAAGCCTTAAGCGTCGCCTCATTGATCGCCTTTTCTTCCAAATTCCGATAGGCCACTTTAACTTCTTGACCGATTGGCGCTCTAGCCATCAATCTTCCTTGAAAATAAGCCTTTACCTCGTCCGTAGCGTAGAAGCTCTCACTCCAGCTGGTCTCTTCGAACGCATCTTTGCCCGATTTTCCGTTCCAGCTTACAATCTCGGCACCTAGCCTTATACCGTTCTTATATGCTGGGCTCCCTTCTAAGACCAAGCTAACCCGTACCTTGCCATTGTCCAATTGAACGGTGCTGATTCCAAAACCGCCGCCAACCTCTTCTTTGAACACGTTATCGTCTTCATAGATGTTGTGGTTCATCAGCTTAATATGCCCATCACCGATGGAGCTAAGATAATCTCTTAACAATTTGTAATATAATTCCTTATCTTTATTCTTCTCCGCATGTTCGAATAGGGGACTATATTGGACTTGCAGTTCATCCCACTTCAACCCCTTCCAGCTCCCGAAAGGATACTCCCTCGACAATCTTTCGTTCATTTTCACAAAAGCGCCCTCATAGCTCATTTCGCTTAAATCGCTAGCCGGGTTATAACGGAGAACGCCGGCATTCAAGGTAGCGACTGCAATAGAAATGATTCCAATCACACAAATAGCAGGCCTGACGATCCGAATAAGCTTATTCTCCTTGCCTTTAAGTAGAGGGTTGAACCTTAATATTCTCTTTACCGTGCATAGGAATACGATAACCGTAATCGAGTAAAACAACATCGCAAGCAGCGTCCTATCTCCATACCATAAACTTGCAATGACGATAACCATACCGAGTGAGGGCAAATAGTCGAGCCATCTTGGAGAGCGATGCGCCTGCGGCAGCCCATGCCTGACTAACAAGACCAAATTCAACACGCACAATAACATTTCAAACGGCGTTAACCATTTTACCGAATCCAACAAACCATAGATACCCATACCATTATTCCTCCAATGCGCTTCATATATCTTCATAGAAAAGCGTATGGGAGAAATATGAACGGAGCGTGAACGGTCGCAAAAAAACAGGCTCCAGAATCATGAACCCGTCCTATTTCCGTTTATTCCGCAGGAAGGTTTATCGTCACGGCCGTGCCTTGCCCGATTATGCTACTGACCTCAATCGTTCCCCCGTGGAGATCTACGATTTTTTTCGCGATAGCAAGTCCAAGTCCATTCCCCTCGTTGCTGCGATTTCTAGACCGGTCAGCTTTGTAAAACCTTTCGAATATACGTGCTTGCTGCTCCTCTGAAATCCCGCATCCTGAATCGTGTACGGTTACCGTAACGAGATGATTGTTCCCAGCCATCTCAATTCGGACTTTTCCGCCTTCTGGCGTGAATTTAATGCTGTTTCCGATTAGGTTTACCCATACTTGGTGAAGTTGGTCATAATCCGCCGAAATAGGCAGTGCGGCAGACAGCGCCAAGTCCATGTCTATGCGCTTGCTTGACCACAAAGGCTCGCATGCGACGACGACTTGCCGGATCTGTTCATCAAGGTTGAACCTCGCTGCTTTAAAAGGATGATGCTCCGATTCCAGGGACGCCAGCTGAAGCAAATTATCGCTAAGCCTGGACAATCTCTTGCTCTCAGAGACGATATAACCCAAATATTTGACCCGATCATGACCGAGGATGAGCTTATCGTTCATCAACACCTTCGCGAACCCGGATATTGCGGTTAACGGCGATTGAATTTCATGCGATACATTGGATACGAAGTCCTGCCGCATCTGCTCCAGCTGCTTGAGCTCTATAGCCATTTCGTTGATGCTTTGGGCTAATATTCCGAGCTCATCCTTGCGTTTCAACGTGAGCTCCACGTCAAAATTCCCCTTTGCTAACCTCTTCGTAGCTGTTGTCATCGTTTTAAGAGGCTTGACAATATAGCGGGCAGAAATAAGAATCCCCAGACATCCCAAAACAAGAACCAATAGCAGAATAGTAAATAACAAGCGAAAAATGGTTGATTCATTTTTAGAGGATGATTGCACGAATAACGCATATCGTTTTCCTCCGCTATCAAGCGGAACGCCAATGAACGTGTCATCCTCATTTTTGGACGATCGATAGAGCTTGCCTTCGAGCACCATCCGTATCGATTCCGGCCTTATCGTGACAGCTGCCTCGCGGTTGTCGAAGCCATATAGTTCCATTACTCCGGTTTCATCCACCAATTGAAAAGGATAAGAAGTAAGCCTAGTCATGCTCTCCATAAATAGTTTGCGGTCAACTAGCTTGTCCCTTGCAATAAGGCGGGCGATTTCCTTACCCGCGGCAACCATGTCATTTTGCCCTGTTTGGTTTAAATCCTTTTGGAACAGAACTAACCCGATAAGAAGGGACGAGACTAGACCAACGATAATAATCGCCAGAAATACAAGCACGATGCGAATATATAAGCTCTTAATCATTCGTTTACCTCTAGCCGATAACCAAGGCTGCGGACGGTTTCGATACGGAAATGCTCCGCATCGCTGGCAAACCGTTCCCGAATCCGTTTAACATGAACGTCGACGGTTCGGTCATCCCCTTCGTAATCTTTTCCCCATATCTGTACAATAAGCTGTTCGCGGGTTAAAATTTGCCCTGGGTGGCTTGCCAGCATAAATAGCAGCTCGAACTCTTTGCGTGGAAGATTAAGAACCTCGTCTCTTCGATAAACCTTCAGGCTGCGTTGGTTTAGCAAAATATCGCCCATTTGTATGAGCTGCGCAGCGGCTATCCGGTAACGCTTCAAAAGCGCTTTTACTCTCATGACAAGCTCCATCGGTTCAAACGGCTTCGTCAAATAATCGTCCGTTCCGAGCAGAAAGCCCTTCACTCTCTGGCTCGGCTCCCCCTTCGCCGTGACCATCAACAGGGGTATATCCGAACTTCTGTTACGGATTTCCCTGCACAAATCCCAGCCATCCAAATGCGGCATCATAATATCGAGGATAACGAGATCGATATCCGATTCCTCTACGATTGCCAGCGCCTTTTTGCCGTCCTCCGCTTCCACCGTAACAAATCCTTCATTTTGCAAATATATGCTTATTAGCTCGCGAACGAGTGAATCGTCATCCACGATTAGTATTTTGACCATGTCGGTTATACTCTCCTTTGCATGAATGCCAGTACTCGTAATAAGCATAGTATGCCGTGCGTTTGGATTTATTGTCCAGCGGTTTGGAGCAAACGTTCAGCAAAATCTAAACAAAAAAACGGCATCTCTGCCGTTCTTATTTAGCCGCTTTATAGTCACCTGAAATGATATTAATCGTTTTATAAGCTTCTTCTGCTATCGCATGATTCGTATGTTTATGAGCATCGTAGGTAATTAAGGCCTTCCATAACGCCCATCCCCTTGCTCTGTTCCAAGTTTCTTCATTCATATTTAATACGTTTTTAAATATCCTTCTGCTATTGTCATCAAAAAAAGTCCATGCCATTGCGGCATCGCAAGATGGGTCACCTACGCCCAGTATTCCGAAATCAATGACGGCGCAAAGCTTCCCTTCATTAATTAGAATATTTCCTGGCGCTATATCGCCGTGTACCCAGACTGGCTCTAATGCCCATTTTGAATCTAATGCCAGCTCCCATATTTCTTTCAGTAGCTGTTCATTAAATGTATCCGCATGATTCGCAATCGCAATTCTAGACTCTTCGTCATATACAGCTATAGCTCCGCCTCTATAAAAATTATGCTTCCCAGCCAAAGGACCTGCGCTCGCGTCAATGGATTGCAATGCAATTAAAAATGTCCCTAATTCTTTCGCAAATTGATCTAAACCATCAATATTCCCTTTCGTTAGTGTCTCGCCCTCCAACCACTTGTTAATAGACCAAGGATACGGATATTCTTCATTTGGCTTTCCTTTTGCTAAAGGAGTAGAAATCGGAATAGAAAGTTTTTTTGATAAAATGGGCAGCCACAGTTGTTCTTTTTCCACTTGAGGGACGTAATGTGCCGCACTTGGCAGTCTCACACTCATACGTTCACCTAGATGAAAGGTGCGATTATCATGACCGCTTACTTTTACAGGTTTAATCTCCAAATCAGACCATTGTGGAAATTGTTCTTTAATTAATCGCACAACCAGATCGGCGGATATATTCATCAAGCACCCCTTCTATTAATATGGAATTTTTAAACGTAGTTCTTGTGTAAAACTTTTCAACATTCGTGTCCCATTCGTTGAGCTATGATTCATTTACTAGCATGTATCGATAACCATTGGGGAAGAGCTGCCAAAGGGTTTGATTGCCAGTTCATGTAATATTTTACCTTAATATTGTCTTTTGCGGATGTTATAAAACGACTATAGGCAATCTCCCCCCAAAAAGTTCTAGTGTATTAAAATAAGCAGGTCGCCAAAGCGCCTGCTCATCCCTGTGTGATTCAACTATCCCCGAAATATACAAAAGCGCTCACTCGAAGACTCTGTTTTACCCGTTACTCAAAAGCCGCAATGGGAAGCCAAAATAAGAAAACCATTGTTATTTAGTCCAAATGAAAGACTTGGTACAGTTTGCGGTATTCACCGGGCGTCAGCATCGTTAGCCGCTTGAACAAGCGGATGAAGTAGTTATTGTCCGAGAGACCGCACATCGCTCCAATTTCCTTTAACGGCAAATCTGAATGAACCAACAGCCGTTTGGCCTTCTCGACCTGCAAATGATGGCGGTATTGCATGGGGCTCATCCCCGTAAATTGCTTCAAGCACCGCGCCAAATAGTCGAAATGATAATGCAGCTCATGCTCCATCATCCCGGAATCGAACGGTTCCTCCAACCGCCCCTCCAAATAGGATGCGACTTTCTCGCCGAGAAAATAGGAACGGGCCTGCAGACTGTTCGAAATGATCCCGTTTTGCAAATGCACGAATAGTTCCCCAAGCAGCACATGCAGCTCAAAGGATCGCTTTCGCGTAAGCATGTTATGCAGCTCAATCATACGCTTCAGCAAAGGCACGACCGTGCGCAAATCTACGGCAGCGAATTTCGGGATATGTATCGTTGCCGGATGTGGGACGATATCTTGGTCCGTTCGCTGAAGCAGGGGCTGCTGCCAGCTGTTTTTCTCAACCAGAATAGGCTGCGATGGCAGCGGGAAATCAAAATGGATCCAATACACTTCTGTCTCCGTATCCGTAGGCCGGTATCCGCGATGGTTTTTCCCGGGCTCAAGCACTAGCATCATCCCTTGCGAAACCTCGTAGCTTATACCATCCTCCTCCATATATAACGCTCCCCTGGCGCAAACGACAAGATCAAACACTTTGAATTGACGCTGCGCGTGTACCACTCCCGGCTGCCAAAAAGCATAACCGACCGCCGCTAGCAAAGGAAATGGGGGAACCTGAAATTCAAGCACAAGCATCTGCAAGACCTCCGATTATAAAATGTAGAAATCGTACTATAGAAAGTCGTAATTGTTAGCTGTATACATACATCATATCCATTAGAGTGGTAGATATAATCTTATCACATTAGCTAAATAATAGGAGGACAACATTATGAATTTCCGTCAGGTTCATCTCGATTTCCATACTTCCGAAGCGATCGATGGCATTGGCAACGCTTTTTCCAAACGTCAATTCCAAGACATGCTCAAAACCGGACATGTAGACTCCATCACCGTTTTCTCCAAATGCCATCATGGCTGGGCATATCACCCTAGCGATGTCAATGAAATGCATCCCCATCTCTCCTTCGATTTGCTGGGAGCACAAATAGAAGCCGCTCACGAAATAGGCGTCAAAACGCCCGTTTATTTATCGGCTGGGCTGGATGAGAAGATTGCCCGCCGCCACCCCAATTGGCTGATTCGCACCAAGCAAGAAGCGACCGATTGGACAGATGATTTCCTGACACCCGGCTATCATCAATTTTGCATGAATACGCCTTACGTTGACGTACTCGCCGATCAAGTTCGTGAGGTAGTGGAACGCTATGACGCGGATGGCATCTTCCTCGATATCGTTGGCGTTCGCGAGTGCTATTGCCAGTATTGCATCGCTTCGATCCGCGAACGCGGCTTCGACCCGCGGAATCAGGAAGCCATGATGCAAATGTGGGAGGAAACGTACTTCAACTATGCGACAAAAATGAACGAGGCCGTTCACGCCGTTAAGCCCGGTCTTCCGGTATTTCACAACAGCAGCCATGTCGCTCGGGGACGCCGCGATCTCGTGCATTTAAACACGCATTTGGAGCTTGAATCGCTTCCGACGGGCGGCTGGGGCTACGACCATTTCCCGCTCTCGGCGCGTTATGCGCAAACACTAGGCGTGGACTACCTTGGCATGACCGGAAAATTCCACACCTCATGGGGCGAGTTCGGCGGCTATAAGCATCCTAACGCCCTAAGGTATGAAGCAGCTTTAAGTCTAGCGAACGGCGCTCGCTGCTCGATTGGCGACCAGCTCCATCCATCCGGGTTTATGGACCCTGCAACCTACGCGCTGATCGGCGAAGCGTACCGGGAGGTGGAAGCCAAGGAGGAGTGGTGCAAGGGAGCGACAGCCGTTGCCGACATCGCGCTGTTATCCGTCGAAGCCGCGTCCGCTGAAGTCGGAGGAAGCCCCATCAACGACCAAAACAAACATGCCGATACCGGCGCGGTAAGAATTTTGCTGGAAGGGCATTATTTGTTCGACGTCATTGATACCCAAGCTGATTTGTCGGGCTATAAGGTAGTCATTTTGCCTGACGACATCTTGATGACCGAGCAAATCAAAAGCAAACTGGCGGCCTTCCTAGCGCTTGGCGGCAAAGTGCTGGCAACCGGACGCTCGGGATTGTCGCCCGACGGGACGAAATTCGAATTGAACTTAGGGGTGCAGTGGTTAGGAATTGCTGCCACGAAGCCTTCCTATTTCAAGCCATCCTTCGAGCTGCCGTCGCTCCAAAACGCTTCGTACGTTGTTTATGCCGAAGGTCAGGAGGTTGCTCTGACCCAGGACGGCGAGTCGCTTGGAAGCAGGGAAAATGCTTATTTCAATCGGGATATATTCACCTTCTGTTCCCACCAGCATACTCCGTCTGACCAGCAAGGCGCAGGTCCCGGCATGGCGGAAGGGCCAGACGGCATTTATGTGGCGTGGAATATGTTCGAGGATTACGCGGTCAAAGGCAGCCTGCCTGTCAAAGAAATCATCGTTTACGCGCTTGATCGACTGCTGGCAAGCAAACGCCTGCGCACAAACCTTCCGGCGCAAGGCGTGACAACACTGCAGGCCCAGACAGCATCCAATCGCTGGATCCATCATTTATTGTACGCTTCTCCGGTCCGCAGAGGACAAAACGTTGAGGTGATCGAGGATTTGCTCCCGCTTCTTGACACGGAAGTTGCGGTAGCCGTATCCGAGCCGGTTCGGGAAGTCTATTTAGCGCCGCAAAAAAGCCCGCTTCCTTTCACGCAGGAGAACGGAGTCGTCCGCTACACGATCCCTAAATGGTCATGCCATCAAATGGTCGTCATGCAGTTTTAAAATCAGCAAGCCGTTTCCCGTGCTTCGCTCATCGGATAATCCAACTTTCGCTGAATAATCACACGAGGAGCAGCTGCAATTGCAGCTGCTCCTCTTTGTTAACCGAAAGCCTTCCGTTAGCTTAAGCAAAACTCGACCTATTCCTGGCAGCAGCCGCTCTCATGTAGACATGAATCTGCACTCGGGCAGTTTGTTTTTATTAGAATAGCAAAGCGCATGCCAATGCTGGCATGCGCTTCAAAGGCTGCGGAAGTTCTTTTATTCTACTTTAGCTGTTTCCGCATATTTTTTGAAATTATTTAAGATGGCCTGCCATCCGGCTTGCTGCATCTCGATGGCATTGGTCTCCTCCGCGTCGAACGATTCGATGATTTGCGTGTCGTTGTCTTGACGGATAAAAGCAATCTTCACTTTTCTGCCGTCAGCCATCGTATAGGAGATGCTCTCATTAATGCTCACCTCGTCGTATACGCCTCCGAAATCAAATCCGAAGCTGCCGTCTTTGGCTTCCATTCTCGACAGGAATTTACCGCCGACCGTCAAATCATTCTCGGCAAACGGCGTGTGCCAGTCATCGGAAGCCTTGCTCCATTGCGTGATATGCTTCGGATCGTTCCAAAATTTCCATACGTTTTCGACGGGAGAATGAACGATCGTTTCTACTGTAATCGTTACCGGATTACCTGTTCCCATATCAAAACCTCCTTATGAATCTATTATTCTCAAATCATACCATGACCATTCGCTGTTAGTCGATATATCTCCATTATCCACGTTATCCCCCTTATAACCATCCCTGCCTCCGCCATACGTATGCCTTTTAATGTCGCAGCAGAGCCCCAGCCAATTTTATTTTTGAAATGGGATTTTATTCAAGGTATAATGGAATGGATCGACAGTTCTGAATTTATCTGCCTATAAAAACAATGGCTGGTGCATGCCATTTCGAGATAGATTTAACGTACGGACATTCTATATGAAATGGTTAAGAGGTGTTTAAGCATGCATGACGATCAGCAAAAGCGGGAGATTATTAATAGGCGTCATTTTTCGTTTCGGTTGAATTTATTTTTCTTTATTACCTTTGCATTGTTTAGCGTTTTGATCGTGCGACTTGCTATCCTTCAGTTCGTCGAGGGGCCAACGCTTAGCGCGGTAGGTCTGGACAAAGGCACTCGCAGCGTTAAGCTTCCGCCGATACGAGGCAATATTTACGATTCTACGAATTACCCAATCGCATATTCTACTTCAACCCAATCCTTGTATTTCAGTATCCAGCCTGAGCCTAAGCTGGCGGTTGCCAAGGAAAACGCGAGGAAAATGGCTGCAAAATTGTTAGAGGTGTTTAATGATTTCGGAGACCCTGCTAAGAAAATGACTGTGGATGATATTATTCGTCAAATGGATCTTGATTTCAGTCGGAATATTATATCAACCCCAAGGCGGATTAAATCCGGTCTAACCAATAATGAGATCGCCTACTTCATGGAAAATCGGTCGTCCTTCAAAGGGATCGATATTATGGAGGAGAGCGTTCGTAACTATGATACAAATTCGATTGCCGTACAGCTCGTCGGATATTTAAAAAAATATAAAGGCGTTCGCGAAACGGTTGATTTTTACAAGGAAAAAACGAAGGAAGAAGATGCTACCCTTCAATATTTAGCGGAAGAAGATGTGGGCATGGACGGTCTTGAGTTCATGTACCAGGACATTTTGCGCGGCAAAAACGGCTTAAAAACTTACCCGGTCAACAATGCAGAGCGCATTATTGGTCCCATGCAAATTACGACTCCCGAGAAGGGATCTGACATTTATCTAAGCATTAATAAAAACGTGCAATTATCCACAGAAACTGCCATTATGGATCAGTTGAAAAAAATAACGAAATCTACGAACAAATATGAACGTGCCGTCTATGCGCAAACAGGATTTGCGGTTGCGATGGAAGTCGATACGGGCAAAGTCGTGGCGATGGCAAGCATGCCGGATTATGATCCTAATATTTGGTCAGGCGGAAGCATAAGCCAAGAGGATTATGAGAACTTTTCAAACATTTTGTCTAACGGGACGATCCGAACGGTTTACGGAAAGTACTCGGAGAAGGAACGAAGCGAGCACCCTTCTTCCATTGTGCCGCTCGGCTCTACGATGAAGCCCCTCTCCGTACTCATCGGACTGAATGAGAAGCTGTTTACCACTACAGAAGTGTACCCGGATACAGGGGTGTTCACATTCGGTAAAGCAGGCTACGAACGCAAAATTAAAAACTCGCAAAATAAAATATATGGAAACATAGACGGCGCACAAGCGATTGAACATTCTTCAAACCCATTTATGGCTGCTATGGTGGGCAATAGGCTTGTTTCTCGCGGAAGCGTGAAAGGCAAGAGCAGCGTTGAAATTTGGGACGATTACATGAAGCAGTTCGGACTAGGCGTTCTAACCGGAAGCGGCCTTCCAAATGAATTAAAAGGCGTTATCGATTACTTCGATTCCGCTAAACGGTTTAGTTCGCAATCTGCGCTTATATTTGCCTCATTTGGACAACAAGGACGTTATACGACACTGCAGCTTGCCCAGTACACGGCAATGCTTGCCAATCACGGCAAACGGATGAAGCCGCAATTTGTTAATCAAATCAAAGACTCAGACGGAAATGTCGTTCAAGCCTATACGCCAGTTGTTTTGAATGAGGTGAAATTCAAGGACGAATATTGGAAGGAAATCGAAACGGGCATGTCCAAAGTAAGCTCGCAAGGCTTTGAAGGCGTTGATTACAGCTATCGACGGAAGACAGGGACATCAGAGCAAGATGTAGCTAAGCGTACCGCAGAGAATGCGGTGTTTATCGCTTATGCCCCTGCGGATAAACCTAAGCTTGCAGTAGCGGTCGTTGTTCCCGATGGCGGCTTCGGCAGTTATGGCGCCTCACCAATCGCTCGCAAGATTTTTGACGCCTATGATCAAGAAATTGGTTTATATGGCGTCCCTAAGAAGAAGACCACGGACAATGCGAATGCGAATGGAGCAAAGTAAACAGACTCTGACGAAATCGATAAACGAATGAGTGGCCAAACACAGGCGGGAGCTTAGCTCCCGCCTGTGTCATGTCGTTAGAGCGAAGTTACGTTTAAAAAAACGAGTAAAGCCCATTTTCAAAGTATGTAAATTCATTCTCCGTTATCATCCGATTTCCGTATCCTTCAAAAAAAACATCCACCTCCGCTTCGATTTCAAACGCGCTGGGCTTCGGGCGAATGGCTAAAGAAACATCGTATCTCGGATCGCCAAATGCACCGCCACTCCAATCAATGATACTTGTTATTTTCCCATCACGAACTAACACATTATCGATTGTGAAATCACCATGAATTAACGTATTTTTTATTTCTTGAGGTTTGTTGCTCATCAATGATTCTAGCAATTCCGCCGTTCCATCGACCGAGTAATGTTTAAGGTTAAATTCCGCATGTCGCAACATTTCATCCAACCAAATGGATTCTCCTATTAATTCTTGGGGACATGGAGTGGAGTGAATTTGTGATAAGGCGGCACCAAAATGATGGATCATCTCATGTTTCTTATCGCTATTTTTCTCATTCAATAAGGCTTGCCTTAACGTTTCCCCTTCAAAAAAAGACAGCAACGCCCAAGACTGATTCTCCTTTTGTTGCTCCACTAACCGATAAACCTTAGGAATAGGTAACATGGTGTTCTGCAAACGATTCAAAACATACACCTCTTTGGATAACCAGGAACAATATTGCTCGCCTTTTGTTCTTTTGACAACATAGCAGCCTCGTGTGCTATCTATTATGGCTACATCGGACGTATGACCCTGCCTTGGGAATTTGATTTCTTTAATCGTACCTAAAAAATCAATCAGTTCATGTGGCACTTCATGTACGTTTATTGGAGTCAAAGAAAAACACCTCTCTATTTTCGCCTTATTATGATATCGTCTTGCTCCTTCTTATGTATAACAAAAAAAGAGCCACCCAAAAAAGGCAGCTCCAACGAAGCCAGATAAGCTGGCTCACAAGTAAATCAAGAGATAATTGCAGCAGCGCTTAAATCAGCTTATGCTTATACCATTTGTCCCCTCTGAAGCGCCACAGGAATACTGCGCCGCGCACGCCCCATTCACAGTTCATAGCTAGCCATACGCCGAATATGCCCATGCCCAGCGTAACGCCAAGGACATAACCGAGGATGACCCGGAACAGCCACATGCTGAGCATCGAGGAAATCGACGTAAAGCGGGCATCCCCCGCAGCCCTAAGCGCAGAAGGCAAAATAAAACTGATCGACCAGAGCGGAATCTGTACAATTACGGTCATTAAGAGCACCCAAAATATATCGTCGACAATTTCGGCCGGCGGGGAGAATAAACCAACCAGCAAGCTGAAAAACGGCATCAGAATTAAACCGATAGCAGTCAAAAACAAGGCGCCGAGCCAAAGAAATGATTTCATGAACTTCCGCGCATCCGCGACATTTCCACGTCCGATGCATTGGCCGACTACCGTAACCACCATTATGGATAAAGCAGCTGCAGGAATTTGGAACACACCGGCGAGCGAAGATGCGATGGCGTTGGTTGCGATCGCGTACGTGCCCATGCTGACGATAAACACTTGCGTTAACAGCTTGCCCCCGTTGAAAAACATCTGCTCCGCCGCAAATGGCAGCCCGATGAACAAAATTTTCTTCAGCATGGAAATAGGAATATGGAACAGATCATGGATGCGGATATGCAGCGTCGCATCCATTTTGAACAGGTAGTACAGCGCGCAGGCTGCTCCCGCAAACCGGGCGATATTAATCGCAATCGTCATTCCCAGCACACCCATGTGCAGGTAGTTGATGAACAAGATATTCAGAAGTACGTACAAAACATTCATGATTAGCGATAGGAACAGCGATGCTCTGCTCTTTCCGATACCCCTCAGCGCACCGCAAACCGCTTGGACGATCGCAATGCCGAGGAAAGAGATGCTGCTGCCGATCAAATAAGTTCTGGCGCTATCCAGCACCTCCGGCGTGGCGGAGCCGAACAACAGCTGAAGCAACGGATTGTGGAACGCTATAATCAGCAGTCCGATGCCGAGGGCAATCATCGACACAGAAGTAATGCTGCCGGCCGTAGCGCGGGACACCATCTGGTTGTTCCCGTTTCCTTTGTATTGCGCAACGACTACTGTTCCCCCCGTAGCAACGGCGACAAACACGTTGATCAGAAAAATATTTAAGGAATCAACCATGTTTACCGCACTGACCGCCCCCACACCCGAAGAGCTGATCATCGCCGTATTGACCAGATTAAGCCCGACAATGAAAGCCTGGTCGATCAGGATCGGGAAGAACAGGGCAAGTATTTGCCGGTAGTCCATTGATTCTCCGGAAAAATATTTGTCCAGGTAAAACTGCGTTTTTGTTCGTATTCGAGACTGCCTCAATACCATCACATTCTTTTCATTGAAATGGAAAAAACCCTTCTTGCGAAGAGCTTTTACACTAGCTTTCTCTGTTAAAGATCAAACTTTCCCGAACCATCGTTAGGCTTAAATCTGCGAAAGCGCTTAATTGGACATTATCACTGGAACCGGATTCTGTCAATCAAGCTTGCACCGAAATATGCGAGAACGAATCAAACGCGAACAGACCGGCGTCCGTGAGTTTGAGATGGGGAATGACCGGCAGCGTCAAAAACGATAAAGTTAAAAACGGATCAAAATGGGCCGGCGCTCCGATTTGAGCTAAAGCCGCGTCCAAGCTTTTGAGATTGTCATAAACCTCGCCGTAGCTCCGATCCGACATTAAACCCGCGATCGGCAGCGGCAAGGCGGCCAGCACCTTTTGTCCCGAAACGACGACCATGCCTCCTTGATGCTGAACCAGATGCTGCAGCGCAATCCGCATATCCTCATCGGACGTGCCCGCGATCACAATATTATGCGAATCATGGGAGACGGTGGTGGCGATTGCCCCTTTCTTCAGCTTTAAGCCCTTCACAATGCCTAACCCTACATTCCCAGTCGCGTGATGCCGTTCGACAACCGCCAGCTTCAATTGATCCTTATCCGTCGAGGGGCAAAACTCACCTTCCTTCACCGTAACCTCTTCGATGATGCCGTTTGTAACAAGCTGATTCGGAATAATCTCAATCATGCGGCATTGATCGTTACTTAACGGAAGCGCAAACGACGTCAAAGCCGCGTCCTTCACATTTATCTTCGTCAAGGAAGTCGGCAGTACATCGGCTGCTTCGCCTTCGTTTGAAAAATAACGCTCCTGCAGCACGCCCTGCTTTACGATGCATACGCCTTTTTTGTAAACCTCGTGAATCGCGAAGCTTTCCAAGTCGTCCAGCAATACAAAGTCGGCTGCGTAACCCGGAGCTAGTGCTCCTCGGTTCTTAAGACCAAAGCATTCCGCCGTATTGATCGTTGCCATCTGGATCGCGGTGATCGGGTCAAGTCCTTTCTCCACGGCTCGCCTTACGATATGGTCGACGCTTCCTTCCTCGATCAAATCGTCCAACAATTTGTCATCGGTCACGAATAGGCATCTTTTTGCGTTTTTTGGCGTAACGACAGGCAGCAGCGCATCCAGGTTTTTGGCGACCGTCCCTTCCCGAATCATCAAATACATGCCCAAATCCAGACGGTCTTTGGCTTCCTGCTCATTCACGCATTCGTGATCCGTACGAATGCCGGCGGCCATGTAGACGTTCAGACCCTCCCGTTCGACCCCCGCCGCATGTCCGTCTATATGGAAGTTTTGGGCGTCAGCCAGCTTATTCACCATAGGCGCTTCCGCATGGAATACGGATGGATAATCCATCACTTCCGCAAGCCCCAGCACGTTAGGATGCGAATAATAGGGAAGCAGATGCTCTGCTTCCAGTCTTGCCCCGCTATTCTCGAAGGACGTCACCGGTACGCAGGATGGAAGATTGACGAATATATCGAGCGGGAGCTCCTCGGCGCTTTTGAGCATATAATCCAGTCCTTCCGTGCCCGCCACGTTTGCAATTTCATGCGGATCGGTCACGACGGCAGTAACTCCGTGCTGAAGCAGCACTTTTGCAAACTCGCGGGGAACCAGCATGCTGCTCTCGATATGCACATGTCCGTCGATAAGGCCAGGCGCCATATATCGGCCTCCCGCATCGATCGTTTCCTTCCCTTCATAAGAGCCGATCCCGACAATGATCCCATCGGCAATCGCCACATCACCATCCATAAGCTCACCTGTAAACACATTGACGATTCTCACATTTTTCACGACTAGGTCTGCCGGCATTTGCTTTGCCGCTGCCTTGATCCTTCTTATTAGCGACTTGTTATCATTTCCCATTTCCATTTTCGCCCTTCCTCCTTTTACATTTAACATCCATGCCAACGCAAAAAAATCCCGATTACAAAAAAAGCGCGGCATGCACTTTTTAAGTAATCAGGATTTTACGGATTCCTGGTAGAGACCCTCAAACCATATTATTGAGGTTATACTTTATGAAGTTGGTACTTATCATAATAGGTTCATCCGTAGATGTCAAACGAGGCAGAGATCCTCCTCATGCTGACAAGTCGATATCGTCTTTGGCATCCTTGGCATGAAGCCTGTCATGCTCCTTCTTCTCGATCCAGCCGCCAACCCGGATAAAGAAAAAGGCGGTAACGATCGTGAATATGACGATGCCATAGAAGCCTGCCCCGATGCCAATCCCGACCCCACCGGCGAATAAAATCATCGCTGCAGACGTCAGCCCCTTCACCTCGAAACCGGTTTTCATAATGAGTCCCGCCCCGAGAAAACCGAGACCGGATACAATTTGAGCGGTCAAGCGCATAGGGTCCATCATCGTCCGTTCATTCATATGGCCGTATCTCGCCACGCTTTCAATCGACACGATTGTGATAAGCGCGGATGCAACCGTCACGAACGTGTACGTCTTCACGCCCGCGGGTTTGTTCTTGTGCGTTCGATCGAATCCGATCAACAGCCCTAGGAACGCGCTAATAAAAATTCGAAAATACATTTCAAACTGGGTGAAAAAATCTCCGATAAATGAAATAAAATGTGTCATCCTACCGCCTCATTTACTTAGGTACACTCTCGTTTCAACCGATGACCGGCGAACAAGAGCTTCGTTCAATAATTTTACTGCTTACAATACAGTTGTCCGGGTAATCGCCTTCAAGCACGCCGAGCTTATGCATAAGCTGTTTGACTGCTTGCGCCCCTAGCTCCGAAGGCTGCAGGTCCATGCCCGTGAGGGATGGCGTTACTTGATGCATCATCGACAAATCGCCGCAAATCACGAATAATGAAATATTTTCCGGCACACTGAGGCCTAGCTCATTAATGGCATTCATCGCGCTGAAAGCCGTTCGGTCATCGTCAGCGATGATGGCGGTTACCGTCTCTTTGCGCTCTCCCAAAATGCGAATGGTCTCGTCGTAGCCATACGTCATATACTTCTCGGAGTGAATGCCCGGTTTATAATGTACCATATGCGGCTGAAGCTCGATCTGATGCTCCTGAAGCGCTTGCACGAAAGCTTTCGTTCTTTCGATGGATACCGTCATATGCCTCCCGGCGTTTAGGAACATGATATTGCGATGCCCAAACCCGATCAGGTAGCTGCAAATATCCAGGATAATCTGGATGTTATCGTTATTTACCGTTGTCGCGTCAGACAAGCCTTCATTCATAATTTTGCCAACGGTGACGAACGGAACCTGATTTTGATGCAGCAGATTGATCCGCTTATCCTCCTCCGTCGGGCCGAGGACGATGGCGCCATCGATTGGATAGCTAGCCAGCGACGGGGTTTTGACCTCTTCGACGGGAATCGTGTCCAGCAGCACGCGATAGCCGTAGATGGAAGCCTCCAGCACAACGCCATTAATAAATTGATTATGAAATGCGCTGAAAAAGAAGTTCCCATGCGGTATCGTAAGCCCGATCGCCATCGTTTTTTTGGTGACCAAGCTGCGTGCAATATGGTTCGGAACGTAATTCAATTCCCGGGATACCCGCAGCACCTTTTCAGTTACGGTTTTACTGGTGGGCCTTTTCTGGCTGAATACATTGGAAACCGTACCTTTTGAGACGCCCGCAAGACGAGCGACATCATCGATTTTTGCCATCTTTGCATAAACATCCTCTCACAGCATGCTAAA
Organism: Paenibacillus sp. FJAT-27812; assembly: GCF_001273905.1. Classification (NCBI taxonomy): domain Bacteria; kingdom Bacillati; phylum Bacillota; class Bacilli; order Caryophanales; family Paenibacillaceae; genus Paenibacillus; species Paenibacillus sp. FJAT-27812. Next base: position 4,706,778 of record NZ_LIGH01000001.1, on the reverse strand, counting down.
CCTGGTCCCCTTAGGCCGATAGCATCAAGCTTCGTTTGCGAGCTCGTTGTGAACGCCTTTCAGCTTTAATTCCTCCGCGTAATGACAGGCTGTGAAATGATTATAGCCTACTTCGCGCAGCTCGGGAACTTCTTTCACGCATTTTTCAGTGCGATATGCGCATCTTGGATGAAAATGGCAGCCGCTAGGCGGATTAGCCGGATTCGGAACCTCGCCCTCCAATAAAATCCGATCCTTCTTCATCTCCGGATCGGGCTGGGGCACGGCGGACATCAGAGCTTCCGTATAAGGATGCTTCGGCTGGCCGAACAGCGACTCGCTCGTAGCCAGCTCCACGATTCTGCCTAAATGCATAACCGCTACCCGGTCCGATATGTTCTGCACGATGGATAGATCATGCGAGATAAAAATGTACGTAATGCGGAATTGCTCCTGCAAATCCTTGAGCAGATTAATGATTTGCGCCTGAATCGATACGTCGAGAGCGGATACCGCCTCATCGCATACGATAAGTCTCGGCTGGGTTATAAGCGCCCTGGCGATAGCAATCCGCTGCCTTTGCCCGCCGGAGAACGCATGCGGATAACGTCTTAAGTAGCTCACGTTCAAGCCCGTTTTCTCTGCAATTTGCGTAACCTTCTCTTCAACCTCCGCTTTGCTTAGCTTAAAGTTGGCGATAAGCGGCTCGGAAATGATGTCAAAGACGCTCATTCGCGGGCTTAGCGAGGAATACGGATCTTGGAAAATCATTTGAATTTCTCTTCTGTATGTTTTGGAGCCTTTTCCCTTCAGCTTCAAAAAATCGATTTGCTGCCCGTCTTCGGTATGATAGATGACTTGGCCGGAGGAGGCTTCCATCCCCCTCACGATGCAGCGGCCGAGCGTCGTCTTTCCGCAGCCGGATTCGCCGACGATGCTGAGCGTCTCTCCCTCTACGAGCTCAAAGGAGATATGATTAAGCACCCGCACAGGCGCAGGCTTTCGAAATAACGTTGTTTTGGATTTCACTTGGAAATCCTTGTTCATATCGACGATATCCAGAATAGGCTTAGGCTTGGTCATTGCGATTCTCCTTCACGCTGGTCCGAGTACAGGAAGCACCTGACGGAATGCTGGTCCGAAATCCGTGTCTTCGGTACAGCATTCATATTGCAAACGCCTTCAATTCGATCCTTGCAGCGGTCATAAAATCCGCACATCGGCGGCATGTTGATCGGAATCGGAACCGAGCCCTCGATGGAATCCAGCCGCTTCGTCTTGTCGCCGCCGAGTCGCGGCATCGATTTCAGCAGCCCCTTCGTATACGGATGCTTCGGATTCGCGAAAATCTCCTTTACAGGCGCCTGCTCAACGATTTTGCCCAAATACATGACGGCAACCTCGTCGCACATTTGAGCGATGATGCCCAAATCATGCGTGACGAGCAGAATCGCCATGCCAAACTCGGACTGCAGCTTCTTCATCAGCTCCAGCACTTGCGCCTGGATGGTTACGTCAAGCGCAGTCGTCGGCTCGTCGGCAATCAGAATTTCAGGATTGCAGGATAAGGCCATCGAGATCATCGCCCGCTGCCGCATCCCGCCGGAAAACTCATGCGGATATTGATCGAAGCGCTTCTCTTGATCGGAAATGCCGACTTTCGCGAGCATTTCCAGCGCAATTTTTTTCGCTTCTTTTTTGTTTTTCGTGCGATGGATTCGGATCGCTTCCATCAGTTGGTTCCCGATTGTGTACATCGGCGAGAACGCGGTCATCGGCTCTTGGAAGATCATTGCGATTTTCCGTCCGCGAATCGAACGGATTTGCTTGCCGTTTGGATTAAGCGACAGCAGATTCAACCGATTGAGCGAAGCTTCCGACTCGGAGTGATATACGATGTTCCCGGTCGTTTCGCATTCTTTCGGATTGATGCTTATAATCGCCCGGCTCGTAAGGCTTTTGCCGCAGCCCGATTCTCCTACCAAGCCTAACGTTTTTCCTTTATGAATCTCGAAGTCGACCCCGTCTACCGCGTTCATGATCCCATTGTCCATCTTAATCTGAATATTAAGGTTTTGTACGGACAATAAAGGTTGCTCGGTCTGAGCAGCTTGAGCCGTCATGCTATCCCCTCGCTTGCCATTTATTTAATCGATTATTTCTTGTAGGGATCGGCGGCATCGCGCAATCCGTCGCCAAGGAAATTGTAGGTTAGTACCGTTAAAATGACGATTCCCAGCGGGAACAGCTTCCATGGGTACAATGCGACATTTTCGATCTTCTGGGCTTCCTGCAGCAGTACGCCCCAGCTCGTTGCCGGAGAGCGGATACCGAGTCCAAGGAAGCTCATTGCCGTCTCGGCAAGGATCATGCCGGGAATGGCAAGCGTCGTCGCCACTACGAGATAGCTGATAAAGCCGGGCAGCAAATGCTTAATGATAATTTTTGTACTGCCGACGCCTGCAATTTTTGCCGCGACAACATAGTCTTCATTTTTAAGCGAGATGAATTTGCCCCTGACTACCCTCGCCAGATCGGTCCAGCCAATAAAGGCGAAGATGATGACAATATACAAATACATCGTTACGACGGGTATTCGCGGCGGTATGGCGGCAGATAAAGCCATCCATAGCGGAAGCGTCGGAAAGGAGCGGATAATTTCGATAATCCGCTGGATAAGCGAATCAAGCCAACCGCCGAAATAGCCGGAAATGCCTCCGATGATCAGGCCGATTACCAAGCTGATGCCTACGCCGACGAGCGGGATGCTAAGCGAGATTTGGCTGCCTAATATAATGCGGGAAAACAAATCCCTTCCCATGCCGTCCGTGCCTAGCAGGAATACGCGCCCCGGCTCCTTCACGCCAAGCAAATGGGTTGATGTCTTGATCAAGCCAAGAAACTTATATTCCTCACCCTTGACAAAAAACTGCAGCGAATGCCGCTTTTCCGTATCCGGTACGAATACTTTCCGCATCGTTTCCGGGTCGCGCGTCGATTTCAACTCATAGACGAATGGCTTAATATGAAACTTGCCGTCCGCATCAACGAATCTAAAGCCCATTGGAGGCACGTTCACATATTTGCTGTCGTAGCTTTGCAGCCCATAAGGGGCGATGAACTGCGCAAACAGCGCTATCGTATAAAGAAAGGCTAATATAAATAAACTGATTCGCGCCAATTTATGCTTTTTGAATCTGAGATACATGAGCAGCCACTGCGAGCTGTAATTCGTATCTTTGGTTTTAACGGGACGAATGGTTTCCGACTTTTGTCTTCTGAATGCAGGTATTGTTCTCATCGTATTAATTTCCCCTGAATTCTGTACGAATTTTTGGATCCAGCCAAGCGAGTAAAATATCAGAGATTAACGTTCCGAGTACGGTAAGCAGCGCCATGAACAGCAGCCAAGAGCCTGCAAGATACATATCCTGACCGAGCAAAGCGTTGTACATGACCGGCCCTTGAATCGGCAGGTTCAGCACGATTGCCGTAATGGTAGAGCCTGTAAAGATCGAGGACAACGACCAGCCGAACGTACTGACAATCGGGTTCAATGCGGCGCGCGTCGGGTACTTGAGCAAAATCCGGGTTTCGGACATCCCTTTCGCTCTGGCTGTCACCACGTTCGGCTTGTTCAGTTCATCCAGCATTTGGCCCCTCATGACCCGGATCAGGTCGGCGGTGCTCGCAAGGCCGATTACGATGACAGGAATGACCAAATGCTTCATCAAATCAATCGCCTTGTCCATCGACCACGGCGCGTTCACGTACTCATTGGAGAATAGGCCAAGCAGCGGGTCTCCAAACCAGGTGTAGGATAAAAACATTAAAATGATGGCCAACAGGAAGTTAGGCGTTGCCATACCGATAAAGCTGATGCCGGAGAAAAAATAATCTCCTGCCGTATATTGCTTGACCGCCGTATAAATCCCGATTGGAATCGCGACCACGTAATGAAAAACCATCGTGACCATTGAAACGACTAAGGTTAGACCCATGTATTGCTTCACGACTGCCAGCACCGGCTTATTGTAGTTAAACGAGAAGCCGAAGTCTCCGTGCAGTACGATTTTTTTCACCCATACAAAATACTGTTCGTACACCGGACGGTCCAAACCTAAATTCGATCTCATTTCATCCATTTCCGCCTGCGTCATCACGTCGCCGGCAGCCGACATTTTTGCGGAATAACTGGAAACATAATCGCCGGGCGGAAGCTGAATGATGTAAAATACGACAAAGGAAATAAACATAACAACGGGTATGACCAACAGAATTCGCCTTATTATATATTGAAGCATCTCATATCCGTTCCTCTCCGCTACAAGCTGAATCTTAGTGCGGCAAGGGCAGAGAAGCAGCTTCTCCGCCATTGCCGCCGTCATGGCTGCAACTTATTGTTTAATGAAAAATTGCGATGGATGACCTTGACCCAAAGAACGATACTCATCTGCCCAAATCATGTCGCTAGGAATGTTGTGGATGTTGTTTGATGCGGTAATCAGCATTGGCGTAGGGCCGGCATAGCCGATAACCCATTGGTTTTTCATGTGCAGCTTGATGATTTCATTGCTGTATTTCTCGATTTCCTCTTGTGTTTTGCTCGCTTTGATTTTATCCCAATACTCAAGAATCAAGGCTACGTCGCCTTCCGGCTTCACGCCTTCTTTGCCGCCCGATTGAGTATACAGTCCGTAATGGCCGAACCATGGTGTAATGACACGAAGAGGTACAAGCGCATCCGGACGGAATGCCACGTTCGCCACCGAAATATTTTCTGTCGTTATCGGAATTTGGTTCGCGTATTTCATATCGAAATGCGTACCGCCGTCTACGACCTTCAAATTCGTTTTCAAGCCCATGTCTTCAAAGTACTTTTTCAATAGCTCCAAAAATGCAGCGGTATCTGTGCTTGATTCAATGATCGTCAACGTTAGTTCAGAGCCATCCGCATTCATGCGGAAGTTGTCCTTGTCGCGTTTCGTCAGGCCAAGCTCATCCAAAATTTGATTCGCACGCTCCTGATTAAATTCGGTCCATTGATCTTTCCAGCCTTCTTGATAGCCCATTACGCCTTCCGGTACGGACGCTTGAATAGGCTCGCCCAATCCATTGGTTACGATTTCGGAGATTTCAACGCGGTTAACGCCAATGGACAACGCTTCTCTGAAGCGGATATCCTGGAACAGCTTCCGCAGGTTCGGATCCGGCGTCGTTTGGTTCAATTGAATGCCTGCGCTGCTCCAAGCCGGCTGCGTCCAAGGAATAATGCGGTAGTCGCCTTTTTTCTCGTTTTCCTTCAAAACAGTGAAGTCATTGGCGCCAAAGACAACCAGATTATAGTCGCCTGCCAACGTGCCGAGCACTTTTTGGCTTGGATCTTGAATTTTCGTCGCTACGATGCGGTCGATGTAAGGAAGCTGCTTGCCATCGGCATCCGTCTTCCAGAAGTAAGGGTTGCGCTCCATGACGAACTGATCGCTGTTCGGATCGGTTGTTGGCATCCATGCTCTGAGCGTCGGTACTTCCTTGTGCAGCCAATCATAGTAGCCTGTTTCGACCAGGAATACTTTCGGATCCTCGTAGCCCCAAGCTTTCGTAATTTCCAGCGTTTTTGCATCGCCTACGAGCTCTGGAAGAATCGTTTCGTGGAAATGCTTAGGCGCGAAAAACCATTTATTATCGATGGCCACACGCTCTAGGAACTGTACGCTTGGATATTTGTGCGTAACGGTGAAGGTGTAGTCATCAACCTTTTTCACTTCGGCCAATGCTCTGTCGCCAGTTACCGGATCGACCGAGTAATAAGCGTCATAAACTTTTTTGCCGAACGTTTCTTTCTTCAGCATGTGCTCCCAATAGAAGATAACGTCCTCCGTTGTGAATGGCACGCCGTCCGACCATTTCATGCCTTCCCTTAGGTGAATTGTGAATACGGTCGAGTCTGCGTTCACTTCATAACCTTTGGCTACGTTTGGCTCCACTTTATTGCCCTCTTTGTTGAAACGGAAGAGGGCTTCCTCCGTCGGTTGACCTATGCCCCATTTGTCGGAGGGGCCGTTCCAAGGCATTTTCCATTCGCCGCCGTATTGGCCGATTTCATCCACGACCTCTTCGATCTTAATGTCAGCGGCTACCGGCATACGTTCTTCCAATTTCGGCAATTTGCCATCTTTCACGAGTGCGGCGAGTGCTGGGGCTTCTTTAGCTCCTGCCTGCGCATTGTCTACCGGCACTACCGTTTCCGTCGGCTTTTCCTTCGTTTCGTTCGTTGCTTTCGGACCTGAATTGTTGTTTGTGCATCCTGCGGCAATAATGGCGATCATAACGAGTAATACCAACATCATCTTGCTTCGCTTCAAATTAACCCCTCCATAAATTGATTAGTCATTTTTGAATCTTGCAAAGCCTCTGTCTCTAGTGCATGAGTTAAACCGGTTTAAAAAGGGGATTCGCTGAATCCTTGTTATGTAAGGTTTTTCGTTTCGTGTTGGTTAAACCGGTTTAATATACCCGTAAAAATGTAAGCGCTTAATGAAAACGCTTTATTTGTATAATACATTGGATAATTTATGTAAGCAAGAGGTAATGTTAAGATTTTGTAAATTTTTTTATTTCGCCGGCTCTCCGCAGCTGACTGTCTGCTGCCCTACCGAGGCAGCAGAGGATCCAGCAGCTTCGTATGCATGATGAAGGGCAAGCTTTGCTAAACGCTAATCAAGAACAACATCATTCGTTAAAGCGCCTTTCTCTTGGGGACCCGTAGGTCCTCCTGCCAGCAGCGGCTGACCGAAATATGAGCCTTGTGCAGGGTTTTCGAAGCGGTATACCGCATTGCTATTTGGATTCGTATAATCTTTGTCCAGCCATGTCGGCCAAGGATTTCCAAGCCCATTGCCTGTCGACAAATGCGGGTAATATTGGAATGCTTGAACATTGTTCCATGTATCCCATGCCGTTCCTTGGTTCGTAACGTCCGTCAACTGAGTGACGACCAGCTCCTGATACACATGAGTGCCCGGGTCTTTCCACATGCCGTGCGAGCCAAACGCCGTATAGCCGACCGGATGGGTCTGATTCACTTTCGTCACCTCATCCCAGCTGTAAGCCGTTCCGAAAGAATGTGCCCCATAAAATACTTGAACCGGCTTCAGGTAGTTCGTGTTGTTGTCGACAAATTTGGCGAAACGAACCGTAATCCGTTCCCAGTCGCCGACATGGTCGCCTACCTCGTTGCCGAATACCGTTTTTCCGAGATCATAAGGACTGAACTGGAAGAACACCATGTCCACGTTGTTGTAATCCTTCTCTACCCAGAAAGCGTAGATCGGCGCATTAGCCAAATCTCCCGAGAAATAAGGAAGCTTGAGCGTGTACGGATCCAGCGTCGTCTTCGTCTTGATCTCATATTTGCCGGAGCTGGAATTCAAGTAGCGGTCTACATGCGGGAATGTAAATTCAACGGATGACGGGAAATAGGCTTCGCCCTGCGCCATCCAAATTCTCGGAGCGAACGTTTCGAGCAATTGGCGCTTAGAAGCATCGCTATAGGCGTTGTTAGGGACGGCAACGCTTGTTGCATCCAGCGGTGAGATCGCTTCCACTTTCAGGCTCGATACATCATCGTTAAAGTCGCCGACGTAGATCGCATCCGCCGTCAATACTTTGGTGCCGCCGGAGAAATTCGCATTCTGATACAGCGTAACCTTGTAGCCCGGAGCAATCCGAATGGAGGAGATCGAATCGTTGCCTACTCCGCCTTGAAGCTCCGCCCAATCATGATCGCCCACTCCGAAGGCTTGCTCTAAACCGCCGTAAGGCGAATTCGAGTACGCCGTTACCGGCATGCGGACCGCCCCGATCCATTCGACCTTCATACTTGATGTTTCATCGTTGAGATCATCCACCCATGCGGTGTCCGCATAAAGCACTTTATAGGAGCCGGAGAAATTGGAGTCCTTATACAGCGTTACCCGGTAGCCCGGCGCGATTTTTATCGAGGAAATTTTGTCATTGCCGACGGTGCTTAGCTGAGCCACGTTGAAGAGGCCAGCTTCGAAATCTTGGGTCACGCCCGTAAAATTGCCGTCTCGATAAGCCGTTACAGGCGCCTGTCCCGCCGCGTTCACAGGCTCCGTCTTCATGAAAGTAAATGCAGGTGCAGTTAAGGCCAGTAGTGAAACTAATGCAATCAACTTGAATATTTTCATAATCGAGCTCCTCTTTTCGTTTTTTGCGTTCACTTTTTAACAGCATCCGTGCAAAACGTTGGCCCTGCGTCATGTTAGCGTTTTCAAAATAATCACTCCTTTCGCCCAAAAAATGCTGCCGGCTGCACAAAACAAATCTTAGGTTATGTCATTGACATATTCAACCAATTGTTTTGACGGAGCTTCGTTCAATAATCAACGTCTTCACTTTAACCGTGACGGCCCCTTCTCTCGATTTGTCCATCCGCTTGTACAGGAGATTGACTGCGGCTTGTCCGATCTGCTCGGTCGTCTGCCTAGCGGTTGTGAGCGGAATGGGGAGCAAACCCGATAATTGAATATCGGAGAAGCCGATAATCGACAGCTGCCCAGGGACCGGTATTCGCATATGCAGCGCCGTGTACAGGCATGAGGTGGCCAAATAATCGTCCGCGCATACGACTGCCGTAAGTAAAGGGTTATTGCCTATAAAAGCTTCCAGCTGCGGGTTTACCGCATTTAGCCGGCCCATATAATCCTCCGAGCTATGCAAAAAAGCATAGCCTTCGTTTGCCGCAAGCTTGTGATCCGACATAGCCCGTAAATAACCTTCATACCGGTCTTCCCGGCTCGTCACGCCGTCAAACGGCATCGAAATATACCCAATTTCCTTATGCCCCCTGCCTATTAAGTATTGCGCTAGATTGTATGCGCCCTGATAATGATCGTGATAGACGCAATCGATTTGAACCTCGCGGAAGATGCGGTCAATGATATCCAAAGGATAACGGAGCTGATTCAGCTCCAGCACCTTCTCACTGCAGGTGCTGCGGCCCCGAGGATACAAAATAACGCCGTCCACCCGATCCTCGTACATCTCCTGCAAGCATACGCTCTCATCGTCCTTGTCGAGTGAAATCCGAATGAGCAGCTGGCAATTCAGCTTGCGGGCTTCCTGCTCCGCCGAAGCGATAATCCGGGCCGTATAATCATCCATATTCGGAAATACCATCGCAATTTTTCTTTTTGCCGGTTTCTCGGCATGCGCTGGCATACGCGGCCGCTCCTCCTCATCGGTTCCATGCGCATAACCGGCCGCTAAGAACGTCCCCCTTCGTGCCGGCCTGTAAACGACGCCCTGCTGGACCAAAATATCAAGTGCAAGCTTGGCCGTCATCCGGCTCACTACAGCTTCGCTAGCTCCCCTTCCGACGGCACCGGATCATGCGGCCGCAGCTTTCGGTATCGGATCAGCTCCAGCACCTTATCGACCATTTGCCTGTAAAGCAAAGGCTTTTTCTCTGCTTCTTCCTCCTGCAGCCTCATTCGATCATCGCCTCCCATGTTTCAACATAAAGCGACATGCTATCTGCAATACTTTTCTGGCTGCTTTTTTCAAAATCCGTTCTGCTTGCCATCCAAAAAAAGGAACCTCATATCAGATGAAGTTCCCATGGAAGTAAGTATAAGAAAAGCCCCTCAGGCAGTGGTCAAGACCCCATATAGCGGACACTGAATAAAAGACCCTACCTAACAAGCTGGAGCCGGTACTGAATCGGAGCCAGCTTGTTTAGTTTTCTTTGCGGACGCTTGTTGTTGTAAAAGTGTATATATTCTTCAATTCGGCTTTGTGCTTCTTCTACAGATCGAATATCATAAGGGTAGAGTGCTTCTGTCTTCAAATGCGAGAAGAAGCTCTC
>NZ_LIGH01000001.1:4604282-4696492 GCF_001273905.1 Paenibacillus sp. FJAT-27812 | reverse complement strand
AAAGGTATCATGAATGACCTGTTTATCCTGCTTATTCTTATCTGTCTTCAAGCGCTTCACGTATGCGTAGAATCCGCTTCGGGAGACTCCGATTTCTTTACAGAGTTCTTTGAMGCTAAATCGTTCACGAAKTTCGTAGACGAGTCTATACTTCTCTGGTACACCTCCTTCTTCGTAATTTCCAACCACTTTTTTAGGACAGCATTCTCCATCTCCAATCGCTTTAAATAACGTTCCTGATCCTTGTACTGTTCTCGTCTGCCTCGGTGTTCCATAAGCCCATATTCGCCTTGTTCCTTATACTTCCTCATCCACACCTTTAATCGCCCAATATCTGCGATCCCAAGCTCATCCGCTACCCTCTGCTTGGTCATTCCCCCATGTCGTAGCTCAATAGCCTTCTTCTTTAATTCAAAACTATACGTCTCAAATTTCTGTCCTTTTCTCGCCATAACGAAAAGCACCCCCTATAATATCCATCGGTTTAAACACCAGGGTGTTTTTACAATGTCTACTATAAGGGGTGCACTTCACAGCCTGAAGGGTTTTCTTCATTTTATAAGGATAAGTCCGATTGTTTTATTGCGCGTATTAGGAAAGCTCGGCGTTCAGCCGATCGATCAATTCCACAAGCTCAAGCGGTTCGCCCACCGTATAGGTCGGACGCTCCGAATCGTCTGCAGGCGTGTGCGGGTAGCGCGGCGTCCAGCTTTGAAAAATGCTCGTGATGCCGAGCGCGTTGGCGCCCTTCATATCGCGGCTCAAATTGTTGCCGATCATAACGATGCGCGGGAAATCAGCCTCGGACAGGTCCAAAGCGCCTACGGCCGCTTTGAACATACGGGGATTCGGTTTGCTTGCTTTCACGGTTTCGGAGTAGGTCATGGTCGTAAAATAATCGTAAAGCCCGTGCTGCTTGAATACGTTTTTGAACGATTGCGCGTCGCCGTCAGCGACCAGCGCAAGCGTATAGCCTTTGTCGAACAATGTTTTGACCATGACATCTGCACCCGGAATGAGCTCTGCGTGCACGACGATTCCCTCATCGTCCCTTACTTCCGTTGATTCATCGATGATCGTGTCGCCGCTGTCCAAAAATACGATTAATCTTTTCTCCATTAGTCAAACAACCTTCCCCCATATTAATTTGCCGGAGAGCCTGTCGATTCCCTGACGATCAGCTCCGGCTGCATGACGATCCTTTGCTTGATTTCATCCGTGTTCTCCACGCTGCGGATCAGCAAGTCGAATGCCAGCTTGACCATCTGGTCCATCGGCTGGGCGATCGTCGTAAGCGCCGGATTCGTCACGGTAGACAGAATCGTATCGTCAAAGCCGATAATCGACAGCTGCTCCGGTACCCGAACTCCTGCTTCCTTGGCGGCTTGCAATGCACCGATCGCAAGCAAATCGTTGCAGCAAAATATCGCCGACGGACGGTTTTCCCCGCGGATTAGTGCCGCTGCCGCCAGTTTGCCATCCTTTATGCTGGAATTGCATGAAATAATGCTGGCATCGTCTAAGGCAATTCCCGCCTCGAACAACGCAAATCTAAAGCCTCGTACCCGCTCGAAGCTGCTGGTTACTTTGAAGTTTTCAGACAACACCGCCATGCTGCGGTGGCCGCAGCCAAGCAAATGCTCTGCGGCAATCGATCCGCCCTTAAAGTCGTCCGTTAGCACGCTGTGAACCGGCATTGCGACGGCTTCCCTTGCAATCATGACGATCGGCAGCGATTTTTCCGCCAGCTGCTTCAAAATATCAGCATTTTCCACGCCGGTCCCGATCAAAATGCCGTCTACGCTTTTTTGCTCCAGCAGCCGAATATATTTCTCTACCCGGTCATCCTTGTTGTCCGTACTGCAGACGATGACGCTATACCCTTCGGAATGCGCCAAATCCTCCACAGAACGGGCAATCTCGGAGAAAAAGGGGTTGGATACATCGGGAATTAGCAATCCGATTGTGTACGTTTTTTTGCCCATCAAAGCCGATGCGATCACGCTCGGCTGGTACTGGAGCCGCTCCATTACCTTGAAAATTTCATCGCGCTTTTTGCTGCTTACTTTTCCTTTGCCGTTTATCGCATTGGAGACGGTCGCGATGGAGACGCCCGCCTCCTTGGCAACATCATATATCGTGGTCGCTTTCATGCCCAACCTCATTATCGTCGGATGTTAAGGACAGGCAATAAGCCTCCTTACCCGGATATTATCCGATTTATCCGCTCGATTTGCAAACATTTGCAATCATAACGGAGATTACGGCTGCTGCCTCGTTGCGATCCATGCATGGTCCGGATCGTTATGGAACTTCCAAATGCGGTTCGGACCCGCCATAACGTTGAGATAGTACACCTGGTAGCCCGGAGGCGCCGAAACGGGATGATACCCTTGCGGGACAAGTACCGCTTCGCCGTCTTTGACCGCCAAAGTCTCGTCCAGCGAGCGGTCATCCGTATAGACGCGTTGAATGGCGAAGCCTTGCTCAGGCTTCACATGGTAATAGTAGGTTTCCTCCAGCAGCGACTCCTCGGGAAGCATATCGCGGTCATGCTTGTGGGGAGGATAGCTGGACCAATGTCCTTCCGGCGTAAATACTTCCACGACAAGCAAGCTGTCGGCAGCCTCCTGCTCGGGCAAAATATTATGAATGAACCGCTGCGTCGTACCCGTTCCCCGGACTTCGACGCCAACGTCACTCGGCGCGATGAGGCGCGCAGGATGGTTGCCTTTGCCGGGCGCTTCGCATACGGCCAGCTCCACTTTCGTAAGCGCCTCAAGCTCATAACGGTCGTCGTTCGGAACGTAGACGGAAAAAGGCGGCGTCTGCTCGAAAACGCTCATTCTTTGGCCGATATTCGTCCAAGATGACTTCGCTGTCGTTACGTTGGCAAGTCCACCGAGCAGCACCAGGCATACTTCGTTGTCCCCGGTTTCGCGGCTTAACTTTTCCCCCGGATTCAATTGATAAACTTCGAAACCGACATAGCTCCAGCCCGCCGATTCCGGAGTAATCGACAGCACGGGAGTATGCCCCGAAGCTTGACGCTCCGGGCTCACAATCAGTTTGCTCATTCGATCACGCCTCCTCTATTAATTCCTTAAGCTCCGAGAGCTTGACGCTGCGGTTGTCGCGCAGCGACAGCTTCGCGGCCAATGCGATCCGCTCAGCCTGGCAGGCATCCGCTCCGCTGACCGAAACGTCGCCGCCTTGAAGCAATACATTGATAAACTGCTCCGTCTCTTCGATATAAGCCGTATTGTAGCGCTCCAAGAAGAAATGAAGCGGCTTCTCGCTGATAACGCCTTCTTCCGTGCTGAGCACCGCTGTGTTAGGATGATCGTTCGTTGCCGCCGCGGAGCCTTTCGAACCGAATACTTCGGCGCGTTGGTCATAGCCGTATACCGCTTTGCGGCTGCAGTCAATTACGCCAAGAGCGCCGTTTGCAAAGCGCATCGTTACGACCGCCGTATCGACGTCGCCGTGTTTGCCGAATACCGGATCAATAAGCACGCTGCCTTGCGCGTATACTTCTTCTACCTCGCTGCCCGAGAGGAAACGGGCCATGTCAAAATCATGGATCATCATATCCATGAAGATGCCGCCCGATACTTTAATGTAGTCTTCCGGCGGTGGCGCAGGATCGCGGGACGTAATCTTGATCAGATGTGTCTCGCCGATCGATCCAGCCAGCACATGCTCGCGGATTCGCTTGAAATTATGATCGAAGCGGCGGTTGAAGCCCACTTGAAGCTGAACGCCAGCCTTGCGAACCTCCTCGATCGCTTCCTCCGTCTGACGAATGTCCATGCTAACCGGCTTCTCGCAAAAAATATGCTTGCCCTGCTGCGCCGCACGTTTAATGAGCGGAACATGCGTATCCGTGGAAGAGCAGATGAATACCGCATCTATGTCCGGGTTCGTTAGCAGCTCGTCGCTGTCCTTCGTCACGATGGAAATGCCTCTATCTAAAGCCCACTCTGTCAGTTCTGGACCGGCAAACAGATCGCTGATCGCAACGATTTCCGCTTGCGGATGTCTTCTTAAATTGTCGGCATGGATTTTGCCAATTCTGCCTGCTCCGATGATGCCGATTTTGATTTTTTTCATACTCGTCCGCCTTTCTCTTGTCCCGAGCTGCCGAATAGCCGCATTTTGTCGCGGACGGCAGCCTTGATCGCTTCGCGCGCCGGATTCAAATAATGTCTTGGATCATAGGTTTCCGGATGATTTTGCAAATAATCCCGGATCGTCTGCGTAAAGACGGTTTGGTTATCGGTATTGACGTTGATCTTTGCCGTTCCCGAGGCGATAGCCTCCCGGATTTCCGCCTCGGGGATGCCGCTTCCTCCGTGAAGGACGAGCGGCACTCCCGTAAGCGAATGAATTTCCTTCATCCGCGCAAGCCCAAGCTTAGGCTGGCCGCGGTAAGGGCCGTGAACGGAACCAAGCGCAGGAGCCAGGCAATCGATGCCCGTCTCCTTCACCATCCGCAGACAATCCGCCGATTCTGCATAGGAAGCCTCGGCTTCCAGCACTTCCAGATCGTCTTCGCGTCCGCCAATTCGCCCGAGCTCCGCTTCGACAGAAGCGCCCAGCACATGGGCGGCATCCGTTACCCTTTGCGTCGTCTCGATGTTCGTCTCCAGCGAATGATGCGAAGCGTCCATCATGACGGACGTAAAGCCCGCTTTAAGCGCCCGGATACATACCTCGTATGAGGAACCATGGTCCAAGTGCAATGCGACCGGAACCGTAATTCCGTAATGGTCGATCAAATTGTTCACCATGCCATAGATATATGGCAGACCTCCCATGTAGGGAATGTAAGCCTCGCTCACGCCGAGGATAACCGGAGAAGACTCCTCCTCGGCAGCGGTCAGAATCGCCTGCGTGAATTCAAGGTTGTTCAAATTGAATTGCCCGACGGCATAGCCGCCCGCATTCGCCGTGCGAAGCATATCAGTCATCGATACTAAAGTCATTTCGGATCAGCCTCCAAGCTTATGCCGCGATTACCAGCGAGCAGTCACCATTTTTTTGCGAGTGTAGAACTCTACGCCATCCGTGCCGTTGGCATGAAGGTCGCCGTAGAACGATTTTTTCCAGCCCGAGAACGGGAAAAATGCCATTGGAGCCGGTACGCCCAGGTTAACGCCGAGCATGCCCGCATCAATCGTCTCGCGAAACTGCCTTACGCTGCTGCCGTTGCTTGTGAATAGGCAAGCGCCGTTAGCGAAATCCGAACGGTTAGCGATTGCAATCGCCTCATCCAGCGTTTCCGCTCTCATAACGGACAGGACAGGAGCGAAGATTTCATCTTTCCAAATTTTCATCTCGCTGCTCACTTGGTCAATAATCGTCGGGCCTACGAAATAGCCCGCGGATTGAACAGCTGCGTCTTTGCGGCCGTCACGAACGAGCAAGCCGCCTTCGGACTCGCCGGATTCGATATAGCCGATCGTTCTTTCTTTATGCGGCTTGCGAATAACGGGACCGAGGAACGTTCCTTCATCAAGCCCGTTGCCGATTGTAATGTTATCCGCCGCATCGGACAATCTGCGAACCAGCTCGTCGCCGACTTCGCCGACTGCAATAACGACGGCGCATGCCATGCAGCGCTCGCCCGCCGAGCCAAATGCCGCGCTGACGATTTCTTTAACCGTGAGGTTAAGATCCGCGTCCGGCATAACGATGGAATGGTTTTTGGCGCCGGCAAGCGCTTGAACCCGTTTGCCGTAAGAAGTGCCCGTTTTGTATACATATTCGGCTACCGGCTGCGACCCTACGAAGGAAATAGCCTGCACGTTCGGATGTTTCAAAATGCCGTTAACGACATCATGCGCGCCGTGAACGACGTTGAGCACGCCCGCAGGCAATCCCGCTTCGTGGAATAGCTCGGCAAGCCGGTTAGCCAGCAGCGGCGTACGCTCCGATGGCTTCAGGACGAAGGTGTTGCCGCATGCAATCGCAAGCGGGAACATCCAGCAAGGAACCATCATCGGGAAGTTGAACGGCGAGATGCCTCCAACGACGCCGATCGGATAGCGATACATGCCTGATTCCAAATTCGACGCAATATCAGGCAGCTGCTTGCCCATCATGAGCGTTGGAGCGCCAGAAGCGAATTCGACGCATTCGATGCCGCGAAGCACTTCACCGTACGCTTCGGCATAGCTTTTGCCATTCTCTGTCGTAATGAGGCGCGCAAGCTCTTCCCAGTGGTCAACGAGAAGCTGCTGGTATTTAAACAATACGCGGGCGCGTTTTGGAACCGGCGTCTTGCTCCAGGTTTCGAATGCTTTTTTGGCCGTTTGAACGGCTGCGTCTACATCCGCTTCGGAAGAGAGCGGAACTTGCGCCAAAATTTCCTCGGTTGCAGGATTATATACATTGTCATACTTTTCGGCAGAGGCCTCGACCCATTGTCCGCCAATCCAGTTTTTAATCGTAGTTGTCATGTTATTCCCTCGTTTCTTCAAGTTGTAAGCTTGCAAGGCGATAAACCCGGAACCTAACTTGCGGTAATTTCCCCGCGATTGCAGCGTTCGATGTAATCCTTGACCTGCTCAACCGTTGGCATCGCATCCGAGCAGCTATGGCTGGAGATGACGATGCATGCTGCCGCGCTTCCGAACTCCATGCTCTTCTCCAGCGTCAATCCCGACATGATGCCGTAAATGAAACCAGCCGCGTAGGAATCGCCTGCCCCGAACGTTTTGACGACTTTGGCCGGGTACGACTTCGCCCGATGCTCCAAACCATCCGTCGTATAGGCAATCGAGCCTTCTTTGCCATGCTTGATGATGACGATTTTCGCGAAATGGTTGAACCACTTGGAAGCGGTGAACCGGTCGCTGTGCTCCACGTTTTGCTCGAACCGCTCCATGCTGTCGAACTCTTCGCGCGTGCCAATGATTATGTCGCTTTTTTCTGCCGCTAGGTTGTAATATACGGCTGTTTCTTCGGGAGATACCCATGTATAAGGACGGAAATCGATATCAAAAATGACGGTAGTGCCATGCTTGCGGGCATAATCCAATGCCAGAAGCACGGCCTCGCGTGAAGGACTTGCCGCAAGCGCCGTTCCAGAGACGAGAAGCGCTTTGCTGTCTGCAATAAGCGACTCGCTCACTTCCAGCGGATTAAGCAGCAAATCGGCAACGTTATCCCGGTACATGAGGATACTGCATTCCGAAGGGCTTTTAATCTCGGTAAAAGCAAGGCCCGTAACAGCTCCCGTCTTGTCTGTCACGACATGGCTTGTATCGATCCCCTCATTGTCGAGGTAGCTGCGAATAAATCTGCCCATCTGGTCGTCCGCGATTTTGCCGATGAACGCCGTTTTGTTGCCGAGCCGGCTCATTCCGATCGCGATATTTGCCGGTGATCCGCCTACATATTTCGTAAACGTCATCGTCTGCTCCATTGGGCGGTTGATCTCGTTCGCATTGAGATCGATGCAAAGACGGCCAATTGCCGTAAAATCAAACTTCCTATCGGAAGGAAAAGAAATGGTAGACAATCTATACACTCTCCTTCTCACTTATTAAGGAGCCAAGATACTCGATAGCTTTTGCCGCATACTCGCGTGCCGGATGCTCGCCCGGATCCTGCTCGCCCTCAAGAAGTGCCCAGCCATCATACTTCCGATCCATTAGCTCACTTAAAATCGGACGGAAATCAATATTCCCGTCTCCCGGAACGGTGAAGACGCCATTGCGGATGCATGTGACAAAATCGACGCCAGACGCTTTCGCTTCCTCAAGCCGGTTCACGCGCACATCCTTCAGATGGACATAAGCAACCCGGTCATAATGCTTGCGAAGCAGCGCCGCGGGATCCGCCCCGCCATACAACGCATGGCCTGAATCAAACAGCAGGAACACCGCTTTAGGATCGGTCAATGCCATCAGCTTGTCGATTTCCTCCGGGCTTTCGACCGCCGTTCCGCCATGATGGTGATACGTCAGCTTTAGTCCATATTCCAGCGCGATTTGACCGGCGGCATTCAAGCCTTCAGCCAGGCTCGCCCAGCCTGCTTCGTCCAGAGGAATTACTTCGGTCTCGTTCGGCGTGCGGCGAGGGTCAAAATGCAGCGACCCGCCAACCTCGCAGGTGCTGATGACCTTGGTTCCCATCTGCTGCAAAAACTCAGCATGCTTGCGGTAAGCTTCCAGCTCCGATTCCCGGTAGGCGGGATCGGAGAACAGCACCGATTTCCATTGGGAGACAAGCTGGATATTCCGCTTTGAAAGCTCCTGCTTAAGCAGCTCGATATCGGTCGGAAACTTTCTCCCCATCTCCGTACCTCGCAAGCCGAGCGCTTGAATGTCGTCCATAATTTGTTCGTAAGTCGTGTGCTCGCCATGCTCCTTTACGTCTTCGCCGACCCAATTGATCGGATGAACGCCTAATTGAAAAGGAAACAATGCCATATATAATTCCTCCTAGTAGGCTTTTGCCTGTGCCAGCTTTTTGTTCATTTCGTTATGCGCCGCAACAACCTTTGCACTCTCCGATACGGCTGGAACGCCAACGTTCCACCATGACTCGTAGCCGTCCGTATTCGTGCCGGCCAGAACGGGAATTTCAATTAGCGTCGTGCGCGTCTCCGCCTTCGCTTGCTTAAGCGCTTGGCGAAGCTCCTCGCTATTTGACGCTTTGTATGAAGCAAGTCCCAAGCTGCGGGCATGACCCGCAAAGTCGATTGGCAATGGCGCGCCGGAATAACGGCCCGTCTCAGGCTCGCGGTACCGGAATTCATTGCCGAAGCCGTCGCTGCCGTGCCCGCGCTGCAGGTTATGAATGCATTGGTAGCCGTGGTTGTCGAACAGCAGCACCGTGAGCTTTCTTCCTTCCTGCAAGCTTGTCACCAGCTCGGAGTGAAGCATCAAGTAGCTTCCGTCTCCCACAAGGGCGTAAACTTCCCGGTCTGGCTCCGCCAGCGCCGCGCCAAATGCGCCGCTTACCTCGTACCCCATGCAGGAGAAACCGTACTCCATATGGTAGCCGCCCGGCGAGCCAACCCGCCATAAGCGTTGAAGATCGCCGGGCAAGCTTCCTGCTGCGCAGACGATAACGGCATCTTCATCAATCGTTTCATTGATGACGCCAAGCGCCTGCGTCTGCGCGAAGCCATCTTCCCGCTCCAGCGTATACAGCCGGTCAATTTCGGCATTCCACTCCGCATTGACTTCAGCAATCTCGCCGTCTTTATAGCCGGATGCATATCCTGCTTCCGCAAGCCCTTCCGCCAACAGGCGGATCGCTTCCTTGGCATCCCCTGAAAGTGCCGTGCCTTCCAGCTTTGCCGCATCCATCCGGTTAATGTTAATGTTCAGAAATTGGACGTCCTGATGCGGGAAGGCCGACTTGGAGGAGGTCGTAAAGTCAGAGTAACGAGTCCCGACGCCGATGATTAGGTCTGCTTCTTTAGCCAGCCTGTTTGCAGCCAATCCGCCGGTTACGCCAATGCCCCCGACGTTAAGCGGATGATTCCAAGGCAGCGAGCCTTTGCCCGCTTGCGTCTCGGCAACGGGAATGCCGAATTTTTCGGCGAATGCGGCAAGCGCCTCCGTCGCGAAGGAATATTGCACGCCCCCACCCGCTACGATAAGCGGTTTGCGTTTCGAGCTAACAAGCTCGACCGCCCGTTTCACCGCGTCTGTCGATGGCATCTGGCGATCTACGACATGTATCCGTTTCTCAAAGAACGATGCCGGGTAGTCGTAAGCTTCCGCCTGCACATCCTGTGGCAACGCCAGCGTAACCGTTCCGGTATCCGCCGGGTCCGTCAACACCCGCATCGCTTGAAGCGCCGCGCTCATCAGCTGCTCTGGCCGCACGATGCGATCCCAATATTTGCTCACCGGCTTGAAGCAGTCCGTCGCCGAAATCGTATAGTCATGTCCGGCTTCCAATTGCTGCAGCACCGGATCGGGCTGCCTGGATGCAAAGTTGTCTCCCGGAAGGAGCAGCAGCGGGATGCGGTTAACCGTCGCCGTGCCGGCTGCGGTTACCATATTCAAGGCGCCGGGACCGATCGAAGTCGTGCAAGCGTAGATGCTTGTGCGGTTCAATTGCTTGGCATATGCGGTCGCCGCGTGCGCCATTCCTTGTTCGTTCTTGCCTTGCACGAAAACCAGGTTGCCCGGGCTCCGTTCCAACGCTTCGCCGATGCCCGTTACGTTGCCGTGGCCAAAAATGCCCATTACCCCGGCTACGAACTTCGTTTCTGCACCGTCAATGGAAATGTACTGTTGATCGAGAAATTTCAATAAGGCCTGTGCCATTGTTAACCGGATTGTGCTCATAGTATCCTCCTCGACTACTGAGTTAAGCGCTTATTATATTAACGCTTTCAAAATAACTGTATAGTAGATTATAATAATAGGTAAAGCGCTTAATCTATATATTACAATTAAGCGCTGCGCAAATCAATCATAATTTAGGGAGGAATTATTTTACATGGTTATTTCCGATCTTCAGCCGCACTGGGAAACCGTGCTTCGCGTATCACCGATTTTGTACATGGACCGCCTTGAGCCGTTCAAGCCGATACGCGTCGGGGTTACCGTATTCGAATCCCCCGCTCCGTCTCCCTCCTTCGATCGCAGCATCGAATTCGATACCTCCCGCATCCGCACAGTCATTGAATATGCGATCTATTGGGATTACGATATCCAGCATATTTACGATTTGGAGCATGTATGGGTGTACATCGACCATGAAGGCGAAATCGCTTCCTGCGAAGCCAGCTTCCATGGCCGGTATTTCATCGGCTTGCTGCCGGACCGCAGCAATTTGTCGGCCGACAACCGCGTAAAGCTGTTCGTTCAGCCAGGCAAACATGCCATGCTTCCGAATCAGGACTTTTTCCATTTGCTGCCGAACGTCGAAAGCTGCTGCCAAGCCGAAGCCGGCGTTGACGGCGTGCTGGAGCCTGACATGTTCAGCGGCCAGTTCAAAGCGGGAGAAGACATCGATGAACGCGCCGAGAAACATTTGCGTGAATTCAGCTTCCAGCCTACCTTCGATTTCGTTCCCCATAAATGGGCTTCGGACGCCTTCGTTCCGTGGACGGAACTGACAAAGGAAATTCCGATTCGGATGAAAGCTTTGCTCGCCGAGCTTTAATAAAGCAAGCCCTTTAAACAGCACCCCTAAGAATAGGCATTGGAAAAACCGCCAGGTTACTCCAAACGCATTCTTAGGGGTGTGTTTTTATGGCGGTTAAAAAAGCATGGCTTAAAAACTCCAACACCCATGGAACGCCAAAAAAGCTGGCGCCGTTAAACGGTGCCAGCTTGCTGCAGCTTTTTCATGTCCGAGGTGCTCCCCTATTAAAACTGCCGCCTGTTTGGTTCTTATTTGCGATTCGATGCCAAGCGGAGCTGGAAGCGGAATTTCGCGTCATCCCCATACCACATCGGAAAGTTCGTTCCCCAAATATTGTTATGCAGATTAAAATGCCATCCTGTATCCATGGATACAAAGGAATTGTCGAATTGCAGCAGTCTTTTTTGACCCGGAGCAACCAGCGCGGAATCAAGCGGCGATATCACGGCCGAGCCGTCCGTGCCTTCATAGGCTACGCCGCTGTTCAAGGCATGCAGATTCCGGTTACCGTCCTTAACGACCCGCGAAGGTGAAATCGGTTGTCCGAGCTTGTCCATCGTCCACAAATTCGGGTTATCCAGCTTCAGCGCGCAGCCGAACCAGCTCGCCTCAGGCAAACGGTTGGCGTCTTTGCCGAACCACTGCAAACAAACGTCGATTTCTCCAGTCCTATGGAATCGATATTCAAGCTCCAGTTCCTTCGGTGCGCCGTATTGTTCATGAGCCGCTTCAGGCATCTGAAGCCGCAGAACATAACGTTCGACAAATTCGCCGCCGATCCACCGCAAATCGGTTACTTGCGGATGGAACAACTGATTGCTTGGTAGCGGCCTTACGAATTCAAAGCCTGGCTTGCTGAAATCCGCATCTGCCCACGGATGAGTAACCGGTAAATTTTGCATGTAAGTGCGGAAATAGCGTCCGTAATCATCCGTACCGAAGTTTTCGTACGCGTAAGCGCCAAACGGATGACTCTCGTCGACCCACTCCTTGCCGTTGCCGTCTATTAGACGGATTAACGCCCCGTTTTCGCCGAACGCCAGCTCATAGCCGCCGCTGCGATAGGTTTGGCGAATGCTCCTCGGCTCCGAGCCTGATACATCCGTTTTCGCTGGAGTCAACTGCGCAAGCGCGCTTAGCGCTTCCTCCTGTTTGTCCTTCGCAAGGAAAGAGATAGCCTGATCGACATACTGCCGCTGCTCCTTCCACGAGCTTTCGATCATCGAATAAGAGCGTACGCTTTGCTCGGCGGCGAACAGATCGCTGGAATGGCGGTCGAATTCATCCATGGCAAACGCGCCGATATATCCGAACTTCGCAGGCATGTCCTCAAGGTCCACGATGTCTTTGATCCGTGCCTCGTTAAAATCCGTTTTTGAGTAGTTCCGGAAATCGGGCAGCCATTTTTTCACGTCCAGCCCCCATGTATGCTCGGCAACGAGCATCAGCGCCTTGCTCATCTCTTTGTATTCCGGGTCGGTTTCCTTCATCCGGCCCTGTGCCAGCCATTCCTTCCTCAGGCGAAGCAGCTCCCGGTACCGCGTAAGCTTGAGCGGATCTGTGCCGGCGCCATGAATCCAAGTATCGCCCAGCTCTTCGCGGACGACCGGCAAGCTGCCGCTAACCGCAAGCAAACGTTCGGCAAATGCGTCCATCGTCGAAGCGATGACTTCCGCTCCGGGATAAGCTTTACGGAACTGGTCGAACTGCTCCCGAATCTCTTCCGTGCTCGGCGGACCGCAGTTGTCTCCCGTATGCGCGAACACAAGCACGTCGCCCAATTCATCCAGCTCCAAGGCTTCCCCATACGTACCCGCATAGTTGACGATGATTTCCGAGCCGTCATCCGCCTGCCAGCGGAACAGCCTAGGCACGTCAGGACGCTTCGAAGCCGGATTGACGCCTAGATGCAAGTAGCGCAAGCCCGCTTGCTGCATATAAGGAACTAGACCAAGCGTATGCCCTGGCACGTCGGTCATTTTTGCTGCGATCGTCTTCTTGCCGAAACGTTCGTCCAGCTCTTGGCTTAACGAAATGCCGAATTGCAGAAGCTCAGGATCCATAAGCTCGGTATGCGTCGTAAAAGGCAATCCGTGCCAAGCGATATGTCCCTTGGCGATCGCGTTCTCCATCCGCTCTTTCCCCTCGGGGGATGCCTCTTCGAGATAATGGTGGATGAGCCATGAACCCGTCGTCCACAGAAAACGCTCGCTTCCGCCTTCCGCCTCCAGCTTTTCCGACAGCTCGATCGCTTTCGGAATATATTCTTCCATGTACTGCTTAATAACATGCTCAGCCAAATGCGTGAAACCGATATCCAAATGCGTTTTAAAAATGACATGTACCTTTTTGATCTTTGCCATGACTTTGTCGACCTCCAACAATCTTGATGTCTTTGCCCAGCGCAACGCCATTAACCGTATTAAACCGGTTTAATAAAAGCGCGAGGTTACCAGCGCCTGATGTCAGGCTACTGGGAAACACGAATCCTATACGTTTGTCCTGCCTTCGTTGCGAACCGTAATACGCCGTCAACTGACAACTCTCCTTTAACCTCAGAGCCGTCCTGTGTAACGGATAGTGAAGCTGCGGATGCCAGTGCGCATTCCTCTCCGAGAAGCGAAATAATTTCAGCTTCTTCCAGCTTGCCGTCCCGCCAGCGAATGTGGACCTCGAAGCCTCCACGGGCACGCAATCCCTCTACCTTTCCTTCTTGCCATGAGTCCGGAAGCGCCGGAAGCAGCTCCATGAATGACTGATGCGATTGCAGCAGCATCTCGGATATGCCTGCCGTTACCGCGAAATTGCCATCGATCTGAAACGGCGGATGCGCATCAAATAGGTTCGGATACAATCCGCCCTTTTCGTAATTTTCCGATTCCTCACGCACGATCCGCATTAAGTTGGACAGCAGCTGCAGCGAACGGTTGCCATTTCGGAAACGCGCCCAAAAGCCGATTTTCCACCCCAAGCTCCAGCCTGTGCCTTCGTCTCCCCGTCTCTCCAGTGAACGTCTTGCCGCTGCAAAATGCTCAGGCATGCTGTTTTCAGTAATTTGTCTGCCCGGATACACGCCAAACAAGTGGGAAGCATGGCGGTGATGGGTATCCTCATCCTCGAAGTCCTCAAACCATTCTTGAAGCTGGCCGTGGCTTCCGATTTGCAGCGGGTACAGCTTGTCTTTCAATTGCTGCAGCTCCGCCGCGAATGCTGCATCCTCGCCAAGCCATTCGGCGGCTTCGATACAATTCGTAAACAGATCCCAAATCAGGGACATATCCATCGTTGAAGCCATGCTGATTCCGGCGAGCTTCTCGCCATAACGAAGCTTATGCTCCGGCGAGGTGGATGGATTGGTCACGAGTCGGCCTTGGCCGTCATCCTCAAGAAAATCGATGCAGAACAAAGCAGCTTCCTTCATCGTAGGATAAGCTTGTTTCCGTAAATAAACAAGATCCCTGCCAAAAGAAAAATGTTCCCATAGATGCTGAGCGAGCCAAATACCGCCCATTGGCCACAATACCCAAACCGCATCGCCTTCGCCCCATCCGCCTGCCGGCGCGGTGTGTCCCCAAATATCCGTATTGTGATGCGCGACCCAACCGCGTGCGCCGTAATGCGTTTCCGCTGTCCGTTTGCCGGTTACCGCGAGCTGGCCGATGAAATCAAGCAGCGGTTCATGGCATTCGGCGAGATTGGCTGTTTCCGCTGGCCAATAATTCATTTGCGCATTAATGTTGAGCGTCCAATTGCTGCTCCATGGCGCCCGGGTTGCGGCATTCCAAATGCCTTGCAGGTTCGCCGGAAGCGTTCCTGGGCGCGAGCTCGCGATCAGCAAATAACGGCCATACTGGAATAATAACGCGATCAGCGACGGATCACCAGACCCGTAAACGGTTAGTCTCTCGTCGATCGGCGTATTCGCTGGAGCTTTCGATTCGCCGAGCTGCAGCTTAACTCGGTCAAACAGCGTTTTGTAATCGGTTATGTGGGAAGCACGCGCTGCATCGTAGCTTTTGGCAAGCGCGCTTTCCAGATAGGATAGCGCTGTCGCAGCCGCATCCTTGCCTTGGCTGAAAGGCAGCTTGTCTTGTCCGTTAAAGCTTGTTGCGGCGCTAAAATATAACGTTACCCGGTCAGCCTCGGTAATATGAATGCCCGATGCATCCGTACGGACGCTTCCGCCTTCCGTCTCGGCATGGATATAACCCGCGAAGCGCATCGCCTCCGACGAATTTTCGTCGCCGTACACGATCGGCTTGTTAACCTCGTAATAGTTCGGCGATACATGCTCCGGCGCCATGCCACGCAGCACAAAACGGTTCCCTTCCGCCGACACCCGGTGGCGCAGCGTGCTGTCCAGGCGAGCGTGAACCTCAAGCATGCCCGGAACGCTAGCTTCAAGGCGGATGATCAACGTCTGATCCGGATGCGAAACGAAAGATTCCCTGACGTAATTTACGTCCCCAATCCGGTATTGCACGCTCGACACTGCGGTTTCCAAATCCAGCGAGCGAGAATAATCCTTCGCCAAATCGCCATGCCCGAAATTCAGAAGAAGCTCGCCAAACGGCAAATAGGATTGCGTAAACGAACCCATCATTTCCTTGCTTGCTGCGTCAGCCTCCTCATAGCGCCCTTCTCTTACTAGGCTCCTTACCCGCGGCAGCGCTTCCAATGCGCTCGCTTTGTTCGTGTCTCTAGGCATTCCCGACCATAACGTATCTTCGTTTAGCCCAAAACGGTCTCGTTCGACACCGCCGAATTGCATCGCGCCAATACGGCCGTTGCCTAGCGGAAGCGCTTCCGTCCACACGGCGGCCGGCTTGTTAAATTGAATTTTCATCCCTAGCACCTCTGTTTTATCATATTTGTAAAAGCAGGCGTCAATCCGGGCTCAGCCGCGGGATACGAACCGATTATCCGAGGTTTCTGCTTCGCTGCATGCCGTAAGGCGTATGGCATCCTCTGCACGGAGCGTTCCTATGGCGGACTGAATCGTATTGTTTTGGAACACCAGCCCACGCGTGCTCTTGGCCTCCATCACCCGGGCTTCACCCATCTCAAAGCTGTTATCGACAATTCGAATGCCAAAATGAACGGGAGCTTCCAAATCGATCTCCTCGTTTTCCGGCAAGATGGAAATGACAGGCAGCTCCGCGTTGCCGCATTCCACGAAACGATTGCCCTCTACGGTCAAATCCTTCACCGCGCCGGATTCATACCAGGACACGGCGTCACCTGATACAAGGACGGCGCTCATCCGCATCCTCTCGAACACGTTCCGCTTAATGACGGCATGCCGGGGCGTGGTGACCAGAACGCCTCTTGTCGGAATTCGGGCAAAATAATTGTCCGTAATTTCAACCTCCGGCGTCCAGGTGATGTTCTCGACAACGTCGCCAAGCTTAGCGCTTGCCGGTACCGGTTTTTCGAGCGTCAGCAGCATCTCGCGGGGATTGACCAGCTTTGCTTCTTTGACCCGGTTTCCGCCATAGGAAGTAAGTGAATGTGACCGGACAAAATGAATGTCATCCCCGGCATGGAACGCCGAGAAACCAAAGGTTTGCGGGTGCATGAACCGTACAATGGCTTCATGGGCGGAAGGTATGCCGACGAGCTGCAAATAGGTGCCGTGAACGTTGATCGCATCGTCATGCGCTCCGGCGAAATGGCTTTTCGTTACCGAAATTTTCCCTTTGCAGCCCGACAAATGGACAAAATCCGCGAAGGCGGCAACCGTCCGTCCCGTTTCCTTGCGCGGGGAAAGATTCAATTCCCTTAACGTTATATTTTCGCTGAATTGCCCCACTATTCCGAGCCCATGCATAAAGTGCATGGCTACGCGCTCCAATCGAATATCCCTGCTTTGATGAATAAACGCGCCTACCTGATCGCGAATGCCGTCCCTTGCTTGAAGAACCCATCCTTCGGCCAAATCGGGAACCTGCGCGTAATGAAGCCTGAGCTTTCCGGGCTGCAGCTCTTCGGCGCGCAAAGCCTGCTCAATCACGTTGTCGATGCGCCAAGTCGTGTTGCGATCGGTGTCGCACGCTTGCATCGGGCCTTCGTGAAAGCGCCAGCCTTCGCCGATCCAAAAGAGCTTCTCCCCGTGGATTTCATAACGCGAGTCGGAGTGGACAACGATATCGATGTAGGCGCTTCCTATTTTCTCAATCGACATTTCTGCAACGGTCGGCCAAGCATAATCCATGCGCAAATTGCGGATCTCGATCCGCTCGCAGGCTTCGATCACCAGCAAGGTCATTTTATCATGAAAGACAAAAAGCGCGTCTCCCCCTTCAAGCGTGAAATCAGCCAAGTTCTTCAAATAAATCGCGATCGTCTTCACGGGATTCGGGTTTTCCGTCTCGCTTGCCGTATTCGTAATGGCATAAGCCGCCTTTGTTGCGGAAGCCGCATAAAAATCATAGCGCCCCGGCGTCACGACCAGCTTTGCGGGTCCTCCCGCTTCAGAGACGGCTTCCATCGCCCGCTGCATCGCTGGTGTGGCGTCCTCTCCCGTACCCGGAATCCCGCCAAACGCACTGAATAACAATGTTTTAACCTCATTTTGCTTCACAGCTGACATAAGCTATAGCTTCCCCTCTCCCACGATACACGGAAAGCTCCGCCCAATTGCTGGCGGAGCATCCGTTATACGGTTTTTAGACTCATTCTTACTTATTGAATTTTGCCATTTCGGCCGTAACTTCTTCAATTGCTTGCTGAAGCCCTTTGCCGTCATAGCCTTTCAAAACCTCTTTCCACATCTTAACCGGATCGTCATTGCTTAGAATGACGCGCGTGAAGTCATCATCGAATTTGATTGCCGACAGCTTGTCTTTGGCTGGCGTGCTCATCGTTGCGATTTCGAACGCGGTCGGAATCGGCTCTGTATTGTCCTTCATCCATTTCAGCTCGTCTTGAACAAATTGGACCGACTCTTCGCCGAATGCGGCTCTGTTGGCGTCATTGTCTTCAAGAATGGCAGCGTTACGCCATGCAGCAAGCTGGGAAATGATATCCATTGAAGGATAATACTTTTTCAAGTCGATGAATTGGTCGCCGTCTTTTGGACGGGTAATCGTCACTTTGCCTGCGCTGTCTTTTGTGAAGTCTTTGCCTTCGATGCCGTAGTCAAACAGTTCCTTGCCTGCAGGGGACAGAAGCCAATCGTAAATCCGCAAAATGCGGTCGAGCTTCTTGTCGTCGACGTCGGCGTTGATCATGCTCTCCGACCACCATGCGCTGTTGACATTGCGGTATTTCACGCCGTTTGCGTCTGCCCAAGGGTGCATAATTTTAACATGGTCAAAAAATTTCTCGCCCGGATTGTTTTTCTCCCACTCTGCTTTCACGCCGGATGCACCGTATACACTGTTCGTCGTAAAGGCAAGCGCACCTGCTTTGTTCTGATAAAATTTTTGATTGCTTTCGCCGGCTTTGGCTACGGCAAAGTCTGGATCCAAACCTTTTTCTTTGTAAAGCGTGCGAGCTTGGCGCAGCACCTCGTCCATTTTCGATGAAGCGTAGAACGGAATCCACTTGCCGTCTTCCTTCAACCAGCCTTTGTTGCCGAATTCAGGGAAGGTTGCCGCAAATACGTTTTTGAAGTAGCCAAACGTATTCATCACGATACCGGTCGTATCGTTCTTGTTGTTGCCGTCCGGATCCTGCGAAACAAACGCTTTCAGCATTTTGTTGAACTGATCGAAGTTTTCCGGGTCGGAGATGCCGAGCTTCTCCATCCAGTCTTTGCGGACGAATACCGCACCGTCAACGGCCCATACCGCCCACATGTCGTCGGTTGGGAACGTCATGCGAGGAATGGCGTACAGCTTGCCGTCCCTTTTGATGCCGTCTACCCCGTCGATTTCAAACACTTTTTTCAAATTCGGGTAGCTGCTCATATCCTCCGGCAACGCATGGATCAGCTCTTGGCTCACCCACTCATTGTATACGGCTGGCGTATCGCTTGTAATGCTGTGCGTTATGATGTCCGGCAATTGTCCCGCAGCCGCCCATACCTGGGATTTCTCTTTGTAATTGTCCCAGCCAATATCAACCGCTTTCAGTGTGACGTTAAAATCTTTCTCGATCTTCTGCATCACTTCGTCATGAGGCTGGAAGCCGACGCCAATGCCCCACCAGGAAAGCGAGATATCCATATGCTCTGCATACGGGTTGTCCGAGTTCCCATCTACAGCAGGAGCATTGGACGAATTAACGTCCGGCTTGTTGCTTCCGCAGCCGGAAAGCATCGTTGCAATGAGAACTGCCGATAAACCGATTGATGCAAAAAGCTTCATTCTTTTCATTTCTCATGTCCCCTTATGTTGGTATTCTATAATAAAAGCGGCTTTGCTTCTATTATCCTTTTATGGAGCCGATCATAACGCCTTTCGCAAAATATTTTTGTATGAAAGGGTACAAGCACACGATCGGCAGTACGCTCACGACCAGCACGGCCATTTTGAGCATTTCAGGATGGAGTCCCGTATTTTGAACGATGATGTTCGTCGAAATACTGGATAATACCTGCTGGTAATTGGTCAACAATTCCCGCAGCAGCGCTTGGAGCGGAAGCAGGTTGATATCGGTCATGAACAGCACCCCGTGCCACCATTCATTCCACCGGTCCACCGCATAAAACAACGTAATGGTCGCGACCATCGGCATGGAAATCGGCAGGACGATTTTGTACAAAATTTGAATGTCGTTGGCGCCGTCGATTTTGGCTGACTCCTCGAGCCCGGCCGGCAGCCCCCGGAAAAACGAGATACAGATGATCAAATAAAACGTGTTGACCGCAACGGGAAGAACCATGACGAACAGGTTGTTAATCAAATGCAGGTTTTTCATCGTCAGGTAAAACGGAATGAGCCCGCCGTTGAAGAACATGGTGAAAATGATGCCCGACATGACGATTTTGCGGCCCGGAAAGCTGCCTCTGGAAAGCGCATAGGAGCCGGTTAACGTCACGATCAGATTGACGCTTGTTCCGACGACCGTGACAAACAGCGTCACGAGAAACGCCTTCAAAAACCGCGGTTCGTTGAAAATATAGCTGTAAGCCGATATATCGAAGGTGGTCGGAATCAAGTACACGACCTGCTTGGATATAGCGACCGAATTGCTGAATGACATAAGCAGCACGTTGTAGAACGGAAAGATTGTGCATACGGTCAGAAAAATAAGAATCAAATGAATGATCAAATCTGCGATGCTGAATTTTTTCTTTTTTTTGACGGAGGGCGTCAGCGGTTCCATCTTAGTTTGTTTGATCGTATCCATTAAACCAGACCATCCTCCCCTAATTTTTTGACGAAGAAGTTCGCGGAGTACAGCAAAGCAAAGTTTAGAATCGCTTTAAACAGGCCAACTGCCGTCGATACGCCAAAGCTGCTTCCTTCCGCAAAGGTTGATCGGTACACATACGTGTCGATAATATCGCCCGTACTGTATACGGCCGCATTGTACAGGTTGAAAATTTGCTCAAAGCCGCCGTTCATCGTGCTTCCGACCGCCAGTATAAGCAGAATCCCCGCCGTACCCCGAATGGAAGGCCATGTAATCGCCCGAAGCTGCTGGAACCGGTTGGCTCCGTCAACGTGAGCCGCTTCGTAAAGCTCCGGATTGATTCCGGCAATCGCCGCCAGATAGATAATGGCGCTCCAGCCGATCTCCTTCCATATGTTCGAAAGGAACACAATCGGCCTAAACAAATCGGGATTCGTTAGAAATGACATTTTCTCCATTCCGAAAGAGGCAAGAATCTGGTTAAGTACCCCGTCATTGCTTAGAAAATTGAACATGATGCCGCTTACAATTACCCATGAAATAAAATGGGGAAACGTATAGACCGTTTGGTACAGTTTTTTAAGCTTTTGTCTCGATACCTCATTGATCAATAGCGCCAGAATGATCGCCGCCGGAAACTCCAGCGCGATGCGGCCTACGCTGATGATGATCGTATTCCAGAAGGCCCTCCAAAAATCGCTCTGCCCAATAACCTCTTGAAAGTTTTGCAAGCCGTTCCATGGACTGTTCAGTATGCCGTCGCGAATGTGGTAATCCTTAAAGGCAAGCAGAACACCGTACATCGGCAAATACTGAAAAATGACGAAATAGAGCAACGTTGGAAGGAGTAGAATGTATAAATATTTGCTTTTGTAAATTTCCTTCCTTAGCGCAGTTCTCATAACTTCCCTCCTGTAAGCGTTAACTTCTTTTGATAGCCTTTATTATCCGCTCCTTTCGCCTGCTCAGGTATACACTGGATTTATTGAAATCTATTGAAAATGAAATCGCTAACAAAAAAAAGAAAACCTCCGAACGGAGGTTTTCTAAAATAAATCCATAAACATCTAAAATAAATGCATGGTATCAATCGCGGTGATGCGCTTCGCGGTATTGCGTCGGCGTCTGACCCGTCAGTTTCTTGAATAAGCGCGTAAAATAGAAATAATCGCGATACCCGATTTTCTCCGCAATGTCCTGTACCGTGCTGTTGCCCCGCTCCAGCAGCTCGCAGGCTTGCGCGACGCGCAGCTTTGCTACGTAGGCGGTGAACGTCTCGCCAACCTCTTTTTTGAACAGCTGGCTAATATAGCTTGGATTCATAAAAAACTGATTGGCTAGATCCTGCAAGGATAAATCGCGCCTGTAGTTTTCCGTGACGTACTGCAAAATGGGGTTAAAGGTCTGATTTTTAGATTCAGGCGCATGAGCCGACATTTGCAGCACATATTGGTCAGCTAGCGTTTTCAGCTCCGCAATCATCTTGCTTACGTTCGCAAACATGCGCACTAGCTGTTCGTAGCTGTAGAGAATAGTCTCTTTCCTTCCCAGATCAAACAGAAACGAGATCGTCAGGTTATAGACCTCGAACGCATGCCGGATCGTCAAGGCGCCTTCTCTGAACAAAACGTCAATCCGGTCCAGATTGAGCTGGACGGTCTGGCTGTCTTTGTTCCCGATCGCCGTATGGATTTCTGCCATCAAGGCTTTTAACTCCGCATCTCTCGTGAGCGGAAGCGTGTACACGCCCGGCTTGCCCGCTATGAAGCACTGATAGGCAGCAATGTCCGCTTCTTCAATCGCGCTTCTAATATCCTTCCAGTCCGTTAGCGGATTTCCGATTCCTATTCCAAGCAGATCCTCCGGACAGTTCTCGGCTCCTTTGCCGAGCAATCCCTTCGCTTGCCCTTCACTCAAGAGATAGGCTGTTTTGGCTGTGCCGGTAATAAGCTTAATGACGCGGCCGGCGGGCATTGGCAGTTCGGACAGGCCGATCGCTACGACCGGAACGATTCCCTGCTCGATCCAATTCAGAATGCCTTGCTCCTCCAGCATGCCAAGCAGCTTCTCCTGATTGCGCCCTCCCGAATCGTCCAAAAGCAGCTGCATCATGTCCTCTCGAATCGGTCGAGTGTTGTCCAGCGTTTCCTTTAGCTTTAAGAGCACGCCTCCGATCTCGATTTCGTCGAAAGGCTTCAAGCAATAAGCGGCAGCCCCGTAGGATAACGCTTTCTGAGCGTAAGCAAACTCCGCGTAGCCGCTCACGACGACGAATCGAACGGCGCCCCCCATCGTTTTACCCCGCCTGATCAGCTCAAGTCCATTCATCTCCGGCATTCGAATGTCGGTGAACACAACATCGGGATTCAGCTCTCGAATCGATTCCAGCGCTTCGCCGCCGCTCGCGGCTTGGCCCACGACTTCGAAGCCGTATTGCCCCCAGCCGACCAAGTCCTTTAGGCTCTCTATAACCCAGCTCTCATCATCCACGATCAATACTTTGTACATTTGTGTAATCCCTCCGTTGTCCGATCCTTAACCGGATATGCGTTCCTTGGCCGTCAGTGCTGTCTATGCGCATCCCGTATTCCTCGCCAAACATCAAGCGGATGCGGTTGTTGACATTAACAAGGCCGATGCTCTGCCAGCCCTCTGGATCGTCGAAGCCGGAGCGCGGCTCGCTAAGCATAAGACGGATTTCTTCCAGCCGCTCGGCGTCGATGCCAACTCCGTCATCCCTAACGTCCACGATTAGCGCCCCGCCCTCGTCTATGAAACCTTCAATTTCCAGCCGGCATGGCCTCAGCGTCGTTTCGATGCCGTGATATACCGCGTTTTCCACTAACGGCTGCAAAATCATTTTCGGAACGATATGCCGCAATGCTTCATCCGTAAAGCTATAATGGACGGTGAACCTGTCGGTAAACCGGATTTGTTGAATTTGAACGTAAGATTTGATCATTTGAATTTCCTGTCCGAGTTCAATAGCCTCCGCGCCTTTGACGCTATAGCGGAAAATGCTGGACAGCGAGCGGGTCATTTTTTTTATTTTATCTTGTCCTTCAACCGCGGCGATGCCGGTAATGACCTCAAGCGTGTTGTAAAGGAAATGCGGATTGATCTGGCTTCGCAAAAAGGCAAGCTCCGACTTCTGACGCTCGAGCTCGGTGCCGTAAAGCCGCGTATTCGTCTCCAGCAGCTTATGGGACAATCTTTCGATCTCATCCAGCATGCTGTTGAATTCATCCGCCATCATGCTAATTTCCATATAACCTTTCAGCGAGATGCGCTTGCTGAATTTCAGATTGTCTTCGCGGCTCACTGAGGTCATGAAGAAAATCATCTTTTTGAGCGGCCGCAAAATATTGTTGATGATGACCGTAAATGGGATCGCCAAGATCAATAAGCCGACAGCCAAAATGATCAGCTCCTGCCTCCGCAGCACAAGCAAGTCCCTTAACAGCTCGTCTTTTGGCGCGACGCTGACGATGCTGGCGTCCATATCGGGAATGCGAACCGTTTGGGAG
Source organism: Paenibacillus sp. FJAT-27812 (assembly GCF_001273905.1). Lineage (NCBI taxonomy): Bacteria > Bacillati > Bacillota > Bacilli > Caryophanales > Paenibacillaceae > Paenibacillus > Paenibacillus sp. FJAT-27812. Next base: position 4,672,538 of record NZ_LIGH01000001.1, on the reverse strand, counting down.
ACATACTTTTTCCCTTGCCACATCACATTTTGGTTGCCGCCAGCGGCTGCTTCCGTCTTAAGCTCCGGACCCTGGCCGCCGGTCTCGGACGACGTATTGCTCGTTATAATCTTATTGGAGCGGTCCAACAAATAAATCTGTGTGTTCGTCTGCTTCGAGTTGTAATCCTTCTCTCCGACCAGCGCCTTCGGGTCCACGATGAAAAACAGCGTTCCCAGCTTTTTGTTAAAGGATTCGCCTTGCTGCACGTAAGAAATGGTCGTCGCAAAAACAAGTCCCGTCGCTGAACCGTACAGCGTTCCAAATTGCTGCATGCCTGCATAGTAAGCGTTTACCTTTCCGGGAAGCATGCTTTTCAGATCGGCGGCATACGGGCTGCCCCCGTTAATATCGACTGAAAATCCGTTGTCGCCGGATATCACGATGTCCAAAATGCCGTCCTTCAGCTCCCGTTGGTTGGAAATCATCACATTCAGCTTTCTGAACATTTCGAAACGGGTAATCGGGTTCTGCTCGATAAGGTAGGTTTGTACGTCCGCATTGTAAGAAATCGTTTGCATTAGACGAAAGAGCACGTCTTTGTTCGAGGTAACGTTCCTCTTGATCTCAGACACCGTCTGCTGCACGTATTCCTCATGGTTGCGGGTAACCATTGCTGACATCGTCGAATACGTATGGTACACGATAACAAGGATGACAAGCACGGTCGAGACGGCTAAAATCAGCAGCTGCGATCGAATGGATAATCTTCTAAGAAACGCCATTGAAACCCATCCTCAAGGAAGTAGTATAAACATATCGCTTATTATCAAGCCGAATCAGAAGCAAGTCAAGAAGCGCAATCTCTCGTTTTTATATCTCACAGAAAAGGGAAAATTGAAATAAAGCACGCGAAATATTGGGCTGCAAGCTTCTTTTGGCGCAAAGCAAGACGGCTTCGCCGTAGGGGCGAAGCCGTTTTGTTTATAAGATGCTGGATAGAAAGGCTTCCGAGGTACAATACTATTTTCTACTTATTTAATTCCTGCGCGATCTCCCAAATATGTCCGCTCGGATCAGCAAAGCTTACCGTTCGAACTCCCCAAGGCCGGTTCATCGGACCGTTTAGAATGGCGACTCCCCGTGTATTCAGTTCGGTGCAGACGGCATCCACATCATCCACACGGATAGTGAACTGGAAACGCGCCCCGTCCTCACGTTTTGCGACCGCCCCGGGATCGATTAGCCCCCACGCCTCAGCCACTTTAAGCAAATTAATGCTCATATTGCCGAAATTGAATACTGCAGAGTTGTCGTCTTCAAACACGACTGAAAGGCCGAACACCTGTTGATAGAATGATTTTGATTCCTGCAGATCCTCAACGAACAACGTAATAACATCGACATTCATAGACCCCAAAGCACCCATTATTACACCTCTTCTCGTTTGGTTCCTTGCTCCGTTTCAGATCATTTTAACATACCGGATAGCAAAATATTTCTTATCGATTGCTCTTTTTGCTTGTTGCATATTTCTTGCCCCACTCACCCATACTCTCTAATATGGGTATAAAACTTTTTCCTGCATTTGTTAGCGAATATTCTACTTTTGGTGGTACCTCATGGAACACTTTCCTTGCAATCATTTGATCTTTTTCTAATTCCCTCAATTGATTGGTCAGTATTCCTTTGGATATTCCAGGAACCAATCTTTGCAGCTCACCAAATCTCCTTGTTTGTCTCAAGTGCCAAAGAATAATAATTTTCCATTTGCCTGCAATTACATTTTGAGTTTCCGTAACCGGGCAAACCTCAATTTGCTCTACGGGAATTTCACCCTGAAACGAAGTTCGAGCCATGATAAATCCCTCCTACTTCCCAATGGTTCTGTTTTTATGACTATGTTATAAAAACATGACTACTTACAAAAATACAGCTACTATTATAATATAAGATCATGGTTCATTATACAAATTACAAATAACCATTGGAGGAAATAAAGATGAAAATAGGAATCATCGGCGCAAACGGCAAAGTTGGAAGCCTGATCATGAAAGAAGCTCTAAATAGAGGACATGAAGTAACTGCCATCGTAAGAAATGCCGCAAAAATGACAGAAAAAGACGTTAACGTTCTTGAGAAAGATATTTTTGACCTTACATCGTCGGATCTTAAAGCATTCGATATTGTAGTAAACACATTTAAAGCGCCGGACGGAGAAGAGCATCTTTATATCGAATCCGGAAGAGCGCTGGTCCAAGCGCTGAAAGATGCGCCGGATACGAAATTAATCGTTGTGGGAGGAGCCGGAAGCCTGTTTGTCGACGAGCAAAAAACGACAAAACTAATGGACACGCCTGAGTTCCCTGACTTTGTATATCCGACTGCCTCTAATGCGGGTAAACAACTTGAGGAATTGCAAAATACGGATTCGATTACATGGACTTATATTAGCCCTGCTGGTTTTTTTGACCCCGAAGGAAAAAGAACGGGTGCTTATAAGCTTGGACTAGATCATGTGATTTTAAATAGCAAGGGTCAAAGTTATGTTAGTTATGCTGACTATGCGATCGCTGTCTTAGATGAAATTGAAAAGCCGCAGCATGTTAACCAAAGATTTACGCTGGTTGGCGAAGCTGAATAACTGAAATGGCCTTAGGCTAGCGAAAACATTCAAAAAACCCGACCTATGCAGGTCGGGTTTTCCTATTTCGTAGACGGATTCGAGGCTGCTCTGCAAAAGAAAGGCGCTTCCCGCTTCGCTACTGGGAGAGAAAAGACTCCAGTTTTGCTTTGACCGCTGGCCATTCCTGATTCGTAATGCTGTACATCACCGTATCCCGAATATAGCCGTCATTCAGTACGCGATGATTGCGCAGCACCCCTTCTTTTACCCCGCCAATGCGCTCGATGGCTGCTTGAGATCTTGTATTGCGAAGATCCGCCTTTAGCTGCACTCTGATCATGCTGCGTTGCTCGAATGCTTCGCGCAGCAGCAAATACTTGCACTCGGTATTCACCCTTGTCCGCCATACGCCCCTATTCATCCACGTATAGCCGATTTCCAAGCCTCGATGCTCTGCTGATATATCGAAAAAGCGGGTGCTTCCTACGATTTTTTGCTGAGCCGTATCCCAGATAACAAAAGGGATGCAGGTTCCCGCAGCCTCTTCTATTTTGGCTTGGCCAATGTACTGCTTCGCGTCAGCCAACGTAACAATTCCCTTCAATGACACGCCCCATATCGGGGTATCCTTCGCCGCTTCAAGCAGCATCTCGGCATGCTGCTCCATTAGCAAGGTCAGCTTGGCCCGAGTTCCTTGCAATTCGATTGTATCTGTTGTCATTACCTTGACCTCCGATTGTATATTTTAGGACATCAGCCTAAATCCGGCATGGGATTGATTCCGTATTGCTTCTTTACCGGATATGTGAGATTGTTGTCATTATATGACGGATATCGGATCGGTAATAGATCCATTTCGGATCAATTTCATTAGACCACTTTAGTAAAGGCAGGTGAGCTTTCATGCCTATTTATATAGCCTTGGAGCCGTATATAAAGCGTTACACGACCAAGTATGAGATTTTGTATCATGCGCTGCGGGATATGATGATGGAAGGAAAGCTGGCTCATGGGGATAGGCTGCCCTCCAGTCGGGAACTGGCGCGGATGCATGGATTTTCACGCGGTACGGTCTCGAATGTGCTTGAGGCGCTCACGGCGGAAGGGTATGTTGCTCCTGTAGTCGGCAGCGGCACTTACGTCAGTTTTCAGCCTGCACATACGTCAGTTCTGCCTTCTGCCAAAAGAGAAGTGCGATTGTCTAACTGGGGAGATCGGCTTGCAAATCCGGCCATATGGGGGCAGGAAGCACAAAGCCGTATTCAGGGGGCGTCCAACCCTTCCGGGACGGTATCTTTTCAACTCGGGATAACTGACATGAGCCCGTTCTCGAAGGAAGCTTGGAATCGATGCCTGTATGAAGAAGCAAGAACGATGACGGAAAAAACAAGCGTCGATGCCCATAAGCCGCTTGGTGTGCAGGCGCTTCGCGAAGCCATCGCCAAACATTTGCAGCGCAGCCGGGGGATTGTAACGGATGCGGAACAAATCGCGATCGTAAACGGATCGATGCAAGCAATTGCCCTGTTGACGCAGCTTTTAACTGGCCCCGGGGATGCAGTCGTAGCGGAAAGCCCCGGTTATCGCGGGATTCAGGCAGCGGTGCTTGCAGCAGGTGCAAAGCTGATTGAAGGCGCGGTTGATGACCAAGGACTGGTTCCGCAACCTTGGGATGCCAAGCTGCTGTTCGTCACCCCCAATCGCCAATACCCGACGGGAGCGGTGCTGAGCATGGAGCGAAGGCAGCAGCTGCTCTTATGGGCTGCCGAACAAAACGCATTTATCGTCGAGGATGAATACGACAGTGAATTCCGTCATCGAGGAAAGCCGATCGAGACGTTCAAAAGCTTGGACAAATCGGGTGAGCTTGTGCTATACACAGGCACTTTTTCCAAAACGATGATGACGGATATAAGGCTTGGCTTTGTTGTGCTGCCGGCTGTTTTAGCCCAGCCCTTTGCTAGAGCGAAAGCGCTATATGAGCCGCATCCAAGCTCGATTCTAGAGCAGCGCGCATTAGCCGCGTTCATGAGCAGCGGCCTTTACGAAAGGCATCTGCGACGAATGAAGCGAAGCTACAGCCACAAATTCACTCTTTTGCGCGACGCCTTGAAACGACTGCCCGTTCCGATCCGCTGGATTGAGGGCGATGCGGGCCTGCATCTATTCGGATGGTGGACAGCGACTCATGAGCAGTATGAAGCATACGAAAAGGCTTGTCGGGAAGCAGGCGTCGAGTGGGCGCGAGATCTGTCAATCTGCGATAGGATAGGCATAAGCCTCGGCTTCTCTCACCTCACGGACGATGATTTGACAACGGGGATTGAGAGGATGAGCGAGGTTTGGAATCGGCTTGGCTAGTTGAATAAGGCGGATATGTATGACAGACTGTTGTCATACTTCTTTTGTTATTATAAACAAATGAATATAATTACTCGCCATACCTAGAGAGGAGAATGTATTTTATCGATGGAAATTGAAAATCTACTTGCAGTAAATTCGAGAGAGGATTTGAGGATTTGGCTACAGGAAAATAGTAGGACTGAAAAAGCTTGTTGGGTAGTCGTCAGCATGACCCCAAACCCCGATACGTTGCTTTATTTGGACGCGGTCGAAGAATCTTTGTGCGTTGGATGGATCGATGGGGTCAAAAAGAAAATATCTGAGACGGAGCTGGCGCAGAGGCTGTCTCCTAGAAGCAAAAAAAGTTCATGGACAGAATTGAATAAAGAACGTGTCCGCCGCCTCGAAAAGCTGGGGTTAATGAGAGACGAAGGAAGAAAGGCGCTTCCTGACATGGGTCACGATTCTTTTAAAATAGATCGCGTTATCGAGCAAGGGCTAAAAGAAGATAGACAACGATATGAGAATTTCGTGGCATTTCCAGCTCTCTATCAAAGAGTTCGGATCGATACGATACAAAGCATAAAAAATCAGCCGGAATTATTTAAGAGTAGATTAGACAAATTTTTAACGAACACGAAAGAAAATAAAATGTACGGTCAATGGCATGATAATGGACGCCTTCTAGATTATTAAGATGCGCTGTTTCCCGAAAGCCTGCCTCTTATTCCAAGAACCTATTGCAATGCCGATCGTTTTATCCCCTATATGAATCTTTAAATTCATACCCCCTAGCAAAATAGTCCTCTATTCGATCCTATGATATAATTCAACCATTACAGTGTAGGGTTTCCATAATATACAGGTTATCCCTTCAAATCTCAAAATGAGACAAGGAGAGTGAATGTATGAGTTTTTCTACAATTCAATTAATAACGGGCGCAAATGCTCCGCTAGGTGAGGCGTCCACGGTGAAAATTACCGTTTCCTGCAAGCAATCACCAGCTGAGCTCGACGTCAGCTGCTTTATGGTAGGCTCTGACGGCAAAGTATCCTCGGATGATTATTTCGTATTTTATAACCAGCCGTCCGATCCCGGCCGCATCGTGCAATTCAACCCACAAGATAAACTGAACAGTGAATTTATGATCAATCTTTCAGCCCTGCAATCGTCTCCGATTCAAAAATGCGTATTTGCAATTACCCTTGATGGACCGGGAACGTTCGCAGATGTAAGCGGGTGCCGGATCACTGCCGCAACCCCGGTGAATGAGGTTGTCTATGAAATAACGGAAGGAAATGCTGAAACCTCGCTAGTGCTGGCCGAGTTGTACCGTCATTCAAGCGGGTTCAAGCTTCGCGCGGTGGGACGGGGATTCCATGGCGGATTGAAGCCGCTTGCGGAAGCTCACGGCGTAAACGTTGCCGATGAAGAGGACACCAGCAGCAGCCCCTCCCCAGCAGCTCCGTCGGTTCAAGCTGAACAGGCGCGCGCAAATGCTTCCTCAGTCATCGAAGCTTCCCGCTCCGAGGCAGCGAGTGCCTCTACAAGCGCCGCGCCAACCAAAATCAACTTAAACAAAATCGATTTGCTGAAGCAAAAGGTGTCTATTTCGCTCCGCAAAAAAAATATCGAGCAGGAAAAAGCGCGCGTAGCTGTTATATTTGATGCCTCCGGCTCCATGTATGGACTCTACGAGAGCGGCGTTGTGCAGCGCGCATTCGAGCGGGTGCTCGCGGTAGCCGCCAGTATGGATGACGATGGCATGATGGATGTCTGGTTCTTTGCCTCCAAGAGCCAAAGGATGAAAAGCGTCAATGAAAATGAATATGAGAATTACGTCAAAAACACATATCCCGTCCCTCGCTTATTCGGAGGCCTTGGCGCAGGAAACAATGAGCCTGTCGTCATGGCGGATATTATCAAGAAATATACGAAAGAAGAGCCTTCAAGCATGCCAACCTATGTTGTTTTCTTCAGCGACGGCGGCATCTATGAGACTCAAAAAATTTCCAAGCTGCTTATTGACAGCTCCGGCCAAAATATATTTTGGCAATTTGTCGGCCTCGGTAATGCCGATTTCGGAGTGCTGCGCAAGCTCGATGATTTGCGGGGGCGCGTGCTCGATAACGCCGATTTTTTTGCGCTCGATGATTTGGACAAGGTAAGTGACGAGGATCTGTACGACCGCTTATTTGACGAATACCCGCAGTGGCTGAAAGACGCACGAGCCAAAGGGATCATCAGCCCCTAACAGGCTGCAGGACATGAAGAAAGCCATGAGCGCCGATCAACTATGGTCTGCGCCCATGGCTTTTATTTATTTTGCATAAAAAAAATCTATATCAAACCGTCATTGCATAACAGGGCCAACTACCGGATGAGGAACATACGGCTCTTCCAGCGACGCAATTTCCTCTTGCGTTAATGTAATAGCTAGAGCTGCTACCGCATCCTCGAGATGGGACATTTTCGTAGCACCGATAATCGGAGCTGTTACCGGTTCTTTCTGCAACAACCAGGCAAGCGCAATTTGAGCGCGGGGAACGCCACGTTTTTCTGCGATTGCTGCAACCCGCTCTACGATTAATCGGTCAGTATTTGCAGTTGCATCGTATTTAGATTTTTGAACTTGGTCGGTTTCGAAACGGTGTGTTGTTTCCGACCAATCACGCGTCAACCTTCCTGAAGCGAGGGGGCTGTAAGGAATCACGCCGATTTTCTCTTCCTTACAGAGAGGAAGCATCTCTCTTTCTTCTTCACGGTATATGAGGTTTAAATGATTCTGCATCGATACAAATCGGGTCCACCCATTTTTCTCGGCAACGTGCAATGCCTTTAGGAACTGCCATGCGTGCATGGCAGAAGCGCCTATGTATCTTGCCTTCCCAGCCTTCACAACATCATGCAAGGCTTCCATCGTTTCTTCAATGGGAGTATTGTAATCCCAGCGATGGATTTGATAGAGGTCAACATAATCCGTACCCAGTCTCTTAAGGCTCTTATCTATTTCGCTCATGATTGCCTTTCGGGAAAGTCCAGCACCATTGGGACCTTGATGCATACGGAAATGAACCTTTGTCGCGAGGACGATTTCATCACGTTTGGCATAATCCTTTAAAGCTTGGCCAACCATTTCTTCGCTTGTTCCGTCTGCATATACATTCGCCGTATCAAAAAAATTAATGCCAAGGTCCAATGCTTTTTTTATAATTGGACGGCTGCGCTCTTCATCAAGTACCCAAGGATGAACCCACCGCTCCGCTACGCCAAAGCTCATACAGCCAAGGCAAAGCCGGGAAACATCCAACCCTGTATTTCCGAGTTTCACATATTCCATTTCATTGTTCCTCACTTTCAAATCGATATGGTTTCCTTCAGCTGTAGTTTACTTCTTGGAGTTAACTCTAAGTCAAGCGTTTATGCATTATTTTTCGTAATTAGAGCTAGATGCATAATCAAAATGAAAGACCCGTAAGATAACGGCTTCATTCGAAGCGTCCGTTCTTACAGGTCAATGTATCGATTAAAAAACTATTTTTTCGAACGTTTCTTGGAAGATATTTTTGCATGTTTCCCGCGGTTCACGCTCGAAACCATTACGTTTTTCTCCGTATGCGTGTAATAGTGCTTATAAACAGGGCAGCAATGATGCTGCTTTACCGTTTCAATATTTTGAACGACATTCACAAGCTGCGGATGGTAGTAGTCCTCGTATTGCGTAATTGGAGGATCATAGATCGTCTGCGTTGGACAATCGGGACAAAACTCAGCGTCATTTATGCCGCCTACATTGTTCATGTTATAGTAGTTATTACGGCTCACAATAATTATCCCCTTCCCATTTTTGGAATACGCCTTATTGTATTCGCAGGAAGGCAATCCGGCCTGTACGATTGACATGGAAGGCGATAGCCTCCAATGATTCTGCAGGATGGCGGCTGAGTAAATTACCGTGTATCCGTTATTCTTTGTTCAGGCTGCTCCTGGACTATCGTATGTATTTCTCTATGATTTCACTGACACAATGTTCTATATCCTTATTTGAGCAGTCAAACGTTTTATCGCTATACTTTAAATATAGCGGAACTCTTTCCTCGTAAACGTCCTTAAGGCTATTTCCTTTCTTCATCACAATCCCTCTGGTTGTTATGTTTAGCAGCCTCTTTTTTATTTCTTCATAGTGGACATGTAAATAAATAATCTTTCCCTCCTGTTTAAGGGCATTCATCGCTTTTTCGGAATAGATAACGCTTCCGCCTGTAGATATAATGCAATTTTTCAGTTGCAATTCTGACACTATTTTTTCTTCGACTTCCATAAATTTTTCAATGCCATCATGATCAATGATAGCTTGCAACAACCTACCTTCATGTTGTTGTATAACAATATCTGTATCCACGTAATCCATTCCTAAAGCCTTTGCAAGCAACACACCTAAAGTGCTTTTACCAGCTCCAGACATACCTATAAGAACGATATTCATATTATTCCTCGCTTTTGTAATGTCTATATTTTGCAGAAGATGATCGGTGTAAACGAAGACCAACACTCATTAGGCGGTATGCGCAACCAACAAATTGCCATTAGGATCAAAAAATTTCAAAAATCTTCGCCCTTCCTCTACTGGTGGCGCTAGTGGGTCTCCATGTACCTTTACGCCGGCTTCTGATATCTTTTTGCAAAGCGCATCCATGTCATCAACCTGAAATCCGATCGCTGGAAAAGGTTCACCGTTAACGGTAAACGTGGATGAGCTTCTATCTGAAGTCTGCCATAAAAAGATATTCGTTTTATCCTCTTTAAAGCTGATAATAGCAAGTTCACCGAAATTAGCATGCAACGTACAATCGAGATAAGTACTATACCATGCGACTGCTTCGACCAAGTTTGTTACTGGAATCTGTACGTGACTTATAAACTTCCCCATAAAGAACCTCCTCTTTTCACCTTATCTTTAATGAAGAGGCGGACGTGAAAATCAAGTCGTTCCTTCACCAGAGATGGTAATTAAACCCATTTACAGACTAACGAATGTACGTTTCTTTGTAAAGAAATTTTTCATAAAAACATGATTATAGAGTCATAAAGGTGATTAAAGTAGATGGTTTATAAAAATTATTGGATTAGTTTTTCAACAACCGTTTCACAAACAAAGCGAACAGCAGCAAGGAAAGCCCTACCGACACGGCGCTGACCGTGAATAATGCTTGGTAGCTCATGTATTGGGAAACCCAGCCTAACATGATCGCACCTAGCCCGATGCCTAGGTCATTGGCAGTCGATATAGAGGCGTTGGCAACCCCAATCCGGTCCGGACGGGCTAGACGTATCGTTGCCGCTTGAAGGGCCGGCTGCGCGGAGCCGAAGCCGATACCATATAGAACCGCCGATACTAGCACACCAATCAAACCGGTCGAGAGGCTCAAGACAATCAATGCACAAATGGTCATCACAAGTGCCGGCATAATGACAAAAACCTCTCCGAACCGATCAGAAAGCTTACCCGAAATAGGACGGCTGAGCGCAAGCGTTGCAGCAAAGGCTAGAAAAAACGCGCCGGAATTGACCTGGATTGAATCAGCGAACAGCGGAACAAAGGTAGTAATGCCGCCATAAGCAATAAACAGAAAAAAGACCGATGCCGCAACGGGCAAGACCGATTTTTCGAACAATTCGATTTTTCTAGCTCTAGGATTCGGTCGGAAAGGCATTTTTGCACCTAACATCAGGAGCAGCGCTCCCGCAGAGAGGACGACGGCGATGAGAAACAAATCGCTGTACGACCGGTTTTGAGTAACCCAGATGCCAAACATCGGGCCGACTGCCATGGCTAGCGTCATAGATGTACTAAACCACCCCATTCCCTCGCCGCGTCGGGTGGGCGGGATCATATCCGTAATCGCCGTCATCGTTGCGGTCGTGGAAACGGCCCAACTCATCCCGTGCAAAATTCTGAGCCCCATCAGAACGACTATTCCCCCGACCCAATTATACATATACATCGCCAGGATGAAGAGAAGCAGACCACCGACGAGAAACGGACGCCTGCCGAACCGGTCTAGCAGCTCGCCGACGATCGGCCGAAAAATAACGGCAGACAACATAAACGCGCCCATCGCCAGACCGACCTGCGATTCATTGCCGCCCATCTGTTTGATGAAAAGCGGGAGCGTCGGATACAGCATATAAAATGCGTTAAACAAGAATAGGTTTCCTATAGTCATAAGAGTGAACGACTTCGTCCATAGGCGATCCATGTTTCATTTCCTCCTTTTGTGACATACTAATAACGATCATATCAACGCTATTATTACATTTGGAGTTAACTCCAAGTCAAGAGGAATCGCAAGAAAGGAGCAGTTGCCTTAGGCAAGCTGCTCCTACACTCTAACGTCTCTTTTAATTGATTCAACTTAAGGATTTCATCATTCTTTTATCTTTAACGAACTTATCAAATAAGTAACGCATAAGCGGTCCCATAATGATGAGTTGCAGAGGGAGAGCGAAAATGAAATTTTTGAAAACCATTGAAAAATAACTTTCAATTAAGGAGTCTCCGCTCAAACTGCCAGAAAAGTAAGCATTCGATAATCCATAAAGAGACATACAGAGAACCATTCCAATTACCATAAAAAAAGAAATCGATAAAATCATTAATACCTTCTTAGATTTATCATACGGTAATGATAAAGCTATTTTTTTTGCTACTGGGCCCACAATAAATAATTCCAACAATAAAGCAGTAATAAAGCCGAAAATAAATTGAAAAATTAATCCATTCAGCGATATTTTGCCAATCAAGCCGTTTGTAAATAAATTATAAGTTGTCATCGCTACGACCATCCCAAAACACATCATCAGCCCAAAATAAAAATTTTCTTTCTTCGTTGTTGGCAATTTCCATCATCCTCTCTAGTTACCTTTGTTATTATAAAGATAATGGATGCCTCCTCATAAGTGAAAAGTTTGTGAACATTTTGTCGATGGAAACGAGAGATACTCCCCATTATTCGCTAAGCATATGTGTTAGGACAAGTAAGTAATCTTAGAAGCAATCGACGTTCTTGGCTTGGCAGCCGGAACTTCCGGCGGATAGCCAATACCAAATACACCAACAACATCGTAATCATCCGGCACACCGAGAATGAGGCGATTATGAGGCAAAGCCCCCCAAGAAGCCCAAAAGACTCCGACTCCTAATTCATGAGCAGCGATTAAAAAATTTTGGACAAAACAGGAACCCAAGGTTCGTTAAAACGATGATTAGGCGCATAACTAGCCGTTTCCAGCCAAGCCAACAAATCGTTTTCGCTAATTGGCTCAGACTTAAATGATCGAATATTACTGCGGGATCTAATTAAATCAGTTACTGTCATTGTTTACATCATCTCCATCATTATTATTATCGTTTTCAGGCAAAGCTTCGCGAAGCTCAAACGAATGGATAAACTCCTGGATGATCGCATCCGTTGCTTTTAATTCTCCGCTTATGACAAGTTTTATTGCTTCAAACTCCGGCTGATTCAGTTGCTGCATTAACGTCGAACGCTTCGTATTAAGTATCTCAAGGAATGTGATCGCCCTGCCTCGACGAAAGGTTTGAGCACTAAGGAAACGGTCTTTTTTTCGATCATCATGTTCAAGTCCCCGGTTTTCCCTATGCCCTTTATGCTCATAATGACCTTTATGTCCGTGTCTTCCCTCGCGCATTTTACTCCTCCTTCAATCGTATACATTTGTATACATCTTCTTTGTGTATACAAATGCATACAATTCACGGCTGGCTGTCAAGAAATTAATCATTAGAAGGTCTGCCGCCGTCATAGACCCGCATCAAAAAAAAGCGGCTTCTCCCCGATAAAATACCGGAAAAAAGCCGCTTCATAGAATGTCATTTTCATGATCTGCTTGACGGGGTTATGCTTTTATTTGTTTTACCTATTTGTTATCGATTTATTCATTATGAAGCGTCTTAGCACCTTCGGCATCTGGATAGTACTGCGGTGCCTCACGCCGATCAAACATGCCATAATCTCGTATCACTCGAACGCGGCGAAGCCGTACTGCTTCTTTCAAAATGACGTTGTTCTCGAAGGTTTCTGCAAAGGAATGATCAAGCCACGTTACAAGGAGAACAATATCTCCCGAAGCAAAAACAGCATCGAAAATGTCCCAAGCGATTATTCCAGCATACTCTTGAGCAAGTCCTAAATATTCCCTTATTTGTTCGACGGTCATCTCTTTCAGCCATTCAGCAGACCGTTTTGCTTCGATCAACGTAACGGTCGTACCCTCGCCGACCTCAGTCTCGTCCAAACGCTGCTCATGCAAGGCATATCCTGCTGGGATTCGGGTATCTATTGTAATTTGGCCAACCCGCAAATGATAATCCAATAAAATTTCAGATCGTCCTTTTTTTTGGACCTCATGATGACTCATTCGAGTACGCCAACGGACAACCGATTTCTCATCCCGCCAGCTCGAAAGCGATAAAATCCATCCTTCACGAGTAAGGCTTCGATACCGAGTATTGTCAATAAAGCCTTCCACTAGATCTAACTCTGGCCTAAGCATCTTTGCGCTTCCAAGATAAGCATCCCATTGTTCACCTTTAGGATGAACTTCAAAAATGACAGAAAACATAACTCCTCCTCGGCTTCATGGATGGCTGTATTTTCATGCGAATGACTCACATAACTAGCTCATTTTTCTCTCTACTTTCACCTTTTTGAGATATAAAAAATAAGGACGGATCCTTACACCGTCTTGAGTAATTTCGCTAAATCCGCTATTTTTTTATTCTCTAGGTACTGCTCCATCTGACGTTCGGCGTCTAGCACAACCTGCTGGATTAGACATTCGCTTCCGTGGTCCAGGCTGCATTCGAAGAAGGACGCTGTCCCTTCGATCGCACGGATGACATCAAGAAAGGAGATATCCTCCTGCTTCCGTCTTAGTCGATATCCACCGTTTGCGCCGGGCGCGGACTGAATCAATCCGGCCTTTACAAGCTTGGTCATCATCTTGGACAGATAGGTTGGCGAAACGCCCAGCTTCTCAGCAAGCACTTGAACGCCAACAGGCTTATCTGTCTCCGCTGTTACTAGATAGAGCATCGCATGAAGCGCGTAGTCGGTCGCCTGGGAATACTTCATTCAGCACCTCCATTAAAGATTCTGCGAATCCATATTAACTCTAATTTTTGTTAAAGGCAACTTTTATAGCGGGATATGATTTCAAAAACGGTAAACGGACAAAAGATGAGCTGGACTGGGGATAACCCGTCCGCAAAAACAGTGGTTTATGGAAAAGGCGTCTACCTTACCTGCGGCTTTAAAGTAAACGCAATATCAAAAACCCGTAAGATGGGGACTTCATTTGCGAAGTGTCCACTCTTACGGGTCTTTTTAATCAATAAAAGGACTATTTTTTCGAACGTTTCTTGGCAGATGTTTTAGCAAGTTTTACTCGCTTCACGCTCGAAACCATAACATTTTTTTCCGTATACGTGTAATGTTGCTTGTAGACAGGACAACAATGATGTTGTTTTATCGTTTCAATATTTTGAACGACATTCACAAGCTGCGGATGGTAGTAGTCCTCGTACTGCGTAATTGGAGGATCATAGATCGTCTGCGTTGGACAATTGGGACAAAACTCAGCTTCATTTACGCCGCCTACGTTATTCATATTGTTCATATTATAGTAGTTATTACGATTCACAATAATTACCCCTTCCTGTTTTGGAATACACCTTATTGTATTCGCAGAGAAACAATCCTGCCTGTACGATTGACATGGAAGGCGATGGCCTCCCGTTTTGGTGCGGTATGCAGGGCGAGAGATTTAACGTGTATGAGCTGCAATTTGATCAGGCTGCTATTTTATTTCGGTCGATTGGATCAAATACCTTATCGCTGATCCACATCCTATTGGAGCGAAACTATCAATTTTCAATATACTTTCATCCCAATTTCTAAAATTCCATCTCAACCTCGAAGCAAAATGTACTTTTGCATCGGGGTTTTTGCACATTTCTTTTAAAACGGGCTTGAATATAGTGGTAGAGTAGTAGATTTCAACTGAAAGGAGCTATCTGAACGAAACTGGTAATGAGTCCAATGCTCTCGGGAGAGTATCGATTGTTGGACCCGTCACTATGATCGGACAAGCCATGAAGGCCAGAATCATAAAAAAGGAGATGTCGCTCATGTTAAATATCCTTGATTTCGAATTCGAAGAAGTTCCTATCGGAGGAGGGTCTTTGCCCTTAGCTGTAAATGCAGGGGCTTCCGAATTACCTTTAACAGAAATATGGCTTAGTGTCACCGGCTCTAATCAATATATCTTCATGTACTCTACGGTTGGCTGGCAAGCACAAGTCACCACTATGACTATTGCTCCCGAGCTTATCTTCCGTATTCGACGCGGCGGCTTTGGAACTAATTCCCCCATTGTATTTCAAACATCGGATTCTGCTTTGTTGATTGGGAACACAGCCATCAGTATGAACATTGGTATGACTACAGCATTTGATCATACTGAGCTCCCTCCGATGTCTGTCATTGGAGTAGCGCAGCAATATTTCTTAACGGTTCAAAATATAGGCGTTGGCAATGCTTCCATTGTCGGTCCCGTCAATTTAACCGGTTTTGTATTGGGATGATTGATGGATACACCTTAGGAAATCAATAGTTTACTACAGAGGAGCTGTGATTTGAATGCTCAATATCCTTGATTTTGACAAGGAAGAAATCCCTATCGGCACAGGAGCGCTTCCTTTAAATTTGACCCCAGGCACCGAACTTGCGTTAACTTCCATATTCCTCAATATATCCAGCACGAATATCGACATCTTATTGTCTGCTACCGTGGGATGGGAGGTACAGCTGCTGAATCAAACCATTATCCCTAAACTCGTCTTTCGGATTCGCCGCGGAGGGCCGGGGACAAGCTCCCCTATTGTCTATCAGACGCAAGATTCGCAGTATTTACCGGATTTCCAGCAATTTATTATGCCAATTAACTTTAATACTTCATTTGATCATTCGGAGAATCCCAGCCCATCGATCGTGGGGAGTTATCAGCAGTATTATTTGACCGTTCAACAAATTGGCATCGGAGATGTTGCTATTATCGGTCCTGTCAATCTCACAGGCATGATTCTCGGTTAAAGGAAGCTCTCCGTTGTACGTTAGCAAAAGCGAGGAATCGGCCTATGCCAAGTATTGTCGATATGGCTGACAGCCACAAGCGCAACGAACCAGCTTCAATTTTGGGGAAATATCGGTTGGGCGGTACAGCTTCTCAATCAGGCTGTAACTCCGCAGCTAACTTTTCGCATTCGCACGGGAGGTTTCAGTCCAGCAGATCCTATCGTATTCCAAACGACTGACTCCGAGCTGTTTCCTGGAAATCTTGGCTTTATCATTCAGACTACATTCAATACTTCATTCACCCATACGCAAGTACCGGATCCGACTTTGATCGGGGTGGCCGTTCCCTATTATTTGACCGTTTCCTATTTTGGCCTTGGAAACGTGGCCATTGCGGGACCGGTCAATCTTACTGGGCAAGTTCTAGGATGAAAAAGGAAAACAACTTGGGCATGCAATTTGCAGGCGTCAAGTTGTTTTTCTCCGTTTAATAAAATCCATTTTAAGGAGGGACGTCCATTTGACGAATATACCGGTTACTATGGGAACATTGTCACAGCAAGAACCTTCCATAACCGTTAATACTTTAAACAATTTAACAGTCATTGTTACATCAAGCAGTATTGCAACAGGAACCTCCAGAATCAATGTATATGTGTCGCAGGATGGCGGGAATACGTACCCAACCACTCTGACGCTGCCCTTGCCCGCCGGTTTTACGACCCAAGGCAATGCAATAGGCACCTATGGATATCGCAATACATTCATGATAGCCTGCACCGAACTGAACCTTAATCCGGTCATGGATTCCTCTACCGCTGTCTACACATCCACTGATAATGGTGTCACTTTCTCTGTACCGGTCATTACCTGTGAGGGCTTTGGCGTGCAAATATATAATGATAAGCCTTTTATTCAACTCGATAATTCTAACGGAAGCCCTTATCTGGGCCTCGCACATGTTGGGTTTACAAGGTACTATGATAATTTCGCTACTTCTGGCACTTATTATCAACGTTCTCTCGATCTAGGGCAAACGTGGTCGATACCCATTCTTCTGTCCAATCAAACGACAGGGACTGCCGTGTTCGGCACGAATGTCGCGATTGGACCAACGGGAGAGGTCTATGTAGCATGGGCGCAGTATGCTCCAGGCAATCCACAATTTCTCTTTCGCCGATCAGATGATGGAGGTGCGACCTTTAATCCGATTGTTGTGGTTTCGAATATTTCCCTCGTACCAAGTCCGCTTCCCGTACCGGGATTCGCTTTCCGGGTGTTGACGAGCGCCTTCCTAGCGGTAGATATTTCACCCAACCTTGGTCAAGGAATCATATATGCCGTTTGGCAAGGCTATCAGACAGGATCTTCGCACATCTACCTTGCAAGGTCAACAGATAAAGGAAATACTTGGTCGACGCCGATTCAAGTGGATGACAGCCCCGCCGGTACGCAAAATTTTTATCCGAATATTGCGGTTTCACGTACTACGGGCCTAATCCAAATTGTGTATTACACGAATCGTGTCGACTCCAGCATGCTTGATGTTTTTGGCACGACTTCGGGCGATGCAGGCGCCACTTTTGCCCCTAATACGCGACTCTCAGACACTTCGTTTGATCCCAATGCAGACCCGAGTTATGGGGAACCTTGCACTTCATTAGGAGACTATATTGACGTGGCATTCAAATACCCCGACAGACAGATTACGGTTTGGACAGGAATGATCAACGATGTCCAAAATATTATTTCAAACTTATAGCCTAACAATCGGGAATGGGATTAAGTTCTCGCTCCCTTTTTTATTTCGAATAGCATTTCTTATTTTCACAGCCATATGTAATGTTGGTTGTGTCGTCACGGTTCATTAAAGAATGTTCAAAGTCAGCTGGAGCCATTGTGCTCAGATCTTCTACAAATGCAACTGCTGCAGCTTTGCTATCTTTCTGTGTAGGATTGCCGCCGATCGCGAATCCAGATGGTCCCTGATAAGCCGTAAACAGCCATTTGTGATTTGCGTGATCACTAGCTTCAAATAGATACGTGAATGCATTATCATTTTGATTCGTTTCATAAAGGGGAGCACCAAACCGCGTCAACAGTTTACCCCGATAGGCGGCTATCTCATCAGCGTCTGCACTTACATTCATGATCTGGGAAGTACCTATTAGACGATTAGAATCTTTGATAATCGTATATATTAATTCCTTATACTCATTGGCCTTAGCTGCACTGCCATCATCAATGGCCATTAATCGCCAATTAAAGATGATCTTTATAAATTTCTGTGATTCCGGATCTACATAGTAACTGGCTTCTAGGAACTGATCATTTTTCCTTTTGATCGACATGAATAAATCCTCTTTCCCGCTATCACCCATAACTTTACCCTCATATTGAATAGTAAACGACGGATCCAAACACCAAAGCTTACAATCCTGCCGTACGGTTTGCAGGGAAGCGTTGATCGCTTGCTGATTTACCTTTACCCCGCGATTCTTAAGCTCGATAACGAGCGCCACCAACAGTATGACTAGCAGTATAATAAATACAACCCTTTTACGAGTACGATTATCGTTCATTAAAGTCCCTTTCCTATTTTAATCTAATAAGCTCTGTTTTTTCTTGAAGCAACACCATAAGGAGGGCTTTTATGATACATTTAAGAAGGCATCAAACTCATCTTTTTTAGAGCGGGGGACAAGAAATGATGATTGTAAGTTTTCTAATTATCGCTTGGATATTAAGTTGGTTTAAGTTTAATCAATTGTTCGTTCAAGCATTTAAAGAGCTGTTTAATAAGGAAATCACTATTGCGAGTTATTATTTTATGTTTTTTGGGATTGGTGCCATTGGCGACTTGATTTTATTTATTAATGGATCTTATAATGTTTTACTAAAATAAGTAACTATTATATTTTTCGATTTCAACGAGACGCTTAAAGTTTGTTCATCGCTTTAGTGAACGGGTTTATCATGAGTGGATTTTGTTTGTTATGTGACCAATAGATAACTACGACGTTTTTCTTTTGGCGAATGTTGGGATGCAGGTCAACCATACGCAATGATGATATCCCCCCTGATTGGTTGGCTGACTTACTTTCTTCCTCAGAAGTATACTGATATATGAAAACAAACTCACGATTCGCCATATCTGCCGTAGGAAGCGTAAGCTCGAAGGCATCAGGAAATACGCCGTTAAGCTGCAAAGAAGATTCTACGCCTTGCTCCGCGATACCCGCATTTATTTTAGTAACTTCCAAGCCTTGTTGTTGCAACCCTTTTTGAACATCTTCCGCTGTAATGTTCCGATTGGCACAGGCAATCAAAACCATCAAAATGGCAATTGGAATGCAACAGAGCTGCCAAAACCTCCTCATCCTTCAACGCCTCCCTACTTACTTGAATCATCACCACATACATTTTCGAATTTAGCAAAAATATTTTATCTTGGAATATTCGCGAAATGATTGAACATTCCTGCCCCTTCCGCTTAACGATCCAGTTATAGAGCGGCTATTTAGCATTTTTTTCAACCTCTGTAAATTTCCGAATTCGGCTCCGGACTGCTTAAGCCACCGGTAATCTGTCCCAGAGAAGATTGACCTAATAACGGATAAGATCCCCCAAGAGCAAGCCGAGTCGGCGTGATAAGCTAAGTCCATAAAAATCGAAAGGTTGATGGTGGATGACTCATGTCGTAACGCAAGAGCAGATTGCATTTTATCAGAAGAACGGATTCGTTCAGGTGGACAATATCCTCAGCCCGGAAGAGGTTGCGGAGCTCGCAGAAGCGATGGAAGAAGCGATGGTGGATCGCTCTCAGCTCTCCATTGCCACCGATGTCAGCACCGGCTCTTATTACAAGGTGCTTAACCAGAAGGTCAACGTTTGGCGTGACCACGGCATCATGGCTAAATATTCGCTGCACGCCAGAATCGCCCAAGCGGCCAAGGACCTTTCCGGCGCGAGCGGCATTCGCCTGTTCCATGACCATGCCCTCTGGAAAATGCCACACGATTCCAAGCCAACTCCCTGGCATCAGGACCTGCCCTATTGGCCGATGAACGAGCCCGGCGCGCTCTCCGCGTGGATCACAGTCGACGACGTCGACGAGAGGAACGGTTGCATGATGTTCATCCCCGGCTCGCACAAAGTTGGCAAATTAACTGGCATCGACCTCGTTAACCCGCAAAATATTTTCGATTTTGTCACCGGTACGGAGATGGAGCATGTGAAACCGGTCGTGGTTCCGTTGAAGAAGGGCAGCTGCACGTTCCATCACGGGCAGACTTTCCACTATGCCCACTCCAATCAGTCGGATAAGCCCCGCCGCGTGCTGGCAATCATCTACATGCCGGACGGAACGACCTATAACGGGAAGAATCATATTGCCACCGATGGACTGGGGTTAGAAATCAATGATAAAATCAAAGCAGGAACGTTGCCCCTGCTGGCCAAATAACCGGCAGGCCGCGACATGCAAACTTCTTCGGAAATGAAGTGAAGCCTATGACCCGGATCTTGAGCAAGCAATATTTCGACAACCCCGACTTTCCCTTTTACGCCGGATATTACGTCATTGCGCCGGGCGAGGCGATAGCCGAGCACTCCCACGAATTTACAGAGTTGGCGTACGTGTCGGAAGGCTCTGGCGAGCACAGCTATAACCATGGGGACTATTATGCCATACGCGCTGGCGACGTGTTCCTAATTGAGCCCGATATGGTGCATGCCTACAGGGTCGGGTCTGCCGGGAAACTCGTTATATGCAACGTCTTATTCATGCCTTCTCTGCTCAAGAACGAGCTGATTACAATGTCTTCGGTTACGCCCTTCGTCGACTTTTTTTATGTCGAGCCCTTCCTCCGCAACAATGCACGATTCGTATCGCGGCTCAGTCTGCGAACGAGCCAGCAGCTCGAGATCGGCAGCATTTTGGACAAGCTGATCGCAGAGCAGAACATCCGGAGTCTAGGCTACCAAACGATGATCAAGACATCCATGATCCAGCTGTTTATCTCTTTAAGCCGTTACTATCAACAGATGGAGCGTCCCAAAGAAGCCTTTCCCGACGAACAAAGTCTTCAGATGATCGTCGATTTCATCCACCGCCATTATGCCCAACCTCTCACGCTCGAGCAAATTAGCCATATATGCGGCATGAGCGCGTCTGTGTTCTCTTCCAAATTCAAGCTGTACACAGGGAGAACCTTTATCGAATATCGCAATGAGATCCGTTTGAATATTGCCCAGGAAGCCATCCTGGACACCGACGACAAAATTGCCACAATTGCGCAGAATGTCGGGTTCGACGACCTCAGCTTCTTCAATAAGCAATTCAAAAAAAAGACCGGGGTTACCCCCGGTCAACTGCGCAAGAAACAAACGTATGATTTTATTTTTTGATATCCAGAGGAATAGATATGGTCTTGTCGTAGGTTTTAATATAGTGAAATCCGTCCAGCAGCAAGCTTTCCGGTTCCTCCGTTGTGTGAAAAGAATACGTCTGCTCCCATAGGATGTTACCGTTTTTCAGATCCCACGGGCGTGATTGGGAAATTGATGATACGGGAACTACGATACCACCCGCTTGAACGGATAAATTTTCCCTATCCAAGATTGTAAATTGTTTTCTGGCGATCACGATATCATAGCCTGTATCGGTTTTTGTGACGCTTCGAATCCAAAGCTTCTCCTCGCCAATTTTAATAGATAGATCCGATGGCGAGGCTAGGGAGATGGGTTCTTCTACTTTCTGATATCCGGAGAAATTTTCGAGTACAAGTTCAACGGTCTCGATCTTGTCTGTTGGAAGCACATCAAATTCAAGTTCAAATCTAGGGAATCCCTTTTTAGAGGGATTGTACGAACGCATTCCCCATGATTCCACTTCTGTTCCGTTCACATAAAGCTTTGTTTTACCTGGAAATCTTGGGTATCCCTCATCATCCATTTCATAATGTCCCTTCACGATGGTTGAAGTCGGCGAAGCCGTAATGGAGTCATAATGGATAGTCCCCTGATCAACAGGGACGGATTTTGAAATGTCCTCTTTAAGTATGCTGTTCATCGCTTTATTCGCATCAAACTTGAAGGAGATCGGATATGATGCCCGTTTTCCATTATCTAGCCACTCACTGAATGCAACGGTTAATGTTCTGGAGAATGGACTAACCGGCTCGAATTTATATACTCCCTCGTACCGGGTCTCGTCTTTGCTATAACCGCCACTTCCTTCTTTGAAACCTGAATTAGTCAATAATCCATGCAATTTACCTACGTCGTAACGAAATGAACCATTTTCAGTTAATACGGAGCCCGCGGTTCGATCAATGGTGTAATACATTAGCAATGCGTTATCGTCCGCTATAACCCCGTTAATGGTAATGACAGTGCCGTCATCAAGCGTTTTGCTTTTGTTGACCGTTTGTCCGTATCCTTGCTCCGCCACTTCAGCAAAGCTTAGAGAAGACAGCTCGATTTTATTAAATAACTTACCGCCAAAATAAGCAAAAGCAGGATATTGATAAGTTCCGACAATTAAAAGGAGCGCTGCGGCTGATGTTGCAACCCATGTCATCGCTCTATTCATGTTTCTTTTCTTAGTAGGGACACGTTCAAGCGCATTTCGAAGCCTGCCCTCAAGTTCTGACGGTGCCTGCACGATATTTAAGGTCTGTTTGTGCCCCTGTAATCTCTCCTCGATCGTTTTCATAACGATCACCTCCGATCATGACTTTCAGTTTTTGTATGCCTTGCGATATTCTCGATTTGATTGTGCCAACCGGTGCACCGGTCATGTCCGCAATCGTCTGGTATGGAAGATCATGCACGTAACGAAGCTCGATCGCTTCCCGCTGCCGTTCATTCAGATGAGAGAGCAGCACCTGCATGTCCATATCAGACTCTGTATGGCGATACGGATTATCATCAGTTAATGCAGCAAGCGACGGTTCCCCCTCGTCTCCCAGTGGAAGAAATCGTTCCTTGTTGCGGAGTGTTTTTTTGCAACGATTGACGAGAATGGTTTTGCTCCAACTGTAGAAGGCTTCGCCCTTTTGCAGTTGATCCAGCTTTTCATAAAGCGTAACAATCATGTCTTCCATTGCATCCATCGCGTCATGCTCATTTCTCATGTAGCTGTAGGCAAGACGATAATAAGCATCTTGATCGGCTATGATTAGTTGTAATAAAGCTTCCTTGTTGCCATTTTTGGCTTGTTTGACCAGACGGCTTATATTCATGTTCTCACCCCTTTTCATAGATAAGAGACCGCAGAGGTCATTAAAGTTCATTTTGCACAAAAAAAATCTCCACAACCAAGTCATAGGGATTTTTTCTATCCCTAGGAAGTTGCGGAGATTATGGTCTATAATCCATCTTAACCCGGCATAATCTGAATTTAATTGTAAAATGTTTTTTGGAGGAGTTAAATCTGCTTACCCTAAAAAGCCAGTCAGAAGGTCGCTCTACTATGAAGTTTAAAGCACCGGACTAGCAAAATCAACGTTTTGAAAACATTACCATTCATCATCTAGTCGTCGCGTAGATATCGCGCAGGAGTTTCACTAAGAGTCGTTCACCCTTGGAATCCGTGGGGGCGCCTTTATCGAACCGTATAATTTGGAGGATAAATTTCTCGGAATTGATAAACAAAGAAACACTTCTAAGCACCGCTTGGAATATACAGAAGCATAGGCATTTATCCCACGTATGCTTATTCTGACCAACTTCGCGGAACCTGCAAATTTTGCGAATTGCGAATAGGCACAAAGGAGTGTTTCAGGTTGAGTAAAAAATCATCTCACTACTTTGCCCGCGGCAACACCGCACACGGCGCCCATTTCTTGTATAAATCCACCCTACAAGGACTGAATACAATATTCGTTCTTACAGGTCCCCCTGGTACGGGAAAATCGACGGTCATTCGCAGCTTGGCGGATAGCCTGGCGGAAAAAGGCCAGCACGTACAATACTTCCACTCCCCTCTTCGTCCAGGCGAACTGGATGGCATCATTGCAACAGAATTGAAGGTTGGTGTTGTCGATGGGCGAGTCTGCGAGGGAATTCCGGATAATGAGGCTGGTGAAATCGTCTTTATCAACTTCGGGGAAGCAATAGACAACAGCCATATGAAACCGGAGCATCTAAGAACGATCGAAGACCTTAGAGGCAAGCTTGTAGATGCCTATACAAAAACATATGAAACGTTCTTGACAGCATTACGGATTCATGACGAATGGGAAAAATATTATATAGAAAGCATGGATTTCTTGAAGGCAGACCAGATTGCGCAGCAATTGATCCAACAGCTTTACGCTGGCCATGAAACCGACGCAGAAACAATTGGGCGACACTTGTTTTTCGGGGCAGCCACTCCCAAGGGCGCATTCGATTTTATTCAAAGCTTGACCGCTGAGCTGGAGAGGCGGATTTTCATCAAAGGAAGACCAGGCTCCGGAAAATCGACACTGCTCAAAAAACTTGCTTCCGCTGCTGAACAGAATGGAATCGAAGTTCAAGTGTTTCATTGCGGCTTTGATCCAAACAGCCTTGATATGTTGATTTTCCCACAGCTCAGCACAGCTATATTCGACAGCACCGCCCCTCATGAATACTTCCCTGATCGAGACGGGGATGAAATTTTGGATATGTATACGCTCACGATGTCCCAAGGCACCGATGAAGCATATGCAACCGAATTAGCCGCTATTAAAGAACGCTACTCTGCGAAAATGAAGGAGGCCACCTCCTATCTGGCTGTAGCTGAAGCGATTGATTCTCAAATTAAAGCCTACTATGTAGCGGCAACGAATTTTTCGGTCGTAGAGGCACTCCGATTGCAGCTACATTCAAAATTAAATGAGCTGCTCGCCCCACAGCAGCCGATAAAGTAAATACGCCGCCCCATCCTCAGAGCAGGCTCTGTGAGCAATATAGCTGTCCTTTTGCCATGGTTGGCCACTGGACAGCTTTTCTTTTTTCGCTTCTTGACGTAAAAAAAAGAGACAGCTCAGCTATATGCCAACTGCCTCTCTTCTACTACAAATTAAACAAGTCCCCGAACCCGCCCTCACCTAACCGATACATCAGCACGTGGTCGTTACATTAAACAATATACAGCCTAGTTACATGCTATCGCGCACTCTTGTTACATTATTGGGCTAATTCGTTATGTTTTGTAGATATGGCCCTGCATCTACATCAAGGTCCAACTACCCGTTGGTGGGTTGTGCTCGCCTGTATGATTTCGGTTACCAACTTATTTAGTTATCCAGTAAATCCGTGCTCCAGTTTTTCTCCTGTATCTTGAAGTCCAACTCGCGGTATTTCCTCGACAGCTCGTCAACCTCTTTTTGAAGATTGGCGATTTCAACGGTTGTGTAAAATTTCACTTCTTGCCGGCTGTATCTTTCCTGCTTAATGGAAGCCTCGCTAAGCAATTCATTAAGGATATTGCGATACTGCATGATGCGATCACGTTCAGCCAGCGCTTCTGATAGACTCATGCTTGTATCGAACGCGCTTAAAGCGTTCGTTTTATTAATCTTCTTCACCCAGACCGTCAAATCCCCCAGCGTCCGCCTTAATTCATCCAGCAGCTCTGACGGCGATTCCGAAGGCTGCTCTCCTTCTTGAACCTTTATGACTCTCCCAAGACGTTGCTTGATCTGCGCCACCTTCCGTTGGCAGTCCGCTCGCATTACAAGCGCTTCCGCTAGTCTCATCGCTAATCCCCTCCGCTATCATTAGAACAAACACAATAAAGCTAATATACCAATTTGTAATTCATTTTCCAATTGTTTTTTTGGATGTTGCCTATACAAACCAATTGTTTATGCCTGAGTATCTTCGTCACTTCTGTATTCTAAAATATTTCCAGGCTGACACTCCAAAGCCTTACTAATCGCCTCTAATGTTGATATTCGAAACTCAGTAGCAACTGCTCCATGATTGTTTAAAATGTCCTTAACACATAGTACCATTTTCCATTAAGTAAGAAATAATCTCCTCATTCTTACTCTGTAGAGAACTGGCGAGATCATCACGAATTGAACTCAGTTGAAAATAATACGTAGCAGCTTTATCCTGATAGAAACGATTTCGCAGTATGCTCTTCTCGCTTCCTAATCCGCTTAAGAGCTGTTCATAAAATTGTTCCTGCGTCATCCTATCCACTGAGCCTAAGTGAAATATCCCTCTTAGATCCTTTTCAATAATGAAGCGCAATTGCTTTGCCAGCATAACATCTAATATATGGTTACACACTAGATTGCTGTAAACATCTATCTCATTATTATTTTTGATACTTTCTTTGATTTGGCTCAGCCTTGGACCATTTTTGCCCCATATCGCAGGAATTCTGACAATGATCACTCGCTCATCCAAAGTTTCCTGCAGCATGTTTTCACAAGCAATTTTGAATTTTCCATAATCGGATTCCGATACAGGTATATCCGTTTCAACGTGTGGCCTCGAATAGTCCCCATCAAATACATTAGTCGTAGAAAAATAATATATACGGCTATTTGTATTCGTTAATTCGATTGTTAATTCTTTATGGAGCCTGAGCTGCTGATCAAATTCTCCCCTCAAACAGGAAATCACAATATCGGGTTTAATCTTACGGATCATTTCCTTAAACTGATCGATTTGATGAAGTTCCAATTTGTACTGCTTATCAATAGGGAGACTAGTAAGCGAAGAATAATATGTTCCATACAGGTCAAATCCATTTTTCAATTCATCGATCAAAGCTCTTCCTACAAGACCGCTTGCCCCTAATATAAGTACCTTTTGCATCATAATTTCCCCTTTGAAAAACTCCTTTATTAGAAAACGATCCATATCGTAAAAAAGATACGCAACTCCTAGTTTAAGCATACTGATTGAGATTCAAATTAAATGCTTAGCTTCACTAAACCAGTCCAAAAGCTTGTTCTCAAAAAAAATGCGCTAAATTTTGGTAACTTATATTCAATATGCACGTATAAAAAACGGGAATGTTTGATAACTAAGTGAGGTGTAATGCGTTGACACAAAAGCATTTAAAAATGGAAACTACAAGAGGAAAGTTACAATATTGTATTAGCGGGAGCGGTAAACCCAATATCGTTTTGATTAATGGCGGTGCTGGGCCCATAGAGGGCTGGCTGAAAATATGGCCAGAAATTTCGGAGTCATCATCTGTTTTTTCCTATAATCGCTTTGGTGTTACGGGTAGCGATAAGCCGCAACAACCCCAAGACGGATTAACGATTGTCGAAACGTTGCGTGAGGCATTAAAGATAGTAGGATTTGAACCTCCATTCCTGCTAGTTGGACATTCATTAGGAGGATTATATGCAAATTTGTTTGCCCGGCTTTATCCAGACGAAGTAGCTGGCATTGTGTTTTTAGAATCCAGCCATCCGAAAGATATCAGCCTTGATGAACATCAAGGTAAAATCGTAAAAACAATTAACAAGATACTTTCGATGTTTGATTCCTTGTCTTCCCATAAGCAATTCAATGAGGTTCATTTTGTTAAAAAAACGGCGGAACAAATTCACGCAATCGATCATTTTCCCCATATACCGATATATGTGATAACAGGTGGGAAAGAAAACCGTATGATGCCAGAGGAAGTTCGTAAAAAACGAATCAACCATCAGTTGGAACTGCTTGCTCTGTCTAGTAATAGCCTGCATATCACCGCTGAAAAAAGCGGACACTTCCCTCAATTCTCAGAGCCAAAAGTGGTGATTGATACGATCAAAGATTGTGTCAGACAAATACGACAAAGTTAGCTCGACAAGGCTGCTGCTGCATGCTGGCAGCCTCGTTTTACAGCAGGTTTGATTGCTTCCCTCATTAAATTGAATTTAACAATGAGTAAACGTTCGTATCATACGGAACGCCATTTTGGTACATATAATTTCTTAGAACCCCTTCTTTTTCAAATCCTAATTTTGTTAACATTTCATTAGAAGCTACATTTTCAATAAAAACAACTGCTCCAATACGCGTCAAATCAAGTTCTTTAAAACCATATGAAATCACTTCGGAAACAGCTTCAGCGGCATATCCTTTCTGCCAATATTCGGGATGAAGCTCATAGCCGATCTCGGCTCTTTTATGTTTAGTCATCCAAGCGTTAAACCCTATTGTACCGATAATACCTGGATAACCTTTTAATTCGATCCCCCATCTTATACCCCGTTTTTCATTGTAGTTCTTTGCAAAAAACGCAACAAACTGCTCTGCTTGTTCTATGCTTGTTAAAGGATCTTGTCCGTAATAACGTGTTACATCCTTATTAGAAAAACAATTGAAGATACCTTGAGCATCCTCTTTGACAATTTCTCGCAATAACAGTCTTTCTGTTTCTAGTATTGGATACATTCTCCCACTCCCTCTGGTGCTATAACAATAAGAAGCGCCGGTCGTATCTTCGGCTTGCCGCCCTTTCTTATCACGTTTATTTTGCAAACTTCGCAAAAGTTTCTAACTTAGAATTCGTGAAAATGATAAAAATTTCCTGCCCATTAGTCGTGAAAACGACAGCCAAGTTCCCGTTGCCGTTTCTTCGAGTTTATTAAGCTATCGTTACTCCGGATTCAAGAAGTCCTACAGTGTTGAATATGTTCTGAAACCCAGACATTAACCCTTTTTCCTCATAGTGCCGAACGGACCGAGTGCCAATCCCAGTTCGTTTAGCGAGTTGACTTATTTTCAAAGGCACAGAGTTGATCACATAATCCAATCATAAAGCATCACACTAGTGTAAAGGCCAAGAAGAAGCTTTATGCCCATTACTTCAATTAAAAAAAGCAGATTGCTGATGCATTCTGCTGCATTCCACTATCGTTAACTGTTAGTGCAGCAACTGATTAACTTTAGGCTTATAAGAAGCAACAATAAAACAAATCAAAATGCTTATCACACCACAGATGATATAGGTATACGTGTAGTAAGGCGCTGCCTCACCACGAATGAACATCATAGTTGTTATTCCATTCATCGATCCGTCACCGCCTGCAAGCACTAATAAATAGCCAATTAAATAAATCAACAATCGCTCACAAATAACAGGAATTATGCTTACCCATAGCGCACCCGCGCGTTTATTGACAAAAACCAGATTCGAATATATTCCAGCTATGAAATATGGAATGATTAGCAACGGTATACCAGCAAAAGTACCAGATTTGTCCCAATTATGGTCTATAGGTTCTTTGAAAATGATCCAATACAACGTAAACATTGCATACATCGTAAGAAAATAGCTAAACGTAATAACCATCCAGCCACCAATTATCTTGCCAACCATTTGTACCCCTCCCAATTTTGCCCAAAAGTTCTCTTAGCAATTAGACGATAATGGTAATAAAATGTTGCGCAAACCTACTCCTTAAATTGATAAAAGAGGTGAAAAAACATAACCGGGAAATCAAAAAAACCGGCATATCCAGTCAATCTGGACACGCCGGTTCCCTTTATTTACAATTATGCAAGCGCAAGCTTGGTTACTCGTCCATCGAAAATCCATTCAGCAACATAAACAGAACCCTTGGAATCTACGCAAATGCCATGAGGTGAGCTGAATTTATTATCTTTGTAGTAAGACTTAGGTAAATTCGGCCAGCCCTCTTGTTTGTATGCCTGCTGATCCTCGCCTAAATGACAGATTAACCGATCATTTTTGTCGAAGATCGTAATCCGACTGTTTAAGTCTGGGAAGAAAAGATCATCCCCGTGATAATAGAAGCTGCAAGGCTGATCCATATCGTCCACGATGACTCTTTTGAAATCGCCCTGTAAGGTAAAGACTTGAATCCGATGATTGCCGCGATCAGCTACATAAACCTCTTCTACACCACTACGTGTATCAATGGAAATACCATGCGGACAATTCAATTGTCCCAACTCCGTACCTTTGCCGCCCCAGGAACGGATATATTCCCCTGCTGCATTATAGTGATGAATCCAGCTTTGACCATAGCCATCAGATACATAAATATCACCATTTGCCGAAACGGCTACGTCTGTAGGGATATATTTTAGCTCCTCGCTATATAAATCAGGACGATCTGGCGTTCCCAATGTCAGCAAGTGCTTTCCGTCTAAATCCATTTTTACAACATTGCCGCGAGAGGTGTCTGTAACAAAGAGGTATTCGCTGTTTTGCTCCTTATGAAGATAAAATCCGTGAGCGCCACCCTCGAACTCTTCGCCCCAGGCCGCTTGAAACTCCCCTGTCTGATCAAATTTGAAAATTGACGGTTTTCCTGTATGAAAAACATAGACATTATCCTGCTGGTCTACGACAATTCCATGTGTATAGCCAAACTCTAAGTGTGCAGGAAGCTTTACCCAATCTGGAACAAGATCATAGCTGCGTGCCGTATTTCCTAATTGCGGAGTTTTGTTTGTTGTCATAATGAATCCCTCTATTCCTTAGTAAAGTGATTGGTCATTGTTCTTTGTTTGCAAAAAAAGGATTAGGCTTCTACATTCGACTCGAAAAGTCTATTCGTGAAGGCGTATTCTTTTATGATACATTCCCAAGCTATATTAATCTTTGAATTAACAAGACCTAATTTTGCACTATGTGGACATAATTCACTGCTTTATTTATTGCTACCCGTTAGCGTTTAAAGGCTTAGATTTCCACATTCGATACAGTCCAGCAACTAAAAAGATAAAAGCAATAACTTCTATCATTCTAGGAATGTAAGTCATTAAAGAGACCATTAAAAGCATCGAGTCCTCCCTTTATTTTTCGACATAAACGCACTATAACCATACGTTAAATATTATTTTTTATATTTTACGAAAACCAACTGGAATTATTCTACTATTCTACCCGTTAGTTCTATCTACATGACTAAAAATCAAAAAAACCGACCTCGTGAGGTCGGATTTTTCCATCGTTAACAACCTGTCTTCCCATTGCTTCCATATCATTATTCATCTAGGGAAAGCGATGGGCTTGTCTTCTCATCCACATCGTGGCAACCCACTTTTCCCCTTTGATCACGGGTGTACCTGCATGAAGGGTGAAATCGTTTAATTCATGATTGCTGTAAAAATATTCAAAATAGACAGCCATGCCTTTGTTAGGAATCACTGAGATATTAAGCATGGGGAAAGCCGTTTCTCCGCCTTCCTCCACGTCATTCAAATACATCACGAGCGTACTAATTCGATTGTTAGCGCTTGCTCGACTCGTTTCTGCAAAGAAATCATAATGAGGTTGATACTCTTGTCCAGGGGTATATAGCAGAACTTGCAAACCGTCACCATGCTCGATAGGAATATTCATAATTTGAGAGAAGCGCTTCTCGATTTTTGTAATCGTTTCTTTCTCCTCACAAAACACTCCACTGCTCGTTCTAATTTGATTGACTTCACGATTTCCACCTATTTTCGAACGTTGCAATTGTTCCCTAGAATGTTTAATTAGCTCATCGCATTCCTCATCGCTAAGCACACTACCCAGCACGGCAACCAATGGCTCCTCATACTTGGCAAGAATACGAATCTCTCGATCATCTGTCTTGATCGTATTTCCAGCATGATCAAATATCGTCCGCTCTTTCTCTGTCGTATCCCCTATCATCCTTACTCAGCCCCTATAGCATGACATTCTTCACAACATACTATACCATAAACTGGAACTACTTATTCTGCTATATTCAGAAAAATCGAAATAATCAAACTGTATGAGGAGATTAATTCGTTACTTAAGATCTCGATTTGAAGAGGTTTCATTGTTCACACACCTTTTTAGTTCCTTTTTTCTTGGTAGGCACTTTACGTTGCCCGTTAGCATAGAAAAAGCAACCGATCATTCTGATCGGCTGCTTTCGCTCCATGATTGAGATATTGTTTTCCACTAGTATGAATAGATTCCAGATATATGGCTATCTCCAAAACGTAATCTTATCGGATCCTAATCGAACTGACTCATGCCCAGCTTCTTTGGCTTTTCCGATTGAAATAATCATTACCGGAGCATAACGTTCTTCATTTAAATCAAATGCTTTTGCTAACTGGTCAACTTCAAAGCCTGCCATTGGATTCGTATCATACCCGTGAGCACGGGCTACTAACATTAGCTGCATGGCAAAGAGACTGCTATCGACTTTCGCTACTTCGACTTTCAATTCTTTTGATAGAGACGGGAACATCGTTAGAATAGTTCCAAGTTGTCTATCTCGTACTTCGGCGGGCATCTTTCCTTGTTCCACAGCTGTATTGTAAATTTCTTCAGCATATAAATAGCTCTCGGTATCACCGAAAATTAATAACATGGCTGATGAAGTATCATTTTGTAAAGTATTGAAACGAACAAGAGGTCTTAGTTTTTCTTTTCCTTCTGGCGTATCAACCACCATTACACGCCAAGGCTGCATATTGGCAGAGGATGGCGCCAAGCTGGCTTCCGAAATAATCTCGCTTATCTCCTCTTTCGATATTTTAATGTTCTCATCGTAACTACGCACAGAACGTCGTCCCTTTACTATGTTGGCGAAATCGTTATTTTGAATATTGTTAAACATAATGCCTCTCCTTTTGATAACATTAGATTTTTTGACATTGTGTATGTCGTTCGTTATCATATTCGTATTATGAACTATAAACCTAGGTTTATAGCAACAACTAAAGAGGTCCCAATATGAAAATAAATGAGGTTTCAAAATTAACTGGTCTGCCCATATCAACATTGAGATTCTATGAACGCAAGAATCTAATTCCGGATTCATTTGTTAAAAGGGATGTAAACAATTATCGTGTTTATTCTGAAGAGATTGTTGACTTTCTAAATGATGTGAAGACACTTTTATCCGTAGACTTTTCTATAGAAGAGTTAAGTTTGCTAATAAATCAACAACTTAACTTATCTTACGAGGTAAAGAAGAAAATAGTTGAACAGAAAATCATCGAGATTGAAGAAATTGAAAAGCAATTGAGAAAGTCGAAAAAATTCTTGACTGCAACTTTGGAGGGAAAAGCGAATTTTCGAACAAAATGTTAAGGACCATTCACATAAATATTGAAGCTTTCTCTATCACGCAAAAACGCCCCGTATACTTCAATTACATACGGGACGTTTTCGAATATTCGGTTATTGTTTGTCTGCGCGTTCGTTTAATGAATACACTTTTTCCAAAAAACCTCTCACGTCCTTAGGAGTCTTTAGAATGATGACTTCTTTTTCTTGCGATAATCTTTGCAGTTTTTCGGAAACTACAGGTTTTTGTTTCTTAGGGTAGTCCCAGACCCACTTCAAAAAATGCAGACTAATTCTTTCTTCACAGCCCTCTGCCATGTCACTCCTTTTTTTGTTACGGTACTGAACTCTCCTCTTTATTACACGGTATAAACACAGCCACTTCGACAAGTCTAAAAAAATTATAGTATCCGCGGCTTGCAATCTGATATCCATTGTACCGTTATAGTTACCGTCGATAATCCAACTCCCACGATTCACCAGTTCCTGTTGAACCGTTTTTTGCTCATCTTTCGGAGTGGCTTTCCACCCTGGTTTCCAGAACATTGCGTCAAGATGGTATACATCAATAGCTAAACTGTCGCCTAACTTATGAACCAAAGAAGACTTTCCAGAACCTCCTGAACCTATAAGTATTATTTTTTTCATATACATCGTTTTCATTTATTCTGCATACCTTTCCTTTAAAATTCCATCGTACAAATCATTCTAGAAATCTTTGGATTAACCTTCCCGAGGAACTTGATTAAACACTTCGGTAAGCGGAATAGCAAACATGTTCCGTAAACAGATATTTTCGAATCTAACGTTTGTTGACTATAGTATCAAGTTTGTTATCTAGAAGCATCGAATGCTCTATTATACAATGAGCCTAACAAGTGCAACACAAGCGAGAAAACACCGGAAGGAGTGACAGACATGAGATCTGAAGTTGAGCAACAAGTTAAAAGAAAGCGCTTACCATTCCGTTGGCACAAGCAGGATACGGAACTAACGATCTTGGCATTGCCTACGACGATTTGGTACATACTGTTTTGTTTCTTACCTATGTTCGGGATCATTATTGCCTTCAAAAACTTCAGAATTAGCGGCGGCTTCTTGAGCAATGTGTTTAACAGTCCGTGGGTTGGCTTCAAAAACTTTGAGTTCTTATTCAAGTCGAATGACGCTTGGATCATTATTCGAAACACCATCGGATACAATATTATTTTTATCGTTCTAGGCATTGTGCTGCCCGTTCTATTAGCGATTATGATCGGACTGCTCCACAACCGCAAAGCAAGTAAAGTCTATCAGACGATGATGTTCCTCCCCTATTTCCTATCTTGGGTTGTCGTATCCGCTGTAGGCTGGGCATTCCTAAGCTTCGATAAAGGAATTGTCAATCAAATGCTCGTCAATATGGGCAGCGATCCTGTTAACTGGTATATGGAGCCGCAATACTGGCCATATTTTCTGATTCTCTTAAATGTCTGGAAAGGCTTGGGCTATGGTATGGTCATTTATCTGGCAACCATCACAAGCCTTGACAGCACATACTATGAGGCAGCTGTTATTGATGGCGCTTCCATTTGGCAGCAGACGAGATTTATTACATTGCCCATGCTCAAGCTAGTTATCGTCATGCTGTTCATTTTGGCCGTTGGACGTATATTCTACACCGATTTCGGCTTGTTCTATCAGGTCACGCGAGATTCCAATTCTCTGTTCAACGTGTCTACCACGATCGATGTCATGGTCTATAAACAACTGAAGTCCGCAACACTAGGCATGGCAGCTGCTGCCGCATTCGTACAGTCGGTTCTGGGTTGCGCAACTATTCTAATCGCTAATTGGATTGTTCGCAAAATTGATCCTGATAGCGCGATGATGTAAGGAGGTAACACAATGTCAACGAGGACGACTTACGAAACGGGCCTTGAGAAATTTAACCGTACAAACAACGTCGTTAACATCTTTTTCAACCTGATCTTTATCATCTTGGCGCTGCTCTGCGTCATTCCAGTAGTTGTTGTTCTATCTATTTCATTTTCCAGTGAGGACTCCATACGTGAGACAGGATACCATCTGTTGCCGATTGCATTGTCAGGTGAGGCTTACGCCTATGTAATCAAGCAGGGAACGATGATTTTGCGGGCGCTCGGCGTATCCGCTCTTGTTACTGTCGTTGGCACTGTGCTCGGTGTATTGCTTACGACCTCCATGGGCTATGTACTTTCTCGACCAACCTACAAGCTGAATGGCTTTCTGACCTGGGTCGTATTCATCCCGATGATATTCAATGGCGGTCTGGTATCCAGCTACTTCATTAATACAAATTTATTAGGGCTAAAAGATAGCGTCTGGGCACTTATTCTACCGCTGGCCGTCTCATCGTTCAACGTTATCATTTGTAAAACCTTCTTCAAAAGCACGATTCCCGATGGGCTGATTGAATCTGCTGAAATTGATGGCGCGAGCCAGCTGCGAATCTTTTTCTCTATCATCTTACCGATCTCCTTGCCCGTAATTGCAACAATTGGGCTGTTCCTCTGCTTCTCTTATTGGAATGACTGGTTTCAATCGATGCTATATATCGACAACCAAAACCTGTATTCTCTTCAGGCACTGTTAAATAGCTTGATGAGCAATGTGGATGCGCTTGCCAAGAATGCTGCAAGCATGGGCGTTAGCTATGCCGTGCTCGTCGCAACTATGCCGAAGGAATCTGCCCGCATGGCTGTAGCCATAATCATTGTGCTGCCTGTAGCCTTCGCCTATCCGTTCTTTCAGAAATATTTCATTTCTGGACTAACGATCGGCGCTGTCAAAGGATAATAAACGAAATAAGCCAAGCAAGCTTGGTTTATGATAGATCACTGTGCAAATCTTGCGGTGATCCAACTTCAATAAGGGGGAAATGAAATGAAGAAATCTTGGAAGCTACTCTCTACACTCTGTATTCTTACAGTAATGGTGAGTGCCTTAGCAGCCTGCTCCGGCTCGAAGGCTCCGTCTACAACAAACGAACCTCCCACAGCTACAGACACAGCAGAGAACACCGCAGCACCTAGCAAGGATATACCGACGTTAGTCTGGTGGACCATCGGCGGACAAGTGCCAAATAACTTCAGCAAAGCTATTGATGCCATGAATGCATATACAGCTGAGAAGATTGGTGTGAAAATTGACATCAAGGTAGCCAGCTGGGGCGAATGGGATACCAAAATAAACACGATTGTGAATACTGGCGAACCATTCGACATTATGTTCACAAACAGCGGTAAATACAGCAAGCAAGTGGCTATGGGTGCTTTTGCCGATATTACTGATCTGGTTCAAAGCGAAACGGCTGACTTATACAAATTGATTCCTGAAAAAGTATGGGATGGCACAAAAATTGGCGGCAAGTATTACTCCGTTCCCACATATAAGGATTCAGCACTAACGCAATATTGGGTGTACGATGATAAATACGTGCAAAAGTACAACATCGATATCAATAACATCAAAACACTGCAGGATCTTGATAAACCTCTGCGCAGCATCAAGTCTGGCGAAGGCAAGAGCTTCTACCCATTGCCAATGACGCAAGGCGAAGGATTGAACGGCTTCTTTAACAATTATGACGATTTAACGCTAGGCTTCACCCCGATTGGCGTAAAAGCTGATGACGGATCACGCACGGTTGTCTCTGTTCTCGAGCAGCCTGATGTTATGGCCGATCTGAAGCTCCTGCATCAATGGTACCAGGATGGCATCATCAACCCTGATGCTCCGACCAAAACAGAGAACGACAAAGGCAGACCATTCTTTGCGGCTCAAGCATTTCCAGGCGCAGAAGTAAGCTGGCAGATCAATGACGCGGTTCAAAAATATGATATGGTTCAGCACTTCGGTCCTATTTATACAACGAGTACGATCCAAGGCTCCCTGAACGCGATTTCTGCGAATTCGAAATATAAGAAGGAAGCATTGAAATACCTCGAATTAGTCAACACAGATCCAAAACTGCGCAATATGCTGGCATTCGGTGAGTTAGGCGTAGACTACAATAATGTCGATGGCGAAAAGGTAATCGAGCGTACTTCCGATACTTGGCCGCTTGCCGCTTACTCCCAAGGAACATTCTTTAATCTAGCGGTTACCAAAGGTGCTCCTGAGGATCAATGGGAACAGGTCAAAAAACTGAATGACGCAGCGACATCGTCCACTATACTAGGTTTCGCACTGGACATCAGTAATCTTCAGACAGAAGTGGCGAATTGCCAATCCGTATGGGATAAATACAAATATGAACTCATTACAGGGGCATCTGATCCGGAGAAAATGGTTCCAAAGATTACAGCTGAGCTAAAGTCCGCTGGTATGGACACGATTATGCAAGCTGCTCAAGAGCAAATTAATAATTACTTCAAGTAAGATTAAATGAATAAGCATCCCTTATTGAGACACTCTGTATGGGATGCTTATTTCTTGCTACCTATGAAGCTTTGCTTAATCATGTTAAAGTGGAATGGTAAACGCTTACTTACAATGAGCTGCTGCAATTGAGGTGTCGTATGAGCTCTTTTTTACAAATCAAAATTTATCGCTACAAGTTTATTGCCTATGTCGTCTTCGTCTTGACCATCGGGCTCACGCTTGGCATTCTAACCTGTGCAATGCTGCTGAACCAATGGGTTGGCGATGCCCGTCTAGAGGCCGCTAATGCTTTCGCTGGCGTAGAGAATGAGCTGCAGTATGATGCCGACCGGATTGAAGCTTACATGCAGCGTATATACTCCAATCATAGTCTGATGGATGATGCTCGCAGCTTTTTAAGCAGCAGCGCTGAAGGCTACTTAACCAATAGTCTGCAAAACAGCCAGTTCTCACAGCCGCTGGTCTCCTTCCCAGAGGATATTAAAACCTATTTGTACAGCTGGGCGCAAGGTGAAATAACGCAGATTAGTCTTCATACCGACCAGTATGGCAATGTCGTACGCTTTAACGATAACGGAATTGCAAGCTACAAGTTCGGTCTTCCAAATACAGATGAAGCATTTCAAGATACCATTCTAAAGGGATTCGTATACCGCAAGAAACTATCGGATCCTACAGTGGACTCTAAGGAATTAGGCGAGCTGCGCTTCTTGGTCAGCAGTGATCAAATCTTTAAATCTACACAAAAATACCGATTTGGAAAGGCCGCTGCAATCAGTGCTTCTGGCGAGATATACCTTATCGGTAATGGACAGGACCAAGACTTGAAGGAACTAGCCCGTATGGCGGCGGCGAATGGACGCAGTCATGGTTATATTTCGAAGGGTTTTTTAAAGCATATATTTTTTATTACCTTTCCATCCACCAAATTCAATTTCAATTTCGTCAGCATCGTTGATTTATCTATGCTGATTCGGCAGCATGCCAGGATGCTAATCACCATCTTTTTGATCGTATTAACGACCATGATTAGTGTATTACTGCTCATAATGTACAATATGCGGGATGATTCCCGCTTCCTGCATCGCATTATTCAATCGATTGGACGCGTGAAAACAGCCAATTTCACAACTAATCGCCCTGCCCGTTATCGTCGAAATGAATACGGCATGATCGCAAGGGAATTAGACGATATGATTCAGCAGTTGGATAAGTATATCCGAAATGAATATTTGCTTAAGCTTAAGCAGCAAGAAACGGAAATGATAGCGCTCCAAAACCAAATCAACCCTCATTTTCTTTACAATACGTTAGAGGTTATCCGCTCCACTGCTCTTGTTAACCAGGACAGGGACACCGCTGATGCAATTGCTACCTTAGGCGCGCTCTATCGTGAGATTGTCAAAAAGGAAAATATCATTTCTATTGCAAGTGAGCTGGAATTACTACAGAAGTACTTAGAGATTATGGAGTTTAAGTATCCCGAGCGTTTTTTTTATCAAGTCAATGTAGAGCCAACGTTACTCTTGCTCCCGACCGTGAAATTTTGGATGCAGCCTTTGGCTGAAAATTTTTTCATCCATGGCTTTAGCGCTAGTAATGAGTTTAACCTGTATGTCGTTAATGGCTGGGAAGACGAGGAGCATTATGTATTGGAATTCGTGGATAATGGGCGTGGTATCAATACGGAGCGTTTACTTGCAGTGCGAAGCACACTGTCCAACCATGATGATACTTACTCCGAGAGTATCGGTCTACGGAACGTATACACAAGGCTTCACTTCTTTTATGGGAAAAGCTTTTCTATAGAGATTGAGAATAACGAGGAAGCTGGAGTTAAGATTTCCGTACGGATATCAAAAGAGGTGACTGAGCATGTACAAACTGCTGATTATGGATGACGAGCCTCAGATTTTGGAGGGCATGAAGCGAATCGTGGACTGGAAAGGATACGGTTTCAGTCGGATTGAGACCTGCGAATCTACGGACGAGGCTATGTCCAAGGTTGTAGACCTGATGCCAGATGTCGCCATTTTTGATGTCTGCATTGGCAAGAATCTTGGCTATGAAACGATCCAGAGACTCAACGAGCTCCACATCCCTACAAAATATGTTATTATGAGCGGCTATAGTGAATTCAAGTATGCCCAAGAAGCCATTCGCTGTGGTGTCAAAGACTATCTGCTCAAGCCTGTAGAACGTACAAAGCTGCAGCGAGTTATTGAGAAGATTATTGTTGAAGATCTGGGTGGTACGATAGGTAATATTAGCTGCGAGAGTTTGAACAAGGACCCGGTACTAGGTGTAAGCTATGACAGCTTATCCAAGCTGGTCAACCGCATTCTGCTAATGATCAAGACAGAGTATGCTCAGAATATTACCTTAAAATCAGTGGCAGAGCGCTTCCAGATGAACAGCACCTATCTTGGACAACTATTTCTAAAAGAGTCCGAAATGAAATTTTCAGAATACCTAATGGGTTACCGAATGCTACTCGCACAAGAACGAATCCAATCGTCAGATGAGAAGATTTCTTCTGTCGCGCTTTCCGTCGGCTACAATAATCTCAATTATTTCTATACACACTTTCATAGCTTTTTCGGAAAATCTCCCTCTGATTTGCGGGGAAAAGGCTAACATCGAGCTAGGCAGAAAGGAGGATACGGATGCTAAAGTGCTCTAGACACAGATGTATCTTCATGACAATCAGTATTATATTGCTGCTCACAGCGTATACGACCGGTTGCTCCCGGCAGCCTAGCAAAAGCAACAATGACAAAAATTATGGTGACACTGTAAATCTGATTTATTACACAATTGGAGAGCCTGACAAGGATTTGAAGCTCGTAAATGATAAAATCAACGAAATCCTGGCTCGTAAAATTGGCGTGACTATCACCTATATCAAGGTAGGTTGGCAGGAGTATGAAGATCGGCTGAACACACTTATATCCGCAGGAACTCCTTTTGACATTGCTTTTGCACCCAATTATGCATCCACCGCTATGCGCGGCGCATGGCTCAGACTTGATGACTATCTTTCGGGCCTGGGCAAGGATTTGTACGACACCATTGACCCCACCTTTTGGCAAGGGGTACGAATGAATGATGGAGGCATTTATGGTGTGCCGACCAATAAAGAGCTGGCCGTGCGTGATCATTGGATGTACCCCGCTTCAATTGTGAATAAGTACAATATCGACATTACCAAGTACGATACGCTGGAATCACTTGAACCGTTGCTCCGGATGATTCAACAGGATGAACCTGCATACATACCGATGGAATTAGATCGGGATTCACATAATTTCTTCGCCCTCTACGGCTACGAATATGTTTTGAACCATAAAGTTCCCTTGATGGTGAAATCACTGGACCCTAACGCTAAGGTCGTAAATATCTTCGAAACAAAGGAAGCACGTCAGGTATTAGACACATTACGTCGTTATTATAAGGAAGGCTTCATTAACAAGGACGCCGCGCTGCGGGAGCCTGGCGGACTTAAGCGTGGGGATAAAGTGTTCTGGAAGTCCTCAGGCGGCGGCCCCCTCTCGGAGAATACTTGGAGTAAGGATCGCGGATACAAGGTTGTATCGTATCCCGTTACCCCTAGTGTCGTCACCACAGAATCAGTCCGTGGAGGAGTGATGGCTGTTAATGCCACCACCAAACATCCCGCCCAGTCTATTAAGTTTTTGAATCTGCTCAATACCGACCCTGAAATAAGAAACTTATTTAATTATGGCATTGAAGGCGTGCATTACACGCGGGGCGAACACGGGCAAGTGGTCCCCATTCCCGGCAAAGACAGCCACGGCGACCCGATCCCGGATGCACCAGCAAGCTATGCAGGAGTACAATATACACAGGGTAACTGGTTCATTCTGAGCACCCTGGGCGGTGATAACCCGGAGCCCCTCGATAAATGGGATCAGTTCCGCAAATACAACGCCGAAGCAATCAAGTCCACGGCTCTCGGCTTTACGCCTGATCTATCCAAGCTGACCGCCCAAACCGATAACATCGAGATGGTTTGGAAAAAATATTATCCTAGCCTCATGACCGGCACCGTTGATGTTGACATGATCCTCCCCAAGTTTAACGAGGAGCTGAAGCAAGCAGGCATCGAAGAGGTACGGAAAGAAGTACAGAAGCAATTGGATGCGAGGCCGGGCGTAAAGAGGTAAGCGTTATTGCGGATCCGGGTCTCAATCAGCCGAATTGGCAGTAATTTTTGAACTATTCTACCTTACACTAACCTGTCCGTCAGCTTAATTAATAAAGGAGCAGCTACCGCAGCAAACTGATCCTTCAATGTTTAACTATCGTGACAGTTAACGTTTAAATTTCATTACTAATCCAGCTTCTTACTTACTCCACCGCCGAAGGCGATGCGGTATCCATCAGCGTCTTTCATAGTAAATTCACTCCAGTGTTCAGAGTAGCTAGGACCTTTAACTATCTCTATACCATTAGCAAGGCATTCTTCAACCAACAAATCGACTGCATCCGTATATGCAAAAACATCAAAATATAACCCACC
Organism: Paenibacillus sp. FJAT-27812; assembly: GCF_001273905.1. Lineage (NCBI taxonomy): Bacteria > Bacillati > Bacillota > Bacilli > Caryophanales > Paenibacillaceae > Paenibacillus > Paenibacillus sp. FJAT-27812. Next base: position 4,630,481 of record NZ_LIGH01000001.1, on the reverse strand, counting down.
TTCAACAGAAGATGAAGGTCTTACATCCTCTTTGTTTTTAGCGGGATGCAAAATAAATGTAATATTGCCTCTTGATACGTGTACGTGTCCGCCAATTTCTTCATATATAAATCCAAGTTTCTTGTAAAACTCAGAAGCAGCTTGTGTATCCTTTACTAGCAATACAATTGATGAACCAGATATATTCGCTATTTTCGCTTGCTCTTCCATTTAACGAAACCTCCTTTTAAGTGGAAATGATTCCAATTGAATAATACAAAAGGTGTTAGATATAACGCTTCGCTCAACTAAACTGACCGTTAGTTAAAAAAAAGCAAACAGTTAGCTTTTATTTAAAAGTATCAGTCTTTTAGCAAAGTAATCCTTTTCAATTATTCTTTTCACTAAACCATATTTATTTGTTTCGAATAGGTTACCGTTTTCTACCGAAAGGATAGTTATAGGCTCATCTTTTGTCGTAGTTCCTTGTTGGATACATACTATTAAATTTGAATGTACCTTGTTTGACTTTTCCGTAGAATTATCTCATCACTTGGCCCCGGTTCAAATAAAGCATCTGCAGACCATGCTCCGACTATTTCATCCATCGTTACCCCTCCATAGTTATCGATTTCAACTAAACTATCTTTGTCCGTGAATTGAATCCTTGTGAATCTTTCAAAAAAAGACCGCCCTGTCTCTAAAGCGGTCTCTTGTATTCGCAATTGGTCCTCTTTTCAGTTATGAAACCGGAATTTCTTTTTCCATAATAAAATCATCCATGACGAATCCATTCCCGATATCCGCCTTTTTTTCTTGTACGGTTTTGAAGCCTTTTTTCTCATATACCGCAATAGTGGATTCGTTATGACGATTGACCGTCAGCCAAATATGGCTTAAATTCCGCTCTTTGCACAGCTGCTCAAGGAATGCCGACGCTTGGCTCGCATAGCCGCGCCCCCGGTGCTCCTTACCTATGTAAAACTTGCTCAGGAAGAGCTTACCCTCTTCTTGTCTGACCGACATATATCCGACCGCAGATCCATCGTGATGAATGAAGTAATATTCGTAACCCTGATGATGGATCTGATCCTTAATCGCTGGAATCGATTGGAATTGGCTAATCATGTATTCAATCTGCTCTATTGTAATAATGGTTACATAATATTCACGCCATATTTCTGCCGCCAATCGTGCAACCTCAGCGATTTGTTCCGTTGTATTCACTTGTGGAAATGTAAGCTTCATAACACGTGCCCGCCTCTCCTGATCTCTCATTTCATGTTTTCAATAGAATATCATAAATTTCAGCATAAGGTTTATTCGCAATTAGCGAAGCAGAAAGTAATGGATCGATCTGCTCCGTCGCCTTCGAATTATTATTCAACTAACTTTATCCTCTAGTTTAAAGAGCTGCTAATTATCAAACCAAAAGACCATGCGAACATTCTCAGGCTCGTCAATTTTACTTAGCCGTGGGATAAAGTCACTCACAAAAGGAATAACTAAGTCTTCAAAAGTACAGATTACTTCGTCGTCATCCTCCATTGTTTGTTGCCAATCATATTCGAGGAGTTCTTTTAAAGACAGCCAACTTCTTGTGTGAGCGTCCCCATTTTCTTCATCACTTTCATTCTTTACCTCTGGGCTAACATCGTCAGGTAGACCCTTTGGCAGTGAGATTGGTTGAATACTATATCGATTTCTTACATTAGCTAATATCGCAAACAACAAGTAATTTCTATCTGTCCAGTATTTTTTTCGGACTTCCATTGCTTCAAAGCAAGGGTGATTTATCCATTCATCTACGCTGATCCAGTGAGTCATTAAAGGATTGTCATTTTTGATCGTTTTCTGCTCGATATATACATGAATGTCCGTCCCCAATTGCATCCCTACCTTTCACAACGAATTTTACATGGAACTTCAATAAACGTCCTTTCTTATTTTAACACATATTTACAGTTTGCTGCCCGTTAGCTCAATAGAGATTAATAGTCGAGCGCCGAATGAAAATCATACAAATTAATCTTACTGCCTCGCCAAGAAAATCTTTCTATTCAACAAACTAGAAATGTTTTTTCACTAGCTGTCCAACTTGCGCTGCTACAGCTTCATTCTCTCCATCTACTTCTTCTGGTACGTAAAATTCCAACATTCCAATGAAATGGATGGCGAAGGTTCGCGCCTATAACAAACGACTTTTAGGATCAATACTAAAAAGCGCCTGCCGTTGGGAGCAGCCGCTGACGAAGAAGCAACTTCATATATTTATAGTGCTTTCATACATTTTACAATTATAAATTTAAGCGGAGGTTTATTTTTCACGTTCTTACTTGGCTCGTCAATTTCTGAAAACTCCACCAGTCCATATTTTTCAAATTCTTGTATTATGGAGTCAGAATCATAAAAAAACATGTTAACGCCTTCCATTATCTCGAAATAGTCTTTATCCAGTTGTTTGCCCTTTCCAAACATTGGGGTTTTTTTCGAAACAGTTGCAAAAATCATATATCCATTTGGCTTTAACTGATTATAGCAATCCTTAATAAACTTCTCTCTCTCGCGATCATTCAATAAATGAATAAGCGCATAGCAAAATATACCGTCATAGCGTTTGTTATCAAAAGGCATCTCTGTTACAGAACCATGAAAAATACTAATATCAATCCCATTTTGCCTCGCCAAATCAATCGCTGTTTTTGAAATCTCAATACCTGTTACTTTTATTCCATTGTCAATAAAAACCTTTGCATTCCTGCCATATCCTATACCTGGCACCAGTATGTCTTTAACATTCCTTTCAAGGAAAAAGTCCTTTGTCGCGATTGCGGAGTCTGTAGGCTCAAATCCCCACATCGCTTGTTTTTCTATAAAACTTGATTCCCAAAATTCCGTCATGTCTCTATCTCCTTTATGGGGTCCCCCAACATTAAACGCTAAGCCTTCGGACATGACCGACTTAGCGTTTTATCTTACATCAGCTAAGTCGCGACATTATAGTTTATGACGTTCTGTTCTGGACCAGCGTCTATCTTCATCATGCGACCCTTCATTTTTTATCTCCGGCGATTTCGCTTTGCGGAGGAACAAACCGAGAATGAACACACCAAGTGCGATGAAAACGCCAACCCAGAAGGCGTTATTTATGCCGTTTGCAAGCGCTTTGACTATTTCTCCTGGAGAATGCGGGTCGCTCGATCCATTCAAGTAATTTTTCTGTCCATTGGCCATGATACTGATATACAGAGCAGTGCCGATCGCACCGGCTACCTGCAACAGCGTGTTTAAGATCGCGGTCCCATGCGGGTACCGATGGCGCGGCAGCTGATTGAACCCAGCGGTCTGTGCGGGCATCATCACTAGCGAGACACCGATCATCATCGCAATGTACACCGCTACTAATCGAACAGCTTTCCAGCGACCGGAGCCATGCTCCCGTTCACTATTCCTCCGGGTAGCAGGATCACTCCAGACTTGAACGCCGTCAACGGAAGCATGATCGCCGTCGAGAAAAATGTCATCATTAACATGACGAGCAGCACTGCGACAAGTGAAAATAACGGATAAGTTGCCGCCAGACGAAAAGTATCAAGGCGGCACCGCTCGCCACAATGGTCCAAATCACCTCCGGCTCTGACCAGCCATTACTCCTGACATTTTGTAATCCGGGATTGTTGCAGCTCGCCTGGAAAACCGACCCATAATTTAGTGATTACATTGCTACTACACCTTGTACTTCCTGCCTCAAAAATGTCCATCCGTCTTCCTCCAAGCCTCTGCATTCAGTTCATTGTTCATGGGTCTCGCGAGTGACAGCGTTGCGAGGACGGCCTTCATCGATCACCGCTACATTTTTCCTCGCCCTCCCCAGCACGAGGGCGGCGTTCAACCCAGCGGGGCCTCCGCCAATAATCACCACATCAAGATGTTCGTTTTTCGCTATCAATACCACCCTCCATAGATCTTTATTATCCATAATTAAAGCGCAAGAAGCGTATCACTTCTTGTTTACCTCATGATTGCAACGCTTGAAAGCTTCATCCATTACCGACTGGATAGAGTGCTCCCGCAAGTATTGGTGCAGATGCTCTTCCGCGCCGCCCATCACCTTCTCAACCAAACATTCGCTATTTTTTGGGCCTTCTTGCTCCCGTGGTACATCCCCAGCTTTCGCTAGCAACCGATGCTGCTGCGAATTCGAATTCGAGCATTCGAACAATTGCTGTCTTCCTTCAATTACTTGAACCACATCAAGAAATGTAATCTGTTCGGCCGGTCGTGCCAACTCGTAACCGCCGTTCACCCCCGGTACCGCACGTACGATTCCATCCTGCCTCAACTTGGACATGATTTTGGATAAATAGCTTTCAGAAACGCCAAGTGTCACAGCTAATTCCTTGATTCCAATATTGTTGCGGCGATCCGATTGACCCAAATGAAGTAAGGCGTGTAGAGCGTAATCTGTACTTTTAGAGTATTGCATGGTCCCCTCATCCTTTCCTAAGGACCCTATAAACATGGACCCGCGATATCCATAATAAATGATTTAACTTCAGCTTGCAATGACTTTTTCTTGCTTGACGCTAATGTTCAGTTCAAGTAATGTCTATATGCCTAAACTCCAATTCATTAGGATTCCCAATCCAATTCTGCTATATTACATCCGGGCGACTAATACGAACGATGTTCTTTTAAGTGCAATAGCTTGTATAAAAAAAGAAACCCAGGGAGTTACCGTTAAGGTAAAATCCGCCGTAGCCTCGTAAAAAGTTGAATTTTCACGCTCTTAGTCGTTCCTTTGTTGACCTCGATCACATTAGGATGAGCGGAGCTCCATTGAGCAAGCGCGGAGACATCGACCACACGGTTATCGCTGTAATTGGCATTGGCGGTCAAGGTCATCGACTCGCCGATCTGCTTGTCCACCGTTGTTTTGCTCAGAACAATCTGATTCCGAATGTCCACTCTAACTATCGCGGTCGCCTCTTTGCCACTATAAGAGTCTTTAATGGTAGCTGTTCCCGATTTGTATCCTGTCACCTTGCCTTTGATCACGTCCGCGATATTCGTATGATCAGACGACCATTGAGCTTTGTCCGTAATCCATTCCCGGGTTCCATCCGCAAAAGCCGCATAAAGCTTTAATTCACGGGACTTATTCAAGCCCAGGTCGAAGGAATCCGTATCGAAATCCAGACGCTTTGGCACCTCAACGTCAACATGAAAGGTCACGCTTTTGTCTCCGTAAGTTGCCGTAACTTCTGCTGCTCCCGACTTTTGACCGAAATGTTTGCCATTTACCACATAAGCGACTGAGTCGTCTGAGGATTTCCACTTTGCCTTAACTTTCCCATTCTTCTTTGTTGGATATATTTTGCGTTAAGCCATCAGGGTAAGTAGCTGTTAAGACAATTTGCTTTTGCTCGTCACTTTACGCATCTGGTCAGAAAACAATAGCTGTCGTTTTTTTCGTTGTAGCATTGATTGTTGTCTTATTGGTCTATATGATGAAAACATGAAATACGAATGAAAATATGAAGACAAGGAATCGAGGTCGGTGAGGATGAAAATCGTCGTCGTATCTGATACGCATATGCCCAGAATGAACAAGAAACTGCCAGATCGATTGCTTCGCGAGCTAAAAACGGCAAATGCTATCATTCATGCAGGTGATTGGACGAATCTTTCCGTGTATGAGGCTTTGGCAGCATTCGCCCCGATCTACGGTGTCGCAGGCAACAATGATGGACCAGACATTATCCGCAAGTTTGGACTGCAGAGGCAGTTAGAGCTCGAGGGTGTAAAAATGGGTATCGTTCACGGACATGGTGTTGGGAAAAGAATAAATACGGAAGCGCGTGCGTTGGAAGCCTTCAAGAATGTTCATTTGAATGTGCTGATCTATGGCCATTCCCATATTCCAGTACTTAAGCGCTCAGGTGGCCTGCTGGTATTTAATCCTGGGTCACCAACTGATAAGAGGCGGCAGCCCATGTATTCGTTCGGCATTTTTCAACTTGCTGCTGGAACAGTAGCTGCCAAGCATATATTTTACAATGATAAATCGTAGCATTATAGTCCGTTTTTGACGACATCTACCGAGCAGATTTTTTAATTCGCCGATATGATTTTCGTGTTCAAGGGAAATGAAGTATTAGATCGGATTTGTTGAACTATCTATAAACGAGAGTATCTATGAGGCTACCATTCTATGCCAGCAGCCTCGTCCTCTTTATCCAGCAATAAATGAAGGCGTTCTTAAGTTTTCTTTATTTGTTATCCATTTTGTTAAAGCGTTTCTCGAAGGTGCACCAAGTATAAAATTGACATCATTATTGGGATGCAATTTGTAATCGGTTATTTCATCCAGTGGAATCCAAGCAATGCCGACCTGGTGCACGTCAGGAGTGTCTCCAACCTTTGCTTCATTTAACGAAATAACCTTGCATAAAAATGTAAAGTCAATTTGGTGGACATCGGGCTCTAAATCAGGAAAAAGAGAATCTCTTTTAGCAATGAATTCATTTATGAAGAGAAGTTCCTCAATCTCAACCTCCAAACTTACTTCTTCAAGCACTTCCCTGACCAAAGTTTCTTGGATGCTTTCTCCATGTTCTTGACCACCACCAGGGAGAACATAAAATTCCCCTTGAACTCCAGATCTGCGTAGTACAAGTAATTTTTCATCTTTAATCATTATAGCCCTCGCTGCGGTTCGAATTCTCAACTTTCTCTCTCCTTTCCCCTTCAAAGTATAATAGAGACTGGATGATTCCTTACCTTTATTACTCTATACTACCAGTCAGCATAATAATGAGCAGGCATCCGTAGCGCCTACTCATCCCGGTGTTTTATTCAACTCCCTCAGTACGATATGGTTTTCTCACGAATGCTCGCTTATTCGCAGGATTTCGCCCGGTTGGTATAGGATGAAAGACAAGAAGGGGAACTCCGTATAAGACTTCGGCAACATGAAGACGCACGGGAATAAAGGGGAATATATACCGCCCCAGAAAGTTCCATTTACTGCACGCATTCTCCACGCCGCCCCTGGAGGTTCTCACTCCCATGTCTCAACGGGTCTACGCCCTTTCATTCCTTCGTTACGCCTGTCCAAGGGGTGGAGGCCGGTCTTGCTATCGTTACGGGTCGGTGCCCTTTGGTTGAATATATCCGGTACTCCGTGCTTTCTTTGAAATCCTGCGAATAAGCCAAAACTCGTACAACGAAACGGTAGGGCGTAGGTTACGCTGCTAGTTGAATTGGTAAGGTTTTAGGTGGGTTGTAGGCTTCGCCTCGGCGAGCCATCCCAACAAGTATTCGAGCTAGTTTGCCACAAAGTTTCATAATGGACCTTATTTTCTTCATCTTCTTTACCTGTACATTGTAGGCATGCATGGTTTTGAACTCTGGATTGTTAGCGACTAAACTCATGGTCATCAAGAAAATGAAACGGCGAAGGCGCGATCGTCCGCGTTTACTGATTTTCATCTGCCCCGTCCATTTGCCTGAACTTGCTTCTGCGAGGTTTAGGCCAGCGTGCCGAAGCMGTGCATTTCCATGTGCAAAACCGCTTAAATCTCCGGCCTCACCAAGAATACCAGCTAGTGAGATCGCACTAATTCCTTTTATGGCAAGCATACATTTAGCAAAAGGTATGCGACCTAATACTGCAATAATCTCTACCTCTACGACTTGCAGCTGTTCACAAGCGAGATCGTATTCAGCGAGAAGCTGTATTAAATGGAGCTTATATGCATGAGTTGCCTGCTTAGAGCCAACAGAATGACTAGCAAGCGCAACAAGGGTCTGAGCCTTCTTCTCCCCGGGTTGACGTTGCATAATGGATTTCCAGCACCTTACCACGTCCTGAGGCGTTAACTTTCTCAGTTCTTCAGGCGTCGGGAAAAGACGAAGTGTCGCCAATGAACCTCTGCACATCAGGTTCTTAAACACTTGTCGCAGTTCAGGGAACACAACGTCAACCCAACGATGAATTTGRTTCTTTGCACTAACGAGYCTCGTAACGACAGAGTCTCGGTTGGAGAGAAAGACACGAAGCTCTTCAAAAGCTTCAGGCSCATTGCGAATGAATGAATAGTAGCCGTTTTTCACCATGTCTGCGATGACGAGAGCATCCTTTTTATCGCTCTTCGATGGTGTATTGTCGCGGTTTTCCTTATTCTTTTTTACAAGGTGAGGATTAACGAGAACAACTTCAAATTGTTTCTCGGATAGCCATTTGGAGATGCTTAGCCAGTAATGCCCCGTCGGTTCCATGCCAATGATAGCGAAGTTAAGGTTATGGACTGCCTGCAACGATTGGATCCAGCGAAGAAGGATCAGAAAACCTTCTTCGTCATTTGAGAAAGATAGCGGATTGCCAATTACGATCCCGCGAAAGTTTACTGCACGTGCGACGTGCGTTTGCTGAGCGATATCGATCCCGACGACTAAATGCTGGGCGGTAATTTTTTCAATGAGTTGATTTTGTTTGTCCTGCGATTTAAACTTCATAGTAGAGCGTCCTCCTGGATGATGGGATTTAAAGGGCTATGACCCGTTTCGTAATCCCATCGTACCGAGGCGCTTGTTTTTTTGCAAAGCTGATAATTAACGCTCTACAGGAATGCTATCGTTACCTGTTAGTTCAGCCGTTCATCTTTTGATTAAACATAATCTTATAGTCCCGTGCATCATGAGGATATCTTTCCTGAATACTCTCCACGTATCCCCAAAATAATTTTTCATCGAACTTTTTAGGATCATCAGAAAGCACTAAAGGTAAATTATGAAATGTATCTGATAGATCATTTATAAATTTCGTAGACTTCGCTGAGTTCGTAAACGAATGGGAGCGTATATCTACCAGAACGGTATACAACAAATAAAAATAAGCGCTTATCCTTTTGTTGTCCAAATGCTTCGCTCCTTTTTCATGCGCCACATTCCATAGTACCGCACTGTAGTTACCCGTTAGTTCAATGAATGGTCTACTTATCTTCCCTAAATAACAATGCCCGTATAGCAAATCGAGGTAATATAAGCTGTCGTTTCCATCTTGACGGTTGTCGAATCAACCTATAAAGCCATTCTACGTTTAGCCTCTTCCAACTTTCAGGAGTTTCCTTTACCTTTCCGGCTATTACATCGAGACTTCCGCCAACCCCAATTGCAATTTTGGCATTAAGCTCAAATCTATATTTATGAATCCATCTCTCAGCATAGGGGGCTCCGAGTGCAACAATCAAGATATCAGGTTTTAAGAAGCTAATTTCTTTAACTATCTTATCTTCTTCATTTTGTTTAAAGAAGCCATGATGCTTACCTAGTATTAAAAGGTCAGGATACTTTTCACGAATAACCTCACATACTTTTTGGTTAGTGTTCGGGTCTGCGCCCAGAAAATAAAATGACCATTTCTTTTTATTCCCTGAATCTAGAAGCCTTAGCAACGTATCATAACCAGTAACCCTTTCAGGAAGATTCCCACCCCTTAAACGAGATACCATCACAATCCCAATACCATCTGCTGTAATAAGACCAGCTTCATCTATAATAGAACGTAGTGACTTGTCCTTTTGACATGCCATAGTAATTTCCGGATTAACCGTAATAACATGAAAAAGTTGAGACCTGTCCTGTTCAATTACATTACTAAGGATATCTACGGTGCGATCTAATGTAATTTTGGGAAACTGAACTCCCATTACTTTCGCATAATTTTCCATAATATCATGTCCACCTTCAATTATCGTTACCGATATTTTAACATGATTTCAATTTATTAACTATATCAACCGATAGCACAGTGACTTACACCTTTTAAGAACTGCTACGTCAACTTCATCAATGTAGCCAACATCATCGGTTAAATTCCAAAATAAAATCTTATCTGTTTCATCGTTTTCTTGAAACGGGACTATGTGATCCTATTCAGCAAAATAAATCGGATTATATTTTATATCCTCCATCGGGTTTCCTTCAGGCGAAAGTCGATTCTGTTCTACATCCGGTATGACCATAGTTCACGAATCTTTTATTGTTTTCCGGGGAAGCCGTGTCTCTTCGCACTCCACGCTATAATCAGCGCCACAAGCAGAAGAATCAACAGCACTCCCGGAAAAGCCTGCGCGTAACCCAGTTCTAACCATATTCCACCCGCAATCCCTCCTCCGGCTATGGCCAGATTCCACACCGTCGTATTAATAGGCATCACGATATCAACGCCTTCTTCACTGCTAGCATCAGCCAGCGCGGTTTGCAATAGCGTGGCGGCACCGCCGAAAGTAAGTCCCCATAACGCAACTGCCGCATAAACGACCCACGCCGATGTCCCGCCAACCCACAATGCAACGGACACCAGCGCTAAACCGAACAGACTGAGTAAGTCAAGTCATGCTCTCCAAGGAACGAACAAAGGTACGCGGTTGGCAGCAAGATTGTATAGAACGGGCCCTAGCAAATGGTGAGTTGCCCGCTTCAACGGATATCCCCATGCTGGTTACCTTGTTTGACACCTTTCTTCGAGGGATCTCATCACAAGCTATAGACGGTATTCCGCTTGAGGCAATTGATGCTGCCATAACGCAGCTAATGAGTGTATGGGATATGCTGTCTGCAAAAACGGGGGATCGGGAGAAAGTTTAAGTATGGTTTGACCAATTGATCCAAGATTTAGGTAACCACTTATGGATACTTTCCACTAGACTGGAATTTATAGTATGCTAAACCATAAGGGAGGAGAGGAATTCATGGTCAAACAACTGATCGTCGGCGACGCAACGCATGAACTGGAAATTACGCGCCGCATTCTGGAACGCTTACCCGAGGAGCATATGTCATGGAAGCCGCACGAGAAATCGATGACGCTCGGGGGACTAGCTACGCACCTGATCAACCTGCTGAACTGGCAAATCGCGATTTTTCAGTACCCGGAGTTCGATCTTTCTACCGTGCCACTGCGGAGGAAGCCTTTGGAGAAACGCGCTGACGTTCTGGAGGAGTTCGACGCGAACGTCGGCAAGGTTGAAAAGTTGCTCACCGAATGCGACGAGAAAACACTCGGCGAGGAATGGACGCTGCGCCACGGCGACCATATTATTCTCCGCGAGCCGCGGGCGATTGCATTCCGCACCTTCGGATTAAGCCACATGGTCCACCACCGGGCGCAGCTCGGGGTATACTTGCGGCTTCTCGATATTCCGGTGCCGGGCTTCTACGGTCCCTCGGCCGACGAGGAAGCGCAATGAACTAAGTTTCTCGATCTGATATGCGCCAAACAGTCGCAGGAAATCGGCATGACCGCCGGTCCTCTGCGACTGTTTTTATTGTCGTTGAATATCACAACAACTTATTCTCCATCCATCGTGATTTTTGTTTTATCAACTTTTTTTCCGTTCGTTAAGCAGGCTGCTGACCGGCAAAGCTCGTCGGTAATCAGACAATGTTCTTTACAATGACAAATGACAAAAACTTGATTCGATAATAAATAATGCCCGCAATATAAGAAAACCCAAAAAAGCCACGATTTACGCGGCATTAAATGAGTTATAATTCTTGTCAACCGACACATAGCTGTGATAAGTCAGGTTAAAAGATCCTTTATGAACTCTTTTCGTTTATAAAATTAAACCGTATTATAAATATTTTCACATTCTTTCACGGTCGGTTGATAAAAACAGTGCTTCTTCCATCGTCCTACGAGCGGCTGATCATACCAAGTTGCCGGACATGGTCCGGGATTTTCGAACGATCCTGGACGGAAATACCATAGGGAGAATTCGCCTGGCCAATTCCGCTCCCCATTTACAGCCCGTTGCGCCAGACGGCGTTCCCTCTCTCTTGCGTTTTGATAGTACATACCATGTTGCAACGCTTCGAACGCATGCGGCTGGTTGATCATTTGGGGAATTGTCCGGATATCTTTAAAATCGGAGCAATTCCCTCTTATTCGGTTAATGCCAACATTTCCAACAAGAAGCATGCCCATTTCGCCTTCGGTCTCAGCTTCAGCTCTAAGCAACCTTGCCAACATATCAATATCCTGTTTCCTGCTTTTTACGACTGCCATTGCCTCACCTCTTTAGATTTCTAGACTCATCATATTGTAGGTGAAGCGGATGTGTGACTCTGGCAAAAGAAAGAGCGATAATAAATAGCCGTTCCATCACACTCTTCTGCCCTTCAGGTATGGAACTATCGTGTCCAGTTAGCTTAATGAACGATATTTTTGAACCTCAGCTTAACTTTCCATATTAATACTAAAATTGTTATTGCGAAAACAAATGCAATGATCAGAAAATATTGGTTTTTCCATTCGGGTTCAGTTAATCGGTCTAAGGGTTGAATATCTTTGCTCACGTCAATTTTTGTTCAATGCTTGGATTACTGCAACTACATGCAAATACCACATTAGGTCGTAGTACACTTATACTGACTATAATACAAATAAATAAAACTACAGCTAAGATTTTTTTCATTCAAACTGTCACCCCACCCCCGTTTGTGCAGTCGAAAATATAGATGCAATATGGAAATAATTGTTACACTAACCTGCCCATCTCCAGTCTTTATTTTCGTTTAACAGCCTGATGGTCAAAAAAAAATCGCGAAGCCAGCTGCTTCGCGATTTTTCATGCCTATAACCGCTTCAGGAACGATATGATCGTCAGAAGCCCATTATCGAAATTGCTCAGGTTAAAATGCTCGTTCGGCGCATGCAGATTCTCGTCCGGAAGACCAAAGCCCATCATAACGACAGGAGCCGCCAGTTCGCGGGAGAAGGTTTCGACGATCGGAATCGATCCTCCGTCTTTCGTGAACAGCGCTCGCGTGCCGTAGACGTCTTCGTAAGCATCCGCAGCCAGCTGCAGCATCCGGTCGGAAGGATCGATGTTGAAAGCGCGGGCCTGCTCGCCGTCTTTGACTTGCAGCTTCGCACCGGGCTGAACATGCTTCTGCAAATGCCGTTTAATCTTGTCCAAAATGTCCTGCGGGTCCTGGTCTCCAACAAGGCGGCAGGTGATCTTGGCATGCGCCTCTTTCGGAATGACCGTCTTGGTGCCTTCGCCCTGAAATCCGCCGTAAACGCCGTTCAGCTCAAGCGTCGGCCTTGCTCCAACCCGCTCCACAAAGGAGAAGTCTTCTTCGCCGTACAATGCGTCAAGACCAAGACTTGCCTTCAATTGATCTTCATCCAGCATCTGCTTGGCAAACTCTTCTTTCATAAGCGGTGAAAGCTCTGGCACGCCTTCATAGAATCCTTCGACGCTTACGCCGCCCCGATCATCATGCAAAGTCGCAAGCAATGAGACCAGGGCATGAAGCGCGTTGGGAACGCCTCCGCCAAATGTTCCGGAGTGCAAATCGGTATTCGCGGTGTTCACGGTGACCTCAAGCGAACACAACCCACGAAGTCCCGTACTGATGGCGGGCTTGCCCGGCTCGATCAGCGATGTGTCCGAAATCAAGACGACGTCAGTCGCCAGCTTGTCCCGATTCGTCGCCAAGAAAGGGGGAAGGCTCCGGCTGGAAACCTCTTCTTCGCCTTCGATGCACAGCTTGATATTGACCGGAAGCTGCTGTTCTAGCTTCAATATAGCTTCTATCGCTTTGATATGTAGAAAAACCTGGCCTTTATCGTCCGTAGCGCCCCGCGCGTACAGCTTGCCGTCCCGGATGTCCGGCTCGAAGGGAGGCGTCGTCCACAAATGCAGCGGATCGACTGGCTGCACGTCGTAATGGCCGTAAACAAGCACGGTAGGTTTGCCGGGAGCATGAAGATGATCGGCATACACGATCGGGTGTCCGTCGGTTTGATGCACTTCCACATTCTCGAGGCCTGCGCGGGTGAGTGCGTCCGCAAGCCAATCGGCCGCTTTGTTCATATCCGCTTTATGCTCGGACAGGGCAGATATGCTCGGGATGGACAACCATTGCTTTAGCTCGTCCAATTGCTGTTCCCTTACGTTTTGAAAATAGGTTTTATAACTCATCGGTGATTTCATCCTCCCATTTCATTCATATCCATATCATATACCTTCGCCACGCAAAGATACCAGAGACTCGGCGTAATTTGTTGGCGTGAACGGAATAACGAAGTATCTTCTACGAACGCAATTGCACCTTGCTAAAGTCCGTAAAGGAACTCCCTAAGCTTTTTATGCTCTCAACCGCTTTATATCTTGTCTTGGCGGAAAGCCAAACATCCTGGAATATTCGCGGCTGAATTGCGAGGGGCTTTCATAGCCAACACGAAATGCCACATCAGTGGCATCTGCTGACTCGGTTAAAAGCAGGCGGCGGGCTTCCTGGAGCCTCAATTGTTTTTGGAACTGAATAGGGCTCATAGCCGTTACTTCTTTAAATCGCCTATGAAACGAAGAGACACTCATATTCGCTATATCGGCAAGCTCCTCTATCCGCGTAGAACGATCATAATGAGTCATGATGTGCGCAATAACCTCTCTGATTTGAAAGATTGAGCTCCCCTCCATTACAATCTGTTCTAAAACACTTCCATTCTCACCTTCCAACACCCAATATAAAATCTCCTTCGTAAATAATGGAGCAAGCACCGGAATGGTTTTGGGATTATCTAGCAAACGAGCTAACCGGAGAACCGCATCCAACAAAGACGAATCGATCTGGCTGACAAACATGGCCCTCTTAAGATCTGCTTTCGGATTCACCTGTTTTTCAGATTCATGTAGGACCTCTAAGATTTGGCTGGGCGTAAATTCAAGTTTGAAACCTAAATAAGGAGCCTCCGGTGCCGCTTCTGTGACTTGGGCTGTAACCGGCAAGTGAACGAATGCCACAAGGTAATCAGACGGACTGTATTTAAAGCGCTCCTGTGCCAGCCATACCTCCTTCGCACCTTGGACCACCATACATAAGGAAGGCTTGTAAACGCCATGACTTGGCAAGCCAGCATTTGAGACACGGATGAAAAATAAAGATGAAATAGCGGTGGGATGAACACCGTCTTTTTCTGAATAACGCTCAATGATTTTGGCGAGTTCATCTTGCTGTTTCATAATTATTTCAGACATTGGCCCCTCCCACTTCGTTATTTATAGTTCGATTATAGCCTATATTCATTTGATACATAAGTGGTCGTGAGAGGATTAGGCAAACATTAGACACGAATGGGATAACGTTCTCTTTTTCATCCGGTGCATAATAAGGGTGTAATTGGCGAGCATACCATTCATCATTAGATAAGCTGCTTGCTCAATTTTGGCTCCCTGTACTTACACTTTAAAAATACTGGAGGGTTTTATCGTGCAAAAAGTAATTCTAAACAATGGTGTAGAGATGCCTATACTCGGTTTTGGTGTTTTTCAAATTGCAGACGCAAATGAATGTGAACAAAGTGTTCATGACGCTATTATGTCAGGATATCGTCTGATTGATACTGCTGCCTCTTATCTAAACGAAGAAGCGGTTGGCAGAGCGATTAAACGGAGTGGAGTCGCAAGAGATGAGTTATTTATCACTACGAAACTGTGGGTTCAGGATACCGGTTATGAGCGTACAAAAAATGCATTTGAAAGATCGCTAAAAAGATTGCAACTTGACTATCTGGATTTATATTTAATTCATCAGCCTTTTGGCGATGTGCATGGCTCCTGGCGCGCTATGGAGGAGTTGTATCGTGAAGGTAAGGTCCGTGCAATTGGCGTAAGTAACTTTCACGAGGATCGTCTAATCGATTTGATTATTCATAATGAAGTCGTTCCTGCCGTTAATCAAGTGGAAACACACCCCTTCAACCAGCAAATCGAAAACGCAACATTCATGATGGAGAACAATGTTCAGATCGAAGCTTGGGCGCCTTTTGCTGAAGGGAAAAATAATTTGTTTCAGAATGAAGTATTGGTAACGATAGCTGAAAAGTATAATAAATCCGTTGCCCAGGTTGTTTTGCGTTGGCTAACACATAGAGAAGTCGTTGTAATACCAAAATCGGTTCGTAAAGAAAGAATTATAGAAAACTTCAATATCTTCGATTTCGAATTAGACAAAGAGGATATGGAGTCGATTGCCGCGCTCGATACGAAACAGAGCCTATTCTTTTCACATCGGGATCCAGAAATGGTGAAATGGATCGGTACCCGGAAGCTTGATATCTAACTATCTTCGGGAAGGTCGATCAAAGGGTACCGTGTACTCGTCTTCTGCATTGCTGATGATCGGGATCGGTATATCGATTACAATGCCGTATCTCCCCCTGTGATATCGAATCACACTCTCTTGATGATGTGCAGTGTTATCGCGGTCTTCTACTTCTACGTCTTGATTCTATCGAATGATCCGATGCAGCTGATCATAGCACAGCCTCTGCAGGCAACGTTTGTGGCGATCGTGATGGGCAATGGACTCCGTTATTTCACGGATATGCTGCCGGATTCACCGGGAATAGCCACAACGCTTTATACTAACGCATTCACTATCGGTAGGCTTATAGGAACGCTTGGCAGTGGTATCATTGCCCCGTTTATAGGATTTCGGTCTGTTTATTGGGTAATGTCTGGTGATTGTAATTCTTTCATTAGTCTTGTTATGGAGAACTAGACCGCATGTGGGTGAAGGAGTGCGGTTACCAATTAGTTGAATCACTAATAAAGATCAACGATTCAACGTCGAATGGGAAGGATCATTTGTTTAGAAATAAATGCTATTAATACTATTGCGTTAAGCATTAAAAAGCTGCCATATTACATGGTAGCTTTTATCTTTTTAAAACGATTTAATCAGGCTTCCATCAATCGTGAGCTCTCCGTACTAATTCACCTCAACTCCCTTTTCGATCTCTTGCATCCAGCCGTTTCTAGTTTTTTTATAATCGAAAAAGATTTCTATAATAGAAACTTTTTTTCATTTTTTTGAACTTTTTTAACTTCTCTCTTAATATCAGGCTTATATAAGGGAGGTGAATTTATGAACTCAAAAATCTATGTTGCATTGATTTCACTTGCGGTGAGTGCTTTTGCCATTGGAACGACAGAATTTGTTATTGTCGGCCTCCTGCAAGAAGTAGCCGCCGATCTCGGGATAACCGTTACGAAAGCAGGGACGCTTATTTCTGGGTATGCAGTGGCCATCGCGATTGGCACGCCAGTAGTGGTGGTATTTACCGGAAAGCTCCCCAAAAAAGGATACCTGATATTCCTGATGCTCGTGTTCACTGCCGGGAATGTCCTGTCCACTTTAGCTCCATCTTATACGGTACTGCTTATTTCAAGAGTAATTACTGCGGTTGCGCATGGTGTTTTCTTCGCCGTTGCAGCTACAGTGGCCGCAGATATGGTCCCGACTACAAAAAAAGGGACCGCTATCTCCATCATGTTCACCGGCTTAACCGTCGCTACCATTCTTGGAGTGCCTCTAGGCACTTATATCGGACAGCAATTTGGATGGCGTTTGACATTTGTCGCAGTTGCCGGGTTGGGGCTGATAGCCTTGCTGGTCAACCTCATAGCGGTAGAAAAAGTCCAACGTTCAAAGCACTCGCCGACATTGAAGGATGTGGGTAGCTTAATCGTCAACCCCCGGATCATTATGGCTTTGTTGATGACGGTACTCGGTTTCGGAGCGACCTTTGCCTTATTTACGTATATATCTCCTATTCTGGAAGAGATCAGCGGGTATTCCGCCTCGTCCATTTCATGGCTCCTGCTGGTTTACGGTGTTGCAGTGGCCATCGGTAATATTATCGGGGGGAAATTAGCAAACGGGCATCCTGTAAAGGCACTGCGGTTCGTGTTTCTGATTCAGGCAATTGCCCTGTTGTTGCAAATATGGCTGCTGCCCAGCAAGACGCTCAGCATTCTGTCACTCATATTGATGGGCTTGTTCGCATTTATAATGTCTCCCGGCGTACAGGCTTACATTTTAATACTTGCTGAGAAGCTGGTGCCCTCTGCTAAGGAACTGGCTTCTGCACTCAACATATCTGCTTTTAATATCGGGATCGCTGTTGGTTCCACTCTGGGCGGGGTTGCGGTAGAACAAATGCATATCATGGACACAGCTTGGATCGGAGCAATTATGGCTGGATTTGCCTCTTTTCTGGCCGTAATAAACTACATGCTGGATAAGAAACAAAATATATTTCGTTAAGGAGAGAGAATAAATGAATTTGAATGAATTGGACCGCGTGGAGCAAGATTTAGAATTTATAACGTTTAGCCATCAGGATGCCCTTGCACTTGGAAACCGGATTGTTCAATATGCCCGAGAAAACAATGCAGCAGTGGCCGTTCATATCGAACGTAACCGAGTTCCCGTGTTTACACATCTGATGGATGGTACCTCGGAGGAAAACTACGTTTGGTTATTTCGCAAAAAACGGATCGTCGATCATTATAGCCGTAGTTCTGCCTACATTGAAGAACGCTTTATCCAAAGTGGAGCTTCTCATGCTGAACACTCATTGCTGCCCGCAGCAGACTATCAAGCGGTAGGCGGATCTTTTCCCATACGGGTCAAAAATGTTGGCGTGGTCGGGTCAGTTACAGTCGGAGGATTGACCGGCGAGTTGGATCATGCTTATGCGGTTGAGGGCATTCGCCTATTTTTGCTAGGAAAGTGATGTTATGGAGTAGGGTGAAAATAAACTCGGAATTATTATTTCATAGAAATTACACCAAGTTCTATAATGAATTCAGCGTCCGGAAAATATTCGGGAGGGTTGGGCGTAAAGCGCTTGCCCTCTCTTTTCGTTCTTGATTGGTTCATTATGTATCGAAAACACATCAAAATTAAGGAGGAAGAATAGTATACACGGGTGAAGATCAAGATATAAACTTAAACAATAACTTTTAAATCCATCCTTTTAGGATTATATGATCGAACAAAGATGCTTTGAGGTGAAGCAATGGATCAATATGAGGTTGCGACCCTAAAAAAAGGGCTGCTCATTCTTGACGCGCTGCAGCAAGGGGAACCCCTGAGATTGACAGACATTATGCGCCAGTTTAATCTGAACAAATCAACAACCTTTCGTCTGTTGTATACACTCGAGAAGACTGGTTTTATTCAAAAAGATGGGAATACTTACAAAGCCTCTGAATTAAGAAGGACTTATTCTTCATCTGTTAACACCAACCTTAATTGGCTGGTTGTGCCTTCCCTACATCAATTAGCGCAGGAGATTGGCGAAACCGCTTATATCGGTGTTTTGCACGGAATGAATGTCATGACGGTCCAGGTAGTCGAGGGGAATCATGCCATACGCAGCCATTCTCGTGTTGGTGATTCTGCTTATGCCCATCTGAGTGCCTTTGGGAAGGTAATCCTAGCGCACCTGAGTGATGAACAGCTAAATAAAATGCTTAATCACCTTACCTTGCACAAAGCAACAAAACATACCTTTGACGACAATCATTTGTTAAAAGAGCATCTAAACGTAATACGCCAGCAAGGATACGCCATTGATGATGAAGAAACAGAAATAGGTTTGCGCTGCATCGCTGCACCAATCTTTTATAAAGGAAACGTAATCGCGGCGGTAGCCATATCCGGCCCTGCCGTCCGATTAAACCGGAAAAGAGACCGTGCTGTAAGCAAAAGATTAAGGGAGTGCAGTGCTCAGATATCCGGTCTGCTTTGAGCCTTAGCATCACACAATTCATAAATAAATGATAATGAACTTCCCTATTGCATACCTGCCAAATTCACGAGACGCAGACTTTTTAGCATGTCAAGAACGAGCCGTATACGTGCACTATTATTCATTGGACGGACAAAAGAGGAAGGGAGCTGCCACTTACTGGAATGACGGTGCAAAGCTGCCGTCATCTCAGCGGTGGATTTCAATTCTTGCTCGTTCGTGAAGTATGGTTTTTGCTCGCCTGCCACCCAACTGAGCATTATACAATAAACTTCGTCCACTTGCGTGACATACGACGCTTGCTGATTGCGTTTTGGCTCAGGGATAGTAAGACTATTAACACGATTAAGCGCATCCAGCCATACCAACTCAGAGTCCAGCACATCTCGGCGCGTCCATATCTTTTCAAGCGCACTGCTTTTAGATTTATGAACACGCAAGCTGTATAACAATCCACGATTATCTTCAATTTTAAAAACCGCTGCACCACTTTGAGCTATTGGCGATACGGATACAACGTTTATATCGTACTGTGCAAGCGCATGTTGTGCAATGATTGCATGATCCATTCTGTTCTCGCTTTCCATAGGGAATCGCCCCTAACACTAAGGTGAATTTGGTACTGCGCACACGACTCACTTTTTAACGACAGGGATCCAAACTCCCATTTCGTACATACCGTTGCCTCTATCATAGGTCATTTCAAACTCAGGGCCATTTGCGAATTGATAATCACAGGTCGGAAACCATTCTCCCCAAATACGTCTCCACAAATCATGAATACCGCTTTGTCCGTCTGGGTTTAGGCCAGTTGAAAAAATAGCATACATTTGCGGGGGGATTTGAAGCTTTTTAAACCCTTGCGGCAAGCCAGTCTGAGGCAAGAAATAACCGATCATGTAGGAGAATCTCTCACCTTGGTTGTTGTATAAAACCGCATGGATCTGGCCATGTTCCCCCAAACCTGCGGCGGCACGGATTCGTTTTACGGTTCCGTCGGAAATGCACTTCTCCCAAAATTCAGGTATTCAATGAACGGATTCTCGCCATCGGCATTGACCAGAGTTGAAACGCCAAACATTTCAAAGGCTGGTTTTTCCTCGATTTTGTAATTTATCTCAACATCTCCTCGAATCGAAATATGAAAAGATAACCGAGGATAGGCCTTGAGTGTAACGCCTTTGTCGCGCGCTGACATTGGCATTAAACCGTGCATTTTTTGAACGCCCTAGAGAATGCCTCAGGCGATTCGTAACCGTACTTGAATGCCACATAGATAACCTTTATACCGCTATTTTGCAGTTCAAATGCGGCAAGGGTAAGCCGCCTGCACCGAATATACTCCGCCATCGGAACATTAGTGATGAACGAAAACATGCGCTGAAAATGGTAAGTTGAGCAACAGGCAATTCTAGCTGCTTGGTCGTAATCGATTGCTTCAGACAGGTGTGATTCGACATATTCCATAGCATTGTTCATTCGGTCCAGCCAATCCATTCAGATCCTTCTTTCAAGTTTAATTATAGGTGAAGGCGGGAAATGGAACCTTGCAATCCTTGCACAAAAATATCATGGATGCCATTATCGAAACGCAAGTTAGAGCAAGTGATCATACAATTCCTATCACCACGCTCTACAGATCGTTTGATGGAGGCTACAAGTCTGAACACCTCAAAATTTATGAATAGCTGCGGATATATCGCCCATAATTTCTTCAAGCTATTCTTTTTGTACTTCCACATTGATTACTTCTTTCCTCTATTAAACAATGCCGATCGCCTTTAAGTACCAGTAATAGACGACATGAGGAAGAGCGAAAGAGCCTATCTTAATCCCCCTATTCATACTGATTCCGTTAATGCGTTGTTCCTCCCAAATAATGTCCACCGGAGTAAAGACAAATAGCTTTTGGCTTAAATGAATATCTCTCTCATAAAGCTTCAAAACACTCTTTCTATTGCTTCTTTTGGTTACTAAAATCCCTAACATAGCTGTGCATATATTCAGTGAATATACTTTTCTATTTGACTATTTTAAGTTTAATAGGTATTTGGAGTGTTTCTAATATTAGGCTTTTAAAATGATGAAAAAGCTTAATAACAAGGAGATGAAATGATGGGTAGATGCAATTGTCCTCCTGGACCTCCTGGACCTGAAGGAGCGCGAGGGCCCCAAGGACCACTAGCAGAAGGACCGCAATTACTTCAAGGACTTGGAGAAGCAATCGGAGCAACAGGAACTGCAGGAGCAACTGGGGCGACGGGAGCAATAGGGACAACCGGACCTACAGGTCCTGTCGAATCCATATCAGTCAATCGTATTTATGTAGCCAATTTCAATAGTAACAATGTTTCTGTGATTGATGGGGTAACGAATGCGGTGACTGCTGCCATTCCTGTTGGAGTAAATCCTGCGGGAGTAGGTGTCCATCCATTAACTAACCGAATTTATGTAGGAAATTTGACTAGTGGTGACGTTTCCGTAATTGATGGAATAACTAATACAGTGATTGCTACAGTCCCTACTGGGGATGGTGCAAGTTCAATCGGGGTTAATACTGCTACCAATGCCATATATGTAGCAAATTTTAATGATAGTACAGTCTCCGTAATTGACGGATTGACCAATACAGTGATTGCTACCATTATTCCTGTAGGAGATCTGTCTCTTCCAACAGGAGTAGGCGTCAATTCAATAACCAATCGTATTTATGTAGCAAATTTTAATTTTGATGTCGTTACGGTCATTAATGGAGCAACGAATGCCGTGATTACCCAAATTTCAGTTGGGGTTAACCCATTTAGAATAGGAATCAATCCATTAACAAATCAAATTTATGTATCAAATTTTTCGGGTAATAGTGTTTCTGTGATTGATGGAGTAACCAATACGGTGATTGCTACCGTTCCGGTCGGTACTACTCCAGGTGAAGTAGGAATTAATACATCAACGAACGCTATTTACGTACCGAATCGAGATACCGATAATGTTTCTGTGATTGGTGGATTAACAAATGTAGTGATTGCTACCATTCCAGTCGGGAATAATCCAAACGGAGTTGGAACCAACCTATTAACCAATCGTATTTATGCAACAAATCAGGATGATAATTCCGTTTCTGTGATTAATGGAGTAACCAATACAGTGATTGCGACCATTCCAGTGGGAGCTCGTCCATTCTCAATAGGAGTAAATCCGTAGGATGACTTAGGCAGTGGATAAAGAGGTACGGAACCTTGTTATAATCTTACAATGGGTGGTGATTGATATGATAGAAGTTACAACGATGGAAGATTTAATGGAACAGTTGTCAAACATGAACAAAGATAATTCTATATGTCAAGTTTTTATCCCCGGAAAAGGAATATTTACGATTGTATTGCAAGATGAAACCATTTATTCCCCTACATCAATTATTCAATCAAATCAGTATTTAAAACAAATCGTGGCTGAAAGTACGGGAGTAGAGAAAGAAGGGCGCGCTATCTCTTCAGCTGATTTAATGAGGAATCCTTTTTTTTAAGGAGATCGTGTTGCGATAAATTCTTTGTCATGATTTTCAAACAAGTGTTTTTCTAAGAGAACTATTATCTCATCAAAATAAGGCAAGTTGTATCCAAAATAAGGGTCTAGGTATTTAGCTAAGCAAAATAATATACTTCTTTTTTTCATCAATATTAGCAATTTTTAAGATTTCGCCGATTGCATCTGCACCTTTTTTTACAATGTCCTGATGCTTCTTAGTATAGGATATCAATATAACCACCACCTTATAATTATAACAATTGCATTAAACTAATCTGCCAGTTAGTTGAGCGAAGGGCTGCCACAAGGCAGCCCTTCGTCATTGAACTATAGTTCCCCGTTAGAATTCCTGTAGAGCGTTAATTTTGCGTTTTGCACAAAAACGAGCAACTCCGGTACGATGGGGTAGTCACGGGCCATAGCCCTTTAGCCATCTTAAGGAGGTCGCTCTATCTTGAGTTTTAAAGCTCAAGCCAAACAAAATCAACTGCTCGAACGCATTTCAACCCAGCACCTTGTCGTCGGCATCGATATCGCCCAGCAGTCCCATGTTGCTCGCGACGGGAGACAATTGTTCTCGGTTGCCCATTTTGACGGCTCTCGTTCTATTCAATCCGAGTTACGATTCATCCTCTGGTGAAATCCTGCGAATCAGCGAGCATTGATGAGAAAACTGTATTGTACCGAGGGAGTTTAGCCAAGGATGCTACGAAAAACTATATATTTCGATTTTCATATTCAGGTTAATGCCCAATTGAAGGGTTTAATGAAAAAAATTAAAAATCACCATAATATTTTAACAAAAAAATTACTGAACATGTATTTCCGATTTGATATCATTTTGACTTAAAAATTTCATTAAATCATTACTCAGCTGCACAATCTCATTGTTAGCATTATTCGCATAATCCGGCAACATCATATCTCTAACCATTTTAGTTCGTAGCCATGTCATAAAGAAAAGATCCAAAAATAAGTTTGGAAATTTAAGCACCATTTTAAGCATTGGTGGATCAATTGAAACGCCAGCTTTTTGTATTGCCCTTAGATACGCTTTTAAAGTGACTGTTATTTTGCGTGCCGTCTTTCTGGTTCTGACTGTTTTTTTGTCAATTATCTTATTCTCAGAATACAAAACGCTCATCATGGCAATGTCTGATACGGAATGTGTGATTAGATACGCTTGCATATCCTTTTTAATAACGTAGGGAAGCTTTGCTGTTTTAAATAATTTTGCGAGGTTTTCTATGCGTTCTGTCACTACACCATTCATTTCTCCAAATGCAGTTGCCACTATAATCTTTGGTAGAAATCGGGCATGCAAAACTCCATCTTTAATCTGTCCGCCGAAGCCGGGAAAGGCTGGTAAAAGTCTATCCCCTACGATATCCAGCCACGAAGAAAATCCAATTGAATTACTCGTCATCGTAACTATATTTTTGCTTTGATTATCTTTTAGCGCTAACAACGCTGATTCGGACCGATCATAACGAACGGTAACGAAAATAAAATCGTATACATCGTCATTTTCGAGCGTATCAATGACATTCACTTGTATCGATCTAACTGTACCTTTTTCTTTATATTGCAGGCCATTTTCTCTTAATGATTTAAATCTATTAGCATGTGCAAACAGGCTAACGTCAAACCCTGCTTCAATAAGCTTAATTGCGTACATGCTCCCGATGACACCTGCACCAAAAATTAAAATTCTATCTTGTTTTGCTGACATTAAAACCACCCCTACTTATTAACATTTCCTTTTGATTATCAGACAACATGTTGTATGATGTGATTATAAATCTTCATTATTCCTTGATCAACCATCAGTTTTTTATTATTTGTCGGATGATATTCTTATTCGCTAGTAGGAGGGAATCATGAAAAAGCAACCCCAAATAACGGAGAAAACAAGACAAAAGTTTGTAGAAGTTTTTTGTGAGTTATATAGCCAAAAGCCGATTGAGAAAATTTCGGTTCAGGAAATTGCGAATAACTCAGGATATAACCGCAGCACCTTTTATCAATACTTTACTGACATTTACGAATTGTTAGACTTTGTTGAGAATGACTTATTGAATGACATGAAAAAAGAATTGGCGAATAAAGAGCTATCGATGCATACGGTTCAAGATACGCTCTATTGCCTGGATAAAAGAGAACATCTCTTGGTTCTTAATGCCCTTTTAGGTGATTATGGAAGTGCCCGTTTTCTAAAACGCTTAAAAAAAGAAATCACTTTGAATCAATTAGAATTAAACGTTCCGCAAAACCATTCCTTAACGCCATACTTAATTGAGTTTTACCTGACAACTTCCCTTTCTTTATTTCGTCTTTGGCTCCAGCGTCAAAAGGATTTATCGTCAGAAGAATTTTTCAAGTTAGTGGAGAACCTATATTCAAGAGGGATTACGCCCTATTTTAAAGAATGAATCTGTCATTCAAACCAAATCCATATGTTGTATAACAATAAAAAAGCGCGCATAAGCTTGTTTACACTGCTTCAAGGCCTGCTCCAACTTCTCCTAGTGATCTGCGAGGCATCGCCGAGTTCCTACAACTCCTGTCCGCGGTGTTCCAGGTCTTCTTGCTTCTCCGTCTCTTCGATCGTGGTAAACAGCGTCTGTACTTTCTCTTGCAACTTCATCTTATTTTTAACGACGGCCTTTCCCCAAACGAACGTGTAGCGATTAGCGTTCGATGCTTCACATATTTTTCTTCCGCCAAAAATTGGAGAACAGCGGAAAACACCTTTTCAAGCACAGCTTTCATACGTTCAGAACGGAACCGGTTGATGGTACGAAAGTCGGGCCGTTGCCGGCCAGCAATCCACATAAACATTACATTTTCACGGACAGATTTGGCGATCTGACGTGAGGGGTAGATGCGCTGGGTGTAGGCATAGATAATGACTTTCGTTAACATTTTTGGGTGATAACTATCTCGGCCGCCGCCGGGATAAGCGTTGGCAAAGATGTGATCACTCAGACGGTTAACGGCAGTGTTCACGACACGAACGAGGTGATTTTCGGGGATATCTTCCGCCAAATCCATTGGCAGAGTAAGTTGGT
>NZ_LIGH01000001.1:4490673-4600437 GCF_001273905.1 Paenibacillus sp. FJAT-27812 | reverse complement strand
AAGGGCTATGACCCGTTTCGTAATCCCATCGTACCGAGGCGCTTGTTTTTTTGCAAAGCTGATAATTAACGCTCTACAGGAATGCTATCGTTACCGTTAGGTCAATGCCAATCCCATTCCATTCCGAGTGATGGTGATGATTAGGCCCCGTTAGAGCCTCGCGAACGTGATGTAATCGACTTGGACGGGCTCTGCAGATTCGATCCGAAGTGCCCGGTTGATCTGTCCCCGGTGATATTGCCCATGTAAGAGGACCTGCGACAGGATGTCCCGGACGGACGTTCGGAACGGAACCCCGCTCTGGTTCTCATAGTCGACCATCTCGTCCAACTCTGATTCTTCGAGCCCTTCGATATAGACGCGATATTGCTCGGCGTTCTCTTCAAACATCGTCCGGATCGCCGTGAGGTCTTCTGCTTCCTCCCACAAGGAATATTGCGCGCTGCCCTTGCCCTGTAATCGGGACAACCAGACTCGTTCCGCGACCGCCACGTGCCGAACCAGCTTCAGAAGGTCCTTATTCTTCGTCTCACTCTCCTCGAGCGCGTCCAAGATACGTCCGTCCGCCCAGTACAGGTGGTCCATCATGCGCTTGATCGTCTTCATTACGGTTTCCCCCTATTCGTCTCATCGATTACTTGAACCTACTGTTCCTTGTTAACGTAATAATTTTGCATTTAAATGAAGCCCTAAAATTTCAATAATTTCTGCGATCGCAACTTTCCTTGGACCTTCCACAAAAAATAGAAAATTCCAACATTAATCCGATTCTCTGTACTTCTTTCCTCATTTCAGGGAAAATAATCCACATCCTAGCTTTCCCTTCCGTTGGTACAGGTTTATCGCTTTTTAAAACGACATTTCCATATTCATCCTCAAACTCAGGATGTATTGCGCTGTATTTTCCTGTATTCAAGTTATTTCCATCATAAAAAAATAAGAGCGTTAGCCTTGAAATACGGGATGCTTTCTACCACCTTCTTCCTGAGTTTAAAGCCTGTAATTAACTCTAAAACCAGATGGATGGTTCCATATTTCTTCATAGGATTTCCACACCGAGGCTTCCTCTTCACGGAATTAGTTCTCATCTCGAGAATACCATAACCAGGGAGACTGCATGCGGATTACTGCCAATTAGTTCAATAAAAAGATCAGGCATCGCAGCCCCTGCTAATCATGATTGTTATTTACCCGTTAGCTTAACGAGTTAAAGTATCTTGAATAACTCCAAGTTTGCAAATGTGTTTGCTGCATGTACCTTGTCTCCGTAAATGCCACTTACTCCGTTAAACCCTGCGTTTATCCAAAACCTAATTGCTGGCCAGTTTTTAACTGCAACATTCGCCCTTATTTCCTTATATCCTAGTTTTTTTAATTCGTCACTCAATTGAATTTCTGATTCTTTTCCAAATCCTTGTCCCTGTTTATCTTTGCAAATATACAGAAATGCGATATAGGCTGAATTATTTTTTGGATACCCATGGTAAACGCTTAATATCCCTATTAATTCGTTACTATCCATGAGTCTTACAGCAAACAAACAATAATTCTCTTTAACACCTCCTGGAGGCAAATCTCCGGTATAATACCATTGTTCGATTTGACTGGCATTGAGCTCACTGCCGTCCCACTCGCTAATATACTGACTACCTGAATAAAGGTTCTGCATCTCGGTTATTTCGTTTTCTAATAATCTTCGGAACACAAGATTTCTGGATTGCCATCTCTCAGGAAGAACGGATATCAATTAAAATCAACCCCTTTTGATACTTATCTAATTTAATAATAATCTAATTAGTTTGTTTTGAGAAGCTATGGGAAGAGGCATGCATTATATTGGCTGCCCATTAGTTGAGAAAACGGCAGCCACTATATCGGCTGCCGTCTCATCGAGTATATAGAACTTTCGTTTTCCGATAATTTAATGAAAATGCCTGCTTCCTTATAGTAGGAACCCTATATCCTTAGTATCTAGTCATTCCATTTATGAGTGGATTCATGCTTAAATTAGGTGATGCCTACAAATCATCGTGATCGATCTATTTTGTATCATCTTTCCTGCAGTCAACGTAGCTTTGATGCTACAAGGCCAAAATAAAGATCTTTTCATCCCGCTTTGACAACAACCTTACCCCATAAAATAAAAGCGTCGCGATTTACGTGGCACTTAATAGCTTAATAGCTAATGTTCTTGTCACCTGACAGCTAGAGTGGCACGGAACGTTTCGGACAAACGAGTCTTAAAACTGATTCGTTCCTACTTGAACGCAGGTAAGGTTATCATTTTTTTATTTCATTATTTCAAGAGATATTTATAATATGCTGGGAATTCTCGTATTACTGAGTAAATGTCTCTAGACTCAAAGATTTTGGCATGCGCTGCATACACTTCTTTAATATCCATTTTTCTAAACGCTAGTTTTGTCCTGGATATATGAAAATATTGAGTAATAACCATAACGGAGTCTAATTCTAATTCATCCATAATCTTGCTGGTATTTTGGGCGGTCATATATGAGTTGTACCCATTATTATCCTCTATAATTTTATTTTCCGGTATCCCTTTATCTATTAAGTAAGATTTCATAACCTTTGCCTCATCGAAGCCTTCCTTACCAATACCGCCACTTACAATGATAAAAGTATAATAGCTCCCACCATAAAGCTCTACGGACTTATCTAATCTTGCTTTTAACCGTTCAGAAGGCTGTCCATTAGCTTCTACTTTATTTCCTAATACTACAGCTACGTCAACAGGTTTTAATTCATCTTTCAACCCATCTATTATCACAAAAGTAGTGTGAATGATAAACCAGATGAAGAGACTTGCTAACAATATTAAAAATCGTTTAATGTAAACAAAGTTCAAACTCTCACCTGCATTCTCTCGTTTTTTATCCATAATCCTTCCTAAATCTTATCACACTTGGGCGCATGAAAATTGGATTCAATTCGCTAAATCCATCCGATATCCTTTATTTCCTTTGACGTAGAATCGTTGAGCTGTCATGCGCTCAATTAGTACATAAAAACCTCCCCACAGCATCGCTTCGCTGTAGGGAGGCTTCCATCTCATAAAATATCTTCTTATCCCGCTTTTCCTTAAGGATCTTCAACCTTTCCGAAACCGCACATAATCTACGACTCCGCACCTGTAGTACGTCGTGCACGAATACAGGCTGTTACAAAATCCTTCTCTTCTTTTGATAAATTTTATCCGTTTCATAATTTGAACTATTAAATCACTAGCTTCTCAGCTAGTTACCCTTGACTCAAACCTATTTTTATTTCTTAAATTTTGCTTTTACAAGTACTATTACTCCGCCAATAAAAATCCCAATAATGGCCCAAGTTGCAATAAATAATATCGAATCCATGATGTACGCTCCTTAGTTATTACTATTTTAGTGAATATATTCAGATCATTATTTCTCTTCAAACAATTATACGATTGAACGGGTACTTTGTCTCAGCTTTATAGAAGCACTCTTTAACCTTAAAGCTAGCACGGTAATATTCCAAAATGTCACATGATTAATTTGTGATTTTCCCCAAAATAAGTCTTCATACACTTCCCATTCTTATATGTTGAAAAACAAAAAAGCATCTGATCCTGCAAATTAAGGATCAAATGCTTTTTGTTGATCTTTCTATGTTCTTGCAAATCTAGCCTATGCTCAAACTGTTAATTTCACGCCAGTCAACTCCTCACTGATTTGCCAAAGCCTTTCCGCAAAATCCGGATCGATCGCCCACGGAAATACACCCGTTAGCTTTTGGCTCAGCCCTTGAGGGGCTTCTGCCGTAATGACTTCGGCAATATCGGCATCTAAACAGTAAACGCCGCCTTTGCCCTCAAGCTGAGGACTGGTCGCACACCACACGCTAGTTGCAGCACCCTGCCGTGTGGTTTTTAACTCCCCGGTTGCTGCAACCTTTTCCTCTTCTGACATAAAACGCACTAAATCAGTCATGATTCTGCCAGGATGAAGAGAAAAGGCGCGGACACCGTGCGCTTGACCGCGCTTGTCCAGCGCGAGCGCAAAAAGCGCATTAGCTGACTTGGACTGGCCGTAAGCTTTCCATTTGTCGTATTCTCGCCGTTCGAAGTTTGGATCCTCAAAATCAACGCCACCGAAGCGAACGCCAGTTGAAGAAACAGAGACCACTCGCGCCTCTCCCGCCTGTTTCAATGCAGGCCAGAGCCGTAACGTCAACTGAAAGTGTCCCAAATGATTGGTTGCAAATTGGGATTCGTAGCCGCGTGCATCACGTACTAGCGGAGGAGCCATAATTCCGGCATTATTGATCAAGATATCCAGCGGTCGCCCAGAGTCCAGAAACCGCTTCGCGAATGCGTCGATTGAAGCAGGATCGATCAGATCCAGCTCCTCCAGCTCAACTCGAGGGATGCCTGCAACCGAAGTGCGAGCTTTATCTGGTGTTCGTGCGGGTACAATGACTGTCGCACCTGCTTCAGCCAAAGCACGTGTTGTTTCGAGTCCGACGCCAGAATACCCACCTGTCACGATAGCCATTTTTCCACTCAAATCACGGCCTACAAGTACTTCCTGTGCGGTTGTTTGCGGACCAAAGCCCGAGTGAATCGGTTTTTGTGGCGTAGCTTGATAGTTGTTATCTGTATTCATGTTCAAACTCCTCCTAATCTTGATTTGCATCATTAGGTCATTGAAATGGTCCAGCTTATAATTCACCACATCCAAAGTAGCCCTCATTGCCACCATCTGCGACTCGATGTTGAGTTTATGTTCATAAAGTAAGTTATAACAGTTCTCGTAATTTTGAGCGGATGCCAATGTCATATAATGTTCAATTTCCTTTAGCGGCATGCCGGTTCGTTTGAGATGTGAAATGAAAATTAATCGTTCGAGATGGATTGTGCCATATTCCCTCTGCCCTTTTGCCTTACGCCTTGCTGGCGGCAGGAGTCCGATCTTTGCATAATACCGTATCGTATCGTAAGTGAGGCCTGACTTTTGGGAAATCTCTGCGATTGAATATGTGGGCTCCATCCTTCTCCTCCTCTCTGATTCCAGGTAAGCAGTTTCGTTTTCCATTGCATCCGCATCTTAACGTATGGAGCTTACTCCATGTCAAGCGATTCCTTCTAGAGTGTGCTCGATATCGCCATAAAATAATGATCCCATTTCATTTTACCAACCAATGTACCTATTTCTCGGAGCGGCATGATTATGAGTTTTTTGATGGAGCAAATCAATAAAATAAAAACCTCCCCACAGCCACTTCCGCTGCAGAGAGGTTTCCCTCTAATAAAAGATCTTCTCATCCCGCTTTTCCTTCAATATCTCCACCGCTTCCCGGAAACGCAGCGAATGCACGATCTCCCTCTCCCGAAGGAATTTCAAGCTGTCCTGCAGATCGACGTCATCGGTCAAATCAATCAGCCATTGATAAGTAGCCCGCGCCTTCTCTTCCGCCGCAATATCCTCATACAGATCGGCAATCGGATCGCCTTTGGCTTGGATGTAGGCAGCCGTCCATGGGACGCCGCCTGCGTTCTCATAGAACAAGGCGCTGTCGTGCGCGACATAGTGAGCACCGAGTCCGGCCGCCTTTAATTGCTCCGGCGTCGCATCCTTGGTCAGCTTGTAGATCATGGTTGCGATCATCTCGAGATGCGCAAATTCTTCCGTTCCTATGTCTGTAAGCAGTCCGATCACTTTATCCGGTATCGTGTAGCGCTGGTTCAAATATCGCAGCGCCGCTGCGAGCTCCCCGTCGGCACCGCCATACTGCTCCATGAGGAACTTGGCCATCAAAGGATCGCATTTGCTGACGCGTACGGGATATTGCAATTTTTTCTCATACACCCACATGCACGGTTACCTCCTCTAAAATGGATTTTAGCCAAGCACGTACCTTAAACCTGCCACGGCCATGGCGCTTCATTCCAGGACCAAGGCGTACCGGATAAGCTTTGGCCAAACGGCTTTAACGGACCATAATTGGTTTCATAGCGATGAGCGATTTGCTGCCTTAGCAGCGCGTACTGATTGTATTGCTGGATCGCATTCACATCTGTCGGATGCGTATCCAAATATAAATTCAACTCCACCAAAACAAAATCAACGGCCTGCAATTCATGCAGCAGTTTGTAATATTCCTCGTTGAGTACGATGGACACGCTTAGTCACCCTCTTCCTCTCTGTCGTGTTTCGAGCTGTAAGGACTGAATAACGAGGGCCAAAGGGTCCCGTATTTTAAGGCCTCGAATGGAGTGAATTGGGGCAGATTGGGGGGCTGGAACGAAATAAACAATTGTGGCGGCGTGCTGTAGCTCTTCACCAATATCGGTGGACAAGGATCGAGCGGACTGACAAAAGGCTTATAAAAACGAACCTGATCATTCACGATGATGTCTCCTCTCGCAATGTTCTTCACATCAATATATGTAAGGATGCTTGCCCATCATTACTGCTGCCTTTTAACCCGCATTTTGTACCGGTACAGATAGCCCTTTTTTTTGTTGTTCCTAGTCCGTTACTCGTTTACGATGTAATTACGGTTGCACAAGGTCATTATTAAAGCAGTCGATTTTTTAAAAATAAGAGGTGTATGCAAATGAATGGGCTGACCAGCGAGGAAATAAAAAGATATTTAAACAGAATCGGAATCGCAGATATTCAGGCTCCTACCCAGTCCTATTTGTTTGAACTGCATAAAGCTCATGTAAAGCATATTTCGTGGCAGACGATCGATATTTTTGCGGGAAGACCTGCTTCTATTGATGATAAACAAATAATTGAGCTTATGTTAGCTGGACGGAGCGGTTATTGCTTTCACTTAAATGGGGCGTTCAGCATCCTTCTCCGCTCGTTAGGCTACAAGGTTAACTTCCACCGAGCTGGCGTTCAGCCCGTAGGCACTGAGCCCCGGGTCAATGGCTTTCACTTAGGGCTCACCGTTACGTTGACTAACGAAAGTCAAATCGAAGAAATTTGGATTGTTGACGTTGGACTTGGCGACATGCCTTATGAGCCACTCCCCCTGCTAGCCGGCGTTTATCAACAAGGCCCCTTTATATATAAAGTAGTGGAATCCGGCGTGGCTCCTAAGGGTTGGCGATTAGAGCATGATCCTGTAGGTTCCGTTGTTGGCGTCGATTATGCCCCGGCGATCATCAAGGATTTAGAGCCATTTAAGCCAAACCACGAGCATTACAGCCGCTCAGCGGATTCCCCGTGGCTTAATTTGTTTATTCTCAAACAGCGGCACGAGACCGGCGGTAACGAAATACGCGGCTGCATTTGGACAAAGCGTGAAGAGAATGAGACTGTGAAGATCGAGATTACGAATAAATCGCAATGGCTTGACGTTTTAGCTGACCAGTTCGGAGAGAAGCTTGTTAACTATACGAAGCCGGAGCGTGATGAGCTGTGGAGAAAAGTACTGCTGAAGCATGAGGAATGGAAATTATCTAAAGCGCTGCAAACAACCGAATAAACCGTTTCGAAAATAGGCGTTTGCGGCGTTTGCAGGCGCCTTTACTCGTTCATCCTGCCGCAATCCCGTTTTTTTACCGTCCTTATGTGCATTACGACCTATTTTTTGCCAAAAGCATTTTCATTCCCCTCTTTAGCATAGGGAATCCTAGGAAGGAAATGAGTCTATTTCCATCCCCGTTTGTAGGATGTTCGCCTCTTATTCCCTTTTTTATAAAAGGGTATGCTAGCAGCAATTAAGGAAATGATTTCAAATTTTCGATGATTGCATCCTATTTAGAGAGGTGAAATTAGGTGGCATTTGCTCAAAAAATCGTCGCTGCCGCACTCGCTTTTGCAGTCACGGCAACATTATGCAGCGGGCTGTCGTTAAGCGGCCAAACCACTATGAATGTGAAGCATGGATTCGCTGGTACGGCAAGTGCAGCCGAGGCAGCGCCCAAAGCGAATTTGCAGAAGCTTTACAGCATCCATAATTCGCTGTCCGCAGGCGATCCTGCCGATGTACAAGCTGTGAAGGAGCTGCGCGCGGAAATAGCTGAACTGAATGAGGCGGCTGATCAAGCGCTAATCGATCCCGTATGGAACAAGATCAAGCTCAAGCTTCCAGCCTACGTTGACCAAACGAAGCTGCGAACGAATCTTTTCCGATTCGTGAACGCGGTTCGCCTCTATTTATTAGATCCGCAAGAGAACGATTTGGACCAAATTCGCAGCGATCCCGAATTCCGCTCTTCGCTTCAGATCATTTCTTCTGCCGCCGGGCTGCCTAGCCTTACGATGGAGGATTTCCTCCTTTTCTTATTTGGGGACAGCGCCATCCGCCCGGGGCTTGAGGGCACGCTTCGCGAAACGCTGCGGAACAAGTCGCCATACGAGCTGGCAGAGCTGATCAACGACATGGGGAAATCAAAAGCTTTTCTCTATCAAGAGCTGTCAAAGGTGCTCGGACTTGCAGACAAGTATCAGGTTAGCAGAGTGCTGCGCAATCTTGGCGTGAAGGCGCAGGACGTAACGGATATGCTGAAAAATTTTGAAACGAAGCTTCAAAAGGATGATGCTTCCTTTGCTGCTATCGCCATCGCCTATATGCGCTCGGAAGCGGCGATACAGGCCTCTACTTCGCATGTGCCGGAGCAATATTTGGCCTATCGGTACATTTTGCAATTATTTGGCGCGTACGTTGCCCCATATGACGATCTGCTTCCCATTCAAATGGCGAAAATTTCGGGAAGTCCAGACATCCTAGTAAACGCCTTCAACTCGACATACATTGGCTCTGCCTCCCTCATGAACAACGTTAGAAGTGCGACGGCCATCGTTCAAGTTAAGCTGCTGCATCCTTTTGGGGGACCGGAGAAGGTTATTTTAGAGAAGGAGATCCGACTTGCATATCCGATTTCCGATTTTCCGAAGGAACCTTTTTTCGAGTCGGCCAACACGCTGCACGAGTCACTGCGTACGGCTGCTCCGGCAGACGCACAAGAGGTTCAAGCTTATTATGATGAACGCCAAGCGCTGGATGCTACTGCGGACCACAGCTTGATTGACCCGATATGGAATAAGATTGAGCGTTATTTGACCGCAGCCGTCGACAAGCAAAAAAACAAACGGTCTCTATTTCAACTGGTAAAGGAAGCAGGTCAATTAGCCTATTATGCCGATGCAAATGATTTGCAAGCGTTCCTTACGAATGCGGAATACGATCAAGCGCTGTTTGACTACCTGACTACTATTCAAACCAACCTCTATGCCGAGGATTTGATGATTTTCCTATATGGTGACGGTGCAGCGAGGAAAGGTGTTCAGCGTACACAACTGGAGCTGCTTGCTGGTAAAAGCCCGCAGGAGCTGCTCTCGCTTCTGTATGACCAAGATAAACGCGATTTGCTGCTGCGTTCGGCGATAAGCACCGTCATGAGCCAAACGGATGAGAACTATTACAGATTTAGTCAAGCACTCAGTAAGCTTGGTGTTACTTCTGATGATATTATGGCAGTCGTAGCGCAATTTCAGAGCAAGCTTGAACATAGCCAAACAGCTGCCAGCGCCATGCTGCTCGCTTATCTGCGTACGCATACGGTCGAAAAAGTAACAATGAGCACGGATGGCCGCCAGCACGACTATACGTTATCTACGCTTGGCAAAGATATGCCGAATGAGCTTCTTGTCTGGTCCAAAGCTTCCGGTAGCGACGCCATATCGGTATCTGCCGGGGGAACTGTTGTCCTCTCCAAAACTAACAGGGAGGGCGCTGCTGTTATTGTGGCAAAAGCATTGAATCCTATCGACGGATCGGCGAAAATCATTTTCCAGAATGAGGTGACTTTGACGGCAGCGGACACAGGAAGCTCTATTCCGCAGGCGCTGCTTGATCGGATTCAGAAGCTGCATGAGGCGATAGCTGCAGGTGACGCGGATGACATTCAGGCTCTGCGCAATCTGCAAGAGGAAATAGCCAGCCTAAACGATGCGAGCCATCTGGAGCTTATCAACCCTATTTGGAACAAGGTAAAATTGAAGCTGCCCGCATCTTCCGACGAAGCGAAGCTTAGGAGCAGCTTGTTCAATATGCTGAGGGCATTTGGTTCTTTCCATTACGATCCGCAGCTTTCGGAACTCGAAGCCATTGCCGCAAATGCGGAGTACCAAGAGCTTCTCAGCACGCTTGCAGCTGCCGGAGGAAATTCGAATGTTGCGTTCGAGGACTTGCTCTTGTTTATTTTCGGAGACGGCAACGAAATCAATGGGATAGAGGGCACAATAAGAGCGATACTCGCTGAGAAAAAACCGCAGGCATTGTCCGCTTTGCTGATCAATAAGGATGCCATGAACAAGGTGTTTAAAGAGGCGCTAGTGGAAGTATTGAATCAGAAGGATACTTACGCGTTAAGCGGGGCATTGTCTAACCTTGGCATCAAGCCCGCGAATGTTTGGTCTACCATTCTGAATGTCCAAAATACGCTGAAGACGGACGAGCCGGCATTATACGCCCTCATCACTGCTTATATCCGTATGGAAGCAGCGGAAACGGTGAAGATTACTTCCAATGGCAAAAAGCATCATTATACGCTTAAGGTAATCGGATTCGAGCTTCCGTCTCTCCCTTTTATTACGTGGAAAAAAATATCGGGCGCAGACGAGGTTACCGTAAATCCGAATGGAACCGTGACGATTCCGAACAAAGCGGACAGCGGCACTGCGGTCATTGGCGCGTATCTCATGCATTTTTTTGGCGGGGAGGATAAACTGATTTTCCAAAAGGAAGTAACGCTCGTAAATGATAAGAGTGCGGATTCACAATAATGTAAAAAAAAAGGCGAGCCTGCTTCCCTTAGTCCGGGAGGAAGACTCGCCTTTATGCATGAAACCGTTAATCCCGAACCCAGCCCTCTTCAATCTCCAGCTCGCGGATCACCTTAGCGGGGCTTCCCCCTGCAAGCACGTTGCTGGGTACGTTTTTGTTAACGGTGCTTTTAGCTGCGATAACCGAATTATCGCCGATCGTGACGCCAGGAAGAATGGTGCAGTCGGCTCCAATCCAGACATTGTTGCCAATCGTTATCTTTTTGCTAAGCTCGCCTTTATCGGCGCTATCCATGCGATGGTAATTGCTATCGAAAATGCTCGTTCTTGGACCTATTTTCACATGATCGCCTATCGTAATTTCCTTATTGGCTGCAATTCCAACGCCTGCATTAATATAGACATGATCCCCAATCGTTAGGTTTGCGCCCTTGGTGCTCGTAATTTGAACAGCCCATGGATGCCCAACGATGGAAAGGTTTCTACCGACCTCGATCGCACCTGTTCGATTAACAAACACTTTGCCGCGCAGCTTTGGAGCTGTTTTCCCGAATTTGTAGAGTCCTTTGAGCTTGTACAGTACAGTATTAAACCTCATATAAATCCTCCCACTCCACAAAAGTTCGCTTTTCGAATATTATATCAGAAATAATGACTAATTTATGTTAAAGTTATTCAAAATGAATAATTTATAATAAAATAAAAACGGATAGCCAATGGATTGACTACCCGCTTTTTAAGCTTCTATTAGGATTCCCCATATTCCCACACCTGCAAAGCCGCACCGATCATGCCGCATAAATTGCCGCGATAGGCAGCAGTAATCCGTACGCCCTCCATCATCGACGGCATCGACCGGCGGCTTACTTCATCCCTAATTCCTGCGAACAAACGCTCGCCCGCTTCAGCAACGCCGCCGCCGATTACGATGACTTCCGGATTAAACATATGGATGAGGGAAGCGATGGCAGAGCCTAGCGCAGCCACCGTCTCCTCCATTACCTCAGCGGCAAGCGGATCGCCCGCCTCCCACCTTGCGAACACTTCGCGTGCGTCTACATTTTCACTGAGGCGGCCGTTCATCTGGAGCTTTTCCTGCATCCGGCGGGCAATGTTCGTACCAGACGCATATTGCTCCAAGCAGCCCTTACCCCCGCATAAGCAAGGCCTGCCATTAAAATCGACTGACAGATGTCCAAGCTCGCCGGCTCCGCCCCATGAACCATGAACTAGGCGGCCGTCAACGACGATCGCTCCGCCCACTCCCGTTCCTAGAGCAAGACAAAGAAAATGGTCGACGCCCCGCGCCGCTCCAAGGTATTTCTCCGTCAGCGCAAGCACATTCACGTCATTATCTACAATGGTTGGCAGAAGAAATTGCTGCTGCACCATACGTTTCAGTTCTGTTCCTGCATAATGAGGAATAAGGTCGGAGGCAGAACGCACGCTGCCCTGCGCCCAATCGATTTGCCCGGCGCTGCCAATGCCGATGCCTTTAAGCTGGATGGCTGGCTGCTCTGCTTTCACCTCTGCCAGCAATTCCCGAACAGCCTGCAGCACACGGTCTGCTGTTTTGGCTTGCCCAGCCAAGGTGCTGAGGCTTAAAGTGTGCAGGACATCCCCTTTCGCGCTTACGACGCCGGCATTTATTTTTGTGCCCCCAATATCCACGCCAATGGCATACTCTGCTAGGGGATCAGACCATTGCAAATCCACAAGCTTCCCTCCTTCATCCTATCGCGTACGAAGCGCGCTGACATAACGCGCCGTAATCAGCTGCGGCCTTGTAATCGCACTGCCTACAACGACATAAGATGCTCCGGTATTTAGCGCTTTCGCCGCATCCTCCGGCGTCCAAATCCGTCCTTCCGCAACGACCGGAACGTTTACCGCTTTGCATAATTGCCCCAGCAATTCAAAATCCGGCGTTTCCTGCTGCGTACTGTACGGCGTATATCCCGAAAGGGTCGTGCCGATGAAGTCCGCGCCAAGCTCCTCGGCTGCAAGCCCTTCCTCAAGCGTAGAGATGTCAGCCATCACCGCTGCGCCATGTTCATGGGCATACTCGATCAATGCCTTTACGGTTTCCAACCGTCCTTCGCGGTTCGTCACGTCGAGCGCAACGATATCCGCTTTGGCGGCTACGATAGCCTTCACTTCTTCCAGCGTCGGTGTGATGAAGATCGCCGAGCCCGGCATATCCCGCTTAATGAGTCCGATGACCGGTACATCCACTTCCCGTTTAATCGCAACAATATCCGGTACGCCGTTCGTTCGAATGCCGATGGCGCCTGCGCTTACGGCAGCACGTGCCATTTTTGCCATCGCATCGCCGCCATGAAGCGGCTCCTGTTCGAGCGCCTGACAGGAAACGATCAGCCCTTGCTTCGGAAAAATATCATTCATTCGAGTCATATTGGCTTATTCCCTTTCCGAGTCAATCAATGTTTACGCTAAGCTCTTTGCTTGCGATATATCATTCAAGATTCTTTCGTTCAACAGTTCAATTCGGTCCATATCGGAAGCTGCAACAGGCAATAACGGCATTCTAGGCTCGCCTGTATCGAAGCCGCGCAGCTTCAATATCGCCTTGCATGCCCCATATAAGGACGGGAAGGACAGCAGCTCTACAATAAGCTCATTAACGATGAACTGCCACTTCTGTGCTTCCGCCATTTTGCCTTGTACGTAACATTGCTCTATCTTTAAGAACAGCTCCGGCATGACGCCATACGTACCGCCGATTCCCCCATCCGCGCCGATGCTCCGGCCAGCCAGATATTGCTCGTCTGGTCCATTTAATACGAGGAAGTCCTTGCCGCCGGCAGCCTTGAATTGCTGAAGCTCAAACGTGCTCTCAGCGGAGATCTTTACGCCAATCACTTTGCCTTGTGCCGCCATCTTGACGAGCAGTCCCTTCGATAGCTGAAAGCCCGTCGTTTGTGGAATATGATAAATAATAAACGGCAGCGATGTGCTGTCCACGATTGCCTGCCAATGCGCTTCGACGCTTTGCGGAGATAACCGGTAATAGATTGCCGGCACGGCCGACACGGCATGAGCGCCAGCTTGCTCCGCATGCTTCGCCAGCTCTACGCTGTCCCGCGTTGACGGCGCTCCGACATGGGCAATAATCGTAAGCTCTTGGCCTACCTCCGCAATGACCGCCTCCAGCATTTGCTTGCGCTCCTCCGTGGATTGCAGCATCCCCTCGCCTGAGCTGCCTCCCACATAAAGGCCGCTTACACCAGTTGAAGCGTAGTGCCGTGCCAGCTTCCGCGCCGCTTCTTTATTGATTTCGCCATGCTCGTTGTAGCTGGAATACATCGCGATTGTAATGCCTTTGAATCGATCCAAATCATATGGTTTCATCGTATAATAGCCTCCGTTATTAGATAATTTTGATATAGCAATCCCCGAAGCCCTTACCCCTTAACGGCTCCCATCGTAATGCCTTGCGTAAACGCCTTCTGGAATAAAAGGAAGATAGCGATCATGGGGATAGAGGCCAGTGCCGCGCCTGCCATCAAAAGCCCGTAGTTTGTCGTGAATTCGCCTCTAAGCGTTGCTACGCCTAGCGGAAGCGTCATCATTGAGGTGGACCTTGTCATAATGAGCTGGCTGAAATAATCATTCCATGACGTAATGAACGTAAAGATAGCAAGTGCGCCTAATGCTGGTTTTAGCAAAGGCAATATGATCGTTGTAAACAAGCGCAGCTCCGAGCACCCGTCGATCTTTGCTGCCTCGATCAGCTCGCCCGGTATCGTTTGGGCAAATTGCTTCATGAGAAACACGCCGAATGGCCAGCCGATCGCCGGTAAAATAAGTCCCTTATACGTGTTCACCCAGCCGAAATCGGCCAGCATCGTAAAGAGCGGCACCAAAATAACCTGTTTAGGCAGCGCCATTGCCGCCACGAACATCGTAAATATAACGACGCGGCCGGGGAATGATTTTTTGGCAAGCACATATCCGGCAAGCGATGAAACGACACAGATCGCAATCATCTCCAGCAAGGCAATTATGAAGCTGTTGAACATCCAGCGCTCCACCGGATTTTTGAACAGTTCCGTCCAGTTCTGCATCGTTGGCTTGAGCGGGAACCATTCTGGCGGAATGGTGGTCGCTACGGTCTGAAGCTTAAAGGAGCCGGAAACGACCCAATAGAAAGGAAAGATAAAAAATAGAGTAGCCAATATTAAAAGGATGCCAGCCAGCACTTTCGATACGGTAAAATCTTTTTTCCATGCGCTTTTTTTGTTTGGCTGCATCATCGTTGTTTTCATTTCTAATGAATGGTATGCACTCATGATGTCCCCCCCTTAGTACTCAACATCGCTGCCAAAGTATTTGAATTGAATAATGGAAATGATGCCAATGACGATTGCGAGTAAAACACCCATCGCGGAGGCGTTGCCGAAATGCCCGAGTACGAATGCTTGCTCATATACGCCATACATGACGGTTGATGTACTGTAAACGGGACCTCCCGAGGTAAGCAGCTGAATCAAAGCAAAACACTGGAACGTATTAATCGTCGTGATCACGATAATATACAAATTGGTAGGCATCAGCATCGGCCAAACAATTTTCCGGAAAATTTGCCAAGGCGTCGCGCGGTCAAGCTCCGCCGCTTCAATGTAGGAGGTTGGAATGTTGCCAAGCGATGCGACATACAGAATGATCGGCTGACCAACGGATGTCGTAATTAAAACGGCGATAATCGCGAGCAGCGCAGTCCTCGTGTCCCCAAGCCAAGAAATAGGCTCAGCGCCGAACAAGCTTGTCAGGTAATTGAGAATGCCGTAGTTCGGATGGTAGATCCAGCCCCATACGACCGTAATGCTGACGACAGAGGATACGGCCGGCAAGTAGAACACGCCTCGAAAGAAGGATCTCGCAAACTCTTTTTTCTTATAAATATTGACCGCTACAAATATAGAGAACACGATAACGATCGGTACGGTAATGACAACAAGCAGAAGCGTATTTCTCATCGATTTCAAAAATGTCTCGTTATGAACCAGCGAAATATAGTTGTCGAACCAAATAAAATTAAAGTCTCTCAACGAGTAATCAAAAAAGCTGATATAAATCCCTTTGACCATTGGATAAGCGACAAAGAGCAGAAAAAATCCAAACGCCGGCAGTAAAAAGATATAGCTCATCAGCCAATCGCGCAGCACATAACCTTTCGTTTTGCGGACGGTTGCCTCCATTTCCCTCTCCCCATTCTTCGATGTTTTAAAAAGAGCAGAGCACTCGCGCACTCTACTCTCTCATGGACGCCATGTTTTTTATTTTGCAGCTGCTTTTGCTTTGGCAATCGCTTCGTTCGCACTCTTGGCAAAGCTGTCCAAAGCTTCTTTGCCCGTAGCGCCGCCGATCAATGCCCGCTGCAATTCAGGGAACCAGAACGTACGGATATCGGCATAACCGTCTGCGATTGTTGGTGCATCCGTCGTGAATTTACGTGCATATTCCGCGTAAGTGTACTCTGGGTCGTTATACAGGCCAGTTACGGAATTACGAACGGATAGCCCGCCGGTTTGAATCAAGTTTTTCTTGCCGTATACCGCATCATTCGCGATGAAATCGATCAATTTTTTGGAAGCTGCAATTTTATCCTCATTGCCGTTGTTGAACACGGCCATGCCGCCAAGGTAAGGCTCAAGCTTAGGCTCGGAACCGTCCATTGTAGGGAACGGAAGC
Organism: Paenibacillus sp. FJAT-27812; assembly: GCF_001273905.1. Classification (NCBI taxonomy): domain Bacteria; kingdom Bacillati; phylum Bacillota; class Bacilli; order Caryophanales; family Paenibacillaceae; genus Paenibacillus; species Paenibacillus sp. FJAT-27812. Next base: position 4,583,932 of record NZ_LIGH01000001.1, on the reverse strand, counting down.
AACACATCTTCAAACTCGACCATTTTTTTGGATACGTTTTGCGCTTTAAGAACAGCGGAATAGTTCAGCGTGAAGGCAAGCTTGCCTTGCAGGAACAAATCGTTCACATCTGCCGCAGCAAGCGAGGCTGCGCCAGCGACGCTTAATTTATCATTGGTCGCTTGAACGATCCAATCCAGCGCCTTTGCGGCATTGTCTGTATTAATGGCTACTGCGGAATTATCTTCATTCAAAAATCTGGATATGCCTAGGTTAGCGATATATGCGCGTGTTCCTTGATCTCCAGCTTGGCTTTTGGCGAAAAACCCGGTTGGAATAACCTCCGGCGCTTTCTCTTTAACCGCTTGCAGCGCTTTCTTGTACTCGTCAAACGTCCAAGTTCTGTCCTCTTTGTTCAGCGGAAGCAGATCCAGCGCACCGATTTTCTCGAAAATCGTTTTATTGACAGCCATCATGAACGGCGCGGTATTAATCGGATACATATAAATTTGATCGCCTACGCTCGACTGCTTCCAGAAGGCTGGCGAAATATCATTTTTCACTTCATCGGTTACCATATCATTCAGCGGAGCAAGCAAGTCCTTTTTGCCCCAATCGATAATGCGTCCAGGTGCATCATAGATGACATCAGGCGCTGTATTGGATGCGATCGCGACATTCAGCTTCTCAGGGCCGCCTTCAAAGGTGATCATTTCTAAATTAACTTTAATTTCCGGGTTTTTCTCATTGAATGCGGCAATAATTTCTTTCTCATATTTGCCGACCTCTCCGTCCAGCGCTTGGAAAGTTGGGAAGTTCCACCACGTAATTTCAACGGGCTTGGCGGCTGCTTCGGTAGCAGCAGGCGTATCACTGGCTGTATTGCTAGGCGCATTTGTCGCATTCGTATTCGTGTTCGAGTTTCCGCAGGCTGCAAGCTGCATGCCTAGTAAAGCGACACCTACAATCGTCATAAGTCCTTTTTTCATAACCGTCATTCGAATACCCCCCATTATGTTTTGGAATAAAATGAGAACGTCTTATCCCTTGCGCTAATCATAAAACATTTGTAAATTTAGAAGAATCCCTTACGATTGACATTCATGGTCGTATTCTGACATGTTCCTTCTATCATTCTATTAGCATGTTATAATTCATTACATCTATCGAAGAAATCCACTATAGGCATATCCTTCAGGAGGGAATATCATGTTTAAACTAATGATTGTAGAGGATGAACCCATTATACGGTTGGGATTAAAACATTATTTTTCCTGGGAAGAGCTTGAGGTTCATTCCATTATTGAAGCAGAGAACGGAAAGGACGGTCTTGCGCTTGCTCTCCGAGAGAAGCCTGATCTCGTCATCACTGATATTCGGATGCCTGAGATGGACGGCCTTCAAATGATCGAGCAGATCCGCGTGACGCTGCCCGGTACGCTATTTATTATTTTGACAGGTTTTAATGATTTTGAATATGCGCAGCGCGCGATCCGCGCGGGCGGAGTCCATGCTTTTCTGCTCAAGCCACTAGAGTATGAGGAGAGTCTGGCAACCATAAAAGATGGCATGGAAATACTTAAGCAGAAGCGGCATGAGCAGCAAAGCCTGTCTATTTTGGAGACGGAGATGAAGCAAAGCTCGAAGCTCAGAGGGAGCGAGCTCGTGAAGCTTCTGCTTGAGGATGAGCATGCCGAGGTTGATGAATCTATGATCGGCGAGTTATGCGAATGGAAGTGCGACTCGTATGTATACCAGCCATTTGCATTAACATGGCTGCCGTTGCTGGAAGCGCATACGCAGCCTAGCAGCTGGGGCAGGCAGCAAGCCGAGGCGTTCCTATCGGATGCGGCACAAACTCTTTTTCCCTGCCCTATTCCGCGCCATATTCTCACCTATGCCTATAAAACGAAGCTCTATGGCATGATTGCGTTGCCAGCTAATAACGCTAGCGAAATCGAAGTCTCTATAGCCGGGAGCATACAGGATCAATTGGAGCCTATGCTAATTAGCGCTGGCAATAAGCACCAGACCTCCCTGTTCATGGCGTTAGGCAAGCTTACATCCGATTTATCCCAAATGAATAAGCTGCTGCATCAAACGGATAAAGCGCTGTATGAGCGTTTTTATGAGGCAGGCCGCTGCGTATTCCTTGCAGACCGCTTGGGAGACGCTTCCCTATCAACCAAAGCAGCCCTTATCCAGCTGGATGAAAATGACCGTAAACGGATCGTTGCCTGCTTGGAAAGCGGCAATAAACTAGAGACCGAGCTGCTCATGCAGCGGCTGGCCCATGCGGTTTTGAGTAAAACTTCCTCTGCTTCTTATGAAAAAGCGCTTGCTTATTTACAAGAATTAATCAGCGTTACGATTCGATTTGCCCATAAAAACGGCATTCATATTGAAGGCGTCTATAGCGAAAAGCTTTTGAACCTTACATTCGTGGACGATTTCCCAACGCTTGAAGCACTTTTTGAGTGGCTGGGCAGATGGATGGTGCATTTGGGGCTCGTTTATACAGAAGGGTTAACGCAGCACCACCAACAGGATGTCATCATCTTTGAGCATATCGAGTCCTTCATCAAGCAAAATATCGATCAAGAGATTACGCTGCAAATGGTTGCTGACCGCTTCTTCTACAATCCCTCATATTTGAGCCGGCTGTTCAAGCGGAAGCTCGACAAAAACTACATGCGCTTCGTCACCGAGATTCGCATTCAATTTGCGCAGGAATGCTTGAGGAAGCCGGACTATTTGATCACTGATGTGTGTACGATGTGCGGCTATAAGAGCTATAAGCATTTTGTCAAAACGTTTAGAAGCATTACGAATATGACACCGACCGATTACAGAAAACAATCAGGATGGTGACCCCGTGAGAAAATTAGGCAGGTCCACCTACCAATACCGAATGAAGCATGTCAATCATCAAATTTTTGTGCTCATGGTTTTAACAATCACCATTCCACTGCTCGTCATATCGGCAATCATTTACATATTTTCAAATCAGGCCGTCAAAAACGAATATCAAAGCAGCTCCAATCTTATTCTCAACAATCTCTCCTTTAATATTGACCAGTATTTGCAAAGCATCGAGAAAGGCACGCTTAATGCCCAAATGGATAGCCGGCTTCAAATTGCGCTTGAGCATTGGACGAACAGCAAAGACAATACGGGCAACGACCAGAGCATTCAATACGGCAATACGATTGAGCATTTCATCAGCTCGATCGAAATGACGATTAAAAATGTCGACAGCGTGCAGATTTATGCGGGCTCCCGCGTCTTTTATTCCGCAAATTTCAACCGTGCCGATTACGACTTTAAAGACTTCACCAAAGAGGATTGGTATATTCAGACTCAGCAGAAAAAAGGCGGCGTCATCCTCTTTGGCAGCCATATTCCTTTTCACCGAACCAACTCCAAGGAGCCGGTGATCTCCATCGCGAGGGTGATCAACAAGGTCGGCAGCAAGCAGCCGTTAGGCGTCATGCTCATCGACATTCGCCTCGATTCTTTGCGGGAAATCTTGAAGTTATCCGAGACGAGCAAACGCAATTTCATTATTATCGATGATAAAGGCGGCATCACTTACCATTCCGATGCAAACGCAGACATTAACACATCCGTTTCTTTAGAGGATAATACGCTCCGAACCTTTTTGGAGGAAGACTCCGGCAGCTTTTATGCCCATGTAGCCGATACCAAGTCTTATATCAATTTTGTAACCTCTGGTTATTCGAATTGGAAGGTCATCCAGTATATCGCGGAGAAGGAGATGACAAAGCAAGCCGCTATACTTGGAAAAATCATTTTAACGTTAGCCATTCTATCGCTTGGCACTGCCATTTTGTTCATGTACATCTTGTCGGAGCGCGTAACAAAGCCGATTATTTTATTGAGCAGGCAGGTCAAAATGGTCGGCATGGGCAAATTTGATGTTGATCTAAGCAGTGACCGTCAGGATGAGTTCGGCGTTCTGTATCAAGGCATCCGCAAAATGGTCGAGGATCTGCAAAACTATATTGAACGATCTTCAATGGCGAAGGCTCAGCAAAAGGTCGCACAGTTTGGCGCGCTAAAGAGCCAAATCAATCCGCATTTTCTTGCAAATGTGCTGGAGTCCATCCAGATGAAGGCGGTCATAAACGGGCAGCGCGATATTGGCGAGATGGTCGGTACTGTCGGGCGGCTGTTTCGAATCCATATTCAAACCGGCAAGGATACGGTAACGCTTAAGGAGGAGCTGGAGCACATCCGTCTGTATGTCAAAATACAACAGCTGCGCTTCGGGGATAAAATTCAATATATCGAGCGGTTAGCGCCAAATAGCGAAACCGTTCAGGTGATGCATTTCTCGCTGCAGCCTTTGATCGAGAACGCCATCGTGCATGGCTTGGAACGCCGCAGCGGCCCCGGTCAGCTTGAAGTATCCTCACTTCGCTCCGGCAATGAGATGCTGATTATGATCAAAGATAACGGCGTCGGCATAAGTGAGGAGCAGCTAAAGCAGCTCCGATACCGTCTCTCTCAGCCGTCAGACACGCTCGACGAGGCGCATATAGGAATCAAGAACGTGCATGATCGCATTCTGTTTTATTTTGGGGAGCAATACGGACTTGAGATTGACAGCCAGCTGGGGGAAGGAACGACCATTAGCATCCGGCTGCCGGCAAATTAACTTTACTTGCGCTTGAAGCATTTTCAAAAAAAAGGAGACATTATGTTAGGATTCGCTATATTACTAGCCTTTAATTTGCTGGGAAGCTGGCTTCATCTGAGCCTTCACATCCCGTTGCCCGGCAATGTCATCGGTCTTATTCTTTTTCTCGTCGCGTTATTTACGAAGTTAATCAAGCTGGAGTGGGTGGAGCAGGCAGCAGGCTGGCTAACTGGGCATATGATGCTGTTTTTTATTCCATTTTTGGTAGGGACGATGGTTTTTTTCCCGCTGATCGGATCCAATTGGCTGTCGATTGGAATAGGCGTTATCGGGAGCGCTGTAGCCTCCCTTCTGGCAACCGGGTTCGTTACGGCTAAGCTGCTGAGAAAAGAAACACAAGGCGGTGCGGAATGAATCTGCAAGCATGGATCAATCAGCCGTTATTTGGCATTACGCTTAGCGTTGCCGCCTATGCCGCCGCACAGCTCATCCATCTTCGGTGGCGCTGGCTGCACCCGCTTTTTCTATGCTCGGGGTTCATTATTCTGCTTCTGCTTAGCTTTCACATTCCCTATGAAACCTACAAAGCAGGCGGAGATGTCCTTACCCTCCTGCTCGGACCCGCGACAGTGGCGCTCGGCGTGCCGATATACAAAAACGTTGGACTGATCAAAAAACATTTCATCAGCATTCTAATCGCGATAACCGTCGGCTCGCTTACGAGCATCGCAAGCGCCGCCGCTCTTGTTGCCCTGCTCGGCGGCAGCCGTGAAATCTTGCTGAGCATGCTTCCAAAGTCGGTGAGCTCCCCTATTGCGTTAGAAATTTCACGCCAGCTGGGAGGACTGCCTGAGCTAACTGCCGTATTAACCGTCCTTACCGGACTTTTTGGCAGCATGTTCGGAAAGAAGCTGTTAACCTCGCTTCGGCTGACAAATGGCATTGCGATTGGCGTTGCCATCGGCACCTCCTCACATGGCATCGGTACGGCAAAGCTCCTTCGAGATTCCGAAATGCAAGGCAGCATGAGCGGCTTTGCGATGGGCGTAGCTGGCATCGTGACCTCCCTCCTGTTCATCCCGATATATTGGTGGATGTCGAACTGAACAAATAACAAGAGCCGCGTCCCAGTACTGGGTGCGGCTCTTTCTTGTTAAGCTTCGATTTTATAGACGATTTTTCTCACCGTTTGTTCAGCCTGCTCATGAGCTCCCACCAAATGTGTGTCCTCAGGAAAACAAATGAGGAAGTAGCCTGGCTCTAAGTAACCTTTGAAGGCATGCCCCGCTGATGCATCGCCGAATTGAATATCATGCTCCGGATCGTACTCCGTCAAATCGGAAAGCCGCTCAACATCGCTTACCTCCACGTACTCTCTTCCCTCTAGAACGACATGAATATCGATAAACTTCCGATGCGCTTCGAATCGTTTTTCCCCTTTGGGGACCGTCGTAAATAAAAGGCTGTTCTTTTTAAAATCATTTGTTTCGGCCGCTTCACCGTGCAGATTATGGCTCATATCCGCAACAGCCTTCATTAATCGAACGTTAGGAAAAGCATACAGCCCTGCATTCGTGATTTTATCATAGATCATTTCGCCACAGCCCCATTTATTATGATTTATTTTCATTGTAGCTAAGAGAGACGTGTGCTGTCCAAATAAGAATGGAATGATTCAATGAAAATAAGCTATCTAATGGAACGTTTTAGCGTTCTAAAGATGGCTTATTTGGTGTCACTCTAATCATGGGTTATTAGATGGCTTTCTAGCTTACCATCTTTGCCGAATTTCAATTTGAGCAGACTGTCGTCAACTCCCAGACCCGCTCTCCCCAAGTAATATACAAATTCATGATTGGGTTCTTCGATCTTTTGCTCCGGTTCGCCTAATAAGCTTATAATTTCGCTCTCCGTTTTATCTTTCAACTCGCCTCTATTAATTAGATGATCTACCATACTATTTCTTTGCTCAGGTTCATCTTTCCATACTTCCGCGCTGAATTGTTTTTGACACGAACAAAGAAATAATAAAACTAACAAGGACAGCAATATCCTCTTCATCTTCTGCACCTCTATATTTCCGGAAATTTGATATAGATTTAAGCTAGTAAAACATAAGTTGCATCTGTTCCTCAAGCGAAAGAGCTTGCTTCTTTTTTCTAATGCCAAATAGCTTGAACATTCTCTTCTCCCCTTTAAGCTTTAGTGCTCAAACCTCCGCCCCTAACCTTAAACGTATTTATCATCCAATTAGTTTCTAAAATTTACCTTGGGCTAAACAATAAATAGGTGAACATCTTGTAAAAAAAACGCTTGATCCCGCGTGCTCGGTGGAATTGCCCGTAGGCGCTGTTCCAAAAAATATGCCTTTATGCGTACCCTTCACAATCATCCTTGATATGACCTTCTCCCCTTGTGCGATCATCTCTTCTACTGTGTAATGTTTATCGGGAAAAGAAGCTGATATTCGGCTTGCACATTGTTTCAGGCCTTCTTTGGATTGATAAGAAAATAAACAAAAGCCAGAGCCTAGCTTTGCCCGGAAATAAAACATTGCTGAATTATTTTTCAAAAAATAATTGCTGCTGTGTCGATTTTGCCGTCAATCGTTCGTCGTCTTAGTAAAGGCTCATACTCAGCGGCATTAGCAAAGGAGATATAACATGTACACAATAAAATCAAAAGACGGCACGAAGATTGCTTACGACAAAGCTGGTCAAGGGCCAGCGCTTATTTTGGTAGCAGGCGCGTTTAGCTACCGGAAATTTCCCGGACAGGTTCAGCTGGCTAATTTGTTGTCAGAGCGCTTCACGGTCTATAACTACGACCGCCGCGGACGCGGAGATAGCGGAGATACACAGCCCTATGCCATAGAACGGGAGATTGAAGATCTTCAAGCCATCATGAATGAAGCCGGAGGCTCGGCTTATGTTTGGGGGTTGTCATCAGGGGCGGCACTTGCGCTGCAGGCAGCAGCGAGCGGCTTAAATATAACGAAATTAGCGCTGCATGAGCCTCCATTTGTGGTCGATGCTGCGGATCGAAAGCCGCCGAAAGATTTCGTCAATCACGTTACGAAGCTTATCGCCGCTGATCAACGGGCTGAAGCTATCAACTATTTTATGACCAAGGGCATGGGCGCTCCATCATTCGTTATTGGTTTAATGCGCATTATGCCGGGAGTTTGGGCTAGGCTTATGGCCGTTGCCCACACGCTCCCTTACGATGCGGCATTATTGGATGGGTATATGGACGGTAAGCCGCTGCCAGCAAACTTGTGGAGCACTGTTAACATGCCTACGCTGGTGCTCGAAGGTACAGAAAGCCCCGCAGCGCTGCGTCACGCTGCTCAGGCACTGGCAGAGGTGCTCCCCAAAGCAAAGCTGCTGAGCAAAAAAGGACTTGGCCATACCAAAAAGCTCAATTCAAAGCTAATTTCATCGGAGCTTGTATCATTTTTTGTGGGCAACCATTAAATCTCATCACAGTAAACGTCAAATAAGGCTGCTACGTAACAACGTCGTCAGCCTTGGCACGTGATTTTTTACGCTTGTTTCTGCTTTTTGATCATTACTGCTAAACTGGACTCTATCACAGACCCATCCTCATTATCGAAATCCAGGTTCCACTGGCAAGCCTGCTCCAATCCGAGCCACAACTCTCCGGCATAGATGGCATTAGGCGCGACTGAAGCTTGAATCCACTCGTTGCCTAACGAGAGGTAAGCCGGACAGTATTAGAGACGTAAAATTGCAGCCATTGCCGTAAATCAGCTTTTGGTTTTTCATTTATATGTACCTCTTGCTAATCATTTTTTATTCTATGTACTCTTATTTCTTTTTAAAGAAAGCCTATGAAGGACGAGCGGAGTGAGTGCAAATAAGATGCCTATAACAATAAAAACGGTACCGTAAGTATGTAAGTGGTAGTCAGTAGCAGGAATAAATAGCCAGCTAAATTTATAGATCCCCATACTGCCATCGTAGCTTCTAGCACTAAATGTATAGGTAGAATAACCTTGATACATAAAGTATACGGCAGCTAAAAATAATAACACCCTTCCGAACAGCTTCAAATCGATTCCTCCTGCAGCATCGTATTATTGAACAAACTACATATTCTCATAAACGTTAAAAAATAGAATAATGTTGCTTCTTTTTTAGTTTTAAAATTCAACATTATTTAATTAGTCCGCTCGATCACTTGCTTTAGAAATAGGCAATTTAATAATAAACGAGCTTCCTTTATGGAGGCTGCTCCATACATCGACACTGCCATTATGCTCATGCAATATCCATTTTGCTATCGATAATCCAAGACCGGTTCCCGGCGTATTTCCTCTTGAAGGATCAGCGCGATAAAATCGTTCGAATATATGGGATACTTCAGTGGCATCCATGCCAATACCACTATCCATGATGTTGAATAGAATCTCATCCTCTGTCGTTGATAGCTTAAACTCAACCAACCCTCCCTTAGTGAATTTAAAAGCATTATCAAGAAAAATAAAAAAGAGCTGCTGTACGTAATCTTTATCGCCAGCAATATTAAGGTTCTCAATCGACTCCAGATTTTCAACCTTAAAAATAACCGATTTAGGCATTAAGTGTGCCGTTCTTACAACTGTCTCTATGATTGGCTTAATCTCAAAGCGCTCTTTCTTTATTCGTAGATTCGCATCCGCTCTTTAATTCATGCGAGGCATCCGCTACAAAGCGACGTTGGTTTAAAAATGATCTGTCTAGTTCAGCGTACATCGTTTGAATGCGTTCAAGCATTCCATTGATCGTCGTACCTAAGAGACTGACCTCGTCTCCCTTATGATGAAAGCGCACTCTTTTACCCAAATCCTCACTGCTTTGAATTTGCTTCGTCTCCTCGATCAGCGAGTAGATCGGTTTTAAAGATTGTTTGGCAGATAACCAACCGATATATGATGCTATGGCTACTATAAATAACGATAATGAAAAAAGAAGCCATCGCAAAATAGTGAAAAATTTGTTTATGACACCTATATGATAAGCGGTCTGTAAAACCCCAATTACATTTCCTTCAACCATTAATGGGTCATTGTATATGATAAAAAGTGAATTTTCGATTTTTGCCGTAACGAAGTAGCCTTGCTTTCTCTCTTCAAGATTCGTATGGGAATAGGGCAGCTCTGCGTTTCCTAGGTTTCTTGATCTCATTTTATTGCCATTCATCAGATTTATAACCTGTACATACATGCCTGACTGCACCGTATCGAAATCATCTACTTGTACTAATAAATGCCAGCCTGTCGGATCAATTTTCAGTTTGTATTTCACATATTCCTGAAAGGTTTCCGTTTGCTCTTTGAGCGAAGACTTCAGATCAATAAAGATGTAGAACTGCAAAAAGCTATACAAGGCTATACAAAAAACGAGTAATGCGGCTGCCAAAATACCTGCGTAAAATAAAGTCAACCTCAAACGGATCGTCATAACGTCCTCCATTTGTTTTTCCTTTATTATCCACATGATTACTTAAGAGAGCCTTAACTGAACATAAAAATCTTTTCGATATCGCTGGATCTTTTCTTCTTGGGGTTAGCTATAGCTAATTTCAGCTTTCGGAGGCCCAGAAGCTCATTAGATGGGACGGGAGAAATAGAGCTAGCTTCTAGCTCTATTTTCAGAAACCGGCGGTTCAGAGGCTCATTTCGATGGGTGGATTATCCCGTGTGCATCAGCCTTTCTAGCGGGCATCATGTCTGCCGTCCCCCTCTTACACAGCAATAACTTCAAGCTGTCCAGATTGGCAAAAACGGTTCCCGTGATTATCGTAAACACCCCTATTATCGATAACCAGCTAATGGTCTCTCCATATAATAAAAACCCTAGCACGAGGGCAATCGTCGGTGAAACATAAAACCAAGTTGCCGGGAATATGGGATTTGTTTTGGCAATAAGCCAGTAGAACAGGCTGTGTCCAACCATTGACCCGATAACGATTAAGTAGAGCAAAGACCCGATTGCTTTGGTCGTTAACATGCTCTGGATGTCCACTTGTTCTGTGACCGATGACAAAATAAGCAGCAGCAAGCCTCCCCAAATCATCTGAGCCGCGTTAAGCGCTATGGGCGATGCTTGCGGGAAGCGTTGAATGACTCGTTTCGAATAAAGGGTACCCGATGCATAGAAGAGCTGTCCGAATAAAATCGCGACGCAGCCGATCATCCATCCTAAATCAGCGGATAATGTAAGGCGCGGCAGCAGCAATAAGACGATTCCAGCAAATCCTAAAACGCTTCCGAATACGGAGCGTGCCGACGTCTTTTGCCGCAAGACAAGTACTTGCAGCACGAGAATAATCATAGGCGCGGTAGCTGATAAAACGGCGGCGATACCGGATGAGACATACTGCTCGGCCCAGTACAAAGTCGAGAAGGTACCGAACGTCAGCCCGATTCCCGTTAGCAGCATTTCTTTGTGAAAGAGCAGAGCAAAGCTAGCTTTCTTGTTCCAAGCCAGCCATAGGAACACAAGCAGGCCTGCTGCGAAAAACCGTATTCCCGCTGAGAAGAAAGGCGGTGTTGAAGCATCGACTCCTATCTTGATGGCTAAAAACGTCGTGCCAAAAATAAAACAAATAAGCAAATAGTTAAATATAATCATGGATGTTCCCCCTCTTGCTACGTATTATACAAGGCAGGGAATAGAACAGATGCGGGTTAGCAGAACAGATGAAGTGGACATCATATATAATAAGCTTTATGAGGGGGGAGAAATAATGAAGAAGTCACAGTCATCCACGAATGAGAACAAGCTGCTTTTCAGACAAGCTTACGATTACATCGCGACCAAGATCGAGCGTGGAGAGCTGAAGGCTCATGACAAGCTCCCTTCGATTAGGCTGCTCGCCCAAGACCTTAAGGTACACCGGCTGACGGTGCTTCGAGCCTATCAGCTGCTTAAGCAAAACGAGAAGGTTTATGTAAAAGAAAAATCAGGTTATTATGTGAGCCCGGATCAACCGGAGCCTGTTCTATACGAGGAGCAACTGGAGATAAGTCCAATCATCTCTTCCGGCCACTTAAAAAACGCCTTGTCAGAAATCCAGCAGATACCTGCCGTATACCAGTTCTCCCAATCGCTTATTGATCCGAATTTGCTGCCGAATCTATATCTATCCGACTATGTTAAAAAAGTTTTTGACATCTATCCAAAATTAATGGGAACATACGCAAGCGTACAAGGGGACGAAGAGCTGCGCGTGTTCTTATGCCGCTACTTGATGCAATACCACAGCTTTGAACTGACACCAAACGATCTGTTGATTACGACCGGGGGCCAGCAAGCTATTGATTTAATTTCCCGAATGTACATCAAACCGATGGATTTCATCTTGGTCGAGAGACCTACCTATAGCGCTGCGCTCGATATTTTCCTCCGACAAGGGGCTAGGTTTCTCCCTGTCGACATTTACCCGAGCGGCTATGATTTGGAGAAAGTTGAAATGCTCATGCAAAAATATCGGCCCCGTATTTTTTATATGAATCCTACCTTTCATAACCCGACAGGATATACGGTTCCTGCCGCCCAGCGCAAGCAGCTTGTCGAGCTGGCGGAGCGGTATCGGTGTTTACTAGTCGAAGACGACGCGATTCATGAAATGTATTTTGATCAGCCGCCGCCTCAGCCCTTCTTTTCTTACGACACAGATGGCTGGGTAGTCTATCTCCGCAGCTTCAGCAAGTATGTGGCGCCTGGACTGCGCATTTGTGCCGTTATATGCCGTCCATCCGTCATGAAACCGTTAATTACCGCAAAGTCATTGGCTGATAACGGAACGCCGCTCGTCAATCAGAAAATATTTTTACATTACTTCCAGTCCGAGCGGATGACGCAGCACTTCGACAAACTGCGTATCGCCCTCCAAATACGAAAAGAAATCGTTGAGAAGGAATTGTCCGCTTCCGGATGGAGCTGGGTTAGTCCAAATGGAGGCTTTAATTTGTGGCTTAAGCTTCCCGATACGCTTCCCGTGGAAGAGCTTTTGAACGAAAGCATCCGGCAATCCATCTCCTTTATTCCGGGTATAATCTGCGATCCGCATAGAGAGATGCGGTCTTGGATTCGCTTAAGCTATTCCTTCGTAAGTGAAGGACAATTGCGGGAAGGAGTCAGACGACTCGTAGAAATCTCTCAGCGATACTAGGGTAAAACAAAAAAGGAGCATTCCCCTAACAGAATGCTCCTTCACTCTCTAACCTGTTACTCTAAAATCCTCCGTGCTGCCAGCGCCAAATCGTCAATATTGATTATACCGTCGTTTGTTAGATCCGCATGCTTCACTTGCGCCCAGTCCAAACTGCTCGTATCCTTGCCGTAATTTGCCGCAACAATGGCAAGATCGCCGATCGACACTTTTCCATCATTGTTCACGTCACCCGGAATGCCAACAGGAGCTGCGGTTACTTGAATACGGTAGGCTGCGCCTGCTGCCTCCTTCTCCGCCCCCTCTTCATCTCCCATAACTATTTTGGATGCTATAATCCAGCTTTCTGTCGTTTGTGCCACCGTTTTGGCTTTGAAGGACAGCTCTAATAGCTGTGCATCGCCCTTGATCGCATTCGCGGGCCCTTCGCTGACCATTAGCAGCCGGATTTGACCAGGCGTATGCTTTGCCGCGTCCAGCAGTGCAACGCCTTCTTTCAGCGACTTTGAGGACACAAATTCCAGCGTATTCACGTCATAATCCAGCGTAATGTCAAGCGCGTAGACGCTGTCAGCCACACTCTTTAGACCAAGCCGGACACCAAAGGTTTGGCCTCCCGCAGCTGATCCGGCACCCGTTAACTCCGAATGCGTCCCTTCTGGAACAACGACTTCACCATCCCGCTTCACAGGGATCATTTCATGAATCTTTGGTTTTACGGCTCCGTCCCACGTAAGCTTCACCTCCAGCACATTTTCGTACTTTGCTGTGTCAATGACGTTGAACGATTGCGTTAAAGCGCCTGCTTGATGCCACCCTTTCAAGTCTCTTATCGAAACCTCCGCATTCGAACCTCCGAGCGGGCTTTGCATAATAATAACCTTGCTTAGCACCGTTTCATTCGATAGCTTGTAGTTCAAAGCACCTGCCCCCGCACCTGCCACCGGAGTATAGAAGGTTGACAGCTTATGATCGATTGCAGCTTCCGCTTCATTGCCTAAGCTCCCTTGCGGGCTTGCTTGAATGGAAGGATTCTCCCGTCCCGTATTTGGCAAGCCCTCATTGACGATGATTTCATTAAGCGCTAGCCACGAGGAGTCATTTACGGTAGAGATTAGCCTGATATATCTAGCTGGTTTGTTATCCACTTGAACACGCTTATAGCGGTATGGAACCTCATGCTCAGGAAAATTCAGGCTGCGATCATTCGGATTGTTAAAGCTATGAATCGTTTCCCAATTTTGGCCGTCTACCGAAAGCTGCAGATCACCCTTGCGAAAATAATCCCCTTCTCCGTCGCCGATGACAACCGCTGCGTTCTGTACACGGACGATTCCGCCCAAATCGACTTGCACGTATTTGCCAAGCCTCTGTTCGCCGCCGAACCAAACTTTATTTTCCAATTTCCCATTAAAAATATCTTGCAGCGAGCCTTGGTAGACGCTCTCGTAATTATGGGTGACAACCGGCTCGGAAAACTTATTCAGCCTGACCGTTAGCCTGCTTAATTCAAATGGAATAGGATCATCCCCTTTGTTTATTAACCTTATATAAGCGGCATTATTATACGGGCCTCCCGCGGTTGCTTCGCTCCATTCCACGCCGTTTACCGATAATTCAAGCACGGCTTGTAACGCTGTGCCTTCAAAGGTAATATCCGATATTTTCGCAATTGAAGGCAGCTTTATGCCTACGTATTGAGAAGGCTCCAGCGTCAATTGGCCAATGCTGTTTAGCTCGGCGGATGCATCGGCAGCAATAACAGCCTTTTGCTTCAGCGCCTCCACATTCGTATAGATGGCTGCCTTCCCTTTATCCGCATTTACCGTAAATTCTCTAACCGCTGTCCACAAGTCGGGCTTTCCGCCGGGAATTCCTGCATGCGTCAACCGATACCGGACATATCTAGCTTCCAGATCAAGCTCATTCGCCGTAATGCCAAAGCCTGATCTTTCCTCGCCAATTGCCGTCCAGGCTTGATTGTCATTCGAATATTCAAGAATGCCTCTCTGAAAAATATCATGATCCGTATCCGTTCTGCCCTGCGTAATCGCAATATCTTGTACTTTAATCGTCTTGCCAAAATCGATCCCGTACCAATCGCCGTTTTTTTGCAGCGTTTGGAAATAGATCGATGTGCTGCTGTCTCCATCAATCATCTGATTTAGTCCAGCTGGCGAGCCGTACGAGCTCACAGGAAGCGGTATAACAAATGCAGGGTCAATCGCCGTGTAAATTTGCGCATCCAGTTTGCTGAGTAATTGCTCGGCAAAAGGAACGAGCCGCTTCGCGCCCGCTTCTACCGTTACATCGGGGTAGTTTAATTTTTTGATCTTCATCTTCTTCGATTCGGATAAGGCATTCGTCGCTTTTGCAAGTCCTTCCCACGCGGCGCCCAGCTCACCCTTTTGAAGCGAAATAGCGGATTGCGCCGCATATTTGCTTGATTCAGCGACATAGCGCAGGCTGCTCAGCCACGGGTCAATTTCCTCGACCATGCTCGGGTTTTGGCTTTTTTCTCTGAACGACTCGATGGCTTGCAGCACATGCTCAAATTCAGCAATCAAGGTCTGCCCAACCCCTTCAACCGATTGCCCGCCCGCAAACCGGCTTGAAAATTGCTCAAGCTCAGCCTTTATATTTTCCGACTCCCCCACCTGCAAACCATGCCCGCTTGGCGATGGATCGCTTAGATGGTAAGCGATCGCATTAAGCTCGGATGCAGCCTCAGGCGCAACATAATCAAAGGAATTTATCCAGCTTTCATCGCTGTTAAAATCATCCACGTTCCACGTATAATCGGCAACGGCGAATAACGCTATTTTTGACAGCTCCGCATGCCCCATCGGATTGGATACGACGCCTGAAATATTATGCGTGCCTGGGCTTAGTACTTCCCCTTTGCCCAGCATCAGTCTCGAATCCTTATAATCATTAACCGGCCAGTTCAACCACACATAAGGGTCTCTGCCATGGGCATCCTTCGGCCACTGCATATCGGCCGTATTTACCGTGCCCACGACGCCTCTCCCGGTCCACATGATCTCCACGTTTTGCGGAACGCCGCGCAGTGCTTGAAGATAAGGCTTGCCCGATTCTCCCGTCCAGCCCTGATTGTAAAATGGCGGGCAATAGATCAACGATTTGACATCGCCCTTCGCTGTGACCCACTTGGCGACATCCGTAATCAGCTTCACATGTTTGTCCTTGTCCGCCAGCGATTGCGCCGTACTTATATCGTCCATAAACAGGCCGAATTGGCGCACGCCAACGCTGTAAAGCTGATCGAGCTTATTAAGCAGCGTTTGCAGCTCCGCGTCATAATTGTTCCAATTGATCATGTTGAAGCCGGGATGAATCGCCCATACAAACTGCGTTTTGGATTCGTGTCCGACATCAACAAGCTCTTTGATTTTCGCTAATTCAGCTGCCGGATACAGCGTTCTCCAAGCGGAGTTATGATACTTATCGTCCTTTGGCGCGAAAATATACGAATTCATTTTGACCGTGCCGCCAAAGCGCATTAAGCTGATCCGGTCCTCATGCGACCATGGAAATCCGTAGAAGCCTTCGATAAACCCCCTCCACTTCGCATCGGAATAATCCTCGTATTTTACCGTTTGAATGCTCTTCCCCGGCATTTGGTCAAAAATCATCTTTAAAGTAGCAAGCGCATAATAAGCGGCGTCCGTGCTTGCCCCGAGTATCGCGATGCTGCCGGCTTGCGCGGGCTTCTTGTCGATATCCAATACGTAAGCGTCATTTTTGCTAAAAATAGCAGCATCATACTTCACATGTTGATCGAAGTAGGCGTTTACGATTCCACCCGAATTTCGGACGCCGATGAGCACATTCGTCTGACCTGGCACCGCCGAATCCGACCGTGTCGCCTCAATCGATTTTGATGAGAGAATGCTCTCAATCAGATGAGTCGTTGCAGCATCAATTTCACTTTCGATAACGAGATTCACCTCATCCGTAATCGTAAAGCTTCCTCCGTAGTAGCTCTCATTGTGAGGCAGCGGATATACTTCATAGGTACCCTCGCCGCTTCCGCTTTGCAGCTTGCCCTCATCCGATTGTGCAGCGAAGCTCACCAGGTTAGAAAATACCGTTGTCAGCATAAAAAGCGCAAGCCATAGGCTAATCGTCTTTCTTGACATCTTATCCTTACCTCCCTTGTTTTTCACTAATCACGTGCCGCTTCAAACGAATGCCCACATTTGGGCATAGCAAAAAAAACCTCCTTCATGAACGCCGGAGATCTGGTTGCGAGTATCCCTAGAGGTCATTGGGGCGATTCTATCGCCTCCAATGTCTCTCTGCTGATTCTGCGGATGTGTATGAACACTTTGGAATGAGCGGAATGGGCGGCAGCGCTCCGTTAGCCTTTTAGAGCGCCCGCCGTAAGTCCGCCCGTAATTTGCCGTTGATAGAGAACATACATAACGATGACCGGGATCATCGAGATCGCTAATCCCGCGAATAAAGGACCCCATTCCGTCCTGTACTGCATCTCCGCCTGCATAATCGCAATGCCGACAGGGACGGTATATTTCTCGGGATCATTGATTAAAACCGTCGCCATAATATATTCATTCCAGACGGTTAAAGCGTTCATGATGCCAACGGTCACCAGTCCCGGCTTCGATAACGGAAGCATAATGCGGAAGAAAATGCCGTAATTCGTGCAGCCATCAATGGTTGCCGCCTCTTCCAGCTCCTTCGGAAGCGTCTTGTAGAAGCCTACCAAGAAGAAGATGGCGAATGGCAGAATACCGATTGTACCGACCGAATATACGATCATAAGCCCAAACAATGAATTCGACAAATGCAGATCGCTTAGCAGAAAAAATAACGGGATTAATCCGAGCGTGGTCGGGATCATCATCGAGGCGACATAAACAAAATATAGCGTCCCTTTTCCCTTAAACCTATATCGAGCCAATATGTAAGCCGTCGTAGCGGCCATTACCAATGACACGATCATGCTGCCGACTGTGACCATAATCGAATTGAAGAAGTAATCACCAAAATGCGCCCGGCTCCACACATCCGCGTAATTTTTAAAGTGAAAAAACGTTGGAATATCCCATGGCTTGCCCTGCATGACCTGTTTGTTATCCTTCAATGAGGTTAAAAATGTCCACATAACCGGATAGAGGACAAGCAAAGACCAAAGCAGTAATAAAATGCGAACGACCGATTTGGATAGGGTTAGCAGCGGCTTTTTGGTTGCAAGCTCATTCATTTGTTCACCTCATTACATTTCTATAGTGTCCCGATGAAGGATACGGTTCAGAATCAAGGTTGTAACTAGCGATAGTACTAAAATCAGAACACCTATCGTTGCCCCGTAGCTGAGATGATATTGCTTGAAGCCCATTTGATACAAATAATAGCCTAGCACCTGCGTTTGATTATCGGGCCCGCCCTCTGTCATAAGCTTCACGATAATAAATGAACCATTCAGCGTTGTAATGACAATGTGGATAACCGACGTCTTGAATTGCTCCCAGATGAGCGGCATCGTAATTTTCGTGAACTGCTTCCATTCGTTAGCCCCGTCTATGCTCGCTGCTTCATACAAGGAGCTGGGAATCCCTAGTATCGATGCGATGATGAGGAGCATATAGAAGCCAATGCCTGCCCATACGCTCGGCGGGAGAAGCGACCATATCGCAAGGTTAGGGGAGCCGAGCCAGTTAGTCGTTACGGGGTTATCGGTAAATAACGAGAGAAACGCATTCAGGAAACCAAGCGTCGGATTATAAATGAAGCTCCATAATACCCCGATAACGACAACGGATATAATATTCGGGAAGAAGAAGACAACCCGGTAAAATCCGTATTCCTTGAGCTTGAGCCTCGTTAAGGCGACCGCGAAAAAGGTAGCCAGCAGCATGATCAGGATGACCTTCCAGAAGATTAGGAAATAATCATTTTTAATGGCTGTCGGAATAATAGAATCCGAGAATAGTTCCTTATAATTATCAATACCGATAAAATTCATCGTTTCCGACCCGCCGGACCAATCAAAGAAGCTCAAGTATAAGCCGCGGATCAACGGATAGATCGTAAATAAAGAGAATAAAGCTAATGTGGGGAGCAGGAAGCTTGCAATAAACAGCTTGTTGCTCCGTGAGCTTGTATTTTTCTTTTTCTTTATTGTCGAGATCATGATTTCCTGCCTCCCTTATGATTTGAAAGAACAATCAGAGGAACGAGCGTCCTCTGATTGTTGGAATGAAGAGAGGTAATCGGATTAACGTGCTTTAGCTGCTGCTTTCTCCATCCGGTCGATCCACTCATCCGGTGTAATGGTCTTCTGCAGCAAAGCGATTGTTGCGTCATTTTGCGCTTGCTCAAGGTCCGAATTCAATTTGAATACAGGTGCTACGATCGTGTCGCCGCCGTTAAAATAGTTCATCGCTGTTTTTACGACGTTGCTTGCGCTGGAGGATTCCAGATCAGCTTTCACGTTCATTAGTGCGCCAGTAATCTCTGCCCAGCGTACGGCTGCTTTTTTCGTGAAAATAAACTCGATAAACGCTTTTGCGGCTTCCGGGTTTTTCGCTTTTTTCGCGATAGCGATATTGCTTGTGTACGGAATCGCTACATATTTGCCGCCTGCATTTTGCATAACCGATGGAATGAAGCCGAATGTAAAGCCTTCAGGCGTATCCTTGCTCATTTCATTTTCCAGCCATAGACCGTTCGGAATCATCGCATCCTTATGCTGCAAGAACAGCATTTGCGAATCGGTATGGTTCATACCGTAGGAAGCATTGTCGAAGTAGCCTTTATCGCGCATATCTACTAGCTTTGCTAAAGTTTTCTTAACGGCATCATTGTTGAAGGAGCCTTCTTTAGCTGCTTCCTGGTCTTTCAGAATTTGCGGGTTATCGCCGTTTTCGGATACGAAACCGGAGTTGAGCAATCCGCCCACGATGTAGTATGGATATTTGCCTGTGTGAATGTAAGGGTTAATGCCGGATGCTTTGATTTGTTCGCTTGTCGCCATGAAGCTATCCCAATCCGTTGGCACAGCCCAGCCCTTTTCCTTGAAAAGAGCCGCGTCGTAGAACGTTCCCCACGAGCCGAATACCATTGGAATCGTATAGTTTTTGCCGCTAAAATCTTGCGGGCCGGCAATCAGGTTGCTGACCAGATTCTCACCGTCAACATTATTCGCCTGCTTCACCCAATCCGTGATTTCCATCAGCTGGTCATCTTGAACCATTTGCGTTTCGTTCGAACCGGCGCCATCAATGTACACGACATCCGGCGGGTTGCCTTGAATCCAGCGCGGCTTCATTTGCTCATTGATTTGGGAGCCTGCGGACTCTTTGATTTTCAAATCAGGATACTTTTGTTGAAATTCGCCAATGACTTCTTTCCACCATGCGTCGCCATAGCCGCCGACAAAATATTGGATTTCAAAGTCTCCCGAAATTTTTGGTTCCTCTGCTGGCTTCGCTGTTTCTTCAACCTTGGGAGCATCCGTTGGCTTCTCTGTCGCTGTCGCCGGCGTGTTGTTTTTGTCGTTGCCGCTGCAGCCGGATAGAGCCAGCAGAACAAGAAATAGTGCCATTCCCCATGTAACTCTTTTTTTGAATTTGTTCCCCATTGCTTGTAATCCTCCTTAAAGTATCGTTCATGCTTCTTTCATCTGCTGTCTTCCTCCGAACTCTAGTTGTTTTCGTCATTTCTGTTTTCTCATTATATAAGTTGTAAAAGCGCTGCCACATGATATCTTTTGTAGTGAAGTTGATGTTTTTTGTCCTAATCTTAATTCCTTATCCCTATTAGAAAAGGGTAGGCCGCATGGCCTACCCTTCGTCCATTATTCTAAAATGATTTTGGCGATCGCCGCGAGATCCTCGATATCGATTTTGCTGTCTTTATTCGTATCTGCCTGTTTAATTTGCTGCCAATCCGGGCTCGTAGAATCTTTGCCGTAATGGGCTGCGACGATAGCAAGATCGCCAACGCTTACTTTGCCGTCTCCATTGATGTCACCCACGATTCCCACAGGAGCCGGCGTAATCTCTATGCTGTGCGCGGAAGGAGCCGCCTGCGCTTCAGCTCCTAGCTCATCGCCGAGCACGGCTGACGATACGGTAATCGTTCCCGTTACAGCGGCGCTCGCTTCCTTCGCTTTAAAGCTTAGCTCCAGCAGCTCCGCAGCTCCCGTGACCGCATGGCCGGCGCCAACGCTAGCTAGAATGAAACGAACTTTTCCCGGCTCGCTCGTTTCGGTTTCAATGAGATTAACCCCATCCATTAACGATTTTGCGGATGTGAAATCCATGACAGCAGGGTTGTAGAGCACCGTAATATCTTGTGCGTATACGCTTTGCGTGACATTTTTTAAACCGAATTGAATCTGGAATGGTTCACCCGATGCCGCTTTGGCTGCTCCCGTAAGCTGAGTCGCCGCTCCCTGCGCCTCGGCAGCTTTTGAGACGACTTGCGTTTGAAGCTTGTTTGCGGCCGTTTGTGCATTAAGGGCATTGCCGTAAGCATTGTAAGCTTTCAGATTAGGTCCAAACCCTGCACTTAGCGTATAAGCGCCTGGGGAGAGCTCCGGAAATTCCGCCTCGAAAATAAACTCCGTACCGGATGTATTCTGGCTTGCCAATTGGAACACTACAGCTGCGTCACCGATGGTGCCCTTTAAGCTTTTGTCGCCGCTAAGCAGCATATAATGGTCAAATGCCATTTTGATCCGCAGCTTGTCATGCAAGGCATATCCGCTTGGTTTAGGCGCGTCAAGCACGATCGATTTCGCCTTCGCTTCGGGACTGCTGCCTTGACGCTGCCATTTCAAATACGATTCATTAAATTTGATAAAGCTCATTTGCTCGCTTCCGGTGCCTTCATAAAATAGTCCAATCTCGCCGTTTGCTAGATTAGCTAGGCTCGAATACGCATAATGGCCCTCCTTCACCAGCTGCGAATATTTCCAATCGAAAGCATATTTGGTTCTGCCATTCGAATAGGTGCCGTTTTCAACGATCAGCCCAACTTTAACGGTACCATTAGTTCGGCTTGACGAGCTGCCCGGGCTGGCAAAAATAACGGCTTCCTTCCCATCGATTTGGCCGTTATACCGAATAGCCGTCATTTGGCAGTACGCAGCCGGCAAGCCGCGCTCGGTTACAACCTCCGAATCCCATGTTTCCCCGCCGTCAAAGCTTGTTGCGATTTGGGCGTAACCCGAATAGTTTCGCATGAATAGCTTAAGCTGGCCGTCCGGCATCTCAACGACCTGCGATTCCGTAATCTCATTGCCCGTAAAAGTCCTTTCGTTTAACGTAATCCCATTTACGATGCGCCCTTCATTAGGCGATTCCCCGCGATGCCAAGTCGCGCCATGGTCATCGCTATAGATAACCGCGCTTGCTTGAGCGCCGTTTTCGTTGGTGAAATAAACAGGATAAACGAGTCTGCCCGCGTGAGTTCCCTCGGTCAGCTGGATTCCCGTTCCCGGCCCAGCGCCGAGAAACGCCATCCAATCCTCTTTCAGCCCCGGATTCATATCGACTGGACCCTCCCAAGTCAGTCCTTCGTCGTCGCTGTGCCACAGCTCAAGGTAAGAGGTGCGAATCGGCTTTAACGGCGATGCCGGGAGGAAAATATGGCTGACCACAACGCCGTTGTTTGACAGGTTTCTCTTCTGGTCTACGACGTATGTCGTTTTAGCATTCGCGCTGTCGTACACCTCGCCGTTTTCTCTTACGGTAAACTCATTATTGTTTTGATCCTTAAGAATCATATATCGTTTTCCATTGACCGTCTTGAAGCCGCTGCCTTTCACCGAGGTAGGAAATCCTCCGCCATCTGGAAAACCAAGCACAAGCGAGAAGATTCTCTTCGTTTCGAGATCTTGCAGCAAGGACTGGTCAATATTAGACGCGTTGCCGGGATAATTGTTAATGAGTATGCCGCTCTCTTCCCACGTCTTGCCGTTGTCCAAGCTTCTTCTAACGAGCATATCGATATTTGCCGGCGAGTCGCCGCCGTGGTTGATCCGTTTATCGATGCCTGCGAGCAGCGTTCCCGCTTCCGTTTGCAGAAGAGCAGGAATGCGGTAAGCGTTCGAGCTATAGAGTCCCGGATAAAAAACGGAATATGGCTCTGTAATGAGAGCGCCCTCCGGCAATGGATTTTGCACCGGATTCGTGTTTGTAACGCCCGTAATCGCAAGCAGCTCCTGATCAGCAAGCGGCTTTCCGTACACCTCTGCAAAATCAATCTCGCCGTTAAACGGATAGGTGTTGGAGCCGGCCTTCCGCTCCGTGCGCCCGAGTTGCGAGCTATTGGGTTCATACACACTGCTCAGAAACTTTCGTGCTGATGCCGTATCGGTTTTGACCAATTTTCCATCGAGAAAATATTTATAGCCTTGATTTTTGTCAACGGCCATCGCTACCGTATGAACCTCTTTTTGCCTCACCGCAACGTCCGCTTTGACATGCGTGTTTACAGCTGTCTGGCCTGGCGCTTCCAGACGGTTTTCGCTGCCGATGGCAGACGGGGTCACATAGAGATGAAAGTGGCCATTTGCCATCGTGCTGTTGCTTAGTGAAAATAAGGACATAATCGAAGTGCCGGAATAACGAAACCGAACGATAATCGTCCCTTCCTCCAGCCCTTTCAGCGCATCCACCTTGTCGTTCAGATTCGTATAGTTATTGTTGTAAATTTGCTGATTGTCGACTCGAAAGACGAGGTTAGGGTCGGACGCTTCCAACGTTTGTTGGTTTGCCATAATCGTTGACGGCAGCATAACAAAAACCATGATCAAAGCAAGAAAAGCAGATGCAGCTTTCTTCAATTTTATACAGCTCCTTCGTTTTTGATAGAGAAGGGAGAAGCATGCGAGATGCCCTATGGTTCCCCCATTTTCTAGAATAGCTATTCCAGCATTTTCCGAGCGACAGCAGCTAGGTCGATAAGATCGATGCTGCCATCTCCATTGATATCCGCATGCTTAACCTGTGCCCAATCTGGGCTGGACGAATTTTTGCCATAGTGCTTAGCGATAATCGCAAGATCGCCGACGCTTATTTTGCCGTCGCCGTTCGTAT
This sequence comes from Paenibacillus sp. FJAT-27812, assembly GCF_001273905.1. Classification (NCBI taxonomy): domain Bacteria; kingdom Bacillati; phylum Bacillota; class Bacilli; order Caryophanales; family Paenibacillaceae; genus Paenibacillus; species Paenibacillus sp. FJAT-27812. Next base: position 4,560,013 of record NZ_LIGH01000001.1, on the reverse strand, counting down.
CCTCCGGATTGCCCCTCACCTCCGGCGTAACCTCAATCGCGATAACGGCAAGGCCTACACTCGTCTCGCTGCCCTGTGCATCTCCAAGCAAAGCCGATGCAATCGAGACATTTGCCGATACCGTATCCGATACTTCCTTCGCTTTAAAAGCAATATCCAGCACCTTCGCATCTCCCGTGACGGCTTTTCCAGCACCCGTGCTTGCAAGAATAAACCGGAGCGTGCCTGGCGCGTTATGCTGCGTCTCTAGCAGCTGGACGCCATCCTTAACGGCTGCGGCAGATACAAAATCAAATCGTTCCGCGTCATAGCTAAACCGGAAATCCTGCGCATAGACGGACTGGGTCACGCTTTTGAGGGCAACGCCCACTGTGAACGTTTTTCCGCTGGCAATCGACTTTGGCCCGGTTAACTCGGCAGTCGAAAGCGCTTCGTCCTCGTCGTAAGGAAGATACTCAAAGGCGTCGATCATTCCAATCGTATTGGAGGAAGCGTTGTTCTTGGTACCTTTCACTACTACTTTTATCGTGTGCGGCCCTTTTGGCAGAGCCGCCCGCTCGAATAAAACCTGCTGCTTTAACGTGGCTGGCCCGTAACCATCGATGTTCTCCTCCGCTAGCTCGCCATCGATATAAACGTCAATTCGGCCATGGTTCGCCTGCTTCGCGCTTATTAGCTTGATCTCGGTGCCTGCGAACGTCAATTCCGCAGAGCTGCCCGCCGTGCTGCTAAAGGACTCCGTGCCTTTATAGTCGCCGCCATCGTTGTAAGGGCTCCATGTCCCTGAATAAACAACCGACGCATCACGATCATCTACTTTTACCGGCAGAATCGGCGGCTTCATATGCGATACGATTCGGTATTGCTCCCCTGCCTCTGTGCCAAAAGTAACGATGCCGTCCTTCAACGCGTAATGGATGGATTGGTTGTCTCTTGCACGAACGATATTGAAGGAGCCTTGCTCCACAAAATCCTTATATTTCACCTTCGCTTCATTGCCTTGCTTCGATGTAATGGTTGCTTCTTTCAGCGCTGTATCCTTCCACGTCATCGCCACCTCGAAGCCGCCTCTTGCCGCCAAGCCTTTTACGCTTCCCGCTGCCCATGCAGAAGGCATAGCCGGCAAAAGGTCGATCGTTCCCGTATGGCTTTGCAACAGCATCTCCGCTATGCCCGATGTCGCGCCAAAATTGCCGTCGATTTGGAACGGCGGATGCGTATCAAACAGATTTTGCAGCGTGCTGCCCTTCAATTGCTCCCCGAGCAGCTTGTGCGCGCGGTCTCCGTCCTGCAATCGCGCCCATAAATTAATCTTGTTCGCTTTGCTCCAGCCTGTTCCGCCGTCGCCGCGTGCGTTTAAGGTCACTTTGGCCGCAGCGAATAAATCCGGCGTATCCACTTTATTGATGAGCGTGCCCGGATACAAGCCGATCAAATGCGAGATATGGCGGTGCTGGTCGTTCGGATTGTCGATATCATTTTTCCATTCCTGTACCTGACCCCAGCTTCCGACCTTCGGCATCCACAGCTTGCTTCTTTTCTCGAGTGCTTCTGCGCGCAAGCCGCTATCCAGCCCAAGAACCTCGCTTGCTTCAATAAACTGCGTGAATAGCTGCCAGATCAGCTCCTGATCATAGGAGACGCCGATAGCTACGTCTCCTTGCTCCGGGGAATACGAAGGGGACGACACCAAGCTGCCATCCGAATCCTCTACCAAATACTCCAGCCAAAACTGCGCCGTTTCTTTCATCATGTCATAGACTCTGCCTTTTAATAGATCCGTATCTCCGCTGAAGGCATAGTGGTCCCATACCTGCTGAACCATAAAAGCATTGGCTGCGGGCGACCAGCCCCAATAAAAATCCGAGCCGGGAGCCGTATAACCGAACGGGTTGTTTACGGTATGGATAGCCCAGCCTTCGCCCTTTATGCCATGCTGCTTTTGCGCCGTTACGCGGCCCGGCTCCCTAAGTGAATCAATGTAATCGATATAAGGAATATCCGTCTCCGCAAGGTTTACTGCCTCAGATGGCCAATAGTTCATCTGCACATTAATATTCGTATGGTAGTCGCTATTCCAAGGCGGGTTATTCACCTGGTTCCATACGCCCTGCAAATTCGCCGGAAGCGAGCCTTCACGCGAAGAGGCAATGAGCAAATAGCGCCCATATTGGAAGAAGAGCGCTTCCAGGCTTCTTTTCTCACTCTCAGTCGCATTTGTTTTATATTTGTTCAGCAGCTCACCGGTAGACAGCTCAGCCTCTCCCCCGCCTAAATCCAGCTCTACGCGGTCAAACAGCGTTTGATAGTCCGCAAGATGGCTTGCGCGCAGCTGGTCAAAGGTTTTGGATGCAGCCGCATTCATACTCTCTTCTACCTTCGCTTTAGGCGTTATAACGCTCTTATAGGTTGGAAAATCATTCGCGTAATCCGTTGCGGCCGTCAGCAAAATCGTGACTGCGCTCGCCCCAGCTACCGAAATCTTTCCTCCGCCCGCGGTAAGCGTTCCTCCCTCGTTTTTCACCTTAAGCTGAGCTTCGTAACCCATTTTGTTGCTGGGGACCAGACCCTTAAGGACTAACGTGTCATTTCCTGAAGCTGTAACGGAATGGGCAGGCTGCGCGCCTGTTACACGCACGTCAAAGCTTAGCGGACTCCCTTCCGTAGTCAATCTCATGACCATAACCTTGTCGGGATAACTTAAAAAATACTCCCGTTTATACTTCACGCCATCCTGCTTGTAGGTCACTCTTGCCATCGCATCCTGAATATCCAGCTCGCGCCTGTACTCGGATACGTTTTTTGGCGCTTCCGCTCCATCATTCAGCTGAAGCTCCGACAATTGGATTTGCGTACCGCCCTTGCTTGCAAGATCAAACTTGTAGAAGACATAGGGCTGACTGTTCGTAAAGGTGTATGATTTCTTTTGCTTGCGGCTCTCGAACTGTTCATTTGTCCTTGTGTCTAGAACCGTCCACGTCAACCCATCATTCGAGCCTTTAAGCGTCCAGTCCTTCGGGTCGCGATTCGCTACATCATTCGCGGAAGTGAACGAGTAACTAGCGATCGCCTTCGCCTCGCTGTACTGCCAATTAATCCAAAACGGCGGCTGGCCGTCGCCGGAATACCATTTCGTATCTACGGAGCCATCCGTAAGCTTCTCGATCCCTTCACCGTAAGCCGGATTCGACGAGCTGGCTGTTACCGTATAGGTCGCCTGCTTATTGAAATCCAGAAATACGTCTCCAAAAGCTTGGTAAGCGCCAAAGGAAGAATCGTTAGCGCCCATGTTGCCGGTTATGCGGCCAACCAGCGCTCTTGCCTCATTGACTTTGCCTTCCTTCAGCAAGGTACGAATCGTCTCGACATGCGTTTGAGCGCCGTCTTTGATCCCGTATTGATAATTCGGGTCAGCGCCTGGACCGCCGCTCCATAACGTCTTTTCGTTAAACTGAATGCGCTCTTGGTCGACGCCGCCGAACACCATGCCGCCCATATGTCCGTTGCCGATCGGCAGCGCCTGCGTCTCCCAGCTCGTTGCAGGCTGCCCGTACCAAAGCGACAGATTATTCTCAGGTTTTGCTGTATGCGCTGTCTCTGACGCGAAACCTGCACCGTCCGCGCTTGCCCTCGAAGGCACGATATACGTTGCTATGACCGAATAAGTCATTAACACAGACAACAAAAGCGCCGTTTTGGCAGCCAGCTTATTCGCTCCGGTATTCAATGTCAGGAGTCTCCTCTCTTGAAACAAATAGGGGCTTATCATCCTGCGGATAAGCCCCCCCATTCATGGCTTACTCTAGTATTTTCTTAGCAATCGCTGCCAGATCCTCGATGCCGATCTTACCGTCGCCGTTCAGATCAGCGCCTTTGATTTTCTCCCAATCCGGGCTTGTCGTATCTTTGCCATAATGGGAAGCTGCCAGAGCAAGATCCCCAATGCTGACTTTCCCGTCATTGTTCGTGTCACCCGGAATTCCGATGACGACCGGAGCCACTTCCACGCTAATGGAAGAAGCCTTCAGCTTCGACTCCGTCCCGTTCTCGTCGGCGAGTGTCGCATCCGTTACCGCGATCGTGCCTGATACGGCTTTCACAACATCGCTTGCCTTGAAGCTAAGCTCCAGCACCTGCGCATCTCCAGTCAGCGCTTGGTCTGCACCTGCGCTTGCCAGAATAATCCGCAGCTTGCCCGGCGATACCGTCTTCGTTTCAATAAGCTTCACGCCTTCGATTAACGACTTAGCCGATTGGAACGTCATGACCGAGGCATCGAAGTCGATGAAAATATCCTGTGCATATGCCTTGCTCGTCACAGCTTTGATTCCAAATTGAATAGCAAATGACTCGCCGCTCTGAACGCTGCTCTTGCCTGACAATTGGGACTGCGGCTCCGTGGCGGTTTTCTTCACTTGGAATACCGAAAGCTCGGCTGCCGAAGCAAATTCGCCTACTCCTTGAACGGCTTCCAGCTTCACGTAAGCAGCATCGACCGGCTTGAAATTCGCTTCCTTCAGCGCATTATTTCTGAGCCATGCGCCGCTCGTTGCCTTCGTAAACGTTTCGCCATCCATGCTTGTGTACACGTTATAGCCGGTAATCGTTCCGTTAGCCGCATCCGGCCTTGGCAAATAACCAAGCTTGCTGACCTTGAACGTGCCGCCTAAATTTACGGTAATCGATTGCGGCAGCGGATCAACGTTGAACCATTTCGTATGCCAGTGCGTATCCGGATCTCCGTCAAGCGCAAACTTCGGATCGTTTGTGCCGGTTTGCGAGCTTGTTGCCGTAGCGCTCATTTGGCTTGCCGGAATCTCCACGAGCTCCGTCTGGCCAATTACCGTCACTTCGCTTACAGCCGTAAAGCCTCCCTCTACAGTCGTAACCGTAATCGTCGCCTTGCCCTGTCCCTTCGGCGTCACTTTGCCTTTGCTGTCAACCTCTGCTATGCCCGGGTTGCTGCTTGCCCATGTTACCGATTTGTTCGCAGCGCCATCAGGCTCTACGCTTGCGATCAAAATAACCGGCTCATCCAAAACATTCAGCGCAAGAGATGCCTTATCAAGTGAAACGCCAGTAGGCTTCTGTCCCCCGCCTAACGGAATGCCGAATAATTTAAACTCCGAGAAGCTCGCTTTCGCAACCGCATCCGGCAGTCCGGTTACCGTAATTTTTGCGTATCTGCCTTGGCTGCCAAAGTTATCCTTCAGCACCGCGCCAATGGTAGCATTGCTTGAACGGTCTACGACCGTAATCCAATTCGTGCTGCCGGCCTCTCTCACTTCAATCTTGTATTTATAAAGCTTGTCGCTATGCTCGAAGGAAACCTCCGAGGATTGAATCGAGTACATGCCGCCCAAATCAACGGTCCATGTATGGTTTGCAGACGCATCGTTTGCTGACCATCTTGTAGCCGGGTTTCCATCATTTCCTCCAGCTGCCGGGAACAATGGATCCTCGCTATCGGCTGTTGCAGCCTTGCCTTCGGAGATAAGCTGAAGCTCCGGCGCCCCTTTCGGCGCTTCATATACGTCCAGCTCCGAAGCAGACGCGAAGCCGCCAAGCGCAGCGACCGCTTCCAGCTTCACATAACGAGCCGATACGGTATCAAAGGAAATATATTTTTTCACATTATTTCGAATCCACGTGCCGCTAGAAATATTCTTATACGTTTGTCCGTCTGTGCTGACGTATAGGTTGTAAGAGGTAATCGTTCCGTTTCCGGCATCCTTGCGCGGAGCATAGCGGAACTGGCTGATCTCATACGCCTTGCCAAGATCAAGGATGATCGATTGCGGCAATTTGTCGGATCCGTCCCACTTTGTATGCCATACGGAATTGGAATCTCCGTCGATCGCTTTGGATGCTTCGCTGCCGGATTGGAAGCTCACAGCTGTAGCCTTCATCAGCTTTTTCTCGATAGCAGTCGGCGCCGGCATCAACAGATCCCGGTACACGTTTATTTCCGCCGCAGAAGCGAGGTTGCCTACGCCAGCAGTCGCCTCCAATTTAACAAAGAGCGCCTCAGCAGTATCAAACGTATCCACCTTCTCCAGCTTATCGGCGTTCCATTGCCCGCTGCTTACCTTCGTATAATTTGTGCCGTCCAAGCTAACGTACACGTTGTAATCTGTAATCATTCCGTCTGTGCCTCCGTACTGCCTTGGCAAATATTTAATTTTATTCACATACTGCTTGAATCCTAAATGGAGCGTAATCGACTGCGGCAATGCAGCGCTACCGTTTAGCGCGGTGCTCCAAATCGATTCGAAATTGCCGTCAATCACGTTTGATGCAGGGGCAGCTGCATCCGCGCTAGTTGCGGTTGCAATCATATCGTCCTGCGGAATTTTGCTTGGATCGGTATCCGTCGTTGGCAGTTCAATAACGACCGTATCCAGCAGCGGCGTCGTATCGGCTGCGAAGCCTGACACCTTCAATTCAAATGCGGCATTCGTAGGCATATCCAATGTTTTCACATATAAGATGCCTCCTTTATTCTGCGCATCGTAATACCAGCCGCTTGCTGAAGCATCCCATGCTGCCTTTGTTGCAAGCTCCGCGGAGCCAGATGCATCAACGGTAACGGCAGTCGGCTTATTCGGCATATGAATCATAAATTGATTCGTGCGCGAGGCTAACTTGCCGTTATAATCGCCCACGCTAGCTCCGACTTGAATGACTAAATCACCTGTTCCTTGTTCCGGCGCGATTGAGGTAATGACCGTTTTGGCAAACTTGCCGCTGCGATGCTCCTTGGTCACGCCGTCATCCTCATACAGCTCAAAGCTTGACGTTCCGTAAGGATACACATCATACGTGATCGGATTCGCCGGAACTTGCCCGTCATAGAGCGATTCCGGGTACATCGGTATAATCGCGCCGGCTTTGACCAGAAGCGGCAGACGGTTAAGCGGCGCCTTGTATTCGTCCAGCATTTTGGAGCCGTAATGCGCTTCGCCAGTCCAGTAATCCACCCATTTGCCTCTTGGCAAATAGATGCCGTTTCTGCTCGAAGTGTCTGAATATACGGGAGCTACCAGAAACGAATCGCCAGACATGAATTCGTACTGCGTGAGCAGCCCTTTTGCATTCGGATCGTTCGGATATTCATAAATCATGCCTCTGACAAGCGGTGCGCCTGATTCATATGCTTCATTTAAATAGGTGTAGAAATAAGGGGTCAGACGCTCTCTTAATTTCAAAGCGTCCCGATTGTAGCTCGTGTAAGGCTCGCCCCAAACCCATGGCTGTTTGTCTTTAGAGGCCCAGCCTGACATGCTCATTAGAATCGGCGTGAACGTCTTCCACTGCAAATCCCGCACGTACGTCTTGGCGCTTCCGCCAAAGATGCCGTCCACATCGCCCGTGGCATAAGGGATGCCGGAGAGCCCCGCGCCAATCAGCGTTGGAATGTGGAACCGAATATACTCCCAATCACCAGATTGATCGCCTGACCATACGGTGGAATATCGCTGCGTCCCCGCCCAGCCGCCGACGGACCAGACATAGCCCCTAGCGTCTGAGTTGTTTTCAATGCCTTGATACGCCTGTTTGCTTCCGTTTAGGGCAAAGTCATAGCCAGGACCGACCCAAGCCACGTCAAGCTTGGCTAGCCTCGTTCCGTCCACGCCAACCTCATGCGCGATTTGATCAACGCCGTTTTGCGTCCATAAGCCCGTATAAAAACCTAGCTTTTGCAGCTCATCCACCGTGTCGCCTAGATTCGTATAGCCGCAGCCATAACCGTCATTTGGCAAAATCCATGCGCCAGGCATGTCATGGTCCCGATACGCTTTGGCAACCTTGTCTACGACGTCAATCGTCGTTCCAGGCGCTCGGTTGTAACAATTCGCATCGCCAAAGCCCATCCCCCATCTTGGGATCAAGCTCGGCTTGCCCGTCAGATCGGTATAGCCGTTCAAAATATCCTTCATCGTATCGCCGTAGAAATAATAAGCATCAAAACGGCTCTCGTTATGCGTCAATGAAAGGACATTATCGAAATCGTACGTTCCGGTTTGGAAAGTATTGCGCAGCACGCCATACCCGGCTGTACTGAGGTAAAATGGGGATGGGTTCGACACGGTGCCGCTTCCCCAGTTGCCGTATTTGTTCGCGATGTCAATTTTTTGGCCGCGGTGCGAGAAAAAACCGTTTTGCATCCCGCCGCCATAAAAATATTCATCATCGCCGCGAACGAGCTTTTGCGTTGTAGACGAGTCATTGTAGGTTAATCCGCTCGCTTCCTCCCATACGAGCGTCGCGTTATCCTTTTTGTACATAGCGAACTTTAAAGGATTCTTATAAGCGCGCAATACGAATTTGCCCGACTCCATTTTGTAATAAGCGCCCTCATCGGACCATGTCACCGCGACTGGTCCAAAGTCCTCCTTGATGACGATTGGCTCAGCGGGCTTAGCTGACGTTTTCCCTTTTAACTCGGTGAACTGGCCTCCGACTCCGAGCCATAGGCGCACCATATCCTCTTTGAGGAAAATAACTTTGACCTTGTCGCTGCCAGAGGTGATCGTGAACGTCTTGTCATCCGTTTTTTCAAAGCTCGTAATCTTTCCTACAGCGGCAGCCTTGACGGCATGCGGATTTAACAATAAGAGCGTTGCCGCCAGCATGGCGATAAAAGCAAACGCAAACCCCCAGCGGTATTTGAAAATGGCCACATAATCTCCCCCATTCGGTTAATGAACTACTCCAACAATTTTTGAGCGACAAACGCAAGATCTTGAATGTCAACGATGCCGTCTTTGTTCACATCTGCCCGCTTCGCTTGCTCCCAATCCGAATCGGCCGATGTTTTTCCATAGCTCGCCGCGACGATAGCAAGGTCGCCAATGCTGACTTTGTTATCTCCGTTCATGTCTCCCGGCAGTCCTGGTTCCTGAATCTCGAAGCTAATCTCGGCAGAGGATGCAGCGGCTTTGAATTCTTCTCCGCTGTCGGTGCCCATCCATGCGTCAGACACGGCAATCGTCCCGATTAAAGGCTGATCCAGCTTCTTAGCCGTAAAGGCCAGCTCCGCGATCAGCGAATCTCCCGTTATGCCATGCTCTGCCCCTCGGCTCGCCATCAGCAGCCGCACGGAACCCGCTCCCTGCTTGACCTCCAATAGAGCAACGCCTTCGATCAGCGATTCAGCTGATTTAAATGCCATAAGATTGGCATCATACCGAATCGTAATGTCCTGCGCATAGACGGACTCGGTTACACTTCGGAGACCTACGCTGACTTTGAACGGCTCACCGTACGTTACCTTGCTCGGAGCCGAGATTGACGTAGATAAAGCTTCCGTATTTGGTACAACCGTCACTTTGCTAACAGCCGTAAATCCGCCAGATTCGGTCGTGACCGTCATATCGGCATTGCCCGCTCCAATCGCCGTAACGATTGTTTTGCCATTCACGAGTTCAACCTTAGCCACAGCCTCATCGCTGCTCGCCCATACCGCTTTTTTGTTCGTCGCGCTTCCCGGGAGCACAGTCGCAACAAGCTCAGCCGTTTCCCCTTTTTTCAATTGAATCGACGGTTTATCCACTTTAACGCCGGTTACCGCAACTTCGGCAACATTATTGTTAAACTGGAAGTCGTCAAAAACAGCTGCCGTTGAACCGAATACCCGAGCACCCATCTTGCCCGCTTCAACTGGGAGGTTAGGCAGAACGCCTTCATAATAGGTCGCGCCATTCACGATCAGCGTAATAAAGCTCCCCTCGAACTTGACCTTAACGGTTGCCGTTTCGCCTTTTCGCAGCATGGCCCCTTGCTCGGAGGTCATCGCCCCGTAGCTGTCCTGCGCGTTCACCCAGTACCAGCTGCGCTGGTCAAAGCCAACCGAAGCCCATGAGCCTTCATTCGCATACCGGAAAATAATGCCCGCGCGAATGACATCGCTCTGCGGAGTCACTTTGAATTCAATTTCGCCGTTCTGAATCGCCGGAGCATTTTCATCCACAAACACGTTGCTGATGTTATTTGCAGTCAGCTTTAGCGAATGCTGCCCTGCATTCCCCGGATCGTCCACAAGGGACATGCTGCCGACGCCGGCTCCGATCGCATGTTTCCAGCCGTCCAGCGCGTTATCTTCGAAATTTTGCTTATAGCGCACAGGCACCGGGACCGGAACAGGATCATTCGGATTCGCCGGATAAACCTCAAATTCGTATAAGGAATAACCGTATTGGCCGATCCGCTTCGTACCCAGCATTCGCACATATCGTGCGTTTTCCGCTGGGAATCGAACGATCTCCACTCCGCCTATGCCTGCCCCAGTCGAATAAACGTCACGCCACGCCTGCGCGTCATCCGAGACTTGAAGCTTGTAGCCTTTGGCGTAGGATGCCTCCCATTTGAGAATGACCTTGCCAATGTCGAGGGTTTGCCCCAAGTCCACATAAATCCATTCATTATCCGTATACTTCGAGGACCAGCGCGAGGTCTTTGATTCATCCTCATCGAATGCCAGGTTTGCTGGAAAGGAACTTACTTCTACGGAAGAAGCCGTTGCCGTCTTATGAGCCGCAGCGTTGACGGTCCATGGAGGTGAGCCTGCTTCCTCGCCAATCTCTTTCCCCGTTAGAACGCGGTCATAGATTTTGAATTCATCCAAAGCTCCTAGGAAGGAGCCCGTCTTGCTGCCGATGGCGGCCGCAGGCAGCAGCGTCGTTTCGGATACGGTACTTTTAAGCTCACCGTCAATAAATAGGGAAGTTCCCTTCAAATCGCCACGGAAAGCGACATGCACCCAGCGTCCCGTTGGAATAGGGGCATTGAAGGCGAAATCATAGCCTTCGCGCGAGAAGCCGGCATTTGCGCTGCCTTTTTGCTTCAGCTTCAGCATGCCGTACTCCGATTCCGTGAAAATCGCTTCATCCGATGACGAGCTGTCAGCAAGCTTTACCCAAGCAGCCGCCGTCCAAGGGAAACCTTTAACCGTCAGGCCAGTCTCGATCCGATCCGTCTTCTCGTTAAACTTAACCCCTTTGCCCAGCTTCCCTTCATTCGTCCGCTCCGCGCCTTTGAGCGTGCCATTGTATGCATTGCCGGATTGATCCGCTGCCGATTCATTCCCCTCTTCAAAGGAATAGTGAACGACCGTCTTACCAGCCGAATCCACCTCATGGAACAGATCGTTTCCAGGCCCAATGCCTAGCTGATCGCTAAGCTGCTTGAACTCGGCATAAGTAGAATCGCTAGATTGCCCTCTCCACATTTTTTCCGCCATCACCGGCATCGCCTGCGCCACCCGGTCATGGACATCCGCCGCGCTTACTTTCTTGCCAAGCAGATCGTTCCACACCGCGAACATGCCGCCGAGCAGGTTAGGCTCCCCGTCTTGCAAACGGAGATTGTTCCCGAAGTAGGTTGGCTCCCAATTGTTATAGAGCCAATTCGTATCCAAGTAATCGCGGTAATAACCCGCCTTTGGCACCATGTACAGGTAACCGTCCAGCGTATTGATGACCTTAAAGCCCTGTGCGACTGAATCGGCTGGATTTTGCCAGCCATTGTTCCAAATGTGGGTAATGATGTCCTTGTCGACTGGCGTCGTTCCGGTGAATAACGACAAGCTGCCCCACATGCGGGACACTTTCCCTTTGCTCTTCAAATACGCGTTCATTTGATTGAGGTATTGCCTATAAAACTCAAAGGTCGTTTTATCATTCCGATCAAACTCGTCGGCGCCAAAATGAATTTCTTTGCTATCGAACCATTGATCGTCCAAATATTCATCCATGACGTCTTTGACAAAATCGATCGTTTCCGGGCGTGTAATATCCAAATGGTCGACAGGCAAATTATTTTTCACGAGATCCGGTCTAACCTTCGTTAAGGCGAGCGCATGGCTAGGCGATTCGAATTCAGGCGTAATATTGAGACCGCGAACGCCTGCCAGATCCTGAAGCTCGCGGAAATCCTGCTTCGTATAGTGCCCGTCCTTAGCGGTCAGCTCCGGGTATTTGGCGCTTTCCAAACGGAACGCAGAGTATTTATTCCAGTTCAGCCTGCTGGTATCGGAGAAGATCTCGTTATCATTAAGATGAAGCTGGAAATCATTCAGCTTGTAGTAGGACATCATTTTGGCATATTCCTTCAGATCGCTCATCGGAAAAAATTTACGCGCGACGTCCAGCATGAAGCCGCGTTCCTGGTATTTAGGAAAGTCCTTCGCGATTCCTTTCACGATGCTCGTCTTCAACGGGTCCTGCTCCAAAATTTGCAGCGCTGTTCTCGTTCCGTAAAAAACGCCCTTCATCGTGTTCGCTTTTATTTTCACGTAATCGTCAACCTCAAACGTATAACCTTCGTCACCAATCGATTCATCTCTCGCGCTGTTTGCCGCAAGAACGAAGTCACCGCTTGAGGCTGGCTGATCACTGACAATCGAAATATTTCTGCCAGTCACCTCTTTCAGATCGTCTTGGAACACTTTCGCCGCCGCTGATAGATTGCAGTTGCAGCCCGCGGACTGTAAAACAATGCGTGAACGGTCTGTTATCGCGTAGGAGCCGCTTCCGCCCGTCCACTCCTGCAAGCTTGGTATGACTTTAGGCTTAGCATTCACTGCTGCTTCCGCTGCGCCGATTGACTGCAGAGGTATGGAACAAAATATCAGGCTGGCAATACCGATGATACTCATCCACTTTTTCATATAAAAATCGCCCCGATTCCTTATTTTGAGCAGGCAGAAAGAAGGCTAGCGGCATCATGCTGTCAATCACATCATGCCGCTAGCCTAGTTGAATTAATTTACTCTACGATTTTTCTAGCGACGATAACAAGGTCTTGCAGATCAATAACGCCGTCTCCGTTAATATCCGCTTTTTTCGCTTGCTGCCAATCCGTGCTGGACGTTGTTTTACCGTAGTGGGCTGCAATGACCGCCAAATCGCCGATACTTACTTTGCCGTCACCGGTAACATCGCCGCTAATGCCCTTATCGGCAATCTCGATGCTAATCGTCGAAGGGGCAGCCGTCCATTCCACATTGCCGTCGGAAATGTCAGCGCTAGTTACGGAAATGATACCGATCACTTTCCCAGCCGAATCCTTGGAGCGGAAAGTGAGCTCCAGCACATCCGCATTTCCAGTGACCGCATTCGCGGCTCCCTCACTAGCAACGAGGAAGCGAAGCACGCCTGGCGTTGCATGCTGGTCACCGACGATGCTCACACCTGTAATTAACGATTTTGCGCCTACGTACTCCATCGCGCCGGCGTCGTATTGAAGCTTAATATCCTGCGCAAAAATCGTTTGTTCCAAGCTGCGAAGCCCAAGCTTCACGGCAAATTCCGTTTTTGTCGGAACGCTTGCCGGCCCCGTCAGAATCGTTGACGGCTTCAGCTCTACCTCCGCTTTTTGCACCGTAACCTTGCTTGTTGCCGTGAATTTCCCGTCTACCGTCGTTACGGCAATATCAGCTGTACCCGCCTTCAGCGCTGTCACGACAACTTTGCCATCTTGCGCAGCCACCGTGGCAACCGTATCGTCGCTAGTAGACCAGCTTACCTTTTTATTCGTTGCATTCTCTGGCAATACCGTTGCCGTAAGCTCCGTCGTTTCACCTTCCTTGAGCGTAACCGCCGACTTGTCTAACTGAACGCCGGTAGCTCCGATGACTTCGGATGGGTCCTGCACCTTAAACACATGAAGCTCCGCTGCCGAGGCAAAATTGCCTACGCCCTCTGTCGCCTCCAGCTTCACATGCGTTGCTGCTGTCTCCGCGAACCTGACGGATTTCACCTTCTCATCACGAGTCCAAGCACCGCTTGCAACTTGCGTGAAGTTGACGCCATCCGTACTTACCGACAGGTTATAACGGGTAATGATGCCGTTTACCGCACCCGTTCTTGGCGTGTAATTAAATTGATTGATCGTGTAGCTTCCGCCAAGATCCAGCGTAATGGATTCTGGCAGGTGAGGCGGGCTCCACTTTGTATGCCATAAAGTCGAGATGTCGCCATCAAGCGCGTTCTGCGGATCGTCGCCCGGCTGGAAGCTGGATGCGCTAGCTGTCATTTGCGATTGCGGAATGAGCGTATTCGCTTCATAGACATGGATCATTACAGCTGCGCTTATTTGGCTTCCATCGGTAGAGGCTGCCGTAATGGTAGCCGAACCGATGCCATGAGCGGTCACTTTGCCCGCTTGATCCACGGAGACGATTTCCGCATCGCTTGAGCTCCATTGCAGCGTTCTATTAAAAGCGATAGCTGGTTTTACTTGCGCAACCATTTGTGCGGATTCACCTTTATTCAATTCCATTTCTTGCTTGTTAAGCGTCACACTCGTAACGAGTACGCCTTCAACAGGTACGATAGGTCCTTCATCGTCAACGCGAATATTATCGACGACGAGTGTTCCCGTTAATTCCTTTTGGTTATTTGTTTTGTTTTTTATAATGGCTAAATATGCGTTTTGTGCGCCTTCCGTAGCAAACGTAAGATCAAGCTTGTTTTTCCCTTCCGCTAGATTTTGGGTAACGAGATCACGCACGACACCGTTCTCATTAACGCGTACAGCTACGGTGTACATATCCAGCTCGTCGGAATTGTAGTCCAACGTCAAATGATACATATTGTCCTGCTTCATCCGGAGCGTGTGCGGCAGCGTCCGCAGCCATTCTCCCGTTCCTTCTTCATTCGTTTTGAGCGACCATTTGCCATCCAGCACATAGCTCTGAATATGGCTGCCGCCCTTTTCGACCAGATGGGTACGAACTGGGCCTGTTTTCGAATAAACGAATGGTCCCCAGCCCTCATCAACATTCTCGAAATCCTCGTACAGAATGGAAGCGCCTGCATCTGTTTTAGTTGGATTTTCCCATATTCTCACGTCGTCAAGCACTACGTTGCCGCTGCCTTTCTCCACCTTCAACGACAAAGTTGCCGTGCTGCTCACCGCATCAAACGATACTTTAATGCGTTGGAATTTGGCGCCCGAATATTTATGCTGCTGCGACAAATAGCCGTGCTCGGTGTCCTCCAAATAATTGACTGCCTCGGAGTCTCCTTGCTTCACGCCGATTTGCATCTTGCGTTTGCCGTCTTCCTTCACCCATACGGAAGCGCTATACGTTTTGCCTGCCTCAAGTCCAGTGATCGTCTGCTCGATCGTTGCGTCCTCCGGCCCGCTTACCTGGAGCTGATCCTCCGCATTGTTGTTTTTAACAATTTGGATATGATCGGTATTTGCTGCCGTCGACGATTTGCTCCAGCTATTGAAGCTTTGGCTGTCGAAGCTCGGGTCCTTCACCAAGCCGCCATCGCCCCACAGCATATCCTTATTTGCCTGAGCCGCCGTTTTGTAGAGGACATAACCGATGCCCTTCTCTGCCGTTAGCGTCACCTCGCCGTTTGTCACTTGTACGCTGCCCGCCGGCTCATGTCCAAGGTCCGTCAGCTTATATAGCTGAGCCGTCTGCACATTGCTCCATGAAGCCGGCACTTTCCAAGTCGTAGCCCCGCCAGCCGGATTCCAGTGATAGATTTTCTCTTCCGATTCCGGGCTCCAAGGAATGAATACCGTGCTGTTGCTGATGCTGCTGCTGTCTGTCATGATCGCTATGTCATTGCCGTCCTTGCTCAAATGGATTTTTGCGTCTTGACGGCGCTCTACGACCACATTGTTTTCAAACTCAACGCGGTTTTCAGTCATTTTTGTAATCGGGAAATACTGCATATATTTGGTCGGCAAATTGTGGTTGAAAAATGCCGCTGTCGTATCCTTATAGCTGTTAAATGCAGAATTGCTTTGCCAGTAGCCTACGCCAACCTGTTTGTTCCCCTTAAGCAGCGGCGTCGTTAAAAATCCATCCAGCACGTGATTGCGCATGAAACGGATAATTTGGCTGCTGTTGCCTTGATTCGGATAACCGGGATCCGTTCCCCAGTGTACCCACGCGGCTTGCTGGAATAGCGGGCCGGCAAATTCCGTTCCGAGCATCCAGCCGTTGCCGTTAATATAATCGGAAAGCTTCTTCGCATTGTAATCCGCGCCGGAATAGACATCTACATATACAAAGGATAGATTGTCACCGGTGTCGCTCTTGAGCATATCAAGGCGACGCTTCAACTCGCCGGATTCCACATCCTTTGTTTTGTTTACGTAGTAAGCCTGATCGAGCCAGCCCCAGCCTTTGCTGAGCGGCTGCGTCATATTTTCCATCTTCGTTTCGTAAGCATCGAGCATATATTCCGTGGCATTGATATGAACGCCGCCGAGAATATTGTATTTTTTGCCCTCGCTAAGCACGTAATTGAAATCGTCGATACCGCCTTGGCGAATACCGATATGGCCGCCGTAATCCGGATGCGAATCATCATGCCCTTCGGCTTGATACCCTTTGAACAAAATGATCTGCCCGAATCCATCCGTCAAATTCGATATTTTCTTCGCGTTATCGAATGCGCGGAGGAAAGGGGTGGATGTCGTCGAGCCAATGTTCATGCTGACATAGGAGAGATTGTCGCGGATCTTCTCGCTGCCAAACGGCACCTCTGCATGCTCGCGGTTAGCGATTGCGCCATCCTGCCAGTCGACCAGGCCGTCATCGTTCGCATCCGGTGTCAGAATCACTTTCGCCCATGGCAATGGCTCGGGTTCCAGCACATCGCTGCCGCGGTATACCCAAGCACCGCCCGAGATGGCTGCTTTCTTCGTCCCAAGCTGCGCATCCGTTGCCACCTTCACGCGAACCTTATCGTTATCGTTCACGACGTTCGTGATCATTGTTGCCGCTAATTGATCCGTGTTGAGGAAAGCATAGGTGCGTCCGCCGCTAACATCGGTTGCCCCTGCTTTAAGGTCTTTGTATTCCTCATTAATTTCATTCCAGCCGCCCGTTACCCAAGCAGCCGTTTCCTGCGCCTTGGCTTGTGTTCCGAGAACCGAAACGAGATCGTGATTTGGCCATTCGATCGTTTTAACCTTTACCGTGCCCTTCTCCTCCAAGCTAACCACGTTAAAGTTAAGCACGTTATGCGATAGCTCCATCGCCACCTTCAAGTCCACGTTAATCTCTGGAATTTGAAGCGCGTATACGGCCGTTTCTCCTTTCGAGCCTGCTGCTGCACTCTTCGCATAGGCGGCGGCTGTAGGGAAATAGGACTTGTTATTGATTTTGATCTCATTAAACCCGTTTATCTGGCCTTTCATTTCCGCATTGCTGCTGTTCCAAACGTAAGATTTCACCCGCGGAAATTCCTTGTCGATTTGGACGGTCATCTGCTCGGATGCGAGCGTATCAATGACCGTAATCGGCTTAGGGTCAGGAGTCGTTACCTTCGCTTCCGTCACCTTCAAATCATCAATGGTTATCGTCTTATTGGCGAACCAGCTGCGCAGTCCGATCTTGCCGGCACCAGTCGGCACGCTCGGCAAGCTTGTGCTTAGAACGCTAGTGCCGTCAACAAACAATTCCACGCTGTCTTTCACATAACGCAGCTTGAACGTATATTGCTGCCCGGCTGCAAACGATGGACTGGTGGAAGCGATATTGCCGTAGGTTTCTACGCCGGCCTTCACGGCATCCCAGCCCCAGCTGCTCGTATCGTATTGGATGACATTATAATTGCTGCTATCGACATAACGGTAGACCAGCCCAAACCGCGTCGGCGCCTCATTAAACTTCAGCTTGACTTCATACTCGCCATCCGCGTATTGCGGTGAATCCTTGTCGTATACGATCACCGCCCCCTGCGTAACGGCTTTGACTGCTCCGTTATCCGCGGTAAACGTTGTCGTTCCTTTGCCTGCGGTCCAACCGGTAATCATGCCGTCATTGTAATCCTTAATGTAGGCATCACTGGTCTCAGCTGCAAATACAGCGGCTGACGGCATGCAAAGCTGCACGCCCAGTAACATGGCCAAAAGAAAGCTAAACGGCTTGTTGCTTCTTTTCACTGCGATCATCCTCTCTTTGCTAAATTAAAAACAAATGGACCCTGACCCTCTCTATATCTCTTTTTTTGCATCCCCCCTCCAAAAAATCAAAGAAGTCGCGATACAAAATGTATCATCAAACGCCTGACAGCAACCGTTTAATGACAACCGCAGACTCTGCTCTTGTAGTGAGCTTTTTAGGCGCGAAGGAGCTTGCCGTTCTTCCTTTCAACAAGCCAGAAGCCGTGGCAAAGCCGACCGATTTTTTAGCCCATTCGCTAATTTCCCCTTCGTCTTTGAACCCTTTTAAGCTGCCTGCTTTAAGGCTGTCTACCTTAACCCCCGCAGCATAAGCTTTGGCTCGCATCAGCATGACGCTCATTTCCTCCCGCGTAATGCTTTTGTCAGGCGCAAAGGCCACGCTTGTTACCCCATTGATAATGCCTGCGGCATAAGCGCTTTTGACCGTATCCTCATACCAAGAGCCTGCTTTCACATCTGCAAACGGGTTCTTTCCGCTGCCCTTCTTCAGTTCTAATGCCCTTGCGATCAACGCCGCGAACTGCGCCCTAGTCACGTTGCTGTTCGGAGCAAACCGCTCGTTATCGATGCCTTCGACGATGCTTTTATTGACCATTTGCATAATATCGTCTTTTGCCCAGTGCCCAACGATATCGCTGAACAGCTTTGTGAAATCGACAGATTCCGTCAGCGTAAAAGCTTGATCCTTGAGATCTCGGTCAATGATTTTCATCGATGTCCAATTCACCTTAGCGGTTCCCGGCTTTTTCGCTTTGAAGGTAATGGTGCTTATATCGATGTTCCCGGCTTCGCCCTTCACATTTCCGATCTTCGTGTGGGCAAACGTAATTTCATCGTTTTTGACAATGGGAGACACGGAAAATCCTTTGAAGCTTGATTCTGCTTTTACGATCTCCAATTGTTCGGGATCAAACTTGAATTTCACTTCATACGCGTACAAATCCTTCATGTTATCTCCGCTAAGCTTGATGGTGAATTGTGCGTTCGCAGATTCCTTAGCCGATGAGCTCATCCCAAAATCCGATGCTTTCTCCGCGCTGGCCACCGTCATCATCAGCATGGTACAAATCGTACAGATCAACGTGTTCAGCAGTATTTTGCGATACAAAATGTATCCCTCCCCTTGGTTTTATTGACCCCTCTATCATACAAACCGTGGAAACGGATACAAATGATCTATTTTGTAGTAAAGTTGATTATTTTTGCATTGAACGCTAATTTTGCCTGAAAACGAAAAAAGAACCTCCCTAACCACGATGAAGTGATTAGAAGGTTCTTATAGGCTGCTAGATATAGGAGGATACGAAAGAACGTTTGTCTTTCTCCTTCCGGTAGGCGACCGGGCTAAGTCCCGTTACTTTTTTGAAAATCCGGCTAAAATGCTCTGGGTTGACGTACCCTACCTTCTCCGCGACATCGTATATTTTCAAGCCGTTTTCTAACCCTTCCTTCGCTTTCTCTATCCTCAAATTCGTCAAATAAGAAATGAAGTTAATGCCGGTTTCTTTGGCGAATTGCTTGCTTAAATAGCTCTCGCTGACGCCGACCATTTCGCTAATATTGGATAGATGAATATCCTCGTCAAAATGATTTTCCAGAATCGCCTTTGCTTTGGCGACAACCGGGCTGAGCCAAGCAGCTGCGCATTGTACTTTGGGATGCAATTTGTCATGAAGCTTCGTAACGAACAGCTCCACCCACTGAATGGTCTCGTCCCACGTCTCCAAATGGCGTACATGCTCCATCGGATGAGGAAACTGCTCATGAAACTTCTCCCAAGATACGCCATTCTGGTGCATCAGCGATCCCACTTCCCAGATCAGGTCGCTAAGCGTCGACTTGATGTCGTCGGGTGATGAGGGGAACCGCTGCCCCAGCCGCTCGAAGCCCTCCTGCAGCCGCTGCTTCCAGAGCGCTTGGTCAGCCTCCTTTAACGTTTGCAGCAGCTCCGACTTAAATGACATCCACTCTTCCTTCCAATCATCCGCCTCTATTCGAAAAGGCCGCTCCGCTTCTGGATACAACAAACGGTCATAACCATGATAGTAGCTTAGAATGGACAAGCGCTCCGCCTGCCTGAACAATCGGTTCCACTGCATCACGCCGCTTGCCACATCGCTGATCCCAATGGATAGATTAAGATTCAAAAACTGGCGCAGCCTGATTTTCACATCGGTTAATACGCTATGGGTCAGGCTGCGAATGGCTAACGTGCTGCACTGCTCAGGAAATGTGAAAAATAAGGTGTAATGGCGGTCATCATGGCGGCAAACGCGGCATATCCCTTCATTCCGGTCTGTATTTGTAACGGTACGTATCGTCTGCAAGACCATGCGATGGATATGCTCGAAGGGGATGACCTCCGACAATCGAATAAGCGCCACCTCTTGATTTTTCTCGCCCAAATGGTTTTTTACAAATTCCAAGTCCTGCTTCAATTGTTCATCTTGCTCGTAATCCGGCAGATTCGCGGCAGTCGACAAGGAAAGCCGGTGCAGGATCGAGCATACCCTTTCTTCTTCATCCTGAACGGGGGCTAGGGCAACCGCTGTTTTTTGCCGCCTATTTAATTCCGCTATCGTCTTGTGCAGAACAGGCGCGATATAAGCCTCGTCCAATTTTGCTTTGAGCATGTAATCGAAGGCGCCCAGCACGAATGAATCTCTCACATACCCGTAATCGCCATACGCGCTCAGCATGATGACAAGCGGCTCCCTGGCAAACGAAGCATCACGAATCGCTTTAAGCAGCTCCACACCGTTCATCCTCGGCATCTGAATATCGGCTAATACGATATCGATGTCCTGGCGTTCCCGAAGCAGCGATAACGCCTCTTCACCGTCCCCGGCCTCTCCTGCGATTTCAATATCCGTTGAAGTTAATGAAATGTATTCCCGTAGTGCAAGTCTAGCCAAAGGTTCGTCATCAATGATGAAGGCTTGGTATTTCGCCATTCTATTTCCCCCTTTTGATATCACTTGTCAAAATACAATGGAAAATGGATATTGTTGCTCTCGACGTATTCAACCGCCTTGCTCCAATTTTCATTCATTTCACTTACAATATCAGCCACGGATGCGCCTGCAAAAATTTGCTGCGCCATCTTTTTCTCGTCATACTGGGCAGCGTTTTTTATTTTCACGAATTGCTCATCCAGTCCTTGGTACATAAACGGATTAAAGGGATGCCGGTTATTCACCTTGTTGAAGAAGGGCAGATTAGCCGTTACGTCATTTAAGGTGGAAGAATTTTGCGAGTTGTTAATATATTGCTGGTAGACTTCGGGACTGAACATCCATTCCAGAAAAGCTATCGTTTCTTCCGTGTTTTTGGAGTTTTTGTTTATCGCCATATATTGGTCGGGCATGGTGACAGCTTGCAGCTTCTCTTTGGTCGTCGCTCTCCAAGGCAAAGCGAATGCATCAATATCCTCATCCGTATTCACCTTCGACATATGATCGGAATAATACCATTGCCCAAGTGCGATCATCGCTGCTTTGTCCGATTGAAACAATTGTGTCGCCTGATCGAATCCGATCGCAAGCGCGTCGTCTCCTGCAAGCTTGTTTTCGGATATGGTCTTCAGCATATTCGCCGCTTTCTCGAAGGCTGAGCCTGCTCCGAACGGCCTTTTAATATTCGCGAGGTTAGCCAGATAATGCTCATCCTCCGTGAGTACAGGCGGGCCAAATTCGATAAACGGATAAAAGGTCCAATCGTCCTTCCCGCCGATCGCAATCGGTATATATTTGCCATGGGATTTGATTTTCTCAAGCACATTCATAAACTCGTCATAGGTCTGCGGCACCTCTACGCCTACCTCTTGAAAAATGCTAGGGTGGTAATAGACGTATTCCGAGAAGGACACAAGCGGCAAACCAAGGATATGGCCGTCGAGCACGGCTGGGTACCTGTTTCTCCCCGTTGCCTGCAATTCATCAAGGGACAGCAGCGAATCCTTATAGATCGTAAGATGGCCCGGCTTTAAGTAAAAAAGATCCGGCAAATCATTGGCCGCGAGGCGCACCTTCAAGTATTGTCCGCTGTTATCCGGAATCGTCTCCACTTCGACCGTTACATTGGGTTTAATAGCTGTATACTCCTTCACTTTTTCGGTCCAAAACGCAATATCCGTCTTCGATTCCCAAATGCCGAGTTTAATTTTGACAGGCTGATTTTTATTGGATGTTATGTTTGATTGTGAATCATTTGTTCCAAATGAATTAAACTTATTATTTATTTCGATCTTGTTGTAGCCGATGTAACCCGCAAGCAAGCTTATAAAGATTAGGCTAATCACTAAAGCGGAACCTACTCCTTTTCTCAATCTCATTCATTTATCTCCCTAGGATGCTTGGAATTGGCTAAGTATTGTTGGCGCTTTCAGCGTTATAAATCCCATCTTACACGGTAAGGAGATGCGGCGATATGACGTTTTTGGTTCTGACATGATCTTTTATGGCTCATATTCCACGCATTGCCCGGAACAAAGCCAGCTTATTTCCTTAAATTGATGTCGGCCATTTCCTCATCCGGCTCATTAATCAAGGGCAGCCTTATGATCACCTTCGTGCCATGCGGATAATTCGGTTCATACTGCAAACCGTACCGATCCCCATAGTGCAGCTGAATTCTTCTATGCACGTTTTTGTTGCCCATTCCGCTAAAAGCATAGCTGGGCTCTTTATCCTGCGCCCGAGTCATTAGCTCCTCCGGCATGCCTGCTCCATTATCTGCGATTGTAATGATCAGATCACTTTCTTTCGCTTTGATGGATACATCGATCGTTCCAGGGTAATCCAATTCCTTCAAGCCATGAATGATGCTATTCTCCAAAATGGGCTGCAGCAGCAGCTTGAGCAAGTAATGGCGGGCTATTCCGTCATCGATATCCCACTCGGTCTGGATCGATTTGCCGAATCGAATTTCCATAATGTATAAATAATGCTTTAAGTGGTCAACTTCCTCCTCTATCGTCGTAAGCAGGCCGCCGCGATTAAAGGAAGACGCCAATAAGCGCGTTAACGCATGCGTCATGTTGCGGATATTATCCGCCTTGCTGATTAAAGCCATATACTTGATCGAATTTAACGTATTGATTAGAAAATGAGGATTGATTTGAGACTGCAGGGCGGCAAATTCGGCTTTGCGCTTCTCGATCTCCTGCTGTTCGTGCTGGTCAATCAGCTCCTTAACCTGTTCCGTCATTAGATTAAAGGAATGGCCCAGCCGCACCATCTCCAAGCTGCCTGAACCGGTGTATCTCGCATTGAGATCGCCGCCGGTAACGCGGACCATTTGGCGGAGCAGCGCACTAATCGGCTCCGTGACATTTGATACGAGATAGAAGGAAACGAGCACAAACGCCACGATGATCAAAATCGCCAGAAACCATACAAACGAATTGACGCTTCTGTAATTTTCGAGCAAATCCTTGTACGGAAGCATCTGTACGATATACCAATTTGAATTATCGACCCTGGCATACGTAATTAATTTGCGGTTGTCCTCCGTATCATCGACGAAAGAGCCCTTCTCGTCTTGGCCGATTTTTGCTTTCCAATTATCCGAAATGATGCTGCCTCTATCCACGATCGTATTGGAGGCGATAATTTCGCCTTTTTCGCTTACAATGTGCAGAACGGATTCCGAATTGTCGCGGGATTGCAAAATACGGTCAAAAGCGCCGCTTTCAAACGTAAACAAGATCATCTCTAGCTTCGAAAAAGGGTTAGGATCGCTGGGAGAAAGGGCAGCCGCCATAATGTACGGATTATAATTGCCATACAGCATATTGGGCTGCATGCCCAAAAACCTTACAATGTTAGGCGTGCTCGCGGTATCGTGGTACCACTCTTGCTGGCGGAGCATCGCTTCGTCAGTCATCATGTTTTTTAAATAGGAGTAGGATTTGCCGTTATCAAAAAAGAAGTTGACCGAAAGGACGCGTCCCGATACGGACGCCGTGTACTTCTCGATCAGTATTTTCAGCTTGTTGCTGGCTAATTGTTTCTCTATGCCTTCCTTGTGATGGACGTCAAACACCGTTAATATGACATCCTGGTCGACCCCGATCGAAGCGAACAAACCCGCCATCCGATTGATTTCCTGACTAACGGAATAAGCAACCGCCTGAGAGGTTTGCAAAGACCGCCCCGTATTTTGCTGAAGAATATCCCGCTCATAGATGTTCAAGATGACCGCGCAGATCAAGATGACCGGCACGATAACAACTAAAATAAAAAAAAGCCGGAGTATTGTGGACATGCGTAGATTTTTTTGCATATTGACTCCTTAAACAATATTTTCAGAGCCGCCTTGCGATTACAGCATTTGGAAATCGATATGCTCTCGTTTCTATTCGACAAACTGCGATAAATCCCTCTCGCGAATGTGTTGGTTAGCTTTATCATAAATGACTAATCCCCTTTTTTATTTAGCCAGAAGCGAGAAAAGTTGGACAATTCCGTTATAACGAACCGTTTGGCCGCCTTGTAAGCGGCTCGGAACAAAATAAGACAGGTTTAGTTCAAAATAGTTCATTTCCTGTTGCGCACGCCCAAGGTACAGTTACTGATGAACAACAGCGCAGACAACGAATACTGGGGGGATGTATAAATTGCGTGTATATCAATCATCGTTACGACTCGAAGGCGCAGCGGTTGGAGGGGAAAATCCGCTGCCTATGTTTCGAAACAGCCAGCATCATAGAGAAGTAGCGGATAACGGCACCCTCACGGAGGGCCATCGCATGAAGCTTGGTTACGAAACCGGAGAACGGTTTTTACCTTACCGGATGCAGGACCGTTATTCCAGAGAACGGAATGAGCTTTTAATCGAAACGATTATATTGGAAAATGATCAGCTGCAAGCGGTATTTTTGCCCCAGTATGGGGGTAGATTGTATGCGTTGATCGATAAAAAATCGAATCGCGATATTTTATATACGAATCCTGTTTTTCAACCCGCTAATTTAGCTATCTTGAATGCATGGTTCTCTGGAGGCATCGAGTGGAATATCGGCCAGCTCGGCCATACGTTTACGACGTGCTCACCCGTGCATGCCGCCATTCTTAAAGACCATAAGGGAGACGATTTCCTGCGGATTTACGATTATGAACGGACTAAAAATGTGTTCTGGCATATTGATTTCCACCTGCCTGCCGGATCGGATAAGCTCCTTATTTATGTACGAATCGTCAATGACAACAACCGGGCCGTACCGATGTATTGGTGGACCAATATTGCCGTCGAGGAAACCGCCGGAGCCCGTGTTTTCTCAGCAACCGATGAAGTCATCTATATTGACCACAGCATAAAAGGGTTTGGCTTAGGCAAGCTCCCTCATCTGCCGACCGTTCCAGATAAAGATGTATCGTATCCGCTGAGCTTTCCGTTCTCGAATGAGTATTTTTTTCAAACGCCGGCTAACAACGAATATCCGTGGGAAGCCGTTGCCTACGAAGACGGCAGAATGTTCTACGAACGCTCGACCTCGCGGCTGCGCTATCGCAAAATGTTTTGCTGGGGCAATCACGCTGGCGGAAGGCGGTGGTGCGACTTCCTTGCAAATCCGGGCGAGGGCAATTATATCGAAATCCAAGGAGGCTTTGCGCCCACCCAGCTGCACGGACTCGATATGCCCGCCCATTCGGAATGGGATTTTACCCAAGCGATCGGCATGACCTGTATCGAGGCTGAGCTAACGCACCAGCAGGATTGGAATAAAGCAAAGTCGTATGTTCAGCAATGCGTCGACCGGCATATCGATGAAGAAGAAATGCTGGCGATTCATCACTCCCTTCGGACGCTAGCTGGCAAAAAACCTGAACATAAGCTGTTTCACGGCTCCGAATGGGGCGAGCTGGAAAGGCTTCGCAGGGAAAAGCTGGAGAACCGCCAAATTCCTCCAGGATTTCATTTCACCGTGAGGCAGCAAGCCGAGAACAGCCCAAGCCGCGACTGGCAGGCGCTGCTGAATGATGGCCGTTTTCCAGAGCGCGGCGTTCATGAAATTCCAAGCGCCTGGATGGTGCAGGAGGAATGGCTTGACCTTCTTGAAGCGAGCCTGCAATCCGCGCGCAACCAATCTTGGAACGCTTATATGCATTTGGGAGTGATGCTGTATGAGAATGGCAAGGAAGCGGATGCGATTGCCGCATGGGAAACCTCCCTCCGCCTTCAGCCATCGGTCTGGGTATACCGAAATCTCGCTGAAGCGATGAATCGAAAAGGGTTGAGCGAACAAGCGCTGAGCTATTGGGAGCGCGCGTTCCAGCTTACACATTCCTTTCCTGACCAAGCGCTTGCTGAAGAATATTTGAACCTGCATATAGGAATGGAGCGATACGCTGAGGCATGGCGTGTCTATCATAGCTTGCCGGATGCTTTCGCAAGCAGCGACCGCATTCGAATTATTGTCGGAGCCGCTGCTCTTGAGCTGGATGAGCTTGCGTTTGTGGAGCGCTTATTTCTTCAGGAGTTTGCTGTTATCCGAGAGGGAGAGACGCTCGTTATCGAGCTTTGGTACAAATACAAGGCCAAGAAGCTGGCAAAGGCAAGAAACGAGCCGTTAAGCGAGGCTCTTATAGCGGAAGCCAAAGTGATGTTCCCGCCGCCTGCCAACATTGATTTTAGAATGATCGGCGAATAGCGGAGCAGCAAAAGGGGACTTGCGGTCGTTGATCGTCAGTCCTCTTTCCGTCAACGAACACCTCCACTGCGGCTAAACAAAAAAACCGCCCTTTTAGAGGACGGCGAAAGTTTTATGAAGATGTGCGGTCCGTTTTCTGAGATTCGGACATTCGATATTCGGTTGGCGTTTCCTGGCATGATTTGCGGAACACTTGCGTGAAATGGCGCATATCGTTAAAACCGACCTGCACCGCGATATCTGATACTTTAAGATGGGTATCCCGCAGCAACGCTTTCGCTTTTTCCATTCGGAGCTGTGTAATGTATTCTTTGTAGCCCGCTCCAACCTTCTGTTTAAACAGTAAGCTGAAATAGGTGGGATTCAAATAAACGGCCGCCGCGACTTTGTCGAGCGACACATTCTCATGAAAATGTTCATGAATGTATTGAATGGCTGTGTCGATCATTCCGGTTGACGCTTTATCGGCATCATTAACGGTCGGAATTGCCTTTAATGCCTTTTCTTCAAGCTCCAAATGCTCACTGGCGGACCTTTTTTGTTGCTCCGTTTCCATTTCAGCGCGCAGCCGCGTAATTAGTGCTACCAGCTTTTGTTTGCCAATCGGCTTAAGAATATAGTCGGAAGCTCCTTGCCTGAGCGCTTCTTGCGCATAATAGAAATCGGCATGGGCCGAAATAATGATCCATTTTATGCGTTGATCCAATTCCTTGCCTGCCGCCAATAGCATTAATCCGTTCATCTTCGGCATCTTGATGTCTAATATAACGATATCAACCGGCGATTTGGAGAGGATGTCCAGCGCATCTTTCCCATTTCCAGCTACTAAGATCGAAGCCTCTGGAAAGGAGGAGAGAATCGTTCGCTTCACGCCGTCACATATCGGTTTCTCGTCATCAACGATCAGTACTCTCATGCACGCTCCTCCTCCAAATTAGCGGGTACGACTATCGTTACCTGCGTTCCTTCTCCGAAAGTGCTATGGATTTGAACGCCGTATGCAGGCCCATACCATAGCAAAAGCCGTCGATGCACGTTAGACAGCCCGATTCCTGTATCGGATTCCCGCTGCATATCTGTCGAGATTAAGTCTTCTGCTTGTCCCTTCGGAACTTCTTCAAGACTGCTTATCGCCTTCCTCTCAAACGTGCGTTCCTTTTCCGATTTGGTATGAAGTGCGGTTAACAGCGCTGCGAGCTTTTCGGGCTCCATTCCCGCACCATTATCCTTAATATGAATATAGAGATTACCCGCATCAATGTGGGCCGTTATAAGAACAACCCCAGCCTCATCCGAATCCTTCTCGTCCAGTCCATGTACGATTGCGTTCTCAACAATGGGCTGTAAAATCATCTTCGGAAGCTTTATCGCATGCCATTTGGGATCAATCTCTATTTTGATTTCTAATCTATGGTTCATGCGGGTTTGACAAATAAGCGCATAGTTTCTAATTTGTTCAAGCTCTTCGAGCAGTGTCACGCTTGATGAATGCTCCCAGTTGCTGCTGTATCTAAATATTTCGGAAAGGGAAAGTACAACCTCGCTTAGGGTTTCTTCTTCCTTCTCCTCCAGCATCCAATAAATCATGTCCAACGTGTTATACAAAAAATGGGGATTCACTTGTGCTTGAAGCACCTGAAGCTGCACATTTTTCTCGCTTGCGGAAATTGCCCGAATACGAGCGATCAAACCATTAATCCGGTCGACCATTCGGTTAAACCGCTGTGCCATCTCCCTGATTTCTTCGAAGGACTTTACTTCCATCATACCATTAAAGTCGCCGCGTTCAACCTGCTTCATTTGGCGAATCATTTGGCTGATCGGCAAGGAAAATGATCTTGATACAAACAAGGCCAAAATAATCGATAAGAAGATCAGCAGCATAAAAATCATTAGAAGAAACTGCTTGGTTTGCTTGAGCTCGAAGGCAAGATCCGATTTTGGCGTTAGGCTTAGCAGCTGCAAATCCAAGCTGTTCAGCATGCCATTAACGATTAAATACCGATCATTGTCTATGAGCTGGACGGGTTTATTATCATGAGCATCCGCGATCGCTCGAGCAGTCGTGGTTGCAAAATGATCCGGCTTATTATGTGCTAAAATAGCTTTCTCGCTGTTCAAAAGAAAGGATTCGCTATTGCTCGACAGCTCTAAATTTTTCATGATGTCATTCATCCCTTTAGGCTCCATCTCGACCAGCACGATTCCCATCGATTTCTGGTTGGTGAAATCCACGAGCTGGCTGCCAAAGGCGAATACGGATCTTTTCTCAATCTGATCAATGATTGAATTTTCCTTTACGCCAAGCCAAATTGGCTCGCCTTTGGAATGCTTGATCTGATAGTACCAAAGCGAATCCTTATAACCTACGTCAATGACCTGCGCGTTTCGGCTGCCATAGCTGTACACTTTTCCTGTATCCGTTATCACATAAATGCCAATGATGTCATCCCATGAATAAAAAATAGCGCCTAATGCGTTCGTTATCGAACGCTCTCTTATCGCTTGCAATGCAGGAATATCTTTTTGCTCACGCGCAGCATAGCTTTGAATCTCTGGACTGCTGACAATCGATTTCGCCAAGATCGAATAGCCTTTCAGAAGCAGCTCCGCATGTCCGCTTGCTTGCGACATGCTCTTTAAGGCCACTTCCCCTACTTTGTCATTAACTTGCGCAGCAGAGCGCTGATAATACAGCATGGTCAATACAAGCATGAGGATAATGGAGCTTCCAACAAACAATAGAAATAAACGAACACCTAATCGATTAAACCATTGTTTGCCCCACCTCATGCTTTTATCTCCCCTGAATCTTTTTTTATGCGGGCCTGTATCGATTATCCCTTAACGGCTCCGGCAACCATGCCTGAAGTAATTTTGTCAGCAAGAAGGAAGTAAACGATCAGGACTGGAATAACGCCTAATATCAAGTATGCGCCAATAGCGCCGTAATTCGTCGTATATTTACCAACAAAGCTATAAATACCGAATGGCAAAGTTTTTAAATGGGCAGACGAAATAAAAGTTGCCGCCATAATGTATTCATTCCAAATGCTGATGAACGTAACGATCGATACGGTCATCAATGGCGGAATCGTAATCGGAAAAATGATGCTTGCAAAAATCCGGAAAATAGATGCCCCATCCATCGCCGCCGATTCCTCAAGCTCATGTGGAATGCCCTTATAAAATTCGGACAGAATAAAGACAGCCATCGGTACCGAAAATGCGATATAAGGCAAAATAAGCGAAATATGCGTATCCATAATGTGCAGCTTATTAAACAATACGACGAGCGGAATCAACGTCGCTTGCGTCGGAATCATAATGCCGATTAGAAAAATAAGCATCACAATTTTAGAGCCTCTCCATTTGAAACGTCCGATTGCGTAGGAAACCATGGCGCCAAGCACCAATGTGATCACCATCGATATTCCTGTCACAATAACGCTATTCCATAAATATTGCAAGTAGTGGCCGCTCACAAAAGCATTGGAGTAGTTTTCCCACTTCATGATTTTTGGAAGAGCGAAGAAGCTGCTCGACAAAATTTCCTCGTTGGTCTTAAATGAATACAATACCAGCCAAAGCAATGGATATACCTGTGTTAATATTAGAAGGGCCAAAAATGCCCGAACGATCGTTTTTTTGATTTTCACTTGTTTCATCCTCCTATTCCGCCATACTAAGATGCGGCATTCTCTGATCGTTTGAAGGCAAAATTAAGCAATATGGTTGCGACCAATCCTTCTGCGACCAAGAATACGGACATTGCGCTGCCGTAGCCATATTGGAAGGACATGAACGTTTTGTTATACATGAGAGTGGAAATCACTTCGGTCGAATTGCCTGGCCCTCCGCCTGTCATAACCATAACAATATCAAAGGCATTAAGTGAACCGATGACTGCAAGTATAAGTGAAATTTTCAGAACGGGTGCCATCAACGGCAGCGTAATATAACGATCGGCTTTAAAGCCTTCTGCTCCATCGATTCGTGATGCTTCATATATTTCCTTGGAAATATTCTGTAGTCCCGTAAACTGGATCAGGACATGATAGCCTAGGTACTGCCACAAGGCGACGAAAAAGATCGCGTAAATCGCTATTTTAGGTTCTGCGAGCCAAGTATGCGTCCAGCTCTCCAGCCCTACAGATATCAGAAGCTTATTCAGCATCCCGCCAAATTCAGCCGGGTTGTAAATCGAGCGCCATAGCTGCCCGATAACGACAACAGACAAAATAACCGGTAAAAAATAAATCGAAACCAACGTATTGGGTTTGCGAAGGTAACGTGTGAGCAATATGGCTACAAACAGCGCTACAGGAATTTCGCAAGCGGATATGAGTGCAAAGAGCAATCCGCGGTTAACCGCCGGCCAAAATAATGGATCTTTCGTGAGCATAGATACAAAGTTATGAAGTCCTACATATTTTGCTGAGCTCATCCCATCCCATTGGAAGAACGAGTAAAACATCGATATGACAATAGGTACGAACACCATCAACACATACAAGATCAGGCACGGCAGAACGAAGATCGCTAGTGTTGTTTTCGAAACTTTCAAAATATTCATTGTAATCCCTCCGTGTTGCCATAGGCTGCGTTGGCCTGGTTATTGAATAAAGGAAGGGAACCGTTTAGGCTCCCTTAGTTTGTTTTTAAATTTGAAAATCAAGGATTGTTCATGTCAAAATTGCTTTTATGCTCGGCAGCGATGTCCTCAGGCTTAACCTTCTGGATGAACATACCTTGAAGCGCGTTTAAGTGATACTGCGTCGTGCTTGGATCAATCAAGTTGTCAAACGCGATCGTTCCGCCTTTTACCGATTTGATAATATCGAGAACATCAATTGCTGCTTTCGAGTAACCGGCTTTAACGAAGTCACCGTCAACGATTTGCGCAAGACCTACCGCGCCTTTCATTTCGAACATCTTTTTCGGATAGTTAGTCATGTAGTAAAGCAAAAATTGTTTGGATTCTTCCATATGCTTCGTGCTGGCAGAGATCACGTAACCTGAACCAGGCCCAAGCATAAATTCATTCGGATCGCCTTTGCCGTCTACCGTTGGGAACGGTTTCGCGGCAACTTTGTCCTGAATATCAGATCCTTCAATAGAAGCGGTTACCCATGAGCCCATATAATACATTGCTGCTTTGCCGGTCAGGAACAAATTCTCGCCTTGCTCGTAATCGAATGACGTAGCGCCTTCCTGGAATGCGCCTGCTTGGATAAGATCTTGCATTTTTTCAATCGCTTTCACGAATGCCGGGTCATCAAACGACTTTTTCTTGTCGATTACATCCTGCAAGAAGCTAGGTCCGCCAAGGCGAAGAACGATATTCATAAACAAGAACGATCCTGTCCACGGCTCTTTCTCACCGATTGTCATCGGGATGATCCCTTTAGCTTTAAGCTGTTTGGAAGCTTCTACGATCTCTTCGAAAGTAGTCGGAATCGCTACACCCGCTTTTTCGAACAGCTCCGTGTTGTAATACATGAGGCCAATATCGTTTGCCTCCGACAACCCGTACGTTTTACCATCAAACGTATAGTAATCGAGAATTCCTTTTTGGTAGGAGTCGCGCAAACCGTCTTTGTCTAAAATGTCGTCAAGCGGAGCAAGCTTGCCGCCATCTACATAAGGCTTCATTTGAGCGCCCGGATTTACTACGGTAACATCCGGCATGTCATTGGAAGCGGCTTGCGTTTTCAGCTTCAATTTTTGTTGGTCGCTGTTTAACGCATCAACATCGATTTTAATGTTTGGGTTAGCTTCTGTGTAATCCTTTACAATTTGACGAAGCGCTTTCAATTGAACGGAAGATTCATCGGCCGTATGAATTTGAAACTTTAGCGTGACCTCTTTTTTGGTGCTGCCCGCGTTCCCGTTAGTCGGGTTACTGCTCTCTTCCGTGGCTGCATTGTTGCCGCCGCAAGCTGCTAAGCTTACAGCTACTAATGCCATTACCATGACCAGAATTAATTTCTTCATCTTTTTATCCCCCAATTCTAAAATTTATAATGCGCTTTCCTATTTACAATTATCATGTAGTAAGGGCAGTAGACGTGATACGTTTTTTTTTGGTTTGATGTTAAATTTTTTTGGAATTGTTCCTTTTCATCGCAAATCAACGACTAAAGCATATAAGCAGGCTTGCATCAACAACTATAATCTGGATAAATTGTACCTTAATAAACAAAAAAACCTCCACGGAGAGCACAAGAAACCATCACTGGTTATCTTGTGTTCTTAGTGAAGGAGTAAACAAGCCATTCCACTTATTTAATGACAGCTAAATCGCCCAGTTGCCATTACGGAAGATGGGTTCGCGCGTGCCGTCCTGCGTTATGCCGTCAATATTCATGTCGGGAGAGCCGATCATAAAATCTTCATGCGTAAGGCTGCGGTTTGCACCGTGAGCGAGCAGCTCCTCAGGAGACATTTTCGTACCGCCAGCAAGGTTAACCGGATACGCCTGGCCTAGTGCAAGGTGGCAGGAGGCATTCTCATCATATAAGGTATTAATAAAAACCACGTTGGAATTGGATATAGGCGAGTCATCAGGGACAAGCGCGATTTCACCCAAATGCCTTGCGCCTTCATCCGTGTTAAGCAAATTAGAGAGCGCCTCATAACCTTGCTCCGCCGAATAATCGATTACTTTGCCATCCTTGAAGGTCAAGGAGAAGCCGTTAATCACTTGACCATTGTAATTTAAAGGCTTCGTGCTGCGAACGACGCCATTCACGCCCTCTCTATGCGGCATTGTGAATACTTCTTCTGTCGGCATGTTCGGATTAAAAAATACCCCTTTGGCATTCGCTTTTGCTCCGCCCAGCCAAATATGGCCTTCCGGCAGGTCTACGGTCAAGCTTGTGCCTGGCGCTTCATATTGCAATTGCTTGTAACGTTTGCCGTTAAGCAGCTCAACCATTTGGAGAAGCTTCGCGTTATGAGCTTTCCACGCTTGAACCGGATCTTCCAACCCGACGCGCGTAGCTTCCACAATCCGCTCCCACAGCTTCTGGACCGCTTCTTCCGTCGATACATCCGGAAATACTTTGGATGCCCATTCCGGCGTGGCATACGAGATAAGTGTCCATGCATTGGTATGGTTCATCAAAGCGCCGCGGTAGCCGCTCATCGCAGTAGATGCCGTCTTAGTCGCAGTCGCAACGCGTGCCGGGTCCACATCGTTCAGAAGGTCGGGGTTCGGGGAATAAACCGTAATAAACGCCGCGCCCTTGTCTACGAAATCCTCCCACGCCTTGGCACGCCAAATCGGGTATTCCGAGAAGGCTTCCTCTGGCGCTTGCTTGTATTTAATGCGGGAAAGCTCCTCATCGTTATATTCCACGTGTACGTTTTTGGCACCGGCTTCATAAGCCTTAGAGGCAATGAGCCGAACCAGCGGAGCCGCGGTAATCGGAGCCATAACGACAACCGTCTGCCCTTGCTGCACGTTGACGCCAACCTGAACAGCCAGCGCTGCGTAATTTTCTAATTGCTGATATGTAGGATATGTCATAGTCATTTTACCTCCAATAGTTTTATAAATGAACTTAGCCATTGCTTGCTTCTATTATAGTACTCCCATGCTCAATGCTCAAATGAAGGCAAATGAAAGAAAGAATGAAACATGGACAGCGCAGAGCATTGAGCATTTGGCCATTCGTTGGAGTGATAGATCTCCTCTATGAAAGAAAAGGCGATTCCCCGCCGACCCGGTAAGAATAGCCTTTTTTTGCTTCAATCTTCTTATTAATTCGGCTAGGTAATATCCTTGCCCAGAAAACGCCAGAAATTACGGTTTAGCAGATCATCCAAATCTCTTTTGATTTCCTCTTCGGTCACTTCCCACCCGCTGTGGTGCAGCTTCTCATATTTGTCCGCCAGCACGCTACCGATAATTTTCCGCGAATGCTCCCATTTATAGATCAGCTGCTCGAAGACACGGCAGTCGGAGTGCTGCGGAATGACCGAGGTGCCTAGAAGCTCAATGCGGAACCTCGTCATCTCCTCAACCATGGATTCGATATGCAAAAACCACCAGCATCCAAAGATCATCAAATTGCGGAATTTGCGGGCAAGCACCGTCAATTCATGCTGATTCTCTCTTGCCAGCATCGTAACAAGAAACTTTTGCTCCGGATAACGTCGGCATAACGCTTCCACGGCAGACACGTCCGACAGCATGCTCATATCGCCGGCTAATCCGAGCGCCGGGTTCACTCTTCTCCGAACGCCGATCATGAGCGCAAAAGGGATCTGCTGCTCTTGGCATACGGGAATCATGACCTCATCCATCATTTTGCTTCTATGATCCTCAGCGGGATACCTGAAATCACCCGGCATGGAGACCGCAAGGTAAAGAGCATCCATCCGAATGATCCATTCCGATAGAAAACGGCGCGTTTCCTCCTTTGTCCGCTCCGTCCATTCCGCCGTTACGTCAAATCCGAGCTTTTGCAGCTCGCTTACGGCGTGAGGCCAATCATTAAGTAGGGCATCCACCCGAAGCGCCGCAAAAAAACGAGGGTCCGACTTTCCTTGGCCGGACAACCAGATCGGCCGCTCTAAAGCGTCAAAAGGGTCGTTTGTCATGACGATTTTTTCAATTCCCGCAATCTGCATCACTGTATCAACCTGTTCATAAACGGAGCGATTCGCCAAGGCTTGACGGTAATCGTCCAGATTGCGAGAGGACACGTCGAATCCGAGCCGTTTCAAAATGGTAATGAAACCGCTGGCCGCCTCGCTTACCGGGGAATGGTCGATGAACAATTGCTTCCATATCCAATCCGCTTGCTCGCGCTTAGACATCGACCAGAAATGGCCGTATTCGTCCTCGGACCATCTGAATGATTCCGAAATCAAATAATGGTACGTCAGCAGATCATCAATGCCCCATAGCAGCAGCTCTCCAAATCCAGGCGAATATAAATGGGTATGCATATCCGTGACAGGCATGCTGTTAGCCAGTTTCTCTACCGTTACACGAAGATCTGCCAAGCTTATAACCGATTGTGTATTCATTATCATTTC
Organism: Paenibacillus sp. FJAT-27812; assembly: GCF_001273905.1. Taxonomy (NCBI): domain Bacteria; kingdom Bacillati; phylum Bacillota; class Bacilli; order Caryophanales; family Paenibacillaceae; genus Paenibacillus; species Paenibacillus sp. FJAT-27812. The sequence goes on along the minus strand of NZ_LIGH01000001.1, from coordinate 4,524,366 downwards.
CCCCTTATTAAGTTGATCCATTACTCGCAAGGATCGCATTATAACAACGTTGTTATAGATAGGCAAAAGAATAGCGCCCATTGGGTTGCGGGACGCACATGCGGCCAACAACCCATAAACACGCTTCGCTAGAGGCCTCTTAATCGTTTAAACGTTTATATACTTCGCGATATACCGTTTCAAGAGGTATTCCGGATGTACGGGCAGCTTGCGCCGCATCCTCAAATTCCGGAGATTGGCGAATGATCCTCTCGCCGTCGATAGCCTGCTTCACTCTGACTGAGCCGTACTCGGTTTCGACCGTAATCCATCTTCGCTCAAGCGCCTTGCGCTGCCACTCGCTGCGGCGCACGCCGAAGGTGGACGTCTCGGCAAGCAGCGTATCCTCGCAGCGATCGCTATCCGCTGGACGGCACAATACGCTGATGAGAACACCGGGACGATTTTTTTTCATGTATACCGGCGTATGGTAAACGTCGAGCGCCCCAGCCTCGAATAACCGCTCCATCGCATAACCAAGCGTCTCCCCCGTAGAATCGTCCACTTGGGCTTCGAGTACAACGATCGTCTCTTTGTTTTCTTTATGCTCCTGCCCGTACAAAACTGCGCGCAAAACGTTCGGATGTTCAAAATCCTTGGTTCCTGCCCCATAGCCAATCCGGTCAATCGTACCCGCGGGCAGCGGACCGAAGCTAGAGGCAAGCGCTTTGACGATTCCGGCTCCTGTCGGCGTCGTCAATTCACCTTTCGCCGTGAACGCCGATAACGGTACGCCACGAAGCAACTCCGCCGTCGCAGGAGCCGGAATCGGATACAAGCCATGTGCCATGCGGAGCTTGCCTGTTCCTGTCGGCACGGGAGAAACGATGATGCTGCCGGCATCGAGGCTCTCCAATGCTAAACATACGCCAATGACATCTAAAATAGAGTCCATCGCTCCTACTTCGTGAAAGTGCACGTCAGCCGGGTCCATGCCATGAATTTTGCCCTCCGCTTCGGCAATTAATTGAAAGATAGACAAGCTTCGCTCTTTAACGCGGTTCGGCAAGCTTGAATTTTCGATCATCCGCATAATATCGGAAGCTTTTCTGTGCTCATGGCTGTGAGCGTGACCATGCTGGTGATCATGGTCGTGGCTATGATCGTGTGCATGATGATGTTCATGATCGTGGCTATGACCGTGCGCATGATGGTGTTTATGATCATGGCTATGATCATGCGCATGATGGTGATCATGGTCGTGGCTATGGTCGTGGCTATGATCATGAGCATGGTGATGCCCATCAACGATATCCTCTTGCCCGCTGCTATCAAAGCTTAGCTTCAGCCATTTCGCTGTGATGCCCCTCCGATCCACCTTGACGAATTCCATCGTAAACGGATCGATCGGCAGCTTCGATAGATGGCTGATAATGTAGTTCGGGTCTGCGCCAAGGTCCACGAGCGCGGACAATGCCATATCCCCTGCGATGCCTGAAATGCAATCCAAATAAACCGTCCTCATGCTAAGTGCCCTCCGCTACCAATTGTAAAATCATCGCCGCCTGAAAACCTGCCCCAAAGCCGTTATCGATATTGACTACCGTTACCCCGGCTGCGCAGGAAGTCATCATGGCAAGAAGCGTCGTTATGCCTTGCAAATTCGCCCCGTATCCCACTGAGGTTGGCACGGCAATAACCGGCCTTCGCACGAGTCCTCCGACCACGCTTACCAAGGCGCCCTCCATGCCAGCGACTCCAATGACAACTGAAGCTTCCCTGATCCTGTCCTTCTGGCTGAGCAGCCGGTCGATGCCTGCAACGCCAACGTCATAAATGCGATCAACCTCGCAGCCCATCCACTCGGCAGTTCCCGCCGCTTCCTCCGCTACCGGAATATCGGATGTGCCTCCGGTCACGACGGCTACCTTACCTGGGAGCCTCCGCGCTGAGCGGCCTAACGAAATAAGGCGAGATGCTTCGTCATAATGCGCGTCTGGAAATTTAGCGACCACTCGCTCGCCCATTTCAGCCGTTGCCCGCGTCACAAGCGCCCTGCCATGGACTTCAACAAGCCGGGAGAAGATCGTTTCAACCTGGTCCGTTGTTTTGCCCTGTCCAAAAACGACCTCCGGATGTCCGGTTCGCTCGCTTCGCCCGATATCCAGCTTGCAAAAGCCTAAATCCTCAAACTCATTCATAGCGCCGCCCCTCCACGTTCAAGCACTTTGTTCATGCTGCCGCTGCGGTAACCGGATAGATCCATCGCCACATAAATAAAACCAAGCTCTTTCAACCGTTCTGAGATCGCTGACGAATGGCCGATCAACTGCTCCATCGCTTTGGGCTCGACTTCGATTCTGGCGATATCGCCATGGCTTCTTACCCTTACTTGGCCAAATCCGAGCGAACGGATATAGCGCTCGGCTTCTCCGACGCGGCCAAGCTTCTCGATGGTTATCGTCTCTCCGTATGCAATTCGCGAAGAAAGGCAAGCAAAGGACGGCTTATTCCAAGTGGCTAGCCCATGCTCGCGGGATAGGTCACGGATTTCTTCTTTATAAAGGCCCGCTTCCTGCAACGGGCCGCGCACGCCACGTTCCTTCGCTGCTTGAACCCCCGGCCTATGCTCATTCATGTCATCCGCGATCAGCCCATAGACGATATGGCGGTAAGCTCCGTCCTTGATGAACGGCTCCAAATGCTCGAACAGACTCTTTTTGCAAAAATAACAGCGGTTCGCATTATTCTCTTTGTAGCCCGGAATATTAAGTTCCGATGTCTCGATCACTCGGTGCGCTGCGCCAAGACTCTTCGCCAGCTGAATGGCTTCCTGAAGCTCTTCCGTCGGGTACGTTTCCGAGTCAGCCGTGACCGCTAAGACACGCTCGCTTCCGAGCGTTTTTATGGCGGCATCCAGCAGGAATGTGCTGTCGACGCCTCCGGAAAACGCGACCACGACAGATTCCATTTCCATTAGAATCGCTTGCAGCTTGTTAAATTTATCATGCATGGTCCTGCTCCCTCCTACTGCTCAACTCATCCAACAGACGTATGCTGAATCTTCGATATGTCCCTCATCGGTTCTTTCAATCGATCATATAAGCTTAAATATAGCGGAAGTAAACGTTGATATTGTTCATGGTTCGTTGCATTCGGTTCATAGACGCTTCCATCTTCGACCTTCCACCTGAGCAGCGGACCTTGGCAGCCTTCCATCGCGTAGAGTCCAAGCTGAGCGGCTCCAAGTCCCGAGCTTTCAACCGATACCGGCACTCTTACGGATACGCCCAGCATATCCGCCATCATTTGGCACCATATAGTTGAACGCGCAAATCCGCCTGAAGCCCGCACTTCCTTTGGCGCTTCTCCGGCTTGCTTCATTAAAGAAACAATCGCTGTCATTTGGAAAATAACGCCTTCCATTGCAGCACGGAGCATATCTGTCTCGTTATGCGAGAGGGTCAAACCGAACATGACGCCTTTCGCCTGCGCGTCCCAGAAGGGAGCCCTCTCACCCGATAAGAGCGGCAGAAAGAGCAATCCGTTAGCTCCCGCAGGCACAGCTGCTGCAAGGGGAAGCACCTCTTCAACGCTCTTGCCTGGGTAAAGGCGATCCGTAATCCACCTCGCAACGATAGCGCCATTATTGGAAGGCCCGCCTACAATCCAATGCTCCTCCGTCAGCGCGTAACAAAACAGCCGCCCTGCAGGATCGAAAGCAGGCTTGCTAACCGCTGTTCGCACCGCGCCGCTTGTGCCAATCGTAACCGCGAGCACGCCTTCGTCCACAGCCCCGATTCCGAGATTGGCAAGCACGCCGTCTTGTGCGCCGACAATGAATGCCGTACGCTCATTAAGCCCCATTCGCGCGGCCGCTTCCCGCCTCAATCCATCGATCCGTTCCGTCGTTGGAACTAATGTTGGCAGCTGTTCCTCGCGGATACCAGCCAGAAGCAGCGCTTCGCTATCCCATGTCAACGCTTCCAAGTTAAATAGGCCGGTTGCGCTTGCGATAGAATGATCCATAATGACAACCCCGAATAGCCTATTCAATATATATTCCTTTATGCCAACGAACCGATGTGCAGCGTAAAACAAACCCGGTCGCTCTTCCCTCATCCAAATCAGCTTGACGAGCGGCGACATCGGGTGGATCGGCGTTCCCGTCCGCAAGTATACCGGCAAGCCGGTGCCGTCGGCGAGCAGCCGCTCGGCTTGGGCAGCGGCGCGCAAATCTGCCCATGTAAGGCTTGGAGTAAGCGGGAGTCCGCCTTCATCCAGAAGAATCAAGCTGTGATTCGCTGAACTAAAGGTAACGCATACCACTTGCTCAGCCGAATATCCGCCTTTCTTCATGACGCTGGCTACACCGTCCAGCACAGCCTCGTAGATGACATCCGGTTCCTGCTCAGCATAACCCGGACTTGGCGTGTGCAGCGGATATTCAATCGATTCGCTGCCTTGAATGTTTCCTGCAAGGTCGACAGCCAGCGTCTTCGTGCTTGTCGTTCCGATATCAATGGCGATGACAATTGGGTTATCCGCATTCATTTTGGCAAATATCCTTCCTCGTCAAACGTCCAGTCGTATGGTCCTTCCAAAATTTCAATGCGCGGATTGCGTTTTGCCTCCTCAAGCAGCGCTACCGATATTTCAATCGTCCCAAGGTGAAGCGTATCTCGGATGCGAACCAGCTTGCAGGTTGTATAGTCCAAAATGTTGCAGGTTTTGATGCCCGCTTTAATGGCATCCCGGTCATTCGCAAGCGTCGTCGCTTGTTTGGTAGGCGCGCAGACCGTTGAGGTCAGCCCATTGGCATAAGTGCTCGGCCAATCCGTCTTGCTAACCAGCCGGCTCGTCGTGAAATCGGCCGTGCCTACTCCATTGGCATTTCCTTGCGACTCTGGCGTAAGGTCAAGAACGACCATCTTATTGACCTCAGGACCGCCATGCGCGTACGGCGTAGGGTATCTGCCTGTAATGTTCGGATCGGCTCCGTCTCCGCTAATGTTCTTGCCGATGTAATCGATCACAAGCACGTCGAGCTCGGTAAGAAGAATCTGGGGAAGCCGGCTTTTCGCTTCCACGAGCAGTTCCTTCTCCCTTTCCTCCATAATATCGGTGCCCAGAACCTCGATCCGGCAGATCTGGTCATAGGCGTTCTCCACAACCGCTACTCCGAATTTAATCGGAAGCTTCTCGATCATCACCTTTGCCATTGCTGGCACGTTCTCAGCCATATATTTAAAGCCAAGCTGGTGGCAGGCTTCCGCTCCCTTTTGCTTGCCAAGACCGATGGAGATCATCTTAAACATGCCGCTTTCAATCGTCCCGCGAAAAGCGGTATGCGGCTTAATGCGGTTAATGACGACGATTGCATCCGCCTCCGTCGCCGCGATTTTGTCACAATATACCGGCAAGCCGTTCGGCAAATGTTCCAGCAGGACAACTTCCATCGACGAACGAACGGGACAACCCATCCGCTGCTCGTCTATGCCAAGGTGTGCAAGCACCTCCGTCTGTCCTTCTGCTGTCGCTCCCCCATGGCTTCCCATGCACGGCACAATGAACGGCTCAGCGCCGATTCTCTTCAGCTCGTCGATCACCGTCTTGGTCAGCTCATCGATGCGGGAAATGCCCCGGCTGCCAACGGCGACCGCAACCTTGCTTCCGGTTATAATCCCGATCATCGAATCGGATGTTCGCAGCCGCTCGCTTAGATGTCCAATCGGATCCTCTAGAGTCGTGTCGTCAAATGATTGGCGAATCTTCACAAGCTTTGGAATCGGTATGTCCTGAACTAGCTGTGATAAAATATCGCTCATATGGTCATCGCTCCAAATCCGCCGTCTACCCGCAGAAAAGCGCCCGTTACAAACGACGATGCTTGCGGAGAGGCCAAGTATACAACCGATCCCTTAAGCTCCTCCGGCGAGCCGAACCGGTCCATCGGCGTATGCCGCATAATCGATTCAATTCGGTCCGGCGATAAAATCTTTTTGTTTTGCTCCGCAGGGAAGAAACCTGGAATAATAGCATTAACCCTTATGTTATGCGGAGCAAGTTCACGGGCCAGAAACTGCGTTACGCTGTTGACTCCCGCTTTTGAAGCCGAGTAAGTAAACACCCGGGATAGCGCAGGGGCGGATGATACCGATGAAATATTAATAATGGAGCCGCCGGTACCCTGTTCAACCATTCTTTTCCCAAAAACTTGGCTTGCCAGCACGACGCTCTTGAGGTTAACGTCCATAATCCGGTCCCATTCATCCATTTCGAGTTCAAAAAACGGTGTCGAGCTGTTCGTGCCGGAGGCATTCACCAGCGTATCCACGCGTCCTCCCCATTCCAATACTTGGCCCAGCACGGATTCCAGCTCATCCTTTTTAGTCGCATCGGCTTGGAAGGATGTTGCTGTACCGCCGCTTTGCTCGATTTGCTTGCAAACCAATGCGGCCTTCTCCATATCCCGGCCAACGACAGCCACCTTTGATCCCGCTTCGGCAAGCGCACCTGCCATGGCGCTTCCCAGCACGCCATTTCCGCCGATCACGACTGATACGGTATCCTGTAAATTAAACATCAGCGAATCACTCCCACTCCAAATTAACAACGTTGTTATTTTCATCATAGCCGAATCTTTCTTAGCTGTCTATACGAAAAACATACCGCTTTCATTTGCAAAATAGGTGTTCTGTGATAAAGTGAACGACATAAAAGAGTCAGGTAGATGTGCCTTCCGGAGGGAATCCATGGTAACCATTAAAGATATTGCAGACCGCGCTGGCGTCAGCTTCTCCACTGTCTCGAAGGCGCTAAGAGACAGCCCGCTCGTCCAGCACAAAACAAAGCAGCATATTCTTGCCATCGCCAAAGAAATGGGCTATCAGCCCAACATTGCCGCACGGAGCCTCGTCTCCAGAAAAAGCGGGGCAATTGGCGTCGTATGGCCGTCGATCGAACGCGCCGCGCTTTCCTCCCTGATTACCAAAATTAATGAGCAGCTCGAGATGCAGGGCTATGTCACCTTGCTATCGATCAGCAATTTAGAATCGGCCGTCGAAATCTTCCGCAGATATCAAGTCGATGCCATCCTTGTCTTCGGAGACCAAGATAGCTTTTCCAGCTTCAACCAGCTTAATCCGCTGCAAATCCCCATTCTCACCTATGGCGCAGCCGGATACACGCCTTATTCAGCGGTTGACGTTAACCGGGGCCAAGCCGTTCGCCTAGCCGTTCGCCATTTGGCGGGACTCGGCCACACTAATATCGCTTATATCGGGGAACCGCAGTCGCATGATCCTTTGCAGACGGTCAAGATCGAAGCTTTCCGGGAGGAGATGGACGCTCTAGGTCTCCCCGCCGCGCACGAAGCCGTGCTTTTGATGAACGGACTAGAATTTCACGACGGCTACATGGCCGCGCGAACCATGCTGGAGAGATCGCCGCGCCCAACGGCTGTAATCAGCGGCGGCGTCGATTTGACCCGCGGCATCCTTCGGGCAATCGGCGAGCACGGGCTTTCCGTTCCGCAGGATTTATCCGTCGTCAGCTATGACAACCTGCCGCAGATGGAGGACCTCGGCGTCCCGATGACCGTAGTTGGCGTTGCCATCGCTACGATAACCTCGGTGATCGCCGCAACCATTCTTGAACTTATAGATCAACCGGAATCGCTCAAAACCGTTTACCTAGAGCCCGAGCTTGTCGTTCGCTCTTCTACATCCAAGATGAATTAATTTCTTTTCGTTATTACTAGCGATCACATCGTATTTCGGTAAACGGTCGGCGTCATGCCTTCCAGCCTTTTGAATATTCGTGCAAAATAACCGGCATCTTCAAAGCCGACATACCCGGCAATCCGGTCGATCGAGGCGCTGCCCTCTTTGAGAAGGAGCTTAGCCTCGTCTATCCGCATCCGGTTTTGAAAATCAGTAAGCGTCATTCCAGTTTCCTTTTTGAATTGCCTCGACAAATGCGCAGGATGCACAAGGCAATGCTCTGCCAGCCGTTTCAGATTCAGCGGTTTGCTGAAGTAGATCCGAATCTGTTGCGCTGCTTTCTGCACGACTTGCGAATACCCTGAAACGGCCTTGTTTTTCACTAAATCGCAATATTCATCCTGCATCACCTCACGAAGAGTATTAAGCGAATTAATGCTCTCCGTACGCTCGATTTGCTTTGAAAATTTCTCGGAGATGTGATGAAGGAAAAACGGATGAACCTTCCCTCTCTCCGCTGCCATTCGTAAAATCGTATTAAATACGATGAGCATGTTTTTCATCGCCCTGATCGGCTGATTCGGAAATCTGGAAGAAAAATCGAACCAATTTTTGCTCTGTGACATCGTTTCTTTTAATTTTTGTTTATCGCCATTTTCGACCGCTTGCATAATTTCCTTCTCCAGCTCGTATTTGACCTCCATTAATTTCGAATCATGCTCATCCGGCTGCTGCAAAATATGCAGCAGTTCTTTCCGCTCTAACCGATCCGAAACCTCGTCTTGCAAGTCAACGCAGTCATAGGGAGCCTGACGGACCATGCCCGCGTGTTCCAGCAAGTTGACGGCGCTCTGAATTCTGGAGCTGCTGAACAGTTTTAAGCCGCGCATAAAATCCTGCATGATATTTCGCTTATATGGCTCTGTATGGAAGATTGAATCGATTTTATTCAGATCCGGCATTTGCATGAGAAAAGGCCCCAATACCCAAATACTCGCCTCATCCCCTTCGATCGCGATCATTTTTGATAAATAAGACAGTCCCATCTCATTGGTATACAAACAGCTTCGGCTGCCCTCCTGCTTTGTTTGCCTGCTTAGCAATAAGAAATCTTTAAGCTGCATCGCAAATAAAAAATCCGGAATCAAATCACGTTCATGCGCTAACCGCACAGTCCCATCCTTCGCTAAAATGGTCGTATTCGTATCGATCAAATGATAAATCGTTTGGCTTGCCGATGTCAGTAGTACATGCTGCACCATTGTTCACCATCCCTCCATAGCGTTAATACAGTCCTGAATATGCTTATTTCATCCTTCTCGCGTTATTTAAATCTGATTATACTCATTTTGTAAGCATTTTCAAAGTGATATACACGACAAGGGGGACTTCATTTGTTATATCCGATCATAACGGATTCACGTGGCATTATTGAATTGAACGGCATTTGGAATTTCAAGCTGGATAAGGGTGAAGGCTTTGAGCGCAAATGGAACGAAACGAAGCTTGCCGATACGATGCACATGGCGGTGCCTGCTTCTTACAATGATGTAGGCGTAACTGCTGACATTCGCAATCATGTCGGTTATGTCTGGTACGAGCGAGAATTTACGATTCCAAGCCTTCTCTTGTCGCAGCGTATCGTGCTGCGGTTTGGCTCTGCTACGCATACGGCGCAGGTTTATGTGAACGGTAAGCTAGCGGTCACGCATAAAGGCGGATTTACGCCGTTCGAAGCCGAAATCAATCCATTCTTGATAAAAGGCAAAAACCGATTGACGGTGGCCGTCAACAATATTTTGGACGAAACGACGCTTCCTATTGGCGATTATAGCGAGAAGGAAGTTGCTGGTCTTGGCAAGGTCATCCGAAACAAGCCTAACTTCGACTTCTTCAATTATGCCGGTATTCATAGGCCAGTGAAGATCTACACAACACCTCAAACCTATCTCAAGGATGTCACCATCGTTACAACGCTGCAAGGAGCATCCGCCACTGTACAATACGAAGCAGCTGTCGTTGGCGACGCTGAGGTGCATGCCCGCATCTTGGATCAGGAACAAACCGTCATCGCAGAAGCGGCCGGGGCGCAAAGCGTTGTCAGCATCAAGGAGGCGCAGCTTTGGGAGCCGATGGACGCTTATTTGTACAGCCTTCAAATTACTTTAATCAAGGATGGCAATATTATCGACGTGTATGAACAGCCCTTTGGCGTCAGGGAGATAGAAGTAAAGAACGGTCAATTCCTCATCAACAACAAGCCCTTTTATTTCAAAGGCTTCGGCAAGCATGAGGATTCGCCGATCCATGGCAGAGGTTTTGATGAAGCGGTCAACGTGACTGATTTCCGGTTGATGAAATGGATCGGAGCGAACTCCTTCCGGACGGCTCATTACCCTTACTCCGAGGAATTGATGCGATTAGCGGACAAAGAGGGTTTAGTCGTTATCGACGAAACGCCTGCTGTCGGCCTTCATTTGAACTTTATGGCCACGATGTTCGGAGGCGGCGAGAAAAGAAATACATGGCAAGAGCTAACGACCGGTGAGTATCATGGGCAGATTATCCGCGAGCTGATCGACCGCGATAAAAACCACGCCTGCGTGGTCATGTGGTCCATTGCCAACGAGCCCGCTTCCGAAGAAGAAGGCGCCTACGAATATTTCAAACCGCTTGTGGAGCTTGCCAAATCGTATGATCCGCAGCATCGGCCTGTAACGATCATTACACATCTCATGTCAACGCCTGACACATGCAAAGTAGCAGAGCTGGTTGATGTGCTTGCTCTCAATCGCTACTATGGCTGGTACGTGGATAGCGGCGACTGGGAAATAGCGAAGTTCAATCTGCGCAATGAATTTAATGGCTGGTATGAGCGCTGTCCTGGCAAGCCGATTATGATGACCGAATATGGCGCGGATACGGTAGCTGGCCTGCATGATGTTGATCCTGTCATGTTTACGGAGGAGTTTCAAGTCGAATACTTAAAGGCAAACCATGAGGTTTTTGATGAGTTTGAACATTTCATTGGCGAACAGGTATGGAACTTTGCTGATTTTAATACGAGCCAAGGATTCATCCGCGTGCAAGGCAATAAGAAGGGCATTTTCACGAGGGACCGAAAGCCTAAATACGCGGCGCACGAGCTCCGCAAGAGATGGCTTGCCATTCCAGACTTCGGGTATAAAAAGTAAAACGCTTTGGCATGCAGCTATCATTACAGCCGGGAGTGATTATTGGTCTCCCGGCCTTCATGAATCATTCGGTAATAGGGGTGGACAAATATGCTTCAACACGCAGAACTCGCAAATGAAATCATTATTCCTTCAAAGATAAAACAAAGAAAGTTCGGCAGCAGGGATAAAATCGGCTATATGTTCGGCGATATTGCAAACGATATGTTTTTTGCGTTAATCGGCGGATATTTGATGTTATTTTATACGGATATTTACGGGATTTCCGCTGCGGCAGCAGGCATGATCTTGCTGGTGGCGCGAGTGGTGGATGCGATTTTCGACGTTGTTTGGGGAGCGTTTATCGATTCAAGGCCTGTAGGGCCAAGAGGGAAATTTAGGCCTTATTTATTATTCAGCGCCATTCCTGTAACCGCTTTCGGAGTGCTGACCTTTACGCATTTCCCCGTGAATGAGAGCTGGAAGGTGATCGTAGCCAGCATCGCCTATATAATTTGGGGTTTGGCTTACTCAACGATCAACATTCCTTATGGCTCGTTGGCTTCTGTCATGACCTCCGACCCTGTAGAGAGAACCTCCTTGTCTACGTTCCGAACACTCGGCGCTATTTTGGCAAACGTTTTCATTATGGTCGTAGCGCCTATCATTATTTTCGGGTCGGGCAAATCGCCATCCGCCCAAGGCTTTCTAACCATTGCTGCGATATGCGCGGTGCTTGCCAATTTGTTCTACTTCTCTTCCTACAAATTAACCGTTGAACGTGTGCAGGCAGCAAGGAACGCTCAGAGAAAAATAAATCTAGCCGCTTCCTTAAAAGGCTTCTTCAAAAATAGAGCGCTGCTTGGGCTTATGCTCGCTTCCTTCGGCTTTTTAGCTTCTTTTATGACGGTTAATGCCCTTACGCCATATTTGTTTAAAGATTATTTCCACGCTCCGCAGCTGATCGCATTGTCCGGATTAATCGGACTTGCTTCGAGCTTTGTGGCAATGCCGATTATTTCTCCGCTTGCCAAGCGTTATGGAAAAAAAGAAACGGCCGTTATCGGCTTGGTCATCGCTTTTATCGTTAACGTGCTCATGTACCTTCTTCCGATTACTAGCCCTTATGTCTACATGGCATTAAACTGTATTTCCGGCTTCGGCATGGCTTTCTTGAATATTCTAGTTTGGGCGCTCGTGTCCGATTGCATTGATAATCAAGAAAGAATTACCGGCAATCGTGAAGAAGGAACGGTGTACTCGGTCTATTCGCTCGTGAGGAAGATCGGGCAAGCTGCGGCAGGCGGGATAGGCGGGTTTGCTTTGGTAGCGGTCGGTTATAACTCCAGCTTGCCTTCACAATCGGCAGAAGTAGCTTCGGGAATCAAGAGCATTATTACGTTAGTTCCCGCATTAGGCGCGTTAGTGGCGCTTGTCTCGATTTACTGGATTTATGATTTGACCAAAAAAAGGCTGTTTGAGTTAAATGCAGAATTAACGCACATCCGCGAACAGAAATAAGGGAGCCAATGGCCGATTACCGTGCCCGTGCCGACAGCCCCTTTACGAATTTCCAGCTCGTTTGGGTGAAATAGAACTACGCTGCAGCTCTATTTTCGGCATATGGTGAAAGGGTTGCCATTTGCCGGGTATCGTGAACCGACACGGCTTTGCGCCAATCTGCAATAAAAAAAGAGCGATCCCAAAAGGTCATTCCAGACCTTTCGAGACGCTCTTTGTCGATTATCTAGATTCAAAGTTTAGGAATGGATAATGGCTTCTTGCGGCTTGTTCATAAAATATTGCTTCAATCCGTCTACAATGGCCCTCGCAGTACGATCTTGTCCATCCTCACTGAGGAGAGCAGCCTCTTGTGCGGGGTTCGTCAAATAACCAACTTCAAGCAAAATCGCCGGCACCTTGCTGAGTGATAGAACCTTCAGCTGCCCATTTTTGATGCCACGGTCATCAAAGCCCAATTCCTTTACTACACTGTCATGCACAACTTGGGCTAACTGAATGCTGTCGTCATGGCGGTAAAAGGTTTCGGTTCCTCCAACGGATGGATCGGTATAGGTATTGGCATGTATGGATACAAATGCATCTGCATTCATCTGATTCGCTATTTCAGGACGCTCGTCCAAGTCGATAAACGTGTCGTCACTTCGAGTCATATAAGGCTCAAACCTTTCGTCTAGCTTAAGCAGATCATAAACCTTTGCGGATAAGGACATCGTAAACAGCTTTTCCCTTTGTCCGCTAACCCCTTCAGCCCCCGGATCTTTGCCGCCGTGTCCCGCGTCGATGACTACCTTATATTTCTTTATTAATTGATCGACCTCCACAAGCTGATTCGACGGTTTTTCTGTTGGAATTGCTGACAATGCTTGTGATTGCTCTAATCGGTTAGCGACAATGCCGATCATCGTTACGGCAATCAACAATAGTATAAATAAAATAACGATAAATCTTGCGAGACGAACTTTTCGTTTCTTCGTGTACGAATGCATGTTGTCCTCCTAAAAATATAATGTCTATCAGCTACTTCTAGTTATACTTGAGCGTCATTTCGAGCGTATGTCAGACTTGTAAACAATTTGTATCTAAACTTGCCGAATCCCGTCGTTTAACGGCAACAAAAAAACTGCCCTTACAGCGAATGGCTGCAAGGGCAGTTTTGAGAAATAACATTATTTAAATTCAATGATGTATTGCATCGCATTTAACACGCTCGTTTTGCTTTTCCTTTGAGCATCAAATGACTTCCAGCCATTCACATAAAGCTTCTTGCCGGACGGATTCCACTCCAGCTGCGCCGGATTCATCCCTTTAAAGACCTCCTGTTCATTTAGAAGGTTGTTTCCTTGCAGCTTGGCAACGTAGGTATTTTGAGCGTCTTTGGAATAGGCAATATACTTGCGATCCGCCGTTAACCGAAAAGCGCCGATTTGCTCGCTTAAAATCGAGGTCGCCTTATTGCGGCGGTCAAACACAAACAACAAATTATTTTCGCTGACAAACATAATTTGATCATTGTTTAAGTAATCTACCGCCCCATCATTGCTAAGCTTATGCTCATAAATTTTTACCAATTGGTTGCCCTCTAGTTTACCGAACAGCACCGACTGATTGTAGACGATCAGAACGGTTTGCCCATCGTCGGACATTTTCGCATACCTCACCCAGCTCTTCTCCTCGCTCAATGGCATTTCCACTTGCTTAAGTTTCTTGGTGGTTACATCGTAAATGTGCAGCTTCTCCTCTCGCCACTGATCATCCCATAGAAAAAAAGCAACATAACGGCTGTTGTTAGACCACATGATCATGCCTGACGATGGAAAATTATTATCAACGATTGTTGTCGTATCATCGTTCTTCAGGTCATACAGCTTCGTTGTTTTGCCTTCGTGTTCATCCCAAGCGTAAAGACTTATATACCGTCTGTCCGGAGATAGCTGGCTGGGTTCGGCATTTATGTTCAAGCTCGTTACCGTTTCGCTGGTTTGCTTCCGATAATCGATTTTTCTCATCGTTTGACCCATATCAATGGACATGATCTTGCCAATAAGATGCTCGTCATCTGTCCACCCAAAAATTTGCATCGACCTCTCTTCGTCCTCAAACATGCGATATATTTTGTTTACTTCAAATTCGCCGTTCGAGTGCGCCAATTCCGGTACAGCCTCGGTCTCCGGGATGACAATCGTTTTTGATTTGAATTCGAGCGATGAACAGCCCGACAACAAAACGACGGTCAGCAGTACAAAGAAAGATTTTGTAATCATACATTCACCTGCTTGGTTTCGATTCGAGGAATTTGTACGAGCACGCTTGTTTCCCCGTTCTCGCTTCGGATTTGAATAGTTCCCTGATGTTCTTCTACAATTGCTTTGCATATGCTTAGTCCTAGTCCTCGGCTGCCGATTTCCTTCACAAGATAGCCGTGCTCTCTAAAAAAAGGCTCAAAAATGCGTTCCAAATGTTCAGGCGGGATAACCTCTCCCTGATTGAAAACGGAAATCTGTACGAATTCCGATGTCTGAGCCGCGTTCACGATAATTTCAGAGGACGTGTCGCTATATTTAATGGCATTATCAACAAGATTGATAAATAGCTGTCTTAGCTTCGTTGCGCTCCCTTCGATCATGAGCTGCCCCTCTACCTCGCATAAAATGTTCTTTTTATATTTTTGGGCTTTAAATGCCATTCCCTCGCAAACACTCTCCAAAATAGCTCCAGCCTCAATGCTTTCAAAGGCGGATTTAGAATCCGTCTCCTTGGACAGCTCTAATAATTGCAGCACCATCTCGTGAAGACGCGCGCTTTCATCCGCAATATGGTCGATGCCTTTTTCGAAAAAAACCTCATCGCTCTGGCCGTTCTCCTTGATCATCTGCGCATAACCCATAATGGAGGTCAGAGGCGTTTTCAGTTCATGGGTGACATTGTCGTAAAATTGCTTGCGATGCCTGTTCAGCTCTTTAAGCTGATCCCTGTCTTTTTCGATTTTGCCGATCTGCAAACGAATTTTCTCGATCATTAGGTTGAAATTGTGGGCAAGCTTGCCTAGCTCGTCCTTTCGGTTCAATGCGATATGAACATTTAGGTTGCCGCCTATTACTTCCGTGGATACCTTTGTCATCTTGACGATCGGAAGCGTAATATTCCAAAACAACGCGAAGCAGAGCAGCAAGCCCAGCGCAAAAATCGCAATCGTCACATACATAATGACATTTAAAATTTGCTGGCTATGCCCGTAGAGCAAGGAAGCATCCTTGGCGAATCGCAAAATGCCTATTTTATCGCCGTCGATTACTACGGGATACGCAAAGTATATGGACGATATTTTATCTTGATGGGTGATGGTGTAGGCTGTTTCTCCTTTTAAAGCGTGCTTGAAGTCGTCCCCGGGAGGGTTCTTGAAGGCAGCCTTGTCCGATGCGGCAAGCAGCTCGCCGTCAACCGAATATACGGCAACGCTGCTGGACGTAATTTTATTCAAATCGGCTACTAATTCCTTCGACATTTGCTCAAAATAAATTTCATCATGGCTGTAATGATTGATCATAAACGTCTGTCTGACATAAACATTGCTATTTTTCTTTATGCTGTTCAAATCCTGCGTGATCGTCGTTTCGTTGCTGGATTCGATAATTTGCAGCACAAAATGGTGCAGCAGCAGCAGCGAAGCGACAAAAATGACCAATAACCCGATTAGAAACTTAACCTTGATTGACTGTATCATAGCTTATTCCACATTTTTCTCGAATTTGTAGCCAACACGAAATACGGTAGTAATCATGTCATTGGCATCTAGCTTTTTGCGCAAACGCTGAATATGGATATCAACGGTTCTTGTATCTCCAAAATAATTGTAGCCCCACACGATATCCAGCAGGTTCGAACGGGTAAACACTCTTCCTCTTGAGCTGGTCAAAGTCATTAGCAGGTCAAACTCTTTTGGCGTCAGCTCGACCGGTTCGTTGTCTTTTTTGACGGTTCTTTCGATGACATTAATTTCGATCGCTTTAATTTTGATCAAAGCAGGCACCGGCTCCTCGGCTGCAGCCGATACCGGATTAATTCTGCGCAGCAGCGTACGGATACGGACGATCACTTCGCGCATATCGAATGGCTTCGTAATGTAGTCATCGGCACCAAGCTCCATCCCGATCACCTTGTCTGATATATCCGATTTGGCTGTAATCATAATGATTGGAAGCATATATTTCCCCATAATTTTTTTGCATATATCAAGGCCGCTTTGATCTGGGAGCATCCAGTCGAGCAGCAGCAGATCCGGTTTGAATTCCTCAATCTCCCTTAATCCGTCTTTGCCGTTATGTGCAACTGCCGTTTGAAAGCCTTCTTTCTGCAAGCCGTATGCCAGCAAATCCGCAATAGCCGCTTCGTCTTCTATAATTAATATTTTCGTTAGCTCCATCTGTTCATCTCCATTCAAACTTGATGGTATCACAGCCGCGATTTGACTAACAACTAACGTAACGAAAGTTTACAGTTTAGAAACAAGTCCCATGAATAAGAGTCGAAAAACTTAGCATGCGCAAAAAAACCTTCCACACACTTAAAAGTGGATGGAAGGTTTAATTATGGGTTCCTTTATTGATTTTTCGGTAATCGCGGGGCGCGAGATCAAACTTTCTTTTGAACGATCGCTCGAAATTAGGTATCGTATTAAAGCCTGAGGCATAACAGATTTCCGTAATTGGCAGCGGCGTGCTGCAAAGCAGCGCTCTCGCGAACTGCAGCCTTTTCTCCTGCAAATGCTCTTGAAAGGAAGTTCCTGTCTGCTTGCGGAAGCATTCGCTAAAATAATTTGCGGACAGTCCCACATGCTCTGCAACTTTATGCAGCGTAATCGGTTCACGGAAGTGATGCTGGATATAGATGACCGATTTTCGGATCGAGGGATGGACTGCGGTTATGGCAACCGGCTCTGCTGCAAGCTTCTGTCGTCCGATTTGCCTGAACAGCTCAATCAATATCCGCTCAAAGCTGCCTTGAACGACCATGTCGCTGCCTAGCTGCCAAAGCTGCGTTTCCTCCCATATGCGATCGAACTCCGCTTCGATGCCGTTAGCCAAAGCGCCTTCGAAAGTATGCGCATAATGCGAGGCATGCTCAAAAAGCATTTCGGATAACGCTGGCCGAATGAACGAATCCTCAAATATAAAATCATATAAATGGATCGTTTCGCCTTCATCCGGTATGATCTCATGGAAATCGGCGGTTGTCAGCAGAAAAGCCATTCCTCTCTCCAAAGGAAATGGCTCGCCGTTAAGCACATGCGTTCCTTTCCCTGACACGACAAAAGCCATTTCAAAAAATTCATGCCAATGCGTCTGAATTTTGTGATCGAGCACATGCTTGTAAATACGGAAGGGGGAGGACAAGGTTAAAAAGTTTTTGCTAAGCAGCCGCTCCGGCGTTTTGTAATGTTCCAGCCTTACTCCCCCCTTGATTATTGATTATTCGTTAAACCACTCTGCATAGTTGGCGGAAATATAATCGGACATCCATTGATTCACTTCCCATAAATCAGCGACCGGCTTATTGGTGAATGGCTCTGTCGGCATGTAGCCTGGAGGTCCAAATTCAGCTGTAAAGGTAGCGAACGCTTTGCCTTTCATCGCTTGGTTATCAAATATTTGCTGCCACCACTTCATAAAAAGCACAAGCTCAGCCTTATACTCCGGAGCAGCCGGATGCGGAACCTGCGGGCCCTGCGGAAACCCTACTCGGCCATGTACATGGATCGTTCTATCGATCGCAAGCGCAAGCTCTTCCTCATGATTATCGAGATGCGATTCGCATACGTTTACCCAGTGGCTGAAGTCAGCCGTAAGGCGCAGATCCGGAAATTGCTTCAGCAATCTAGCCGTTGTCCAAGGCGTAAACATCGCGCGGCTTCGATGCGTTTCGTGCCCAACCGCGATATTGATTTTTTTCTCAACTGCTAAAGCACTCTCATAGAAACGATCCTGCTCCGCTTCCGTCATGCTGTCTCTTGCGCTTTGCGACACAATAAAGAGCGGCTTAAAGCTTGCGGCGCGGACCATCTGCTCCTCGAAGCTGGCAAGATGGTCGCCCTGCGTGCAGACCTGCGCAATAAAAGCTAGATTATGCCGCTCAAGCGCTTCTTTAAAGGATTGTTCATCGGATAAGGAAGGCAGCGGAGCTTCAATGCCGAAGTATCCTGCCGCTGCTGCGCGGGAAAATTGCTCTTCATACATGCCTTCCATTCCCCATAACGCTTTTATTTGCCTTAGTTCCATGAAGTGCAGCTCCTTCTAGCCTTTATTCATTATACATTTGTGAATGGATTGCCTGCTATATCCTTGCCTCTTGCGAGCCATATTTTATGATTTTGGTTTTTCTCGGTATATACTTGTGCTTCTGTCGAGAAATAGCGCATCGTATAGCCGCAGCGGCGGAATGGACTCGTATTGGCTGCTGCCCCGTGGATAATGCGGGAATCATGCAAGGAGCACTCGCCCGGCTCAAGCTCGAAGTAAACGGCTTTTGATTCATCCGTGTTTTTAATTTCGGTATTAAAAATGTTCTGGTTTCCGTCAACCTCTTCGTATTCGGAAAACCCGTTATTATGCGTGCCGGGAATGACGCGCATGCAGCCATTTTCCTTCGAGCTGCGATCGATTGCCAGCCATACGGTCACGATGTTGTCAAAGTTGCTGAGGCGGCCGTTCCAATAAGCGGAATCCTCATGCCATGGCGTTTGCTTGCCGATCAGCGGTTCCTTGCAAATGAAGTGGCTTGACCAAAGCCCGATATTAGGCCCAATCAGCGGTTCAACCATATCGAGCACCTCATCGCTTAAGAGGAACTTCAGCAGGCGCTCATCGCGGAAATGCGGCGTATCCAGCTCGCTGTTCAGCCTTCTGCCGACAAGCTCCCATTGCTCTTCGAATATGGCGGACAGCTCTGCCATTTTCTCTTGACTGAATAACTGTTTCTTATGGAGCGCATATCCATTCTGTTTATAAAATTGAACCTCTTGCTCGGATAGTGTTGCGTTTGCCATCATAATCCCCTCCACATATGTGATCTTGCCTTGTCATTATCATAATGGGGGGGAAGCTTATTTACTTCTCATTCGATCCGCAAAAGTATGCATATCTTCGGCACTAGCATTTACTCGCTTAGTTTGCCCGCTTCATCTGCCGGTACTGATTCGGAGACACGCCATGCTTCTTCTTAAACACCGTAATAAAATAAGTGCTATTCAAAAACCCGATGTTCTCGCTAATTTCCTTGATCCGAAGCGGCGTGTGCAGCAGCAGCGACTCCGCCTCGCTCAGACGGAGATTCGTAACATAAGCGGAGAAAGTCATTCTCATGTTCTCATTGAACAGTTTGCTGAAATAAGGAACCGAAATGTTAAGCGCAGCAGCCACGGCATCGGCAGAGAGATCGCCCTTGCGGTACTGCTGCTGAATATATTCGCAAGCATTTTTAACGATTTCTTTGCTGTCCCTGTACCGATTGCTCTTCAAATCTTGAATAATGTAATCAACAAGCTCCAAAAAGAATCGATGTAAGCGCTCAAAATAAATCAAGCCTTCAATAACGCGAGCCAAGGACTGCTGCTCATAACGCTTGCATAGCGGAGCAAAGTCTACGATATCGTTAAACTCATGATCAATGCTCGAACCGAGCTGCTTTAAAGTCGCATAGCTGTCCTTAATGGCATAATGCTTCAGCTCTCCGAACAAAGCTTCTACCGTTTCTTCTGAGGCTCTTCTATCATTTAGCTTCAATTGGTTGATTAACGTTTGCTCCAGCTTCACAGGATAATGTGCCTGCTTGCGAATTTGGGCTTGAATGTTTTCGTAGTCATACACATTTTCGTCGCTGACGACAAACATGTAATTAAGCGCCTCTTTGGCCGTCTCATACGACTTAGACAGCTCTTGCATGCTGCTTGCCCGGATGCCAACCCCGATTTTTAATCGAAAGCTCATTAATTTCTCTACCTGATACACAAACTCGCCTATTTTGGCCTCGACGTTGCTTCCATCAAAATCATTCAAAATGAACACGAAGGAATGGCTCCCCGTATCTATTTTTTCCAGTTCGCCATGCTCCGTAAATATTCGCAGGGCAAGCTCAACCATCGCATCCGCTACGAAGTTCATTCTAAGATCCGGCTGCTCCTCCTCAAGCTCGGCACTCTCGGTTTGCCCTTCCATGACCAATAAGAGCACCCGAAGATCATTCGGCCTAATTTGAACGTTAAGCTTGCTGAAATTCAAAGCTAGCTCGGCTTCATCCATCCGCCCTTCCCCATTCAGCCAATCTCGGAGAAAAGCAGCCCGCAGCCGATTGCGGTCCTTGACGGCCGAATCCTCCAGCGTCGTTACTTTCTGGATAAGCCCCTTGAACACATCGCTCACATATTCAACATCATCGTAGTTATCTTCAGCAGGGACCGCGGGATGGCTGAACTTGATCATTTTCACGACTCTGCCAAAGGGGGTGTAAATTTTGTTCGTAAGCAGGACGGTCGCCGCAATGCTTAATACGAGAATGATGACGGATATCAAAATGATGTTTTGGAGCACTTGAAGATTATCCTTCGCCAAATACGAATAGCTTGTCGTATTGATGAGATACCATTCCAATTTATCGTTGTAAACGTAGGTGACCAGCGACTTTTCGCCATCAACAGAACCTATGAAGTGGTCTGATTTGGCAGCTGCATGGATAACCTTGTCGATATAGTCTTGATCACTTGTATCGTGCAGGAATAAATCCGGCTTCGAGCCGTTAATAATATTCAACCCACTTTTATCTACAATTATGAAGTTTGAATATGCGGAGTTGCCCATTTTATTAAAGAGATCCAAGATCGCGTTCAGCTCTAAGTTAATGAAGATGGCATAGCCATTATTGCCGCCGGAATACGTAAAAATTAACGAAAGAATGTTGTTGTCATACGCTTTGGATTCATAGACATAGCTTTGCTTATGCGGTAAAAAGATCATTTTCTGCATTTGCTTCCGAACCTCGATTAAGGCCGGCGCTTCTTTATCGATCGTTTGAATGGATACGTCCCTGCGGATGGTATGAATAAACCGCTCCTTCTCGCCATTATAGAGATACACGGAATTAATGTATTTGTTCGCGTTTACGACATCGTTAAGCTTGCTTGCAACCTTCATCGAGTCGACCGGGCTTAGCTCATTGGAGAAGAGTCCTTTTACTACCTCCGTATCATTCAGAAGCTGCTCCCCAATTTGAAAGACGCGCTCGTATAAGGCTTCAATGTTATAGTCGGTTTGCGTGAGCAAGCGTTTGTACATCAGCGAGGTATGCTGATCAATAATTCGGGTATTGTTACCGTAGTTCAGAACGGATAGCACAATGATCGATAAAACAAAAATAACTACGTTTGCAACGATTATTCGACTTAAGAAACTCCCGCGCTGCTTTATAGGCTTCAACATCGAATCATCCCTGTCCTTTATTTTTGTAACCGTTTACATAATTCGTTAAAAATAACCATCGCCGCATGATGAATATACTCTTTAACTGGAAAAAACGTCAAGATCAACTTTGTCCGCTTATCATAAATCCCCCGGCTAACCGGTCAAATCCAAAAGCGCTTGGACTTCTTCTTCGCTTTAAAGAAGAGGTCCAGCGCTTCCGGTTTGATTCATCCGACTCTGCTTTAATCGACTAGTTTGGCAATCGCCTGAACACTTTCAGCTCGCGTAGCCAATCCTTGCGGCTGGAACCGATTTCCGCCTGCGCCTTGAAGAATGCCTAGTTCAAATGCCGCATTTACGGAGCTCCTCGCCCATTCGTGGATCAGCTTATCATCCGCAAAGGAATTTGGCTTTGCTGCTGAAGCTTTGCTGCCCGTCTTCACCTCGTAAGCGCGAACGATCATTACGGCCATTTCTTCGCGCGTTATCGTCTCATGAGGGGCAAAGCGGGTCGAGCTTCTGCCTGTCGCAATTCCTGCGTTATAAGCGGTTACTACCGCCGACTCGTACCAAGCGCCCTTCTCCAAATCCGTAAAGGACTTGGTTCCGGTCGTTTGCAAGCCTAAAGCGCGAACCAGCATCGTGATAAACTGCGCACGGGTTACTTTCGCTTGCGGAGCAAACTCTGTCGCATTCACGCCGGTGACGACACCTTGGGCGACCATTTTCTCAATGACGTTTGCTGCCCAAAAATGGCTTGGAACATCAATGAACGACTTCTTATACGAGAGTACGCCATAGACACTAAAATGATTGATTTGCGCCTCTAATTTACCGTTAATCCGTTTGCTTCGTTGATGCTCTAGCTCGCCATTTCCCTTCACATAATAGATCGCGTTCAGATGGCTGTCGCCGCCTTCAGGCGCTGATAGACTTAGCGTAATTGGCTCGGCAAAGGCAGTCAGCTGCTTAAGCGCCGCATGATCGAGACCGGTAACGGCTAATGACAATTCAAATAGTTGACCCGCTGACGTAATAGCAGCATATGCTTTGCTCGAAGCCTCCTTAAGCAAACGATCAACCTCTGTTGGCGCCAGCTTCGTAAATGCGAAGGAAATATACGGCTGCTTCTGGCTAGCAGCTAACTCAATCAGCTGTCCAATTACTTTTTTAGGCAGCTCTAGCGTTAGCTCATCGCCTTTGAATATGAGCCTATCGAGATCGTTAAGCTCCTTCGCCTGAAGCGGAATCAGCACTTCCTTCACACCTGTCTGCATGGCTATTACAGCTTTGCCATTGCTGACTTGAAGCGCAGATACGATCTGCTGTTCCTTGCTGCCGCCGCTTAATCCATTGTCTCCGCTTGTCGGCGTTTCCGTTCCGGGATCGGGTTTCGTCGGTGTCACGGTGAAATGGATCGCATAAGCAAGCTTCGTAACCCCATCCTCAGCCAGCACCTCAATCGAAGTTGTTCCAGGCAGCGACGCTGCCGGAATGACCTTGACTGTCGCCTCGCTATCCGTCGCAACAGCCGTAACGAGCGGCACCGTTTGCGCTCCAGCCGGCAGCGCCACATCGTACGACAGCTTATTGCTTTCGAAAGCAGCAAGCGCTTGATTATTAACCGTTATGCTGCTAAGCGCGGCCTCTGAGCTAGGAGCCACGACGACGGGCCGCTTATACAATTTGGCATCCGCCCAATCGGCATTATCGTTAGCTGTGCCGTTTCCGCCATCCGTTACGATCAGCTTAAGCTCACGCTTGCCGGCGATGTTTACGTTAACCTTCTTGGCTGCCGTTCGGCTGTCCATTTTATCGCTGTCAAACAGCTTCTGCCCATCTGCCCAGACTTCGAAGGTCACTTTGCCGGCGCTGCTTTCTTGATCGACGCCTACGAAGGCTTCAAAGCTTTCATAGCCCTTTCCATCGATGTTGTAAATGAATTCCGAATTCGAATGCGTGCCTAGCCCATGCTTATAAGACTTGCTTCCCATGCCGTCGAATAAGGTCAATACATTCCCTTGAATGCTTGAATCTTTTTTAAGGTATCCCCAGCCTGTCGTCGCGGATGCCCAGTTCAGGTCGGTTAGATAGGTTGGAGCATCGGCATAGCTAACGGTGTAATCATCCTGGTCATCCAGCTTCACGGTAACGGTGTTCGTATACGCGGCTGCTAAAGTAATCGGCTTGCTGATGGAGTTGGCTTCCACCCAGCCCGGGAAAGCAGCGGGATGCGACCATATCGAATTGATTTCGAATCGAATCGTTCCATCGGCGTTAACCGAGCTTTTGACCGAACCATTGCCGTCTCCCTGCGCGTTAATCCGTTTGCCCGTATCTCCCAATATCAGCGAAGCAAAGTTGAAATTGTTTTTGGAGGCAACAAAGTCTGCCGTCCCGCGCTGCCCGGGATCATCCTTGCCATATTTGCTGAAGTTTTTCTCATCCTTCGACCATGCCCATGTCGGCTTCACGCCGTATTGTTCATCGCCTTCGCCTCTTGCTTTGTACGCCGTTCCCGTGTTTCTGCCAATCTGATCCTCTGGGTAAGCCGACCAAAGCCCGCTGCGGTCCCATGTGATCCGATCTGCTTTGGCTGCGATATCGAAGGCAACGCCGATGGTGTCATAAGCCGAAGGCAAATGAGTAACGGAATATGTTGTCGAGATCAGCCCGCTGCCATCAACGGCTAGCGTGAATACAACGGCTGTCTGCCCATAGCTGCCAGCGATAGTTACAATAGCCTCGCTATCGGTAGGCGTACTATTGATGCTCGAAAACGTCCATGGCCCAAGCTTGGAAGTGAAGCCCATATTCAGATAAGGTCCGCCGGTAATAATCGTTTCTCCTTTATACGTCCCTTCCTGAATCATGCCCGTCGCTTTGCTGAAGACCAGCTTGAAGTCTTGCCCCGTAAGCGTGAGCGCATCGCTATCGCTCTTGATTGCCGGAGCATTGCCCTGTGCGCCTGTAAAATGGAAGCTCTTCTCGCCGATCGTCAGATTATACGCATCCACCAAACGATTGGTCTTGTTGCGATCGCTTTGATAAAACTTCAAGCCTACAATGTCGCCAAGCTTCCATGCTCTAGCCGGGATCATCAAATGCCCGCTGGACATCGGCTCAATAGAAGGGCCGCTTAAAGTGCCCGATTGGTTTCCTGCTTTCCACTCGACCTTAATCTCATTTAAATTGGTATGGTTATACCTGTTCTCAACCTCGATGCTGAGCGGATTTCTCGCCCCCGGATTCGGCAAGGAGCTGGCGTTAATGCGGATCGGCGAATACGCCTTCTTCACGTTCCAATACTCCGGCTTCTCCCGATTCCAAGAATCCATAATTCCCCATTCGGCTCTGAAGCCGCATACGGCCGTCTCGCAATAGGTGGTCAGATCCCTCGAGTGCCAGATCGCGCCTCCAAGCGCCCCCTCTGAGTGATAGATATTATCCCACAGGCGCTTGATTCCCTCGCCATAAAAATCCTCGAATGAAGGATCCGCATTAAACCAGTCTTCGTAATACACGTACAAATGGGCGTATTCATCGACGATTTCCGGCTTATCAAGACCGCCAAGCTTTAAGCTGTTATCGACGTAATGAACGCTAAACAAATCATTGTACTGGCTTGGTGCGTTGTACCCGAAACTGGATTTGACGACGCGCGTCGGATCAATCGCCTTTACATAATCATGGGTAGCTGCCACGTTGCTTCCCCAGCCGCTCTCGTTCTCAAGCGACCAAATGACAATGCTTGGATGGCTGCGGTCCTTCTCGATGGTCTCCGAGAATTGGCCCATGAAATAACTCAAATAATGGGCATCGTTCAAACGGGAATCATTGATGAACATGACGGAATTTTCTTGCTCCACATACAAGCCGAGCTCATCCGCATAATCCAGCACATATTCAGCTTGCGGCCAGTGGGAGGTACGGATATAGTTGACATTCGCGTCCTTCAGCTTTCGCAGCGATTCCTTATCATGCTCAGGATCGGCAGCAACGCCAACGCTAGGCGAGGATTGATGCCAATTGACTCCCCGAAGCTTAACCTCCTTGCCGTTTACAAGCATCTTATTGCCAACAATTTTAATCGAGCGGAAGCCGATCTTCCGGGTAACCGTCTGTACGATCTCTCCGCCAACCTTTACATTGGCAATCAGCCTATAAAGGCTCGGATGCTCCGCATCCCACTTCTCGGGACTGCTAACCGGAATGCTGATCGTATGATCAGGGTGCTCTGCATCCAAGCTGATGCCGCCTGGCTCGATCGGCACGAGCTTGCCATCCGGATCAATAAGGGTAAGTTCAACTTGGGAACCTGACGCTAGGTCGCTGCCAAAAATCATTCCGGCAGAAACCTTCAACATCGCATCGGTATACGAAGCATCAAAGAGCGTCTCCGCATGCAAGCGGGTCAGGTAATTGACCGGAAGGGCGAACAGCTTCACTTCGCCAGTTAAGCCGCGAACATGCTGGTACTCGACGAAACCTTTCTCAGCGGTAATGCCTACTGTTACCCATGCGCTCTCGCCGGGCGTCACATAGTCTGTGATATCGCAATCAAAGGTCGTAAATCCGCCTCGATGCACTCGAACCAGCTGTCCGTTCACCCAAATTCTAGCGACATTAAACGCCGCTTCGAATCGCAGCATAACCTTTTGGCCTTGATAGTCCTGCGGGATCGGGACGGATTTCTTGTATACATTCTCGATATTGCGGTCAGGGAACCAGTCCCCGCCCTGCTTGCCGCGAATATCGAAGCCGAGGACCTCTAGGTTCGCAGGCACTTTCGCATCCGGCCAAGCCGACGGCTCTACGCTGTTTTTCCAAAAGCCCTGTTCAGGCGTTTGCGTAAACTTCCATGTCCCGCTGAGATTAATAATTGGATTCTGTACGCCTATGACGGAGTCAGGCAAAGGAGCGATTACTGGCCTTACCCATCCGTTAGTCGATGGTCCGACAGGTACCGTCGGCATCGCTTCGCTTGGATAACCGAGCACCTCAAACTCTGCGATAGCCGCTTTGCTGCCAAGCTCAAAATCGGTAATGGTTATCCGAACATACCGCCTTGCTGCATCAAGAAAACGATCCGTGCTTACTTGCTCCCGATCCTCTGCAGCCGTTTGATCGACAGCCGGATACCAGTTTATGGAATCCGATGACACTTCGATTTTGTACTTGTAGTTTTTGTTGTCTCTCCAAGTTACCGCTGTGCCGGTCAATTCATAATCTCCGCCTAAATCAACCTGAAGCCATTGCCCTTTGCTTGTCGTATTCGCTGCCCAGGCCGTTTCCGCATTTCCATCAACGGCCTTAGAAGCACCATTTGCACTCTCTTCAGAGGAAGCAGTTGCCGCCTTCCCAATCGCAACATTGGACTCTGCATTGCCAATGCTGTATGGGAAATTGATGACTGTGCTGTGCTTTCCTCCTTCGCTGACGTACGTTCTAATCACCATATCCTTCGTAATGATAATCGGATTCGAATAAAGCTGCTTCGATGCCGAGGCGATCGGCTCTGTTCCATCGGTTGTATAATAGATTTCTGCGCCTGCAACCGAGCTGGATAAGGCTACGGCTGTATGCTCATCTACGATTCCAGCTTCAGGGCTGGCTGCTATCGCGATTACCTGATAAGAGAATGATCGGACTAAGCTATCCGCCTTCCCCTCAACCTTCGCATACGCTTTTAGCGTGAGAATCGAATCGATAGAAGCAGCAGCAAGCGCAATCTTATCTGTATAAAGCTGCTTCGTTTCCGAGATTAATGGGTCGCTGCCATCGGTCGTGTAATAGATTGAAGCGCCAGGCTCCACCGAATGTAAGCCAACCCGCGTCCCTTCAGCTACTACTTTGGCGGACACGTCTGCTTGAACCGGATACGCATTGGATGTGTTGTACAGCTCAAACTCCCAAACCGCAGCTGCGAGACCTATGTTAGCTAGCTGATGCAATCTCACGAACCGTGTATTTTGTACCGGGAATTTGTAATACTTATCCTCTTGATCCGTATTGCTGTTTTCGGTGACAACCGTCGACCAATCGGTGCCATTGTCCGAAACGTCTATCGTAAATTGCGTAATATAATTTTGATGGTCGGGATTTTTGCGAAGCACCGCGTAATTGACAGCCTGAATGCTGCCAAGGTCAACGATCAGATCCCATACGCCCGCTTTCTCGGGCTGGGCATAGGTTGAAAAGTTGCCGTCAATGGCGCGCCCTGCTACATTGCCCCACCCGGCTTCAACCGTCATCGTTGCCGTCGCTCCGCGCGCTAAATTCGGATACATCGATATATCTTCCGTCGGAAGCGTATAGGTCAGCGATTGTATGTCGCTTACTCCGCCGCCTAGCTCATCGATGGCTACTACCTTCAAGCTGACATTGCTATTAATCGTTAGCGGCTCTGAATAACGCAATCTACTATTCGAAGTCGTTGGGTCGCTGCCGTCAACCGTATAGTAGATGGCGGCGGAAGCCAGCGTGCTGCTGAGCGTAATCTTCTTGCCTTTGATCACCTGGCCAGATCCTGGAGATGCCGTTAACTGCGGTACTATGGCCGATTCCGAGTAAAGCTCCAGCTCGCCGATCCTGACAGCCGGCCAATCCGATCCTTCCTCCGATTTTTTCGTGACGTGAAGTCGAACATACCTCGATTGTATCGAATCGGCAAGCATTCGGTCCGTGATGTGAGCCGTATTGTTCGTAACCGAATCCGCGGCTTGCCAAGGCCCGTTCCCATTCCCCGTGCTATACTCCAGCTGGAAATCCCTCGTCGTGAGGTTTCCAGTCGCCGCATGCTTGACGATCCAACGGGAAATCGCATAGCTTTCGCCAAGGTCTACAACCGCCCATTCATCGGTATACGGACTTGATCGCCAGCCCGTATCGCTGGTCGACCACATCGTATCCATGGAACCATCTGTCATGTAGCTTGGCGAATGCTGCGGGAGGAAGCTGCTCGCCGATACACTCTTGCCTAGCGCTAGGTTTCCCTTTACAGCATCCTTCGGTATTTGATAGGTCAACGTTTGTATGTCGCTGATGCCGCTGCCTAATTCATCAATTGCTGCCGCTTTAATCGTGATGTCGCTGTCAATCGTAAGCGGCTCATTGTAAAGCAGCCTGCTTGATGAGGATGTTGGGTCGCTGCCGTCAGTCGTATAATAAATCGAAGCGGCCGCTACCGAGCTGGTTAGCGTTACCTTTGTGCCTTTCGCTACAGTGCCGGAGGCCGGAGCCGCGCTTAGTACGGGAACTTCGGCGGCTGCTGCTTCATACAGCTCGAACTCGCCAATTCTGACTGCCGGCCAGTCCACGCCATCCGACGTTTTTTTTGTTACATGGAGGCGAACATACCTTGCATTCACAGCTTGATCCAGTAAAAGGTCTGTGAACCGGGTCGTATTTGCCGTCACCGCATCGGCGGTTATCCATGGCCCGTTATCCGTATCCGTGCTGTACTCCAGCTGATAGTCACTGGTTACCAGCGCGCCGTCGGCACCGCTCTTGACGACCCACCTTGAAATCGCGTAGCTTTCGCCAAGATCCACAATCGCCCACTCATCCGTAATCGGGCTTGTTTGCCAGCCCGTATCACTGGTCGACCACATCGTATCCATCGATCCATCTACCATATAGCTTGGCGAATGCTGCGAGAGCGAGCTGCTGGCCGTTACCGTTTTCCCTAATGCCAGATTCGCTGCATTCGCAGCTGCCGATACGCGGTTTGACTGCGGACTGATTGAAACAAAACTACTCGCAATAATGACCAAGCTTAAAAAGAGATGAAGCAGCTTCCTACCTCTTCGCTTCACGAGTTGCCCCCCTTTATATCAAATAGGTCACAGCTATGGATTGCATAATTATTTCGCTTTGTTTGCTATAAAATCGTTAAGCTGCTTCTGCACCTCGGCGATTACTTTATCAATTCCCGCAGACTTCAGCTTTCTCTGGAATTCAGGGTAAAACTTATCATACTCGATGAATCCAGAGTAAGCGGCACCTACATACTCTTGCCCCACCGCGTCGATTTGAGCGATTTCCGATTTTACCGGATCGGCATTAAAGCGGAAGCCAAGCGTTGGCGCAACGATAGAATCGTTATCCCATACCTTCAAGTTCTCGATGTAGCTTGGATCCACATTTTTGCTGAAATGCTTCAGCCTGATATCATCCCATGCCCAGTACACTTGATTGTAAGTCGAATTCTCCGCAATGCCGTCAACCGAAACCGCAGCGCCATCCAGCTTATAGTTCACGTCCTTGACGCCGTAGGAAAATAAATCATAGTTTTCTTGGTTGCTTCTGAACCAGTTAATGAAGGCCATAGCGCCTTCGCTGTTTTTGCTGGTTGAGAAAATAGACAATAGATTCGCAGCAGCGTCAAAAACATATTTCGGTTTTTCCGGATTTAGAAATACGTCCTCCAGCTTTCCGTCCGGAAGCGTTTTCTTAAACGTGTCTATACGCTCTGAGGTTTTAAGAACATTCGACCATGTCGCGCCGATTTTGCCGTTGTTCAGAGCGGATTCGGAATCTTTAATTTCCTGCGCATCCTTCGGCATCCATCCATTCAAGTACCATTTCCGCTTCGTTTCTACTATTTTTCTGAAAATATCAGACTCATAAAAGCTTTTGACCTCTAGATTCGGATCTGCCGGGTCAATGTACGCCGGGCCTGCGCCGTTATCGCCAATAGGCAGGTAGACGTCGCCGAATTCACGGAAGAGCCCACGGTTGTTATCATTGGCAATCGGCACCATATCGGGTTCATTCTTTTTAATCGTATCCAGATAAGCCTCAAAATCAGCCAAGCTTTTGATTGGGGCCAAGTTGTATTTCTCTCTTAAATCACCGCGGATAACGAAGAAGTTATTGTTCTCTGCAGTCGGAACAAGCGTAGGTATGCCATAGATTTTGTTATCGATGGAAGCGCTCATGAAGCTGGCGGCAGGTACGCTCTCTTTTAGTTGATGACCCTGCTCATCCAGTAGATCATTAAGCGGAATGATGACATTTTTGGCCGTAATTTGCGACAACCAGCTGACATGCGTCCAAGCCATATCATAGTCCTCGCCGGATGCTGCGATCAGATTAAGCTTGTTTGAATATTGGTCCCAAGGGAAATACGTGAACTCTAGCTTAATGTTAAGCCCATCGGCTTGCAGCTTCGCCTCCATCGCCTTTTGAACGCCCGCCATATCCTTCGGCTGATCGCCCGGCAGCACGATTTTTACGGTGCCTTCTGCTTTTGGCGCTTCTGCTGAAGCTTCAGGCGCTTGGCCTTCCCCTTTATTCGTAGCTTCTGCCGTATCCCCTTTTGGCGCGTTCGTTTGTTTATTGCCGCCCTCCTCTTTGGAGCATGCAGCAAGCATGCTGAACAATAAAATGAGAACCAAGACGACACCCGTTGCTCTAATCTGTACTTTTTTCAAAAGACTACCTCCCAATTTGTTTTCGTTTTTTCTTTATGCTGAACCTATTGCTAGGAAACAACCTAACCCTTCACTGCTCCGATCATAATCCCTTTAATGAAATATTTCTGCACAAAAGGATATACAAGGACAATTGGCCCGATCGTAACGAGCACCATCGCCATTTGGGCGGAATCCGAGGGCATCGTACTGCTGCCTACGCCAAAATTGCCGCCGGAGCTCATGTAGTTAATCATCGACTGAATTTTGAACAGCATGAATTGGAGCGGATATAATTCACGGCTATCAATTAGCCATAACGCTAGATTCCAGTCATTCCAATACGCCAAAGCGTAGAATAGAGCGATGGTAGCCGTAATAGGCGCTGACAGAGGAAGGATGATTTTTGCGAAAATATAAGGCGGGCTCGCACCCTCCATCTCTGCCGATTCGATAAGCGCCGGCGGCAATGATTTGAAATAGTTTCGCACCAAAAATACGTTAAACGGGCTCACCAGCATCGGCAGGATCAAAGCAAGTATCGAGTCCTTCAAATGCAAGTACTTCGTAATGAAGATATACCATGGCACAAGCCCCGCGTTAAAAATCATCGGGATAAAGACGAGCAGCGCGATCGCATTTCTATATTTCACCTTTTGAACCGCTATGGCGTAAGCGAGCAGTGCTGTAATCAATAGGCTGAGCGCTGTGCCTAAAACCGTTACAACGATGGAAATCGTATAGGCATTGTAGATCTCGCTGCTGGAGAAGATCAGCCGGTACGCATCCAGCGAGAACGCTTCCGGGAAGAAGCGATAGCCGTGCTTGACTATCGAATTCTCATTCGTGACCGATACTATGATGGTGAGAATAAATGGAATCGTCGTAAAAATACAAAACGCGAAAATGATGATATGGAATAGCATTTGCGCTACTCTTCCGCTTTGGTTGTTCACTACTCCACCCCTATCTAAAACAATGAACTGTCATCGTTATATTTTTTTACCGCCCAGTTGCAGACGACAACCGTAATAAATCCGCATACCGATTGATAAAGCCCCACAGCAGCCGGCATGCTGATATCGCCTACCGATTTAACCGCTCTGAACACATAGGTATCGATTACATCCGTGGTTGCAAAGAGCAGCCCGTTATCGCCGACGATGGAGTAAATCGTTTGAAAATCGCCATAAAACATTTTGCCCACCGACAGCAGCGTAAGAATAATAATGGTCGGCACTAATAACGGCAGCGTAATATAGCGGATTTTATGCCATCTCCCTGCGCCGTCAAGAGCCGCTGCCTCGTACAGCTCATGGTCGATGCCAACGATCGTAGCCAAATACATGACCACGGCATAACCGGTATTTTTCCAAATAAATACGCCGACTAATATCGAAACCCAGTACTGCGCGCTCGAATACCAATCAACCGATGTCCGGTTCAGCGCCTCAAGCAGCTGATTTGCGATGCCGTATTTGGTGCTGAAGACTAAGTAAACGAAGTTCCCCACTACAATTGCGGAGAAGAAAAAGGGCAAAAACATAAGGCTTTGGTACAGCCGCTTAAGCAGGCCGTTTCTTAGTTCATTTAATAGCAAGGCAAAGGCAACGGCAAAAAACGTCCCGAAAACAATGTAGTTCGCATTGATAAACAGCGTGTTGAACGTCGTTCGCCATGCGTACTCCCCGTTGAAGAAAAACTTGAAGTTATCGAGCCCGACCCAGCTGCTGCCGAACATGCCTTCGAGAAAGTTGTAATCTTTAAATGCAATGATTAACCCTGGCAGCGGCATATAGCTGAACGTTAAAAAAAACAATATGCCGGGCAGAGCCATCATATAGTACCAGCCGTTTTTCCACAGCTCATGAAAAAAGCCTCTTCTTGATTTGCGCGTTTGATAATCCTTGCTAGTTGTTAATGTTACCTGACTCAATTGATTACTCCTTTCCGTGTCTCCCTCGAATGTAAGCGTTTCATATTTACATCACGATCATAGGGCTTAGAGTCCGCATTTGAAAATATCTCATTCCGCAGAAAGGTTAAAATATTTATGATTTCAAGCTTCATTTTTTTAATAAGATATAAATTTATTACGTTTATTCGCCTTTTTCCAGCTAATTGTTACAGGCAAGCCCCAAATAAACAGCTTCGCTTACGATCATAAAAAAAGCAGCCTCTCCGAAGGAGAAGCTGCAGCTTGTTCATCATTAACGGGAAAAGCGGTTTGACCCCTTAATTTTGGAGTTTTAATTGGAATTCAATAGTCGGTTCTTACGCTTGCACTTTATTTCGAGTAAATGCTCCAGAATTCAAAACCCGGTTACAGTTTAATCACCATCGGCTGTATTTGGTTTTGTCGCCAAGCTTGAAAGAAGCATGTCGGTGATAGCATAAAAATACTACGATGCAAACGTCGGTTGTTATAAAA
>NZ_LIGH01000001.1:4365375-4489223 GCF_001273905.1 Paenibacillus sp. FJAT-27812 | reverse complement strand
CCTTGCAGGGCCTCCTCAACTACCTTCATTTTGTACGCTTCACTTTGTCTTTTTCTCCTCATTATCCCTCACCTCATCCATATACATAGTGTACTATGGATTCCAATTCGGACTCCAATGGAATTAGGGGGCTAAAGAGAAAGCTCCCGTTATTTGTAGCAATTCGGGGTGAAAATAAAAGTTAGATGGATTTTCTCCCGTTAATCTTTTCATTTTGTCCGATTTGGAGGGGAATCGCCTCTTTTAACGGGAGATTTTCCAGCTAAATACACGTTTCTCCCTTCTCATCGAATGATTAGCAGGAGATTTTCCAGCTATTTCAGTAAAGCATAAGGCGCGATTACAGCATTTTACTCAAAATTTTTCAGCTTTTAATGTGTGTAGGTGTAAGTTGGTGAATCATACTGCGGTCCTGATTTTTCATAAGTGAACCAATAGCTTACCGCTTGGCCAGCAGTGAGACTGTCAACCGTATGCTCCCAAGTCGAACCGTTTTTTATCATCCGCACGTTTTGCTGATTAGCCCCGTTAACCAAATAATGCACATCCACATATAACGCGTTGGTTGTTGGCGTGAAGGCAATCTTCGCTTGCGAAACGTTCAGTTTCGCAACGCCAGCCGTGTAGTCCGGCGTCGTCACGCCTCCTCCGCCGGCTGCGTCCGTCGTAACCGTTACCGCGCTGCTCGCGCCGGACTGATTGCCCGCGGCATCAACCGCCTTGACGGTAAAGGTGTATGCCGTATTCGCGCTGAGTCCGCTAACGGTTGCCGAAGTGCCGGGCGCGTTCAGCGTCCCTCCCGCATATTGGATAACATAACCCGTCACGCCAACGTTATCGGTTGATGCACTCCAAGAGAGCGAGACGCTTGAGGCTGTTTTGCCTGTAGAGATTAAATTAACCGGCGTGCTAGGTGCGCTTGTATCGCCGCCGCCACCACCGCCGCCGTTGCCGGTGTTAAAGCTGTTTGCAGGCACTGAAACCGTGGTTCCATCGGAGAAGGTTACTGTTTTCGCCGCGTTCGTGAAGTTGTAGGCGACATAGGTTTTGACGCCGTTTTTGTTAAATACAGCAGCGGTAGGCGAGTTTGCCGTCACGGAAGGATCGGCGTTCCCCATCGCATCCAGATTATAAATCCAATGGTACGCATTCGCTTTGGAGTTGCCCGTCTCTGGACCGCCCGCTCCCTCAGCAGCACCTGTTGCCATGGAGCCTATGCCTGCGTTGAATTGATTTTTGGCATCTGCCGGATTCGAGATGGCTCGGTACATCCATACTAAATCCCGCCAAGCATCCCAATTGGTGCCCCCGTTCTCACTGACCAGAGCTGCATAGTTTTTATTCGCATAATTCGGGTAATGCGTTAAGTACAACGAGCCTGCCGTAATCGGCAGCCAGTTAATGCCGTGCACCTGCTCTGGATTCGCGGTAAACCAAGTGCCATTCGCTCCTTTTCCGCCCCAGACCATCGTAACGACAGATGGCGTGTAGCCGGCCGGATGCGTATTATCCTGCACATCAAACCAATAATCGTTAATCGCGTTCATTTCGGTCGTGTACAGATAAATGCCAAGATCACGGATTGTCGTATTGCCTGTAGCTTCTCCCCATAGAATTAACCCGGTCCAAGCGTTCATTGCCTCGGAGGAGGATTCATTGTTGTTGCCGTCATCAAATTTCGCGTGGCCCGCCGCCCAGGAATGGCCTGCATACGGGTCAAAGTTGCGCAAATACGGGAACATCGGATCGTTGCGGTCCCAGCTTGCCATATCGCGGATTAACAATTCAACCATCGGACCCCAGCTTGCCGCCCATGTCTTGTCGGTACGCGCGATTTCAGCGGCCGCTTTAATATAATAGCCGTAGTGGAAATGATGGTCATTCAGTTCGGAATCGCTGCCGAAGCTCGCCGGATAACCAATCAGCGATCCCCAATTGCTGTTGTAATAAAATAAGTTGCTGCTCTTTAAGTTGCCGCTGCTGTCGCTAGCCTTCAAATAGTTCTGCAGGCGGGATTTGATTTCATTGCGGAATTGAGCCGAAGCCGTCGCATCGCCGACCTGGTCTGCGATCGGCGCCAAGGTCGCCAGCTTTCCAAGCCGCTTCCCTAGCCAGTACGTATCGTTTCCGCCTGTATAGGTCAGTGCCTCTTCCTCGTTAATATATCCGCCAAGCGTCGTTTTGTTATAGGTGCCTTTGTCAGGGAGCGCCGGAAGTACGCCCGTAAACTTCATCGTTGTTGTAAATGAGGTTCCCACAGCTGTCTTCATCGCGCCGCGGACAGAGTTATACGTGTAGGATAAAAGAGATTGGGACGTGTTTTTCCATTGATGCGGATAGAGCGCAAAGATCGTGCCTGTCTGCGAGCCTTCTTTTGCAGTGGTCGTGTATGTATAGGTGGTTGTGACGTTGCTGTTAGAAGAGTTATAGGCATAATTCATTTTTGTGTCGGTTACGTGAGAGTAGGCGTACTGCTGGAACTTCGTGAGCGTTGCAGGTGAATGATCGGGGAGTGCCGCTATCGAAAAATAATTTTTACCGTTCAGATTGTTGGTAAGGTTGTTTGTTCCAATGCCCGACCACGTGCTTCCTGTTGGGCCGAACAAAGCATAATGCGCGCCTTCGATGGTAACGCCAAGCACCGCAGAGTTTGCATTGCCTGACCATACGGTCGGAGGCGTATAAAACTTAAGCACCGGATTGCCGCCCGTGTAGGTAAAGTACACATATGGTGAACCGTGTCCGTAGCTGGCTTTGATCGAGCTGCCGCCGTTTTGATAAAGCGCGCTTACGAACCAGTCGCTGAAGTTGTCCACTTTGGCATCGGGAAACGTAGCCGAGCCGCTATTTCCTATGGTGAAGTCATGAATATCATTCATCCATCCGCAAATACAGGCTGTATTTGCTGTAATGCGGTCGCTCGGATTAAATATCCGCATGCCGTCGCTTTGATGCTTCATCGCAAGCGGGTGTGGATACTGTCCGTTTGAGTATGGTGTCCATGCCAAGCTGCTCCACCAGTCGTTCGTGGGCATTTTTCCCGTCACGTTAGCCGTCTTGTATATTTGCGATTGCACGTCCGCTGCGCCAGGCGGCAGTACGGTTGAATAGCTGCCAGAGCCGAGCGGCACCTCGCCCGAGAACGAAAAGCCGACTGAAGGAAGCATACTGAATAGGACAAAAACAACTAAACATAAACGCAGCGAAAATTTCAATGAAATACCCTCCTTAAAATTTGAATGTAGGGGCAGCACTTATTCGATTATCCTCTCCCTTCTTGACACGATCATCACGACAGCGGCTTGAGTAGAAATAAAACGCTTACATTTCGCTTGAAAAAAATGTTCAGCGATTCTTATTCGTCTTCTCCATGTATAAATCTATTTACGAAACCGCTTTCGTTGATTTTATTATAACGAATCCCATTCAATTGTAAAGTCCTAACCATTCGGAATAAAACTAGCTATTTAGTCTTATTCCTTCCTTTGAATTGACTGCAATTTCGAAACATTTTCGGAGGCACTTCCATATGGACGTTGCCGCAAAAAAATAAACCTTGAAGCCATCAAGGTTTATTTCCGTCCTTTTACTTTCATATTCTCTTTAAATTGCTTTGGCGTGCAATGGTTAAACCGTTTGAACAACTCATAGAAATGAGCCATATTTTCCATCCCTACCGCCGCTGCGATGCTCGTAATGCTTTTGTTGTCGGTCACTAGCATTCGTTTAGCTTTTAATATCCGCTTGCGGTTAACAAACTCCGTAAATGAAAGCCCCATTTTTTTCTTGAAATATTTTGAAAAGTATACATAGCTCATCCCTGCTAACCGGCTAACCTCCGCCATTTCAATCTTCTCGCCAAGATTGTTCTCGACGTAGGCAATAACGGGGCGCAAGAAATCCGCATCCACATACTCATGCGCGGACAGCAGCAGCAGATCGTCATTGCGCAGCAGCACTAGAAGAAGATGTTTAATATGCATACTGACGGCGATCTCGTAGCCTTTCTTTTTCTGCATCACTTCCTCATGGATATAAAGCAAAATAGCGCCTACCTCTTCCTGCACATGGGGATACTTGCTGAATAGGTAGTTTAGATCGTCCAGCGGGTTCATAATCTCCA
Organism: Paenibacillus sp. FJAT-27812; assembly: GCF_001273905.1. Taxonomy (NCBI): domain Bacteria; kingdom Bacillati; phylum Bacillota; class Bacilli; order Caryophanales; family Paenibacillaceae; genus Paenibacillus; species Paenibacillus sp. FJAT-27812. The sequence continues at coordinate 4,485,100 of NZ_LIGH01000001.1, read as the reverse complement.
TGAAATGCCGCGTATAATGCATCATCGCCGGATCAAAATACGGCTCCAGATCGACGTGGAGCACGATATAGGTTACATGTTTCCCGGGGTGCACCCGTGATTTATGGAGCTGGGAGGAGCCGATTACCATCACGTCACCCGGGTGCAGCTTGTAGGCTGCCGTTGGCGTATGCATTTCATGAACGCCTTCGAGCACGAGGATGAACTCTATTTCCTTATGATAATGCCAAGGCTGGTAGCCAAAATGTTCATTTCCCGAATGGGTAAACTTCCAAACCTTAATGCAAAGCTGTGGATTCTGATAGTGAATGGGCTCTTGAAAGCTGTCCATATATTCTCCTCCGCCAAATTAATAGATTGAATATGGATACAAATTGAATGAAAATTCGCATATACGATCCTTCCTCCTGCTGTGTATCATTTAGAGCAGATAACCTATCAACGATACAAGGAGATGGATCATGAAAGTTGTTGTATTAGGATGCGGCGGTCTAGGACATGTCCATGCAGACGCTTACACAAAGCTGGAAGGCGTTGAATTAACCGGTGTATGCGACCTGCAGACGGATCAAGCCGACAAGCTGTCCGAGCAAACAGGCGCTCCTGCCTTTTATTCCTTCGAGCAGATGCTGGCAAATGCTGAATTCGATGTAATCAGCATTACGCTGCCTAGTTATTTACACAAAGAATATACTCTCTTAGCTGCAAAGGCAAGAAAACATGTCATTTGCGAGAAGCCGATGGCCCTCTCGCTCGAAGATGCAGACGAGATGATGAAATGCTGCGAGAATAACGGTGTCCGCTTGTTCATCGGACATGTGGTCCGGTTTTTCCCGGAATATGTGAGCTTGAAGCAATCGCTGGACAGCGGAGCAATTGGCCGAGCTTGCGTTGCCCATGCCAGCCGAGCTGGCTCCCATCCGGGCGATGCCAAGCCTTGGTACAAAGACCGTGCAAGAAGCGGCGGCGTAATCGTCGATTTGATGATCCACGATCTGGATTTCCTGAGATGGACGCTAGGAGAAGTCAAAACGGTATACGCCATGTTATCGCAAAATGAGCAGCTGGAATACGCGCTAGTAACGCTGCAATTCGAAAGTGGCGCCATTGCAAACGTCGAAGCGAATTGGGGCTTTCCCGGGCCCTTTCATACGAAGGCGGAAATTGCCGGTAATGCCGGCGTTGTCATGGCGAACAGCTTAAAGAGCAGCTCGCTTCAAATCCACAAGCACGCTAATGGAACGTCAGCCCCAACCGTAGCCATCCCAGAGAGCCCTGCATTCAAGAGCCCTTATGAGCTTGAGATCGAGCATTTTATCCGCTGCATTCGGGACGGATCAGAAGCAATCGTAACGGCGAAGGATGCCTATAAAGCGCTTGAAATAGCCTATGCCGCGCTTGAGAGCGCGCGTACCGGCAAACCCGTTCAACTCTAATCGTGAGGGAGGAATACAAGATGAAGAAGCTTAAAGTGGGTATGATCAGCTTTGCGCATGGCCATGCCTATTCGTACTTTGAGGCATTGCGGACGCTTGCCGAAGTCGAGCTGGTTGGCATTGCCGATCCGGTAGAGAGCAGGGTGAGCGCTCTCGTTGCCGAGCATAAACTGCCTTATTTCAACGATTATCGCCAGCTGCTGGACCAAGAAGTAGATGCTGTCGTCATTTGCTCGGAAAATGTGTTTCATGCCGAGATTACGATCGAAGCTGCCAGAAGAGGCAAGCACGTGCTATGCGAAAAACCGCTAGGCATTCAGAACGATGAAATGTTGGCGATGATCAAGGCATGCCGCGACAATCAGGTACAGCTGATGACCGCCTTTCCTTGCCGTTATTTAGCTGCGGTCGCACAAGCAAAGAAAGCGATTGAACGGGGAGAAATCGGCAGCATCGTCGCCATTAAAGGAACGAACCGCGGTACTGCGCCAGGCGGCTGGTTCGTAGATCCGAAGCTCTCCGGGGGCGGCGCCCTGCTGGATCATACCGTACATGTGATGGATCTGATGAATTGGTTTACCGGTTCAGAGCCAACAGAGGTATACGCCTATGCGGCCACCTTATTCAAGGATAATCTGGATGTAGACGACACCGGCATGCTGCATATGAAATTTGCAAATGGCGTTTTTGGGGTAATCGATACGAGCTGGTCAAGAACGCCGCCATTCCCGACATGGGGGGATGTCACGATGCAAATTATAGGTACGAGCGGTGTCATATCCATTGACGGCCTTGCCCAAATTAACGAGCTGTACGCCCAACAAAACGGCAAAGGACAATGGAATTATTGGGGAGACAATATGGATTTCCACTTGATTCAAGCGTTCGTTAAGGCTATCCTACACGGCCAACCCGTCCCGATCACAGGCGAAGACGGTATGCGTTCAACGAGTGTTGCGCTTGCGGGTTATCGTTCGATGGAACAAAAGCAGCCTGTTACGCTATAAATGATCAGCCATTTTTGCACCGATCCAAGCAGCGCTTGGATCGGTTTTCTATTCCTACTTTGTCTGTCATATAAAATTGCGCTGCTTTTTCGAAAAGCAGAGTGACCTTTGAAGTTAAATCCACCTTAAAAGGGGATAAAATAAATCATAATGGTTAATCACTCTCTTTCATCGTACCCCACCGCTTGGTTATTTGAAGAGTCTATATAAATGCCAATCGGGCCAAGCACTAGAGGAACTTCATTCCATTTTGCCTTCTTCACCTCGGCTTGCCTCCAATCGTTAATCAAAGATTCCTTCTCTCCACTGGACAGCTCATTCCATGCGGCTTCTCTTAATGATGCTGCCATTACAGGCCCAACAACCACTTTAAAAGCACATCATCACCTCTAAAATTAATGTTCATACTCCTTTTTGCCTAAATAACGCAAACGCGCCAAGTTATGTTGCAAGCATTTCGTTTCAACGCAGCTAAGTGCTTCGAGACTAATAACCTTGTAAAATTGTTCCCGTAACAAACATACAAACATAGCTTGATAGTCTGGCATAACTTATAGAGAGCTCAAATCAATAGGAGGTGAATGGAACCATGTTTAATCAAACAAGTACCATTTTAGTTCTTTTTATTTTGTTGGTCATTATCGCTTGCAGTTGCGGAGTAGGCAGCCGGAATGAGAGAAACGATGAAAAAAGAGAAGACAAAAAGGATGAAAAAAACAACGATAAACAACATGTCGGCGATTATGGCGGTTGCTGTTAATCAACGGCTGATCTTCCATATCACATTTAAAATATAAACTGAACAAGAGACCCATTTTATGGGTTTTTTGCGTTCGAGGAAGGTTATCATCATCTTAAATATACATAGGCGAATCACATAGATTATTAGTCTTGGTAACAAATATCCAATCATAGCAGACATTCCATGCATAATTTACAGTGTACTCCAAAATAGAATGGCATATGGGGATTAGCGAGTCATTCTTTCAACAACTAATAGGTTGTCATTGGCTTCATTATTATTGAGCAAAGGATAGTGATACGAAGTGAAAAGAATAAAAAGAATCCGGACCAATGCAATTCTGCCTGCCGAAAGCGAGCCGTTAAATGATTTTAACCCATCTGAAGATTCTCCGTCCTTTCCTGCATCTGGAGGCGACAGATCCATGCTTGCCCGGGTTGGCGGCTTCGACGGAATCATGTCCATGATGGGAAAAGTCCAACAGTTTTTCGGCATCTTTCAGCAGATTCGCCCAGCCTTTAAAATGGTAGGCTCATTATTCGGTACAAAAGCTTTCTTATCAGGCGTACCTAGCAGCAGAGTAAGATCAAAAAATAAAAAAGCGAAGCTAAATTCACGAGCTGCAGCAGCTTCACGCCAGAAAACGTCCAGAAAACGCAGCTCCCGTTGACCATAAATAAATGCAGACAGCAAAAAGGATGCATTTTAAAAACATACATCCTGTTTCCATTGCCACTATTTGAAATCGCGCATCCTTATTGCTCTTTTTTGCTCCTCCTTAGAGGGATCACACTTGAAATAGGCCTTCCGGCAGCTTTGCTTCCCAATTATCCGGCGTATCAAGCCCAAGTGCGCGGATAACGACTTCCGCAGTGTCTGTAATGAAGAAGTCTCCTTGAAGAGAGGCGCCCTGCTGTATTCCCGGACCGGCGCAGCCCCAAAATATCGTTTTGTCAGACGGATGATCACTGCCATGCTGCTGAGGATGCTCCCCTCCTCCCCCATGATCGGAGACAACGATGATCAAGCTATCTTCAAAAATACCCGATTCTTCAATAGCTCGCAAAATGATTCCCGTATGTGCGTCCGTCTCTTCGATTGCCTGCAGCTGCTCGGGGGTGTTGTAGCCGTATTGGTGCCCCGCTGCATCGGGCAGATCCAAGCCGATAAACATCAGCTTCAAATCAGGATTTTCCCGAATGTAAGCCGCTGCCGCCAGCGGAAGCTCGCGGTCGTTCATGGCTACCTTATGCACCCCGATAGACGATTCAATAATGCCATGATTAATCGGATTCCAAACGCTAAACGCTGCCATTTTGGCATCAGGAATGCCATTGTGGACGATTCTGAAGATAGAAGGATACATGGAATCGTCAGGGTACGTAAATTCACTTGCTCTTTCATTCGTTAAACCATGTTTATCCGGACCTACACCGTGCAGAAGCGCTCCCCAGCACTGTGCGCTAATCGTTGGCGATACGGTTTGCGCATTGAAAGCGAAAGTCCCGCTGCTTATTAATCGATCCAAATTTGGCGTATGGGCAGCACGAACAAAGTTTCCCGCGCCGTCCCAGCCAATAATAAACACTCTTTCTATTTTCCCCATTATCCATCTCTCCTCTTATGCAAGCTTTAAGGGCTTCCCCACATTCCAATCATAATGACGCCCATCGTAATGACCGCTGACAGCAAAATCCGTTTCAAGCCATTCGACTCCTTCAGCAGAAAAATGCCGAGCATCGTTCCGAACACCGTGCCAATCTCGCGAATGGGAGCCAGATGTGACAACGGCGCAAGATTCATCGCATAGAGAAACAGCAAGTAGGAACCGGGCGATAGGATCGTCCCCCATAAAATGGCTTGTTTATTAACCTGCCATTCCTGTTTAATCTGCTTGGAGCGAAGCACGGCAGGACTTAACACGATGACATAGGCGATGTTGCTAAGCTCAATGATAGACAGCGGAGACAATGATTGAAGCACCATTTTATCTGTCATGACGTAACCCGTAATACATAAACCGACCATGAGTGCGGGAAAAATATTTCGCAAACTTATCGCTGACCCATGCTGCTTCTTCAAAAATCCGCTTATAGCAAACAATCCTAGCACGATGCAGCCTACGCCGATCCATCCGAGAGCCGATAACGATTCGTTATAGATCCATACGCTGAAAAGTGGGACAAGCAGAGCTCCCGTGCCGCGCATAATCGGGTACATTTGCGACATCTCGCCTTTGCGGTAAACGATCGGCAGCAGAAAAAAGTAACCCATTTGAAATCCCATTGTCAGAAGCATGAATAAATTACTGCTTAACGAAATAGAGCTGCTCGTGACATCAACAATGAAATAAGGAAGAAGCAAAACAAAAGCTGTAATATGAATTAACCACAGAAAAACACTTTTATTTCTGCTCGTCTTCGTAAATAAATTCCAAATGGCGTGTGTAAGCCCCGAGCATAAAACAAGTATGATAGCAAAGGAAATAGCGTATCCCTCCTCCTGACGGAATCATTATTTTCATTATTCATCTTACTTAGCCGCCTTTACAATGTCAACACAAAAACAATTAAAAACAACAAAACACACAAACTTGAGATAAGCATCTCAGAATAGCAAAAAAACTCATCTGCAATTCATTATTGCAAATGAGTTTTCTTCACTGACTGATAGCTAGCTTTGTATTCAAATATGGCTTGTATTTGTCATTCTAAATTAATTATTATGCTCGAGGAATTGGTAAACCGCCATCATATCTCGTTTATTCAACTCGCGAAGACGATTGAAAATTGGAATATCGGCAACAGCCTCAAGCTTAAAGCTATCAGCAACAACATCGCTTACTTTGCCAGTTAGCCATCTTTGCACGTCTATGCCATCGACGATTTCCTTGCGCCCTTCATCATTGATGCCGCTTGCATAGCAGCTAACGCATGGCACCGATAATTTATACACCCCATCATGGAGCCCGTCCTCCGAAATGACTTTCTTCCCTTTACAGAACGGACAGGGATGACTTGCTTTGATCTTATTGATTAAAGTAACAATTTTTTTGTAGCCAAAAGCTTCATAGACATAGGTCAGCTTTTTGTACTTACCATTGGTGAAATACTTATCAATGATCGTTTCTCTCGTTTCGGTGATATTGGCAAAATCACAGACGGTGATCCGATTGTTAATGCTGATGGCTTCGATACTGCTGCTAATACTTCCCCAGAATGGCTGTACGTTTTGTAAAACCATTTCATAGTTCGCAAAGCTCGCCAGCTCTAGTTCGAGCATTTTCAGTGCGGCTTGCGTTTCCCTTGGCAATAGAGAGACATCTTCCGCCAATACCATATCGCCGCCGACAATGGCTTTCATTTTTTCTAGCACCAGTAAATTTCCGACATTGTTCATGGCTTGATCAACAGACTGCCCAATAATCTCACGAATATCCGTGTCGCCAAATTTAAGCTTTTTACGATGGTTTAGTACGGTTCCATGACAGATTGGGCAGGTAATCATTACTTTGGATTGTTTGATATGCTCTTTAATAATCGATTTCGATATGACCATATAGTTCCCAATGATGTAATTGAAGCCTTCCCAAGTTCTCGAGGCTTTGGCTGCTTTATCGTAGAATGACTTTTCCCAATACCCGTATAAAAAGGTATGCTTCTCTGCTTCTGTCATCTCGTTATAACTTTTGCTTATATCCTGACCGAGCTCATTCTTAATCTCATCAAAGATGAACTTTATTTTTGAAAATTGATAAAACTTTAAAATATCCATCGCATCAGGATGCAATAAGCCATCCCAGAATGGCACGGTTTTGTCCTGAACAACGATATCAAAATCAAATTTTTCAATTACCCGGCGGCCCGAGCAGCATGGACAATGGTTTTCTTGATTGTAGAAATCGAAGCTATTCGTATCTTTATTGGTCGGATGCGCCGCCACGATATGGTTGATCAAGCCACCGATTTCATAGAGAAAACTATATTGACTATACAGATGCCGTTCCAGATCAATGGCGATGACCGGTGCAATGGTTTCCGATTCGTATTCACCATAAATCAGACGGGCCATGGATGATAAGCTTTTTAAGATGCCGCCCTTATAGACGTTTTCCGCATTTTTAAAATAGGCAATATGATTCTCTTTTAAGTAGTTGATTCCATTTTGTTGATTGATTTTTGAAGAAATTCGCAAGGGAGCCGCACGGTCTGCAATGTCGTTTTTTTGATAATAATCTTCATGGCTGACTACATCAAGATGCTCCACGGGCGCAAGCTGTCTTTTGCCAAAATCAACGATATAATCAGAGTTTTCCAGCATGTAAGCATTATGTTCAATCAAAATCATGGATACGGATTCATCCTCTAGAATGACCCTAACGCTATCAATGAATTGATTTAAAATATTTTGTGATAAACCTTTGGAAGGCTCGTCAAAAATAAAAAGCGTTCGTGGGTTTCTTGAGCCCGCAAACAGCTCGGAAACTAAATGGACGCATTGAAATTCACCTGTTGATAAGGACTGTGTTTTCCTTTCCAGCGTCAAATAGCCAAGACCAAGTTTGATCAATAAGCTGAGGCGTTTATGAGCGATGTCTTCATTTGGCAGTTCTTCAATAATATCTTCAATCGAGCGCTGAAAAATATCATCGATATCCTCACTATATTTTGTGAGCTTCTTTTTGATATCAAGAAAAGTCGCAACGGTTGAGCGGCTGGTAATCGATTGGTTTCGGTCTTGCCCAACCATTACCAGCTTATCTTTGGGATATCGCTTCAAAAAATCTTTGGACATGCACTCATTGACAAGCGTAGATTTGCCGCATCCAGACTCGCCCGTAAACGTTACAAGTCTATTTTTTGGAATCTGAATTTCAGCCATTTGAATATTGCGGCAGTAAAGGTCATGAAATGCGTAATATTCTGTTGGTGTTTCCTGATTTCGTTCCCAAAGGATTGGCTTAGGGCGTGGTGATTCCTCAACGATTTTCCCGCCGTATTTGCCGCTGCCTGGCCCAAAGAACAATTGCTCGTCCGTTGTGCCCAGCACCGTGTCCGAATGGTCAATGAGCCAAATTTGATTCTTATACCCTAATTGCTTGATCTGCTCTAAAATTTTCAACAGTGTTTGGTGATCAAGGCCGACGGAGATTTCATCGATGATAATAACCGTATTTTCACTTGTTGCCATAAATTCCGCCAAGTAAAGCCGCGTTAATTCTCCGCCTGACAATGTGCCCATAATGCGATTTAATGTTAAGTAACCAATATTCATATGGATTATATTTTTTAGAATATTTTGTTTGCCTTCACTAATCTTTAAAACTTCTGCTAATGAAAAAATAGTTTCAATGCTTAAGTCGTTGATGTCGGAAATATGGTGTGCTCGATCAAATAATTCAATTTTATATTGCTCAACCTCTTCATTATAGCGCTTCCCGTTACACTTTTTGCATTCGACATTTTTAGTCGTTCCGCGACCTTTGCAATCGGGACACCAGCCTAATTCATTATTAAATGAAAAAACTTCCGGAGAAAGATTGTATTTTTCGGCAAGCGCAACACGAATCTCCGTGAACACGCCAGTATGTGTGCCAATTGTTGAACGCGGATTGGAAGAAATAGATGATCTGCCTAGAAAAAGGACAAGCGGCATTTCTTCCATATGGATGGCACTGAAGTTGGTTTCCATAATATTAGGAAATAAATACTGATATTCAGCCTTTGGCAATAAGGAAACGAGACGCTTCTTGGATTCTTCGCCGATGGTTTGACTAAACGTTGTTTTACCGGAGCCAGACAAGCCAGCTATTCCTAACGATTTATCTACTGGCAGTACTGCGTCTAATTTGTTAATATTGTTCGCAATCAATTGATTCACTTTCATCGCGGTATCCTCTCCATTCCATCGTCGATTCTATTAAAAATGACGCTTTCCGTTTTCAGAGAAGCGCCCTTATCATAAAGAAAGAGCACAATTCGTGCTACGGAATTGCGCCCTATTGTTGAAGAATGGTTTATTTGTATAAAATCATTACGACTACTATTTTTTACAGCTCCGCCAACACTTTTTCGAGCTGGCCGCCCATTTTGATCCAAGCATGTTTAGCTCCCTCAATGGCTCCCTGGCGGGCTTTTGTTTCTTCGCTAAATCCGGTTTGATCGAAATGCAGATGGACAGTTCCATCTGAATCTTTTTTCAAATTCCATGTAATAGTCGTGCTTTCTCCGGCGCTTGCCCAAGTGTAAGATAATGTATGAGGCTCATCCACTACAAGCACCTCACAATCTACAATTCCGTTCCACCACTCGGAAGGCTCTGTCCGGAATTGAAATTTATGTCCAACGACTGGTTTAAAATCATTATCCCAAATCCATTTCGCTAGAGTATCCGAATCCGTTAAAGCGTTCCATACCTGCTCGATCGAGCTTGTAAATTGATAATCTAATGATACATCCGATTTCATTCGTTTTCCTCCAATAATAGATTTAATTTATGAATTCTATCTTTCCAAAATCCTTCGTAAAAGGATACCCAATTTTGAATTTCTTTCAACGGAGCGGCATTCAACCGGTACCTCGTTTCTCTACCAACCTTTCGGGTCGTTACGAGACCTGCATCTTTAAGAATAGCCAAATGCTTGGAAACTGCCGTACGACCCATTTGAAAATGAACCGTTATCTCATGCAGGGGTAATTCTTCAACATCCGCCAGCATTTGAAGTAATTTTCGCCTTGTCGGATCGGCAACAGCGTCATAAACATCCCTAACTTGACCGTTATCGTTCAAAATCACCCCCACCTTCTCATTATTATTTCCTGTTCTGTCATTGATTAAACTACAAAACAAGCTAATAGGACACCTTTTATTGTCCTTTTGATTATAGGACACCAAAAAGTGACGTGTCAAGTTCCTTTGCCATTCATTATCTTGCCTTTTAAATGTGCCGCTTACTCCCCGCTTACTTCCATAACATCATCGGGAAGACTGCCATTTTCGAGCCATGTTTCAAGCAGCTTGTTAAAATATTCAGGTCTCGCCATCGAAACGCCATGCCCTATATTAGGAATGATGATGCCTTTGCCATTCGAATGGCTTTTAACGATATCCTGCAATGATTTTTTCATGACGCTTTTTTCTTTTTCGCCAACGGTGACTAATATTTTTGTTCCCGCTTGTTTAAAACCGTTCGGTATTTCAAATGACATATTTTCAGCCATGATTCTCATGAAGCTCTCTTTATTTAACAGGCAGCTTTCTTGATAATAGGTGTCAAAATGGCTTTCATCTACATACATAGACTTTGCTTGAATTTTTGAGAATGTTTTATTTTTTACGAGGGGGTATGTAATCGACAATAACGGAATCATCATATTCGATAAGGAAATGGGTCTAACTAATGCACTATTAATAATAGCGTAGTCTATTAAATGAGGCTTTTTACTAAGTATTGAAATTAAAACCTGGGCGCCTAACGAGAAACCAACCGCAATTATCGGTTTATCTTTTCCTTTTTGCTCCAGTAATTCAATGATTTTCTCAGCGCTGAGGCCTATCGCAAACAAATGCCCGCTGCCGCTTTTGCCATGCCCGGGCAGATCCGGAACTAAACAATGATAGCTGGAAAAATAGTTTACTTGTTTATCCCACATCCACCCGCTAACGCCTCCTCCATGTATAAAAACAATAAGCGGAGCGTTCACATCGCCGTACTCTTTGTAATGTAGATTCAACCGTTTCACCCCCACCTATAAGATTACCATAGTTGAAATATGTTGAGAAACCGCTCCTCCTTGGCACACAAATAAACGATGCCCCATGAGGGCGCTCAATTAAGAGTCCATCATTCAGGCATCGTTCATTCCACATCTTCGCAACCGATTTATTTAACCGCCGTTATGCCAAAAGATATTCAGAAGCTTTGTACTTTTCATAGCATTCCTCTACCGCTTGCTTCACGATCGCACAGCCCTCTTCCAGCTCTTCCATAGAGATCGTTAGCGGCGGCATGAGCTTGATGACCTTGTCGTCACGTCCTACCCGTTCAAGGATGAGACCCAGCTCGTAGCAGCGCGACGCAATTTCCTTCGACAGACTGTCATGCTTGCTCGCTGAAACGTCTATTCCCCATATCAATCCCATGCCCCGGATCACGATGGAATGATGGATTGGCGCAATAACCTCGTTCAAAAACTGACGGACATTCTCCCCTTTGCGGTACACATCTGCTTCGAGGCTAATAGACGCACTATATTCTAATGCAGCAGTCGCTCCAACAAAAGCAAGCTGGTTGCCGCGGAATGTGCCCGTATGCTCGCCCGGATTCCAAATATCCAGCTCCGGCTTCATAAGAACGATGGACATCGGGAGGCCATAACCGCTGATTGATTTCGATAAGACAACGATATCCGGAACGATATCTGCTCTCTCAAACGAGAAAAACGGGCCTGTACGGCCGCAGCCGACTTGGACTTCATCGCAAATGAGCAGGATGCCATGACGGTCGCAAAGCTCCCGCAGCTTTTTCATCCATTCGATCGGCGCTTCATTAATTCCGCCTTCCGCCTGCAGCGTTTCAAAAATAATCGCGGCAGGCTTTTCGATGCCCGAGTGCCCATCCGTAAGGACCTCTTCCAAATATTGAATCGTGTCGAAGGAATTCATAAAGCCTTGCGGAAACGGCATAAAATGGACGCGATCCAAATCCGTGCCTGCTGCGCCGCGATGATACAAATTGCTGGTTGCGGCTAAGCTTCCAAGCGACATGCCGTGAAAGGCTCCCATAAACGAGAAAATGCCGGTTCTTCCTTTGACCCTGCGTGCAAGCTTCAAAGCCGCTTCAACCGCATTCGTGCCTGTCGGTCCGCAAAATTGAACTTTATAGGACAAATTTCTAGGCTGCAAAATAAGCTCCGAAAACCGGCTCAGAAAGACTTCCTTCGCCGATGTATGCATATCAAGGCCGTGCGACATGCCGTCCGATTCCAAATAGGCTACGATTTTCGCCTTAATGAAGTCGTTATTGTGACCGTAATTCAAAGCTCCGGCGCCTGCAAAAAAATCCAGGAACGATTTTCCGGTTTCCGCGTATATTCTAGAGCCCTTTGCTTTTACGAATACATCAGGGAAAGACCTGCAATAAGACCGTACATTCGATTCCATCGTTTCAAAAACGTTCATTATTCCCACTCTCCTAATATGTTTTCAATAAAATACCATACAATATTTAACATAATATCATCATTTGATTAATTAATTATGAATTACTCGCTGCATCAATTTGTTAATAAAATGTTAATTTATTTCATTAAAACAAAAACTTGTAACTCTATCAGCGCGAGTATACAATATGGTTGGGCTTCTGCAACAAACGCAAGAAGACTGAAAAAGGTATGTCCCTATTAAGGAGGTTTGAAGTGAAAATCTTTGAAGTTCTGGTCTTGCTTATTAGCATCTTTCTGATCATTCGAACACGATTCGGCAAAAGCATGTCACGCGGAGCGATTATCGCTTTGACATTACTTGCGCTCTTATCGGCTGCTCTTCACCTGTCGATAAACGGGTACCGCTGGCAAATGATTCCTGCATACGGCTTGACCCTTTACGGCATCTTCCGCATGCTGCGGCAAAGAAGGCAAGCTGGCCCATCATTTGGAAGCACGAAGCCTCGGCCAGTAAAGCGGGCTATCATGACCGCCCTGCTTGCCGTACTTGTCATTGTCGCAGCCGCACTACCTACGCTGCTTCCGGTATTCGGCTTTGATCCTCCAACCGGTCCTTACGCTGTCGGAACTGTAGAATATGCGATGGTTGATCCAAATCGGCAAGAAACCTACACGGAAGATCCTAACGACCATCGGGAAGTGCTGGTCCAGATTTGGTATCCCGCCGATCCTGCGAAGCCGCTTCCAGGCAAAGCCCCCTATGTCAAAAATGTTCCCGTCATAGCAACAGAAGTGAAAACCAAGCTTCAAATCCCTAAGTTTCTGTTCCAATACCTAGAGCTCGTCAAGACCAATGCCTATCCGAATGTTGCCTTAGCAAGTAAACAGCCATCATACCCGCTCATCCTGTTCTCACATGGACTTCCCGGAGCAAGATTCTCCAATACGTTCCAATTTGAAGAGCTGGCCAGTCAAGGATTTATCGTAGCCAGCATCGAGCATACGTATAACGCCCTTGCTACCGTTTTGCCTGACGGGAAATTCGTTACGATTGCGAGCCTGCCGGGCATGACCGATATTGACGCATGGGATAACCTTATTTCTGACATATGGGTCAAGGATTCTACCTTCGTGCTTGATAAGCTGGAGGAGCTGAACGGCAAAGACTCTAATAATCTCTTCAGCGGCAAAATCGATTTGGACCATGTCGGGATGTTCGGCCATTCCTTCGGAGGCGCAAACGCTGCTCAAGTGTTGTACACGGACCCCAGATTCAAGGCGGCAATCAATATGGACGGCACCATGTTTGGCAATACGCACAAAGCCGAAGGTACGGGCAAGCCGTTTATGCTGATGGACACCAAACCCTTCGTCATGGAGACCGATCCAGTCGCGCCTACCGAATCGCAATTGCAAGAATTGAGCATGACTCGCAAGCAATTCGACCGTATGTCCATTGAGCTCCCTATGCGTATGAAGGAGGCCCTTTCGCCCGGTGCCTATGAATTGACTTTGCAGCGTACGCGTCACATGAGCTTCAGCGATTACTATTTTTGGTCACCGGCTCTTCCCATTATGGAGAAGATGCCGCTTTCTCCAAGGCGGGCACATAAAGTAATCAATGCTTATACGGTCGCCTTTTTCCAAAAATATTTGCAAGGCATAGACTCGCCTTTGCTGAACGAAAACCAATCAGCAGACTATCCGGAAGCAGCTTTGAAACGTTATTAAGGCGTTGGGAGCCAGAGCATACCTTGTTCTGGCTCCCTTCCCTATCCCACCGCTTGCTCACACTGCTGCGTACTCCGTTTCTTTGTCGTATTGATGCTTATACAGACCCGCGTACAAGCCGCGTTGGTTGATGAGCTCCTCATGGGTTCCTTTCTCGAACACCTCCCCCTGCTCCATCACATAGATGACGCTCGCCTCTTGTATCGTGGACAATCGGTGTGCAATGACAAGCACTGTGCGGTTTTTCATAAGCTTCTCTAAAGCCTGCTGCACCCAATATTCGGACTCGTTATCGAGAGCCGAGGTCGCTTCGTCCAGCAGCAGAATCGGCGAATCCCTCAGCAATGCCCTTGCAATGGCAATTCGCTGGCGCTGACCGCCGGATAGCTTGGCTCCCCGCTCGCCAACCATCGTTGCATAACCTTCCTGCTGCGCTTCGATAAACTCATGGGCATAAGCTGCCTGTGCGGCGGCAATCATTTGTTCACGTGAAGCTTCCGGCCTGCCGAGCATAATATTTTGTTCAATCGTGCCCTCGAACAAGTAAGCGTCCTGAGGCACATAGGCGATCATTCCTCGTATTTCGGCTAAGGTATACGCTGAGAAAGGCTTGCCCCCAAGGCCGATCGCGCCGTGATCAAGGGGATAAAAGCCGAGCAGCAGCTTGAATAAGGTGCTTTTTCCGCTGCCGCTCGCCCCTACGATCGCCGCGACTTGCCCTTGCCGGACTGTCAATTGAAACCCGGACAGCACCCGGACTCCCGGCTCATAGCTGAAGCTTACATCCTTAAACTCGAGCAGCGGCTCCGTGCTTAGCGATATTTCCTCAGAGCGAGCCGCAAAGCGATCATGCTCCGGCGCATGGTCGATGACCTCAAACACGCGTGCCGCTCCTGCAAGCGAGCTTTGCATCATCGAAATGACGCTGCCCAGCTGCAGGAAAATCATCGTAACGCCCATCTCCAGCTGTACGATAGCAGCCATCGTGCCGAGCGCCAGGATACCATTGGCGAACATATATATGCCAACCACCAAAATGCCGCCGAAGCTTATGAAATTGATTAAGAAGTTAACGGCTTCAAGCAAGCCATTACGGTGCCCCTGCTCCATGGAAGAAGCCGTTACGCGCTCATTTGCTTCCTTGTATTTGCCGGTCATGATATCCTGCAGCCTAAACATCTTCATCATGTGGAGGCCAGCCAGTATGTCGGTTAATCGTTCCGTCAATTTGCCGAGACGCTCCTGCAGCCGGTTGCCCGTACCGCGGAGCGGACTTGCAAAGGCCAGGTTAACGGCGATGCCTGCTGCTCCAAATACCGTTAAGGCGAGCGCAAATCGCCAATCGAGTATGTACATGGAAATAATCGAGCCGAGCAGCGTAAACGCATCCGTCAAAATCGATTTCAGATGCTCGACATAAATATTTTCCATCGTCTGGACATCGCTGGTCGAGCGGGAGATGAGATCTCCCGAATGCCTTGTCTCAAAGTAGCTGGGAGGCAGCTCCCCGAGATGATCATAGAGCCGTCTCCGCGTGCTCACCATCGTCCGCTTAACAACCTTCATATAAAGAAAGGAGAACACGGGCGACAATAGCGCAATAGCCAGAAAAGCGGCGCTTACGAAAATGATCGAATTGTAGAAGAGCTGCCGATCGCCCTGCACCGAGAAGTCGAGCAAATTTTTAAAAACGAATGCCATCATGATCGTAATGCTGCCGTTAACCATGCTGTCGCCAATTAAGCCGGCAAAATACAGCCTTCGGCCGGAACCAAGCAATTCGATCATTCGGCTGAGCTCTGCCATGCTATTTTTCAACAGCAGCTTTTTTCCAATCATCCCCGCACTCCCTCCCCATACGCTATTGACTTCGCTTCATGGCTTTCGAGAGCGGCGAATTGCTTGTAATACAGCTTCATATAAAGTCCTCTTTGTTCCAGCAGGGAAGCATGAGTCCCCTGTTCAACGATTCGGCCCTGGTCAAGCACCAGAACGAGATCCGCTTCGATGATCGTCGACAAGCTATGCGCGACTACCAGCACCGTTCTATCGTTCATGATGCGCTCCAGCGCCTCTTGCACGATGGACTCCGACTGCGTATCCAGCGCAGAGGTCGCCTCATCAAGCAGCAGTATGGGCGCATCCTTCAGCATTGCGCGCGCAATGGCAAGCCGCTGCCGCTCTCCGCCGGAGAGCCTCGCTCCGCGCTCCCCCAGCACCGTCTCATAACCTTCCGGAAGCAAATCGATAAATGCATGGGCCCCCGCTTCTTTGGCCGCTTCGATAATGGCCTCACGGCTTGCTCCCGGCCTGCCGTAGCCGATATTTTCCGCGACGCTGACCGGGAATAGGTAAGGGTCTTGGGAAACGAGCGCAAGCTGATCGCGCAGGTCAACAGGATTCCAAGATTGAAGCGGATGGCCCATAATTCGAATCCCTCCGGATAACCGCACGCCGCTTTTATTCGCGTCCACGTCCTCCTCCATGCCATAAAAACCGCATATCAGCTTTAAAATCGTGCTTTTCCCGCTGCCGCTAGGACCCACTAACGCTACGACTTGCTTCTTATTCGCCTTAAACGTAATGTCTGCAAGCACCACCGGCTTGCCTTCATAAGCAAACGATAGGCTGTCAAACGCAATCGGCAAGGCAGTCTCTTCAATGGAATGCTTGTCCCGGTTAGTTGGCTCAAGCGGCAGCTCCAGCAGCTCGAACAAACGGTTCGAGGCTCCCTTCACCTCTTGGATTTGAGCGGATAACACCGGAGCCATCGAGAGCGGCTGCATCAGGAAATTAAGCATGTAGAGAAAAAGAACCATGCTGCCTGCGGATAATTCCCCCTCCCCGATCAAATAACCGCCGTACGAGACGCTAAATATAATCGGGCTAGACATTAACAGCAGGCTGATTGGCGCGATGAGCGCCCGTCTTTTCTCGACCTGCAAGCTTTTCGCCAGTACAAGCTCCATTGCGTCTTTATATTTGACCGACATCGCCTTGAACATATTGAACGCCTTCAGCATCGGGATGCCGCCGATTGTATCTTGGGCAATGGCATTGGCTGAACCCAAGTGATGCTGCAGCTGCTCCGACATTTTGTTCATGGGAAAGATAAGCACACTCGTAATTAATATAGCAACGGGCACAAACAAGAGACTAAACAAAACGAGCTTCCAGCTTGTTAGGAGCAGCACCGTCAGCGCACCGACAAAGACGACCGGCATATAGAACAAATTGGCAAAATGCAGCATAAAAAATTGTTGGATCACCGCTGTGTCATTCGTAAGCCGCGATACCAAGTCCCCCGAATGCCTGCTCTCCAGCGAAGCAACCGTCGAGCGCTCCAAGTGGCTGACAAGCTCAGCCCGTATATCGCGCAAGGCGTATGAGCTGAACCGCGTCAGTGCGTACTTGATCGCATAGCTGGCGGCAGCGCCCACTGCCGTTAGCGCCGCCAGCAAAGCGAGAGTCGAGCCAAAGCTGCTCGTTAAGCTTCCTTTCTTGTCCTCAACAAGCCTTTCGATAAATAGCCCCAGCCATATATCGATAGACGCAACCGTAAGCGATGCCGCAATGCATAGAACAATCCAGAAGCTGTAAGGCTTCATGTATTTGAATAGCTTAAGCAAGGTGCAGCTCCTTTCCCGATCAGCAGAGCAGCTGTCTGATCAATTCCGCGTTAGCCTTTATATGTGCTGGCTCTAGCATATCCTCGTGCGTTCCGGCTCCCTTATATTTGAGATGCCTGCCTCGCGTATGCTTGCTCCAGTTAAGCTGGCGCTGAAGCAGGCTCTGCTCCTTGCCTTCGGACTCGATGAAATGGATATCGGCGGCGAGCTTGCCCTTATTGTCAAGCTTGTTCAAAAAGGACATATAAGCCACGATATGACTGTAAATCGTATCGCGGATCATATCGTTTTGCAGATAAGCGCCGTATTGCGAGCCTCCGGCTTCCTGCTCGATCATTTTCCAGACCTCTTCTTCCGTTTGCCGTGAAGACTGCTTGATCGCCTTCTTTTTAGGTTCGGCATCGAGCATAATCAGATCAGATACGACGCTTCCTTCGGCTTCGAGCTTCTGGGCTACGTTAAACGCTAGGTTTCCTCCGGCCGAGTAGCCAAGTAACAGATACGGACCTTCCGGCTGTACGCCTCGAATGTATTTGACGTACTGCTCGATTCGGTCATCCTCATGAATGAAATCGAAGCCGTAAACGGCAATTCCAGCCTCCTCCAGCAATCCGCCAAGCTCCTGATAGACGAAGCCGTAGCCGGCTATCGGCGGGAAGCAAAATAAATGGCGATCTGCAGGGCTGTTAAGCGGCGTAATCGGCTGTCCACCGCTTCGCTCGATGCGTATGCGGGCTATAAAGCCCGATAGCTCCGCTATCGTCGGGTGCTGGAAGACGGCGATAAACGGAAGCTCGATGCGCAATCGTTCATACACGTTTGCCGTCAGCATAGCCGCCTTTAGGGAATTCCCGCCAACCTCAAAGAAGTTATCATGTATGCCAGCTTGTACGACCCCGAGCAGCTCCTTCCAGATTTGCGCCAGCTTCTGCTCTTCTTCATTCCTTGGCGCCGTATACGGCTCCCTCGAAGCATTGACGTCCGGCAGCGGCAATGCCTTCAAATCGAGCTTGCCGTTTGGCGTGAGCGGAAGCTGCTCCAGCAAAACGAAATGGGAAGGCACCATATATGCTGGAAGTTCTCTAATTGCGGCAGCTTTGGCTTCGTGCACCGTTTCTTCGTTTTCTGTGACTAGATAAGCACATAAATACTTCTGCCCGCTTGCGTCATTAAACGCTTGAACCGAAGCTTCGCGTACAGCGGGCTGCTTGAGCAGCACGGCATCAATCTCCGCCAGCTCAATGCGATAGCCGCGTACTTTTACCTGCTGATCGATGCGTCCGGCAAACTCGATCATGCCATTAGGCAGCCAGCGTGCCGCATCCCCCGTTCGGTACATGCGCTCGCCCGGCTCGAACGGACATGGGACAAATTTCTCTTCCGTAAGCCCCGGTTGATTCCAATAACCGCGCGCGAGGCCGGCGCCTGCGATGCATAATTCTCCTCTGACGCCAATAGGCTGCTGCTGCATCCGATCATTTACGATATAAATTTTTGTATTGGCAATCGGCTTGCCAATCGTTATGCTGCTGCCTGGATCAAGTCCGCGCATGAAGGTGGACATGACGCTGCTTTCGGTAGGCCCGTATTCGTTCACGAGCTCTGCCTTCGCATTTTTCCGTTTCGCTTGCTCCACCAAGCCGCTGCTGACAGGCTCGCCGCCAAGCAAAATTTGACGAAGCGACGCTGCCTCATCCGGCTCAAGCAAATGGATGATTGCACCGAATAAGCTTGGGACGCCGTTTAGATGCGTAATTTGATAGGTGGATACATACTTCTTCAAAGCTACCGGGTCCTTCGCTTCATCCAATGAAACAAGATAGCTGACGGCACCTGATGAGAGCGGCGTGAACAAGCTGATGACTGACGCGTCGAAGGAAAATGACATCATTTGAAGCGCTCTGTCTTCCTGTCCGAATCCGAACTCGTCACGCCTCCACTTCACCGTATTCGCAATGCTTTGATGCTCGATCATCACTCCCTTTGGTTTGCCCGTCGTCCCCGAGGTGTAGATGACATAAGCCAAATGCTGCGGCAAAACGGTCCATTCCGGGTTCGATTCATCCGCATCGTAGTTATCCTCTGCTTCAAGATCCAGCATACTTCCGCTAAATTCGAATTTCGTATCCTTTATGACGCTTGCTCTTGCGAGCAAGAGCGGCGTACGGCTGTCCTCAAGCAAATAACCGATACGCTCAGCAGGATAATCGGGGTCAATCGGCAGGTATGCAGCGCCAGCCTTCATGATGGCAATTAAACCTGTAACCATTTCAATCGTTCGGTCGGCAACAACCGCGATGATATCGCCGTTTTTTATGCCGCGGCCACGGATGGTGCGGGCTAGCCGGTTCGCCCTCGCATTCAGCTGCGAGTAGGACAAGGAAAACTCCCCTTGTACGACGGCAGCTTGAGACGGAAGCCTTCTTGCCTGCTCCTCGAACAGCCCATGCAGCAGGCTCGAGCCTGCGTATTCCCGTTCAGTCGCATTCCAGTCCGACAAAAATTGCTTTTCCTCGGAAGTCATCAGATCCATCTGCCCAATCGTTGAATCTGGCGAATACGCCGCCGTTTCAAGAATACGCAGGAAATGGCCTGCCATTCGATGAATGGTTTCTTCCCGGAACAGATCCGTGCCATATTCAAAGCTTAATCGCAATGTCCCTTCACCCGGCGCCGCTATCAAGGATAGATCAAATTTGGAAATGTGATGCTCTTGCCCGAACGGCACGATACGCAGCTCGTTTTGCCCAAGCGGCGATTCAGCTATTTCGCTGCGTTCTGAGCGTTCAGACTCGCCGTTTTGCCAAACGACCACGGTGTCGAACAGCGGATTGCGGCTTAGGTCACGCGGCAGCTGCAGCTTCTCAACCAGCATTTCAAACGGATAATCCTGATGCTCGAAAGCATTCAGCGTATTTTGCAACACGTCTGACAGGAGCTCCCGGAAGGTCTGCTGCCCATGGAGCGAGCTGCGAATAGCCAATGAATTGACGAACAGGCCAAGCATGCCTGCCGTGTCGGCGTGCGAGCGTCCTGCAATCGGAGCGCCGACGACGATATCCGGCTGTCCCGAATAACGGGACAGCAGTACTTTGTAAGCTGCAAGCAGTACCATGTACAGCGTTGCACCCGCATTTTGCGCCAGCGTTTCCAGTCTTGCCGTCAATTCGGAATCGGCCTCGAAAGCAACGACAGCGCCGGAGTAGCTCTTTACCGCTGGTCGGGCAAAGTCAGTCGGAAGCTCAAGCACCGGCGCCCCTCCACCCTTAAAGGCGTGCAGCCAGAATTGCTCCTGTTTGGCAAAAGCTTCGCTTTCCAGCCATTCGTTTTGCCATATCGCGAAGTCCTTGTAATGCAGCACAGGCGCGGGAAGCTCTTCTCCTTCATACAAACGGATAAGCTCCTGCAAGAAGATCGCGCCGGATTCGCCGTCCGAGACGATATGGTGCTTATCGTAGGCAAACACATGCTTATGTTTGGAAATTTGGAACAATGCCGCCCGCAGCAGTGGAGCCTTCGCCAGGTCAAATGGACGGAACCATTCCGCAATCTGCTGGCTTGCCTCTTCCTCAGAGCTTGCCTGATAGCGTTCCAGCTGCAGATCAACCATATCGTGAACACGTTGTAGCGGCTGGCCGTTCACTTGATGAAAGGAGGTGCGCAGCAGCTCATGGCGGGCAACGAGCTTTTGCAGCGCCTGTTCGAATCTCGCCGCATCCATCCTTCCTTCCAACCCAACGACAGCCGGCATATTGTAGGCTAGGCTTGTCCCTTTCCCTTCCATCAAGTCAAGAATATACATCCGCTTCTGCGCCGACGACACGGCATATAGCTCCTGCTTAGCCGCAGCTTTGATCGGGCTAAAGGTTTGCAAGCCATTCCCGTCAATATAACGCGCAATCGCTTCGATCGTAGGCGATTCGAATAAATAGCGAAGCGGAACCTCAACGCCGGATGCTTTGTGCATCTTGGCGAGCAATGCCATCGCTTTGAGCGAGTGTCCGCCGAGAGCGAAGAAGCTGTCCCGTACGCCAATGCGTTCAATGCCAAGCGCCTCCCGCCATAAGCCGGCAAGCAGCTCCTCCATTGGCGTACGAGGTTCGACATACGCTACTCCGATGTCCAGCAGCCCTTCCGGCTCAGGCAAAGCTTTCCGGTTTATTTTGCCATTGGAGGAAAGCGGCAAGCATTCCAGCTGCACGAACTGAGCAGGAATCATATAGGCCGGGAGCCCGCTGCCTAGATGCTCGCGAAGACCGCTTACGTTCAGCTCGCGATCGGCAGTAAAGTACGCGCACAGGAAGCTTTGCTTCTCCTTATCCTGCAAGGCGACAACGACGGTCTCGCGTATAGCCTCATGTGCAAGCATCATCGTCTCGATCTCGCCAAGCTCAATGCGGTAACCGCGAATTTTGACCTGAAAATCCAGCCTGCCCAAATATTCAATATTTCCATCCGGCAGCCAGCGCGCCAAGTCGCCGGTACGGTACATTGTTGTGCCTGGTGTGAACGGATTGCCGACAAACTTCTCTGCGGTCAGCTCCGGCTTGTTCACATACCCCCGTGCCAAGCCGATTCCTGCGATGCACAGCTCCCCCGGAATGCCAATCGGCTGCAGATGAAAATCCTCGTTCACTACATACAATTGTATGTTGTCAATGGGTTTGCCTATTGGTACGGCCGCCGTCACATCAGTTGTGGAGCAATCAAAGTGCGAGACATCGATGGCTGCCTCCGTCGGGCCATACAAATTAATTAGCTTGGTGCCATGCCTGCCGTAAAGCTCCTCTTGAAATCGCCTCACATGACCCGGCTGCAGCGCCTCGCCGCTGGCAAATACATAACGCAGGCTGGGCAGCCGCGCCGCATGTGCGCCGCTTGCTGCATATTCCAGAAATAGACTAAGCATCGACGGTACAAAATGCAGCGTCGTCACCCGGCTTCGCTCAATCGCCTGAACGATTTCCTCAGGGTCCTTCTCCCCTCCCGGCTTCAGGAAGCAAACTTTTGCCCCCGCCAAGCTCCACCAGAACATTTCCCAGACGGAGACGTCGAAGGTATAAGGTGTTTTCTGCAAAATAACGTCGTTTTCGTTTAGCGGATACGCCTTTTGCATCCAGTGAATCCGATTAACCGCCGCACGGTGCTCGATCATGACCCCTTTTGGCTTGCCTGTGGAGCCAGAGGTATAAATCACATATGCAAGATGCTGCGGCAGCGCAACCGGCATTAAATTACTTTCTTCGCCGTCCTCAAATGCGGCTTGGTCATTAAGATCAATCACCTCGCCAGCGGTTAATGAGCGTGCTTTAGCAGCAAACCTCGTCTGCGTCAGCAGCCAATCAGCCCCGGAATCCTCCAGCATGTACTGGATTCTATCCTCCGGGAAATCCGGATCTATCGGCAGATAAGCTCCGCCCGCTTTCTGAATAGCGAGAATGCCGATGATCATCTCGGCAGCGCGTTCCAGCATCAGCGGTACGATACGGTCAGGGCATACACCGCTTCTTCGCAGCTTATGCGCAAGTCGGTTAGCTTGCATATTCAGCTCGCGGTACGTAAGCGTTCGCTTGCCATCCTCCACAGCGACAGCGTCGGGCGTTTTGTCCGCTTGTGCCTCAAAGCATTCATATAACGTCGTTTCACCTGGGAATGCCGCTTCCGTACCATTAAACTGCTCCGTCAATTGCGCTTTTTCCTGAGCGGTCATCATATCAAGCTCACCGAGCAGCACCTCAGGGTTGCCGGCGATCACTTGCAAAATATGAATAAAATGATCACCCATCCGCTCGATCGTCTCACGCTTGAAGAGGGCTGTTCCATACTCGAAGCCGATGATTATTTCATCCTCCGATTCCGTTGCCTCCAGCGATAGATCAAACTTGGCTGCTCCGCCTTCAAAAGGGTACGGCTCAATGCTCAGCCCCGTCAGCTCGCGTGTGTCCATATTAATATTTTGCAGGCTGAACATCGTATCAAAGAGCGGATTCCGGCTTAAATCACGCGGCAGATCCAGCTTCTCTACCAGTGTGTTAAACGGATAATGTTGATTGTCGAGCGCCGCAAGCGTTGCTTGCTTGATCTCCTCTAGCAGCTGTCCGAAGCTTTTGGTAGATTCGGGATAGCTGCGCAATGCTAGTGTATTTACAAACATCCCGATAACCGGCTCTACGTCCGCATGCGGGCGTCCCGCCACCGGCGTGCCTACGACGATGTCGGTCTGGCCGCTGTATTTGTGGAGAAGCACATTATATGCGGCAAGCAGCACCATGTATAAGGTCGTTCCCGTGCGCGCTGCCGTTTCATTCAGTCCATCCTTCAGCGCGCTTCCGGCTCGAACGGCATGATTTGCTCCTTTGAAGCTTTGCACTGCGGGACGCGGATAATCAGTAGGCAATGCCAGAAGCGGCACTTCCTCGGCAAAAGCCTCCAGCCAATATTGCTCCTGCCGCTTCAAGGCGGACTTCCCGTCTTCGCTGCCCAGCCATACGGCATAATCCTTGTAGCTAACGCGCAGCGGCGGCAGCTCCGCTCCGTCATAGAGCTCGGCAAATTCCTTCATAAATAGGCTCATTGACACGCCGTCGGCAATAATATGGTGCATATCGCAGAGCAGCACATGTTTCTCTGCCGCGAGCTGAATCAGCTCTACCCGAAGCAGCGGTGCTTTCTCCAAATCAAACGTTCGAATAAATCGATCAATATAAGGCAATAACTCTTCTTCCTTCGCCTCACGCCTAATCACACGGAATGCGATATCATCGTCCAAAAGAATACGCTGGACAGGTTCGCCGTCTGCTAAGCTGAACGCAGTGCGAAACGCTTCGTGACGGGAGACGAGCTTGCGGAAAACCTTCTGTACATGCTCCCATTCAAGCGGGCCTTCAATCGTCATCACCCGCGGAAGATTGTAGCTGATGCCTGCTCCTTCGAACCGGCTTAGCACAAACAATCGTTCCTGAGCCGGCGTAAGCGGATAATGCGGCTGTTCAGGCGCCTTGCTTATAGCAGACTGCGCTGCTTTGTCCGCATGATCAATGTAGATGGCCACTGCTTCCACTGTCGCCGCTTCAAATAGCTTCCGCAGCGGAACGTCAACGCCAAAATGCCGTTTCATCCGCGCAATCAGTGTCATTGCCTTCAAGGAATGACCGCCGAGTGCGAAGAAATCATCCTTCACGCCAACCGGCGAACTGCCAAGCACTTCTTCCCATAATGCAGCCAGCTGTGATTCCGTCTCATTGCGGGGTGACACATAGCCGTCGCTTAGAGCTGCGGCTGCGGCAAAATCCGGCAGCGGCAATGCGCGGCGATTGATTTTTCCGTTGGCGGTTAACGGGAAACGCTCCACCCTGATGAAGCATACCGGAATCATATACGCGGGAAGCTGTTCCGCCAGCGCTGCACGAAGCTCCGAAGCACTAAGCTCAGCTTCGCTGACATAATAGGCGCATAATGCCTTCTGACCATTAGCATCTTCGCAGGCAACGACGCATGCTTCCTTCAATCCCGGCTGCTTCAACAAAGCTGCATCGATCTCCGAGAGCTCGATCCGGTACCCGCGAATCTTCACCTGCTGGTCAATCCGGCCCAAATATTCAATCAAGCCATCCGCTCGCCAGCGGGCCAGATCCCCGGTTTTATACATCCGCTCGCCATGCTCATAAGGGTTGGGAACAAACTTTTCCGCTGACATTTCAGGCAAATTCGCATATCCGCGGCCGACGCCATCTCCGCCTACGACAAGCTCGCCCGGTACGCCTATCGGCTGCAAATGACCCGCTTCATTCACAATATAAGCACTCGAATTGCTAATCGGCCGGCCGATCGGAATGGAGTCCTCATAGTCGGAATCGATGGCGAAAGTCGTCGAAAACGTCGTATTTTCCGTTGGTCCGTACCCGTTTATTATGGCAAGGCCTGGCGTGCTGCGCCGCACGCGGTTAATATGCCGAGGCGAGAGCACATCTCCCCCGACAATTAATTGCCGGACGCCTGCGAACATATCCGCCTTCTCTTCCGAAAGCTGATTGAACAGCGGAGCTGTCAGCCACATCAACGTAATTTGATGCTCGCGAATATAAGCTGCCAATTGCTCCGTGTGAAGCAGGACGTCCTTGTCCACGATATGCAGCGTCATTCCGTTTAGCAGCGCGCCAAAAATCTCAAACGTAATCGCGTCAAAGCCGACGGAGCCTGTAAGCAGCAGCCTACCGTCTGGATCAAATGAAGCGTACTCTGTCCCTTTTACCAAGCGAACCACGTTGCGCTGCTCAACCATAACGCCTTTCGGATTGCCCGTAGAGCCAGACGTATACATCAAGTAGGCAAGATCAACAGGCGAAATGGCTGCATTCAAATCCTCGTCTTTGGCAGACTCTTCCGACAGAAATGGAGCGAGATCCGTCCATCCGATGCTTAAGCCGTGCAGCGGCTCCGTTTTGAATGTTAAACACGCCTCTGCCGCGCTATCCTCCAGCATGAAGCGAATCCGTTCCTCCGGTAATGATGAATCAAGCGTGACGAATGCTGCCCCTGACTTCAAAATCCCAAAAATGCCAATGATCAGCTCGGGTGATCGGTCTGCATATACACCAACGGTTTGCCCGTGCCCGATGCCGTCCTGCCGAAGCTTATGCGCTACTCGATTAGCGTATCCATTAAGCATGCTGTAGCTTAACGATCGTCCGTGATAAGCGATGGCAGTATGCCCCGGCGTAAGCTTTGCTTGCTCTTGAAATAGCTCTGCAAGGGAGGCATCGCGCGGATACGCGGTGCGGGTGTCATTGAAAACCCGCAAAATAACCTGCTTCTCGCCGCCGGTAATCATTTCGACGTCTCGGATCGAGCAGCTAGGCTGTTCGGCTATGCCCTTCAATATTTCAATAAAGTGACCCAGCATCCGCTGGACGGTTTCCTCCCGATACAAAGCTGAGCTGTATTCCGCGCTTAGCAGCAGCCCTTCTTCTGCTTCTCTTGCTTGCAGTGACAAATCAAACTTCGAGACCCGCGCCTCAGCGTCCAGCGGGGTGAAGCTCAGACCTGCAAGGCCGGACGCTTCGAGATCCATATTTTGCAAAATAAACATCGTGTCAAACAGCGGATTGCGGCTAATATCCCGCATCAGCCCAAGCTTCTCGATCAATGACTCGAAGGGATACCCTTGATGGTCGAACGCCTCGAGCGTAGATTCCTTTACCTCTTGCAGGAACGCAACAAAGGATTTGTCCGCTTCCGGCCTGTTCCGCATGACAAGAGTCCCGACGAACATGCCGATCATCGGCTGCGTATCCGCATGCTGGCGTCCAGCGGTCGGTGACCCGATAAGGATGTCTTCTTTGCCCGAATATTTTGCCAGCAGGATGTTATAGGCTGCAAGCAGCACCATATAAAGCGTCGTATCCGTCTGCTTCGCAAGTGCCTGAAGCCGATCTAACAGGGATCGGTCAGCTTGCTGCGTGACCACGCCGCCTTGGAAGCTCTGCACCGGCGGACGCGGGAAATCGGTCGGAAGATCCAGCACGGGCAGCTCGCCCGAAAACCGATTCAGCCAGTATTGCTCCTGTCTCTGCAATTGCGCTGAACCAAGCCGCTCCTGCTGCCATACCGAGTAATCCTTATACTGCACCCGCAGCGGCTCCAAATCGATGCCTTGATAAAGCGCTGCAAACTCCTTGACCACAATGCCGGCCGATACCCCGTCTGAAATAATGTGGTGCATATCGTATAGCAGCAGATGCTTATTTTCCTTCAATTTAATTAGCTCCGCCCGGAACAACGGTGCGGCATTCAGCTCGAACGGGCGTACGAACGCATCCGTCAGCCGCTCCGTTTCGGATTCATCCGCTTCCGAATAAGGAACGTTAAACGCGACCTGCTCCTCAACAATTTGAACGGGCTCTCCGTCCACCACTTCAAAACGAGTCCGAAGCGTTTCGTGGCGCTGCACGAACTGATGAAAAGCCGATTGCAGCCTCGCCGCATCAAGCTCTCCTTCTATGAGAAGGAAGCCCGGCAAATTGTAGCTTGTCCCTGAGCCCTCAAGCGAGCTGACGACAAACATCCGCTTCTGAGCCGAAGATACCGGATAGTAGCTTCTTTCTTTCACCGCCTCAATATCCGAATAGGAATGACCGAGCCCCGACTCCTTTTGAAGGTTAATATAAGCTGAGATTGCTTGAATAACTGGCGATTCGAAAATAAGCCGAAGCGGAACCTCAACGCCAAACGCTTGGTTAATTTGCGAGATCATCGTCATCGCTTTGAGGGAATGCCCTCCTCTTTTGAAAAAATGATCCCTTGTTCCGATGACTGGAACCGCAAGCAGCTCCTGCCACATGGCACATAGCCGTACTTCCGTTTCGTTCGCAGGCGGAACGTAAGCCTCCTCGTCGCGGGTAATCGCCGCTGTGTAATCCGGCTCCGGCAGTGCCTTCCGATCCAGCTTGCCATTTGGCAGCCGCGGCATTTGATCGAGCTGTACGAAA
This sequence comes from Paenibacillus sp. FJAT-27812, assembly GCF_001273905.1. Lineage (NCBI taxonomy): Bacteria > Bacillati > Bacillota > Bacilli > Caryophanales > Paenibacillaceae > Paenibacillus > Paenibacillus sp. FJAT-27812. The sequence continues at coordinate 4,456,904 of NZ_LIGH01000001.1, read as the reverse complement.
TGCGTTGGCACCATATAGGAGGGAAGCTCGGAGGAAAGGGTCTCTTTAAGGTCTAGTAGGGCAAGCTCGTCCACCGCTGTTAAATAGGCGCATAAGCTTTTTTGTCCATGCGCGTCATCACGGGCTATGACAACCGCTTCCTCGACAGACGGATGGTTAAGCATTGCCGCTTCTATCTCGCCAAGCTCGATGCGATAGCCGCGTATTTTGATCTGATAGTCGATCCGGTCGATATATTCAATCCGCCCATCCGGCAGCCAGCGTGCCAGATCGCCGGTACGGTACATGCGCTGCCCCGGCAAAAACGGACACTCCGCAAATTTCTCCGCGGTCAGCTCCGCCCGCATCCAATAACCGCGGGCAAGGCCAACCCCCGCTATGCACAGCTCGCCTGGAACGCCTATCGGCATAAGCTGGCCGTGCTCATTGACGATATAGATGCTCGTGTTCGCAATCGGACGACCAATTGTGATTGCTTCATAAGCGTTTAACTGACGGCAAATCGTTGCCACAACGCTGGTTTCTGTCGGACCATATTCATTGACAAGCTCCGCTTGCGGCGCAAGCCTCCTGCTCCGTTCTAGAAGACCCTCTGGAATCCGTTCCCCAGCCAGCGTCACAATACGCAGTGAGCGGGCAGCCTCCGGCTTCATGCCGTCAATGATCACGGCATACAGACTAGGAACGCTAATGAAATGCGTTACCCGCGCTTCCGCAATGTATCTTCTGATTGCAAGCGGGTCCTTCGCTTCCTCTTCGGAAACTAGCAGCACCGAAGCGCCAGCGATGATCGGGGTGAAGAAGCTTGTCACAAAACCATCGAACGAGAAGGAAAACAATTGCAGCACAACGTCCTTCTCCGTCAAACCATACTCAGCAGCACGCCACTGAATCGAGTTGGCAGCTCCGCGATGCTCGACCATGACTCCCTTCGGTTGTCCGGTTGTGCCTGACGTATAGATCAGATAAGCCAGATGCTCAGGTCCAGCCAAAGCGTTTAAATCGGAGCCATCCGTTTCATACGAAGCCTCATCGCCCAAATCAAGCGACTGCACCGAGCCGCTTTCAGCAAGCAAATGGGATTGCGCCAAGACGAGCTTAGCGCGGCTGTCTTGGATCAAATATTCCCGTCTCTCCTGCGGGTAGGCCGGATCGATCGGCAAGTAAGCCGCCCCTGCCTTCATAACAGCGAGTATGGCTATAATCATCTCGTTTGATCGCTCCGACATGACGGCAACAACGGTATCCGCACCTGCTCCAAGGGAGCGAAGCGTACGCGCAAGCTGATTCGCGCGCGCATTCAGCTCTCCGTATGTAAGTCGCTCCATACCGAATTGAATAGCTGTACGGTCCGGCGATTTGCGAGCCTGCTCCTCAAACAGCCCGTGCAGCGTTCGTCCTTGGGGGAGATCAAGCGATGTAGCATTAAAAGTCTCGAGCAGAAGCTTTCGTTCCCCCGCAGTCAACAAATCCAGCTGGGACAAAGGCTCATTTGGCGTTTCAATCGCACTAAGGATATGATTAAGATGAGCGGCTAACGATAAGGCAGCTTGCTCGTTATATCGCTGCAAGTCGTACTCAATCGCCAGCTCCAACCGATCCGCTTCCTTGCGGAACACAAAGGTAATGGAAGCGCACAATTTTGAAGCATAACTTCTGTCATGAACGCCTTCCAGCATCACAAGTATAGGCAATTCAGCCGTTCCATCGTCCGACAGCTCGATTTGCGCATACTCGGCCAAAGCATGGAAAGGAATGTTTTGATGCTCATTCGCTTCCGTCACCGCTTCCCTAACATGGCCTGCCCAATCACGGAAAGTATACGGACTCTTATATTCGGTATGTATGACTAGCAGATGATTGATAGACTCTTTCAGATCCTTATGCTGCTTGAATACCGGCACCCCAATCCGAGCTTCCGCCTCAGAAGTATAGCGGTGCACCAAGTAGCTGACGCCGGATAACAGCAGCATAAACAAGCCGTATTCCGTGCTTGCGGCAGCTATCAGCCTATTTGCCGCTGCCTCGTCTATAACATGCCGATGAATGCCGATCCCATGCGGGCTGCTGCCGTTTGCCTTTGCGGGAGAGGCTAAGCCTCCGCGAGCAATCATTCGCGGAAGCTCGCTCATGCCGATATCATCCCGAAGCTTCTCAGCCCAGTACTTCTGCTCTTTATCATATCGGCCGCCTGTCAGCAGCATTTGTTGCGCGTATTTATCGAACATTGCGAGTCTCCTCCAACCGAATCAGAATTGAAACTGTACGTCTTCTCCGAGTAAATTATCCATTTGTTCGGCTTCGATCAGCTCAATGTCGCCGATGCGTTTATTTGGATCACTCGCCACAGTCTCCAGCACCTTAATGAAATGCTGCGCCAGCCGATTAACCGTATCCCGCTTGAACAACGAAGTTGCATATTCGAAAGAGAATCTAAAGCCTTCCTCTTCATCGACCGCCGACAGCGTCAAATCGTACTTCGCAATCGAGCTGCCATGCTCATACGGCACAAATCGCAAGCCTGAGATCTCTGCTGCCTCGCCCGCAATATTTTGCAGGCTGAACACCGTATCAAACAGCGGATTGCGGCTTAAGTCGCGCTGCTTGCCAAGCTTCGCTATGAGCTGCTCAAGCGGAAAGTCCTGATGCTCGAAGGCTTCGAGCGTGAGCGTTTTTACTTGAAGCACAAACTCTGCAAAGGTCAAATCCGCTTCGTGAATATTCCGCAGCGCCAGCGTATTAACGAACATGCCCATCACTTGCTCAAGCTCGGCAAGCGGCCTGCCGGCAGCCGGCGCCCCGATAACGATGTCACTCTGGCCCGAATACTTGGAGAGGAGCACATGATAAGCTGCAAGCAGCACCATAAATACGGTTGAGCCCGTATCTTCAGTTAGAAGCAGCAGCTTGTTCTTTAATCCAGGCGGCATGCCAAACGTGATCGAATCGCCTGAAAAATCCCGTTTCTCCGGCCTCTGGAAATCGGTCGGGAGCGATAATTGAGGGATGCCGCCCGCAAATTGCGCCTCCCAAAATGCTTCCATGCGTTCATACGCCGAGGAAGCAAACAGCTTATTCTGCCAAGCAGCAAAATCTTTGTATTGCAGCGTTAGAGGCGGCAGCTCCCGTCCTGCATAAAGCTCGGCAAACTCGCCGACCAGGATAGCCATCGAGACACCGTCCGAAATAATATGATGCATATCAAACAGGAGCAGATGCCTATTGTGCTCAACCATGACGAGCAAGACACGAAGCAGAGGCGCCTGCTCCAAATCGAAAGGCTGGACAAAACCGTTCAGTACGCCTCCAAGCTCCGCCTCGCTCGCTTGGCGGTAAGAAATCTCGAATGCAGCCTCATCATGAATGATCTGCACCGGCTCTCCCCCAATCGCGTGAAACGTCGTCCGGAAAGCCTCATGACGCTGAATGATGCTGCGGAAAGTGTCCTGTAATAGGTCAGGGTTCAGTTCGCCCTCAATGAACATAGCGCCAGGCATATTATAGCCCGTGCCTTCGCTATCGAACTGATGCATGATGTACATCCGCCGCTGCGCCGAGGATACTTCGTAATGGGAGCTCTTCGGCAGCGGAATAATCGCTGTCGCCTCAACCCGCTCCTTGCGATCGATCACCGATGCCAATGCACCGATTGTCGCGTTCTCAAACAGGGAGCTTAATTGCAGCTTTACGCCGAAGGCTTGAAAAACCTTGGAGACTAAACTCATCGCTTTCAGTGAATGGCCGCCAAGCTTGAAGAAATCGTCATGGATGCCGATACGCTCTGCACCGAGCAACTCAGACCATAGGCTGGCGAGCTTCACTTCCGTCTTCGTTCGAGGCATGACATACTTCGAGTCGTCGTCCTCAAACAAGGTTGACGCAATCTCCTGCAGCGCTGCGCGATCGATTTTTCCGTTGGCAGTGAGCGGCATAATCGCTACCGGGATGAGGCGCGTCGGCAGCATAAAGCCCGGCAGCCTCGCTGCCAAATGCTCATGCACCTCTGAAGTTTCAAGTCCGCTTGGAGCCGTATAAAACGCGCACAGATAAGCATCCCCCCGCTCGTCATGAAGAGCGAGCGTCACCGCTTCCTCCAAACGATCCATTTGAAGCATAGCCGCTTCAATTTCGCCAAGCTCAATGCGGTAGCCGCGTATTTTCACCTGATGATCGATTCGGCCCAAATATTCAATGCTGCCATCAGGCAGCCATCGTGCCAAATCTCCGGTTCGGTACATCCTCTCTCCTTGCAGGAAAGGATTTGAAACAAATTTCGCTTCAGTCAGCTCCTGCCGGTTAAGATATCCTCTTGCGAGGCCCGCGCCTCCGATGCATAATTCCCCCGGCACGCCGATCGGCTGCAGCTGGTTATCCGGGCTGACCATATATATTTGCGTATTCGCGATCGGTTTGCCGATCGATACGGACGAAGTAGATTCAAACAGCTTCTCATCTATTTCGGAGGCGGTCGCGCATATCGTCGTTTCCGTTGGGCCATATGCATTGACGTAGCTTACGCGGTCGAACCAGCGGCTGACCAGCTCCCTCGAAGCTGCAGACCCAGCGGTAATCAGGCGGCGTAAATAGGGCAGGCGCAAGGGATCCAAATGAACAGCGAACGTTGGCGGCAACGTGATGAGCGTAATTTTCTCCTCGCCCATAAAAGCTTCAAAGCTTGCATAATCGTTTAACGCTTCCTTCGGAACGATATGCAGGCTTGCCCCGGTTAGAAGCGCCATGCTTATTTCCCACACCGAGGCATCGAACGAGCTGCTCGCAAACTGTGCGATTCGATCCCCTTCGCCGATGCCGTATTGATTTTGAAAATAACGCTGCAAATTGACAAGGCCTCTATGCTCCAGCAAAGTTCCTTTGGGTTGCCCTGTTGTCCCGGACGTATAAATAACGTACGCCAAGCTGTCCAGCGAACATGGTTGATGCTCTCCCTCATCGCCAATGGCCAGAAGCGGTTCATCGGCAGATTGCCCATCGATCTCCTCTTTGACGAGCAGATTGCTCTCTTCTTCAACGGCTGCCCGAGCCTTCTCTTCGTCTTGCCGCCTGGTTATGAGCAGCTTAGCGCCGCTGTCCATGACCATGAACCGAATCCGTTCCGCGGGATAGTCGATATCGATTGGCAAATAAGCGCCGCCGGCTTTAATAATAGCGAGCATCGACACGACCAGCTCGGCGGATCGCTCTATCATGACGCCAACAATCGCTTCCGCTCCAATGCCTGATCGGCGAAGCTTCGCTGCCATTTTGTCCGCCTTCTCATTAAGCTCAGCATAGGACAATGCAGTGTCACCAAACTTCAGGGCAAGCGCATCCGGAATACGGCTCGCTTGCTGCTCGAATAGGGAGTGCACCGTACCGCCAGCCGGGATTTCAATCGCAGTCTCGTTAAAATCCTCCAGCAGCACGCGGCTGTCTTCCTCTGTCAGCATGTTTATTTCTGCTAGAGTCAGCTCAGGCTGGCGAACGACCGCTGTTAAAAATTGCGTATAACAGCTCAGAAACCGCTGCATCGTATCTTTGCCGAACAAGGCGGTGCTGAATTCAACGCCAAGCGTTAACCCAAGGCTTGACGGCTCAGCCATAAGGGTCAAATCAAATTTGGACCATTTATTTTCAAATTCGCAGGACGTTACGTTTAACCCATTCGGATCAGCTGCGGCCTCTGGTAGATTCTGTACCATAAACACGGCATCAAACAGCGGATTCCGGCTCAAATCTCGGGGCATATCCAGCTTCTCCAGCAGCGTTTCATACGGGTAATCCTGATGCTCGAACGCGAGCAGCGAAGTTTCCTTCACCTCTTGCAGCAATACACGGAACGTCTTGGCTCCTTCCGGCTTTGCACGCAGCGCCAACGTATTCACGAACATTCCGACAACTTGATTCATATCGTCATGCGTTCGTCCCGCAACCGGCGATCCGACGATAATATCCGATTGTCCGGTATATTTGTACAGCAGGCCGAAGTATGCAGCGAGCAGCAGCATGTAGAGCGTAACGCCTTCCTTCGCTGCATACTCGTCAAGCGAAGCGGCAAGCCCCGGTTCGAGGCGTTTCGATATATGCTCTCCTTCAAAGCTTCTAATGGCTGGCCGCGGGTAATCGGTCGGCAGATCGAGCAAGGGCAAATCGCCAGAAAATTGCTCAAGCCAATATGCTTCCTTCCTGCCGAAAACCTCTGTTCCGATGAGGCTATTTTGCCAGACGGCAATGTCCTTATATTGGATTCGCAGCTCAGGCAGCGCTTCTCCCTGGTATAGGGCTATGAATTCCTGAATAACGATGCCGAGTGAAACACCGTCTGCAATAATATGATGCAGGTCAAAAAGCAGCAAATGACGATCCGCAGCCAGCTTAGCCAGCTCTACACGAAATAATGGCGCGTTGCTCAGCTCAAAGGGACGGACAAATCGTTCCATCAGCATTTCCGGCTCGCGCCCCGCATCCGGCAGCTCGGAGACATCAATCCTATTCACATGAAAAAGGATGCTGTCATGCACGTGCTGCATCGGCTCGCCATCGGTTAGCCTAAAGGAAGTCCGCAGCGATTCATGCCGCTCCACCAGCTTCTGCATCGCCCCCTCGAAGCGAGCGTAATCGATCTCTCCCTCAAGCAGGAAAATGCCCGGAATGTTATAGCCCGTATGAGCGCCGCCCAATTGGCTAAGTACAAACATTCTTTTTTGCGCGGACGACACCGGGTACTTCTCCTGCTTCTTCGCCTGCGGAACGGCTGATGGGTAATCGGCAGCTGCTGGTTTTTTATCGTCCGCAAGATATGTCTCCAGCGCTTCAATGGTTGGTCGCTCGAACAACAATTTAAGCGGAACGTCGACTCCGCATTGCTTGCTGATGCTGGACACAAGCGTCATTGCTTTGAGGGAATGGCCCCCTAATGCGAAGAAGCTCTCACGTATGCCAACATCGGCAGCTCCCAGCACCTCCGCCCATATCGCAGCCAGCTTTCGCTGCAGCTCTGTTGTCGGAGCCACATAGGCAGCGCCTCTTTTCATGCCTCCTTCCGGCATGGGCAGTGATCGGCGATCGGTCTTCCCGTTGGCTGTAATGGGCAGCTTCTCCAGTTGCATGAAGAAAGACGGCACCATATAATCAGGCAGCGCTTCAAGCACATACTCTCTCAGCGCCGTTGTCGACAACGTTTCAGATGCTGCAAAATACGCGCATAGATATTTGCTTTTTTGATCATCTTCATAGGCGATTGCCGCCGCTTCCGCAATAGCTGGATGATTAAGCAGCCGCGATTCAATCTCGCCAAGCTCGATGCGGTGACCGCGAATTTTTACTTGATGGTCAATGCGGCCCAGCAATTCGATGTCACCGTTTGGCAGCCAGCTCGCAAGATCTCCCGTTCGATACAAACGTTCTCCGCTGCGGTAGGGGCTTTGCAAAAATTTCTCCGCTGTAAGCTCAGCGTTTCCGATATAACCGCGCCCCACATTGTCTCCGGCGATATACAGTTCGCCGGGTATGCCGACGGGTTGAAGCTGCATGCCGTTATTTAAAATATAGATGCCCGTATTTTGGATCGGCCTTCCGATCGTCGGCAATTCGGCTATCGCATCCCGTGCCCCTAGCGACAACGTCGTAACGACATGTGTTTCCGATGGACCGTAATGGTTATGGAGGATAACCCCGCGATCTTGCAAGTAGGCTCGAAGCCCGTCTGAGACGACAAGCTGCTCGCCTGCGGTTATGATATGCTTTACGCAAGGCGGGAACAAGGCGACGTAATCCACGTCATTAAATATAAATTTGAGAAAAGGCACCGGCAAAAACAAGACCGGTATCGATTGCTCGCTGATCCAAGCCGCAAGCTTCTCTACGCTGCGCTTCGTATCATTATCGATTAGACAAAGCGTGCCTCCTGCCAGAAGGGTCGAAAAGATTTCCTGATAGCAGACGTCGAAGCTAATTGTCGTATATTGCAGCACCTTCGTATGATAAGGAACCGTTGTTTTCGTTCCTGTATAAGAAAGCAGGTTAACCATATTTTTATGCTCCAGCATGACGCCTTTGGGCTGACCCGTCGTGCCGGACGTATAGATGATGTAAAATAAATCGTTCGCGCTTGATGTTGGCGGCAAATTGCCCGGCGGCAATTCAGCATACAGCTCATCCTGCAGCAGCTGCAGCTTGATTCTACTTTGAACAAAGGCTGCTGCCTTGCTTGCCATATCGGGCGCGATCAGCAGCATCTCCGCTCCGCTATTCTCCAGCATGTATGCAGCTCGCTCTGCCGGAAGATCCGGATCAATCGGCACGAATGCGCCGCCAGCCTTTAATATGGCAAGCACGCCCGTTACATAGGCAATCGAACGATCCGCCATGATGCCCACCGGTTTGTCGGGGCCGACCCCCTGCTGCCTCAAGCTGCTCGCGATCCGGTTCGCTGCTGCGTTAAGCTCGCGGTAGGTGATTTGCTCGGAGCCGAACACGATCGCCGCCGCATCCGCCGTACGGGCAGCCTGCTCTTCAAACAAACGATGAATCGTGTACTCCGATGGGTAATCGCATGTCTCGCCTTGGAACGATTCGAGCAGCTGCTGCTCCTCGTTGGCAACGATTCGCATGCTGCGAACAGGCATGTCCTTATTGGCCACAGCTTGCTCAGCCAAAGTGATGAGATGGCCTTCAATAGCCTGAAGCTGCTTCGGATCATATACAGCAGCATTATAATTAAGCTTCACGGTCAGGTCTTCGCTCGGAAGCACCATAATATTCAGATCATAGCTCGTCTGCTCGTACATGCTTACGTCGCCAACATCAAAGCCGAGCGTATCCTCTGAGCCGCTCCCTGATACTTCCTCTTCAATCGGATAATTTTCAAACACGATAATATGCTGAATAAGATTGTTTTTTAGTTCCGTCCTATTTTGAATATCGTACAGCGGCATGTAGTCATAGCTTTCTGATTCAATCGCATCCCGTTGTACGATGGCAGCAAGCTCGGCAAACGTCTCATCTCCCAAACGCCGTACGCGAACAGGAATCGTGTTTATAAACAGTCCGACCATCGTTTCAATACCGGGCAGCTCCGATGGACGGCCGGATACGACGGAGCCAAACACAACATCATCCAGATGGTTGTACCGTTGAAGCAGCACGCCCCATAAAGTTTGGAACAAGCTGTTCAACGTTATCTGACAGCTGCTTGCCAGCTCCTGAAGCTTATGGGAGAGTGCCAAGCCAAAGCTGAAGCGTATTTCGGCTTGCTCATAGCGGGTCGTTTGAATGGCTGGCTGATTTTTCCGTTTCGGAAGCGATACTCCCTGCTCATAACCGCCAAGCAGCTCCTGCCAGTAGGCTAACGCTTTTTCCTTGTCCTGTTTTTCCAGCCATTTGATATATTCGCTATACGGCTGGGTAGGCGCAAGTGCAGGAATCTCCTTGCGTTTTAAACATCCGTACACGCTGAACCATTCATTGATAATAATTCCAAGGCACCAGCCGTCCATCAAAATATGATGATGGCTCCAAATCATTTCGTATTCGCCCGCGGCAAGCCGGAACACGATCATTCGCATCGGGATATCATGAGACAAGTCAAAGCCAGCCTCACGATCGTTCCTCCTTGCTGACTCCAAGCTAGCCTCCTGAGCTTCCTTCGTTAATCCCGACAAATCCTCAATCTGAATGGTTAGCGAGCGCTCCTTCAGCACGACTTGAACCGGCCGCTTAACCTTGTCATACAAAAAAGTGGTCCGAAACACATCGTAACGCGCAATGATCCGGTTCATGCTCTCCTCGAACAAGGCAATATCCAGCTCTCCGCGAATACGGACGGTCATTTGCTCAAAATAAGAGGCATCCCGGCTCATCATGGTATGAAACAGCATGCCTTCCTGCATCGGAGACAAATAGTAAATATCCTTTACTTGCTCTTTCTTAAAAGTGGACATTTCGCACCTCTCTGATAACCATATTCGCTCGTTTTCTCATTTGAGCTTTCTCATTTCAGCTTTTCTTCCAGCAGCTCAAAAATGTCTTCCAAGTCGTCTACCGACATCCCCTTCGAGCTAATATCGCTTGGCGTCAGCTCGGCATCCTCTTGCAGGGTACAATGAACGGTTACGCGGCTTAGCTGCGCACGATAACCAGCCATAAAGCGGTTCATCGTCTCCTCCGAAAATTCTAGGCTGTTGTAGTGGCATTTCATCGATAGCCGGCCATCCTCAACAATGCCGCCGAAGCTCCATGCGAAGCTGTTTTCCGCTTTTGCGCTGACAGGGGACCCATTATCATAATCCGACATCCTGAATATGTCGTTTGTCACATCGCCATCAATCTGGCCCAAATAGTTAAAACAAATTTCCGGCTCAAGATTGAAGCGCAGCGCTGGCTTCAATGGCTCAGGGGTCAAATATTTCAATAGGTCATAGCCGATGCCTTTGCTTGGAACAGCTCGCAGCTGCTCCTTGGTCAGCTTGATCTGGCGTGCTAAATCACCCGCTGCGCGCATATCCAGCACAACCGGATATTGCGATGTGAACCAGCCCACCGTGCGCGAAATGTCCAGCGCTTCGGCGATAGGCTCACGCCCGTGTGACTCTAAGTTGATGCCTACCTGCTCTATGCCCGACCATTCCTTAACCGCAAGGCCTAAAGCTGTCATCAGCAAATCGTTGATTTCCGTGTTATACGCACGTCCCGCCCGTTTCAGCAAATGATCCGTTTGCTGCTCATCCAGCTCGAACGAAGCCGTCCGCAGCACCGAGAAATCACCTCGTCCCGCGTATTGATCGCGAGGAAGCGGAATGATTCCTCTCTCCTCCAGCTCTCTCCAGTAGTCTGCTTCCCTAAGCAAAAGCGGACTTTCCGCATACTTGTGAAGCTGCTCCGACCAATAGAGGAAGGAGTCGGATTTGAGCGGGAGCCGAATCGCTTCCCCGCTCCGCGCCTGACTGTACGCTTGCTCCAGATCCTCGAACAAAATGCGCCAGGATACGCCGTCGATAACCAGATGATGGGCGATCAGCAGCAAATGGTCGCCGTTTGTAGTCCGGTAGTGAGCGGTGAGGAACAATGGACCCTCCGATAGATTAATAGAGCTTTGAAGCTTCTCGGCATGTCGTGCAAGCGCCTCGCGATCATCGGTCTCGTCGGTTAAATCAACGTACTCGTAAGCAAACGTATTTTCTTCTTGCCCTAAATTGAAGGCCGTAATAGAGCCTTCCTCATTTGGACGGAATACGAAGCGAAGGGCATCATGGTGCCGCATGATCGCATCCATTGCGGACCTTATCGCTTTTTCTTCAAATCGTTCCGGCGTGTACAGCATGACCGATTGATTCCAATGATGGGCATCGGTAAACCGCTGCCGGAAAAACCACTGCTGAATAGCCGTTAGCGCGGCCTCACCCGAGACAGGGCCTTGATCGATGCTTCGGGTAGCAGCCTTTAGCCGCGGAGCAAGCTCTTGAATAGTGGGATACTGGAATAAATCTTTTATTTCCAGCTTAAGGCCGGACGCCCCGAGCCTAGCAGCTACTTGAATGGCTTTAATAGAGTCGCCGCCAAGGGCAAAGAAATTTTCCGACAGTCCGATCAAATGACCGCCAAGCACGCTTCGCCAAATGTCCGCAAGCAGCTGCTCCCGAATCGACTCAGGAGCCATATAGCTGCTGCCAAGCGCGATGCTCATATCCGGCTCAGGAAGCGCCGGCCTGTCTATTTTGCCATTTGAGGTCAGCGGGATTTTGTCCAGCTGGACAAAGTAGGCGGGTATCATATAATCGGGCAGCCATTCCTTAGCAAACTCGCGCAGCTCGGTAACGGTCAGCTGCTCCTCGGCAACGATATAGGCGCACAGCGCTTTACTTCCGTTCCCTTGGTCACGCGCGGTGACGGTCGTTTCTTTTACCTTCTTATGCTTGAGAAGCACAGTCTCGATTTCACCTAGCTCGATCCGGTGGCCGCGAATTTTCACCTGATGGTCGATCCGCCCGAGATACTCCATCTCTCCGTTTGCCATTCTGCGAACCAGATCGCCGGTCCTGTACAGCCTCTCGTCAGGCTTATAAGGATTCGGCACGAAACGTTCCTCCGTGAGCTCCTCCCGGTTCAAGTACCCTCTAGCCACGCCTTCCCCGCCGACATAAAGCTCGCCGTTAACGCCAATCGGAACCAGCCGCTGCCTGGCATCGAAAATATAGCAGGTAAGCGTTGGAATCGGCACCCCGATATTGCTTACATTGGTAGCAATCTCGTGATCGGTTATTTCTTTATAAGTAACATGCACTGTCGTTTCCGTGATGCCATACATATTGATCAGCTTTGTGCCCGGGTACAGCTCGCGGTAAGGACGGAGCATGACCGGGTTCAAAGCCTCTCCGCCAAAAATCACATACCGAATGGCTAAACCCTGCTCCTGCCTGCGCAATTCTTCTTGAATCAACGCATAAAAAGCAGTCGGCGTCTGGTTCAGCACCGTAACCTTCTCTTGTCTCAGCAGCTCGGCGAACGCCTGCGGATTTTGCGCCGTAGAGCGCGGCACGACGACAACTTGCCCGCCATGCAGCAAAGCGCCATACATTTCCCATACCGAGAAATCAAAGCAATAAGAGTGAAACATCGTCCATACGTCATGCTCATTAAAATCAAAGGCTAGCCGATCGTTCGTTATGAGCCTTACGACATTCCGATGCGTAATCATAACGCCCTTCGGCTGGCCGGTAGTGCCTGACGTGTAGATGATATAGGCTAAGTCCTGCGGTTCATTAACCGAAACAAGGCCGCTGTCATCACCTGTGAATAATACACGTTCATGGAGATCAAATACCTTCCCCACGCCGTTATTAGCCAGATGGAGACAGGAGGTTTGTGTCAGCAGCGCTTTCGGCTGGCTATCGCGGAGTATGTACTGGATTCGTTCCTCCGGGTATGCCGGATCAATCGGTACATATGCGCCACCCGACTTTAATACTGCGAGCATTGCCACGATCATATCCGTAGAGCGATCCATAAGGATCGCGACAAGGCTGTCGCGCCTTACCTCCGCTTCGTTGCGAAGACGCCTTGCGAGCATGTTCGCCCGGGCGTTCAGCTCATGATAGGTGTGCTGCCGCTCATCATCCGATGCGGCAATTCGCTCCCCATGACGGAAAACCTGCTGCTCAAATAAGGAAGCGATCGTAGCCGTATGCGGATAACTCGCGGTTGTATCGTTAAATTCGTTAAGCAGCCGCTCCTTTTCGCCGCCGTTTAACACATCCAGGTCGGCTAACCTTTTCTCTGGATGTGCTGCGATTCCGCGCAGCAGCTCTATGTAATGATCTCCTAACCGTTTCGCAGTATCCGGGCGATACAAGGCCGCTGCATATTCGATGCTGAAATGAAGCGACTCATCCTGCTCTATCGCGCCAAAGGTCAAGTCAAACTTGGCAATATTATTGGATTGCGGATAGGATGTCAGCCTTAAGCCTTCAAGCTGCAAATCGGCTGAGTCCATATTTTGCATAAGAAACATCGTATCGAACAGAGGATGGCGGCTCATGCTGCGCGGAATGCCCAGCTTTTGCAGCAGCTGCTCAAGGGGATAATCCTGATGCTCGAACGCCTTAACGCAATGCTGCTTAACCTCGGCAAGATATTGCTCGAAAGCAAGCTCCTGCTTCGGCCTCGTTCGAAGCGCAAGCGTGCCTACGAACAACCCTGTCATAGCCCGCAGCTCATCATGAGCCCGGCCGGCTGTCGGCGTTCCGACAACAAAATCCTCCTGACCGGTATATTTGCCGAGCAGCGCGTTATAAGCTGCGAACAGCACCATAAACAGCGTTGCGCCTTGAGCCGACGCTAATTTGCGAAGCGCTGCCGTCAACTGCTCATCAGCTGCGAATTCATATCGCTTGCCGGCAAAATCACGCACAAGCGGGCGTGGGAAATCGGCAGGGAAATCAAACGCGGGCACCTCTTCCGAGAATTGTTCCACCCAGAAAGTTTCCTGCTTCTTCATACGTTCCGCATATCCATCTCCCTGCTGCCACACGGCATAATCCTTATACTGAATGTCTAGCTGCGGCAGCTGTTCACCGCGATACAAGGCCGCTAGATCATGTATGAATTGTCCAATCGTAATGCCGTCGGCAACAATATGATGCACATCCAGCAAGAGCAGATGACGCGTCTCCTCCAAACGGATAAGGCCAGCTCGCATTAGCGGGGCGGTCAATAAGTCAAACGGACGAACAAACCCGCTCATCCTTATTTCAGCCTGCTCCGCGTTAGTCGCTTCAAATAATTCAAGCTCAAGGGAAGCCGCTTCATGTATGCGCTGAACGGGCTCATCCTCCTGCCATTCGAACGAGGTCCGCAGCGGCTCATGCCGCTCGATCAGTTTTTGCAAGGCATCTGCAAGCCTCGCCTTGTCAAGTCGACCCTCCATGAGCAAAGCATCGGGCATATTGTAAGCCGTCCCGACGTTCTCGAATTGATTGATGACAAACATTCTTCGCTGCGCCGAGGTTAACGGGTACACTTCCCTTGGCTCTGCTTGCGCTATCGCGACAAACGAGCCTTCCGCTTCGATTTCTCCTTCTATGAAACAGGCAATGCCGCGGATCGTCGGATGCTCGAACAGCGCTTTTAACGGAATATCGGTTTGCAGCTCCTTCTGAACCCTCGCTGCTAACAGCATCGCTTTGAGCGAATGCCCTCCCAGCTGAAAAAAATCTTCCGTCACGCCGATTTTCTCCACCTGCAAAATTTGCTCCCAAATCGGCTGAAGCTGCGCCTCAAGCAGTGTTTCGGGTGCTGTATATGCCCGGCCTCCTAAGCTCGCTTCCGGAAGCGGCAGCGCCTTGCGGTCCAGCTTCCCATTTGGCGTATAAGGCAAACGCTCTAGCCTCATGACATATGCCGGATTCATGTAAGAAGGCAGCTCCGTTCCGAGTGCTTTTCTTAATGATGCTTCCTCCCACTCCGCTCCTTCTTCTACCGATACATATGCACACAGCTGCTTTGATCCGGCGCCATCCTGTACAGCAAGCACTGCAGCATCCTTAATCGCAGGCTGCTTGCGAAGCACCGCTTCGATCTCGCCTAATTCGATTCGATAGCCGCGAATCTTCACCTGATGATCGATCCGCTCTACAAATTCGATCTGGCCATCCTCTGACCACCGGGCTAGATCGCCTGTAAGGTAAAGCAATCCAGCGCCTTCAGCGAAAGGATTCGGCACAAAATGCTGCTGCATCAGCTCTGGCTGATTCAAATATCCCCGGGCAATTCCTTCGCCAGAAATGCAGAGCTCGCCAGCCGCGCCGACTGGCTGAAGCTGCCTATCCGAACCAAGTATCCATACCTGCGTATTGGCAATCGGTGTGCCTATCGTAATTCGTCTTCCGTCCTCGGCATGACGCAAGCAAGTCGTGATAACGCTGTTTTCTGTCGGCCCGTATTCATTAATGAGCTCAAGGTTTCGGCTTATGCTTCTTGCACGGTTAACGACATCCTCCGTTACTTTCTCGCCGCCGAGAGTTACCGCTTTGAGAGACATAGCTTCCTCGCGATCGATGACATCCAGAATGGCTAGGAACATCGCAGGCACTGCGCTAAAATGCGTAATTCGGTTCGTTGCAATCAGCCTCTTAAGCGCGGACGGGTCCTTAGCCTCCGCGGCCTTCGCTAACAAAACGGACGAGCCTGCAAGGAGCGGTGTGAAAAATGTGCTGACGAAAGCATCGAACGCAAATGACAAGAAGACTAGCGTTCGGTCCTCAGGACTGAAAAGGTACGCTGCTTTGCGCCAAAGCAGCGTATTCGCAATGCTGCGATGCTCAATCATGACCCCTTTAGGCTTGCCCGTCGTGCCTGATGTGTAAATGATATAGGCGAGATCATTCGGCTGTACCTGAATAGCCAGATTGGAGGAATCCTCCGCATAGCCGCTTATATCGCTAATATCAATAACCTTATCTCCGTAGCTTTCCGCAAGCTGCGCGAAGTGGGGATCAGATAGCACGCAGCAGGCTTTGCTGTCCTCGAGCATGTAGCGGATACGATCCGCTGGAAGCGCGGGATCGATCGGCAAATATGCCGCACCCGCTTTGAGCACAGCGAGCAGCGCAACCGCCAGATCGGGAGTAGGCTCCGTCATAACCGCCACGATGCGTCCAGCGGCGCCATGCTCTAACAACGTCCGCGCCAGCCGGTTAGCCTCCGTGTTTAATTCCCGGTAAGTCAGCTCAACGCCGGCTCCAATCACAGCGATATGCTCCGGCGTATGACGCACCTGCTTCTCGAACAAGGCATGAACGAGCTTCGGCTCCTCAAAGTGCCGTTTTGTCGCATTAAACGCTGCCGTCAATTTCCGCTTCTCATCTGCTGTTACAACGACAAGGTCACTCAGCGCTATAGCGGGGTTATTTAAAATTTGATTAATGATGCCGCGCAGATGTCCTTCCACTCGCTGAATGAAGGCACAATCGAACCTATTCTTGTTATAGCTAAATTTGATAGACAGCTCGTCAGCAGGAGCTACAACGACGTTCAAATCGTAATTGGTTTGTTCAAACACGCGGTCGACCTGTGTTTGAAAGCCAATGATGTCCTCAGCCTGCTCGCCATCCACATCCTTGCCGAGCGGATAATTTTCAAAAATTAAAATATGATCGAGCAGCGCCTGCTTCAGTTCAGACTGGTTTTGCACCTCGTAAAGCGGCAAATAGCTGTGGGCCTCCATTTCAACCGCATCGGCTTGTATGTTCGTTAACAGCTGTGCGAAAGTAAGACCATCCGTACGGCGAACGCGCACCGGCACCGTATTGATGAACAATCCGACCATCTGCTCGATTCCAGGTACGTCCGAAGGCCGCCCTGACACGACTGAGCCAAAAACGACGTCATTCGTCCGATTGTATTTGCTGAGCAGCACAGCCCAAATGGCTTGAAACACGCTGTTCAATGTTGCTCCGCAGCCACCAGCCATTCGAGTCAGGAGCAGCGTTGAAGCTGCGTCAATCGCAAACTCATGCTGGCCCTGCTCAAATGGTTCTGATGGACCGCTAAGCGGGCGATGCGGCAATGACGTTTGCCCTTCAAAGCCTGCAAGCGTGTTTTTCCAATAAATAAGCGATTCTTCTTTGCTTCTATTTTCCAGCCACTTTATGTAATCGCCGTATGGGTAGACGATACCCGGCGGAATCGCGCCGCCTGTACGTTTTGCGGCATACATTTGAAGCAGCCGCTGAATGACGACGCCAAAGCCCCAGCCATCCATCAAAATATGATGATGGCTCCACATTAAACGATAGGTATGCTCAGCTGTCTGAAACAAAGCGACTCGAAGCAGCACATCCTTCGAAAGTTGAAAACCGCGTAATCGGTTTGCCTCGTTATAACACTCGATATACTTATTTTGTTCAGCCGCCGTCAAATGGCGGAGATCCTCGTCATGCAGCTTCGTGCTGCGCTCATGAAGGACAACCTGCCTTGGCCGCGGCAAATTTTGATGGACAAACACGGTACGCAAGATGTCGAATTCGATTATGATGCCGTTTAAACACTGCTCGAACAGCTCGGGGTCCACGCTTCCGGTTAAAGTTGCTTCCATTAACGTAAAATACGCGCTGGACTCGCTGTTCATAATGGAGTGAAACAACATCCCCTCCTGCATCGGAGTAAGGGGATAAACCTTCTGAATCGCATTTGCTTTACTCATTATTCACCTCGCGTGAAGTTTGCTTATTCGCCTTTTCCATCCTCTTGCTTCGGGAAACAGCCATCCGTCCTCCGGCAAACCGATTGGTTTGCCAGAGGATAGACCGCATTAACTGCAAATTACAACTCAATCGATTCCAAAATGCTATCAAGGTCCTCCAGCGTTAGCTCGCCATCGCCTAGGTCGCTAGGCGTGAGCTCCTGCGTTTCCCTAAGGACGCAATGCTCGATAATTTCGAGCAAACGATTCAACAGCAGGTCGATCAATCCTTCAGCTGTTGCAGCTTCGTATTCCTGTTCGCTGTAATGAAGCTCCAGCTTCAGCTTGCCTTCATACACAAGACCCGTCACGTCGAGCGAGACCGTGCGCTCTGATTCCCTGCTGAACGGCAACCCGGAATCATAAGAAGACATGCTCATGCTGCTTCCGTTTTCGGAATCGCCGCCGAATTGCCCCAAATAATTGAACGAAATTTCCGGTTCCAGCTCAAATCGTTGGCGCATATCTGACATAAACTTCAAAATGCCGTAACCAAGCCCCTTGTTCGGCACTTTACGAAGCATTTCTTTGGTCAGCTTAATCAGATAACCAAGGTCGCCTGCTTGCTTCGTTTCGAGAATGACTGGGAACTGTGACGTGAACCAGCCTACGGTGCGCGTAATGTCCAGCTTTTCCGTAAACGCTTCGCGTCCATGCCCTTCCAAATTAACCGCAAACGTATCGCCATTGCTCCAATCCTTCAATGCGAGAGCAAGTGCTGCCATCAGCAGATCGTTCATTTCCGTTCGGTAAGCTTCATGGGCGCCCTTCAAAAGCTTGCCGGTAGCCTCCTCGCTCAGCTCTCTGCCAATGCTGCGCATATGCTTCACGCGATTATCGGACGAATGCCTATCCTTAGGCAGCTCAACAATTTCCGTTTGCCCAAGCTTTTCCCAATAGGCAGCTTCGCTTCGCAGCTGCTCGCTGCCAGCATAGCTGGAAAGCTGTTCAGCCCAATACCGGTAAGAATCCGTTTTGTCAGGGAGTACGATAGTCTGGCCTAGCTCTGCCTGCCGGTACGCTTCCTCCAAATCCTCGAATAAGATACGCCATGATACGCCGTCTACCACCAAATGATGGATCGTGATCAATAAATGGTCACCGTCATCCGTAACGAACAGGCCAAGCTTGACAAGCGGCCCATCTGCCAGATTCATGCTGCTCTGAATTTTTGCTGCCGCATGCAATAAGGCTAGTTGAATCTGCTCGTTGGTCTGCCCCCGAAGATCAAATTGCTCCAGCGAGAAATGCTCGCCGCCCGCAGCTTCGTTGCGCTGCTTCACCTTGCCGCTGCTGTCAGCATCAAATCGGAGCCGCAGGGCATCGTGGTGCTGTGTCAGCTTGTGGAATACCAGGTGAAGCATGTCAGCGTCAAAGCCTTCTTGCCTGTATATCAGCTCCGTTTGGTTCCAGTAATGCTGATCGGTAAAGCTGTTTTCAAAAAACCAATGCTGAATCGGCGTTAGCGGCACCTCGCCTTCCACTGCAGCCTGTGAAATCGTTCGCTCTATGAGCTTCAAACGTGGACTCAGCTCCGCAATAGTCGGATACCGGAACAAGTCGCGCACTTCAAAGCGCAATCCGTGCTTGTTTAGCCTTGCCGCAGCTTGTATCGCTTTAATCGAATCTCCGCCTAGCTGGAAGAAGTGATCCCTCGTACCGACCCGTTCAACGCCAAGCAGCTCCTGCCAGATCAAGGCTAGAATCTGTTCTTTGTCACCGACAGGCGCCTGATAATGATCTGATCCGCTGCTTGTACGGTCTGGAGCAGGCAACGCTCGGCGGTCTACCTTGCCGTTAGCCGTCACCGGAAGGCGATCCAGCAGTACGATGAAAGCTGGCAGCATGTAATCTGGAAGCAGCTGCGAGAGTTCATCTCGCAGGGCAGCTGGCTCCGATTCATCTTCCGCAGTGACATATGCGCATAAATACTTACCGCTTCCATCGTCGTCCCTAGCCACGACTACCGTTTCCTTCACACGGGCCAACTGCAGCAGTGCTCCCTCGATTTCCCCAAGCTCGATTCGGTAGCCTCGGACCTTAACCTGGTCATCTATTCTTCCGATGTAATCAATTCTGCCGTCAGGGAGAAAACGGGCTGCGTCTCCCGTTCGGTATAAGCGAGCACCAGCCTGATACGCATCCGCCACAAAATTCTCGTCCGTCATTTCCGGCAGGCGGAGGTAACCGCGCGCTAACCCTGCTCCGGCAATACACAACTCGCCAACCGCGCCAATCGGCATCATTTGACCGTCCGCGCCAAGGATACGAATGCTGGTGCCAGAGATCGGACGGCCAATTGTAACTTGGCATCCCGGCTGCAAATCACGTTCGATGGTCGCGACCACGCTGCTTTCCGTAGGGCCGTATTCATTGATCAGCTCGATGCTGTCATTAACGGATTTGCTAAGCGCAATCACCTTATCCGTTACCCGCTCGCCCGCTAGAGTGACCATGCGAAGCGTTGCCGCCTCTTCTGCGCTTAAGCATTCCAGCACACCGGCGTACAAGCTCGGAACGCTGATGAAATGGGTTACGCCATGTTCGACTATGTTATTTTTGATCGCCACAGGATCCTTCGCTTCATCCTCCTCCAGCAGAATGACCGTTGAACCGGAAACGATCGGCGTATAAAAACTCGTAACAAAACCGTCAAAAGCAAAGGAGAACAGCTGCAATACGCGATCGGATGCCGATAAGCCGTACGCTTCCTTCCGCCACCATATATTTCCGGCAATGCTCCGATGCTCGATCATGACACCCTTCGGCTTGCCTGTCGTTCCTGACGTATAGATGATATAAGCAAGATCGCTTGATCGATTGCCTACGCTTAGATTCGATCCGTCAATCGCGTAAAGCGAAGCATCGCACAAATCCAGCCAAACGGCTGACGTTCCATGAGCGGCTGCCTTCATCCATTCAGCTTGCGACAACACGAACTCGGCTTCGCTGTTCTCCAGCATGAAAGCAATGCGCTCTGCCGGATAGGCAGGATCGATAGGCATATAGGCGCCGCCTGCTTTTAATACCGCAAGCATGCCGACGATCATTTCGAATGAACGATTAGCCATTATGCCGACTACCGATTCCGCCTCGACGCCGCGTTCTCTCAGCGTCCGAGCCAATCGGTTGGCTCGTTTGTTCAGCTCCTCGTAGGTCATATGCTCCGACCCAAGCGACAGCGCAATTTGCTTTGGAATTAGTCCCGCTTGAAGCTCGAATAATCCGTGAAGCGTCTCGGCAGGCGCTTGAATCGATGGCGCCGCATTAAATGCGACTAACATTTGCTCCTTCTCGGCGCTATCCAGCATATCGATCTGCGCAAGCGCAATGCCCGGATTCCGCGTAATTTCGCGCAGCGTCTGAATGAAATGTTTGGACATCCGCTCCATCGTTTCACTGCGGAACAATGAAGTGCCATATTCCCAGCTAAGCGATAATCCGTCTTCTTCCTCAACGGCTGCAAGCGTCAAATCAAACTTCGAAATCTTGTTCTCATAAGCAAACGGCTCAATCGTCATTTGCTCCATTTCCAACACTTCTTGATCCATATTTTGCAAAATAAAGACGGTGTCAAAGAGCGGGTTGCGGCTTAGATCGCGATAAGGCTGCAGCTTCTCAACCATCGATTCAAACGGGTAATCCTGGTTGTCATATGCTTCATAAGCATGCTGCTTCACTTCGTTTAGGAAATGAAGGAACGTCTTGCCGCTTTCCGGCCGATTGCGCATCGGCAGCGTGCTGACGAACATGCCGATCAACCCTTCGGTATCACCATGCGTTCTGCCGGCAATCGGCGTGCCTACGACGATGTCGTTTTGGTTCGTATACTTGGCGAGCAGCACGTTATAGGCAGCTAAGAGAACCATAAATAGCGTCGTACCCGTATCTGAGGCTAGCTCTTTCAATTCGCGAAGCAGCTGCCCATCTGCCTCGAAATCGTAATAGTCGCCCTCCAAGCTTCGTACGGCAGGTCTCGGGAAGTCGGTTGCCAGCTCGAGCGCCGGTATCTCACCTGCGAACCGCTCCGTCCAATAGGCCTCCTGCTTGCTCATCACCCCTGCTTCGAACAAGCCATGCTGCCATAGCGCAAAATCTTTATATTGGATCTTCAGCTCCGCCGGCTCCTCGCCGCGATAAAGCTGTGTAAACTCTTGAATGAGCACATTCATGGAAATGCCGTCCGAAACAATATGGTGCATATCAAAGAGCAGCAAATGCTCTTCATCGGAAAGCTTTAAAAGCCCAACGCGCAGCAGCGGCGCTTCGCTTAAATCAAACGGCCTGACAAAAGACTCGATGGACGCAATCGCTTCTGCTTCCTCGCCTACCATCCATTCCATCTGCAGCGCAGCTGCCTTGTGCACGATCTGTACCAGCTCAGACTCGATTGTTTGGAAAGATGTGCGCAGCGATTCATGACGGTTCACAAGCTGCTGGAACGAGTCTTCAAGCTTGCTGCGGTTAAGGGCGCCTTTCAGGCGCAGCACTCCCGGCATGTTATAGCCAGTCCCCGGCCCCTCTAATTGATCCAGCACATACAATCGTTTTTGTGCGGACGATAGCGGGTAGTTTTCTCTTGGCTGTACAGGCTGAAGCGCCAGATCCGCTGACGAAGCGGACTTCCTTACAAAATCGGCTATATCCCTAATCGCGACGCTCTCAAAAATAACGCGCAGCGGCACCTCCGCATTAAACGCCCGGTAAAGCTGGGCAACGAGCTGCATCGCTTTGAGCGATTGTCCGCCAATCATGAAGAAATGATCAGCCATGCCAACCCGCTCTAGCTGCAGCAGGTCTTGAACGATTGCCGCCACCTTCTCTTCCAGCTCATCCGACGGAGCCGCATAATCCAGCCTGCCTAACAGCTCAAGATCAGGTGCGGGAAGCGCCCTCGGATCAAGCTTGCCATTTGGCGTAAGCGGCAGCTGTGATAGCTGAATAAAGTAAGCTGGAACCATGTACCCCGGTAATTCCTGCGCCATGCTTGCCCTGACGTCTAGAACGGCAAGCTCGTCATCCGATACGATATACGCGCATAAATATTTCTGCCCGCTATCGTCGTCCCGTGCGATTACGGCTGCTTCTTTGATCATATCCAGCTTCATTAAATGGGCTTCAATCTCGCCAAGCTCGATCCGATATCCGCGGATTTTAACTTGGTTGTCCAATCTTCCGGCAAAATCAATCGTTCCGTCCTCAAGCCAGCGCGCCAAGTCTCCCGTTCGGTATATTCTTTCGCCCGATGCAAATGGACCCGCAACAAACTTGGCGGCCGTCATTTCCGGCTGATTAAAGTAGCCTCTTGCGAGCCCGGCGCCGGCGATACAAAGCTCGCCATAAACGCCAACCGGCTGCAGCTTCATATGCTCATCCACGATATATACGCGAGTGTTCGCGATAGGACGGCCAATCGTGACCTTTTTGCCTGGAAGAAGCCCCTTCTCTGCCGTCGTGATTACGCTGCTCTCCGTTGGACCATATTCGTTAAACAGCGTGAGCTGATCATTGAGCGCTATACTCTTCTCAATCATGCTAACGGGGACATGCTCTCCTCCCAGCGTGACCGCTTTGAGCGATGCGGCTTCCTTCTCGCTTAACATCTCGAGCAGCGCCGCGTATAGACTTGGCACGGTGCTGAAATGCGTAATCTGCTGGCTCGTCATGCAGCCTTTCAAAGCAAGCGGGTCCTTTGCTTCCTCGTCCATTGCGATAACGGAGGCGCCTCCAGCCGCCATAGGAGCAAAGAAGCTGGCTGCGAACGCGTCAAAAGCATAGGAAAGGATTTGCAATACACGGTCGCCGGCACTAAACCGATACTCTTCCGCACGCCAAGCAATCGTATTCACGATGCTGCGATGCTCGATCATTACCCCTTTTGGACGACCGGTCGTTCCGGAAGTATAAATGACGTATGCCAAATGCTCCGGGCTGTTCACTTTCTTAAGATCGGCGTCATCCTCGCTGTAGCAGCTGGAGTCAAGCAAATCGATCGTTTGTCCCCCGTAGAAAATGTCGCTGGCAATCTCGCCTTGCGTCAGCAGCAGCTCGGAGCCGCTATCCTCCAGCATGTAGCGAATGCGATCCTGCGGGTAGTCCGGGTCAATCGGCACATACGCCGATCCCGATTTTAGAACCGCGAGTATGGCTACGGTCATCTCTATGGAACGATTGGCCAAAATGGCTACGGTTCGATCAGGCCCTGCTCCTTTGGCACGGAGCGTCCGAGCGAGCCGATTCGCTTGGCCGTTCCATTCCTTGTAGGTCAAGCTTGCTTGGCCCGCAATGATTGCAGGAAGCTCGGGCGTCCTCCTTGCCTGCGATTCTACTAATTCATGCAAAAGCTTCGCATCCGTATCATAGACAGTCGCCGTATCGTTGAAAGCATGGATTAAACGATGCTCCTCCTCCCTCGACAGCAGCCTAAGCTCGCTGAGCTTAACATCCGGCTGCTGTACGGCTGAGCGGATCAGCTCTATCAAATGCTTCGACATCCGCTGTGCCGTGCTCGGGCTAAACAGCTTCGAGCTGTATTCGAGCACAAAAGCCAGATCGTCCTGCGTTTCCGTTGCCTCCAGCGTCAGGTCGAACTTCGTCATCGTTTCTTTTGCTTCGAACGGCGAAAGCTTTACATTCTCCAATTGAAATGGCTGCTCATCCGTGTTCTGCAAAATAAACATCGTATTGAACACCGGATTGCGGCTCAAATCTTGTTTAACCTGAAGCTTCTCCACCAGCTGGTCGAACGGATAATGCTGATGCTCATACGCTTGCACCATACGGGCTTTCACGCTTGCCAGTAAATCTCGGAAGGTAAACCCAGCGTTTACCTCTGTTCGCAGCGCCAACGTACCGACAAACATGCCGACGATGCCCTCCAGATCCGCGTGCGAGCGGCCAGCGGTCGCCGTGCCCACGATCAAGTCGGATTGTCCGCTGTATTTGGCAAGAAGCACATTAAATGCCGCGAATAAAACCATGTACAGCGTAGTTCCCGTTTCCGCTGCGAGCCGGTTCAGCTCGTCCCGAAGCGGTATGCCTGAGCCAAAAGCGACGCGCGCCCCTTCGAAGCTCTGCCTTGCTGGGCGCGGGTAGTCCGTCGGCAGCTCCAATACCGGCAGCTCGCCAGATAAGCACTCCAGCCAATAGGCCTCCTGCTCCTTCAAAAATGCTGCGGTAAATTGCCGGTTCTGCCAAGCGGCAAAATCCTTATAATGAAGCTTCAGCTCCGGCAGCGCTTCCCCGCCGTACAACGCTGCAAACTCGCTCAAAATAATGCCCATCGACACGCCGTCGGACACGATATGATGCACGTCAAAGAGGAATAAATAACGATCCTCTGACAGCTTTACTAGAGCCGCGCGCATGAGCGGCGCTTGTCCCAGATCAAACGGGCGAACGAAATCAGCCGTTAATTGTTCCAGCTCTTCATCCGGTGCATGCAGCGCCTCCGACAATTCGACGTGGAATTCGGCAGCATGATGCACTTGCTGAATCGCTTTGCCATCTTGCATATGGAAGGATGTTCGCAGCGATTCATGGCGTTGAATGAGGGTGCGCAGCGCAGCCTCTACTCTTGCCGGATCGATATGGCCCTCCATGATCATCGCATCCGGCATATTGTAGCTGGTGCCCGTACCTTCGAATTGGTTCAAGATGTACAAACGTTTCTGTACGGACGAGAGCTCGTACGTTTCCTGCCATTCAATCGGCTGGATGGCCATGAACTTGGATGCGGAGCTCTCTTCCGCAGCATCGATGTGCCTGCCCATCATCGCGATTGTCGGCGCCTCGAATATCATTCGCAGGGGCACCGCAATGCCGAATGCTTTATGAATATGCGACACGAGGGTCATGGCTTTAAGCGAATGTCCGCCAATCTGGAAAAAATCATCATTCACGCCGATTCCCGTCGTTCCAAGAACAAGCTCCATCACCTCAGCAAGCCGCTTCTCGGCCGGTGTGGACGGCGCAGCGTATTCTGCCGATTTAAGCTGGCTTCCGGCTAGCTCCGGCAACGCCTTTCGGTCGATTTTCCCGTTTGGAGTCAGCGGCATTTGCTCAAGCAGCACAACTTGAGAAGGCACCATATATACCGGCAGCTCCCCGATTAAATGGGCCTGAATCTCATTAAGCTTTGGCTCGCTCGTACTTACGATATAAGCGCATAAATACTTTTGCTTATAAGCATCCTCATGAGCCATTACGATAGCCTCGCGAATGTCCGGATGCTTAAGCAAGCAAGCTTCGATCTCGCCGAGTTCGATTCTGTATCCGCGTACTTTCACCTGGTGGTCATCGCGGCCAAGGAACATGAGGTTGCCGCCTTGCATCCAAGTCGCTAGGTCGCCTGTCCGGTACAGCCGATCTCCAGATATGAACGGATTTGCAACAAACTTCTCTGCCGTCAGATCCTCTCGTCCAAAATAACCGCGCGCCACACCGGCGCCGCCGATATAAAGCTCGCCCGCTACGCCTACCGGCAGAAGCTTCATTGCAGAATCAAGCACGTAATAGGACATGTTCGGCAGCGGCTTGCCAATAGGGGTATTGCCTGCTGCCGGCAGCTCGCTTATCGACGCCTCGTAGTAGCTTGAATCGATACTAGCTTCCGTTACGCCGTAGCTGTTAATGATACGCATCTGAGTGCCGAAACGGCTTAGCAGCTTATGGAATTCGACAATAGGACAGCTGTCTGCCCCCAAAATCAGCAGCTTGAGAAAGCTCACGTCTAAGCCATTCTCGTAAATATGCTGCATCAGCGGTGCGATCAAAGACGGCGTCGATTCAAAAATATTGATCTTATGCTTAAGCATCAGCTCATATAAAGATGCTGGGTCTAGCTTCACATCGTTTGGACAAATGATAAGCTCGCCGCCACTCAGCAAAGCGCGTGCCATATCTCCCGCGAATACATCAAATGAGAAGCTTGCCATTTGCAGAAGCTTTACCGGGAACTGTTCCAGCTCATATTTTTCCTTCCAAGCCAAAGCGACGTTCATATATTGACGATGCTCGATCATTACGCCCTTTGGCTTGCCTGTTGTTCCGGACGTATAAATGATATAAGCCAAGTGATGCGGAGCCGACCAGCTGATCGGTTCCGAACCGTCTCCTCCCGCTTCCTCGATTTCCTCCATGACGAGGATATTGCCCGTCAATTCGGCTGATTCCAGCTGGCCACGCTGCGTAATCACAACCGACGCTTGGCTGTCCTGAAGCAGATAGGCAATCCGCTCCTTTGGATATTCCGAATCGATCGGTAGGTAAGCTGCCCCGGCCTTCATCACACCCAGCGCCGCGACGATCATATCGACAGATCGGTCGACCATAACGCCAACGATGCTCTCCGGTGCCACACCTTTGCCGCGAAGCGCATGTGCAACTCGATTCGCTCGCGTATCCAGCTCTAGATACGTAAGCGAAATCCCGCCTGCCGTAACGGCTGGATGCTCTGGCGTTTGCTCTGCTTGCAGCGCAAACAGCTCATGAAAGGTTAATTGAGTCTGATAATCCCGCTGCGTATCATTAAATTCCGCAAGCAATTGCCGTTTCTCTTCGGCTGATAAGTAATCAATCTCCTCAATCCGAAGCTGCGGATCTGCAGCTGCAGCCTTCACGATCGCCATATAATGCAAGGCGGCACGCTCGATTGTTTCCCGCTTGAACAGCTTGGTGCTGTATTCCCATTCCAAGTGAAGCGCGTTTGACATCTCAACCGCATCCAGCGATAAATCGAACTTGGAGGTTGGATTATCCATTCCATAAGGAACGAAGGTCAGCTCATTCACGACGAGCGCTTCTGTATCGCTCATTTGGTGGCTGAACATCGTGTCAAACAGCGGGTTGCGGCTGAAATCACGCTGCAGCTGCAGCTTATCGACAAGCTCCTCGAATGGATATTCCTGATTCTCGAACGCTTCGAGGGTTGCGCCTTTCACTTGGTCAAGCAGCTCCAAAAATGACATGCCCGGTGCAAGTTTGCTGCGGATTGCCAACGTATTAACGAACATGCCTGCCAAATTCAGCACTTCAACATGTGTCCTGCCTGCAACCGGCGTGCCGATAACGATATCCTGTTGGCCGGAATATTTGCTTAACAGGACATAATATGCCGTAAGCAATAGCATGTACATCGTCGTACCCGTGTCCTGCGCAAAGCTTCGGAGCTCTTCTAAAAGCTCTTCCCCGGCTTCAAAAACGAATCGATCGCCCTCGAAGCTTTGGACTGGCGGCCTTGCATAATCTGTTGGAAGCTGCAAGACAGGTAGCTCGCCATCCGCAAACTGGTTTAACCAGTAATCTTCCTGCCGCTCCATCACATCCGAACAATGCCTCTCCTGCTGCCAAACGGCGAAATCCTTATACTGCACCTTCAGCTCTGGAAGCTGAGCGCCGCTGTAGAGCTTCATGAATTCATCGACCAAGAGGCGAATGGACTCTCCGTCAGAGACGATATGATGCATGTCAATAAGCAAGATATGCTGCAATTCCGACAGCTTCAGCAGCTCTACACGCAAGAGCGGCGGCTCGTCTAGATGAAAGGGCCGCACAAATTGCTGAACGATTTCATTCACTTCATGCTCCTCCACTGCTCTTACAGGCATCTCCAGCTCAATATGGCCGTGAACCTTCTGGAACGGTTCGCCATCCACCGAATGGAAGGAGGTTCGCAAAATTTCATGCCTGCGAACGATGCTGCGGAATGCCTCCAGCCATTTGGCATGGTCAAGCGGGCCTTCGATCCGCAGAGCGTCGGACATATGATAGCTGGTGCTGCCGCCTTCCTCGAATTGACTAAGAATGTATAGACGCTTCTGTTCAGAAGACAACGGATATAAGGACATGTGCCGCGCAATCGGAATGGCGCGGTCTTGCGCACTCCTTGCTGCGCCACGTGCTTTCAAAGCTTGGGCAAGCCCCTCAATCGTCGGTGAAGCAAACAGCTCCCGAAGCGGAATATCCGTGCCGAATTTGCTAGATACATGCGAGAGTATAACCATCGCCTTCAGCGAATGACCTCCAAGCTCGAAGAAATGATCCATTACGCCGATCCGGTCGACGCCAAGCACATCCTCCCAAATCTCGGCAAGCATCCGCTCATCCTCATTGCTCGGTGCTTTATATTCAGCCAAGAGCAAGTCGCCGCTAGGCGCAGGCAGCGCTTTGCGGTCTACTTTCCCGTTCGGCGTAAGCGGAAATACATCCATTTGGACAAAATAAGACGGAACCATATAGCTAGGCAATGCCGACGCTATAAGCTCTTTAAGCTCAGCCTGCTCCAGAATTCGATCTGCGGTAAAATAAGCGCATAGGTATTTCTGGTTGCGAGAATCGCTGCGGTCCATCACGAGAACCTGCTTGATTGCTTCATGCTCCAGCAGCTGTACCTCGATTTCGCCGCATTCAATCCTATGTCCGCGTATTTTCACCTGATGGTCAATCCGTCCTCTATATTCCAAGCTTCCGTCCGGAAGCCATCTAGCCAAGTCGCCTGTTCGATACAGCCGCGCAGCGAACTCTGTATGGAATGGATCTTTCATAAATGCCTTATCCGTTCTGGCTGGATCATTCAAATAACCGCGTCCAACTCCGATACCTGAGACGCATAGCTCTCCCACCACGCCAATTGGCAGCAGATTCATATGCGGATCCGTAATGTATACCCGCATATTGCGTACAGGCTTGCCGATTGGCATAACGTCTGATTCAGGCGCCCTATCCAAAATATGCAGCGTAACATCATCAGCCGCTTCAGTTGGACCATAAGCGTTGACCAGCTTAATATGCGGATACCGCTCAAACCATTGTCTGGCTGTTTGCGCTTTGGCCGCTTCACCCGTAATGATCAAATGCTCCAACGCGGGCAGCTTTTCATCCAAATCCATCTCAAGCAGTGCCGACATAAAGGAGACGACAACTTCCAGCACCGTTACGCCGTCTTTCGCAACCGCTGAGATGAACGATTTAGGCGTAGAAATTAATTCATCCGGATAGATGACCGTTTTTCCGCCAATAGTGAGCGCCGTAACGAACTGCCACACGGAGATATCGAAGCAATGCGGTGCATTTTGCGCCATGACGCAGCTTTCCTTCATTTTCAGCTCTTCGATCATCGCTTCAATGTGGTTAAGCATGCCCGCGTGCTCCAGCATGGCTCCTTTGGGCTTGCCCGTTGAGCCGGAGGTGTATAACACATATGCCAGCTGCTCGGGTTTAACTTCAAGCGCTACGTTGCTGCTTGGAAACGAATCAAGCGAGTCCATGATTACATCTAGGCTAATTAACTCAGCTCCCGGCAAAACAGACT
The DNA here is from genome assembly GCF_001273905.1 of Paenibacillus sp. FJAT-27812. Lineage (NCBI taxonomy): Bacteria > Bacillati > Bacillota > Bacilli > Caryophanales > Paenibacillaceae > Paenibacillus > Paenibacillus sp. FJAT-27812. Next base: position 4,426,860 of record NZ_LIGH01000001.1, on the reverse strand, counting down.
TAACCTCATCGCTGCAAAATAACGACTCGGTTAAAACAATTTCAGCTTGCGAGCCGAGAATCATATCTGCAATCCGCTGCAGCGGATATGCAGGATCTACCGGCACATAAGCCCCGCCTGCTTTCCAAATTGCCAATATACATTCGACCATTCTTGGCTTGCGGTCCATAAAGATAGCAACGCGGTCGTCACGGCCTATGCCCTTCTCCATCAGAAGCCGTGCGAGCTGGTTCGCTCGCAGATTCAGCTCGGAGTAGGTCAGCCTTTCCTCGCCGAAACTGACAGCAATACGGTCTGGAACACGCTGCGCCTGCTCCTCGAACAAGGATATAGCCGTTGCGCCTTGACGAGAGGGCATCGCCGTAAAATTGAATAGGTGAATGATTTGCTCTTTCTCTCCATCCGTCAATAAAGGCACTAGAGCAAGCTGAATATCAGGCTGCATAGCTACTGCTTCAAGGATTTGAGAAAAATGGCCAGCAAATCGTCTTGCCGTTGCTTCCCTGAACAGCCTCGTGCAATATTCAACCGTAAAAGCGATTTTGCCATCCTTTTCGAGGGCTTCCACCGAAATGTCGAATTTGGATATTTTCTCTTCGACGGTCAAGGTTTGGAACGCCACGCCGTCCATCGCAAGCTCCACCGTTTCCACATTATTAAGGCTGAACATCGTATCAAAGATCGGATTCCGGCTTAAATCCCTCCGTATAGCAAGCTTGTCGAGCAGCTCCTCGAACGGATAATTTTGATGCTCGAAAGCCGCTAGCGCGCTATCCTTCACTTGCTGCAAATATCGATTGAAGGTCTGTTCCGCGCTTGGATAGCTGCGGATGGCAAGCGTATTGACGAACATGCCAATCATATCGTTCACATCTGCATGCGTCCGGTTCGCAACAGGCGTCCCGACGATAACGTCTTCCGACCCGCTGTATTTGAACAAAAGCACCTTGTAGGCGGCAAGCAGCAGCATGTACATGGTCGTTCCGCTTGCTGCGGCCAATTGCGTCAGTCTTTCAGTTAGGGCAGCATCAATCTCGAAGGAAAAGCTTTCCCCTTCAAAGCTTTGCACCGGAGGGCGCGTGTAATCGCATGACAATTCCAATACAGGCAGCTCCCCGGAAAGCGCGTGAAGCCAGTACTGCTCCTGGCTGCGGTAGTCTTCGGAATCGATCCAGCTTTGCTGCCATACCGCATAATCTTTATATTGCAGGCGAGGAGCCGGGAGCTCTTCCGCGGCGTATCCCCGAATCAGCTCGTCAATGATGACGGCAACCGAAACGCCATCGGAAATAATGTGGTGCATATCAACTAGCAGCAAATGCTGATCCTCGGATAGCGCCGCCAGGCACACTCGCAGAAGTGTAGGCTCGCTTAAATCGAAAGGACGAATGAATTGCTGGACGGTTTGCGGGATGTCTGCTTCATCCGCGCTGATATAATGAATGGCGAAATGGGCGTCCTCATGGATACGCTGCACGGGATTTCCGTTTTCAAGCCGGAATGAAGTACGCAGCGATTCATGCCTCCGAACGGTTTGGGCAAAAGCTTGCTCCAGCCGCACATGATTCAGCTGTCCCGTAATCCGTATAGCGGCAGGCAAATTATAGGCTGTTCCTGCTTGAGCGCCTTCCAGCCGGTCCAATACGAACAGCCTTTTCTGGGCGGATGAGAGCGGATATTCATCCTGAACAGGAGCCGTCTCTACTCGGCTATGAACGGTCAGCCTGTGTGCTCCTGACGGCTTTTCAATTTGTACCGCCTCATCAATGAGGGCTGAAATTTCAGCAATCGTTGGCTGCTTAAAGATCATGCGCAGCGGAATCTTCACATGAAAGGCTGCCAAAATACGTGCCGCCAGCATAGCGGCGCTGAGCGAATGACCGCCGCTGTGGAAGAAATCGTCCTGAACGCCAATGGTTTCTGCTCCAAGAAGCTCCTTCCAAATCTCGACCATCGCCGCTTCCGTCGGCGTGCGCGGTTCCAATTGAACGGCTGCAGCAATCGACCTCTGCGGCGCAGGCAGCGCTCCGCGATCCAGCTTGCCATTGCTCGTCAACGGCATCCGCTCAAGCTCAACGAAAAACGACGGAATCATATAGGACGGCAAATGCTCGGACAGATACTTGCGTATTTCTTGATCATTAATCCGGTACTCCGTTATATAGTAAGCGACTAATATTTTCTGGTTGTGCGCATCGGTTGAGACGACCACTGCGGCTTCCCTAACATTAGGCACCTGCAAGATTGCCGATTCAATTTCGCCAAGCTCGATGCGGTAACCGCGTATTTTCACCTGATGGTCGATACGGCCAAGGTATTCCATTTCCCCGTTTGGCATCATCCGGGCTAGATCACCGGAACGGTAAATTCTCTCGCCGGGCACATGCGGGTTCATAATAAAACGCTCAGCCGTCAGCTCCTCTCGGTTCAAATATCCAAGCGCTACGCCATCGCCGCCGATGTACAGCTCACCGACTACGCCGACCGGGGCCAGTTGCTTGTTCTTATCCAAAATATAAGCGGTAAGCGTAGCAATCGGCTTCCCGATATTGCTTATATTAGCGGCTATTTCCGCATCTCCGATTTCCTTGAACGTCACATGCACGGTCGTTTCTGTAATGCCGTACATGTTAATCAGCCGCGTATTCGGATATTTCTCGCGCCATGGCTGCAGCATCGCGGGGCTTAACGCCTCGCCGCCGAAGATAACATACCGGATACAAAGCTCTTGGTCCGCCCGCTTCAGCTCATCGTGAATGAGCGCATAAAAAGCCGTTGGCGTCTGATTCAAAACGGTTACCCGCTCCTTGCGAAGCAGTTCGGCGAACTCCGCCGAATTTTGCGCCACATGCTTAGGCACGATTACGGTCTTGCCTCCGAATAAAAGCGCACCGTACATTTCCCATACCGAGAAGTCAAAGCAGTACGAATGGAACAACGTCCATACATCCGACTCGCCAAATTCGAACTGAAGCCGATCATGCGCAAGCAAACGTACGACGTTGCGGTGCGTGATCATTACGCCTTTAGGCAGACCCGTCGTACCCGACGTATAAATAATATATAGAAGGTCATCCGGCTCGTTTATAAGCGGGAGGTTGCTCGTCTCTTCCCCGTAGCACGCTTCATCCTGCATATCAATAGCAATTCCGTTATAAGCTTCTATCTTCTTTAAGTGAGCGGATTCCGTCAGTAGCACCAATGCTCCGCTATCCTTAAGCGTAAAGGCTATCCGGTCGGCAGGATATGCCGGATCAATCGGCACATAGGCGCCGCCCGCTTTGATTATCGCGAGCAAACCAATTATCATCTTCTCTGACCGTTCAACTAAGATCGCCACTAAGCTGTTCCGCGACACTCCCCTTTCGCGCAGCGTGCGCGCAAGCCTATTAGCCTGCGCATTCAGCTCGCGATAGGTCAGCGCTTGTCCGTCGTATGCAACCGCAATATGGTCAGGCGTTTTTGCAGCTTGTTCCTCAAACAATGCGACGATAGTAGCCGTTTGCGGATAATCTGCTTTTGCCGAATGAAGGCCATAAAGCAATAAGTGCTTCTCCTCGCTGCTGATGATGGATGTGCTGCCCAGAGTGGTTTCAGGTGCAGAGGTTACGGCGGCAAGCAAATTCAGATAGTGGACTGACAGTCTGTCCATCGTTTCCTGCTTAAACAAATCACGGCAGTATTGCAGCTTAAAGCGAATATGGTCAGCCTGCTCGGAAGCCTCCAGCAGCAAGTCGAATTTGGCAATATCCTCATCCAGCTCGTTCACCTTTAGCTGCAGTCCGCCGATTTCCATCTCGACGATATCGTTATTCATATGTACGAACATCGCATCAAACAGCGGGTTGCGGCTGCTGTCGCGCCCTAGCGCAAGCTTCTCCACAATAGCGTCAAACGGATAGTTCTGATGCTCGTAAGCCTCGAACAGCGTCCCCTTCAACTCCTGTAAAAATTGCAGAAACGTTTTATTCTCCTCCGGAAACGAACGGATGCTAAGCGTGTTTACGAACATGCCGAATACTTGTTCAACCTCTGCCACCGATCGTCCCGCAATCGGGGTGCCTACAATTAGATCCTCTTGCCACGTATACTTGAACAACAGCGCTTGATATGCGGCGAACATCACCATAAAAGGAGTCGTTCCCGTGTCCGCTGCTAGCTTGCGAATCGCATCAGTCAGCACTGCATCGGCGTGAAACCAATTTCGGGCACCGGCAAAGCTTTGTACCGATGGCCTTGGATAATCAGTTGGCATTGCAAGCACCGGCAGCTCGCCTGACAGCTGCTGCAGCCAGTAGTGCTCGTCGCTCTGCGTTGCTTCGCTGCGCAGCTTACGATTTTGCCAAGCCGAGAAATCTTTATACTGGATTTCTAGCGCCGGCAGGCGAGCTCCGCTATAATAAGCTCCAAATTGCTGCAGGAACAGCTGAACGGATACGCCATCCGAAATAATGTGATGCATATCCACAAATAAAGCATGCAGCTTCTCGCCAAGCCTCACCAATAGGACACGCAGCAGCGGCGCATCGTATAAATCAAAGGGGCGAATGAACTCACGCGCAACCAGAGGCAATTGCTCTACGGAAGCGTCTAACATCGGCACTTCCAAATCGAGCTGCGCCAATACCCTCTGGAGCGGAACCCCATCCATCACGACAAAGGAGGTGCGCAGCGCTTCATGCCTCTGAACGAGCATGTTAAGCGAATGCCTAACGCGGTCGGCATCCAAAGGCCCCTCGATGGTGAGCATGCCGGGCAAGTTATAGGCTGTGCTTTCTTCCTCCATCAATTGGAGCAAAAACATGCGCTTCTGCGCAGAGGATACCTCGTAGTACTCTTGTTCCTGGATAGGCACAATCGTCTGTGGCCGAGCCCCTTGCTGCTGCAAATAACGGGATAGCCTGAGCGCTAGACCCTCAATCGTCGGTGCCTCAAACAATTCGCGCAAAGGCAGCTCCACATGGCGCTGCTTATAAAGATTAGCCATGATGACCATAGCCTTCAAAGAATCGCCGCCAAGCTCAAAAAAATTGTCGCGTATGCCGATTCGTTCAATGCCAAGCACCGATTGCCAAATATTCGCAAGCTGCAGCTCGGCGTCGCTCCTCGGAGCGGCATATTCAGCAGCGGTACCGCCAAGCTCTGCGGCTGGCTCCGGCAATGCCCGGCGATCTATTTTGCCATTGGCTGTAAGCGGGAAAGCTTCCAACTGCACGAAGTAAGAAGGAACCATATAACTAGGCAGCAATGACGAAATAAATGCTCTTAGCTCCGCAGATGCAAGCTCCCACATTCCTGTAAAATACGCACATAAATATTTGCTGCCGTTCGAATCGCTGCGATCCAGCACCAGCACTTCTTTGATCGCTTCATGCTGCTGGAGGCGAGCCTCGATGTCGCCGCATTCGATCCGGTGGCCGCGGATTTTTACTTGGTGGTCGATCCGCCCCATATACGCCAGGCTTCCATCAGGGAGCCATCTTGCCAGATCACCCGTACGATACAGCCTCACGCTAGAACCGCTGCGAAACGGATCGTTAAGAAACACCTTCGCCGTTCTCTCCGCATCGTTCAAATAACCGCGTCCAACGCCAATTCCTGAGACACATAGCTCGCCGATTACGCCGATTGGCAGCAGGTTCATTTGCCCGTCAACGACATAGACCTTAAGATTGCGGACAGGCTTGCCGATTGGCATAACATCCCCTTCCGGCGCTTGCTCCATAATATGAAGGGTAATATCGTCACAAGCCTCAGTAGGCCCATAGGCATTAATCAGCTTCACATGAGGATAGCGCTCGAACCAAAGCCGGGCGAGGTCTGCCTTCGCCGCTTCACCGGTAACGAGCAAATTGCCTAGAGCAGCCAAGGAAACGTCCAGCTCCATTTCAAGCAAAGCAGACAGGAAGGATACAACAACTTCAAGCACCGTAACGCCATCCTGCTCGATCTCCGCAATGAACGCTCTCGGGTTCAAAATCAGCTCATTCGGATATATGACCGTAGTCCCTCCGAGCGTAAGCGCCGCTGCGAACTGCCATACGGAGATATCGAAGCAATGCGGAGCGTTCTGAGCCATTATGCAAGCCTCATCCATCTTTAGCTCTTCCACCATCGCTTCTATATGGTTGAGCATGCCGGCGTGCTCAAGCATCGCCCCTTTTGGTTTCCCGGTTGAACCGGACGTATAGATCACGTATGCCAGCTGCTCCGGGATGATCGCTATATCCAAATTCGAGCTGTCCCGTGCCAAAAGCTCCGACGAGCGTTCATCCAGCAATAAAAAATCGGTATCGGGAAGCTGCTTTTGCAGCTCATGGCTAACAAAAAACGATTCTGTCAAAACGCAGCTTGCTCCCGAATCCGAGATCATGTCCCTAATTCGTTGATTCGGATAGTCGGGGTCGACGGGGACATACGCGCCGCCGGCTTTCCATATCGCCAAAATGCATTCCAGCATGAGAGGCTTGCGATCCATCAAAATGGCTACCCGCCCGTCGCGGCTGACGCCTTTGTCGACAAGCAGCCGAGCAAGCCGGTTAGCTCGTTCATTCAATTCATGATAAGTGAGCGTGTTGTCTCCGAACTTGACTGCCGTCTTTGCCGGAAGCCGCTTGGCTTGCATCTCAAATAACGCGATCGCTGTTAAACCCGGAGCTGATAAAGCATCGGTATCGTTAAATTGCTCTAAAATTAGCTGTCTATCTTCAGGCGGGCAAATATCCAATTCACACAGTGATTTACTTGGATTTAACACCGCATCACGGAGCAAACAAACCATATGCCTGCTAATATTTTGGATTTCTTCATGCGTGAACATTTCTGTACGATAATCAAATACCATTTGCAGCTCGCCGGTGTCCCATCGATCCTTGACCGATACGAACATGTCATTCAGCTCATGCCCGCAAAAGAGCTGCTCGGCTACGTAGCTGATCCCGTCCTTTTCCTGCCAGCCCATTACGATATATTCAAGCGTTAGGCCAAATAACGAGCTTACATCGGGTTTGCGAGCTTTTATATCGCTCAAGATCATGTTATACGGATATTTCTGATGCCGAAGCACGCCAGTTTGTTCCTTTAGAACGAAACGCGCGAAGGTGAGAAAATCCATCTCAAGCGTCATTTGGACCCGAACCGGCGTCGTGCTGACGAACATTCCCGGAAGCGCTTTTTCCTTTGCACTCGTACGATTAGCGAAGAAAGTGCCCAGAACCAAATCCTCGTGTCCCGTGATGCGGTAGCAGTATGTATACAGTACAGATAAAAACAAGGTTAATATACTCAAGTTATTCGCCTGGCAAAACGCTCGAATTTGCCGTTCAAGCACCTGTGGTATAACGATGATTTCCCGCTCAGCCTCCGTGCGAATGCTATAGCTGTCCGCTGGCTTCAAAGATATAAATTCCGGCAGCGTAGAAAATTTGTTATCCCAAAATTGCTTGTCCTTCAACCAGCGATCCGATTGCTTATATTCCGTATCGCTTGGAATATATGCCAGATAGGAAGGACGAGATTCCTCGCAAATTGCCCTTCCCTTAACGAGATTAAGATAAATATCGATAATTTCGCTTATCGTAATGACCATGCCGTTGCCGTCAGACAAAATATGATTCATTTTGATGAGAAAGCTGCCTTCATACTCGCCCGTCTTGGTAATGGCAAAGAAATAAAGATTCGCGTCAAAAAAGGGCATAGGCAATCGCATTAGATCACTGGCCCATTGCTCCAGCTCTTCTTTTTCCCGATTGGAAAAATCAATGATCTCCACTTCAAAAGGCTTATATTCAGACACATACTGAGCCGGCTCGCTGCCGGGATCGTTGATCATGCGCAGTCTCATCGTGTCATGAAGCCGGACATAGTGGTTGAGCGCCTGTTTCATGAGTTCAGCATCATACGGCTGCTCCGTTTTGAAGCTAATATTTCCTCCAATGTTTGAGATGCTTGTACCCGGGTAGAACCTCTCTGTGTACCAAATTCTTTTTTGAGCCTCTGTTAACGGATATGCTGATTCCGTATACATCTTATTCCCCTCCATATCATGCCTATCTCACTGATACGCTCTGTAAGGCTTTGGCAGTCTGAAGCATGCTGCCGACATCTTGTGCCAGCTTTTGCTGCTCGTTATGCAGAAAAAAATGATCCCCTTCGAACATCTTCAAATCAGCATGGTAGCTTGTATGTTCCTTCCAAGCGGCAAGCGATTCCATGCTGACAGCGTGATCGTCCAACCCGCCATATGCGGTAATCGGGCAGTGGATGGGCATATCCACCGAATACGTATACGTTTCACAAACCTCAAAATCTGCTCTAAGCCGCGGCAGCAGCAGGTCCATTAACTCATTATTTTGCAGCACGGCATCCGGAGTGCCATTTAATTGTCTTAATTCATTTTTAAGTTCGTCATCTGGGAGCAGGTGAAGCTTCCTATATCGATGTGTGAGATGCGGAGCGGATCGGCCTGAAACGAATAGGTGGTCGGGGATTCTCTTATATTTTCTAGTTAATTGGCGAGCGGTTTCGAAAGCGATCAACGCCCCCATGCTGTGGCCAAAAAAAGCAAACGGCATCGCAAGCAAAGGCTGAATCTCTTCAGCTATCGCATTTACAATCTGATCTAGTGAATGGATCGGAGACTCTAGCCCTCTGCTCTCTCTTCCGGGCAGCTGAACGGCGCAAACCTCGATATTTTTCGGAAAATGCTTTTGCCATTCGCGGTATATACTTGCGCCGCCACCTGCATAAGGGAAACAAAATAATCGCAAATTGGCGTGTGAGTTGATATTTGCAGGAACAAACCAAGAATGAAGCTTGCTTGTCATTATTCCACCTCTTATTCGTTTATTATTAGGATAATAATGATTGAAAAAAATCATTTAGAGGTCGAATCGCCATTATCAACCGCTTTTAATTAACAGTTATTCCATCACCATCCTTATTTTAATAATCAACCACGAACATTATATTTCTAATTTACATGAAATATGTCATCCTAATATTAGCGTCAAGATAATTTTTTAATAAGATAAAACCCATAATAAAGAAAATAATTACAATAATTATACATTTAGTATTACTATCCGATTTGTAGCATGGAGTTGAGCTCCACCATCATAACTTGCTTGGGGAAATAGCCTCTCTTACTGCAAACGGCCAGCTTATAAGCAGCATCGATAACATACTGTTTGAGCTGAAAGTCACTTAATTTGTCTTCCATGATGAGCTGAGAGGATGATCCGTTCTTTCTTACCGTAAACGAGTGTAATGGGATCGAAAGCCCCCTGCCATCAGCTTTAATGAAGCTTTCCTTCATCGTCCATAATTCATAAAAATGGGCAAGCCGCTGCTCCAACGGGTTAGACATAAGCTCCGCGCGCTCCTGTTTCGAAAAATAGGGCAGAGCGATTTGAATATCGATTGGTTTAATCCTCTCCAGGTCAATCCCGACCGGCAATACGTCAATGGCGCATACGATCCAATCCCCTGAATGTGAAACATTAAAGCAGATCAGTTCTTTCCTATCCACCAGATGAGGTTTTCCGTAAGGGTCAACTTCAAAGCGAATGTCATTAACGGACTGTCCGATACGGTTTGCAATAACCTCTCTTGCCAGCCTATCGCCAACTAAGCTTCGAGCAGCATCTTCATATTTTAGAAATCGCTGCACCTTTGTTTGCCTTTCTATGGATGATTCCGTCAACAAGCGATGAAACGCTGTCCTGCTCAATCTCTCTTTCATGTGGAGAGCAAAAATTTGAAGCATTCATTCAAGCCTCCATTTGCGTATTTTTAACCGGCTCATCGTTCATGATGGCCTGTGTCCAGCAGTCGATACGATAGTCCGGCATCATCTTGCGATTAAACCGGTCGCTGTATGGAATTTGGGTAATTCGCAGCGATAATTTGGATCGATGCAGCGCCATTCTGACAGATGCGACCGAGCATTGCAGTTCGTCGGCGATATTTTGATACGAATAATGAAACACCTCGGACAGCAGCAGCATCGCAACCTCTCGCTCCGCCAAATGCTCGGATACCCATTCTACGAGCCCTCTTACCGCCGCGTAATTCAGATCGGTATACGTCAGCTCGGCAGCCGCTTCTATGGAAACCATCGTTTTGCTGCGCCTGCGCAGTTGATCGATCCAAAGATTGCGTGCAATCTTGTTCAGCAGCGTCAGCGGGTGCTGAAAGGCACCGACCTTCCGGTAATATTGGTAAGCCTTCATCCATACATCCTGCGCCAGGTCATCCGCATCCCATTTGCAGCTAGCCAGATAAAGACAATGATTATGAACCTTCTTCATATGCGGTTCAATAAATCGTGCAAATTCATCCGAATGATCCATTCGGCATTCCTCCTACGGCCTATCAACGGTCGATTGTTCAAGTCGATTATTCGTATCTTAACGCTTCAATTGGCTGCAGCTTAGCAGCTTTGTTGGCCGGATAATAACCAAAGAAAATACCGACGGTTGCAGAAAATCCGAATGCAAGCACAATCGCCCAAGCCGATATTACGCTTGGCAAAGCCATGAAAAAAGAAACACCCGCTCCAACCAGCAGCCCTAGCAATGTGCCTGTCATTCCTCCTAGAAAGGATAGGATGACCGACTCGATTAGAAACTGGAGCTTAATGGCGCTAGGCGTAGCCCCGATCGCTTTGCGTATTCCGATCTCGCGCGTTCGCTCCGTAACCGATACGAGCATAATATTCATGATTCCAATTCCGCCTACCAGAAGCGAGATCGCGGCGATTGAGCCAATGACGACTTGCAGAATTCCGAAAATGTTGGACACCATATCCTGTGCATCTTTGCCCGATTGAGACGTAAATTGCTCCGGCTCGGCATTGTGCCTCATGGCGAGCCATCCCTTCATTTCCTTCATCAGCTCTTCCATTTGCTCGGGTTTTTCCGATACGACATCAAGTGAACTAATATATCGTCCTGCACTTGAGTTTGGCATCGACTCAAGCGGCGCATACGCGTTATACTGCGTGCCTCCCGTATCGCCCAAAATACTTTTTTGCGGCTTATAGACGCCTATGATTTGAAAGATTCCTCCCGATAGCCTCAACTTTCGATTCAAGGCTCGCTCGGATGATCCGTAAACTTTCTCGGCGTATTTTTTTTCTACGACGACCACCTTCTGCTTCGTGCGCTGCTCTTGGGCATTAAAGAAACGGCCTGCCAGCAGATCAACCTTTTGCATCTTCGTCATATCCGAGGTTGTGCCGAGCAGATTGAGCAGCAGCTTCTCCGTTCCGCGCATCTCAGACATTTGAAAGCTGCTGCTCGTTGAAACAAATTTCACGCCATCGAGTTTTCGAGCCTCGTTCAAATCTCTTAATGTAATGCTGGCATTGGAATTCCCTTCGCCTGCCGTTTTAAAGACGACGAAGTATCCGTCCGAATAATTGGATAATTCATTCAAGACAGAAGTTTGCCCCGCCTGCCCGATCGATACGACCGTTACAACCGCCATAACGCCGAAGACAATTCCGATCATCGTAAGCAGCGAACGCATTTTATTGACTCTTAGGTTGTCCAGCGCCACCATAATGCTTTCCCACATACTCATGTAACGGCACTTCCTCTGCGCGTTTCTCTAAGCAGCTTGCCATCTCCGAACCAAAGGACACGCTCCGCATGCTCAGCAATTTCCGGCTCATGCGTGACAAGAATGATCGTCGTGCCTTCTTGATGGATATTTTTGAACAGCCCCATCACTTCCTCTGACGATTTGGAATCGAGATTGCCCGTAGGCTCATCCGCCAGCAGGATCGGCGCATTCATGGTCAGTGCCCTTGCAATGGCAACCCGCTGCCGCTGCCCGCCAGACAGCTCAGTCGGCTTATGCTTCACGCGGCCGCCGAGTCCTACCTTCTCAAGCAGCTCCAGTGCCCGTTCCGTACGTTTGGTCCGATTCAGTCCCCCATACATCATCGGAAGCTCCACATTATGCAGCACCGATTGTCTGCCGAGCAGATTAAAGCTTTGAAAAACAAATCCGATTTTGCGATTGCGAACGGAGGAGAGCCGAACCTCATCGAGCGCCTGAACCTCTTCGCCGTCCAAAATGTATTTGCCTGACGTAGGCACATCCAGGCATCCGATAATATTCATCAACGTTGATTTTCCCGAGCCGGACGAGCCCATAATGGCGACAAACTCGCCGCGCTCAATGGTCAGATTAACAGATCCTAGCGCCTCAACCTCAAGCGGCCCGTTGCGATACACCTTTCGTATGTCCTGGAGGGTAATCATTGGACGGTCACCTTGCTGCCGTTCGCAAGCAATTCCACGTCCTTGATAATGATTTTGTCCCCAGGCGCGGCGCCGGAAACGACCTCATAGTATTCATCATTTTCTTTCCCCGTCTGGATTTGTACCTTTACCGCTTTATCCTGTTCAACCTTGTAGAGGTAAGCCTTTCCTTCGCTCTGAACGACTGCTTCCATAGGAACAACGATTCTTTGCTTATCGGGAATTTTCAATTCCACGTTGACATTGTAGCCGGGCCGCAGCTCGCTGCTTATATGCTGCAGCGTTATGGTAGTGGCCACGTAAGCATCCTTGTAGGCAGGATCTGTTACGACGGCGGTAGACGCCATCTTGGATACCTTGCCCTCATAAACGTCGGCAAACGATTCGCCGCTGATCGATACAGGCATGCCGAGCTTTACTTTGCCCGCTTCGATCTCGTTGATATTAGCAACGACCTTATAGGCTGAAAAATCCGAGGTTTTCAAAATAAGCAGGCCCTCGCTAATTAATTGCCCGCTGTTTACAGCAAGCTCCGTTACCGTTCCGTCTGCATTAGCCTTGATTTCATCCTTAACCAGCTTTTTTTCCATCGCTTTGATTTTAATGTTATGGGTTTTGATTCGAAGGTCGAATTGCTCTAATTTCAGGGGTTCAATTGCTGCGTCTTGGTTTTCGATCTGCTGCTGCCTAAACTGCTTAAAATGCTCCTGCTTCGCAGCCAGACGCTCCGCTTGCGTGATTTCGAGGTTTACGCGTTCTTCTTCCAATGCTTGCTTAACGCTGTCCATATTGAGCGTAATTAACACTTGGCCTTTCTTGATCTTATCCCCTTCCTTCACCTTCAGCTCTTTGATTAGCCCGTTCGTGTCCGAATACAGGGAAGTCGTCTCTTTTGTTTCCAGCTTGCCGCTTACATATATTTCTTCCGCCATGGATTGCTCAGTAACATCTCCTAGCACAACCGTAATCGGCTGATTCATTGCGATAATAGAGAAGCTGCTTATAGCGCCAATAACGAGTACGATAACGATGACCCAAATCCACTTTCTCATGGCATCCACCTTTTCTTTGTGTAAGTAAACCCGATCTTAATTGGTGTCCTTCCCTCCGATTTTATCCAGTCGATTCCAGTTATGTATTCATTTATTCAAAATAATAACATAGAAACGGCATTGGTCAACTTATATTATTGTAAATTTTTCTATTTATGGAGTGCTAGTCCTAAGACCTATCTCCAAAGGCCTGCCTCCCATTTGAACGAATCGATTCAATAGAGGAATAAAGCCCTTTTATTTCTGATAGGACTTTTAGCGCTTTTTTTCGAACGCCAATTATTATTTCTGAAATACAAACAGCATGCCGGCAAGCCAAACGAGTCCCTAGGTTTGAGTTGAAAAACGTGCAAGCAGACTTGATTTTTCTTCCAAAGCCAGCGTTATTTGAAAGCGCTCACCTTCCGAAATCGCTCATAAACTTTTAAAATTAATTAAAAAACGGATATAATCCAAAAGAACTAAAAGATAAATTTCTATCTCGACTAAATTTTTACAAAAAGTAAAAACAAAAAAAGCTGACTTTGGCATTAAAACCAACGTCAGCTTATGGATTATGTTAACTTTTCAACATATGTCAGCCATTAACAAACCCGAACAGAACATAAAAAAAAGAACCTCATCACTTAGATCGATGAGGCCCCATCCAGCATAATTCCATAACCGCTTCCGAGCTTATGGCCGGCAAGCAGATAAGCTTTAGCACTGCGCTGCAAGCTTGTTTGCGCTTCATATTCGGCAGGATCAGCGCTTAAATATTCTTTGTTCGGCTTCCCTCGCATGTTCATCAACTTCATAAATGTAAAACTGTTTTTGAAACTGCAAAATATTCGAGTCCGCGCTCAAAACCTTGCTCAGCTCCGGGTAAAGCAGCCATGAGTGACAAACGTAAACCGGAGATACGCCTCTAAAAAAAGCTCTCGCAAGCTCAAACGACTTCTTCACGCCTTGAGGCGTTAACGGCTCTCCTGCCGGAATGTGGACATTAAGCACAATTTGATGCTTTGCTAGTTTCCGGCCATCTGCTTCTAAGTCACGGTCAAGTGCAATAGGCTGGAATTGCAGCCTTCCGAGCCGGAACAAACGAAGCTGAACATGCTCCTGCAGCCAGTTATATTCTTCGATGCCGTATTCACCAAAATCACGCTTACAAGTAGAGCTCCAAATTTCAATATCCGAGAAAGTAGCATAATAGATTTCATCGCTGATACCTCGGATTCGGTACTCCTCATAGGCATCTACCCCGAACCTGACAAATAAATAGAGTAACCGTTCTCGATAGCTTGTCGTTTGCTTTACACTTTCAAAGAAGGAGCCGCGGTCCGCATAAAAATATTGTTTATGCGCTTCATACGCCTCTTCATCCATACGATACGCATACAATTGCTGCGCAGCAGCAGGGTCAAGCTTAATGCCTTCGCAAAACGATTGGATATTCAATAAAAACACGCCCCATTTCCGGAAACCTTGCTTTCCTAACCATAAACCCCAGTTACCATATTATCAAGAAATTACTTCGATTTTTTCAAGCGGCTTGCCATAGCTAATCGCAAAAAGCTGGTTTTGGCTTCTCGCCCAAAACCAGCTTTAGTAGCTCGGCACACTATTTTCTCTGCATCCGGAACACATGCGCGATCGGCGCATTTTCCGATATCGCAGCCGCAGGCAGCTGAACCGTGATCCCATCAGCTTCGCGCGTCCAGCTCAGCTTTCCTTCCATACCTACAAGCTCTACCGATTCAAGCGAATCGTTAAACGGAATAAAAATCGTCTCGGAAACTTCCGAGTCCGCAGATGGATACAGGCAAGAGCAATAGACCGCATCGCCTTTTTGCGTGAAGGCTTGGCTGCCAGTGAAGTATGGCGCGCAAATGCGAGTGCCATAAATCGCTTCCCCGTTCACTTTCAGCCAAGCGCCAAGCTCCTTCATGCGCTTGATTGCGCCTGCCGGCAGCCTGCCATCCGGCTGCGGAGCAACGTTTAGCGCCAAGTTCCCTCCCTTGGCAACAACCTCTAGCAAAATCCTCACGATTTGGCGGGTCGGCTTATAGTTATCTTCATATCGGAACGAGAAGGAAGTGCCCATCGTAATGTTGCTCTCCCACGGAATATTCATCGCCTCGGACGGGATCGTCTGCTCTGGCGTGACGTAGTTTTCATATGGGCCTCCTACCGTCCGGTCTGCCGATAGCAGCCACGGCTGATGCTCCCTAGCCTTCTCCACGACTTCGCCAAGCCGAATATCCTGTCCGCTTCGGAGCGGCCTAACCCAGCCAGCATCGAGCCAAAGGACGTCAATTCTGCCGTACTCGGTCAATAATTCCGTAATCTGCTCATGCGTAAAGTTGACAAACTTATTCCAAAGCTCGGGATGCTGCTGCGGATCATAAGTCGGCCCGCGCCGCGTGTTGGTAAGGCTGCGCTCCATATCCGGCGCCCAGTAGTAAGGCGTATGCCAGTCCGCTTTGGAGAAATAAGCGGCGATAGCGAGCCCCTTCGCCCGGAAAGCGTCGAATACATGGCGGCAGACATCGGCGTATTTATGCGTGTGAAAAGGCGTTTGCTCGCCAGTGATGCGATACTCCGTCGTTTTTGTATCCCACATGCAGAAGCCGTCATGATGCTTCGTCGTAAAAATTAAATATTTAAATCCGTTTTCTTCAGCGAGTTCCGCCCATTCCTCCGGCTGAAAGCGAATCGGGTTAAACGTCTTGTTCAAATCAAAATATTGGCGCTTGAACGCTTCCCCATCCGTCTCCCAATCAATGCCTTCACGTGACCAATCCTGGTCTTCATCGCTAAGAGCCCAGGATTCGACTACTCCAATCTGGGAATAAGGTCCCCAGTGCATCATCAGCGCAAGCTTCTGATCCTTAAACCATTCCAGACGCTCCAGCGTAGTCGGATTGCTTGGGCGCACGTATTCGCGCTCGCTGCTAAAATTATGGACGCCTTCATGCAGCACTTGCTCTTCTGTCTCTTCTTGCAGATGATCCAGCGTTTGATCGCTCATCGTTGCAAAACCTCCTAGAGTCGGTTACGAATACGACCGCTCCGCAGACATATGGCCCGCGAAGCGGCCTTCTCTTCTTAATGGTTATGGAGTGCTTAACGCTTTCTGATAAATGTCGATGTATTGACCAAGCTGCAAACCGTCAAAGCCCTTCACATAAGCATCCCATTCCTTGCTTATATCTTTGGAGCCTGTAATAAACTGCGCCATATTCGACTTCGTATAATCAACGATCGTCGTTTTCAGCTGGGCTGCGATTTCGGCATCTTCCTGCGCAATGAATACGCCGTTAGGATACATTTCCTTGGAGTGGAAAGGCTCATATTTTTTCGATTCCGTGTTCAAGCGCGTTCCGTAGCCGCCTTCTGCAAGCGGGTCCTGAATAGCCATCCAAGAGGAACGGTATTCATACGTGCGAAGGGAAGGTCCGATCTGTTCCCATCCGTCGTTATGCGTCTGCTTTTTCTCTTGTTGAATGACGGAATATTTGGCCTGCTTCCCGTCGAGGTCGAGTTCGCCCTCCGCCGCTTTGCGCCAGCCCTTATTTTCAGGGCCGGACTCTTGCAGGACGATTGCTTCTTCCGTGTACAAGTAGTCAGCCAGACGTATCGCGGCAATCTGCTGCTCTTCTGTCGCCTTGTTCGTAATGGCAAATTGAGATTTGCTAATGCCGGCGAAGTTAAGCGTCTGCTGAACGCCATTAGGGCCTTTAAGCGGAGGCAGCGTCACATAATCTTTGTGCCTTGGCTGTGCATCCGTCATATTATAGGCATAGCTTATAAGTGCCGTCGTCGCAGCGCCCATAATGTTATCCGTTTCCCGGTTAGCCAGCTGCTGGATGGCGTCGGCATTTTGCGTAAAGGCTGCCGGATCGATTAATCCTTCCTTGTACAATTTGTTCAAGTACGCAAGCCCTTGCTTCCATTCCTCCTTATTCGCCGTGAAGTCAACCTTGCCATCCTTTACGGATAAGAAGGTGCCGGCGTTTTTCTCGGTATAATCATCCACAATGAAGGCGTTCATTAGAAATGCGGACACATTCCCTGCCCACATCTCATCCGAGCCCGTAAGCGGAAGCTCATCCTTTTTCCCGTTGCCATTTGGGTCCTGTTCCTTGAATGCCTTCAACACTTCGTAGAATTCATCCGTTGTCGTCGGCAGCTGAAGACCGAGCTTATCAAGCCAAGCCTTGTTGATCCAAAGCTTTAACCCGTTATCACAGTGGTAGCATTCATTGATTTGCGGCAGCGCGTAGATGTTGCCGTCTGGAGCCGTTATCGATGATTTCATATAAGGAATATCAGCAAGCGCCTTCTTGATCGTAGGAGCATACTTTTCGATCAAATCATTCAGAGGAATAAACACGCCCTGCTTCCCGTATTTCATCTGCTCTTCCCTAGTCAAGTTGCCGTGCAGAATCACTTCCGGATAATCGCCGCTCGCCAGCATCAACTGCTTGCGGTCTTCGATGGAATTGTTAGGGACAAGATCCCATGCGATTTTAATGTTCGTCTTCTCTTCCAAAAACTTCGTAAAAGCATTTGTCTCCATGTTCTCGATCGTCGGAAGCTGCGGGGCGAACATTTTCAGCGTCAGCTGCTTGTTCACTATCGGAAATGTGCCTACCTCAGTGAAGACATCCTCTTTTGCTTGATTCGTTGCCGTCTGTCCGCCTTCTGTCTGACCATTATTAGGCGTCCCCGAATTTTTGCTGCACGCAGCAAGGAAAACGGCACAGCTAAGTACGATACACAACAAGATTGCACTGGATTTTTTCCAACCTTTTCTCATCTAAACGACTCCTCCTTGTTATATCCGTAATACTCCCCGTAACCTGCAATGGCTTATTTGAATGACCGCCTCGGCCCCAAAGGCAACCCATCCCCCCTTCATAGAATGACAGCTGTTCAGCCCTTTAACGAACCGATCATGACACCCTTTACGAAATATTTCTGAACAAATGGATAAATAATGAGCACCGGACCGCTGGCAACGACGATTAATGAATATTTGAGCAGGTCCTTTAATCCCTGCTGGGCAAGCATCTGATTGGCATTGGCGATCATCGACGCGTCCACCGTATTAAGAATAAGCACGTTGCGCAGAACAATCTGCAAAGGGAACAGATCCGGCGAGCGCAGGAAAATAAGGGCGTCGAAATACGCATTCCAGTGTCCCACCGCATACATCAGCATCATAACGGCGAGTATCGGTTTGGAAAGCGGCAGCACGATACTGAATATAAAACGAATATCGCTGCAGCCGTCTAAATCGGCAGCCTCTGCCAGCTCATCCGGAATACTAGTCTGGAAAAAGGTTCTCGCTATAATGACTTGGAATACGGCTAGCGCTCCCGGTAAAATCATAGCCCAGCGGGTATCCAGCAGATGCAATTCCTTCACGACCAAATAATACGGGATCAGACCCCCCTCGAACATCATCGTAATGACGAGAAGAATCATGAAGAAATGGCGTCCGTAGAACGTTTTCCTTGCCAGCGGATAAGCAAGCATCACCGTCAGCACAACGTTGATTAACGTGCCAACAACCGTGTAGTACAACGAGTTCATAAAGCCGGTACCGATCTGAGGATTGTTGAATACTGCCTTATAACCGTCCAATGTGAATTGAACCGGGAACAGCCATACCTTGCCGGAGACTACAGCCTGCGGCGAACTGAATGATGAGCTTAAGATGTAGAGCAGCGGCAGCAGCACGACCAATAGAACCAAGGTCAGAAATGTGTAAATCAATACCATGAATAAGCGGTCACCGTTTGACTCGCGAATGGATACGTTTTTTGCCATAAGGTCTCCTCTCTACCCGAACCTGGGCGCTAGCAAACTTGCATGAAGCGCGGCAGCTACCACAAGCTATTATTCGATAGCTTTCTAGCGATATAGTTCACGACAATTAGCAAGGCTAAATTGATAACCGAGTTAAAGACGCCAATCGCCGCCGAGAAGCTGAAGCTTGAGCCAAGCAAGCCCACCTTGTACACATAAGTGGAAATGACCTCGGAAGTCGCAAGATTAAGCGGATTTTGCATCAAATAGATTTTCTCAAATCCCAGCTTCATTAGATTGCCTAGGTTAAGAATAAGAAGAATGACGGATACCGGGATCAGGCTTGGAATGTCGACATTAATTATTTTTTGAATTCTAGATGCGCCATCGACCTTCGCCGCTTCGTACAGTTCCGGATTGACACCCGCTAAAGCCGCTATATAGATAATGGCACCGTAGCCGGTATGCTGCCACACATCCGACCAAACATAAATGGATTTAAACAATGACGGGATGCCCATAAAATTTGTATTTTCGACGCCGAGCATCTGGAACAGCTTGCTGACTATTCCGACATTAGGCGTCAAATTTACGATTAATATAGATACCATAATAACCGTCGAAATAAAGTAAGGCGCATAAGAGACCAGCTGCACGCTTTTTTTAAACAACCCATTGCGCACTTCATTAAGCGCTAGCGCTAGCAGTATCGGCGCTGGGAACCCGACAAGCAAGCCATAAAGGCTAATGCCGAGCGTGTTTTTCATATACAACCAGAAGTTAGGAGAGTCAAAAAACTGATTAAAGTATTTCAATCCAACCCAATCGCTTCCAAAAATGCCTTTGATGACGTTGTAGTCCTTGAATGCGATCATGATGCCTGCCATCGGTACATACTTGAAAATAATGAGATAAGCGATCGGCAGCAGAATGACGAAATACAATTGCCAGTGGCGCGCCATCTTTCGTAAAGGCGCATAACGCCTCGCTGCCGGGGCAAGGGGGACTGAAACGGGTTGCCATTCATGATTAAGTTTGGACAAGGGCTTACCTCCTTTTCAACAGCCTCGTTTGTGGTTGCGCTTTCATGTGATCATTCTATAATCCGTTCTCTCCATGCCACAAGATACATTAATTGCCGGCCTAACCTTTTTCGCAATTATTGCTGCACGAGAAACGGCAGCACCTTATACAGCCGGTGCTGCCGTCCATTTGGGTAAACGATATTCTTATCCTTAACGTTTTTCACTTCCGTGCTCCGTCAGCCATTTTTCTGCTTTCCGCGTCTCTAAACGGTATTCGCCCGGCGATGATCCGACGACCTTCTTAAATATTCTAGTAAACGAGATCGCATTCGTGTAGCCTACCTCTTCGGCGATGCTTTGCACCGATTTCCGCGACTCCAGCAGAAGCCTCTTGGCTTCGTTCAAACGGATATGAATTAAAAAATCGATGAACTTCTCCCCTGTCGTCTCTTTGAACAGCTTGCTCACGTATTTTGCGTTCATATTAAATTTCTCGCTTAAATATTCAAGCGACATGTTCGGATTCACATATTCCTCTTCAATCATTTTGCGCATCTCCAAGATGATGCCCGCATGCTGCCCGCTGTACCGCATATCCGCAAGCGTATCCTCAAGCTCAACCATTTTGCCAATGATCGCTTCGCGCATATTTTCCAATGAGTGGCAATGATCTAATTTATCCGTCAGTATCGGCAATGCTTCGCTTTCCCAAATAGCCTGACATTCCTTGCCCTGTCCTGAAAGCTCGCGCCCCAAGCTGTACAGCAAGTAATTTATGACGTTCATGATCTCATCCTTGGTTAGCAAACCTTGCTTCATCTGGCTGAACAAATCATCCAATTGCTCCCTCCAGCTATTTTCCGATTTGCGGAAGGCATAGACGGCTGAACGGATGATGCCGAGATAAGAATATACCTCTACTTGTCCTTGGCTCATCATATCCTCACGCGTAATGAGGCGGTTTTCGCCAAGCACCATTTTATAATCAAGCGCTTCAAGCGCCTGCTGAAAAGATTTTGCGATGGCATGCTGATGCAAAGCCGGATCTCCGATTCCGATGCTTACCGTAAATTTCATGTTTTGCTCGATCCAAGACCGGATGCTGTCGCACAGCTGAACTAACATTTTGACGTCCGCAGCGCCTTCGTTTGCGAATAAAATAACGCTAAGCCTTGATGAAGCCGTCCATTCCGCCCAGCTTTCATAGCCGGAACGTGAAGACAGCTCGTAAGTAATGCTTCGCAAAGCAAACTTTAACAGATTTTGATCGTTTCTCGAATAATGGCTGCAAAATTCACCGTACTTATCTATTTCCAATACGATCAGCGCATGGCTCTCAGCGGGCACGGGAAGCTGCAGCCGTTCAGCTTCGCGCCGCCAATCCTCCAGCGTGAGCTCCGTTCCCTCTTCAATGAGCCGGTGAAACAGATTGCGCGTCCGCAAATGCAGATCCTCTTTGTATTGCTGCTGATATTGTTTGGCCTGTTCCGTCAAATTATCAAGCGCGGATTCAATAAATACGAATTCATCAATCCGTCCAGATCCCGCTTCATTTCTGCTGCCCGATAACGCCAGCTTATACCCGCTGAAGCGCGAAACAATTTGTTCCACCGGCCTCGCATTGCGCCTTGTCACATAAATCATCCAAATGAGGCCTGCGACGATCAATGCCAGCCCGATCATAAACCACGCATTGTACAGCAAAGATACCGTTTGAATGAATGTTCCTTGCACAAATCCGCTTATATAGGACCAATTCGAATAGCTTGACTTATAATTCGCATAGATGTGCATGGTTTTTACCGGTTCTGCCTGTCTAAGCAGTTCGTTGCCCGCTCCGTCTTCTATCCGAATGAAGCTGACTTTTGAATCGTACAGCTCATTCACTAATCGCTGCAAGGAATCAACCGCCACATTCACGACAATCATTCCTTTTTCACTCGTCATGAACGGAGCGCCTCTCACAAGACTAACGACCTTCTTGCCGTTCAAAATGGTAAATTGTTCAAACGTGCGCACATTCGTCCATTTTTGCGAAATCGTGTTGCGATATTGCTCGATAAAGGCTTTGTCCGGATACGTATCAATATGTCCGTTAGTCGCATTGCTGAGTACGACTTGATCTTCGTAACGAACCAAATAAATCGAATCGATAATCGGATAATAAGCAATCATATCGTTCATTTTCATGACGGCGCTAATGTTGATGTAAGGATCGCCGCCCTCTTTGCTGTTAAAAAAATGGATTAGCGATTGGTTATTAATCGATTCCTTCATCACCATATTATCGACTGCTCTTAGAGACGAGTCTATTAACCTCATCGCCTGCAAAGACAACATGCTATTCGCATTGATCGCCTCTTTGCGGCCCTGTTCACTAATCAATTGAAAAAAAACGAAAAAGGTAAAGGTGACCACGATAATAAATATCGGCATATAGGAAAGCAAAAGCCGATTAAACCACGATTTGCTCATCATTAGCCTCACTCGTTTCCCTAGTAATTGACGCCTATTGCGCCTGCTCGGCAGCCACCGCTACCTGAAATTCTAATGCCAGGAGACGAACTATACAATACTTTAGCTTCATAAAACGGATACTTATTTCCCGGGTGATTGTAAACCAAACAAACCCCGATACCGATTCCGTATCGAGGCATGGCGGCCCAGTAATTGGTGATGCACCTTTTTCGCATGAGAGTATTCGTTTCATTCATCTTAGGTGTACGAGGCCGCAAGAGCAATAAACCGTTTTCGACTTTTAGTATGATTTTCACCCGCGCATATAAAAAAAAGCGGCTGTCTCCTAATAGAAAGACAACCGCAAAATACAATAACCTGCTACAGCATAGCGCGCTGCAGCGTCGAACCGTCACTTAAACGCAACCAAGTATCAAACTCTCTAGCTCCCTGTTTCAATTCAATCACTCTTGCACCAATTGGAATATCCGTATCCCATACAACATAGCTTGAAGAGCGTCCGTAGCAAAGACGAATGCCATGAAGCTCGCCCCAATAATCATTTCCGTGATCATGCCCTGCAAAGGTGCCCATAACATCGCCCATCTCTACCATTGCGGCAAAGAGGCCGCTGTTGATACGAGGGCAGGAGACCTCATCTCGCTTTTCTCCATGGCAGTCCCCCTTATCCCATACCTCTTGGTACTCCGGCAGCGGAATATGGAAAAAAGCTAAGGAAGGAACAGGCTGTCCGCCATTCTGATCCTTGAGTGCCTTCGAGCATGCGGCATACCAATCAATTTGATCTCTGCGAATCCAATCGTATCCATGTACCGCGGGAAGAGCGGAATAGCTGCCGCTATCCATGAAATATAAAGCCGCTGCTGCTTGCTCATCACTGCCCTGTATGTTCAACACATAATTGCCTACGCCGCTTACATGCTCAGCCGTCCGCTCAGCAGCGCAATAGCTGTGGCTTAATTGAATATCCATCAGCTGTTCCCTCGTAATTCCGGCTTCCGAGTCGTGATTGCCAAAAATAGCGGCCCATGGCACTTGAAGCTCTTCAACAGTCGATACCGCATTTCGGAATGACTGCCCTGGATTGCTGCAGCGCAAGCTGCCGATGACGTCGCCTGCAAATACAACAAGATCGGGCTGCTCCGTCTCAATAACGGTTCGCATCATGTAAGCGGTTCGTCCATTAAGCTCAGCGACATCGTCCATATACTCGGTATCGGAAAATTGGACGATTTTGAATGTTCCGTCGGTACGAAACCTTAGCCCTTTATCCATTTCCTTGCTCCCCGACATAATAAAATGACAGCTCCTTAATAGAAGGCTCTCCTTGCGCATTTATCACCGTTAGAGAGACTCCCCGAACTTTAACCGGCGGAATGCGCACAATAGCTTTATGGCCGATGTTCTGCCCCTCGTACACGGTTAGTATTCGATGCGATTTCTCTGTCATGATATTGATTTGAAAATTCAGCACATGCTCTCCCTGCGATAAATCCTCTTGGATAACAATATGATCGATTAGATGCGGTTGAGCAGGCTTATAGATCCATTCATTCTGGTTATGCTCACATTGGTCCAAGGTCGCGATTGGGCTGCCAAATCTCCTTCTTATTTCAGCGCCCATTGCGTTAAGGCGGCTTACGTCTATCGATGGCAGCAAGCCTTGTCTGTCCGGGCCGATATTCAGGAGCAAATTCGTACCTCGCCCTACGGAATAATAGTATAAGCCCATGAGCTGATCCAGGCTTTTTACCGTATGCTCATCGCTGTCGCTATAAAACCAATTCGCTCGCATCTGCACATCACATTCCGCAGGCAGCCATAGTTGATAAGGCAACGCTTCCTTCTCCTCGGTCATGATCGAAAACTCAAGCGAATCCACAACATTCCAGCAAGGAATCGGCGCAATGCCATCCTCGTTCCCCACCCACCGGAAATTAGGGTCTCCCATATTAAAAATTAAAATATTCGGTTGAAGGCGGCGGATTTCTCCGATGATCCGTTTCCAATCATATTGATGGTCCTCCGAACCGCAGCCGTCAAACCATAGGATATCAATCTCTCCGTACTCGCCAAGCAGCTCTGTAATTTGATTTACGAAATAATCATCGTAAGCCTTTGCATCCTGGTTATAGAAATCCGCAGATCCGTCAAAAGGAGAATAATATAGCCCTGGCTTTACGTCGTATTTCCGACAAGCCTCGACAAATTCCCGGACAACATCGCCCTTCCCATCCTTCCAAGGGGATTGTTTGGTAGAAAACGAGCTATACTGCGAAGGCCAATTGGAGAATCCATCATGATGCTTGGCCGTTAGTACCGCATAATTCATTCCGGCTTCCTTCGCCGTACGTATCCATTGCTCGCAATCCAATTGCTGCGGGTTAAATAAAGCCGGGGACATGCCCCTTGGATCAAAATCCACGTACCCTTCATAAAACGTTCTTAAACCAAAATGCACAAACAATCCGAACTCCCAGGATTGATACTCATGCTGTTTCGGGCTTGGTTTGATGGTATGGTTTGCTGTCATTTTAAGCACCTCTTCTTCATGAATGGACTATTTTGATTCACACTTGAAAATAACCTACGAGCTCACTTTTGCCTTGTTGCGATATTCACTCGTGCTAACGCCGGTATATTCCTTGAATTTTTTATAAAACCAATCCAATTCCTGATACCCCACCTCTAGAGCAATTTCATATACCTTTTTATCGGAATAGAGCAATAGCTCCTTCGCCTTCTCCATGCGCACTTTCAGCAAATAATCATTAAAGGAGAGTCCTTCTTCGGCTTTAAACAGCTTGCCTAGATAAACAGGGTGAAGATGTATTTGTTCAGCAATAGCCTTCAAGCTTAAATTCGAGCTGAATTGCAGCTCGACCACTTTTTTTACGGAATGTACCATTTTCGCAGGCTGAGAAGGCTTCTGTTGCGCTAAAAACTCCAAAACGACCATACACTTCTCTTCTACATATTTAAACAACAGATCCAGCTCTTTATACTGCATAAAGCTCTTGTAATCACCTAAATCCAGCTCGAACAAATTATCGTAATGACCGCCAACCTCTTGGACCACACGCAGCAATTGCACCAATATTTCGACTACGGTAGACTGTACGAGCGGCTTTGGCGTTTCAGCATCAACGAATTGTTTCTTTTGCTTCTGAATGCAGGATTGAAGCGCCGCAGCGTTTTGTTCTTTGACTGCATGAATGATCGAGATAACCCCTTGCGTCTCAAAGGGCTTAAGCTTCTCGTGATCGTCCGGGAGCTGGTCTGCCGATAGGATCGTTTGTCCGCCAAGAAAAAATCTTCGATCCAGCATTTTCTCAGCCGCCGAATAGGATTGGAACGCGTTGTCTAACGTATTCCCTTTTGTGCCGATCCCGATTGTAATCGGAATTTTGACGCATTTTTCAATAAACAGCATAATTTCTTCCGCTTTTTTCTGGATGTTGATCCCATTCTCCGCTTCCATAGCATGAAATAGAACAACTCCAAACCGTTCCTCCGAAACTTCATACACATAACCTTGGTTCAAAATCAATTCCTCAATCACATTGCGAGCCGCATAACGTTTCATCTGAATTTCAAAATTCGTCTGGTTGAACGTCGTAGCCTCCATGAAGTCAAACTCGACAATAAGGCAGCAAATACGCTGACTATCCTTAATTTCGATGCCGAGCATGCCAAACTGATCTCTAACCTCCTCTTCCCTTAATAAGCCTTGGGTCCATTTTTTCAGCAATTGATCCTTTATGGCCGGAATGCCGAAATGCAGCTGCCTATTCAGCATATGCTCATGCGTAATTTCATTTTTGATATCGACTAAAAGCTTGGCCAAATCCTCTTCTTCCACAGGCTTTAACAAATAATCCTTCACGCTGTATTTCAAGCAGGTTTTGAGGTAATCCATTTCCTGATAGCCGCTCATAATAATAACCGGTATGTTCGTAAACTTCCTGATTTCCTGCAAAAGCTCAAGACCGCTAATGCCCGGCATGCGAATATCCGTAATCATAAGCGAATATTGGTTTTTCTTCAGCAGTTCGAGTGCCTGTCTCCCATTGGAGGCAACCCCTTTAATCGTAAATCCGTAGTGCTCCCAGTCTAACGCATACATGATTGCATCCAGGGCGCCTGGCTCATCATCAACGATTAATACCGGTTCCATCGACGCACCTCCTTAGCTGTCTATCCTTTTAGTGGAATCATCAGGGTTACGGCCGTGCCTATGCCTTCTTCACTTTGAATGGTTAATCCATATTCCGGCCCATACATTTGGGTTAATCGTTGATGAACATTCCGCAAGCCAATATTACGTTCCTGCTCCATGCTGGGATCATTTAATTGCTGCCGGATTTGTTCCAGTGCTGCAGGCGATATGCCAGAGCCGTTATCCCTCACCACGATATGATATTGCTCATTATCGATGACCTGGGATTCGATATAGATCAGCGTATCGTCTTCATTTTTCTCCAGCGCGTGGATGATCGCATTCTCTACCAGCGTCTGGAGAGAGAGCCGCGGCAGCTGATAGATATTGTGCTCCTTCGGAATGTTGATCTGATATTGCAGCCTCCCGCCAAATCGGTAAGATTGAATGCGCAAATACGTATCCACGATGCCAATCTCTTCCTCCAACCGTACGACAGAGCCGCTTTTGCCTAGCAGATTGCGAAAAGACTGTGCGAGCAATTTGATAATATTCGCATTTTCTTTGTCGCCTTTCTTAAGCAGGTTCCCTCGAATGGCATTCAGCGTATTAAATAAATAATGGGGATTAATTTGCGTTTGAAGCGCATACAGCTCTGATTCTTTCGCTCTTAATTCGAGCTCCTTCTTATTGAATTCAAATTCATAGACTTCCTTGATGAGCAAACTGTTGCGCAAAATCATTTGATTATAGATTAGCCCCAGTTGGCTGATCTCGTCGTTGCCGGTTAACGCAATTTGCGAGTAGGATTGCGTAATATTATCCGTCCTCATCTTGGCAGCCAAGAGCATCAGTCTTTTGGTCAGCTTGGTGGAAATGGTATACATCATAAGGACGGCAATAATGATCGAAGAAACCAACAGCATGATGGCAATTCGTTTCATCTCATTCACTTTGGCTGTTAGCTCGCCGGTCGGCGTTAACACAATCGCCTTTAATCCTCTTACGCTGGAACGGGAATCCAGGCTCTTGACCGTCAACAAATACCGTTCATTATTTTCTTTCACATAGACGACTTTACCTTCATTTGCCTGTTCGATCTGGTTATAAAAGCTATAATCCCGAACCAAAAGCGGCGCTTTGCTGTCCAAGAAGCTATCCAATACGACTTGCCCGTTCGGCAAACCAATAATAAACCGCTGCTTCTGGTTTTCTTTGGAAATCAGGTTTTGCAGCAGCTGTTCCTGCAGATCAATCGTCACATAGACTTGGGAATTGATAACCGGATTGTTCATCCTCTGAGTCAGGCGAATGACGCGAAAGCGATAATAAGGATCAATTCCGAGGTTCGTCCACGTTTTGACCAGTTTTTTGTCTGGCTGCTGCGTTGTCTTAAACCATTCAGACTGTTTTATCTCTTCATCGATCCATTTCACATCTGCAAATTGAAAAGTCGGATTGTTCGTATACACCATTAGCCGCAAAATATTTTTGGACCCGCGGACCCAATTGACAAAAGGCAAATAATAATCAAAATAAACGTCTTGCGCCTCGATGACCGAATCGTATTGGGTTAATAGTCTGCTCTGCAGCTCTGAATTTGTATAAAGGGAGTCGATCACTTGTTCATAAGACTGAAGCAGGGAATCAATGTTTTGCGAAAGCTGCGATGTGGAGAAGCCCACGTCCTGCTCCATTTTTGTCATCAAAATATGACTCGAGAAACGTGTCATAAAATAGGTTAATGAACCTAATAAAAAAATCACGACCAGCGCTGTTGTGAAAAATATTTTTGTTCTGATCTTCATAGGCCCTGATCCTCCATACCTAATGCAATAACCGAATCTCATAGGAGAGATTCGGCTATCCACTATACTGCCAATTAACTCATTAATGAATCAAAAACCAAGTTGCCGACCTTGGCGCGATCTCCACATGCAATTCAATATGACAGCTTCGATCAAGAGCATACGCCTCGGATGGCCCCTCTTGTTCTTGGACGGTTGCGGTGCCGGTTAAACCCGTATAATAGAGCGGCAATTTCAACGTCTGCGACACGGCATGGTCCATTGGATTGTAGACAACCGCCAGCCCTTTGTCGGGAAGCGCATGGTTGACGTGCAGAATACAATCGATATCCCTGCCGCTTGGCCTGCGGATATGGATAATATCGGATTCCAGTATGGCACGGTATTTTTGAAAAAATTGAACCTTGCTCTTAACCGCTTGTTTTGTTGCTTCGGAATCGAATAGGCGAAACCCGCGATAAATCGCTTGCACGCCAGCACTGAAGTTGTTGATCAAATGCGCTTCATAATCAGGCAGATGCTCGCTTAGCGGCTCCATCGTCGCATCCGCGCCACCGCCATGGTATTCCGTCAGCGGGACAAACATCCAGCCCATGCTCGGCGTTTTTTCCCATGTTCCATCGTAAATATTTTGTCTGCCAATGACAATTTGCCGCTCTCTCGGCAGTGACCAGTTCACTTCCCGGTATCCCATTCCCGTTTTATTCGAGCCGCTCAGGAAATACCAGTCCGGCACGTTCAAGTAAATGCCTTGGCTTCGGCACCATTTATAAAAATCGGTTATTCTTCTCCATTGCAGCCACTGGGAATCTTCTTTCCCATGATGTCCGGGGTGATCGTTGGACTCGCATATATCCCCAGGATAGGAGCCGTCATGCTCAAATACGCCCATCCCGCTTTGCTCTAAGAACGATTTCACCTTTTGGAAATATTGCTGTCCCCAGTGACTCTCAAGACATGGAGAGTGGATATAATAGGCCCCTTGGGGATTTACGATATCATCCTCCGGACTAACGCTCCGGCTCGCAAGCAGGGAGTAACCGCCGATTTCGATCCCTTTCCCATGCGCATAGTCCGACAGCTGCTTAATCTTTGCGATATAGTCCGGATCCTCTTCTTCCATATTAAGGCCGCTGCCAAAAGATAAAATCAACATCTCAAAGCCTACCTCGGCGCACTGGTCAATAGCTTCCTTAATGACATCCGGCTCCATGCTAAGTACATGCATGATAATCGGATTTTCGGTAACCCATGGGGAAAGCGTACGATACATCCGCCGCTGCGCAAGCCCCATTCGTTCTCGGTCCGTGCTATCGTGGATCAGTTCATACGTCCGAAAGGTTTCGAAGCTCTCGCCTGCCCCTATCCATACATCCGGCCCGATCGGCGGACGGCTCTCCAATAACGCCGGCGTTAAATACTCATAATTAATTTGGGTGGTATAATCCGGATCTGGCACCCAGTTCGTTGTGCGATTCGACTTCTTAAAGGTCATGCCTTGAAAGGCATAGTCGCTTTCAACATGGAGATTCGGGTACTCCCAGCGTTCAGGTGTTTCAACAGGGGATTCCCACTCCACGATGGCTAAAATCTCGCTTTTGAATGTTTTCAATTTCACCCGGTTTCCGCTGTTATTGGCAATCGTTAGCCATTTGGAAATCAGCGGAATTCCGTCGTACATTTCATAGTGAACAGTGAGACGGATGCCTGCTAACGAATCGCCCGGAGGGGCAAAATGCAATTGGAGGGACACCCCCGGCGGCGGCCATGCCGCTTGCTTGTCCGAGAAGCGATTGCGTCCCCAAGCAAATCTCTCCTCCGTTGCCCCAAGCTCATAACCTTGGAATTGAAAGGCGCTAGCATCCGATTTCATCTCATCGAGCCATTCATTGCGCAAATAGGCATAATCCGGTTGGCCCTTCAGCCCGCCGACCTCAAATACCTGCCCGTTCATTTCAATCATCGCCTCGGGCTTCACGCCACGAATTAACGTCTCGGCAGTCATTAGATTTTCAAACGCAACCGTTGCGGCATTAGGGGATATGCGCCAAGCTCGCTTAATTAACCCATTCGTCATCACGATTTCAGCATCATTTTGGCAAAATGACACCTCTGCTTTGAATTTCCCCGTTGTGATCAGCCAATCATTCGATAACATTGCATAGCCCCTCCATCCTCGTACGAATGATTAATTACTTGTCGCCTTGTTGTAGACTTCAACATATCGCTTCCACGTTTCCGACCACATTTCTTCAAGCTTCTTCTCCCCGGCTTTGTCTAATTGCTGGATATAGCTGTTCCATGCGGATTCGAAATCCTCATTTGTTTTGGATAAAATAATTTTCGGCGTTTCTTTCTGCCAAATTTGCTCCATTTTTTTCATAATGGCGGTAGAGTTCTCGGGAGCATTCAACTGCCAGAGGTAAG
Organism: Paenibacillus sp. FJAT-27812; assembly: GCF_001273905.1. NCBI lineage: Bacteria > Bacillati > Bacillota > Bacilli > Caryophanales > Paenibacillaceae > Paenibacillus > Paenibacillus sp. FJAT-27812. The sequence continues at coordinate 4,395,840 of NZ_LIGH01000001.1, read as the reverse complement.
CAGGAATGTATTCTGGCTTCGGCAAGAAGTCAGCCCATATCGTCTTGTTGAATGTATTTAAAACTTCTTTTGTCGCATCATCATAGTTTCTCGCGATCATTTCTGCAGTGAGAGGTGTCGCATAATCGCCATCGTCCAGCTTCGCTCCATCACCAAAGCTGAACTGGCTGTTAGGACTTGCCAAACCCTCGTTGATGAAGTAATCCGGATCGGCCTTGCTCTTTTCATTGACTTCCGGTTTTCGAACGCGCTTGCCATCTACAACATCGTAGTGCTGTCCTTCAATTCCCCAACTAATCAATTTCTGTCCTTCATCTGTAAATAGGAAGTCAATATATTGAATTATACGTTCTGGATGTTTCGCATTTTTCGTAATCGCCCAGTTATTACCTGAGCTCGACGGCGTTACCGTATTCGAGTGGTCCTGTACGCTCTCATCCAAATAGACTGGGAATTTGGCAAACTGCCGGCTCGTATTACCCGCTGCAGCCAGCGATTTTTCCGGTCCTCCCAGCACCCATTGCGGGAAATAGCCAGCTAAAATACGGCCTTGCGCAATCTTCGTGCTTGCGGTCTCATAATTAAGGCTAAAAATCTCCTTATCGAGCATTCCTGCATTTTGCAGCTTATTCAAAAACGCAAAGTATTTCTTCGTGTAATCTGCCGTAAATGCGACATGGACATTATTTTCGCTGTCGATGGAGAAGCGTCCATGGTCCGGTAAACCGGCAGCGCTGATCGCAGGATTATTATAAGTCAGGTCCGCACCGGCGCCTGAAAAAGCAATTGTTTCTTTGCCATCAATCGTTGGATGCTTTGACACATACGCTTGCAGAACCTCGAACAGCTGGTCCAATGTTTTAATTTCCGGATAACCGGCATCCTTTAGAACGTCGTATTGCACGACAAACGATCCTTGGACATTGGCCGGCGTTTCTTCGGAAAGACTCACGTTGCTTAACGAATAAATATGCCCATCCGGGTCGCGCAGCAATTCATAAAACTTCCCGAATTTTTTCTTAATATTGGGCCCATACTGCTCAATCAGATCTTCAAGCGGCAGAAGCGCTCCGCCATCTCTATATTTCGATATGCTTCCAACGCCCATATTTACGATTTCAGGATAATCCTCGGACGCCAGCCATATTTCATATTTTTGCTGCGCCTGCTCCGCGCCGCCAATGACAGGCATATATTCCAGCTCAACACCCGTTTTTTCAGAAATCGCTTTTTGTACGGCTGTATCCGTTTTCAACTTTGGATCTGTAGTGCTTATCGTTACTTTGATCTTTTCTTGCTTGCCATCTGAGCCTGACTCCGCGTTTGAATCATTGGATGACTTTGAATCTGATGCGCAGCCTGCAAGCAAAGACATGGAAAGAGCAAGCGCAATACCAACCGTTACTATTCTTTTCAATTCGAACACCCTCTCATCTCATTTATCATATCATTAACAGGTCTATCCTGAGTGATATCCGCTATTCTTTCATTGCGCCAATCATCATGCCTTTAATAAAATACTTCTGGAGAAAAGGATAAATTAAAATGATAGGCATCGTAACGAGCACCGTCAACGTAGCTCTGATCGACTGCGGCGTCGTTTGGGCCAGCACATTTTTGTCCACGTACCCGGTCGCATTCCCCGAAACCTGATTCGTTGATTGGATCAAAATTTTCATGAGCTCGTACTGAAGCACGCTTAAGCTCTCTTTGCTGTTATACAAATAATTATCGAACCATGAGCTCCAATGGCCAACTGCGACAAACAAGGTAATCGTTGACAGCACGGGCATGCTTATCGGAAGAATGACCTGCATCAATATTTTGATATCCGATGCGCCTTCTACCTTCGCCGATTCTATCAATCCTTCCGGCAGCTGCTCGAAGTAGCTCCGCATAATGATCACATTAAATACGCTGATCAAGCCCGGAATGATATACACCCAAAAGGTATTCGTCATATCTAAATTTTTAATTAATAGATAGGTAGGAATAATTCCCCCGTTGACGTACATGCTGACGATGAGGATTGAATTTATTGTTTTGCGGTAAATATACTCCCTGCGAGATAAGGTGTAAGCCAGCATCGCCGTACAGAGAACCGATAGAAACGTGCCCAGCAAGGTTCTGGTCACCGAAAGAACGGTAGCATTCAGCAAGGTGTCCGTTCGGAACACCACTCGATAATTATCGAGCGTGAACTGATTGGGAAACACATAAACCGCACCGCGCAGCGAATCTAGAGAATCGTTAAACGAAATCGCCAATAAGTTTAAGAAAGGATACAAGGTGACAAGGCCAAGAACCGCTAAGAACGTATAGTTCACAACACTAAAGGAGATATCTCCAACCGATTTTCGCATCATTTTCCTCCTTAGAACACACCGGATTTGCCGGTTCTTCGCGCAATATAGTTAACGATGACTACAAGGATAATACTGACAATGCTTTTGAATATGCTCAGCGCGATACCGGCAGAGTACTGCTGTGAGCCAAATGATAGGTTAAGCGCATATAAATCCAACACTTCCGAATAATCAATAACGAGCGGGTTGCCTAATAGAAACTGCGATTCATAGCCGGTATTAATAATCGAACCGACGGATAGAATCAATAAAATGACCGCAGTCGGCATAATGCCGGGAATCGTAATATGCCAAATCTTTTTGAACCTGTTCGCGCCATCCACATCCGCCGCTTCATACACCTCTTGATTTAGTCCAGCGATGACCGCGAGATAGATAATCGTACTCCAGCCGATTTCCTTCCACACGCCGACCAAGGTATGGATGATCCAGAACCATTCTCCTTTTCCCATAAAATAGACCGGCTCTTTGATCAGCCCCATTTGCAGAAGCAGGTTATTGATAAACCCTCCATCCGGCGATAAAAAGGTAAGAACGATATTCGCAATGACGACCATCGATACAAAATGCGGAATGTACGTCAAGGTTTGAATCGTCCGTTTAAATACCGAAATCCGCACTTCATTAAGAAGCAATGCTAGAATAATCGCACCGAGAAAACCAGCGATCAGGCTCATGATGCTCATCACGAGCGTATTTCGAAGCACTCTTAAAAATTGATCATCGGCAAATAAAAATTTGAAATTTTCCAATCCGACAAATGAACTGCCCGTTATTCCTTTTGCTGGAGAGTAGTTCTGAAATGCCATGATCCAGCCCCATAGCGGAACATAATTGAATAAAATAAGAATGAGAACGAAAGGAATCGATAACAGTATAAGTTGGTATTGGGCACTCATTTTTTTGAAATGGCTCTTTTTCAGGAAAAGACCTTCGTTTATACCCGTTTTCTTCATGTTCGTTTTTGTTTGCATGTTGTATTCACTCGACCTTCTTTCCTATGCTCGTAACGATCTTCTTTTATTATCAAAGATAACCAAGACCCCAACAACCTGTGCATCGCAAGCTAAAGGCCCTTTAAAACAAACAAGTTGCCGATCGATTAGTGACGCAATAAAAAACACCATATCCACATGCCAATCAAATGGCGTGGATATGGTGCAGGCAGTCGATTCTATTAGGATTCAAACAGCGGCTTGATCGTCTGGTTCAAGCGTTCCCGGAACGATAGCAACCAATTCTGGTCTCTTGGATACACATCGAATGTAATCTCTTCAGCGAGCCCGTCTTCCAAAAATTTGAGAGTCTCCGCTCTTCCGATTAAGCTCTCAAGCAGCTCAAGCGCCCGTATATCCTGCAAAGCTTCATAGAATACTTTTAACCGAATAGACTCAATCGGCCCTTCGGGTCCCGGATAAACAAGGTAAGCGTCCCCAGATGGAAATGCGCAGCCCGCATCCGTCGTTTCGAAGGGTTGAATGGGCGCTACGGAAAATTGCGAGTACCAGAAATTATAACCCCAATGCAAGAACCCTGCTATATTGTATTTGTACATTTGCAAACCGATTATTCGGTTTCGTGCCGAAGGCATGCTAAAGAATCGGTTGGAAACCTGCTTGTATTGCGCGCAGCAATAATAAGTCCACAAATTTTGTACCCCGTTCGATAAAAACGGCTCTATATGGTCGTTTGCCGGAATCGGGTTGGACACCAGTCCCTGCTCATAAAAGGCATAGTCGGATAACGCATCGATCATCGGAAATTGGCCTAGAAACTCACGCATGATCTCGCTGGCGCTTGTATACCATGGCAAATGCTCCAAAGAAGGTTCATCGGAAATATGGAAATAGCTGCGCTGCTCCAGCTTGTTCGCCTCAATGAAATGGACAAGCTCCGGCAAAAACTGTCTCAGGAACGATTTGTAGCTCTCTCCGGTCGCATCGGTCTCCCAGCCAAAAATACGCGCAAGCTTTCCGTCCTCAGTCGCCATTATTTTCGGAGCATGCTTCGCCCCCCACTGCGTAAACAGATGCGAAAATTCAAAGAACGCTATCCCGCAACGGTTGCCTATCTCGATCCATTTCTTTAATTGATCAAATCCGAAGCTGTAGCGGTCACCCTGCTTCTCAACCTCAATAAGCTGAACCGTAGGCCGCTCTCCGCCTTCCATCGTATCAAGCGGAGGCGTAAACAGCGGTGTCAGCAGCATATTCATGCCGTGCTGAACAGCGGTGTCCACATACTTTTCAATCAAAGTCCAGTGCGCTTCGCTAAACATATCCACGCCATAATGTACGGCTAAGCAATCGGTGTGAAACCATTCGGTATGAATTAACTTCTGCTTCGGCAGCTCAGCGTTAATAATCTCAAGTTCAACGACTTCTTCGGCTAATAAGCCAGCTGATTCGTCTAGAAACAAGATACGGATAGGATACAAGCCTGCTTCTGCGGAACCATCTAATGCAACCGTTATCCAAAGCGAGCGCCACTGCTGAGGAACAGCATGCACGCCCCGATTTGAATCCATTGGAAATAAAGGATCGGGATATAATCCTGGCGTTGAACGGAGGATATGCTCATCCTGATCGGGATAGCAGGGCAATTCGGAAGGAGCAAGCGCTACCGATTTAACCGATATTCGACTAGCAAGCTCGCTTTCAATTTGAATGTTCAAATCTCTTATCGCTCTTGCAGTATGCTGCGCACGGTATGCGACTTGGAAAGAGAATACCTCGTTCTTTAAGGCAGAAGCTTTGGATCGTATATCGTCTAAAAGCTCCTCGTCTGGAAACACCTTAGCGAGCGAGCTTACGCATTTCGTTTCTAAAGCAGGTACCATGAATAATAACCCCCTTTTAAAGATAGATACCTTCAGTATGGGTGAATATTTCCAATTTGCCAACCCGCTGATTGTTATTTTTAACCCTATCATTTAAATATTTTGGCGTAACGTCTCGTAAAATAAAAAAATAACGCTCAGACACCCAAGCGTTATTTCACTATTCATATAGGCTGCTAACTTGATTATTTCGCCGAGATTGCTTCTAACGGCTGCGCGTTGCCATATACCGGACGTTTGCGATCGACAGGCGTTGCCCATTTCACCGCATTCACAATGACGCGTTGAATGTCTTTGTTGTGATAAGTCGGGTAAGTTTCATGCCCGGGGCGGAAATAAAACACTTTGCCGTTGCCGCGTGTAAAGGTGCAGCCGCTGCGGAACACTTCTCCGCCTTCAAACCAGCTTGTAAAAATAAGCTCGTCTGGCGCAGGGATATCAAAGTGCTCGCCATACATTTCTTCTTTTTCCAGCTCGATAAATTCGCCGATGCCTTCCGCGATCGGATGGCTTGGCGCTACAACCCACAGGCGTTCCTTCTCATCGGCTTCACGCCATTTCAAATCGCAGCTTGTACCCATTAAAGCTTTGAATATTTTCGAGAAATGGCCGGAGTGAAGAACGATCAAGCCCATTCCGTCCAGCACGCGCTGCTGCACTTTTTGGACAACCTCGTCCGTTACTTCGCCGTGCGCAAGATGCCCCCACCAAACCAGCACATCCGTGTTGTTCAATACTTCATCTGTTAAGCCGTGTTCCGGCTCATCCAAAGTTGCCGTTCCTGCCTCATAGCCTGCTTCTGTCAAAAAGCCTGCAATCGCACCATGGATGCCGTTTGGATATATTTCACCGACAAGCGGGTTCTTTTTCTCATGACGATTCTCGTTCCATACCGTTACTTTTGTCATTATTCGAGCACTCTCCTTCGTAATATCGCTACCACTAGTATAGAAAAATCAAGCATTTAAAAAAATGCAATATCATGCCCCTTTTATATTCAAAAATGTCCTCCTTCTATCACTTGTACAAAAAAACGAGGAATAGAGATGTATTTAATGAAGTTACATTTCCAAAAGTGGTATACTCCTAATAGGAGGTTATGCTCATGCCTTTTATGGAAACGACGATCGATACGCATACAGAAGCGATCAATGAAGAGGTCATTTATCAAAATCCGCTGCTCTTTCTAAAAATATGGGAAATCTCCTTAGAAGCTCACCAGTCCAGCGTGCTGGAGAAACATCCTTGGCACTATCATAAAGAAGTTGAGTTTCTAGCGATTATAGACGGCCACTTAGGCGTACAAAGCAAACACAATTACGTGGTCCTCGGACCCGGCGACGTTATGGTGCTAGGGGCATCCCAGCCGCACCGCTCTCACAAGCCGCTTGCAGACACGCTGCATTATGTCGTGTTTCAGATCGATTTGGGCAAACATTTTGACGAGAGCACCATACCGTATTTGTACTGCTTTTCGGAATTGACGGAGCCGCTGGAGAAGCTGAATTACATTTTTGACATAGACGAAGCGGCAAAGCGGGAAACACATGCTTTTATTATGGACATTTTTAATGAATCACAGTCGCGGGCGAAAGGTTACGAAATGGCGATAAGTGCTGCGATTAAGCGATTGATGCTGCTGCTGCTTAGAAGCGATAGCCGCAACATGCTGAACTACACGGAGGAAACGGAATTAAATCGATTAAGGCCGGTTCTTGATTATATAAACGCCCATTTGAAGGATAAGCTTTGCGTAGAAGACGCAAGTGCGCTGCTTAATTTAAGCTATCATTATTTTATAAAATATTTCAAAAAAACGATGGGCATCTCTTTCGTGGAATATGTCAACTACAAACGGATCAAGCGTTCTGAGCTATTATTGCTGACGAGCGAGCTTAGCATTATGGATGTGAGCTACGAGGTCGGCATCTCCAACATGGCGCAGTTTTACAAGCTTTTTAAGCGCCATAATCAGTGCTCGCCGAGGGAGTTCAAAGTACGCATGCGCAATGAATCCAAAGCTTCGATGGGGGCTGGCTCGCGGATACTTTGAACCAAATGCGCTTTAATGGCTTGAGCCTTCCTGCCCCTTTTGTGCTCGAAAGGGGCAGTTATGGCTCATCCTGATGCTCTATTTTCAATAGTTAGCTCTATCGAATCGTCGTCCTGCCTGCAAGATCGGATTGATTACCGCTCATATTATAAAGGCTTGATCCTCCACGCGGACGAAGCATGTTTCCAACTACCCGCAGCCCCTGCTTTCTTGTAATGAACCGCGATAGCTGCGCTCCGATATAATTTTGCACGCCTGGAACCACATATACCTTCCCATTCTTCAATGCGCTTAAAGCAACCTCAACCACTCTCTCCGGCGTATCTTTTTTCCCGACAGAAGCCGCCTCAGTCCCAACCACATTAAAGAAGCTCGTATCCGTCGAGCCCGGGCAAAGCGCGAAAAAGGTTACGCCGCGTTCACGGTTCTCCCAATATAACGCTTCAGTGAATGACAATACAAAAGCTTTCGTCGCCCCATAAACCGCCATATAGGGAAGTGGCTGAAATCCGGCGGTTGAAGCTACGTTTATGACTGTACCTGAGCCTCTTCGCAGCATGTCCGGCAAAAACAAGTGGGTCATATCGACGACAGCCGCTACATTGAGCATTACCTCTTCATGTTGGCGCTCGCCTGACACCTGATCAAACAAACCATGCGTAGCAAAACCCGCGTTGTTGATCAGCAGCTCGATCTCCACCTTCCTGAGCCGGCATTGCTGGTACAGCTCGCTTGGCGCTCCCTCTTTCGAGAGATCCACTCGAATCACCTCGGTTTTAATGGGATACGTTTTTTTTAGCTCAGCCGCCAGACTCTCCAGCTTGCTTTCCGATCTAGCCGCGAGTACCAAATGGCAGCCTTGTTTGGCTAGCTGCCTTGCGAATTGCTCTCCAATACCGGAGGAGGCTCCCGTGATTAACGCCCATTTTCCTTGAAAAGTCATATTAGTGCACCCCTTTGGTTACTTTGTTTTAGTTCGGAAACACTGTTACCGAATGATCACATTGTAACCAGAGCTCGTTATAAAGTCAATCTCGTTTTTTTCGTACATCACCGCCTCGTTGACAACTGCCTCTCAACTGTATAATATTCCTCATATAACATTCAGAAACGTTGTTTCCTAACAAAAACACGATAACCGAAGGTGATACGTATGAGCGGTCAAGATACCTCCTCATCCCATACAAACGCACGAACATTAAAAACCTACCAAGAAGCCCGCTTGCAAAATCATGAGAATCTGCGCAAGCTTGTTGTTGATGCCGCGGCAACGCTTTTACAAGAAGAGGGCCCGGAAGCCGTTACGGTGCGCCGAGTATCTCAGAAGATGGATTGCTCGACAAAAATCATTTACAGCTTGTTTGTCAATAAAGAGGGTCTTGCCCAGCAGCTCTATCTGGAGGGTTGCAAAATACTCGCCAGCGAATTCGAGAAGACGCAAAGAAGTGCCGATCCGTCCCAGTATTTTTACAATATAGGCGAAACTTACTGGCAATTCGGGCAGCGTTACCCGGGCTACTATAAGCTGATGTTCGGAGGCGCTTTCGCGGATTTCAAACCGGACGAGGAAAGCTTGCAGGGCACCGTAACCGCCATGCGGCAATTATTGATCCTCTTCAGCTCTGCTCAAGAACAAGGGCTCCTGCCTCGTCAATATGATACGGAAGCCGTAGTGAGTATCGCTTGGGCATCGCTTCATGGCGTAATCCATCTTTACTTTGGCGGGCATTTGGGAGATGTCCAATCGGCACATGCCGTGTACACGAAGACGCTCACGCTGCTTGTCAGTTCGTTGCTTCCGGAACACTGAGCGAGTGAGGCTTGGCATACGCAAGAAAGCTGCCGAAAAATTTTCGGCAGCCTTTTTGTTATCTTTTGAACAACACCGGAAAGTAGTCGTTCGCAAAAGCTTGCCCATGTACGGGGCGCGGCCCGAGCAAGCGAATATTGTCATGGCGCTGAACGCCGGCGCGGTAGCTAGTGCCGCCTTGCATCACATGCGCAACGACGGACAGCCGCGGATCATTCGTCCGGTTAGGCCCCGAGCCATGGAACGTAAGACCATGATGAAAGCTTGCTTGGCCTGCTTTTAAGATGCATGGCTCCTCCACCCAATCGCGGCCTCCCGAATACTTCTGCTGTAACTCCTCCATATTTTGATTAAAAAATGAGTCGCTGTCTGGAATTAGCCCCCACTTGTGCGATCCCAGAATCGTCATCATGCCGCCGTTCGTTAAGTCGGTGTCCTGAAGAGCGATCCAAACGGTAATCATATCGGGCGTATTCGAGCATTGCCAATAGCCATAGTCCTGATGCCATCCCACATTGCCGTCCCCGGAAATTTTATTGCCAATACCCGGTTTGTAAATAATCTGATCATGCCACAAACGAATTTCATCCGAACCGAGCAAATCGGCTGACAGCTCTCCGATCAACGGGTCCGTCACGACCTTGCGCACCTCATCGTTAATCCACCAGCCGTTATCCAGCTTGCGCAGCGCGTCCGGGTTATCGCTTAGCCGAAAATGATTCATCGGTTGCCCGTCGCCGTCATAATCGCCTGACCAGATCCGGCTATGCGCTTCGCGCAGCCGTTCGATTTGCGCATCGTCAATCAGCTTTGGACTGATCCAATACCCGTTCCTATTAAATAATTCCTTGTCCTGCTCCGTAATTTGATACTTGCGTTCCGCTTGTAAAGTCATTGATAAATCCTCCTTCTTTGTGCTTGCCCTCATCTTAACCTTTGCAGGCACCGTTTGACGTTCCCGTTATTACGAAGTAGGATGAGAAACATGGAACGCATATAGAAACATAAGAGGAGCTTATCATCATGCCAAAAGAGATTTCCGATACTGAACGATTGCTTTCATTAAGCGGCGGTCCAGACTCCTCTCCCCGCAGCGCTCGGTGGACATACGACGTAGAGAATAATGCGCGCATTCCCCTTGTACCGGAATTCGTTTTGTTTGGCAGCGACGAGCTGCGCAAAGCGCTGCCGCTCCACGAGCATGAGCATCCAGGCTGTTATGAATTCGTGCTCATTGAGCGCGGCAAAGCGAGCTGGGAGCTCGAAGGCGGCCTCTACGAAACACAGGCTGGTGATTTGTTCCATTCCCGTCCCGGCGAGAAGCACCGCGGAGGCTTCGACGTTATCGAGCCCTGCAAGTTTTGGTGGTTGATTATTAAGGCTCCACACGAGCATGGATGGCTTCGGATGGCGCCGGAAGAGAGCATCGTCTTTCATCAAGCCCTCTCGAGGCTGCAGCGCGTTTCACAAATTGGCTTGCCTCCCATTCAATCGTTCAAGAAGTTAAAAAAAGCGCTCACGATAGAAAGCCCGCTTAAAAGCACCGCTGTACGAAACGCTATAATCGATATACTGCTAGCCTTTATCCAGCCTCATGACGGCACTCATTCAATCGCGCCAGATCTTCTGCATCAATTTAATCGTCTCATCGCTAAAATGGGCCAACAACCGGATTGGCGTCCTACTGTTGATGAGCTCGCTGCCTCTGCTGGCGTCAGCGCATCCCATTTCTATCGCACCTTTCAGGAATATACCGGGGAGCCGCCGATCACTTTCGTCGAGCGGCTTCGCGTGAAGGCAGCTTGCCGCCAGCTAGCGGAATCCTTAGACTCCGTAACGGACATTTCGTATCGGCTTGGCTATCAATCAAGCCAGCATTTTGCGACTGTGTTCAAGCGGTTTGTAGGCGTGACGCCGACCGAGTGGCGCAATAGCCATAGGGTATCAACAAAATAACAAAGATCGCCACTCGACGGTCTCTATTTTATACGTTCAACAGCATTACCTTGCTTTACCCCTTTATTGCCCCGATAAGAGCGCCCTTCACGAAATACTTTTGCAAAAATGGATAAACGCACAAAATAGGTACGGTCGCTACAATAATCGTCGCATACTTCAATGTGGCGGACAGAGCGGCCGCATCCATATCGGAAGCGCCAGTAGCCATGCTGCTGGCTTCGCCCTGCAGCAAAATTTCACGCAATATTAATTGAAGCGGGAACAACGCTCTTTCCTGCAAAAAGATCAGCGCATAGAACCACGAATTCCAGTGGCTTACGCCGTAATAGAGCAGCATAACCGCAACAACCGGCAGCGACAGCGGCAAAATAATACGGAACAATATCGTAAAATCATTGGCGCCATCGATTTTGGCCGATTCCTCAAGCGCGTCGGGAATAGCTTCAAAGGCTGTTTTCATCAAAATCAAATTGAACGTGTTTACAGCTTGCGGAATAATCAAAGCCCATAAGGAGTCGGATAGCCCCACCCCTTTGACGGTTAAATAGAGAGGGATAAGCCCGCCGTTAAAGAACATCGTAAAGACAAGGCCCATCATAATAGGCTTGCGGTATTTAAGGCTTTTGCGCGACAAGGCGTAGGATCCGAAAGAAGTCAGCAAAATGTTAATCGTTAGGCCCGCCACTACGATAAAAAGGGTATTCGAGTAACCTTTTCCGATCATCGGATTTCGGAGCACATTCTCATAGGCCTCGATCGAAAAACCGGCTGGCTTCCATAGAAACCCGTTATGAGCCATAAGCTGACCCGCATCGCTTAAAGACGCGAACAATACATAAACGATCGGATATACGGTTGCCATCATCATGATTAACAGAAACAGTACGTTTCCGATATCGAAAATCTTCTCTCCAAACGTTGCTCGATTCATCTTGGTGTACCTCCTACCACAAACTCGTTTCATTCCATTTTCTGCTTATCCAGTTAGCCGTTATCAATAACGTAAAATTGACAAAGGAGTTAAACAGGCCTACGGCCGAGCTGAAGCTAAAGTTGAAATCCTGAAGGCCCACCCTGTAGACATAAGAGGAAACGACGTCCGCCGTAATATAGGTGGTCGGATTGTAGAGCAAAATGATTTTCTCAAACCCTACATTCATCATGCGGCCGATTTCCAAAATTAATAAAATAATGATGGTAGGCAAAATTCCCGGAACCGTCACATGGATGAGCTGCTTCCACCTTCCGGCTCCATCCATTCGCGCCGCTTCATATTGCTCGTTATCGATGCCTGTCAGCGCTGCCAAATAGATAATCGTCCCCCAGCCTATATTTTGCCAAATGCCGGATGACACATAGATCGAACGGAACATGTCCGGCTCAAGCAGGAAGGTGACGCGTTCTCCCCCTATCCACGCGATGAAGTCGTTAATGACCCCTTCGCTGGAAGTGAAGTCTTTAATGATGCCGCATATCACGACTAGAGAAATAAAATGAGGCATATAGGTAATGGTTTGCACAGCCCGCTTGAAAAGCGTATGTTTCACTTCATTGAGCAGCAAAGCCAAAATAATCGGTGCGGGGAAACCAAAAACCAATTCATAGAAGCTGATCATGATCGTATTCTTTATCGTTCGCCAAAAATAAGCGCCGGTAAAAAAAGTCCGGAAATGCTCAAACCCTGCCCAGTCGCTCCCTAAGATGCCAAGCCGCGGAGAGAAATCCTTAAATGCAATTAATGCTCCATACATGGGCCCGTAATGAAAGACCAAATAATAAAGGATAACCGGCAGGAGCATCATATAGAGCCATTTGTTTTTGCTTATATCAAGCAAGATGCCCGTTCTCTTCCTGGGTAAGTATGCAGGGGCGGTTTTTATGTTTGGCGCAGCCATTTCTGCTTCACTCCATTCTTGTTGGCCGGAAGGCATGAAGCGATTCGCCAGCTGCCTTCCGCATGAGATTTTGGCATTTAACGCTGTTTGTAACGATCGTACGCGTCCTGATAGATTTTTGTTATTTTTTCGATGCCCATGCTCTTGATCTGTTCTACGTACGCGTCAAATTTTTCGATCGGCTCTTGGCCCATAATAAACTTCAGCAGCATTTCCTCCTTATAGCTCGCAATAGCTGTAATCAGCTTCGCAACCTCTTTGGATTCATCCAGCGTCGGTGTAATGAATGCAGGCATAATATGGTTCGCTGCATCGGTATCGGACCAAATGACCAAAGTCTCGTCCTGCTCCTTGAACGAATTGAAGTTATTTTTGCGGGCATCGCCATTATACGGGCCGTTAGGCTTCGTATACTGGGAAATCATTTGCTGCAGCGTATATTGCGGATCTTTCGTAATTTTTTCCGTATACGCCAGCGTACCGTTGTTGTTCGTGTAGCTCACGCCTTCAATACCGAAGTTGAAGAGCATGGCGCCCTCTTCGCTGTATGCGTAATCAATCCATTTCACCGCAAGCTCGGGATTTTTGGAATCTGCCGAAATCGCCTTGCTCGCAATCGGATTATAATAGAAGTCCCTATGGCCGATAAATGCTTTTTCTCCCTTGTTCAGCGTAGGATAAGGGGCAGCGACCAACTGGAATTTCTCGTTTTGTTTTTTGCCCGTCTCCATCCATCGGCCCATGCCGCCGCTTAGCAAGCCAACCGTTGCGCCGGACGCGTTGCTCATCATTTTGCTGTCAAGGGATTTGGAGTCGTTGTTCAGCGCAAAATCCTTATCGATCAAACCTTCCGAGTACCATTTGCGAAGCAAGGCTATCGCGTCCTTAAATTGCGCGTCGATCGGACCGTACTTCACTTGGCCTTGATCATCGATGTAGAACCGGTTGGCCGTTTTATACGCGCCAATGAACGCATCTTGGATGTTGAATTCCACGCCGTATTGCAATGTAAACGGGGCGGTTGCTCCCTTCTGCTCCTTAAAGGCCTTCAACGCCGTGTACCATTCATCAATCGTAGTCGGCACAGGCAGGTTCAATTCATCCAGCCAGTCCTTCCGGATCATCGGACCGCGGAATACGGTACCGTTCTCGGGACGAATCATCGGGAAGACGTAATAGGTGCCGTCGTCCGTTTTCAGCATTTTGTCCAGCTCGGGATTCTCTTTCAAAATTTTCTTTAAATTAGGCGCGTATTGGTCGATCAGATCATTCAAAGGAAGAATGACCTTATCCGCAATCGCCTTGTCTGGCCCGCCCGGATAACCCGTATTCCAATCGTATTCAATGACATCCGGCAAGTTATTGGAAGCGATCAGCAGGTTGAATTGCTCCTTCGCCTGACCGTCCGCGGGATGCGAATATTTCACCTTTACGCCGGTTCGCTTCTCCAGCTCTTGGCCAAAAGGCGAATCAGCCAAGTTAGGATAAAAGGTAATTAGATTCGTATTGATCTGCTCCCAGGATGTTAGCGTGTCATTTGTTTCAATCGGATAAGTAACCGCTTTCAAATTATCAGTCTTTGGCGAAGCCGCCGGTTCAGCCTCGTTCTTCTCGTTCTTATTTCCGGAACAAGCCGCAAGCATGCTGGATACGAGACAAATCGTTACCGCCATTCCTATGAAGCCTCTAATCCGTTTCTTCATTTGAATCCCCCTACTCGTTAATGGTTGCCTTGCCCATTCATTGTGCAGCAAAATCAAGCGGTTAAGATATCTTCAAAACTAGAAATCGACCTTCAAAATCAGCAATAATGGATCTCTAATATGTAAACCGTTCATGCAATTCGCCAAATGACAAGTAAAAACGGCTTTGCCGCCTCTGTTCAAAGGGCGAAGCCGTTTTTCAATTTTACAATATATCCTTATATTTGCCCGGGGTAATGCCTTCATATTTTTTAAATATTCGATTGAAGGTATTAATGTCGGAGTATCCCACCGCTCTGGCTATTTCCGTTACGGATAGGGAGGTCGTCCGTAGTAGCTGCTTGGCGCCTCCGATGCGCGTTTTGTTAATGAACTCAAGAAGCGCCTCTCCCGTCTGTGCTTTGAACTGCTTCGACAGATAGGAAGGGGTCAGATCGAAGGCTTCACCCAGTGCGGTAATATTCAAATCATCGGAGCTGTAGCGCTGCTCCACATAAGCGATGACCTGTTGACTGAGCCGGCTGTTTTCGCTGCTTTTCTCATCCTGAATGGAGTCGCATACTTGCTTTAGAACTTCACTGATTTGGACCTGCATTTCTTTTATCGTCTCGCAGGCGAACAATTGATCCACCGGATTAATCTGATCCATCAAGTCTCTTTTATCGCTTGATCCGATTTCGCTCAAGGTTTTGAGAATCGTGCTGATTAAATCAAATAGGAGGCATTTGGCAAGCGGAACCGATATCGCGGCGCCCGATATATTGATTTCTACAATCTCGTCGAGCATCGCCTTCGCTTTATCATAATCGCCTGTTTTGATTAGATTGATCAATTGCTGCTCAATATGCAGCGGATAATAGTAGCTCCTAGATTCCCGGGTTGCTTCCGACAGGTCGCCGTACCGAATAATTTCTCCGCTTCCCATGACTAGGCGGTACTCAAGCGCAGTCATTGCCTCTTGATAGGCCAAAGCGATCCCTTCCAGCTGCTCATGGACATTGCTGACCGCAACCGTCAGATGAACACCGAATTGATCGCGCATAAACACTTTAACCCGCTCCGCTATAGCCATTAATTCGTCGTCATCGCGGTATTGCTTGAAATTGATAATGCAGGCTTGCAGGTTGTCGATCTCGGTCGTGTAGGCCTGATGACTGCCTTCCACCACTTCTTCGGCCACGTTCATCACAAGAAAGTGCACCAGCTTTGCCTTCGGAAGATCGATGAGGCCTGACACTTCAAATTTACCGTAATGATCGACGGAGAACAGCAAGGCAGCAAATCGGTTAGAAGCGAGCGTAATCGCATGAACCTCAAGCGACTCCTGCATTGGCATATGCCCATCAAGCTGCCCCTTCAACAGCCCTTGAAGAAAATGGGAGCGAATCGAATTTCGATGCCGCTCAAATCGTTCCCCATTCTTTTCTTTCTCTGCAAAAGTATCATCGAGCAGCGTTTTTAAATAACCGAACTCATTCGAGCCTGCCTCAAAGGAAATGCCCGAACGCGTAACTAGACTTCGAATCAGAGTATTCATCGGGTTGTAGTTCCGTTTTAAGAATAAATAAGTAACAATTCCACCTAAGAGAAGGCTGAGAATGAGGCTGATATAGATTAAATTTTTTACGAGCTTCATTTTCTCGTCAAATAGGTTAGCCGGAATGAGCGATATATATTTCCAGCCCGTTTTTCCGGAAACCGTATAGGAAACGGCTATTTTTTGTTTTCCTGTGCCTTGATAGAACATCCCGCTTGTGCCCTTTAATTTCTCATTCGTAAAATCAGCGGAGCCGTATGCATTGCCGGTCGAAGCGATCAAACGGTTTTCCTTATCGAGTATAACGATGGAAGCTTTGTTGCTGGATGATATATTCGCGAGCAAACTGGAATCCTTAATAATAAACAATAAGACGGCGCCCTCCTGCTCCGAATTATCGAGGGTAAGCGAGCGGGCGTACATGACGGCCTTCGATGCTTGTCCATCTTCCCTATAAGTGATCGGCACATATTCATTCGTATACCGTTTGCCGAAAATCGCTGTCCATCTGTTTTTGTCCATCCCATCGGTATGCATCATTTCGAACAGCCTTTGACTGTCCAGATGCTCCCGCGAGGAAATGACCGTATCGCTGTTTTTATAATAGACATAGATCTCTTCTATGTAGTCGTTAGCCATTTTATAGATGCGCAAGTCCTTTGCAATTCCGGTCAGCGTGTAATAATCAGGATCTTGGATAGGGGCTTCAACGTCAAGAAAACCGGCAAGCCGATTGCTTAACGTCATTTCCGTGCTTAGCCGCTCAATATCCAGAAGATTGCTGTCAATCGCTTGCTCCATCTGATTAAGAAGAGATTCATTGGCCCGGTTAACCTCCGACGCTACTACATGCCAGGTCGCCGCATATATAATTCCGCTAATAATAATCGGGACTAACAGGACAGATATGTATGAAATTAGCCAAGTAATGATGATGCTGTGCGTACGGAATTTGATCATAGCCATAACTCACCTTGAACCCCCCGACCCATGCTGAAGCTACTGTAACATTTTTTGTATTCGACACCCTTCTTGTTTTCACCTGCCGTATGCAGCGCCTAGTCTTGTACCAGCCCAATTGTGATTTTTTTATCCCCCGTTTAGATTTAAATTTTGCATATAAAAAAAGGACCTCTTCCCCACCTAACAGTGAGTTATGAGGTCCCCTCGTTTGCTCCTCCACAATCTGCGATTGGAACTAATCAGGCATGGGTCGATGGTGTAAATGAGATCTTCGGCGGACAGAGAATCCTTTATTTTTTCTATATCAACGATTATTGTGCAGTTCGCGGACTCAGGTTCCGTTAATCACTTCAGAAAAGCAATTAAACCCCGTTTAAATGGAAATAAAGGATCTCCTGTCCGCTTGTTACGCCTACATGGTCAAAACGCTAATATAACGGAACTACAGTCCTCTCTTTACAAATTCATCGATTACGTCTGCATTAACCAGAGCATAGGTTGACGGATTACCGTGTTCCGGCGGATTTCCGGAACTGTTGAATCAGGAGCCAAGGTTAGCCATAAATCCAAGTAACGCACATCTTGAAAGGCAAGTCCCGCATAAAGCATGAAGGACATCCGTACCGGCCAACTTTCGAAATGCTCGATGTCGGGCGGGAGCGGCCAACTCGGCTTATTCGCCAGATAAGGATACAAATAATCAAGACCGAGCCGAATTCCCCTCCCATCCGGAAGACGGAAACGCCATAAATCATCATCCGGCGTGGACAGCAATTGACAAAGCGTTGCCATATTGTCGAGCACAAATATCGAATAGCCGTATGGCTTCGTGCGTGCCAGCTCGAGCGGGAAGCTGCCGTCTGCCGCCATTTGCGAGGGCAGCAAAATACGTTTGTAACGCTCCCTGCACATGGCCATCACGGCAGCATTGCCCGTATACGATGCGAATGCGGCTGCTTGCACGGTCCAGCATACCGCATGGTTGTTCGATGCATCCCGTTCTTCCAGACCGTAAGGATGCGTCAGCATCCATTCAAGATAATCCGCAAACCACCTTCTCAGCAATAACCCTTCACGTTCTGAGAGCGCCCCTGCCGCTTCAATCACTTCCGCCGCAGCAGGGACATCGATTAGATGAAGCGTATCAATGATGCCAAAGCCACGTCCCGGGCAAACGCCAGGAATCGCCT
The DNA here is from genome assembly GCF_001273905.1 of Paenibacillus sp. FJAT-27812. Lineage (NCBI taxonomy): Bacteria > Bacillati > Bacillota > Bacilli > Caryophanales > Paenibacillaceae > Paenibacillus > Paenibacillus sp. FJAT-27812. The sequence goes on along the minus strand of NZ_LIGH01000001.1, from coordinate 4,377,525 downwards.
GAGCATATCGGAGATGCGGGTTCATGCGGGTCGATGCATCCAGGAAAAAATAGCGAAGAAACGCCGCCGCTTTGTCCGCGTAAATACGACGGCCTGAAACCGCGTAACCCGCCGCAAGATTGGCCGTATGCGTCCGCATTTCGCGAAGCGCTTCGCGATGCGCGGTGAATGCCCCTGGGTACGATTCGCCATCCCTTCGGACGTATGGCAACCCGTTTGGCGTAACCGGATTAGGCCACCAATAATCGCCATTGGAGTAATAATCGTGCTTGCCGCCTGGGCTTAACGCCGATCGGCATTCCGTAATGCCGATCAATGGCGCTTCCAGCGAGCGGTCAGCCTTCGCCTTTACTTCTTCCAGATCCGTTCGCCATTCGCAAAGCGTATCCATCGTCAGCACCTTGTACAAGCTCCCCTCGCAACAAATTTACTCGGCAGTCCAGATTGGGATTCCGTACAGCCTCCACGGCTTGAAGCCTCCGAAGTACCCGCATAAATGCAGCTCTGCCGCTACAGGACGAACCTGCGGCAAACGGTCTCCGTTACCCAAAGCGGGATTGCCCGCTGCTTTCACTCCAGACAATACAATCTCTTCCCCTTTAGCCAGCATCAATTCAAATCGCCCGTCCCCTAGCGGAATCGCCTTCGCTCCACCGCTTGCCGTTACGCTTGCCCCGTCAGTCATATCAGTTATTAGACGACAAGGCATTCCGGCCAAGCTTTTGACCCGAATCCACGACGTCTTTCCGCTCGAGCGTAACGCGCTGACAAGGAAAGCCCCCTCTGCGCGCAGGTCATGGAAGGCTGCTTCCTTCCAAGTGCCAGGCAGCGCCGGAAACACGCGAATCCATTCCCCCCAGCTCTGCAGCAGCATATCATGTATGGCTTCCGCGCCCGCGAGCGGCGACTCGATAACCGGTCCGGCCTCCTTGTACATCGTGTTTGATTTCAATATATGGAGCAGCGATTTCAGGTAAGCGTGCGCTTCGTCTCCTAGACCGATTGTTGCCGCAATGGAAGACGCTCCCGTGAACGTAAAGCCGCGCAAGTCTCCTTCCCTCGAAAACCAGTGGCGAAGCGAGCGATTTATGAGTGCCCTCTCTTCCTCTGAGTCCATATTCGCAGTATGCAAAGGAAAAGCGGCCATCAAATGGCTGAAGTGCCGATGCCCGAACGCTAGAGGCTGTCCCCGGCCGATCATGTAACCGGTCTCGTCCACGGGAAGAGGAGCGAGACGCCCTAGCGTTTCCGTCCACTCCTGCCGCTCGGCACCTAGCCCCGTTGCTTCTGCAATCCCGTCACGCTCTGACGGTTCGCTTATGCGCAGCAGCGTGCGGATTCCCCATTCGAGCAGTGCGAGATCATAATGAGCGTCCGGCACCGTCAACTGCAGGAATGAGCCGTATTCCGGTGAAATAGTCGGCGGCAAATGAAACAGGCCGTCCTCACCTTCCGCCAGCAATCGCATATGGAAGCGTACAGCCCGACGCAGCAGCGGATACAACAATTCCTTCAGTAAATCCGCATCCATCGAATATCGGTATTGGCGCCACAGATTATGGCATACCCACAGCAGGTTCCCCTTCTCGTCATCGACGGGGCTAACCAGATCGTAGCTGCAGCTCCGTCCGAGACCCGCTGAATCCTGTCGGTACTCCTCGGGTACATTCAAGGCCAATTGATCAAATTGCTCCCGGAATGCTTTGACCAGCGACATGCCAAGCTCTAACCGATTAGACGCATAGACGGGAGAGTAAGACATCTGCACGTTCATGTTGAACCAAACGCCCGGCCAAGGCGATGAAGTAAGCCAAGGTCCTTGATTGTCGATCATCATGCCGTCTGACCGTGTCGCCGATGCGAGCTTATACATTTGAATCCAATAGAAGCCCTCCAGCTGCGTGTCGGGAATCGAAAGGAAGCTTTGCGGATAATAGGCATGCCACCAGCTGCGATGCTGCGAAACCCACGCATCCCATGGCTGCCGACGTGCAACGTTTACCGCTTCCATTGCTTGCTCCGCTGAGGTTTCATTCGCGCCGTTCATGACCGACAAATAAAGAATGCGCCGTCTATCAAATCCCGTTGAAACTCCATCCAGCTCTATCTCGGCCCAGGCAGTCGCGCAGCCGCCTGTCCCATCGGGCTTGAATGCGGTTAGGGCGATCTCGATGCCGTTCTTGACTGACCTTGTAACTTCCTCTTCCGGAATATATTGATTCAGATTGCGGCCGTCCGCATTGTGCAGAATCGGATCAACTTCCGAATAGGGATACCACCGGAAGGCTGCACTGCCTTCACCTTCCGACGTCTCCAGCTCCACCGCCATGACCATTTCACGGCTATGCGCGATGGCTCTTAGCTTGACGGCTCCAGCGGTCGTCGTAATTTCCGCCTTAAGCTCCGCATCCCATAAATGAAGCCGCATACTGGTCGGCTGATAAATCCACCCTGCCAGCTCCAAATGCAATTCGCCAATCGGCACACGGGGAGAAAACCCACCATCCGGACGTCTTGCCGTCACATCTGTTCGCCCTAGCACGAATCGAAGAACATTTCGTTTCAAACGGTGTTCCTCGCCGTAAACCATAGCGCCAAGCCAGCCGTTGCCGATAAAGGCGCCTTGATCCCAGGAAACAGGCTTTACCGACCAAGTCAGATCATGCCTGCCTAAGAAGGATGACCAATCCAGCCTCGTATCGATCATATATTCCACTCCTTTTCTACGTTCGGACGACGCTTACCCACCTTGTTACAATACTAAGCCCGCGCCTTTCAATCCTTCCGATATGACGCATACAGACGCAACGCCGCCTTCGGCATATTCCGCTTGAATCGACGCTCTCCCATTCGCCAGCTGGACATATCTGCTTCCGCGGGCTGTCCCGAGATTGTCGATCAGCCTGCCTTCGCCAGCGAGCGAGAACCGGATAAAGTTAGCAGCGTCGGGACAAAACCGATCTTTGCTATCGAATGCTTCGACCTCTAGGAGCACCGTTCCTTGCGGAAGCTTCTTTGCGGTCATCCGCAAGGAAGCCGGCTCCGTCCAACGCTCCGTTTGGTAATCGAATTGCAGTTCATCCGATACCGTAACGCCGTCCTTTTCCGCCACGACTCGCAGTGTGTTAACGCCACTCTGAAAAACAATATCCCAGCTTAGACCCGCGCAAGGAAAGCTTTGCGAATCACGATTTTTCCTGCCGCAGCTCTTACCGTTTATAAACAGCTCTGCTGTTTGGCAATTGGAGTAGATACGCACCTTCTTCCTCTCGCCAATTCCTCCCCACCTTGTCGACCATGAATGACCGTAAATACGAACCATCGGCTTATCGCTCCAGTAGGATTGGAAAACATAATACGCCTCTTTTTTCGTCAAATCACGCTCGACAACACCTTTTTGGTTGACGTATGGTACCGGATTATCCGGCCTGAGCGGCGTAGAGAAATCTTTGAATACCCATTGCGCCGTTCCTGTCAGCCAGTCCATTTTCTCCTGCGTCTTCAAATGCCAATCGATCAAATCGCAAAAGTAGGTCTCTGACCAATCGCCGTCTGCCGACACGCGCGGGTCTCCGCCAGTCATTAAGAAGTCGCCGTCACGCTCCTCCGCAGTCGCTTCCGCTGAAATCGTTTGAAATCCGGTGTATGGCTGCTCGGCATGCCTGCCCGCCATCGCGTCAGCCCCCCATTCCATATGGATGAAGCGGCTTGTATGCTCGAAACCGTGGCGGCTGTAGTCCTCGTATTTGGGATAAATGCCTCTGTACCAGCCGGCCCATATCGAAGGCGAATAAACATCGACGATGTCCTTGCAAAACTCGCAGCGCCTAATGCCCGTTACCCGATGCGGATCGCGCTCATGGGCAAGATCATGCAGCTCCTTCATGAAAACACGGATTTGCTCCTGATCGAAATAGTCAAAGTCGCCTTCCCAATCGTTCTCGTTGCCGAGTCCCCAAATGATTACCGACGGATGATTGTAATGCTGCTCGATCATCGCCCCAAGCATGTCACGGCATTGGCGCTTGTAATCATCATCGCCTAGACCGCCGCGGCACCAAGGGATTTCTTCCCATACTAGAATGCCAAGCTCGTCGCATAGGTCCAGCACCAATTTTGACTGCTGATAGTGGCCTAGCCGCAGAAAGTTAACCCCCATATCCTTGATCAGCGCAAGCTCTTCTCGGACCATGTCGTCTGTCATGGCAGCGGCTACTCCCGCATGATCGTCATGCCGATGCGTTCCCCGAATGAGCAGCCTTGTACCGTTCAGCAGGAAGGGGCCTTTTTCTACAAATTCATAGAACCGGACGCCAAACCTTTCAACAGCTTCGTCAATGCCATGAATACTCTCGAGTCTAATCTCGCAAGTGTATAGGGAGGGATGCTCGGGACTCCATAAGGAAGGCAAGCGAAGCTCGAGCGCCGCGCACTCCTGCATGCCTTCCCATGGCAATGCTTCAATGGCGAACCGCTTTACCTCATTTCCAGAAGGGTCGCGAACGACTCCGGCCAAGTGAAGCGGCGACTGCTTTTGCTGCGGATTGTAAAGCCTTGCTTGTATTTGGACCGTAGCTTTTTCCCGCGAATCCGTCTTAACCGATATATGCACGCGGTCCAGCGATACGCTCGGCACATATGCGAGATGCACGCCGCGATACAAGCCCCCGTACAGATTAAAATCGCTGATGTCCGATGGAATCGTCTGAAGATCGCGGCTGTTGTCGGTCATGACTGCGATCGGCACTTGCCCGTTAAAATAAGGAATGCTTTTGGCACGCAGCGCAGCATCGGTAATGTCGATCCTAAATTCATCATAGCCGCCAATATGCTTCCCTACTTCTTCTGTACCGACGTAGACGGCAGCTCTTTGCCCCGCACCTTCGAACCGCAGCAGCGTCCTCCCATCCGGGTAGGGGCTGCTCACATCAAGTCTTGTTCGATACCAGCCCTGCCCCTGATAATATTTGACATCCGGATCAACCGAATCATATTCGTTAAAGCAATGCGGAAGACTCACCATTTCCCAAGGAAGATGATAGATCGTCTGCTTTAGCTTATCTTCCCGCCATACTTCAAACACCCCGCCTAGGCAGCCTCGGTAATGTTCCCAGCAATTGGTTAGATTCAATGTTTTCATCGTTCACCTCTACGTTTGATCAATTGTGCTTCGTCTATTAAAAAATACGGCGCTTCCAACCCATCAGCTTGGCGACCGCTTCGATATAGTAATAGTCTCCATAAATAAGCGAGACGTTAATATTGGAGTTTGCCGGCTTATTCCCCGTTCCTTGCAGCAGGATGGCCTCATGCTCAGGGCGGTCCCAAGTGCCATAGCTAGTAGTAAGCGATTGCAAGATCCGCTCAGCCGCTTCGCGATATGGACGGGCCTGTATCTCGGGCAGCGCTTCCGCCAGCTCGATTAACCCCGAAGCCGCGCATGCAGCGGCCGAAGTATCACGCGGCTCTTCGCCGAGCGACTCTGCCGCGCGAAAATCCCAATGCGGGATGCTGTCGGCTGGAAGCATCGCCATAAAATAATGCGCGACCCGCTGCGACGCATATAGATATTTTTTATCGCCCGTATAGCGATATACATTTGCCAAGCCGTGCAGCGCCCAAGCGGCCCCGCGGCTCCAAGCGGAGTCCGGTCCCGCGCCTTGCCCGCCTAACGATTCAATGACTTCGCCTGACGATGGATCAAAGCTTACGATATGATTAACCGATCCGTCCTCGCGAATAAAGTGCTTAATTATCGTATCTGCATGCGTTCTGCCAATATGGGCAAAACGCGGATCGCCAATCTCCTCGGCCGCCCAGAATAAGACGGACAAGTTCATTGCCGAATCGATGATCGACCAGCCCGTCTTTTCTTGGTTCCATGCACGCAGGAAGCCCCCCGCCAGATTAAAACGGCCAGCTAGGAAATTCGCTGCGGCCAAGCCGCGGCGTTTGCCGTCTTGATCACCCGTCACCTTGTATTTCATAATCGCCGAAGGCAAAAACTGAAAACCGACGTCATGGTGGAAGTTGTTGTCCTCCATCATTTTACGTTCAAATCTGCCGTCCCACTCCCAAGCCGCTTCCTTGTAATGCTCCTTGCCCGTCATGTCATGCATGATCCAAAGAATGCCCGGCCAAAATCCTGCCGTCCACCAATCGAGGCGCATATCGTCATAGATGCCGGTATCTTGAGGCGCAACATGCGGCGACTTGTCCCCCAGCTGCCCAATCATCCGATCCACTTTTTGCTGCAGAGATTCCCAAAGCGATTGAAGCTCCTCCTGCTTTATTCGACTGTTCTGCGATAACAAAGTACCCATTTCCCATCTCCTCGCTTTATTCCCGAATTTTAATAAGGCAGAAACATTTTTTCATGAAAGTTAGGAAGCTTGTTGACTTATACTTCAATATTCTTTCTTTTATAGTAGCAAAAAAAGAACGACACTAGTTTTGTGCTCTTATGATAAAATGTTGCTATATTACGATTTAACGGGAGCGTATGAGATGAGAATTTTAAATTATATGAATTTGTACAGCCACCCTGTCCAGCTTTCTTTCCTAAAGGATCGAACCGATGAATTCGTTGAAGTCTACCATGCCCATCAAGGGATGGAGCTGTTATATGTACATGAGGGAAACAGCCAAGTTATCGTCAATCAGCAGATCGTCAAGCTGGCTCCGGGCTGCCTCTTCTTCTTCCGTCCCTTCCAGCTGCATCGCATACAATTGAAGCTCGGGCCGGGATCCCGCTATATCCGATCGTTATTCGTCTTCGAGCCTTCCAAGCTTGATGAGTATCTTGCTCCTTTCGCTTCACTGCGCTCGTTTTTCCACCGGCTATGGAAGGAGCCTCTGGAGCAAGCGCAAGTATTTGAAGGCTTGCCGCAAGAAGCTTTCCTCAGCTTGTTCGAAAGCTATCGCGAGCGCATCGCGAATACACAGGCGGAGCTTCAACTGGAGGAGGAAATGCTATTCCTCATTTCGCTGCTGCATCAGCTAAAGCCATTCGAAGCCCCGCAGCAGCGCAAAGACCCGCTGCAGATGCGGAGTTTCTCCATAGCTGAGCGGGTAATGGGCTGGGTTGAGCAGCATTATATGGATGAGTTTGATCTGAGACAGCTCGCCGATGACATCCATTTGACTCCCAATCATGTATCGGCAGCCTTCCGGCAAAAAGCGGGCACGAGCATTACCGAATATTTGACCGCCCGCCGCATCCGCCAAGCCTGCTGGCTCCTTAAGATGAGCGACCTATCCATTCAGGAAGTGGGACAAGCGATCGGACTGACGAACAGCTCCTACTTCTGTAATTTGTTCAAAAAGCATGTTGGCTTAAGTCCGAATCGCTACAGGCATTCGGTAGGCTGAAGATAGCTGTGAATCTTTAGCAACACTATGTCCGGCGCATATAGGCGCGCACCGTGATAGGTGCAAAGACCGCCACAATGACAGCAGCTCCGATGAGTGAGATGCCAAGATCCCAGCCTACAGTTCCTGTGTTGGCAAGTTCTCGGACGGCGGTGACGAGATGCGAGATCGGATTGACGTTAACAAACCATTGAAGCCAGTTCGGCATCGTATCAACCGGCACGAAGGCGTTGGACAGAAACGTAAGCGGAAACAGCACAAGCATCGAGATACCCTGCACGCTTGAGGCCGTACGCGCAATGACGCCAAAGAAAGCAAAAATCCAGCTTATCGACCAGGAGCAGATAATGACTAGAAGCGCAGCGATGGCGACGCTGCCGAGCCCTCCATCGGGCCGGTAGCCCATAATATACCCCATCGTAAAGGTAAGAACAGTCGCAATGGTATACCGGACGGTGTCTGCAAGCAAAGCTCCCGCGAGCGGAGCTATTCGCGCGATAGGCAGTGACTTGAATCGGTCGAACACCCCTTTATCCATATCCTCACGCAATTGGACGCCGGTGACGATTGAGGTTGTGATCACAGTCTGCACGAGAATGCCCGGAATGATGACAGGCAAATAGCTCACCACGTCGCCTGAGATGGCGCCGCCAAAAATATAAGTAAACATTAAGGTGAAGATGATCGGCTGAAGCGTTACATCGAACAATTGCTCAGGCGTACGCCGAATTTTAAGCAAACCCCGATAGGCCATTGTCAACGAGTTTCGTATCGTCTGGCCGAAGCTCGTGTAGTTTTTCAGCTTGCGATCGGCAACCGTTCTCACTGTAGGACTGCTCATACGCTAGCCACCTCTTTCTGATTCGATTCATCAGACGCCAGTATCGCATCCTCCTTAACACCAGTGCCTGTAATGTTTAGAAACACCTCATCGAGGGTCGGCTTCTGCACACTCATCTCGGTCAAGTGAATTCCCGCTTCGCGGAGGGCGTTAAGCAGATCTGTGACACGGTCAACGTTCGCTATTGGCGCAGTAAGCTTTCCTTCTTCGTCCAGCACATTAGCCTGAATTCGAAGCACCTGTTCAACTGTTTTACGGGCGGCCTCGATATCCTGTGGATTTTGGAGTCTCAAATGCAGCGACGAGGAACCGACTGACGCTTTTAGTTCATCCGAAGTGCCCTCGGCGACGACTCGCCCATGATCGATAACCGCAATCCGGTCTGCAAGTTGGTCAGCCTCTTCGAGATACTGCGTTGTTAGCAGTACAGTTGATCCCGTCTTCACCAACCGGCGGATCGTGTCCCACATCTGCGCGCGCGTTCGCGGATCCAGCCCCGTCGTTGGTTCATCCAGAAAAAGAAGCGGCGGCTGTGCAATAAGGCTTGCTGCCAGATCGAGCCTACGGCGCATGCCGCCGGAGAAATTTTTGAGCGGCCGTTTTGCCGCCTCCGTCAAACCAAATTCCTCAAGCAGCTCCCCTGCTTTTTTCCGCGCCTCTGCACGTCCCAGACCTAGCAGCCGTGAGAAAATGATCAGGTTCTCGGTAGCGCTAAGCGACTCGTCTACCGAAGCATACTGACCGGTCACCCCGATCAGTTGACGGACAATCTGCGCCTCCTTCAACACATCATGTCCAAAGATTCGCGCCGAACCCGCATCCGGCCTTAGCAAGGTTGCCAGCATTCTAATCGTAGTCGTCTTACCCGCTCCATTTGGACCAAGCACGCCGTAGATCGAGCCTGCGCGCACGTTCAAATCTACGCCATCCACCGCGCGAAAGCTGCCAAAAGCTTTAACGAGTCCGCGCGCTTCGATAGCCCAATCGCCATTGTTTGGCTCTTTTTTCTTGTTGTGAGCAAAATCCATTGCCATTCCTCCAATATCAGATGATATGGTCATTCTAACTCATGTTTTTAAACAGAATTTAAACGAGTGTTGCGATGTAATTACCCTCTTATAGGGAAAGGGCATACCCGTTCCCTTCCGTCCGTTCAGCAGCTGTTCAGACTGAACCCACGGGCTCGCCTCTAATAAAAAAGTCCACGAGCTTAATCGTGGACTTTCTTAGTTGGTGGAACCTTTTTGGCTTTAATTAATGAATTTAAGTGTTTGCATCATGCGATAAACAATGGTGGCGGATTGCGCTCGATCTGCTGATTTCAAAGGGGCAAATGCATTGCCCTCAAGCCCGTTGACGATTTTCTCTTGAATCGCGATGGCTGTCGCATCCTTCGCCCAAGCAGCAATAGAGGAGCGATCCACAAACGAATTCAATAACTGATCTTTGTCACTTGCCGCCATGCTGTTCACATATCCTGCATGCTTCATAGCGTTGTACATCATAACGACCATTTCCTGCCGCGTGATCTGTTGATCCGGACGGAATGTATTATCCTTATACCCGCTGACAAGCCCAGCTTTGACAGCTGTAGAGACAACGCCGGCATACCAGCTGCTCTTCGGCACATCTTTAAACGTTTGATTGCCCGGCGTTTCAGGCAGAGCACCCAAAGCACGAGAAATCATAGCCGTAAACTCTGCGCGAGTAACTTTTTGATTCGGACGGAATTTCCCGTCTGGAAAACCGGAGATAAAGAACTTGGAAGCCAGCGTCTCCACTGGTTTCTGTGCATAAGTGCCGAGCACATCGCTGAATGTTTTCACATTTTTAACAACGGAATAGAGCGAGTTGCCTTTACGAAGAATACTCGACAATACTTCACCGTTCGAGTTCGTTGTGAACAGCGTTGGCAGCGGATAGAATTGATTCGTCGAAGGATCGAAATAAACACCCGAATAATGACTGAAGTCATCCCCGGACGCTTGAGGAATCGTCAAAATATGCTCCGTATACGAGCTGAATTGGTTTAGCTCCACATCCTTTCCTTCCAAATCCGCCACAATTATAAAATCAACTGGAGCAGCTAACGATTGCGCGCCCGATTTGGCAAAAATATCATTGATGCCTTGCGTCGTTTTTTCATCTGGCGTAGAAATAATGATTTTAATCGTAAAATCACTCTTCAAATTGAGCTCAGCAGCCTTTTCTGTCAATGTTTGAACTGGAAAAGATATTTGGCCAACCTGTGTATTGAATTGAATGGAAGCGTTGCTCGCCTTATCCTTCAATGACTGAAACATTCCCAGCGTCAAACTTACTTCCACTTGCTGCCCGTTTCCGGCAACGTCCACTACGACGGTTTGCTTCTCAACTGGAGATGCTGCAACGTCTTTGTTGATAAAATCGGACAGCTTCTTCTTGTCCAGCTGCGCCTTCACAACCGTTTTGCCGTCTACCGTCACCTGCTCAATTTTTGCAACATCCGCAGGAGCATTGATTTTGTTTGGTGAAGACGTCGTTGGTGTTGGCACGACTACAATAGGACCCGGAACTGGACCAGGACCGCCAGGACCGCCAGGACCGCCGGGCGGCGTCGAAACGATTGTAACATCGAAGTTCTGATTAGCAACGTTTGAACCGATACCTACAACTACATGGTGTTTACCGGCGGAAGCATCGAACGAAAGTTTGAATTTGACGGAGTAGGTACCATTCGTTACCTGTACCGTATCGATAAATTCAACTACGTTCTTCGCATTGTCAATTACTTTTACGACGACTTCAGGATAAAGAGCAGTCCCGCTGATCACAATTTCTTGACCGGGTTTCACCGAAGCGATGCTGTCAACCGTCACTTGGGCAGTTGCGGCTTGTACGGAGTTCACCCCGGCTAAGTTGCCCCACAAAATTGCGGCAATGATAATCAGGGCAAGCCATTTCTTATTCACTGTTGTTTCACTCCTATGTGTTGCAGCCAAATTTGGTTATCCCGCAACTTGGCTGCATCTCAAAATGATTGTCTTTTACTTGCTTAGAACGATTTTGTCAGCCAGCGGTGTACCGACATTATCTGTAGCCGTGTTAATTTGATCCATAATCAGTACATTGACCTTATGATCTTTTGTAAATGCGGTATTGAATTGTGCGGTCAAGGTTGAAGCGGATTTGCCATCATACTCTAACGCTATGATGCTTACAGGAGTATCTCCATTCATAAGTTCGAAAATGACGTATTTGGAACCGGAATACGTTAGTCCTTCGGTTGGTGTTACAGTCACCTTGGCTTCAATACCATTTTTCGTATCCAGTCCAGTACCAGAAATAACGTACGGCTTGGCATTTTCTGCTGCAAATGCTGCAATGACCTTAGCGCTTTCCTCAAAGCCGGCGCGGGTTACTGTAATTTTCACAGTTCCAGCCGCAGCGCCAAGCTGCGTAATCTGCAAGCTGGCCGATGTTGCGCCGCTTGCTACAGTAGCCGTTTTGAGCAAGTTACCCGTAGAGCTGTAAACTTTCACGATATCCCCAGCTTGGAGATTGCTCACGAGTATTAAGTCATCTTGACCCGTGACGTTGTTTGTAACCATGATGTCCGATCCGATTGGAGCCGATGTTAGAACGTTCTTCAGTACGGTTAAATTAAATGTTCTCTGTTCCGTAGTGCCGTTCTTCGTAATGGTAGCCGTTAAAGTAACGGAAGCGTCACCGAAAGCATTAGCCGGACGATTCACGGTTCCGTTTGCTGCAATAACGGCTGTGTTGCCAGACGACCAAGTGATGGTTGTACCATTCGTTCCCGTTAATGGGAGCGTCAATTTTTGCGTCACGGTAGTTGCCGTATCAACGCCTGAATATACAATGCCAAGCGCTGCTTTGTCAGCCGCTACGGATTCCGCATCGTTAAACGACGTTTCTTTAATAACCGTCACATCAAA
>NZ_LIGH01000001.1:4361566-4363099 GCF_001273905.1 Paenibacillus sp. FJAT-27812 | reverse complement strand
CTGACGGCTTTATCGACACCGGTATAACCGATACCCAGCGCCACTTTGTCTGCCGCAACGGACTCCGCATCGTTGAACGTCGTTTGTTTGAGAATGTTCACTACAAACTCTTTGGTTTCTTGCACACCATTCTTTGTAATGGTAGCTGTCAGAGTAACAATGGCATCGTTAGATGTTTTCAACGGGCGAATTACTGTACCTATTCCTGCATTAACAGCCACATCGACAGCCAAATTGTCAGATGCCCATGTTATCGTAGTTCCATTTGCACCTGTTGTTGGAAGCGTCAAGTTTTGCGACACGTTGGCTGCATGATCAGCTCCGACATACACGATGCCAAGCGCTGTTTTATCAACTGAAACGGACTCACTATCTGTGATTGCCAGTTTGATCAGTTTGACAACAAACTCTTTCGTCTTCGTGCTGCCATTTCGAGTCAAAGTGGCTGTCAAGGTGGCAGTCAAATCACCTGTCAAGTAAGCTGGCCGAGTAACGTTACCGTTAGAAACGTCAACCTCCAGTAAATCAGAGCTCCAAGAAACTGCCGATCCTTCGACTCCCAATATAGGAAGCGTTAGCTGATCAGTTACATGGCTGGCAGCATCTCCTGGTTTAAATTGAATTTCTAGCGAAGCTGTATCACGGTTTAACGAGCCGGCTTCTAATCCATTGTCTAGTGCTGTCTGAATGGCCGCTATGTCCACATAGCCTGTACCCGGACGAGCTTCCAATACTTTGCTTGAGGTAGCCAGCTTATCCGCATTGCCCAATATGTTGTAAACAGTCAAATCTAGTCCGAGCAGGCCAGCTTCAAGCGCCGTTTTCATTGCTGCTGCACTAACCGCTACGTTCACATTAGCTGCTGGCGTACGCGCTGTCACTGCTGCATCAAATGCCGCTTGCACGGCCGTTTGGTCAGCATAACCTCCAACTGGAATTCCCGATTGCACGGCCGTTGCTACGGCTGCCTTATCCGCCGCTGTCCAAGTTGAGTAAATTCCAAGCGTCAGAGAGAGCGATCCCGCTTCCAGTGCTGTTTGCGTTGCTGCCGCATTTGCAGCAATATTCACATCGGCTACTGCTGTTCGTGCCGTTACAGCCGCATCGAACGCTGCTTGTACCGCCGCTTTATCTGCAAAGCCTCCTACTGGAATTCCCGCATAAACTGCCGCAGCTACTGCTGCTTTATCCGCTGTTGCCCAAGTCTGGTATACGCCTAGCGTCAAGGAGAGTGAGCCGGCTTCTAGCGCCGTTTGCGTTGCTGCTGCATCCGCTGCAATATTCACATCGGCTACAGCTATCCGCGCCGTTACCGCCGTGTTGAATGCTGCTTGTACTGCCGCTTTGTCGGAATAACCTCCAACTGGAAGTGCTGCTAGCACGGACGCAGCTACCGCTGTCTTATCCGCCGCTGTCCAAGTCGGGTACAATGCACCCAGGTTTAGTGAAAGCGAGCCGGCTTCAAGCGCCGTTTGCGTTGCCCCCGCATTCACCGCAATATTCACATCAGCCACTGCTGTACGTGCCGTTACC
>NZ_LIGH01000001.1:3655118-4359060 GCF_001273905.1 Paenibacillus sp. FJAT-27812 | reverse complement strand
GGCGTACGTGCCGTTACCGCCGCGTCGAATGCCGATTGTATTGCGGCTTTATCCGCATAGATAACTCCCGCATGCACGGTTGCGGCTACTGCTGTCTTATCCGCCGCCGTCCAAGTTGGGTACACTGCACCCAGGTTCAGGGAGAGAACGCCGTCTTCCAGAGCCGTTTGCGTTGCTGACGCATTCGCTGCAATATTTACATACTCAACAGCTACCGCAATATCCAGCGCTGCCTGCACCGCAGGCTTGTCCGCATAGCCGCCGACAGGGCGGTAGCTTAGCACCAAACCTGCCACGTCCGTTTGATCCGAAGCTGATAAGGAATTATATGCCGCGCTTAAAGTGAGCGCGAGCGTGCCGCTTTCCAAAGCCGTTTCCATGGCTGCAGCATTTGCTGCCGCATTGATTTCTGCCATCGGAGCAACCTGACTGACAGCTGAGTCAAAAGCAGCTTGAATCGCCGCAAGGCCCGCATAGCCGTCACCTACAGGACGCGCTGCCAGCACCTCAGCCGCTACGGCCGCTTTATCTGCTGAAAGCCATCCTGGATATGTAGCCCCTAAATTCAAGCCGAGACTTCCGGCTTCCAAAGCCGTTTGAATCGCCGCAGCGCTGACAGCCACATTCACATTGGCTACTGGTGTCCGCGCCGTTACCGCCGCGTCGAACGCTGTTTGTACTGCAGCCTTATCCGCATGGCCTCCAACTGGCAGGCCAGCATTCACAGCTGTCGCCACGGCCGTTTTATCCACCGCTGTCCAAGTTGGGTACTCGGATCCCAAGTTCAACGATAGCGAACCAGCTTCCAGTGCCGTCTTCGTTGCCGCCGCATTCGCTGCAATATTCACATCGGCCACAGGTGTCCGTGCAGTAACAGCCGCATCGAACACTGCTTGTATCGCCGCTTTGTCCGCATACCCTCCAACTGGAACACCCGCATGAACGGCCGCTGCTACAGACGTCTTATCCGCTGCTGACCAAGTCGAGTATACGCCTAGCGTTAAGAAAAGGGCGCCTGCTTCCAGCGCTGTTTGCGTTGCCGCCGCATCCGCTGCAATATTTACATCAGCTATAGGCGTACGCGCTGTAACCGCTGCATCAAATGCGGTTTGTACCGCTGTTAAATTCACGTATCCACTACCCGGACGAGCAGCAAGGACAGCAGCAGCAACAGCTGTTTGATCTGCTTGCTGCCAACTAGGATAGACTCCGCCTAACGCCAGAGCAAGCGCTCCGTTTTCAAGTGCTGTTTCTATCGCAGCGGCATCAGCCGCTTTGTTGACCGCTGACATTGGCGCATTTATAACAATTGCCAAATCCAAGCTCGTTTGAACGGCTGCTTTGTCCGTATACCCGCCGCCACGGTTCGCGAGCACTAGAGCAGCAACCGCATTTTTGTCAGCTGCACCGAGATCGTTGTAAGCAGTAAGCGTAAGCCCTAATGTTGCAGATACTAAAGCGCTCTTCATACTGTTCGTATCCGCAGTTGCGTTGACTACATCGACGGCTTGTGCAATCTGCTCGGTAACAACTATGGCGCTCAACGTGCTCTGGATGCTCGGCTGATCGGCGAAAGCACCGTTTGCAATTTTATAATTCAATACCGCAAGTGCAGCTGCGTTTCTATGACCAGCAACCAGTTTGTAATATTCCGTCAAATTTAAGCCTAGATCAGAGGCTTCCAAAGCGGATTGCGTATCGTTTGCCGTTGCTGCATCATTCACCACTTGCACAGCAGCAGCGTAAGCCTCAAACTGGGCCCTTTGACTAACAAAGGTGTTCAATTTGCTTTGAATCGCCGCTTTGCTCGCATACGCTCCGCTGCTTTGCTTAAAGTCATGCATTTGCTGGGCAACTGCGTCTCGGCTTACTTGGCTGCTCAAATTATGGAACGAGGTCAGCACTAAACCGAGATACGGATCTTCCAATGCGGTCGTCATCGTTGCAGCATCCGTTGCAGCGTTCACACTACCCACCGCTAGAGAAAGTGCCTCCTCATCCAGTTGGTCTTGCACGACGTTGTTGAATTCGCTCTGGATAGCCGCTTGATCCGCGAAACTGCCATTTGCCGTGCGATAATCCAGCAGCAGCTGAGCCGCTCCCAGTTTACCGCTTGGCGTGCTCAAATTGTTGTAAGTAGTCAGGATCAGACCGAGTGCCGTATTTTCCAGAGCCGTTCTCATGTCGCTCGCGGAAGCTGCCGAGTTAACGGCATTAATGGCATTTAGCAAAATTTCCACATTCTGGCGGGCTGATACTGCAGTGTTCAACTCTGTTTGAATGCTCGGCTGTGTAGCATAGCTGCCATTTGCCGTGCGGTAATCGATCACATTTTGAGCGACAATATCTTTACCGGTGCTGCTCAGGGAATTATACCCTGTAAGGTTCAGAGCCAGATCCACTCGAGTGAGTGCGGCCTGCATATCGGAAACGGTAGCAGCGGCGTTCACTTCCGCAATGGCAGCAGCTTCATCTGCACTCGCCACTTGGGCAGGCAATACGGAAATGATCGATGCAGTTGCCATCGTTGCGGATAGTACGGCAGACATCCCTTTGACCAAAGGCTTTTGATTGTCTTTCTTTATCTTCGACATGTCATCGTTACCTCTCTTTTTCACATTATGTATGGTTCGTTATACCTCTGTCGTTTTGTTTATTTCACTTGAAATACACGCCATTCATCCGTACCAAAACGAATCAGGCTCACAAGATATTCGTATTTTCGCTGTCCATCCGTATCCTGATAAAATACAACCATATTCGAGCGGTAAACGGGCTCGACTCCATTGGTTACAAACATTTGTAATTTCAGGGCAAAACCTCTGGTTAGCGCAGGCTCAGTCCTAAGCGTCGGCAAAAAGAACTCATCCATGTAATGTTTGGCGACTTCAATCAAACACATCTGTTCAGTCAGCTCCAGTCGATCGGTCCCGAAAACGACCTCGTCCTCCTGCGAGCTTTCTGGATCAGCGAGCACCTGCATCGCTTCATCAGATGTTGGTGTGGTTGAAAAAATGCGTTGACGCAGACGGGACCACATTCCTGCCCGGTGTTCCATCTCTTCACCCCCGCTTCAAACCGCTCAGTTATTGTGCTTGCGCTTCAAAAACGGATGCAATCGCTTCGTTGAACGCCTTCTGAATATCAGTTCGGCCATTGTAACCGCCGGCTGGGACAGCTTCGCGAACCGTCTCTGCAGCAGCAAGCTTGCCGTCCGCATTCAATTTTCTATAATTGATCAGGATGAGTCCCAAATACGGTGCTTCAAGAGCACTTTGTATCTGTGCCGCACTGTCTGCGGAATTGACCGCAGCAACCGCATTGCGCAGCGCCACAGCATCTCTTTGAACCGCTACCGCCTTGTTCAAAGCATCTTGCAGCTCAGCCGTATCGGCATAGTTCCCAGCACTCAGCAATGCTTGGGCTACTGCCTCTTGATCCAGCGGGCTAAGCTCGTTGTAGCCCGTCAAGTTCAGAGCTAGTTCCACGGCGCTCAAAGCTTGTTGCAGCGTGGCTGCTGAATCGGCAACTCGCACTGCCTCCAGCGCTTGTACGAAAGGCTGTACGTAAACAGAATCCGTTACCGTCGTAGATTGATCGTATACGGAATCCGATACGCTGTCCCCTTGGAACATGTCGGCTTTTATGAAATCAGCCGGAAGCACCGCAACAACAGTGGACGCGGCCAAAGTCGCTGTCATGACTTGGGCTACTTTTTTACTTAAAGGCTTTTTGGAATCGGATTTTTTCTTTGTCATTGGAAATCTCCTCTTTTCTTCATGGAAGTTAGGAATGAATGGGTAGAAATTGGATTAAATCAACTGCTTATGTAAGAGTGCTCCGTTTATTAATTCAATGCCTGCCACCACCTCCAAAATAATGCTCAAAGTGAGCTGTCTTCCTTATGCCGTTCCTGAAAGCGAAGGAGCCGCTTCGTTTCTCATCTCCCTAATCAACATTTTGCAGACGGCGCGGTGATGCTTTCGTTCGAACTTTAAGTGGAGGTGATACGCTTCCTCCTCAAACACTTCAACGGGATCCCTTTTTTCCAATGCCCTATAGTGGATACCTTGTTTAATGAATCCAAGCTGGTCCAAATGATCCTGCCAAAGCTCATCAAGCAGCCGCAAATATTCATGCCGCCACATGGAACGCAATTGCTGCAAGCTCCGATCCTCTATGAATTGCGCCCAATCCACTCTCCAGGTTTGCTCCACCTGCCTAAGCATTCCCTTCCCAGTCATGAAGTCTGTAATCGCAAGAGGGGACGATAGCCCAAACTCCTGCCTTAGCAGCTCCACCTTCCACTCCTCCGGGAGCCGATCAGAAGGACAATACCGCTGCACACGATCCTTGATCCAAAAGGAAACGGATCGGCAAACGGCATCTTCCACTCGCTCCATTAAAAGCATCCCTTGCCTATGCGCATAAAACCATTCCCTCTGGCGATGAACGACGCAGTCAAACTTGTATACCAATGAACGAATTTCGTACATTTGCTGCTCTGCGCGCCTTTGCACCATTTCCACAAATCGCAGCAGCTCCTTGGAGGAAGCACCATCATCCCCCCACCTCCACTTTTCTTGCCATGCCTCCGCCTCTTCACCAGCAAAGCGCCGGAATAAATCATCCTCCAGCGAGATAAAAAACTGTGATGCTCCCGGGTCTCCTTGCCGTCCCGACCGTCCTTTCAACTGAAGGTCAATTCTCCGGCTTTCATGCCTCTCGAGCCCGATGACATGCAGTCCTCCCAATTCGGCAACGCCCTCGCCAAGACAAATATCGGCTCCACGTCCTGCCATATTGGTAGCTATTGTGATGCCCCCCTGCGTTCCGGCGCTGCGGATGATTTCCGCTTCTTCTGACTGAGTCTTCGCATTCAGCACCTGACATCTCAAGCCAGCTTGTGACAAGCGGTCCGCCAATTCCTGCGACTGCGAAACAGTAGTCGTGCCCACTAATATCGGAATGCCCTGCTGATGCAACGCAGCAATCTCCGAAACCAGCCGCTTGTACTTGGCTTCTAAGCTGACAAAGACGAGATCGGGAGCATCCCGCCGAGCAACCGGTTTATACGGAGGGATCGACAGCACGTCCAAACCGTAAATATGCCTCAGCTCTTCACAATCCGTCTGAATCGTCCCTGACATTCCGATCACCTGGGAAAACAGGCTAAAAAACTTCTGTACCGTAATCGAAGCGTTAGATCGAGTCTCTTCGCTGAGCGGCAGCCCTTCCTTGACTTCGATCGCCTGGTGCAGACCGTCGCTGAATTCCCGGCCCTCCATCATTCGTCCCGTAAATGAATCGATAATTTTCACTTTACCGCCTTCAACCAAATAATCCCGATCGACCTTCATTAATACCAGAGCGCGCAAGCTTTGCAGCAAATAGTGGAACACAGTCGTATATTCCAAATCAAACAAATTATCGATCATAAACACGGTTTCGATTTTTCGTATCCCGGCTTCGGTAAACATCACTTGATTCGATTCGACGTCCAGCTCATAATCTTTTTGCTCCCTCAAGCCTTTGACAAACTTGGAGCAAATGTAATAAAGATCGGGCGCTGCTTTCGTCTTGCCCGCAATGATCATCGGAGTTTTGGCTTCGTCAATGAGTACACTATCAATTTCATCAATAACCGCATAAGCGAGCGATCGCTGTACCTGCTTGGCCGGATCAAACGCCAGATTATCCCTCAAAAAGTCGAAGCCGAATTCCGACCAAGCGCCGTAAGTAACATCGCATTCGTAGACCGCCTGCTTCTCCTCCATTTGAAGTCCTGCATGATTCAGACCAACCGACATCCCCAGCATCTGAAAAACGTCACGCGCCTGCATATAATCCCGTTCGGCCAAATAAGGATTGACCGTAATCATATGAACGCCCTTGTTCTGAAGTGCGAACCAAAAAACAGGGATCAAAGATGCAAGCGTCTTCCCTTCACCGGTCAACATCTCAGCTACTTTGCCCTTCATCATCCCGTAGCCGCCGAGCAGCTGCTCGTCATGCATAACCAAGCCCAACCGCCGCCTAACCGCTTCTTTTACCAAAGCAACAGCTATATAAGGAACATACGCGGGAGGTGTACTCCTCTTAAGTTCCTCTCTCAGCTTTTCAGTCATCATCATGAGCTCCGAATCAGAGATGCGACTAATCAGGTTGTACTTTTGGTCGATCAGGAGGAGGGCATTTCTCATGCTCACTAATTCATGGGATACTAGGCCTTTCGCCCACTTTTTCCAAGCTGTAAGCAAATTAACAACCCCCATACCCGAAAATATAGTCCTCAACTACTATAACGTTAAAAATATCTTTAATTTAGATGAACTAAAAACCATCTCACTTGGTTATATCGGACTATTTCGACGATTTATTAATAGTAAATTTTTTCAGTTTTAAATATTTCATATTAATTATTTATATATTATATAGTCATATAAACATAATTTTGCTCTAAAAATAATCAGAATTGATCTTTCAGAATCGCAACTAGGCACAACAACCTAGTGTCTAAGGCTCATTCGCTGCAATAGCAACCTATGGTTTAACGGCATAAAAAAATACACCTCTTAAAAATTTCATCGGATAACCCAGCGGCTTGACCGATGTCTATTTTTAGAGGTGCACTTCATATTAAAAAAATCTGCTAGATTGGCCTGAGAAAGCTTCAACTTTCTTAAACCTGAGTATGCCGTTTCAGTTATACGATTGCACAGGCTCGATTCCCTCATCGCTCACCGTATCTACTACAGCTCGAAAAAGATTCGGCGGGTACTCCGCCATTCGATGGCACAAGTACAAATACCATTCTTGTCCATAAGTCAGGTAAATGCGCACAGGATGCCCCGCTGCTTTCAGCTTGCTGCTCAAATCCGGGCGAATGCCGTACAGCATTTCGAACTCTATATTTGAGCCCGATAACCATTCCTGTTCGAGCAACTTTTCAATGATAGGTTCGTCATGGGTAGCGATCGACACGGAGTGTCCTTGGCGGATCGAGCTTTCAACAAGCTCTAAATAACGTGCATTAAGCGCCGGAGAGCGAGGAATCGAGCTGTCATTCGCTTCTTGATAGGCGCCTTTGACGATACGGACACGTCTAGGTGTGGCAAGCAGGGCAGCCAAATCCTGAGGCGTTCGTTTCAACTGCGCCTGTAAAGTAATGCCGATGTTCGGATAAATGGAGGCAGCGCGTTCATAAACAGAAAGAATCCGCTCTGTCTTGGAGGACTCTTCCATACTAATGAATAATTCTACGCCTCCTTTTTGTGCTCGCTCAGCCAGCCTCTCCAGATTCGCAAAAGCAAGCTCGGTGTCCAGCAAAAGCCCGATATGCGATAGATCGAATGATACTCGGGCTGGCATCCCGGTTTCGCCAATGTCATGAATCAGGGCCAGCATCTCTGTGACTGCCGCCTCACATTCTGCGGCAACGGTCGTATTTTCGCCGATATATTCGAGTGATACCGCATACCCTTTTTTCAAAAGCTTCCGCCCTGCTTCAAGTCCATCCTGACGCGCTTCGCCTGTCACATACCTTGCAGCCGCGCGCCGCAGCAGTTGATTCACCTGTGGCGTCTGCTCCACATAAGACTTTAAATCCGAGCGGCGAGCGATAGTTTTAAGCGCGGCTGTCAATTGATTTTCCAAATCTGAAACACGGTTCATAGTTCTGCCACCCCTTCTTTCAAGTCACTCCAAGTGTACAAGTTAGAAAGGAAGCGGTATTGTATAAAATTGCTCTATCATTAAATCGATAACGCATATTTTTGTGGTGTTGCCCCGACGATTTTGACAAAAGCTCTCGCGAAGTGACTCTGGTCGTAAAAACCCGCTTCTGCCGCAACGTCGGCAATCGGCCGCCGCTTCGCTAGTTCCGTCTTCGCATGATTGATTCGGAGCAAGATTT
The DNA here is from genome assembly GCF_001273905.1 of Paenibacillus sp. FJAT-27812. Taxonomy (NCBI): domain Bacteria; kingdom Bacillati; phylum Bacillota; class Bacilli; order Caryophanales; family Paenibacillaceae; genus Paenibacillus; species Paenibacillus sp. FJAT-27812. The sequence continues at coordinate 4,351,145 of NZ_LIGH01000001.1, read as the reverse complement.
GGTACGCGTGCGGGGGCAGATGGCTCCATTTCTTAAATAGACGAACGAGATGAAATCTGCTGATGCCTGCTTCGGCCTCCAGGTTCTCCAACGTGACTTTTTCGGCAAAATGCGCATGAAGGTATTCTTTAATGAGGTTAGCGTACTTTTGATCGTGCTTGCCCTGAGGTTCGTGCTCTAGATCGGAGTCATTCTGGCTAACAAGCGCTTGCACCAGCTCGATTAGAGCAGATTCGATCGCAAGCGGAGTGCCTTTTCCGGTAAGCGCCTCCATCGTACGGTTGATTTGCAAACGGCAGGCTTTATTTTTACCGTCTTCCAGCAAGTAAGGGATATAAAGCTGATCGAGCTCCCGCTGCTTAAGCCCTTGAAACCATTCAGGCTTGATGTAGAGCATCTTGTACTGCCATTCCATGCCCGCAAGGGGCTGGCAAGCATGCATCATCAGCGGCGGAAAACTGATCATCCTCCCCGCTTCAACAAGGAGCTGCGTTCCATCGCACCATGCGTTCGTTTCCCCTTGATCAATGAGTCCAATTGAATATTCCTCATGAAAATGTTTTTGATAGGCAAGATCGCTTGCCATACATCGCTTTGCTTCCAAGAAAGGCAGCGAATCATCTCGGTGAAAAGCCAAAGCCGGCATGCCTTAAGCCCCCTATATGATTATGATCTTTATTGTTCATGTTTAACCGATTAACTCTGCATAAGCGGCTGCTATCCAAACCTTACCTCGGCAATAACCGCATCAGCGAAAATTGTTTGGCGAGAAAAAGCGGCGTGTACGGGATGTCCTTTCGCAGCCAAGCGATAATCGTACCGATTAAAGCTGAAGAGCTGTACCATATCGCAATATCCTTTTGAATATTTGCTTTTGAAATGTAGGATTCGCTTTCCATTCTTTCGATTCGATCGGCAACTAGCTCCGCGAGCAGCTTTAACAGGCGATCAGAAAAGATCGTCGTTCGATTCGTTGCAAGAATGACTTTGTAAAACTTGGCGTGTTTGGCAATGTGGTCGAGCAAGTTCACCAGCATCGGCCAATACTCTTCTTCTTCCGGATTCGGATTCGGCGGCGCATTGTCCAAAACCTGATGAATATCATCGATCATATCTTCCGCCATCTTCTCCAGCATATCAGGAATGTCCCGATAATGCAGATAAAAAGTAACGCGGTTGATGGTCGCGCGTTCCGCAAGGCGATTAACCGAAATTTTCTCGAAATCCATTTCCTGAAGCAGCTCGATAAAGGCGTCCCTAAGCAATTGACGTGTTCGGAGTACGCGAGGATCTGTCCGTGTCGTTGTATTATCCATATCCTTCTCCTTTATTAAAATTATTCAAGCTACAATTTCAATGCTTTCGTAGCATATCTTCGAGTTTATCGACAGTAAAACTTTTTATTGTAAACTACTTTACACTTTATCCAATTCTGTTGCTTGTCAACCCATTAATTCTGCATATAATCTAATTAATACATTGTCGATTATATAACACAGTGTAAATTAAGTCTATAAAGAGAGATTTGAAAGGATGGAGTAGGTTGAGTAAAAGTTTGGCAATAAACAGCAGTTCGATAAAAAAGGGACCAATCTTGTTCGTTATGATTTTGGGTGCCTTTCTTGCGACGCTGAATCAAACAGTCATGAGTGTTGCAGTTCCGGAGTTAATGATTGATTTTAACATTACGGCCGCAACGGCCCAGTGGCTGACGACGGGGTACATGTTGGTTAACGGTGTTTTGATTCCGATCACCGCCTATTTGATGCAGCGATTTACGACGCGTGAGCTTTTTCAGACCTCCATGTTTATTTTTCTGGCAGGTACGATCGTATCGGCAGTCGCAACAAGTTTTCCCATCCTTCTGACCGGGCGTTTGATCCAGGCAGCAGGCGCCGGCATTATTATGCCGCTGCTCATGAATGTTATTTTGACGCTCTTCCCTCCCAATAAGAGAGGCGCCGCGATGGGCATGGTCGGGTTCGCCATTATTTTCGCACCAGCAATTGGGCCAACGCTTGCCGGGTATATTCTAGAAAATTACCCATGGGAAATGATGTTTTACGGCATGATTCCGTTAGCTCTTCTCGTTATCATCTGCGGGTTTATTTATCTGAAAAATGTGTCGGAGCGCATCCATGCCAAGATTGACATGCTAAGCGTCATCCTCTCCACCGTCGGATTCGGCGCAATGATGTACGGCTTCAGCCGAGCTGGCAGCTTAGGCTGGTCGAGCGCTGAGGTGCTTGTATCTATTATTTCGGGGGTTGTTTCCCTCATCCTGTTCACTTGGCGGCAGTTGGTTTCCCAAAATCCGCTGCTTGATCTCCGGGCCTTCAAATACAGCATGTTTTCTTTAACTACCGTCATCAATATCGCGGTTACCATCGTGATGTATGCGGATATGATGCTGCTTCCTCTTTATCTGCAAAACGCTCGAGGCTTTACAGCCCTGGAATCCGGCTTATTGATGTTCCCTGGCTCGCTCCTAATGGGCGTTCTAATGCCGATCACGGGACGGCTGTTCGATCGGTTCGGAGCAAAATGGCTTTCCATCATCGGGATGGCTATTACGATCGCCACCACCTTCGGCTTTATTAATTTGACGGACTCAACCAGCTATACTTATCTGGTTCTCATGTCCACAGGCCGCCGCTTCGGTATGGCTATGCTTCTGATGCCAATCACTACGGCAGGCTTAAATCAATTACCAGCCAAGCTTAATGCGCATGGTACGGCTATCTCCAATACGATTAAACAAGTTGCCGGCGCAGTAGGCACATCGCTGCTCGTTACCGTGATGACGAGCCGTACGAAAACGCATCTTCAGGATCTAATGGTTTCAAGCGGAACAGAGGCTGCAAACCAAAAGCAAATGATTATGGAAGCCTCCATTCAAGGTATAAATGACGCTTATCTCGTTATCGTTGCGATTGGCGTAATCGGTTTGCTGCTATCGTTCTTTATCAAACGTACGGATCAAGCTTCCGCGGAAGATTCCAAAGCGAAGCTGGAAGTGGCAATCGCCAAAGAAGCATGATGAATAAGGCAATCTGCTGATTGCCTATCTCAGCCGAAAAAAAAGACTACTCTCCCTAGCTTGAAAAGGAGAGTAGTCTTTTTTATGTATCAGAAGGACCTGCTTTGCAACGCATGTGCTAACAACTCGAAAGAACGAAGCCGTTTTTTATAATCGGGGATCATCGTAACGATCATTATTTCATCAATGCCATACTGCAGCGCAAGCTGCTCCAGGCTTGCCGCTACATCGTTTGCCTCTCCAACGAACAGCTTGCGATGCGTAGAAATTAACTTCTCTTCGGTTGCCCCATCGCTTTGAAACAGCGCGGTGCCGGATGCGGCAAGCTGGGCTGCTTCCTCCGCCGTTTCGGCACAGACTGTCCCCACAGTCACGATTACTTTGGGTTGAGGGCAACGGCGCGAAGGGATAAAGGCTTTTCGATAGCTGTGTACAATCTCCACGCCATCCGAATCGCTCATAAACTGGCCGAATACATATCCCATTCCGAATTCTGCTGCATAAGCGGCGCTTTTGCTGTTAGTTCCAAGTAGCCATAGCTCCGGATGTATCGAAGGTGATGGACGGGCGACGACCGGTTCTCCTTCATATTCGAAACTCCCCTCCATCAGCTCGGTTATTCCTTTAAGGGAGTCAGGGAGCTGCCTGACATTCTCAAGAAAATTCCCGCTGAGCGCCATGCTTGCCTGCGCTGATCCGCCTGGTGCCCGGCCCATGCCCAAATCAATCCGGCCGGGGTACAAGCTGGCAAGCAGGTTAAACGATTCGGCCACCTTAAGCGGCTTATAATGGGGCAGCAGCAAGGCTCCTGAACCGATGCGAATCCGTTCTGTTTTTGCTCCGATATGTGCGAGCAGCACCTCAGGGGAAGTACAGGCCAAACCCGGCATATTATGGTGCTCTGCAACCCAGTAACGGCTATAGCCCAGCCGTTCGGCTGCTTGGGCAAGCTTCACCGCTTCGTTCAAAGCGATGGTGTCATCCACGCCTCCGATCACAGGTACCAGATCGAGAGCGCTAAACGTTAAAGACATCATAACCGCTCTCCGCGTCCCATTCGCGGGTTTCGGTAAAACTCGATTACATCAATAAAGCTTACCTTGTAACGAAGCATAACCTCCGCCAAATCATGCATGCGGCCATGCCCATCCGCTTTTGAAGCGAAAACAATATCATGCCGGAGCTGATCCGTCACGATTTTACCGATATAATGGTTCTCGTATTCGGCGAATTTTTGTTTAAACTCCTCATTAAAGGCCAAAATATCAACATAAGACCGCTCAACCAGCGCGTTAACCAACGTTAATTCCATTTGTTCTTTATATACGGCAACATAATAATTGCCACGCTCATCTTTGATGAGATCCGAGAATAATTCAATATCCATTGGTTGATTTTCCTTTCTCTCCGTCATATCTCCTATCATCTCCCAAAGTAACAAAACAATGATAATCAACCAAAGCTCAATTGCTTTGAGGGGTGAATCTTGCATAAGGCTATGTTTATTTTCACATATAAAAGTGTAATTGAACATAAGGAAATGGAAGGAGGTGCTCGCATTGAAGATCATGATTTCCGCTTCGGAAGCAATGGATAAAGGGGTATGGAAGGAGCTCCTTCGTCTCTTCGGCAGGGACGAGGATGAGGAATTTTGGCCTCAGGAGCAATTTATTTTAACGGAGGAGCAAGCGCTTCTCTTGAGTCTGATAAAAAAATAAGGGTGAATTTCCTCGCTCCATTAATACGGTTCCATGGACTTCCACTCTGGGCAATACTTCGAATTTCATGAGAAAAAACGCAGCCACATTGGCTGCGTTAGTTTTGTTCATGTACCGCCCAGCTTCGCGCCTTGCAGCAGCTGACGGCGTGTCCATTCGTTGGCCACGATCGCATCGCCGTCCAAAGTCAGCTGCTCGTACAGCCGCCTCCTTAGCGCGGCGAGCAGCTCTGCTTGATCAGCCTGCCCGCTTAAGTTCTTCAGTTCGCCGGGGTCGCCGGTCATGTCATACAGCTCGTCGACGTCCGTTAAATTCCAGATGTATTTCCAGTTCGCAATGCGGATCATCCGAGATGTGTACAGCCCGAACTGCTGTCCGTTATAGGTCGACACGACGGCGTCCCGCCAATCGAGCGGTTCCTCCCCAGCGAGCAGAGGTCCAAGTGAGCGGCCCTGCAAATCTCCAGGATCACGCTGTTGCAAATCGAGAAGCTCCAGTATCGTAGGCGGCAAATCCAGAAAATTGTAGACGAACCGCTCGCATCGCCAGCCTCGTTCCGCCTCCCCGCCGCCCGGCATCCGAACGATGAGCGGCACCCGTACAACATCGTCGTACATGATGTAGTGCTTATCCATCATGCCGTGGGAACCGCACATGTCGCCGTGGTCTGCGGTAAAGATCACTATGGTGTCATCCGCCATCCCTAGACGCTCCAGCGTACCCAGCACACGCCCGATTGCATCGTCGAGTTGGCTGATGACGGCGTAATAACGGGCTACGAGCGGCGCCCATTCCTGCCAGCCGTAACCGGCGACGCCCCAGCTCTGCAGCTGCTGGCGCTGCATGTACGGCTTGCCGGCAAAGGTCTCGCGGAAGCCTGCCCATTCCGGGATGTCCGCCGCCTCGTACATCCCAGCGAAGGGAGCCGAAGGTCGGCAGGGCAAGTGCGGCTCGCTGAAATGAAGCGCCATATGCCAAGGCCGCCCGTCGCCTTGCAGCCGCTCCAGCGTCTCGCCCGCTCGCGCGGCGAACCAATGCGTCTCCGCGTCCTCCAGCGGCAACGGGCACTCTTCGCCGAAGAAGCCGTTCTCGTAACGGACGTCCGGGTGCTTCTGCGAGACGAAGCCTTGATATTCTGCTTCGCTGACGTACGACTCGTAACCATAAGCCGGAGGGCCGTGCACTGGATTGACTCCCCATTTGCCTAAATATGCCGTCGCATAGCCACTTTCCGCAAGCGCTCTTGGCCACGTGTAGGATTCAGGCGGCAGTGCCATCACGGGCAGGGCACCGCTGTAATTCCATAGGGCGCCGAATGTCTCCGGCCTCCTCCCACGCAGCAAGGACTGCCTAGCCGGCGAACATACCGGCAGCACGGAGTAGGCGTGGGAGAAGGAAACGCCTTGCTCGGACAGGCGGTCAAGGTGCGGTGTACGAACCGGGTATTTGCCGCTATAGCCAACGCAATCCTCCCGCAATTGGTCGGCCGTGATCAGCAGTACGTTAGGCCTCCGCTCTTTCATCGAGTCCGGCATGCGCCATCCGCTCCTTTCCATCCCGCTGATCGCATGAGCCGGTTCGGTATTCGCGCGGCGAACAGCCTGCATAGCGGACGAACAGCCTGCTGAAGAACGATGGATCGTCGTAGCCGACCATGGTCGCAATGTAAATGACCTTCTGGTCGGATTCGAGCAGCATCCGCTTTGCCCTCTCGATGCGAATGACGTGCAGCAGATCGAATACGCTCTTGCCGAACTCCTCGCGCACCAGCCGGTTCAACTGCCGGGTGCTGACATTGAACAGGCCGGACAGCGCCTGTAGCGTAATTTTTTTGTCAAAATGGCGTTCGAGATAGCCGGAAATCCGTCTGGCCATCATCACTCGTTCCGATTGACGCGGGGATCTATGGATTCGATGGCTTTGCATATTGGCGTAATAGCGGGAAAGCAGCACGAGCAGCTCCACCATCTGCAGGCGGATCAGCGTCTTGTGGCCGGAATCGCGGCTGCTGAATTCGCGGATCATGCTCTCCAGCAGCGCTAGCACGGACGCCGCCTCTTGGCCGTTCAGATTCAAGTAATGGTTGAAGCGGACATCCTGCTTTAGGAAGGGATGCACGTAGAAGTAGTCCATCGATGCCGTTATTTCCAGCTCCTGAAGCAGCGCATCGGGAATAAAGGACGGCATGAACAAGCAATTGACGATTTCCATATTCCCGCCAGACTCCACAAAGTAAGCATGTGTCTCGCCGGGATTAATAATAAACACGTCTCCCGCATGAATATTGTAATGGTTGCCTTGGAAAATATGGACGCCCTCTCCTTGCACCACGTAGACAAGCTCGATGAACTCATGACCATGCTCGGCAACAGAAGATTGTACCGTCCGATTGATCCAGAACGGAAATTCATCCTTCATGTAAGTATTGCTTCCCAGTATTCGTTCCATCTTTCATCCCCTCGCGTCTATATCCGATCAAGAATCGCTCATGAACCGCTCAAGATCCGCTGATCGGTTCAAGCCGCCCATCTGTCGCCTGATCGAATCGCTCACGGCTCGGATTCTGAAACCATTCGTCCCACGTCATCCCCGATGCCGCCAGTATTTGCTCAATGCGCCTGCGAAACGGCAGTCCCGCCTCGCGAAGCTGCCGGTCCTTCGGATCCTCGCGGCCGTTCAGCTTCGCCTCCACCCAGCTCTCCAGCTGCCTCTCCATCTGGTCGGCAAGCTCCGGCTCCCGCTCCGCGAGATTCACCGTCTCTTCTGGATCGGCATCCAGATCGTACAGCTCTCTTGGCGGTCTAGTAAAAGGCCCCGCGTCGTACGTGCGGATAAATTTGTAGCGGTTCGTCCGCACGCCGCGGGCTGCCTGCCAGGCGCATTCACTCAGGTAGACGACTTCATGCGTACCGTCCGTCTCGCTGCGGATAGAAGGCCATAAGCTTCGGCCGTCCATTGCAGGCGGGTCCTCAACCTTCAATAGGTCGACGCCGTCAGGCTTTTCGCTGCGTATCGCTTCCAGCACGGTCGGCATAATGTCCACCTGCTGCACGAGACCTTGTACCCTGCGTCCCTCTGGTATGCGACCCGGCCACCGCATGATAAGCGGCACATGGACGGTTGGCTCGTACAAGCCGCAATGATCCCAGTAGATGTCATGCTCTGTCAGACTCTCGCCATGATCGCCGAACAAAATCAGCAGCGTATCCTCTTTGATACCCAACTTCTCCAGATGAGTGTCAAGTTCCTTCAAACGATCATCAAGATATCGGATTTCTGCGTCGTATAACGCGTCATAGTAGGCACTGTCCGTCACCGGACCAACAAGATCGTAATGATGGTGCTTAAAGAAAGGATAGGCGGGATGGTTGTAAGCCGCATCCATGCTTCGGTTGCCCGGATCATACGGATCCCGCCCTGCTTCATAAAAGTCTGGAACATACGAATCCGGCGGCAAATAAGGCGTATGGGCGTCCCAATAATGAAGGAACAAGAAGAACGATTCGTCCTTATGCTCCGTCAGCCATGGCATGGCCAGATCATTGACGGTCCGGCCGTCGATCCAGCGATTGCCGCCAACACTATTCGTATAGTAGCGGTAGCCGCGCGCAAACCATTCCTTAAGCTGGTACAAATTGTCCACCGCAGACGTCGTGAAGCCGGCGCCGCGCAGCAGGCTCGGCAGCCACGGGGTCGATTTAGGAAGATGTGTCAGCTCCGAGCCGTGAGAGACAATCCCTGTCGTAAGCCCGACTTTGCCTGTAAAAATGCCGGTATGCGCTACTTCCGTCGGAATGTCGGCGGCATAAGCGCGCTCGAACAGCACGCCTTGCTCGGCGATCCGGTCCAAATAGGGGCTCGTCGGCTTCGGGTAGCCGTACCCGCTCAACCTTGAGGCGCGAAGCGTATCCAGCGATATTAGGATGATTTTCATGGTATGCCTTCTCCTTCGGTATGTCCGGTGATCCGGTAATCCGGTGATTGATCGCCTCTCGGATTATGCTCTCTTCGCAGCTTGCATGAACCGCAAATTGGCATGCAGCCAGCCAATCACGGCATCACCGTTATCCTGCAGCGTGGTGGCGGCCGTGTCGATTACGATGTCGGGGGATTGCGGCACCTCGAACGGATCGGAAACGCCTGTAAAATGGCGCAAGCCGCCGTTTCTCGCCTTGGCATACAAGCCCTTTACGTCACGGCGCTCGCACTCGCCGATCGGGCACTGGACGTAAATTTCCACAAATCCGGGCAGCTGCGATCTAGCGTAGTCCCGCATCTCCTGGTAGGGTGTAATGGCGGAGACGAGCACATCCACGCCGTTGCGTGAGAGTAGCTTAGCCACATAGACAATCCGTTTGATATTTTCAATCCGGTCCTCGCGGGAGAAGCCAAGGCCTTTGCAAACCGTCTCCCTAAGCTCGTCGCCGTCAAGCAGCTCCACATGCCGTCCTTGCTGCAGCAGCTGCGCCGCTATATGCCGGGCGGTCGTCGTTTTTCCCGCTCCCGACAATCCCATGAACCATAATACCGAACCGTGTTGTCTGTCCATGCAGATCGTCTCCTCTCGCCAATTCCTTTCGATTATTCGTTCGCGGGCACGTCAATGGGCATGCCGCCGGACTGATGCGAACGAATGGCGGCTTCAATCACTTCCTGTGCGGCAAGCGCATCCGCGCCGGATGCCTCAATCACTTCCGGCGCATCGCCGGCCTTGATCTGCCCGATGAATCGATTGATCCGATGCGTAAACGTATCATTGAAGCCCTGCATCCCGCCAAACAGCGAATTGCGGACGACGGTCAGCTCGTCGGATTGATGCGGATAATACGTCAAGCTCTCGTAAACGTTGTCGATTACGAATCGGCCTTCGTTGCCTGCCACTTCGCAATATTCGATGGGATGGCGCATCGACATGTCGTAGCTGCCGGTCAAGTGGCCAACTGCGCCGGATGCAAACTCCAGATTGACCGATGCGGTCGACCAGCTTAGGCGCCCCGGCGCCTTGGTCATGAACGCCTGCACCCGCTTTACGTCACCGCCAAAATACCGCATGACATCGATGGAGTGGGGATGCAGAGCACGCATATGCAGCCACTCCGTATCCTCCTGCTGATTTTGAATGGTTAGCCGCATATTGAGAAAAAGCAGGGAGCCTAGCTTCCCAGACTCCATCAATTCTTTCGCTTTGTACGCAGCAGGCGTAAAGCGGTGATTTAAATTACAGGCTAGCCGGACGCCCCTATCCCTGGCGGCAGCGACAAGCGTCCTTGCTTCCTCGATCCGGTTGGAGATCGGCTTCTCCACAAGGACGTCCTTGCCTGCATCGATTGCAATCATCGCTGGCTCGAAATGATGGCTGCCCTTCTCCATCCCAGCCGTTGCAACCGCCACTACGTCGATCTGCTCTTTAGCTAGCAGCTCTCTTAGGTCGGTATAAGCGGGAACGCCATGTTCAAGTCCCGCCGCCGCCGCGCGCTCCGGCATTAGATCGCAAACAGCGGCAAGCTCCGTGTCCGGATGCTGCCTGTAGGCGCGGCAGTGGATTTTTCCGATATGATTGACGCCGACGACCGCAACCCGAATCATTTGGATGCCGCCTCCTCCTTGGCTTGGAGGGAGCGTGCGCCGATAATATTGCCGATATGCAGCGATTCGTATGCCTGCTCGGAAGAGGTGAACGTCACGCCTTTGCCGTGCCAGTTCAGATTCGTATAGATCGGATTCATGCGGCCCGTCTGCTCTTCGCGTCTCGCGATATGGGCCTCCATCCGCTCCGTCAGCAGGGCGACGACCTCTGGTTCCTGCTCCGCCACATTGTTGTTCTCCTCCGGATCACGGACCAGATTGTAGAGCTCTACCTCCGGCTTGAAGTGGAAATCCGGCTCAAGAGAACGGATCAGCTTCCATTCCGCTGTCCGCCAGCCGTGCTTGCGCATCCACGTGCATTCCGTCAGGTACAGCTCGCTCATCCGGACCGTTTCCTCGCCAGCAACCTGATTTGTCAAGCTGCGGCCGTCGAAGGAAATGCCGCTGTCGATGCCAATCAAGTCCAGCAGCGTCGGCATAATATCCGAGATGACCGACACATCCTGAGTCCGTGTTCCCGCAGGCAAGCGTCCGGGGAACTTGATGACCAGCGGCACGACAAGCGTACAGTCATACAAGCCGTGATGATCAAAATAACAGTCGTGCTCGTATAGCGTTTCGCCGTGATCCGACGTGATAACGACAATCGTCTCTTCCTCCAAGCCTAGTGCCGCCAGCTTCTCGAAAATGCTTTGGATGCAAGCGTCCATGTAAGCGATCGCGCCATCATACTGCGCAGTGACATATGCTTCATCGGTAACGCCTTCCGGAATCCATGACTTCAGAAAGTCGGCGAAAGGCTTGAAACCGTAAACCGGCTCCATTGAATCGTTGGCCGGGTCCTTCTCGTCCTTGCCGTAGAACATCCGCTCGAACGGCACAGGCGGCAAATACGGCGAATGCGGATCCATATGCCGCATGAACAGCAGGAACGGCTTATCCTCCGCGGCCAGCCGTTCCATCTCCGGAATAGCGACATCGTTCAGATTTTGCGCCTTAGGCGTGCGTCCCGACTCGTCGGGGACCCAAGATTCATAATCGAGATACGTTTGGAAACCGCGCGATGACGGATTGCCCGTAAAGCCGACGCACGATGTATTGTAGCCGTTCTCAGCGAGCACCTCCGGCAGTGTCCTGACGTGACCGCCAAGCGGTCCTTCATGGCGCAGCGCCACAACGTCGGTGCCGAACACGTCCATCCCTGTCAGCATCGATGCGTAAGCCGGCGTTGTCGGGATGCCCGGGCTGAAATGCTTCTCATACAGAACGCCCTGAGCTGCAATTTTATCAAGATGCGGGGTAGTCAGCCTTGAATAGCCGTATGCGCTCATATGGTCCCGACGAAGGCTATCTATGCCAAACAGTAGAATATTCGGTTTCTTACTCGCCATATTGAAATCCTCCTTTTGGATGAAAATAATGCTTTTATCGCGCGTTCAGCTGCTTAAGGACGGCATTTAGGTAGCCATACGATTCGGCGGCCACGATGGATACTTGCGCAAGCGTATGCTCCGGTGCGGCGCCGATGACTTCAACGACGACCGGTCCTTCGTAACCTCCGTCCGCCATCGCTTTGCAGTAGCCGTACAGATCGATGTCTCCGCGTCCGCACGCCTGCAGGGCGATCGGTCCTGGTCCCTGCTCGCGTCCCTTGCAGTCTCGGATATGGACATGCTTCACGCGGCTAAGTACGGCGGGCAGCGCCTTCTCCGCGTTTTCGCCGGCACGGTGGATATGGCTGGGGTCCATGTCGATGCCGAACGCCGGAGATGCGATCGCGTCCATCGCCCGCAGCGTGGTCGGCGTATTGTGGATGGCGTTGCCGACATGCGCCTTCACGCAGAGCGTGATGCCGTACGAAGCAGCCCTCTCCGCCATCCGCGCAAGCATCTCAATCGATGACTGCAGGTCTTCTTCGACACCCAGCTTCCCGCCAGGACCAACGTTGACGATTGGAATCCCAATTTCTGCGGCAGCTTCAAACGCCGGCAGCAGCCGTTCCTCTTTGAGCGACGCAACCTCGGTCGAGAGAAACGTCAGCCCGTTCTCCTGCACGATCGCTTGCAGCTCGCTCTTCTGCTGCTTCCAGCGGCTGAGATCCAGATGCTCGCACATGCCCTGAATCGCGGCGATCTCTACGCCGTCGTAGCCGCAAGCCGCAATATGCTTCGCCGCTACGGCAAAATCGAACTCTTTGAACAGCACGGAATTGACACCCAATTTAATCATATAAGAGTCCTCCTGAAAGATTGATTAGTAAAGCATGTATAAGTGCCTAGCATCCCTGCTAAGAATCGGAAGCAGGGATAGCGCATCACGTCATTTCACAGCCATTATTTCAAATAAAACGGATCGCCGTGCAGCGGCGGCAGCGGCTGCGGCCGAACGACCTCGCCGCCCCGTTCATACGACTCCTGCACCGCATGCACATATTCCAGCACGGCAAGCGCATCGCGTCCGCTCGCGCGCAGCGCATCCGGTGACACCTTGCCGTCAACATCCTCCAGAAAGGCATGAAGCCGATTGTTGAACGTCCGGTTGAAATCATTCGTGCCAAAATCCGTCACCTCAGGCTCAGTCTGGACGCTGATAGCCGGAATGCCTTTGTCCGCTTTCCAGAACGACACTTTCTCGACGCAGTTCTCAATTGTGAATGTCCCCTTCGAGCCCGCGACCTCTAGGCTCCACCAGCCACCTAAGCCGTAGACCGCATCGCCGCGCTGACTCAAGAGATAGCCGACGCCGCCGTTTGCGAACTTCATATGGATGCTGTTGATCGACACCATAACGTCGCCTGCGCTTCGCCGGAAGCCAGGACGGTCGGAGAACGTCTGGATATGCGTGATATCCCCGCAGAAATGGCGCATGACACTGAATGGGTGGGTTAGAAACGCCCGCATGTGAAAGTAGGGATGGCCTTTGATTTTGTCCGAGCCGGCAAGGGAGTAGTTGCGCTCGCCGCCGTTGAAGCCCATTTTGGCCATGCAGTAAATCAGCTCGCCCACCTCGCCGCTGTCCATATACTGCTTCGCCTTCTCAGCCGGCGGCGTAAAGTAATGGTTCAGGTTGCAGCCCAGATATACATTCTGCTTCTCGGCATAAGCCACCATCTGGCGGCCTTCGCGCACATCGTTGCACAGCGGCTTCTCCACCAGCACGTGCTTTCCGTAGGACATCGCTTCCATCGCCGGTTCAAAATGCCAGCTGCCGTTGTCGATGCCGCCTGTCGTCACATCGACGACCTGCAGGTCGGGCTCGTTCTCGATCATGTCCTTGAGCGTATAATACGCCTTTACGCCGTGCTTCTCCGCAGCCGCGTCGGCGCGTTCCTTGATGACGTCGCATACCGCAACGACATCAGCCAATTCATCCTCCTTGTAGCAGTTCGCATGGTTGTTGCCTATACCGTTCATGCCTACGATTCCGATTTTGACCGCCATGTTCAACGTCCTTTCGTCCTCTGAATGGGATAATCATGCTCCTAGTTAGGTTCAATAGCCGTATCGTCCAGCCGTCATAGTTGTAAACGCTTTATATTCCCATCATACTGCCTCTTACTGTCCGAATCATGGCGGTTCGGGACAAAAACCTTTCCGATCGGGACTGTTTTCATAAAAGGATTGGCTCGGCTCGGTACCGTTGATCCGACCGGCAGGCGACATCCTTTGGCCGGCCAAAGTATTCGCTCGATTATCCCTTAACGGCGCCTGCCGTCATGCCGGCTACAATTTGCTTGTTGAAGAAAATGAACAAAATGAGCATTGGAATAGAGATCAGAACGATATCGGCGAACAACAGATTCCACGAGGTCGTGAATCGGCTCATGAAGTTGTACAGCGTCAGCTGCACCGTCGCGTTGGACGAGCCTGGGAAGAAGTAAAGCGGATTAACAAAGTCGTTGAATACGTTTATCGATTCAAGCACAATGATGGTTGAAGTAACGGGCTTTAGCAGAGGAAATATGATACTGAAGAACAGCCGCCCCCCGCCCGCACCGTCGATCAATGCGCTCTCATCGATTTCGCGCGGCAGCGTTGCCACAAACGCTTTGTACAAGATGGCCGCAAACGGAAAATGAAGCGCAACCTCCACGAAGGTAATGCCGGCTAGCGTCTTGAACAAGCCAATCGAGTCGAGCACCCAGATCGTAGGCACGATAGCGGGCGGAATCATCAAACCGGCCAAAACAAGAAAGTTTAAGAAGGAAGAGAACCGCCCCCCTTCGCGGCGATGCAATACAAAGCCGGCCATTGCGCTGACGACAATCAGTACGCCAACGGACAGAACCGTCAGCAGCATGCTGTTGTAGAAGGCGCGGACAAGCATATGATCGGACGCAGTTAACACATCCCTGTAATTTTCCAAAATATGAAATGATTTCGGCCAAGCCATATTCATGAGCGCGGATTCGGCCTGATTCTTAAAGGAGTTGATGATGACGAAATAGAACGGAATCCAAAAAATGGCGGTGCTGAGCACCAGCGCGAACACCGCTGCGATGACCCTCTTCGCTTTGGTGCTAACCCCCGAGCTTTCGCTGCGGCTCAGCGCTTTGCCGACGCCTTTATCCATAATCCTGCTCATTTCCCTGCTCATAAGTGCACCTCGCTTTTCGTCAGGTACTTATACAAGGGAAACGCCAGCAGTGACACGCCGATGAACAGGATGACGTTGCCCGCAGTCGCCAGACCGTAGAAGCCCGCCTGATACTGCTTGTATATGATCGAGGCGATCAAGTCGGTCGTGAAACCCGGTCCCCCCTTAGTCATGGCCCAGATCAGGTCGAAGGAACGAAGCCCTCCGATAAATGCCAGTATGATGACCGAATTCATCGCCGGTCTGCTTAATGGAACCGTGATGTACCGGAAAGCGTTCATGCTGCTCCCGCCGTCGATTTTGAGCGCTTCGTAATACTCGCCCGGAATGCCCGAAATGCCGGCGATATAAATGACGGTAGCGACGCCGATGCCTTTCCATACGTCTACTAGGGCAACTGACAGCAGTGCGATCTTTGTATTGCCGAGCCAATCTGGTCCGTTAATGCCAAGCGCGGCCAGACTTGTATTGATCAGTCCTGACGAAGGATGCATCATAATGGAGAACGCGATCCCGACCGCAATCGTACTGAGCAGAGTCGGGAAGAAAATAACGGAGCGCAAATAGTTTTTGAACAGTGCGGTAGAGGTGAGGAAAGCGCCGAGCAACAGGCCAAGAATAACCTTGAGCCCACAGGTTACAACCGCGTAAATTAACGTGTTTCGGAAGCCAATGCTAAGCGCCGTCTCCGAGAAAAAAGTGACATAGTTGTCAAAGCCGATGAAATCCCAATCGGTAAGGGTCCACCGAGTCATACTAAAGAACAGCGATAACACGGTTGGCAGCAAATAAAAGACGAAGTAGATCAGAAATGCGGGCACAAGAAACATATACGAGTAGGTCCGAATCGTCAGCTTGGTCATGGCTCTCTCCTTCTTTCCGGAGAAAACGGACCCCGCACCGTCATGCGCGGAGCCACGTCTCCACCTTGAATTTCTGCTTGCGGCGGGCGGTCTACCAGCCCGGCAGATTCAACTGCTGCGCCTGTTTCAAAATGTCTTTGTCGTAGTCCTCGGCGCCCTTCTGAGCGGAAGTGATGCCGCTGCCGACAGCGACGGTGAGATTCTCGAGGTTCGGGCCTTTGACAGGCGATACGAACTCAAGTGCTGGTGCCGTCTTGCCTTCGTCAAAGTATTTCTGCATTTCTTTGACACCTTCATATGCATCGTCAGGGAGCTCGATTCCTTTGATGACATTGGGACCGGCCGCCTTGACTTTGGAGGCAAATATCGCTTGGCCTTCCTTAGATACGAAGTATTCCGTGAACTTTTTGGCGGCTTCAACTTTCTTGCTGTTCTTGTTGATATACAGGCCGCTCGGCATCCATACCGTCAGCCCGTTGACGTCTGCGCTGTCGCTCGGAATCGGGAAAACGCCGATGTCGTTGATCTTGTCCGGGCTATTTTGCAAGATGGAATCAAGAGCGCTTGTCAGCATCGGATAGTGCACCCCTGTGCCCTCGGCAAGCATTTTCAAAGCAACATCATACGTCGTGGCCAAGAAGTCTTTATTCATGTAGCCGGCTTTGAACGGTTCCTCCGTCTTCTCGAAGCTGCGCAGCGCCTGTGGTATCGTCGCGTATTTCGCTTTGTTATTCGTGTAATCGTCCGCAAAATTCGGAACCTGCGCCTGTACGTTGTAGTAATCGCCGAGGACAAACAGCTGGGAAGTCCAGGTATCTTTGTAGGACGCGATAACCGCTGTCTTGCCCGCGGCTTTGATCTTCTCATTGTTGGCCATGAATTCGTCCCACGTTTGCGGAACGGTCAACCCAAGCTCGCCGTACACCTTCTTGTTGTACAAAATCGCACCAGCGGAGCTCGAACCGACAGGCGCGCCAAACACCTTGCCATCGACTGTAACGACGGTTTTGAAGGAATCAAGCACGTCCGCCATGAACGTCTCATTCGTCACGTCGAGGAAATTTTCCACCGGATTGACTGCTTTCAGCAGCGAGCCTGTGTTATAAACGAGCAGATCGGACATATCACCCGTTGCTAGCCGCGTCTTGACGAGGTTGTCGCCCTCCGTGCCATCCGGCTTAATGTCGTACTCAATGGTGATATTCAGCTTTTTCTCTGCTTCCGCGGCAACGGCTTTAAGCGCTTCGAGCGTTGTGCCTGAATTGCCGACCATCAGCGTCAACGTCGTTTTCTCTGCTGGTGCATTTGTGGCGTCGGTTTTCGCGTTTGTTTCACCGCTAGCGCCGCCGTTGTTTTTGTTCGTCGCAGGCGCATTATTGCCGCCGCAGCCGGCGAGCAGCACCACGGTCATAATCATGCTTGTCACGAATGCGAGTGTTCTGCCAGTCGTTCGTTTCATCGTTTCGCAGCCTCCCTTTGTGGGCATGGATCATGCTCCCTTCGGCAGCCGTCCATCGTTGCCCTCTTCGCAGCTCTGATTTCGTAATTTTCAATCCATTGAATGAATACGCTTCCAACAAGTGCGATCTTCCGTTTCAAGGGCCCGGGTCCCCTCGTAGTTTCAGTCTACGAGTTTCCGCTTTTGATGCATACCTGCGCTTTTGCTATTTTAAGGGGGTGATTTTTCCATTTCGGGATAAAGTGAAGGCACGGGTGGGGAAACCATTCGATTTTCGAAGGCGTATACCCTCTAACCATTTAACCGTGTACTTGCATTCGTCTTATTCGCTCATTTTGCGTTTTGCGTAGGCAGTTGGCGTTTCGCCCGTTATGCGCTTAAACAAGTGAGAGAAATGTTTGGCATCCTCGTAACCGACGAGCTCGCCGACCTCCGACGGACGCGACGTGCCATCGGCGAGCAGTTCCTTCGCTTTGCTGATCCGGTAGCCAATCACATAATCGGAGAAGGTGTAGCCGGTCTGACTTTTGAACAATCTGGATAGATGTCCAAGACTGACATGATGCTCAGAAGCAAACTGCTGAAGGGAAAAGTCGCCTTGATAATTGGCGTGGATCCAATTTATTACCACCGGTACGAGCTCTTTCGGCTTCTGCTCTTTTGATTCGCGCTCCCCCGCCATCCCGAATACCGCTGCCGTTAGCCATGCCGTGATCGGCTCGTAGTTGATCACTTCGTTCAGCAGGCTCATATCCTCATGCAGCCGGGATTTGGATTCGGATTGCAGATTGAACTTCAACGAGTAGAAGAGATCGATTGCGAACTGCGTCAGCTGCTTTTGGGTAACCTCTTTGCGTTGCAGCCATGTAACGATGCGGGATACCGTGTCTCGTCCTCTTGCCATATCGCCCGCTTTGATCTGCGCTTGCAGCGCGCGCACCTTCACCCAGATTTCGCCGATATCAGGCACGGTCGGCTTCATATCCGGCGCTGCCCAGGTCGGTACGCCGATCCGCAAATGCTCTTCGAGCTGCTTGCCAAGGCGGACGAAGCTGCGGTTCAGACTCTCGCTCTCTTTCTTCATTCCGAAGCTCACATGGAGTAGAATGCCGCGGGTTTCCATATGATTGAAGAGAATTTGAAGCTTTGTCTTTATCGACAGCGCACTTGCCTCATTGTCAACTGGCAGCAGCAGCACTCTGCGGCGACAGTCGATCGTGACGCAGTGACATTCCGATTCGCCGTTCAAGCCGCTCCCGAAATGCGCGAGGATATCCGATGCATCAAGCCCGGCATCCTTCCAGGTGAGCGGCGATGCAAAGTTCCCTAGAAGCAGCAGCGCCATGAACATCCGCTGCGGCTCGGCTGCCGCTCTCTCTCCCCGCTCCAGTGCGTCCGCGGACAGCAGCCGCTGCAGAAGAGACCACTCTGCACGGTCGCTCCGGCTGCGCGACTCCTCTTCAATGCGGGCAAGCATGCGGTCCACCGCCCGATACAGCGTTTCTTTCCTGACAGGCTTCAGCAAGTAGTCCGTCACGCCAGTTTGCATCCCACGCTGCGCATAAGCAAAATCATCATGGACACTGAGAATGATGCCCTTGGCTTCCGGATGGCTGCGGCCTATCTTATTTAGCAGCTCCAAACCGTCCATGCCCGGCATGGTGATGTCGGTTAGCACGAGATGCGGGACGACGGATTTCGCGGCCGCGAGCGCATCTTCCCCGTTCTCGAACGCATGCACCAGGTGCTGCGGTTCATATCTCTTAAAGAGCGCCTTTAGCTCCTCCAGCGCC
Organism: Paenibacillus sp. FJAT-27812; assembly: GCF_001273905.1. Lineage (NCBI taxonomy): Bacteria > Bacillati > Bacillota > Bacilli > Caryophanales > Paenibacillaceae > Paenibacillus > Paenibacillus sp. FJAT-27812. Next base: position 4,332,090 of record NZ_LIGH01000001.1, on the reverse strand, counting down.
CACCGCTCGTCTTCCACCAGAAATAGATTCATCATTCGCCCTCTCCTCTCACCTTGACGAAAAGCTCATACGGGAACGTCAGCCTCACGGTCGTACCGCGGCCAAGCGCACTTATTAATTCAACGCCGTATTTGACACCGTGGAACAGCTTGATCCGCTGCGCGATATTGGACAGGCCTATGCCCAGCCCCTCCTCGTCGTAAACGTCCACCGCTTGGATGCTCCCAAGCCTCCTGCGCAGCATGTGGATGCGTTCCTCTTCGATGCCGCAGCCGTTGTCGGACACTTCGATAATCAGATCGCCGCCAAGCCGCCTGACGGCGATATCGATTCGCCCGCCGGACTTGACCTTGCCGAGTCCGTGAACGATTGCGTTCTCAATCAACGGCTGCACGGTAAGCTTCAGCACCGAAGCTTCCTGCAGCGGCTCCGGAACGTCCATACTGAACTCGAATCGGCTGCCGAACCGGTGCTGCTGGATATTCATGTAATTGTAGATATGATCCATCTCGTCACGCAGCGGGATCGGATGTTGAAGATTTTTCATGCTGTATTTAAACAGCTCCGCCAGCGATTCTGCCATCTCGGCAACCTCTTCGATGCCTCGAACCCGACTGATTGACTTCATGATGTTAAGCGTGTTGTACAGAAAATGCGGGTTGATTTGCGCCTGCAGCGCCGATAGCTGCGCATTATTCTCCGCCAATTTGGATGCGTACACTTCGCTGATCAACCGGGTAATACTGTCCAGCATATTGTTGTAAATGCGGCTTAGACGGCCGATCTCATTGTTGCCGGCCACCTCCATTCGCTGGCTTAAATCCCCCTGCTCGACACGCGCCATCTTCTTCATCAGGTTTCGTAGAGGAAGCGTGATCTGATAGGAGAGCGCATAGGAAACAATGGCTATCAGCCCCATCGCAAGCAGGCCAACGAGTATGAGAATATACGTGGTTCGCTTCTGCTTGGACAGCAGAAATTCGTTCGGAATGAGAATTAGCGTATTCCATTTCGTGTATGAGGATTTTGACGTCGTATAGAGATAGCTCACGCCGTTCCACACCACCTCGTTAGATTCGCGGCTGCCCTGAAAGATCGAAAGATCGATTCCCGGATTCTCGCTGCCCGTCAGCTCGTTCCTGTCGTCATAAATGACGTTGCCTTCATCGGTTATGATGAACGCTCTCATGTTCCGTTCTACGTCATTGCTGTCCGAATTGACGAGCATGTCCTTGACGACATCGACGTTGATATTAATTTTCATATACCCCAGAACATCCCGATAGGGGATGCGGTTAATGTTCCGCACGAAGGAAATAACTTGGGCTTCACGATCGCTTCCCGTGCTCTCCATGGTGACGGGCCGAAGCAGAAATTTGATTCCGGGCATCTCCAGCCGTTTCGAATACCAGCTCTCGTCCCGCAGCTTGAAGCTTACTTTGGGTCCGCCTGCCTTCGATACGAAATAAGCGATATCGTCCTTCGTGAAGATATAGATGCTTTGCAGCTGGGGGCGCGGCTGAAGATGGGTGAACAGCCTGTTGTTGATCGTCAGTTCAACCTCGTTCTGCGCAACGGGTTCTTGGATTCTGTAATGATCGATCAAGCTTTGCTGAATGATCGGGTCGCCAATAATGGAGACGGAGAGCTTCTCGATGTCCTGAATATACAGCTCGAAGGTCCGGCTGAACTGCCGGGTAATCGTGTCGGAAAGCGACAAGGTCTGATTTTTGATATCGCTTACATTTTTGTAATAGAAAATAATGCATGTCAGCATGACGATAAACAGCGACACAGCGGAGAACACGATGAACATCTTACTCTTCAGCAGGTAGTCGTTCCAATTTTTCATATAGGATTCTCCTCTGAACGTTCCCAGTCATTTTCCTCACAAACGTAGTCTGCCAACCGTTTAACAGCTGCCTTAAAGGCCTAGCCGAACCAAATGAACCTCTCCTTTTTGTTTAAAGGCTGCTGGGCACTTACGTGTTGCCTATAATCGTTTTCTCTCTATCAGAACAATTGATGAAGCAGGGGCTGTCCATCGAGGTTAAAACTTACCAAGGTGATAAAATAATAGCATAGCTCAAGCAAGTCTGCCTGCTAAAATTACGCAACGAGGCTATTTCATTGCTGCTTGTCCATCCGATTCATAAATGACATCCGTTCATGTTCATCTTGTGTAGGCGTTGTGGACACGACCCGATGTCATTTAGGAACTTCAACTAAACCTTAGGCAGCTAGCCAGACCTGTGACCATCAGCTCCAATGGAACGTCTAGATGCACAGGCCAGACATCACCTTTCGATCTTGATCTAGCTTAACATCGGCTTATAGCCAACCGCCTTAACGACTTTCACGACAAGCTTTTCTCCATTTAACGCAATATTGTATTCTCGTAAATACGTGCGGATGTGAGCAAAATTAACGATTAATCCCGATCGTCACAATTTCGCAAGCTCCAATCGGAAGAGAGATTTGACCGTCCATGTCAGTTTCAATAGGTTGCCCATTATCTTCCATGATGGAGCTTTTGTAGAAATAATAGTATGGAAGGTTAGAGCTAAGTTTCAATTCAGCCTTTTGGAAGTCCATGTTGTACCAACGCAGCAGCAGATCGTCAGTACCTTCATTTATTTTCATCGAGGAAAAGGCCATCTTATTGCCTTCCCACTGGAATGGCGCAAACGTAGGCGCAATGCTTCCTTGGTGGATGTCTGTTTGGCATAACGTCCACGGAATTTGGAACTGGTAGGCTTCCGCATAGGCGCCAGACTGTACACCATCCCCGTTATGCGGAATGATGCACATACGGACGGTATGCTCGCCCTGACATTGTGCCTCAGGTGTCGGGAATAAGCCCCAGTCACCAAGCTCGCCAACCGCTCGAAGCAGCGTCACTGCAATTGTATGGCGACCATCGCGCAGAATTTCGTATTCATTCAAGCCTAAGTTAGCCACAACAAGGCCTGCTTCTGCCTCATTGATGTCAACGAATGCCTGCTGATGCTGTGCATTGCTTGGATTTTCCCATGTGGCTGCCGGTGAAATGTCCCGCTGGGGGATTTCAAACATCGTATCGACGCGATGAACTTGCGTGTCCAGATCGGTTGGGAACAGCATCCGCAAACGATGGTCTTTGGCTTGATTGTTAAAGGAAGCAGAGATCTCCACCCCTTTACCGCTATTGCTCAGACTAACAACCGTACGAAGCCTCATCGGTACCATGCGCTCCGAACGCTGTGCTTTACGGCGTTGAAAAGGAATCAAAGCGCGCTGCTCTTCTTCGAGCACTTCGTCAGCAGACGCAGGAATTTCCCAGTCGTGCACAATCTCAATGGAAGCCTGGTAGGGGTGATCCTGTAACACCCGAATTTGTGCCGCCACCCCATAGGTGGTTCGCGGCGTTTCGCCATCTGGCTGTTTATAGATATATTCGTTACCGATATCCCCTGTATTTTCATATATGCCTAGATCCCGGTAGATTCGGCCGTTCACCTTGTCTGTCAAGCTGAATGAACCGTTATCGGCGATTTCAATCCTTAGCGAATCATTTTCCAATATGCGGTCTCCGACCAGCATCGAGGAAGCAGGAACCTCAGCTTCGCATTTAACCCAAGCATACGCCTTCAGCCCCAATGCAGGAACATTTTTCGCTTCAAAAGTAAGCTTCAACTTGCGGCACATATACGGCTGGCGGAACTTATCCTCCGGCAGGTCATAACCAAATTGCAATCCGAGATCTTCGGATGTGCATGGAATGGCAATCCCGTTTTCATCCATGAGCATCATGCCTGAAAGATCCGCCGACTTCACAATATCGATGGCATCCTCCTGCGTGTATCCGTCATGATAATACGACCGCAATGCATCTAGCTCTATACTTACCACACCGGTTCGCTCCCAACCGGATGTATTCATAACAATGACGGGCAGGGCGTTATCTCCCATTCTGGCGAAGCTCGACGTATCCACAACTTCTGCAATGGCTCGTTTGCTCTCATCAACGATCGCTTCCGCCACATGTCGGCTTTTATCGAAGCGCGTTACCATTTCACGGTGCACTTCATCAATCGAACAGCCGCAAATGCTGTCATGCGGATGGTTTTGCATCAGCGTTTTCCAAGCATACGTGAACAGATGATGCGGGTATTTCTCCTCGGCTTCAAGGATGTGAGCCAAAGCGGCCAGAGGCTCGGCTACTTTTTCCAGCATCGCTTGCCCCAACTGATTCATTTGCTTCAGATATACGCGGGCGGAAGCGGTGTTCACGAGTGTATTCCAGCCGTCTGTACGTTGGCTGCGAAGCTCGCCTTTTACAATAGAAAGCTCATGATTCAAGGCATGCCGTACAGCCTGCAAGTAATCTATAAAATTTGAATGAATAAAGGTTGTATCCGGATAGAGCTCGCGCGCGACTTGAATCGCTTCGGGCAAATCGAGTTGAATCGGCTGGTGGTCGCAGCCATTCATTAAGAGCAGTTCGCCCATCGATGCGTATTTCTCAGCATCCGCCAGCTTCTTCTCCCAGTAAGCCTTCGCTTCTTCGCGGTCAACAGGAATTTCAGTTCCATTATTATACCAGTTGGCAAAAAGTATGCCGAGTACCTGGGAACCGTCAGGCCCTTCCCAGATCAGCTCCGAAAAGGAAGATTCGTAATCGCCATCCGAAACGGTATTGTTAAAGCCCGTCGGCTTAACGCCTCTGCCAAACAGTACATTCGTAATCCCGGACTGCTTCATCAATTGCGGCGTTTGACCTACCAGACCGAACGTATCGGGAAAATAGCCGATCTTCGACACAGTGCCATATTTCTTCGCATCTTGGTGCCCGATCTGCATATTTCTCACGTTGGCCTCGCCGCTGGTCAAAAATGCATCCTGCAGGATATACCAAGGACCGATCAAAATACGGCCGTCTTGAATAAATTTAGCCAATCGGTCCTTTTGATCAGGCCTGACTTGAAGATAGTCCTCCAGAATGATCGTTTGTCCGTCTAAAAAGAAGCTGCGATAATTCTGATCCTGATCCAGTTTATCCAGCAGCGTGTCCACGAGCTTTACGAGGCGAACATGATGCTTTTCATAGGGCAAATACCATTCCCTATCCCAGTGTGTGTGTGAAATGATATGCGCTGTTCTCTTTGTGCTCATCGTTTAACTCCTCTCAATGTTAAATCATCTTGTATGTTCGCTAATGCGGAATTCGTTGAGTGTCAGCCCCATTGATGTTGGTGCAAGTAAGGCCAACCGATTCGAATCGATTGGCCTTAGTCGCTTATTTAATTAGCTCATGCCGTTACTTCTGTTGCGCCAAGAAAGCATCTAATTGCTTCTGGTATTCTGCAAGCACCTTATCGATTCCCGCATCATTTAACCGGCTTAGAAATTTATCTTTTACAGCCGCAAAATCTACGACCCCATTCATAAGCGGACCTTGTGTTGAATACTCAGATGCAATCGCCGAGACCTTCGCCAATTCTGCTTTTACTGGCTCCGTGTTAATAGAGAAACCAATAAGTGGTGTTTGTACGGCACCGTCATCCCAGGTTTTAATGACATCAAGCTGCTCTGGCGTAATGTATTTACTGAATTTGTTATACCTTAAGTCTGTCCACGCCCAGCTGATCGGGAAATATTGTTTATCGGGTGAGATCCCCTCATAAGAAGCGCTATTTCCGTCAGCCTTGAAGTTTACATCTTTAACGCCCAAGGAGAATAAATCATAGTTCTCCTGGCTGCTGTGCAGCCAATTGACGAACGCTACTGCTTCTTTCGGATGTTTGCTCGTTGATAATACAGACAACAGATTATCTGCGCTAGTGAAAATATATTTGGGCTTGTCCGATGCAAATTGTACAAATTCAAGCTCAGCATCAGGTATATTCGTTTTTAGAGCATCAATAATTTCAGTGGGACGCAGGATATTAGAAGGCATCGCAGCCATTCTGCCTTTGGCAAAATCTCCGTTTATGTCTTTGAACATATTAGGATCACTCGGCAGATATCCTTTTTTGTACCATTCTCTTGTTTTATTCACATACTGCTCATAAGCTTCCGAGGCAAAGAGGTTTTTAACTTTAAGCGGTGTTTCATTCACGTCAATATAGAAGAAGCTTCCAGTAAAATCTCCATTGGCAAAATAACTAGGCGCTAATTCTCTGACAAGTCCTCCTGCACCGCCTGCTAGAGGAGTGATCGTCGGATCGTTGGTTTTAACCGCTTCCAGATACTTCTCGAAATCAGCCGAGCTTTTTATTTCCGGCAAGCCATATTTTTTACGCAGGTCGCCGCGAATTTGGAAGGTATCATTGCTTTGTGCAACAGGGACGACGCGTGGAATGGCATAGGTTTTACCGTCAACCTTAACTGCTTTCCATACAAAGTCCGAAATATCCTTAAGCAGTCCAGGACCGTCGCTTTTGAGAAGGTCATCCAGAGGCATTAACACATTTTTGCTTACACCTTGTGATAAATTGGAAATGTGCGTCCAAGTCAAGTCATATTTTTCTCCTGCTGCCACGACTAGACTTTGTTTGTTCGTGTACGTTTCCCACGGTACAAAAGTATAGTTCAGCTTCATATTTAAGCCGTCTGCTTTAAGCTTCGTCGCAATAGCTGCATTAACCGCGTCCAAATCCTTAGGCGGATCTCCCGGGAATAAAATATTTAATGTAACTTCTTCGCCAGCTGCTGTGTTTCCAGTGCTTGTCTCACCCTGCGCTTCCGCATTTTTAGAAGGTGTATTCGCATTGTTTGACGTGCCGCAGCCTGCTAATAGCGTTGATACTAAAACAGTTGCAATTATGCTTCCCATAAAGAACTTGCTTTTGAACATGTTATTCGCTCCCTTTTTATAATGTTATATATATTGCCCGCTCATTCGGAATCAACCCTTGATTGAGCCGACCATGATACCTTTGACAAAATATTTCTGCACGTACGGATAAACGAGAATGATCGGTCCGATTGTAATCAAAAACATCGCGAAGACGATCGTTTCTGAAGGCAGCTGAGTGGATGCAACATTCGAATGCTGACTCATATAAGCAATCATCGAATTGATCCGATACAATAAGAACTGAACGGAGAACAGCTTCCGATCATCAATCAGCCACAGGGACATCGTGAAATCATTCCAATAACTTAAGGAAGAGAACAGACCTATAGTGGCTAATATCGGCATAGACAACGGAGTAATGATCTTATAGAAAATAAACCAAGGGCCGGCTCCATCGATTTCCGCTGATTCTGAGAGCGCAGGCGAAATCGATTTGTAATAATTTCTAAGCAGAAAAATATTAAACGGATTTATTGCAATCGGAAGAATAAGAGCCCAAATCGTATTTTTCAAATGGAGGTAATTAGTGACTACAATGTACCAAGGAACCAGTCCTGCGCTGAATACAATGGGTATAAAGATAAGCAGGGCAATGATGTTGCGATATTTTACTTTTTGCACGGACATCATATAGCCAAGCAGCGATGATAAGGTTAACGAGATCATTGTGCCTACAATGGTAACGATGATCGTAATTTTATAGGCATTGGCCACGATATTGTCTTGGAAGACAATCTTATACGCAGCTAATGAAAACAAGTCAGGGATGAACTTGTATCCATTCAGCACGATAGAGCTTTCATCCGATATGGAGACCATTATCGCCAAGATGAATGGGACCAGGGTAACGAGGGAAAAGATAATAAATACCACATAAATGAAAATATCGAGCCAGCCAAACTTGTTCTTCAATGCAGTCACCTCTCTTGCTGTTTAAAATAAGGAATAACTCTTATCATACCGTTTAACTAGCCAATTGCTGCCTACGACTACAAGGAAGCCAAGGATGGATTGACAAATTCCAATTGCGGTGATCATACCGTATTCCTGTCCGCCATTGATTAAAGCACGGTAGATATAGGTGTCGATCACATCCGTCGTTGAAAACAAAAGCCCATTGTTCTCTACAATTGCATAGATGAGCGCAAAATCCCCGAAGAAAATTCTACCTATGGACAACAGTGTCAAAATGATAATTGTAGGAACCAGGTTTGGCAGCAAAATGTACCGAATCTTTTGTACCCGGGAAGCACCGTCTAGAGAGGCCGCCTCCATCATCTCTTCGTCAATGGAAGTAATAACAGCGAGATAAATAATGACGGAATACCCGACATTTTTCCATATACTTGCCGATGCAATGATTTTCACCCAATATTGAGGCGAGGTATACCAATCAATCGGCACCCCATCGAACATCTCAATCAATTCGTTCGCGAGACCGTTTTCATTTTTGAAAATTAACAAGACTAATTTTCCGACAATGACGAAGGAGAAGAAGTACGGTAAAAACAGGATGCTCTGGAACCATTTTTTCATGCTGTTACTCTTAATTTCATTCAATAGAACGGCGAAGACTACGGCGAGAATCGTTCCCCATAAAATTTGATTGAAATTGATCCAGAACGTATTAAATGTTATTCGCAGAAAATCACCATTGGATAGAAAAAACTTGAAGTTATCAAACCCGCTCCATGGACTGCCGAAAATGCCCTTAACCGGATTAAAGTTTTTAAATGCGATAATAATTCCCGGGTAAGGCAAATAAGTGAAAGCGAATAAGATCAAGAGGCCTGGGAGAGCCATCAGATAATAAGCTCTGTTCGTCCACAACTCCCTTACAATGCTGTTGCTATTTTTCATTTGCACGTCTCCTTTCTCTCGTTGTAACCGCTTACCACATGTTAAGTGATGTTCAATTATTTGAAAATAGTCAAATGTTTTGATCCTGTTCTAATCTTGGGAAACGCTTACTTCGCCTTAAATCACGATAAAAAACGAATTTTATGTTCTAATATTTCATTAATGTTCTAATATTGGGATCATTTCTAGACATATTGTTTTTCAATATTTTAAGCACTATACTGGTTGGAAGAAAAGCTTAGGAACGCAAAGTCCACAGAGCAAAAATGAGCTTCATACGAGGCGCAGCGAGCAAAAAATTCTCAAAAGGATCGATTTCGAGAAGGTGAATTCATGAAATTTAAATCATTCAAGTCAAGTATCATCTTCTATTTCGCCCTGTTAATATGTGTTTCTCTCAGCGTTCTCGGCGTTATCAGCTATCAAACCTTCTCTAACTTTACGAAAAAAGAGATGATTAAAAGCACCACTTTAATCACAAACCAAGTGAATCAGAGTCTTGATCTTTACTTAAATGAAGTCAAGGACTCCCTTCACTTTCTCGCTATCGATCAGAATTTAATATCCATTCTTGAAGGCTCTATAACAGAAGGGGAAGTGTATGAATCGCAACAAGACCGTGCGCGAATTTCCATTTTGCTCAATAATATTTTCTCCGAGAAATCCGATATACGCGGTTACTTTATTTACAATTACGACCATCGCAAGCAATATATCAACAGTGCCCAGTCCATTAATATTGAGTCACCTTTTTTGAAACAAGTGTGGCAAGATTTTAAGGACACGAAATATGCCCTGCAGATCAAATTCTACGGTGCTCATAAGCCTGATTATTATGATAACTACAGTCGTACTTCCGATCTTAATAACGTAATTACGATTGCTGCCAACATTAAGGATGCCTATGATCCGTCCAATCCAAATCTATATGGCGTCGCTGTATTCGATTACAACATTAATAAGCTCAAAAACATTTTTAAATCGATTCAAACAGAGCTTGGCATCCAATCTTTTGTTGTAGATGACGGAAAACAGGTGATTTACCAATCAGACCCCTCTCTTATACTGACTGAATCGGATATGGAGAGCTTATTTCAACATACTTCAGGGCACTGGACTCGTATGGTGAACGGCACAAATATGCTTATCGCTTATTCAACCTCTTCGGTGACAGGCTGGAAAACCGTAAGCATGCTTCCCTTCACCCAGTTCAACAAGAAACTGTCTGTAATTCGTGATACAACCTTGTTTCTTCTGACTATCATGATCTTCATTACGATTGTCCTTGCTTCCGTCATCACCATTCGTACGACGCTGCCCATCTTAAAATTGGTTGCCTTTATGAAAGAAGTCGGCACGGGCAAGTTAGACATCCGGATCGATCGTCAAACCGAATACGAGGAAATTATGGTCCTTAATCGAGGCGTTAACAATATGCTTGATAGGATGAAGGAGCTCATTGCTAATTCAATTAATCAACAGCTTCTTCAGAAGGAAGCCGAGTACAGCGCCCTACAAGCCAAGATGAATCCGCATTTCCTTTATAATACGCTGCAGTCTATTTCGTCATTGTCCATACTTGGCAGGAATCAGGATATCGAGCTTGTTACGCATTCCCTTAGAGAAATGCTGCATTATTCGTTATACCAGATGAACGAAATGGTTCAAATGAAAGATGAAATACGCTCTGTAGAAAATTATTTGCGCATACAGAATATCCGTTATGACGGACGTCTTCAATTCGTTTGCCAAACCGATGACGGTGTGCTTGAATACCCTATTAACAAGTTTATTCTTCAGCCCATTATTGAAAACTCTATCTATCATGGCTTGGAAAGCAAGGATGGGATATGGATCATCAGCCTCCTTATTCAGAATGAGACTGATCATATCCGCGTAATCGTTAAGGATAACGGGATTGGGATAACAGAGCAACGGTTAAGCAAAATCAATGAGGAGCTTTGCTCTACAGCAACTAATAGCGGAATAGGATTAATGAGTATTGCAAATCGTATGGCATTGAGGTTCTCATCTCAAGCCAAATTAATGATCGAGAGTGAATGGGGACAAGGAACAACAATCACCCTGATTATTCCGAAAACTAAGTCATTGGGAGATGTACGGGATGCTAACGACTTTATTAATTGATGACGAACCACTGACGACGCAAGCGCTTCGCAAAATTTTAGAAAACCATTTTCCTAACATTGAAGTATTGGGGGAAGCGACAAACGGCCTTAAAGCTTGGGAGATCATCCAGGACCGGGTACCCGATTTCATCATCTCTGACATCCGAATGCCGAACTTGGATGGTCTGGAGCTCTTAGAAAAAGTACGTGATGCAGAGCTGCCAATCAAAGTTATTCTGCTAACCGCCTACGGTGAATTTGAATATGCACGCCAAGCGCTTAAGCTCGGTGCATCCGGCTATTTGCTTAAGCCCTATATCCAAAGCGAACTCATCAAGGAAGTATTTCGTGTCACCAAGGAGATTGAAGCCGAGAACGGGTATAAGAGCATCCTGTCCAAAGCCATCCCACTGTTTGAAGAGAACGCCTTGAAAAAGCTGCTAGTTGGGAAACTGGATTCAAATGACTTAAATGAATTTTTAGAAATGGCGGAAAACCGCTGGGAACAATGCGTGGTCAGTGTTTTTCAGCTAGGTGGGTCAAATTTAAAAGCAGAGGAAATCGAGGAAGTCATTAAAATTAGCATTACGGAGGAAATGAACAGCCATTTGCTTTATTCCGGTTATCACGGAATCAGTTTTTTCCGCAAGCTTAACGAAATCATTATGATTCATGCGTCGAAGGACGCAGACACGGATGCTCAACTCGTTCAAGGCTGTATTCGAATCTTGATGAATTATTTCCATAAACCTTTTAAGGTAGGTTCCAGCCAGAGCCAATACCCCCCTCAGCAATTGCCGGAAGCCTATGAGGATGCTTTGCAGTATTCTACTGCTATACAGGATGTTACGATTACAAAAAACACAACGGATCATCAAGGTGTCTTGATCGATAAAGCAGTAGAGTTTTGTAAACGCTATTATACGACAGACATTAATCTGCAGAAAATAGCCGACCATTTGGATATCAACAAATATCATTTCTGCAATCTGTTTAAGGATCAATTGCATGTAACCTTCTGGGATTACGTGACCAATCTGCGTATTGATCACGCCAAAAATCTGCTTCAAACCAGTGAAGAACGAGTCTCTAGTATCGCCATTCAAAGCGGGTATATTAACTCCAGCCACTTTGGACGAGTCTTCAAGGAGATCACTGGGGTTACGCCAGCTGAATATCGCAGACAAGCTAAGACATCTTAATGGTTGAGTGCAAGAAATAACATGGATTCCAAGCTTCGATTTTATCTTTTTCTTTATGAACCGCTTGTTTTGCTCCGCGATATTGTAGAAACTTACATCAAAAAAACTGCCGAAATCCTTGGTTACCAAGGGTTTCGGCAGTTTTTTTGGCGGAGCACATAGCAGCAGCGCACGCGCAAGTAGCGAGAGCATGGGAGCACGGCGTCTGAATATACCGCTTAAGGTCCTCGCCGGACAAGCATCTCAGCCCTTTGCTCAAAGATTCGGACATCCCAAAATGGATATGCGAATTTGAGTAAAATAATTAGCCGCAATGACTTGATTTCGATCCTAAAACACAATATTCTGATGCGTGCGGACTGAAGTTCCGCTATTTGTCCGAATTATTCGTTTTGATCGTGTGTTCGGACAGTAGAGACGCTATTATCCATCAAAAGAGTCCATTTCGTGTTTTTATGGGTAAATAACGGAATCTCTGTCCGCGAGTATCATAATAATTAGTTGATTTCCATTAATAACGGATTCTCTGTCCTCCAGATGTCCGTGTTTATTGAGAAGCCTTCGATGCCATATGTTTATTAGCAAGCTTAATTTGCGGCTTCTGTGCGAGCCCAAAAAAAGCGATAAGAGCAAGCAGGCTAGTGGTCAAAATGATGATCCCCATCGGTACCGCGGAATACTCTCCGGCAATCCCGACTAATGGTGACGTACATGCCCCAATCACAAACGGCAGCAAGCCAAGCAGCGCCGATGCGCTTCCTGCCCTTTGACTTTGCGAACCCATCGCCAGGACAAAGGATGCTGTTGACGTCATGCCGATTGACGCCACAAAGAAGAACAACGGAATAACGAGTGCCAGCAAAGGACCCTGCAATAAAATAACGAGCAAAGCTGCAAAACTGGCCGTACAAGACAGCAGCAAGCCAAGAATAACAAATTTGCGTTCCGAGAACGATTGGCTGAACCGCCCAACGACCTGTGAACCAATAATTAAGCTTATTCCATTGGATGCGAACAAAAGGGCGAATAGCTGCGGAGAAGCTCCGTAAATATTTTGATAAACAAACGGAGTCCCCGATACGTAGGCAAATACGCCCCCGATCATGATGCCTTGTGCAAGCGCGTAGCCGATAAACTGCCGATCCTTAATCAGAGCTTTAATGCCGGCTAACAGCTCTCCGAAGTTGCCGGATACCCGATTCTCGGCTGGCAAGGTTTCTTTTAAATTCATCGTTGCCAAAATAACAAGCAGTAATCCAACAATGCTCAGTACGAAAAACACACCTACCCACGTTGTAAAGGAGATCACGCCGCTGCCGGCCATAGGCGCAATCATAGGAAACAGATTATTTACAAGCATGAGCATGGAGAAAAACTTCGTTAATTCTGTTCCGCTGTATACATCCCGTACGATTGCTCTGGAAATAACGATTCCCGCAGAGGCAGCGAAACCCTGAATAAAGCGTGCAGCTATAAACCAATAAATATTCGGGGAAATCGCACAGACAAACGAAGCAACCAGATAGAAAATAAGTGAAATAATAATGGGCTTGCGTCTCCCATGAACGTCACTTAAGGGGCCCATAATAATTTGACCCAACCCTAGGCCAATGAGGCATGCTGTCAAACTAAGCTGAACAAGAGAAGCCTGGGTTCCAAAATCAGCCGTAATTTGCGGGAATGACGGTAAATACATATCAATCGTAAGTGGGCCAAGCGCTGAAAAAGCACCTAGCAGCAATACTAATCTTAGGCGGTCATATTTTTTTGTTGCAGACATCATTTGTTCTTCTCCTAAACTATTCAAAGTGATGGATCCTCGCAATCATGTAAACTCGCTTCATTATAGAACAAGATAGAGATAAACCCAATAGCAACTTAATCCTTTTAATAGAAAGAAAACAATATCGGTGTTGAGACGATCGGTATTGAATGTCTGCGTAACGGAAGCTTGTTTCCGTTCCTGCAAATAATGAATCCGATTATGCCAAAGCCACAGAAATATAAAAAGCCACGCTGCAAAGACGTGGCCATTGAGTCTCCGAAATATCTTATAAGGGCAATACTCGTCATCTCATGCAGATATTAACCAAGTGTCTTCTCCAAATTTAATAAATAATCCAAACTTAAAGCCAAGCTGTCCATCGGACTTCCCGGGCAGTAATCCTGCTCTACCGTAAACCACTCAACGCCGCTTTGCAATCCCCACTGTAGAATCGGTGCAAAGTCGATGACTCCGGAGCCGATTTCAGCAAAGGTCTGCCTGCTGTCCGCAGTCATATCCTTCAAATGAAGAATCGGCATACGATTCGCGTAATTTCGGATGAAGGACAAAGGATCTTGGCCGGCTTTGCGAACCCAGTAAGTATCAATTTCCGCGTAAATGGCTGGGTCTTCAAGCAAGTATTCAAGCGCAAATTTACCATCAATGGATGTATGGAATTCAAAATCATGATTATGATAGCCGACGCGATACCCCGCTCCCTTAACTTTGGCTGCGACTTCAAGCAAGTCACGCTTCACACTGGCATACCCTTCCGGATTTTGCAGGCCGTCCGGCAATGAATGACAAATGAAGTCCTTGGTATCGAACAAGCGCGCCTCTTCAAGCACAGCATCCAAATCATTTTTTATGCGCTCCAGTCCGACATGCATGCCTGCGGTCCTTAGGCCGGCTTCCTTCATTACTGCAGCAATGTCTCGTGCCTCATATCCATGAAGCCCGTCGATCTGAACAGCCGCCCAGCCCATCTCACTTAATTGTTTTAATACAGCAGGAAAATCCTGTTTCACTTCGTTTCTCAATGTATAGAGCTGAGCCGCTAATTGATGTTTAATCATTGCGCAATCTCCTCTTTTTTCAAGTCTAGCCATTCGACTTCCGCAGGAGTCAAGGGAAGATTCATAGCCAGTACCGAGTCGTGAAGCTCATCCGGATTGCGCGGTCCAATGATCGCACATGTCGGAAAGGATTGATGAAGTACATAAGATAATGAAATTTGTATCGGCGATACCTGCTTCTGCTCCGCCAGCTTCACTGTGCGCCGGTATCTCTCCCAGTTGTCGTCGCTGTAATATACTCTTACCATTTCCGCGTCTGAGAGATTGTCCGGTGAAAAATTGCCCGAGAAAAAACCGCCTGCCTGAGAAGACCATGACAATAGGGTTAGTTGATTACGCTTATGCCAAGCGCAGGTATCCTCGTCAGCCGAAACACAGCCCTCCCATCTCGGTTCATTTGCCTTGGCAAGACTCAGGTTCGTGCTGCTGAAATTAAAACCTACTAATTGATGTGCCGCCGCGTATTCATTTGCTTCCTGAATTCGCTGATAGGACCAGTTCGAAGCGCCGATCGCGCGGATTCGCTTACTCTCAAGATGCTCGTTCAGCTCCTCGATAATCGGCCCTACCTCTACGCTCGGATCGTCTCTATGAAGAGCATAGAGATCGATATAATCTGTACCCAGCCTCTCCAGGCTCTCTGTCAGATCCTTCCGAATGGCTTGAGGGTTCACCCGCGGCCCTGGACTGCCGTCATCATGATGAGCGCCTTTGGTCATAATGACTACCTTTTCCCTTATCTTCTTCTCAGCCAGCCATTGTCCTAGAATTTGCTCTTTTCCCCTGTACTGATGAGCGGTATCAAACACGTTGCCGCCAGCTTCAATGTAAGCATCGAGCATCAACCGTTTCGCTTCGTCTAATTCTCTGAGATCCCCCGTTCCCATGATCAGTCGGGACATCGCCTTGTTCACACCTTGAATCATCATCGTTTTCATATCGTCACTCCTCTAGTATGCCGTTATCCCATACTTTCTTTTGGAATAAATGCTCACACACTTTGCCTAAAATCCGATATGGTATCGATACCATAAATGGACTAAGACGTTTTATTGTAATCGTTATCATATGGCAATTGAAGTCAGTATAATGGATTCTATCCTGGTTTACAATATCATTCATAACACGCTAATAATGAATAGAAAGAACCGCCCAGTTCAACCCGAGCGGCGCTTCTATCTTCGTTACTTGCTCATCATGTTATACAGAATTACCGCCGATTCCGCTCTAGTTAATGACGCTAGCGGATGAATGGAATTCCCGTTGCCTTGGAAGATTCCATTTTGGGCCATAACCGATAAGCTTTCTGCCGCATAATTGGAAACGTCTGTTTTGTCGATAAAACGAGCCAGATCTGCTGAGGTTCCAGCGTTCAGGTTCTTACCCGCAACCATCATTGCTTTATGCAGAAGAACGAACGCATCCTGTCTTGTAATCTGTTGCAGCGGATTAAACTTATTGTCTCCGCTGCCTTTGGTAATTCCAAGCTTCTTGGCCATCGTCACTTCATTATAATAATAAGCCGAAGCGTTCACATCGGAAAATCCAGTGTCGATTGGAGCAGTCAATTCAAGCGCCTTCATGAGAAGTACGATAAAGTCTGCCCTCGTTATTGAAGCTGATGGACTGTAATTGGTAACAGAAATGCCATTGATAACTCCTCTGGACGCCAGCACCTCAATTTGCTTTTTAGCCCATTTCACGAATTCAAGGTCAGCGAACGTCTTATGGACAAACATAACGGCATACTTGCTGAAATGAGTCGTCGTAAATGTAATCCTTCCTGTAGCCGAATCATATTTGCTGTTAGGTACAACGATTGTTTTGCCTGTGCTGTTAATATAACCTGCAACAATATGCTCCGGATCTGCTAATTCGGCATCAGACGCCTTATAAGGCACAGAAACCTTCACTCTAGCCTGCGGATTATGCCAAGCAACCACAGCTCCATCGATATAAACATCCACTTCGATTACCGGCCTTGCTCCAATCTGTTGCTGCAAGGCTGGATCTAGAGATGTTTGGTCAACATTGGCAATAACCAGCGCTACTGTCTTCGCTCCGGACAGATCCTGTCCGTTTAGCATATTGGCAGGTACAGTTATCGTTCCAAATTCAGTCGTAACCTCGATCATTTGAATGGCTTGATCAGAATTAAGCGCTGATTTTGGAAGCTCCACGACATACGCTTTTGCTTTATCGGCTTTCGATACCTCGAATTTAACGGTTTTCACACCGTTAGCATCAGCAACAGATGTACGGAGAGCATTAATCCAGTCTCGCTCAGCTACCACTGCCTTTGCTTCTCCGGTTCTACTATCAACGCTCGGTTTAATTGGGCCGTTGCCGATTGGCACATCTGGAGTTACTACTCCCGGTGATGCTACTGTTATCCTAATACTTGCCGTCTTTCTGGTGGTGTTGGAAATTCCGTCCGTGAGCTTTAATATGCCTGTAACCGTATACGTACCGGCAACAGTTGCATTGTAATCACCCTGCTGCCAAGCAACGGAAACGTCCTGCTCTCTCTCGTCCACTAGCTTCGCTTTGACCGTTGAAGGTAAACCAATTGAGTTAAATGGTGTCCCATTTGATACGGATATTGTTGAGGGATTGATTACCTCTATGATATCTTTTTTCGCAAAACGAAATCTGCTGCTGAAATCGAACGGAATGTCGTACCTGTCCCCGGGACCAATTAGGAACTTCGTATCAAGGTATGAGCGCTCACCTACCGGAATGCTGTCTACATAGGGCGAGAACGTCTTAACACGAATCTCCTTCGACTTTTCATCAAATTCAAAGAAAGAAGTCCAACCGTTTCCGCCAGCGATATCAGATTGATAATCGGCTAATACTTGCAAAACGTCTTGCCCATTGTCCTTCTTCTTCACATTCAGACCAGCACCGCTGTTATGTCCGCCGACCATCATGAATACTTGATCATAATTTTCGACAAGATCCCTCCAAAATAAGCTGCCCTGACCGCCTTCCCTCACTTGACCATCGCCGTCTATAGTCATAATATTATGCGAGAAAATGACTGTTGGGATTTTCGGGTTCTCGTTAAGCACCGTTTTTGCCCAGTTTCTTTCGGTCGTGTTGCTAGAATTGTTCCCTACTGAGTCTACCGCAAGGAACATATACTTGTAGCTGCCGGCGGTTATGATCGAATAAGTGCTTAAGCCGGAAGGAGAAGCTCCCTTGAAGTGCTCCGTCTCGGAAAATCTTTTGGGACCCATCGTGTTTATATAACCGTTACCGTTCGTATCATGGTTACCCCGCGTAACAATGTATGGGACTTTGGCATTATCCAAAATCTTAAATGCTTTGTCGGCGGAAGCCCATTCTTTGGCCGCGCTGCTTTGGGTCGTGTCGCCAACATTCACCGTCATTGCAATGTTCTTGCTTTGATGATTGTCTGCAATAAACTGCAGCTGTTTCTCAAGAATTTCCGGTTTTGACTGCACGACGTACTGTGGATCCGGGATGATCGCAAACGTATACGTATCGGGCGCAAACATCGGCAGATCTTCGTTCGTCCCATAGTCTACTGTGTAATGGAATTCCGTTTTAAAAAAATCGTTCTTTTCCAAAGCTTTATCCGTTACCCGGATGTGTTTGATCTTCCCTAAAAAGAGGCTGTCAGGTGCTCCATCCCATTCATAAGCTCCGACATTCCACCCCTTGCCCACTTCGGCCGCGATCCCATTAATGATTCCGTCAGTTTGAGGATTGCGAATAGATTCCACGCCGTTGAGGAATAATCGCGTCTTCGAGCCATCATTCACAACCGCAACATGCGTGTATTCCTCTGACTGCGCCCATGCCTTAATATAGGAAAGCGAGTTCGACCAGTTCGACTGGAGCTCGTTCGAGCTCAAGTTCCCTTGCGTGCTTGCCCACTGAACCTCCCGAATACTTGATATAGAGAGAGTAGACAGCGGCTCCTGTTCGCCAGGATCAAAGGTGTTATTTCCTTGGCGGGTCAGTATCCCCATCCAATCATTAATACTTGAGCCAAGCTTAAATTCCGCTTCAATCGTAAAGCCATTTTTGAACGTTTCGGTATTGATTGGAGCCTCTTTTACTGTAGTTAAATAATGTCCTTCTTTTTTAGCATTTGCAAAAGCAAGAGCACCGTCTGCAGTAAAAGACAGCCTTTTATCTGTCGGATTACTAGCTTCGGCCATTCTTAGGTCATTGTTATTACCGCTTCTATCTTTAATAACCAAGTTGCCCGCTGCGATGGATGTTCCAGGCAGCACATTATCTTCCGAGAATACCCAGTCAGCGACCAAAGAATCATTTGGATGCTCAGGCTCCTCGCTTACAGTCAGCACAACTGGCTCTGTCGCATCCTGCTCATTATACAGTTCGAACTCGCTGATGGCATATTTGTGATCCGCATTTACATTTGCTGCCCACAGCAGTAAATATATGCCCTTTAGCCCTTTGTAGTCTTTGCCGTAATATTCTTTGTAGTTCGGCAGATCTATCGTTACCTTCTCGTAAATGTCCGGACTGTCTGTTTGCCAAGTTGGTTTGTAGGCGCTTTTATTTAGCTCATCCCAGTTGGTACCGTCTACGGACGTCTGCGTATCCATGACAGTCAACCCTTGCTGCTGTGCATGATTGACGACTAGGACAAGCTTATTGAAATCTTGAAGATTATCATCGTCCCATTGCAGCATAATTCGATGTGCCGGACTAAACTCTCCCTTTGTGTTAAGCTCTGTAATAGCTGCGCTTTGGAAATAAGTTTCAACATTCCCGTCAATGTACTTAAACGGTGAATGCTCGCTGGTGTCATCGTAATCGTTGCTGCTGTAATCATGCCCATGATCCAAATACGTCGATCTTGCAACAGTAGCTTCAAGCGCAATATTTTTATTCCGTTTGACCGTTAGCGTATAGGTCTTCGTTGTTGATCCATCCGCCGCTGTGGTCACGATGACGATCTTGCTGTTCCCCATCGGTATTTTCGCTGTAATCAGCTGTCCACTCTTGACTGATGTATCGTTTACTTTAATGGTGCCATTGTTTTTCAGCCGTAGCTTCATCGCAATTGTATCTACCTTTGAATCGATCGTTGTCGTGTAATTAAAAATCTCGCTATCAAACGAAATGTTCCTTCTTCCTCCATCGACGATGAACTCTGACAATGACGCCTCGCTATCCGCATTCAACACCGTTATCGTGCTTTTGGCTTGAAAAAGCCCATCTGATGTTTTTGCTGTAATATCGACCGAGCCTGGAGCCTTGGCAATGAGGAAACCATTTTGATCTACTGTTGCTACATTCACGTTGCTGCTGAACCACTCATATGCTTTGTTTGTCGCATTGTCCGGCAAGACCACTGCCGAAAGCTTCATCGTCTCTTCCGTGTAGAGCTTTGCAGCAGATGGGGTAACCGTAATTCCAGTTACAGGAACAGTCATACTAGATACCGTGACGGCAACCGTTGCCTTCTTGTTTCCATCGACCGTAATTGCCGTAATTACTGCTTTGCCTTTAGCTAAAGCATTAACTTTACCGTCGCTGTCTACTGTCGCGACCTGCGAATTCGAAGAGTACCACTCCACCTTTTTCTCTGTTGCATTTGAAGGCGATACGACAGCGTCTATCACTTTTGACTCTCCCGCATCCATATCGAATGTCGCAGGAAGACTAATCGAATCCGCAGCAATGTAATTTGCATTGACCTTTGTTTTATCCAATTGGAATAAATCGGCAATTCCGCCGTTCAGAACGACTTCCAGTTCATAAAGGTTTCCGCCAATCGGCTTCAAATTTACAGGCTCTAATTGCCCTGTAAGCCTACTTACCTTCTTAATGGCATCCGTATCGTATTTAGCTAGATTTAATTTTACCGTAATCGTTTGTTCGGTCTCCGTGCCCTTACCGTGCTGCTCCCCTACCGGTTTCCCGTTACCTAAGGTTAATCCGTTCATCACCATAAAATATTCCATATCATCCGATTTGAAAAAGTCTTCAGTATCCGGCAACGGCTCAAAGAAACCGAGCAAAACGTCGCCATTAAGCTTGTCTTTGCCGCCAGTGTCGCCTGCGACCACGCTAGTATTTTTCGCAGCTACACTCCTTAGATAGGGGTGCTTCAACTGGGTATTCTTATCGAATACCGGGGTTTCCCTAGGCGTTAGGTTTTTCGATATATTTCCGTTTTCACCAACATGCTGCCCCGGTACAAAAGAGACGTCCGTGCTGTTTAACCGAACAAGATGAGGTCCGAGGTTTTTAATTTGTCGGGCCATTTCGGCGTATTGATGATATTGTTCAGTTGGCTTGCCATCCTTGTCGAACAACAAGAAAGAGTTGCTGTCATACTCCCAACGGAACATGCTGAGCCATTTGCCGCCCAGCGTCAGCGTAGCAAACGGTACGCTATAAATTTGGGATTCCGTTATCATATATGAACCGGTGTCACCTGAATTTACCCCTGTCTTAAAGCCAAGCAAATATTGCCCGAAAGCGATCGGACTTTGACCGGTTCCGTCATAGCCCTTCAGTGCGATCGTTCTTTGGTCATTGATGTTATTTACAATCGTTGTAAAATGATTATTGTCTGAGCCTGTCGTCGTGAATAAATAATCATCGAAAGTGAGCAAATCGGGTTCAGCCGTACGAATGTATGTCTCATAATCATCCCTTTGCCACTGGCGCGATTGTTGGTTGCTGTGTGCAAGTACATTCGGATAAAGGTCATGGCTCAATTTGAACCAATCGGTAAATATTTTCAACATGTTCTGACTGTAGAGCTCTTCATCTCCAAAAGATATCGTAATAAGATTATTCAAATTTTTTAATTGCGGCTCAGTCAGGAAACCGTTCTTATCTTTTTCTTCCGGGCCCTTCAAGGCTCCCCAAAATCCGGCTGACCCTTTCACAAATGACCATTGCGCTGCAGGTACGTTTGCATGGAACGTTCCGTTGTAGCCCGGAAATTCGTAATAAGTAGCTGTAGTGAAATGACTTCCATTCCACTCATCTGCAGTTGCATATTTTCTGCCCGTATCGTCCGTTGTCATCCACGTTTGCATTTGCAGTCCTTTTTCAATCAATACCCGGCTGGCGCGAGATAACGTTTTGGGTGGTATAACCGTTACCGTCCGCACTTTGGAAACCGATTCTCCCTCAAGGCTAGAAACCGTATATTTGACTTTATATATACCGCCTTTGCTCGTATCGACTTGACCAGTCATTTGAATACTGCCCGTAATATCTGTGTCCGATAAATCGGAAGCCGTTGCTCCGCTCTCCGCATAGGTATCGTTCAAAGATAAATTCATTTCTGAAGCGCCTTTTAATGAAATGATAGGCCAGCTAAAGCCTGGAACCTGCTTCATTTCTTCATCCGTCAGCGCCTTGTTATAAATTTTCAATTCGTCCATGTACCCCGGCCATGCATTCGTCACTGCCGCTTCCCGGTCGGCTCCAATCCGAAATTCACCGCTATTCGATACCAATAACGTATCGTCCGTTACCATTTCGAGCGCACCATTGACATAAAGCTTAACCTGCTCCCCCTCTCTGCTAAGGGCAACATGGTACCACTTTTTGGGTTCAATTAAGGTGTCTCCGATTGTCGTTTTTCCACCAAGTGAGGATTGTATTCTACCATCCGGTCTACGCGACAGCAGCGTCTCTCCCCCTTCACCTTGCTGCTGAACAATGACAACGTCTCGATTCGTATAGAGCGAATTGAAATTAACAAGCAGGCTTATGGAAAAATCACTGCCTGTATTTATCAAATTTTGATTCGGAATTGTGGCGTAATTATCATAACCATTTAACAATAAGGCTTTGCCAACCTTGCCGCTTCCTAATGCAGCGCCGGTAAGCGTCGCATTGTTCCGCAACAATGTGTCCGGTGTCATGCCGCCCGCTGACACTTCGTCAAATTTCCATTCACCTACTAATCCAGCTGCCGTCGTAGGCTGACTGCCTTCGTCAGCATAAACAACCCTATTCGGAATGCCCATATAGATACAGCTAACCCACAAGCTCACAATCAGAATCAAGCTAACACATCTCATATTTCTCTTGCTCAACATATTACCTCCTAAATAAATCTAGATAATAAATTCAGATGCAACTCCGAGAAATTTATTATTTTTGGTAATAAATGAATATAATGGCGTTTACCATTCATGAATCAGTTGATGCTTTTGTGTGAATATGCTATTGAGTCGTTCGGTGAGATTGTTGGCAGCTGCCTCTAGTAGATGAATACGAATCGTACGTGGATAGTAAGTATGCTGATGTTTGTAACATCAGCAGTGGCGATGGTGCAGGAGCAAATACAGCGGCGTTATCGTTGCGAAAATTTTGTTCATCCTTCTTTTGCCTATCAGAGCCATTAGTGGCATACGTAATGGAAGCGTTAGCCCCCATGCTCAAATTCAATACATATGCTCGCAACAGCATGCGCCATAACTTCAAATTCTATCAGGGAATCCTCTATAGTAACCCCCCCTTCAGCAACTGGACGTTCATGCGTATCTACGAAATAAGCTTTGCTCACCTTGCGGAATAGATTCAGTTTTAACGTGGTCGTCTCACCTTCCGTTTCATATACCAGAACGATCCACCGTTTGCCGGCTTGATTGTCCTCCGGCATCTTAATTGCTGCTATCGCAATAGTGCCTTCAATCAATTGGAAGAAGCTTCGAGTAGTCGGCCACTCTCCATTACCTGCAGTCACAGAGAGGTATTGAAGCGGATGATGAGAATGGGAGGATTGTTCGATCAATTGCTGATTACTCGATGCATCAACCAAATCGACCAGAAGGCGCCATCCAGCGATACAAATGATGCCTATCATTGTTATGGCCGCGGCAATAGTAATAATATTTGATGCCCGCGTGATGCAGCGTTTCTGGCACGTTAAGGCAGTGACCGAAAGTGACCGGCTCAAAATCGATTTGCAAATCATCAGCCTTTAATCCAAACAACCGCGTAAGATAGCTTTTGGCATATAAAAACTGCCGTTTCATACTTTCATTGTTTGGTTTCCATCGTTACGTTTGTTTCGCCAATTCTATCAGCGATAAATTTCTCTAGCAGCTGTATGTTTGTCGTCCCTGTGTTTCCGCCGTATTCACTAACGGACATAGCTCCGCAAGCGTTTCCATAAATCAAGCAATCTTCTGGATTTTTGCCTGCCAAGTACCCGTAAATGTAGCCGGCATTAAAAGAATCGCCCGCTCCCGTCGTGTCGACGACTTGGACGGGAAAGCTCGATCGATATGTCTGCTGCCCGCCCACTGATGACACAGCACCCTTCGAACCCCATTTGATTACGATATGGTCGCTGTGATCGGCAAGCACGCTAAGGCTTTCCTCTACCGTTGCGCAGCCCGTGTAATGAAGCGCTTCCGTTTCGTTCATGAAGAATACGTCGATATCCTTCATTAATTCAAAAACACCCGGATACCATTCCCCGGTGTCATCCCATCCCATATCAATAGAGATCGTAACGTTGAGCGCTTTCAGTTTTTTTGCTGTTTCCAAAAATTCAGCATGATTACGGCTTCCTTTATAACAAGTTAAATGAACGTGACGCCCGAATAAAACACTGTTCATGTCTAGCTGCTGCAAGCTAAGCTCGGCGTTTGAACCCGCATATGTAATAAAGGAACGATCATTTTCCGGGTTAATAGCAATAGAAATGCCGGTATTGCTGCTGCTCTTTTTAATAAAGCTGGTATCGATTCCATATTGAGAAAATTGATCCTTTATAAGCTGACCAAATCCGTCGTCGCCCAATACACCGTTAAAGGCAACCTTTAAGCCTAGCTTGGCTGTCGCCAGACTAAACAAAGCTGCCCCGCCTCCGATGTGGATGGACATATTTTTAACGAATACCTCTTGTCCAGGTGCCGGCAGCTCATTGCAGCCCTCAACGACTAAATCGATATTCGCGTCTCCAATCACGATAACATCGTAATTTTTCAATGGTGCCTCATCTCCATCTATTTCCATTATGCACTGATGTACTCGCTACTCCCTATGAATCTCTTCTTATACAGCTTTCACGGACAACTAGCTTATGATCCATAATGATATCCTCGGCTGCTGTTTCCTTATTCCTAATTTGTTTAAGCAGCGCTGCCATCGTCACTTTACCCATGTCATGTATAGGCTGCTCCATCGAGGTTAACCTCGGACGTGCGAGCTCTGTCAGTTGGCTTCCGTCAAAACCTATAATGGAAATATCCTCCGGTACTCGAAGGTTATGATCCCAAATACAGTTCATCGCTCCGACAGCCATATCATCGCTTACGGCAAAAACAGCCGTAGGCGTCTTTTTATTACGAAGCATATCTTTCATTTGCTCGTAGCCGCTTTTCACTTTATAATCACCGAACCGGATATTTTCGTATATGATTTTAATGGAATGATCCGACAATGCATTTCTGTATCCGCTATAACGGTTTTGTCCCGATGTAATATCGCGCATGTCGCCGCCGATAAACCCTATTTCTTCATGACCAAGCTCAATCAAATATTTCGTAGCATCGTAAGCCGCCTTGTAGTCATCAATGATTACAGAAGTGATATCTTGGTCCATCGGTTTGACGCTAGAAAAAATAACGGGAATATTCATCTTATGAATCAGAGCAGTGATTTCCTCATTGATTTTTTCATGCATAATAATGATGCCTTCTACCCGCATTTCCTGAAACACATTTATATACTTTAGTTCTTTATCTATGTCCTCGATGATATTGCACACCAATAGGTTATAATCATTCGTGCTAGCCGCTTCTTCGATGCTGCTTAAAATAGTCGAATAGAAGCTTGAGGTAAGATCCGGCACAATAACCCCAATGAGATTCGTTTTATTACGCACCAAACTTCTGGCGATTTGACTCGGAGCGTATCCCAATTGATCGATTGCTTGATTGACCTTTTCTTTGAGATCGTCTTTCACATACCTTTCGCCATTTAGCACTCTGGATACGGTTGTAACTGAAACTCCCGCTACTCGGGCCACATCTTTGATTTTTGGTTGCACATTATTCACCCTTCAAGGAAGTATATTCTTTCATCTATTAGGATTATATAAGAAATACTTCCACTACGACAAACTTTCTCATAATCCCTTCTACATCATTACCCAGCCATGAAAACTAAGCCTAATAAGCTTAAATCTGTTCCGCTACTTTGATCCACGTATCGAATTCCCGCTTTCCTTCGAATAAGGTAATGATTCTTGCTCCCCGCTCCAGCTCCCCATAAGTGTTGTTCCCGGTAACACGCCCATAGCATAATCGAATCCCATGCAGCACGCCTACGTAATCATTATCATGATCATGTCCAGCGAAGGTTCCCATGACATCTCCCTGCTCCAGCATCGCCGTGAATAAGCCGCTATTCAACTTGGGACAGCAGACTTCCTCGCCTTTATTGCCTACACTCGTGCCTTCCCGCCAGACTTGCTCATATTCCGGGATTGGAATATGGAAAAATGCGAGCCCCGGCAATACGCTGCCATTCTTCTGAGCAAGCTGGCTCGATTCCTTGCAGTACCAATGAACCTGATCCGAATGAATCCATTCGTATCCGCCAACGGACTCCGGCGCCGAATCTCCCGAATCAAAAAAATACAGAACAGCGGCATCATCCTCTTCATTCATAGAACCTGCAACGGTAAGTACATAATTGCCTACTCCATGTATATCCTCAGGGCCATCCTCTGATAAGTTATTCGCATAATCGTTTGAAATCTCATTCAATCGTTGACGCGTAATGCCTTTCTCTGAGTCGTGATTGCCATAAATAACAGCGAACGGAATAGCTGACTGGGCTACGCCAGCAATCGCACGGCGGAATGTTCCTTCAGGATCCTCTACATCATAGCTAGATATTACATCACCGGTAAGGACGATCAAATCCGGCTTTTGCGACGCAATGATATGTTGCATCAGCGCTAATGTCTGAACATCTTTTTCAGGCTCAATTCCATCTTTGATGTGCATATCGGTAAATTGAACGATCGTAAAGGTTCCATCTGATCGGAATCGTAATTTGTTGTGCGCCACCTTAACTCCTCCTCGACCTAAAGCTCTAATCATTTTCAACAAATAATGGCTGCGAAAACGCGGAATATCCGCCTTCCAAATAAACAGCTATACGGACGTAACCTTCGTCACCTTTGCACGCATACTTCGCTTGCTTGATTCGCCCAGTCGTTTCTTGCAGCACCTGTCCGTCCTTGCCAAAGAACGTAACGTATTTGTACATTTTATCAAGCAAATCATTAGATCGAAGATCAACAACTACGGTGTTGCCTTCCACTCTGATCGCATCAAACCCATACCCCGTTGATACATAGAAGTTGCCTTCTTTAATCGCAGCTATGATAGCCTCATTCGTATTTTCTTTAGCTCTGACCACGTTCCAAGCCCGCTTCTCTTGGCCATATAAGTGTGAGTCGTCATTGCCGAACCCCCATACTTTACGACCGGCGGTCAACAGAGCATCCCACTTGTCGAACGCAATATCGTACTCTGGATTTCCGTCCCCGTTATAGACCTCAATCCCAAGATATCGTTTCATCTTAAGCATATCTTCCAGTTCCCAAAAATTAGAGAAATACCGATTGGGATGCACGAGCACTGCAAAGCCGTCGTTCGCTGCAGTTAGGTCCACAAAACGCTGATAATTTTCAATCGTAAACGCATTGCTGTAGTTTTCCATGATGACCTGCGGCGGTTTCACTAGCAACATATGCGTTTGCCGACTACTAACTTCTATTGCTTCGAAAACGGTCGGAATCTGCCTTTCACCTTCATGTTTCGTAATTTTATCGTGATCAGAAATACCGAGAAAATCATAGCCGCCATACATTTTATAAACAGTTTCAAGCGGAAACCAGCCATCACTGTTTGTCGTATGGTTATGAAAGCTTCCTTTTAACCAAGTCCCCATTTCCACGTAAGGATTCAATATGTCCATCTTTCTTCTCCTCTCTCCTGGGCTGATTTACTCTTTTATTGAACCGATCATAATCCCCTTTGCAAAATAGCGTTGCACGAATGGATAAATAAGAATAATGGGAGTGACGACTATAATAATCGTTGCCATTTTAAGCGAATTACCTGTAACCTGCATTTTTTCAAGCATATCGTATCTAAGGCCGGCAGCTTGATTGAGCGTATCCCGCATTGCTTCCGCGCTCATCAGCATTTCTTGCAGCAGCGTAGACAGTGGGCGTAGTGACGATTTACGAATGTAAAAAGCACCGGTGAACCAATCGTTCCAATGGCCAACAGCGTTAAACAGGCCAATAACTGCTACTACTGGTCGGCTGAGCGGCATAATAACACGCAAGAAGATCGAAAAGTCGTTGTATCCATCAATTCGTGCCGATTCTTCCAAACTCGGATGAATTTGCTGAAAAAATGTACGCATAATGATTATGTTCCATACGCTATATAAGCTTGGAATGACATAAACCCAAATATTATTAGTCAAATGAATCGATTTGAGCAGCATGTAGTAGGGAATAATTCCCCCGCCAAACAGCATTGTGAAGAAAATGAGCATCATAATATACTTCCCGCCAGGCAACGTTTTGCTCTTTAACGCATATGCTGCTGCCGCAGTCAGAAAAACGCTTGTGATCGTACCGACAACCGTACGAAAAACGGAAATGCCAAAAGCAGTTGTAATGTTCGACGTTTCAAACGCCTTTTGGAAGTTTTCCAAGGACCAAATCCTAGGCCAGAAGTAAATACCGCCTCTTTCCGCGTCTTTACCGGGATTAAAAGCAAGTGCAAAAATATTTAAAAAAGGTAGAATAATCGATAAACACAGCGCAATAAGAAGCAAATAGTTGACGATTCTGAATACTCTTTCGCCGACGCTAAGCTTATAAAATTCGTTTCCCACTTTCTCCTCCTCCTTTGAAGGAAAGGCGCTTTTACCCAGCAGCGGATAAAATCGCCTAACCATCAACTATTTATTTTCAGCTTCCTATTATTGAACTTTGCTGCCTAATCGTTTAGGTTTACATCCGTTTTCGGATCGGCATCTTTTTCTGCGAGAAGCTTCAAATAGTCGTCCAATCCAGCTGCTTTCAATTGTTTTAAATTGCTATCCAGCATTTTCTTAGCATCATCTAGGCTCTTGCCGTAATAAGCGCGGATCAATGTTTCGTTGTAAGCGTCCAAAGCCGCTTTGAGTTCTGTAGCTCTGTCAAATTCTCCGAGAAATGCAGTTGGCACATAGCTGTCAACGATCTTCGCATTTTTGTACTTTTCCTCAAAGTTCCAATATTCGATTAGTTTTAAAGCACCGTTATTATCTTCTTTTTTCAATTTGTCGCCATATTGCATTTCGCCGAAATCAGCCAAGTTATCGGTGTCGGTACCTCCTAGTATGTCGCCCCATGAGTTGCCAACGCCTTGAAAGCCGAGCTTCTTCGCTTCGTTCGGGTCTTTTTCTTTCAGATCCATCACTTCTTGCTTCACCATTGGAAAGCCGTCTGCGCCGAGCGTGTAATCGCGGCCTTCCAGACCGTATTTCCAGATAAGTTTTCCTTCTTTGCTAGCTAGGTAGTCAGCGAATTTAACGATATCTGCCGGGTTTTTCGTTGTAGTCGGGATTGCCCATGCGCTGTAACCGGATTTAAAGCTGACTTGCATTTGGTACGGACCGTCTACATTGTCAATCGGTCCAAGCGGGAGGTAATGCATATCTTGGTTGAATTCTTGATAGTTGTGGGCATCACCGATAATCGCCCATGAGCCGTTCAATGCGCCTTCCGTTGCGCGGCTTTCGTCGATCGTAAAGTACTCTGGATGAATAAGCTTTTCTTTAAGCAGCTTTTGGAAGTACTCTACTTTTTTCATAGGATATTCGGTTTCTGCTTCATGAAGGATTTGACCGTCTTTCGATTTTTTGATGCGTTGGTCGTCCTCGCCCCACTGCAAATCCTTGAAAGCAGCTGAAACATCTTTACCGCCCCAGAAGGATGGTCCGATCGGGATAACCGGACTACCGTTGTTGTCCTTGAAGTTACCGGCTTTAATTTTTTTAGCTAGCTCATACACTTCCGCAGACGTCTTGATCGTGCGCGGGTCGACTCCCAGTGATTCAGCGATGTCTTTGCGGATATAAGCGCCGCCTACATATTTGTTAGATAGGTAGCCGCCTTGGCGATTGATATTCATATGAACGAAATAAGAGGCACCGTTGAACTCGGGACGGAACATAACGCCGTATTTCGTATCCAGCGGCAAGTAGTCGTCTTGCAAATATTTGCTATACACTTTCGTATCTTTCATAAGCGGAGTCAGATCAGTGAACATACCTTCGCGTGCTGCTTTCAAGACAACCGGCATTTCCGGTCTACCGCTGTTATTGAGGTAGAAAGCAACGAAATCCGGCAAGTCGTTCGCGGCGATGCCTGCAATCAAACCATCGATGGATTTTTCGGCCTTCATGATTTCGATTTCAAAATCGATCCCCGTCTGCTCCTTTATTTTTGCTTTGATTTCAGGGTTCATATCTTCGGTGTAATCGTCGGTACCCATGAATACAAGACCTTTAATCTTGCGGTCAGCAATCCATGTAGCCGGTTTCCCTTCAGGTACAGATGTAACCTCAGCTGTGTCGCCAGGAGCAGGAGTTTCAGTATTGTTCTTGTTACCGTTAGAGCAGCCCGCGATCAGCATAGCTGCCACCATAGGGATTGCAAAATACTTTGCCCATTTCTTACTCATGCGATTTTTCCCCTTTTCAAAAATGTTTTTTATGAAACACGCCAGAGGACGTTTTCCACCGAAAGGATGGTCATGCTAAACCTTGCGTATTTCTAACATGGTAACGATATCAGAATGCCGTTACCATAAGGATGTATCAGAGACTTTACGGGAAAGCTTATTCGCGAAAACAACCAGAATTAATCCAATTAATCCTTGCAGCATGCCCACCGCTGTAGCGTATCCGTACTGTCCGCCTTGCAAGCCAACGCGGATAATATAGGTATCCAGAATGTCGGAGAGCGGTGCGGTGCCCGGTGTCTTGAGCAAATATATCTGGTCGAATCCGGCGGACAGTATGCTGCCCAATGATAGTATGAAGAGGATTACAATTGTCGGTGTGATGGATGGCAGCGTAATATTCCAAACCTCCCGCAATTTACCGGCCCCATCGATTTTAGCCGCTTCGTACATATCGGGATTGACTCCTGAGATGGCTGCGATATATATAATTGAGTCCCAACCAATAGACTTCCACATATGGCTTCCGAACATAATCTGGTAGAAGTAATCCGGATCCATCATGAAGAAAGTACTTCCGTCGCCGCCCGCCTTTGCTATTAATTGATTCAGCAAGCCAGTATCGGGAGCGAGTATCCTTTGAACCAATCCCACAACGACGACCCAAGAGAGGAAATGCGGCAAGTACAGCACGCTCTGGGAAACGCCTTTGAACCATTTAGAGCGTACTTCGTTAAACATGAGTGCCAGAATGATCGGAAACGGCAAGTATAGAAACAATTTCATGCAGCTAATGATAAGTGTGTTTTTAATCAGCTCTGAGCTTTGATAGGAATTAAAGAACTGTTTGAAATAATCTAATCCTACCCAAGGGCTTCCTAAAATGCCTTCGTTGAACTTGTATTCCTTAAAGGCTAAAAGCAATCCGGCCATCGGAATATAAGAAAAAACGATGAAGAACACAACACATGGCAGTAACATGAAGTACAAATAACGATGATGCAAAATATTTTTCCATAAAACGATTCCACTCTTTTTCCGCTTTAAAGGTACGGTCATTGGCTTCATAAGACGGAAATCACCTTCTTTCTGATTACTATCTGGTATCGATACCACAAAGAGATCACTAAGTTAATAATTTCTATCCAACCACCCTCTTAGCAGAATGATGAATTCGTACCCTAAAAGAATTATATTCATAAAAATTTTCTTAATAAACCAATAATTGTTATACAGAAGTAAATGTTTTGTTAATTTTCATTCACTGAACGGTACCCAGAATTACGACAGGATCCACCTTCTTCCTTATTAACAATGTGTGAACCTTGTCGAATGCAAAAATTTCTGGAATCGATACCATGAAGATGAAAACAAAATGCGCTTCATTAGTGTAAGCGCTTACCGCAAACAGATTATACCAAAATATTTTTCTAATAGCTACCGTTTTTTACAGTTTTTCAAATCGTCTTTAAGCTCCATAAGAACCTTTGGTTCTCGCGTAGTAATGGCGTCAACTTGCATCTTAAGAAACCATTCCATCGCTGATCGAAAGTTTACCGTATAAACCCAAACCATTAAACCTACGGCGTGAGCCCTGATCACTATAGGCGGAAGACAAGTAAAACCATTCATGTTAAGACCTGCATATCCACCCTGCAGAGCTTCACTGCAAATAGCGTCCGCGAAGTCGCCATATCGCTCCATTTGTTCGATGGATAGATCGTCCGGCGTATTCAGCATGACTTGAATATCCGGATATTGCACCGTAATGTTATCCGAGCATCCCGTAATGAAGACTCTTTTTTGCGCTTCAAACTGGCGAATAAGGCTAACTGTAGCATCAATAGCGTCTATCGTTTTTATATCGACATTCAATTTCAATCCAAGTCTATCTGATACTTGTAGAACTTGTTCTAACGTTGCGATTTCATAATCACTGTAAATCGGATCGAGCAGCGGCCGTATGGACGGATTATTCAGCTGTTCGTATGTATATATATGCAGGTAAGGTGAATCGTCATGCAGAAGGATGGCTTTGCCATCTTGGGATACGCGTACATCGACTTCTACGATATCTGAGCCTAATTGAATGCCTTCATCAAATGAAGCCATCGTGTTATCAGGATGAATGCCACAGCCAGTATGGGCAGCTATCATCGTGTTATGCATGCGATTTCGCCTCTTTCCAACTATTATGTATTCGCTTTCATTTTATGCTGGGACGCCTTTTGTTTCCAAGCCGCAGCAGCATCAATGCAAACAAGAAGTAAGTCCGAAAACCGGCTGAATGTTTACCAAGCTCTCGTTCTAGACCAATTAAACCGCCAAGCGTAATGCCTATAACATTATAAGCGTCATTCAGTCGGATCAAATTGGAGAACCATCGTTTCTCAGCACACCTCCATTAGCATTCGTACTTTAACAGAGTGAATAACGATATTCTGCAGATTCGGTGGTGAGATGTTAAACTCACTTTACAAGACTTTTTTCTATTTAACAATAATAACTTTGCGACATGTTTTCGGGGTTTTCAAACTGACTAGTCATTTATTTTTCTTGCACAAAAAATTTCCAATTTCTTCATATGGTAAGCAAATAATTCAAGGGCACCATCCCTTTTTAGACTTACACCGTACCCTACCTACTTAGATATAATGAAATCACTAGCGAAATTATTCTTCTCAAACAAAATAAGAAGCCACGTCCCAAACACGTGGCCACTTTTCAAAATTCAACATTATCAACGCTGCGCCTTATAAAACTCAAAATAAAGCTTTATCAGCGCACGCTTCTCAATCTGCGACCATAGCTGCGGCTATTACCCCGTTACTTCGCAATCTCCAACTGCGTCCGCTCATCCCCGCCATGCTCCAGATCGAAGCGGCCGATTACAAGCTCCTTCTCGCGGTGATTGAGCACAACCAGATTTTTATGTATTTTCGACTTTTCAATCTTCAGCAGCACCTTATCCATAATATCGCCCTCCTCGGTGCCGAGGATATCGATCAACGTAATCTCATTGCCTTCCTCGTCCGTGCCGATCGGATCATGCAAAGATACAACCTTGCGGCGTCTTCTTCAAATTCCGGAGGCGCATAAGTGTTTCATTCTTGATACAACGAGCAGCGAATGTAGCGGGCTTCGTGTGCCTTTTCCGGTTTGGAAGCTCTCGATCAACTTGATCAAGCCGGTCGTCCCAATGCTAATAAAGTACTCGAGATCCTCACCAGCATTGTCGAATTTATTGACGTCTTGGACGCGGTCCTTTGTCAATCCAGTATGCCGGTAGCATTAAAGCGATCGATAAACAAAGTCGAATTGATGACCAGATTATCTTCAGGGGACGTTCGCCCCAGAATCTTCCACCCCTGCTTATCTAACTGCGATTCATCAATCGCTTCGTACATGATTTGACTCATTCCCTCGGCTGTGCGAATAGCTACTAGAGGATCTGGGGAAGTACGACTAATTCGTTCAAGCACCGCCCGCTTATTTCTCACGAGACTAGCCACAAAAACCCGGTTATACGAGCTATAATCGAACTCCGAACCATTCTCCATGACGACAGTCACTTTTGCCCCTAAGCCCATGTGCTCGAGTAAAGACCTTGATGCCTCATAGGCCACAGAATCCATTTCCAGACAGATTACCTCCATACCGCCGAGCAAGTGCAGAATAATAGGACTTAGCGGCATCGGTCCACTTCCAACAAAGACAATCGGCGACTTCTCTGTCTGACTGCCCTGGCGGATGAATCGATGAAAAGTTGACAGCTCCTGACTAACTAAGGCCATGTAAATGTTCCAGTTAGGCAAGCTCCTAACGATATCCAAGACGGAATCCTCGGATTTGCAAATGTGAAGAGAATCACTTAGCTCAACTAGAAATTCGGCTTCTGACAACTTATCCTGCAATTTTCGTTGATTCATTCGAATATACTCATTGCCTAGAACGGCTTGCACCTCCTCCGGTAAATAACGGGATCGCAACTGTATGGAAAGCTGAGTAATGATGTTTGTAACCAGTTGATTAGCAGGAGACAGGTCTAATTCCTTCTGAAGAATTTCATTTGCTTCACGGATAAAAGCGATAAAGTTGTCAACCATTTGCATCATTGGCGCGTTGACTGTAAGTATTAAAGAACCAGCAGCATTACCCTCCATTTGCCCAATTCCTCCTTCATTCTACAACCAACTTCTTACTACGAAATATATTCATATGGTCAAGGATGTAGACGAATATTGGGACGGAGCTTGCTGCCGCAACGATTTTACGCCGAAAACAAATTCGCGATCACCCAAAATCAGTAATATCCGTTTCTTTAACACGTCTAAAACAGCTAAAATCGCTACCCTGATCAAAGTAACACTCCGAACTCCGAGCTCTCACCTACAAACTGCGATTTTCACCATAAAATAAAGACGTGAAGTGGAAACACGGAAAATATAGCGGACAGAGAATCCGTTATTAATGAAAATCAACTATTTATCTTGATGCTTACGGACTGAGGTTCCGTTATTCAGTCATAAACACACGAAAATCACTCGTTTGATGAGTAATAGCGTCTCTCCTGTCCTCTTACACAACCAAAATGAGAAAATCGAACAAATAACGGCTCCTCAGTCCGCTCGCACTACAATATTGTGTTTAAGAGTATTAACGATGGAAATCAAGCCATAGTGGTGACTATTAACTTATCAAATTAGCTTATCCATCATGGCATATCCGAAACTTTGCTCAATTGGCCGATGAGTCTTTACCTAAAGCCAAGCCTAATGCTTTGTCAAGCAGTAAACAACTCCCCCTACGGCTAGCCTTGCTTGCTAGAAAAGGATTAATCAGTTCCTGAATAGAATTATATTTTGATCATGATTTGATTAGAAATGAGGGGGCCAGAAATGGTGTCAATCAATAAAAGAGTCGAGTTTCCTTCATTAGAAACAGAGAGACTACATCTTAAGCTTTTAACACTACAGGATTCCAAAGCAGTATTTAAACATTTCTCAGATGAAGAAATTATTAGATTTCATCAAGAGGATTCGGGCTGTCGGTGGGGGCTGTTTGACAAAAAAATAATAGTCTAATCGGTACATGTGGATATCACTATTTAAGAAAAACGGATGATGTCTTTACAGCTGAAGTCGGATTCGATTTATCTAAGCGGTACTGGGGCAAAGGATTAATGTTTGAAGCAATGAAAGTAGTAATTGATTTCGGATTTTCAAAAATGGGGCTAACGATTGTTGATGCGACTGTTGAACCAGAGAATGAAAGGTCAATTCGTTTATTGAGGAAATTAGGATTCGAAAGGGAGATTGAACTTAGAGATCATTTAATCTATTTTTATTTGAATCGAAACCGTTTCGAAGATAACAGTGAAGATTTTTTCGTTTTAAAAACAACATTGTCCGATAACATTTCTAAAAGCAAAAAGAGGGGTTCTTCGCCCCTCTTTACGATTTCCGCCAATGCGCATAGCGAGCTTCACACCAGTTGTGTGGAGTAAGCAGCGTCAACACCGATAATTCATCTAATTCTAGGATGCCTAAATCGAATTGCGCTATCAATGATGAGTTAACAGAAGCTGAATTTATCATTATTCATAACGTACCAAGACGTAGTTCATAAAAATACTGCACAATTGGATGCTTTAACTTCATCTTCTCGGACATATTTAAAATTCGCTTTTTTCCAACTCGCCTGTCCACCAAAGCTAAAATATTCAATAAGATATCATTGCTCTCTAAGCTTTCCTCTATAGAAATGGATAAAAACTTATTCGCTATAACGATAAAATTTGATTTGCTTAATGCTGACTGTGCCGACAAAAGCTCCTTTGCATAATCTGATTTTTTTCTGCTTCTTGCAATTACGATTAGACGATCCTCCGGAACGTTCCCCTTGGTATCTTTTCTGACTGCTTCAATTTCTTCATTGGTGATAGGAATTTGGATATCTGAATCATTCTTAATTTCCAGCTCGGTCTGATACCATCTGATCAAGTTAGTTGCATCACTCATATTAAGTATGTTCTTTTTATCTACTGCAATATTACAAAGCCCTGATTTATCTGGTAAATAACGGTAGCTCGTTGCAAGGTATTCAACCCTTCCGTTTAACGCGGGACAGAGAAAACTCTCCAGATTTTGTTTCAATTTGCTCCAGGTCATGTACTACTCCTTGTTCTATATTAATTACTACCTATTTAGGCAGTTGTTCTAATATCCATAATACAATAACCAACACATCGATCATACTACGAATGTCTCCACGTGATCCCGTAAACTTTCTCGTATATAATGGTTAAAAGGTATGAGTTCGGTTCACAATACCGACTTCATACCTTAGCTGTTGCTTATTTAGCATTGTCTAACTATTGGGTTACCTTTACGACAATTGGGGATACGTTTGTTTCTTTTGCTGACTTAATTGCGTAACATGACTTTTATAATCAGTAGGTGAGACTCCGAATTGTTTTTTGAACATTCTACTAAAATAAAATTGGTCGCTAATTCCTACTAATGCTGATATCTCTTTAATATAAGTATGGCCTTTCATAATTAATTCTGCTGCTTTGTTCATCCGAACATTGTTAATATAATGAATTAAACTCATACCCATTTGATCCCTAAACACGCGACACAAATAGTTTTCACTGAAATTAACATGGTCAGCAATCATTTCCAGCGTGATTTTATCCCGATAATGTAATTCGATATAACGAATGACATCGACTATTTCTTTTTTGGTCACAGACGAATCAAGTGATCTAGGAGCATTTTTCCATAAACTTAACCCATCTAAAGCTTCCATTGCAATTGCCAATAATGCATCTGAGCTTTTACATTCCAATACATTGTTTTTATTTCTATCATATTGCTCGGCATTCAATATCGTTATTTGGGTATCACATAGCGGTAAATAATCCAAACATTTATTCATAAATGTTTTAAGCGCAAAAGGATGTATGCTACTCTGATGAGCTTGTTCTGTAAAGGTTTTCAACATCAACTGTATGGAAGAGCTTTCGTCTTTATACAGAAAATCCAAAATAGATTTAGAAAAATCAACATAGTTGACAAAATCTATCTCTTGTTTCAGATCAACCTCATCATTAAAAATAACGGATTGTTCCTCGTAAAAATTGATATCAATCGTATCTTTACACTCTAAATACGTTTGTCTAGCCTCTTGATAACCGCATATTTCCGATGAATACACGATAGCAGTCTCGATCGTCATATACATTTGCATTAGTTTTTGAATTTTTTGAACAAAGGTCAAGGGATCGAATTGACATTGATGCAGTCGTTCCTTAGCAATTAAGACAATAATTGCGTTGATTTCTACTTGAAATACCTCTACATCATGTTCCGATTCCATTAAATCAAGAATCATGTTCTCAATGAATGACAAAGAAATATTGAATTTTTGACCTTCCTTTAATGAGGAATCATCTAAATGTATATAAAATTGGTAACAAGCTTTGTTAGCGAAATTTAGTTGAATTTCCTCATTTTTTAAAAAATGCTCGATGTCATGATAACTATTTGTAAAATAATCTTTCAGCATCGTGTTCTTTACGCTTTTCAAGTTGTTACGCAATACTTGCTCTCTCGTTACTTGCTCTTGCAAAATAAGCTGTTCTTCCTGAAGGAGCTTTGCAGTCTTCTGAAGCTGCTCAATAAGTGCTTCCGTCTTGATACTAATTTTCAACATATAGTCGACCGCACCAAGAACTAGCGCTTCACGTACAAGCTCGTATTCACCAAAATTACTTGCAACAATGATTTTACCTTTATAGCCAAGTTCATTCAGTTCTCTTATAAGCTGCAGACCATTCATATTCGGCATTTTTAAGTCTGTAATGATGATATCTGGATTTAGTTCTTTAACTAACACCAATGCTTCATTTCCGTCTGAGGCTGTTCCACAAATAGAAAAACCAAGATTATCCCAATCAATCATCGTACGTAAGGCAATTTTTACAATAGGCTCATCATCTACAAGCAATACATTGAACATATAATAATTAATCTCCTTCTGACTTTTGAATAGGTATGATCATTCTACAACTTGTTCCCTCTCCTACTGCACTTGAAATGAATAAACCATATTGATCCCCGTAATGGAGCTTAATTCGTTCATTCACATTATTTACTCCAATGCCTGACAACTTATCTGTATGGTCCGAAGAACGGTTTTGATTCGTATCGAATCCTTTACCGTTATCGGTTATGTCTATGTGAAGCTGATTATCAACCTGTTGAACTTTAATCATAATGTCTATAGACTTCCCGTTCTCAGAAATACCATGAATAATGGCATTTTCAGCGACGGGTTGCAATATTAATTTTGGAATTAAAAATGGAAGCAGCTCGTCATTGATCTCATATCTAACCTCGAACCTGTCTGCATAACGAATTTTTTGAATTTCAAAATAATGCACTAAATTTTGAAGTTCCTGTTCAATCGTAATCTCTTCATTATTATCTAAAATCGTACTGCGCAATAATTCAGATAGTGAGCTAATTCCATTATTAAGTACTGGCACCTGATTAATAACTGCGAGCCAGCGAAGCGTATTTAATGTATTAAATAAAAAATGCGGATTAATTTGTGACTGAAGCATTTGGAGTTCTAACTCCCGCTTCCGTTTATCATCAAGCTTTTGATTATCCATCAATCTCTCAATCTCACTGACCATGCTATTTATTTTACGAGATAGTACGCTCATCTCATCATCATACTCATCTTGAATGCGATTGGAAAACTCTCCATTAGATATTTGATTACTGAAAGCCATAATACCTTTTATAGGTTTTACAATACTATTATTCATGAAATAAATAATGAAAATACAAGAGATTACAATCACTAATACGATTATAATCATGCTAAACGTGATTTGACTTATTTCAGAGTTAATATATGAATAGGGCATCAAAGATATAAGATACCAACCTATTTGCTCATTATATATATAAGATATTTGCTGATCAGCATGATTAACCAATCCGGAAAAAGAAGAATGATTACTTTTCTGTGCATCTTGAATCATTTGAAACAGCGCAGGATCGGTGTATTGTTCTCCTAATGTAATCTCTTTGTTACTCGAGGAGAACACAGTCCCATCTCGCCCCATAATAAGAAGATTCGACCCTTTCCCTAGATCAACACTTGAAAGAATATTTTTGGAGAACAAGTCTGTATTGACGTACACGAAAGCATATCCGATCTGCTCGGAGCTATCATGCTCTGCATGGATCTTTCTCCCTACAGCGATCGTGTCGTATGAACTAATCGTTCTTACATAAGTAAGCCCATCGTAAGGAGCATTCTCATTGACATCCGAAATCGCCTTTTCCAAATACTGCTTGCTAATCGTTTCATATCCAAGCTCGTAGAATGGTTCGTGATCCGTATCGTAAATGCTAACGGTTACAACATGAGACGGAAATATCGTTCGAAATATAGCATCCATTGCAGCTTCTTTGGATGTTGAGGAAACTAATTGTTGTGCACTTTCGTTAGCTAAGTTTGCTTGCACGAATTCATTCGTAGAAATCGAACCGTTAAGAAATTGATAATTTTGAAGCTCTGTCAGCAAATTTTTATTGACCAAAGTTATCGCCTGAAAGGTTGATGAACTGAGCTTATCACTGATCGATTCCGAATATAACTTGTATGCGTAGAATCCGAGAAAAATGATAGGAATAACCGATACGATCAAAAATGTTCCAATTAATCGATGCTGAATCTTAAATTTACGCAGCATAGCATGACCCCTTGATCTTGATCTGTTTATAGTAACATAATGTGCACCTTAAAACATTTAAAGAAGATGATCCCCCCAATATTGGAAAAATCATCTTCTTTGGATTTTATTTATATTTTCTGTTATATAACCATAAGAAACTTGTAAGCATCCCAAGTCCAAGCAGCATAGTTAAAAGTCCCGATGGGCCAATCGATTGATGACCGAATACGGTAAGCAACATTCCTATAATGAACAGTATTAAATAGAGCAATTTGTCCATATTATCCTATCATCCTTTCAAACCGCCCATAGTCATTCCCTGAGTTAATTTCTTCTGTACCAAAATATATACAAGCAATGTTGGCAGCATAACAATCACGAGACCAGCATACAGTTGTCCATACTCAACAGCAGATTTTTGCGCAGCTAGCAAATTCATCAAACCAACCGGAAGTGTCTTGAAATCAGGTTTCGTTAGCAAGGTCATCGAAATGATATATTCGTTCCAGAAGGACAGGAAGTTGAATAATATAATCGTAATGATCGCAGGTCTTGCCATTGGCATAATAACCTGAACCATCGTTCTAAAATGTCCTGCTCCGTCGACAGAAGCAGCCTCTTCGTATTCTTTCGATAGTGATTTGAAATAACCTGACAGCAAATAAATCGTAAATGGCAATGCCATAGCTGTATACACTAGCGCTAGTACAATAATGTTATTCAATAAAATGGGTTGACCAAACATCGTACGCGCCATTTTGTCACCATTGTTCAGCATTAGAAAAATGGGAACGATGATATAGTTTACGTTAATAAACAAACCAGCCATAAACATCGTATTCAATAGCAGATTACCTCTAAAACGGTAACGTGCAAGTACATAAGCTGCCGGAAGTGCAATAACGAGCAATAATGCAATTGACAATGCCGTTACAAGCACTGAATTCAGCATATAATCACCCATATTTGCCTTTAGCCAAGCATCTGCAAAGTTCTGAAGATAAATGCCTTTAGGTAACGCCCATGGACTACCGTAAAATTCAACATCTTCTTTAATAGATGCAATAAACGTCCACAATACCGGAATGATAATAATGACTGTTAGTAAAATCAACAAAAAATAGGATACAGACTTGAATAATACTTCTTTTCCTTTACCCTTTTGCAGAGCTGAATTGCTTGTCATCATTTCTTCCCTCCTTAATACTCTAGATGATCACGCTTGGTAACTGCATTAAGAATGCCGGCTAGAGCAAACGAGAACAAGAACACCACAACGCCAATCGCCATTCCGTAACCATAAGAAGAATTCGTATACGCTTCTTTATACATGTAACTTAGGAATACTTCAGTCGCTCCATCAGGACCACCGCTAGTCATAGCTGTAACGAAGAGGAAGCTCATATTAATCGTACTGATAATAAAAAAGGTAAGCGTTGTGCGAATATTCGTCCAAATAAGCGGAATTGTGATGGTAAGAAATTGATGTACAGGCGATGCACCTTCAAGATCAGCAGATTCGTATAAACTCTCAGGAATGTTCGCCATACTTGCCATATACATAACCATGTAATAACCAACTGCTTGCCATATCATTGCTGCAGCAAGACTGTAAATAACCAGTTTTTGATCTCCAAGCCATAAGACGGGCTCATCTACGATATGGAATAATTTAAGAATCGAGTTTAGAAGTCCATTGCTCGGATCATAAATTGCAGAGAAAATCGCGCTAATTACGACAATAGACAAAATATTTGGAATGTAAAAAACAACTCGATATATATTTATTCCTTTTAATTTACCTCGCGTAAGAATCGCTGCAAAAATAAGAGCTAATGCAAACGTAACAATAGTAACAACAACAATTAACAAAATGCTGTTTTGGAACACTTGATAAAATTTATCGCTTTGGAACAACTTGCTGAAATTATCCAATCCGACAAATGTCTTGTCATCCGTATATCCTCCCCATTTGTATAGGGACATTCGAAACACGTCAATGCTCGGAATTAACAAGAAGATAACAAATAAGATTACGGCCGGAGCCAGACAAAAGAATATGAAACGGGATTTTCCCCTGTTAGATGGCATTACTCGAGCTCCTTCCTAGGTCTAACGTAACTGTGGCCAGTTGTCACTGACCACAGCACCAATTTCTATTTTAAATGAGTAGTTAAGTGACTATTTCGCGTTACGAAGAGCATCACTGGCTTTAGTTATCGAATCTACCCACTCTTGCTCTGTTTTTGCACCCGTTACAATGGAATCGATCGATCCGAATACGGTATCAGAAATATTTACGCCTTCAACGGGTACAGTAGTTGCGAACGCGCCCATTGCTGCTTTAGCGCCATTATCATAGATACTGTAGAATAGCTTGTTATCGCCTTCAAGTTTTCCAGACATACCTGCAATCGGTTGAATTGCACCTGCATTAGCGAAAATCGCTGCAGCTTCATCGGAATATAAATATGCGATAAACTGTTTCGCTAAATCAGGATTTTCGGCTTTAGCTGGAACCCAAATTTGCTCGAAGAATGTATAAGAATAACGGTCTCCACCATCTGCTACAGCTGGAAGCGCTGTAAAGCCCCATTTAAATCCTTCTGCACGCGGTGCATTTGCCATTTCATTAACAACCCATGTACCGTTAGGCATAAATATGGCTTTGTTGTCCAAAATGAGCTGTTGGTTTTTCGTAAAGTTATCTTTGTTTCCGTTAGCTGGAACTGTTTTCTCCGTATAAGAAGCTAGCTTCGTAATCATATCAAATGCTTGCGTTGCTTCTGCTGATTGCCAGATTCCTTCAGAATAGCTCATTGCTTTAGTGAAGAAATCAGGTCCGCCAACTGCGTTCAACATGGCGTAGAAGAACGAATCGAAGTAACCAGTTGTTGGATAAGCAAATAGTGCAATACCCTCTGCTTTTGCTTTATCTCCCAATGCCCACATTTCATCCCATGTTTTCGGTACTTCCCAGCCTTTTTGCTCTAATAAACCTTCGTTATAGAACAAGCCAGTAGGGCTGTAGAACATTGGCATCAAATAGGTTTTGCCATCATTATATGGATTGGTAATCGTCGTATCTGTAAAACCAGGAATAATTTTCTCACTAACGGCTACCTCTTCGCCAGGCACTGTCATTGAAAGAACATCGGTAAGATCAGTCATGTTGTTATCTTTTACGAATGTTTCTGTAAGCCCTTTCGGTTGACCGACTGCTAAATGGATAACATCTGGAAACTCACCGGATTTCATCGTTGGTCCAATAACATCTTCGATGTTTTTTTCAATCGTCATTTCAACTTTCACACCAGGAACCGTTTTCTCGAATGCAGCTGCAACTTCTTCCCACGCCGTTTTTCCATAAGCTGTTTCTAGTGCAGCAAATTTCAGCGTACGGACTTTACCAGTTGAAGCATTAGAATTAGTTGAACCGTTTTTCTCTGCGTTGCCATTGGATGAACCACAAGCTGCCAGCGTAAATGCCATAATAACCGCAAGCGCCAAAGTTACCATTTTTTTCATAATCTTACCCCTCCTCGTTTTTGTGAATAACGAACACCATTCATTATTCGATATAAAGTTGTTTCCGCTTATCTAGATTAACTAATAAAATTCAAAGTGTTCAATAGCATTTGCTCAAGTAGATAAAATCGCTCATCGGCTTGCATAAATTATCTATAAGCTGAAGCCACCATTCATTTTCAGATAAAATTCAGAAGCAGTTAAATAGAATATTTATATTTCCACTGCTGATTTTGGTTAAAATTATTCATAACATGAGCGATAATATTCATGTACTTCTATGTCAATAATGTTCATAATTGATCTGTTAAGGGTCTTTTTACGATAAAAATCTTGGAGTGAATAAGATGAAAAGATATCCAAGCCTATTTTTGATAACGTTTGCATTACTAGGAATAATTGCTATTTCATCTTTAAATGTTATGAAAGATCAAACGTCTCCCTCTGACAAGTCATCCATTAATGAGCACTCAGATGCTGAGGCGAAAAATTTCAAGAACAATGAATTGCATATCGCCGTATTTCAAGGAGGATATGGACAAGAATACTGGAAAGAAATCACAGAAAAATTCGAAGCTGCTTATCCTGGCGTACAAGTGCATATGACAATCAGTCCTCGGATAGGTGATGTAATTAGACCACAAATTGTCGCTGGCAATCCCCCGGATTTTC
Organism: Paenibacillus sp. FJAT-27812; assembly: GCF_001273905.1. Classification (NCBI taxonomy): domain Bacteria; kingdom Bacillati; phylum Bacillota; class Bacilli; order Caryophanales; family Paenibacillaceae; genus Paenibacillus; species Paenibacillus sp. FJAT-27812. The sequence goes on along the minus strand of NZ_LIGH01000001.1, from coordinate 4,287,502 downwards.
TAGCGATTTCGGATACGGACCAAAGCGGAATTATGGCCTCATTAGTGAAAGAAAAAGGTTTAATGGATATAACCGACGTTTTTGATGAGGTAGCACTAGATAAGAAAATGCGCTTAAAGGACATGATTCTCCCTGGCATCCTTGAAAGCACGAGATTTACTCCGTATCGAGACGAGAAAATCTATATGGCACCGTTCAATGCTGCACCAATGGGATTAATCTACAACAAAAAATTGTTTCAGGACAAGGGATGGAAGCTGCCCGTAACATGGAATGAGTTTTTTGCCTTGGACGAGGAATTAAAGAAAGAAGAAAATTATGTAGTTGATGAAAATGGAAATCTAATCAAGCGTGCGCTATTTACTTATCAGGGCATATATCCAGAATATTTGGAGGAAATTCTCTATCCGTCACTTGCAAATGCAGCTGGAATTACGCAACTAAAAAAAATATTTTCATATGAACCGGGTTCTTTTAAGACGGAGCCTGTCAAAAAGGTTTTGGATACATTAGCTAAGCTTGGGAGAGACGGGTATTTGATGGAGGGAACCGTCGGACTTAATCACACCCAATCACAAACGGATATGATGCTTGGCAAAGCCATTTTTATCGTTAATGGTTCGTGGATGGAAAATGAAATGAAAGATTCTCCAAGAGAAGAAGGATTCGAATTCGGCATGATTCCTGTGCCTGTATTTCATGAAGGCGATGAACGTTATATCCTTTCTAGCTATGAACAATTTTCGATTCCGCTCAAAGCCAAAAACGCTGAACTTGCAAAAGAGTTTTTGAAGTTTCTTTATACCGAGGAATCTATCCGATTATTTGCAGAGAAATCCAACGGTACTTTTGCACTGAAAGGAGCGCAAGAACTTTTGAGAAACTATTTAACCCCTGGTGTATATGAAATGTCCAGCGCATATGAAGGAACGACTGCCATAACACAAGAGTGGGAAGTTATTCCTAAGTTTTCCAAAGAGAATATAAGAAATCAATTGTTCAAATCAGCTATAACACCGGTTATGACTGGGAAAATGACTACCGAGGAATGGATGAATCAAGTAGAACATGCCTTTATAGAGATTCAAGCGAATATGAGCAAACAAAATTAACGATAGCGATTACCCGTCCTCATTGCTTTGAGAACGAACGAATTTCGGTCGAAATGCACTAGGTGGCATGCCTGTCCACCGGCGGAATTGCCTAGAAAAGTGGCTTGCAGACTGAAATCCAAGCCGTTCAGCTAGTTCTTCCATCGTATAGGTCGAATGCACAAGCAAATGCTTCGCCTGATTAAGCACAATTTTACTCATATACTGCCTGGGCGATTGCCCATAAACCTTAGTAAATATGTGCGTGCAGCGTCCGCGGCTAATCCCTAATGAGGCGGCAATTTCAGCTATTTTTTCATTATTTCCATTCCGCAGTTTGTCTTCAATCTCATGGGCTAGCTCCGTTTCAAATACGGAGGCATCATGCATATTATGATCAATCTTCAGAATCGGGCTAGTCGTTTTTTCGCTGTACTTTATAAATTCACTAATGATACCTATAGTATGAGATTGGATAATAAGGCGATTAAGCGCTTTGTCGTCCTCAACGGTATCTATTCGATTATGGTGCAAAAGAGCATTTTCAATAGCGTTAACATGTGACGGTAACGCTAATTGAATTGCCTCTTCTGCCTTAATGATCACATAATCCGTTTTGCATAATCGCGCACGAATAATCGGGTCATCCAGATCGAAATGTAAATTAAAGAAACGATAAAAGGATGTTGAGTTATTCTCAGAGGCATGCAACATTCCGGACTTTATTAATATCCAATCCCCACTGCTAAACGTAAAAACATGGTCCCCTATCGTTTGCCTTATCTCTCCATTTTTACAATGCAATAGTTCAAAGAGATTATGATGATGCCGTGGAAAAGACCAATTAGGATGAAAATTCCCTACATGGCAGCCGATAATCTGCAGCGTACTCGTTAGGTTAGGGAGTGAATAATTAATATCCATTTTACATGGACCTCCTTGCGTTCAATATTTCAAGCATCTTATTATAGCGTAACGCCCTCCAAACAAAAGGTCAAATAATGTCTACTTTTGTCCATTTGTTTGATCATTTTTTCCACTTAAAATGGGGAGTATCACTACTAAGCGCGCACCCAATTAGAATTGGAGGTCATATAGATGACTGTGTTAACTGTACAAAATGATCAATTTCATTTCGATGACAAGCCTATTCGCTTAATTTCCGGGGCTATCCATTACTTTAGAGTCGTGCCTGAATATTGGTATGATCGTTTATTAAAACTAAAGGCATGTGGCTTTAATACAGTAGAAACTTATATACCATGGAATTTCCATGAGCCTGCGCCTGGTAAGTTTAACTTTGAAGGCATGGCAGATGTTGAAGGCTTTATTCGATTGGCAGGCGAACTAGGTTTGCATGTCATCGTACGCCCGAGTCCGTATATTTGCGCGGAATGGGAATTCGGCGGATTACCTGCATGGCTCCTTGCAGATCGAGAGATACAACTTCGTTGTATGAACCGCCCCTATCTTGAAAAAGTGGACGCCTATTACGATGAGCTATTGCCAAGACTGAAACCATTACTTTCCACAAATGGCGGCCCTATTATTGCTATGCAAGTAGAGAATGAATATGGAAGCTATGGCAACGATACGGCATATCTACAATATTTAGAGCAAGCTATGATAAGTCGTGGCATTGACGTATTATTATTCACTTCTGATGGACCAGAGAATCATATGCTTCAAGGCGGAATGGTTCCAAATGTTCTAGAAACTGCGAATTTCGGTTCAAGAGCAGAAGAATCTTTCGAGATGCTTCGTCGATATCAACCACAAGGCCCGCTTATGTGTATGGAATACTGGAATGGTTGGTTTGATCACTGGGGTGAAGAACATCATGTCCGTAATGGTGATGAAGTGGCTAAAGTATTCGAGGATATGCTTTCTTTAGGGGCCTCAGTGAATTTTTATATGTTCCATGGCGGCACTAATTTTGGTTTCACTAGCGGAGCGAATGGCTTAGAACGCGATCATTATGAGCCTACGGTTACAAGCTATGATTATAACGCACCATTGAATGAAGCTGGCGATCCTACTGAGAAATACTTTGCAATACGAGATATTATAGCGAAATATACAGATCTTCCTGAGATGGAAGTTCCTAAAGCTTTGCCTAAGCAAGCCTATGGAACGGTCCTTGCTGCTAGCCATGCGGCCTTGTTTGATCAGTTGCACCTATTGTCTGAACCAGTAAAATCTGTCACTCCAGAACCAATGGAGCGTTACGGACAAAATAACGGATTTATCCTATATGAAACATTTATTACAGGACCACGTGAAGAAAAAGAACTCATTATTCAAGATTGCCACGACCGAGCACTAGTATTCTTGAATGATGAATTTAAAGGAATCATCGAGAGATGGGATTCCAGTAAAAAAGTGCATTTTGAAGTGCCAAATGGCGGCGCACGTCTACGAATTTTAGTTGAGAATATGGGGCGTATCAACTACGGACCCTATCTAGCTGATCGTAAAGGTATTACCGAAGGCGTTCGTCACGGCAATCAATTCCTCTATGGATGGACGGTTTGGACAATGCCACTTGACGATTTGAAACCTTTGGACTTTGCTGCGATAGAGAAAACAACAACAAATGGTCCAGCATTTTATCGTGCAGAATTACACATTGAAAATGCACCAGCAGATACATTCTTGAAGCTCAAAGGATGGTCTAAAGGGGTTGTGTACGTGAATGGATTCAATATAGGTCGATATTGGAAAGCTGGCCCACAGCAGACCCTTTACATTCCCGCACCGTTTCTACGTCTAGGCAACAATGAAATCATCGTATTTGACATTGACGGAACAGAAAGCTTAGAGCTGCAGTTTGTTGATCAACCGGAGTTGGGATAATGCTTATTGCTTGACGATCAACAACGCTATAGCGTCATTTCAGCATAAGAGATCTCTCTCCATCAAGACAAAGAGCCCTTGCTACGCTAGGGCTCTTTGTCTTGACTTAAATGCTCTTCATTCACACTGTATACTCCACATGTGTGGGTAAAGCAGCGTCAAGTTGCTTAGTCATCGGAAACCGGTGATCTCCTTATTACATGTTCGATTAGGAAAATGAATTCAGTAGAGCACGGTATCTGTATAATGAGTAAAGGAAAAAGCAGCCCCAGAGAAAACTCTCCAGATTTTGTTTCAATTTGCTCCAGGCTATAGAAATACAGAGTACTTTCACGAGCGATTTCGACCTTATAATTTCGAAAAAGAAACATTCCAAGTCGTAGCAGCCAAGCTGCAATGTCAGGAATGCTTCTTATTTTGAGTTTAACGCTATATGGAAATATGCAGTGATGTCACTGCTTTGGGAAAACAAGTGCTGTGAGCACAACTTCTATTATTTCCGCAAAATAATAGGCATTTGTTTGATTCCAAACATCAACCAGCTGTCGATTCTCTCCAATGAATGGGAGCGATCGAGGCGGAACTCAGGAAATCGGTTAAGCAGCGTTTGAATGGCAATTTTACTTTCTAAACGGGCTAATTGCGCTCCTAAGCAGAAGTGAATGCCGTGACCAAAAGCAAGATGGGGATTAGGACTCCGGTGGATGTCGAAGATATCCGGACGCTCGAATAGGTCTTCGTCATGGTTGGCCGAGCCAATCCAGATGTTGACCATTTGTCCGGGAGTTAGTGTTTGTCCGCGTAGGACTGTGGTCTTTTTTACCGTTCGAATCATCGTTTGAACAGGGGAACAATAACGAAGAACCTCCTCCAGAGCCTGCGGAACCAAAGAGCGATTTTCCAAAAGCTGCTCTTTAGCATCAGCATAGCTATCGAGCATAAATAGTGCCGAGGAAATTAGGTTGGTTGTAGTTTCATTTCCCGCAACAAGCAGCAGAATACAGAAGCCGATCACTTCCAAATCGCTTAATTGTTCGCCATCTGTTTTCGCATGGACTAGACGACTGATTAGATCATCCTGCGGTTCAACACGTCTCTGATCCGCTATTGCGGTAAAATAGTCACTCATCTCTTGTTGGCATTGATAGTATTGCTCAGAGTTGTTTCCGACCAGCGCATCCGACCATTCTTTGAAACGCTTTCGATCTTCCAGAGGAATGCCTAGCATTTCGGCAATGACGATAATCGGTAATGGACTTGCAAAATGGTAAAGCCCATCCATCTTACCGCTCGCTTCCATTTGGTCACATAACTCATTCGCTATCGCTTCAATCTTTGGCGTCAGTCCTTCAATAACCCGTGGAACAAAAGCTTGAGAAACAAGCATCCGCAATTGCCGATGTTTAGGCGGATCTTGTCTTAGAATACTCGCTTCAATCGGATCTTTCATCGTTTCGACACCTTGCGAAGAAAAATGCTCGTGATCGGAAAAAATCGTTTTGACGTCCTCGTATTTGAAAACGTCCCAAGAATTAGTCTCTTTTTTAAACAATAAGGGGGAGGCAGCACGCATTTCTTTAAAATAAGACAAAGGTATCAATTCATTAGCCATTCTCCAATCCATATGTTACACCATCGCTTCCATCTCATTTTGTAGAACTGACTAGTCAGTATAATAACCCCAAAAAAGGGCAGTTACTCACCGCTAGTCAAAAACAAACCTGATGTAATGATCGTATAAAAGAATTGTTCAATATGATCACGGGACAATTCTTCGTTGTTATTCAAAAAATAGTTACTTGCGCTGTCGAGCATCCCCACGATCCCAGCCGCGGCCAAATTGCAGTTAACATCACGAAGCACGCCTTCTTGCTTTCCTTCTTCTAAGACGTTGGCAAGAAAATGAATGTAGTCAATTCTTAGTTTCTTCAGTTCTTCGAGCACTTCCTGATCGATGCCGTTGGATAGTTCATTGAAAACGATATGCGCTAAACTGCTAGATTCCAAAAACAGATCGAGGTTATGCGTGATAATCCTTTTGATTTGTTCTTCCAAAGTAAAAGTGGATTTAAGATCGGCCTGAACTTTATTAATAATCTCCTGAAAACCATCCTTAACAAGCGTCTTAAACAATTGGGCTTTACCTGGAAAGTGATAGTAAAGCGTTCCTTTGGCAACATTGGCTCTCAGAGCAATTTCATCCATACTTGCCCGATGGTAACCGTTTTCTGAAAATACTTCAACCGCTGTTTGGATAATTTTTTCTTTACTCAAGGTGATCCGCCTCTCTTTAATTTAGAAAAAAACTGACTAGTCAGTACAAAAAGTGTAACATGTTGGAAAAACTTCTGTCAACTGAGATCGCGAGGGGATTGGCTGACCTTACCTCTTCGCAAAATCATGATAAAGCTTCATCAACGCCCTCTTCTCAATCCGTGAAACATAACTGCGGCTAATCCCCAATTCCTTCGCAATCTCCCGCTGCGTCCGCTCATCCCCGACAGAGGAAGAGATCAAAACCTTGGAGGCTTTCCAAGAGATCGTTCAGGGAGGATTTACCGGAACCTTCAATCAATTAACCGAATAAGTAATAAAAAAATAAACCGTTTGATATATCCGGAACACATCGTTTCATAAGTTACGTCCAAACCATAAATAAGTGTCGTTGAATGAAAGACAGCTGCCGATACATTGTCGGCAGCTGTCTTGTTGTTTCAAGGTACTTGTTAAGTTCAAGGAAATAACTCGAAGTTAAGCCTCACTTTGACGAAGCAACACAATATGCAATACTCCAAGTATAGCTATAAAGTTACCGTTTTCGTTGCAACTTCCTCTTGGAATGTCTGGTCATGCTCAACAAAAACCATTGTTGGATTAAAGCTTTTAATAAGTTCTTCAACTTGCATTCGTGAATAAACATCAATAAAGTTTAGTGGCTCATCCCAAATATATAAATGAGCTTTTTCACATAAACTTTTAGCTATAAGCAACTTTTTCTTTTGTCCACCAGAATAGTGGGCTATATCTTTCTCAAACTGGATACGGTCAAAGTCCATCTTACGTAGAATGGACTTAAATATCGGTTCATCAATCTGATTTTCTTCAATAAAATCAGATAATTTCCCCTTTAAATGAGAGGTATCTTGCTGTACATAAGAAATAACAAGGCCTGAACTAACGTTCAAAGTACCTGTATGCTGGAGCGGCTTTCCTAGAATCAGTTGTAATATACTGCTTTTCCCACTACCATTCTTTCCATCAAGCACTACTCGGTCTCCTGCTTCAACTTTAAAACTTATGGGTGTATGAACTAATTCACCATCATACATAACAGACACGTCCGATAACTGAATTAGTTCTTTAGATTTGTGTGCTAAAGGCTCTAACTGTAATAACTCCGTTTTTTCCACATTTTTTAGCAGCGTTGACTTTGCTTCTATAGCTTTATTTTGCCTTGATTCCAGGTTCTTTGCACGTTTCATCATTTTAGCAGCTTTATGTCCTACAAAACCCTTGTCCAATTTAGAACCAGAATTCGTTGTACCATTTTTGGAGGCTTCTATTTGATTAGACCAATTGGCTGAACGTTTTGATGATTGTTGCAGCCTTCCAATGTCTTTTTGCAAACGCTCATTTGTTTTTTCTTCATGTTCTTGCTGTCTATCAAAATTCAGCTTCCAAGAAGAATAATTACCACTTTGAACATCTATATTGGTTCGGTTTATTGACAAGATATGGTCAACACAACCATCCAAAAAGTTTCTATCATGTGAAATTAAAATGAATCCTTTTTTCCTTTTTAAATAGTTAGAAACCATCTTTCTCGCATGGATATCTAAGTGATTGGTTGGCTCATCAATTAATAAAAATTTCCCTTCATTCAAGAAAAGTGCAGCCAGCAAAACCTTCGTTTGTTCCCCATTCGATAATGTTGCAAATGGTCGGTACATCACTTCAGCATCGACATCTAAATAAGATATTTCTCGAAGAATCTCCCAATCTTCTGCTTGAGGACTTATCTCTTCTACTATTTCATAGGTGAATCTGCTTTTATCCGAGACTGGATATGGAAAATAATTGAATTCTACTGAAGAAATAATTTTTCCGTTGTATTCATATTTTCCTAATAAAAGATTGAAAAAGGTCGTCTTGCCTCGACCGTTACGGCCAATAAATCCAAGCTTCCAATCCGTATCTATTTGAAAGCTAACATCTTCAAAAATATTATCAAAGCTGCTAGGATATGAAAATGTCAGGTTTTGTACATGGATCATAGACATGGTAGGTTCCTCCTTTTTATAAAAACATTACTTCTTCTTTATAAAAAGTCGGTACATACCCATTTATTCTTATTTACTCCGTATAAGTTCAATGGATACTAACCGACTTATACGGAGTAAATCATGTGTAACAACCGTGTCTGTACTCATCTTCCCCCTCCTTTATAACTTGTTGTGTCCGTATAGCTGGCCGCATGCTGCATCAATGTCAGTACCGAATTGTGTGCGCACAGTGACTTTGATTCCCTTTGACTTTAAGATCGTGACAAACTTTTGAACCCGTTCTTTGTCAGATTGATGAAAGCTTTCAGGCGTCACGTCGGTTGAATTGTAGGGGATCAAATTGACGTGATATAAATGTTCCCAAGGACCTCTGTCCTTTAATAAAGCAGCAATGGCTTCCGCATGTTCATTTGAATCGTTTTCGCCTCGAAGTAAAATATACGCAATGTATACTTTCCTACCTGTATCACGAATATGCTGATCCAACTTGTTCAACACATCATGAAGCGGAAACCGATTGTTAATTGGCATTAGCTCGCTCCGCTGTTCGTCGAAAGGAGAGTGCAGGGAAAAGGTTAGATTAACCTGTGGAAATTCCTTTGCAAGACGATCGATGCCCGGCAAAATTCCGATGGTGGAAACTGTAATTCTACGATGCCCCAAACCAAAGGTTCGTGGATCTGTTAGAATCATAATCGTGTCGAAGATATTAGGATTGGCCAAAGCCTCTCCCATGCCCATAAACGAAACACTATCCAAGGCTTCACCATTTAAATGAAAATATAACAATTGATCGGTAATTTCATCAGCTGTAAGATTACGTTTAAGTCCAATTGTACCTGTAGCACAGAAGCTGCAACCATATCCGCATCCACACTGGCTGGAAATGCAGTACGATTTCCAGCCGCGCTTATAACTTAGTTGAACTGCTTCTATGTGCTCACCGCCTTCAATGGCAAAAAGCACTTTATTCACTTGACTGGATGTTTTTTGCATGACAGGTGTTACGTTCAAAACGTGTTCGCCGAGGTTCTTGATTAATTCATTTCTTATACCCTTGGGTAGAATGGTCATTCGGTCATATTCGCCAATTCTTTGCTTAAAGATCGCATCCGCAATTTGTTGGAACCGATATGCGGGTTGTTTCAATTCTGCTAATAGATGTTGAATCATTTCGTATTTCGAAGTTGACTTCATGTGTTTTCTCCTCTTGAGCCGGAGAAACAGCCATAGCACCCCTTGTTGGTGCTTAACATGTACACTAACCAACCATATTAAAACCCACGAAGCTTGCAGCTAAAATCGCTACGTGCATCTATCGATAGATGGATAATGCTCCGGCATCCGTTTAGTTTGATCGTGAACCGTGCCAACGGACAATGAACGACTCACATGAACATTTACAACCTCAAACATCATTTTCAACCTCCTAAGATAAAAAAGCACAAAATTATACTATGGCAATAAAAAAATAAAGAGCTACAAGAAAGTTTACCTTTCTTGTAGCTCAAATAAACGAATACAGATTCCAATCCATTTAATGGAATTGATATTGTTATTTGAGTGAAAAGAATAAGTAAATTTCTTACTTAACAAAGAATAAAACAACTCTGATTATGTTTTATCATTCGTAAATAGCAAGAAATATTACATTATCCTTATCATCTCCTCTAGATTATTAAATATAATTCTAGCATAACAAATTTCACATTTCAACTTTGCAACAAGCAGACGAATGTAATATTTATTTGTCAGTTCACCACAAGTGAATTCAATATAACAAAACTGCCGATCGAGTAGTACCCGCAGCTTCATGAACTTAGCATTTTAACTAACGCTTCTTATTAATTCTACAAAAAAAATTCAAAAGCAGGAAAAGCCGCCCTCCTATTAGATGGGGGGCGGCTTCTTAAATACGATTTTATATTAACCATACTATGCTTCTGTTGATGTCCTGACACTAAACTTGAATGAGAGCCTTCACAACACGTTTCACGGCAGCATTGGCCGCTTCTTCAAACGAATTGCTGTTTACAGCAACATCGATTGGCAAAAAGGCTTGACCGATTAATTCTTGCGCGATGGCTTGGTCGTTGCCGTTCGTAGTACCAGCCAGTACCAATGCAATAAGTCCCGCATTGTTTAGTAAAGTGGCATAACCCGCGATTTGCCGCACAGATTCTCCTAAGCTGTTATCGATTAGCATCGTATGATAGCCTCTCGCTACCAACCGTTTCTCGATTTCCTTCGCAAGAGCTGAGTTGTCCGAGACTGAACCAGTAAGCCAGAGCGTTAATGGCTGCTGTCCTTTTTGCTGGGCACGAACATCTCTTGTGATTTCCGTATCGATCCGGTCGGCATTGTCAGAGCTTTGAAGAGCTTCGTTAATGACGCCGCAAGCGGATGTCATATTCGTTACACGATCGATGAGAATAAATCCACCGATGCTTTTATTTTTTTCAAACGTATCAAAAACAATACCATCCGATAATGAAAATTCACATTTAGCCACTTCATTCTTAACCACATGATCGGCTGTAACCGTATTGCCTGTGTTAATATCGATTTTGTGAATAATTTTCGTCACAGTACCAGGAAGAACCTTTGTACCTACCTTCACCAGAACATTTTTTCCCGGCGTCAGGAAAGAATCATCCATCCAAAGAATCGTGGCGCTAAAGCTGTCAGCCTCTTGGAGCTGATTGTCCTTCGTAAACACGCAACCTCGTGAAACGTCGACTTCCCGATCCAATTGAATAGTGACAGGCTGTCCGGCACGAGCCGAATTCCTGTCTTGGTCTGTTACAAAAATGCGTTTTACCTTCGCCTTCTCACGGCTAGGCAGAGTTATCAGTTCATCGCCAACTGCGATGCTGCCGGCTTCAATCTGGCCTTGGAATCCGCGGAATGTGTGGTCCGGTCGGCATACCCGCTGAATGGGCATCATAAACGGCTTAACGTCATCGTTCGAATGAACGTCAACACCCTCCAAATAGGGCAGCAAAGCAAGCCCCTCGTACCATGGCGTATTGGGCGATTTCTTTGTAATGTTATCCCCCTCTGTTGCAGAAACAGGGATCACCTGAATGCTTTCAAACCGGAATTCAGTGGTGAGGCGAGAGAATTCTTCTTTGATTTCATCAAATTTCTTCGTATCAAAACCCACCAAATCCATTTTGTTTACCGCCAAGACCAGATGCTTAATCCCCATGAGGGCGCAAATCCGGGTATGGCGCTTCGTTTGAGTAATGATCCCTTTGGTTGCGTCCACCAGAATAACGGCAAGATCCGCAAAAGATGCGCCTACGGCCATGTTGCGTGTATATTCTTCGTGCCCCGGCGTGTCCGCTACAATGAACGAACGGTGATCCGTCGTAAAATACCGAAATGCCACATCAATCGTAATTCCCTGCTCACGTTCGGCTATCAGCCCGTCAAGAAGCAAGGAGTAGTCAATTTTGCCGCCGCGGCTGCCCAGCCTGCTGTCCAGCTCCAATGCTCTCTCCTGGTCGGCGAACAAAAGCTTAGCCTCATAAAGCATATGTCCAATCAAAGTGGACTTGCCGTCATCCACACTTCCGCAAGTAATAAATTTAAGCAGACTCTTCATCTTAGAAATAGCCCTCCCGTTTACGTCTTTCCATGCTGCCCGCTTCTTCTTGGTCGATAACCCTTGTTGTCCGTTCGGATGATACCGCACCAAGTGTTTCTTCAATAATAGCATCCAGCGTATCCGCATCTGACTCGGCGCCACCAGTCAGCGGATAACAGCCTAATGTGCGAAATCTCATCTTCATCATTTCAATCTTCTCATTGGGCTCGAGCTTCATCCGCTCATCATCCGCCATGATGATCTGTCCATCGCGATTAACGACAGGCCTTTCTTTCGCAAAATAGAGAGGCACAATATCAATGTTCTCTCTGCGAATGTATTGCCAGATATCTTTTTCCGTCCAGTTGGAAATCGGGAATACGCGGATGCTTTCACCCTTATTAATTCTTGTGTTGTAAAGCTTCCACATTTCCGGACGCTGATTTTTCGGATCCCAGGCATGATTTTTATTACGGAATGAGAAAATCCGCTCCTTCGCACGTGACTTTTCCTCGTCACGTCTTCCGCCGCCAAAAGCAGCCGTAAATCCGTACTTGTCCAAGCCTTGCTTCAGGGCTTGGGTTTTCATAATATCCGTATATGCGGAACCATGATCAAATGGGTTAATCCCTTGCTCAATTCCCTCCTGATTGGAGTGAACAATCATGTTGATTCCGAATTCTTTCGCCTTGCGGTCGCGGAATTCAATCATCTCTTTGAACTTCCACGTTGTGTCAATATGCATGAAAGCAAACGGCGGCTTTTCCGGATAAAATGCTTTCAGCGCCAAATGCAGCATCACGGAGCTATCCTTACCGATCGAGTATAGCATCACGGGATTTTCACTTTCCGCCGCTACTTCTCGAATAATATAAATCGCCTCAGCCTCGAGTTGATCTAGATGTGTCGTTTCATCTATGGAATCAAGCATCAATTTGTCCATGAAAAAAGTGCCTCCCTTTAATCCTTACTAAATCTATAGACTATACTTTATATCCTATCAGATTTTCACTTTAATGCAAAGTGGAATAAAGTTTTTTTCTTTTATTTTCTGAGCCTTTGGTTTTCATTAATAAGGGTATCGAAACTGCGAACAATTAGATTGGATAATTCCATTTCAGAAAAAATGTAGTGATGATGTGTATCAAGCTGTGGTTCCATGCGATCTACTGATAGTCCACAATTCACCGACTAGAGGGTTGCTTCAGACAACCATCTATTACAAGAGGGACAGAACTCGTTGTCATATTTGTCGTAATAGATAATTACACTTCCACATTCCTAACATTTAATGTTTGGAACAACCGCCCCACCGATATGAAAATAATCATCGAATATTACTTGTCGTTCTTCATCATTAATTCTAATTTTCACTAAAACACCTTTTTAGATAAAATTGTGCATTTTATTTATATCAATATTATCACAGCATACTAATCGGTTAACCATTTTTCACCTAAAGCTTCAAATGCTCTTGTCACTACTTAAGTTATATAAAAAAAACCCTCGAAATGAGGGCGCTTAGACACATTTGCATCTTATATTATTCATTTCTCACGAGTAGTGAGCACCGTCTCCACATGTGTGGAGACGGTGAAAGGGATATATTTATTTTTCGAAAAATTAAAAAACCATTTTGTTATGTGTTCTGGCTCTGTCCAATATCTCCATGCTTTTTCAATGGACTTGGAGAAAGATTTATATTTGCTCTAACTCTGCTTAAACGATGGGGAACCCAACCTGGTATGCTTGTATAGTACTCCCACATCTGATCTGGAATCACCAGCTCTTTTTGATCTTCTTTTGATAAAGTGGTACGAATTTTTTCTTCTTCACCAGCTTCTACCTTCTGTACCCAATGCGGTTCCATAATCAATTCCCGCCCTAAAGCGAGTAAAGGTATCCCTGTTTCCAATGCTTTCATCACTTCATCGGGTGTGCGCAGCATCCCAACTCCCATTACTGGAATTCGATCACCAACTCGATCATGAACCATTACACCACGCGATGTTTGATCATTTGCATCACGGATCGAGCCGTTCCAAAATGCTCCCACCGAAATGTGGAGGTAATCCAGTTGCTGATCAGCCAAGGGCAATAGCTCAGGCGGACACATTCTACCGCCATGAAAAATTTGCAAGATGGCCTTGGATCCTTTTTCTTGGATAGTTGTTGCTACCCTTTTTAGGCTAGGAATTAAAGAATCAGAATCCGCTCCAGTGGGTTACGGTTTGATGATATCTGCGACGATTTCGTAGGAACGCAGGCGTGCCTCGTGGTCAAACACCTGGGCGATGACCATTATTTCGTCAGCTTGGGTATCGTTCAAGAAAGATTGCAGCTTTTCTTTCACCGTCCCAGGACTGCCGAAGATGGACGAGCCGAGCTGCTGCTCCAACGCTTGTTTCTCGTACTCACTCCATAAGCTGTCCATGCTGTCCACAGGCGGTTGCAGCTGCACTTCATTGCCCCGGATCAGGTTTAGGAATTGCTGCTGCAGCGTCGTTCCCAGGCGGTTCGCTTCCTCATCCGTATCGGCGGCAATAACGTTGACGCCGACCATCGCGTACGGCTTCTCCAGTACTTTCGAAGGCTTGAAAGAACGCCGATATAATTCCATCGCCGGCACGGTGTTGCCAGGCGAGAAGTGACTAGCGTAGGCAAACGGCAGACCGAGCTGCCCGGCCAGCTGTGCGCTGAACCCGCTGGAGCCGAGCAGCCAGATGGGAATAGTTAGGCCCTCCCCGGGGATCGCCTTGACATGCATGGTGCCTGATGCTAACGAGGGATCGAAATAGGCCCGCAGCTCATCCAATTGCTCAGGGAAATCCTGGCCGTCATTCCTGCCGTCGCGACGCAGCGCGCGCGCGGTACGCTGATCCGTGCCGGGTGCCCGTCCAAGACCGAGATCGATGCGTCCCGGGAACAGGGTTTCAAGCGTCCCGAACTGCTCCGCGATCACTAGCGGTGAATGGTTGGGAAGCATGATACCACCTGAGCCCACCCGGATTGTGGATGTGCCAGCCGCCACATGGGAGATCACAACGGAACTGGCGGAGCTGGCGATAAAAGGCATATTATGGTGTTCCGCGAGCCAGTACCGGTTATAACCCCACTTCTCTGCATGCTGGGCAAGGACTAGCGTGTTGCGAAACGACTCGGCAGGACTGCCGCCGGCGACAATAGGAGACAGATCTAGCACGGAGAATGGTATATTGCTCAGTCGTTTGTTTGTTTTATTTGCAGACATATCGTCTTCCTCATTTCATTTTTGTTATTTTGCCGCATTCGCCAAAATTTCATAAGAACGCAAACGGGCCTCATGATCAAAGATTTCGGTGTGCGCCATGATTTCATCCGCCCCGGTCCTTTCAATCAACTCGCGCAATTGCTGTTTAATAGCGGATGGATCGCCAATGAGGGAAGTAAACAGTTGTTCTTCAACCGCTTTGCGTTCCTCGTTGCTCCAGACGGAATCCATGTCGTCAACCGGAGGCTGAAGCAGAGCGGTTTGTCCGCGTGTTAGCAGCAAAAACTTTTGGTACATAGAAGTGGCAAGTCTTTGTGCTTCTTTATCAGAATCGGCGGCAACAGCTTGTACGGATAAAAGCACATAGGGTTTATCCAGCATCGGGGACGGTAGGAAGTTCTCCCTGTAAACGGCCAACGCATCCATCATATTGCCTGGAGCGAAGTGGCCTGCAAACGAAAAAGGCAAGCCCAGCTTTCCGGCCAATTCGGCGCTGTACAAGGCCGAGCCTAACAGCCATATCGGCACCTTCGATTGTTCACCGGGAATGGCGCGGAAGCGATGGGCGCCATTCCCGGTTGTCGTTCCGGAACCATGCAGATAAGCGATCAGTTCCTGCAGCCGCTCATCAAATTCAGGTTCTCCGGCAGTCCGTTGACGGATTAGATTTGCTGTGTACCGGTCTGTGCCAGGCGCCCGTCCAACCCAAGATCAATCCGCCCTGGAAAGAAAGCCTCCAAAGTGCCAAATTGCTCCGCCACCGTGAATGGTGAGTAATGGGAAAGCAGCATGGCCCCTGAACCGATGCGGAGGTTCTGTGTCACGGAAGCAACCCTGCCAATCACGATTGGGGATGCGGAACTGGCCATTCCGATCCAATTGTGATGCTCCGCAAGCCAAAAACGTTTGTAGCCCCATTGTTCGGCTTTCTTTGCCAAAACAAGGGTATTGGCAAGTGACTGTTCAGCCGAACCACCTTCAATGATAGGGGAGGGATCGAGCACGGATAAGGGCGTATTCGCAATATCTGACATGAAGGCATACTTCCTTTATTCATTATTGTGTGATATTCATGTTGTAATGGTCATCTGATGGGCAGGGAAGTAAGGCAATACCTCTTCACCCAACTCCTGGATGACCTCCTCTGGAGGACGCCAGGAAAAATACAGGACAAAAGCGAGATGGTTGACGCCTATTCGTTGAAATCCATGAAGCAACTCCACCAAATGATGGCGTCCGAGACGATAGCCTAATGGAATTTCCTCCGGTGAATCATCAGGATTTTCCGATAAATCAATAAATAAAGTTTGAGAGAATGGTTTAAATACGCCGGGCGCTTTCATCTCCGTCAATGTGCGATAATCCCGAATAAGCATTTCCTGTTTATCAACGCTTCTGGGGTACTGTATCCAACCATCGCCATGTTCAGCAATCCAATTCATGGATTGTTGGCTGAATCCCGTCACCATCGTCGGAATTGCTGTTACGGGACGGGGAATCAACTGCATATCACTGCCGTCAAAAACGCCTAGGTTCGATTCAATCGCTGCATTCTCATTCCGCAGTAGCCCGTCAAGAAATTCATAACTCTCCCGGAAAAGCTCACCTCTATCCTCTCTTTGGACTCCCAAGGCCGTAAAATCCATTTCGCGATCCCCCGAAGCTACACCCATAATTAATCGGTTCGGAAACAAGCGGTGTATGGATGCAGCTTCCTTTGCAACCCGGACCGGGTGACGCAACGGAAGGACAACACCCGCAGTCCCTAACACGATTTCTTTTGTATGCGAGGCGAGATAAGTTAAATAAATCCATAAATCATACATTTGGCCATTATCGTCTATGTGAAGATTCTGCATGGTTACATCCCGCAGCCAAAGTGCAGCAAATCCGTAATCTTCGATTTTGCGAGCCAGATGCAGCTGATTCTCCATTTGCGGCGTCTTTGTCATCTTTTCGGTTGGTAACACAAACCCAAGCGTCAACTTATTTTTCTGATACATTTTTCGGTATCCGTCATGCTCCAATTCCTTACCCCACCTTAATCTTTGGTAATTATCAATTCCTGTTCCTTTATATTGGCTTTTGGTCCTAAAATTTCTGGATTAAACTCCCGCAGAGGATGCTCTGTCAGGATGCGCTGAGGCCAGTCATGGTTGGCAAGCGCTCCTTTACCCAAGGTAATAAGATCAGCATCACCACGCATCAATAACTGTTCCGCTTTATCAGGATCTTCGAGATTGCCATTCGCCATCACTGGAACAGTACCGAATTTCTTAGCCAACGCGGCAAGCGTAAGTTCAGTTCCTTCAAATGCCGCCCGAGTCGCATCATATTCGGTTACATGGATAAAATCCAGGCCCGCTCTGCTCAAACTTGAAAATATGATTTCGGCATCCTTTTCGCCCCCGGCCCATTTATGATGGTAATCACTGACTTTCCCTTGGGAGATACGGATTCCTACGACAAAATCAGTCCCAACCGATTCACGCACTGCATTAGCGACTTCAATCAGAATACGGACCCTGTTCTCTGTTGAGCCTCCATATTCATCCGTTCTTTCATTCATATAATCCGTCAGGAACTCATCAAGCAAATAGCCGTTGGCACCATGGATTTCCACGCCATCGAACCCTGCTTCTTTTGCCCTCTTGGCCGCTTCCGCAAAACCATGAACAACCTCCTGGATGTCTTCTTTTGTCATTTGTTTTGGTTTCTTGTAAGGGCCCTCCCCGACATAGAACGGAAGCTGTTCACCTTTTGCTGGTATGTCAGAGGGCGCGATGATCTCGCTCTTATAACGATTTCCTTGTGACTGCGCACCTGCGTGCATCAATTGGACAATGATCTTTGATCCGGCTTGATGAACCGCCCCGGTTACTTTTCTCCATGCATCGATATGCTTCTCATTTGCAATTCCTGACTGGTTCAGATACCCTTGGCTATACATTTCATCGGGATAGGCGCCTTCCGTGATCAAGAATCCAAAACCGCCCTGTACAAAGCTTTCATAATAATTCATCATGATTTTGGTTGCTTGGCCGTCTTCAGATGCGCTAATTCTGGTCATTGGCGCTACACCAATACGATTCTTTAGATTCAGTTTACCAATCTGTATATCAGACAAAAGACGGGGAAATTTATTTAAGTGAGCAGCTGTTGTCAAGTTGATTTCTCCTTTAAATTCGGTTGGTATTGTTTTACAAATCATGCCCCATATTCGGATAATATATTTGTATATCTATATATCTATTTTTCTAGATATATAGAGGAAAATAGATACATGGAAGATATCCAATGCTGGGTATCTTCCATGTATGCCTGTTTCCGGTCCTATAAACCATCTTTCATATAAACAGCCAATTCTTGAATAGCCTCTTCGTTTCTTTTGTAATACGTCCATTGACCATAGCGGTTCGCTTGTAACAAACCCGCCCTCTGAAGCAGTAAAAGGTACTGAGAAACGGTCGATTGAGATAAACCTGCCTTTTCCTGAATGTGGCTGACACAAACCCCGATTTTTTTACTGTCACCGCCTTCTTGCGTGGGAAAGTGTTTCTCAGGTTCCTTTAACCAATCGAGAATATTCAAGCGTGTTTCATTCGCCAGTGCCTTAAAGATGAGTATTGGGTTCATGACAATTATTATATCGTTAAATCTCGATATGTCAATGCATTATGATGCCATAGTTAAAAATACTGTTCTCAGTCCCTTTGTATCCCTGTCACCTTCAATATCCCGAGCTCATCCCCCACAATTTTTCGCCGTTTGAGGGGATACGGCTCCCCGCGCTTTATCTTAAATTAAGATACCTATATAACAAAACAGAACCAATAGCCTGTTTTGTTATTGTTGTGTCAGTCTCGCTCGAAAATCCTATCTTTATTAACGATTACCAACACAATTGAAAACTTACAACAAAATGCTGGTCTGTTTCTATTTTAGAGCAGTGTATATTACCCATAGAACTAATACCTTCGAGTCATACTGTCACATCTCATTTATTGATTTAGTAGCATCAGTATTAAGCACTCCACATGTGTGGAGTGTGTAACAATAAAAAACCAGATGACATCTCTGCCATTTGGTTTCATTTATTAATATAACATCGTGCAGTTAAACCCTAACTTTATCGTTACATACAATAAGATCAGGTGTAATATAAGGATCAGGTCACTCTCTACCGCTTCGCCTTATAAAACTCATGATAAAGCTTCATAAGCGCTCTTTTCTCAATCCGCGACACATAGCTCCGCGAGATCCCCAATTCCTTCGCAATCTCCCGCTGCGTCCGCTCATCCCCGCCATGCTCCAGCCCGAAGCGGCCGATCACGACTTCCTTCTCGCGGTCATCGAGTATATCCAAATTTTTATAAATCTTCGACTTTTCAATCTTCAGCTGCACCTTATCCACGATATCGTCCGCCTCGGTGCCGAGGATATCGATCAACGTAATCTCGTTGCCTTCCTTGTCCGTGCCGATCGGATCATGCAAAGAAACGTCCTTGCGCGTCTTCTTCAAAGACCGCAAATGCATAAGTATTTCATTCTCGATACAGCGAGCCGCGAAGGTCGCGAGCTTCGTGCCTTTACCAGTCTGAAAGCTCTCGATTGCCTTAATCAAGCCGATTGTCCCGATGCTAATTAAGTCCTCGAGATCCTCCCCAGTATTGTCGAATTTTTTCACTATGTGAGCGACTAAGCGGAGATTGTGCTCAATGAGCAGGTTACGGGAACGCTGATTGCCTTCGGCCATCAATTGCAAATGCTTTGTTTCTTCCTCCTCTTGAAGCGGTTGAGGAAAAGCATTATTTTTGACATAAGAGACAAGAAGTGAAAGCTGTTTAATAAAAAGCGCGATCGCTGAGAACAGTCCAGGCATTTACCGTACACCCCCACGTTGTATTTACTTAGATGATAAGCTCAATTGAAGCTTTATCTAAGCAAATTGAAGTCTGTTCTTTATTGTATGTGGGTAATAGCCTATACGTGCATGTACGCCTGATTCAAGACAGAATTCACATAATGCTTCTCCCTCTTTTTCTTTGTATCACACCATTTAAAATGACTGGTGGCCCATCAAACTCCTTAGCTGTATCCTTGCTAAGTCCTAAATGAAGTTCACTTAAAAATCCTACAACTTTAATTTGAATGTTCGGCTCTTTACAGGTGACGATTATTTCATTCAAAAGTGATTCAACGAGAAACCTCTTGTCATTAACACCAAGTTCACTCCCTCTCTGATTAATAAATGCTAAAATACTTTGAACCTCTTCATTATTGTTCTCATCTGTACTCCGTTTACTTTTCAATGTGTTTATCTGTTCTAAATATTGAACTCGTTTCATTCTCAACTCATTAATTACACCCTTCACTAAGATAAATTCATCTTCCATTTCTTTCTCGTCGATGACCTCCCGTTTAAACATAATCTTTATCTTATTTATTTCTTTTTCTTTTAGTAAAATCTGTGATTGAACGGATTCTGCTAGGTTCTCTAATTCTAAAATTGCTTCCATGTTGTTTTTAATTAATTGATTCATGTAGTCATTAGGATCAGATATTATCTCCATAATCATTTCCCAAACATATTCTTCAATAATCTCAGCTCTTACTGTATGACTTGGACATTTTGGAATGTTCTCCCCGTATCTTCTTGGAAAGATATTAGGGCAGCGATAACACTTATAGATCACTTTTTGGCCTGTTGCTTTATTGATTCGACCTGAATAATTTGTTGCAGACCACTTCCTACCACAATGCCCACATCTTATTAGTGAATTAAGTAAATATTCATGTTTAACGTCTCCAGTTCCTCTCATATTATTAACTCGTTGTACTTTTGCTAGCTCATATAATTCTTCATCTATAATCGAGGGCACCCCCACCGATATCCATTCCTTTTCATCACGTAATGAATATGCTTTTTTAGATGCCCCTGATTTAGTTCGCTGTCCTTTTATTTTATTCCAATTCCGCCGATTGTAATAATAGATACCTTTATAAATCTCAGATGTCAAAATTCTTAATATTGAGCTTGCACCCCAGTTTTTGCTTTCTGCTCGTTTAGGCATCGCCCCCATAGCAAATAGCTTCATGCCAATTTCTTTAACAGTTAACCGGTCATGTACATACCATTGATAAATAAGCCTTACATAACAAGCCTCAGCCTCATTAATTAATAATGCTCCTTCACACCAATCATAGCCATATGGAGCAGACCTCATTGGCATTACTTTCTTGTTTTTTTCTACTGCATTAAGACGGCCGCGAATTGTTCTTCTCTTTATTAATGCTAATTCGTAATGTGCAATTACACTCATTAAATTAAAGAACAATTGACCTTCAGATGTTTTTTTATATTCTGCATCAATAAAGATTAGATTAATGTCCTCATCCTCAAATTCTCGGCACAAAGTCAATTTATCCGTTAAATCCCGTGAAAGTCGATCTAGATGAGTTACTATCACATTTGAGATTAATCCGTCTCGTACATCTTTCCTAAGCCTATTTAATTCAGGCCTTTCAATGTCTTCACCACTAACTCCCATTTCTTTATAAATGTTCAACTTGTCTTCGTTTAAATTCAGTTCCTTTGCTTTTGCGAGACATAGCTCAATTTGGCTCTCCAGGCTTGTGCCATCAATTACTTGATTAATTGTAGAGACACGTACATAAATAGCTGTGTACATAACAATCTATTCCTTTCATACTATCCTCTGATATGGACATTGTCAGCCTTACCTTCAGGAAATACGACTTCACATCATTTGCGTTTTAAATTCCCCACAATCATATGTGCTCTGGCATTATTTTCATGTTTAAGACCTGAACGAAGTTCATCTAAATATCCAACTGCAGTTATTGTGATTTCTGAATCACCGTATCTAATAAGCAGCTCATCAACAAGACTATTAACTACAAACCTTCTGTCTTCATAACCTAATTCATTCCCATTTTGCAGTATGAAATTTTTGATTTTCTCAATAACATGTACATTCTCCTCATGTGTTATAGCCTCTTCCTTCAATTGCAGAAGTTGATCCTGATATGTATTGAATCGTAGCTTTAATTCTCTCGTTTCATCTTTGATTAATCGGAACTCCATCTCCATTTCATCCTCATCTATCAATTCTTTTTTAAATGACGAATTGTCAAGCTAAGTGCGACACTTCTTCCATGAAGGCTTCGTGAGCCGACCTCCACCCGAGACATTTACGAGGGCGGTTGTTAATCAAACGAATTGCATCGGCGAGTTGGTCATCGGTAACGGAAGCGAAGTCATGCCCTTTAGGGAAGAATTCCCGAAGGARACCGTTTGCGTTCTCGTTAGAGCCTCTCTGCCAAGAAGAATAGGGATCGGCGAAGTAGACCTTCACGTTATACACAGCTTCTAGGCTCGCGTAGCAGGCAAACTCTTTGCCACGATCAGTTGTCGCCGTCTGGCAAGTGCCGTGTGGGTATTGGCTGAGCACGACACCGAAGGCGACCTCCATCGAGTGGGCCGTTCGATCAGGCATCTTCAGTGCAATGTACAGTCGCGTCTTTCGTTCGATGAAGGTAGCGGCGCAGGCCTTGCTTTTGCCACGGCTGGAAACCACGGTATCAAGCTCCCAATGACCGAACGTCGTACGCTTACGGACTTCTTTCGGTCGCTTGCTGATCGGCGTACCGACGAGGAAGCGACCACGTGTTTCCATCGGCTTTTGACGCTTGCCCTTATGTCGTAGTACGTTGGCTCCCGCTGCGAGGCGCCCCCCGTATAGCCATCTGTAGATCGTCTTGAAGCACACGAAAGGTTTCCCTTCGGTACGACGCTTCTCGGCGATCTGCTCAGGGGACCAGGTCTCATGCAGCTTCAGTTTGAGTTCTTCAGCAAGTACCTTGGTATATTTACCGACAGGCACGCTAGAWGCTCTCCGCTCATATGACGCTTCTTGGGCAGAGCTAGCCGCATAAGTCCCGTTCTTCTTACTGCCGCTACGTGCCAGTTCTCGTGCGATAGTAGARGGATGTCGACCTAGCTCATGCCCAATCTTGCGGCATGACCAGCCCAATCGATGCAGCGCTTCTAGTTGTCCTCGTTCAATTATGTTAAGATGGGAGTAGCTCATGTTGGTTTCTCCTGTACAAAATGGTGGTGTGGTAACTTCCATTTTACACGAAGCCTGCATGGGCCTTTTGTTTTTCTAGGTGTCGCACTTCATATTACAATTCGTCACTATTAAACAACATCACCGCCATTTGACAACTGAGTGTGCTACCAAATGGACAAAGTTACGTGATACAAATATTAGTAAATCTGGTTTTGTGCAATTGAATGCGTTCATGAACGTTACGCAGACCATATCCTTTGCTATTGGATGAATACAGATTGGCAATCTTCTCTTCACCCATCCCTTTTCCGTTGTCCATCACGATATACCGAATGATTCGGCTTCCGGTGCGTGTGTTTATGAGGATGCGTTTTTGTCTATAACCTGTCTTCTTTTAAGCTCCCGAGATTCGAGGCATCCATAAAGGCTCTTTGCCAAGCTCCGCCCACATGAATTTCAATAGTAGCTGCGCCTTCAATTCCGTGAATTCGGGATCGTCCCATCGATTGCGAATTTCTCCAGGATCTTCTTTCAAATCTAACAGCTCGCCGTAGGTTTGGTTATAATAGACGGTCAGCTTATATCGCTCATCCACATACGATTTCTGGTGAATCGCGGTCGGCTGATGGCGAAATTCGCAAATGACGTGATCGCGCGCGCTGTCTTTCCTTGCAAGCCATACCTCCTTTTGATCGACGCCCGCCATCGTTCGGGGAATCGGCAATTCCGCAAAGCTTAGGAGTGTCGGCGCTAAATCGACCAAGGACTGCATCGCATCGCTTGTTCTGCCTGCAGCCACTTTTCCAGGATAACGAACGATAAACGGCAGCTTCAACAAATCCTCGTAATGAAAACCTCCCTTGTTTTGCAAGCCGTGCTGTCCGAAGAAATGTCCGTGATCCGTCGTAAACACGACAATCGTATTGTCTGCAAGACCAACCTCGTCAAGCTTATCGAGAATTTTTCCGATATACTTGTCCATTAAGCTAATCATGGCGTAATAGACCGCGACCAGTTTTTTTCGATCTTCCTCGGCGATATTCACATGCGAACCCATGCCAATGTTGCCGATTTCCGTTTCATTCAAATAAGAGAAATCCGGGTCTAGCTCTTGCGTCAATCGAAAATGCGGCGGATTGGCATCGTGTTCTCCCGGCGTAATCCGCGGAATCGTTAATTGATCCGAATCGTACATCGTATCCCACGGCTCCGGCGCCAAATAGCCGGGATGCGGATCGAAGAAACTGGCCCACATGAAGAAAGGCTTCTCTTCCTGACTATACTCCTCAAGAAGCGCGTTTGTCCGCTCCGCGATCCAGGTATCATAGTGAAACTCTTCGGGAATCGGCCATTTATATTTAATGCCGCTGTCCATCGTCCCTGTCGGCGGGAGAAAATAATCGCGCCAATTGCTGCACCCTTTCTCCTCCAGCCATATGGCATAATGTTGACCGACATGCGCCTCGTTCGTATGATTTCTAGCCAACTCGACATGATCGAACCCGTAGAACGGGCCATTGAACGTTTTCCAGAACGCTAAGTCTTGCAAAATCGGATACGATTCGAGAGAAGGATACTGTTCCGTCGATTTCAAAGGCTGAAAATGAGCTTTGCCGATCAATGTGGAAGTATATCCCGATTCGCCTAGCAGTTTGCCAAGCGTGATCTCGTCTTCGGATAGTTTCGTTCCGATCGACCACGCACCGTGCTGACTCGGATATTTACCGGTAATGATCGAGGACCTTGACGGCGTACAAGTCGGATTCGGGCAATACGCGCGCATAAAGGTCGTCCCTTCCTCCGCAAGCCTGTCAAGGTTCGGCGTCTTGATTTCCTTGTTGAACGCTCCGAGAGTGTTCCAATGCTGTTGATCGCTGGTAATCAGCAAGATGTTCGGTTGTTGTTTCAAAGTTTCTCTCCTTTAACTGAATTTCATAATGCGCCCATTGCAAGTCGGTCTGATTGATTTTGGTTCTCAAAAGCGATGACATGATCGTATTCACGGCGTCGGGATAACTTTGGCAATATCTATTGAACATTATATACTCGGTTCAAATTCGAACAGGATAGAACGATTAATTGAATGAGTTAGAAAAGAATCGTTTTAGACAAGCGAACGGTGGACATCTATTACTTTTGTGCACACATGACGACTTCACGATAAGCAAATCTAGCTACTCTTCCCAGCTAACGCCTTTTAGCCGGTAAGCGGCAGGCGTCAGCCCCTCTCTTTTGCGAAACGACCGGATGAAATAACTGACATCTTCGAAGCCCGTCAATTCTGCGATATCGGTCAATGACAGAGCGCTGTCCGCCAACAGACGCTTTGCGTGAACAAGTCGAATCTGCTGGATATATTGATGGGGAGTCATACGCATACTTTGCCGAAATACCGCTCTCAGATGACCTTCGCTCAAGGCTACATGCCGTGCGATCTCGCTAATTTTCAAGCCGCCGTTGTAACGACTGCGAATATAGGCGCATGCTGCTCTGACGCGTTCGTCTAAATACGGATCCGGAATGGCCATATAAGGAATGGTCAAGCTTGTCATGTAGGCCAGCCATTGCTTCAACATTCCCTCGCATACCAAGTTAATCGCGGCTCGCTCAGCCGAGACTTGGTTCTTTCTCCCTTTATTGGTATCGGAACTGTCAAGGTCGAACTCCTCCTGCAGTTCGCGCCACAAGCGAATCAGTTCGTCAAGCTCGCGCCCCTCCGCCAGCTTCATCGCCACGGGAAGGCCGAATCGTTCCGTCCAGTCCAGCCCGCCGCTATTGGCGTTTACCCCGATCGATAAATAATGAAATGGCACTTCCAAGCCGTCTCTGTGCAGTGTCGAAATGACGGTTTGGGCCGGCAATGCAATGAAGCTTCCCATCTGCAGCCGAAAGGCATTTCCTCCAACCAGAAGCGTTCTATCCCCTTCTAGTACATACCAATAAGTTGTAGCGGGCACTCGGTAATTCACGAAGTTCCAATCGGCTGCCCGGTTCCAGTCAAAGACGAAACAAAATGTAATATCGAGATCACTCATCGGCAGTTGCCGCCACGATCGACTCATTCACTGTACCTCGCATCATCGTTTAATTCTATTTTATCTTTGTTTTCAACCTAATAAATCTCTATGAATATCACTATAATGAAATCAGGTATTCACACATTCAATTCATTACATTTTGAAAGCAGGGATTCATAATGAGAGAAAGTACCCTACAGCAACCGAATATCATCGTATTTTTCACCGATCAGCAACGCTGGGATACCACCGGCGTACACGGAAATCCGCTTGGATTGACGCCTAATTTAGACCGTATGGCGGTTGAAGGTACCCATTTGTATAATAGCTTTACAAGTCAACCTGTTTGCGGTCCCGCCCGCTCCTGCTTGCAGACAGGTCTGTACGCCACGTCAACAGGTTCATACAGGAACGGCATACCGCTTGCTCACGAACACCGGACGCTCGCCCACTACTTCAAGGATGCCGGTTATAAGACCGGTTATATCGGCAAGTGGCATCTGTCCAAGCATGAACCCGTTCCCGTAGAAGATAGAGGAGGCTATGACGAGTGGCTTGCCTCGAATTTACTAGAGCTTTCTTCAGATGCCTATCAGACGATGCTATACGACAACGATGGCCAAGAAGTGCATTTGCCCGGTTATCGGGTTGACGCCCTTACGGATGCCGCGATCCGATACATCGATCGTTGTCGCAAAGATCCGTTTTTCCTGTTCATCTCCTATTTGGAGCCGCATCACCAGAATCACTCAGACAACTATCCTGCCCCGGTCGGCTACGAAGGAAAATATATCGATCGCTGGACGCCGCCGGACCTTAGAGCGTTGGGCGGAAGCTCCGCTCAACATTTAGGCGGATACTACGGCATGGTCAAGCGGCTCGATGAAGCGCTTGGACGACTGATGGACACGCTGATCAGCTTGAAGCTGTCAGACAATACCATTATTTTGTTCACTTCCGATCATGGCTGCCACTTCAAGACCCGGAACGGCGAATATAAGCGCAGCGCCCACGAGAGCTCGATTCGTGTACCATCGGCTCTATACGGTCCCGGCTTCATGGGAGGCGGCCAAATTCGGAAGCTCGTCAGCCTGGTCGATCTCCCGCCGACATTGCTTGATGCCGCTGGAATTCAGGTGCCTGCTCACATGCAAGGCCGTTCCGTCCTCCCCCTTGTTAGGGGCGCAAGCTCGGATTGGCCGGATGAAGCTTATGTGCAGATCAGCGAGACCCAGATTGGCCGGGCGATACGTACCGAACGCTGGAAGTACGCCGTAGCAGCACCGGGGAAGAACGGCTGGGAAGAAGCCCATTCGGATGTTTACGTCGAAGAACTGTTATACGACCTATATTCGGATCCTTATGAGTTGGATAATTTAGCGGGTATCGAGGCATACAGACATATCGCGGATGATCTCAAAGAACGGCTTCTAAAGAAAATGAAAGAAATAAACGAACCGACGGCAATAATTGAGCCGGCAGCTAGAGTGGTCGGCTACCGGAGACCCGAGCTGCGGATGAGCTAGAATTGAACTGCCGAAGTAGATCCGAATGGAGTCCACAGTTTTTCTGCGGACTCCATTTGGATCATGTTCTTATCAACCGACAAGTATCCACTTGCAGACCCATTAAACGCCTTCGCCAATCGCGACATCCAGGTACGTTTCTAATCGCATCCCGCGATCCGGATTATTCGAGGCGTTTGTGCGAAAACGTTCATAGAGGTGCTCCTTATTGGGCTGCCGCTTGCAATGTTGCAATGTAAGCCCTGTTTTAAAGTTGGACACTCACTGAAAGAGATGACGCAAGCAATATTGCGGCTCTCGGCCGACAATGAGCTCCATGCCGTCCGTATACCCTTCTTCCCGGCCGTCCAAGCTCCTACGGGTCGCTCGCCAGGTCGAACAACTGCTCTTCGCCCGTCTGCGAGTACCAAATATATTTGTTTCGGCCGTCCGTCAAGTAACGGTAGGATAATTCCCCGTACGCATGCTCCCCAAGAATGTAATCCACTGCCAAAAAAAACCACGCTTCCCGATGTTTAGTTAGCACCTAATAGGGGATACGCGGTTTGCCATGGAGAGAATCAACCCAGTAACGGAATGATTTCATTCATGATTTCGTCCAAATTGCCGGTTGATATCACATGGAAAGTATGGGTGCTTTGAGTCCACTGGTACTCCCACTCGTACCAGTCGATCGGTTCAATCTCTTTGTTATCATTGATCTCATGCTTCAGACTTTCAATATACATCGTCCATCGCGGGTAATAAAAATCTGCGATTAATCCCGCCCATTCCCGATGTGAATAGTCGTGCAGTGAAAGCTGGGACTGTTCCGGCCCCCACACCGTAATTAGCGTCCTCGCATTGAATTCGAACAGATTCTTGTCTTCCTCGGAACGACCCAGCTCCCTTGCGTCCGCAATCCATCGGCCAAGCAGGAATTCTTTGCGGGTACTTAGAAGCTTGTCTTGCAAACGTACGAATTGCAGGAAACATTCAGTCCACTTCTCGAATAGCGTAATCTCTTTGCTGCGGAACGCGGACATAAACTGATGATAAGCATCTCGAGCAAGATCAGCGATGGCTTGTCTGGTTACGTCCACCAAATCATATAAATATCCATCCGAGCTCTTCAGTTCTTCATAACAGTCGAACAATTTTTTGCTCGCTTCTCGAACGTGGCTTTGATCGTAATAGTACCCCGTTGGTCCCCAAGTGGAGACGTTGGTTATATCCTCAGCAGGCCGAGCGCATATAATCGACTCCGTCGCTCCCTGCTGCATGGTATTGCAATTGTAGACGCTGCCGTGGAGCAAACTCCACGCCTCCGAGGCTTCGGGGAGCCACTTGCCGTATCTGCGCCGAATATACATGGCTAACCAAGCCTTCATGTCAGGAGCTTCATTGCGCCACACCATATCCGTCACAAGGTCGTACATAACCGGATTCGTTTCTATTCCTTCCATTGCAAGGCCAATTCCGGCCAATTGTCCCGACTGTGGATTCTCAAGTACAGCCGGAAGCTCATTAGCAATAAGATCGAGATTGCCGAACAAGCCGTTCTTTCCGCCATAGTTTTGAATCATGCACCATACCCACGGTGTTCCTTGGAAAGCTTCTCTTTGCTTCCAAGCCGGGTTGGATTCGCACCATAGATCCAGGATTAATGCGTGTGATTTATCGAGGCCTTGAAGCAGCGCTTCCTTCGGATTATCATGCCATGCCTGAAGCACCCATATCGCATGAGGATCTGCGTCCATCATCGTACGCTGCACTTCCTGAGCGTACGCAGTCACATCGATCCCCTCCGTGCTGCCGCCCTCATGAAACGGATCTGTGCTATAGAAGTGAAAATCCTCTCCGAAGATCGCTTTCTGCTCTTCATAGAAAATAGACGCGACTTCCTTATACATCGAATCGGTAGGCAAGAGCAGGGAAGGTCTGTCGAACTCGCACCATTTGCCTTGGTCGACAGGATCGGTTTCCGTGAATTTTAACTTGAAGTCGACTGGAACCATTCCGCTATAGCCCTGCAGGATAGGTATAATGCCAAGCGACATCATTCGCTCGTGTATTTTCCGTGCAAGCTTCACACGCTCTTGGAACCACCAATCAGGTAACGGACCACCCCACGAGGTCATATTTTGCATCCACTGCCAAGCAAAGAAAGCCGGTCCGCATATAAACTGCTTGCTTTGTTCGTCCGAATATCCGATTCGGGTCAGCAGCCTTCGCCAAACTTCTTCGTGTCCGACTAAGCTTAGTACCAAGTTGATTCCGTTTAGCGCCATCCAGTCGATTTCGCGTTCCCATCGTTCCCAGTCCCAGAAAGCCATGGAATAGGAGTAGGTACAGTAATTCAGATTATAGCGATACTTGTATGGTGTTTCTTGTCGAAATAACGATACCACCGGAAGCGGTAATGGGACGTCAATATGGTCGCCGCACCAGGAAATATGTGAATTGCATTCGTACTTTAAATACCAATAAAATCCCGATGCGATGGCCGAGCCCGATGTACCGCGGATGACAAGACGACCCTTTACGGTTTCAAGCTCGAAAGCATCGCGGTCGTCGATCTGCTTTAGCCACCGGATGTCGACTTCCTGCGAATATTTTTCGCCAATGACCCTGCGTATGAGATCATACATGGCGTTCGTATCTTGCGAGGCGTTCATAACGACCTTCCTTTCTAGCCCAACATGTGAGCATCGACCAATTTGACTTCATTACTTTCCATTCCATGCAGCTCAAAGACGACAATCTCGTTGCTTCCTTGGCGTAACAACGGCGCAGGGACATACAGCGTTCTTTGCGGTCCGGCGTTCCAATACCTGCCCAAGTTAAACCCGTTCACATAGGCGACTCCCTTGGTCCACCCGTCCAATGCCAAGAAAGTGTCGGCTAGCTCGTCGACTTGAAAGACGCCCCGACAGAACGTCGGGCCATCTTTCTTGCAATCTTGAATCGGCTGAAATGCCAAATTGGCGAGATCGGTTAAAGGTAGCGGACGAATGGTCCAATCGAACAATAAATGTTTCCACCATTCAATGCTTACAAGACGAACGCTCTGCGTAATGCCTTTGGCATCCATCATTCGCGGGCCATAATTTACACGACCCATATTTTCTACCAATATGTCTATCCGGGCTCCTTCAGCCGGAATGTCAAACATAACTTTAACGTCATGGTTCCAGCGTTCCAAAGTTCCCTTGTACTCGTCGTTCACATAGACGAGCGCGCGATCCCGAACTTCTTCAATTATCAGTTCGCACTGTTGTTTGGGACCCGACACATGAGTGGTATATAAGATAAAGCCGTAGTCCTGTCCAAGCATTTCCATTGGCTTAGGATAGACGCTTTGCACGCTTGTCGATAAATGATCCAGGCTAGCGAATAAGTCCGCTTGCTCTGTTAAGCGAATGGTTCCGTAAGCTTTCTTCGCAGAAGGCTTCGGTACCGGAATCCCTTCCAGATCGCTGTATTTGGACAACACTTCGCGAATAGCAAAGTACTTATCGGTTGGATCTCCGCATTCGTTTAATGGCGCGTCATAATCATAGCTCGTCACAGTCGCTTCATAGCGATCGGCGAAGTTGGCTCCGTTATAGAACCCAAAATTCGTGCCGCCATGGAACATGTAGAAGTTGACGGATCCACCCGACGCCAAAATTTCATCAAGGGCGGACGCCGTATCTCCTGACTCCCTTTGGATATGCGGCTTGCCCCAATGATCGAACCAACCGTTCCAAAATTCCATGCACATGACCGGTTTATTCGGTTGGTATTGCTTTAGCACAGAAAATGCTTCAGTTGCCTTGGAGCCGAAGTTCACCGTAGCTAGCGTGTCCGGAATCATCCCGCTTTGCAAACAATAGTTGATCGGCCCGTCGGAGGTGAACAAGAGGACATCCATGTCTCGCTTCTCATAGGCTTGTTTTAAATAAAGCAGATAGCTGTGATCATTGCCGAAACTGCCATACTCATTCTCGACCTGGAGAGCAATGACCGGACCGCCGTTCGTCGAGAGGTAAGGCCTTAATTTTGGCAATAACACGTCGTAATAAGCGTCCAGTTTATCCAGGTAAGGCTGATGGAAACAACGAATCCGCATATCGGGCTCCGCAAGAAGCCATGCAGGCAGGCCGCCGAATTCCCACTCCGCGCAAATATAGGGGCTGGGACGCAAGATCACGTGCAGTCCTAAATCAGCCGCTTTCTCGATAAAGGTCAATACGTCTGCCAAACCTTCGAAGCAGTACTCTCCTTGCTTCGGTTCGTGCAGATTCCAAGGGATATAGGTTTCGACGGTGTTAAACCCGCAAGCTTTTAACTTTCTCAACCGATCTTCCCAATAATCCGGTACGATGCGAAAATAATGCATCGCACCGGATAAGATCCTAAAAGGTTGTCCGTCCAACAAAAAGCTATCATTATTGTAACTGAGTACGGGCATATGATTTGAGACTCCTTATTATCGTCTTGTGATTTACTAGATAATACTTAATATGGCGACATGACAAGCGTTCCAGCAGAAGAAACGTTTGGACAATCGGTCCAACCGACATTCCCCTTAACGCAATGTCCCTATTGCCTGAATGGCGTAATACCCATAGTAATGAGCCTAGCCCCAGAACAGCTTTACATAATTATTCTTTAACAGACCCTAATGTGATGCCGTGAATGAAGAACCGTTGCATGAACGGATAAATCACAAGAATCGGAATCATGCTAACGAAAATTTTTGCCGAACTGACCGTTTTGTTCGATAGTTTCGACAATTTCTCGATTTCTTCAACCGATAAATTCGCTTGGCTGATATTAAGCTGCACGACCATTTGATTCAAATACGTTTGAAGCGGTTGCTGTGTAACGTCATTAATGAGAACAAGTCCGTCGAAAAAAGCGTTCCAATGACCGACGATACTAAATAGCGTTACGGTTGCCAAAGCCGGCAAAGATAGCGGAAGATACAGCTTAAAAAGCGTGTACCACGGACCTGCTCCATCCATACTAGCGGCTTCATCCAGTTCCTTAGGCAAATTTCTAAAGAAGTTCATGAGCAGTATGACGTTAAATATCGGAACTGCACCCGGAATAACGAGCGCCCAGATAGAGTCCATCAAACCAAAGTCGCGAATCGTAATATACCACGGGATTAAACCGCCGCTGAACAGCATCGTAAAAACAAGAAACCACATGTATACATTTCTTGCGTGGAATACACGGGTTTCTCGCGACATCGGATACGCCACCAAAACCGTCATTATAAATTGCAAGGCAACTCCTAAAATAACCCGCTTAATAGATACCCAAAAGGCGGCGAAAAATTGACTGTCATTCACGACGGCATCGTATGCCGCGAGGTTAAAGCCAACAGGCCATAACACTACTTGACCTGCGGCCGCTGCCGATTTCTCGCTGAATGAAAGCGCCAGAATATGTACAACGGGCAAAAGACTCAATATAGATATGAGACTCAAGATGATGATAATGACACTTCCCGTCAATCGATTTACCCAGGAACGATTTAGAACCACGCTTAGTCCCCTCCTTGTCACTTAGAAGATTCGATAGTTGGCAAACTTTGAGGCAAGTTTATACGATATGATAATCAGAATCATCGTCACGATAGATTTCAACAAACCGACTGCAGTTGCCAGCTCATATTGAGATTCATTAAGTCCTGCACGATAAACATACGTATCGATAATATCTCCCGTGGAATACACGAGCGGGTTATAAAGATTCAATACTTGCTCGAAGCCGGCATTCAATACATTTTGCAATGCGAGCGTCGCCACCAGCACAATCGTCGTCGCAATGCCAGGCAATGTAACATGCCATACCTGCCTCCATCTGCTCGCGCCATCAATAACCGCCGCCTCGTAAAGAGTAGGATTGATTCCGGTCAATGCAGCTAGAAAAATAATTGCGGAGAAGCCGAACTCCTTCCATACTTCGGTGCCTACAAGCCAGTAAGGGAACCACTCGCTACTTGCTAGAAAAAGCTTAGGAGAGATATTAAACCAACCTAGCACCGTATTGAGCAATCCATCCAACGATAAAATCTGACCGATAATACCTCCCAGAAGAACCCAGGATATAAAGTGCGGAAAGTAAACGACGGTTTGAACCACTCGCTTAAATACAACCTTCCTAACTTCGTTGAGCAACAGCGCAAAACATATGGACACCACCAAATTCGCGACAATCTTCATGATGGCAATAATGAGGGTGTTTCCTACCACTTGCCTTACGTCGGGAAGCTCAAACATGTATTTGAAATTTTCCAAACCGACCCACGGAGAACCAAAAAAACCTTTGGTCGGATTGAAATCCTGGAATGCGATCGTAATCCCGGTCATCGGATAGACATGGAACAGAAGCAGCAAGAGGATGCCAGGCGCTAACATGAGATGATAATGAAGCCCTATATTTCGTTTCAAATAAATTCCTCCTCCTAAGAATTAAGCGGTGCCGCAACGTTATTACAGCACCGCTTAATCGCATTAGTTACCGTTGACTTCGCTTGTGATCTGCTCGCCGCCTTGTGTGTTCCATTGCTGTACAAACTCGTCGAAATATTCAAGAGGTTTATTGCCCAATACGATTTGCAGGAATGCTTCGCTTTCTAATTTTTTAAGATTCGCCCAACGTTTGCTCATCGTTGGTGTCATTCCATAAAATTCGCTATATACACGGTTGTAGTTCGGGTTATTGACCATTGGAGCAAAACCGAACGAGCGGGAGATAGCTTCTCCGTACACGTCACCCATCTTGTCTTCTCCGGCTTTAATGGCATCGGCTACCTTTTGCATTCTTTCGATACCTACTGCATTGAAGTAGTCGTCCGGCGCTACCGTATCGCCTTTAACCATTTTCGTGATGATAAGGTGCATTTGAATTGGTTCATCGGCTTTCGCAATTGAGAGCGGAACCGGTGCCGTATGCGCATCGGGTCTTGGCGCCATGTTTTTGTATGGACTTTTTTCTCCATCCGCATACAAATTCAGCAATTTAACGACCAATTCGGGATATTTAAAACCTTTTTTCACAACAGCAATATTATTAATCGGCGCTTCTTGGCGTCCAAAGGACTTGCCTTTCTCGTCTTGCAGCAAGTAAGCCCGCCAAATCGCGCTAGGATCCTGCTTGTAGGAGTCAGCGAGAGGCGACCAACCCGACCACCATGGGCCAAGGTAAACGCCGGCTTTGCCGCTGGCTACCTTTTGCGTAACCATTTCGGATTTGCTTGTCGCAAACTCCTTGTCGATCGTTCCCTCTTGGTACATGTCGCGGATCAGACTAAGCGCTTTCTTGGTTTCAGGTGTAGTGGAACCATAGACGACCTTGCCGTCAGCTCCTTTAACCCACAGGCCAGGACTGGAATGATTAACTTGGAAGATGCCATCATAGGAGTCCAGAGGATTGACAAAGCCGTCAATGACTCCGGTGCCCGGAATGCCGGTTGTTCCTTCTTTCTCGTTGAACACCTTGACTATATTGCGCAGATCGTCTAACGTCTTTGGCTCGGCCACTTGGTATTTATCCAGCCAATCCTTGCGCAGCCAAACTTCCTGAACATTGTTGTCTACCATCCCGAGTCCTGGTATACCATAGAATTTACCGTCTACCGTTAGTGTCTCTAAACCTTTGCCATTGTCGCTCTGATATAGGGATTTAATTCGATCTGAGGCGTAGTCTTTATAAACTTCCGTCAAATCTTCTACCATGCCGTTTTTCACCAAGTCCACATAATCCGAGTAATTCTGAACCATAAAGATATCCGGCAATTTGTTACTTGCAATATCCAGTTTAAGCTTCTGATCGTAGGCACTATCCTGGGCCGTCCATGCATAGGTCAATTTGACGCCAAAAGTGTCATTTGCCAGCGTAATCAATTGATTGTCAGTCAGCGTTTCACCTTCCGGCATGTTTTGCGGAGGTCCGTTGCCTACCGATTTGGCCATCGTCACTTCAATCTGTTCGAGCAGCTTGCCGAACGGATCTTTGCTGACTTGCTCTGTTTGTTCCTGCTCTTCGATTGGTGCCGTAGTGACGGTATTTCCAGCTTGGTTTTCAGCGTTGTTACCTCCGGCATTCCCGCAAGCCGTAAGACCGACAAGCAGGAATGACATCGCCAAGATAGCTAGTTTCTTCAAAATCAAACCCCTCTTTTCTATTCATGTTATGAAGGACAAGCTTGTTCCTCAATTAGAATCATACATCGAATATGCCAATTCGCGAGAGAGATTGAATTGAGTAAATGGTATGAATATTTTACTCATCAGTCGTCTTCCGTCAAAAACCTCACGGTCATGAATCTGAATTCATGGTCGTAAGGTTTCTTGTTTGTTTCTATACATCTAGATGGCTGCCGAGGAGGTTAGTCCGAAACGACGATCTCATTGATCGCATAGTGATACCAGATCAGATTAGCGGCATTTACCTTGATGCGCATGCCTTTTTTTCCAGTTACCTTCGGAAAAGATATGGATTTCGACTCCAAAGTCGCGTTACTAAAGCTCCAGGACACATTTCCTGAAGTCGCAACGGATTGCCAATTCGTGCTACCATCGTCCGAAACTTCAATATCCCAGCTTTTCGGAGCTTGCCCTCCAGCGAATTTTCCAAACAATTCAACCTGCTCGAAGCTTTGTGGCGAGGTCCAATTGAACGTAATATACTGAGGCAAGACAGGATTATCCACGCTAACGTAACTGTCCGCATCAGAACCATTATTGATGTTGCCCGGTCCTGTTCCGCTTGACGTACTTACTGTCGCCGCTGTAGCCAGGTTATGATACACTTCTATTTCATTGACAGCGAAGTGGCTCCAGTTTAAGTTGGAAGATTTAACTTTTATACGTAATCCTTTCTTGTTCATAACAAGCGGGAAAGAGATCAGCTTTTCTTCAATCACACCCGTATTGTTCACCCAGGACACATTGCCCGAATCGGCAACCTTGGTCCAATTGTTAACTCCATCGTCAGATACCTCAATATCCCATGATGTTGGTCCCTGTCCTTGCGCAAAGTAGGTCTTCAACAAGACACTATTGAATGATTGCGGGGTTTGCCAGTTCAAGTTGAGATATTTCGGCAAAACCGGATTGTCTACACTGACATAAGCGCTGTTTACGTTTGCATCATTAATGGATACAATGCCCGTCCCTTCAGATGCACTAGCCGTAGCCAGAAGTGACTTGTTGGGTAGAGTATCCATAGCTATGTCGTTTGAAATTTGAATTTCGTTAATTGCATAGTGGCTCCAAGTCAAGTTTGCACTTTTTATTTTCAAACGGACGCCTTTCTTTCCGGAAACCTGCGCAAAGCTGATCTTCTTAAATTCAACTGTGCCCGTGTTTGTCAACCAGTTCACCGTGCCCGAGGAAGCGACAGTCGTCCAACCGGTCAAGCCGTCGTCGGAAACTTCAATATCCCAATCGGTAGGGGCTTGACCTTGCGCGAATCCGGTTCCCAACGTCACACCGTTAAACGATTGCGGCTCTGCATATTTGATCGTAACGTACTGCGGTAACGCAGAATTATTGTTGCTGACCAGAGAAGTTTTCCAATTGTTGTCAATAAGTGCATTTGCATCGGCTCCGGAGTTGTTGAATGCCCGAATCGATTTCACCGGCTCTGATGAAGGATCAACGTAATTGATCGTCACCGCGTCGTTATCAGTCAGTCTAACGTCGACGGAGTTCGTATACCCATCCAAAAGATTCAGCGGCAAACTGTAATTAAAGAACTCATCCCACACGCCCATAAGGCGGGACCACTTGTTATTCACGTTGAAGCGAATCGATCCGTCGGCATTGATTGCCATCCGAACGGACCCCGTTCCGTCCCCTTCTGCCCGCAAGCGATTTGCAGTACCGCTAATCAGGGCTGAAGCGTAGTTAAAATTCGTTTTGGCGCTGCGGAAATCATTCGTTCCTCGCCCGCCGGAATCGCTCGGGCCAAACAGATAAAAGTCCTTCATATCCTGGGACCATGGCCACGTCGGCTTAACGCGGAACGAATCACTCGGACCAGTTCTTGTTTTCGCAGCGGTCCCTACAGGACGACCAATATGATCTGAAGGGTAGACCGAATAATCACCTTGGCGATCCCAAGAAATTTCATCAACTTGGCTCGTAAGATTGAAAGCGACACCCGCTTCTGTCAAGGATTGCGGCACGCCGTTCACGGTGTAGGTTGTACGTATAAGTCCGGTACCATCGATGCGGACGGAGAACTGCGCCGTGAGAGTTCCGTATCTGCCGTTGATGTTCACAAGTGCTTGTTGTCCATCCATTTGAGAAGTAATTGATGATAAATTCCAAGTATTAGGGTCAGGAAGCAATTGATTAACATTAACCGAATTACCCAAGTTCAGATACGGTCCGCCTGTCATAATGGTGGTTCCGTTGTAGGTACCGTTCGTGATCAATCCGGTCGTTTTACTGAAAGTCACGCTGAAGGTGCTTCCGTTTATCATGATCGCCGATGCACTATCTGTAATCGTAGGCGTTCCCTGCGGCATAGAAAATTGATAATCAGGACGTCCAATAGGAAGACGGAATTCATCGATGAGCTGGTTGTCCTTATACACTTGCAAGGTAATGATGTCCCCATAATTCCAATTTCTGGACGGAATCGTAATAGAGCCTGTACTTCTCTTCGGCACGTTCACATCGGTGATCGTCCCCGTATCCTGACCGACCGTCCATACGAATTGTAATTCGCTGAAGTTTGTATGATTATATCGGTTCTCAATGGGAATAATCAGTGGATTTCCACTTCCCGGATTGCTGAGTGGACCATCATTCAACACAATTGGACTGTAAACCTTCTTCATATGGTAATATTCTGGTTTCTCTCGTCCCCAAGCGTCGAGCATTCCCCACTGTGCAATTCCCCAATTCGTGTTATTCGGTCTGTGCATAACCAAATCGACGCCGCCCCAGATAGCGCCTCCTAACACACCGTTGGTTTTATACATAGGCTCCCAGAACTTCTTCAAGTTCACGCCGTAGAAATCTCTAAACCCGGGGTCGAATTTCAAGCCCTCTTTATTGTGGCCGTAGTCATGAGCGTATTCGTCATACAGTTCCGGTACCGCATGTGTACCATATTGATCCGTATTAAAGGTTTGGTAATGTTTACTCCAAATTTCGTATTTTGAGTTGCTGCTGGTAAACGGATAACTGAAGATAGTCGGTCTCGATGGATCTTCCAGCCTCAAAAAGTCATGCATTTTTTGAAAATTATCTCCCCAGAAGGATTCATTCCCCAAAGACCAAATGATGATGCTGGCATGACTTCGATCCTTCTCCACCATTTCTGAGAGAGGATCCAAGAACTCATCCGTATAATTAGTATTATTTACTACGTTTTGCGGACCATCAGCCGTATCTACGAAGATAATGGATGCTTCTTCTTCAACATAGATACCAAGCTCATCACATAATTCTAAAAATTGGTCAGTTTGCGGGAAGTGAGCGGTACGAATGAAATTAACGTTCGCATCTTTCAACTTGCGAATCATTTGTTCATCGATCTGGGCATCTGGGACAATTCCTCTGTCTGCAATGACCTGATGCCAGTTCACACCATGAAGCTTGATCTCTTCACCATTGACATACATGTTCTTTCCTACCATCGTCACTTCACGGAATCCAACCTTCTGAGAAAGAGTCTGAACCACCGTTCCTCCAATCTCGAGGGAAGATTCTAGTGTGTACAGATTGGGATGCTCGGAGTCCCACTTGATTGGACTGGAAACCGGGATATTCACAGTGGCTTCCGGGCTTGCAGACGACAAAGAAATCGTATTCGGACTAATTGAAACTGCTGCTCCACTCGGATCTTTCAAGGATAGCTGCATGACTCCTGATGTGGCTGCATTAAATGCCATACCAGCAGATACTTTGAGTGTTGCATCGTTATAGGCAGCATCGAGATCGGTCTCAGAATGCAGACGTGTTACATAGTCTCTCGGAAGGGCAATTAGCTTAACGTCGCGATGTATGCCTCCCAAGAGCTGATAATCCAGACGCATGGTTTCATAAGTCAATCCGACTGTTATCGAAGCAGATTGACCAGGCGTGACGAAACTTGTAATGTCACAATCCCAAGTCGTAAACGCTCCGCGGTGTGTACGAACCATTTGCCCATTAACCCACACTCTGGCGTAATTATAAGCACCTTCGAACCGGAGCAATATCGTTTTTCCAGCATAGTCCGAAGGAATCGTTACTTGTTTCTTGTACGCCAGTTCGCGATCCATGAAGGGGTTGCCATTTCGGTCAAGCTTATTGCCTAAATTTTGAAAAATGCCTTCTGCAAATAGATCATGAGGCACTTCCAAGTCCTCCCACGAAGCGGGATCCACGCTGTCACTCCAAAAATTCGCGGGTGGATTCAAATTAAACTTCCATGTACCTGAAAGACTAGTCACCGGATTGGCAACTCCTTCAGTACTTAAAGGTATAGGAGCGACGACGGCCCTTGGCCAGACCGTATTCGCGGAAGCAACATCTGTTGTAAGATTGAGTGATGACAATAGCATACACACGAGCAGCAGCATCTTTGCGCCAAGAGAGAAATTAACACGGTTTTCTTTTATCATATATCTTCTCCTCATAGATTATTTAATAAGCGGTATTTAACGCAAACTCAAATTATAGGAATTAACGCTCTTTCAAGATACCTACATGGATCGACTTAATATCACCTCCGCGTTCGAACCGCAACAATTTGTAGTATTCTCGCGAGATTAGCTTGTCCTATCAATCACTCATATCACCTCCTCTCAATCTCATTTTCTCGGAAATTCATTTTAATCCATATACTTACTATTATTGATATAAATTATAAAAGGACGCATAGTTTCGCGTCCCTCGTCCTTTTTTGCTATTATTTTTCAATTCCGCTTCAATTTCTCGAATGATTTGATCTCCGCCTTGCTTCTTCCATTTCAGTTGCGAAGTTGTCAAGCTCTTCGAGACTGACAATCAAGAATGTCAACGCTTTCAAGACTATCTTTCATTTAAAGATGTAAAGGATTCGCTTGTTCCTCAATTGAATCATACACGGAATAATCCGATGCGCGAGAGAGAATGAATTGAGCAAATGGTATGAATATTTTACAGGCATGGCGTTTTTTTATCGGCAAGTTAACCGATACTCGGTTGGAAGCATTCCTACTTTCGTTCTAAAAATCTTGCTGAAATATTTCTCATCTAGAAATCCCGATTGTTCGGCTATCCAGTAAATCGGATGATTGGTCGTTCGAAGCAGCTTTTGAGCATAGCGGATATTCGTCTCCTGTAAGTAGACGACAAAAGACATATTCATGATGTCCTTAAAGCATTTGCTGAAATAGCTTTTGCTCAAATTAACAAACGTACAAATCTCGGATTGACTCAATCTTCTTCCTGCATGAAGGTGTATATAATCACTGGCTTGTATGACTGAATGAATGACCTCCTCGGAGTAACCGCTGCGACGAAAAATTTGCATTATGTCCTCGCGTCCCGATCGCAAGATTGCAGTCAACTCTTGCGACCGGGGCATCCGTAAGTCGAGAAGTTGGCTCATCCATCCATCGGGAATGTTATCCATGAGCTTGCTTTGCCAAACCGTATATGCCTCCTGGATCAGCCGATTCCACACTCGCTCCTCCTCAATGGCCGGGGCGTATACTTGCGTCATTCTCTCCAACCACTTGTCGTCAACAAGCCATAGAACAGATTGCCACGTCACTGCAATCTCATCGAGAGAAGCTGCAGGCTCCGACCGCGTTGCCAAAGTTTCCTGCACTCGCTTGACAATGCGACCGCAAAATTGATCGACATCCATATCTTCCAATTGGGTCTTGACGATGTAATCGATTGCGCCAAGGCGGAGCGCTTCCTGAATGAAGTCAAAGTCCTGGTGACAGGTTAGAATGACTGTCGAAACCGTAGAATCCATCTGGTTCACACGCTCAAGAAGCTTAAGTCCGTTCATTCCCGGCATCGTAATATCGGTGAACAACAAATCGATTTGCCGGTCTTTCATAATATCTAACGCTTTTTCCGCATTTGGAGCTTCTCCGATGATTTGGATGCCGAACCGATCCCACGGAAGCATCATCCGTAAGCCTTTTCTGACGATACTTTCATCGTCCACTATCAGTGCGTTAATCATATACCGCGCTCCTTTTTACATGTGATCGGGAATAATAATCGTGATTTTTGTGCCTTTGCCTACCTTGCTGTCGATAAGAAATTGTGCCCGATCACCATAATAAGTATTAATCATCTTGAACACGTAGCGCAGCCCTATGCCAAGCCCGATTTTCTCCTCCGATTCTAGCTTACCTTGCTTCATCATGGCAATCTGTTCCTCAGACATCCCTTTCCCGCTGTCAGCAACGACCAATTGGATGGAATTATCTTCAGTCTTGCTCAAAAACACCTCAATGTAACCGTCACTGTTCTCCAGACCATGATATAAAGCATTCTCTACAAGCGGTTGCAGAACAAATCGCGGCAACGGAACTTGCTCAACCTCGGCAGCAACAACGACACGTACATCAAACTTGTGATCATAGCGTATTTGCTGCAATTCCACATAATCCCGGATTGCACGCACTTCCTCGGCTACCTTGACAATCATTGATTTCTTGCCCAAATTATAATGCAAAACTCGCGTAAAAATAGTAACGAGCTTCGCAATATCCGTTTGACCGTGCATACGGGCAAGCCATTGAATCGTATTCAGAGTAT
Organism: Paenibacillus sp. FJAT-27812; assembly: GCF_001273905.1. NCBI lineage: Bacteria > Bacillati > Bacillota > Bacilli > Caryophanales > Paenibacillaceae > Paenibacillus > Paenibacillus sp. FJAT-27812. The sequence goes on along the minus strand of NZ_LIGH01000001.1, from coordinate 4,245,044 downwards.
TATGAATGAAATGCGGATTGATCTGAACTAGCAGCTTCTCAACCTCAAGCTCCCCTTTTCGTTTTTCCTTCGCTTCGACTTCAGAAATCAATTCGACGATTCGATCCCTCATTCGTACGAAATTGTACAGAAGATCTTTAAATTCGATAAGCCGAATGTCTGGCTCGGATTCGTCGGATAAATTTATCGTAAACCGTTTAATTACGGTTTTTATTTGACGTAATGGATGACTGACCATTCTCCAGATCAAGTAGGCTAGCAACATGCTTATTGTTAGCGAGCAGCCCGAAATGAACAAAAATCGATTATACCATTTTCTTATTTCCTGATTGTACTCCGATGTTGGAATGAGCAAAGAGAGTGTCCATCCCTCATCACTTGTCGATGTAATAGAGTGATAGTGGGCTAAATCGCCCTTCGCATCGCTGTACTGCATCACTCCATCGGCACTTGTCATCGTATGGTTGACCAACATTCCTACTGTATTTTGCGAAAACATATTTTGAATGACCGAAGCAAGTTTGATCTCTAAATAAACATAGATAGATTCTCCTTGGTCATCTCTTAACATTCTTATCAGTGAAAATACGAGTTCAGGTTCTCCAGCGCCAATGCTTTCATGGGGACCATAATAGGTCAAATCGTTGGCGCGATACAGACTCGGTCGTTTGAAAATATCGCTTGGATCCTTGATGGTCATATTGGCGAATTGCACATGGTTTGGCTGATTGGGGAAATAAAAAAACACGGCTCCCAAACTCAGATTCGATAGATAGATATTGATCAAGGACTGATTCGTACGAGCGAATAACAGCGCTCGATTATACGCATCGCTCTCCGCAAGATAATCGATCACATTTCTGCCCATCCCACCGTCAACGACAAGCATTTGTGACGCATTGCTCAAATCGTCCAATAATCCTTCAAGTGCTGTACTTTCAGCTACGACTCGATTATGCAAATCGTCCTCGACTCGATTTACTTGATCGATATAAATGTATTGATAGGTAATAAAGCCGATTAGAACGATGGGTACCATCGTCGCGATTATCAACATACTGCCTAAACGGCCTATTAACGAATGAAAGATCACTTATTGTGCCTCCCCATGATGTATTGATCAATTATAATAATAGATTTGGCGCCTCGCTCATTTTTTTTATATTGTTTCGGCGTACAGCCGGCGTAGCGCTTAAATAACTCATAGAAATGTGCCATATTCTCGATTCCTATTTCGATAGCAATTTCGGTTATGTTCTTCTTATCGGCTGCCAGCATTCTCTCCGCTCTCGCAATGCGCTTTCGATTGACGTAATCAATGAACGATATGCCCGCCTTTTTCTTGAAATACTTTGAAAAGAACTTGCTGATGAAGTCCGCGAATACTTGTGTAAAAATTGTTGATTCAATGACTTAGATTTTGTTGCATTCCTAATCCAATGGAATGATGGTAATCTTTGGCTTCAATAATTGCAATTGGGATATTGGCTTTTTAGTAAATGATGTAGTCTGCACGTTTTTTCTCGCCACGAGTGACAATTTTCTTTCGCACAATAATTCGTCCATCTGTGAAGGAAACTTCTTCTCGAATTTGCTTCTGCACATCCCATCCAGACTGGACTAGAGCAGGAGTAATATATTTCGTGCATATATTTCGTTCTTTAAGGTTTTTTTTATTCATAGAGATCCTCCGAACAAACTGCAAGAAATAGGCCATTAGTCATATTTCAATATAAGAACGTGAAATACCTTTTTCAAAATTTTATTCTGTTTAAATTGGGTTTTTATGATAAATTTATTACAAAACAATTTGATTAGTAGGAGGCTAAGATGTGGAATCGTATAAAGTAGTTGACACTCTTGTTAACAGTGGTGAATTACCAAGGATATTGGCATTAAAAATTAATGAATGTGTAGTTGTAAAACACTTCGGATTGTCATTAACCGAAAAATATGTTGTACACGAAGCACATACAACTTTTCCTGCTCAATACTATTTAAAACCTCACATATCACTTCACCGCTATTGGAACGAGGATGATCCTAATATTGAACAATTCTCACCTATATATTTCATTGTAGTAGAAACAAAGAAAAAAAATGATCATAGATTCCCAGGAGAAGTAGTGTACGTTGGCAAGACTGAAAACAATAAATCGAATCGGTTCGGAAACGGGCATAAAGCAACGCAATGTTTGAATGATCCAAAATATGACGGAATGGATAAATATATACAATGCAAATTCAAACTAATTTCGAAATAAGATTAATTGATAATGATGGCGAGTATATAATTAAGCCGCAGTCCGAATTATTATACCCAATCGAATGGATTGGTTTACCAAATATTAGTGACAATGATAAGCAATATTATGAAATAATTAAACAATTTGAAAGTAGCAAAGATAAATTCCCAATTACAGAATACGTTGAAGATTGTGTTAATTTTATAGAGTCGACGCTCATTCATACTCTTAAGCCAGAGATAAACGTAAAACTCAAAGAATTTGCAACTGTACCAGAGAAAGATAGTAGTATCTTAGTTCATTTTCTTAATCAAGTTTCAATCAGTCAAGGAAGTCTTCCAACAAATGGACAAACTAATATTTTTGAAGGAGTTAAATCAAAATTAGCAGAGAGATTTATGGGACATAAACTTACTAATCATTCTTTAAAATCTTTTGTGGAAGCGAACATCTAATCCAAGAAATTTATTCAAGTGGCCCAATTATTTCTTAATTTTGTTCCCTAATAAAAAATTTTAATCAAACCGACCAAAATATGAGTCGGATTTTTTTATATATACACATCAAAATAAGAAGAATCTTGATTAGTTATCTAAATCGAGGGTTATAACACGAACGCGAATTCCCATATCAAGGTGATTCTGTTAATTAATGAATTAGGCCGGTGGAGTTGAAATCATGTACCGGGATATGGTGTGACCAAAGAATGAGAGAGACAGAAATTTGCCAACTAATTGAAAAATCATTTCTCGATCAGGCAACAGTAACATTCAGCCTTTATGACCCTTTTGATGCAAATATGACATATGAAGTTGTCAGTATTGTAACCGGGATTAATTAGCAAATGCGTCGCGTCAAAATGATGGAACCGGACAATTCAGCTTTTTGTTCACTTTCTAAAACAGCAGCCATCACTTTTGCTTTTGGGGTATTCGACTCCATAATTCACATAATAGATAATTGCGATTTTAACCAGCCTAGTTAGTAAGCTTTGGCTTTCCTTTCAGTATCGTTTTTCAGCATATACGTTAAGTAAACAAGATTCTCAAACAACGTCCTCATTTTACCTTGTGAAACTTGTACCGTTCCATTGTCTATATTGACATGAATGCCATCCGCTTTCTCAAGCACTTTACGATGGATAGGATAGGAACCAATATCCCATTTGGAATAACCCCGGGTATCTCCCTAATGGGTTCCTCTAACAAAATCTCTACATGCCTTATCATTTCGCCCAACTGATCCAGTTTTTTCTCTATTTCTGGAACGACGCATTTTGAGCCAATTACAATGGTTATGTGTGAAAAAAGGGGGCACGCCTTCGCTTTTTCAACGTTTGAAATACCACTTAATCCTTGATATATAAGGCTTTTTCCCATGCAGGATAATGTATCATAAAGTGCTGCTATTCGACCTACCGGTCACCGTGAGGCAAGATGTACTTTTCTACTCGTAGCACCTTGAGAAACTGTGATAATTTTCGCCCACAAAAAACAAAAGCCGCTCATCGGCGGCTTTTTTAAATTATTTGAACCATAGAAGTACCTCTAACGACTTAGTAATGATTTGCCAACCTTAATGCTTTAGGACGAGGTTCAAATATGTATGGGTGACACTATTCACAGTATTTGATTCTTATAAGTTCGAAATGACATCGTTTCTTGTCCACAACCTCTTCACTATGTGAGCGACTAAGCGGAGATTGTGCTCAATGAGCAGGTTACGGGAACGCTGATTACCTTCTGCCATCAATTGCAAATGCTTTGTTTCTTCCTCCTCTTGAAGCGGTTGAGGAAAAGCATTATTTTTGACATAAGAGACAAGAAGTGAAAGCTGTTTAATAAAAAGCGCGATCGCTGAGAACAGTCCAGGCATTTACCGTACACCCCCACGTTGTATTACCTCAGACCGGAAAAACCTTCTGGCTTTTCCGATCCGGGCGAACATTGAAGTCTGTTCTTTAGTGTATGTGGGTAGCTGCCTAGAAGTGCATGTACGCCGAATCGCGAAAAAGAATTTACTCGAACTTTAGCAGATTCCTAACCTAAGCCTGCTCGATTTCCTATGTCTATATCTATGCCTACGCCCATGCCAAAGCCAACACCTAACTCTTACTTTGCAAGGAGTCTGGATCAAGCTGCATAAATTCGATCGGGAAGCCGTCAGGGTCCTTCGCCCAGCATTGGTAATTGTGGTCTTTGCCGCGCTTTGGCTCCACGTCAACCTTAATGCCATGCTTTTTGAGCTGGTCAGCCATTTCAAATATATCGTCCACCTCGAAGCATATGTGCGCCGAGCCCGCATTTTTCGGATGTTGAACGTAATTCCGCTTACCGCCGTAGAACAATTCTATGAATTGCCCCTCCGCCACCTTCAAATAATTAATCCAAGGATTGCCATTATCATCTTCAAGGTCAAAAGCTTTCTCAAAGCCTAATACGTCACAGTAAAAATGAAGCGATTTCTCCATATCCGATACGACAAACGCCACATGTGCATTGCCTTTTAACATCGTTATACCTCCTTTCCCAAGCTGCTTTTGGCATGCGGTGAATCCGGATGGATCTGAACGAATTCCACGGCATTGCCATCGGGATCGTGAATCCAGCAATTATAGTTCAAGTCCTTGCCATGGCCTGGCTGGTCGCCCTCCATAAGCCCGTTCGCATGGAACCGCTTCGCAAGCTCCACGATGTTATCCGTCTCAAAGCAGAAATGGTGATACCCGATAAGGTCAGGCGCGTATCTATTTTCCGGTACTTTAACGCCATCATAAAATAATTCCAAAAACTGCCCGTCCGCCACCTTCAAATAAACAATCCAAGGCTTATCGTGATCATCATGAATTTCAAAAGCTTTCGTTAAGCCTGCAATGCCGCAGTAAAAATGCAGAGACTTCTCCATATCCGTCACGCGCAGCGCGTTATGCGCAATTCCTTTTATCATATGAACTCTCCTTCTAATTAAGTAAGTCAAAAGTGTTTAAAGCTCCCGTTTTGGCCCGATCTCCTGAACGCCTAAAGTAACGCCAAGCGCCTGCTCCGAGTCAAAATAGCTATAGCGCCCCGAGCCGTACTCTCCCTTGTGAATGAGCGGAAGCCCTTGCTGCTCCAGAAAATCGATATGCTGCTCGAAGCCCTCCACCGTAAAGGTGATAAAGTGTACGCCCTGCCCATGCTTTTGCTTATATTCGCTCCATGGACTAGGCTCGTCAAGCGGCTCTAGCAGCTCAATGGTTACGGGACCCATCTGTAAATTCGCGAATTTTGTCCGGGTATCTCTGCGTTCTCCGCGGTACCACGTATAAGAGTCATCTGTTTGGCTAGCCGGCGGATCATCAAGCGATGGCACTTGAATTTCCGGCATCGGCAGCTTAAATAAAGCACAGTAACGTCTGGCAGCTTCTTCAATGTTATCCACGACAAGCCCGATTTTGGTCAGGTTAGCGTTATCCATATGGTTCATACAGCACGTCCCTTCAATTAACAGCATTAGTCGTTATTGCCCCAGCGGTTTGAAACTTTAAACAAAATCAGCGTGAAGGTAAGCGCGATAAGCAATAGCACCCATGCCATAGCCGACGCGTATCCCATTTTGGCGTATTGGAAGGCATTCTGGTACAGATATAAGGAGTAGAACATCGTTGACCCATTCGGCCCGCCCTGCGTAATAATGAACGTCTCCGCAAAAGATTGAAAGGTACCGATTATGCCCGTAATCACGTTAAAAAGAATAACAGGCCGCAGCATGGGCAGCGTGACGGAAAAAATTTTCTGCATCGAGTTCGCACCGTCGATCGACGCGGCTTCATAAAGCGATTCCGGTATGCCCTGCAAGCCCGCAAGGTAAATAATAATCGAGCCACCTGCACCCCATAATCCCATCAGGATAAAAGACGGCTTAGACCAAGTCGGACTGGAGAACCAGCCGGGACCATCAATGCCAAACCAGCCGAGTATCGTATTCACCACACCCGAGTCGGGCTGCAGCACCCAAACCCATAAAATCGACAGGATGACGAATGGTACCAAAGTCGGCAGGAAGAAGACGACCCGGAAAAAAGCCATGCCTTTTACCTTTTTGTTATTAAGAAGAATCGATATAAAAATGGTACAAATCGTAATGACGGTAATGCCGACAAAAACCATATACAGCGTGTTTTTCAACACTTTATAAAACAGGTCGTCACCGGTAAACAACGTCTTGTAATTCTCAAGTCCAACAAATACGGGCTGATTGATGATATCGTAATCGGTTAACGAATAATAAAACGAGCTGATAAGGGGATATGCAGTGAAGCATAGGAAACCGACAATCCAAGGAGAAATAAACAACAATCCGTTCAGCACATTTTTTCTGGCCATATTCATCACTGTTCGCCCCTATCCTTTGATTCCCGAAAAAGCGATCCCTTGAATGAAGTACTTCTGAAGGACAAAGAAAATGATCAGCACCGGCACCGTCATGCTAATGCCTATCGCCATCAATAGCGGCCAGCGCGGATCATTAACGGACATGATCTGCTGGATGCCAAGCGATAACGTATACAGCTTGTTGTCGCTCAAGAACACGAGCGGACCGATAAAATCTCCCCATGAGCCAATGAAGGAGAAGATCATGACCGTGGTGACGACGGGCAAAGATAACGGCAAAATCATTTGCCAATAGATTCGGAACTCGCTCGCCCCATCAACCTTAGCGGACTGAGACAGCTCCTTCGGAATGCCGATGAGAAATTGGCGCAATAAAAAAATGAAAAACGGATTTCCAAAAAAGACAGGAACAATGAGCGGGAGAAATGTTCCGATCCAGCCTAGCTTCTGAAACATGATGAATAATGGAATCATCGTTACTTGGAACGGCAGCATCATCGTAGCGAGCACTAGAACGAATACGCCGTCCCGTCCCTTCCATTCCACGCGCGAGAAACCATAGGCAATCAAGGTATTTGAAATAACGGCGCCAACGATTCCAAATCCCGCAATCGTCAGCGTGTTGCGCAAGTACAGCAGAAACGGAAATTCACCAAAAGCAGTCGAAAAGTTGGACCACTGCGGCTTGCTTGGAATCCAAATCGGGGGATTCGCAAACAGCTCCGAACTGCTCTTGAGTGAACCGGATAACAGCCAGAGGAAAGGAAGGATAAAAGCGAGCGCCGTTAGGCTCAAAATCACGTATACCGCTGTGAGCTCCAATCGTTCCATCAGCTTCTTGGATCTGCGCTTCGCAGGCAACAATGGGGCTGGCTTCAGGGCTGGGACAGAACTTCTCACGTACTTTCACCGCCTTGTGCGTTTTTATTGGACATAAGCTGTCGGAGGCCTGCGCTCCCGAACAAGCAAACCTGTCCGGGAGCAGCAGTCTCAAAGCTAAACCTATTTCTTTTTGTCCAATGCTGCTTGGATCTTTTTCTCTGCATTTTCAAGTAAAGGCTTGGGGTCTTTGTTGTTATAAATGACGCTGTCGCGCAGCAGTATCAACTCATTGGACATTTCTTTGGCTACAGGCGTCAGCGCTGGATGTCCGGAATTCGGCGAAGCTGCGACTTCACGAACGACTTTATACACTTGGTCGTTTTCTTTATCCCACTTGATGGCGTCGCTTGGTTTCGTATAGATGGATATCGAGCGCCAGGTGTTAATGTTGTCCGCGAGAATTTCCGGCTGGCCGGCAAACATAATAAACTTCATCGCATTTTGCGGATTTTTAGCCCCTTTCGGGATCATAAATACGTTTGTTCCAAACGTAGTCGCTTTCTCGCGGCCGCCTTCTGGATAAGGAATGGCAGCTACGCGGTACTCCGTATCGGGCGCATAGATTTTCAGTGCATTGGCGAACCAGTTCCCGTTAACCGTCATGGCAACTTTGCCCGTGAAGAATGGATGATCCGGGGAGAAGGCGCCGCCAAAGCCGGACGTGAACGATTTGATTTTTTCCGGATTGTACTTTTGCGCGTATTTGTTCATCCAGTTGTACATCGTGACCAGATGGTCATCATTCAGCTTAATCGAACCTGTAGCCTCGTCAACATAATTAGCGCCGAACACCCAGCCCCATAGGAAGGAATCATCCCCGGCGTCGATCCAAGGAATGAAGCCCAATCGATCAAAGCCGCTGTCGCTTATTTTCGTAAGCTTTTCCGCTGCTGCATCAAGCTCCTCGATTGTTTGGGGAGGGTTATCAGGATCTAAGCCGGCTTCCCTGAACATGGCCACATTGTAATAGAGCAGGTTGACGTTGGAGTCCTGCGGATAGAGATAGGTTTTGTCTTTATATTTCATCAGCGGCAGAAAAGACGAAAGTACGTCTGACTCTTGGAAATTCAGCGCGGCAAGATAGTCATCCAGAGGCTCCAGCGCGCCTTGCGCAGCAAGCGAGTAAGCGCTTGCATATTCGGAGCTGATAACAACATCCGGCGGATTTTTACCCGAAATGGCTGATACGAGCTTGCCGTTCGTCAACCCGCCATCCGGCGGTACGTAAGTGGCATTGATTTTATAGCCGGGGTTTTTCGTTTCAAATTCGCCCATCCGCCATTTGTCCCACTTCTCGGAATCGCCGCCCCAAGGATACCAGTAATTAAGCTCTCCCCCGTTATCCGTCGTCGCAGCAGCGCTGCCATCCGAATGATCTTTTTCCGCCGTATTTTTTTGATCAGAGCCGCTTGAGCAGGCCGTTATTACGAGCATAAGGGAAAGCATGATGCCAACTAATGTCGTCCATCCTTTTTTCACGGAAAATCCCCCTTAAATAAAGTATTAGTCAGTCGCAATCACCTAACATGTGGTTGTTTTCTTCCTAAACGCCGGAGAAAACTACATGTGAATCCCCTCCTCCCAAATTAGCGTAAACACGTGTTCATTTTTCGACAAAATGCCGCATGACATCGAGTATAAGACGCTTTTATCATGAACACGTGTTTATTTTTTGCTAAAATTTTTGGCTTCTTCGACATGAATTTCGATCTGCGCAGCGATGCTCAACTATAGCTTACTCTTCGGAATTGGTGGAAACCTGCTCTCCCGCCAACTTACATCCATTTGCACGAGCAATCGCCTAGCCTATTTTAGGTACCGTATTCTGTTGCGTTTAATCCATCACGTAAACGCGTGTTCATGAATTCATCATACACAATGCATAAAATCGCTGTCAATCCATTTCACAACAATAAAAAATAAAAAAAAATCGCAGCACATTTCAATTCTATAAAGTCAGGGCTTGAATAAACACGTGTTCATGATATACTTTTCGAAACATCATTATTGTTGCTATATAAATAATCTACAGACAAAGGAAGGGATTACAATGCGGCTTGGCGGGCAAGTATTTCTAGAAGATAAAAATCCTGACAGCTGGTCACATGCGTTAAAACAAGCGGGCTTCCGAGCAACGACCTGTCCAATCAACGGTGATGACGATATGGCTGAGCTTGATGGCTATCTGAAGGCGGCTGAGAAAAATGATATTCTCATTTCTGAGGTCGGTGCATGGAGCAACCCTATCAGCCGAGATGATGCGTCGAGGAAAAACGCGATCGCCTACTGTATCAAACGACTCGAACTGGCAGAACGAATAGCTGCCAATTGCTGCGTGAACATCGCAGGCTCCCGCGGCGAACAGTGGGACGGCCCGGACGCCGACAACTTCAGCGATGAGACGTTCGAGCTGATCGTCGAGACGTCACGTGAAATTATTGATGCGGTCAAACCCGAGCGTACCGTATTTGCACTGGAAATGATGCCATGGGTGTTCCCCGATTCGGCCGACACCTACCTCGCGTTAATCAAAGCGATTGACCGCAAAGGGTTTGGCGTACATTTTGACCCGGTAAATATCGTCTCCAGCCCTCGGGTCTACTACCGGAACGGGGAGATGATCAAAGATTTTATTGCGAAGCTGGCTCCTTATATTCGCAATTGCCATGCCAAAGATATTTTGCTGCGCGGCCACCTAACCGTACATATGGATGAGGTCATTCCTGGCTTAGGCGCACTGGACTATCGGACATTCCTAACCGAGTTAAATAAGCTGCACCCGGATGTCACGCTGATCATCGAGCATTTGTCCACCAATGAAGAATACAAGCAAGCGTCGGATTATATACGTAAAACGGCTTCGGAGCTAAATATATCCCTGTAGTCTAATCGGGAGTCATGCCAATTGCTCTTTTGCTCATTCACAATAGCCCTTTTTGCTATCATCAAGGGCTATTGTAAGGAATGAATCGACGTTGTCCCTGTTTGCTTATACATCGGTATGGCTAATGACCCGGTAGGTTTTGCCCGCTTCCAGCCGGATTTTTGCGGCAGCAGAGCCGGTATGCTCACCTATCCGTTTATCGCCGTCAAAAATCACAATAGAACCCGCTCCATAACTCAAGCAGCAGTCCCCGCTCTTCTTAGCCGTAAGGCTGGCTTCCTTAAGCAAACCTTCCTCCCATTCGAGATCGACCGTCAATGCTCCTCTAGCTCGCAGCCCTGTTGCTTTTCCGCTGCTCCAAGCAGCAGGCAGCGCCGGCAGCAAAGCAAGCTCACCGGCATGCGATTGCAGCAGCATCTCAGCGATGCCTGCCGCGCCGCCGAAGTTACCGTCGATCTGAAACGGCGGATGCGCATCAAACAGATTAGGATACGTCGAATGGGTCAATAGCTGCCGGAGATGGGAAAGGGCTTCATCGCCGTCCTCTAGCCGAGCCCAAAAGTTTACGATCCAAGCCCTGCTCCACCCCGTGTGGCCGCCTCCATGCGAAAGCCGCCGCTCGATCGTCCGTCTCGCTGCCTCGGCAAGCTCCTTCGTACGCCGTACATGAATCTGCTCGCCGGGATGCAGCGCGAACAGCTGCGAGATATGCCGATGCCCGATGTCCGCCTCGTCCCAGTCCTCCAGCCACTCCATAATTTGTCCGTGCTTGCCAATCTCAGGCTGAGGCAGCTTGGCGAGCGCTTCTTCCAGCTCGCGGAGAAACCCATCTTCCATGCCCAATATTCGCTGTGCTTCTATACAAGAGCTCCATAACGCATGAACGATTTGGCTGTCCATCGATGGTCCCATGCAAAGCGTCCCCGTTTCTCCGTTTGGTCTTATGAAACGGTTTTCCGGCGAGAGCGAAGGACCCGTAATCAGCCTGCCTGCGCCATCCTCAGTCATATAGCCGAGAAAAAACAAAGACGCTTCCTTCAATAACGGATAAGCGCGGCGCCTTAAAAACTCCTCATCCAGCCCATACCTGTAATGCTCCCATAAATGGAGCGATAACCACGCTGCTCCCATCGGCCAGATGGAGGAAGAGACCAGAACGCCCTCGACATGCGTGTCTCCCCACAAATTTGTATTGTGGTGAGCGACGAATCCTTGGCAGCCATAGATCTCGCGAGCTGTCGTTCCGCCCGATGCGAGCATACTCTCCGCAAGATCGAACAACGGCTCATGGCATTCCGGCAGCCCGCCGGATTCCGCCGGCCAATAGTTCATCTGCGTGTTGATATTAATCGTATATTTGGACTCCCATGGAGGCGTGAAGCTAGCGTTCCAAATGCCTTGCAGATTAGCTGCGAGCGTGCCCGGCCGCGAGCAGGAAAGAAGAAGATAACGGCCAAATTGATAATACAACGCAAATAGCTCCGCGTCCTCCGCTCCCTCTGCCAGTCTCTGCAGCCGAACGTCGGTTGCCAGCTTTTGGGATTGCTCAGGTCCAGCCTCAGCCGCTTGATTCGCTGAGCCATGCAGCTCAAGCTTCACCCTCTCGTAATATGCCGAGTAATCGCTCACATGCCGCTCCCGCAGCTCGTCATAAGACAGCAGGCTTGCAGCTTGCAGCTGATCAAGGCAAGTCTGCTTTGGATCAGGATGGCGGAAGGAGGTATTAGCCGCGAGCAGCAGCGTTACCGCGTCCGCCCCTTCAACCGAGAGGAAATCTCCGATGACGCGTACGGTCCCGCCCTCGGCAGCAGCACTTACCGCTGCCGCATATTGCACGCCGCCTGGTCCGCATTGACCGCTCATCATAATCGCCCGCTCGCCTGCCGCCGCCGTCCCTTCGTCGAAGGGACGGCGCATCAAATTGACGCCAACCGTTATCGCGCCCGGCACGTCAGCTGTCAGACGAACAGCCATAACCTGATCAACCGCGCTGCTAAAGTACTCTCTTTGATACAAAACCTGATTCCGGCTGTACTTGACGCGGGTTATCGCATCTTCCAGGTCAAGCTCACGCTCGTATCCCTCTACTAATCCTTCATGCCCCTGAGTCCAGAGCAGCATTTCGCCGAGCGGCTGATATGGGTGAAGGTATTTGGGACTCGACATCAGCGCCATCCGCGCCAAATGCTCCGCTTCATTTTGCTTGCCATGCATAAGCAGTTGTCGGATTTTTGGTAGATTCGTTCGCGCATCGGGATTATTTCCGCGGATCGAGCCGCCGTACCACAGCGAATCCTCGTTCAGCTGTACAGTCTCCTTGGCTACGCCGCCGAACACCATGCCGCCAAGCCGGCCGTTGCCGATAGGCAGCGCCTCTTCCCACTTGCTTGCGGGCGCTGTGTACCATAGTCGTCGCTCCATCTTTCTACCCCCTCGCGTTAGTCCATCCGTCTATTCGTCATGTAGTGCCAGCCCTATCGCGGCAAAGCGCCACTTCACGCTGGAATAAGAAGCCGGTAATTTCGAATCGCCGGATAACACGCCTTGAAAACCGCCTTCCTCCGTTTTCGTTACTTCCGCCTTCCACCAGCCGCAAGCGCCGTTTTCATGATCCAACGTTACTCCATCGTCATCGTACAGCAGGCATGAGCCTGCAACAGATCCAAAATGCACGAATTCAAGCTGAGTTTTCTCGCCTGGGCGGAGCGCATGCGGCTGCGAAGCCATCATCGGAATAACCGCGCCGTCGCGCACAAATATAGGTATCGTATCCAGCCCAGCGCGAACCCTGATAACGCCGCCCCCTTCATGCCGCTCTCCCGTCTCGAACCCGATCCATGAGCCGGACGGCAAGAGCACATCTCTCTCGGACTCCCCTTCAACGAGCGGCGCGACGAGCAGCGAATCCCCGAACATATATTGGTCGTCCCATTGCGGAATGACGCGCTTTCCGTAGGCTCCATCCGTCGTATTCAGCTTCTCCGCTTCCATCCTTTGCTGCTCGGCGTGGACGAGCTCCTCCGGTGTAACGACAAACGGCATCGCGCGGAAGGGAGGAATGCCTTTTTCATGGTAAGCAGCGAACGCTGTATATAAATAAGGCTGCAAGCGCATCCGCAGCTTGATGTAGCGGCGAATAATCGGTTCGACCTCAGGATATGACCAAGGCTTTGTTCCGTCGCCCCAAGCATTCAGCATGGCAAGCGGCGAGAAGCAGACGGTCTGCATTCTTCTGACCCAATCCTCGGCACTGCGCGCACGGCGCACCTCCGGCGACCACAACAATCCGCTGAAGGAGGAATTGCACAGCGCCCTAATAAATTGCTTGTGGTCATATAGATCCGAATAAAGCACATAGGGCAGCGAGGAAGCCGCTGCGTTTGATGCCCGGACAAGGCCACAGGTGCGCAGGTTGTCCGCGCGGTAGAGGTCATTCGTCATTTTTTGGAACATTAGGCCGTAAACTTGCCGCATCTGCTCACCGTCAAGCCCGGATGGAAAACGGGCATGCTCTGGGAACATCCAAGAATTGTTGGTCAGCTCGCTGCCATCGCATTCGTCCAGCTTGTAGCCCGATACGCCAATCGCAACGTGCTTCTCCTTATGCTGCTTGGCATACAGCTCCCGCGCTTCCGGCAGCGCATAGTCAGGGGCAAGCCCGCCCCATACCGAGTAATTGCCGGACAGCGGCTTAAGCGCCGGATAAAGCTCGCTCTCCGGCGACACATAAGGATGCTCCCACAGGTTGACGCGGAAGCCGTTATCCGCGAGCTTGCGAACGAATCGTTCGGGAGCAGGGAACCGCTCCGCGTCCCATTCATACGTTACCGGATAGCTGCGGCTATGCCAGCCCGGCTCCAAACCAATTACGTCGCAAGGGTAATCCCGGCGGCGGAATTCCATCGCTTCCGCAAGCGCCTCCTCCTCATTGAATAAGGTAGGCACGCGATGCCAGAAGCCCAGTCCCCACTTCGGCGGCAGCGTACCGCCGCCGCAGAACAGATTGTAGCGGCTTACCGCATCGCCAAGCGATGGACCGCCGAACACATAAATGTCCGCGCCTTCCTCCGGCAAGCGGACCTCCGCGCGGGCTGAAGGCAGCGTCGCCCGCCATTTTGCATCGCGATTGCGGTCCTTTGCATCCTCCGCGCTCGTCTCGTCAAGGCGAAGCGCCGAGCCGAGATGCATCGTGACCGCACGCGCCGTATCGATTAACACGCCATACCCGCGGTCGCTCACGTAGAAAGGAACCGGCGCATGCGTCTCTCCGGTATCCTGCTTCGGATCGCTGTTCACGCGGAGATAGCGGGTTCGTCCGCGCTGGTTCATTCGCATGAATTGCAGCCCCGTTCCGTAAAGCTTCTCGTTAGCCGAAAGCGGCAGCGTGAGCATTTGGCGTCCGCTGACCGAATTGTCAACCCGGACCTCCTCCCATTCAAAGGGTGGATTCGCCTTCGCCATCTGCTTAAGCGCCTCCAGCCTCGGATCTGCTCCGATTAACGATAGCGGCGTGAGCGCCTGCGAATCTCCAATTGTGGCACGCCATACACCCGGCGCAGCTTCCGTCCATGTCAAAGTTGTCATTGTATGGTCCTCCCCAAATCCGGCAGTTCAATTTGTATGTTATGGCCCGATTCGCCGGACAGATTGGCATAGTGGACAAGCGCCTGCGTAAGCAGATAATCGTTGCCGCTTGTTTCCGCTTCCTGCCTTGTTTCAAGCGAAGCCAAAAACTCCGTTAACGTATCCGTCTCGCCAACATCGGCAAAGTCATTAATGACCTCTGTCCCATCCTCTTTGTAAATGCGAATCTCCTTGCCTGCCAGCACCAGCGCGCCGTTTGTCCCCTCTATTCGCCAGTCGCCGGCCCATAACGTCTCCGGCCCCCGCGAGGCGATCGTCGCCGCATAACCGGCTATAATTCCGCCTTCCATCTCAATGATGGCGCTCGCGTTAATAAGCGCGCCTTCCTCTTCCCAGCTGCCAAGCGGATTATACAA
Organism: Paenibacillus sp. FJAT-27812; assembly: GCF_001273905.1. NCBI lineage: Bacteria > Bacillati > Bacillota > Bacilli > Caryophanales > Paenibacillaceae > Paenibacillus > Paenibacillus sp. FJAT-27812. The sequence continues at coordinate 4,229,659 of NZ_LIGH01000001.1, read as the reverse complement.
TTTCGCTTGGATGGCCTTCCCCTCGCGTCCGGTCAAATAACGAAGCATATCAAAGTGATGTACGCCGATATCGTCCAAAATGCGCACCGCATACTTCCGCTGCACCTGATGATAACGGCGGAACTGTATGTCGATCGTCGAGATCGCCCCGATGATGCCCTCGTCCAGCAGCTGCTTCATTTTGCGCACATAGGGAAAACGCCGGTAGTTCTCGGCGATCATGAACGGAATATTCTCTTTCGCCGCTCTAGCAACAATCTCTATCGATTCCGAATAATCGAAGGAGATGGGCTTCTCGCAAAGCACGGGCAGGCCTCTGTCAAATGCAGCATGGTTGACCCGCGTATGCGCAGCCGGAGAAGTTACATTAACGAGGAAGTCGGCCTCCTCTTGCGCAAGCGCCTCCTCCAGAGAGGTATAGAACGGATAAGGAGCCTCTTCCAGCTTAGCCTTCATGGCGGGGTCCGTCTCAACGACTGCCGCGAGCAAGCCCCTGTCTCTCAATCTTTTGTACCAGCTAAAGCCTGCACTTCCGAGACCAACTAATATTGCTTTCATCGCTTATTCTCCTTCCGATTCCGCTAGCGGAATGACCATATTCCAAGTTTGGGAAGCTTTCTGAAATCCGCCCGGCCCATCAGCCGCAGCCGCGAATAAATGGGTTGGCTTGCCGTTTTGAAACAATAGAAACGGACGCTCCATGCTTCCCATGGTCTGAACCGTTCCATCATCCCAGCGGACGGTGCGCGAGTAGGCTTGCGGCTGCTCGGACAGCGCCCATTGCATGCCATCCTTGGAGGAGGCTTGTATGCCGCCATGCTTCTCACCGCCGAGCGTGCCGTCCATATCCTTCGCAATAAGCGAATACCCTTCCTGCGTTTGCCATATGAACGGGTCCTCAATATGGAACTCAGCAGGCGGGAATACAGGCTCCTCTGACATCACCTTGTAAGGCCCGCTCCAATGCTCCGCCTCGGCAACTCCAATCGTCATTTGGCCAAAATCATTGCCTTCATGCCGCCGGGCCTTGTAGATAAGCAGCACTGAGCCGTCTTCCCTAACGCACGGTGCCGGATTCGAAGTCAAGTAGCTGTCGAAGCGGCCGGGACGAGTCGGCAGCAGCGGAGCATCGCTCCTCCTCCACGGACCGAATACGCTATCCGAAACCGCAAGTCCCACCCTCTTGTTCGAACGGGCAACGATGGTTCGCGGATCGCCAAGCCCGCATTCCATGCCGGCAACCGGCTCAGGCAATGGATGCGTGGTGCCCATATAATAGAGAAGATAGACGCCGTTATGCTTGACGATATGCGGATTATGCGTGCTGCGCCCATCCCAATATTCCGCGCCTCTTGCCGGAAGCACGATTTCCTGAAAAACATAAGGCCCTTCCGGCGTATCGGATACTGCCCTTACGATTTCGGAGGCTAACAGCCAGCCCGGATGCATGGGCACCGTCATCGGCCATCTGGAGGCAAACATATGAAACCGGTCATCCTCACCTTTTACGACGGATCCGCACCAGACCCAGTAGCCTTCCATCTTGAAGCCGCCGCTTCTCGGAGCGGGCAGCATTCTCCCTGCAATGCTGCTTGCATGCATCACTCTCACCCCTTAGCCGTCAAATGTTTTTCCTTCATGGCGTACCGTTTGGACGCACTTTCGAACAGCCACTGCCGAGCCGTATGCAAAGCAGTCTCCTCATCGATCCATCCCGATTCCAACCGCTCCCATAGAAATTCTGCGGCCAGCTTCTTGACTAACATAATTTTGCCAAAGCTCCATTCCATGCAGCGGGCATCGGATACGATAACCGAGCTTTTGCTGGCGGGCAGCGCTTCAAGCCGGTATTGCATGCTGTCCCGGTAGGTGCTGGCACGGAAGTTGAACCACCACATGCCGCCGATATGCACATTCGGGAAATTCCAAGCCGCCTGCACCGCGTCTAGGTTATTAAGCTCAGAAGCAAGCACAAGCTCAAATGAACAGCTGTACTTCTCAAATAAAGCGGTCAGCTTCAAAATTCTTTCCGTGTCGTTTACCGGAAAAGCAGTTCCGCACCACGAACGCTCTACGCCTAGGAATAGCTGGACGATCAAGCCGTTTTGCTCTGACGCGGCGCATACGGCATGCAGCAGCTCCATCATAATTTCGTCGCGTGTGCTGCTGTCGCTAATCGTGTATCGGATATGAGCGCTGGTTTCATATGCAGGCAGCGTCGTCATAACGCCGGGCAAGCCTGCTGCTCCATAACTGCCGAGCAATTGGCTAATCTCTGACCGCACGCCCAAAAACTCGCCGGCTGGATCTGCCGATTGCGCCACGCGGTCAACCCACTTCCCTATTGCCCCGTCTATCCGAGGTATAAGTACAGCATGCTCACGCATCCCTTCAAATACGGCATGCTCCGGATGATTCACGACGAACCTGCGGATATTCAGCCGGTCTGCCGTTTGCTGTGCCCAGCCTTCATCCGTACTTGACCGTTTAACTGCGGCTATCGCTTCTCTGATAGATTCAGCATCCTTAATCTCAATGCGATACAGCTCCCGCATAATCGCAGTAAAAGTCCAATTCATCAACGTGCTTCTCGTTTCCTTATATGCATTCAAAAAAGCGGCGATGCGCTCTTCCTCTGGCAGCTTCTCGGAATCAGCCGGGTAACCGCCGGCTTGCAGCTCCCGGAACAGCCAGAAATAATGCGCGATTTCCCAGAAGTCGCGCGCGCTGAGACGATCACCCACCAGATGGGTATGCGTATCGAATACCGGCAGCGCCATCACATGGTTTATGAATTGTTCTTTCGTATTCCCACCATTCCCAATCGAGCTCATGCGAACCTCTCCTTTTATCTGCTTTAAGTTGTGACCCTTTTTAATCGGTAAAGCTTGCTGCGAAAATCGCCCTTCCATATCGGAAGCTTTAGTCCAACCCTCATCAGCTCGTCGCCGCCAAGCAGCTCTTCGCCGTCCTCAGGCCGATCCGCATCGTAGAGCAGATAGTCATGCTCGGAGTTAAGCCCCTGCAACCGAAGCTTCTTAAGCGGCGCGTTCGCCTCGGATAACACTTGGAAATAGCCGACCATCGCCTCGGAGCCATCCTCCATCACGAACATCCATGCCGTATCGTTCCCATGAAACGGACTGCGAAGGCGGTAGAACTCGCCGCTCTGGATGAGGTAACGCATATCCTTGTACAAGCTGATCTGCTGCTTCACTGCTGTTTTCTCTGCCTCGGTCAGTAAAGCCGGATTCAGCTCATAACCAAAGTTGCCGGACATGGCGACATGGCCGCGCATCTCGATTGGCGTTGTCCGGTGCACCTGATGATTAGGAACGGCGGATACGTGGGCGCCCATCGCGCTGATGGGATAAACGATGCTCGTTCCGTACTGGATTTTGAGACGCTCAACCGCATCGGTGTTGTCGCTCGTCCATGTTTGCGGCATATAGTAGAGCATGCCTGGGTCGAACCTGCCGCCGCCGCCGGAGCAGCTCTCGAACAGCACATAAGGGAATGCCGAAGTGAGTCGGTCCAGCACCTCATATAATCCGAGGATGCAGCGGTGCGCAGTCTCGCGCTGCCGCTCTGGCGGAAGCAGCGCTGAGCCAACCTCCGTCATATTGCGGTTCATGTCCCATTTGACATAAGTGATCGGAGAGCTTTGCAGGACGCTGCTAATGGTCCCGACAATGTAATCCCTCACATCCTGACGGGAATAATCGAGCACCAGCTGCTGCCGCGCCTCCGTTCTCCGCCGTCCTGGCACATGAAGGCACCAGTCCGGATGGGCGCGGTACAGCTCGCTCTCCGGTGAAACCATCTCCGGCTCGAACCAAATGCCGAACTGCATGCCCAATTTGCTTACACGCTCGACTAGATTCGGCAAGCCTTTAGGCAGCTTGCGCTTGTCGACGAACCAGTCGCCAAGCGAGCTTTTGTCATTATCCCGCTTGCCGAACCAGCCGTCGTCTAACACAAACAGCTCCGCTCCAAGCTCCTTGCCCTCGCGTGCGATCTCCTCGATTTTGTCTGCGTCAAAATCAAAGTACGTCGCCTCCCAGTTGTTGAGCAGCACGGGACGCGTCCGGTCGCGGAAAGCTCCTCGGCATAAGCGCGTCCGGTACAGCTTATGATACGTCCGCGACATCGCGCCAAGCCCTTCCGACGAATACACGAGTACCGTCTCCGGCGCCTGGAACGACTCGTCTGGCTCCAAATGCCAGCAGAAGTCGAATGGATTGATGCCCATTGCGACGCGGGTCGTATGATAGGGGTCAACCTCTGCCTGCGCCACAAAGCTGCCGCTGTACACGAGGCTGAAGCCGTAGGCTTCGCCTTGCAATTCGTTCGTGTCCTTCGAGAGAAGGGCAATAAAGGGATTGAGCGAATGGCTGCTCGCTCCCCTTCTGCTCTCGATGACCGAACCGCCGGATGCGAGCGGACGACGCTCGATGTGGCGCTCTCTTGCCCACGTTCCGGGCAGCTGAAGCATGTCGAAGTCATCATGGGGAAAGTCGATGCTCATGCTGAGCGCGCGCAGCAGCTTCATCGGAGCGCCGCTTTCATTGATATAGCGAACCGAGCGGGCCACGGCGTCCAAATCGCGGAACGTCGTGTAGGTCAGAATCGCCTTCAAGCCTATGATCGGATCGACCAGAACGATTTCGAGGCTTTCTGCTTCGCTTGCCTCCACGGCATAAGTTGAAGGAAGACCGCTAAGCGCAGGCTTGCCGGCATAGATGCGGTGCGATTCATAGACAAGCTCGCTGACCGTCGTTCCGTCCTCAACCTGGACTTGATAGGCAGGAACCCGGAAGTCGCTGCCTCCGAAGCCGGGAAGCTCTTGTGGCAGCGTATCGAGCGACAGCGTCAGATCGCTTGGATCCGTCGACGGCGAGAATGAGCATCTGCGACGGATGGCGAGCAGCGCACCGGCGCTTGTGCCCCTGACTTTACCGCCCCAATGAACATGTGCGAGATATTTGTTTCTCACAAGCTGCATGATATAGCTGGATGATCGGCTTTGCAGATGGAATGTCTGCGCTGCCTCGTCATATACGATCGTCATCGTTCTCCTCCAATGCGGACGAGCTTAGCGTCCTTTATTTCCGATTTTCCGAGACAATTACGCCTTCTCCGTTGTTATACCGCTCGGTCGCATCCTTGATAATGTCGAGGCCGCCTTTCTTTTTGTACTCCTCAATTACTTTAGGCCAATCCGCGATCGGCTCCTTGCCGTAGATCATCTTTACCATGTGCTCGATAATCAGCTTCGGCCCCGTATCATCGCCGAGCGGGGATGCATCCGGATATTTTGAAAACGTCTCTAATGAAGGAGAGAAACGAACGGTTCCCAGCCCTTCCTTCGACACGACTGTATCCAGGTACATCATCATGTCACGGCCGTCTTCTGTCAGCTCTTCCTTCGCCTTGTTGTAGATCATGTCATGCACGAACCAGAACATGCCGCGGAACCGGTCCTCATCCATCGCCTCTGGCTCAGTCGGCGGCGTGTAATTGATTTTGCCGTCGCTATCCTTCGTGTAGGTATCGCCTTCAATGCCAAATGTGAAATAAATTTCCGCTTCCGGCGTCAGCATCCATTCAAAAAACTTAATAATAGCGATCGCCTTCTCTTGCGACACTTTGCTGTTGATATAGTAAGAGGTGTTCACGCTTGGGTAGAGCAAATGTCCGCCTACATTTTCCGGGCCGCGCGGCGACGGGATGATGTCGAGCTTCGCTTCAGGCACGGCGTTAATGAGCTTGCCTCGCAGCTCTGTTAGAAGCTGGGCGTTCGCTGACCACATGCCCGATCTTCCGCTTTCATTGTTCTTGCTGTAGTCGCTTGATGACAKGGAAGCAAAATCCTTCGGAATCAAACCCTCGTCGTACATCGTCTTGTACGTCTCTAGCGCTTTTGTCATATTTTCCACGTCAAAAAACTTCGGCACAACCTCGCCATTTTGCAGCTCGAACTGCGAAGGCAGCACGTCGAATGCCCCCATCACCGTATCGGCATATTTGAAATTTTCCCTCATTTGATAAGGAAACTCGACGCCGTTTTTCTTCATGGCACGCATGACGTCCAAAAACTCCTCGACCGTCCTCGGAGCCGCCAGACCCGTCTTCTCAAGCAAGTCCGTACGGATGAACAAAGCGCGGCGCGACGGATTGGAAATCCATGCCGGGATGCCGTAGATCTTGCCGTCATAGCTGGTTTCCTGCCAAGCTTCAGGTGGCACAGCCTTCATCAAATTTGGCGCATGCTCCTTTAGCAAAGCATCCAGCGGCATAAAGATACCGGACTCTACGGAGCCGGACATCCCCTTGGATGTAGCCCCGCCAACGTTCTGAACGACATCGGGAATGTCATTTGAGGCGAATAGGAGCGACATTTTGCTGGCAAAATCCTTCAAAGGGATCATTCGGATGTCCAGATCCGTATTCGTCAGCTCCTCCAGCTTGAGTACCCACTTCTCGCTGTTTATATCAGCAGACCGCTCCGCATGCTTGTTGCCGCTAGTAGCCATAGACATGGAGAAGGACGTTTTGCCGCCTGCTGCCGGGACGCTGTCGCCGCCCTTCGGCTTGTTGCCTGCCGCCTTGCCGTCCGCGCATCCTGCAGCAACTATGGCAATCAATGCGCTGATCATTGTCAACTTAAGTACTCGTTTCAATCCCATCACCTCTTCTGTATGTTTTTTAGCGCTTGCTTGCCTAGACGCTCTTCCAGCTGCTGTTTATAAAGGCTCTCGATCCTTACATGCTTGCCTTCATGCTCCCAATACGCTTCGGCGCGAGGGCGAGGGTCATACGCGGATGGCACTATGCCCGGAATCTTCGGTCCAACGTGGCCAATGGCATAGTTCTGCGCCGTTGGCGGCTGCTGGCTTGTCAGCTCGCCCTCCGTGTTCCATGTCACATAGTTTGCGCCCGCCCAGCCATGCCCGCTTCCCAGCCATACTCTGTCCCGAATCGAGATCAGACCGCTCACGCTGTCAAAAAGCCCGCCGACCGACCAGCGGTGATGCGGCTCGCTCGTGTTGTACTCCTTGGCAGATACGCTGTCGAGAAAGACGTTTGGACCGGTAACATAGCTGTCCACGATTAATGCATGCCGCGCCGTCTCGGTGTAAATCCGCTGTGCCAAACTCAGCTGTCCCATGAAATGAATCGCGTAGCGCCGTCCGCCCGTCACGATGCTGACCATATCGTACATGCTGCTGTCTTGCACCGTAATCCACTTTGCATGGCATCCCACTTGGACGAGCGAATAGGACAAATGGCTGCCCGTCACGTTTCGTACCCAGCCGTTCTTGGCGCTGCCGAAGACGACAAACCGTTCGGCATGATTTTCGTCCGCATAATAAGGCTCTGCCGTGTCGTTATCCATAACCGTATCTATGATGCGCGGATCAAAATCACTGTCCACGCGGATGTGCTCGACGCCAACCTGCTCAATGCGGTCAGCATCCGTATATTTAAAAATTTCGCCGCCGCCCCATCTGCGTTCGATTGCATTTGAGATGGGCGCATCGACGGTAATCTCATTTCCATGGATTGCGGTAATGATTCGGTCAAAGTCGAGGTCAAACGGGGACCACTGGGTCACTCCGCCGCCTGGGCGATTATAGATATGGTCCATGCCGATCTCATGAATCCAGCGGTCATTCCCCATACGGCGGATTATAATTTGGTCTCCCGCACGGAAGGTGGATGCACCCGTTACCCGAAAGCTTCTTGCGCCGCACGGCACATAAAGATCTGCGACAGCCACTCGTGAAGCCGTGTCGATTACCGGAGCGTTTGTCCCGCCGATCTCGACCAGATTGCGCTTCATCACGCCAGTTCCGTGAATAACCGTGCCTCCCTCGCCATCGCCTTCCCCGCGCAGCACGATTCCGCCTGCCCGAATGTACAGCGTGCCGCTTACTTCGAATTTCCCTCGCTTTAGCAAAACGGCACCGCGGAAGCCTCGTTCATTTACAGGCAGCTGTTCAACGCGGTCAATCGCGGCTTGAATGCTCGCCGTATCGTCTCCCTCGCCTGGTTCAACGACTGCCTGCACCGGAACATCTGGCAGCGGCACTCCGCCGCCCATGTAGCCGGCATTAGAAAAGTCTAGCAATCTATTCCCTTTATAATCGCTGGCATAGATCATTTTGTTCTTTTTATCTAAGAAAGCGATCTGGCAATCATCTTTAGAAATGTCCTCCTGCTTCCATACTGTGAAATAGTAGGAATTATAAACCAGCCCTGCGCCTGCGCGCTCAATGGTCAAACGAAGCTCATATTCGCCCTGTTCGCTTGCCCTGCCAGGCAGCGATAGCTTGATCGTATCTCCCTTAATCAGGGAGGCCGAAGGGATTCGCTCCACAATGGTTGAGCCGTGCGTTATCAACTCTCCGCTTACTCGTCCGTTCACATTCGAGTGCAAGGTAACCTCGGGATAGAAGTCGCCTGGCTCAATAAGAGCGGGACGGCCTATTTTCGCTTCCATCGTTGGATGCGCAACCGACACATTAGAAAACACATATTCCTCTGCCTCGAACTCACTCGGATCGCTTACGCTCACCCACAGGTCGTTCGTCTTTAGACTCGCATCTCCTGCCCTAACCTCCGCATAGAGGAGAGTGGCTCCTACTTGATTAGCTGACAGCAAGCCCGATGAATCAACCGAGATGTCGGCAGTTGCGGCTAAAAACGTCTTGGTCATGCCGCCAAGGTCAACTTCCTCGCCGGACTCTAATCGGCCCTTCAGCGATAAGCTAATGAAATCGCCCTTATGCAGCTTGATTTCGCTATTGAGCCCATACTCCAAACCCTCGCTGTCTGCAAAATAAATCCGTTTCAGATGCCGCGGGGCTGCTTGCTTCGTGGCGCTCTCGTTCACTTCTGCCCCCAGCGCCAGCTTCTTTCCAATCGGCAATAGTTCCGCGAACAAAAAAAGTATCGGCAGCCTCAAACTGATTTTCCTCCCCCCATTCACGTATCATTTCCCACCTCTCGCCGTTTATTGAAACGCCTTCATAATACCTCCGCTGTCACCACATTGACATGTCATTTCTTCACATCGAAATGTGTTTTCCTATGCTGCTTCCTTGTATTCCTCTCGAAATCGTAAGAAAGCCCACCTCCGGCACAAGGAAACACAATCTAACCTTCTTAAAAAACGTACCGCATGCATGCGTATGTTTGGGTGTGCAAAAAAGCAAAAAGAGCTTTAGAATCGCTTCTAAAGCTCTTTACGCCTACCAGTAATCGTGTCAGCAAACCGGAAGCCGGAAGCTAGCTAAATCCTGCTTCCATTTAGCTGCAACAGCTTATTGCTTCCTTTTTATTTGACGCCCCTTCGGCATGAGCATCGTAATCTTCGTGCCCTGCTGCTCCTCGCTCTCGATGCGAAGGCCAAATCTGTCGTCAAAAACCATCTGGATGCGCCGGTGCACGTTCAGCACGCCGATGCCGCTTTTGTGCCCGTCATCATCCTGCTCCTCGCCGTCTGCCAATCGGTTCGCGCTTAGCTTATGGCGCAGCTCAACCAGCCGTTCGCTCGTCATGCCGCAGCCGTTATCCTCGACGCTAACCCAGAAGACGTCGTTCTCCTCACCGCAATCGATGCGGATGAAATGATATTCCTCCACGCCTTCAGGGAAGGCATGCTGAAAAACATTTTCCACGAGCGGCTGGAGCGTTAGGCGAACCATCGCATGCAGCAAATATTCAGGCTTCATTGCCACATCGATCTCGAACTCCCGGCCGATCCGGTGCTGCATCACCTTCATATAATACATGACATGCTTCAGCTCGTTCGCAACCGTAATCTCCTCCAGATTGGTCTGAACGGAATAACGCAGCATATAAGCGAGCGCCTGCACAATTTCGGCTATATCCTCGGAGTCCTGCACCGCCGCATAACAGATAATCGTTTCAAGCGTATTGTACATAAAATGCGGATTGATCTGCAGCTGCAGCGACTGGAACTCGGCGCGCTGACGCTCCATTTGAATCTCCTGATTGCTCAGCTCGACCTGAACGACCTTGTCCACGGCATCAGACAGCCGCTTGACCATGTGGTTATAGCGCAGCATCAGCTCCGCAATCTCATCGCGGTGCTTCGGAAGCGGAATCGGCACCCAATTGCCCTTCTGCGTCTCCCTCATCCCCGATTTCAGCACTTGAATCGGCTTCGTTATTGATTTTCCGAATCGATAAGCGAGAAAAATAGCGAGCAATAGCGTCAACAATCCGACGGTGAGCGTCGAGTTCCGAATGTTCGTAACCGGCTTTCTCACCTCGTCCACCGGCATCGAGACGATGAGCTTCCAGCGCGAGTAATCCGACGTTCTCGCCATGTACATTCGTTTTTGACCTTCGCTGTCGTCGAAGAAGGACGCATCGCCAGCGTGCTCAAGCTTAAGGCGCACGGCATTCGTCAATACGGTGCCCTCCTTGCTGTTTTCCGGATGATAGATGATGTTCCCGTTTGCATCCGTAATGAATAAATAGCCATATTTGCCTAGATCCACGCCCTTCCAAAGCGCAGAGAGGTCTGCCGAGCGCAGCTCAATCGCAAGCAGCCCTTTAAGCTCCGGCGAGCTGTACCCGCGGATGCGGCGAACAAGCGTAACCATCTGTTTCTCCTGACCGGTCAATATGCTGCTTTTCAAAATGCTCAGTTGGCCCTGCGGGCTCGTATTGCTCATGAAATAATCCCGCTGCTTGCGGATCTCCTCAGGGGTGAACGACTGCTCGCTCGCCTCGTTGAAATAATAAACGGCGTTTCCCTTATCGCTGATCAAAGAGATGGATGCAATCTTCGGATTGCGGATGAATAGCGGGTCCGCCCCTACCTCGCGTATCGTCTTGCGGTAATAATAATAATCGTACTCCTCCCGGTCGGCCGGCAGGTCCATAAACTCCATCACATAACGAAACGTCAGCAAGGAAACCATCGACCGCTCGTAATCCTTTAAATAAAGATCGGTATGATGGACTGCGTTGCTTGCAATCTGCCCCATCTGCTTCTCGGCCATCTCGTCGAGCTCGCGGGACGATGTCGTATAAGAGATGCCTACTCCGCTTAAAGTCAGACCGATAACGACAAGGAAATAGAAGAACAGCTTTGCGTACAGGCTGCGGAACCTCATCTTATTTAATCCCCAGAGCTGCCCGGTATTCGGATGGCGTAACGCCTACAAGCTTCTTGAATGTTTTCGTAAAATGCGGATAATCGTCGTACCCAACCTCCGAGGCGATGTCAACGATGCGCAAATGCGGCACGGACAGCAGCTCCTTTGAACGGTCAATCCTTCTGTTAATCCGGTATTTCACGAACGTTTCATTTGTCATTTTCTTAAACAAAGAGCTGAAATAGGTAGGCGTAAGTCCAACCATCGCTGCGACCTGATCAAGCGTTATCTCCTGCGACAGCTTATTGTCGATGTAAGACTTTGCCTCTTCCATCGGATCACGGAAGTTGCCGCTTCGCACCGAAGCGAGTCCGTCCCGGATTCCGCGAAGCTCTGCCTCGAAAGCATCCAGCGCGTCCTTCACATTTCCCGCTTGCAGGAAGCTAAGCTTCGGTTTAGGGACGAAGTTCCGCGCCTGGAAGCGCTTTAAAAGAAGGTCGCTGCAATCGCAGAGCAGCTCCTTCAACCTCGCGAGCGACAAATTCGCTGACAAGCAATACTCCCGCCAGCGTCCGCTCAGCTCATCCAGCTCGTCCGTCTGGAGCGACCAAATATGCTGCTCCATGAGATCAACCCATTCCATATATCTCGATGGCGCTATATAGCCAGCCGATTGCTTCTTGGCTAACTTGGCTAGCACCTCGTGCACATCTGCTTTTGTAATCGGTTTCAAAAGATAGTGCTTTACGCCATAATCCACGCATTTCTGGGCGTAGCTAAAGTCGTTGTAGCCTGATATGACGACCGTTTTGATATGGGGATACTGCTCATGAAGAATCCGGCATAGCTCAAGGCCGTCCAGCTTCGGCATCCGAATATCGGTGAGCACAATATCAGGCTCAAGTGTCCGAATCCGCTCGAGAGCGGCCTGTCCGTTCTCTGCGGTTGATATTTTGGTGAAAGCCGGCACATATTGCTCCGTCATCTTCGATATCCCTTTGCGAATAACGGGCTCGTCGTCTACGATAAGTACATGCATAGCTCATTCCTCCTTACCTGACTGTCACTACCTTTATCATGACGCAAAAACGGTTTTCATGAAAGGGTTATTTTTAGCAGACTTGTGTTTTTTTATGATTATTTTTCTGTTGCGTCGGAGCGAAAAAGCTCCCTTCGCAGGAAGGGAGCCTCTTCATATAGCACCTAATTTATTATTGTCTTTCAATCTGAACGGCGCCCACTTTGTTGTTCCAACGCTCCGTGGCATCCTTAATGATCTCGTCGCCGCCTTTAGCCTTATATTCCTCGATAACTTTCGGCCAATCGGAGATCGGTTCCTTGCCGTAAATCATTTTGACCATATGGTCAATGATGAGCTTTGGCCCAACGTCCGGCTGCGGTGCGGCTAGATCCGGAAACTTGCTGAAGGTGATCAGCTCCGGATAGAAGCCGATGCCTGGCAGGCCTTCCTGGGACAATACGTTGTCGAATGCGGCAAGCGTCGCTTTGCCATCATCATTGAGCTCAAGTCTCAGCTTATTGTAGGTGGAATCATGCACGGCCCACATCGTTCCGCTTCTCCAGCTTTCTTCCTCTTGAAGCTCCTTCGTATCCGGGAACTTGTAGTTGACAAGACCGCTTGCATCCTTCGTGTATGTGTCCCCTTCGATGCCGAAAGTGAAGAACTCCTCGGCTTGCGGCGAAACCATCCAGTTAAAGAACTTCACAATCTCAATGGCTCTAGCTTCGTCAACGTTTTTGTTGATGTAGAAGGTTCTAACGACTGGCGAATACAAGAAGTAGCCATTTTTCCCTTCCGGTCCCTTCGGCGAAGGAATGATGTCAATTTTGGCTTCCGGTACGGCACGCCCTACAGTCGTCCGGTAGCCTGGCAAACCAGAAGCGTTTTGCGACCACATGCCCGGCTTGCCGGCATCGAGGCTCTTCGTGAAGTCGGTCGAGGAGATCGTTGCGAACTCCTTCGGAATAAGGCCTTCCTCGTACATCGTCTTGTAGGTTTGAAGCGCCTTTTGCATATTCTCAGAATCAAAGAACTTCGGAACGACTTGACCTTCCACAAGCTCGAATTGGTCTTTGTACGGCAAGACGTCAAACGCGCCTAAAACGATATCCGCGTACTTGAAGTTTTCACGCATCTGGTAAGGTGTTTCAACGCCGATCTTCTTGAAGGCGCGCAGCACATCGAGAAATTCCTCAATGGTCGTCGGCGCCTTAAGGCCGGTCTTCTCTAGCAAATCTGTACGAATGTACGTTGCGCGGCGGGACGGGCTTTTTAGAAACTCAGGAATGCCGTAAATTTTGCCATCGTAGGATACGGTATCCCAAGCAGCCTTAGGAATAAGCTTCATCAAGTCCGGCGCGTGCTCCTTAAGCAGATCGTCCAGCGGCATGAAGATTCCGCTCTCTACGGAGCCCGACATCGATTTGCTGCCTGGGCCGCCGATGCTGCCTACGACATCAGGAATGTCATTGCTTGCGAACATGACGCCATACTTGGCATCTTCCATGACCTTAATGTCCAGGTCTACGTTCGTCAGCTCCTCCAGCTTCAGCACCCACTTGTCCTTGTTCAGATCCGGCACTCTAGTGTGGTAACCTGAGCTCACCGTTGTTGGCAGCAAATAAGAGAACTTTGTAGGACTCTTCTTGCCCTCATCTGCCTGCTGCTTCCCACCGTTGTCCGTTTGCTCGTTTGCAGGCTTTTGCTCTGCCGGCTTATTCCCCGAGCAGCCTGCCGCCAGGCTTGTTGCCAAAACCATTGTTAACCCAATGCCAACCCATTTCTTCATACCATAACCCCGCTCTCCCATGATTAAAATATGCAAGCGCTTTCGTGTTGTATGGAGCAATTATAGAAACTATTTCCAACATTCTGTATGTCAAAATTTAAGCCCGCTTGTATTTTTCTAAGGTGGACCGTTTGAACACCTTTTACGATTTGATAGAGCCGACAAGCATACCTTGGATAAAATGTTTTTGCAGGAACGGATAGACCATCATAATTGGAATCGTTGCGACCACGATAACCGCCATTTTAATGCCTTCTGGCGACACCAACTGCAGCAGCTCAGAGGTAACATCCGATTGGCCGTATTGATCGGTGAAGACGATTTCCCGCAGACGCACTTGCAGCGGAATCCAGCGACGGTCGCTGATATAGAATACCGCATCCGCATACCGATTCCAATGCGCGACTGCATAAATAATGCCCATCGTTGCCATTGCCGGCTTTGAGAGCGGCAGCACGATTTTCCAAAAAGTCCGAAACTCCCCGCAGCCGTCGATCTTCGCCGAATCAATAAGCTCATTCGGGAGATTCATGAAGAACGATCGCATAATAAACAGATTAAACGCGCTGATCGCCATCGGAAGCATTAACGCCCATAGCGTATCTAGCAGCCCCAATTGCTTCACCAGCAGATAGTTCGGAATAAGCGGCGCGCTAAAGACCAGCGTGAACAAGACGAGAATAAGCACGGCCTTGCGGTACAGATATTCCGGACGAGACAACGGGTAAGCAAGCATCGCCGTCATCATGAGATTAATTAGCGTTCCGAATACGGTAATCATGACGCTGTTGCGAAAACCAGCCCAAATGGACGGATCCTGCAAAATAAGCTTATAGCTGCTAAGCGTGAAGCCAATCGGCCAGAAGCTGACCTTTCCGGCATTGATTGCGACCGCGTCGCTCAATGATTGCGCAATGATATGAATAAGCGGCAGCACCATGCTGAGACCGACGATGCCAAGAAAGAAAATATTGCAGATGTTGAAGATTTTTTGACCTCTTGTCATGATCATAGCGAATTTCACCTCTTTTCTCCAAGTAGCGTTAGTACAACCCGTCACCGGTTACTTTTTTGCTGAATTTGTTCCCGACCATGATGAGCGTGAGGCCGACAATGGACTTAAACAAGCCTATTGCGGTCGTGTAGCTGTATTGCCTGTCTACAAGACCAGCCCGATACACATATGTGTCGATGATTTCTCCATTCTCGCTGTTAAGCGGATTCAAAAATACGAACACCCGCTCGAAGCCGAAGTCCAGGAAGTTGCCGATTTGCAGCAGAAACAAAATAACGATCGTTGGCAAAATGCTTGGAACCGTAATAGAAGTTACCTGCCGCAAGCGGCTTGCGCCGTCCATCTGTGCCGCCTCGTACAAATCGGGATTGATGCCGGCGATCGCGGCGAGATAAATAATGGTCCCCCAGCCGCTGTCCTTCCAGATACCCGAGCCAATCAGGATCGTGCGTATATAAGAGTTCTCTCCTAGAAAGTAGACCGAATCAAGGCCAAAGAGCGACATGATGTGATTGACGATTCCCGTAGACGGGGACAGTACGCCGACTACAATTCCGCCGACGATGACCCATGACAGAAAGTGCGGCATATAAACGACCGTCTGGACGATTCGCTTGTAGGCCATGATGCGTATCTCGTTCAGCAGCAGCGCCAAAATGATTGGAACTGGAAACGCGAAGCAAAGGTCGTACACGCCGATAAGAATCGTATTTTTTAAAATAGGCATGAACTCTGCATATTCGAACATTCGTTTGAAATGGTAGAGTCCTACCCAATCACTGCCTTTGATCCCTTTAAAAATATTGTAGTCCTGGAATGCAATGACCGATCCGAGCATCGGCACGTAACGGAATATGAGAAAAAAAATGATGCCTGGAATCGACAGCACGTACAGCGGCCAATGCTTGCGTACGAACTTCCATTTGTGCTCAGGCGTCGAGAATTGATACGTGATGCTGTTGGAGCTTTCGAGCTTGCTTGCCATGCTCTCCTCCCCTTTCCTCGTACGATTATAGTTTTGTCTCTCTCACTATAGCTGGGATGTATCCAGGCAGCCATGGTGTAATTTAGAGGCAGCCTGTGTTTTTTTACGACGACACCATTCGAATCACGGCAGTGCCTGACGGCGGAATCGGCAGCTTGTGCAGTCCCGCTGCAAGATGGAGCTTATGCTCGCTGACTACGTTTCCGCAGCAATTGCTGATGACGACATTCGCTTTGCCAAGCGGTGCCGTTACCTCCGCATAGACGCTGTCCTTTAATCGGCCGTTGACGATGATCCATTCCTCACTCGCATCGGTTTCCCTTGATGAGGAGAGCGGAACTATTGCGTCATGGTAAGTGGCAATGATCGTTTTGCCTGCTTTAGAGGCCTGTACGACTGGATAAAGAAGCTCCGGGCTGCCCGGTGCCAGCTTGCCATCCAGCAGCACGTCCCGGTGCTCCGACCAGAAGCCGAGCCAGTAACGCAGCATCCAGCGATGCTCGTCAGGAAGCGAATGCAGCGGCATTGAAATTTGCGGCACGGAGAACAACAGATTGATCAGCTGCAGCGCGGCGCTCTCCACAGGCTCCTCGGGATGCCACATAATCATATCGGCATGTGCGGCAGTATCGCCGCATAGAAGCCGGATGTCGAGCGTACGGACTCGGTTCTGGATGCTGTCGTACGGGCAGTCAGAGGCCCGGAACATATTGCCGTATTTACGCATGGCAGGACCAACGTAAGGCTGGCGGAACTCCACCATGATGTCCGGCTTTATCGCCCTCAGCCGGCTTAAAGAATCCGTAAGCAGCCGATCGACTGCCGCTGGTATGGACTCGCAATCTCGGCCTTCCGCCGTAGACGGCTGCTGCAGCTCGGGGGAATAGAAGGCATCGATGAAATCAAGCTTGAAGCCATCCAAGTTCCATTCCTTCACCGCTTTCTCATACGTATGGATAATATACTCCCGCACCTCGGGATAACGGGGATCCAGCACGCCTGCATGGCTATTCTCGTTATAACGGACAAGCTTGTTTTGAAAGCGGTCCCAAGCTTTGCTGTGCTTGCCGACGTAAGGAACGGCATACCAGAGCACGATTTTCATGCCGAGCGCGTGAACTGCGCTTACATGTCCAGCCATATCAGGGAACTTGCTCTCGCACGGCTCCCAGTCGCCTGTATAGGCATATCCTCTCCGGTTATCCTCCGTCTGCCAGCCGTCATCGACGATAACCGCATCCATACCGAGCGAACGGGCAATCTCGCATTCCGCTTCAACACTTTCCGCCGTCACGTTCTGATGCATGCTATACCAGGTGGAATACATCGGCCGCTTCGCCTCATCCGGCACGGCAGCCGGCTTAAAGGCAGGCATTTCACTCCACCAATTTTGCACATTCTGCAAGCTCTCGTAATAGGGAATGTCCCTAGTGTCCACTAACAGCGCTGCCTCATAGTACTTTAGCGGCGCCGTTGGTTCTTTGAACAGCTGGATGCTGCAATGAAATTCCGCCGTCTCCTCGCGAATGCCCCCGGCGTAATGAGTCGTGTGAAGAGCGTCCGAGAAAGCATAGGTCAGCCTATTGTTTCCGTTTAGATTGAAAAGCGAATAAACAGGCGCTGACGTCGCGGCATTTGCACGAAGATCGCGCATCCAATCCGCCTTGAAGCTCTTGTTCCGATCCTGCGCAGGATGCCAGCTTGCCTGAATGTCATCAGCCGGATGCTGCCAGCGCAGCGTCAGAACCGGCGGCTTCAGAAGCTGCTCCGCCTTCATGATAAGCCGAATGACGTCAATGCCATCCCCTTTGTTCTCTACAGCCAAGGAGATGGCAAATCGGTTCTCCGTTTCGCCCTCTTCTTTACTCGCCAGCATAAATTGATGTTTTTTTGTCGATACGGTAATCAAGCCGCATTCCTCCTAGCTTTGGTTCGGATGGCGATTCTCTCCGGCATGGCACCAGATTGTAACGATCGGATTTTCCTCGCTTGAGCAAAGATGATGATCCTCTCCCGGCTCGACAATGACGATATCGCCAGCGGCAACCGGATGATGCTCGCCATTGATTTCCATCGTCCCTGCTCCTTGCAAAATAATGAATGCTTCCCGGTCGCGATGGATATGGTAGTCTCTACCGTCAGGCCCATCATTCGTATGGCTGCGGTCCCCTCGCTTCGCGAAGGACAGCCCGCCCGAGGTAAGAAAATCGCCGGGCAACAGGTCGCCTAAAAAATGTCCAGCCCCATTCGCGTTGTTCGTAAGCTCATTTAACCTGGCACGGATCATTGCGCATGACCTCCTAAAATCCGCTCGATTCGGTTCAATTCGTCCTCGCTAAAGTCAGGCTTGCTCAGCGATCCGATGATATCGTCGATTTGCTCTGCCTTGCTGACCCCAATCAACGCAGATGCGACGCGGCCCTGCCGCAGCACCCACGCAACCGCCATCTGGGCAAGCGATTGTCCGCGTTCCTCAGCCAGCTTGTTCAGCTCCCGCGACATCGAAAGCTTCGCTTCCGTTATGTCTTCCCGTTTCAAGAAAGCGCTCGCTCCCGCCGCGCGCGAATCCGCCGGAATATCTTTTAAGTAACGGTCCGTCAGCAGCCCTCTAGCAAGCGGGCTGTATGCAATCGTGCCAACGCCCTCCTGCTTCAGCGTTTCTTGCAAGCCTTGCTCCAATCTTCTTTCGTACATGGAGTAATGCGACTGATGAATAAGGCATGGCGTTCCAAGGCCACGGAGAATATCCGCAGCCTGCTTGGTCTGCTCAGGCCCGTAATTGGAAATGCCGACATATAACGCCTTGCCTTGTCGGACCGCCTGATCGAGAGCGCCCATCGTTTCCTCAAGCGGCGTATCCGCGTCGAAGCGGTGTGAGTAAAAAATATCAACATACTCCATATTCATTCGCTTCAAGCTCTGATCCAGACTCGCAAGCATGCTTTTTCGCGAGCCCCGCTCTCCATAAGGACCGGGCCACATCGAATAGCCGGCTTTGGTGGCGACGATCATCTCGTCACGGTAATTCGCGAAATCACGTTTCCAGATCATTCCGAACGTCTCCTCTGCCGAGCCGGGAGGCGGACCGTAATTGTTAGCGAGATCAAAGTGGGTAATACCGAGATCAAAAGCACGGTGCAAAATGCGTCTGCCATTCTCCAGCGCATCGATTCCGCCAAAATTATGCCATAGCCCGAGGGAGATGGCAGGCAGCTTCAACCCGCTGTTGCCGCAGCGGTTATAGGTCATAGTCTCGTAGCGATTATTGGCAGCATAATAAGTCATTAAAGATCCCACCCCGGCAAATAAGATTTTGTCTTCATAAGCATTGTTTCAAAAAGCTCCTCCGCCTCATTGATGCCGATCGTTACAAGCGGATCATTGACGAATGCATGGAATGCTAAGTTTTCATCCCGTTCCAGCGCCGCTTTCAAAATAGTCTCCTGATTCATGACATGCCTAAGCACAAGCGAGTTCACTTCAACAGGCAGCTCGCCGGCGTGAATAGGCTTTAAGCTGTTGCCGGAGAATGCGGCATTCGTCTCCACGACCGCGCCTAGCGGGATGCCCTTCATCTGGCCCGCGTTCGGCAAGTTCACGTTAGTGACGAATGATTGAAGGCCAATCAATCCCTTCAGCTGCCGAATTTCTTCCTCGCCAGACGCTTTAAGCGGCAGCTTCTCTTCGCCGCTGATCAGCCTCGCATAATATTCGGCGGCTGCGGCATTTTTTTCGACCCGGCTAGGTACCGTAGTAAGGCCGAACATCCATGAGGCAATCGTCTCCTTGTCCTTCACGTACCATGGCGGCATAAACTCTACGAGATGACGGTCTCCTGCCGCAGCGATAAGGCCGTATCTGATGAACAAATCAAACTTCACTCGGTTCGCTGCGGTGTACGTGTTCGTCCGCCAACCGTTCTTGCTCGTCTCAAAGCCCTCTTGGTAATACTTGTCGACAAACTCACTGTACATCGGGAACAGATCCTTATTGCGGTAAGTCGCTTGATCAATCCATGTAAAATGGTTAATGCCCAGCACATTGACCTGAATATCGTCGCGCTGCACGCCTTCTATACCTTCCATTTCCTTCAGCATCCGAATCAGCAGTCCTTGCGTTCCGAAGATTTCATGGCAGCAGCCAAGCGCCTTGATTTTCGGGAAAATCTCATACAGCGTCCGCGTACAAAGCGTCATCGGATTCGTGTAATTGAATACCCATGCATCCGGCGCGTAGCGCTCGATAGCTTCCGCAAACGTCACGTACATAGGTATCGTCCTTAACGCCCTCATCAGGCCGCCCGGCCCCGTCGTATCGCCAACAGGCTGGTAAATGCCATATTTCTCCGGCTCATGCACGTCAACCGCCATCTCCGCGAAAGTGCCGGGAAGGATGGAAATGAAAACAAAATCGACTCCTGTAAGCGCCTCACTCAGCGTCTCATACGCCTTGTATTCCCACTTAGACTTCGCGTCCTCGTAAGAGGATACCGAATTTCCAAGCTTCTCGTTGTTTTTTGCTTTGCCGTGGTCCAAATCATATAGCCGGATCGTCCCCGACAGCTGCTCCTCCAGCGCCAGATCCGCAATCAAGTTTTTAGCCCAATACATCGACCCGCCGCCGATATACGCAATTTGTATCTCGCTTACCTTGCCGTCTGCATACCGCATGCTGCTCCTCCTCCTGCTAACTATTCCACCTCAGTATAGATATCAAATAGTGACTGCGGTATGGAAAAACTTTGGCTCAGTTGTCGTTTTTTACTGCGGGAACAAAAGTAGACCAACCAGCTTGGCTGGTTGGCCTTCTTCATCTCTACTAACGCCATTTTGCGCTGGCGCACAAAAAAAAGAGCCTCCACGCGCAGTATCCACTGCGTATAGAAGCTCTGCCATCGCTTACTTTTTATCCACTTGAAGCAGCTTTACTGTTTTCGTAGAGAAGGTATCCTTCAGCTTCTCCTCCGAAATGACATTCAGCTTGATGAGACTGGTAATTTTGGACGCATCGGGCTTCGATAGCAGCCGCCACAGCTCCGGGTCCGGCAGCGCCTCGTATAGCTTAGTGTCGTCGTATTCCTTCCGCTCCTGGACGACGATTTTCACCTTATGGCTCCCAATCTCCAATTCATTTACGCCCTGCTCGGTAAAATAAGTCATAATTTCGCCTCGCAGCTCGGTTAATTCCTGCTCTATCTCTTTTTGCTTTTGTTTTTGCTGATAATATCTTCGCACGGTTTTGTCCACCATAATCACTCTCCTCTTCTACTACATGCATATGCAGAGAGAATGATTTTAGGACAAGGCACAGACGAGCCATGCACGGATCAATAAATGTCCTTCCTCATGAACACCGTAAACGAGACGAGCAGCGAACCGACCATCCATGCTGCAAGGACGGCAAGCGAGAAGCCCAGCGTCATTCCCTCGATGGGCGGAGCCGAGCCGCTGATGAAATCCATTAGGCCAAGGTTGACCATAAACAAATATTTTGCCGAATCCCATGACGACACCATATTGCTTAAGATCGCTCCCGCGATTAGGCAGGCAAGCATCGTTCCCATGCCGGCAGCGCTGCTTCTCATCAGGATGGACAGCATGAACGATAACGTCCCGACCACCAAGGAAATGAACCATGCGAGCCCGAACTGCTGAATAATATACTGCCACTGCGAGACTAGGCGAACGCCCGATATATCAAGCTCGCCTCCGTGCGTGGAGAAACCGGTTAACACGGGGGCTGACCAGCCAGCGTTGCCGAACATCACCGCAGAGATCAAATAGGATAACGAGCCGAACAGAAAAATAACGAGAGAAACCGATAAAATAAGCGCGATATATTTGCTGAGCAAAATACGGAAGCGGCTCACCGGCCTCGTAAGCAGCAGCTTAATCGTACCCATGCTCCGCTCCGAGGAGACTAGATCGACGGCAATGATCATGACCAATAACGGCAAAAACAGCTCTGCTGAATTTTGGACAAAACCTCTTATGAAGGTTGGTGCGCCTGGCTCGGAAGGATTCACATCATGGTCCAAATAATATTGCGACTGCTTGATCTGAATCTGAATTTGCTCGCGCCACTGCCCTGCGCTGCTCAGCCTGTTTTGCATATCTACGATCTGCTGCTGCAGCTCGGCGCGCCAATCCACTGTGCCCAATCTCTCTTTCGTCGACTCCGACTGCTTCACCTGCGCGTACGAGAACATGGAGAGCAGAACGACGATAATAACCGAAATAATAATAAACCGGCGTTTGCCGATCAGCTTCGTCATTTCATTTTGCACAAGATTAATCAATCGACTCGCCCCCTGTCAGCTCAAGGAATAAATCCTCAAGCGCCGGAAGTCTCCGGTTCATCTCCAGCACGCTTACTCCCGCTTCCACGAGCTTACGATTCCACTCCCCGACCGAGCCCTCTATGTAAGCTGTCGTAAGCGTATCCTCCGACTCGCTTATGATCGCAGTAAGCTCCTTCAAAATCGACTGGCCAAGCGCATGGGGCATCAATCGCCACACCAGCCTCTCTTCGCTGGACAATAAATTGGAAACCGAATCTACCCGGATGATCTCGCCCTTGGATATGATCGCAACCCGGTCGCACATCAGCTGAATCTCATGCAGCAAATGACTCGAGACCAGCACCGTGAGTCCTTCTTCCTCCGCCAGAAACCGAATAAACGCGCGCATTTCCCGAATCCCCGAAGGATCAAGTCCATTCGTCGGCTCATCCAAAATCAACACATCAGGCTTTCCAAGCAGCGCCTGCGCGATGCCAAGCCGCTGCCGCATGCCAAGCGAATACGTGCTCACTTTATCGTTTATTCGATCCTGCATGCCGACCAACCGAACGACCTCATCAATCCGCTCCTGTGATATGCCCTTAATCATAACGGCAAAATGGCGAAGATTATCCATTCCGCTCAAGAACGGATACAGCTCTGGATTTTCGACGATGCAGCCTAAATGCCTCATGGCCTTAGTAAAATGTTTCGATATATCCAGCCCGCATATACGAATCGTGCCTGAGGTTGGCTTAATCAGCCCAACCAGCATCCGAATCGTCGTCGTTTTCCCTGCCCCGTTAGGCCCCAGAAAGCCAAACACCTCGCCGCGCTTCAGCTCGAAGCTCAAATCCTTAATGATCGTACGCTTGCCGATCACCTTCCGCAGTCCCTGAACCGATAATGTAATGTCGCTCATCGTTGCCCTCCCGCTTCGGCGATCAGTGCGGCTGCCCGCTCAGCCATCAATCGATACCCTTTTTCATTCGGGTGAAAATGATCCGTAAACAGCAAGCTGCCCGTATTCTGCTGAAACAGATCATAGGTCGGAATAAATACTGCCTTTGGATATTTCGCCAGCGTATCCGCTGTTTTGGCATTCCAGTCTCTTACGACGCTCGACATGAGCTCGCCGTTTTGCAGCTCCCTGAACGGGTTGTAGAGACCTAATAAATAAATCGCCGCTTCCTTATTAACAGCTTGAATGCTCGTTATAATTGTTTTTAGATTGCTCTGATACGCGTCCTCAAGCCCTTTAATGCTAGCTTCGGAAAGATCCGATAACGTCTGTCCGCCAAGGAACAGGTCATTGCCGCCAATCGTCATCAGAATGACGTCTGCTTGTCCGACTTGGCGCCCAACTTCCTTCTCCTTCAGTTGCTCTGCCAGCTCTGAGGAGACCAGCCCTTTGATCCCTAAATTAATTAATGAAATTTCCATGCCGCCTTGCTTCAGCTGATCGCTGACATAACCGACGTAACCCTTGCCCTCAATATCGCCGGTGCCTCTCGTTAACGAATCGCCAAGAGCGACGATTTTCAGCTGATTGGACGGGATGCTTGGCTCCTCCGATGAGGAAGGCAGCGATGCTGTGGAACCAGCTCCGATTAAATAATCCTTGACCGACCAGCCTAATCCAAACAGCCATAGAAGACAAGTAAGGACGGCGAAGGCAGTTATGAAACGAACCTTATTGCTGTGCATGCCCATTCACTCCTCTCTGTCATAACCTTAGCGGCTGAACCATTCCCCAACCTGCTGCCGCATGCCGGACTTGCTCCGCTCAAACTGCTTTTTCCGGTGTCCGTTCGCTCCCGAAGGATGCGGCATTTCGAACAAGCACCGATCCCTGCTGACCCAGCCTTTATCCACGAAAGCTTGTACCACCTCAGAAACGGATTTGCCGAGCGGAATGACAAGCGAATCCTTGACCGCAAGCAATTCCGGCAGCAAAATGGTTTCCGCATAGCGGTAAAGCACCTCTGATTTTAAAATAGGCGGACTATGGCCGGTATAGTTTTTCCCCTGTTGGAAAACGGGAAAGCGGATCACAGAAGTCGTATGAAGCAGCTCTCTGTCCTCCTCAAACAAGGAGGCGCTGCTTTCAAGCCCGATGGCAGCCGGCAATTCAATTTGTTCCAGCATAGCAATCAAGTTTTTTCTCATCGAGCCCGCGAAGCTGGCAAGCTTTTTTGCTCGCTGATCGATTTGGTCCTGCGGTACTCCCGCAAGCAAATCCTCTCTCGCGCTTCGGATCGCAAGCTCCATCTGGGTAAAGCCCGGCGTAATGCCAATGATCATCACCTTAGCCCGCTCGTTCACGTACTCATAAGGCACATAATAAATCTTCATATGATCGCGCTCTTCTATTAAAAGCTCCTTCACGAACAGCTGCTCCTTGGACAGGCTGCCTGGCGGGAGCGACATCAAGTACGATTTGTATTTTTCAATTTGAGTCACCCATATCCGCTCCCTCGCTTATTGCCTGCTATAGATTAAGCTCAACCATATTGTGCGCGCGTGAAGGATAATCCGTAATGATGCCATCGATTTCGAACTTGAGCACTTCTTTCAAATTGCGCTCGCTGTTGACCGTCCACACCCATACCTCGCGGCCTTTTTTATGCGCACGTTCAACGAGCTGCTCCGTCAGCATCACCTGCTCAATCGTGTAGAAGTCCACATCGAGCTGCGATAAATCCCCAACCGCAAAATAAAGAATTTGCCCGATCTTGATGTCCGGGTTCAGCTGTCTGATCTGCCGCAAGGTCTGGCGGTCAAACGACTGAATATAGCACTCCTGCACCATTTCGAACTGTTCGATCAAGGAAACCACTTGCTTAGCCAGCTCCTCGCCGGGGCCATAAGGCTTGAGATCAACGATAAGCTTCGTTTTTCCCTGTACCTCGGCAAGTACCTCGGCAAGCATCGGAATCCGGTCGATTTCCTCTAATTCATTGCCGCCCTTGCCTAGGCTCAGCCTTGCTACCTCATCATAGGTTAGCTCGCTTACCCGCTTCGGCTCACCCGTCATTCGCAGCAAATTATAGTCATGGTTCAGCACGACGACTCCGTCCTTCGTTAGCTGAACGTCAATCTCGACGGCATCAATGCCCTGCTCTACCGAGCTGCGAACGGCGCGAAGCGAGTTCTCCGGCGCAGCTTGCGTATCGCCGCGGTGGGCTGACAGCAGCACATTCCATTTGACATAGACCAAATTATCGTTTGCCGCATAGCTGACAAATAGCGCAAGCGCCAAATAAACGGCTAGAATCGATGAGTATAACACTCGCTTGCGCGTTCTTCCTTTTAGGAAGGACAAGAGGCGCTTCTCAATAGGGCCTACCAAGCGGCTCTTATATATTCGCAGCTGATCTCTTGGCATGGATCCTTGCTTGCGGTTGAAATGATAAAATTGCCTCGTCAAAAAAATAATGTTCACCGGTACGAGCATCAGCGTAAACATATAGGTAAGCACGGTCGATAGCGTCAACGAATATTGATCCGACATCGCTTTTAGCACATTAATATCAAGCCAGGACGGCAAATAAGCGACCGCCGAAATCGTCATAAAGCCAAGCGAGAATACGACCGCATTAAGCAAAAATAGCTGGATAAAAATAGACAATCGTTTGCCCTTCGTTAACAACAAACTGCTTCTAATCGCCTTCCGGATCGACTTGTCTTCGATCATAATGAAATGCAAAACGAAAATCCAGCGCAGGATGATATACAAGCCGAGCAGCAGCATCATTCCGAATAAAGCCAGCGTCACAAAGGACGAGGTAAGTACCCGGCTATTCAAAAAGATCGGAACATTAAACTGCGCGTACAACGATGAAGACAATGGCGAATCGATAAAGGGCACTAGGAACAGCAGGAAAAACAAAAGCTGAATAATGCCGAATCCGAACAGCTTAGGCGTCTGCCTCAGCGTCGTCAGAAGCGCATCCGCAATCAATACCTCTTTGCCAAAATAATGCTGCTGGGCAATCGTAATCACGACGCCAAATTCAATGAACAGCACCAGCACCGCTACCAAGCAAATCGCAATTAAGCCGGCAACCCCCGTATAGCTAAGCCCGATTTTATATACCTCGCCATTCAATACGGAGCCTGAACCAACAACGCGGAGCACCCGGTTAAAAATAAACGAAATAATCGGAATGATGACAAAGCTCGTCAGCAGCATAAACATGTATTCAAACAACAGATGTTTCTTATACGTATCGCGAAAATCGCGGATACTGGTTCCAAATAGTTGAAGCATCATTATTCATCCTATTCATCAATTTCATGGAGCGAGGCTGCAGCCATTATTGGTCGCCTCTTCCTTATTATAACGTATGTACCTACCCCCGCGTCGAATCGGCTGTACCGAACAAAAAAAAGCCCCGACGACCATTCGTCAGGGCTCTCCAATAACTCTACTATTTTACAGCATTATTTTTTAACATATCATTATTTTTAATGAGCAGCTTTGCCGTGTAAAGCGTGTTGTTTTCGATCGTATACGCAGGTGCTCCTGTACCCGCATACAGCGTTGCAATGCCGATTGCAGCCATATTTGCCGTTATCGTATTGCCTCTTATGACGGCTTTAAGGACATCATGCCGCTCGTTGCGCTTCCAAAAATCGTTGATGCGAATAATCTCCGTCTTATCGGAGGTTATTTGGTTAGCCGTAATCGTATTATTTTCCAAAAGCACATTTTGGGCAGCTTGGATGCTGATCACCTGCGTATTGCCAAGCACCTCGAACGTTGAGTTTTTGATCGTAAGATCCAGCTTGGGATGCTCGCCGTTCAAGTAAGTGCTGAGATTCGACGGTGATTTAAACGTGCAATTGTCAAAAACGTATTTGCCTCCAAGCGAAATGCCAATCGTTCCGTATTTGCCGGTGCCTTCCGCGCCCTCGAAGACGCAATTGTTATACGTGCCTGGCGGCAGCGACAATCCAGAGTTGGTGTTGTAGCCGATGACCTTCAAATTGTCAAAAATCGACCCTTCCGCCACTCCGCCCGACATGACCCTTAGTTTGCCTTCGCCGTTAATCGTCACATCCTTCAGGCGGATCGGCTTCCCCCAAACAGACAAGCCGGAGTCGCTTTTATTGTTGTTGTTGATCGTGATGTTGGATGCGGTGACGCCAAAAGCAACCTTGGCACTTATCGTAAACATCGAATCCGTTAACGTCATGCCGTCTATTTTAATATTAGGACCGTCAAACTGGGTATAGGAATCGTTCATTTTGTTATCAATGAATGTCGCGTCATGGGTCGCTATAATCCGTGAGCCGTCAAAATGGTTGTTTTTAATAAGCGCGCCTTTAAACGGATCGGAAATCGCTAAGCCAATCGCGCCTTTGGACGCGAGATGGTTGTCTTCTACAATCGCATCGCGCCCATCGTAAAGAATGACGTCATAAGAAGCATTGTTGTAAAACTGATTGCTCTTGATCGTAATGTTGCTGTTGCGGTGCCCGTTCTCGCCAAAGCCGCCCTCCAGGTCAATGCCTGCCTGTGGCATCGTCCCCTTCATATGATGGAGCTTGTTGTTTGTAATCAGCACTTGGTCGGCTCCACCGACCGTTATGCCCTGCCTTCGGTTATAAGCAAACTCTGAATTTTGAACAACGACGTCGGTCGTTACCGTCCGGTTCCAAACCTCCACATAAGCACCTTTTTTGGCCGCTTGATCAAAGACCAGATGGAACTGGGCTGCGCCTTCCGGAATTTGTATAATATCCCTAACCGTCACATTGGACTTCTTCGCAAGAAACGAACTATTCGCCTTGTAGAAAAAGATATCAAACGTTCGCGGCAGCTTCACCGCATTCGACAGTTCAAACGTATCTTCCGTTTTGAAAATAACGTTTGAAAAGTTTAAAGGCTCCTTCGTTCTAATCTTCTGCGCATTAGAAACGTTTTTCCCCTTATCATCAATAGCGCCATTAATAAAATGACCTTCGTATAAATCCTTCACGAGCGTTCCGAAGCCGCCTAGAGCAAGGCCATCGCCCGTAAAATTAATCGCTTTGACGCCATCGATCGTAATGTTCGATGCTCCCTGCGTTAAAATGCCATATCCGCTCTCATGTGTCCCAGCGCTGCCCTTATGGTCTTTCTTCGAGTAATTATGCGTTTCTTTATCTCCGACATACGTTCCGCCCTTGAGCGTTACATTATGGATGCCATAACCCAGATACATAAGAAAATAGCTCTCTTTGTCGTTTGTCTCCTTCTGAACCACAGCGTCCATAGGCAGATCAAATGTCATATTGCTAACCATATTGATCCGGCTATTTTTATCGATCAAATATTTTCCGGGCGGAAGCGAGGTTGTCGTTTTCCCATTTTGCGCTGCCCACCGCAGTGCGTTATTGATGCCTTTGGTTGTCTCAACCGGATGTGTTCCATCGTTATGAATGCCAAACCGTGTTAGCTCAATCATGTAAAAGGCCTGCGCGCCTGCTTCGGCTGCACTCGCTACTTGAACATTGTCCTTTGACAGCAGCGCGACCTGCATGCCAAGCCATAATACCAACGCTAATTTTAAAATATTCACTTTGACCTCCTAGTTTCTGTCGAAATTAATCACATATTTAGAAACATTTTCAACACGACAACTTAAATATACCACTGTTATCATTCTTTATAAAGAACAAATAGATAAAAATGTTCGTTCGGGGAAAATCGTTTATCTGCTCGCTTCTATCCTTGCAATAAAAAAAAAGCGGAACAAGTGAGCCGTCTGCTCACTTGTTCCGCTTTTTGATAGTTAAGCTGCAGGCAGCTTGAGGAGCTTATCTGCCACTACGGCAGCCATCTCTCTCGTCACGGCATCTTTCGGAAGAAAGTTTCCGTTCGCGCCTTGCATCAGACCGTTCTGGTAAACGGCATTGACATAAGCTTTGGCGCCTTCATGAATCGTTTTGGCATCTTGGAACGGCAATGGCTCCGTGCTGCCTTTAAGCTTGAATGCCTTGGCGATCATGATCGCCATATCCTGTCTTGATACGGCTTGATTCGGCTTGAACGTATCTGCCGTGATCCCTTGGATAATGCCAAGCTCCTTCGCACGCATGATGGCTCCGTAATACCAGGCACCCGGCAATACATCCTTGAACACTTTAGCAGCATCGTTAGCTGGCTTCTCCTCGAGCAAATTAATGAGCAGTGTTGCGAACTCTGCTCTTGTCATCTGCTTCTTAGGATCAAAGCGAAGCTCCGAACCGCTAACCCCTACCATAATTTTCGCATCAAACACGCGGTACACCGCATCATACGCCCAAATTGAGATGAGCTTGTTATCTACGAAGCTTTGTTTCTCGCCCGTTACGGGTGTGTCAGCCGATAGGTTGAAAAGGGCCGGCTTCAGCTTCATAAATCGGTCATAAGCGACCAGCGCCATTAGCGCTTGCTCAGTTGCGATCTCATTGGAAGGCTGGCCAATCGTATGCGCAAAGCCGCCATCGGACTGACGGAAGCTGAGCAAATTGGTGAGCAGATTGCCGTTCTTTTTCACAAAGCTGGAATCCAGCGGACTTATTCCTGCGGAAGCCAGCGCAATCACAACCTGCGCCACGCTCTCGCTGTTTGATTCTCCGAAGGCTGCGTAACCCCCGTTTTCCTGTTGCTGTGCTGACAACCATTTTACCGCTTTGTCGATGGCGCTCTTCACGTTGGCTTGCTCTTTATACGATGAAAGGGCAGTAATTGCCATCGCAGTAATATCCATATTGTCTTCGCCTTTTTCTGAAAGCGGGAATGCACCGCTAGCGTTTTGCTGGCTAAGCAGCCAGTCCACCAGCTTCGTACGCGTCCAAAGCGCATTGGTCGCGACTTCATACTTTCCGCTATCCAAAGCGATCAATGCGAATATCGGTCCGTTCGTGCCTTGGCTCGTCATGTTCGCATGGTTGTAAATGCTTTGAATGAGGTTGTAGCCGGCGAAGGATGCTGGATTCTCACCGTTTGCTCTTAACGCAAGCGCGATTCTTTCCAGATCCGTTACCTTACGGAATTCGCCTTTGTTTTCTTTTAATAACTTCGTTATATCAACCAGGTAGCTTGCAGGCAGCTTATTTCCTGAGCGTGCCAAAGCAATGGCTTCCCAATCTGAAATGGTTCCCGCGTTTGCAATTTGCTTCGATGCCGCTTGAATTTCAGAAGTGACATCTTGTCCTGTTGCTGACAGCTTACTGCGATCCACAACTGCATACTTTGTGAAATGTGTTGTTTTACCTGTAATAATGCCTGTTTTCAAATCAAGCACAGCAGGAATCGGAATCCATAGTCCTGTCTTCTCATCTAACCATGCGAGCGAAAGATCATTAACGTTTTTAGTTTGGACAGGTACTTTAATTTGGATGAAAACTGGATTTTGGAAAACAGTGCCGTTAGGCGTAAATTCAAAGACTCCAGACGCCAATTCATCGCGCTGTAATGTAAGCTCTTCTATGCTTATTGCTGTATTTTGCTTTACAGAGCCTGCTGGAAGCACAAGCTTCACTTTTGCATCTGAATCTTGAATAATCGTTTCGTTACTCGAAGCTGCACTTTGGCTTAACTTCACTTTAGATTTGTTGAGCAGCTTGATGAGCTCAGCAAGCTCTGCTGCACTCATTGGCGTATTCGCATTGATTGAAACCGTTGTTTGGCCAACCTTGTCAATCGGAGTCGTGTTATTAGCTGACAACGTTAGTTTAGTAAACTCACTAATAACGTCTTTAGAAATGCTGGATGGCACTTCCGGTTGGCCAGCAATCGGTCCTTCAACCGGATTCGAAGATCCTAAATCTTTACCTCCATCAACTGTGTATCTCCAAGCAACCTCGTCATTTGGCTGCAGCAAGTATGCCCCCGCGCTTACATCAGGGAATGTACCATTGACCGAATACATCCAACCGCTCAATGTTCCACGATCAAACTCAGCTAGCCCGTCTATTGCGGATACGTATGTTGAAGGTCCCGTACCGCTTGAAACGACCTTGCCTCCTAATTCGCGTTGAAGAATAGAGAAAGCAGTATCACCTTCTTGGAGCTTTAACGATTTTGATCCAAGAATAGTTCCTTTTATTTTGTCTCCCAATACTTTCAACGTCACATATTGATCAACCGGATTTGGATCAGCCGGACTAATCGTTAATGCGAATGATTGACGAACGATGCTAGGAGAGTTATCCGAACGATATTGCGTAACTTCTCCGTTGTTTAAGCCTGCCGTTCCGATTCCATTAGGGAACGCAGCTACACCATTATCATCCGCTAATGCTGATTGACTGCCAATCGTAACTTTTGCCCCTGCCGCAGGAGTAACCACAGGCACATGATTATTCCAATCCCAGCCTTCCTTGCTTACTGTTACGGAAAAAGGTTGGCCTGCTTTAGGCGAGCTTGGAGCAGTTGTAACAGCATGAACAAACTGAGTATCAAAATCACCGTAATATACAGTAAGGTGATCAGATTCCTCTAGTACAAAATCAGCAATGCCAACTGAAGGTGTAATCCATTCACCATTTCTCTTGATTGCATACTGCCAACCGTCATAACCTTGGTACGTTTTTTCACTGATTCCAGCAATAGAAGTTACATAATCGCCAAAAGAAGGATGTGTTGTAACTTGAAGAGCTATTTTTTGATCAGCCGTAAGATCTTTTAGAGCATCAAGAGCGCTGTACCCATTTGCAGTACCTGTTGCTATATTCGCCTGCGGACCTTCAATATCAACCGCGACATCAACAGCAAAAGCAACGCCTGGCATTACTCTTCCGGCAAAATTGTACAATCTACCTTTTTTATTGGCGAATAGGCTATACGCGTCTAAAGCCTGTAAAGCTTGTTCCGTCGCCATGCCATTGCTTTTTCCAGTTAATAAATGCGAAAACCCGCCATCTGCTTGTGCAAAGCTTAACAGCTTATCGAGAAGGTTTATTCCATTTTTAGTAAAGGCTACGCCTGTTGGATCAATTCCATGAGCAGTAAGCCCGATTATAGCCTGTGAAATGCTTTCACTGCTTTCTCCGCCATAACCGCCATGTGTTTTTTGATTTATAGACAACCAATGTATGGCTTTCTCGCCCGCTGTCTTCACATCTACTTTATCCATGTATGGCGCAAGCGCAATAAGAGCCATTGCCGTCATATCTGCTTCGCTATTTGAACCGCCCCATGCAAAACCGCCATCAGGCAATTGCTTGTTAACAATAGCTTCTGCTAGTTTATCTCGCGTCCACAAAGAATCTTCCGGCAGTTTATAGTTACCTGAGTCCAAAGCAATTAGACTGTATAAAGGTCCATTCAATCCTTGGCTAACAATCCCTTTGTGATTATATATCTTTTCAATTAAATTATAGCTTGCAAAATCTTCTGCGTCATAGCCTAACGCCGTAATAGCCATTGAAAAACGTGCATAATCCGTTACAAAAGTAAACGTATTATTTGTTTTCTTTAAATTAGCAACAAGCTGCTCGTAGTAAGCTGCCGGTGTTTTTTGTCCAGCTTGTGCAAGGGCAAGGGCTTGCCACTCAGAAGTGACGCCTTTGCTTTTGATATACTTCGCTGCATTGTTAATGGCAGAATCTACTTTTTCAGAACCCTTTAAAATACTTAAGTAATAAATTCTAGGCTCTTTGTTACCTTCTTGGGCAATAACCCGTACAATACGGGGTTTTTTTTCGTTTAGCGTCAATATTTTATCGACTGGCGTGTTAACCGCACCACTCGTGTTATTTACGAAAAGCTGATCGACTTTTTTGGTTGTATTAGCAGTTACCTTTATCGTGTCAGCGTTCACTTTAATATCTTTATAGACATAAACACTGTCCTGTATCGTAACTTCCTTGGAACCAGAACCATGTTCGATACCTGCCAAGGTGATCGAGCTTAGGCTTGGCGTTTGTTCAATTGCGCTGTCTGCATCATGCAGTTGTAGTGAAGTCACTTCTGTACTTATTTCACCAAAAGGACCTCCGTCAATCTGTACGGCAGTATAGACTTTAATAAAATCAATGCTTTCTAAATTAACCGGCATGCCGTTCTCATCAACAGCCCAGCTAATGTCAATTCCTTCACCTTTAGCGTTTGCTGGTACATAGGGATTTCCTGCTACATTATAAGGGGCACTGCCATTGGAATGAGTATCTGTATATCCAAAAGCCGTATTTCGAGTAGTAATTTTCACTCCCGAATAAGTCCGAGCCAAATTATCGATTGCAGGCTGTGCTAATGGATAATTTGCCGGAATGGGATAATAGGAATGTTTATGAAAACTATTAGTCTTAATAAAACCTGTCGCACCTTCGTTATCCGCCCAAGGTACGTTCAAGCCGTTTGGTGCAGCGAATTCTGGATCAGGATTCGTGTATGTCGTTGCATAATCCCAGATCGTTGAATCCTCATAATGCTCTGAACCTGCGATATAGTACCACTTTGCCGGTTTGCCTGTTCCATCGTCTTGTGCGACAGCAACTGCTCCTGGCTCCTCAAATCCACTAAAAGCATTTCCGTAAACCGTAAAATCCACGCCGTAAGGGTGATCCTTACTGTTTTGAACCGGTGCATTTGTTTTAAATACGACAGCACCACCAAAGCCGCCTAAAGACACGCCGCTTGATAACACATTGTTATTCCAACTTTGATTTACGTCCCCAATGCCGCCAAAACCGGATTCATTGACAAACTGACCAGGAGCTGGAAGCAAGTCATAAATGGTAAACGGACCTAAATCAGGATTTGCATCCTCTGCAGCAACCTTGGCCGCTGGCAAAAACGCTGAGCTTGCCGCAGTGATAAATACGGTTAAGCTCAATATTAAAGCTAATAATTTTTGCGATAATGCTTGAGTTTTCATTAGTAACCTCTCTCTTCAATAAATTATGTTCAAACAAATAAAAGCCGCCCTAGGAGGACGGCTTTCAATAAACATGCATGCAAGCATGCGAACACACATAAGCAATGGCGTTTAAACGTAAATATTACGCATAAGTCGCCAATTAGACTGTTTCTTTTTCTCTCCACCCGAAGAACTAGAAACTTAAGAAATTGGCAGGTTTCCTGGCTCATGAGTCATCGTTCCTCGTCGCCTTCCCAGATCATTGATTATCCAGTGGCATTTTGACGAGATACTCTTCATTTACAGTGGCGGGACCGCGACGGAATTGCACCGAACTTCCCTATTAAGCTCTATAGCCAACTACTAAGCATAGAGCACCATATTTCCTTCGTTATATTCATTTGTACTAAAGATCATACAAGGAATGGAGATGGTTTGTCTATACCTAACACAGCGAAAAAGCAACAATTCATTGATGGATAGTATGATATCTAACCATTACTTCACTATCTTAGGAAAAATATAAAATTATGTTATTTTCGCACTCAGCTATTCAATCCTAAATCGCTCAATCGACCGCTGAAGCTCCTCCGCCAGCTCATTTACCGACGACGCAAGTGCCAGTGTCTCAGCAGCAAGCTGATTTTGCCGCTCGGTATCCGCTGCCGATTGCAGAGCGTGGCTGGAGGTTGCTTTGGCTACCTGTGCCATCGTATCAACGGATGCGCTGACCTGTTCGCTGCCTGCCGCCATTTCCTCGGTTGATGCGGAAACGTCTTGTATTTGCGCTGCAACTAAGCGTGATTCGTTCCATAACGAATCAAACGATGCCTTCAGCTCTTGCACGGTTTCCAATCCCTGCTCCATTTCCTGATCGCCGGTATTTACGGCACCTACCGCATTTGCTGTCAAGGCTAGCACTTGATCGATCGTCTCCGCAATATGTCCGGCATGTGCCGAAGCCTGCTCCGCCAGCTTTCTAATTTCATTCGAAACGACCGAGAAGCCAAGGCCATATTCACCGGCATGTGCCGCCTCGATCGCAGCGTTCAGTGCCAGCAAATTGGTCTGGCTAGCAATCGCCGATATTGTTCCTGCCATTTCTTGAATTTCAGAAGAACGCTCATTAAGCTGCCCAATGACATGTGAGATGGAAGCGGTGGCTGCGCCCAATCTTTCCATTTGCACAACGGCTTTGTCCGACTTTTCATGGCCCAGCTCGGCTGCATGCAGCATATCGCCAGACGCTTCCGCCATCACATTCGATGAATGTGCAATTCTTCCCACGCTAGCCGCCATCTCCTCCATCGATCTGGCAGCCTCATCTGCGCCAACTGCTTGATTTTCTGCGCCTAGCGCCATTTCGTTCACGGCAGAAGCTAGCTGCGAAGAGAGCTCTCTGCTCTGGTGCGAGCCTGCGCTTAATTTGCCGGCAAGCTCCGATACGGAAGCGGAATTGTTTCGAATCGCCCGCATCAGGCTTTGCATATGCTCGATAAACCGATTGACCTCCTCCGCCAGCCGCGAAATTTCATCATCTCCCTTTACCTCTATGCGGTAAGTAAGATCGGCTTCGCTAGAGTTAAGATTGACAGCGGCACGCACGATGCTGCGAAGCTTTCGTCCAACGACCAGCTGCGATAGAAGAAACAAGATGACTAGAACAACGACCATTAAGCCGCCGAATTGCAGCAGTACTTTGGTCCTCTCGGCTGCTATGAGCGCATCCGCCTTCTCCTTGGATACGGCGACGCGAACGGCGCCCCAATGCTTGCCGTCTATCATAAGCGGATAAGAGATATCCCATGCCTCTACTGTTCGTCCATCGATAAGACGGTCATATTTTTGCAAATAGACCTCATCCGTATTCGTATTCATGACGGCGTTATAACCTGTTTGATCATTAAAAACACGGTTGGCCCGGTAGTTTTGGCTAAGAAAGCCCTCATCTCCCCAAGCATCCTTGGACGCTTCTCCTAATTTGCTATAAATACTATTATGCGTTGCAATATAGCCTGCGTAGCTTGGGTTGTCCGAATAGGCAGCCGCCATCGCGTAAATGACATCCTCTTCGTTCATAAAGCTATCCAGAATGCCCTGCCAACGGTCATCCGTATATCGATCGTAAGCGCTATCGTATTTCAATTCGTACTGAGAGAGCGGAATCGTTTCGCCATTATACAAAACCGCCTCCTTTGAAGCGTACGCTGTGTCTTTGATCCTGTTTGCGGCTGACTGCTCGCTTTGGGGATTAACGGTCAGCTCATCGTTGAACAAATGCTGCTTAAGCGTGTCATGATTCCAGCTTGTCCCGTCTTGGAATACGATGCCTCTATTCAAATCCTGCTCCGTCACATGCTCAAGCGTACGGGAGAGCGATAAGACCAAATCCCGCCCCTTATCCAGCAGCCTCTTTTCAATAGAGATACGCGTTGCTCTCCATTCGTAAATGACAATGACACTGACAACCGCTACCAACGCAGCCGTCATAACTAGCAAAAATTTATTCGTCAACGTGCGAATTTTTATTTTCATATGCAATATCCCCCATCTTTATTGATTTATATTAAGCCAGATCATCCAAATGATCTGTGATATAAATCACACCAAAAACACCCTTATGCCGCAGCAAATGCGGCTAAGGGTGTTTTCGTAACGAGTTAGGGGAGCTGTAAACCGTTTATTTCAATGACTCACGGACCTCTAGCGTCCGTTTATTCCATTTTTCCGTTTCGGGAATGAGCTTGTTAATATCTGCCCCGTCAAAAATGATTTCGTTCAAAATATTGTTCCAGTTGTATTCGGACCATGCCGGAATCGTCACGCCTGGCTGAATTTTAGCGTTTTCCTTCGCGATTTTGACCGCTTCCTTATTTTTGCCTTCCCACATTGGGGTTTGGTCATAATAAGCTGTCAATTCCGGATCGATAACGGAAGCGTTCGCGCCTTGATCGATTTTCCATTTTTGCGCTTCTTTCGAGAATTGGAAGCTGATCCATAGGAACGCTTCTTCCTTGTGCTTCGAGCCGCTAAGCAAGGAAAGCGGGCCATAAATGCTGTAGCCGGGCTGGCTGACTTTTCCTCTTGGGAAAGGCAGAACATCCCATTCAAATTTCGCATCCTTCTTCAGGCCAGGCAGCACCCAGTCCCCGCCGATTGCAAAACCCGTTTTACCGTTGATGAACTCTCTTGTCACATCGCCTTGCTCCGCAGCCTTCGCGTTGCTTTGCATCGAGCCGTCTTTCCAAACGAAATCAGAAAGCCATCTTACATCGTTCATGACATCAGGCGTGTTCAGCAAGCTTTGCGTCAAATCCTCATTCATGTAATGAATGTTGGCTGCATGGCCGTCGGCGATTGCTTTCGTGCTAAGCACGCGCATCTGGAATTCCGGCTGCGTCGTCAGACCGTATTCGCCTGCTTCCGGATCTGTAATCTTTTTGGCAACTTCGCGGAAGTCGTCATAGGTCCAGTCATTCGCCGGCATCTCAACACCGTGCTTAGCTAGCAAATCCTTATTGACCAATATCCACATTGGCACGTCTACGAAAGGAACGGCAAGCTTTTTGTCCTTGTACGTCATCGTATCAAAAAAACCTTCGGGAAGCTGAACGTCTTGGAACGTTGGGTCCTTATCGATATAAGGAGTCAAGTCTTCCACTAGACCGGCTTGGTCAAAAGTAATGAGGTCGCTGTCGATCCAAGTCAAATCGGCAGGCGTCCCTGCTGCTTCCAAAGTCGCGATAATTTCCATGATCGGCTGGCTGTTAACCGGCACTTGCTCAATGGTGATCCATGGATATTTCTCGTTAAATTTTTTGTATAATTCCGTGTACGAATCCGACCAAGAAATAAGCTTGAGCGTTACGGGATCATGTTTCTCTTCTGGAGCCGGCTGATTATCCGTTGTCGCTGGAGGATCGGTCGCCTCATTTGTTTTGCTAGGGGTGTTGCTGCCGCCGTTGTTGCCGGAGCAAGCCGAAAGGATGACAGAAAACATTAACACCATAGTCAACATCCATGTGAATGCGCGTTTGTTTTTCACTGTTTTAACCTCCTAAAAGTTTTGTGGAACAAAACTAGCATCGTAAGCATCTACTTAAGTTTTGTGAAGCAAAACTAGCTTTCTAAATCTCTAATAACCATCTGTAAAATAAAACGAGCTCCGTACCTTCCCCTCAATGTTCGCTGTTCGCCATGCTATACAAGCCAAGCACCCTCGCCCGAACATCACCTCCCCGATCGGTTTCCTTTAAGAGCTGATTGCGGGTTACTCGACGATTCCCGTTCTTTCGATTCCGCTCACGAACCAGCGCTGCAAAAACATAAATACGATAATCGGCGGGAGGATGATGAGGAAGGCAGCCGCCATTTTGGTGCTTTCCGTAATCGGATTAACGATGGTGCGGGTATTGCCGAGCAAGGACGGATTCAATACTTCCTCCAGCATATCCAGCCTGATGGACAGCGGCGTAAAGCCCTTTGTCAAAAACATCGACGGCTCATAATACATGTTCCAGTACCAGATAAAGGAGAAGAGGAACACGACTAAGCACGCCGATCGGGCAAGCGGCAGCATAATGCCAAAGAACAATCTCGCAGTCGACGCTCCGTCCAGCTTCGCGGCCTCCTCCAAGCTTGGCGGCTGCGCCTTGAAGAACTGGCGGAAAATAAGGATAAACAACGCTCCCTTAAGCCCCTGTCCGAAAATAGCCGGAATGAGAAAAACAAAAATCGAATTCAGCAGCCCAAGCTTGCTAAAAATGACGTAAAGAGGAATGATGATGACCTGCGGCGGAATCAAAAAGGTTAAAATAATGAGCGCCGTAAAAAGTCCCTTGAACGGCAGCGCAAGCCTAGCGAGCGCATAACCGGTCATCGCGCAAATGACGACCTGTACGAGCGAGCATGTCACCGAGATGAGCGCCGTGTTTCTAAGCGCTTCTGGATATTGCAAGCCTTTCAGCGCTTTTGAAACATTTTCCCAAGTGATCTCGCGAGGAATCCACTTCACGGTCG
The DNA here is from genome assembly GCF_001273905.1 of Paenibacillus sp. FJAT-27812. Lineage (NCBI taxonomy): Bacteria > Bacillati > Bacillota > Bacilli > Caryophanales > Paenibacillaceae > Paenibacillus > Paenibacillus sp. FJAT-27812. The sequence continues at coordinate 4,190,575 of NZ_LIGH01000001.1, read as the reverse complement.
GGTCCAGCAGATCGCTCATGTTTTTGAACATCGTGCTGACCATATAAAGAATGGGCTGCAAATAGAGATAAGCGACGATCGAGAGCAGCAAATAAATGACGAGCTTGGCAAGCAGACCGTCGGAAACGCTTCGTCCCATAATAAGCACTTTCGTTTTCTGCGCCCTGCGGCCCCAAAATACGCCTCTGACGCTTCGGCCCGCCTTCTCAAGCTCTGCTTTCATCGCGGTCATCATGAATGTACCCTCCTTGTCTTGAGGCTTCTGTTGAACAGCCATAATACGAGGGCGATCAGCGCGAATATAAGCCCGAAATAGATCCAAGCGAGCGCGCTGGCATAACCGTAGCCGGTATCGACCTTGAACATATTGTCCTTGATATGCTTTAGCACTGGATTCAGCGGGAATGTGAACAGATCGATGATCGTGTAGAGCACGTTCAGGCTGATAAAAGGCACACAAGCCGGCAGCGTAATTTTCCAAAAGCTGTCCCACGGCGAAGCGCCGTCGATGCGAACGGCTTCATAGATCGTCGGGGAAATCGTCTGGAAGCCGGCGATGAAGATCAAAATCTGCACGCCCGAATACCACAAAATAAGAATGGCTTTGCCGAGCACAGCCATAACCGTCTCCGCGAACTGTTTGCCTACATATTCCTCGACAAGCGGCAGCAAATTGTACTGCTCGAGGAACGGAATGTCGCCCGCTCCCTGCAAGAACAGCTCCGAGAGCACCTGCCCCGTTGCGAAAATAACCGGAAGAAAGAACAATGCCCGGTAAATAAACCGCCCCGGAAACTTTTGATTCAGCATCAAAGCAATCAACAATGCGAAAATAACGATGATCGGAACCATCAGCAGCATTTCTTGGATGTACGTAATTAGCTCAATCGGAAAAACGTTGTCCTTCAAAAATGCGTCGCGGTAGTTGCGGAATCCGATCCATTCGTATTTGAACCCTCCGACCGCTACTTGAACCTTGTTAAAGGACATGAATAGCGACCAGCTGATCGGAATCAATACGAACATCGCAAATCCGATCATCCACGGAAGCATGAACAGCAGGCCCATCCCGTAGCGTTTACTGAGATATATGCGCTCTGCACGGCCTCGTTCCTTCGCTTGCATTATGCGCCATCCCCTTTCTCCACTACGAATGTTTTGCTGCCGTAATCGACGATGACGCGCGTGCCATCCTCATAAACGGTCGCAAACCGTTCTTCTGACAGCTTCTCATGGTTCACAATCCTTTGCGCATACAAGGCTGACAGCGAATCAAACGCTTGATATTCCTTCTGAATCCGCTCCATCCACTTCTCGTATTGGCTGCTGAACAGAAAACCCGCAGACGTATACTTGAGCTTCCTTGAGTCGTCATGCGTCAGGAAAAACGAAGGAACAGCGCCGTATTCAATCGCCTTCAAAAATTCGGACTCCACGTCGTTGCGAAGATTTCCGTCTCCGAAGGAGTAAGACACATAGCCGTGCAGCGCAATCTGGTAAAAGGGAACAGTCTCGTCGACCATGAAATCGTAGCTCGATTCGTAAGGCAGGCCGGCAATATAATCAGTCTGCTGGGCAGTATAGTCGTTCCCGCGGTATACGCTGGCCGAGCCAAGCGTCTTCCTTGTATAAGCAAGCAAGCCATCGTAAACTGCGATCGTATCCGAACGGGTCTCAATGCCTGACGGATCATAATCATGGAATACCATTTCCCCAATCCAGTTGAACAAAATGCCCGATACTCCGATTTCCTTCAGCTTCTCGATGGTCTGGTACGCCATTGCAACCGTACGCGCAGGCTTGCTGATGAACCAGCCCTCATCGATGAATACCGTCTCGTCAATGCCGCGAATTCCGTTCGATTTGCCCGATAGATTGGAGTTTTCCGAATCAATCCAAACAAAGTCGTCCTCGAACATCACGTCAATGTCTTCTTTGCGCATCGCGGATATAAAGTCCTTCGCAGCAGCCTCGCCGCCAAGCGATTCCTCGATCGGGAAGCGGTCGTACAGATCATAGTCGCCTTGATTTTGCCAGCCATAGTAAATGACTTTTAAATTGTCGACGCCCTGCTCCTTCAGTCCGTTCACGATCTTGGTCGCCTGAGGGAACGTAGTCGCGGCAATATACTTGATTTTGTTAAAGGCTTCGGTATAGTTGCCCCCCATAATTTTGAGGTAAAGAGGGATATGCTCTACCGGCTTCAGCTGCTCCTTCAGCTTGCCCGTCTCGGTCATGTAATCACGGTAGGCTTTTGCCATCCCGACGTAACCTGCGTCTTCTCCGTTTAAGAAGCGATACTCCACCTCTCTATCCGTGTCCAGCCGCTGCTTCTGCACCGCTTTCAGCGGAGCTGCCAGCCGGCTCATCCGATACAAATATTCCTCGCGGTATATCTGGTTGGAGAAAACATTGTAAAGCCCCGATTTGAGGCCTGGCGGCATAGCCGCAATATTCGCCGAAGCGCCTCCCTCCGTAAGAACCGCCATAAACGCATTGCTGCCGCGCTTCATGCCGAATACGGGATATGCGATATTTTCCCGTCTTTCACCGGAACGGCTCCAATTGCCCGTATTGGTCAATTCAAGCCCGTAAACTTGATGAATGTAGCCTCTTGAGACGCCTGCGCGCTCAGTGTCAAAACGGATCAAGCCGCCAGGACCGTCAGGGACGAATATATAGCCGTCTTCCTCCGAAGTCGCTGCTCCAAAGTACGGCAGCAGATCAACCGTAAAGATCGCATATTCGCCGTCCTCCTTGATGCCCTCCGTCGGAATCCGAACCTTCAGCCCCTTCGGCGTAAGCTCGTATTGAATGGTGAAGCCAAGCTGGCGTTCGGGAAAAACATACGATACTTGAAGCCCCTTCGACGTTCTGACCAGCGTGGACTGAACCTTTGGATCATTCGCGTTCAGAACCTCCCTGATCGTCTGATCCTTTCCTTGCGTCCTCACATAGGTCAGGACGAAGGGTGATTTCAAATTGGCGAGCAGTACGCCCTTCACGGTCTCGCTGCTTAGCTGCGCTTCCGTAGGATTGCTGCTCCATCTGTAGCCTGTGCGCTTATCCACCAGTGCAATTTGCGTGCTGGCTGGATGAATATATAGCGCAAAGTCGTCGCTTGCCAGCGCCTCGGCGAAACCGTCTGCGGCTGCCTGCGGCTTCCATGCTTCTCCTTCATAGAGGGGAGCACGGCTTGCGGCCGGCTCCTCGATTCCCGCATACTCCAGTGCCTTTGCCGGCGACAGCTCATCACCTTGCAGGAAAATAACGAGAATGAGCACGATAAGCACGCCAATCACGATTGCTGCGAGCTTTACTCGAAGGGTAGTGCGCTTGATGAGCTCAACCATAGAAGGTCACCTCCTTGTAAAGCTGATAGAAGAAGTCGTATAAATTGTAGGACAAACCAAACACGAGAAAAGCAAACAGCCAGATCGTGCCGACGGTGAACACCGTAATGGCGATATTTTTGAGCGTCTCCACAAAATCAAAATTATGAATGACCTGCGTCATGACGATCAGCATCACGCCCATCCACAAAAACATGATCGTGTTCAGCGAATCAACGATTACCCGCTCGTCAAGCGTGACGATATTCGAGAGCAGCAAGGTCGGAATGGAGAAAAACAGATACGGCGCAAGCGCATACGTGCTGCCTTGAATGACCTCTCTGAATTTCCCTTCCCCGTCCTTCACGCTGCAAACGAGATAATTGGCAATAATCCAGGTGATCCATGGAACCACGAACAAACCCAGGCTGCTGAATAAATTGATTTGCGACAGCTCCACGGGATGGAACAAAAAGCCCGTGTAATAAATCGTTCCGATCTTCACCGCTACCGTTGCCACCAAGATCAGAATAATAATCCAAGGCGCAACCCGCGCCTCCTTGAGCCGGTAAAAGCCATGGTAAGGATGAAGCATGACGTACCAAAGGTTTCGCAAATCGCCCAGCGGACGCTGCCATTTCTCCGGCAACGGCTTTCGCTCGAACCGCTTTCGAATCGCCCGCGAGCCGTATCTGAGCAATAGCAGAAAAGCTGCAATGGCGACTGCCAGCCAAATGAAATGCTGCTGTATGAAATCCAGCCGGATTTGCCAATAGGCTTTGGAATAACCTTTTGTATCAAAAGCTGTTTTTAAGAAGGACAATGCGTCCTCATGGTTGTTCTCATGCAAATACACTTTGCCCAGCCCTTGGAACGTGCCGTTGTACATATCATTGCGGGCATAAACCCGATCCCAGTAAGGCTTGCTCTGCTCATATTTGCCTTCCAAATAAAGAGCAAGCGCATTCATGACATCGCTCCCGAACTCGGTGCGAACAAATTTATGGATCGTTCCCGTCCGGCTGTCGGCGATCCAGACGCCATATTTGGAATCCACGCCGATGCTCGTCGGGAAGCCGAGAACGCCGTACTGCTGCGTTTCGTTGTCGATGAATCCAAATTCAAACAACGCTTCTCCATTTTGGTCATAAATGTTAATGCCGCCCGAAAACATATCGATGTTGTATAAGAAACCTTTTGAATCGCTCGCTACATCGACGATGCCATGACCGTTAACTAACGTTTTGTTTTTAAAGGCATCTACGCCGCCGGCATTCAGCTTCCGAATGGCTCCCTGTCCGAACCCCGCAGCCGTTGCCGTGAAAATAAACCCGTCGTCGTCGATAGCCACATTCGTAATCGGCCGCGGCAGGCTAGCCAGCTCCTTCGACAGCTGCTCCTTGTTGAGAATGAGCTTTTTCAGCCAATTGAGCACTGTTTGCTGTGCTTTGTTGGCACCGAAGAAGCCCATAAATTGCCCGGCATCATTCATCCGAAGCAGGCCTTGATAGGAGGAGTTAAGGCTCACATACATAACGCCGCGCCTGTCGACAACAAGCTTGACAGGAACAAAATGCTCCCCCTCCAGAAAGCTCGATTCCGGCTTTTTGTACTCCCGCAGGAACGCGCCGTCCGCACCGAACACGGCAATGCGCTGATTGCCCGAATCCGCTACATAAACGAGCCCCTCCGGTGTGACGAACACCCCCTCGGGAGCGCTTAGCATCCCGGCTCCCTCTTCCTCGCCAATCGTCAGCAGAAGCGCTCCGTCATTGCCGAGCACCATTACTTTGCTTGCCCCTTTGTCAGCTACGTACACCTTATCGTCTGCGCCCACTTGCAGGTCAACCGGCTCGACAAAGCGCGCGCCCTTCGTTTCTGACGGCGTATAGATCGGTTGAATGCGCAGCCAGCTCGATTGGTTGCTGTCATAATAGGTAGTCCGGTAGGGCAGCTCCGCAAAAATCGCTTCTGGCGCGACAAGCATGGAGGTCGCCGCAAGAAGCAGGAATATTAGAAATCTCTTCATCGTCACGACTTCCTTTGCTGGTTTGAATTACTTAATTCCGGAATGTACCATCGTCTCCAGCACTCTCCGCTGGAAGAGCAAAAAGATAATGAGATTGGGCACGAACATGAGCAAGCCGGCCGCGGCGGCTACGTTTTGGCCTGATACGCTGTTCTGGAGCCCGCTCAATAAACTATTGACATAGAAGGCCAGCGTCCGCATCGTTTCCTCCTGCATGAACAAGGTGGAGGTTTCCACATCTCCCCATACGCCTTGGAAAGTAAAGATGGATATCGTCGCGATGGCGGGAGACGAAAGCGGCAGCACCATTTTCGTAAAAATGCCAAAGTGGCTTGCCCCGTCGATCTTCGCCGCCTCAAGCAGCTCGCCTGGAATTTGCGAAATAAAGCCGACCAGCATAAAAACGGCGATCGGTGAAGCCAGCGCGGGCAAAATATGGCCGAAATACGTGTTGTTGATGCCGAGGCCGCTGATGATCAAGTATCTGGGTATGCCCACCGTCTCCGGCGCGAACATCAGGGATAGCGTAATCAATGCCAAAATGAGCTGCTTGAAATGAAACTGGTATTTGGCAAGCACATAACCTGCCATCGTGCTGACGATAATGACGGTGCCGAGCGTTAGCCCCGCAACGATCAAGCTGTTGAATAAATAACGCGTGAACGGTACCGTCGCATTCGAAGCGTGCAAAATAAGCGACTCGAAATTGCGCAGCGTCGGATTTTGCACCAGAAACCGCGGCGGAAAGAGAAACAGCTCATTTTGCGGCTTGAACGCATGGTTCAAAATAAAGATGATCGGCAGCGACATGAACGCGGCAAGCGCGGTAAAAACCGTAATAAGGATGACCTGAAACGACGTTACGTTGCGAAGTTTTCGAATCATGGTTTTACAGCTCCTCCTTTGATCCGAACAGCCGGTAAGCAAATCTCATGGCGAAATAGCTGATGAGCAGCAGCATGACCGAGACCGCCGAAGCGTAACCGAGCTCAAAGCGGATAAACGCGTAATCGTCAATATGGTTGATGATCAAATGCCCCGAGTAGGAAGGGGTAATCGCCATCCCAGTTAATTGGGTAGAAATTCCGCCTGCCTTCAACGTCCCGACGATCGACATGACGGCGCTGAACAGCATTTGCGGCTTCATCGAAGGAATCGTGATGTAGAAAACCTCCTGCAGCCTGCTGGATATGCCGTCGATGCGCCCCGCCTCGTATAGCTCCCGGTTTACCGTCTGCAGCCCGGCTAGCATCGCGAGAAAACCGACGCTAAAGCTGACCCAAAGCGATACGATGATCATAATGTTGAGCAAATATTTAGGGTCCTGCAGCCAGATGACCGGACTGTCGATCCAGCCCATATTCAGCAGGAAGTTGTTGAAGTAGCCGACGCGGTCGCCGCTGAACGTTGCAATCCAGACAACAGACAGCGCTACTCCGCCCGCCATCGACGGCGCATAAAACGCCAGCGTGTAATAATCGCGAATGCGGATCGGCAGCTGATGAATAAGCCACGCGAACAGAAACGCCAGAATATACCCGCCGGGGCCAACGATTAACGCGAACAAAAACGTATTCGGTATCGCTTTTGTTAGAAAGATAATGTCCTGCGTGAACAAGCTGATGTAGTTGTCTATCCCGATAAAATGAAGCGAGCCGAAGCCATCGTACGACGTAAAGCCTAGCGTCCCGGCCATCACGACCGGAACGACGATGAACAGCAGGAAACAAATCAGGAACGGGGCAAGAAACAGGTAGCAAAACGCGTCGCGCCTCATTTCCCGCCAAAAACGATTCCATTTCAAGCGGAGTGCGGATCCTTGCTTAGGCTTGGCTATGCTGGGAGAAAGCTGCGTATTCATCTCTGCGGTTCCTCCCATTCGTAAGGTTGTGTTATTTGCGGAATATGAAGATCGTCGTCAGCCGTTATGCCAAAATTGTTCTGTCTCCGGTCCATTTCACGCTGCAGGGAAAGCTGCGCCTGCTCAAGCGACTCCTGCGCCGGGATGCCTTCAAGCACGGTGCGGTTCCATGCGAACTCCATCTCCCTGGTCAGGAAATAATAGCCCGGCACATAAGGCATGTTTTTGGCCCAGCGCGCCTGCTCTTGGAGCGCCTTCAAGTCGTCGCTTGGCCAAGTGAGTGCTTTCATTGCATCAACGTTTGCGGTATTCCATCGGAATTCGATGCCGTAAAAGGATTCGATATCCTTCGCGTACTGCGACTGCACCTCTTCGGAGGTCCACCATTCAAGAAACTTCCAAGCATCGTCCTTGCGATCGCTCTTCTTCATGATCATCGCTGCGGAAATGCCTTGCGGCGACCACCTTTCCACCTCGCCGCTCGCCTGCTTGATGCCTGGCAGAGGCGCGATTTTCCAGTGGCCGGTTATTTCTGGCGCCGCGACAAGAAGCTGGACGTACGTGTTAAAATCCGCCACCCCGATCGGGATATCCCCGTCACGGAAATGCTGGAAGAAAGCCGGAATATCGATTGGAAGATTGTATTTCCGGTACAGCTCCGTCCAGCGTTTGAACGCTTGCTGGCCGGCATCGCTCGACAGCGTGCCCTTCAAGCCGTCCGTCGAGTAAGCCTCGGCCCCATTTTGGAAGAAAAGGGTGGAGAAGTCGCTCTTCGGATAGTTCATCGTCATTCCGTTCTCCTGCAGCGTCGGGAGCATATCGAACACGTCCTCCCAGGTGTCAGGCGCTTTCAAGTTCAAGCCTTCTAATATGTCCGTGCGGTAGAACAGCATCTGGAAGTTCTGCACCTCCGGCAGGCCATAGATGCCCCCATCGTAGCTGAGCGAACGGCCGACTCCGGGAATAAAACGGTCGAACACGTCTTTGAATCCCGGAAAACCAGACAGATCCTGTACGGCATCCCTCATCGCATAATCGGCTGGCGTAGATTCTCCTACCCCAAGCGCGATGTCCGGCACATCCCCTGCCGCATTTCCGAGAATGAGCATATTGGGATTGGTCATCAGATTGATGTTGACCTCGATTCCTGTTCTCGGCGTAAAATCCTGATCGACCATCTCGCGCAGCAGCTCGACGTAATCGCGTCCGCGCTGAACCCAGATCGTTAACGCTTCCTTGCGATTATGCTTGCGCGTGTCATAGTCCATGTAGAAGGAGCGCCCAAAGTCGGCAATGGAATACGGAACTCTCGAAAGCGTGCTTGCCACCTTCAAATTCGTTTCCGTTCCGGGCGTGCGCACCACGATGTAATCCAGCAGCAGCGGCTGCTGCGTCAGCGTTGCCATCCACGTTCCGATATTGTTTTGAATGGTGGAAAAGTCGTTGATTTTATTCGGAATTTCATCTACGTCTTTGTGCATTTTCTCCAAAATGGCAACTGAGCCCTTAATCGCTTCCGACAAATCGGAATCCTTTTTGTTCAGCCCGTTAATATAATTTCGAATATCGGTTAAGCGGGTGATAAAGCCCGCCATCTTTTGCTCCACATCAGGCTTCAGCTTCTTCATATCCCAAGTCCGCGTCGAGTCGATATTCGCGTCGAAGCCCGACTTGCTGTAATTTCCTGTTAGCAGGCGGATATGGCGGTCGAACGCAGCGAGCTGGTCAAGCGTTTCTTTTAATGCCAGATATACCGGCTGAACCATCGATGAATCGGCGGTCATGCGGAGCGTGTGCGCTCCCTTCTCCAAATAGAAGAGCATCGGCGTTTTCTCGTTGTCCGCAAGCGCTCCGATCAAAAATTCCTTATTGGTCGGAATGCCATAATGAAGCAGCTCTTGAAACGGTGTTTTCCCGTCAATGGAAACCGTGCGGTAAGCCTCGAAGCCGTTCCGATAATTCTGGAACGTTTTTAGATCGATTTCATACCAGCCGTTCTCCGGGACGGTAAGCTTCCATTCCACCCACTCGCCAGGCAAGCGCCAGCGCTGTCCGCCCAGTACGTTGTAAGTAATCCGCCCTTTCGGATCTGGCGAAATGTAGGGCTCCGACCAAAAATCGGTCTGGATGGCGAGGCTCGACTTACGCTCGAACTGCTCCGCCTCAATGATGCTGTACCAGCTTGGCTGCGCTTCGACCTCCGGATGTAAGCGCTTGTAATTTTCATAGCTAGGAATGGCTTCCTTTGGCTTGAAGGAGATTGCACGAATGGCAACTGACTCTCTTTCCCCAACGATTCTGAGCGTGTGCTTCCCCTGCTCCAAGCGATAGAGCACAGGCTCGGATGATGCGGAGAAAATAGCTGCCGCTTTACTGCTCCACTCCGAAAGCTCCGATTGGGCAGGCCGAATCTGTTGGCCAATTGTATTGCGGTCATACGGGTACTTGGAATCCTTCCACAGCCGCTCAAGCTCGATTCGCTCCGATTCCACGAATGGATACTTGCCATCGATTTGCACGCCGCGGACGACGGAAGCGTTGCCTCCCTCAAGCGGCTTGTACTCAAAGTGCAGCTCATACCAGCCGCCCTGCGGCGCCTCGAACGCCCACTCGACCCAGCCCTGCTCATTTTCCCAGCTCAGTACAGTCTCGCCTTGCTCGTTGCCGGTTTTCAGTACCGCTTCCTCGGCGGCTGCCGTATATTCAGCAGGTGCAATCGCAATAGGCTTCAGGCTGTCATCTGTGTCAGCAGCTTCCGGGAATTGAAACATCAGCTTGGCATAAGGCAGCGCCTCCGCTTTGCTCTCGAAGGAGAGCAGCTGCTCCGTACTCACGGAGGTCGCGTGAAGGATCGGTTCGCTCGCTGTCATCCAGCGGATGACTCCAAACACCAGCGCCACCGCCACAAGGAGACGAAGACCGATGCCGAGCATCCTCATCCTCTTCATCCTTCCTCTCCTCCGGCCGCCAAGGATACGCCCGTTTGCTGATCAAAGAAATGCACCTTGTTCATATTGAAGCCCATAACGAGCTTCTCTTCCTTGACAAACACCATCTCCGGCTCCGTTCTGCCAATGACCGTGTTCTCTCCCGCCTTCACATACACGTACGAGTCGGCTCCCGTCACTTCCGACATCAAGACCTCACACCGGACGTATTCATCCTCCAAATCGCCTGCCGTCTCACGCTTCAAGCTTACATGCTCGGGCCGCACGCCCAGCACGCAGTTGCGAAGCGATCCGCTTCTAATGGCAAAATGCTCATAATAGCGCTCAGGCACAAGCAGCTTCATCCGCTTATTGAGGAAATAATAATGCCCTTCCTCCAAGATCAGGCTGCCTTCTACGAAATTCATCTGCGGCGAGCCGATAAATCCGGCAACAAATAAATTTGCCGGCTCATCATACAGCTGCCTCGGCGGAGCTACCTGCTGAATGACGCCATCCTTCATGACGACGATTCTAGTCCCCATCGTCATTGCTTCCACCTGGTCATGCGTGACGTATACCATCGTCCGCTTGAGGTCGCTTTGCAGCTTGATGATCTCTGCCCGCGTTTGGGCACGCAGCTTGGCATCGAGGTTCGACAGCGGCTCATCCATGAGAAAAACTTGCGGCTCCCTTGCGATGGCCCTGCCGAGAGCTACCCGCTGCTTCTGCCCGCCTGAGAGCTGGCTCGGCTTGCGATCAAGCAAATGCGAGATTTCCAATATTTTCGCAACGCGGTTTACCCTTAGCTCGATTTCATGCTTGGCTGTCTTGCGAAGCTTCAGCCCTAGCGCGATATTTTCATAGACGGTTAGATTCGGGTACAGGGCGTAGTTCTGAAAAACCATCGCGATATCCCGATCCTTTGGCGAGACGTAATTGACAAACTTCTCATCGATGTACAAATCCCCTTCGGTGATTTCCTCAAGCCCAGCCAGCATTCTCAGCGTTGTTGATTTGCCGCAGCCGGATGGACCGACGAGCACCAGGAATTCCCCCTCCTCAATGGAAAGGTGGAAATCGTTGACCGCCGGACGAGACTCCCCTTTGTAGTGCTTATATACATGGCTGAACGTAATGCTTCCCACCCTCACTCACCTCTCATGACGTATTTTTCTTCCTCTTGCTATCATTAATGTTACCGCATCCAGACAATGGCAAATATGAGACGATATTTTCTTTTGCAGTCAAAAATTAGCTTCTATAGGTACAAAAATACCGATTTGAGTTGTTTTTTGGTAAACGCTTTCTTTTTAAGTAGGTGGATGAGGGGGCGGCTCATTTGGCGTGAGAAAAAGATCCTTTGCCTAAAACCTCAAAAAAAAGACCATCCAAAAAGGTCATGCCAGACCTTTCAAGATAGTCTCTCTATGAATAACTTTACCTCTGCTGCGTCTCCACGTGATCCGCCCACGAATGAAGGGGACGCCAATCCAATACATCCTGCGCCAATTGGTTGCTGACGACGGCAGCGCGGCCTTCAAACACCGCTCGGCGATCGGTAACCTCTGGGTAAAAGCGGCTCACCAATCGCTCCGTCTCCCAATTGCACAACGTATCGCTGCTCGTAATGTTGAGACAGATCGCCCCGCGATCCTCAACTTGAAGAGACGCTATGCATGCGCTGACGGCATCCCGTATATCGATGTAGCTCCACAAAATATGCTTGAAAACCTCAGGCTTATCAGTCGCGAGATGCTTATATTCCTCAGGTTTCGTAATCATCGAGAACCGGAGCGAAATGACCTGCATGCCGTTTCTCCGATCGAACATGGCAGCAGTCTGCTCATTGACTATTTTGGATAGGCCATAACATTCCTGCGGCTGCTGCGGATGATCCTCATCGAGCGGCAAATAATCCGGCGCGAACGGTGTCGGCGCCCATGCGAAGCCATAGGAAGACTCGCTGGAGCCCATGACAACCTTCCGTATGCCGAGAATCGATGCCGCTTCCAAAATATGATATCCCGCAACCGTATTGTTAGCGAAAATATATGGGTAAGTATGAACCAGCGGTGCCGGAATAGCCGCCAAATGCACAATCGCGTCTGCGCCATGAAGCGCGGATACGACCTGCCCGAAATCGGTCAAATCTACCTTGATTTGCTTGCAGCGCAGCTCATTTGATCTCTGGTTATCCAAGGAGACAACCTGATGGCCCTGCTGCTGAAGCTCCTTAATCAGCTGCGTTCCCAGCTTGCCGCTCCCGCCCGTGACAGCGATCGTTTTCATGATAAAAAGCACCTCCGTAGCTATTTTATGGGCGCACTAACGTACCGTCCGCCTTACGGTCAAGATGATAAGGATTATGATAAACGGACCGATTCCAGTCCTCGCCAACGAGCAATTGCGCTTTCAATTCATCAAGCTCGATCCCAAGGCCCGGCTTGTTCGATGGATAGAGGTAGCCGCCTTTTCTAACGATATGTCCCTCAAAAGCATCCAGCTCCTCCGCCCGAAAATGATTGACCTCCTGGATGCCGAAATTCCAGATCGCCATATCCAGATGCACCGCTGCCGCTTGATTGACGGGATCGTTTTCTCCGCCCTCCTGCCAAGCGGTCCGCACGCCAAAAGCCTCGCATAACGCCGCGATTTTGCGGCATGCGCTTATGCCGCCAGCCTTCGAGACGCGAACGCGGATGAAATCGATCAGCCGCTCCTTCACTAGCTCCGTCCACTCCTGCGGATTGACGAACAGCTCGCCAACCGCCTGAGGCGTAGCGCTCTGCTGGCGCAGCTGGCGGTACCAGCCGATCTGCTCCGGCGCCAGCGCATCCTCGAGAAAGAACAAACCATAAGGCTCCACTCGCTTCGCCAGCTGTATCGCATTAATAGGCGAGAGATGCTCATGCACGTCATGCGTGAACTGAACGCCCATGCCGAAAGCTACCCGCAGCTGCTCGAACATGCTTGGGATTGCATTCAGGTACGCCTGCTCATCAAATACCGGACCTTTCGTCCATGCGCCCTCTGGCAGGTTTGCTTTATCGCCATTAATGAAGCCGCCCCCGCCATACCCGCCCATCTGGACGCGAATGACCGAATAGCCCTCTTCCATGAAGCGCTGCACGTCTTCCTTCAGCTCCCCAATATCCGCGCCGCCCGCATGACCGTAACAGGGGACGGCCGCACGGCTTGCCCCGCCAAGCAGCTGATAGATCGGCAAGTTCGCTTCCTTGCCTTTAATATCCCATAATGCCATATCGATGCCGCCGATCGCGGTATGCAATATCGCGCCGTTTCTCCAGTAGCCGCTCATATTCATCGTCTGCCAAAGATCTTCTATGTTCGCGGCATCCTTGCCGATCAGCAGCGGCGCCAGAAGCTGCTCAATCACCTGCACGACAGCCTCGGGATTATAAATGTCCGAGGCGGAGCCGATTCCATATAAACCGTCTTGGTCTGTCTGCACCTTCACGATCGTCCAAGTGCCGTTTTTTCGCGTACGAATGCATTTGATACCCGTAATTTTTGCCATGCTCCCACCATCCCTTGTTTTGTCATGTTTAGTGTAAGCCAATCGCGCTGCGTTCCAAATGAGGCATCTATAAATTTTATGTCCTATTATTGTCCTCTTTTCTCTCACCCCTCCGGGCAAAAAAAAGGATGATTCCAAGATGCGGCTCTCCGCTCCCCAAAATCATCCCTATTTCTATACTCTTCGCTTTATTACTTCATATTTAGAAATCCTGTATTTTCAATAATCGCATCCACTTGAAGCTCCAGCTTAAGTTCGGAATAATATTTTGTTCGCCAATTTTTGAGCTCTGCTCTCGATAGTTCACTCCGAAAATATTGGCCTGTCCCTAAAATATCTGCGCCGCTCTTTTGAAGCTTGGCAAACATCTGGTCGAACCGCTGCTTCACCACGTCTTCAAGCTCCTGCTTAATCGTCTCGGTCGTAGGATTGCCCTTCGTTTCCAAAATGACGACCTTTAATTTTAGATTGCTTTTCAAAATCGGCATGCTGTTTACCATCAAACTTTTATTCGTTATCGCATTGCTAATGATAAGTACGCTTGCATGGTTGCTGACTTCGATTTTCCCTTGTGTGCTTTCTCCGTTAAAAGCGTTGAACAGCAGCGTTTCATCCGGATTGATTTGCGCGACCATTTTCCCGTTTTTCACGACCGCTGCACCTATATGCTGAACGACAGTCGTTTTTCCCGACCGAATGACCGGGATCGCTACATCCCGCGTATAGGAGTGAATGCTGCGGTATACTTCCCACACCCTGGTAAGCGCAATTTGCGGATTCCAGCCTGCATTTTTTTCAAAAAAATCATACAGCGCCGTTCCCTTGGGCTCCATACTTTGCGTCGCAGAAGTAAAAAAATGATCCATATCATCATCGCATATTGCGATAAGCGTCTTGGTAGATACATCCCGTCCTCTCATAAAATCAGCGATGATATCATCCAAGCCCTTCTGCGCATACTTTGTATCCACAAGAATGACCTTCACGTGCAGCAAATCTACATGATCCTCCAAATTCGCACTGATTTTATCCACCGCGTGATTGATCGTTTTCCCTGCTCCGGTAACAATTTTCGTTTTTGTCGTATTCCCGCTTGGTACAGGGATTTGCAGATAGATGAGGTATTCGTTCTCTTTCATCGTGACACCCATTACAACAGGCAATACCCGGTGGTTGATATCTCGGTTATCCCAGCATCCGCTTAGGAAAAGAACGATGCAGACGGCAATTAGCGAACTAAGCACTCTCATCTTTATACATCCTTCTGGAACGAAGCCCTAGAAATAAAACGGAAAAAGGAATCGCGAATAATACAAAAAAACGTAAAAACGTATTCCACATCATAAACGACTGAACTTCCTGCCAATTCAAAATCATTAAGCAGCATATATAAATCGTCGCGGATACGGCAATGACAATATAATTTAGTTTAACTTTAGGCATGGTCCGGTTTAAAATACGGCTGACCTCCCACAGCAGCATGGAAATAAACAACATCGTAAACGTAATTAGGCTCAGCAGCAAAAAAATCGTTACCCGGTCAAACATCAGCCAATTGATGTGGATCGTGCTGACAAGCATAACGAATGGAAATTTGAACGTTGAAGCGGTCGCCTGTCCGAATGTAAGAAGGGGGAGGTAAATGGACAAAAAGAAAAACGGAACGAGCGCCGCCAACGATATCATCACTTTTTTGCGCTGAAAAGAGAAAAACGGCTGCACGAAGCCAAGAAACAGAAAGTTCCCGGCAAATGCAGAAAAGCTGTTAAGATAGGCTGGCTTTGTCAAAAACGAAAAGTCGGTCCGGAACAACGGAAACAAATAGCGGAGGTCTACATTTTGAAACGATATGCTGGTCGTGAATAAGATCAACGGAAGAAATAAAATGGCTAGCAGCAATCCCGTCCGAAAGATTGCATTCACCCCGTTTAAAGTGATATAGGTTGAAATGGCAATAAGAAACCCCATAATCGCCCACATCGGCGTATCGGCAAGAAATACAAGGGTAGTGATCTCAGCGAAAGCCCGTACCGTAATGATGTTGACGAGTATCAAAAACAGCACAAGCGGCAATAAAAAAAGAATGGCTGCCCACTTGCCGACACCCAAGTAAATACTGATGATATCCTGTTTTGGAAAATAGCTTAGCCCCTTCATGTAAGCCCAAACGACAATCATATTGACGGCGATCCCTAATGTTATGGCAACCCAATGACCCTCCGTTGTGCTTGCGATAATATCAACAGGATAGAAAAAAAACACAAACCCTAGTTGAGTCAGACCGTACATCAGCACGACATGATAAGATCTATCCATTTTCGAATTCACCCTTTTTCATACTAAAATTCAAATATGAAATACCAAACGTAGTGAGGCTGGCGAGGTAGGCGCTTAATATAACCAAGCCTCCCAGCAGTCCGAGAACCCCATAGATGGCGCTTAAAATGACGATTAAGTATTTGAACAGACGGATCGAGAGCGAATTTTGAAAGCCAACCACTGTAGAATTCGCTATCGTCGTAGCTGCAAGCACGATAATGAGCAAATTGCTCACGAGTCTTGCCGTTACGACAGCTTGTCCCAAAATAATGCCTCCTACCATCGTGATCGTTGGACCGATGCTTTTTGGCAGCCTAGTACTCGCTTCAATAATTAATTCCAGCACGACCAGCATCAAAATAATTTCAACGATCGCCGGATACGGCACGCCTTCGCGGCTTTCGGCAATGTTTAAGGCCAGCTCTATCCTTAATACCTCTGGATTCACGGCAACGAGAGCCACATACAAACCCGGAGCAAGCAGCGTTGTCAGTACGCCAATCACCCGCAAAGTGCGAATGACTATCGTTAAAGGAATCGGGTAATTCCGGTCATTTTCGAGCGCAAACATATCCCAAAGCAGATTTGGGAGCACTAGCGCAAAAGGAAATCGATCGATAAATAGCACGACTCTTCCTTTATTCAATGCAATGGCTACCTCTTGCGGCAGTTCAGTCGTATTGAATTTTGGAATGGCTGACCATGAGGAGAAGCCCATCATTTTCGCAAGGTTTTGCAAATTATTAATTTCTCTATGCAAGTTGGCTTCGATTTGGTCTATTACTTTGCTGACAAGCTCAGGATCGGAATTATGGTCGTCATAAATAAGCGAAAGCTTCTTTTGCTGATCGTCTCCTGCCAAAAACGATTTTACCCGGACATGCTTTGACGTAATCTGCTTCCTGACGATCCCGATATTCGTATCGATATCCTCGATAAACGAGCTCATCGGCCCTTGAAGCACGTTCTCATTCGTAGGGGATTCCACCGTCCGATTTAAGACAATAGGGAACGGATCGACAATGGCACAGCTTCGTTCATTCTCGAAAAAAATAATCATTTTGCCCCCGACAAACAAGGTAAGGGCTTCGTTTATATCTATTTCTCTTACCTCTCCGGATAGCGCCATGATGTCCGCTAACGTTTTTGGCGCAGGATTAGCGTTGTCTACATTTTTTCGCAATGCTATTTTTGTGCTGACCAAATCAAACAGCGATGTAAAACCGAGCAAAACTACGGGTTCCCCGTAAATCTTGTCCGGCTGCATGAGGAAATCGTCGTTTCCACCAAACCGCTCCTTTACTTCCTGCAGAAAAACATCCATATCCCGCTTCTCCTTATGTACAATTATTCCATCTTACGATTGTCCCCTCCTCGGTGCTTTATATACTAAAAAAGGAGCGCCCTATGAATAAGGACACTCCTTTGCTGCGTTGCAGCTGGATTTAACCGCTGGTTAGCCGCTCCATTACAAACTGCTGAAACTCCTCGGCCGAATCAAAAATACGCTCCGGCTGGATCCGGTAATGCTTATCCTGTACCACTGCCATCCACTGTGCCGCAAAGGTTCTTACGCCAGCCTCTTCGCCCGCTTGCATATCATCATTGCTGTCGCCTACAAAAATAGTCTGCTCGCGCGCCCAGCCAAGCGCGCTCAAAATCTGATGAATGCCTTCAGCCGAAGGCTTGCGCTTCTGCACATCGTCACCGGTTACGATTTTATCAAAGCCCACGTCCCAGCCCAGTTTGTCCAGCGAAATATCCAGCGTGCGCCGAGATTTTCCTGTAAATAAAGCTACTCCAAAGCCCGCCTGCCGAAGGGTGCTAAGCATCTGCGCAATCGCCACGTTTCGCTCCACAAGCTCCTCATGATGCTGCTCATAGTCTGCTAAAAACTCATTTATCGCCGTTTCAACCTGCTCCCGATTCGCCAAATGCCGCTCGATGATCTGCAGCTCCGTTGGTCCCGCCATCGTATAAATATCCTCAATCGACACTTCCCGGTTGTCATGCCTTTGGAATACGCCAGCACAAGCCTGATACATTACCGGCCAAGTATCGGCAAGCGTCCCGTCAAAGTCAAAAATAATAGACTTAATCTCCTGCATAAAAAATCACTCCTCTCCCGTTGCTTTCACTCTCCATTATAAGCCAAAAAGGCGCTCCTGCTAGAGGAGCGCCTTACTTGCTATTTATTGATGGCTAGTCGGGTGATTCACGGTAAGCGGTATTTCATTATTGAACAGCCTTGCAATGTCGCCGGTCAGCCGCAAATAAAAATCGGAGGATACGGCGACGCCGTCTGCATCCAAGGTAAGGAAATATTGATTGTTTGGAATCATCGAGCTGTTTTCCGCCGCTTTGGCAATCGCCGTCGCTTCGTCATACTCGTCAAACATCGCAATGTAACCCGTGTTCACGCCGAGGCTCTTCAAATTATAAGCCTGACGCCACATAAAATCGCCATGAAGCCGCGGAATTTCATTAACGGGGCCATTTTTCATGTTTTTCCAAGCAAAGCCCGGCCAAATAACCGGCTGATACACGATGCCATTTTGCTGTGTAAATGCATAATCGGGCTGCCATTGATTGGTCTTGTAATGATCGGCTCCCGCAAGCTGGCTGAACCGTCCGACAAACCACGGAGACAGCATATCAAGCGATTTGTACACATCAAGGAAACCCGGCTTCGAATCGTTGTCGCCATTGCGCCAATGGGTTGGCACTCCGCCGATGACGTAATAGCCTTGGTTCTTAAACCAAGCGATCAAGTCCGCGGATTCCGCTGCTGTTCCCGGCCGGTCGGTAAAGCCGATTCCCCAAATACAAATGACAAGCTTCCCGTCCTGCTTGGCGTAAGCCGACGAGGAGGTCAGATTCATTGTGCCGACTACATTGTTCGTAAAATCATTTTTGACCGCATTGACCCATTGGTTTGGATCAAGTCCCGTAATATCATACATGACATAAAATTTGCGGCTGTATGCTTCTGCTGCATTTTTCACCTTAACGGCTACGCTGTCGCGGTTCTGGTTCCAGCTACTCGGCGCATAGTTCGCATCCGCTCCAAACCTTTGAAGCGCCGCTCCGCTGATGTTGTACGTCTGCATCCATTCAAAATGCTTGTTGACCGTTTCCTGATCATAAGAAGAAAACAGCTTAGCTGGCTGGCCGTTGCCCAAATTGCCCAGATTCGTCTGATAAAGCTTGGAATATTCCCGTAAATCCGGATACATCTCGAAATTCACGTTCGAATTCGCCGTAAGGTTATTGTTGTTTTTCGACCAGTGCGTCCAATTGTTAAGCGGAGAGCCGTCACCGCCTGCGGTGAACCAGCCTTGATAGCCGGCAAATATTTTGCCGACCACATCGCCGCCAAGCGAAGCGGCTGCGAACTTAAACCACTGCACATTAAACAGATTTCCGGCTCCGCCGGTAAATTTCAAATACAGATTATGCACCCCGCTTATCGTCGATATCGCGCAGTTTTTCGTAGTCCAGGATTGCCAGCCGCCCGTGCTCGTCACCGCGCATGTGCCTGCTAACGTACCGCTGGCGCTATCCAGCCTTATTTCGATATTGCCGCCGCTCGTTTGACTCGCTACGCGCAGCGCGACCGAGGAGGCGCCGCTTCCGAAATTCACATTATCGAAAGCGATGTAATCCCCGTTATCCACGAAGGCAACATTTTGCCCGCCTTCGCTGGAGGCTTCCAATTGCGTGCCCAACTGGCTCGTAAAGCTGGAAGCCGCCGTTTGAGCAAAAGCCGAGAAAGAGCTCGGCGCAGCAGTAGGCTGCATCGTAGCAGTTGGAGTCGGCGATGGTATCGTTGCCGGTCCATATACTTCCAGCTCGGATAGCTGACCGCCGCTGGCCCCCGTATTTGCAGTGATGCTAATTTTAATGTATCGCGCGCTCGCGCTGGCAAAATTAATCGTCACCGCATTGGTGCCCGCGCTAAATGAATAGGCAGTTGAAGCAGCGACCGTGCTGTAAGCGATGTCGTCGCTGCTCTTCTCCACCGATAAGGTTTGCGAACGTGCTCCCCATGTCGCCGGAAGCTTAAGAACAACTTGATTGACGGTCTGGCTGCTGCCGAGATCCACTCTGACCCAGCTCGGATAGCTGTTTGCCGCTCCCTCCCAATAGGTGCCTTGATTGCCATCGGTAACGTTTGAAGCTGCATAGCTCTGGGTATGGCTGCTTTCCGTTACGCTTTTGTTTAGCGCTAGATTCGTAGCTGCGGAAACCTTGGATGAAGAAAACGAAAGCTGCGTGGAAATAAGTGCAAAAACAAGCAAAGCGATTACGTACGCTTGATTCCTTCCTTTTACCATCATACTTGCCTCCTCATTGATTGGAATGATAGAGAAACAAAAGCCTGTCGTTCAATTGGTCGATCCTACCACCTCCCTCTCTGCTTTTGTATTTTCAAAAAAAAGAGCCTGGTCCCGGGGGACCAGGCTCGCGGATTAAGGCTGCCTTGCGGATTCAGCTTGCTGTTGTCGCCTTGGTAAAGCTTAGCTTGAACGTATGCGTATTCCATATTAAGAAAATGTATTCGCTTACATTATGATTCAAAGGAGAAGCCTCCCTTTTTTAATAGCAGGTCGGCTTCTCATGTGGTGTGCGTATTATTTTTTGGCTGCAAGGAATTCATCGATTTGTCTTTGCGTTTCAGCGATGATGACGTCAAGGCCGTTTTTCTTTTGAGTTGCGATATAATCGGCTACCGCTTTCTCAACATCTTTGACGACGCCAAACTCAATCGGTCTGTTCAGCTCATCGTTTGCCGTGTCGCGTTTGGCAATTTCATTTTTCATATTGTCTTCCGCGATGAACAAGCCGTCAATTGGAGAGTTTACGTTGTTAGGCTTGCTTGCAAACTCAGCTTCCTTCAGCCAGAAGTCCTTGCCGTAAGTCATAGTCGGACGCATGAATTGCGGCTTCCAGAATGCCCATTGGCCGCCCCACTCCATGTAATTGCTCGTTGTCGTTTCCATGCCTTCTGGATACTCGGCTGTTTCACCGTTCAATACATAGGTTTTGCCTTCGATGCCGTATTGCACAAGGTCATACAGCGTTTTGTCGGTTTCCATCATATCGAGGAAGCGAAGGACGCGCTCTGGGTTTTTGGAATTGCGGTTGATCGCAACGACGTTGGCAAGAGCGGTACGGTTAACGAAACGTTTGTCAGGATAAAGCTCGGCAGATTCCATTTTGAACGTTGGATCAGAGAAACCTGGATTTGCGCTTACCCACTCATGCGACGTTACGGTAAACAGCTTTTTGCCGTTTCTCCACTCAGCCGCTTCATCCGATTTGTCAATCATAGCGTCGCGGTTGATGAGGTTATCGTCATACCAAACCTTGGCAAGCTTCGCAGCTTCAAGATAGAAAGGCTGCTGCTCAACCGGTTTAACCGTAATTTTATCGTCGCTCAAATAGAAGCCGAGACCGTGGAAGTTAAGGTCAACCCACTCATCACGAATCATAATGAGCGAAACGGGCGGCGTGCGGGAAATTCTTTCGTTTGGATACGCTTTTTTGAGCTCGCGCAGCAATCTGTCGACATCCTCAATCGTCTTGATGGAGCCCGCAGGAATATCAAGGCCTGCTTTCTCTACAAGATCGGAACGCCAGCCGGTAAACTTGCGCTCATTCATTTTCATCGTCCAAGGAAGACCTACGATGTTGCCGTTAACTGTTGCTGCAGCCAGCGTTCCCTGCTCCTCGTACTTTTTGTGCAGATTTGGAGCATACTCAGGCAGCAAATCGTTCAGCGCCATATAGGAGCCTTTTGCGGCCATTTGCTTGTACGACAGCCAGTCGCCGTCGAAATTCATATCCCAGTTATCGCCGGAAGCAGCCATAACGAGCATTTTCTCTTTGAAATCGCCGAACGGGATAAAGTTAATATCAAACTTTACGTTAAGCCCTTTAGCCTTCACGTATTCGCTGACCTTGGACCAAACCTCGTCCGTAGCCGCTTTTTTATCCCCGCCAAAATAAAACTTAAGCGTAACTTCATCCTCCTGCTTCTCCCCTGATGCATTCGAAGGCGCATTCGTTGCCTCATTGCTTGGGGCATTTCCGTTGTTTGAGCTGCACGCTGCCAGAATAACGCTAAACAGCATAATGACGGCAATAAGTAGCGGCAGTTTTGCTCTGCTTTTTTGCATGTAAACCTCTCCCCTTAGCTTGTGATTTATATACTACACGGCTGATGCCGACATAGTCATCCTTTTACAGCGCCAACCATCAAACCTTTTACGAAAAACCGTTGAACGAACGGGTACAAGAAAATGATTGGCCCGATCGTAACGACCGTCAGCGCCATCTTGATCGATTCCGAAGGAATCTGCGCCGATATTCGCTGCATGGCTGACGCGTTGCTCGAGCTCTTCAAAAATTCCACATTGGATATGAGCGTTCGCAGCAGCAGCTGGAGCGGTTGAAGCTCCTGCTTATCGACGAACATGAGGCCAAGAAACCAGTCATTCCAGTAGCTCAGCGCTACGAATAATCCTACTGTGGCAAGTACCGGCAAAGAGAGCGGCGCAATGAGGCGGTAAAAGATTTTAAAATCGCCCGCTCCGTCCATCTTCGCGGATTCATTCATGTCCTCGGGTATCGATAACATAAAGTTTCGGATGAGGAACATATTGAACGCATTGGCGAGCATCGGTAAAATAAGCGCCCAAAGCGTATCTTTCAGATCCAAATATCTGACGCAAATGATGTACCAAGGCACTAGTCCGCCATTGAACAGCATCGTAATAATGACGTAGACGGACAAAATATTCCGGTACTTAAACGACCGCCTCGCCATGACGTATGCGCCCATGCTTGTGACGAACAGCGACAGCACCGTGCCCGCTACCGTTACGAACAAGCTGACGCCATAGGCATCAATGATGCGGGTCGAGCCGAGAAACAGAATGCGATAAGAGTCAAACGTAATGCTTTTGGGCCATAACGTATACCCATAATCCATAATGTCCTTCTCCGTGCTAAGCGAGCCCGAAATAACCATAATGAACGGAAACAGGCAGGACAAGCTGAACAGGGAGATGGCTACAATGATGATAAACTGTGAGATGGAAAACTTTTTCGCAAGCATATGGATGATCCTCCCTTGATGTAAAATGACGTTTTTAGAATATCGCCGAATCCTTGTCTATTTTGCGAGCTGCATAGTTGCTGCCGATAATAAGCACGAATGCGATAATCGATTGCAGGAAGCCCGCCGCAGATGCCATTCCGATATCTCCAGATTTGCGCAAGCTGCGATAAACGAACGTATCGATAACGTCTGTCGTCGGGAACAAGAGAGAAGCATCGCCAACCATCGCGTAAAACATCCCGAAATCCGCATTCATAATTCTTCCCACCGCAAGCAGCGTTAAAATGATAATCGTAGGCCTCAGCATCGGTATGCTGATGTAGCGAATTTGCTGCCATCTGGTCGCTCCGTCGATCGAAGCCGCTTCGTAATACGAATTATCGATTGACGTGAGTGCCGCCAAATAAATGATTGTTCCGTAGCCTGTAACCTTCCACCGCACCGCGATGGTTAGAATCAGCGGCCATAGGCCGGCTTCGCTATAAAAATCGATCGGCTGCATGCCAATCGTTTCAAGGAGACGATTGATCGCCCCGCTCTCGAAATTCATGAGATTGTAAGCGAACACGCCAACGACAATCCATGAAATGAAGAAAGGCAGGAACGTTAACGACTGCGTTACCCGTTTAAAATATTTGTTCCTAATCTCGTTAAGCAGGAGTGCAAATCCAACCTCGAACAGCAGCCCCACCGTAATGAACAATGCGTTTAGCAGAATCGTGTTTCTCATCGCCCGGAAAGCGGTGGAGGAGGAGAACAAATAGTCAAAGTTGTTCAGCAGCGGGTCCATCCAATCGCTGCCGAAAATACCTTTGGCAAAGTCAAAGTCCTTGAAGGCAATGACCAGCCCTGCGAGCGGCAAGTAATTAAAGAGAAAAAGGAGCGTCGCTACGGGCAGGAACATGAGCAGCAACGTGCGATTTCTAAGCAATTCCCGAATGACTCCATTAGATTTCATATCAATTTCCCTTCCCCATATGTGATACTTTTATTCTAATGGAGGCTATAAGGGCTTACTATGAGCCATTCTTATACTTTGTGGTTTAGGTTTATCCTCATCGCCTCTGGCTTGTCCTTGCAGGCGAATGAGAGAGGAATACGCAGGATATCTAGCCTTTGGTGAAAGCATGCACGTAAATGCACTAACCAGCATTCAGCGTATAACCAGCTCAATCTAACTAGCATGAGTTACCCGCACACCCTCTTGATACAAAAAAAAGCTGCCCCACAAGGCAAATACCTTGTTAGACAGCCTATCCGGCGAATTACCGCTTCCACTTCTTCCGCAATTCCAGCGTTTGTTTGTTCCATGCTTCCGTCTCCGCAATGATCCGGTTAATATCATGTCCCTGGAAGACGATATCGTTAATCACGTTGATCCAGTTGTACTCGGAAAACCCGGGAATCGTTGCGCCTGGCAGCACGAGCCCGTTATCCTTGGTCATCTTGACCGCCTCTATGTTTTTCCCCTGCCACAAAGGAACCTGATCGATATACGCCGTCAGCTCCGGCTCGATGACGGAGGCGTTGGCGCCCTTCTCGATCTTCCACTTTTGCGCCTCCGTCTCGAATTGGAAGCTAATCCATTTGTACGCCTCCTCCTTATGCTTCGAGCCGCTCAGCAGCGCAAGCGGACCTAGAATATGGAAGGAAAATTGGTTAACCTTGCCTCTAGGAAAGGGCAGAATATCCCATTCAAACTTCGCTTCCTTCTGCAGCTTTGGGAGCAGCCAGTCTCCGCCGATTTCAAATGCGGTTTTGCCATTGATGAATTGTTTGACCACGTCGCCCTGCTCTGCCGATTTGCTCCATGACAGCATCGAGCCGTCCTTGGTGACGAATTCCGTCAGCCAGCGCACATCCTCCATAACAGCCGGCGTGTTAAGCAGGCTTTGCGTCAGTCGCTCATTCAAATAGGCTAAATTCGGAGCGTGTCCGTCGGCCGCCGCTTTCATCGGGAGCAGGCGCATCACGAAGTCGCTGCTCGTTGTCAGGCCGTATTCGCCCGCCGCAGGCTCCGTCACTCGCCTTGCGATATCTCGAAAATCATCAAAGGTCCAATTATTCGGCGGCATATCTACGCCATGCTTCGCAAGCAGATCCTTGTTCACGACAATCCACATCGGCACGTCAACGAACGGCACCGCAAGCCTGCGGCCATTAAACGCCATCGTATCGAAGTAACCGTCAGGCAGCACCTTTCCTTGGAAGGAAGCATCGGCGTCCATATACGGCTTCAAATTTTCTAAGAGGCCATGCTGCTCGAAGCGCAGCAGGTCACCCACGACCCACGTCAGATCAGCAGGCGTACCTGCAGCCTGAAGCGCAAGTATTTGATCCAAAATGCCGTCATCGCCGCCCTCGATTGGAATGGGCTCAATCGTAATCCAAGGATATCTCGCATTAAATTTGTCATACAGCTCCTGGTACGTATCATCGGCCCAAGTCAGCAGCTTCAGCGTGACGGGAGCTTTAGCAGGTTCCGGCTCCTTGTTCGTCGTGCGAACTCCCTTTGCCGCATCTCCGCCTCCCCAGCCATTGTACGAGCAAGCGGTAAAAACGAGCATAAAAATCAGGAGTAAACTTATAACAAATGTGTTTGTACGTTTGTTTTTCAAGGTTATGCCTCCTTAGATACTCACGCTTCACCCATTCCCAATCGCATCCAAATCCTGACCTTCCTTCAGGATAGGATGCCTTAACGTAATCTTCGTGCCTATTTCGGGCCCTGTCTCGATCTGGAGCTTGTACGCGTCGCCAAAATAAAGCTTTAACCGGTCGTTCACATTGCGAAGCCCCACTCCCCTGCGCGTATGGGAGAACTGGACGCTAGGCTCCTCCTCCTTCTCCAGCTGCTCCAGAACCGAAGCCGGAATGCCTTTTCCGTTATCACTCAAATCGATAACGATGTCGTCGCCTTCTTTTCTAGCCGATATGATGATTTTGCCCTTCTCAAAATTGTCCCGCACGCTGTGCTGAATCGCGTTTTCCACAAGCGGCTGCAGCAGAAGCCGCAAAAACGGCAAATCCATCGTCGCTTCCTCGCAAGCATACAAGATGCGAACAACCTTCCCCATTCGCGCTTGTTCAATTAACACATATGCTTTGACCTGCTCGATCTCGCGGCGCAGCGTTGTAATCTCCTTGCCCTGGTTCAGGCTGAGCCTTAGCAGATTGCCGAGTGCCGACACCATCTCGCTAATGTCGCTGCGGCCATGGTTTTCCGCCTTCCACCGAATCGATTCCAACGTATTATACAAAAAATGTGGATTAATCTGATGGCTCAGCACTTGGAATTCGAGCGCTTTTTTGTTTCTCTCCGAGCGCGCTGCTTCCTTAATCAACCCTTCAATCCTCTGCACAAGGCTGCCAACCCCTCGGTAAAGCCATCCAACCTCGTCCTTACGCGACGACCATGGAAGCAAATAATGCAGATTGTCCGCTTCCAGCCTTCTCATAATGCGAACCAGATGAGCAATCGGCTGCGTGTAATAGGCGGTAATATAAAAGACGACGCTAATGCAGCAGACCAGATAGACGATCAGAAAAATAACGAGCATCCGGTTAATCTCATCAATCGTTCCCGTCAGCTCGTGCAGGGGAGTCAGACTGACGATGGTCCACGGATGGTTTGCCATTTTAATATAGGTCGCCAGATAGGTTTGCCCATTGAGCGTAATGGATTTGGAGCCTTCATCCCCGGTGTTCATATAGGAGATAAAGGGGGCTGACGGAAACTCCTTGCCGGTCCATTCATTAGCCGATGAATCGTAGTGCACGACGCCCTTCTCATTGATAAGCAGCAGCTTTTGGTCCTTCAGCTGGTCGGATGGCGAGAAATAACGTTTCAAATAGTCCTCGGATAAATCCGTAGCAATGATCCCTCTAACTTTCTGGTCGTACAGCCCCGAAAAACGTTTGACATAGGAGAGCAGCGGCTTTGCGTATTTGCCCTGCTGCGGCATGGTCAGGTACCAAGTCGGGCTGACTGTCGCTTTGGAGCGCTGGAACCAATACTGGTCGCCAATGCGAACCGATTCATCTATCGTCCTCATGTACGAGGGATAATCGGTTGGCTTGATCGGATAAACCTTGACCCTGAACCCATCGATCGCCGGAGTAGCATGATACAGCACGGTCAACAAATTAACTGTAAACGCTTCCTCTTCTGCTTGGTCCTTTGGCTCTTTTTCGAGCAAATCCTGAAGCGCTTTATTGCCGATCACTTCATTAACCTGATCGTTTAATTTATTGAGATAGATTTCAAAGTTTTTTCTCGCTTGGAGAAGATAACTCATGGACATCGTCGTATTCGTATTGGAAATGCCCTCAATCGATTTGATATGCGCATAATACGCGAAGAGCAGAAACGGAACGATTATGATCATAAAAAAGATTAGAATCATCCGATTGCGGAAGGATGAGGCCAACCGAAAGGAAACTTTATTCATCTGCATGTACCTTCCTTCGACTATGCTGCCCCCTGCGCGCAGGTAGACTTGTCCTCGATTTTATACGCATTACCGTTCATCCTGCAAGATGCAATTTCCTCTTATGCAGGAGCATCTCTATGCCTTTTGGCTCTTTCGGCCCGAAACGATAATAATTCCCCTTAAAGTTTGTTTTTCCCTCATTGTGACCAAGCTGCGGATTCATTACACTATTCCCGTAATACCTAACCTTTCACGGAAAAGAGGAACAACGATGACTGCATCTAAAAGGGTGGTACATGTCATTTCCCACACCCATTGGGATAGAGAATGGTATATGCCTTACGAGGCCCATCATGTGAAGCTTATTGAAACGATGGACACGCTGCTGGAAACGTTCGAGTCCGATCCTGATTTCCGCAGCTTTTATTTGGATGGGCAAACGATTATTTTGGACGATTATTTGCAGGTATACCCGGAGAAACGCGATCAAATCCAAAAGCTTTGTGATGAAGGCAAGCTGTCGCTTGGCCCTTGGTATATTTTGCAGGACGAATTTCTTACGAGCAGCGAAGCGAATGTCAGAAACTTGCAAATCGGGCACCGGGATGCGGCAAAATACGGACCGATCTCGAAGCTTGGCTATTTCCCCGATTCATTCGGCAATATGGGCCAAGCCGCGCAGCTGCTCAGGCAAGCGGGCATCGACACCGCTGTCTTCGGAAGAGGCGTCAAGGCTACGGGCTTCAACAACCGAGTGGAGGATAGCTCCGGTCTTGAGTCTCCTTTCTCCGAGCTGATCTGGCAGGCGCCTGACGGCTCCAGCGTACTCGGCATCCTGTTTGCCAACTGGTACAACAACGGCATGGAAATTCCGGTAGATCCGCTGAAAGCGAAGCCTTACTGGGAGCATCGTTTATCGCGCGCGATGCAGTATGCGTCAACCTCGCAGCTGCTGCTCATGAACGGCTGCGACCACCAGCCCATTCAGACGAATCTCTCTGAAGCGCTTCGCGTTGCCAGGGAGCTCTTCCCGGACTACGAGTTTGTGCATTCTAACTTTGCTGACTATATAAAGGCCGTTCAGGCCGAGCAGCCGCCAACCTTAAGCTTGACGCGCGGCGAGCTTCGCGGACAGCAGACGGACGGCTGGTATTCCTTAGTCAATACCGCTTCCGCCCGCGTCTATATCAAGCAGCTGAATCAGCGCAATCAGACGCTGCTGGAGAAAGTTGCAGAGCCGATCGCAAGCTTAGCGCATCAGCTGGGCAAGCCTTACCCGCATGGGCTGTTCCAATATGCTTGGAAGACATTGATGCAGAACCACCCGCATGACAGCATTTGCGGCTGCAGCGTAGATGAGGTCTACCAAGAGATGCAAACGCGGTTCGCCAAAAGCATGGAGGTAGGCAAAGCTTTAACGAACGAGAGCGCCAAATTCATAAGCGCAAAAGTGAATACGAGCCATTTTGCAGCATTTGGAGAGTCCGCAGCGCCTTTTGTCGTTTTTAATACGAGCGGCTACGAGGGCTCGTCTGTCATAACCGTTGAGGTTGAATGGTCGCATCGCTTCTTC
This sequence comes from Paenibacillus sp. FJAT-27812, assembly GCF_001273905.1. NCBI lineage: Bacteria > Bacillati > Bacillota > Bacilli > Caryophanales > Paenibacillaceae > Paenibacillus > Paenibacillus sp. FJAT-27812. Next base: position 4,161,434 of record NZ_LIGH01000001.1, on the reverse strand, counting down.
GATCAGAGCGAGGACCCTGTGGCCATTGCCGCTCTCGTTAAGGAGCGGACGCATGCTGGTGGTTATTTGGTTAACGCTGCCGGAGAGCGGATCGCGTTCACCGTGCAAGATTTGGGCGTGCGTTTTGGCTATGAATTGCCAAGCGATAAATTCCGGCAGCCTTACATGGCACGCGCGCTGAGCATAACCTTCGAGACGGGAACGCTTCCTTCCATGGGCTACAGCTCCTTCGCTTGGATACCAAGCGAGCATGATAGCAAGCCTGAAGCCGATAAACGCGAGACCTTGGTGACAGGTACGGCAACGCTCGAAAATCGTCATCTCAGACTGACCGTTGAGGAGGACGGAAGCTACGTTGTTTATGACAAGCGAAGCAGACAGCTGTTCCTTGATCTCGGCCAGTATGAGAACGTTGGCGATATCGGGAACGAATATATTTTCAAACAGCCAGCTGGCGATTTGCCGATTACGACAAAAGGCAGCAAAGCCGAAATTCGGATTGTTGAGGATTCGCCATACAGGGCCGCCATCGAAATCGTGCATCGGCTATCTATTCCTGCACGGGCAGATGACTTGCTCGCGGAAGAAGTCCGGACGATGGCCCCATTCCGGCAGCGGAAGGCTGGCAGATCCGACTTGCTTGCTCCGCTCGTCATCGTAACCCGCGTCAGCCTCGAGCGCGAAGGCACAGGCGTGCATGTTCATGCGCGTATTGAAAACCAGTCCGCTGATCACAGGCTGCGCGTATTGCTGCCATCGGATATTCTGGCAACAACCCATTTTGCGGACTCCATCTTTGAGGTCGCAGAGCGCCAAAACGTACCGTCCAAGGAATGGGAAAATCCAAGCAACTGTCAGCATATGCAAACCTTTATCGACGTGCACGCGGATCAAAGAGGCTTAACCGTCGCAGGCAAAGGCTTAAATGAATACGAGGTGCTCCTGGACGGAAGAAACACGATCGCGTTAACGCTGCTTCGCTCGGTCGGAGAGCTTGGCGACTGGGGCGTTTTCCATACGCCTGAAGCACAGTGCCTTGGCACGAACGAAGCGGAATGGATGATCATTCCGTACGGCGATGCCGCGGACCGCTTCGATGCTTACCGTGAAGCGTACCGGTTCCCCATTCCGCTGACTGCTGTCCTTACAGGGGTTCATAATGGCGAGCTTGCTGCTTCGCATGATTTTCTCAAGTGGAACGGCGACCAGCTTGCGTTCTCCAGCTTGAAGATCAACGAAGAGAGAGGCGACAGCATGGCGCGGTGGTATAATTTAGCCGGCACGTCTGCGAGCTTAGCCATTCATCCAGACGCTGCTTCCGAAACCTACGTAAGCAATATTATGGAAGACAAAAGCTCCGAGCAGGTTAACAATACGGTTCAAGTAGGTGGCTATAAAATTGTAACGATCGGCTTATCATCAGAATCGAACTAATTCATTACTATCATTTGCATCAACGTTTAACGCAAAGAGGCAGCTTCCGAAGGTTCATGCTATTTCCACCTTGGAAGCTGCCTCTTGCTGTCATAATGAATGCCATTGTTCCTATTTGCGGGTTACCGCAGCTTTTATTCGTCAGCAATGCCCCTTTGTCGTCTATATTCTTTGGGCGTGCAGCCGACTTGCTTTTTGAATAGCTTGGAGAAATGCACCGGATCCTTATAGCCGACCTGATACGAAATCTGGTACACCTTATACTGGATGTCTCCCAGCATTTCCTTCGCTTTCTCAATGCGTATTTCCGTCAAATATTCCAAGAAGGTTTTCCGCTTCTCTTTCTTGAACAGCTTGCTCAGCCATACGGGCGTGACATGAACGGCCATCGCCACGCTTTGCAGCGTCAAGCTCTCCGCATAATCGCGGTGCAATATTTTTTCCGCCTCATAAACAATCTGGCTTGGCGTCGCGGATAGCTTGCGAAAGTCTGCCGCAATCGCTTTCAAAAATAATTCCGTCTGTACGCGCAGCGACTGCAGCGTATCATATTGCTCTAGCTGCTCCCAAACCGCAATCGGGTTGCTGCCCCAGTTTTTATTCGGAATGCCGGCCGCCGCTGCTCTTCGAAACACCTCAAAGAGCCATTCGAATATTTTCTGCTGGATATCCCGCAATTGGCTCAGCCGCCAAGCTTGGACCATCTCCACAAACCGATCCATCGCCGCCGTTATTTCATCATCTGATCCGTATTTGACGAGATCAAGCACCTCCTCGGGCTCGCCAAGCGACAAGTCGCCTCCATCGCCTTCGTAATAAAGCCCCTGCTCCGTAAATAATCGATTGCCGCCATATACCGCCTTCTGCTCCAATACGTTCAGCGCTTCCGCATACATTTCATGAAGATGCTCGAACGTGCAAGGTGTCGTCCGCATGCCAGCGCTCGCCTTCACCTTCACAAAATCATTGATTCGCTGCAAGCATAGCTGCGCCATGCCCCGGCTTAGCTCCGCATGCTCTGGGCGCGAGCAGCCTAAGATAACGACCCAGCGGCTGCTGCTGTCGGTGCAAAGCGCGAAGGGGTGCGGATATTCCTCCTCCAGCGTCTGATTGACCACATTGCCAATTCCAAACAGCACCAGATCCTTCTCCTTCGTGTGGCGGTTCTCAATCGCCTTCAGATCATCGGCTTCCACGACCACAAGCGTCATCTGCTGGTTTGCGATCCACTCCAAGCTGAGCGTCTGCAGACGATGGCGCCGCCTCGCTTCCCGGTAAGGATCGTAATCCTGCTCAATCATCTCTCTGAGCAGCTCCTCGCGCATTTTGGGTATGGCGAATTTAACTTGGTTGATTAGCAGCTGTTCGTTATGCTGGTCCATTTTTTTCTTATGGATATGGTCCATCGTTTTGCGAACGATTTGGTCTAGCTCCTCCAAATTGATCGGCTTGAGAATATAATCCAGCACGCCGATTTGCATCGCCTGCTTAACCAGCTCAAAGTCATCATAGCCGCTGACAACAATCGCCTCCGGCTTATAATCCTCCACCTTACTCAGGGAGCGGAGGAATTCTAGACCGGACATCCGGTTCATTTTAATATCGGTAACGATCAGATCAGGCCGCTTATCCATTGCGAGCATCAAAGCTGTATCTCCGTCATCGGCCACCAGCACTTCCTCGATGCCAAAATGATCCCAAGGAAAGCGGTTACGTAAACCTTCGCGGATTTCGAATTCATCGTCCACTATTAGCGCACGCAGCATCCTCTCACCTTACCCCTCTTGCATTTTCATTAACCTTGCTCATTCTAGCTGTTGCTTACCTCCATACTACCTGACTGTATTTTGGATTGCACGGGGGTAAAAGCAAACTTTATGGTTTACTTTTAAATGAATTGGCTTACATGAAAAAAAAGCCCTCGCCATTAGCAGCGCTAATGAGTGAGGGCTTCCCGTTAAAACAAACGCAAAATCGGCTCATAAACGCCATAAAGCAACAGATAAAAAGCTGCTCCCAGCGCGGAGCCAATATACGCTCCATTCAGTCGGATGCGCTGCAAATCGGTCTCGACTTTGCTTTCAATAAAGTGCACCAGCTTCTGCTCTGTAAAGCTGTCCAGCGTTTTGCGCACAATGACTCCGATAATCGCATGCTCCGTCTCAATCATTTTATGAACGAATTTCTGGGCGTACTGCTCCAGCCAGCCCTTCGTTTCCTCATTCGCCTTAAACCAGTCCCAATAAGACATGACAAATTGATTGATCAAATCCTTAATATCCGCTTGGTTAACGGAATGCTTCTCTTGCAAGGCCAGCTGAAGCCCCTGATCCTTCATCAGCAGCTGCCGCAAATTGCCAAGCAACGCCTCAATCGAAGGAAGGAAGGAAATCTTCTCGATAACCTCGTCTCTCCACTCGTTGACGGCTGCAGATACGTCTTCGCGATTTTGCAAATGGTCAGCCAGCTGGTATACCATGTTTTCGAGCAAAACACGAAGCTCATGCTGAGGATTTCGCAGGTCATTGATTAATCGCTGCAAATCGCCATGCAGCACGTTTGCCGCATCGTCGAGATTTAGCGCGTTGGTTGATTCTGCGATTTCTACCGCCATTTTTTTGAGCCACTTGGAAAAAATGCTTCCTTGGTTAACGAATTTCTCCTTCTCCTTGCCAAGCAGCTCCCTTATCGCTACTTTCGTCTGCTCATCGGCTGCCTTAACAGCTGCAAACTCAACAACATAGTTGAGCCAGCTTTGAAAATTGCCCTGGTCCATCACCCATTTCAGCGCCTTGCCGGCATATGGAGACATATTAACGCGGCTTAAGCTTTTGCGAGCCTTCTCATCCAATACGACGGATAAGCCCTTGAAATCCAGCTTAGCCAGCAGCCCCGACACGAGCTTCCAGCCCTGCTCTGCGAGCATGCCGCCTGGACGGCGATCTACCCAAGCTATCGCGATCTCCACCAGCGAAATCTGGCTCACTTTATCCTTCAACAAATCTTTGCTGAGCAGCTGCTGCTCAACCATGCTCGCGACGCCTTCGATCAGCTTATCGCGATTTCTCGGAATTATTGCGGTATGCGGAATCCACTTCAACCCAAATGGATGACGAAATAGTACCGTTACCGCAAATAAATCAGCTAAAGCGCCAACAAGTCCCGCTTCGGTCGTATAGAGCAGCATGCGCGTCCACCAGTTGTTCGGGAACACATATACGCAGCAAGCAGCAAGGACGAACAAGACGGCTAGCAGCATCAGGCTGCGATTTGCTTTTTTTCTCATTGCCATTACGCTTGCCCTCCGATCCAAAAGGTTGCCAAATGCAGCACCACGCCAATAAGCGCTCCAACCCCTATGCCGTTAATTCGAATGTACTGCAAGTCACGCCCTGCTTTCTCTTTAACGAGCTCGATAAGCTCCTCCTCAGAGAAGCTGTTCAGCTTGTCGGTTACCATTTTGCCGATGTACGAGTGCTTCTGCTCCATCCATTTGAGCACGGTGGTCTTCACGTATTGATCGATGCGGTTGAGCAGCTCCGCATTGCCTTCCAAATAAGCAATGCCTTCCTTCAGCTTCTCCTCAATCCAAGGATATCGCGTAATCTGCCCTTCCGCGTTCGCTGCCGCGGCACTGCGGATAGACTCGAGTCCCCGCTGTATGTAAACATCAAGCTTTACCTCTTCCTTTACAGAAGAAAGAAGGGTCGTCTTGCCCGCTTCAATTCGGTTGCGCAGCTGCTCGTCGGTACGCAGCCTTTCAACAAATTGCGCAATGAATGCCTTGAGCTGGATGCGCTGCGGATGATCTTCCGAATGGAATTTCTCCAAAAATGACACCAGCCACTGCTGCAACCTGCCGCTAATATTCGCCGATTCCAGGCCCGCTGTAGCATCTATCAGCTTTCTTCTAAATTGATCACCCTCATAAGAACGAATCGCAGAATCAACGATTTGGCTGATTACGGTGCCAAAAGCGGCCGACTTCACGATTTTCATGAGCTCCGGGATCAAAAATTCGATCATACGGTCATCGTAGCCATTACGGATCGTCCAATCGCCGGCATCTGCCGCGATATCCGCGACCGGTATCGAATCGGCATGCTCAAACAAGAAGATTTGTACCGTTTTGGCCAGCTCCTGCAAATCGATTGTCGTAATCACATCATCCGCTAGCTGCTGCAAAATATCGTTTACGCCTTCTTCGCCGCCATGCTGCTTCAAATAGGTGACCAGCACATCCGCAATGTTGTATTCGTCAAGCCTTTCCTTAATGTTCGGGATGGTCAGCAATTCATTTTGCACCATCTTCACAAGCTCGCCAATCAATCGCTCCCGGTTGCGGGAAATAATGTTAGTCCCCATCCATTCCGGCCATTTGATCCGCAAAGGATTGCCGAACAATGCGCTAACCGCAAAGGAATCGGCAAGCCCGCCGATCGTTGCCGCACTAAAGAGCGAAAAGAAAAGTCCCCCAATAAACGTATCGTGAAAGGGAAATGCGGCAAATATTCCGATAGCCGAGAAGAGCAGCGCCAAATCCGCTTTTTTCTTAATGCTGAATTTATTCATAGACAAGCTCCATTCCTGATGATCGTTACCTGAGTAATTATCCCATAACTATGTAGTATGAAACAATGGAGCTTTCAAAACATCTATTTTATCCTCGCAAAACCAGATTTATTTTGTGCTTCTAGATACCTGCCATATGCCCCAAAAAACAAAAGCGGCGCCTGCGACATGCGCCCATGAAAAAGGTTCATGGAGCACGACATAGGAGAGCAGCAAGGCGCTGACTGGAATGCAGCTCGTATAAACGGCGGCAGTACCGGCGGGAACCTTGGCGACGCCGCGGAACCAGAGGATATAAGCTAGTGCCGTAACGAAAATGCCATAGTAAAGCAGAAGCCCGATATCCCCAAAGCTTAACTCGCCAAAATCGTAGGTTAAAGCTTCCGCAAACGAAAAAGGCAAAAACATTAAGAACGAAAAAAAGGTCACATAGGTGGTGCCGAGCAAGGAGGAGACGCTGCTGGCTGTCATTTTTCGCAAAATGGTAAGCATCGCCTCCCCGATAACGGCGCCTAAAATGAGCAAAAGCCCGATGTACAGCCCCTGCGGCCGTGACTCGGAGGATGGCAGCAGCCAGCCGGGCAACTGCAAGCTCAAAACACCCAACAATGAGCAAATGATGCCTATTTTGAGCCGTGCCGTAACCAGCTCCTTCAAGAAAATAACCGACAGAAACGCCACGATGGCCGGGGTTAGGCTCGTCACGATGCCCGCCTCCGTTGCAGGCGCAAACCGCAAGCCATACAGCATAAGCACCCGAAACATGAACATGCCAAGAAACGCCTGCAACAGCAGAAACAAAAGATCCTTCTTCCCAACCATGATCAGAACGCTGCGTTTTCGCAATAAGAGTGGAATTAAGAGCAGCAAAGCAACCGATAGGCTCATACTCTGCGACAGAAAAATAGGCATCTGCATGGTAGTCATTTTGCCGGCGACAACCGAGCTTCCGATCAGAATAGCGGCAATGGCAAGCTCGAAATAAGCAAAAATACGGGAACGATTCAAAAACAACAACCCCTCTTCTATTGTTTCCTATATACTGTAGCAAAGGGGAATTGGTTTGTTGTAGTGCCACTCACAAGCCTATTTGAAGGTACCGCTTTACGGGGGAGGACTGGAATATTTGTGGTTTTCTATTGATAGGCAAGCGACTGCGCCTATGTTTCGCCAAGTGTTTAATGCGCTGCAAGCAGCGATTCTTACCGGTCAGCTGCAAGCCGGCTATAAGCTGCCGTCCACTCGGGAGCTGGCTGAGCAGCTTAATGTCTCGCGCAATGTCATACTGGAGGCTTACGATCTGCTGCTTGCCGAAGGATATATTAATGGCCGCTCAGGTGCGGGAACTTATGTAGCGGAGGGCGCTTGCCTTATTGGCTATACGTCGGCGGAGACTGATGATGAATCTTCCGCTTCGTCCGCAGTTTTGAAAGAGCCGGAGCAGCCTTTTCTTTCCTTTCGTACCGGCCTTCCTGCTCTGGAGCTATTCCCAATGAAGCAATGGGGCTCCATTCTTCAGAGAGTCTGCATGGACCTATCAACCGCGGAACTGGCGTATGGCGACCCTTCCGGAAATTTCGAGCTGCGCCAATTGCTCGCACAGCATTTGCGGCGAACGCGAGGGGTAATCAGCAAGCCGGAGCATATCATCATAACGAATGGCGCCGTGCAAGCACTGCAATTGATCGTCAGGCTGCTGCTCCAGTCCGGTGATGTTGTTTTGGCGGAGGACCCTTCCAATGACGATTTAAAAAGCATTTTGACCTCTACCGGCGCTGTGCTGCAAGACATACCGGTCGATGATTCGGGCCTTCAATCGCAAAAGCTGCCGCAGGACGTCTCGCCAAAATGTATCTACGTGACTCCCTCGCATCAATTTCCGCTTGGCGGCATTTTACCGATTCAAAGGCGGATTGAGCTAGTGGAGTACGCCCGCCGCACCGGCAGCTTCATCCTTGAGGACGACTATGACAGCGAATTCCGATATGACGGCGCTCCCGTCCATTCCCTGCAGCATTTATGCCCGGAGCAGGTCATCTACATCGGAACCTTCAGTAAAATAATGTTCCCCTCTCTTCGGGTCGGATATATGATTGTTCCGGAGTGTTTAGTAGACCGCTGCAGACAGCTTAAGAAGCTGTCCGACTACCAAACGCCAAGCATCGAGCAGCTTGCCTTGGTACGTTTTATGGCGAAGGGATATTTAAATGCCCATATTTTAAAAATGAAAAAGCTATACAAAAGAAGACGCGAGCAGCTGCTTAGCGCCTTGCACGAGCATCTGGACGTGGAATTCCGGGTGCTCGGCAAAGCCGCCGGCTTGCATCTGGTCGTGGAGTTTTCTGACCCGCTCCCGGTTGGCTTCAGCGACAGGCTAAAGGAAGAAGCCGTACACGCCGTGAGATTGCCTGAGAACAGGCTGCTGCTTGGCTACGGCCATTTGGATGAACAACAGATTTATGAGGGGGCTTGCCGGATCGGCAAAGCTATGAAGAGCTAAAAACCAGCCTATTCCCTTGCACTGGAATAGGCTGGTTTTTTGCATGGTGCTATTTATTCGCATTAGTTTATAGCGCTTTGGATGGGAGCGTGCGCAGCAAGCACATATTCGTCTCCTGCCGCTGCCATCCAAGTAATCAGCCCGTCTTTGCCGGCAACACCCTCTACCGCAAGACCATCCTTCGTCACGATGATCGGACTGTTCGTTTGAACCGAGCATAGCTGTGCGGCACTCGCGCGAATACGGGCCTCTGCCAGCTTCCCATTCGCCCAGCGCATGTCCACCTCAAAGCCGCCTCTGGCGCGCAAGCCCGTTATTTCACCCTCCGCCCATGCCGCAGGCAATGCCGGCAGCAAGAGAACGCTGCCCGCATGGCATTGAAGCAGCATTTCCGTTATGCCTGCCGCACCGCCGAAATTGCCGTCAATTTGGAACGGCGGATGATTATCGAATAAATTCGGAAGCGTCGAATGGCCAAGCAGCGCATGTACGTTTTCCAAAGCCTTCTCGCCATCCTCCAGCCTCGCCCAGAAGTTGATAATCCAAGCCCGGCTCCAGCCTGTATGTCCACCGCCGCTTGCGAGCCTCCGATCAAGTGTCACTCTCGCAGCAGCCGCCCATTCCGGGGTGCCTTTAACCGTGAAGCGCTTGCCGGGATGAAGGGCGAACAAGTGGGAAATATGCCGATGCCCGGGCTCCGCTTCCTCATAATCGTCCATCCACTCCTGAATTTGTCCGTACTTGCCGATTGCAGGCTCTGGCAGCCTCGCTCTCATTTGCTCCCACTTTTGCCGCTGCGCCGAATCGATGCCAAGCACCTTAGCAGCTTCAACACAAGCTGTAAACAATTCATGCAAAATCTGGCTGTCCATAGAAGCGCCGATACAGAGTGTGCCTGATTCCCCGCTTGGCAGGATGTACGTATTTTCCGGTGAAACGGATGGATTGGCGACGAGCAAGCCGTCTTCCGTCTCCGTCAAAAAATCTTCGAAAAACCGTGCCGACTCCTTTAAGGTCGGATATATCCGATCAAGGAATGCTGCATCAAGCCCATACTCATAGTGCTCCCATAAATGCAGGCACAGCCATGCAGCTCCCATCGTCCAATAGGACGCGGGCAAATAAATATCCTGCGGCGCGGTATCGCCCCAAATATCGGTATTATGATGGGCGACGAAGCCTCCGCAATCGTACATGGCTTTGGCGGTTACTCTGCCCGGCTCGCGCATCCTTTCAATAAGATCGAATAATGGCTCATGGCATTCAGCCAGATTGCCCGTCTCGGCATGCCAATAATTCATTTGCGCATTGATATTAATCGTATATTTGCTGTCCCATGGCGGAAGCATTTGCTCGTTCCAAATGCCTTGCAGATTGGCAGGCAGCGAGCCGGGCCGGCTGCTCGAGATAAGCAGATAACGCCCATACTGATAATATAGCGCCGTCAATCCCGCATCTGCCTTGCCCGCTTGAACGAGCGTTAGCCGCTCGTCGGTTGGCATAGAGGCAGCGCCCGGGCTGGTCGTGCCATCATCTGCTAGTCGAAGCTTCACCCGCTCCGATAGGGAAGCGAAATCCTGAATATGGCGGGCTTTGAGCGCCTCATAACCCGCTGCCGCTGCATGAGCTCCCGTACTTACCGCATAGGATTCTGGATCGCCATGGCGGAACGACGTCGCTGCTGTTAACAGCAGCGTTACGCTGTCTGCCCCTTCTACAACCATGTGCTCGCCGATAATCGATACCGAGCCGCCTGCCGCAACCGCTCGCAAAGCCATTCGAAAATCCGAGCCGCCTGCTCCACCGCATACGCCGCGCATAACAATCGTACTCTCATCGGCCTTCACAAGCTCGTCATAGTATCGATTTCTCCCACGCTGCAGTCGCGCTGTAAAGCTGATGCTGCCCGGCTTATCCGCGGTTAACCGCGTTGCAAGCACCTCATCGGGAAAACTCGCAAACGTTTCACGGCGATATGACGTGCCCCCTTTGCTGTAATCAACCGCTGCGATCCCGCTGAATAAATCCAGCTCTCTCGCATAGGCGTGCACTTCGTCCTCGTTCTTATAGCGGAAGTTCAGCTGCAAATCGCCTAGCGGCATATAATGGCGCTGCGTTTCAGGAACGCCGGAGAGCGCCATCGCAGAGAGGGAATGCGCCTCCCGCAAACGCCCTTCTTTTAATAGCTTCCGAATGTTTTCAAGCTGAGGCAGCGCATCCGGATTGTTGCGGTCGCGCGGCCCGCCATACCATACGCTGTCTTCATTTAGCGCAATTCTCTCCTGATGCGTGCCGCCATGAACCATGCCGCCCAGCTTTCCGTTGCCAATCGGCAGCGCCTCCTCCCATACCGAGGCTGGCTGCTTATACCACAAACGATTTTCTGCTTGCTGCGTCATCTGCGATTCTCCTTTTAATCTTTTATTTGATGGAACAATCCATTACTATAATTAGTAGTTAATCCAATAAAACTTCGGATGGCGGTGCTAAGCAGGTGATCAGGACAAATGAACAACATGCGCTTTCCGATTTGCTGCAATCGCTGCAGCTGCAGCTGCTCATCGCGCATAAAACGCTGGTTCCGCTCTATTGGGGAGAAACCGACTCCTATCCCGATTACAACAAGCTGTATTTCATTTGCGAAGGGGAGGGCTGGATACGAATCGGCGATGACGATTATTATCCGCAGCCTGGACAGCTCTTTCTTACTCCCGCCCTTGCGAAAGTTTCCTTCTCGACCTTAAACGAGCGTCCTTACTTAAAATATTGGTGCCACTTCAGCATTCTGGCGGGCCCTCTCGACCTGTTCCAGTGGATTGGCGTCCCTCTTTGCATTCCCGTCCAAGACATCGACAACATGACTCGTTTGTTCCAAGAGCTGATCGCTTGGCATGAGCAAACCTCAATCGTAGCCCGGCTTCGCGAAAAAGCATTGCTGCTTGAAATCGTCAGCCTGTTCCTTGACAGCGTTCCGATTCGCGTGCTCCAGCACCGAACGGAGGAGATGAACCGCTTAAACGTCATTGCGCATTTTGTGGACAGCCGCCTTCATACGAGCATTAACGTCGATCAGATGGCTGAGTCCGTCCATCTTCACCCCAACTACTTCAGCTCCTATTTCAAAAAGCATTTTGGCATTCCGCCGCTTAAATACGTCAGCCGCAAAAGAACCGAACGCGCGAAGCAGCTGCTAACGACGACTTCGCTGAGCATCAAAGAAATCGCCGATCAAACCGGCTTCAAAGAAACGAACCATTTCACTAAGTTTTTCCGCAAGGAAGTAAGCTTATCTCCAACTGAATACCGTGCTGCCTATTCGAAGCAGCATCCGCTATCTCCCGCTACCCTCATTATAAAAGCGCCTTCATAAACAAACGATGGAAGAAACTAAGATAGAAGGGTATAAAACTAAGGAGTGTCCCGCTAGAGGCACCTCCAAGCGCCGCACTTGCGTGAATAGAGCTAGAAACTAAAGCCACGGCTGCAACAAAAATAGGACGGGGCAGATGTAACATCCTGCTCCGTCCTATCCTCTAATCCTATTTGTTAAAAGAAGAGATCATCGTCCAATCGTCATCCGTCAGCTGGTTGATCTGCCACAAGGCAACGCCGCGCAGCCCCAGCTCCTTCGCCAATCGCATCTTGGCTTGAATGCTCTGCACGTTCTCGTACCACATCAGGTGCGAGCCTCTTGCATCGGTAAAAGTCACCTTATTCAAAAAGTAAGGCAGCTGCATAACCGATGTCGTATCCGGTGCCGCTATCCGGCTTTCCACGGCGGTAATCGCCGGCGAACGGAAAAATTCCACTTTGCCATCCGTGCCCGTCGTCCATTGGTTTGCCTGCTTCGATATGCCAAGCAGCAGCTTGTCCGCCGGTATATGCTTCAGCGCATCCCGCGCAGCATCGCCCACTAGAGTGAGCGGCGCGGACGGCAGCCCGCTTTCTTCATGCGTAAATTCATAAGCCATCAGGACGACCTGGTCAGCAAGCTCGCCAATCTGCTTGTAATCATAGCCAGCGTAATAATACGAAGGCGGTACAACAACCGTTAAACCTGCATCGCCAAGCTCCGCCTTAATCGCACGCAGCAGCTCATTGAGCGGCTCTTTGTAGGAGGCTGGCACAAGTCCCTCAAAGTCGATCGCAACCCTGTCAAATCCGTATGATGGATTGGCGGCTGCCTCCCCTACAGAAACGGCAAATGCTTTGCGGGCATCTGCATCCATCAGAAAATCGCCAAGCTTTTGAAACGTCGTATTCGCAAAAATCATTAGCGTTTTCGTAGACGTACTGCTCTCTGCCGCAGTAATCGCCTGCTTCCAATCGCTTGGCGGCGCCAGCGCAACCGCTGCCTTGCCCGCGCCTTGATAATCGAGCTTCGCCCAATCGAAGATGACCTCGTTTGCGGAAGCGAAGCGCTCGAGCTTCTTATAAGGCCCGGACGCCGCATAAAACGTCGCGATCTCAAGCTGATGGCTGGCGCTCCGAAAGCCGATCATCCGATCGATAATCGAGGCTGCCTCGCGGCGCGTCAACGACTTTTTCGGAAGGAACATGCCTTTATTGTCGCCTTTCATAATCGCGTCTGCGTATGTCCTTAGCACATAAGGAGCAAGCTTCTGGTCAATCTGATCCTGATCGCCAAAAGCAGCCTGCTCGCGCGCCGGAAGCCAGTCCACCTCAAGCCACTGCTTTTTCTCCTCCGCCGTTTTGCCCTGAAATAAAGCAAAGGCGGTTAATGCCGCCACTTCTTCGCGCTTGATGCTTTGGCTTGGACTGAATTTGCCGTCTTTGACAAGCAAGTCCAGCCATCCCGCATCATAGGCAAGCTTGATTGGTCCGTAGGACCAGCGGTCCTTTGCCACATCCGAGAGCGCGGCCGATTTCTCTTTCTCTATTACCGGCTTTACCGATTCTACCAGCAGCTTCACGAACGCTTCTCTAGTAAGCTCTGCATTAGGCCGATAGGTACCGTCCTCATAGCCGGATACGACGCCAAGCGAGACTAAACGGTAAATGGATTCAGCCGCCCAGTCCTTCTCCGGCACGTCGCGATATAATTTCAATTGTGCATCATAAGCAAACGCCTGCATAGACGTTCCGATCATGAACAGCATAAGGATCCCAATGAGCATCGTCGTTTTTCCCCGCAACTTCAAATCATCTCTCTCCTTTTAGAGTAAAGCTATTACTCTATCAATTTGGTCGATAGAATCATATACCATTTCCCATCAAAAGTCCAACTTCCCCAACTTATGGAACTTGCTTCTGAAATGCCGCTAAAAAAGCCATCCGCTCGGAACGTTATCGCTCCAACCGCATGACTTCCCTATCTTTTCCTGCTATTTCATTTACTATTTTAGAAGTCAAATGACTTCCCGTTCGTCGTTCCCCGGCAGAGAAGGATACGAAGCATGCGGCTCCAGTTGGTACCAAAAAGCCGTTGAAGAAATATCGCTTTGCTGCGGCAAATATCTTCCTCCCGAACGCCAGCCAAGATCTTGGATCGTCACCTTCAAGTCGCTATGGAACCGGATCGGGTCCATGATATGCCAACGGTACATGCCAAACCGCTGCTGGCTGCGATATAAGCCGTCCGGTTTAATCAGCTGATGCATGCCTAAGTACGCGGTAGAGTAAGTGCCGTATTGCCCGCGCGGCTGCTCCCAGTTCCATGCGCCGCCAAAATAATCCTCCGTGCCTGTTCCGCATATCGTCGGAAACGCTTTGTCTCCGTCCATAAAAAACTTAATTTCGCCTTCGCCCCACCAGCCTGTATTGTTGACCTGCCAAGCCAAATAAGTGCCGATATAATGCCCTTTTCCGGTTACGCCGTCGAGTATCGTATGGACTTCGCCGTACGGCACGGGATTGGATCTTCGCCACTGGGCATGGAAATAAGCCATATCATCCGGCACGTCCGTTAGCGTGTAATCGACCTGATAATACAATACGACCTTGTCGGCCTTTTTGTTCTCGACCGTCATTTTCGCATGCTTCCGAAACGGCATCAGCCAGTAGCTGTTCATCCCCCCAGCCGGATTTACGGCAATTGGCTGCGAGTTTACGTCGCTTCGCTCCTGCCAGCCGTTGCAGAAGAAGTCTCCAATCGGAACCTCTACGGAAGGCTGCTCCTCGCCATCCCAATACATGCGGAGAATCATATTTCTCCAGTTCGCCGGAGCGCATGTCAGCCATATATGTTGAATCGCTCCCGGACCGTCGATATCCGCCATCGTAAAGGTCGCTCCAGCCGCGATTTCCACCGAAGGCGACACCTTCCAGCCGATCCCCAAATCCCGCGCGCAATTCGCGCCGGTACCTTCCGTTGCCATACCGCCCTTGCCCTTCTCGCCGTTAAAGTTTTCTGCGCTTATCGAACGAGTCTGCGCATCAGAAACTCTAGCCAAGCTGCCTATGCCCATCTCTAGCCCGTTAAATCGACTCATAACCGAATGCTCACTCCCCATAAATGTCAGTGATTGATCGTTAAACAGCTCCGTCATATAATAGAAGATGCTATTTGTTTTTCAAGCCTATTATCTTTGTTTCCGCCTTTACACCGTATTGTTACCGTTTACATTGCTTATGTTAGCATAGTTATTTGGGAACTTCTTTATTTCAGCTTGTTATTATTTGTCCAATCCTGCTATTTTGGAGTGATGAAATGGAAGCGTTCTCCGAATCAAAAAAAGGACTAATGGCCAAGCTTTCCCCAAACGTCCGCAGAGCTTGGAATCATCGCGAATCAGGCATGCGCCTGAAAGCCCGGATCATTTTCGACTATGAGCTGCTTTACTTAGAGAAGGGACAGCTAACGTTAAGAATCGACCATACTATTCATAACATCCTGCCCGGTGACATCGTACTGTTTAAGCCTGGCAAGGAGCATGAGTTTATCGAATCGGTCGGCGAATGCTGGATGCCGCATATTCATTTTGACGCGCTCTATGCGGACAATCATGAGGAAGTGCCCATCAGCTACAAAAGCCTGTCCGAATGCAGCGAGCAGGAAAAGGGATGGATTCGCGAAGACGTCTTAGGGTCCGTGCTGCAAATACCGGATGTCATTCGAGTGGACAACCACGGAGAAATATTAAAAACGCTGCAGCAGCTTATTTATGCGTATGAACGGCGTGACCTTGCATTTTACATTTTGCAAAAATCGTTAGTTTTAAAGCTGATCTATCTCATTGCCAAAGGGCTGGAAGCATACGAATTGACTCGAAGCCGCGTCCATCATAAATCACTGGATGCGGCAGCGACACTAATCATGGAACGTTTTGACCAGGCGATTCTTCTTGAAGAGCTGTCCAAAACGGCAACGCTAAGCGTCTATCACTTCTCGCGGCTGTTCAAACAAAAATACGGGCTTACGCCCCATCAATTCCAGATGCGCTACCGCATCGAGAAAGCGAAGCATCTATTAATTTATACGCCGTTATCGATTACGACCATCGCAGAGAAAGTCGGTTATGGCAGCGTCTTCGCATTCAGCAAGGCCTTTAAGCAAATCGAATCGATCTCGCCGCGAAAATTCATCCAAGCCTTTACCGGTCTCAATGACCTCTAATAAAAAGTCCCCGCTGCGCTGTAAATCCAGCTTAACGGGGACTCTTTTATTCCAAACGCTGAAGCGCTTCGGCCGCTTCGAGCAGCATCACGCCGCTAAGCTGGACGCTTAGCTGCACCGGCACCACGGGAAGGCTCTCCCACGAAGGGCCGCATAAGCCGCTTGCCTTATCCAGTCCCTGCTCCAACAAAATCGCCCTATTGGCAAGGACAGCTTCCCGCACCTCGTTCATCTCCGGAGCAGCACGCAGCAGCTCGACCAAATACCTTACCAAAATGCCTTTGAATAGCCCCGTATCGTCGATGCCCTCATCAGGCAATACGTGGTTTCCCGGGCTGCATAATCTCACGATGCACGCGTGCGCCGTACGCTTCGCCTCTTCCAGAAACGACCGATCTCCCGTGCTGCGATACAGCTCTACGCCAGCGCCGATATAAACGCCTTGGCAATACGTAAACGCCCAATCATAATCGATCTGCATATCGCCCAAGCGGTTGATGCCATCCCATACAAAGCCGGTTTCAGGATCAACCAGATTTTCTTTGTTCCACTTATATATTTTCAAAGCCCATTCCAAATCCGACTTGTCCCCAAAGCATTGAAACAGCCTTGCGGCGAGTATAGCAGCAGGCGCGTTGGCCGGCGTATTTTTATAATCCAATTGTCCTTTGTTCCAGGCCATGCCGCCGCCCATATGCTCGCTCCAAGCCGTCTTAATATCCGCCCACAGCTCCAAGGCGCTTTGTTTATACGCTTCATTGCCTGTGGCTTGATAGGCTCTCAGCAAAGCTAATCCGAGCCATTCCATATCATCGTAATAATGGTGCAGAAACGTCCCGCCGTTGCTCCTAAGCAACCCCTCGTAAATCGCTTCAATTCGGTCCTTATAAAGGCGGTCTCCCGTCCGGTTCAACCCGTCCACAAACACGTCGATCACATGCGCCTGCCACCAGTAGTAATAGTTTTCGTCAGCCCTGTTCGCTTCGCGCGGATACCATTGATTCATAATCGAGGTCGTTTCATTCCAATAATTGCCCATCAAAGCATCCTGTGCAAAATCAGCCCTATTCATTATGCTCATCCGCGGCGCTCCGCCATTCGCTCCAGCAGCATGACTCCGCTAAGCTGCACGCTAAGCGTAACGAGCCCGCCAGGCATTTCTGTCCAATTTTGATTAAACAATGCCTTATCATCCGCTTTGCCGCTCAGCCAAAGCTGCTCAGCGTTCGCCTGCAGCAGCTGCCAAGCGCCGGCTCCGCCCGTTTCCTTCGCCAGCTCCGCTGCATACCGAACGAGAATGCCCTTGAACAAGCCGCCATCTCCCGTCTCCTCATCAGGCAAGATGCCCGTGACTGAATCAGCCAGCTCCGAAACCGCTGCCTCGAAGGAACGTGCCGCATCATCCAAATACGCTTGCTCGCCGCTTATGCGGAACAACTCTACCGCAGCGCCAATAAATACGCCTTGGCAATACGTAAACTTCCATTCTTTATCGATGGCGCCGTCCCCGTTGCGGTTCATCCCATCCCATACGAAGCCGGTTGCCGGATCTACGAGATGATCCTTCTGCCAATGATATATTTTGAGCGCCCATTCCAAATCGCTCTCGTCCTTGAACGCTTGATATAAGCGTGCCGCCAAAATCGCAGCCGGCGCATTAGCAGGCGTGTTCTTGTAATCGAGCTGCGTTTTCTGCCATGCGATGCCGCCTCCCATATGCTCGTTCCAGCCGGTTTTAATATCTTCCCATAGCTCCAAAGCAGCTTGCTTGTACGTCTCTTCTCCGGTTGCCGCATAAGCACGCAGCCAGGCCAGCGCCATCCATTCCATATCATCATATAATTGGTTAGGCAAGGAGCCGCCGTTTCTCTCCAATATCCCTTCATAGAAAATGCGCAGCCTCTCCGTATAACGCGAATCCCCTGTTCGAACCAAGCCGTCTACCAGCACGTCAACCGCATGCGCCATCCACCAGTAATGAAAAATCGTATTGCATTTGCCGTCCGGGCACGGCGTCTCAATATTGTACATCCGTATCGCATCATTCCAAAAATAGTGCTCCAGCGCTGCCTGAGCTTCGTCGGCACGCTTCTCCCATACTCCTACCGCTAATTGGTTCATCTGCCTTCTCCCCTTATGTCATTATTCGTTCCAATCTCCACACGCTGCAAATGACTGGCTGATCGAGCCGTCACGGCTATCCCTTAATTCCGCTAAACGCTATTCCCTGCACAAAGTAGCGCTGCAGCAGCAGAAACAAAATCAATATCGGCAATATAGCGACCAAGGCGCCTGCCATCATCGGACCAAAATCCGTTTGAAAGTTGTAGGAAAAGGCTTGCAGCCCCATTTGAACCGTCGCTTTTGCCGGATCATTAAGCACGATCATCGGCCACAGAAAGCTGTTCCAGCCTGCCTGAAACGTAAATATCCCAAGCGTAGCGAGTGCCGGCTTCGTCAGCGGCAAATAGATTCGCCAAAAAATCATAAATTCTCCGCAGCCTTCGATGCGCGCCATCTCCAGCATATCGGTAGGCAGCGTTAAGAAAAACTGCCGCATAAAGAAGACCGCAAACGTTCCAGAAGCACCTGGCAAAATAATGCCCCAAAACGAATTCATAAGACCATGCCCGCCTGCCCCAAGCAAGTCATTTCCGCCGAAGAAAGGAAGATGCTGCAGCACATACACGCTTGGAATCATCGTAACGATTCCCGGTATCATCATCGCCGCGAGCAATACCCGAAATAGCGGCTGGCTTAGTTTGAATTTGAGCTTGGCAAACGCATAACCCGCCAAAGATCCTAAAAAAAGATTAAATAATACCCCCGAAGCCGCAAGCACAAACGAGTTCCAGAAATATAAGCCGAATGGCACCGTCGTAAACGCCTTCCTGTAATGCTCAAACGTAATATCCGTAGGCAGCCATTTGATCGGCATCGCAAAAATTTGATCATCCGGTTTAAAGGAAGTGAGCACGCTCCAATAAAATGGCAAAAACATGACGATGGCGATCAAGGCGCACGCGACATAATAGAACGTTTTCTTCAATCCCTTGGTTAAGGGGGTATTTCCGACCGTTTCCATATGCATCCCCCTATATCACAGACTCTTCTGCTTTAGTAATTCTCATATTAATGACGGAGAAAATGAGAATGGCTACTGCCAGAACAAATGCCTGCGCTGACGCATAGCCCATTTGCAGCTGATTAAAGCCTTGCTGGTAGATCAGATATACCGGTGTTTTGGTCACATTGGCCGGCCCGCCTTGGGTAAGCACGAACGCTTGATCAAATAACTGAAGCGCCCCGATAATGGATAACGTGCTGACAAGGAAGGTTGTTGGCCTGAGTTGCGGCCATGTAACGAACCGGAAGCAATCAAGCTTGGTCGCCCCGTCAAGCCGTGCCGATTCGTACAAATAATCAGGAACGCCCTGCAAGCCGGCAAGATAAATAATCATGTTGGAGCCGACAGACTGCCAGAGCGTCACCATAATGATCGAGAGCATCGCCGTCTCGGTCTGGGCTACCCATGCCGGTCCGGTAATGCCGACATACGACAGCAAACCGTTTACGAGTCCAAACTCGGGATGAAGCAGCCAGATCCATACGGTAGCTGCTGCTACGGATGAAGTGAGCGTAGGCAAGTAATTCAACGTCCGAAACAGCTTAATGCCGCGCCAAGCCCGGTTCATCAAAATGCCTAGCCCGAGCGAAATAATAATATTGAATGGAACAAATACGACCGCATAAAGGAATACGTTTTTGAACGTAACCCAAAGCAGCTCATCATCCAGCAAGCGCCGGTAATTTTCGAAGCCAACCCAATCCTTGCGGCTTAGCACATCATAGTTGGTGAAGCTCAAATAAAGCGCCATAAATACAGGGATCACGGTAAAAACGAGAAACAGCAGCATGGTCGGCGCAATGAAAGCATATGCCGTTCTTGCCTGATGACGATCCAGCTTTCTAACGGAAGCCATAGGAACTCCCCCCTCCATGGAGAAAGGGAGGATTTCCTCCCTTTCTTTTTTAAAGTGCTAAAGCATTATTTCACTTCGCTATTGTCCTTCAGCAGCTTATCGCCCTGCTCCTGCGATTTCTTAAGCGTATCCTCGATACTTTGCTTGTTTTGCTGGAATAGCTGAAGGTTCGGTATTAGCGCATCGCCCTCCAACACCGAGTAACCAGGATGGTTTGGACGCACCTTCGCGAATTCCAGCGTATCCATAAACGGCTTCCAGAGCGGATCATCCTTGAAAAACGGATCTTCGAGCGCCGGCTTGTAGCCCGGAATGTTCAAGCTCGTTTTTGCCCATAGCAGCGCGTTGTCTTTGTTTGCAAGCCACCATTTAATGAATGTCCACGACTCCTCTTTATGCTTCGCGCCCTCTGGAATAACAAGGCCGAATCCGCCCATGACGCTTCCTTTGTCGCCGCCCGGTCCAGCTGGCGGCGGCACAATGCCAAATTCCAAATCTTTACCGTATTTTTTATAAGTGCTTAGCATCCATGGACCAGTAAACTGCATCGCCAGCTTGCCGGTTACGAACGCATCCTGTCCCTCGCCTAACCCTTGCTCAAAGCCGACTTTATACACTTTGTCTTGATTGAGCAGACGGTCCCAGTATTGCAAAACTTGCTTGCCCTGCTCGTTGTTAAAATTGGTTTTGCCGTCTTCGGTAAGCATATGTCCGCCTGCTTGCTGCAAATACATGTTGAACAATCCGACATCGCCAAGCGAGAAGCCTGCAACCTCCAGCTTATTGCCATTCCACTTCGTTAGCTTGGCTGCGGCATCCGCAAGCTCATCCCATGTTTTTGGCGGCTGCAAGCCCGCTTCGTCAAGAAGCTTCTTATTATAGAAGAGAGCGCGCGCATCCACCGTCAGCGGCAGCCCGTACAGCTTATCGTTCAGGGAAAGCTCCTTTAACGATTCCTCATAATAGTCATCGCGCGAAATGCCGTCACGCTCTAAATATTCATCAATCGGATGGAGCACATTTTTCGGCGCATACAGCGACGTTCTCCAACGATCCCAGAACAGAATGTCCGGTGAGCCGCCCGAGGTTGCAGCCGTCAGAAACTTGGTGATCATATCCTGCTGCAGCACATATTTGACGCGTATTTTATCCTGCGATTTGTTGAAGGCATCCACCATTGTCTCAAATTGCGCTTGCCCTTCGCCGCCCCAATCGCCCCAGAAGGTCAACTCTACCGCTTTATTGTTTTTCGAGCTTCCTTCTCCCGCTTTCGTGTTTCCGCCTGTATCTTTCTGGTCCGTATTGTCCGAGCATCCAGCCATAAGCGACGTTGCGAGCACCATTGCCGTTAACCCCATCAACCATTGCTTCGATTTCATTGCCAAGCCTCCCTTTTGTTTGGTTTATTCGATAAATAGTAAACGCTTTCATGTAATTAGTATATTAGTATGAAATGTGTATGTCAACCTAAATATATTTCGACATTTTACAAGCTAATATATCATTTAAACTGGGCTGCACACAAAAAAAGAACGTTCGACATCACTAATCGAGTGATGTTGAACGCTCTATAGGCGCGGCTCCATTATTTGCTTGCTTTATCTGTCGACTCTCCAATGATTAGATCCGCTTCAAGCATGATTTTGTTCGGTACGGCTTGGCCTTGCATAATTTGCAGCACATGGCCGATGGCTAGGCGACCCATTTCCTCTTCGTTTTGGCGAATATGGGTAAAGGCATAACCGCCGCCAAGTCTGGTGGACGGGCTATCGAAACAAATAATCGAAATATCTTGAGGAATACGAAGGCCCAGCCGCTCCACAGCCGATTTGGCAAGCAGCGCAATGTTATATTCAATAGCGAACAATGCGGTAATGGACGGATGCTCCTTCAAATGCTCCATTAGCTTTTCAATATCCCGTTCGATGTTTTCATCGCTGAATGAATTCGGCAAGGTTGAGGTCAAATCGCTTACCCACAGCTCCCGATCCACCGCAATCCCGTGCTCGGCATGCGCTTGAATATACCCTTCGATCCGATCCTCGACAGCGGTCGTATCCATTGGCGGCGGTGATAGGAACGAAATATGGCGATGGCCCAGCTCAAATAAATAGGAAGTTGCTTTTCTGGCGGCAGCGGCATTATCGGAGCTGATCGAAGCGGCGGAAACTCCCTTTAAGTGCCTATCTATTAATACGAGAGGGAATCTGCGAATAACCAGCTTCAAAATTTCCTCGTTAAAATACTCCCCCTGCGCCGGGAAAATGATTAATCCGTCTACCCCCAAATCTAGCAGCTTCTGAATGGAAAGCTCCTCATTGGCCGGTATGCCAAAAGATCTGCGGAGCACAAGGAAGCAATCATGCTCTCTTGAAGCTTCTTCCATGCCATAGATCAAACCCGTCCCATAGCTGTTGCCAAAATCGGTTATGACGAGTCCAATCGTCGTCATTTCCGTTGCCAAAGAAGACGCAGCAGCCTGAGAGGGAGCAGCAGCGGACCCGAAATCGGTAGCTGGATCAGCAACAAATGATCCTCTCCCCGGCTTTCGTACGATCAAACGCTCATTCGTAAGCAGCTCCAGCGCTTTTTTGCTCGTTATTCTGCTTACTTTATAGGCTTCCGCCAATTCCTTCTCCGAAGGGATCCGTTCGCCGATGCCATATACCTTCGTTAAAATTTGATTTTTTACCGATTCAAATATTTTTTCGTACATCGGTTTAGACGAAGTTTCATTCATATTGAACCCCTCTCCCATTTGACCATATCAACATGTCTCTAATAATATATCATGATATGTCATTCATTTCTCTTTTGCAAATGGATTTTCAAACGGAGCCCTATAAAAAGAAGCCAATCAGCAGCGGCAAATTGACCTCCAAACGGCACGACCGGACTAGTGTCATCGGATTGCCGCGCACATCAAGCTGCGATGTAAGGGTCAGCGCATGGGGCACTTTTAAAGGTATCTTTAGAATAAAGTGTGTTTTTTAATCACTTTGATTCCTCATACGTTTGTCTCCACAAGCAGCTGATGCGGTATGCATGGATGCTACGCTGCAATTTATACAACGTAATTCAAAATTTGCCGCCTGCTCCTTTGCTACAATGTATTTTTTACAGCAGAATCGCTGAATTCCGCCTCATCTTCCACTTTGGAGGCTATTTCTAACGCATTTCTGCATCATTGCTTCTTAGTAGTGGTTTCATTTGAAGCTTACGTTGCACTTTTTGCAACGTAAATCCAATGGGCAGCACACTAAACGGAAAATGGCAAAACAAAAAGGACCTCATTCTCAGAGGTCCTCTTCGTCTACCTATTCAAAACGTTATCCGCTTATTGCTGACTGCTATTTGGAGCTTGATTCTCGGACTGGTTGCCGCCTTTGCTTTGGTTACCTGACTGTCCGCCGCCAGGAGCTTGGTTGTTGCCTCCGCCTAGGCCGCCATTGCCGCCATGGTTGTGGTTGCCGCCTTGGCCGCCGCCAATGTTGCCGCCCTTGCTTTTGTTCTCGCCTTGGCCGCCGCCAATTCCGCCGCCTTTGCCTTGGTTCTCGCCTGCGCCGCCGAATCCGCCGCCTTTGCCACGGTTTTCGCCTGCTCCGCCGCCAATTCCGCCGCCTTTGCCTTGGTTCTCGCCTGCGCCGCCGCCAATTCCGCCGCTTTTGCCACGGTTCTCGCCTTGGCCGCCGCCGAATCCGCCGCCTTTGCCTTGGTTCTCGCCTGCTCCGCCGCCAAATCCGCCGCCTTTGCCACGGTTTTCACCTGCTCCGCCGCCAATTCCGCCGCCTTTGCCTTGGCCTGCGCCGCCACCAGCTCCGCCGCCTGCTCCGCCACCTGCTCCGCCACCTGCTCCGCCGCCTGCGCCGCCACCTGCTCCGCCGCCTGCTCCGCCGCCTGCACCGCCGCCTGCGCCGCCACCAGCGCCGCCACCTGCGCCGCCACCAGTTCCGCCGCCTGCACCGCCACCAGCTCCGCCGCCTGCACCGCCACCAGCTCCGCCGCCTGCACCGCCGCCTGCACCGCCACCAGCTCCGCCGCCTGCGCCGCCACCAGCTCCGCCGCCTGCGCCGTTACCAGCTCCAGCTCCAGCTCCATTGCCTTTACCGTTGCCGATTGATTTTGCTTTCATATTCGACTTCGCTTTGCTCCGAGCTTTCATCGAAGACTTCGACACTGAATACGAGTATGAAATGGAGTTTAATGTTTTAGCATCCACAGAGCCGGTTGCCTTTAGCCCGTGCTTTTTCTGATAGTATTTTACGCCGCGAACGGTAGATGGACCATAATAGCCATCGATTGGACCAGAATAGCTGCCCAGTGACTTCAACATGCCTTGGATCACGTACACATCCGGCCCCTTCGCGTTTTTGCCAATCGCATGTCCGGTATGAGGCATGCTGAGCATTAATGTTACGGCTAGCAACACTGCGCCTATGTATCTTGCAGCAAGCCTCATTAACGAACTGCTTTTCTCACCTGATGTCATTTCATCGCCTTGTTGCATACTTAATACACCATCCTTTTCAATTCGTTAGTAAAGCACCACCTTACTATCCCCATCTTTTTATTTTCATACCACAATTATTTCACGACAAAAAAACGGATCGCTATACGCGCTCCGCTGCTCTTTAAACATCTTATTTGGAAAATACTTACGCCAAACCGCCTAGCTTGCACGAAATTTGTGATGCAGCCGCTTTCACGTATTGAATCACAATTGGAATCTCTTTCTCATTAAGTCTGTGAATCGGACCCGCTGCCGATAAGCTCGCGACGATTCGCTGCTGCGGATCAAAAATCGGAGCCGCGATTGCAAAAGCATCGGTATCCACCTCGCCCAATGTGAAGCTATAGCCAGCTTTCCTTATGCCTTGCAGCTCCTGCAATAACGAAGGCTTGCTGGCATCTTCCGCAAAAAGCTTGCACATCTCTTCAATAACCTTGTCATTTTCATAAGCGAGCAGCGTCTTTCCTGAGGCGCCAGAGTTAAGCGGCAGTACTCTGCCATTTTCAATGGAGAGCCTGATCAGCCGTTTGCTCGTTACATTTTCGATGCAAATGGCTTTAGAGCCGGAGCGGACGAACAAAACGGTCGTTTCGTTCGTTAGAGCGGTAAGCTCCTCCATTACCGGCCTAGCAATCGTTAGAAGCTCCTTCTCAATTTGCTGAGACAAGCTTCTGGCTAAATCAAAGATGCGCAGCCCTAAACCAATTTGTCCCCTGCCCTTGCGCTCCACAAAACCATTTTTTATAAGGGTTTGAATAAAACGATATGCCGTGCTGTCCGGGATGCCTACCTTCTCCGCAATCTCGCTGACCGTAAGCGTAGCTCCCGACTCCGCAAGCACGAACAAAATATCGATAGCACGCCCTAATGTTTGAGTACCATTCATCATTACACCTCGAAATATAAGCAATAATTATTACATGTATGTGGAATAGTATATCATACCCGCTGTTCGCCGCGTGCTCTATGCAGCGTGGTTTTTTCGAGTCTCAGAAGAATCGTATTCGTCGATAAGGCCAGAAGTGAAACGAGCAGCGTGCCCCAGACCATTTTAGGAACGGAATTTTGGTACAAGCCCTCGAATAAAATGCCGCCTAATCCGCCCGCATTGATCCAAGCTGCAATCGTCGCTATGCCAATAACGGAAACCGAAGCGATCCTCACCCCGCCAATGATGACCGGAAGCGCTAGCGGGAGCTCGATTCGGACGAACATCCTCCAAGCGCCAAAGCCCATTCCTTTTGCTGCCTCAAGGATAGACGGCTCAATGGATTGAAACCCTGATATGACGTTGCGCACCAAAATCAGCTGGCTGTATACGACTAACGCAATAATGGCTGGCTTGCTCCCAAGCCCAACGAGCGGAATAAGCAAAGCGAACATGCCGAGGCTCGGGATCGCATAAATGATGCCTAACACGGACAATATAGGAACCGAAATCCGGCGATGTCTTGCGAGCCAGTAACCAAGCGGAAGCGCGATTAGCAGCGCTATAAACAGCGACACGAAAGTAAGATAAATATGCTCAAGCAAGGAGGCCAATAGATCGTCATAATGGCGGCTAAAATAGTCGATCATCTACGTTCACCTGCCGTTCTGCAGCTTTAGCTGCTCAAGCGTGATCCGGCCAACAAGCTCATGCTCTTCGTTTTCCACAGCCACATACGGTATGTTTTGCTGCAACAACATTTGAAGCACCGTTTTTAGGCTCTCCCCCTTTTGGACGCGGGGAATGTTGTCGCCTGCTGTACTTTCCGCAAGCTCGATCATCCGCTCCTCCGCACGCATAAGATGCAGCTGCTGGAACAAGTTGTCGGATTGAATCAAGCGTGACACAAAGTCATTGCTCGGATTTGACATGATCGCAAGCGGAGCATCATATTGCTGGATCGTGCCTTCATTCATGACAATCATGCGATCTCCGAGCTTCATCGCCTCATCCACGTCATGCGTCACAAATAAAACCGTTTTGCCAAGCTCGCGTTGAATTTGCTTGAAATCATCCTGCAGCTTCGTCCGCGTAATCGCATCGATCGCGCCAAACGGCTCATCCATTAGCAGGATTGCGGGGTCTCCCGCCATCGCTCTCGCTATGCCGACACGCTGCTGCTGACCGCCGGACAGCTGGCGTGGATACAGCTTTTTATAGTTTTCCGGCAGATGGACAAGCTCCATCAAGTAGTTGATTCGCTCAGCCGTTTTCTGGCGATCCCATCCTAATATATCAGGGACGGTTGCGATATTCTGTTCGATCGTCAGATGGGGAAACAGCCCCACCTGCTGAATGACATAACCGATGCTTTGGCGCAGCTCTGTAACCGGCAAGCTCCTGATATCTTTGCCGAACACCGAGATGATGCCTGCTGTTGGCTCAATGATCCGGTTGACCATTTTGAGCAATGTCGTTTTTCCGCAGCCAGACGCGCCTAATATCGTGACAAAAGAGCCTTGCGGAATAACGAGGCTCGTCTCATTCACAGAAGGCTTCGCCGCCTTCGGGAATGTTTTGGATACCTGATTGAATACGATTGCCTCTTTGCTCATTGTTTATCAACTCCTGTAGGAAGGGGGCTTCCCCAATATGGAGAAACCCCGCTGCATCAAAATATGATTTATTTCTTGATCAAGCCCTGCTCTTCCAAAAATGCTTTTGCCACATCAGCATACTCTTTTTTGTCGATATCCACTTGAGCATTTAGCTTCTGTACCGTCACGTTATCCAGCTTAGCCGATACTTTGTTCAGCACCTTCGCCACTTCCGGGTCTTTCTCGTTAAGCTCACCGCGAATGACAGGAGCCACGAAGTACGGAGGCCAGAACTTTTTGTCATCTTCAAGCAGTACGAGATCCGGGTTCGTCAAGTCGCCGTCTGTAGTAAAGCCAACCGTTACATCCGCTTCGCCATCAAGCGTTACGCGGTATTTGATGCCGTAATCAAACAGCTTGATGCTTTTGAAATCCATTTTGCCGTAGAAAGCATTCAGACCCTTCAAGCCATCCTCGCGCTCTTCGAATTCCGGTACAGCAGCAAGGTTAAGCTCAGGTGCAAGCTTCACAAGATCCGAAATTTTGTACAGATTATATTTTTCAGCAATTTTTTTCGTCGTTACAAGACCTTGCGAATCATTTGCGTTCGTTGGCTCAAGCCAGATAAGGTTAAATTTTTCTTTGTAGCCTTTAGCTACTTCGTCATATACCGTCTTAGCGTCGGAGTTTGGCGGCAATTCCAATACGTTGATGAGGCCCGTTCCCGTGTATTCCGGATAAAAGTCGATATCGCCTTTTTTGAGCGCTTCATGAGCGACCAGCGTACCGCCAAGGTTCAGCTTGCGATCCACTTTATAACCTTCATTTTCAAGCGCCAATGCGTACATTTCACCTAAAATCAATGATTCCGTAAAGTTTTTGGAGCCTACTTTAACTTCTGTCTTGCCTGAGCCGCCGTTCGACGAGCATGCGCTAATGACCAGTACCGCACTAATGATCAACCCTGTCAAAGCTACTAATCTCTTTTTCATTTGAATAATCCCCCTTCATTATAAACGCTCATATTTGGTTGCCGCTCTTTCAATTCCTGCAAAGCCGATTTCCGATATAATCGCTAGCAGCGCCACCGGCAGCGCTCCGACAAGCAGCAACGAGAAGTTGTACATGCCAAGGCCGTTAATGATGAACGTTCCAAGCCCGCCGCCCCCGATAAAAGCGGCCAATGTCGCACTGGCGATTACCTCCACGGCTGCTGTTTTGACGCCCGACAGCAGCAAGGGAACCGCAAGCGGCAGCTCGATTTTGCGTAATATCATTCGCTCTCCCATTCCAAGTCCTGACGCAGCCTCGATGATAGCCGGTTCAATCCCTCTAAACCCCATGTAGGTGTTGATCAGAATCGGCGGGCAAGCGAGCAGCGTTAACGCAATAAGCGCAGGTGCAAAACCCGTCCCCATTATCGGCAAAATAATGATAAGTACAGCCAGACTGGGAATAACCCGCAAGGAGTTGAACAGACCCATAATTGGCCCAGTCAGCCACTCTTTCTTCGCGCACAATATGCCTAGCGGCACGCATATGACGATCGCGATAAGGAGCGCGTAGAGGCTAATGGTCAAATGAACCTTGACTGCTTCCAGAAACCTATCGCTATTGGTTATCACATATTCGTAGGCACCGCGGAAAGCATCCATCTGTCTTCGCTCCACCTTTCCGATTGAATTATCATTTATCAATAATGCATTACCATTATTATTAAACTATATATCCCATTATGTCAATCGGAATTATGATTCCAAATCATTTGCCAGCAGGATGAGCGTGTTCACAAGCACATTCGCACCTGCCTCGCAATCCTCCGGGCTGCTCCATTCCAGCGGATGATGACTGATCCCATCTCGGGAACGAACCAAAATCAGGCCGATATCCGTCAGCTGATTCATGGCAACCGCATCATGGCCCGCGCCGCAAACCATATAGGTGTCCGGCAAACCAACACCCGCGCAGCTGCTCGCGAGCGCATCTACGATTCGTTTCGAAGACTGCACAGGCTGCGCACCGTCAATCGTACGGATGGAAATGGATAATCCCCTTGCAGCGGCTGAGCTTGCGAGCGCAGCCTTAACTGCAAGCTCCATTTGCGCTAGCGACTCCGCTGCTTCATGCCGCAGGTCAATCGTAAAGATCACTTCGCCAGGAATGACGTTAATGGCCCCCGGAGCGAGCTTCAGCGTACCCGCCGTCGCGACTCCGCCCTGCTCGGCAGCAATTTGCTCAATCGCAAGCAGCGCTTCGGCTGCAGCGGTGAGCGGGTCCTGCCGCAGCTTCATCGGCGTCGTTCCCGCATGATCAGCCCGTCCGCGCATGCTCGCCTCAAGCCAGCTATGACCATAAATAGCCGTTGCTATACCTACGGCTTCCCCTAACTCCTCCAGCACGCGTCCTTGCTCGATGTGCAGCTCCACATAAGCTTTGACTGCTTCCCGGCTGCGGCTGGCAAGCGATATGAGCTGCGGATTCAAATCCGCGAATGCCATCGCTTCCCCAAGCTTGGTGCCAGCGGAATCGGTCAGCTCGAGCAAGTTCCCATCCCATGTGCCTGCCATCGCTCGGCTGCCCAAATAACCGGCGCCAAAGCGCACGCCCTCTTCGTCCGTAAAGCAAATAACCTCAAGCGGCCTATCATGTTTAAGCCCTTGCTCGTTGATGGTTCGAAGCGCCTCAATGCCGCCAAGCACACCCAGCGCGCCATCGAAGATGCCGGCATGAATGACCGTGTCAATGTGAGAGCCTGTCACGATGGCTCCAGCGCCTTGGCGCTCGCCCTCCAGTCGACCGATAAGATTGCCTGCTTCATCCTGCCTAACGGCTAATCCCGCTTCCTCCATCAATCGAATAATAAATTGTCTTGCTATTAATTCCTCGTTGCTGAGCGAGAGGCGCGTTACGCCGCCGTGCGGGTCAGCTCCGATCTTGCCTAGCTCCTGAATCGATTCCCACAACCGCCCGCCGCTGATTCGTAAGCTTCCTGTCTTATTCATCCTGCCACCCGCTTAAATCCTTAGCGTCAAATAACAGCAACGCGGCTGCCAAAGCCTGCGTTCCAGCTGCTACGTCCTCATAATCCGTCCATTCCTCCGGGCAATGGCTTCTGCCGCCCTTGCTGGGCACAAAGATCATCCCGATTGGCGCAATCGTTGCAAGCTGATTGGCATCATGCCCCGCGCCGCTTGCCAGAGTAATTGCCGGAGCAACCGAAGAGCATGCTTGGAGCACGGTTTGCAGCACCTGCTCCCCGGCCATAACCGAATCCGACTTCGACAATGGCTCAAGCGACAAGCGAAGTCCACGCTTAGAAGCTATTGCAGACGCCTCCGCTGCAAAAGCCGCATACACCGCTTCCGAAGTCATTCGGTCAAGCGAGCGAATTTCCAGGTTAAACCGAACAAGACCCGGCACTACATTCGAAGCGTTGGGCTCATTCGTAACTTTACCGATCGTCCCTACCGCTTCCGCCGCGTAATTCATGCAGAGGCGTTCAAACGCTAATCCTATTTCGCAAAAGCCCGCCAGCGCATCGTTACGCAGCGTCATCGGCGTAGTGCCCGCATGGTTCGGCGCGCCAGCCAGCGTGACGCGGTATCGATGAATGCCTACAATGCCAAGCACGGCGCCAAGCCCGTGCCCTGACTGCTCAAGCACCGGGCCTTGCTCGATATGAAGCTCAAGATAAAGCGCCACGTCACCAGGCTTTTTTGCTTGCGCTGCGAGCTGCCCAGCGTCCCCGCCCTGCCGGTTAATCGCATCGCCAAGCTTCAGACCGTTATCGTCGCTTAGCTCCAGCATCGCTTCTGTCAGATTGCCGACCATTCCCCGGCTGCCCACCGTCGAGATGCCGAACTCGCTCGGCTCTTCCGCCGTGAAGTCGACGATTTGAAGCGAGTGGCGAAGTGGCTTGCCCGCTTCTTTAAGCAAACGCGCAATTTCGATGCCGGCAAGCACGCCGATAATTCCGTCAAAGCGGCCGCCGCCCGTCACCGTATCGGTATGGGAGCCAATCATAATCGGAGGCAGCGCGAGGTCGCTTCCGGGCAAGCTTCCGATCAAGTTAGAAGCCGCGTCAATCGATACCTCAAGTCCCGCAGCCCGCATTAGCTCGGAAAGCCAGCGCCTTCCGTCATCATAAAACGAAGTGAACGGACGGCGCGTCCAGCCCGGCTTTGACGGATCGCTATACGACGATAGCTGCTCGATATCAGCCTGCATCCGAGCGGCGCTCGGTACCAGTTGGTCTATTCTGCTTTCCATCCCATACCTCTCCTTCTTCAGCTATGGCTTAAACGCTGTGCTCTGCCCTTACAAATTTTCCATGGCCAGCTTTGCCTACAATGGCTCCGGCTTCATAAACGAGCTTACCCCTAACGATCGTATGCGACACTTTTCCTTGCATAGACATGCCGTTATAGGCGCTCCAGCCTGCGCTGGAATGGAGCTCACGCTCATCCATTATCCAAGAAACGGATGGATCGATAATGGCGATGTCAGCGTCATACCCCTCCGACAGCCTGCCCTTGCGATGGCCAAGCCCGAAGACTTCTGCCGGCCTTTGGCATAACATTCTTACCAAATCCGTCAGTGCCAGCTTGCCCTTGGCTACTCCCTCGCTATAAATAATAGGAAGCAAATGCTCGACACCGGGTGCGCCTGAAGCATTCTTGAAAATATCAGCATCCGATTTGCGGTCGGTAAGCCATGGCGCGTGATCGGATGTAATCATATCGATTGCCCCTTTTCTCGCTAGATCCCATAAGCCGTCCTTATCCTGCTCGGTGCGCAGCGGCGGATTGATTTTCCCCTTTGCCTTAAGCCGCGGCAGATCATCCTCGCTAAGCGTCAAATAATGCGTACAGGTTTCAGCCGTAATCTTAGCCCCAAGCGAACGGAAATAGTCAGCCAGCTGAAAAATACGCGGATAAGTGCAATGATATAAATGCAATTTAACGCCGGTTTCATAAGCCAGCTCCATCGCCGTCAAGGCGGCCACCGATTCGCTTACCTTCGGCCTGCTCCAGCCATGCGCGCGAGGATTGTTTCCCTCTGACTTATATTTGTCGATGTACCTGTGAACAATCTCATCGTTTTCCGCATGAACGCCAACCGGACAGCCTGTTTCAGCAATGACTGCGAACGAGTCGAGCAGCTGGCCGTCGTCAATGCGCGGAAACCGAAAGGAGTCGGTATTAAACATCGATACCTTGAACCCGCAGGCTCCCGCCTGCGCCAGCTCGCGTATATGCTCATAGCCGTCTTGCTTATGAATCGTAACGAGCATCGCCATATCCACGATGGATTGCTGCTCAAGCAGCACTCTCTTTTGCTCAAATGCCTCAAGCGTGCAGATCATCCCCGTCGCATCGTAAGGCATTTCGATAATCGTCGTTACGCCGCCCGCAGCCGCAGACTTGCTCGCTGTATGGAATCCCTCATCTACCGAGCTGTAGCAATGGACGTGAGCATCAACTGCGCCTGGCAGCACGAAGCTGCCTTCTGCTCGTATCACTTTTGCGGCTGGCAGACCGTTCTCTCCTATCCGGCCTATCGTTTCGATTCGGCCGTCCTTGATTCCGATTGCCGAGTCATATAAAACACCCTCTGGAAGCACGATGTTGCCAAAAACGACTAGATCATAGGACTTACTCATCCAGCACCCCTCCTTCGATTCGAATCCCTCTGCGAATAAGCTCATATACGGCTCCAATGTCGGGAGTTAGCGGTCGATCCACGGTCAGCACCGGAACAACGCTGCGGATTTGCTCATAAACAGCAGAAGAGCCTTGGCCTAGCCCAGCCTGCGAACCGCGCAGGTCGATCGCTTGCGCAGCATGCAGCGCCTCCATTCCGATAATATAGGACAAGCGGTCAATAATGTCCGCTGTCTTGCGTATAACGAGCGGCGTATTGTTCGCATGATCCTCGATCTCGCCCGCAAGCGAGAAATAATCAGCAGACACCGGATTGGACAGCAAGCGGATTTCAGCGTCTAGCGAGGTATAGGTTTTTTGCAGCGTACCAAATGCAATCGTCCCCGGATTCGGAGCCAGAAACCGTCCGAGGCCGGTAAAGGAGGACGTTCCGAGCTTAAGGGAGCGGTAACATGATATTTTCGACACATGGCTTAGTGCAATCGCGACCATTTCAAAGGCTACCGTCCATGAGGTAACGTCGAAGTTAGAGGAAGGAACCACTCTTCTCTCGTCAATAAGGACGCATGGGTTATCATCGGAGCCGTTCAATTGAAGGAGCAGCTGCTTCGACGCATACGCAAGCGCATCACGAGCCGCGCCATGCACATGGCAAGCGCTGCGAAAGCTAAGCGGATCTTGAATTTTATCGCTTTGATCCATCTGCACAAGCCTGCCGCCGCGCAAAGCATCTCTGACATTAGCCGCGCTCTCCGCCGCTCCCTCGAATGGTCTTACAGCGAATAACGCCTCGTCCATTGGGCTTGCGCAGCCTTGCAAGGCTTCGAGCGATAAAGCAAACACAGCATCAGCCGTGTCCAGCAGCCTAAGAGCCGCAGCTGCCGTCAATGCCCCGATGCCCGAGGACAACGCATTGGAGCTTACGATCGCAAGCGCATCCTTAGGCCCTAGCTTCACCGGTTCCATTCCTGCGGCTTGCAACGCTGTCTTAGCAGCCACGTTCTGCCCCTCGCAAATGACATTTCCTTCGCCAATCATGGTTAGGCCGATGTGCGACAGCACCGAAATATCTCCGGCGCCAATCGAACCTCGCAGCGGCATGATCGGGTGGATGCCGGCATTCAGCAAATCCCGGTACATCATGACGATCGCCGGCTGAACGCCTGTGCAGCCCTTAAGCAGCGAATTCAGGCGGGCAACAAGCACCGCCCTCACCTCCTGCTCAGAGGCTGCAGGCTCAACCGCCGCGGAATGCGAATATATTAAATTCCGGTTGAAGGCTTCATACATGTCCGCCGTTATTTCAATGTCTTTATTCAGCCCTACCCCGCGGTTAAGCCCGTAGATGGGAATGCCTTCGGCCGCAAGCTCATGAATCAATCGATGCGCTTGCCCTACCCGCTTCAAAGCATCCTCCGACAGCTCCACTCGCCAGCCTTCGATTGCGATTAGCTCAACCTCCCGAATGGAGAGCGAATGCCCATCGAGCATAACGACTCGAACAGGCGGCGGCTGCCTGCCGAGGTCTGTATCTACTATTTTGTCACTCATCAATGGCACCCTCTTAGTTGAAATCAATTAGGAATGAACGAATTAAACAATGCCTTTCAATCCGTACTCGGCAAGCGGTATGCCAAGCGCCTTCTCAACTTCCGGATACACTGTCGGGTCCTTCACGCTGGAGCTAAGCGGCACATGCTGCTTGTCGATGGCAAGCAGCGAAAGCTCCATGCCTTCCTTCACGCCGCCTACGCTGATCGGCAGACCGGTAGCCGCTTCAAATGTCGTAATGACATCGGGATAAGTCGTCAGGCGATTGCCTTCCGCATCATCCACCGCCATATACTCGTTCATCACATGAAGCGTCAGCTGTCCGCCCCCGCCGTCCTCCATCGTAATCGTGCCGATATCGAAAGCGCCCGAATAATGAACGTCCTTCTTCAATACGATGCCTCTGCCGATCATCCGGCCGTTTGTTTTCTTGCATACCGTTTCCATAATCGCCTCAGCTCCAGTTGCCTCCGCCTCGATCATCGCGTAACCAAGCTCCAGCGCTATAGAGATGCCGCCAATGGCTGCATGCTCCTTCACGTAAGAGGCCGGGATCGGATGGCGCGCCGACGCAATAAAGCCGCCTGACATATCAGCCGCCGTCCGCAAAATGTTGGACGTTTTGGCAGGTGTGCCCTTCACAACCAGCTCAAGGTACGAGCCTGTATCCCGTCTGCCGCCGACAACAACCTGGATCGTTTCATAATCCGTGCGGGATGCAAGCCCCATCGAGCCCATCTTGCCAGTAGGATGCGCGCGGATATCGCCGGTCGCATCAACGACGACGAGACCAAGCGCCGCTGCTGGAAGCCAGCCGTTAATCGTGCTCGACATGCCGTTTTGCGGAGTCATCACGCCTACGACCTTGCCGTCATAATTATCCATCAGCAGCTTAACCGCTTTGATGTAATCAATGCCCCACATTTCCCAGTCATTGCCCGCAGGCGCGCCAATCGCTGTCGCCGTCACAATAATCGCGTCATCCGGCAGCTCATCTACTGAAACCAGCTTCGGCTTGGCAATGCCAACCGCCGCGCCGCCAATCTCCAAACCATGGTCAACCCAGCCGCCGCCGCCTGCTGCGAATACGGATCCCCCTCTTACTGCCGCCCGTACATCCTCTATCGTTAGTTCACGCAAGATGAATTCCCCTCTCGATTCGTATCGATTCTACGTATTCCCTTTTTGCTTACTTCATCCAATGCTTCCTCATAACCAGCGTCAGCATAGCGCAACACGCCAAGCCCGGTATCATTGTCCAGCGTCGTTTTCAGCCTGAGCTCGGCATCCGATGTGCCGTCGGCAACAAGCGTTACGCCAGCGCTTGTCATATATCCGCTGTATCCTCCGCCGCCTGAGTGTATCGCTACAAGATCGGCCATTGATGAGCAATTAATCATCGCATTCAGCAGCGGCCAATCGGATATCGCATCGCTGCCATCCTTCATATTCTCGGTCATGATGTTCGGGTGCGCCATCGCTCCGGCATCCAGATGATCGCGCGAGAAAGCAATCGGCCCGCTAAGCTCGCCCGCCTGCACCATCGCGTTAACCGCAAGTGCCAGCTTCGTACGGTCGCCGTGGCCGAACCAGCCGATACGAGCAGGCAGCCCTTCGACCGGGACGTATTCATTCGCGAGGCGAATCCAGTTCACGACGACCTCGTTATCGCTGAAATGCTCCAAAATATACTGATCAATCTTGCGGATGTCTTCGGCATCGCCGCTCAGCGCCACCCAGCGGAACGGCCCGATCGCGCGCGCGAACAGCGGTCTAAGGAAGGCTTCCGTAAATACCGCGATATCGAATGCATCCTTCACCCCATACTGCACCGCTTGCGAGCGAATATTGTTGCCATTGTCAAAAACAACCGCACCCTTGCGCTGGAACTCCAGCATCGCTTCCACCTCGGCGGCAATCGACGCGCCTGCATCCGCCTGAAGCTGATCCGGCGCAGTCTTGCGAAGCTCAGCCGCTTTCTCCAAGCTATAGCCAGCTGGGATATAGCCGTACATGAAATCATGCGCCGAGGTTTGGTCCGTTACGACATCCGGCTGGATGCCTCTGCGGATCAATTCCGGAAAAATGTCGGCAGCGTTTCCAAGAAGCCCAACGGACAAGCTCTCCTTTGTTTTGCAGGCCTCATCGATCCATTCCAGCGCTTCATCCAAACTTTCGGTCTTCCTCTGCAAATAGCCGACTTCGATCCGTTTATCGATTCTAGCTTCGGACACTTCCACGCACAAAATGACCGCGCCTGCCATCGTGCCTGCGAGCGGCTGCGCACCGCCCATTCCGCCAAGTCCGGCAGTCAGAATGAATTTGCCTGCCAGAGAGCCGCCGTAATGCATTCGAGCGATCGACTGAAATATTTCATACGTGCCTTGAATAACGCCTTGAGAGCCGATGTACTGCCATGCGGCAGCCGTTAATCCGCCCCAAACGATCAAGCCTTGCTCCTGATATTTATAAAAATTTTCGCTTGTCGCCCACTTGCCCACCATATTGCAATTGGCCATGACGACGATCGGTGCATATTTATGCGTGCGCATAATGCCAATCGGCTTCCCGGATTGAATGACGAGCGTTTCTTCTTCCTCGAGCGTTTTGAGCGTGCTTACAATGGCATGATAGGAATCCCAATTGCGCGCCGCTTTCGCAAGCGCAGCATATACCGTTAGCTCCTGTTGATTCTCGCCATTTTCAAGCACATTTTCGAGCATGCGCAGCAGCGCTTCCTGCCTCCATCCCT
Source organism: Paenibacillus sp. FJAT-27812 (assembly GCF_001273905.1). Lineage (NCBI taxonomy): Bacteria > Bacillati > Bacillota > Bacilli > Caryophanales > Paenibacillaceae > Paenibacillus > Paenibacillus sp. FJAT-27812. Next base: position 4,124,367 of record NZ_LIGH01000001.1, on the reverse strand, counting down.
TGCAGCGAAGCTCGCCGCCTCTAGCAGCCAAAATTCGATCCATATTCGCCACTCCTTATTATCAATATTCAATAATTAGTTTCTATTAATCAATAAATTATCAAATGAATACCTGATAGTCAATACAATTTCGTTAACAATATGTAAGTTTAAGTAACGCACTAGGAATAAACCGCTTTATTAGTGTACACGCCCCCATCCTTTTATACAAAATCGTTTCGAGCCGCATGTTATGGACATGCTTCTTCTTATATAGTTCGCTTTCGTATAACCGCGCTGAAAGTTTGCTGAATGCTGCTGCAAATAGGTGCATCTTCTGCTCAAAAGGCTGATAATAGAATGATAATAAATCGTGAAAGGGGCTCTTATGCATGACATCCTTCAAGGGGATTAAAATATTGCTTGTTGATGACGAACCTAATATCGTGCAGTTTTTGGAGCTTGGACTTATTAATGAAGGCTTTGACATTCGTGTCGCGTACGACGGGGAAGCTGCCCTGGCGGAAGCAGCTGCTTTTATGCCTCATGTCGTCATCCTAGACGTCATGATGCCTGGGCTGAACGGATTTGAGGTTTGCCAAGCGCTTCGGGCGACCGGCGACAATATCGCGATCATTATGTTGACGGCCAAGGATGAGGTCGAGGACCGCGTCAAAGGCTTAACGCTTGGCGCAGACGATTATTTGGTTAAGCCTTTCAGCTTCAGCGAGCTGCTCGCGCGCATTGGGGCAAGGCTCCGCAACCAATTTCCCAATCTGCTTGGCGAGGTCGTCTATGGGCCGTTTCGGCTCGATGACCGCCGCAAGGAGCTCGTTTACTTGGAGGAGCCGCTTGAGCTGTCGCCTACCGAATACGAGCTGCTCCGGTTCATCATTTTGAACAATGGCGTCGTGCTTAGCAAATCGCTTATTTTGGACAAGGTATGGGGCTATCGATTCGGCGGGGAAGAAAATATCGTCGAGGTGTATATCCGCTCGCTCCGCGATAAATTAAACGATAAGGAGCATCGGCTTATCCGAACGCTTCGGGGCGCAGGCTATCGGATGGACTTGCCATGAACAAGCTGAGATCAAGCGCGTTCGCTCGGCTCTTCGCCCCCCGGTCGCTCCGCTACCAGCTTTTAAATCGCTCCTTGCTTATTTTAGCTGCCTTGCTGCTGCTCATCGGCGTACTTCAATATGTCATAATGAAGGATTTTGTTTTCAAAAATAAAGCCGAAGCGTTGAACGCTCAAATTATGTCGATGCCGATGGATTGGTTTAGGAATGCCTCCTCTTCTAATGCAGGAACCGGCAGCAATCGTCCACAGCCTGATAATCCAAGCGATATTGGCCTAGGGGACAAGCCCGAAAGAAATCACCGGGACTCGCCAATGTTTTACCAGCCGGGCTTATCCATCGTATTGATCGGTCAAGACGGGACGATCAGCGATGTGTCGAAGGATACGACGGTTAGCGCGCCGCTCCTATCCGAGGAACAATACAAGAAAATTTCGAAGCAGCTTCAAGCGCGTAAGCAAGTGGATTACCAAATCGTCAACAACGCGCAGGGAACGGAGCAGCTTGTCGTCTTTCGCCTTGCCGGACCGCCCGGCAAAGCTGAGGGCATCATTCAAGCAAGCACGGAAACGGACTCGCTGAAGCAGCTCCTCCTGACACAGCTCGCCATATTCGCGGGATTGTCAGCTCTAGCGCTCGCTGCCGGGCTCGCTCTCTATTTGCCGCTGCTTCGCCGCACGCTTAAACCATTGTCCCGCGTAGTGCTCGCCGCTCAGCAAACCGATGCGGGCAGCTTAACAAGGCGCATTCCGGCCAGCCATGGGCAGGTGGAGATTGACCGATTGTCGGAAGCGTTCAACGGCATGCTGGCGCGACTGGATATCTCCTTTGAGACCGAGCGGAAAACAACGGAAAAAATGCGCCGCTTCATCGCCGACGCCTCCCATGAGCTTCGGACGCCGCTTACGTCCATTCACGGGTTTCTTGAGGTGCTGCTGCGCGGGGCTGCGGCAAATCCCGAGCAGCTTAACCGCGCGCTAATCAGCATGCAGCTCGAATCAAGGCGCATTAACAAGCTCGTCGAGGACCTGCTCGCGCTGGCGAAGCTCGATCAAGACCCGCAGCTGCAGCTTGCCGATACGCGGCTGGATGAGCTGCTCCTTGAAATGGAGCCTCAACTGCAATTGATAGCCGGCAGCCGCAAAGTAGAGCTCGCCCTCGCGCCTCCTGTGAGCGGCCGCTTCCATGCGGATAAGCTCAAACAGGTGCTGCTTAATTTATTTCTCAATGCTGTTCAGCATACCGATTCGGAATCGGGTGTAATCCGCATCACGCTTGCGCAGCATATCAAGCAAGCCGAATTAACCGTTGCCGATAACGGGTCGGGCATTCAAGCGGAGCATCTACCGCATTTGTTCGAGCGGTTTTATCGCAGCGAATCGTCCAGAACGCGCAAAAACGGCGGCGCCGGGCTTGGCCTTGCTATCACAAAATCAATCGTAGATGCCCATAAGGGAACGATCGAGGTAAATAGCCAGCCAAACGAAGGCACAACCTTCCGAATTGTGCTTCCGACCGACTTATAGCATGCAAAATAAAAAGCAGGCGTCAGCAGCTCCAGAGTGGAGAACTAACGCCTGCTTTATTTGTTTTGCAACGTTTGTTTCAATGCTTTAGCACAAACTCATCCAGCTTTTGACCGTCCGCATCGTACGCCTGATAGGTTAACGAATCCCCGCTGACCGTAATGCCTGCGAACATCTGCTTCCCATTTTGAAAATGGACCTTGTGGTAGAATTGGTCTTCCTTCTTCTCGTTAAACTTCTGTCCTGACGCATTCGTTACGACGTATACTGTTCCTTCACGATTTTGCACCTCGGACTCGCCGTCGCCTGCAATTTGTCCATCGCGCAGCGGATAAGATCTCGAATATTCGTGATTATGGCCCTGCAGCACCAAATCAACTTTGAACTTATCAAACAGCTTCGTCCAATCCTTCACTTTCTTGTACGTATTGCCTCCATAAGGGCCTAGATGCACAGCAACGACTTTCCAAGGCTTGTCTGTATTTTCAAGGTCGCTGCTCAGCCACTTTGTCTGCTCTTTTATATTTGATTCGGAATTTAAGATAACAAAATGAACGGAGCCGTAATCAAAGGAATAGGCTGTGCCTTGGGCGGAGCCTTCCGCGCCATTGTTCGGCAAATTAAAATGAGAGATGAATCGCTCTGCTAGCCCATCCACCTCGTCATGATTGCCGGTTACCGGCATAAAGGGAAACTGCGATACCCACTTGCTTGCTTTTGCGAATAAACTCGTCCACGCCTGCTCATCTTCCGGGTCCTCAGTCAGATCGCCATTATGAACGATGAAGGCTGCGCTCGGAAAGGTCGCAAACGCCTTGTTTAATGTATTTCCCCACAGGTCAAAATCCTGCTCGGTCACGCCTTGCGAGTCCGTCACATTAATGAAGCTGAAAGAATCGAGCTGCTCCGGCTCCGTCTCAAATACGGCGGCATCGCTCCAGCCCTTCGCCTCCCCGCTGCCTACGCGGTAACGATAGGCCGTTCCCGGCTCAAGACCGGCTGCCTCCGCTTTATGGACGGCTTGCGAGGCTCCGCCCCCTATATCAACGCTTGAAGATGTGCCTGTAAAGGTCATGACCCGCTCATCGTCCCAGCCCAAGGAGGCATCTTCCTTCATTAGCTGAACGACCGAAGCTGCTTGCCGGCTCCCGCTGTGCCAAGTAAAGGCGCGGCTCGTCATCGGATCGCCCTTGAACGTTGTTACGATGGCGACCGGCTTCTGCGACTTGTCAGCCTTTAGCCATTCCACTGCGGCTGCGCCTGCAAGAAGCAGCGCGCAGCATGCGAGCACGAGCATCAAATCCTTGCGCAATTTCAAGGCTTATCCCCTCCTCCATCTTTACGTGATCTTCATCCTATCTTATCAAAAACCTTGCAAACGGCGCATTCAGCAATCTTTCAGCCGACCTTAAGTTAAGAATAAGTAAAGGCCCGTACAATAACATTTGAAAGCAGCAAGGGGCGTTGAACAAGAAAAGAGGTGTGAAATGAACAAAAACGTAAACTACCGCAACGAACTAAAATTTTTCATTAATTATCATCAATACTTCATTATACGGCAGCGGCTAAAGGATCTAATGGAGCAAGACAAGCATGTCGGCCCTACTGGCGAATATCACATACGAAGCTTGTACTTTGATGATATCAACAACAAGGCTCTGCACGAGAAGCTTGGCGGTGTGCGGGACAGGGTTAAGTATCGCATCCGCATTTATAACGGCCAAGACAACGTCATCCACTTTGAGAAAAAAATTAAATTCAAAGACTATATCGCCAAGGTGAAGGAGCCGCTAACCAGAGTCATGTACGACAAGCTGATGGTCGGCGACTACGATGTGCTTAAAGAGCCGGACAAACCGCTTTTGAACGAAATCCATAATGAAATCAGCCATAAGCTGCTGAGGCCGAAGGTGATCGTCGATTATGTCCGCGAGCCCTACGTATGCGATAACGGCAATGTGCGGATCACGTTTGATAAGGAGCTGCGCACCGGACTGCACGCCGTTGATATTTTTGACAAAAGCGTTGAGCCGATCCGTGCGCTTGATAACGACCTGATCATACTCGAGGTCAAGTACGATGCCTACATTCCGGCTTATATCAAAATCGCCCTGCAGCTCGAAGGCTTAAACCGGCAATCGGCTTCGAAATACGTGATCTGCCGCAAACATTTGAAATTCAACACTTGGGAGGATTATTAAAATGGAAACAACAACAACGGCTGCCGAAGCGACTGGGGCTACGACCAATTTTACCGATATACTAAAAAATTCAGTATTAGAGAACTTCGCCTCCGATATCAGCCTCTCTAAAATATTAATTACGTTAGGCGTTGCTTTTCTGCTTGGCTTCTTCATCTACTTGCTTTACAAACGAATCTTTAGCGGCGTGCTTTATTCGAAAAGCTTCAACGTATCGCTTATTGGCATGACCATGATTACGGCTGTCGTCATTATCGCTATCAACTCCAATCTCGTACTCTCGCTCGGTATGGTCGGCGCGTTATCCATCGTACGATTCAGAACGCCGATTAAAGATCCAACCGATCTGATTTTCCTTTTCTGGGCTGCGGTTGCAGGGATCGTAACAGGCGCTGGCTTCTTCACGCTAGCAGTAATCGGCTCTGTCGTCGTTGGCCTTATCCTCTTCTTCTTCGTCAAGGGCGGTTCCGTCGAAACGCCATACCTGCTTGTCGTTAACTGCGACAACGATGCGACTGAGCAGCTCGTTCACAAGCAAGTCGGCACGCTCGTGAAACGCTACAACGTGAAGCAAAAAACAGTGACGCAAGGCAACATTGAAATGACGCTTGAGATTCGGCTGCGCGACGAAACCGGACGTTTCGTGAATCAATTAACGGAGCTTGCAGGCGTTCGAAATGCGGTGCTTATTAGCTATAGCGGGGATTATGTGTCCTAACAATCGGGAGGTGCTTCAATGAAAGCGAAAGCGCATGTTGTTTTATTATGCTTTTGCTCCATTCTCCTGATTATCGGATTGACGGGCTGTGCCGTGGGAGGTACGTCCTTCAGCCTCGCAAGCTCGGGCAAAGCGACGAGTGCAAGCGATAAATCAGCGGATGAGCAAAAGCTCGATGAAACGGTTTTTCCAAAGGATAAGGTCGTGGATGTGAAAATTACGATTGATGCAGCTGAGTTCCAAAACCTGCTGGACAATGCCAGCGCCGAGGAATACAAGGAAGCGACCGTTGAATATAACGGCCAAACCTTCAAAAATGTCGGCATACGGGCAAAAGGCAATCTGAGTCTCAGAAGCGTCGTCAATATGACCGACTCCGATCGGTACAGCTTTAAAATCTCTTTTGACGAGTATGTAAATCAGACGTTAGAAGGAATCACAAAAATTAATTTGAACAATAATTACAGCGATGCTTCGTATATGAGAGAGTTTCTTTCCTACGAGCTGGCGGAGGATATGGGGCTTCCTACTCCAAAATATTCGTACGTAAACGTGTATGTAAATGATGAGCTTTGGGGCTTTTATTTGGCGGTTGAGCAAATTGGAGACTCCTATCTGGAGCGTCATTTTGACAATGCCTATGGAGCGCTTTACAAGGCAAACGGCGGCACGGGAAGCGAGCTTAATTGGCTGTCAACCATCGAATCCTATACGGGGCTCGACCTGAAATCGGACAAATCCAATGACGATATTTTGCTCGATATGCTGGATGAGCTGAACAACGGAACCGACATTGAAAGCTTGCTGGATGTCGATGAAGCATTAGCGTTTATCGCGTTAAATGTGCTTACGAGCAACATGGACAGCTACTTAGGCCAAAATAAGCATAATTATTATTTGTACGAGGACGACGGTGTATTTAACGTACTGCCATGGGATTATAATATGGCATTCGGCGGATTAGGCGGTTCTGGCATTTTGATCGATGAGCCAACTACCGGCACGTTGACCGATCGTCCTCTGGTCGCAAAGCTGCTGGCGGTGGATGAATATAAGGAAACGTATCATAACATCCTTGCCAAAGCGATTGAAGGCTACTTGTCTGGCGACGCATTTGCAGCACGGGTGCAGGAAATACGCGACATGATCTCCTCCTATGTGAAAGCCGATCCTTCCTCTTTCTATACCTACGACGAGTATGAAAGTGGCATCACTTCGGTTCTGTCATTAAATACGACGCAAACAACTAGTATCGCAAAGCAGCTAGACGGTACGATTGCATCTTCCGGTGACGGTTCCGGCAGTGGAGGCGGCATGGGTGGCGGCGGCTTCGGCGGGATGGGCGGCGGACGCGGCGGCAACCGTCAAAATGCCCAGCAAAATACGGGACAAAATGCAGCTGCTCCGGCAGCAAACGCTGAAAATGCGGATAACAATGGGCATGCGGCAGCTAATGAGCAATCCGCATTAGGCAATCCTGCTCCGGCAGTTGAACTGGCCGCAGCAGGCGTTGCCGATGCCGGAAATGCGGCAGCTGACGGACAGATGCCGCAAGGCGATGCCGACGCAGCTGCCCCAGGCGGGCAAATGCCTGATGGAGGCATGCAGGGCGGCTTCGGCGGCCAGCGGCCTGACGGACAAGGCGGCGGCATGGGCGGCGGCGGGTTCGGCGGTCCAGGCGGACCTGGCACTCTAGCCGTTCAGCCGAAAGGCAGCCCAAAAGAAGCTGCTACTGTTGGCATTACGCTCATTATTCTACTTCTTTCCTGCGTGTTCATCGCCTTCTATAAACGAAAACGACTATAATCAATAAAAATAGTAGAGGCTCGATTATCTACCCGTAAGTCGGATAAGCGAGCCTCTTCTTAATGACCAACTTAACGGTCAAATGGAGCAATCATTCTCAGCAGAATATTAACTTTGGGGATCTGATATCCTCCAATTTTCTGTACATTAAGCACCATTAAGCCATTTAAAACCGACAAATAAGAAGAAATCAACTCCTCGAGATCGCCCGCGATAATCTGGCCCGCCGCCTGTCCCTCTTGGAATAAGGGCAGCAATTGCCCGACTGCCGCTTTCATTGAATAATCTTCCACGAGCTGCTTTACTTTCTCTGGCACACCGTCTGAGGTTCGCGCCTGATGAATGAGCATAAAATAATCCGTGCCGCTTTCATCAAGCATGTCAATGGTTAAAGCTTTGATCTTTTCGAAATGCGATCCAGGCAAGTTATAGACATTCTGGAGCGCATCTTGCGCTGCGAGCACGGCACTCTCAACAAGTGTGGTGAAGAGTTCTTCTTTTGACTTAAAATAATGGTATAACAGTCCATGGCTAATGCCTGCTTCGGCTGCGATCATGCTCATCTTCGTACCAATAATGCCCCTCCGCGAGAAAACCTTCAGGGCCGCGCCCATTATCTGCTCCTTACGTTCATCACGAATATGATGAAGCTGTTCATCGTTTAAAGGCGCCAATTTATCCTTCACTCCTTAATGAGGTATAATCTTATCCAGCACGTCCTCAAGCGGCAGCCCATGCTCTTCCAAAAGCTCTGCGAGCAATTGCCGCCCTTCGTCAGAAGCTTGCAGCACCGCGCTTACCCTATCCAAATTATACAGCTCCCGCAGCGGAACCGACAGCGTATTTACCGCCCAGTACATGCCGAAGAGCTCATAGTTATGATTGCCTGTTCCCTCTTTAAGCACAAGATCCATAAACCGCCGTCCAAAAGCAATTCCCTTAAGCGGCTCGGACGCAGACTCATATTCGACACCCTCCCACTCGAGCACAGCGGAGCAGTTTAACCACCAAGTAGGCGTGATGACCTCATCTTGCATCTTCCGAAGCAGCCTTTGCTCGAACCCCACTTGAGGGGTAATCATGTGCTCTTGCAGGCTGGCTTTCAGTAAATCCGCTTCAATCGCCACAACCGTCATTCCTTGGCCGAAGATTGGATCATAGATACAAAAGGCATCGCCTATGACTAACAATCCAGAAGGCCATTTCTCCACTTGCTCATAATGACGGCGATATAGCTCTTGGACATGAAAACCGCGCAGCGGAGTAACCGGTTCGAGATCTTGCAAAATCTCCGCGATTAAGGGAGATGGAAGCGCAGCAATCGCCTCTTCAAATTGTTCTGCAATCGTTGGCGGATATTGACCGCCGGGACGATAAAGCACCACTTCAGCTACTCCATTCTCAATAAAGGAGAAGACGCCTGTAAACGTCCCTTTAGCCGGTTGACCCATGATGTTGATAACATCCCATTCCTTGGTCAAATGAGCCTTATGGGCAGGCACCTTATACCTTCTTGTACTGTAGCCGATTGAAGCTTTCATTAGGTCTGCAACAGGCACCTCGCAGCCCAGCTCCTCCAGCCATTGCGTCAGCTTAGACGCGCGGCCGCTTGCATCCACGACGAGATCCGCCAGCCATTCATTCTCGCTTCCCTGTTCTCCGCGTTCCCGGACTCTGACACCGGTAACAGCCGCTCGATCAGAGATCGATATGAGACTAAGCACATCATGCTTCGGCATATAGCGCACATTCGAAATCGCTTTTACGCGTTTGCGAATGACCCACTCAAGTGCGGCACGGCTGAATTTGATATCATCTCTGTCGTATGGCCCAGCTACCGTTCCATATTGACTCATAATATGAGCTGTCTTATTCAGGGAAGTAGGAGACCCCAGCTTTCGCAAATCTTCCTCATAGCCGGGAAAAAGCTGCTCTGTGATCATCTTACCACGCGCCGTGAAGCGGTGGGGATGAAAACCGTGCGGCACGCCTGCGCGATCCACGGGCTGATCGGGAAATTCATCCTTGTCGATGACAAGCACATCCTCGAAATAATCCGAGAGCACTCTTGCCGTCATTAAGCCGGCTATACTGCCTCCGATTACAATTGCCTTTTCTCTTTTGGGAATACTGGCCATGTTTATCGCTCCTTTGATTTTCGATTGATTCATTCAGTCAATATCTTGCTAAACGAAACCATTTCAATGAAGGCAGCCGTGATCAGTGCAAGGGTTAATTTACGATAAATTATAGATTGACTCGTTCAGTCAATCATAGAATAAGGTTTTTTTTTCTAGCTGTCAACCGGCGTACAAGCCGTTTTTGCAAAAAAAAGAGCCCCTCTTCGGTCAATGTGAGCATTGATCAGAATGGACAGCTCTTCTTTCTTAATTGCAATCGTCTGCTCGCGCTTAAAGCTGCAAACTGCTACGTCAAGCTAACAACGGATGATCCGGCAAGCACTGCAATAGCCTCAAGCGACGGCATCGAAGGAATCGCTCCCTTGCCCGTTGCGGCAAGCGCTCCCATCGCGTTAGCGAATGCGAGCAAAGCGTTAAGCCGCTCCTGCGTCCACTCCTGTTGGCCACCCGCTCGCCGAGTGAGGAGTCCATACAGAATGCCGGCTAGGAATGCATCCCCTGCGCCTGTCGTATCTATGACCTCCACGCTATAGCCCCCATGAGCCGCAGTGACCATGCCTGCACGGCAGTAGCTCCCACTAGCCCCCAGCGTTACAAGCAGCATAGACAGTGAGGGGAACTGCTCGCAAAGCAGCTTTGTGCCCGCTTCGAGATCGCTGGTTCCGGTTAGGAATAGCAGCTCTTCTTCAGACAGCTTCACCACATCCGCAAGCTTCAGCCCCTCCAATATACGCTCCTTCGCCAGTGCTTCATTGTCCCATAATGACAAACGCAGATTCGGGTCGTAGGAGAGCAGCAAACCTTGGCATCTCGCATAGGCGGCAGTCTCTAGCGTTGCCGTCCGCGATGGTTCATGCGTCATCGAGATCGAGCCGTAATGGAATATTTTCGCTGCATCGATCTGCTCACGGTTAACATCCTCGGCGCGGAGCATATGGTCGGCGCCAGGACTGCGATAGAACGAGAAGGAGCGGTCGCCGCTGGCATCCAAATGGACAAAAGCGAGTGTCGTATTCGCCTCTGCCGAATATTTCAAGCCTTCTACGAGAATACCGCTTTGCGCCAGCACGCTGCCCAAATAATGACCGAAGGCATCATTCCCTACCGCCCCGATAAAAGCAGTGCTGCAGCCAAGCTTGGCTAGAGCTGCAAGCACATTCGCGGGCGCTCCTCCCGGATTCCTTTCAAACAACGGCTGTCCCTGCTCCGATATTCCATCCGGCGTAAAATCGATCAGCAGCTCGCCCAGCGCGACAACGTCCAAATCAACCTTTGCTTTCGTTACCAAATCGGCTTCAACTCCCAAGCATCCAATGATTCGATTACCGCCGTTCCTTGTCGAGCGAAGAAGCTGATACCAACGTTAGCCGGGTCTGGGTAAAGGCGGTTCGTGATTGCGACAAGCCCCTCGCCTGCAAACAATTCAACCGAGGAACGATCGATAAACAGTCTAAGCTGCAAACGCCCGTCCTCTGAAGGAGCGAGCGAAGCTTCGCTGACTCCGCCATCGCCTGCTCCGCCTAGATTCCGATCCATATAAAGCTTTTGCCCGGCAATCGCGTAACGGATCTCTGTATACGAGGAGCCGTCCTCGGAGCAGCGAATCCGAAGGCCAAGCTCTGAGGCATCCGATTGGCTCAAATCAAACACGATAGCTAGTTCAAGCGAATCGCCCTGAACGTTATCTATGGCAGTAGGTTCTCCGTCCACTAAAGTGATGCCGGATGCGGACACATGCGCGCCGCGCAGCGTGGCAAGCTCTGGTACCGGATTGCTCCGCACCGTTCCGTCTGCTGCCAGCGTCAACTCCCGCGGAAGCATCATCGCACCCAGCCAGCCATGCGCCTGCTCCGGCATAACAGCACCCCAAATGTTCATCCAAGCAATCATAATTCTTCTGCCTTGATCATCAAGCAGCGTCTGCGGCGCGTAGAAATCAAATCCGTAATCGATTTGCCCCATTTGCTGCTTCTCAAAGCGGCAGCTTTCATAATCAAATGTGCCAGACAGATACAAGTTTTTGATTGGCGCAATATTCATTGGCGAGATGAGCAGCGCATGCTGGCCGCCTTCCCCAAGCGGAAACAGATCCGGGCACTCCCACATATCGCCCATCGTGCCGTCGCTCTCAACCGCAGCGCCACGATATTCCCAGTTCATCAAATCGCTTGACGTGTAGATAATGCCTTTGCCCAATCCGTCTTTGCCGTAACCAACGACCATGTACCACAGGTCTTCGTGCCTCCAGACCTTCGGATCACGGAAGCCGAAGCGCTCCTCGTCGGGCGAGCCGCCTATAACGGGATTGGCTGCATGCTTCTCGAACGTCACGCCGTCCGCGCTAGTTGCCAGACACTGCACTTCCTCCGGGTTTTTGCCGTCGACATGCCCGGTGTAAATCAAGGTTAATTGTCCATTATGGTCAACTGCGCTGCCTGACCAGCAGCCTTGTCCGCCATTTCCGCCTTTATCATAATCCTCCGATGGCGCAAGCGCCACCGGCAGATGATCCCAGTGAACGAGATCGCGGCTGCGGGCATGCCCCCAGTGCATTGGCCCTTGCTTTGCCTGGAACGGATCATGCTGGTAAAACAAATGATAATCCCCCTGCCAATGAATCAGCCCGTTCGGATCATTCATCCAGCCCGCTGGCGGCATCATATGATAATGGAGCCGGAACGTCTTATCCATCGTAGCCTTGTTCGCTTTCAGCGCTTCCTCCGCTTGCGCGATGAAAGCTTGATGCTTAGCGCCCTTGCTTGTCACATTTTCCATTGCAATCACCTATCCTAACTTGTTATTTTTCTGCCTCCAAACGGACTCCAGCTTATATACGTCAACTGAACGGAAGAAGGCAGCTCCGCCGCTTGCAAACAGCTCTAGCCCGAGACTGCCGGGTGACGGATAAATCAATGCCGTAAATGACGTTTCCCCGTTATCGACGAACAGCTCAATGACCGATTCATCTACAAATGCATGCAGCTTGACCGTTTTATCCGCAGCGCGGTGTGGAGCCTCAAATCGTTTGCCAAAATGAAACGGGCTGCCTTCGCGATTCATGAAATCGCTTCTGCCAGACCGCATCCGGTCTACGAAAACCGTCTGCGTCCCGGGCTCGTAGCCAATTTCTGTTGCCTCATTTCCTTCCTCTGAACAACGCACGCGTAAGCCGAAGGACTGGGCTTTCTCCCACTCGATATTCGCAATGAGCTCATACGAGCTGCCTTGAAAATCCAGCTTTACAGTCTGGTCTGACGCTTCTATGGAAGCAAAACGAAGCGAATCAGCTCGCAGCCGCTTAAGCTCGGCGATCGGCTTCTGGCAAAGTGTTATCGTTCCGTCTCTTAAAGTTCTTAATGAAAGCGAGCGCGGGATCGACATGCCGCCCTTCCATGGCTCGGTCGGCCCTGCGAACGGGTACTTCCAATTGGATGTCCAGCCGAGCCAAATGCAGCGGCCGTCCTCCTGCGGAATGCCCGAATAGGTAACTGCCGCATAAAAATCTTGTCCGTAATCGGTCCAGCGGATCTGCTCGCCAGCCGTATCATCGTTCACGAAACAGCAGCCATCAAACTCGCCGACAAAATATTGCGCGGTCGAGCCATCCGTTTCCTCGTTATCGCCAACGCTGACGTGAAGCACCCATTTGTGGCGCCCGGAATCGTCATCAACCGGAAGAAGGAACAAATCCGGGCATTCCCAAACGGCTGCCTGGGAGCCTTGGCCTTCGCCAAACTCACTTTCATATTTCCATGCTAGCAAATTGCTGGACGAGTAAAAATATACCTTTTTATTAACGGATACCGCCATGACCCATTTGCCGCTTGGCTCATGCCAGAGCACCTTCGGATCACGGAAATCGCGGATTCCCGGATTCGGGATGACCGGATTTCCTTCATATTTCGTCCAGCTGCTCCCGCTGTCGCGGCTGTAAGCAAGGCTTTGCGATTGCAAGCCGTCCTTATAGTGGGTGAAGATCGCGACCAGTCCCGCTTTGCCGCCGAATAAGCCGCTCGAATCATGGGTATCCACGACGCAGCAGCCCGACCAAATGTCGCCCAGCTCATCGGATACAAGAGCAAGCGGCAAATGCTCCCAATGGATAAGATCACGGCTGATCGCATGGCCCCATCGTCCGGTAAACTGATAGAACTGATGGTACACGCCCTCAAAAAACACCATACCGTTCGGATCGCTCATCGGGCCTTGCGGCGGCGTCAGATGATACTGCGGCCGGAACGGCTCCTTGTACAAGTCGGTCATGTTCATTCCTCCAGATACCGTTTACTTAAGCTCCCGGGACGAATAGCTTCAGCTTCGAAAGCGTTGTTTTTCCGCCTCTTGAGTACCAGCCCCAAGCTTGCCCTGGCATTTTGTATATTCTAGTTGTAAGCGCGGACTCTCCGATATAGAAGACCGCCACATCATTTTCGATAATAATGGTGAAAGGGTAGTCCGCATCCGGCTCGAGATCAATCGGCACCTGTACGTCGGGCTCGGTCGATGGGAGCAAATCGCCATTAGCCGCATCATAGCGAATCCGATCTTTAGCTGGCTCGATCTGAATGCCGTATGCTTTCTCAGGATCATCTCCCACACCAACCACTAAGCCGCTATAAGCAACCTTGCCATCGAATCGCACGGTACCGGTAATCTTCGCCGTTTGTGGCATTTTCGCAAAAATCATACCGCTTGTCCCAGCCGTTCCGTCAAGCTCCCATGTATCGCCATTTTCGGTTGCGCCGCCTAGCTGACGAGTCGCTCTCAGTTCAGCTGATTTTGACAATAAGCGGTCAATCTCATCCGGCACCTTCACGCCAAGTGCTCCGTCCTTGCCAAGCGCCATTTGGTGTGCGACCATATTGCCGGCCCAATCCCATTTCATATAATCCTTCTCCAGCTGGCGCGTAGGCACCCAACCGAATAAAAACCGCCTCTCGCCTAGCGCGCCTGTTTTGGCCGCATAAAACGCTCTTCCATCAAAGACATCCTGTTCCGGCTTGGTCCAAGGACCGTCAAGCGTATCGCTTATCCGGTAATGGGTAGACTTTTTGTCGCTGAACTCAGAGAATACAAGCACCCATTTGCCATTCATCTGGAAAACATCCGGGCATTCGAGCATAAAAAACGACGATGAAGCTTCGACCGAAAGCGGCTCGCGAGCCTCCCATTTGCTCAAATCCTTGGACGCGAATAAAGCAATGACGCCGCCTGTGCCTTCCTTCCTCGCGCTAAGCAGCATCAATACTCGCCCTTCTCTTCATTGAATAAAACAAACGGATCTCGAAAATCATCCTTCTCATAACCATCCGGCGCGTAAAAAGCATCCTCCTCCGCCTTCGTCCAGCTCTTCAAATCTTTGCTGACCGCATGCATAACGGCTTCCTTCGGCTTGCCTTCCTGCGGGAACCTCCAATTATGGCCGGTATAATACGCATGGTACGTATCGCCCGCTTTAATGACGCTCCCCGTGCCAAGCGCCAAATCCTGCTCATGCTCTTCTCCAAAAGGGATCGATTCTCCTGCATAGGAATAGTCGGTCAAATTCGCTGTCGCTGCCATATGCCAAGGATGAAAGCCGGGAGCGCCGTCCCGCCAATCCTGCAAATAAAACAAATGAATTTGGCCGTTATCGGAAAATGGCATCACATCGCCTACCCAGCCCTCAGGCGGCTTCCAGAACAACCGATCCTTCGCTTCGTCCGCCGTGGCTGTCGTTGCTGCCGGCTCCGCAGTCTCGGCTATGCTGGGCGTCGCCGCCTCGAACTCATTGCCGCTGCAAGAGCTAACCAAAGCAGCTGTCGCGAGGCCAGCCGCGGCAACCATAAGCATCTTCCACCTTTTGTTCAAAATATGATTGTCCTCCCGTCTATGCGCTCATAACTATACCCGCCGCCATGCGTGCATGACGGCGGATAGATTCACGTTCCAGTTATTGGGTCAGCGTAATTTTAATGCCTTCCTCAAGCAGCGCTTTCGCAGTAGCCGCAAAAGTTCCGACCGGTGTGCCGTCCTTAATGCCCGTCAAAGCAGCCGTATTGGCATCCCAGTATTTCTCGACGCCGATCGGCGTAAATAGGATTTTGCCGCCAAGCCCGTTCATTTGATCAACCTTCTCTTGACCAAATTGCTTCACATTGTTTTCCGTCGCTACTTTAAGCTCGTTCTCCGACATCATCTTGATGAACACCGCAGCGCCCTGCGGGTTTTTCGATACGGTCGGGATCGACCATCCGGACATGCCGCCTGGACCAACGTCTTTTATGCCTTTTGGGCCTGTCGGAACGGGAACAAAATCAAGCTCATAGTCGCTTTTGAATACAGTGAAGCCGCCGAAGCCGTATTCCGCCGTTATCCCATGTCCATTTGCCTTCGGCGTACAGCTCACCCGGCGTTTTGACGCCATTGTTGTCAAACAGCGTTTTGTTATAGTAGATCACGATTGGAGCCGCGCCTACGCCAGCCGCGTAAGGCTTGCCGCCGAACGTGAACGCTTTGGTTACGGACGCATTCCAGAACGGATCAGCCATATCCATATACTGGTCAAGCGGCTGAACGATTTTTTTGAGCGGATATACAGGGAAGTTTTGATCGTTCGCTTGCGCTACGTCCACTTGATCGCCTGCATTGACCATCGAGATCAGCGTCGATTTTTGGTCGCCCCATGGCACCGCAATGACGTTTACTTTACCGCCGTAAGCCTGCTCGAACTGCGCGACCGTTTCCCATACAGCGTCATAGGCAGCCGGGTTTGCCGCTTTATTTTGTTCATATTGCTCTTTGGAGGTATGGTATAAAATCGTAATATCGCCGCTTTCGAGCTTAGGCGCTTCTGCCTTTGACTCCTCCGTTGCTTCCGGCGTGCTGCCGTTGCCGGCTGCTGCGCCTTCGTTTGTTTTTGCCTTGCCGCCATTGCTGCCGGAGCAGCCAACCATTACCGTAACGAACATCATCATTGCAGCCAACATGATCGCAAGCGATTTCCTGTTTTTGACCATTGTAAAATGCCTCCCCTTATTTGCATTCATCTGATTGATACCACTTTGTATCCATTTGTTTATTTCGTTGACACCCTTATTCAGCTTGCAGTCGCCTTGCGTCCAAGCGCTAAATGCTGGCATCGCCTCCCCTCATCAACGCAATCCGCCGATTCCGTCTCATTATTTAATCGCGACATGCTCGATGCTGTCCGTGAAGTACCGCTGCGTGACCAAATACAAAATGAACAGCGGCAGGATGGCGAGCAATGCACCTGCTTGAATGCGGGTGACGACGACCAGCGGATCGCTGATGGTCTGCACATTGACGACAGCCTGCAAATCCACGCGCAGCGACGATAAGGCAATCGCAAAGTTTTTTTTCAAATTGCCAAGCAGCAGGTTCGACATGTAGAACTCGTTCCAGTGCCATACGAAGGAGAAGAGAAATACCGTAATAATTGCGTTTTTCGCATTCGGAAGCATGACCGTAAAAAACGTTTTGAACGGTCCGCAGCCGTCCATATATGCAGCATCCTCAAGCTCATTTGGCATCCCTTTGAAAAATTGCCGGAAGATGAAGATATACAGGCCGGAGCGAAGCCCCATCCCTAGCATCGACGGCAGGAAAAAGGCCGAGTAGCTGCCGACGAGACTAATTGAATCCGGCCCGCCCGTCACGAGCTGGGTCAGCTTCATGATGCCGAATGCATCAAAGTACTTCATGTCCGCATACAGCGGCAAAATAATCGTCTGCACCGGCACGACCAGCGTCAATATGACGAGCGTGAACAATAGGCCCGAGAACCGGAATTTAAACCGAGCGAAGCCGTATGCGACGAAAGCGCAGGACAGGACGTCAAGAAGACCGCAGCCAATGCCGATGATCATGCTGTTTTGAAGCGCGTCCCAAAAGTCCATCACCCGCAGCGCGTCGGTGAAATTGCTTAATGTAAACGTTTTGGGTACCCAAATGACGCTCGGGTCCATCGCCTCCGCGGGACGGCGGAGCGCCATGCTGAGCATGTATAAAAGCGGATAAAGCAGTTGGTAAGCCAGTGCCGCAAGCAGAGCGAACCGAGCGATGGAGGCAAGCTTCTTCCTTGCCAGGTTCAGCTGCTTTTTCTGAATCATTGCATTCAAGTGGGGTTCCCCGCTTTCCGTTTAATCCTGCATGTAGACGATGCGTTTCTTGAGCAGCAAATAGACAGCGCCAAGGAACACGGCGATCACCAGGCAGTACAGCCACGCAAGCGCGCTGCTGTAGCCGAACCGCACCTGCGAAAAAGCCGTATTGTAAATCATCAGAATGACGCTGTTTCCATAATCGGTGAACGTGTCGATAATCGTGTAAATAATGTTGAGCATCATCATCGGCGTCAGCATCGGCAGCGTTATCTTCCAAAACTGCTCCCACGGCCTAGCCCCTTCAATCGACGACGCCTCGTACAAATAGCCTGGAATCGCATGCAGCCCTGCTAGAAATAGCAGCACCTGCACGCCGGAGCGCCATGTTAAATCAAAAATGCGAGCGATCACATTGTTAAAAATTCCGATGAGCTCCGTGCCAAGCCCAAGCTCCTGCAAAATACCGTTAATGCCGGCTCCCGTGAACAAATACACGCTTCCCGCTCCGCCTCGCATCCCTTCGGAGAACACATCCTCCTTCAAAATTTGCATAAGCACGCCCGAGGCGATAATGACGGGAAGGAACGATACCGCCCGCATGAACCCTCTGCCGCGGAATTTGTTTTTTAAGAGCACGGCTACGAATATGCTGTACACCAAAATGAGCGGAACGCCGTAGAGCATGTTCACAAAGGAATTAACCGCTTCGCGGATGAAGGTTGGGTCCTTGAACAAGGCGTACTCAAAATTGCCCCAGCCGATGAATGTCCCGCGCAGCCCTTCGGGCGTCATCTCCATGTTTTGAAACGAATAAAGGAGTGAAGTGAGCAACGGCTTCGCAAAAAACAATAGAAAGCCGAGCACCCAAGGCAGAACGAACAGAAAGCCGTAAAGCTCTTTTTTCTTCGTATAAGGCAAAGCCCGTAGTTGTCTAATCATGCGTTCACCCCCTATCGGATGAGATAGCTAAGCGCTGGAATCATGTCAGCGCCAACGGCAGCCTTCTCATTGTTGTAATTGACGACGGCTGTTTTGCCGCTTGCAAACGTGGTGCGGAAAACGCCATCCTGCAGCTTCTCATGGTTCGTAATCGCTTGGCCTGCCAGCTCGCCAAGCGCTTCGTTCAATTGCTCGTATTGCCCCTTCATATCCTCATAAAGCAAATTAAAATCGACGCTATACAGTGAATCGTATTCCGTCCCTAGCAATCTCGCGGAATCGTTTGCGATAAACTTAAAGGCAGGGAACGTGCCGGTTTCGATCAGCTTCAGCAGGTAGCGCCGCGGCATGCTTGATAGATTGATAGGCTCGCTGTAAGCAGGCAGCAGCCCGCTCAGCGCTATGCTGTAGAACGGAACCTCTTCATCCTCCAAGTCGAAGCCGCTTGCAAACAGCGGCACGTCCGACAAGCTTTGCGCATATGGGAACGAATACGCATTCGGTTGTTCGAACAGCAAGCCGTCTAGATTGCTTTGCGCCTTCCGAAGCCCGTTTTCCCAAGTGCTGCCGGTTACGTTCTTCGGCTGGCTGTCCCGCCGGAAATCCGAGTAGATCATCGAGCCCACCGTTTGCAGCGAAGCATGCTTTAGTCCCCCGTTGGCCGCAGCAGCGGTAAATCGGTCAAGCGCTTCATTTACTGCTGCTGGCTTCAGCAGGTACCAATGCTTCAAATTCTTGTTTTTGGTTTGATCGCTCAAGCGGTAATCATACTTCAGCACTGGAGCGCGGCTGATGCCTTTGGCGGCATCCCAAAACTTGCTGAAGCCGTTGCCGCCTTCATATAATTTGACGGGATCGACAACCGGATAGAAAGCGATCCCCTTCGAATCGAGCTCCTTCGCGAGCTTCTTGAAGCCCTTATTTCCGCCAAGCTTTCCTTCCGCAGCAAGCGATACCGGCACTTCGTCCTTGGTGCCGCCCGCAGCCCAGCCCTCCATCCGAATGGATAGATTCACGATGCCGTCCTTTTGCAGACGATCAGCAGCATGCCCTGCGTCCTTGAAGGAGGTTAGCGCCTCGACCGTGTTGTACGGAATGCCTAGAAACGTTCCCTTCTTCTTCACGCCCCCGATAAAGTCAATGAGCAGAGGAAGCTGCTTCCCGCCTGCTGCGGCTTGTGCCGCTATAGGCTTGACGCCAAGCTCCGTCTGCAAGTAGCTGCGATACTTGGCTGCCATCCCGGCGTAATCAGCGTCCTCGCCGTTTAGGAAGTAATACTTGACCTCGTAATTTACGCCGCCCGACATCGACTGCGAGGAACGGGTCACTTGCTTCTCATTCAACGTTCCTTCCAGCAGCAGATTCGTTTCGAACTCGAGCAGATTCAAATAGCTGAACACGTTGTTGTACGTATTGTTTTTGCCGCTAACCTCGGCTGCAATGCCCGCTTGGTAAGCGCCATTATGAATGACCGCGACAAAGGCCGAGTCATCCTTCCTCATGCCGAACACCGGCAGCCTGATCGCTTCCTTCGAATCCGTTTTACTTGGATAATCAAGCGACTGGTCGCCGCCGTAAACTCTCTCGTTATAGCTTTTGTAGCTGCTTTTGCTATTGTTGAAGTTAATTAATGCGCCGCTGCCATCGGGCACGAACAGATAACCTTCGTTCGCGCTGCCCGCTGCCCCAAAAAACGGCAGCAAACTAATATTAACCAGCTTGTATTTGCCCTGCTGCTTAATGCCTTCCGTTACAATAGTCGCCGACAAGGCATCTCCGCTAAGCGTGTATCTTACCGGCACCGTAAAGCCTCCTTTCGGAAACGAGTAGGTCACTTCAACTCCGTTCGGGACCTTGTTCCATCCGGGCTGTTTTTCCTTAACGCTTCCCGTGAAGCTGTTGAGCTGAAACGGTTTATTTTGGTCATCCACGTAATCGAGCAGCAGCTGAGCTGCTAGATCCATTTTTTTGGCGCCCTTGGCAACCCTATCGGCTTCACGATCGGCCGGATTGCTCGTCCAGACCGCTCCTGACGCTGTATCCGTCACGATGATCTCTGCTGTGGCGGGCTTATAATCGAGCGTAAGCCTGCCGGTATCCGCTGCGCGTACCGCTTCGCCTCCTTGTGCTGGCTTTACCGCCCTGCCCGCCGCAAAATTAGCTTCAATTCCCCCCGCAGCACTCATAATAAGCAGCATTGCCGCCATGACTGCCGTCCATATTCGTAATTTCATGCTGCCTTCTCCTTTCTGATCCACGTTCTGCCTCATAAGCGGAACAGCATTTCGTTGTATACCGTATAGATAAACACGTACACCTGCTGGAACAGCGTATAAAACAGCACTGCCAGGAAGATGGCAACACCCATCGCCGCAAAAGTCAGGGCAACCGACTGGAGCGTCTTAACTGCCCCGTAATCATGAATGGTCAGCAGGCCGATAAACATCAGCACCGCGCTCCACGCCATCGCCACTGTCGTTAAATAGTCAAGAAACATACCCTCTTCTTGGACGAGCACCTTACTGAGGAGCGTTGATACGATTACCGCTGCCACATAAGGAATGATCGCGTATGCGCTGACGATTGCGATTTGCCTTGCTTTGCCCTCGCCGTCCATCCATGTCGCCACAGCCCAATTGCCGGCTACCCATAGCGCATACAGCACAACTGTTTTTGCAGCAATCAGCCATACGTTTAAAGCGCTCAAATCAACAAGGTTAAAGGTATAACCCGTGCTCTGCCGCTTGAAGACCGAGGCGATGAAAAAAACGAGAACAATGAAGCCCGAAGCGAGCAGCGAGCCCTTGCCCTCCTCCTTAACGGAGTAAAAGCTGTCAAAAGGATGCAGCAGCGAGCTGAGGGGATTTAGTCTCTTCGAGTTAACAAGCGCAGCGATCATCGGCTAACCTCCCTTCGTCTCTTTCTCCTTGTATTTCTAAGCAGCTTATAGCCGTAAAACACAACGATCGCACTTATAAAAATCGTCATGATGATCGGCAGATTCTCGCGTACAGCCTGCATCCTGATTTGTCCAAACGTATCCGAGTAGCCGGATCGGTCCGTTCCTTGCCGGTAATAGGACAGGGCAGCATCATAGTTCCCTTCCTTCTCAAGCGCTTTGGCAATCCCTATATAGGCGATGCTGTTATTCGCATTCCGCTTGGCAACGGACTGCCAGATCACAGCCGCTTCCTCATAGAGCCCTTGGTTATACAGCACAGTCGCTTTTCGCACGAGAGAGCCATATTCCGAGAGCGAGAACCTCGTTACATTGCGCTTTGCCGTATCGAGAACAAGCACCTCGCCCTTCCAATAAGCGACAGCCGAGGGCTGTAGAAAGGTTCCTTTCTGATTGCCGAGCGAGCCGAATACCGCAATCGAATTGCCTTCGGAATCGTATTCGAATACGCGTCCTCTCGTCCGGTCCAGTCCGGCAATAAAGCCGTCCGTATCTACGCTTAAATCAACGAATGACGTATCCTGCTTCACTCCTTGCTTGAAGGAAAACTCCTTATCGCCAAAATCGCTGCCGTTTTGGCTCATCAGAACGTTGTTGCCAAGCGGGTTCAGCTTCTTTATTTCTTCCCGCGAATTTTTGGATATGATCGTCGTCGTGTAAATGAAATTGTCATCCCCGATATCGAGGTTCGAATACTCGATAGGCAGCAGCTTCATCATTGCCGAGCGCTGCTCCTTAGACAGCAGGTTTTTCCAAAAGGTCTCGAGCACGACGGCTGGCGTGACCTCCACCTTGCTGCTGCCGTAATAGCCCGTAAATTTCCCCTCGCTGCTAAACTGCATGAGACCGAAGAACTGCCCTTCCGACAGTACATAAATGCGCCCTGCTTGATCGGCAGCCACCTTCGTCGGCTTAAATTTAAAGCCCTCCGGGATAAGCGGATCGGTGGGCTTCTCAATGACAAGCTGCACCTTCTTGTCCGCGCCAACGCGCAATATCCGGCCGTTATCCCTATCCGCGATATACATCGTCCCGTCATCTGCAACAAACAGCCCCATCGGTGAGGCAAGCGATATTTCTTTGCCGCCCAAGTCCAGCTTGTCGATGATATCAACCGTCTCAAACCGTTCATTCAGCTTCACGATCCGTTTATTTCCGGTATCCGCGACGTAAATTTGGTTGCTTTTGTCCACGAACAGATCCTGGGGCTCGCTGAATGCTCCGGCCCCTACCTCGATTCCCGAATACATGCGTTCGGGCAAATAACTGGCGGGAGCCGCCTTTGATGCATCCCATTCGTCATATACATAAGATTGGTAAGGCGCCTCCGCCTTTACCGTTAGCGGCACTGCGGCCAAAATCGGGAGAAGCAGCGCGGCAGCCAGCACAAGTTTGATTTTCATGGCTTCACCTTTAACCTCCATCATTTGATCCCAGCGAAGGTCATCGTCTCTACGACCTTCCGTTGCAGCAATATAAATACGATAATGGGAGGAATCATGAGAATGACTGCTGCGGCAGCTCCGGCTCCCATCCTGGCGATAGGATCGCCTGTAACGATTTGCTCAAGCGCCATTCGGAACACCTTGAGCGACTCGTCAAAAATAAGCTCCTTCGGCGCATAGTTCCAAAGATTAATAAACTGGAAGATGACGACCGTCATGATGGCAGGTGTAGAATTCGGCCAGATGATGGAGAAAAACGTTCGAAATTCACTTGCCCCGTCGATGCGCGCCGCCTCCAGAATCGCGTCAGGCAGCTGCTCGATGAACTGCTTCATGAGGAACAGCCCAAGCGAAGCACCGATCCAAGGCAGAATCAATGCCGCATAGGTGTTTACGATGCCAAGCTGCGACATCAGCACGAACTGCGGAATGAACGTCACCTGCGGGACGAACATCAGCGCCATTACAATGATGGAGAACAAAATGTTTTTTCCCGGAAACTTATGCTTCGCAAGCGGATAAGCCGCCATCGCGGCGAACACCACATGCAGTGCCGTGCCAACAACCGAGATAAAAGCGGTATTAAAAATGTACCGGGACAGCGGCACCCACATATTGGATGCCAGCTGGAATAAATCCGTAAAGTTATTGAATGTCGGCCTCATGACGATCAGACGAGGCGGAAACTGCAGCAGCTCGTCAATCGGCTTCAGCGACGTAATAACGGCGAAGATGAACGGAAACGCGGAGAAAACACCGAGAAGCGCCACGAATCCGAATATCGCGATGTTGCCGGCAAGCGAGCGCCTTGCTTTCGTGCCGGATTTTTTGGTAGTTATCGTGAACATGGATGTCCTCCTGCGATCAAATTCCGACCTTCTGCAAAATTTTCGTTACGAGCCGGTTCGTAAATACCATCATGAAAAATAAGACGACCGCCATCGCGGATGCATAACCCATCTCATAACGGATGCTGCCGTAATCCATAATGTGGGTGACTAGCGTCTCGCCTGCATACTCCGTACTTGGAAACCCTGCAAGCTGGATCGAGACATCGGAGACGCTAAACGAGATGACGATTTGCATAACCGCTCCAAAGATCAGTTGCGGAATCATCGATGGCAGCGTAATGTACCATAGCTCCTGGAACCGATTTTTAATGCCGTCCATGACACCCGCTTCATACAGGCTGCGGTCTACCGTTTGCAAACCGGCCACGAAGGCAAGGAAGCTTATGCCTAAGCTCATCCAAAGCTGAACGACGATTAAAATGAGCAAAATATACTCCTTATCGAGCAGCCATGCGATGGGATCGCTTATGATCCCAAGCCCCATCAGCATGCCGTTCAAATAGCCGTAAGCATCCGGGCTGAAAAGGAGCCGCCACATCGGGAATACCGATATCCCAATGATGGTCGGGATATAAAATACCGTCGTCGCGATAGAACGCAGCGTCTTCGATAAATCATTGATCATCCAAGCGACCAGAAAGCTAAGCAGATAGCTTAGCGGCCCGGTTACGAAGGCGAAGAATAAGGTATTCTTGACCGCGACGATAAAGATGTCGTCATCCAGAAACAGCCGGATGAAGTTATACCAGCCGATGAAGCGCGGCGGCTCGATCATATTGTAGTAGGTAAAGCCCAGCACGATCGATAGAACGACGGGCAGTATGGTGAAGAGCAGAAAGAAAATCATGTACGGCGTCATGAGCAGATAACTTTCCTTGTGTCTGCCGATCGTTTGGATTATTGATCTTTTCATTGCTCCACCCCGAATTCATACCTTTTTCGTTTAATTTCTTCATTGATGCCTTTATTCCAATAGAAAAGGCTCTCCCTCGCATTGCCCATTTGGAACACGACCTCGCGGAAGGCATTATCGATGTTTCTTGACGTATAATAGCCGCCCGGAAGCTCAGGAATTTCGTTGACCTGCTCCCATTGCTCGGTTAGCTTGGCCTGCTCGGCGCGGCTCCAATTGGTTGATTCAAACGAAATCAGATTGGCTGGCACTCTTCGGCCCAGCATGCCCATCTCGTTTTCCAATTCACTGGCGAACTGGCTTTGGATCTCCGGCTGGTTGAACCATTTCATGAACGCCCATGCATCATCCTTGTTTTTGGCGTCCTTCAAAATGATTGAAGCCGTACCCGTCGCTCCGGTTGAACGGTCAATCGTCCCGTCCGCACGTTTCATTCCCGGAATCGGAACCATATCCCATGTGCCGGTTATTTCGGGCGCCGCTGCCGCTAAGCGGGTATACAGCTTATAGGTCGAGACGACAATCGGCATCTCGCCTGTACGGAACCGGTTAAAGTCATCCTTATAGAGCGGATAATCGTAAAGGTTGTAAAAATCCGTCCACTGTTTGAAAGCGGTGAATGCCTGCGGCTCGTCAAAGCGTGTTCCGTCTTCTTTCGCATTGTAGATGCCGCTGCCGCTCTGCATGAGAAGCGTCGGGAACAGATTAAGCGAGCCGATCCCTTTGGTCAGCAGCTGGAAGGCATCCAAGTTCTCGTACGGCAAGCCGATTTGCATATTGTTGTTTTGCAGCACGGGAGCGATCTTAAGCAGCTCCTCCCAAGTTTGCGGCGGGTCGATGCCAAGCTCCTTCAAGACATCCTTCCGGTAAAACAGCATAAAAAATTCCTGATCATCCGGGATGGCGAAGGTGCTGCCCTTGTATTGGTACGGAATGAATGCCGTTTCCATGTATTCCTTCTTCATCGAAGCAAATTCGCTGAATCGATCAAGGGGAGTCAGCGCTCCGCGTACAGCAAGGTTCATCGTATCGCCGCGGCTCGTAAACAGATTGACATCCGGCCCTTCTCCCGCCATTACAGCAGTTACAAGGGAGGTGCCAACCAGATTCAAATTGACGCTAATGCCCGTTTTGGGAATGAAAGACTCATCAATTAGCCGCTTCAATACAAAAGCTTGGTCGCGGCCAAGCCCCGTCCACACTTGAATGGAGCGATCCGCGTCCTCGCTTCCTTCCATGGAATCGTAATTTTGCAGGAACGAGCCTGCGAACGCTCGAACCTCATGCACGCTCTGCGCTAGAAGTCCGGCTTCCGCTTGCGGCCGCTGCTTCTCCTGCGAGGCAATATACAAATAATCAAGCTCAAGCGGCTGCTTCATGGCGCTTAGCATCCAATCGGCTAGCGCCGTTATGTTTGTTTTATAATTTTCCAAACGCTTCGGTATTTGGTCCGGCCGGTCGATGAAGCCATCCAGCTGGAGCGCAAGCAGCTTTAACGTACGGGAGCCGGCATTCGCTTGCCCCGACAATTGGTTGAGACTGATTGCTTCTTCTTTCATTTGTGCGGACAGCTTTTGGAACTGCCCGATCAAACCCGGCACGCTTTTGTCGATTTCATAATCGCGGTAGATATCAGGCTTGACGCCTGTAATCATCACGATTTTGCGGTAAAGCTGATTAAGGTCATATACCATTTGCCGGATACCCTGCGCGGCAGGCGCCAGGTCGCCAAGCGTAACCTCCAGCTTCAGCTCATGCTCGCCCTTCGTCAGATAAAAGAGGAACGGCTCGCCAGTCTCTTCTCCCAGCTCCTTAATGTCCCATTTCAGTTCATAGGGAAAACGAACGGCGTACAGCTCCCGAAACGGCACGGTGCCGTCCAGCTCAATCTTCCTGGAGACGAAGGAGCCCTTCACCTCGTTCTGATGATAACGGACGCCGATTTTGTAATATCCATCCGCCGGCGCTTCGAATTTATAGCTGATCCATTGGCCGGGGGCATCCCAGTTGCTGCCGCCGATTGTATTGATTCGAAGCTTCGTCGGGCTGTAGGGCATCGTTAACGGCGATGTTCGGTCCGTCGTCGGGAACAATCCCGATGCCGACTTGGCGTATGCGTGCTCCGCTTGAACCGTAACGAAGGTTTTGCCGCTTCCATTCGAAGCATTGGCTGCCTGCGATGCTTTGTACTCCGCATAGCTTGGCGCATTCGTTGCCTTCGTCAGCTGGAGGTAATCCACAGCGGCGCTCTCCCTCACATTTTCAAGCCGGATAACGTGCTCTCCCTTCTTAAGCGAGAGTCGCAAAGGCCCATCTTCCAGCTCGCCTGCGGCAGCCACTTTAGCGCTTAGCCAAACCGCTCCTTCAAGCTGCTTCGGACGAAGCTCGTTTCCGCCGCTTCTCTTAAGCGCACCCGGCTCATCATAGAACAGTCGGTTCAGCTCAAAAGGCGCATACGGATCAGAGATCGCTTTGCCGTCGACATAAAGCATAAACTCGATCGGCTGCCCATTTCCTTTGAGCGGATAATAGCCGAGGGATAGCTCATAATCGGCTTCATCCGCCACATGAACCGTCCATTCAAGCGTATCGCCTTCATTCCACTGGGCGATCTGCTCTCGTCCCTTCCACTCTGGCATAACAACCGCGCTCGCATGCGTGTCATTCATGCTGCCCGCACCAAGCAGAATGCCATCTGTCGGACGCTTGTCATCCGTAAGCTTGTATGCTGTTGCGCTAGCGGCCTCTTCCTCGGAATAGGAGAACACTGCCGCCGCGCCTATCGTTACAATGAGAAGCAAGCACATCACAGTGTAAAATATCCATTTTTTATTCACGGCCAACCCCCGAATTCGTTTTTTCCGCTCTCCCGCCCTGATCGAACAGGGTGAAAGCTCTTTGAATTTCTGCTGCACGACCACTATATCAAAAACAAATCGGCACTAATTTCACTATGCTCGGGTTTGGACTTTCAAAGTTTTTGGCACAGACATAAAAAAAAAGGATAACCCCCAAGTGCTTGAGGATCATCCTTATATGAATAAATGAGCTTTGTTAATTATGATTCGCTCTTCTGCCAACTAAAAAATAAGCCAAATATCCGAGCACATTCATGAGCGCAAAAGCAATGATCCAGCCAACGTTCAGACGCCGATGGTGGTAAGCGTTGATGATAGCCCAAATCGTAAATAAAACCGCGTAAATCGTTATGCCTGCTGTTAACAGGTAACCGACTAATGTAGCTAGATTTTTGGATTCCAAATGGATAAACCATTGGTCGCCGTGCGCATAGTAGAAATCCATTACGGAGGACGGCCTTTTTTCTCTTTCGTATTGATAGAACGGCTTCGCATTATGATTGAAATAGGATATGCTGCCCTCTGCCGTTTCCGTCTTAACATCATCCGTCTTATAAAGGCGTATATTTGTAATTTGTTTTGCATCTCTTACCAAAGCGATTAAACCCTTTTCCGACTCTTCTGTATACAAGGAATGTTTATCAAGAAATTCGTATATCGAGCCCGCGATTGCACTATTTTCCTCTCTATTGCCTACTTCAGCCTTCCATATCAAGCCAGAAGCCACCAGACTAATAAGTAGAAACGCAAATGCGATATACAGCACCCTTTTGGCAAAAATTTTCTGTGCCTTAAATAATAGGCTGACAACCGCACGCATCTCCTTTTCCCCGCCAAACCGTTCGATCGCAATCTCTATCGCTTCCTGCTCTGATTTTCCTTCTATTTTCAATTCATGAACGGCCTCTAGCAAATGGCTTTTCATCTCTGCTTTTAGCTCTTGCATTTCTTGTTTATTCCCGCTTGCATTTTTATATACCGAGTCTACAAACAACTCAATTTGGCTCATCTTATTGTCCCCCTCCAATGAACGAATCCATCATTTTTTTTAGAAACTGCCATTCCAAACGTTTTTGTTCAAAGCCCTCTTCACCAAGCGGCGTAAGCTTATAATACTTCCGTCTTCCCCCGGGTCCCTGATCATCGCCCCAATAAGAAGTAATCCATTTATAGTTCTCCAAACGCTTTAGCGACAAATAAAGCGTGCCTTCTTTAAGCTCGAATTGGCTTTCGCTTTTCTCCCGAACGAGCTTCGCTAGTTCATAGCCGTACCGATCCTTGTTATGTAACAACGAGAGGATTAACGTATCGATATGGCCTTTTAATACCTCTTTATTGACTTCCATCCTTTTCACCTCCTAGTTATACCTTAAAATAGATTACTCTATAATGCAAGGTATTCATAAAATAAATAGCCTAGGCTTTGCGCCTAGGCTAAATTCATAGTCATTATTTTGCAGTCCTGACCCTTCCCGGCAGCACGATGTTCCGATAAAGTCTCACGGTCAACAAATAGTAAGCGGTATAAATAGCCGCAAAAAGCGCGATCGGAATCCAGATACGATAGTAAGGCTCAGCCAAAATAAATGAGAAGAGGTTCATCCCGACCAACACATGCAGCAGACCCGCGATCCCCGGGAATAGGAATACGAGAAACAGCTCGTGATAGATCGAGCGAGACAGCTTCTCCTTTCGCACTCCCAGCTTGCTCAGCATCTCGTAACGCTGAACATCTTTTGCTGCGCCTGATAATATTTTGAACATCAAGCAGCTTGCCATCATCGCGAGGAAAGCTATGCCAAGAAAGAAGCCCATGAACAGGGTTCCGGTCGCATTGCCAAGGGCGTACTGGTAATACTGGTATTTGCTCCATGACATGTAATCATCTTTGTGTTTATCGATGTTAAGCTGGTCCAGCGCTTCCCATGAGGAGCGGTTTGCCAGAAAATCGCCCGTCTTTCCGATAACGATAACCTTTTCGTTTGATTTAAGCTCCTGCAAGGATTGCTCATCGACTATTCGGTAGCTTAATTGCTGGTCCGGAGTAATCCGCGACAAAAAATCTTGCCACCCTTCGCTGTAAGGCGTCGTCGTATCGTCCGTACCTGTCGGAAGCCTATCTGTAATCCGCTTCAAAGGATCACCGTATTTCTGATTGCTCGTCAAATTTGCAAATGGACGGTGGCTCTCGAGATCTTCTTTGGCAAAGTAGATTAGCTCATTCTCGATTTTATAGCGGTATTCTAATCGCTCCGTGAACGGAATTTTTGCAAGCACAGCCTCCTCCTCGGCTGATGGATCATGCACAATCGCATCATATACGCTGTAGCTCTCGCCCTTAATCTTGGCATCGTTTACGAAAGCCATTCCTCCGGAAATTGCGCCTGCGCCAAGCGCGATCAGCATGGCGACTGTCGCAAGTAGCTTCGTTAGGCCGTTGATTCGGAAGGATAGCTGCCCGTAAGTAAATGCCTTTATTCCGCGCGTGTTGTTGCTCTTCTTCCATTTCGCAACAAGGGGAGGGAGCAGCGTCATGAACAGCAGGTAGGTGCCAAGCGGCGTCATGACTGTCGCGGTGTACAGACCAATTTCCCGCAGCTGTTCCATAAAGGTCAGAGAAAAATAGCCAAGCCCCAGGGCGATGACTCCTGCAATAGCAAGCAGCACCTTCCAAAAGCTGCTCCGCCACATCCGATCTGCTTGAACGCTGCCATGGACAAGCTGCAGCACCTGCAACCTTGCCAGCTTCAGCTGATTCCATACCGCGGACAGACCAAACAAAATAACGAAAAACAATGCCGTAAACAAAATAGCCGGCATGTATACCGCGTGATAGCCGGATAAGTTCGCGTTCAGCTGCTTGGCAATCAATTGCCCGACAAGCGCCGATAGCCCGAACCCTAGCGCAAGCCCGGCTGCGAGCGAGATAAGGCCAAGCGCGATCGTCTCGATAAACATGAGCGAGCGTATTTTGCTTTTTCTCGCGCCCAGCACCAAATAAAGGCCGAACTCACGCTGGCGCAGCGAGAGCAAAAATCCGTTCGCATAAAGAATGTAAAAAAACGTAATCGACGAGAGCAGCACCGAGCCTAAAATATAGACGAGCTGTATCGAATTAATAACGGCGTTCTCCTCGGTGAAACTGCGATTCCATGCCATCGTCTGAAACATATAAAAGATAGAAATCGACATAACGAGCCCTGCGAGCAGCACGACATAATCCTTGTATTTGCTTTTCATGCCGGATAAAGCTAATTTCATTAACATGATGTCATCTCACTGCCTTCCAGTTCCATGCCACTGCACCGCTGCAGCTGCAGCAGCCGACGCCCCATAATCGCCGAGCATGTCTAGTATTTGCTTATAAAAGGATTCCCGGCTGCCCGTGCGGTGCAGCTCCTTCACCAGCTCTCCATCTTGAATGAACAGAATTCTGCGGCAGTAGCTGGCGCTGAACGCATCATGCGTCACCATAAGAATCGAAATTTGCTGCTCCTCGTTCAGCCTTTTCATCGTCTCCAGCAGGCTGACTGCATTTTTCAAATCGAGCGCTCCGGTTGGCTCGTCGCCGAGCAGCAGCGCTGGTTCATGGACGATCGCGCGTCCCGCCGCCGTTCTCTGCCTTTGTCCCCCGGAGATCATCGCCGGGTATTGCTCCGCAAGTGACGAGATGCCAAGATTGTCCATCACCTGCTGGACTCTGCCGCGAATCTCGCTTGCCGGTACGTTCTGCAAGGACAGCGGCAGCGCAATATTTTCGAAGACCGTCAAATTGTCCAGCAAATTAAAATCTTGAAAAATAAATCCTAAACGCTGCGCCCGAAAGTCGGACAGCTCATGGGCTTTCATCCGCGTAATATCGGTGCCGGCAATGGAAATGGTTCCCTCCGACGGGTTATCGAGCGTTGAGATGACGTTCAGCAGCGTCGTTTTGCCTGAACCGGACGCCCCCATAATGCCGATGAATTCTCCTTCCTGCATGGTGAAAGAAATATTATTCAAGGCATATACCTGATTTTCTTTCTTGTTTCCATATATTTTGGATATTTGCCTGATATCGATAACTGGCGCATTAGTCGTCATTGCTGCATCTCCTTCTGTCTCGGCGCTCATAGGCGCTATAATATTCAGTATAAGGAAGACGCCCAAATCAAACGTAATGTAACACTAAAGAAATCATAAAGATTTCCTTAACATATGGAGAGTTTCTTTTTTATCGAAAAAAAAGACGACAGCATCTTTCGCTATCGCCCGTTTGCAGGGTTCTTCCTATTCATTTGGACGTTCCCGGTATTCCTTCGGGCTTTGTCCATAAAACTTTTTGAAAGAGGTGCTGAAATAGCTGGAGCTGGATATGCCAACCAGCATCGCAATATCCGTCAGCCTAAGATTGCTTTGCCGGAGCAGCTCGCCTGCCTTGTTCATCCGCAAGCTCGTCAAATATTCGCTGAACGTCACGCCGACATGCTGCTTGAACAAGCCTGACAAATACGTTTCGTTCAGATGGAACATCCCGGCGAGCGAGGTCAGCGTAAGCTCATAGGCGAAATTATCGTCCACATATTTTTGGATAGCCTTGACGATGGACTGTCCGCTTGAGCTGCGCGTTTTCAGCGCTTCCTTCATCACTAGACGGGCAAGCTCCTCCAGCTGCTCCAATACTTGCTCGCGCGAATGAAAATCGCCGATCGTCATTTGGCAATCCCACAGACGTTTTTGCAGCACCGTATCTCCCGCTTCATACTTTTTGGCGATCGAATGAAACAGGAGCAATATGCGCGATGCGATAAACGTAAAGGAAAACATCGGATAATCGGTGCCACGCGGGATCATACGCTCTATAAGAACGGAATAAGCTTTATAATCGCCATTCTCAACAGAAACGACTAGCTGTCTCTCCATTTCCGGCGAGAACGCTGCGATCAAATCCTTTACCTTCGGGTCACCCGCTCCACTTATGCCATGAATCGTGCTGCGGCTCCAAGAAAGCATGCTCGACGAGTAGCCGTTCTTGAATTGCTTCACGCCGATGACCGACTCTCCGATTCCAACCACGGAATCGAGCCTCAAGTATTTCTTTATATTCGACTTGATCTGCCGAACAAACCGTTCCGTCAAATCGAGGCCTGCGCCTGCATCCCCTGCCTCCGCCAAAAAATGCATCATCGAAGGATGGCTGGCATCATAGAAAGGATGAACCCCGGTATAGGCATTCGCCGTTTCCCGGCATAACATCTGAAATGCCATATGCAGAAGATCGAGATGCTCTCGCTCGTCACCAAGCCTTCCCTGCGGCACTCGCATTTCCACGGCAACAAAGCGGACTTGTAGCCGCTCGTCAATGAAGGCTGACAATTTCAGCTGCTCCAATCTTTCCTTGATGACGAGAAGGCTGTAAAACTCCTCCTTCACAAGTCGAAGCAGCATCTGCTCCTGTAGGGAGAATAACTGCTGCTCCCTTTGAAGCTGCTCCGCTTTATGCAGCTGCTCATCGGTCTGCTCCAGGGCAATCTCCGCCGACAGCTTCTCGAGCAGAGCTGCCAGCTCTCTGCGCCCGACCGGCTTGAGCAAATAATCCTTCACGCCAGCTTGAATGGCTGCCTGCATGTAGGCGTAATCGGAATAGCCTGATAAGACGATGATTTTAAGCGACGGATACAATTGCTTGCAAGCCGTTATGAGTCCAATGCCATCCATTTGAGGCATGCGTATGTCTGTAATAAGTACATCTGGACGCTTATGCTTCTTCAATAGCTCCAGCGCTTCCACGCCGTTTGACGCTTCGGCTTCGATTTGATAGCCTGCGGCATTCCAATCCAGCTTCGCTTTTATGCTGCTGCGTACACCCGCTTCATCATCCACCAATAATATGCTGTACACATCGCTCACCCCTTAACCGCGGGAATAATGATTCGAATTTCCGTTCCTTCGCCACGTTTTGATTTAATGCTCACTTCAAGCTGTTCCCCATAATAAAGACGGCAGCGCGACAACACATTGCGAAGTCCGATGCTATCCCCGCCGCTGTTCAAAATATCGACTGAATCGGTATTGCTAAGCTCCCCCATCAAGTGGGCGATCAATTCAGAATCCATGCCGATCCCGTTATCCGCAACGGCGATGCGGAGCTTGTCCTGCTCCGTTTTGACGCTAATCGATATATTCGCCACGCCGCTTTCCTCCAAGCTATATTTAACAGCATTCTCTACGATGGGCTGCAATATAAACTTCGCAATCAGCAGCTGGCTTGACGCCATATCCTCTTCGATCTCGACATGCAGCCGCTCCTCGTAACGAAGCTGAAGGATGAACAAATAATCGCGGATATAGTTCATCTCGTCCTTAACTTTAACTAGATCGCTATTTAAGTTCAGCGAGTAGCGCATCATTTGGCCAAGCGCTTCCGTCGCATCCATCAATACATCATTCTTTTTCATCGCTGCAAGGCCGCTAATAATTTCTAGCGTATTGTTAAAAAAATGCGGATTGATTTGCAGCAGCAGCGCTTTATATTCGGCGTTCTTTCGGCGCAAATTCGTCTCGAATTCCGTCTCGATGAGGTATCTTAGTCGAGTGGTCATATTCTCGAATATTCTCGTGACATAACCAACCTCGCTATGGCCGGTGCGGACATGGGGCATCATGCTGAATGCCTGCGTAAACTCCCCGCGTTCCACATGCTTCATCGCTCTGGCCATCGACGTAAGCGGCCTTGTAATGCCATAAGAGAACCAATAGGCAACAAAAATGATGAGCAGCAGCAAAATGACGCTAATAAACAGCATCGTGCGGCGGATTTGATCGATCTTGATGAATAGCTCTTTCTCAGGCACCTCTCCGATCACGTACCAATCCTGCTCTTCAAAATACCGATAAAACAATAAATAGCTGTCTTTATCATGCTTAATCGGAAACACGCCGTTCGTTGCCTCTCCCTGCGCCGCTTTAATTTCTGCTAGGCCAGCCGCCAATATCGAGACATTAGCCTCCGGCACCTGCTGATTAAGCACGCTGCTTCCATCCGAATCAAGCAGAAAAGCACGGCCTGTTTTTCCAAACCGAATTTTCTCAATCGCATCACGCAGCACGGAGGTCGGATAATTTATTTTCACGAACCCTGATTTTGTAAACGATTGCAATTGTACCAACGGCAGCATATAACTGTTAACTAATCTGGATTTCATAATCGTGTCCGCTTGATCGGGGTCCGAATGCGCCTTCGTCCAGCGCTCATCTTCCTTCACAAACCACTTATACCAATCCCGCTCCAAATATGTTCGATCCTGCGTCCATACGCCGCCTCCGAAGTCTGAGAAAACGCCGATTGAAATGCCGCTTGAATTGTTAATTGAATAGGAGGATACATATTCCATTAGCCTTTGCTTGGCGAGCAGACGCTCCTCTACCGTGCTATCCGGGCTCATTTGCGCGGTAATCCACTCCTGCGTCACGCGATTGCTCATCACTTGATTGCCGATTTCCTCAACCTGCGTCATCGACGTATTAAGATGCGAGCCAAATTGCTCGATCGTCTGAGAGGTCGAAGTCTCAATCGACTGCCGAATAAGCTTTGCCGATTCTTGGCTTAGCACGAGCACAAGGGTAATAAAAGGGACGATCAGCAGCAAAGAGAAAGCAGCCATCAGCCGACTTCTTAATGAGAAAAACACCGGGCAGCCTCCTCTCTAACTATTTTCATCATTTTGTTATAGCAATTGAATCGGCGTACGACTTGTCGATGGTGCTGATCGCAGACTGAATCGCCTCGTCCAAATCCCGCTTCTCCAGCGCCACTTCCTCGAACAGATTTTTGATGGCCTCCGATACTTGCGGGAATACAGGCGTAATCGGCCTTGGCCTGCCATACTTTTGGTTTTGGATAACAAAAATATTTTTCGGATACTCATTCAGCTCCGTAAACTCCTTGGCGACAGAGTATCTCGCTGGAATATCATGCGTAATGCTCGTATAAATCTTCAAGCCCTCATAACTGGTTATCCAGTTTACGAACATCCAAGCTTCCTCCGGATGCTTGCTCTTTGCCGAGATGCCCAGTCCCCAGCTGCCATTGGCAACCGCTTGTCTGGTTCCCTTCGGCAGAGGTGCCACGTCAAAGTCTTCCCCTAGCTTGAAGTCCGGAAAGTTCTCAGCAATATGCGAAAGGGACCACGTGCCGTCGATTGTAATGCCTAGTTTGCGGTTAGGGAAAGCATCCACCGGATACTCAAATGACGCCACCTTATATTTCGTGAACAGGTCGGTATAGAAGGTCAGCGCCCGCTTCGTCTCAAGCGAGTCCAAATAACCTTTCGCTGACGTGCCTTCCGGATTCATCACTTCTCCCCCGAATTGCCAAATGATCGGGTATTTGAAGTAAGCGGTCGCGCCCGCGTTCTGAAAGCCCTGTGCGGGATCAATGCCGTAGATGCCGTTAACCGGATCATTGATTTTCTTCGCTGCTTCAAGGACCTGATCCCATGTCCACGCTTCGTCCGGGTTTCTGGAAGGCAGAGTGATACCGGCAGCCTCAAACATTTTTTTATTGTAAAACATCGCTATCGATGATTCCGTTACGGGAGCCAAATAGATGTTTTGCCGGTACGTATAACCATCGATCGTCGTTTGCGGGATATCCTCGATATGACCATTACGTTTAAAGTTGCCGGTTAACGGCAGCAGTGCCCCAGCTTCCGCGTAGGACGCTAGATTCGGTGCATCTATCGCCATAATGTCAGGCGGATTGCCCGCTGCTACCGAGGTTCTCAGCTTCGTATCGTAATCGCTGTACGGAAAT
This sequence comes from Paenibacillus sp. FJAT-27812, assembly GCF_001273905.1. Taxonomy (NCBI): domain Bacteria; kingdom Bacillati; phylum Bacillota; class Bacilli; order Caryophanales; family Paenibacillaceae; genus Paenibacillus; species Paenibacillus sp. FJAT-27812. The sequence goes on along the minus strand of NZ_LIGH01000001.1, from coordinate 4,088,053 downwards.
GGCATCATTACTATCTTTATCGCCTTATGCTTCTCCATAAACGCGGCAATTAACTGATCATAAGCCATATTTTCAGCTTTGTTGCCGGAGTTTCTCCAAAAAGTAAGCGTTACCGGTTTTTCGATCGCGGCTTTCTCTTGCTGCTTGTCATTTTCCGAAGGAGTACTGCCGCCTTTCATGCATCCTGCAATAAGCAGCATTCCTAACATAATCATCAAGCCGATTGGATATCTTTTCCTTCGCATGGCTGTGACTCCCCCTTTGCTGCACGCGATCTGCTGCGCCATTTCATCCATTCAGAATAACAGATTCAGAGACTAATATCCTTTTCATTTTTTCAGTATTTTTATTTAAATATTCTCTGGTTGCAAATATAGAGCACTTGATACGGTCACAAAAAAAAGCCTATCAGCCCGTTAAGGCAGAATCGGCTTACTTAAGCGATACTAACGTTTAATTCCAAACCCCTTATATTAACGGCTTTTCACGAGCAGCTCCATCGCTTCCTTAACAACCGTCCCGGTGTCTTTGCCTGCCGCTATTTCCTCAAGAATACATTTCTCCAAGTTTACCGCTACGATATAAGCAATCGCTTTATCTGCTGCGCTTCGAATGGCTGACAGTTGACTCACCACATCCTTGCAGTGCTTCTCCTCTTCCATCATGTTCAGAACGCCTCGTGCTTGTCCTTCGATCCTTTTCAGCCGTTTCTTCACATCATCATCATATATCATCCTTACACGCTTCCTTTCCATTTCATTATGGTTTCATCGCTCGATTTCCACGTGTAGGCCTTAAACCTATATCCAATCAGGCCGTTACCAAATGCTATTGTCTTAAATTATATACCTTGTTACAAATAGAGACAATGCAATCTCCCCTTCAAGATCAGAAGAAGCTATCACGCGTTGTGATAGCTCCCCCCTCCCCCCCATCGGCTTTGCAGCCGCAATCAACCTTTCTTTATAAAAAAGGTAAATACGCCATTTTCCGATTTCGTTTCAAGCAGCTCATTTTTCGTTTTGTTCACCCATGCCTCAAAATCGTTAAGCGCCCCTTTATCCGTTGCTTGAAGCTCCATAATCTGGCCCGTCTGCAGCGAGTCCATTCCTTTTTTAGCTTTAACAATCGGCATCGGACAAGCTAGTCCTTTTGCGTCTATAAGAAGATCTGCCATTTCATTATTCCTCCTCAGATGGTGTTACAATTAGTGGTCAACCCTTTTCAGTCATGCCCTGCCACTCTGACATGCCCGGCTTCATATTTTTCACATGAACAAATCCTTTTTCCAAAAGCAGCTGGCATGCGATGTCGCTTCGGACACCCGTTCGGCATACGACTATATATTGCTGATCCTGCGAGAGCTCGCCAAGCCGCTCTTCCAGCTCGCCAAGCGGTATCGACCGGGCGCCAGGCAGATGTCCAAAAGCATATTCCGCCGGCTCGCGAACATCCACGATGCTCATTTTCTCCCCAGCCTCCAGCCGATCTTGTATGTCCGCATTATTAATAATATGGGGATATTGAAGATCAACCTGGCGATCCGCTTCCTCCGCCTTACGAATAAAGTGATGATATACGCCATTCGCTTCCTTCAAGCCCACATACTGATGGCCGATCCGTTTTGCCCACCCTTGGAGATCAGCAACGGAACCTCTATCCGTAGCCGTCACTTCCAGAACCTCCCCACCGTTCATCTCGTCGATTATCTTTTTGGTCTTGACGACCGGCAGCGGACACGCGAGTCCAACGCACTCCAAGATCCGATCAACTTTTATTGCTGACATATGATACTTTGCCTCCTTTAATCATTTCATTAAAATATCAAGCCAAATTTTGACGACAGTCGCCACGATAAGCGCAGCCAGAATCCACTGAAGCAGCTTGGCATTTAGTTTTTTGCTTATTTTGGCCCCAATTGGAGCCGCAATGACACTGGCAACAACCATTACAATCGAAGGCACAAGCAGCATATGCCCTCCCATCACCTTCCCCGCTGTCGAGCCAATGGAGGAAATAAACGTGATGGCTAATGATGAAGCAATCGCAATGCGTGTCGGTATTTTTAGAATAACGAGCATAACGGGAACGGTTATGAATGCGCCCGCTGCTCCAACGATACCTGATACTATTCCAATGATAGCGGCAAGTATCGCTGCTAGCGGCTTGTTAAATGTGAGCTTTGCATATTCCATAGCCTCTTCGCCTTTTTTCGGAAGAAACATCATAATCGCTGCGATGAGCGCTAGAACGGCATAGGTCACATTGATAAACGAGTCCTCCAAAAATTGAGAGCCGTACCCACCGATAAAGCTGCCAATTACAACGCTTGAGCCCATAATCACGACTAGAGATTTATTAATAAAACCGCCTTTTCGAAAAGCCAGCATGCCTGAGAGCGTGGCAAAAAAAACTTGAACCGCACTGATTGCCGATACCTCTTGTGCGCTGAATGAAGCAAAGCCAAGCGCAGGAGGAATATAGAGCAGCATAGGATATTTGATAATGGAGCCTCCAATGCCAACCATCCCGGACACTAGTGATCCGACAAACCCAATCGCGAGCAGCATCATCATCCATCCATAATCCATAACAATCTCCTTATACATATACCCGTAATGGTATATAAAATGGCTAAAAAAAACAACTATTAGCTGTTAATTCATTAAATAAACAAGTTAACCCTTGCATCTGCTGCGTCTCCTAAATAAGCGGATACGCCCGCATATTCAATGCCGTCGAGCAGTTCTCCCTCTTGCAGGCCCAACAAATCCATCGTCATCGTACAAGCGACTAATTTCACGCCTTGCTCACGCGCGAGCTCGATTAACTGCGGCAGAGAGAGCGCATTATGCTTTTTCATTACATGCTTGATCATTTTAGGCCCCATGCCGCCAAAGTTCATCCTTGAAAGACCAAGCTTGTCTGCTCCGCGCGGCATCATCCATCCAAACATTTTTTCTAATAACCCTTTTTCACTAGCAGCGACATGATCTTTGCGCAGCGTATTTAGCCCCCAGAAAGTAAAGAAGATCGTTACCTCATGGTCATAGGCAGCTGCCCCATTGGCAATAATAAATGCAGCGATCACCTTATCCAAATCACCGCTAAATAACACAATCGTTGATTTTTCCTTTGTGCTGCTCATCAACATGAACCTCATTTCTAATTATTTATCGTGAATCGCGCAGCGATTAGGCCCAAGCTCCATCTCGCGCTGCTCTTCATCGGGCGGTGACATTTTCCCCATATTAATTTGTCTGATCGCTTCGTATGCATGGGGCTGAGGCGGCAAGTTTTCCGTGACTGCTGCTCTAAACTCAGCTTCGTCTTGCATGTTTAATCCCGGATTCATCCGGTATAAATCACCGAGGCGCGCTGATACTTTGCCTCCTTCACCAAGCTCGGCAACTTGTCCAAAATGCGCAGGCAATACAACCAAATCCTCTGATATTAATTTATAGCGTTTGTATAAAGTGTTTCGAAGATCGTCTACCCAATCCTCCGCTTTGCCAGCCAAATCAGGACGGCCAATCGATTGGACAAATAAGCTGTCACCCGAGAGCAGATACTTACCGTCAACGATTAACGATGTGCTGCCAATCGTATGGCCTGGCGCATAAACCGGCTGAATGCTGATCGTTGACTTTCCAACGGTAATTGCAGAGCTTTCTCCAAGCTTGCGGTAGGAAAATACGACCTCACCCGCATCTTTTGGCGGCAGCCAGTAGGAACCACCCGTTGTTTCAGCTAATTTGCGTCCGCCAGAAATATGGTCTGCATGAAGATGGGTATCGATTGTATGGGTGATCTTCACACCCAGATTATCGGCGAAGTCCGTAAACACATCCGTCATGCGAACGGCATCAACAACTGCCGCCTCGCCGCCAGAGATAATCATATAGGAGAGACATCCTTTTCCCACCCGAACAAATTGGTAGATGGCGCCTCCATCGTTCAAGTCGCCTACCTTAACCGGCTCCAAATGCTCGCTCCAAGCTTTCATCCCGCCCATTAGATACGATACATCCATAATCCCATGCTCCATTAACTGTTCCGCCACATATTTTGAAGAGCCTTCTTTGGCGCAGACGACCAGCACCGCTTGATGCTCCGGTATTTGATCCCATACATATTCTGCACCTTCTAGAAACTCAAAATAAGGAATGTTTATCGTTTGAACATGCTCGCCTTCTATTCTCCAATTGCTATACTCTTCTTCATTGCGAACATCCAAAATAAATAATGGGTCCTTGCCAAATACTATCTTAGCTAGCGCCGCTGCTGTCATTCCCGTTAATTCAGAGTGATTTGCCGTCATGTTATGCTCCCTTCGTTGTTTATACATATACCCGTATAGGTATGTAAAGACTATAAGGGATTTCATATTTCTCGTCAATCCCAAATAATTGTAAATAAAAAAACTGCCCGCAGATCCGTTAAGACCCGGCCGGACAGTCTCTCCTAAGATTAGTTGACAACTAAGCTCGTCATGATTACGGCTCGGCATGCTGCTTTTCTTTAATCAACATGACCGAAATGTATTGAAGCACTGCTGTTGTAAACAGCACGACCGGCATCCATATGGAAGCCAAATCCGAAGCTAGCAATATAAGGACGCTTATTGAGATTACCCTCCCTACATTCAAGAACAGCTCCCTCATCACAACGGATTCAACGCGCAGCTGCCCTTTGAGCGGAAGCGTCCCGATGAGACGGTAGTAATAAGACGTAAGCGTATTGACTGCAAGCGGATTACAGATCGAGAATAAAATCATAAATACGGCGACGGACCAAAAAGCAACCTGGAAGAGCAGCAGCGCGGAGCCAATCGCAACACCGGTCGTAGACAGCAGAACGTATTTGCGCACTTGCTCCTTCTGCGCTTTTCTGGAAATGACATAACCGGTTGCCACGGTCAGCGATGAGAAGAAAACACCCATATAGCCTACCCAGTCCTCGCGCCCTACCGTTTGATACAGCATGATATTGGGCAGAAACAGCATAATGCCTTGGAATAAGCCGAGCACAAAAAAGCTGTACAATGCTTTTAACCAGCGCCTATTTTTGTTCATTACAAGTCCCATAAACTTTAAATAATAAGCTTTATGATGGGACTTTACCATCGGAATGCGGAAGCTGACGAACGCAGCGATAAGGAACATAATAAATGCGAGCGTGAAAATAATAACATAGCCCTGCAGCCCTTCGCTTCGCTGGATGATGTAGCCTGCAAGCGCAGGCCCGGCAAGCCCCGATGCATTAAAAAAAATCATATTGATCGCAAGAAACCGAATCCGGTTCGCTTCCGTCGAAACATCATATTGTATGACTAAGTATCCGGTCCAATATAGCCCGGCGGCAACGCCGTTAAAAATGGCAAACCATATGTAATATTGTGCGACATGCTCCTGTGCAATAACGACCATCAAATAAAAAATGGCGATCATGACGATGCCCAGCCGGTACGTCACCATTCGGTCGCTTCGTTTTGCAATCCAGCCTCCAAGCGCAAAGGCGGGCGGTGTCAGGATGAACACAACGATGTTATAAATCCCGTTTACCGTTAAATCCTGTGTCAGCCGCCATAAGTATAAATTGAGAAATAAACCAGACATCGATGCACCGAACTGAAAACAGCAATGAATAATTAAAGCAGTTACAGCGTCCTTTCCGAGCCTGCTTTCTGGCGGAATCTGCGTACCTTTGAATAGATTCAATCTAGTCCAAAATCTGGTCTCCGTCTGCATTTGCTGCATCCCCCGTTGCTTCTCAACTGAAAAACGTTTTCTTTTTATTTAGTTTATCACATGGCAATCCCCTACCCTCGGCTTAAGAAAGCGCTCTCTCCCTCAAAATAGCCGCTATCCTTCCATATAGGGCAATCAAGTAACCGTATTCACTGATTATGTCCTTTGTTCGCATGATTAGACTTGCCGACCCGACTTGAAAATACTCAAACATCAATGATTCTAGCAAAAAACGCCTCCAAGCCCACTGACAACGTGGTTTTGGAAGCGTTTATGTCCTTCATTCGAGAATCTCCTATTTACTGTAACGCATAAGTGAGGACTATCTCCTTCCCCGTTGCCCAGCTTCTAATCGAATCAACTAGGCCTGCGCTTGCCATAGTGCCAGCACATTTGCTGGTTCCCAGCCAACTATCGCTGTATGGGGCTGCAAGCATTTATAAGTCACGCCGCCATAGCTAACCAAGTCTCCGGCATGATAGGAAACGCCCGCGCTCCAAGCTGCTGCGCCCGTGCCGTTACCGCCTCCGCCGGTTGCAGCCAGTGTTACCGAAACCTGCGAGCTCGCTGCCGAACGGTTGCCGGCTGCATCCTTTGCTTTTACGGTAAAGTGATAAGTCGTTCCTGCCGTTAAGCCGCTAACTACAATAGATGCTGTTGCAGATTGCGCGATCAGCGTCGATCCATTAAATACTTCATAACCCGTCACCCCGGTATTATCTGAAGACGCGCTCCAGCTTAACGATACGCTCGAAGTCGTTTGTCCCGCCACGGTTAATCCAGCAGGCGTGCTTGGCGCTGCCGTATCAACGGGCACAGGCGTGGTCGTTCCGCCACCGCCGCTGCCGCAAGGCCCGATTACTTTCCAAACGCCCCATGCGCCGGATTGATCAGGTTGATCGCCTTGCGTCCACCATTTTGCCTCGTATACGGTTCCGTTGTATTTCACCTGCTGGCCGCCGCTATAAGCGGTTGCTGACGCCCACTCTGCAGCCGGGCATGTACCCGTTGGCGCTGCAGCTGTCGTTACAGAAACTGCCGCGCTTGCTGCCGACAAATTGCCTGCCGCATCCTTTGCTTTGACAGTAAACGAATATGCCGTTTCAGCAGTTAACCCGCTAATCGTTGCAGATGTACCCGTCACGGTTGCGGCGAGTGCTGCAGCGTTATAAACCTGATAACCGGTCACGCCTTTATTGTCTGTAGACGCCGACCAGCTGAGGGTAACGCTTGAAGAGGTCTTTGCGGTTGAAGTCAAATTAGCTGGAGTGGATGGAGCTATCGTGTCCGCAGGATCAGTTGGATTTCCGCCGCCAGGCGTTCCTCCGTTATTTAAATCTCCTGCAAGCTTATCTAGCAGCTTATTGCCGCTGCAGCTATAGTTGCCGCTAACTCTGCAATCCGAGGAAAGCTCCCAGAACATGCCGCCAGCTAATCCTTTTGTTTTCAAATAATCGATTTTGTAGCCGAACGATTCATAGTCATCATAGCTGATAAAAACTTTGGAGGCAGCATTGTATAAGTATGGCACCTTCGCAACATCGTTCCAATAACGAACAAATCCGTTTTTGTTAATATATTTGGCAGCCAAATCGCCGTAGTCGAATACGCCGGCTTCCCATGTTCCCGCAGGTGGCGTGCTTGCGCAAGTTTGATATTGCCCGTCTCCGTTAGGTCCAGCTGCGCAGCCGCTCCAGCCGCGTCCGTAGAACGGAACGCCTAGCACGAGCTTATTGGCTGGGACGCCCGCATCAAGATGGCCTTGCACACCTTTTGCAACATTAAAAGTGTCCGCGTTCGGTATGCCTGCTTGCACAGCTGCGGAATCGGTATATAACGGTGCGTTATGCGCGCTCTTTGTGCTCCAACCGCCGTTGAAATCATAAGTCATGATGTTGATCCAATCAACCGTAGCCGCAATTTGTGCCAGCTCCGTATTGTTTACGTACGAAGGCGATGCGCCCGAAGCGATCGTAAGCTCATACGTCTTGCCGTCTACGATTTCAGCCGCATCCAGCTCCTTGCGCACCTCCTGCAGGAGCAGCGTATAGTTATGCTTATCTTCACGCCTTGCGCTATTGCCGGCCAAACCTCCGTTTACCGGATACTCCCAGTCAAGATCAACGCCGTCAAATTGATAATGGCGAATAAAGTCGACAGCGGACTTAGCGAAGACGGAACGTGTAGCGGAGCTTGCGGCAACATCCGAGAAACGATTCGACCATGACCAGCCGCCGATCGAAATAATCGTTCTTAGATGCGGGTTCGCTTGCTTCAGCTTAATGAGCTGGCCAATATTTCCTTTTAGCGGCTTATCCCATGCATCTCCCGCATAAGCCTTTTGGGCGTCAATCCATGGATCTCCCAGTACTATTGTTCCGTTCGGAACAGTAATCGCTCCCGCTTCATTTTGGCATGACCAAGTCGCAGGATTAGGGCCTGTTGGATCAGGATTTCCGTGAGAGCCATTCCAGCAAATGTCCGCAAATGCATAATTGATATGAGTCAATTTAGAAGCATCGATATCCGTTACGTTATAACCGCGCCCATAAGCGCCCCATGCCGGAAAATACCCGATTACTTTATACGAATTATTCGCGGCTGCGGCCTGAGTAGACGCAGCAGGCACAAATAAACCAACCGCTGACAAGAGCATTGCCGCCAGCATCACAAGCGTGGAAGCTTTCTTCATCCTCTTCTTCATTCATCAATCTCTCCTCTCAAATTTAAAAATGTTCCGTTTCCATCGTTTATGGCTGCTTCCTCTTACAAAAACAAAGCTGTGAAGAGCAAATCACCTCCCGGGGACAACACAAAAATGTATGCGCTTTCTAAAATCGCTACAATGAATATTGTGAGGGTGAATCACGCTGTTGAATAGGGATATTTTTTGACAATTTGGGGGTAAGTTTATGTTAAATTTTATAAATTAAATGTTCAAAACCGCATATAAATACTTATTTCTGTATATGTTTACAAGTAAAAATAATAAGTTATAATGATTATTAATAAGAAACTGGATAAACATGGTCTTGTAGAATCATCATCAAACATTGCTATCGGTCCTTTAACTATCTTTTCACCACGAATGACCTACCCCTTCTTGCCTAACCGCGAATAACCACCTCCCCTCTAATCACAAAATACAACCATTACGTTGAAAGGGGGGAACCGATATGGCGAAGCAGCAAGGACACGCAACCAAAAATACAACGACAAAAACTTCCGACAAAAAAGGCAACGCGTCCGGCAATAACCACTAACCCCTAAACAGAATCTAACAAAGCAAAAACGACCCATTGCCGGCTTGCTAAGCTCCGGCAATGGGTCGTTTCATGTTCGCAATAGAAGGTTTTTTATGTTTTTTGTCGAATTATTTCAGAAGCGATTGCAACTTATAACTAGAAAAAGTGGTGAACCAACTATGACTAATCATTCTTATACCGTCATCGATTTTGAAACGAGCGGACTTGATCCGAAGAAGGATCGGGTTATTGAAATGGCGGCGATTCGCTGCGTCAATGGTGAAATCGCCAGCGAATTCAGCACGCTCGTCCGTTATGATGGCAAGCTTTCGGCAAAAATAACGGAGCTGACCGGCATTACCGATGAGATGACCGCTACCGGCATGGACGAGGATACCGCATTCCGGATTTTAAACCGCATGCTCGGCGACAACGTATTGATCGCTCACAACGCTGCTTTCGATCTTGGCTTCCTGCACCATTCCTTGCTAAGAATCGCCGGCAGATCCTTTACGAACAGCTTTATCGATACGCTGACGATCAGCCGCGCCAGACATGTCTATCCGCATACGCTCAAAGACATGTCCGATCGTTACGGCATCCCGCTAATTGGCGGCCATCGCGCGCTCAACGACGTTATCGCCTGCTGGGAAATTTTCAAAAAAATGAATGACGAACAATCCGTTGAAGACTATATGAATACGCTGGGTTATCTCAAAAAGTTCGGCCCTCCGGCTTGGAGTCCGTCTGGGGCGATTCTCGAGCCCATCGAGCTCAAATATGCCCCTCGTTAGACGCGTTCCTTCCCTTTATCCGATTCGCCTGCATTTTTATTCGCGGCATCCCGGTCCTGCTGCATTTCCTCAACCGTCTTCACCTTGAGACGGGCTGCTCCTTCATAATCGCGTGTAGGAATCAGCGGGCCTTCCGTCAGGCGCTTCTTGGCTGCGGCGATTGATTCCGTATATTGCGGCAGCCACTGCTCCTGCGCCACGAGCATTTCATCTACCATCTGCCATATTTCATTCGGATTGCAAACGGCGCCAACTAGCGGGTCCATCATAAATGCCTGCCGCAAAAGCTTGTCGTCGCCATGAATCGCTGCCTCAACGGCTAGGCGCTGCACCGATATGCTTACATTGCAGACGGCTGCGGCGCCAAGCGGCAGCTCGCCAACCGTTGGCATCGAAACGCCATTGCGATCAACGTAACCCGGTGCCTCGATAATCGCGTCATTTGGCAGATTGGCGATAACCCCTTTATTTTCCACGTTGAAGTGTCCGCGATACACTCTGCCCGTTTCCAGCCCTTCGATAATATATGAGCCATGCTCATGGCTGCGCAGCTCGCTTTTGAACTCATTTGCCGGGTCCTTCATCCAGTTTGGAAAATCAGTCTCGAACCAATTGCGCCCCTCTGTACAAACGCGCAGGTAACCACCCGTTTCTCCATTAATCCATGAGCTTAGATCGATCCAATCGTTAATTTCCTCCGGGCGCTTGCGGTACCAAGGCACATACTCGCTCAAATGGCCGTTCGATTCCGTGCTGTAATAGCCGAAGCGGCGCAGCATATCGATGCGCACCTTCTCCGTACGGCTAAAATCGGGATGCTTCTCGAATGCCTCAAGCAGCTTGCCGGTTAAATCCTCGCCATTATGCCTAATTTGGATGTACCAGGTTTGATGGTTGATGCCTGCGCAAATGATATCAACTTCCTCCTGCTTTAAGCCAAACGCCTCTGCAATTTGCCAATGGCCGCCCTGAACGCCATGGCATAAGCCAATCGTCCGCACGCCGCCGTACTTATTGCATGCCCACGTCATCATCGCCATCGGATTTGCATAGTTGAGCAAGAGCACATCCGCTGCTGCAACCTCCCTTATATCGCGGCAAATATTCATCATTTCGGCAATGCCGCGCTGTCCGTACATGATGCCGCCAGCGCTGAGCGTATCGCCTACGCACTGGTCGACACCATATTTGAGCGGTATATCAACGTCCGTTGCGAACGCTTCAAGCCCGCCGACTCGAATGGTGCAAATAACGTACTTCGCATCCTTCAAAGCTTCGCGCCGATCGGTTGTCGATTGAATCGAGATCGATAAGCCGTTCTCCTGAATATCGCGCTGGCAAAGCGCAGTTACCATCTCAAGGTTATGTGCGTTAATATCGGTAAAAGCAATTTCAATGTTGTGGAATTCCTTCACCGCGAGCAAGTCGCGAAGCAGGCCGCGCGTGAATCCAATCGAGCCCGCGCCGATAAATGTAATTTTAAAAGCAGACATGCCAAATCGCCTCCGAATATCGTTTAATAGAGTCGTTTAATCTCCTCTACATTGTAACAACGATAAAACGGAAGCGTTATCAAAATAGTGACCAACTCACTCTTTTGCTGTCAGATATCGTCACTTTTATCATTCAAACGTTAATCCCCGGCTATCCAAAATTTGCGTATCCACCGCATTCCGGTAAGCAATCGGCGTCTGGTTCGTATATTTTTTGAACATCGCATGAAAGTATTGCCGGCTCCCTACGCCCACATAATCACAAATATCTGCAATCGCCACATCCGTCTCACGCAGCAGCATTTTGGCCTTCTCCATCCGCAGCTCCGTTAAATAACCGGTTAACGTCTTGCCATAGTGCGCTCGGAATATCCGGTGCAAGTAGCCGGGATGAAGGCTGACTGCCGCTGCAATATCCTTCACCTGAATGTCTCGGTCATAGTTGTGATGCATGTATTCAATCGCTTGCTTGACATACAGCTCTACCGTATTGATCCCTTGCGCGCCAGACTCGCCATGCAAGCGCGCAATGGCCAAGATCAGCTGCGCAAACAGCAGCTCCGCCTTCAGGTTAATGCTTTTGCCGCGGCTGTCCAGCTCCAGTACCAGGCTCTTAAGCACCTGATAGACCTCGCTTGGATCGCGCAATAACAAATAAGAGGACGGCTCTGTGATCAATTCGGCCACAAATTCGTCCTCCAAAGCAAGCTGTCGCATAGAGGGGAACGCCGCATGGCGCTCCCTAAAATCAAATTCAACGTTAAGCATCCGGCACGGTCCGCGTTCGTCAACGATAAGGCGATGCGGCACATTCGCATCAAGAATGATAAACTCGCCTTTCTTAAGCGTCATCTCGCATGCTGCGGCAGCCGAGGTCGCTTCAATCTCGATGCCGCATGACCCGGAAATGACATACATAATTTCAATCGCATCATGCGTATGAAAGGTCATGGTGTAATCTGCCCACTGTTTAAAATAATAAGCAAAAACATGCGGATGCAAATCCCCAACTAACCACTCTCGCTTGAACAGCGTTCCGCTCACGAGATGTTCCCCTCCTAGCCAGCAGCCATTTTAGTTACGCAGAAGCAAGCTTAACGACAGCGCGAAGCGCTGTTTCAATCTCCCGCTCGATTGCTTTCGCAACAACATCGGTATGCGGATCATACTCGCCCGCCAAATCCGAATCCGCGTATCCGTCCAGCGCCAAAATCGCGCCTGCACGAGCTCCGCGCAGCGACGCAACGACATACAATGCTGCGATTTCCATCTCAACAGCCAGCGCACCAGCTTGTTTATACTCGCGATGCGGGATGTCGACTACGCCTGAGAAAAAGACGTCAAGCGTTACGGTGATCCCTTTTTTCACGATGCCTTCGCTCTCAAGCGCTGATTCGTACAGCGCAGCCGTAACCTCGCTGTCCGCTACAGCAGGAAAGCCGGCAGGCACAAGCTGATGCGTAAGACCTTCCGCCCGTACAGCCGCCGTACTAACGACAAGGCTTCCCGCAGGATGGTCTGCCGAATAGGAACCGGCTGTTCCAACCCGGATGAGCGTCTTCACGCCGCCGCGAATAAGCTCCTCAAAGCAAACTGCCGCTCCCGGCGAGCCTACTCCATGGCTAACAACCGCTAGCTGTACGCCTTCATATTCACCTACGAACGTCCGATATTCACGGGCGAACGCGAGCTCTTTTACATTGGCAAGCTTCTTAGAAATCGTCTCCGCACGGCGCGGGTCGCCGCAGACAATGGCGTAAGCCGGCAAATCTTCTGGATTTACTTGTAGAATAGGCAACATCGTATTAATCAAACTCCTTCTTCATCCATTCATCCTCAGGCATCGCGTTCTCCTCGCTGGTGAACCGCTGCTCTTTGAATGGATCTGCGTAGTTGTGGAAGCCATTGCGCTCCCAGAAGCCTTCTCGATCCTCTTTCATAAACTCAATGCCTGTAATCCATTTGGCGCTCTTCCAAAAATACAAATGCGGAACGAGCAAGCGCATCGGCCAGCCATGCTTATCGGTCAACGGCTCTCCGTCATAACGATGTGCCAGCAAGATGTTATCGTGCAGCAAATCCTCAAGCGGCACATTGGTGTCATAGTCCTCGTCCGCATGAATCATCACATATTTGGCATCAGGCTTCACGCCAAGCAGAGGCAAAAGGTCCTTGAACTTAATCCCTTCCCACTCGGTATCGAGCTTCGACCAGCGCGTAACGCAGTGAATGTCGCACACGGTTTTGGTTTGAGGCAGCGCGAGAAGCTCCTCGAAGCTGAATGAGCGCTCCTCGTCCACTTCGCCAAACACCCGAAGCGACCACTCGTTTATATCATAGAGAGGAACATCTCCCTCATGCAAAATCGGAAACCGTTCCGTCAACGTTTGACCAGGCGGCACACGGCTGGCAAGCTCAGGAGCAACCTCCGCCTGCCTGATCGCGGTCACTTTTTTCAGACGCTCTGCTTTTTTGTGCATGGTGCTTACCTCCGAGTTTTATATGATACTAGCGAGAGCTTTCGTTCGATTTACGAGCTTCTTGCATATAACCTTTGTCCTTAAAGAACAGCATTGCGGCAATCGTAACCATGTAAGGCAGCATCATCGTAAAATGCGTTGGCAAAGCGAATCCTTGAAGCCTGATGCTGAGCGCGTCCATAAAGCCAAACAGCAAGCTCGAAGCCGCAACGCCTATCGGATTGGACTGGCCGAGCATCGTGGCAACGAGTGCGATGAACCCTCTGCCCGAAGTCATGCCTTCCGTAAACATCGTAACATTGCCAAGCGACAGCTGTGCGCCTGCCAGTCCGCATAACACGCCGCACATGAGCACGGCGCCATACTGAATGCGGGACACCTTAATGCCAAGGCTCTTAGCCGCCGTCGGATTCTCGCCGGCTGCGAGCAAACGAAAGCCTGTGACCGTTTTGAACAGGAACCACTGCAAGGCAATTACGAGCACAACGGATAGATAGACGAGCGGCGAATGGCCTGACAACACATCTCCTAGCCATGGAATATCCTTTAGCACCGGAATGTCCCATTTTGGAAGGCCTACCATATCCTTATTGTAATATGCCCCTTTTACATCAAAGATCGCACGCAGCGAGAAGGTCGTCAGTCCAAGCGCCAGGAAGTTGAGCGCTATACCAACTACGATAACATTGGCTTTAAGATGGATGCTCATATAGCCAAACAATGTTGAAAAGATAAGCGAGCATATTACCGCAAACAGTACCGCTGCAAAAACATTGCCCGTAAAGTGGTTGCCCACGATTGCCGAGAATGCGCCAATTAGCACCAAACCTTCTAAACCTACGTTAAACAGGCCGACACGCGCGCATATAGCGCCGCCGAGCGCTGCAAGAAGAATGGGTGTAACCATACGAAGCGTCGAGGCGTATAGCGAGACATCCAATAAAAAATCCATACTATGACCTCGCCTTCTTGCGTTTAATAAACGAATAAGTGAATTTGGCCGATACGAACAAAATGAGCACGGCTTGAATGATGCTCGACACCTCAAGCGGCACATCGGTGTTGCGCTCCATGCCCATTCCGCCGGTCTGCAGCGCAGCGAGCAATATCGCCGCAAATGCTGTGCCTAGCGGGTGTGATCCGGCAAGCAGCGTCGCCATGATGCCTGACCACGCGTATCCCGGTGACGTTAATGCGCCATCCAAATAGCGGTATTGCGTGCCAAGCACCTCAACAGAGCCGGCGAGTCCCGCGAATCCACCGCTGACGAACATGCTCAGCAGCATCATTTTGCCCCGCTGCACGCCGCCGTAGCTAGCAAACAGAGGATTGCCGCCTAACATTCTAATTTCATAACCTTTGACCGTATAACGCATAAACAAAAACAGCAATATCGCTCCAACCGCGGCAATAATGAAGCCTGCGTGCAGGCTCATTCCTTTAAAGAGCTTAGGCAGCCACACGCTTTGGTCAATCATAACCGTTTGTGCCATTGCCGCAGAGCCTGTTCGATCCTTAAGTGGATACGAGACGATATAACCCGCGAATAACGTAGCAATATAATTGAGCAATAATGTCGTGATAAGTAAATTCATTCGGAATCTTGCGTCCAGCCAGCCTGCGAAGGCCGACCATATTCCCCCGGAAATAATTCCGGCTATAATGGCAGCGACAAGCTTAAACCAACCTGGCCCTGGCAAATAGATCGCCGTAACAGCTGCGCTTAGTGCCCCAAGCACCATCTGCCCTTCCGAGCCCATATTAAAAAATCCGGCACGAAAAGCAAGCGCTACGCCAAGTCCGATCAAAATAATTGGCGTAGCCCTGCTTAGCGTATTCGTAAAAAAGTAAAAGCTGCCGAAGGCGCCTTTCCACATTTCCGCATACGTCTCCATGACGGAGCCTCCGACGATTACGATGGCGATCGCTCCGGCTGCAAGGCCTACGATGACAGCAAGCAGCGGCTGCATCAGCGAACGTCCGTATTGTAACAGCTTATCCAACCGCTTTTCCTCCCGCCATTAACAAACTAATTTGCTCTTCCGTTGCCGAGTCGGCATCAAGCTCGCCTACGATCCGTCCCTCATACATGACCAAAATTCGATCCGACAGCTTTAATATTTCTGTAAGCTCCGAGGAAATGAGCAAAATGGCTCCCTTCTCGTCACGTTTCTTAAGCAGCTCGCCATGAATGATTTCCATCGCGCCAACATCGACGCCCCGCGTCGGCTCTGCTGCAATAAGAAACGGAGTCTTCTGTGCAAGCTCCCGGGCCACGATCAGCTTTTGAAGATTCCCGCCAGACAAGAATTGAGCCTTTGTAGACAGCGAGCCGGTTTTGATCCCGAACCGCGTTACCCATTCCGCAATCATATGGCGAATGCTCGTTCCATTTAAAATGCCATACTTCTGATGGCTTCCCGTATGGCCCATCAAGCCGTTCTCGGTAACTGTCGCATCCTTCGCAACGCCCCATTGATAGCGATCCTCTGGAATATGGGCAAGTCCGCGCTCGCGAATAGCCCCGACCGGCGCGCCTGTCACGTCTTGTCCTAGCAGCTTGATCATTCCGTTGTCCGGCTTCATTAGACCAGAAATGGCCTGAATAAGCTCCGATTGGCCATTGCCCGAAATGCCTGCGATGCCAACAATTTCGCCTTCATTGACATGAAGGCTGATGTCACTCAGAAGCGGCTTCGTCTTCGTCCCCTTCATCGACACTTCCGCTACTTCAAGGACGGGTTTTCCTCTGAACGACTCGTTTCGCGATATATGCACTAAATCCCGGCCAACCATAAGCCGCGACAAGCTTTCCACATTCGTGTCCTTGGCATCAAGCGTTCCCGTGACCTTGCCATCCCGAAGCACCGTTACACGATCCGCCACTTCCATAATTTCCTGCAGCTTATGACTGATTAATACAAAGCTCTTTCCTTGAGCGGCTAAAGCTTTAATCGCAATTAGCAGCTCTTTCACCTCGAGCGGCGTTAAAACGCCCGTCGGCTCATCCAATATAATAACTTCCGCTCCCTGATAGAGCACCTTCAATATTTCAACGCGCTGCTGCATGCCCAAAGAGCAATCCGCAACCTTTTTCCACGGATCTACAGGCATGCCGTACAGCTTGCCAAGCCTTTCCGTCTCTATGGCAGCAGCTTTCCGATCGAAGCCGACTCCCTTGGAGGGCTCACGGCCAATCACAATGTTTTCCGCGATCGTAAACGTCGGGAACAGCATGAAATGCTGGTGAACCATTCCGATCTTGTGATTGATTGCATCAGCAGGACTTACAAAGGAAACCGGCTTGCCGTTCAAACGGATCTCACCGCTTGTCGGGCTTTCCATGCCATATAAAATACGCATCAGCGTCGTTTTCCCGGCACCGTTCTCACCGACCAAGGCATGAATTTCTCCTTTTCCGAGCGAAAACGAAACGCCGCTATTTGCGGTTACACTTCCATAAGACTTGGTGATGTTATCCATCTGAAGCAACATACAAACGCCCTCTCCTTTCATTGCCGTATAAACAAAAAAAACCACTTCCTCCAAGATGGAGGAAGCTTCCAATCAACAAGCAAACCGGCTGCATGGATAGCAGCCGGCATATCAACCTATTGAGCTAGCGGGTTTACTACTACGATTTTACCAGATTTAATATCTTCAGCGATAGCTTTAACTTTATCAACATTCTCTTGGCCGATGAACGGGTTAAGCGCTGATTGGCTTTCTTTCGTTACGAATGTAAGACCTACGCCGTCTTCTTTCAAACCGTAGTCGGCAATGCCATATGCGAAGTTGCCTTCTACGAATGATTTTACCGTTTCGTAAGCAACAGCATCTGTACCTTTTAATTGCGATAGAACGATATGCTCTGGATCTTCATCCGTACGGTCTGTATCTTGGCCGGAAGTGAAGAAGCCTTTTTCCTTCGCTGCTTCGAATACGCCGTTGTCGCCTACAGCTGCCATGCCGGCAATGAAGTCTGCGCCTTTGGATTGTTGAAGCAATGCAAGCTCTTTGCCTTTAACCGGATCTGCGAAGCTTCCTACATAGTTGATTAGGAATTGTGCGTCTGGGTTCGTGCTTTTCAAGCCTTGCTCGAAGCCCGAAGTATATTTGCTAAGCAGTGGCGCGTCCATAGCTACGACAGCACCAACGATGTTTGTTTTAGTTGCAAGACCTGCAAGTGCTCCCATCAAGTAGGAAGCTTCATGCTCGCGGAAGTTTACGCTGCGAACGTTCGGCAAATCAACAACGGTATCAATGATTGCGAATGGCTTGTCCGGATTTTCGGCAGCTACTTTTTTAAGCGCGTCCTCAGCTTGGAACGTTGCTGTGATGATAAGGTCATAATCTTCAGCTACCGTAGCGCGAAGATTTTGCTCGAAAGCGGCAGGATCAGTAGATTCAATCGTTTTGACATCTGCGCCAAATTCTTCGCCAGCTCTTTTGAAGCCTTCATCCATCAATACGAAAAACTTGTTCACGCCGATTTTTTCTGGAAGCACGAGAGCGATTTTTTTCTTATCCGCTTTGTCGCCCGCTGCATTATTTGTCGCCGCGCCATTATTCGCTGCGTTTCCTGCATCGTTTTTGTTAGATCCGCAAGCTGCAACAATCGCGACCATTAGAAATAACGATACCGCTAAAGCAATTGCCTTCTTCATCAAAATCTCCCCTAAACGTTGAATGTATTATTTCCTTTTAATCCTAGTTGTTTTATCGGAATTTGTCAACCTATTTCCATTCGACAAATTTCTAGTTTATTTTACACTAGTTTTAATAGGATTAAAAATGAAATATGTAAATAGTCACGAATTCGTAACATCCGTTTCCATATTTTTGCTCATATGTTCGAAGATATATAAACCCTGCTCCATATTCGCAATCGACATCCCGTCGAACAGCCTATGCATCATCTTCATTCGAATCGTTTCGATTAGCTTGACGATTTCAAGCCCCGCCTCCGTGATATCAAGCATGACCACGCGCCGGTCCTTCTCGCCCCGCTCCCGCTTCACATAACCAAGCTCGATCAGCCGATCTGCTATTCCGGTAACGCCTCCGCTTGTAATAAGGAGCTGCTCAGCCAGTGCCGACGCCTTCTGCGCGCCTGATTGCGCTAAAATCGTAAGCATCCTTCCATGCGTCATACCTAAGCCATGTACGTTGTAGGTGTTCCATTCGGCATTAATTTGTCTCCGCACCTGACGAAAGGATTCGTCCAGACGTCTCATTAATTCCAGCCTTTCCGCACTTGAAGCTTCCAATCGATCACCAACCCATCTCATATTTCTATTTTCTCTGCTGTCCATATTATAACGTCCATTTATAAGATTAACTAATATTGTTCCAAGAAATATATTTATTTTGTGTAGGCAAGAACCTGCATAAACATAAAAAGGTCCGCCAACAGCCGTTGGCAGACCCATTTTATTTCTATTCTTTTCGTTATCCTTGCAAAAAGCGCAGCGGCGGCTTGCCCAGCAAACCTTTGCGCGCCGTCCGCCACAGCTCCTGCATCAGCTGCTGCAGCGGCCATGCCGCCGTTGATGCGGCGGATACCGCTACCCCGAACCGATGCGTCATCGACGCACCTGCAAGGATCTTGTGCCCGTCAGGCGCCGCGCAGCTATCAAGCGTCTCCTGAAGCTGCTCCAGATGCACGCTGCTTACTAGGTCTGAGAACATATAAAAGGTGGCCCAGTGGGTCATCTCATCCCAGCAGCCGGGAGCGGAAATCGTTTGCTTCGCCGGTTCGATCCGCTGCCGCTGCGAGAAAATAAGCTCCTCGCCGTAATGAACCGTCAGCGCATTGCTGTATGCGCGGTAATCGAAGCGCTCGCCGCGGAGCGTCCGTCCCGGGCACAGCACCTCGGCTTGCAGCCACGCCGAGCCTTCCTTCAAACGAACCGCCGTCTCATTCCGAAACGCCGCGTCCTTGTACAGCATGACTGGCTCCGGCATATGCTCGATAACCGCATTTTCCTCAAGGATAAACGTCTGCTGCATCGCGGAACCCCTGCTTGACGTGCTTGGGTGCACCTTCGTGTATGATTGATTCGTAATCATGGCATGGGCAGCAGCCGCGGCAGTCCATTCAAGTTCATATCTGTCACCGTCCAGCAGGCCGGGCGATACGTCCATGACGATGACGCCAAGCTGACCTTCCAGCGGGAAAGCCTTCGCTATTTTAATCGGGGCGGTGTGGAACTTGTTCTCGATGAAAGTCTGCCCCCGCGAGTTAGCGAAGGAAGCGCGCAGCACGGACGTTCTCATATCCGAAGAGTTCCCTTGTTCCTTTGCCGTTAGGGCAACTTGCGTACGCTCCATTAGGATGCGGAGTGGCGGTGCTCAGCAGGAATGCTCGTGAGCTGAATCACATGCGAATGCTCTGTTCCTCTTGCGTGAGCAACCTCGTGCGTAAGCCAGCTTACGATCTCATCAACGCCGTCCCCACCGAACAGATTCGAGAAGACGAAGGGACGGTCGCCGCGCATTTTCACCGTATCCGCCTCCATCACTTCAAGGCTTGCGCCCACATAAGGAGCCAGATCGATCTTGTTGATGACGAGCAGGTCCGAGCGCATAATGCCGGGACCGCCTTTGCGCGGAATTTTTTCCCCTTGGGCTACGTCGATGATATAGATAAAACGATCAACAAGCTCCGGGCTGAATGCAGCGGCCAAGTTATCGCCGCCGCTCTCGATAAAGATCAGATCCAAATGGTCAAATCGGCGCTCCAGCTCTTCAATCGCTTCAAAATTCATCGAAGCATCCTCGCGAATCGCCGTATGCGGACAGCCGCCCGTCTCTACGCCAATAATGCGCTCCTCCGGCAGAACGCCAGTGTTAAACAATATACGGGCATCTTCCTTCGTATATATATCGTTCGTAATAACCGCAACACTGAATTTCGTGTGAAGCTCGCGCGTAAGCCGTTCAACAAGCGCTGTCTTGCCGGAGCCAACCGGCCCGCCAATCCCGATTCTAATTGGTCTTGAGCTGTCAATCGCTTTGCTTTCCCATTCTTGATGCGTATGTCCTTGTCCTTGGCACATTTGTCATTCCTCCAATTGATATAGTTAAGACATAAATAACCGAGAATACAAACGCTCATGGCGCATCATCGAGAGCTCCGCCATCGGCATATTGGAATAAGCCTCCTCTGGCTCAAGCTCCCTCGTTATCTCCATCGCTTCCTCCGTCAAGGGAGTCAGCCTGGCAATTAAGGATTGCCCCTCCGTCTGTCCCATCGACATAAGGCGAAGCGCGCTATTGACGCAGGTAACGATACAGGTATAAAAATAGCCCTGAATCGCCTGCTCCTCCGAAACGCCAAGCAGCCAGCAGGCATAGCCGTGCGCAAGCGGGTGGGAAGCAAAGCAACGGCCTGCGCGCATCGCCTCGGAAAGCGGCGACCAGTTAAGCTGAGGATGGATAGCCGATGCGAGCTGCAGCAAGCGCCGTCCCATTTTCTCCACGCCGCTGCGGGTTTCCGATGCCGCTCTCTGCAAATGAACGATCCGCTCGACTGACCATAGTCGCTCCCAGTCCGCTTGCGGCGCATCCCGGTAAACCGCCTTGATAATCATCGCATCCGAGGTTGCCCAGCTTTGCAGCAGCATGGCGGATGCATAAGCATAAAGCTGGCTCGCATGATTCATCCTGCCGTCCTGAACGAGCGTCTCAAGGCCAAACGAATGCGAGAAACCGCCGATCGGCAGCGCCGAATCCAGCAGCTGCTGCATCGCCAGCCATCTTACGTGATCCTTCATTATCTTTTGCCCCTCGTTAAAATAAGAAATAACGCTGCGCCATAGGCAGCACTTCAGCCGGCTCGCAGGTCACATGCTCGCCGTCCACCAGCACATGGTAGGTTTCTGCGTCCACCTCGAGCTTAGGCGTTGCATCATTGTGGATCATATCTTTTTTCGTTACCGATCGGCAGCCTTTCACCGGCTCGATTCGTTTCTGAAGCCCCAATTCCTGCGCGATGCCGCGGTCGTAGGCAGCCTGAGAGACGAACGTAATCGAGCTGCTGTACACCAGCTTCCCGAAGGAAGCGAACATGGGACGGCCAAATACCGGCTGCGGCGTCGGGATCGAGGCGTTCGGATCGCCCATCTGGGCAAACGCGATGCTGCCCCCTTTCAGGACAAGATCCGGCTTGACGCCAAAAAACATCGGATTCCAAATGACAAGGTCAGCGTACTTGCCCGCTTCCAGCGAGCCAACCAGATGAGATACACCGTGGGTGATCGCCGGATTAATCGTATATTTGGCAATGTAGCGTTTAATGCGGAAATTATCGTGCTGCTCGTTATCCGGCGATAGCGGTCCACGTTGTTTTTTCATTTTGTCTGCGGTTTGCCAAGTCCGAATAATGACCTCGCCAACGCGTCCCATCGCCTGCGAATCGGAGCTGATCATGCTGAACACGCCCATGTCATGCAAAATATCCTCTGCGGCAATCGTCTCCGGCCTAATCCGCGAATCAGCGAACGCGACATCCTCGGGGATGCTGCTGTCGAGGTGATGGCAAACCATCAGCATATCCAAATGCTCCTCGATCGTATTGATCGTGAAAGGCCGCGTCGGATTCGTCGACGACGGAAGCACGTTCAGCTCGCCAGCGGCGATAATAATATCAGGCGCATGGCCGCCTCCCGCACCCTCTGTATGGTAGGTATGAATCGTTCGTCCACCGATAGCTGCGAGGGTATCTTCAACAAAACCCGCTTCGTTTAACGTATCCGAATGAATGGCTACCTGAATGTCATACTGGTCCGCCGCTTGCAAGCAGGCATCGATCGCCGCTGGTGTCGTGCCCCAATCCTCATGCAGCTTCAGCCCGATCGCTCCCGCTTCAATTTGCTCAATGAGCGGAGCGGTAAACGAGGCATTGCCTTTACCCGTGAAACCGATATTCATTGGAAAATGCTCAGCCGCCTCCAGCATGCGCCTCATATGCCAAGCGCCCGGCGTAACGGTCGTAGCGTTTGTTCCCGTTGCCGGGCCGGTGCCGCCGCCAATCATCGTGGTCACGCCAGAGGAGAGCGCCGTCTCGATTTGCTGCGGGCAAATAAAATGAATATGCGAATCGATTGCTCCTGCCGTTACGATCTTGCCTTCTCCGGCGATTACCTCGGTGCTTGCGCCAACGATCATATTCGGATGCACCCCATCCATAATGTCTGGATTGCCCGCCTTCCCGATGCCGACGATATATCCGTCTTTAATGCCGATATCCGCTTTTATAATGCCGGAATGATCAATGATAACTGCGTTGGTGATGAGCGTATCAAGCACGCCTTCATCACGCATGGCACCGCTTGATTGCCCCATGCCATCTCGGATAACCTTGCCTCCGCCGAACTTGCACTCGTCGCCATAAACGGTAAAGTCATGCTCGATCTGTGCCCATAGCTCCGTATCTGCCAGGCGAATCGCGTCTCCGGTCGTAGGTCCGAACATTGCCGCATAGCTTCGTCGATCCATCTTCGTCATCCGCCTTCACCCTCCCAAGCTGCGAGCCGCGCTCGTACGGCTTCGGACATTGCGCCTGCCTCCGCCTTCCCTTGGCTTAGCCCGTTCAAGCCATACGACAGCTTCGCGCCGCCTAGCTCTACAACTGTCACCGGCTTCTCCTCGCCCGGCTCAAAACGTACCGCTGTCCCCGCTGCAATATGAAGCCGCATGCCAAACGCTGCCTCGCGATCAAATTTCAGTGCGCGATTCACTTCAAAAAAATGAAAATGAGAGCCTACCTGCACGGGTCTATCGCCAGTATTGACTACGATTAGCTGCTTCGTCAGGCGCCCGGCATTTAATTCGATTTCCCCTGGGGCCGTGCGGTATTGTCCTGGTATCATCCTGCAAAGCGCTCCTCTCTCTTATGTGGTCGCTCTAACTTGTATGGGAACCTCTATCGATATACTGCGCTCACAGCCGAACCTTTGCTTAACCCGTAATCGGGTAATGAATGGTTACAAGCTTCGTCCCATCGGGGAAAGTAGCTTCTACCTGCACCTCATGGATCATTTCCGGGATGCCGGGCATGACTTGATCCGGCTTCAAAATTTGCGTTCCAAATTCCATTAATTTGGCCACCGTCATCCCATCGCGCGCGCCTTCCATAATTTCAGAGGTGATAAGCGCAATGCTTTCTGGATAGTTAAGCTTCACACCGCGGTTCATCCGGCGCCTTGCCAAATCCGCAGCGATTGTAATAAGCAGCTTTTCTTTCTCACGTTCAGTCAACTGCATTTTTTCACCTCTCTACCCGTAATAATTTCATTATAGACAGCAAATATTAGTAAGTAAATCATTCCGCGTCATATATTGTGACATAAAACAAATAAATCTAGAAAAATCGCCCAGCGATTGTTCTAGATTTAACATCATTCTTACACTATTAAACAAGTAGGTTTAAACGACTAAATTCGACAATTTTCGTCTTGAGCCCTGCTTTTATCCTACCTGTATGCCCAGCTTGCTTTGGATATGTCCGATCAAGCTCGTCAATCCGTCCGTTTTAAAGCCAAATTGAAACAGCTTGCCTGTTTCGATAAAGCGCTGCTCCGGCGTGTCAGCTCCCATGATGACCGATACAAGGCGCCGCCCATCCTGCTTTGCCGTTCCTGTGAAGCAATAACCAGCCTGCACGGTGTAGCCCGTCTTTAACCCATCATTGCCCGGAAAAGCATACGGCATGCCGCTGAGCATCAAATTCGTCGATTGCAGGCTCTTCGCCCTATTGGCCAGCTTCACGCTGCTGCGGCGCGAAACATCCAGCACCTCCGGATATTTCTTCAACAAATAAGCTGCCAGCATGGCGGTGTCCTTCGCTGTCATCTCCGTATCACCCTCCGCTGACGCTTCCGGGAACGGAAGCAGGTCCTCCGAGCTAAGCCCGGTTGCATTGGCGAAGATAGTTTGGCTGGACAAACCCAGCTTCTCTGCCCGTTTGTTCATTAAGGCGGCGAATGCCGTTTCTTTGCCGCTGACATGCTCCGCAAGCGCAACCGCCGCATCATTAGCGGAGTGAACCGCCATCGCTTCGAACAGCTCTCTAACGCTATAGCTCTCTAACGCCTCGAAGCCGATTTGCGAGCCCGGCACCTCCGCTGCGTAAGCGCTCGTCTTAACCTTCTCGTTCCAGCCAAGCGCGCCTTCGCTCGTCAGATCCAAAATAATGAGCTCTGTCATCAGCTTGGACATGCTCGCTGGCGGCAGCGCTTCATTTGCATTTTTTTCATACAATACTTCGCCGGTCTGCAAATCCATCAAGATCGCCGAGCTAGCTCCCAGCTGCAGATCCGATACGGCAGGCTTGCCTTTTAATGAAACAAGATACAGGATACATGCGATTAGGCCAGCCGCAATAAGCAATAATTTGATAGCCGGATTAAATTTCCTTCAATATGTTCTCTCCAACATCGTAAACGATCCCCTTCCGCTGTCACTTCCATACGACAAAGTATAGAAGGCGCAGCTTAAGGAGACCGTAACCGAACCATAAGAAAACCTTAATAATTATTTAATTAAAGGCAAGGTTACCCGAAATGCGGTCTGTTCAATGTCGCTAGCTACCGAAATCGTGCCTCCATGCTTTAAAACAATGCTTTTGGCTATCGCTAGACCAAGACCCGAGCCGCCCGACCACTGCGTACGCGATTTGTCCACCCGATAGAACCGGTCAAAAATATACGGCATATCGGTCGTCGGAATCGGCTCGCCATAGTTAATGACCTCGACAACTGCAGCTTTTTCCTCCGTATGAACCGTTATCAAAAGCTTTTTGCCTTCTTTCCCGTAGCTCATCGCATTTGCGATCAGATTTTCGAATACGCGCACAAGCTTGGCGGCGTCCCCTTTTACCATAACGGACGTCTCCTTCGCATCCAGCTTGCTTGTCATGCCCGCTTCTTGAAGCGGCAAGTGGAATTGAACGAGCATTTGTCCGAGCATCTCCGTTAAATTGAAGTTTTTCAGCTTGAGCTCCGCCGAGTCATAACGCATTCTCGTATATTCAAACAGATCATTGATTAATACATTGAGCCGTTTTGATTTTTCATAAGCAATCTGCACGTAATGGCGAAGCTCCACTTCATCTCTATACCGATCCTGTTCAATGAGCCCCAAATAACCAAGCACGGAAGTAAGCGGCGTACGAAGGTCATGCGAGACATTCGTTATTAATTCGTTTTTGGTTTGCTCCGCCTTGCGCTCTTCCTCAAGCGCATGATGCAAGCGGTCAACTAAGCTATTCACGTTAGCAGCCATAGGACCAAAGAGACTGCGTCTGCGCACCTCGATTTTGTGATCCAGCCCATACGTTCCGTCTGCTATTTTTCTCACTGTCATATTCAACTCGCTGAGATAATGAAACAAGCTCCACTGTAAAACAGTGAAATAGAAAAAAAACATTAAAATGCTTACTCCCATAGCAATATAAGTTCGATCGAATATAGATAAAACTCTACGCACAATAGAGCCTACTTCGCTTACATTGTCCGTAAGCCACACCCCTACATTAATTAAAAAATACATCGAAATAACCGAAAGCAACACGCTTCCGAATAAATGGAGCAGCGAACGCACAACTAATTTTCTAGCGAGATTATCCTTCAATTTTATAGCCTACCCCCCAAACCGTAACGATCATTTTATCGCCCAGCTCCTTCTCGAGCTTATCTCTGAGCTTGCTGATATGAACCATCACCGTATTATTGGAATCAAAATATTTCTCTTTCCACACCTGCTGAAAAATATCTTCCGCGCTAAACACTCTGCCCGGCTGTCCCGCCAGCAAATGCAAAATGCCAAATTCTGTAGAGGTCAAATGGAGGGGTTTGCCATCAACCTCAGCAGTATGGCTCAGTTTGTCGATGCGAAGCGGTCCGAGCCGCAGCTCCTTATCCGACCGGGAAGCGCCGCCGCCTTCCGGATTGCCGCTGTACTGGTAAGATCGGCGAAGCAAGGAACGAACGCGCGCGATAAGCTCCAGCGGGTTAAACGGCTTGATCATATAGTCGTCAGCGCCGGTCATCAGTCCCATTATTTTGTCCATGTCCTCCGCCTTTGCGCTAAGCATAAGAATGGGGACCGATTGATCGCGCCTTAGGCGCCTTGTCGCCTCAAGACCATCCATATTCGGCATCATAATATCCAAAATAACCAAATCAAACGGGTTTTTCTCGTACGCTAGCAAAGCCTGCTCGCCATCGTAAGCCTTCTCCGTTACAAAACCTTCGTTTTTCAAATATATTTCAATGAGATCAGCAATTTCCCGCTCGTCATCTACGATTAGTACTCTTCTTTCCATCATCGATCTCCTCCTTGGTATCCATAGGGTCATTTTCATTGTGTCCGTTGAGCCTACTATACATGAATTTCCTTCGACATGTCCCGACGTTTGGCGCAAATTCACAAAGTTTAAGTGTTTCTTTATGTTTTTTTAACGTTTGGCAGATAACCCCTTACCATCTGCCGTTATAGCCAACGCTTGTCCATTGTGATAAAATCGAGAGTATCGATATTTTAATAAGCACATAGGGGGCACTTACATGGCGGCCAAAAGAATGCGTTCTGACATGATCAAAAAAGGTTTCGACCGCGCACCGCACCGGAGCTTGCTTCGCGCCGCAGGCGTAAAAGAGGAAGATTTCGACAAACCATTTATCGCGGTATGTAACTCGTATATTGATATTATTCCTGGACACGTTCATCTTCAGGAGTTCGGCAAGCTCGTTAAGGAAGCGATCCGTGAAGCTGGCGGCGTTCCCTTCGAATTTAACACGATCGGCGTAGATGACGGTATCGCTATGGGTCACATCGGCATGCGTTACTCCCTTGCCAGCCGTGAGATTATTGCGGATTCGATCGAAACAGTCGTTAATGCGCA
This sequence comes from Paenibacillus sp. FJAT-27812, assembly GCF_001273905.1. Classification (NCBI taxonomy): domain Bacteria; kingdom Bacillati; phylum Bacillota; class Bacilli; order Caryophanales; family Paenibacillaceae; genus Paenibacillus; species Paenibacillus sp. FJAT-27812. Next base: position 4,060,382 of record NZ_LIGH01000001.1, on the reverse strand, counting down.
CTGGTTTGACGGCATGGTTTGTATTCCGAACTGTGACAAAATCACGCCGGGCATGATCATGGGCGCGCTTCGCGTCAACATCCCGACTATGCTTGTTAGCGGCGGACCTATGAAAGCTGGTAAAACTTCCGACGGCCGTTCCATCTCGCTCTCGAGCGTATTTGAAGGCGTAGGCGCTCACCAAGCCGGCAAAATCAACGATGATCAGTTGATGGAGCTTGAGCAATTTGGCTGCCCTACTTGCGGCTCATGTTCGGGTATGTTTACAGCTAACTCCATGAACTGCTTGGCTGAAGGCCTTGGACTTGCATTGCCTGGTAACGGCACGATCCTTGCTGTAGCCCCAGAGCGTAAAGAGTTCGTTAAAGAAGCAGCCCGCCAGTTGATGAAAATTATTGAGCTTGGCATCAAGCCACGCGATATCGTTACAAAAGATACGATCGACAATGCTTTCGCGCTTGATATGGCGATGGGCGGATCGACGAATACCGTACTTCACACGCTCGCTATTGCGCATGAAGCTGGAATCGACTATCCAATCGAACGCATCAACGAAGTAGCTGAGCGCGTGCCGCATCTTGCGAAGATCGCTCCGGCATCGGATTATCACATTGAAGATGTTCACAATGCAGGCGGCGTAAGCGCTGTTCTTAACGAGCTGTTCAAGAAGGAAGGCGCTTTGCATGGCGACTGCTTGACAGTTACAGGCAAGACGCTTCGCGAGAACGTAATCGGCTGTGAAATTCAAGATACCGATGTTATTCGCACGATCGACAACCCTCACACAGAGCGTGGCGGCCTTGCGGTATTGTTCGGCAACCTTGCTCCTAACGGCGCAATCATCAAGACTGGTGCAGTCGACAAATCAGTTGGCGGCTATCACAAAGGTCCAGCGATTTGCTTTGATTCACAGGATGATGCGCTTCACGGCATCGCTAACGGCAAAATCAAAGAAGGCCATGTCGTAGTTATCCGTTACGAAGGACCGCGCGGCGGCCCTGGTATGCCGGAAATGCTTGCTCCTACCTCGCAAATCGTAGGTATGGGTCTTGGCGCGAAGGTCGCTCTTGTAACGGACGGACGTTTCTCTGGCGCATCTCGCGGAATAAGCATCGGCCACGCTTCACCAGAAGCTGCTGAAGGCGGACCTATCGCATTCGTACAAGACGGCGATATCATCGAGATCGATATGAACAACCGTACGATGGACCTTCTGATCAGCGACGAAGAATTCGAAAAACGCCGCTCCGAATGGAAAGGCTTCGAGCTTAAGATTAAACGCGGCTACCTCGCCCGTTACGCTCACCTTGTTACTTCCGCCAGCACAGGCGGCGTAATGAAAATGTAATCGTGATTAATAAAAAGTGGAGTGCAAGCTGGAAACAGCCTGCACTCCACTTTTTTATTTTCTACGAAAGTCGTATTCATATAGCTGTTGTTTTCGTACCTAGCTGCGCAGCTTCGTCGGCTGCCGCGCTTATAGTTCTCTCTACAGCATCGCTTATTCGCTCTGCTTCCTCTTGCATCTTGTTCAGTTGAACCGTCGCATGGCGCCTTATAGTGTTGACCGGCATCAGCAGCATCCGCGGCGAGATCGTTTCTCTTCTTTTTTTGCCCTTTGCCGACTGCTTCGTATTATTGGTAAGCACTCGAATCAAAATACGCAAGTATATGCGAGTCGATTTGGCAAAAAAGCCTTCCGGAAGCTGAAAGATTTCAAAACCGAGACGATCAGCCCCGCGATGGATCATCGTGACGCCATAGACCGCTTTAATATCATCAGCATCATGATCGGCAGCGAGCTGATTCGCGAGCAGCGGCAGAGCCTGCTCCACCTCACGAAGCATTCGGATTCCGGTAGCTACCGGCGATTTGGAGGTAGCGGCGATGGAGGACAGCTTTTTGTTGTCGAAATGCAGTTCTGCAATGCGGTCGCCCTTCTCAACTCTTCCGCCTGCCGCCAGCTCGATATCCTCCCCGTGATAGGTAGTCACCCGATAATGGAAAGCTGCGTCCTTGACGTCACCCACCGTTTTGAGGCGGAATATAACGTGAAACGCTCTTTCCCACATCAGCCAAAGCGAGATGAGCGCTCTCTTCCAAATGGAGGGAGCACTTGTCGAACGCGAAACGTCGGACAGCTTCATCATTTCCTCAATGCCTACGAATCGGTAGCCGCGCTTCGTGCCTTCCTCTAAATAAGCTTCTAAGGCGATAAGCATATTTTTGGGCGCATCTTTATCTGCCCCAAACGTCATGCCGCAATCATGCAGAAGCATGACTTCACCCGGTCTAAGCTTCTTTAGCATCCGCTTCTTCAGCCGGTCAGGGCCAAGCCGAATGCGCCAGTCACCGAACATCGCCGACCATAAAATAATTTGTAAATAACCTAAGTTCGCATAATCAAATACGTTTACGATTCCCCAAGGCGGCCGATAATAAGCCGAACGCACACCCGTTGCATTCTCAATGATGTCAATCGTACGCTCGATTTGGCGTTTGACCGTTCTAGGACGCATCAACCAATTCGATTTATGAACATAATTATGAATGCCCAGTACATGGCCTTCATCACTCATCCGCCGCAGCAGCGCTTCTTGTCCCTCAGCATGCGAGCCAACGACAAAAAAGGTCGCTTTGGCATCGTAACGGGCGAGAAGATCGAGCAGCATCGGCGTATAAACCGGATCAGGCCCATCATCAAACGTCAGGGAAATTTCCTTTTCTACCCGGCCCTTCTTAAAAACACGAAAGCCAAATGTACGGCTAATAAGACCTGGAAGAAACGCATAGAAGGTTGCGACGTATAATCCCCATAACAGCAAATTTTCCATTTTGTTTTCCCCACCGTTATATGATTTAGTCGACGAATGGATAGCGGTACAAAACAACAACAGTAGCTTTAATTGTAGCATAACGCAATAAAAAATAGGCATCTTTTTAAAAACTATAGTACAATCTTTATGGAAATATGATTATGGAAAAAGAAGGAGTACCAACCATGCTGCCCTTTTACAAAAAGTACTGGCGAACCGCTTTCGACATCGCACTTATTGCTTTAACCGTGTATTTAATAATGTATTCCTTTAGCTACTTGTACCGCATCGCAACTCCTATATTTTTTTCATTTCTCATTTTTTTATGTATCGAGCCGCTGGCAAGGCGGTTGAACAAGCTGGGCATGAAAAAATCAATCGCATCAGGCATATCGATCTTGGTGTTTACCCTTGTCATATTGGGCGCTTTCTCAGGTGCCGCTTATTTGATAACGAAGCAAGGCCAGGAGCTGTATGCGAACTTTCCGAAATATCAAGAAATTCTCGCGGTCCAAATTGCGAACATAACGGAAGAGGCACAGAAACGTCTCGGCACGATGCCGGATGATCTAGATTTGGTGGAACGCTCCAAAGATTTAATCAATGGCGCTTCATCCACTTTTGCGAAATTCGGACAATCCATCTTTAAAAACCTAATCAACTACGTCTCCTCCATCTCCACCTTTGTTTTTAATTTTGTGGTCGGTATTATATTAGCTTATTTCTTAAGCATCGAAATTACGACATGGAAGCAGACTGCCGAGAACAAAACGCCTAACACGTTTAAGACCGCCTTTTTCTTCCTTCGCAACAACGTATTCAAGGGCATTGCGCTTTACATTAAAGCGCAGGCAAAAATGATCAGCATCACCTTTATCGTCATCTTGATCGCGCTTATTTGCCTCCGGGTAGAAAATGCGTTCGTCATAGCCGTCGTCTCTGCGATCTTCGACATTTTGCCGCTGCTTGGCGTTGGGACGATTTTTATACCATGGATTATTTATTTGATCATCGTAGGCAAAATTTCATTAGCGATCTGGTTATCCGCGCTATTTCTTGCAGTCGTGCTTACCCGTCAAATTCTTGAGCCAAAAATTACGGGCGACTCACTTGGCGTATCCGCCTTTACGATGCTTGCCTTCATGATCATTTCGTTATCGCTGTTCGGCGTTGCCGGCGTCATCCTGTCGCCAATTCTTATGATCCTAATCAAAGCGCTGTACGATCAAGGTTATTTCCACCGCTGGATTCACGCGCCGCTAGGCGAATTCGACACCCCCGTGACCGGGCCGTATGTGGATAGCTTGAAGCGTGATGAGGAGAAGGGGAAAGAGTAAGGCTGAGGAAAAGTAAGTGAAGGACAATGTGAGAAAAGCAGTAGGTTTAAAAGCCAAACCCCTTCAGCGCGAATGTTCGCTGAAGGGGCTTGGCTTTTTTTTGTTGCGATTGATTGCAGCGAACGACGGCGACTAACTGCTGGAGGTGCTGCATCAAAACTGCGCTGCGCTGTAGAAAATGCAGCAGAATCGGCTGATTCATCCCTTCTGAGATGGGATTGATTAATTTCTATTGCATAACTGCAATCGAATCAGCAAAAAGCGCTCCCGTGTCTGGTTCACGTTGTATAAACCGCAACCTAGCCGAAAAACCGATGTTAATGCGGCTCGACATAGCAAGGAAGCTAGGACGGCGTACCGAATTAGCTTCCTTCTTGGCTGGAAATACGGGCGGCGATATCCATGACGCCGCGAAAAAGCTTTGTCGCCTGGTGGGAGCTGCCAGGCGGTTTGTTCTCGACGAGCACGGCTATGGCGTAGCGAGGCTTTTTGACCGGGCCGTAGCCTGCAAACCACTGGTGGTTGCGGGCGATTCCGGCCCGCGTCGTTTCGGCGGTGCCTGATTTCCCGGCTACCGCCCACAGCCCTTGGCGGATCGACCGACCGGTTCCATGGTCGACGACCGCCTCCATGCCGCGCCGCAGCGCATGAGCAGTGGCCGGCTTGATCCGGCCGCTAATGGCTTGCGCACGCTGCGCGGGCAGCTTCACCATCCGCTGGCCGTTGGCATAGCGGATTTCACTGACCAGGCGCGGCTCCATCACGCGCCCATCATTAAGCAGCGTTACAATCAGATTTGCCGCCTGAAGCGGCGTCATCCGGACATCACGCTGCCCAATCCCGCTCTGCGCGAGCACGCCACCATCGACAGCTGCAAGCATCGCAGCTCGATCCAGCGCCTTCTGCGCCGCAGCCTGCTTCCCGCTTCGCTTCTCGCTCTTCTCTAAGTTACCGCTTTGCTCGCTTTTTACGTCATTTCCATCGTTGCCGTTTCCGCTTTGCTCGCTTTTCTTTCCGCTCCCCATGGCCACTCCATTCCCGCCACTACGTTCGTTCCCTTCACCCACACTCTTCAAACCCTCATGTAACTCCCCTGCACTTCCTACACCTCCCGCACTCCCCCCACTGCTCCCCACAGCCGCAAACAGCTGTCCGCCCTCTTCTTCCTCCAGCAGCCGCAGCGGGCCTCCGAACGGACCAAATGCATGGTCTCGATGCCAGCCTGCTTGCCTGCCCACTCCTAGGGCATCAGCCACTTGTTGGAGCTCAGACGCTTTAAGCCGCTCGGCAATGGTCGCGAAAGCGATATTGCATGATTGGGCTAAGCCTTCTTGGAGGGTCAGACGGCCGTGGCCGCCTTCCTTCCAGCAGGACAAGCCGTATTTGCCGTATTCGCCGCTGCAAGTAAACGTTTCATGCTGCGATGCCACGCCTGTCTCCAAAGCCGCTGCCTCCGTAATCAGTTTGAACACGGAGCCGGGAGCAACGGCCTTGAGCGCGTGATTAGACCACTCGGAGCCATCGGAGCTTTGGAACTGCCCTGGCTTTAGCTGCGGGCGCGACACCATGGCGACGATGTCCGCATTGTTCGCATCGAGCACCACGATTGCCCCTTCCTTCATCCCCTGTTTATCCACGTATTCCTCTATCTCATTTTGCAGCTTCAAATCGATAGTCGTCATCGCCTTCAGCGGATAATAAGGGTTGCCAGGCTGCGTAATCCGCATATCAAGCCCATGCATCGGAGCGTTTTGACCGTCTATGAAATAAGATACGGACGTCGCACCCACGCCATGCAGCAGCTTGTCCAGCGACTTCTCCAGCCCAGAGCCGCCAACCTGCTCCGCCAGCTTTCTTTTGCCGCTCGCGAGCTCATCCGCATGCTCAGCCTGCAGCCACTCTGGATGCTGGCTCGTAAAGCCAATCAGATGCTTGGCATCAAACTGCGGCAAATAGCGGTTGCGATAGGGAAGGACGCGGATTCCGTTCAGCTTAAGCTCTTTAATCCGTTTGGCTTGAGCTTCCGTTAGGCGCAGAGGATGCCGCTGCCCTTCAACCTCCCAAAATACAGGCTCTCGCACGGCATCCCATCTTTGCTGCAGCTGTTCCACATTTACGCCTAACAGCCCGCTAAGCTCCCTTACGTCCTTCATTTCCCCGCGTGTATCTTTCCTTACGGGAAATAAAGCGACAGCCGAATACGTTTCGCCTGTAATAGGCACGCCATGACGATCGTAAAAATCGCCTCGTCCCGTATCAAGCACCAAATTACGCTGACGCTGCAATACAGACAGCCTCTGCCAGCCTCCTCGACTAGCCTGCGGCGAAAGAACAGCCGCCGAAGAGCTTCCCGGCATGAGCTGCAGCCACGCAAGCCGCCCAATATAGATAAACATGATGAAGCTGATGATACATGCAGCTACCCCTATGCGTTTAAACATCTCGACTCACCACCACGATGCCAGATCTCCTTTTGCTTGCCGCCTCCGCTCAGCGGCTGCCGCTTGCCATATTCAATCATTATTTCCTTTATCCGCATCACTCCAAACATCCCTCTTTATTTCCGCATAAAAAAAAGAGCCGTTCAGCAATCAATGCCTGAACAGCTCTACTTCCATTCCATATTGCCGTAGCGCCTCTATTCAATCTTAAACTGGGCAAGCGAATCCTTCAGCTCGCGGGATACCGTATCCAGCTTCTCGGATAGGCGAACCATGCCGTCGCTGATGCTGAGCTGCTCCGTGCTGAGTGAAGCTACTTCCTCGGAAGTTGCGGACGACTCTTCCGCTACCGCGCTTACGTTCGTCATCGCTTCCGCGAGTACCGCTTGCGATTCATCCAACTGACCGATCGAATCGGTAACTAGCTCCAGCCTCTGCGTCAGCTGCCCCATTTGACCCGATACCGTCAAGAAAATTTGGTTAGCTTCTTTTACCGAGCCAATTTGCTCTTGGAACAACGGATAAGCGTCCGACAGAACATGTACAGTCTCGTCAATTTCGCCTCTGATTTTCTCGGTAATTTGTCCGACTACATCGATGGACTGACGGGATTGATCGGCAAGCTTGCGGATTTCATCGGCTACGACCATAAAGCCTTTGCCCGCAGCTCCTGCGCGAGCCGCCTCAATCGTTGCATTCAGCGACAAAATATTCGTTTGCTTCGTTAAGTTGTTGAGCACGTCCAAAATTTTAACGATTGAGCCCGTGCTTTCCTTCAACGCATCAACTTTCTCAACCATGGAACGCGTCATTTCTTCCGTCATGCCCGTTTTCTGGATAAGCACGCCCATATATGCCGTTCCTTGCTCGCTCGCCTTCTCTACCTCTTGTGCGGAGCGGACCATCTGCTCATTGGCATCTATTACCTTCTTCATTTGGACGTCAATGTGTCCGGTCAAATCCGTGCCTCTCTCGGCTTCCACCGCAAGGCTTGTAGCACCGCCCGCGATTTCCTCTGTAGCGACGGCAATTTCCTTAGCGGAAATAGCCGTTTTTCTGGAAGCGTCGCTAAGCTCGGTTGCTGTCAATAATACATCCTCAGCTGACCTTGTCGTTTGAACGGCCAATGCTGTAATTTGCGTCATCATTAGGTTGAAGCTCTTGCTCAGTTCACCGATTTCATCCTGGCGATTGTTCATCTCGGAGCGTACGGTCAGGTTGCCGCTTGCGCCCTCAGTCATCAAATTACGAAGCTTCACGAGTGGTTTCGCAATCGTCATAATGACGAGAATACCGATTGCTATTGCGATTAGCGCAGCGACGAATACAGTAATCCAAGTCATGTTTTGAATCGCTTTCGCATCCTTCACGAGCTCTTTAACCGGAACGGTACCTACTAGTTTCCAGTCCATCGCCTCAAAGGTTTTGTAAGCAGCGAGCACATCTTCTCCGTTGATTGTTTTCATTTTCACGGAGTCCTCTTGCGACTTGTCCCCTTCTTTCGGAAGAGTGATGCTGGCCATCTTGCCTATCATAGACTCATCAGGATTTGTAATATAGTTGCTGCCAGCATCTAAGATCGCAAGCTGGCTGTCTTTGCCAAGGCTAACATCTTTGAAACGATCCGCAATGGAGGAAACCGGTATTTCCATCAGCAATACATACGAGGCTTCGCTAGTCGTCGTATCTTTTATGAGACGGCTTAGTCCGATAGTCGGTACGCCGGATGCATTAGCCAGACCTTCCGGCTGTGGCGGAATCCAGCTCGCTTTTCCCGCATTTTTGAGAGTATCCATGTACCAAGCGGTTTTCATCAATCGCTCCGCGCTGTTGTTGGTTGCCGAACCAGCCGTTATAACATCCAGCTTCGGGTTTACCGGCAATAACATCATGGAAACGATCGTGCTGTTGCCCATTAAATAATTTTGCATTTTGTCGCCTAAATTGCGCGACGCCTCAAACTTTGCGTATTCTTCCTGACTCTCGGTCATTTTCCTAACAATGGCATGAAAGTCCTTATCGATCAAAATTTGCAGCGAAAGATCCTCGTATGTACGATAAATAACGTCCAGGTTATTAGCCACCTGCTTGATTGTTTCAAAGCTTGCATCCGAAACCTTGCTTTCAACTATCGACTTCGATTTGGAATATGCCATTAGACCTACAGTCATTACGCAAGCAATGATGCTGCAAAAAATAATTAAAAATAACTTTGTACCTACCGATTTAACCGGATTCGACAGTTTTGTACCCTTTATCGAGGTTGTTGCCGACTTCGCAGCTTGAGATATTGCCTTTATTCCTGATTGCGCTTTCAAATTTTTATCTGTTTTCGTGCCATTTGAATCGAGTGGTTCTGCTTTGTTCTTTTTCTTCATGAGCTTCTTCTCTTTCTGTTCTTCCGCATTTTTCATTAGGAAAGACACCGCCTTATAATTAAGAGTCTAAAATAGTAAAATAGTTCATTTGTTGCTAGCGAATCTTGCCGGAATATGTATTTACAATATATTATTTTATATCGACAGCATCTTGTCAATTTATAATAATAAACCAAAAAAAAGAATCTTATTTTTGTCGAAAAATAAGACTCTTCAAATGTTTGCTTTTTTTATTACTTTTTCCCAATCTTTTTTCTCATCATATCCATCGTCTTAACAGGCTTAAGGGTCCTTATTCGTATATGCTGCAACGGATGACGAGCCGCTTCAAGCGCGGTGCCATCGGCATCGGTAATTTCAGTTATCGTTTGTTTGAAGAAAGTACCCTGCGGACCAACGAACTCAATTTCCTGTCCCAGCTTAAAATGATTGCGCTGCTGTACAGTAGCAAATCCCGTCTTCGCGTCATAATCAAGCACTACGCCTGCAAAATCATAAGGAGCCGCTTTTTCCTCAGGCTCGTAAATATGATCCTCTGCTCCTGGTGTATCCAGGAAAAACCCTGTATTAAGCGGTCGATTCGCAGCTTTATTGATCTCTTCGACCCATTCCCGCTTCAGCTCAAAATGCTCCGGATCTGCAAAATAAGCATCAATCGCTTGCCGATACACGTTAACGACAGTTGCAACATAGTGAATGCTTTTCATTCTGCCTTCAATTTTGAAGCTGTCCACGCCAACCTCGATAAGCTCCGGCAAGTATTCGATCATGCATAGATCCTTTGAGCCCATCGTAAACTTATCTTCTTCTTCCGGATATAACGGCATATCGTCAACAAACAGATCATACTTCCAGCGGCATGACTGCGAGCAGCCGCCGCGGTTGGAGTCACGATCCGTAAAATGGTTCGACAGCACGCAGCGCCCAGAGAACGAGGAGCACATCGCCCCGTGGATGAACGCTTCGATTTCAATATCAACATGTTTTTTGATTTCGGCGATATCTTTAAAGCTTGTTTCACGCGCCAGCACGACGCGCGGCAAACCTTCATCCTTCCAAAATTGGACAGCCTGCCAATTCAGGGTCGATTGCTGCGTGCTTAGATGAACCTCCAGCTTCGGCGCTACGCGCTGCGCTGTCTCAATGATAGCAGGATCAGCAGCGATGATAGCCGATATGCCAGCTTCCTCTAACGCGCGCAAGTAGTCCTCAAGACCTTCTACGTCCTCATTATGCGCATAGATATTCGTAGCGACAAACACCTTTGCGCCATAGCGATTAGCGAACTCTACGCCTTCCTTCATTTCCTCAAAGCTAAAGTTATCCGCATTGGATCGCAAGCCGTATTTCTGACCGCCGATATAAACCGCGTCAGCCCCATAATGAATGGCGAATTTCAGCTTCTCCAAATTGCCTGCGGGAGCAAGCAGCTCCGGCTTATCCAGCCGATTCCGCTTGCCTTGATAGCGCGGAGTCGTCTTCTCGATTGTCGTCATTTATGTGCACCTCCCAAAGTTTTGCGAAGCAAAACTTACTTCGTAAGCATTATCTTAGTTTTGCGAAGCAAAACTTACTTCGTAAGCATTATCTTAGTTTTGCGGAGCAAAACTTACTTCGTAATCAACTCACTATCAATATACTTGCTCTTTGTAGAAGAATCCGTAGCTCAGCTCGCGGTTCGGGTTCTGTACTTCTTTAATCGCATCCAGCCACTCTTCTTGAAAAGAATAATCAGCCGGATTAGCCATATAAGCGTCAATCGTTTTCCGATAGGCGCGTACGACGATCTCATTGTATTCAATCGATTTCATAAAACCTTCGATCTTCAAGCTTTTTACGCCAGCCTCTAGCAGCTCGTGCAAGTTCTCTACCATGCAAATATCGTCTGAGCTCATAATATGAGTCCCATTCCTATCTTCATAGATTGGGTACCGTTCATCCTTGCGCTCTGCTTCCATCACGTACAGGCCACGATCCTTATCCTTCACAGGCAGCCGTTCTGCTTCCGTTTGGTGATCCATATAGCTGCCCACCAGCGAGCGTTTGGAGTGATAAATATTTGTCATGCCATGCACCTGAACCTGAATTTCCAGCTCTGAGCTAGAAGCTGTCTCGATAACCTGTTCCATGTTCAGCTCGCGTGCCAACACATATCTAGTAGCGCCTCTGCGCCCCCAATAATTAGCCGTAACAAAATTGGTTGAAGTCATCTCCGCATTCCAGTGCAAAGCCATGCCCGGGGCATGCACTCTGGCTGCCATCAACACGGCTGGATCGCCGAATACAATCGCATCGACGCCTGCTTCGGCAAGCGAGGCTACATACGAATCCAATGAATCCACTGCATCATTGTCCATCAGATTGTTAAGCGCCGCATAAATCTTTACTCCCTTTGGCTTTGCCGCCTTTACAGCTTCTGCAATCATCTCTATAGTAAACTCGCCTGCTAACCGCATACCGTAACGTGCTTCGCCGATGACAAAAGCATCCGCACCTGCTGCCATGAGCCTCTCAAGCTCCTCTAACGATGCGGCGGTAGCTAACAATTCCGGCTTGTACGTCATGCTCAAATCCTCCTCAAAAACTGCGACAGCTGTCACAGCTCCTCTATACATCTGATCTATCCAGCTGTTTGATTGCTTTTCTCGATGTTTCTCAAATGTTCTTTATAGGTTTTTGCAAACAAATGGGTCTGGGTGCCGTCTTTTTTCGTTACGTAAAAGAAATAATCCGTTTTCTCTGGGTGCAATGCCGCTTCAATCGAATCTAGGCTAGGGCTAGCGATCGGTCCAGGCGGCAAGCCTTCCACTTTGTACGTATTATAAGGACTGTCTACGAGCAAATCCTTCTCGTACAGTCTTTCCTTTGGCTTATCCAGCGAATATTGAACCGTCGCATCGATTTGGAGCTTCATCCCATCCGCGATGCGATTATAAATGACGCCCGCTACAAGCGCTCTTTCCTCATCCACAACAACCTCTCGCTCCACTAGCGAAGCGATGGTCAGTAGGTCATGGAGCGTCATTTTTTTCTCTTCAAGCACATCCATCCAGCCCTCAGGAAGCTCGCCCAGCTTGCGGTCAAGTTCTGACACCATCCGCTTAATAATGTCCTCTTCGGTGCTTTCCATTTTCATTTCATACGTCTCGGGGAATAGGTACCCTTCCAGCCGCTTATGAAGCTTATCCGTATCTGGGATTGAGCGAACAGCCTCCGCATCTCCCCACGTTTTTTGCGTGGCGACGAGCTCCATAAATTTATCCTTGTCGATCAGCTTCTCCGCCGCAAGCTTGTCAGCAATTTGCAGCACGGTAAAGCCTTCAGGTATCGTGAAGCGAATCGTTTCAGCCGCCACCGTGTCACCGGCGTTCAGCTTTGCGATGATCGCATCGTTATCCATTCCAGGGCTAAGCTCATATATACCCGCTTGGAAGCGAGATCCTTGGTCATTCAGCTTCAAGTAATATTTAAAAATAAATGAGTTCTTAATGATCCCCTGCTGCTCAAGCAAATCCGCAACCTCGTTCGCCGACGTTCCCGAAGGAATTTCCAGCTTTTGCACCTCGCCAGCCTTAGTAGGCTGCAAACTGTTCCAAACATAGAAAGCTACGCTGCCGGCACCAAGAATCATAATGCCAAGCAAGCTTAAAATAACCCATAATGTTATGCGGCTTCGCTTCGGACCGGATGATGATTGCTGGTCGCGATGCTCAGGCTGCTGTGATAACTTGTCCAACCTGGGACCCCCTCTTTATCTTCCATTATTTTCCCTAATCAGCAATGCGCAGGCGAAAACGGCTGAGACCATAGCGTTGGCGGCTCAGCTTAAGTTCCGAGTACAACAACAACCTTAATACAGGGCTTGAGCAAATGTCCCTCTACATGGAACAAAAGAGCGGTTATAAACCGCTCTCTTGCTTCATGCATATAGACTTTCTTAAGGCCGCTCGTCAGTCGCGAATAACAAATCGTCATAAGCTTCTGAAGCTGCCTCCCATTCTTCATCATTCTCGATGTTCTCCAGCTGCGGCTCACCGTCAACTTGGATCACGCGGAATAGCTCTACATCTTCCTCGCCGCGCATCGGATCTGATTGAAGGGCTGCATAAATACGATCGCCCAGCTGAAACTCAGCTTTGATATCGTACACTTCTACGCTGCCGTCATCTGCTTCCAATTCGATTTCATTGCCAAAAGCCGTTCTCAAGCTATTGAGCTTCTTTGGCGCTTCATGCTCTGTGCCTGACATTAGTCCTCTTCCTCCATCTCGCCTAGGAGAGTATTGAACGTTTCTTCAACCATGTTCCACTCTTCTTCGTCTTCAATGGTGTAAAGCTTCAAGTCGTCGCCTTCTTCTTCGTAACGGAAAGCGTATACTTCATCTTCCTCGTCATTTTCGCCTGCAAGCGGAACGACCATCATATATTTCTGATCGGAACCATCAACTTCAAATTTCATGATGACTTCGAATTCCTCTTCATTGCCTTCTTCATCCGGGATATAAATAATTTCCGGCTCTTCGAATTCCAGATCTTCTTTTGTCATGTTTACCCTCACCTTTTCGCTTTAGAATCGAGATAATTTTGCAAAATAAGCGTTGCCGCCATTTTGTCTATTACGAGCTTTCGCTTCTTCCGGCTGACGTCCGCTTCAATAAGCGTTCGTTCGGCAGCTACCGTTGTCAGCCTTTCATCCCAAAGGTGAACAGGTATGTTTAGTTTCTGCTTAATCTGTTCTGCGAATTCCATGCAAATTTCGCCACGTGGACCGATGGTACCGTTCATATTTTTTGGCAGACCGACAACGATCTCACTAACCTCATGCTCCTTTACCAAGTCGGCAATGCGGTCAAATTCGCTTCCATCGCGTCTGCGCTCTACGACTCCGGTCCCTTGTGCGGTCCAACGAAAGGCGTCGCTGACTGCAACTCCAATGTTGCGGTCACCGTAATCCAGTCCCATCAATCTCATGTCTTGTCCGGCTCCTGCCTAATTTGTTATTGTTTCTTATGGTTTAGATAAAACCGGACAAGCTCTTCAATTAATTCGTCTCGTTCCTTCTTGCGAATTAAACTCCTGGCGTTGTTATGCCGCGGAATATACGCGGGATCTCCGGACAGCAAATACCCAACGATCTGGTTAATCGGATTATACTCTTTCTCTAGAAGCGCTTCATGCACCGATAGCAGAATGTCTTGAGAAGATTCAACCCCCTCCGCCTTCACGTTAAATTTCATTGTATTGTCCATGGAACTCATCGCCAGCACCTCGCTTTCCAAACCGCTTTCTAATCGGATATACATTTATATCATATCACATTTGTTTGATTAAGAACTAGTTCTTCCGCAAGTTTCAATGCTTCATCCAGCTTGGATGTATCTTTTCCGCCCGCTTGCGCCATATCTGGGCGTCCGCCGCCGCTGCCGCCGCAGTGTACGGCAGCCTCTTTGACAATCTTCCCTGCATGGAAACCTTTTTTGATAAGGTCCGCAGAAACGGCTGCTGCCAGATTCACTTTGTCATCCGCGATTGCCCCTAGTACGATAACGCTGGATTCAAGCTTCAGCTTCAGCTCATCAACGATGCCGCGAAGCGCATCCATCGAAGGCGCATTTACTTTCGCGCACAGCACCGTAACGCCATCAACCGTTTTCGCGTTTTGCTCGAGCGAGCCCGCTTCGATCCGGCTCAGCTTCGCTTGCAGCGATTCGTTGTCACGCGATAGTTCTTTCACTTGCCCGAACAAAGCTTCGATCCGCTTAGGGACATCGTTCGTGTTCGATTTCAGAAGAGAAGCCGATTGCTTAAGCAGCTCAAGCTGGCCTTCCAAATAGTTATACGCATGTTTACCCGTAACAGCTTCAATTCTTCGTACGCCTGAACCAATTCCGCTCTCGCTAAGCAGCTTGAACAGTCCAATTTGCGAAGTATTGCCTACGTGGCAGCCGCCGCAAAGCTCTAAGCTGTAGCTTCCAACCTGAACGACGCGCACCACATCGCCGTATTTTTCGCCGAACAAGGCCATAGCGCCCATCGCCTTCGCTTCGTTCAACGATTTCAAGTCAATCGATACAGCCGTGCCAAGCCAAATTTGCTCGTTCACGCGGCGCTCGATCTCAACCAGCTCTTCAGCTGTAATGCTGCCAAAATGCGAGAAGTCGAAGCGGAGACGCTCTGCTTCTACCAGGGAGCCCGCTTGATTGACGTGATCGCCGAGCACTTCTTTAAGCGCTTTATGAAGCAAATGCGTTGCCGTATGGTTTTTGATAACGTCGTCACGCACATCCCTTGTAACGGTCGCTTTCACTGTCTCGCCTGTGCGAGCGGTTCCTGACGTTACGATGGCATGATGAACGTTTTGTCCGTGAGGCGCTTTTGTCACGTCTTCAACTTGCAGGGTGAAGCCGTTGCCTGCGATTGTACCTTTATCGCCGATTTGGCCGCCGCTTTCCGCATAGAAAGGCGTGCGATCTAGAATAACGACTACTTTGCTGCCTTCAGCCGCAGCATCAACTAGCAAATCGTCGTGAACGATGGCAAGGATTTGCGATTCAGTTACCAGTACATTATAGCCAACAAAATCGCTTTTAACCGTAAAATCGCCAAGCGGTCCGCCTTGAACCTTCATGCTGCCAGTGTCTTGGCGCGCAGCGCGAGCGCGGTCACGCTGCGCTTCCATTGCAGTATCAAAGCCGGCGCGGTCAACCGTCATGCCGTTCTCCGAAGCAAAGTCTTCCGTCAAATCAAACGGGAAGCCATACGTATCATATAGGCGGAACGCATCGTCGCCGTTAATTTCTTTGTTGCCTGCTTTTGTAGCGGCAGCTACGAGCTCAGACAGCATAGCCAAACCGTCGGACAACGTCTCATGGAAACGCTCTTCCTCCGTCCGGATTACACGCTCGATGAATTCGCGCTTCTCCACAACCTCTGGATAGTAAACGCCCATGACTTCGCCAACGACAGATGTTAGCTCATGCAGGAACGGACGGTCGATGCCGATTGTTTTCCCATAACGTACGGCACGGCGAAGCAAACGGCGAATAATGTAGCCGCGGCCTTCGTTGGACGGCATTACGCCGTCGCCTACTGCAAACGCAACGGTACGGATATGATCCGCGATAACCTTAAGCGCAACGTCCTGCTCTTCGCTCGCTTTATAGGTTACTTTTGCAATTTGGCAGGTACGATCGATGATTGGAAGGAACAAATCCGTATCAAAGTTTGAATCCACGTCCTGCAAAATCGAAGCAAAACGCTCAAGTCCGGCGCCTGTATCAATGTTTTTGATAGGAAGCGGCGTATAGCTGCCATCCTTGTTATGGTTGAATTGCGAGAACACGACGTTCCAAACCTCGAGGAAACGCTCATTCTCTCCGCCCGGCCAGCACTCTGGGTCGGACAGGTCGCCGTATTTTTCGCCGCGGTCATAAAAAATTTCCGTACAAGGTCCGCATGGGCCCTCGCCGATATCCCAGAAGTTTTCCTCCAGCTTATAAATGCGCTCTGCTGGAAGGCCGATTTTGGTGTTCCAGAAAGCAAAAGCTTCTTCGTCCTCAGGATACACCGTTACCGACAAGCGGTTCGGATCAAAGCCGATCCATTGCGGCTCGGTTAGAAACTCCCATGCCCAAGTAATCGCTTCTTCTTTAAAGTAATCTCCAATGGAGAAGTTGCCCAGCATTTCAAAAAAGGTGTGGTGACGGCGTGTTTTGCCCACGTTTTCAATATCATTCGTGCGGATACATTTTTGCGAGTTCGTAATACGCGGGTTTTCCGGTATGACGCGTCCGTCAAAATATGCTTTTAGCGGCGCCATACCGGCATTGATCCATAGCAAGGACGGATCATTATGCGGAACGAGCGATGCGCTTGGTTCGATTTTATGGCCTTTGCTTTCGAAAAAAGCAAGCCATTTGGCACGGATTTCACTAGCTTTCATTAGTAAGAGCCCCCTTTAAATGATAAAACACAAAAAACGCCCCTGTCATAGACAGGGACGAATAGATTCGCGGTACCACCCTGGTTATTGCTCAGCTGCAAGCAGCATAAACAATCGCCTTCATTAGACATTAACGGGTCCAACCGGTGAAGTTCATTCACACTCCGAAAAGAGCTTTCGGCCACTCTTCGTCATAAAAGCTCTCTCAACCATCGCTTAACGCTTCATCTTGAAGCACTAGCGAAGAAGCTTTCTCTCTGGCTAACGGGCATTGGCTTACTTCATTTCGTCAACGCTTTATTCCTATATGATTGACACGATTATTTTAAAATTATAGCCACACGCTTTCCGCCTGTCAAATAATCTTTCTGCGTACATAATAAGCAAACATATGCTGAATGATCACCTTGCAGGCCGCAAATATAGGAACGGCTAAAATCATGCCAACGATGCCCGCTATTTCGCCTCCGACGAGCAGCGCAAAAATAATCGACAAGGGGTGCATATGGAGAGTTCGGCCAACGACCTGCGGTGAGATGACATTCCCCTCGAGAATTTGGCATAACGTGTTGATAATCGCCACGAGAATAACCATTTTGAGCGAAACGGTTGAGGCCATCAGCAGTGCGGGAGCAGCTCCAAAAAACGGGCCTAAATAAGGAATGACATTCGTTATCGCAACGATGCTCGCCAGCAGCAAGGCATAGGGCATACCAATAACCATATAACCGAGGTACGCAAGCACCCCCACTATGACGCAAACCAGGAATTGACCCCGTATGTAGCTTCCAAGCGCGGTATCGATATCTTTTAGCAGCCGGACCGTGTTTTTGCGATGCGATTTCGGGACATACGTGATGACCGTTCGTTCAAATACGTCGAAGTCCTTCAATATATAGAAAGCGAGAAACGGGATGATGAACGCAATAAACAGCGCATTGACCATCGATCCGATATTGTTCACAAAATTAAACAGGGTCTCCGACAGCTTCTTCTCGATATGGACAAGCGACTTGTTAAGCCCTCCCCGAATGCTCTCCGGCAAAAAGGACGTATTGTTGATGTCCGTAACGATGTTTTGGGCACGCATCGACAATTCCGGCACATGGTGGTTCAGCTCCTGCACCTGTTCAATGAACATCGGTATCAAATTAACGAGCAGCACCGTAATGACCGCGCAAAAAACAGCGTAAATCAGCAGCACCGCTATCGTTCGGGGCACCTTCCGGTCATGCAGCATCGTAACGATCGGATTGAGCACATAGGAAATGATCATCGCGATAATAAACGGCGCAAGCACGGCTTTTAAAAAAATATACACGCTCACGATAAGCGGCTTAATAAGCAGCAATAAATAAATAGCGATTAAGCCTAATATCAAATAGATAAGCCATACAAACAGACGGCTCTTAGTAAAACGCTCCACCGTCCTCACCCCCGAACCTTCTTATTCCAGCCTGTATTAAGCAGGACAAGCGGAACTAATTCAGTATATGTACATGGGGTGAAAATCATCCTTGAACAGCAAAAAAAGACGGCCAATGACCGTCTTCTTGTATTCCTATTTATGGCCAAACACATCAGTTGACGTGAATTTGCGGTATCTCTTCTTCAAAGAACAAGTCGTCGAGCGAGCTTAACGTGCCATCCTCTTCCACTTGGTAAACCGACATTTTGTCGCCGTTAACCGTCAGTTCAATGAAGCACCCCCAGCAATAAAACTGGTGGGAACCTATTTTTCCGATATCTTTCGAATTACAATTCGGACATCTCATCATATTTCATTTCTCCCTATCCTCTGAAATTGGAAGCTGCGACAGGCTCCAATTCCGCTTCACTGACAGCAGGAACAATAATCGCGTCTTCCCCGAGCAATACGCTATCCGGATCACTCGGCACCTTCAGCCATTTGCGCCCTTCCATCAGATCCGAAACAAAACCGTCCGTAAGCTCGTAGCCTACTATTTGTGTACCCTGTTTTGGGTAAAAATAAACATCCGATACACGGCCAAGCTGTAATCCTTGCACAGTAACGACGGGCAAATCCTTTAATTTCACTAATCCTGTGTAAAAAGAACGCAGCAATTGCTTCGACTTCATCCGCGTGATCGCTGCTTCACTTGAAATAATAACGGTGTCATCTCCACAGGATAATACTTGAGACCACTCCACTACTTTTACAGATGAAGCAAACCACTTGGCACAATCGAGGATTAGCCCCTTCAACTCCCAATGCTCATCGAACCAAGCATCCTTGACGGTGCCGACCAGCTTGCCGGAATGGATTACGATGACGGGAAGCCCTATAAGCTGTTGAAGTTTAATCACGCTTAGTCGGAGTCCTCCTAGTAGTTATTACGAATACGCCTCACGATTGTTCCAACTTTTTGTGCGGCATCTTCTAATTCCTCCAAAGTATTCCCCAAACCGAAGCTAAATCTTACAGCGGAATGAATTTGATCCTCAGGCAGTTGCATAGCCCGCAGAACATGCGATCGCTCAAGCGCGCCGGAAGTACAAGCTGATCCGCTTGCTGCAGCGATTCCCTCCATATCCAAATTCATCAGCATCGTTTCCGTATCGACGCCGATAAAGCTGACATTGACGATATGCGGCAAATAGTGCTGCTCGCTGCCATTTATAACGATTGGCACTTCAACATGAGCTTGCAGCAGTTCTATCCATCTCTTACGAAGCTTGTCCATAAAAGGTTGCTTATTTTCCCTCTCGTTCACACAAATGTCAACAGCTGCCGCAAATCCGGCAATGCCGGCGATATTTTCCGTGCCTGCACGGCGTTTTCTCTCTTGGGATCCGCCATGCTGGATGGCTTCAAGAAGCGTTCCGTTTGCCACATACAGCGCGCCGACACCCTGCGGTCCATTGATTTTGTGTGCGGAGAAGCTCATCAAATCGACGGGCAGCTCATTTAACCGATAATTGATCGAGCTTAATGCTTGAACGGCATCAACATGAAAAATCGCGCCGCTCGCCTTCGCGATTTGCCCGATTTCTTCGATAGGCTGCAAGGTGCCCACCTCATTATTGCCGTGCATAATGCTGATGAGTCCCGTTTCCGGCGTAATCGCCGCTTGCACGAGCTCAGGCGAAGTACGGCCGCTGTTATCTAATGGAAGCACCGTCAAGGTGAAGCCTTCTTCCTTAGCCAGCCATTCGCATGTATACAGAACGGCGTGATGCTCGCCAGCTGAAGTTATAATATGCGATTTGCCCCGCTTGCGCTGCGCTCTTGCAGCGCCGATCAAAGCAGCGTTGTCGCTTTCGGTTCCGCCTGATGTGAACAATAGCTCTCCCGGCTTGCAGCCAAGGGCAGCAGCAATGGAGTCGCGCGCACGGTTAAGCTGCTGCTTCGCAGCTCGTCCAAGAGCGTGCATGCTCGATGAATTGCCTCCAGGTCCCTGCATGAGCTCAAGCATCGTGCTTGCAACGCTAGGATGCATAGGGGTAGTGGCGGCATGATCAAAATAATGTATTTTCATAGGTCATCTTCCTTTAAATACTGAACAAGTATGTGTTTTCATGTACAAGAGTATAGCACAACGACTTTTCACACGCATCAACGTTGGGTTAAGGTACATGCCGAAACTGAATAAAGGGCTTGATCAAAATAATGATCCCCTAAGCTCCAGCGCTTAACTATGCCTGACTATGAGACTGAAAAAGTAGCGTAAGGTAAGAAGCAAGTGCATCCGCAAGGGGATAGGTTTTGGATGAAGGGTCCATTTCAGTGGGCGATGTTGATATAAATCGGAGGACGACTATAGACAAATGGCTATTTGAGCAGTATGGAAAGGGCGAAAAAATCGCAGCCGCCCTTCCTCCGCTTCCTTCTAAATATAGAACATATAGCTGTCAGGCTTGCCTTCATCTTCAAAGTTGATCAGATCAGCAAGCGTTGTTGAATCGAGCACCTCTGCAATGCTGTCGCGAATGCGCAGCCACAATTGACGTTTTGCCGGATCATCCTCTTCGGTAAAATCAACAGGCGAGATTGGCCCCTCGAGTATGCGGATGATATCCCCTGAAGTAATCGTCTCTGGATCTTTGGATAAAATATAGCCGCCATAAGCGCCTCGTATGCTTTTCACAAGTCCTGCATTACGCAAAGGTGCTACTAGCTGCTCCAAATAGTGCTCGGAAAGCTGATTTCTCTCAGCAATGCTCTTGAGCGAAGTCGGGCCTTCACCAAATTTAGCCGCAAGCTCCATCATAATTGTTAAGCCATAACGGCCTTTCGTCGATATTTTCAAAGTGGCACCTCTTTTATTTGTTTTATGGTTGGTTATGAATGTGTCTGATCGACTTGCGCTTATATCTCTGTATTCCCAGTTCCCTTATATGTTAACATATCAAGCGAGCAACGTGTGAAAAAAGGTTGACATCTTCATGAAAAAGTTTTCAGCCTATGTTACAATAGTACATGTTTGATTAGAGCAAGGTGGTGTTCACGATGGAAAAACCAAAAGCTTCGACAAGAGTGGTCGTCGGCATGTCGGGCGGCGTCGATTCCTCCGTCACAGCGCTGCTGCTAAAGCAGCAAGGCTATGACGTTGTCGGCATCTTTATGAAAAACTGGGACGATACCGATGAATTCGGTCATTGCACGGCGGAAGAGGATTCAGAAGACGTTCGCCGCGTATGTGAACAAATCGGCATACCCTACTATACCGTTAATTTTGAACGGCAATATTTTGATAAGGTATTCACTTATTTTCTGGATGAATACAAGCGCGGACGCACGCCTAACCCAGACGTCATGTGCAATCGCGAAATCAAGTTTGGCGACTTCCTGCAGCGTGCCTTGGAGCTTGGTGCCGATTATTTGGCAACAGGACATTACGCGCAGGTGGAGCGTACGGAAGACGGCGTGACGAAGCTGCTGCGCGGAATGGACTCGAATAAGGACCAAACCTATTTCCTTAGCTCCCTTAACCAGAAGCAGCTGGCGAAAGCGATGTTCCCGATCGGTCACCTTCCGAAGCCGGAGGTGCGCCGCATCGCTGAGGAAGCAGGCCTTTATACGGCTAAGAAAAAAGACAGCACCGGCGTATGCTTTATCGGAGAACGCAATTTTAAGACGTTCCTCAGCGGTTATTTGCCGGCGCAAGCAGGCGATATGATCGATATTCAAACCGGCGAGAAAAAGGGCCGCCACGATGGCCTCATGTATTACACGCTTGGCCAGCGCCAAGGACTCGGCATCGGCGGATCTGGCTCCGGCGAGCCATGGTTCGTAGCCGACAAGGATCTGGAGAACAACATTTTGTACGTTGTACAGGGCGAGCAGCATCCTAGCCTCTACTCCGAGAGCCTTATGGCAAGCGGCATGAACTGGATCGTGCCGGTAACCGAAGCCGGCACAATCCGCTGCACGGCCAAATTCCGCTACCGTCAGCCAGATCAAGGCGTTACCGTGACGTACCGCGAGGATGGCACAGCACATATCGTGTTCGATAAGCCGCAAAAAGCGATTACGCCTGGACAAGCGGTCGTTCTGTATGACGGCAGCCAATGTCTTGCCGGCGGTACGATTGAAACCGTCCAAAAGATTGACTCCGCATCAGCGCTTGCTAAGCAAGCATAAGAGTGACAATAGGCAAGGCTGCCTTGACGCATAATTACATTGCGTTGGGGCAGCCTTGTTTTTTTGCTTTTAGCCAAAATATTGACCGTTTTTCCCCTCCGCTCGCTTGCCAATCTTACGGATAAGAAGCCGCGATATCCGCAGATGGTCCGTCTCCTCGATCATGAACTCGAACTCGCCGGCATACTCTACCCGTTGATTCTTGACCGGAGGGATATCAATTTTCGAGTAGATCCAGCCGCCGATCGTGTCGTAATCATCCGTATCGATATCAAGGCCGAAAAAGCTGTTCACCTCTTCAATAAGCATGAGGCCGCTGACCGAATAGGTACCGTCATCCCTTTTTTCAAGATGCTCGCGCTCCTCGTCAAATTCGTCTTGGATTTCGCCTACGATTTCCTCCATGATGTCCTCTAACGTGACTAAACCAGAGGTGCCGCCATACTCATCGATCAAAATAGCGATTTGGGACTTTCGCTTTTGCATCAGCTTCAGCAGCGTGCTAATTTGCATGGACTCGGGCACGGTCGTGATCGGCCTCGTAATTTGTTTTATGTCTTGCAGGCTATGAGCCGTATCCTTAAGCAAATCTTTAATATGGACGAAGCCGATAATGTTATCCTTATCATTCTCGCATACCGGATATCGCGTCAGCATTTGCTCGAGTGCAAGCTTTTTGTTATCCGTAAGGCTATGGCTCGTATTTAGGCAAATCATCTCCGTGCGGGGAATCATAATTTCACGTGCATTCGTTTCCGTAAAATCGAAAATATTATCTACGAGCGTAAGCTCCGTATTGTCAATGAGTCCGTTTTTGTGGCTTTCCTTCATCAGGATTCGAATCTCGTCCTCGGTATGCGCAGCGTCCTTCTCGGTTGCCGGTTCGATCCCGATTCTCCTTAGAAGCCGGTTGGCCATTCCGTTAAGCACCCAAATGAACGGGTACATGATTTTGTAAAAGTAGATAAGCGGGGCAGCCGTTAATAGCGTGATCTGTTCCGCTTTGCGGATTGCAACCGTCTTAGGCGCCAACTCCCCTAAAACGATATGAAGCACCGTGATGAAGGAGAAGGCGAGGATAAAGGAGAATGTATGAATAAATACCTCGTTGCGTATGCCGACATAGCCAAATAACGGCTCAATCACTCTAGCGATGGCAGGCTCCCCAATCCACCCGAGCCCCAGCGAAGCGAGCGTAATGCCAAGCTGGCAGGCGGACAGATAAGCATCGAGATTGCCTGTCAAATGAGAAGCATATTTCGCCCGTGCGCGTCCCTCGGAGGCAAGCGTATCGATCCGGCTCCCTCTCACCTTCACCATCGCAAACTCGGCCGCCACAAAAAAACCGTTCAAAAATACGAGAAGCAAAATAAGCGCCAGGGACAAACTAGTCGGTAATGGGTCCATTCAACGATATCCTGTCCTTCGCACGATGAGCTGCTGCGGTGCGATGACAGGTACACCTCCCTTTGGAACAAAGATACGGCGATCTTTGTGTGATGTAAGTGCTCTCCTAGATGCCAAGCCGCCGCGTCAAACGGTCAAACCGCAAGGGTAAGCCTCTCTCAAGGCTGTAATTAAGTGTATTCGCCTAAGGCTAGCCTTTATACGCGGATTTGCAGTCTTTGCTCGCGTTTTTTAAGCGCCCATTCGTTCGGTCTTCAACAAATGTTCATAAAGCCGTTACGAAATGCTCATTTAATGTGAAGCTAACGTTTCGCCGTATCTGTTATAATGCTAACAGCTTATGCAGCAGATTAGTCACTAAAAATATTTTAGGAGGATTACAAATGAAAAGGATTTTGCTTATATGTCTGGCAGCTCTATGGCTTGTTCCGGGTGTTGCGCTTGCCCATTCCAAACTAGAAACCGCTGTGCCCGGGAAGGATGCGACGGTAAACGTCTCTCCGGAGCGCGTGGAGCTGACTTTTAACACAAAGATCGAGAAGCTTAGTAATTTTAAAGTACTGAATGCCGCGGGCGAGGAAATGGAAAAAGACAAAGTCGAAGTCGGCGGCATGAAGATGAGCGGCGCTCTCCCGGCCGTGCTGCCAAATGGCATCTACACGGTAAAATGGACGATCATCGGCGCAGACGGCCACTCTGTCGAAGGCGATTATGCTTTTACGGTGGAAGCGCCTGCCGTAACGGAAGAGTCTACGGCTGAGCCGGAAGCGACGACCGAAGCTCCGGCTGAGACAGCTTCGCCGACCCCTTCGCCAGAAGCCACTGCGGATGCAAACAATCCATCTAATGCAGGCGATACAACAACGAGCAATGATGGCACCAACTACACGCCTGCTATCATCATCGGCGCGATTATAGTTGTAGCTGCGCTCGTATTGCTCATGCGGAGGCGCAAATAATGATTTATATCAGCGAAGGCCTTCTATATGTTTGCTTCGCTATCTTAACGGGAGGCTTGCTGCTTCGGCTTGTGCCGGAGGGCAAGAAGCCCTCCATACAGGTACCGAACGGCTTGCTGCTCGCATGTGTCATAGCCATCCCGATCTTGTCTTATGTGCCTATCCATAAGCTCGCGCTTGTTTTTGCCAAAGATTTTGACATGACATACAGCTCGATTCTCAAAAGCATTCTGCTTGATATCAATACCGGGAAGGCTTGGGTGTGGACGACGATCGGCTCAATCGGGCTTGCGTTTCTGCTGGGGCTCAAGGCGTTTCGGGGCGACAAGCATATGCCTAAGGTTGCGTTGTTCGTTACGTTTTTGCTGATCGTTTGGTTAGGTTATGCAAGCCATGCTTCATCGCTCTACGGGTTTAGGGGTTTAGTCACCCATTCTGCCCACTTCCTAGCCGTAAGCGTATGGATCGGCATATTATTCGTAACGAGCTGGTTTGCCAAGGATAATGCGAATTGGGATGCGTTTCTGCGTTGGTTTTCGCCGGTTGCGATCATTTGCGTGCTCGTTACGCTTCTAGCGGGCATTGTTCTCATGTCGTTCACGACTCCCGAGTATTTGAACGCTTGGATGCTGCCTTACGGGCAAATGCTTCTGATCAAGCACCTATTGATTGTGCCTTTGCTGCTATTTGCTTATACAAACGGCTTCGTTTACAAAAAATTAGCCAAAAACAATGCGAATTTCAATCCAAAGCGCTGGCTAAAAGCGGAAAGCATTATCGCGCTGCTCGTGCTTGCTGCAACGGGCGTGCTAGGCCAGCAAACGCCGCCGCATAAAGTGAAAGAGACGCTTCAAACCGTCTCTCCGTCACCGTTATTCACCTCGATATACAAGGGCAGCTTTAGCCCCGATATCGCTGTGAAATTTACGCTGCATTTCGAGAGCGTCCTCATGCTAGCCGCAGCTTTGATTATGGCAGGCGGACTCATTTGGATGTACCGCACGAATAAGCTTATCCCCGCTTTCTTGATGGGTATTTTGACAGCCGTATTCGGTTATTTCGGCCTTATGTTTTCAATTGCTTAAGTGGTAAAAGAAAAGAGATTTTCCTAGACGTTGGACGTCTAAGAAAGTCTCTTTTTTACATCTGCGTGTACGTTAGATCAACAAATAAAAAGGCGAAATTTAGAAAGGGAGTTTCCAGTTAAAGAAGAGTCTCCATCCCATTATTTGCCCTTGCGCTTTTGCTGGTTTTGCTTGATTTTATCTTCCATCCCTTGTTCCGTTGCCTTATAAAAGGTCATCCCGCCAAGCCTGTCAGGCAAATATTGCTGCGCTACAAAATGATTCGGATAATCATGCGGATATTTATAACCCTCATGCCCAAGCTGCTGCGCTCCCTTGTAATGCGTATCACGCAGATGAAGCGGCACCTCAGCACCGCCCGCCCGCTCAATCGCCGCCTCCGCATTGCCGATCGCGATTGCCGTTGCGTTTGATTTAGGGCTCTCCACCGCAAATAAAATCGCCTGCGAGATGTTGTACTTCGCCTCCGGCCAGCCAATCTTATGATAGGCGTCCATCGCGGTTACCGCTTGAATCATCGCTTGCGGATTCGCGAGCCCGATGTCTTCGCTGCAAGCGACGATCAGCCTGCGAATAAAGGTCATCGGATCCATCCCCAGCTTCTCGACCGCGTACAAAAACCAGAACAGCGCCGCGTCGCTTGATCCCCGCACGCTCTTGTGAAAGGCCGAAAGCACATCATATTGCGTCGACAGATCGGCGCGTATCGACGGCTTGCGAATCGACTCCTGCGCTACCTCAAGCGTCAAGTGTACGGAACCGTCCTGCTCCGATGGCGTCGTGACCGCAGCCAGCTCAAGCGCGTTGAGCGCGCGGCGAATATCGCCGCCTGCCATAGCGGCAATATGGTGCAGCGCATCCTCATCCGCACGCAAATCCATAAAGCCGAGCCCCCGCTCCCGGTCGGACAACGCTCTTTGCATAGCTTCATACGCATGCGCCTCGACCAGCGGCTCCAATTGAAATAACGTCGAGCGAGACAGCAAGGCGCCATTCACATGATGAAACGGATTTTCGGTTGTCGCCCCGATAAAGATAATAATGCCCTGCTCGACAGCCGGCAGCAAAGCGTCCTGCCTTGCTGTATTGAAGCGGTGTACCTCATCTAAAAAAAGAATCGTTTTTTTGCCGTACATCGCTTTATTCGTGCGAGCTTGATCAATAACCTCGCGGACATCCTTAACCGAAGCGTCAACGGCGTTCAGCTTCACGAACTCGCCTGCCGTCCGCAGCGAGATAATATGCGCTAGCGTTGTCTTCCCGCACCCTGGAGGGCCGTATAGCAAAATAGACGATACTTGGTCGCCTTCGATTGCTCTGCGCAGCAGCTTGCCCGTCCCTACGATATGCTCTTGTCCAATATATTCGTCAAGCGTCTGAGGCCGCATACGGTCTGCAAGCAACCTTGCGCGCGGCATTTCAGCTTCCTGCTGATAAGAGAATAAATCCATTTTCGCTTCCCAACCTTCTGCCATCTGTTACATCGATCATAGCATACAAGCACATTTGTTCGCCAGACATGGGCATATGCAGCTACGGTATAGACAGCGCAAAATAGCCGTATCACTGAAAAAGCATATAAGCTCTTTCTGTAATACGGCCGCATTTTGTTCTTTATTTATCGAATGGAGATTTTAAACCTCTCGCAAGCTTGTCAACCGTCGCGGCTACCCGGTTCGCACGCGTTTCCTCGCGCTTCGCATCGGTAATCCACTTTATGAAGTCACGCCTCTTCGCTGCAGTCAGACCGCCATTAAATAATTGCTCAGCCGCATCCGATGCTTGTAACGCAGCGGAAAGATCCTCCGGCATAGGAAGCTCTTCACCTTGGGAAGCGGTCGTACGCTGACCAGCCCCGGCAGCCAAGGCTGCTGAAGATGGACGGCGGCTGGTGCCGCTCTTTCCAGCACCAGCCGGTCGATAACGCATCGAAGACCATGTATCGTCCATCGCAATCATTGCGACACCTTCCACATGGAACGTCAGCATCAGCTTCCAGCCCGTATCGCGGTTTATATCCGTCTTTATTTTGGACGAGCCCTTCGGATACGTGATCCACAGCAATCCACCCGGCTTAACCGCACGGATCGCTTCAGGCGCATGCTCCGCCAGCTCGGCCAAACTGACGACGAATAACAAGACAAAATCATATTGTGCTTCCGGCTCCAAAACCGTATCTTCCGTCGTTAATCCAAGCTCGGCCAAGTAATGATCAGAAGGCGCTTTAAGCACAAGCGCCTTCATCTCGGGCGATAACCTCAGCTTTTTGG
Organism: Paenibacillus sp. FJAT-27812; assembly: GCF_001273905.1. Taxonomy (NCBI): domain Bacteria; kingdom Bacillati; phylum Bacillota; class Bacilli; order Caryophanales; family Paenibacillaceae; genus Paenibacillus; species Paenibacillus sp. FJAT-27812. The sequence goes on along the minus strand of NZ_LIGH01000001.1, from coordinate 4,032,143 downwards.
CGAGCGCTTCATTCACAGCTCGACTCCGCCTGCAACAAGCAAATCGTTTACGACGACGCTGACCATGATTAGACCGGCAACAGGCGGAACAAACGCGTTGCTTGCCGGCGGCTGCTTAGCCTTGCGAATCTCAGGCGCATTCGCGGGAACGATTTTTTTCGTGACATCCTCACGAGGCTTCATCGGAGTCTCGGTCGAGAATACGACCTTAACCCCGCGCTTGATGCCTTCCTTGCGAAGCTTCGTGCGAATAACACGAGCCAGCGGATCGGTGTGCGTCTTCGAAATGTCAACAACTTGGAACTTCGTCGGGTCCATCTTATTGGCTGCGCCCATGCTCGAGATGATCGGGATTTTGCGTTCCAAGCATTGCTTGATCAAATGAATCTTGTACGAAATCGTATCGGATGCATCTACGACATAGTCGAGCGGATATTCAAAAAACTGCTCAAACGTTTCCTCCGTATAGAACATCCGCAAGGCTACGACATCGCATTCGGGATTAATGAGCTTAATCCGGTCGCGCATAAGCTCTGCTTTTGGCTGGCCAACCGTTGTCGTGAGCGCATGAATCTGGCGATTGACGTTCGTAATATCTACTACGTCTTTATCCACGAGAATAATGCGGCCTACGCCGGTGCGCGCAAGCGCCTCAGCAGCTATGCCGCCAACGCCCCCAATGCCGAGCACGGCAACCGTGCTCCCCTTCATAAGCGCAAGCCCCTCTGGCCCAATCGCCAGCTCTGTACGTGAAAATTGATGAAGCATCAGGCTGCCGCCTCCTTAGCGCAAATCGCTTATTTTTCGTTGGTTTCCGTTGCAGGTGCTGCTCCAGCTGCTGCGGCAACCGGTTGCTTCGGTTTAAGCACGGTGCGGATATGAAGCTGCTCCAGCTGCGAGAGCTCGACCTCGGACGGCGCATCGCAAAGCAAATCGGTCGCGCTTGCCGTTTTCGGGAATGCAATCGTCTCACGCAGGTTCGTGCGGCCGGTAAGAAGCATAACCAGACGGTCGAAACCGAAAGCAATACCGCCATGTGGAGGCGTTCCGTATTCGAATGCATCAAGCAGGAAGCCGAATTTCTCTTGCGCTTCTTCGTTGTTGAAACCAAGCGCCTTGAACATTTGCTCCTGTACTTCACGTTTGTAGATACGCATGGAACCGCCGCCTACCTCGTAGCCGTTCAATACTAGATCGTACGCTTGCGCGCGGATTTGTCCTGGGTCCGTATCGAAGAAATGCAGATCGTCTTCATTCGGACGCGTGAACGGGTGATGTTCGGCTACATAACGTTTCGCGTCTTCATCCCAGCCGAGCAGCGGGAAATCAACAACCCAAGCAAATTTAAATTTCGATTCGTCGATTAGGCCAAGATCTTTGCCCAGCTTCGAGCGAAGGTTGCCAAGAACGTCTGCAACCACTTTTTTCTTATCCGCAGAGAAAGTCAGCAAATCGCCGTCTTCTACTTGCAGGCGCTCTGTAAGAGCGGCAATTTCTTCCGGTTTAAGGAATTTTACGATCGGACCGCGCCATTCGCCATCCTTAACCGTAATCCATGCAAGGCCTTTGCCGCCATAGCGTGCAGCGAATGGCTGCAGGTCGTCAAGCTCCTTGCGGCTCCAGCTCGCACAGCCTTTAGCGTTCAGCGCTTTAACTACGCCGCCGCCAGCCGCTACGCTTGCGAATACTTTCACGTCGCTGCTTGACACGATATCTGTAATATCTTCAATCTCTAGGCCAAAACGCAGATCCGGTTTGTCAGAGCCGTATTTGTTCATCGCATCTGCATAAGTGATGCGTTGGAACGGAAGCTCAAGCTCTACGCCAACGGTTTCTTTAAGAAGCTTAGCCGTCAGCTCCTCCATCATCGCAAGCAATTGATCTTGCGATAGGAAGGAAGTCTCGATGTCGACTTGCGTGAATTCCGGTTGACGGTCTGCACGAAGATCCTCATCGCGGAAGCAGCGTGCGATTTGGTAGTAACGCTCGATACCGCCAACCATCAAAAGCTGCTTGAAAATTTGCGGCGATTGCGGCAAGGCAAAAAATTCGCCTTCGTGTACGCGGCTCGGCACCAAGTAATCACGCGCGCCTTCCGGCGTGCTTTTGGTAAGAATCGGTGTTTCTACGTCTATGAAGCCTTCTCCGTCTAGGAAGTCGCGGAAAACCTTAGCCGCTTTCGAACGAAGGAACAATGTTTTTTGCATTTCCGGACGACGCAGGTCCAGGTAACGATATTTCAAACGAAGCGACTCATCCACCTCTACGCCGTCTTCAATTGGGAATGGAGGCGTTTTGGCCGCGTTCAGCACTTCGATTTTGGTAACGCGAACTTCGATTTCACCTGTAGCAAGGTTAGCGTTGCACGTTTCTGCATCGCGCTCTACGACTGTGCCTTGAATCGCAAGAACGAACTCGTTGCGGGCACGGTCAGCGATTGCCAGCGCATCGCCGGAGAAGTCCGGGTTGAATACCGTTTGAACGATACCCGAACGGTCGCGCAAATCGATAAATAGTACGCCGCCAAGGTCGCGGCGACGCTGTACCCAGCCGTTTAGAATGACAGTTTGACCAACGTCCGCTTTCGTTAAGCGGCCGCAGTGATGTGTTTTTAACAACATAATAATCATGCTCCTCATTTAGTTAGATTGTTATATAGGTAAAGATTAACCGCTAATTTCATCGGCAAGCTTATCTAATGCTACGACTCGCTGCTCGCCTTTGGCCATATCCTTGAGTGAAATCTCGCCGCGCTCCAGCTCATCGTCGCCGAGTATAGCTGTGTAACGCGCCTGAAGCCGATCTGCCGACTTCATCTGCGCTTTCATCTTACGGCCAAGATAATCGCGTTCTGCGCGAATGCCGCGCTGTCTGAGCTGGTAAACGAGCTTTGTCACCTCGCGCTCCGCCGCTTCGCCAAGCGCAACGACATAAACGTCGACTTGGTTGAAAATAGGCAGCTCCGTTTCTTGGTGCTGCAGCAGCAGGATCGTTCTCTCAAGTCCGAGGCCAAGGCCGACACCCGGTTGATCGGGTCCGCCGATTTCCGCGACTAGCCCGTTATAGCGGCCGCCGCCGCCGACCGTATCGATCGTACCGATACCCTCAGCCTTGTATTCAAAAGCCGTATGGGTATAGTAGTCGAGTCCGCGAACGAGCCTGTGGTTGAGTTCATAAGGAATGCCCATGTCGCTCAAATGCATTTTAACTTTGTCAAAATGAATCTGGCATTCCTCATCCAAGCTGTCCAAAATCGATGGCGCATCTGTAAAGTGCTCCTGGTCGACCTTGCAGTCGAGCACGCGCAGCGGATTGCGATCCATGCGCGATTGGCAATCCTTGCACAGAAGCTCGCGCTTCGGCTCAAGAAAAGCTAGCAACCGCTCGCGGAATACCGCGCGCACTGCCGGCGTGCCGACTGAATTGATCTCAACGCGCACGCCCTTTAGCCCTACCTCCGTATAGAAGGTATAACCAAGTGCGATAACCTCTGCATCAATAGCCGGATCAACAGAACCGAGTGCTTCTACGCCAAATTGATGCAATTGGCGGTAACGACCAGCCTGCGGCCGCTCATAACGGAACATCGGACCGATGTAATACAGCTTAGACACGTCTGGCTCGCCGTACAGCTTGTTTTCCACATAAGACCTTACAACGCCTGCGGTTCCTTCCGGGCGCAGCGTTAAGCTGCGGTTGCCGCGGTCTGTGAAGGTATACATCTCTTTCTCAACGATATCGGTTGTTTCACCTACACCGCGCTGGAACAGCTCCGTCGATTCAAAGATCGGCGTACGAATTTCGCGAAAGTTGTAACGCTGGCAAATCTCCCGCGCTTTCTGCTCCACAAACTGCCATCTCTCTACTGCGCCGGGCAAAATATCCTGCGTGCCCGGCATTTTCTGAAATGCCATTGAATAACCCCTCCTGCCCGCGTAATAAACCGTCTAAAGTTCGGAAAACGCAAAAAACTCCCGTTCCTCATAGCTTGCGCCAAAAGGGACGAGAGTGAATCTCCCGTGGTACCACCCACATTCCGAGCCTGCATCCTATGCATCAGCCCGCTCCAAGACGGGTAACGTCCGTCATCCGCAGTCCAGCTACTGTGCTTCTGTCACAGGCAATTGCCTGTTCCGCTCCGCCGTTCACCGTCTGTTCTCCGGGAAGTCTGTTCATTCTGCCGATATAAGGATGCTTGCAGCCAAGTGGCATCCCTCTCTGGGTATAGCGCGTAGAATTACTTTGTCCCATCCTTGAATCGTTATGTTCAACCGCTAAACGAGCACATCCTGTTCGGATGAATTCAACCGTTCATGCTAGTCATACTGAAGATTAATTTTACATTCGGCAGCGATTAAAGTCAAGGTCGATCTCATCTGGCCGCAGCCCAACTGCAAATGGACAGAAAAAAACCTACAAAACGTGTTTGTAGGTCCAAAAGTAAAATATATTTTTAAAAAGGGGGTCGAGTTCTAGTATAGGTTAATGATGTTAAAAAGAAGTTAGAGATTGATTACAGAAATATTACAATTTCGAAAGCGTTTTTACAGAACGTGCAGAAAGCCGCCCTTGCTGCACGCTCGGACGGCCGTCTGATCAAACTATAAAAGTCCCGAATTATCGCGGCGAGGCTGCTGCGGGAAACCCGCCCATTCTTCAGCCGCTTCAATGTCATCCTCTAGCTCTGCAAACACCTTAGCTTCTCTGCGGTCCGGATGAAGCAGCCTCCGAGAGATTCTCTCGATGCCTTGCTCCTTGCGTGATTGATGCATTCGTGGTTTTCCTCCAATACGGCAATCTGCTCGCCAGAAGTTCAAAAACTTCTTAGCAATGCTTCCTGTCTATTGTTTCCCACGAACGGATTCTTAAGCGCCGCTCTCCAAAATTAACGTCACCGGGCCCGAGTTAACAAGCTCCACATCCATCATCGCCCCGAAGCGGCCTGTCGCAACGACAAGGCCCATCGAACGAAGCGTATCGTTAAAGGTATCGTAAAGCTGCTCCGCTTGCTCCGGCCTCGCTGCCGCCATAAAGTTCGGCCGCCTGCCTTTACGGCAATCGCCATATAACGTAAATTGCGATACAGACAAAATCTGTCCACCGATGTCTGTAACGGAATGATTCATTTTGTCCGATTCATCCTCGAAAATGCGAAGATTAGCAACCTTGTCCGCCATCCATTTGACGTCCGCTTCCGAGTCCCCATGCGTCAGACCGACCAGCAGAACGAGTCCAAAATCGATTGCGCCCACAGTCTCGTCCTCAATGACGACCTTCGCCTGCTTGCTGCGCTGCACAACAACCTTCACCGCTTAAACCTCCGATATTTGCTTCGCCCGGTCCATGCAAGGTCCAAACGATTATTGCATAATACGCTGAACGGAATAGATCTCCTGAACGCGTTTTATTTTCTCCACGACGGCATTCAGATGCTCAATGTTGCGGATAAGCACCGTCATATGAATAAGCGCCATTTTATTTTTAACCGTACGTCCGGTAACGGCTGAAATGTTCGTTTTGCTCTCTGATACCGCCTGCAGCACTTCGTTCAGAACCCCTCTGCGATCGCTGCCCGTAATCTCGATATCCACGCTGTAATTAGCCTCGATGGATTCTTCCCACTCGACTTCTATGACGCGTTCGCCCTCTTCACCTTGATCGCCGATCGGAATGTTCTGGCAATCCATCCGGTGGACGGAGACGCCGCGGCCGCGCGTAATATAGCCGATTATCGAATCGCCCGGCACGGGGTTGCAGCAGCGCGCGAACCTGACAAGCAGGTTGTCGATTCCCCGAACCGTCACGCCTTGGTTAGGTCTCGTTTTGCGATTGCCCGGAGACTTGATCTCCTTCACTTCGCTCGTCAGCTCAAGCTGGCTTGCGAGCTCCGCTTCCCTGCGCATCTTCTCAGTCAGCTTCGTACAAATTTGCGCCGCCGTAATGCCGCCAAAGCCGATCGCGGACATCATATCCTCAATATCGTTAAAAGTGAACTTCGCCGCAGCTTCCTGCAGCTTATCGTCCTGCATCCAAGCAGACGGCTCAAGGCCAAGACGCTTCAGCTCGCGCTCAAGCAAGTCCTTGCCCTTCGCAACGTTCTCCTCGCGCCGCTCCTTCTTGAACCACTGCCTGATTTTACTGCGGGCATGCGAGGATTGTGCGATTTTCACCCAATCCTGGCTTGGTCCGTACGAATGCTTAGAGGTTAGAATTTCAACAATATCGCCAGTCTTTAGTTTATGGTCAAGCGGTACGATGCGCCCATTCAGCTTCGCGCCAATCGTCCGGTTGCCGACTTCCGTATGAATGCGGTACGCAAAATCAAGCGGCACGGAGCCGGCAGGCAGCTCAATGACTTCGCCGCTAGGCGTGAACACAAATACGAGATCGGCAAAAAAGTCCATCTTGAGCGATTCCATAAATTCAGATGCATCGCGCGCTTCATGCTGAAGCTCCAATATTTCGCGGAACCAGGACATTTTATCCTCAAAGTTGCCGCCTGGCACAAGAGACCCTTCTTTGTAGGCCCAATGCGCCGCGATTCCGTACTCCGATGTCCGGTGCATTTCCCATGTTCGAATCTGCACCTCTGTAGGCTCTCCATTAGGGCCAACAACCGTCGTATGCAGCGATTGATACATATTCGCCTTAGGCATAGCGATATAGTCCTTAAAGCGGCCTGGCATCGGTTTCCAGAGTGTATGGATAATTCCGAGGGTCGCATAACAATCTTTGATGTTATCGACGATGATGCGAATCGCAAGCAGATCGTAGATCTCGGTAAATTGTTTATTGCGGTCGGTCATTTTTTTGTAAATGCTGTACAAATGCTTAGGGCGTCCGGAAATATCACCCTCAATGCCCATTTCATCAAGCTTCTCCGTTATGCGGGAAATAACATCATCGATAAATTGCTCGCGTTCCGCACGCTTCTTCTTCATCAAATTGGCGATGCGATAGTATTGCTGCGGATTCAAATAACGAAGCGCAATATCTTCCATTTCCCACTTGATTGCCGAAATACCAAGCCGATGCGCGATCGGGCAAAATATTTCCAGCGTCTCGTAGGCGATACGCCGCTGCGCTTCCTCCGATTGAAACTTGAGCGTGCGCATATTGTGCAGGCGATCTGCCAATTTAATGAGAATGACGCGAATGTCCTGAGCCATTGCGACGAACATTTTACGGTAATTTTCGTTCTGCTGCTCTTCCTTGGAACGAAATTGAATTTTTTCGAGCTTCGTTAGACCGTCTACCAGCATCGCACAGGTTTCGCCAAATTTCGCGCGAACCGTCTGCAAATCTACTGTCGTATCCTCAACGACATCATGAAGCAATGCCGCAATAATCGACAGCACGTCCATTTGCATATCAACAAGTATATCCGCAACCGCTACGGGGTGCAGGATATACGGCTCTCCCGATTTCCTCACTTGACCGTGATGGGCTTGTTCCGCAAAGTCATAGGCTTCCTGGATGCGTATAAGGTCCTGCTCTTTCATATAGGCGGATGCCTTCTCGAGTAAATGCTCAATGCCCATGAAACGTCCCTTTCTGTTTACACTCCTGGCGGATCCCATTCATGCGTTTTCCGAGTTTTTATAATATTATGCCTGTTATAGCGGCACCGCGTCAACTACCGGAGAGCTTCTGTAATAAAATAAAACCGCCTGCCCTCGCGATTGAGGGAACAGGCGGCATATTTAGAGACGGTTTGCACCGCTTCATTTATTAGTAAGTCATTAGGGAGAAGACATCGATTCCGTCAAGCTTCTCGCGGCCCGTAAGATACGAAAGCTCGATTAGAAATGCCGCTCCAACCACTTCGCCGCCAAGCTGGCGGATCAAATTAATGGAAGTTGCAATCGTGCCGCCTGTTGCAAGCAAATCATCAGCAATCAAGACGCGTTGGCCTGGCGTGATAGCATCTTTGTGCATGGCAAGCACATCATTGCCATACTCCAAATCGTAAGAAGCCGTAATCGTCTCGCCTGGAAGCTTGCCGCTTTTGCGGATTGGAGCAAAACCTACGCCAAGCGCTAGCGCCAGCGGAGCGCCAACGACAAATCCGCGCGCTTCCGGCCCAGCGATGATGTCAATTTTCATGTCCTTAACAGCGACGCGCAATTCTTCGATGGCAGCGCGGTAAGCCCCGCCGTCTTTCAGAAGCGTTGTAATATCTTTGAAACGGATTCCTGGCTGCGGGAAATCTGGAATTACCCGAATATAATCTTTGAAGTTGTATTGCGTGTTAGACACAAGAGGTCAACCCTTTCCATTTCAACAAATTGGTTTAAAATCTCATACGTTATACTAATAATTGGGATGCTTCAAATTGCTGCTTAGCCTCTCTATAGCGAGCGGAAGCAGACAAATCTTGTTTTTGCGGCGACGGTGCCGCAATCATTTGGCCATTCCCTCGTTCAATGAACTGCAGCTCCTCGAACACATCCAGCATGAGCTCCACCGTCTCTAAGGATAAACCGCTTTGCTGCGATAAGCGAGCGTTTAATCCTTCCAGCGGCGCTTGCCCTAGCTGCTTTAGCCGCTGATAGACTTTCCCGAAATGCTCGCGGTCCGGAAAATCTGCCGCTGCCGGATCAAAGTGAACATCGTGCAGCTGCAATTGCGGCTTACGCTGCCCGTTCCATTCGTTAACGGATAACTCGCCGATCACATCGATTTTGCTGCCCGGCTTAAGCTTCTCCGCCAGCATCCCCATGCTAAAGCCAATTCCGTCTAACATTCGGCGTCCGCCGCCAAGCGACAGCTTCAAATGCTTCGACTCCTTGCCTATCGTGCGCCGATCCGCAAGCTCCGTCCGCTGGAACAGCAGCCTCGGCGATGGATTTCCCATCCCGAACGGCTCCAGCTGCGCAAGCTCGGTAATCGTCTCAAGCGTCGCCTCGTTGACTGAGCATACAAGGTCGACCGATGTTTTTGGAATCCAATCATCAGCGCTTAGCCACTCAGAAGCAAGTGTGCCTAGACGCCCTTCGAACTCAAGCAATCGATCGCGATGAAGGCTCATGCCCGCAGCAGCCTGATGGCCGCCGTAATGATCGAGCAGCTCATCACAGGCTGTAAGCGCCGCATGCAGGTCAAAGCCTTCTATGGAGCGCGCAGAGCCTTTACACATCCCTGTCTGCTCATCTATGCCAAGAATAATAACCGGCTTATAATTTCTCTCAAGCAGCTTTGAAGCGACAATCCCAATGACGCCTACATTCCAGCCTTCGCCGGCAAGCACGATGACAGGCGGCGAATCTATCCCAGCCTCCGCTGCTTCCGTAACCTTTGTCTGCCACTGCTGCTCCGCTTCCTTCACGATACTCTCAACAACGCGCTGCCGTTCCTTGTTTAAGCTGTCGAGCCCGATTGCCGCCAAAATCGCATTGTCGTAATCCTCGGTCGTCAGCAGCTCAACCGCACGCTTAGCATGATCCAGCCTGCCTGCTGCATTAACGCGGGGCGCCATGCCAAATGCTACGTTTGTTGCAGTGAGGCCTTCCAGCTCAATGCCGCCGGCTTCTGCCAATGCCCGAAAGCCAACGCTGGTATGGCTGCGCAGCCTCTCGAGGCCGTATCGCACCAAAATGCGATTCTCATCCTTCAGCGGCATTAAATCGGCAATCGTACCTAAGCATACGATGTCAGCCCATTCGAGCGGGGGCCGCTCCAGCAAGGCATGCGCCAATTTGAAGGCGACGCCAACGCCGGCAAGCCCTTTGAAAGGGTAGCCGCAGTCCGCCTGCTTCGGATTAACGACAGCGGCTGCCTGCGGGATTTGCTCCGGCGGCTCATGATGATCGGTTACGACGACATCGATGCCAAGCTGCTTCGCATATTCGATTTCTTGAACAGCGCTAATGCCAGTATCAACCGTTACGATTAAGCCGATTCCTTCCGCTGCCGCAAGCTCGATCGCTTTGTTGTTCAAGCCGTAGCCTTCCAAGGCACGATGTGGAATATAGTAGTCAAAATTGTATTGCAAGGAACGAAATAAATGGACCAATAAAGAGGTGCTTGAGACGCCGTCCGCGTCATAATCGCCATAAATCCTTATTTTCTCGTTGCGGGCGCCAGCTAATCGGATTCGATCAACAGCCGCCTTCATGCCAAGCAATAAATAAGGATCATGGAAATGCTCCTGTCCGCCTCGCAAAAAACGTTCCGCCGCCGCGACGTCATCATAGCCGCGCTGAACGAGCAGCCTTGCTACTAGCGGAGGCACGCTAAGCCCAGCAGCCAGATTTTTCGCTTTGTCCTCATCGGTTAAAGACCATGGCGCTACAGCCCACCTTGTCTTCCTTTGAATCATGTTGCTTTCCCCTCTCCTGCTGTTGGCAGATCTTATTGCAGCAGTGACGGCATCTGCTCCTGATTCGGATCATGATTGGACTTGTACGGATAACCAGGATCATAAGGCTCAACATAAATCGAAACATCCGTTACATGTATAAAACGTTTCATAACGAGCTGTTTTACCCGTTTTGCAATCTCATGACCCTCAAGAACAGAAATGCGCGGATTAACGCTTATTACCATTTCTGCTATGACATAATGCCCGTGCTCTTTCGCTCTCATCGACTGCACGGTGACGACTCCTTCAACGCGCTGAACGAGCTGCATCAGCTCATCGGGATTTTCCTCCGAGACGCTGCCGCTGCCGTCTTTGCGAATGAAGACCGTAGCCATTCTATAACCGTTGATGACGACGATAACCGCAATGACGATCGCTGCTGCCGGATCAAAATAGTAGAACACCGGAACGGACAGCATTTTGCCCATAATGGCTCCGCTTGCTCCTATCAAAGCAGCCGCCGAGCAATAAAGGCCGGTCAATCGATCCTTCGAAGGAAAAAACAATTGCTGAACGATTAAAGAAAATGCAATCGCCGCAACCGCACTCCAATGAGGAGCGCTTGTCACGCCATTGGAAATATCCCGGATTGCGGATATTCCGATCTCAAGGCCAATAATGAGAAGCACGACAGACAATAAAATCGTAGTCGCAGCTTCTCCTCTTGTGTCCTCCGCTTCCGAAGGCGCGTTTGGCTTTGCTGTTTTGCGCTGGCGGCTCGCCCGTAAACCTGAAATAGCCATAATGCCAGCGGCAACCTCGGCTGCCGTTCGAAATGCATCCGCAAGCAGTGCCTTGCTTCCTGACAACCAACCTATTATGCCTTTAAATAGTGCCAGCAGCATGTTTCCCCATAAGCCGGCCCAGCTTGCGGACTCTGCTTTTGCATATCGCTGTGTGGTTGACATTTGTACCTCCTAAAGATTTTGCGAATGCAAAATCTACTTCGTAAGCGTGTGCTTAGATTTTGCGAATGCAAAACCGCAAAACCTACTTCGTCAGCTTAATACAATTAAGCTGTCGGTTTAACAGCAACCTTCGGTTTTTGCTTCCCTTTAAGCAGGAGCCAAAGCGGGCTCGCGATACATATCGAGGAGTAAGCACCGCTTGTAAGACCGATGATTTTCGCAAGCGCGAACAGCTTGATTGACTCGCTTCCGAAAATAAACAAACAAACCGCTACGACCAGCACCGCTAATACCGTATAAATATTACGCGCCATCGTTTGCCAAATGCTTGCATTGACCATCTCCGCAAGCTGATCGCGGTTTTTGAACTGACCGAAACGGAGATTCTCGCGAATCCGGTCAAAAATGACGATTTTATCATTGATGGAGTAACCGATCGTCGTCAGCACCGCCGCGATGAACGGGAGATCCACTTCCAATCGGAAAATCGAGAATAGCGCTACAACGACAAACGCATCATACAAAATCGCAATGTTCGCCGCTAACGCAAAGCGCCATTCGAAACGAATCATCACATAGATCATAATCGCAACGCTCGCGATAAGAATCGCCCAGATCGTTTTGATTCCTAGCTCTTGTGCCATATCAGGCGATACGACGTTTACCTCGGCCGATACTTGATCGCCGAATTTCGCTTTGAATGCGTCTTGAATTTCTACGATTTTGGCCTGTGTAAGCACCTCGTCAAAACGAGCGGAAACACGTTCGTTTCCAGTACCGCCCACCGTAGGCGTAATGCCCTCGATTCCTGCTTTCACAAGAATTTCTTTGGCATCCTGCTGCGTAACCGCTTTGCCTACTAAAATATCCATATTCGTACCAGCCTTAAAATCCACCCCGAAGTTGAGGTTGAAAATAAGCAAGGACAAAATACCTACTACGGTCAATGTGATTGAGAACAGAAAGAACTTGTTGCGGTTCCCAATAAAGTCATAACGAATTTTTGTATTAAAGTTCACGGATTTCTGCCTCCTTCACGCCGTAATAGCTTGGTTTTGTAAACAGATTGCTCTTAATAAGCAGCATAATCAAAAATCTAGACAAGAAAATATTCGTAAGCATACTCACTAGAATACTGAAGATCATCGTCAGCGCAAAGCCGCGAATCGCGCCATTGCCGATATAGTACAATACTGCACTCGCGATAATATTCGTAATGTTAGCATCCATGATCGTACGGAACGAGTTTTTCGAGCCTGACTTCAAGGAAGACAGCAAGCTTTTGCCGCTGCGAATCTCCTCTTTAATCCGCTCGTACATGATGATATTCGCATCGACCGCCATACCGATACCGAGTACGAAGGCCGCTATACCAGGCAAGGTTAAGGTCGCATTCATTAAATTGAACACAACGATCAAGAGCCACGTATAAGTAATGACCGTAATGCCGGCAACAACGCCTGGAATACGGAACAAGATGATTAGGAATACCAAAATAATTACCGTACCGATAATGCCCGCCTCAACGGTGTCCTTCAATGATGCAAGGCCAAGCTTAGCGCCTACGGATTGGGTATATTTTTCAGTCAGCTTAAGCGGCAAAGCGCCAAGGTTGATCATATCAGCCAGCTCATTTGCTTCGTCTACCGTGTATTCACCAGAGATTTGAGCGGATCCGCCGGAAATCGGAAAGTTAACTTTCGGTCTGGACAGCTCTTTGTCATCGAGGTAAATAGCTAAGTATTGGCCCGTCAAACGAGTCGTAATTTCCTCGAATTTCTTCGCGTCTTTCAGTTCGATGGTAACGAACGGTTTGCTTAAGCTATCGTAACCGATGCCAGCGCCGTTTGGTTTGAAATCACTGCCATCAAGCTCAATCTTGTTGTCAGGACCGCGGAAAGTCAGATTGATAGGCTTGGCAAGAATATCTCTTACCTCATTCTCATTCGCAACTCCGGCTAGTCTCAAACGAATACGGTTAGCGCCTTCGGTCGTAATCTCAGGCTCAACAATACCAAGCTCGTCAATCCTTTTCTCCAAGCTTCTTGCTGTTTCTTTCAGTGACTCAGGCGTAACAGCCTGTCCGCCCTCAAGTGGCGAAGCTTCGTACAAAACCTCAAATCCGCCTTTTAAATCAAGGCCTAGCCTTACGTCTTTTACCAGCGATGGGCTTGTCCAAGCGATAACGCCAAACATAATGACTACGATCGCAAGGAAGGCAATAATTCTCTTCCCGAACATACGTCTAAATCCCCCTTATGATCTCAATATTCCTATTATACAGACGCGGCAAAATCGAGTCAAAAAAAAAAGAAACCCTCACCTTAAAATTGGGTTCCCTTATATGCGCTTATCGTCATGAAATTCATGAATTTCATCACCTTTAGAGATAAAATATCGTTCACTAATTCGTGAAGCTCGGGCTGACCGGTTTTATTATATTTCTCGCTAACGCACTCCCAAACCTCTTGGCCTGTGACGTGCTCATAGCCAATTAATTGAAATTCCTCCGCTTTGCTGTTGCATAGCTCCTCGATCATTCGGATTAACTCTTCGTCTGCCATGCTGCGCCTCCTAAATACTTCTCTAAACCAACTATTCGCTATGGCTTTGCCATATTCCTGCCCGTATAAACCCTAATCCGCAAAATGAATGACATCGAATCGGACATGCCGAGCATAAAGATGATAGTACCGGCCTGTCTCATAGCTTCGTCTTATACCGAGGCTGAAGCTAACCAGCTATTCCACGATAGAGAAGAGGGTATTATATGATGACGAAGCAGACCAAACAAACCTTTATTAAGGGAGCCATGATTTTACTTGCCGCTGGCATTATTAACCGGTTGCTTGGCTTCGTTCCGCGTATCGCTCTGCCACGCATTATTGGCGCAGAAGGCGTCGGCTTATATCAGCTCAGCTATCCGTTTTTAACCGTCATGCTCACCATAATTACAGGCGGCATACCGCTGGCCGTTGCGAAATGGATTGCGGAAGCCGAATCACAAGGCGACTCAGCGCGCGTGAAATATATTTTTCGAACCGCGATGGCATTAGTTACCTCGCTTGGCATTTTGATGACAGCCATAATGCTGCTTTGTGCCCCGTGGATCATGAAGCATGTACTGCCGGATGCCCGCGTATACCGCACATTTATGGTGATGACGCCGCTTTTGCTTATTATCGGCATTTCCTCGGTTTACCGCGGATACTTTCAAGGCAAACAAAATATGATACCGACCGCGGTATCTCAAACCGTCGAAACGATTCTGCGCATCATTGCATCGCTCTCCTTTGCTTATATGCTCCTTCCTCTTGGGGTGGAATGGGCGGCGGCAGGCGCTATGCTCGGCGCTGTCGTTGGCGAGATCGGCGGATTAGCTGTACTTCTCTGGAAATATTACCGAGACAAGTCCCGGATTAAAGAAGCGATAGGCAGCCCCAACCAATCCGCTTCCAAAAACGTCCCCGTCCTGCGCAGGCTGCTTGGACTGTCGATTCCGGTAACGGGAAGCCGGATGGTTGGCTCTTTATCTTATTTGCTTGAATCGATTCTTACTGCGCGAAGCTTAGCGGCTGCTGGAATTGCAACAGGCATCGCCACCGCACAGTATGGCGCTCTGCAAGGAATGATTGTTCCGCTTTTGCTTTTGCCGACCGCACTAACTTACTCCCTTGCCGTTTCGTTAGTCCCTTCTCTGTCAGAGGCTGCCGCAAAGGGCGAAAACGCCTTAATCCATAAAAGGCTTCATCAATCGCTCAGGCTGGCTCTAGTATCAGGCGCTCCCTTTGTCGTAATTATGACGCTGTTCGCAGAACCGATTTGCCGCATTTTATATAATCACACCGAAATCGCCCCGATGCTGCAGCTCATCGCGCCAGTCGGTATTTTCATTTATTTGCAAGCGCCGCTTCAAGCCGCGCTTCAAGCGCTCAACAAGCCTGGAACCGCATTAATCAACACGCTAATCGGTGCGATCGTCAAGCTATTTATTATTGTGCAGCTCGCATCCGATCCTGAATTCGGCATATACGGAGCCTTAATCGCCATCAATGTCAACATTGTGCTTGTCACCGTTTTGCATGGCATTAGCGTCCTCCGCTTCATCGGCTTTCACATGAAAATTGTTGATTTTGTAAAAGTTGGCGCAGCTATGCTTATCATGGGCGCAGCAGCGCAGTTTACGATGAATCGTCAGCCGCTACCGGCAGAATGGATTAACCTGATGCTCGCGTGCGCCGCAAGCGTAATCGTCTATTTGCTGCTTATGGTAGCGATGAAAATCATTGATCGCCATGACATAAAACGAATTCCTATATTGGGCAACTGGCTTAAATGAGGCAGCATGTCGTGAATAAAGCGAAAAAGCGTTAAAGAAAGGGCAGCCCTCTCTTTAACGCTTTTTTTTGTCATGCATATCAACAAACAGCTTGCCCTTATGGTCAATCGTGCAAAAGAATACGTCCTTGAAATCTAATACGCCTCTCTCCTGAAGAACGTTTTTAAGCCAAAATCTCGTTTTCTCCAGCTTTTCCAAGTTTTTATCCTGCACTTTGCCATCCATAATGAGCGGCACGGGCAAAATTTCGAAACGATATTTCGGCGGGATGATATTGTCCATATTGAAATTTTTAAATTTTTGGTCTGAGTGATCTGTTGGCTGATCATCGTTATCATTGTTTTCAGAAGCATCAGAGTTATCCTTCGGAATGACGGATAGCTTCCCGCTTGTTTCCAATATGGCAAATTCGACATCCGATACGGCGCTGATCTTATTTTCCCTTAGCTGAAGCATCAAATCATCTAAATTATAGCGTTGCTTTCGCATAACATCGCTATTTAACTTGCCCTTGTCAATAATGACGCTTGGCTTGCCATCAAACAACAGCCTTAGCTTTCTGCTTTTCATCGTCATAAATGCACTGCCAATCTGTATAAGCAGCAGCAGCACCATTGGTAAAATGCCGCTCCACATGGAGCGTTCCATGTCTTCGATTACGATGACGGCAATTTCCGCGATCATGACTGAAATAACGAGATCGAACACCGAAAGCTTTCCGATTTCTCGTTTTCCCATAAACCGCATGATCAAAAATACGACGAAATAAATGATCACCGTCCGAATCAACAGGCTCCAAAATTCCACCGGAAACCGCCTCCTCGACTTTGTCATACGAGCTGATGTCAGCTGTGTTTGTCCGTACAGCTATTCTGACCTACGCTTATAGACATCATACTGAGGCAACTTACACGAATATATGGCAATGGCCCAATTTTTCCCGATAAATACTTGCTAACGCGAGGATAAGTTGTACTATTCCTTAATGCTTGACCATATGGTTTAGTAATACGTACCTTTTGTTGGGGGGAAATTTGATGAGTTCGGTTAAACAAGCTCCTAAACCGCCATTAATTGCTTCACCTTTGCTTGCCGGAGTGCTCTTCTCCATTATTTGGTTGGCAGTTGGCGCCTTGCTGCTCTCGCTGCTTTTGCATTTTACCAGCATGAAAGAGAGCAGCTTGCCTGCCAATGCATTATTGGTGCATGGATTCGCTTCACTTGCGGGCGGCTTTACCTCTGGAAAACGATCGGAGAACAAAGGCTGGTACAATGGCGCATTGCTCGGCTTATTGTATGGCGTCATTGTCATCATTATCAGTTTTCTTGCTTCAAACGCTTCGATATCGATGCACAGCCTCCTCCTGCTAGGGGCATCTCTGCTGGCTGGCGCCTTTGGCGGCATGATCGGGGTTAATATGAAGAAATAAGCTTCTTAACTTGTTTACAAAAATAAAAAAAAGAGCGGCTGACATCGTTACATGTCAGCCGCTCTTTGCGCTTAAGTATATTACTCCGTTACTGCTGGTGCTGAGTTAATGATCGTGTTGATTGCGCTGCGCTCGAACGTCATTTTTGTTGTATCGTTTACACGAAGAACAACCGTATCGTCGCTGAGTTCCACAACCGTACCGTGCAAACCACCAATTGTTGAAATTTTATCGCCTTTTTTCAATTGGTTAAGCATGGAAGTACGTTGCTTTTGTTTCTTCTGCTGCGGACGGATAAGTAAGAAATAAAACACCGCAAACATAAGCACAAACGGCCAAATCATACCTAAAATATTACCTGAACCACCTGCATCTGCTGCTAGCCACATCGAAATCCCCCCTTTCAAAACCCTTTCTCATTATCGAACAGGCCGTAGCTCGTGAAGAAGGAATCCCGGAAATCAAGCAGCCGGTCTTCCATAATCGCTTGCCGAACGTCCCGCATGAGTTGTAGCAAGAAATGCAAATTGTGATACGTGGTCAATCTCATACCGAAAGTCTCATCGGCTTTAATTAAATGCCGAATATAAGCCCGCGAGTAGTTCGTGCATGTATAGCAGGAGCACTCTGGATCTAATGGACCAAAATCTTCGGCGTATTTCGCATTTCGAATGACAAGTCTGCCTTGGCTAGTCATCGTTGTCCCATTCCGGGCAATTCGGGTCGGCAGTACGCAGTCGAACATATCGATGCCGCGGATAGCGCCTTCAATCAGCGCGTCCGGCGATCCGACTCCCATTAGGTAACGCGGTTTATTAGCCGGCAAAATGGGAACCGTATAATCGAGAACATCGTACATAAGATGCTTAGGCTCGCCTACACTCAGTCCACCAATAGCATACCCCGGGAAATCCATGGAAGTCAAATCGTTTGCGCTTTGAATACGCAAATCTTTGTACATGCCGCCCTGCACAATCGCGAACAATCCTTGATCATGAGGCCTTGCATGCGCTTTGAGGCAGCGCTCTGCCCATCTAGTCGTCCGCTCCAGCGATTTCTTCACATAATCATGCTCAGCCGGGAAAGGCGGGCATTCATCAAATGCCATCATAATATCCGAGCCTAGCGCGTTTTGAATTTCCATCGCTACTTCGGGTGAAAGAAATTTTTTGTCGCCATTGAGGTGGGAACGGAAATGAACGCCCTCTTCCGTAATTTTGCGCATTTCGCTTAAGCTGAACACCTGAAAACCGCCGCTATCCGTTAGAATCGGGCGATCCCAGTTCATGAACTTATGCAGGCCGCCTGCATTCCGAACGATGTCATGGCCTGGTCTAAGGAACAAATGATACGTATTGCTCAAAATAATTTGAGCATCCATCGTTTTAAGCTCTTCCGGACTCATGGTTTTGACGGTAGCCTGCGTGCCTACCGGCATAAAGGTTGGCGTCTCGATAATGCCATGGGGAGTATGCACCCGCCCAAGCCGAGCACCCGATTGTTTGCATTGTTTGATTAATTCATATTTTACAGCCACAATTCACGCTTCCTATTCCTAATTAGTAAATAAACATAGCATCGCCAAAGCTGAAAAAACGATAATCATGCGCGACCGCTTCCGCGTAGGCTTTCATGACAGCATCACGTCCAGCCAGTGCGCTTACGAGCATAACCAGCGTAGATTTTGGCAAATGAAAATTGGTGAGAAGAGCATCGACGAGCTTAAACGAATAGCCCGGAAAAATAAAAATGGACGTCCAGCCGCTGCAAGCTTCAATAGGTTTGCCCTCGAAGCGTGCCGCAACCGTCTCTAATGTCCTTGATGAAGTTGTCCCCACAGCAATTATACGTGCTCCGCGCTGTTTGGCTTCATTTATTATCGCGGCATTTTGTTCATTCAACTCATAATACTCCGCATGCATCTCATGATCCTCAACAAGCTCTACAGACATCGGACGGAATGTGCCTAGTCCTACGTGCAGCGTAACATATGCTAGCTGAACGCCCTTAGCTTGAAGCTTCTCCAGAAACTCATCCGTAAAGTGCAGACCCGCGGTCGGCGCGGCAGCCGAGCCGGCATGCTTCGAATAGACCGTTTGATATCGCTCTCTTTCCTCAAGCCGCTCCTTGATATAAGGCGGCAATGGCATTTCGCCAAGACGGTCCAGCAGCTCTTGGAAGATGCCCTCGTACTCGAACTTTATCGTTCTTCCGCCCATCTCGCCTTCCTGCTCGATGACTGCGCGCAGCAGCGGATTGCCTTCTCCGTCGTCTCCGAAGGATAGTGCCGTACCGACCTTAAGCCGCTTAGCAGGCTTGCCAAGAGCTTCCCAGCGGTCGCCTTCAAGCTGCTTAAGCAGCAGCAGCTCGATCTTGGCTCCCGTGTCACTCTTCATTCCTGTCAAGCGGGCAGGTATCACTCTAGTATCATTTAATACGAGCACATCGCCGGCTTGGACATAGTTCACCAAGTCGGTAAATTTGTTGTGTGTAATTTCACCTGTCTGCTTATTAAGAGCAAGCAGCCTTGATGCTGTTCTATCCAATAGAGGTGTCTGAGCGATTAAGCGCTCCGGCAATTCAAAATCAAACCATTCTACGTTCATATCGATTCAATCATTCCTTAGCGATGGTTACATCTTTGTAGTAGTATTTCAAAATATATTGATAGTCATACCCTTGCTGCGCAAGGCTTAATGCGCCGTACTGCGATAATCCGACTCCGTGGCCGTTGCCAGAGCCTATAATGCGATAAGAAGGCTCCTTCGTTGCTGCCCTCATCTGGCCGCTTCCATCTAAAACAAACAAGTTAGCGTCAACAACCTGAGCGGTTTTGCCTCCTGCGCCAATCGCATACACCGGCGCCGTATCCGCCGGCTTATTGCGTGTCGCCGAGCTTGCGCCAAGCAAAGCGACCTTGGCTGTCTCCTCGATTTGGAACAAGGTGCTCGGCAGCGAGCCTTGTACGCCTAATGCAGCCCTGTAATCAACCGGATAGGAAACCGCGACCTTTTGACCATTTGCCGTCACTTCCGTTGCACGCCCGGAAACGCCGCGCTGGCTCACTTCTAACGTTTTTAGCGGACCTGATATTGCGGTCTTCGATTTTGAATTAATAACGGCAAGCATTTCTTGCGCAGTATAAGGGCCGCGTACCCATGACATCGAATTGGATTCTACGCTTTTCTCAAGTACAACAACCTGTGTTCCGCTCTCCGCCTGCGCAATGACAGGAATCGTATCTTGAATGAGCGGATGCTTGCGCACCTTAGTAGCATTCGTATTTACTTGCATGATTTTGCTGCCTGCTGCCGTCGTTTGTCCGGTCTCATCTAGCAAATCCTCGCGAATGTAACCAATTGCTCCGCTTGGAAGCACCACTCTGTACCAGTTGTATAAACCTGCCTCTGACGAGGTATCCGGGCTTTTCACCGCTTGCAGGTATGGCACCGCGTTGTTCCAAATCTCTTTGGCATCAGCGGTAATGCCTCCGCCATTGGCAGAGAACAGCGCTTCTATGACCTTGCCATTGTACAAAGCGACCTCGCCTGCCGTATCATTTACTGCGGCTATTGTGGATGGACGCTCTGAGCCTACGCCATAATAAGCCTGGCTTAATGTCGTATCCACAACATGCGCGATTTGGAAGCCGAAGCCTTTGTTCAAAGCAAACGAGCGTGCTGCTACAGCTTGCGCTTTTAATGCCTCTGCCGGCCATGTAGGATACATTTCGACGCCTACCACCGAATATAGGTATTGCTCGAAAGGAAGCTCGTTTATGACGGCCATGCGCCCATTAAGCACGCTTAGCTCAAACACGCCGCGATAGCTGCGATTGCTTCTCTCAGCCAGCTTGATCGGATCCGAGCCAGCCGGGGATACCGCTATTTTCGTATCGCTTCCTGCAAACATATAAAGCTCGGAGCTATTCTCTGCTTGAGCGCTGACGGAATGATCATTTCTTACTAACAAGTAAGCAGCCTTTGCATCAGCTTCCTTCAACGCCCCACCGCCTGCAGCCTTTGCAGCCGCCGCCTTCACGATTTGAAGCTCCGCATCCGTCACGGCTGCTCCTACCATGACCGAATAGCTTGCTGCGCCAGCTTGCGCTGAACGGACAGCTACGAAAGCATCGAGACCTACGGCGCCAAAGCCGCTTGCGGCCGCCTGAGCAGCGTCCTTGCTGGCGACAGGAGCGCTTTCTAGATGAAGCGGACCTTGGAGCAGCGACTTAAAGCCGCCGGATAGCTTGGATAGCTCGCCATCGCCATTCCATTTTGTTTGTGCCGTTGTCGCTTCAGCTGCAGTCTTATATGTACCTTCTATAACTTGATAGACGATTGCGCCGTTTTTGGATAGCGATGTCAGGGAAGCTGCTCCCTTCAACGCTTGTACCCTTTTGAATACAGCCTGCGCTGCGCCGAAATTAGAAGACTCAAACACTTTTACTTTAAAGCTGTCTAGCGTAAACCGTGCCGAAGCAGCTCCATTCACGCTAAATAGATCGCTTGTGCCATTTGGCTGCCTTACGCCAATATTCATGCCGCCCGCTGACGAGAAAGTCGCAACAGCAGTCGTATCATCATATTTCCCAGGCAATTGCATGAATAAGGCAACCCGGATGTTATCCAGCTTCGGAACCGCCGCCTGTGACGGGGAACCTGTCCAAGCCGAAGCGAGCAAAAGAATCGCCGCAGCCATAATGATGTATCGCTTAAAGGATTGTTTCGTTTTCATGCTTGTTATTCTCCCCTCCGCTTTGCGGTAACTCGCACCCATTAATCGAACAGCTTTGTTCGGTCTTGCCAAACCATTCATATCTTCTGCTTGCGATAAACCGATAAATATAATTAGCCGCTCTTTTCATTCCCGGTATTCGGTAAAAAGCAGAAAGCCAGCGCAGGCCCTTTACCGTTCTCAATATCCGAACGACTCCGTCCGCTCCAGCAAATAGCTCGCCTCTCTCATCGGCAACATGCATTTTCTCGTACAGCTCTTCAAATTTCAATGACCGAATATGCGGGACAAGCTTCTGCGCTTGTCCTTCTGCTTCCAATTGCTGTATCTGCACATAATGCAAATCCGCCTTAGAATGGAGCTCCTTCAGCTTGGCTACGGAAGCAAGGCATAGATTGCATTGTCCATCGTAAATGACATAAAGCTTCTCCTTGTTGCCGCTTGCTATCGGGCTCATGAATGGCTACCTCCCGGGTATTGGAAGACCTAAATGCCGATAGGCGTTATCGGTAGCAATTCGGCCCCGCGGCGTCCGCTGCAAGAAGCCGATTTGCATGAGATAAGGCTCATACACATCTTCAATCGTTTGGCTTTCTTCACCAATCGTCGCTGCTATCGTATCAAGACCGACAGGTCTGCCGGCAAAAGTGGTCATCATCGCCTGAAGCATTTTGAAATCGATATTGTCGAGACCCATTGGATCAACCTGGAGCAGTTCAAGCGCGGATTGGGCGATGTCATGTGTAATGACGCCATCACCGCGTACCTGTGCAAAATCCCGCACACGCTTGAGCAATCGGTTTGCAATACGCGGAGTCCCGCGTGAACGCATCGCAATCTCCGAGGCCGCTTCCCCTACGATGCTGACATTCAAAATCTCTGCCGTTCTAGCAACGATAAAAGCCAGCTCATCCACCGTATAAAATTCTAATCGGCTGACCACCCCAAAACGATCGCGAAGCGGCGCTGACAGCAAGCCTGCCCGCGTAGTAGCGCCAATTAAGGTGAATGGCGGCAAATCAAGCCGCACCGAACGTGCGCTTGGTCCTTTGCCGATCATAATATCAAGCGCAAAGTCTTCCATCGCCGGGTAAAGCACTTCCTCCACCGTACGATGCAGTCGATGAATCTCATCGATAAAGAGCACGTCGCCCTCCTGCAGATTCGTCAGCAGTGCCGCCAAATCGCCTGGCCTCTCTATCGCCGGACCGGAAGTGGTGCGAAGATTGACGCCTAGCTCATTTGCGATAATGTTCGACAGCGTCGTCTTGCCAAGTCCAGGCGGACCGTATAGCAGCACGTGATCAAGCGCTTCTTTGCGCAATTTTGCCGCTTCAATATAAATTTTCAAGTTTTCCTTGGCCTTTGATTGTCCAATATATTCAGCCAAATAGCGGGGACGCAAACTAAGCTCCACCGCTTGGTCTTCCATCATTAGGTTAGCGGAAATGATTCTATCATCCATCTGCGTTCATCTCCTTCCGTTAGCCTTTAAACAGCTGCTGCAGCGCCCGCTTCATCAGAGAGTCGACCGTTTCCTCCGCCGTTACGCTATGCTGAAGCCCGTTCCATGCTTTGTCCAGCTCCGCAGCCGTGTAGCCGAGTGCCGCGAGACCTTCCCGCGCTTCCTGCCAAGCGGTGCCTGCGCCCTGTCCCGAATGTCTGCTCGATGTAAGATCAAGCGCAACGCCTGCTGCCGTTAATAAACCGCCGTCAAGCCCAGCGCCGATCAGCTTGTCCTTCAGGTCGAGAACCATCCGCTGCGCGGTTTTCTTCCCTATGCCGGGAAGCTTGACAAGGAACGCTATATTTTCCTGCTGAATCGCCGCAATGACTGCATCGGGCCTGCCGCCCGATAATATGCCTAAAGCGACGCGCGGTCCAATACCTGATACCTCAAGCAGCTTGCGGAACAAGGTCTGCTCCTCCCTCGTCTCAAAGCCGAACAACAAAATAGCGTCCTCGCGGACGTTATGGTGAATATAAACGGTAACTGGCTCTTCCTTTTTGGCAAATGCGTAAGGATTAGGTGTGAATACGCGGTAGCCTGTATCTCTTACGTCCAGAACGATATACTCGGAGTCCAAATGGACGACAATGCCTCTTAAAAAATCGATCACGAACGATTCACCTCATTAATTTTCTGGGTCAGAACGACGGAATGGGCATGGCAAATGGCTACTGCCAGCGCATCGGCGACATCATCCGGCTTAGGCACCGCCGAGAGCTTCAGAAACATTTTGACCATTTCCTGCACTTGCTTCTTCTCCGCTTTCCCATAGCCGACAACAGCCTGCTTCACCTGCAGCGGCGTATACTCGCCGATAGGCAAGCCGCGCTGCGCTGCCGCCAAAATAATGGCGCCTCTCGCCTGCGCCACGTCAAAGGCCGTCGTTACGTTGCGGTTAAAAAACAGCTTCTCAATCCCAACGGTATCCGGCTTATATTTATCCATCAAAGCGCCCGCAGACTCATAAACCTGCAGCAACCGCTGCTCGGGTGCCGTATGCGCTTCCGTTTGAATGGCGCCGTATTGCACGGGCGTAAGCTTATGTCCGATCTTATCTATGAAGCCAAATCCAACGATTGCATAACCAGGGTCAATTCCAAGAACGCGCAAACGGCCATCTCCTTAAAAGTTTTACAAGGTAAAACTTGCTTCGAAAGCATATGCTTAAAGTTTTACAAGGTAAAACTTGCTTCGAAAGCATACTCTCTGAAAGTTGCTTCATCCATTATAGCAAAAGATGGCGTGAATGAGAACGCGCGTTTGATATTTCAGCTTATTGGCCTAAACAAAAAGAAGGAGATCGCGCGATAGCATGCGATCTCCTTCTTTTTCTCTTGCTTGCCTGCTAATAGGCAGGCTTCATCACTTTTTGATTTTGCTCAATAGCATAGTCGCTATAGGTGGACAAAACGCTGTTGTATTCGTCCATGTCGTTGATACGAATCCCTTTCGTAAGCAGATCCAGCTTGTCCTGCGGCAGGCTGCTTTCCATATAGCGCACGTCGAGCTGAAAGAAGGTGCGAACGACCTTTTCCTTTTTGGGCACGCCGTCAAAGAGCGTTAGGTTTCCCTTCTTGTCCACGCCCATATAGGCGTTTGCCTTGCAATGCTCGGACATATCCTCGATCGTTTGCTCAAAATGCACCATGCTTTGCTCTGGATCAATCACTGCCTTCCACTCCGGATGAGCTTGCAACAGTTCTACGATCTGCTTGCTCATCATTCGTCCGAGCGGCTTCGACTCCTCGCCGCAAACATAAACCCGGTGCAGATTAACCGAAAGCGGCCCATCATGCTTCTCTAGCGTTTTAACGATGCTGCTTTGATGGCCTGCTAAATCTGGTGCGGCTAGCGCGTTCTCAGCAGATAAGGCTAGTGTGGCTGCCATTAAGCTGAACACGATAGCGCCTAGCGTCCACATTGGACGTCGTTTATTGCGAAGTCGTTTCTTCAAGTTTTTCCAAAGTCTGAATTCTATCATGGGGAAGACCCCTTCATTATATTTTTTGATAGTATGCGCCAATGTTACATAAATATTCAAAGCCTCCCTACTCAGCCCACTTCCTGCGATCAAAACGTAAAAAGAGCGCTCCAGAAGTTATTTAAGCTTCTGGGGCGCTCCTGTTCCAAACTTATGCTTAACGATTGATCCATGGCTGATTGCCACGTTTATTTTTGTTTGGGCGAGACGCCACTGTCCGGATAACCGCTTTTTTGTTGTTTTTCCGCGGTACAGTCGCTTTTGCCGCTTTTGGTATTTCTGCTTCGTCAATCTTTGCCGTATTTTGATCAGAACGGTTTCCCTTGCAGCCGCAGTCGCCTTGATTCACATTGCCAACCCCCGCTGTTTGCGGCCAATTTGGATACTGCGGGTATGGCATTGGATGTCCATAGCCATATCCGAAGTCAGGTTGCATATTCGCTGGCGAGACAGCACCGCCATGGCCATAACCATAATCAGGCTGCATGCTCGCAGGAGAAACGGCACTATTTCCGTAGCCATAACCATGCTCTGGCTGCATGCTTGCAGGAGATACCCAGCCTTGGTTCGGGCCGGTTGCTGCTGGCGATACCCAGCCTTGGTTCGGACCTGTCGCTGACGGCGATACCCAGCCTTGGTTCGGACCTGTCGCTGCTGGCGATACCCAACCTTGGTTCGGGCCGGTTGCTGCTGGCGATACCCAACCTTGGTTCGGACCTGTTGCTGCTGGCGATACCCAACCTTGGTTCGGACCTGTTGCTGACGGCGATACCCAGCCTTGGTTAGGCTCTACTGCCGACGGCGATACCCAGCCTTGGTTAGGCTGCGTCGAAAGCGGCATAATGCCTTGATTCGGCTGTGCCGATAAAGGAGATATCGCTTGGTTCGACAAAGACGCGAGTGGCGAGATGCCTTGGTTCGGCTGTGCCGATAAAGGCGAAATGCCCTGGTTCGGCTGCGTCGCTAGCGGCGAAATGCCTTGGTTTGGCTGCGTCGCCATTGGCGATACAAAACCTTGATTTGGAAATGCCGATGTTCCAGCAAGCATCTGGCTGTTTTCACCAGCATTTTCTTGAACGGGACTTACCATCGGTTGACCGTAACCCCAGCCTGGACCTGCGCTCATCGGCAGCGTTGAATGCGACGGGTAGCTGCCAACAAACACAGTTCCTGGAGGACAGTCAAATGGCGCTTCGCTGCCTTCACTAAGCGGACTTACCATGTTGCCAAAAGGCATCGGTTGCTGCCAGCCGCCATAGCCGTAGCCATGTCCTGTGTGTTCACCCATTACCATGGGCTGACCATAGCCGTATCCGCCAAAATTAGGCTGCTGGGCAGCCGGGGACACCATTTCGGGAGCTTTCGGCAAATCATACAACGACAATGCCTCTGTTGCCGGAATGCCATATTGCTTGAACAAATCAACATTCGGCTTATATTCGGAATGGATCGGTTTTAGCTTTTTCTCCACTGGCTTCTCAATCGGCAGCGCTTTTTTCGCCGGTTCCACTGCTGCGGCTTTAGGAGCAGGAAGCGGAGCAGGCGCGACCGGCTTCACGATAGGAGCTGTCGGTTTTTTCTCTTGAACCGGCGCGACCGGCGCCGGCGCGACTGGCGCGATAGGAGCAGTCGGCGTCTTGCCCGTAATAGGGCCAGTAGGCGTTTTCCCTTGGATTGGAGCGGTTGAAAGCTTCCCTACCAAGCCCTGCACGCCGTTCATAAGCGACGTCGGATGAAGCATGCTGGTACCGCCGCTGCCTTGGCCTGTTCCATGGCCTGCGCCATGTCCTGGCACTTCATGCGCGGAATCGTTTGATTTAGGTATGTTGACAATTTCTCCTGTTAGCAGAACATTCGGATTTTTGAGCTGTGGATTTGCTTTAATCATGTCTGCAAGCGGCACGCCCCAAGCTTTTGATAGCTTCCAAAGCGTATCCCCTTGTTTCACGACGTGTTGGTGCATGATGTCCATTCCGCCTCCTGATCCGCCGCCGGTCTGGCTTGACGGAATTTTTAGCTTCATCCCTACATCAATTGCATCCGGGTTCGTAATGCCCGGATTCAACTTCAAAATCTCTTCCAGCGACACGTTATACTTTTGGCCGATAAAGTACAAGGATTCGCCTTTTTTCACAATATGGATTTTCACTCGCTGTTAACCTCCTGTCACGTTCTGAATAACATGGCACGCTAATGCCTATTATCAATCCTTACATCCTATGCAGAACATGGGCAGGTGTCTCCACTTTCACAAAAAAAATAGTAAAAAAGCCGAGTTCACTCCTAAGAGCGAACTCGGCTTGCATGCACGCCATCTCTCCATCCAGCATTTTCAAGCTAAATACGGAGACGACTTTTCTATAGCGCTGATATTTCCATTACGCTTATGAAACGCAATTTATTTCTTAAACTCCGCAAAGCTTGGGTAGCTCCCCAGCACGCGTACCTGACAGCCGATTGCTTCGATTTCTTGAATGGCAGAAGGCAGCAGCACGGTATCAAGCGCCATTTCGATGTCGATGAAGAAATAGTAATTGCCGAGCTTTTTTTTCGTTGGACGCGATTCGATTCGGGATAAGTTGATTTTGCGCCAAGCAAAAGCAGATAGAACCTGGTGGAGAGCACCAGGATAATCCTCTGGCAGCGTAATTAATATGCTCGTCTTGATCTGATCGGATTGGCGAGCCGTGTATGGCTCTTTTCCGACCAGCAAGAACCGGGTATAGTTGTTGTCGTGATCGGTAATCTCGCTCGCAAGAACATCCAGCTTTTCGTTAGCGGCAGCAGTCTTGGTTCCGATAGCTGCCCATCCGGCGTCAGGGTTGTTTTGCACAATTCTTACACCTTCAGCCGTACTGCTGACATGCTCCGTTACCGCATGCGGCAAATGCGTTCGCAAAAACTGCAAGCACTGCGCAATTGCCACCGGGTGGCTGATCACTTTCGTAATCCGCGAGTAATCGATTTGCCCGTTGACATCTAACAGCTTCGATTGATGACCAATCAAGTTCTGAATAGACGGGTATACCCACTCCGCTTGAATCGGAAGATCTACCTCATGCACGAGCCAGTCCATATGTAAGCTCACGGAACCCTCAATCGTATTCTCGATCGGAATGATGCTGTAATCACTAATGCCATTAACCGTGGATAAAAACACATCGGAGATGAGCCGGTGATGCTTCCAGCTAATTTCTTCCCCTTGAAAAAAATGTCGAGCTGCCTCATCCGATACGGAGCCGGCAGGTAATACGGCTATCGTCTTCATAGCTACATTTCTCCTTTAATTCTATCCGGAAGAGGGATGGCAGGCTGCTTGGAAATATCCTCAACCGTAACTTGCGGACCTTGCACGCATGGCGACAGCCATAGCGTATTCGCTTCAATCCCCTCTTGCTTAAGCGTATCGATCAAAAATGGCTCCAGCTGCTCCGCGTATGCTTTAGCGTCAACAAACGCGATCAGCGTCGGCCCTGCTCCGCTTAACGCAACGCCAAGCGCGCCATGCTCAACCGCGCGCTCCAATATCGTCGACATGCCGGGAATAAGCGCTGCACGGTAAGGCTGGTGCAGCCGATCCTTCATGGCATATCGGATCATGCCAAGCTCTCCGCTGGCAAGCGCCGCGACGAGCAATGAACTGCGGCCGACGTTAAATACGGCGTCTGCCATGCTGACCTGCGACGGCAGCGCATGGCGCGCTTTCTCCGTCGACAGCTGAAAGGCTGGAATTGCAACTAACGTTGCAAGCCTCTCATTAGGCTCAATTCTCATATAATCGGCCCGCTCGCCATCCCAAGCAGCTACGATGATGCCTCCGAATAACGATGCGCCCACATTATCAGGATGCCCCTCTAATGCCGTTGCCATTTGGAACAGCTTATCGTCTGTAAGCGGACTGCCGATCAGTGCATTCGCCGCGACCAATGCGCCTACAATCGCCGAGGCGCTGCTGCCGAGTCCGCGCGTAAGCGGAATGTCGCTGTGCATCGAGATCGAAAGCTCCGGTACTTGTACGCCGGCTTCCTTGAACACGAGCTGCGCAACCTTATAGATAAGGTTAGATTTATCCTTCGGCAAACCCTTCATTTGGTCGCCATAAAATTGAAACTCGGTTTGCTCCGAGACCGTCATCTCAATCCATGCATACAAGGAGAGAGCCATTCCCAGCGTATCGAAGCCTGGACCTAAATTAGCCGTGCTTGCCGGTATTTTGACTATAACTCTGCGATTAATCATTCGGCTTACCCTTCTACGCGGTAGACGCTCTTCACTTCGTGAACGACATCCAGCGATTCGAACATGGCAAGCACCTTTTGCATAGCAGCTTTGTTCGCATCATGAGTAATTACGATAATTTCAACTTCCGGATTCGAAGGTGTCGGCTGCTGCAGCACAGATTCAAGGCTCACTTCAAAATCAGCGAACACTTGCGTGATGCGTGCAAGAACGCCGGCGCGATCCGCTACTTTAAGCAGCAAGAAATATTTCGAAGAGATTTGCTCGTCGGTCTTCAGCTTCTTCTCTTTGTATGCAAGGCTTGCTTGCTTGCCGTTTACGCCAAGCTTCAGGTTTTTCACGACTGCAACTAAATCGGATACGATCGAAGTCGCTGTAGGAAGCTCGCCCGCGCCTGCGCCGTAGAACATCGTTTCGCCAACAGCTTCGCCGTATACATAAACCGCGTTAAATACGCCGTTAACCGATGCAATCGGATGTGTTTGCTTCACCATCGTCGGCTGTACGCTAACGCTGATCAGATCATCTTGACGCTCGGCGATGCCAAGCAGCTTCACTTCATAGCCAAGACGCTTCGCGTACAAAATATCCTCTTTGCTTACCGAAGAGATGCCTTGAACCGAAACATCCTCAAGCGCTACGTTCGCGCGGAAGCCGATCGTAGCAAGAATCGTCATTTTGCGAGCTGCGTCAAGTCCTTCGACATCCGATGTCGGGTCAGACTCCGCATAACCAAGCTCCTGGGCTTCCTTAAGCACATCCAGATAAGAAGCGCCTTCTTGGCTCATTTTTGTCAAAATAAAGTTTGTCGTTCCGTTCACGATACCCATAATTTTGTTGATGCGATCGGAAGAGAAGCCTTCAACTAACGTACGGATAATCGGAATACCGCCCGCAACGCTTGCTTCATAAAGCACATCACAGCGGTTCTCCTGCGCTTTTGCCAATATTTCGGGACCGTGCAGCGCCATCAAATCCTTATTGGCTGTTACGACATGTTTGCCAAGGGAGAGTGCTTCCAAAATATATTCCTTCGTAAGTCCGATTCCTCCCATAACCTCAACGATAACGTCGATGTCGGGATGACGGATAATATCCCATGCATCCTCTGTAAGCTTATCTGGATCGATGGAAATATTGCGCGCTTTGCTCTTGTCCTGAACGAGCACTTTCTCGATTACGATCGGCGAGCCGACTTGACTTGCCAAGTCCTCCTGATGACCTTCAACGATGCGAACGACTCCTGTACCTACTGTTCCAAGACCTAATAGTCCAACTTTAACTGGCTTCATATATACCCTCCATAATCCATTCTGTTATCCTTGTCCGATGACCGAGGCTTTACGCACGCCAGGCAGGCTGCGAAGCATATCGACCAGCGATGACAGTTCCCCGGAAAGCTGCGAAACATCGACGGAGATGACGACGTTAGCTAAGCCTTGCAGCGGAATGGTCTGATTCATCGTCAGCACATTGCCTTCCAAGCTTGCCACCGTGCTGAGCACGTTCGAGAGCACGCCCGAACGATGCTCCAAATCCATGGAAATCGTCGCGATACGTTCACGTTCCAGCTCATTTAGCGCATAGACGCCATCTTTATACTTATAAAAAGCGCTTCGACTAAGCCCAGCGCGCTCAACCGCTTCATGTACGGTTGCCGCTTCTCCTCGGCTAAGCATCTCTTTCACTTGTATCGTCTTCATAATCGCTTCCGGTAAAATGTCCTCCCGAACGACATAATAGCGTTTATTCACTATACGTCCTCCTCAAAAAGACAATTGTTCACCTATAGTGGACATTATATCGAAATATGCCGTTTGGAGCAATAGGCAAAATAAGAAAAGACGGCTTCCGCCGTCTTCGTTTCTTAATCTATGCGCTAACCGTTTGGATTGTAGTCGCTGCCCTCGAAAAATTCGAATGCGAAGTCGCCGATTTGTACCATATCGCCGTCTTTTGCGCCCATTTTGCGAAGCTCGGCATCGACGCCCATTTTGCGCATCGTACGCGCAAAGCGCATAACCGCATCATAGGAAGTCAAATTCATCCGCTTCATATATTTATCAATTCCTTCGCTGACGATAACGTAAACTTCATCTTCCTTATGAATCGTGAAGGTTGTTTCTTCACGCTTCTCATAAGTGTAGACCTTACGCTCAGCGACATCCTTAACGTCTTCGATCTCAACCTGCTCGGATACCGTATCAAGGACATCAGCCGCTTTGTACAGAAGCTCCTGAATACCTTGCTTCGTGAGCGAGGAAATAGGCAAAATCTCGTAATTGCGATCGCCGCTTACCTCTGCAAGCTGCTGCTTGAACAGCTCAAGCTGCTCCTCGGAATCCGGCATGTCCATTTTGTTTGCGGCAATAATTTGAGGACGGTCTGCCAGCTTCTCGTTGTAGAGAACCAGCTCCTCGTTGATTTTTACCCAATCTTCGAATGGATCGCGTCCTTCGGAAGCGGACATATCGATAACATGGATAATAACCCGAGTCCGTTCAACGTGGCGAAGAAACTCATGGCCGAGTCCAACGCCTTCATGCGCGCCTTCGATCAAGCCCGGCAAATCTGCCATTACGAAGCTGCGGCCATCTCCAACGTCAACAACGCCGAGATTTGGCGTAATCGTCGTGAAGTGATAAGCGCCAATTTTGGGCTTAGCCCCTGAAACGACAGATAGCAAGGTCGACTTGCCTACGCTTGGAAAGCCTACAAGACCAACATCCGCCATTACTTTAAGCTCAAGCACTACCCAGCGCTCTTGCCCTTCTTCACCATTCTCCGAAATATATGGAGCAGGGTTGTTTTGCGTTGCGAAGCGGATGTTGCCTCTTCCGCCTCTTCCGCCTTTTGCGATGACGATCTGCTGCCCGTGGCGCGTCATATCCGCGATGATTTCCTGCGTATCATCATCGACGATGACAGTGCCTGGCGGAATGCGAACGATCGTATCCTCCGCGCCAGCCCCGTGCATGCTTTTTACTTTTCCGCGCTCTCCGCGATTAGCCTTAAAATGCTTCTGATAGCGGAAATCCATCAATGTGCGAAGCCCTTCGTCAACTTGAAAAATCAAGTCGCCGCCGCGGCCGCCATCGCCGCCTGCTGGACCGCCTTGCTCTACGTATTTCTCGCGGCGAAACGATACGATACCATCGCCTCCGTCGCCGCCTTTTACAAATATCTTCGCTTTATCGACAAACATGTTGTGCCCCCGTTCATGCGCGCATTTCCGCCCTCAGCAGCACTTTTGCATACGGCTGCTCGAAGTTGATCGGCTGCATTGGCGCGCCTTCCAACTGCTGTTGTATTTTTTGCTTCCATTGCTGTTCGTTCATCAGCTCGCCATCATAATAGAAGGTTGCATACAGCGCTTCCTCATCTCTTGACAGCTCCAGCTTAAGAACGGCAGCATGACCATAGTTAGGCTTCGCCGCAAACCGATATGCGTTAATCGTATGAATGAGCGTTTCGGCTATTTGATCGGCATCTGCCGTTATTTCGTTTAAGTGAATATCGCCTTTTATATCCAGCTGCAGTTCCAGCGAGTTGGATATCGTACGAAACGATTGTATATAACTGATTAAGGATGGAACGCCAAGCTTGGATATGCTGCTCTCCACAGCCATCCGTTCACTTATTTTCTCCACATACTCAGCTGCTTTATCCAGCTTCTTGAGCCGAATGTAGCCAAACACCACTTGCAGATCGTTCATCCAGTCATGACGGTGATGATTGAGAGTCCGTATAGCAGAATTTTGCAACGATTGAATCGTTCGCGTAGTCCGCTCTGCATGCTCTTTCCGTTCCGTTCGTACAAAGTAAGTCGCAACAGCTATAAGCCAAACGAGAAAGACAGCAGTTAACCACACTTTAGCGGGCCAAATAAGTACAGCGGCACATGGCAATACAATCGTTGCCGCCGCGTAATATTTCGCCATTGTTAAGCGTCCCATCGATTAAACCTACTTTCTTCGTATTTCCTAGCTTATCCAGTATATCACGCGACAGTCCTACGGTCACCAGCCTTGACATAAAAAAGACCCGGCCAAGCGATGCAGGCCGGGTCTTGGTGCATATATAAGATTGTATTAAGCTTCTACTGCAGCAGCTACCGGAGCAAGAACAGCTGGATATACGCTCACTTTTTTGCGATCGCGTCCCCAACGTTCGAACTTCACTACGCCTTCTACTTTTGCATAAAGCGTATCGTCTTTCCCGATGCCTACGTTAGTACCTGGGTGAATTTTTGTTCCGCGTTGGCGAAACAAAATGCTTCCAGCGGATACGGTTTGACCGTCAGCACGTTTAGCGCCAAGGCGCTTCGACTGCGAGTCACGTCCGTTCTTCGTGGAACCAACACCTTTCTTCGAAGCGAAAAGCTGAAGATTCAGTTTCAACATAGTTATTCCCTCCTTCTTAAAGGTTTGTGGAGCAAACCTACTTCGTAAGCATAAGCTTTTAGGTTTGTGGAGCAAACCTGCTCGGAAGCATGAACATTAAGGTTTAAAAGAAAACCTACTTCAAAAGCTTACGCATTAAGAAGTTCATGAATGACGACATGCTTGCCGTATGATTTTGCGATAGTGTCAAGCATAACTGCCATCGATTCCAGCAGCAGCTGCATCCTGCTATCCGAAGCCTCGTCTGCGAGCGTCGGAATATCCGACGATAGCCAGCCGTTCTTCATCTTAGCGGGTAGCTCTTCTCCTGCCAAAGCTTCGATCGCGTTAACGGTACCGACCGAAATGGCCGATACGCCCGCGCAAACGATATCTTTGCCGGGCTTCGCATATTTAGCATGTCCTTCGACTGCAAAAGATACGATACGTCTGTCAGCGGCTCTTCGTACAAATGTAACGGTTATCATAGAAATTCCTCTTACGCTTGGATTTTCTCGATTGTTACTTTTGTGAACGGTTGACGATGACCTTGCTTACGACGATAGTTCTTTTTGGCTTTGTATTTGTAAACGATGATTTTTTGGCCTTTGCCTTGTTTCTCGACTTTGCCTGTTACTGTAGCGCCGGAAACAACCGGAGTTCCAGTTACAAGACCGTCACCTTTAGAAACCGCCAAAACACGATCAAACGTTACGCTCTCGCCTGCTTCAGAATCCAGTTTTTCGATGTAGATAACATCGCCTTCCTGAACTTTGTATTGCTTTCCGCCTGTTACGATGATTGCAAACATTGTTGGTGCACCTCCTTATTTTCGAAGACTCGCCTAATTCAGGTGGCCTGCCGCTTGCGCCGCAAACGCTTATTTACCCAATCGGAGCGGTACTTGTACATCTCATTCCTCACGAGGTACGAGACACACACCCAAAGAGTATACCACACTATGCAAGCTATATCAATTCTTCTACGAAGAAAAAATAATCTATTTAAGCAATTCGTTCCTTTTATTATGCGCTCCACAGCTCTCGCAGCGCTCCGTTAGCTGGCGGACCGCGTTCTCACGGGCTTTTTTTCGAGTCATCTCAATTAATCCGAGCTTCGTCCAGCCTAAAATCGTACATTTCGTTTGATCGTTGCGCGATCTCTCCGTCAGCCTTTGCATGACAAGCTCGCGATGTTCTTCCTGCTCCATATCGATAAAATCAATAATAATAATGCCGCCGACATCCCTTACCCGAAGC
Organism: Paenibacillus sp. FJAT-27812; assembly: GCF_001273905.1. Taxonomy (NCBI): domain Bacteria; kingdom Bacillati; phylum Bacillota; class Bacilli; order Caryophanales; family Paenibacillaceae; genus Paenibacillus; species Paenibacillus sp. FJAT-27812. The sequence goes on along the minus strand of NZ_LIGH01000001.1, from coordinate 3,996,995 downwards.
AATCTCGCAATCTCGTCCGCCGCTTCCATGTTCGTGCGAAATACCGTATCCTCAAGGCCGGAGGTGCCTGTAAACTTGCCTGTATTCACATCGATAACGGTAAGCGCCTCTGTCTCTTCCCATATGAGATAACCTCCGCTTACAAGCGGGATTTTTCGCTCGAACGCGCCCGTTACCTGCTCGGTCACCAGATACGCATCGAACAGAGACAAACCTTGCTTTTGCTTGTACGGCTTCAAGCGCTCGCGCAGCTGCGGGGTCATCTCATCCAGCAGTGCCGATGCTTCCTCGAACCTCGCCTCATCGTCGATCCATATTTCATCCATGTCGATCGTCAGCGTGTCGCGAACGGCGCGCCGCATTAGCCCTGCCTCTCGGTGCAGCTCGGACGGCGCATGCGCATGCTGGCTCCGCTCGGCAATGCCATGCCAGATTTCCCTCAGCTGCACGACGTCGGCAGACAAGGACAGCTCGCTTTCCCCTCCAGCCGCAGTGCGCAGTATAATGCCCTCCTCCTGCTCCCTGAGCTTCTCGCCGATCATTCGCAGGCGCGCTCGCTCGCCTTCCGTGCTGATTTTTTTGGAAACGCCCACATAATCAGCATTTGGCATATAGACTAGCCAGCGGCCGGGCAGCGTGAAATGCGTCGTCACGCGGGCGCCTTTGCCCCCCAAAGGCTCCTTCATCACCTGTACGATGAGCTCCTGCCCCGGCTTGATCAGCTCCTGAATAAGCGGCTTTTGCGCGGGCTGTTTTTCTAAATGCGGGTGAAGCAGCTCATCAATATACAAAAAAGCATTTTTGGTCAGCCCAACATCAACGAAAGCTGCCTGCATCCCAGGCAGCACATTCACGACTCGTCCTTTATAGACATTGCCAACCAAACTGCTTGCTTTTGTTTTCTCCATAAAAAATTCCACTAAGCGGCCATTTTCAAGTACAGCGGTTTGCAGCATCTCACCATGTACATGCATCAGCATTTGCTTCATTCCCGTTTATCACCTGCCAGTACGCTTTTCATCTATTTTAACTGAAAAGTTCCGACACTGCACGATTGGGATTTTTTTCGGACAAGCAGCCTTCGACAATTTTCTGTTCCGGCAGCACCTTTACTTCCTTGCTGCTTCCCTCTATCAAATAAATCAAATGGTATTGCTCCCTGCGAAACAACCTTGCAACGGAGAGAATCGACTGCTTGCCATTGACGATGATCGGGCTTGCGATATGCCCCCTTGTCAGCGCTTGAATCGATACGCGGTCGCGATACATGAGAAAACGGTAAAATAAAAAGGGAACGTTCCGATAATAAGTCCAATTGGTCATAATAAGAAATAGGCCAACGATGAGCAGATTAAGCTGAATGCCATCCTTATAGATTAGCCATGGGAGCAGCGCGCCAATAAGCATCATGACGCTAAATAACAGGCTGATTCGAGCTGACCATATGAGCATTTTATAATAATTGACGGTATAGCTCAGTGCTGCCTGAAGCAGCTTCCCGCCGTCAAGCGGATGAATAGGAAGCAGGTTAAATAAACCGATCATCAGGTTCGCCTTCCACACATACTCCGCCCACTCCGCGTCCCATATCCCCAGCTGTCCGCAGCCCCAAGCGGCAAGACCCATCCATACATTTTGCAGAGGGCCTGCAATCGCTACGATCGCTTCCTCCCTCGCAGGTACGCCCCCAGCCTCTTCCACCTCTACGACGCCGCCAAAAGGAAGCAGCTTTACTTCCCTTACCGTCCAGCCGAAGCTTAGCGCCATGACAACATGGCCGATTTCATGCACCAGCACGAGCAGGAACAACGTAAATAGCTCGGCAAAATATCCTGTCATGACCGATCCAAGCATTATGATGACAAAGAGCGGGTGGATCGACCATACGATGCCCTTCCATTTAATCAATCGGTATCACACCCACAGGATCGATATACAGCTCGTTTTGCTTCACTGCAAAATAAAGCAAGCTCGGCTGCGTGCCTTCCGCCTTCCGCAGATTGCCGATCGGATCACCCGCTTCTACCCAGTCATTCACCTGTACGTTCGTTTTCCCTAGCTGCCCATATATCGTTACGCGCTTGTTGGCATGTTGAATAATTACCGTTGAGCCCTTCTCGTTCTGATCGGTCATCAGCAGCACGCGGCCTGTCTCGGAAGCTACGACTTGCTCCTCGGATTTTCCTGCGAGCTCTATCCCGTTCAGCAGCTCGGCAAATGTGCGAACTAACAAGCCTCCTTGCAGCGGCGCTACGACTGGCAGCTTGACCGTGCCGTCTGCACCGACCGCGTCGGGTGTCTTGTCCTCAAAAATCGGAATAAAGGAAGGAGCGCCCGCGAACGTTTCCTTATACCAGGCGGCGGCAGCGGCAAAATCAATCTCGTCGGTAAGCGCCTGCTTGACCACGGCTTGTCCTTTTAGCGTATACTCCGTATCATATCGGAACATCGCCCATACTGCGCCAAATACCAATATAGCGATAACAAACTTCCATTTCAGCTCCTTGCGAAAAGGATGCTTGCCGCGTCCGAAGCGCGGATCTATTTTGTCCGTAAGGTCAGGCCCTTTAACATAACTTCTCTTATGGCTAAAACCGTTATCCTCGCCCCAGCTTGCCCAAGGATTCGGATTCGTTTTCCACACGACCTCAGGATCAAGCTCCATCTCTTCCCTCTCGTCCTGATGGAAATATTCATGCTTATAAGGGACAAGCGCTTCAGGGTCATGCTCCTTCATTTGGCCTGCTGTCGGTTGCCGATTTTGCTGGCTGTTCTTTTTCTGCTTATTGCGCTGGTTCATGTCATCCTTCATTTGCATCTCTAGTTCCTCCCCGCTTCCATCGTCGTTACGACAGCTTGTTCCTTAATAAATGGATATGTGGGGGATGAGACAAGTATGCGGGTATGCGGTATGATGGGCACAAAAAAAAGCCATCCTCATTTGGATGACCTTCCGTCTTGGAACCTTCTTCAACGCTCGCCTTATTTAATCGGCCAGCTCATATTTTTCTTGATGCGCCTTTATGCTGAACACGAGTCCGATAGACAGCATATTAAGCAGGAGAGAAGTTCCCCCGTAGCTTATAAACGGCAGCGTAATACCTGTGATCGGCATGATTCCAATCATCATCCCAATATTCTGGAACACTTGGAACACATACATGGATACAATTCCGATTACGATAAATGAGGCTCGCAAATCATAACATTTGAAAGCAATGATGATCATCCGATAAATAAGCAAGAAATACAGCAGCAGCAATATGGCGGCTCCTTGGAAGCCAAATTCCTCGCCGATGACGACAAAAATCGAATCAGAGTACGGATATGGAATGAAACCGCGATTTTTCATATCGCCCTGCATATATCCGTCGCCGTTTAAGCCGCCTGAGCCGATGGCGATTTGCGCATTATCCGATTGATGCTTATCGTCTGAATTGGCTAGATCCGGGTTAAGGAACGTGTTGATCCGCTTATGCCAGTGTCCCATTTCATGCTTGTTCAAGTAATCAAAGATTTCCTGATTGAAAGTATTAAATAAGGATACGAACAAAACTAATCCTACAACGACGACGCCAAGACCTGCAATAACATGCGAGTACTTCACATTCCCGATCCACAGCATCCCAAGTACGATAACGAGGTAAATGATTGCATTGCCTAGATCCGGTTGAATCATAACGAGCATGAACGGCAAAAAAGCGAATGCCGCTATCGGGATCAAATCCTGCGTTAACGTCAGCCGGTCGCCTTGGCGACGACCCATTAAGTGGGCGATTCCGATGATGAGTATGATTTTGACGATTTCTGCTGGTTGAAACGACATGCTCCCCAGCTGGAACCAGCCTCTCGCACCATTGATGACCGCGCCAAAAAAATAAACGAGAATCAGCATGGCAACGCCTACTCCGTAAAGAACGTGCCAGCTCTTCAGCACAATTCGGTAATCAAACAAGGTTGCCGCGATAGCGACGAAGAAGCCGATGCCGTAAAACAATAGCTGTTTTGTATCGGACCCTGAGTATTTCGGAAAATTTGCAGTGGCGCTATGGATAACAATTGTGCTGATAATCATGAGGAATATTAATATGATCAAGATTCCCCAATCCAGCTTTTTTAATTTGTTAAGCAAGTTGTAATCATCCTATTCCAAGGAACTTACGGAAACGCTTGAATGCTCCCGCCTTCTCATCGAGAAGCATGAGCGGAACCATATCGCCGAGTATGCGGCGCGCAATGTTCCGGTAGGCGATAGCGGCGCGCGAAGCCGGATTCATAACCGTCGGCTCTCCGCTGTTTGCAGCAGAAATTACTTTCTCATCATCAGGCACGATCCCAACCAGATCAACAGCTAAAACTTGACAAATTTCATCAATATCGAGCATCTCGCCGGTTTTCATCATATTTTGACGAATGCGGTTGATGATTAGCTTGCTAGGTATTTTCTCTTGCTCAAGCAAGCCGATGACACGGTCAGCATCACGCACTGCGGCGTTCTCAGGCGTCGTAATAACGATAGCCCGGTCAGCACCCGCAATCGCGTTGCGAAAGCCATGCTCGATTCCAGCGGGGCAATCGATAATGACATAGTCATGCTCCTTCTTAAGCTCCAAAATCATATTGCGAACCTGCTCAGGCGTTACGGAATCTTTATCCTTCGTCTGTGCGGCAGGCAGCATATATAGTTCGTCGAAGCGCTTGTCCTTCACGAGCGCTTGATTTAAACGGCAGCGGCCTTCGGCTACGTCTACCAGATCATAAATGATCCGGTTTTCCAGTCCCATAACCACGTCTAGATTGCGGAGTCCAATATCTGTATCAACCATACATACTTTCTTGCCAAGCAAAGCTAGCGCGGTACCCAGGTTTGCCGAGGTCGTCGTCTTGCCGACGCCGCCCTTTCCTGATGTCACAACAATCGCTTCTCCCATGTTCTACACTCCTTTAAACATTATAGGATTATGCCGTATGCGGAATAATTGCGCTAGCTTATCGATTTGCATTCGGCCATCGCTTAAGAAGGCGAATTCCATTGACGCGTCGCCGGTCATCCATTCCTCTGGCGGTCTGCTGATTACATCAGCAATACGAAGCTGTGTAGGCCGCATGAGCGATGTTGCAATAATCACATCTGTCCGCCCGCCTACGCCCGCATGAGCAGTGCCGCGCAAAGCCCCCAGCACATATATATCGCCCGTGCATATTAAAGTACCGCCTGGGTTCAAATCGCCGATTAAAAGTAAATCCCCATCATGCTCAAAGGTTTGGCCTGAGCGGATAATAGACGTGAGTACTTGCAGGTTAGGCTGCTGCCCTTGCTGTGAATCGACTTTAGGCGCTTCGGATTCAACGGATTGCACCATTAAATTCCCTTGCGACCTTATGACGTTTTTGATTCGATCCTTATCGTCATCCGTCACTTGCCTCGCGCCCAGCTTCACTTGAACATGAACAAGCGGGCCTGTGAGAAGCTGCTGATGCGTTTTTTCCAGCTTGTACTGCAGTTCGTCCAGAAGCGTCGCGAATTCACATTTATCGTCGAGAAGGAACACGAGACCTTCTTTTACGCCCTTAATTATAATATGCTGCTTATCGGTCACGTTCGTCCCTCCCCAACCTAATGGATTCTTGCTCCACCTAACAAATTCCTGCATGCATCCTTATTTTATTCCTCATCCTTCTCTGATTTCGCTTTTGACTGGCCTTCAAACAACTTTCTTACAGGCACGTAGCATGCGAGGGCAAACACCAGCTGAAGGAATAAACTAGGTAGGATGTAATCGATAAGTGCCCATGCGTAGCTCTCATTCGTAATCCGAAACACGCGGTAAATGAAATAAATAACGCTGTCATACAAGATGCAAGCAAAGCCGATAATCGAGATCGCCATCATGATCGTTGAACGGCGGCGCTCCAGTAGAACGCCCGTAAAATAACCCATTAAACCCATAATGAAAGCATTTATACCTAGCAAGTGGCCAAAATAGACAATGTCCTGCAGCAAACCGAAGCTTACTCCAAGCATTAGCGCTAAATGCCGTCTGCTGTAGAGTCCTGAGAAAATGACAATTACAAATACGAAGTGAGGAATGATCCGATGGCCGAAGCCAGCAGGAATGATCCATGGCATTACAGCTCCCTCCAAGATGAACAGGAGAACCATAAGCAGGATGATTCGGTTCATACTCATTGCTCGGTATCCTCCAATTCAGGAACTTGAACGACGAACACCTCAGTCAAATGATCAAAGCTCGCCGAGAGCTTAACCGATGCCGTATAGGTAAGGCCAAAATCGCCAAGCTGCTTCGATTCAACCGTTCCAACAATCAGTCCTCTTGGATAAACATTGCCATTACCCGATGTAATGACCGTATCTTGTATGTCCATTTTATCTTTCTCGGCAATCTTCGACATGATTACTCTGGATGATTCCTTGTTGTAGCTGCTTAAAATACCAAACGACTCTTCCTCGCGCCCCAAAATGGTAACGGCAATGGAATTGAACGTTGGCGATGCTTCATCAAGCTCTGTAATCGGTGTTACAGCTGCTGTAAGAGGCGTTACCGAACTAACAAGCCCGATCAAGCCATCGATGGTTGTTACTGCCATATTCGGCTTAATGCCATTTTTTGATCCCAAATTAATCGTTAACGTCCGATTGTTTGCATCGTTGCTGACGGATATGACCTGAGCGATCAAGTAATTATAATTATACATTTCCTTTTGCCGTTTCGTAAAAGACAGTTCTTCCTTGTACCTTTTGTTTTCATTCTCTATGAAGTTGTAGTTGACTTTATCCCGGGCATACGCCGCAGCCGTAATGCGAAGCTGCTCGTTCTCCTCATAAATGGTGCGCAAATTTCTAATATCCTCAAAGAAGCCCGCTATAGAACCAGCGGGCTTGTAAAACCATTGCTGCACAAACGCGGATGAATCTTTAAGAAACTTCTCCGGTAAAGACAATTCCTTGCGATCACTCAGTGAATAGCCGATGACCGCTATAAACAAAATAAACCCGATCATAAGCATAAACATGCGCTTATTTCGCATTAGCTTAAACAGCTCGATCACCTGCCCATTTCATATCCGTTTTCCCATTAAACGTTATTTAGCGTCTCGAACGAGATGAACTTCTAGCTTTGAACAAATGGATGTTGTCCAGTGAACGGCCTGTGCCGATCGCTACGCAGTCAAGCGGATTGTCCGCAACAATGACCGGCATGCCAGTCTCACGCTGCAGCAGCTTGTCCAAGTTGCGAAGCAAAGCGCCGCCGCCTGTCAGTACAATTCCCCGGTCCATAATGTCAGCAGAAAGCTCTGGCGGGCATTTCTCAAGCGTTACTTTAACGGCGTCAACAATGGCGTTAACCGTGTCTGCTAATGCTTCCGTGATCTCGTCAGATGTGATCGCAAGCGTCTTAGGCAAGCCCGATACGAGATCGCGGCCGCGAATTTCGATTGTTTCAGGACGGTCAAACGGCAGCGCAGAGCCGATTTCCATTTTCAGCTGCTCAGCAGTCCGCTCACCAATCATAAGATTGTATTGACGCTTGATGTACTGGATAACTGCTTCATCCATCTCATCGCCAGCTACTCGAATCGAACGTGCGGTAACGATACCGCCTAGCGAGATAACGGCAACCTCTGTCGTTCCGCCGCCGATATCAACAACCATGCTGCCTGTTGGCTCCCAAACCGGAAGATCAGCGCCAATAGCCGCCGCAAACGGTTCTTCGATCGTATAAGCCTCGCGTGCTCCCGCTTGCTTCGTCGCATCTTCAACCGCGCGTTTTTCAACCGCAGTAATGCCTGAAGGTACGCAAACCATAACATTTGGATGGCGCGGGAATAAAGAGCGCTGCTTCTGCGCTTGGCGAATGAAATATTTAATCATCGTTGCTGTCGTTTCGAAATCGGCGATAACGCCATCCTTCATTGGACGAACTGCTCGAATGTTGCCTGGCGTTCTACCGATCATCTTTTTGGCTTGCTCGCCTACTGCCTCGATTGTTTTTGTATCAGTACGAAGGGCAACCACAGACGGTTCCCTCACCACAATTCCTTTACCTTTAACGAATACAAGCGTATTAGCTGTTCCTAAGTCGATACCCAAATCTTTCGAAAAACCACCAAACATGTTCTTGCTCCCTTCTAATTGCCACATCACTTTATTATATTACATATAGCCTTGTTCCTTCAAACTAACGAACTGTCCGTCTCCGATAACTAAATGGTCAAGCAATTCTATTCCGACTAGCTGTCCGGCTTCAGCCAAACGCTCCGTTAATGCAATGTCCTCTGGACTTGGAGTAGGATCGCCGCTAGGGTGATTATGAACACAGATGATGGATGCGCTATTACGCTGAATAGCTGCACGAAATACTTCACGGGGATGTACGAGCGACGCATTGAGTGTCCCGACCGATAAGGTTTCACGAGCGATAATATGATTTTTGGTGTTTAGAAACAAACATACGAAGTGCTCCTTCTTCAAATACCGGAGCTCCTCCATCACATAATCAGCAGCATCCTGCGGCCTCTGAACGACAACCGCATCGCCAAGCCTGCTGCGAGTAATTCTTCTCCCAAGCTCTATGCCTGCGCGAAGCTGCAGCGCCTTGGCAGGACCAATGCCTCGTATAGCGGTCAACTCTTCCATGCTCATATCCATCAAATTGCGCAAACTTCCGCATTGCTTGAGCACAGCGCCCGCCAGATGTACGGCGGATTGGCTCTGTGTTCCTGTTCGCAGCAGTATGGCAAGCAATTCAGCATGGCTAAGAGCTTCTGCCCCATATTTCATCATGCGCTCTCTAGGACGTTCCTCATGGGGGACTTCACGCAAAATCATCGATCGCGATTCCATGTCCCAATTCCGCCTTTTCCAAAAAAATAGGGTTCAATGATATACTGCCTAATTCATGAAAAATAATCCGACGAATAGCTTTACGCTCACCGTTACATTACAGCAATGTCATAAGCAGCCAGCATGTCCGATAGCAGCGAAAGCGGCAAACCGACGACATTAAAATAACAGCCCTCGATTTGGTCAACAAGCGTTGATCCAAGGCCCTGAATGCCATAAGATCCTGCTTTGTCCCGCGGCTCGCCAGTAGCAACGTATCTTGCAATTTGCTCATCGCTCAATGATTTCATCTTCACTTTGGTCATCCGATGTGCAATCGATGCTTCTCCGCTTGGGGAGAGCACGCAGGCAATGCCTGTATACACCTCGTGAGTACGCCCTTGAAGCCGCCCTAGCATAACCTTCGCTTCCTCATCGTCAACCGGCTTGCCTAACACATCGCCATCTAGTACGACGATGGTGTCAGCACCAATTATTAGTGACGTCTCAACCGCCTGCTTTTGTTGCAGCATTTTTAATGCGGCATTAGCCTTGCGCAGGCTGAGCTGCTCTACGACTTGCTCCGGCGACCAGCTGGCCTCAATCGTTTCATCCGTATCAGTAGACAAAATATAAACCGGCAAAGAAAGGTCCAGCGATGCGACCAGTTCCTTCCGGCGCGGTGACGAAGAGGCCAGCACAAGCTGGCTTATCGCTTCGTTGCGTGATAGTTTTGATTCCATAAAATAATTGCTGCGCTCCTTCTTGCTTGTCTCCATTTTGCTTTGATCTTCGTTTTACATTTTACGGTACAGCCATATCGCAAGAATTGCACCAATCAAGCTGAACATGCTGATTTGTAGATGCAGCGACAGGTTGAAGCTGAGCACGTATAAATCAACAGCGGGAGACCATGTTGCTTCAATCGGTTTCGTCAAAAATGAGATGCCTGAGACTGGTGCGAGCCACCTCGCTACTAGAGCGCCGGCCAGCAATCCAATTATGATAAAAATGAGAAGAAACCAGCCGTTTTTCTTCATCTTTCAACGCCTCTCGCCATGAAATGACACCTACGTCCATTATACGCATGAACCTATTCGTTTACAATGCGCTGATGGAATCAAACCATTCTTTTTGGGAAATGATCGCCTTCATAAGCTGCGATTGAACCGACCATAAATAAGCGCGCGAAGGTTTTTTATCATATTCGATCATCGATTTTGCCGCTGTATTAATCGCTTGAGTAACCTTATCGAAATAGGCCTTGCCTGCCGCATCTTCTATACCTATTCGCATCGCTGCTGCATTTTCAGTCCATTTCTGATGTTCTGCCTGCCATGTCGCAGCGGCGGACTCGCTAAGCGAGGACAATGCGGGCTGCTCCAGCTGCGCGATTGTCAATTCATCCAACATTTGGACGATTTCTTTGGTCTTTGCGAAGAAGCTCTGCGCTGTGGCTTGCTCACCTTTAAAAGGCATTTTACCCGGAGTCGTTAAACTTACCTCCTTAATGTACAGATCCATATCAGGCATTTGCCCGCGGATCGTCTGTGCCTTTGCCTTATCCCCGCCCATGCCCGCATATACGCGGTAGTCGGATGCGCTTGTTAACGCAGCGCCGGCAAGTCCCTTCTCTGCCAACTGAGCCATTGCGGCGTCCCTGCCTTCCGTATTGCTGAAAACGCCAAACTGCAGCATAAAATACGTTTGGTCCAGTCCTTCGAGGCTGACCATCGCCAAATTCGGGTCCGGTTTTGCAGCGGGATTATTATCGGTAACAGGCTTCGTTCCTTCACCTTTGGTACCAGTACCTGCATTACCGGCTTTGTCGCCGGCTGCTTCACCTGTAATTTCATTGCCGGTAACAGGCAGCGATTGCGGCTTGCCGCCTGCTCCTCCGGGCCAAATGCTTGCCCCCGTAAATAAAGACAACAGCAAATAGCCGAACAACGCCCCCGTAGCGAGCGCTGCCGCAACCGACAAAAACACATTAAACCAAGAAGGCGCTCCTGATCTGCGCTTCATTCGCGTATAGTTCGGCTTATTTCTTCTTGGCTCGTCGTACTCTTCGTGCATATTGTCGTAGCGGTGAGCCTGCCCTCGAACAGCCTCCTCTTGAAAAAAGCGTTCCTCTTCGTCAACATCGTCTTCTTCCGGTTGAACAGGAGCCACGGGAGCCTCCATAACGATTGGCTTTGCGACTTTTAGTTTCTCTTTTGGCATAGGCTCTTTTGTATGGACAGTAGGGATAGGCCTAGTATCGGACTCTCTTATGAGCTGCTCCAAAGCACTGATATCCTCTTGGAACGGACTGTTCCAAGGGTTGATCTCGCTGCTGGCTTGCTGCTCCGTGTAAGGATAAAGCGGTATAACGTTCTTTTTAGCCGATTTATTGGCAGTGCTGTTATCGTTAGTTTGAGAGGAAGCGCTATTCGATGGAGCATCATCGTGGTCGTCAGCAGTGCGGTTCTCATTGTTAATAGACTGTCCGTTGCGGTCAAAACGATAAGTGATTCGGTTTTTTTGATTCATAACATTCACTCCTTGTCCCGTTCATCTAGTAATACTCTATGAGAGTTTTAAGAGATTTAGACCGGGAGGCTTTGAGGTTCATGCCCAACCTTTTAAAAGCGTTTTGAATCCTCTCAGCCCAAGGCTTCTTGGCTGCGTTTGAGTAAATGAGGAAAATATTAGATTAATTACATATTGTGGATAAAAAATCGATGAGCGGTCAAGCCTGTATCCAGACTCATCAGGAGTCATTCAGCGGTTCCCTGCAACACTAACCGAGTTTCGTACATTGCACTTTGTGCAATAGAAAGCTGACATAGCAGTCCGAATGAGAAGCTACGCTGTAAAAAATGCAGTGGAAATAGCCCTAAGGTAGAAACCGAGCGGACTGCGGCGATTTCTGTTGCAGAAACTGCAACGTAGCATTGAAATTAGCCGGTAGTGGACCCTTACATTGTACAAATTGCAGTAGAAATCCGGATACCTCCACTAAACGTGGAGTTTTGATCATAAGAGGATATGTGTTGAAAAAATAGTGTGGGGGCGATTGGGATGCGAGTTAGTTGAGCGGTATGGGTTACTTGAATTTTATCTAATTAGAACAGGCTGCTAATCCTATCGTTGCCCAATCAAAAAATGCCCGCCGATTCCAAAGGAACCAACAGGCATTTTGCACTTAGTGGGCTGCTTTGAGCGATTTGGCTAGCGAGTCCGCTACCTTCCAAATGTCGCCTGCTCCCATCGTGATGACAAGGTCGCCTGGTGCGACTCGTTCAGTCAAATAAGCGAGCACTTCCTCTTTCGTTGGGAAATACTCGGTGTTCGCGTTGCTGTTGCTCTTGATCAGCTCAACCAGCTTATGCGAGTTTACTCCTTCGATTTCAAGCTCGCCGGCAGGTGAGTAAATATCGGTGATGATCACCTGATCTGCCTCAGGAAATGCGCGGCTAAACTGATCGAATAAGAAAAACGTCCGCGTATAGCGCTGCGGCTGGAATACCGCAATAATGCGTTTCCCTGTCGCTTTAGCCGCGCTGATCGTCGCTCTGATCTCCGTCGGGTGATGGGCATAGTCATCAATGACCAAAATATCATTAACTTCTCCAAGCACCTGGAAGCGGCGTTTAGCGCCTCTAAACGACTGAATCGCCACCGCGATTTTATCGAAGGACAAGCCCGCTTCTAGACAAGTAATAATCGTGGCCATCGCATTATACACGTTATGGAGCCCCGGAACAGACAACTCCACATCGCCAAGCGACTCGCCGTTATGCGTCATTGCGAAGGATACCTTACGGTCGCCAAGCACAATGTTTTGAGCTTTATATTGCGCATCGCCGTCAATGCCGTAGGTGACAAGCTGCGATGCATCGAAATTGCCTTTGTACACTTGCGGTATCAGTTCGTTAACCGTCTCGTCATCCGCGCAAACAATTGCTTTGCCGCCCTCTTTCACCTGCTGCAAAAACTGGACGTAGGCAGCCTTCAGCTTGCCGAAATCGCCGTCATAATTTTCAAGATGATCCGGCTCGATATTCGTTACGATAGCTAGCGTCGGGTGGTAATGCAGGAACGACCCGTCACTCTCATCCGCTTCCGCAACGACATACTCGCCTTTACCCGCTTTAGCGTTAGTGCCTACATTAACGATCTCCCCGCCGATAATATAGGTAGGGTCCGCATCGCAGGATTCCATAACAAGCGCGATCATGGAAGACGTCGTCGTCTTGCCATGTGCGCCGGCTACTGCGATTCCTTTGCCTGCGTTCATCAATCTAGCCAACATTTGCGAACGATGCAAAACGGGAATGTTAAGCTCCTCTGCCGCTTTCCGTTCTACATTATCCTTTGAAAGCGCAGTCGAATAAACGACCAGGTCCGCTCCCTTTACATGCTCCGGCTGATGACCGATATAGATGCTGGCACCATTTGCAGCAAGCTTCTCTGTTAATTCTTGACGCGCGACATCGGATCCAGTCACCTTATAGCCCATTTCCAGCATGACGCGGGCAATGGCACTCATTCCGTAACCGCCGATTCCGATGAAATGAACGTGTTCTGCCGTATTCAAAGACGGTTCACCAACCTTTTTCAGAATCCGAGTTATACAAGATGCGGGAGCGAACGTCAGCTATTAAATAAAGCGTGCCTGTCACGACCCCAAGGTCTGTTTCCCCGGTTAACTGTTGTAGTTTTTGTAATGCATGTTGCCAATTCTGTTCTACTACCAGCTCGAAAGAGTACTCATCAGGCTGTTTTTCCCGCATTTCCTGTATTAACTCGGCCAAGGCGGGTGCTTCTTTTTTCATCCGAAAATCAGGCTCGGTCACAATAAGCGTATCCACTATTGGTAGTATATGCTTAAGAACATCCTGATGATTCTTATTCTCCAGCATACCCATCATAAGATGCAAACGATCATACTTATACGTTGTTTTTAACGCATCGGCAAGCGATTCTGCACCTTCCGGGTTGTGGGCGCCATCGATCAGTATCCGAGGTTCCTTGGAAACCATTTCGAGACGGCCCGGCCAAGCCGCAGTCCGCAGCCCTTCCGCCAAAATGTCGTCCTCCACCACAAGCGCATTGTATTGACGCAGCACCTCTAGCGTCATTACCGCCACAGCAGCGTTCATCCGTTGATGAGCCCCGTTAAGCGTAATCGTAAGCGGCTCAATGCTCCGGAACAAATTGTTGAAAGCGAAGGTTTGCTCATCCTCACGAACCGACAGCGCCGTTTCATGGAACTGCTCGCCGAGCAAATACAACGTACTTTTCTTCTCGGCTGCGACTCTTTTAATTACCTCGATCGCTTCAGGCTGGGTTACCGCGCTGACTACCGGAATGCCTGCTTTAATAATGCCAGCCTTCTCGCTGGCAACGGCAGCGATCGTGTCGCCAAGCCGGTCCATATGATCATGGCCGATATTCGTAATGACGGAGACGACCGGATGCACGATATTCGTAACGTCAAGCCGGCCGCCAAGTCCTGTCTCCCACACGACATAATCGGGATAAGTAACCTTCGCGTAAAAAAGAATGGCAAGCGCCGTAGACACCTCGAACATCGTCGGCGAACCAAGCTCCGTCTCTGCAATGGCTTCGACATGAGGCTTGAGATCATTGGCGAGCTTTAACAGCGTCTCTTCTTCAATATCGATCCCGTTGTACTGAAACCGGTTCGTAAACTTGGTGATATAAGGCGATGTAAAGGTTCCTACATCATACCCGGCACGAAGCAGCACGCTTGTTAAATAAGCGGAAGTGGACCCTTTGCCATTCGTTCCGGCAATATGAATAAATTTCAATCTGCGATGTGGATGATCAAGCATCTCCATCAGCTTCTCGACCCGGTCAAGACCAGGTCGGATGCCAAAGGGAATAAGCCCCGTAATCCAATCTACCGCTTCTTTATAGGATTGCAGCGGCCCTGCCGGCCGCTGCTCTATATTATGCTCTGTCATACTATTCGAACCTTCTTCCGTTTTTGCAGCGTTATCCGCGCAATTCCGCAATTCTAGCTAGCACCTTATCGCGTTTTTCTGCATAATCATTCATTTTGGCGCGTTCCTCATCGATAACCTTAGCCGGCGCTTTCGCTACGAAGCCCTCGTTGCCAAGCTTCTTCTCAACCCGCTCAACCTCGGTATTCAAATGCTGATGTTCCTTCTCCAGCCTTGCAATCTCCTGAGCGATATCGATTAAGCCTGCAAGCGGCAAATAAAGCTCAGCGCCTGTTAGGATAGCCGTCATCGCTTTGTCAGGCGCGCTGATATGCAAGCCTGTTTCAAGCATGGACGTACCGCAGAAACGTTTAATGAATTCTTCGTTGCGAAGCAGGATCGCCGCTTCAGCCTCGCCTGACGGCTTGATAAGCATTTCGATCTTTTTGCTCATCGGCACATTCACTTCCGCACGGATATTGCGTACCGCACGAATCATTTCCATAAGAAGCTCCATCTCTTTGACAGCTTCCGGCGCTTCGAGCGCTGTGTCGTATACCGGCCATTCAGCGAGCGTAATCGTCTCGCCTACATGCGGCAAATGCTGCCAGATCTCTTCGCTGATATATGGCATGAATGGGTGGATGAGGCGCTGCGTCCGGTCAAGCACATACGCCAGAACGGATTGCGTTGCTTTTTTCGCTGTTTCATCCGTGCTGTATAGGCTGAGCTTAGCGAACTCGATATACCAGTCGCATAGATCATCCCAAATGAAATTATACAATAAACGTCCGGTTTCACCGAACTCGTAGCTGTCGATTAGACGGGTTACGTCACGAACCGTTTCGTTCAGGCGATGCAAAATCCAGCGATCCGCCGTTCCCAAGTTAACGGTAATATCAATGTCCTTCGCTTCCACGCCTTCCAAATTCATAAGCGCAAAACGCGAGGCATTCCAAATTTTATTAGCGAAGTTGCGTGCTTGCTCCACCTTCTCCCAGCGGAAACGCAAATCCTGTCCAGGCGTGCTGCTGGTAGAGATCATGTAACGCATCGCATCAGCGCCGTATTTCTCAATCACTTCAAGCGGATCAACGCCGTTGCCCTTCGACTTGGACATTTTTTGTCCTTCGGAGTCGCGAACGAGGCCGTGGATCAGCACGTCCTTAAATGGCGACTGCTCCGTAAACTCAAGCGCCGTAAAGATCATCCGCGCAACCCAGAAGTAAATGATATCGTATCCCGTAACGAGCACATCAGTTGGGTAGAAACGCTTCAGGTCCTCGGTCTGATCCGGCCAGCCAAGCGTTGAGAACGGCCATAGCGCGGAGCTGAACCAAGTATCAAGCACGTCATTGTCTTGGCTCAGGTGGTCTCCTGCCATATCCTCGCGGGATACATGCATCTCGCCTGTCGCCTCGTCATACCAAGCCGGAATACGGTGGCCCCACCACAATTGACGGGAAATACACCAGTCGCGAACGTTCTCGATCCAGTGCAAATAGATTTTCTCAAAGCGCTCCGGTACAAAATTCACGCCTTTGCCTGCTTTTTGAGCAGCAATTGCCGCTTCAGCCAGCGGCTTCATCGCAACGAACCACTGCGTGGACAAGTAAGGCTCTACAACGGCGCCGCTGCGCTCGCTGTGTCCAACCTGATGCACATGATCTTCTATTTCAATGCAAACGCCTTGCTCTTGCAAATCCTTAACAAGCTGCTTGCGGCAATCGAAGCGGTCGAGGCCTTGATAAGGGCCTGCTTCAGCATTCATCTTGCCTGTCTCGTCCATGACGATAATTTGCGGAAGGCTGTGGCGCTCGCCAACCTCGAAGTCGTTCGGATCATGCGCAGGCGTTATTTTTACAGCGCCTGAACCAAATTCCTTGTCTACGTATTCGTCTGCAATAATCGGAATTTCGCGGCCGACAATCGGAAGCACGATCAATTGTCCGATCAAGTGCTTATAGCGTTCATCCTCAGGATGAACGGCTACCGCCGAATCGCCCAGCATCGTCTCCGGACGAGTCGTTGCGACCGTAATGAAGCCGGAGCCGTCCTTAAGCGGATATTGCAAATGGTACAAATGACCGTTAACTTCTTTATGCTCTACTTCAATATCGGAAAGTGCTGTGCGCGCAGCAGGGTCCCAGTTAATGATTTTTTTGCCGCGGTAGATAAGCCCCTTCTCATAGAGACGAACAAACACCTCACGAACAGCCTTGGATAGGCCCTCATCCAGCGTGAACCGCTCTCTTGAGTAATCAAGGGAAAGACCCATTTTCGCCCATTGCTCGCGAATCGTGTTCGCATACTCTTCCTTCCACTCCCATACCTTCTCAAGGAAAGCTTCCCGCCCCAAATCATAACGAGAGACTCCTTGCTCACGAAGCTTCTGCTCTACTCTTGTCTGAGTTGCGATGCCCGCGTGGTCTGATCCAGGCAGCCAAAGCGCGTCATAACCTTGCATACGCTTCGTTCTAATCAAAATATCCTGTAAGGTAAAATCTAACGCATGCCCGATATGAAGCATTCCGGTCACGTTAGGAGGCGGGATAACAATGGTATACGGCTGAGCGTCCGGGCGTTTGCCCGCCTCGAAAAATTGGCCCTGCATCCAGTAATCGTACCATTTCTGCTCGGCTGCCTTGGGATCATAGGTTGTCGGCATTGCAGTTGTCGTTTGATTTTCTGACATTCGTTCCATCCTCCATAAATCGATCTACAAAAACAAAAAAAACCTTCCGCCCTTATCATAAAGGACGAAAGGTTTAGCTTCCGTGGTACCACCTTTGTTCCATGCGAACAAGATCCGCATGACACTCAAACAGATAACGGCTGCGGCCGGCCTGACTTCGGTAGAGCACAGGTTGCTCATACTTGACTCAGGCAACTCCGGGGCGACTCGTAGCAGTCACTTCCTGCAGAACCTCTCAGCGTAACGGTTCCACTCTCTGAAGGCTTTGCTGCGTACTATTCCCCTTCAACGTCGTTATAACGCATATATGTTTAATCATACCTTTGTTGCGCCGCCGAGTCAACCAAACTTGCATAACAAATGCCCCTATTGCTCAAAATAATGAGCAATAGGGGCATTTTTGTCATAATTAACCATCAAGGAATGTAAATCAGTTGCCCTTCGGACACGCTGGAATCATCCAATCGGTTATAGATGATGATTTCTCTCGGGTTCAAGCTGTAACGGGAGGCAATAACGTCAAGCGTCTCATCCCTCTGCACGATGCACATCCGAATTCTACGGAATTCCGTATCCTCCGAACGTTTGCCGAGAAATAAGTTTTTCCACTCGATCTCATCGCCTGACGCTTGTACTCTTGCAACCTCATCCGCCCGCTGCTGGGCCACAACCTCTTCAGCCGCCTGACGAGCCGCTTGCTCCCGTCTGCTCGTCTGAAGCAGCGTAAGAATGCCCACATCAGGAGCCAATCCGCTTCCCTCTTGAGGCTGGGGCTGCTTGCCCCCAACTGCGATGCGCAGCTCCGGTTTTTCCTGATCTGGCTCCTGCCTCTGCGGCGGCAAAGCATCCGGAATGAATGATTGCGGCTCCTGTGCTTCAAACTCCTCGCGCTCCTGCTCCAAAGGCTGCTGCGAGCTTTGGAACGGCGATTGATCCTGATCCGGTTCAGATGGGGAATTCGCAAACGATTCAGAATTCGCAAGCCAGCTCTCATGGCTCGCTTGCTGGGAGGATAACGTGATTTCACGCTCTTCCGCTTGGAATTCCTCTTGTTCTTCGGATGGCTGCGCTTCGGTTGCGAACAGCTGCGACGATGACCATCCCGTATCATGAGATACCGATGAGATCATAACCGTAGGCTCCGATTCATTCGGCTGCTCTGATTCATCCGATACATCCGGCCGCTGCTTGAAGGAAAACTCCTCTTGCGCAGCAATGTCATTTTCCTCCGGTATGTACGGCTGCTCGTTGGAAGGAATGCTCTGATTGTTTAGAAACTCAATCGCACGTTCCTCATAGGCATCCCTCTGATGGACGACAGTGAACGGTTCTTCCCGCCAGAGCTCCTCTTGCTCCTGAACAGGCTGAGCGGAGATGCCTCTTAAGGAAAGGACGCCTGTAATGTTTAATGTGCGGGCAGACAATAAGTCGACGTCAAAATTATCAATATCAATCGAAATATCGTCCAGCCGAGAGATGCGGTTCATCGGCAGCGTTATTTCGACCGGTATCCAGTGCTCGAGCGTCAGCGAATTTTCAGGATCATTTTGACTCCTATAAATTCCGCTCAGAAGCAGCTGTCCTCGAAGCACGGCATGGTCCCCCTGATCGATGACTTGGATACGGGGAACAAGCTCAATTTCCTCCAGCTCGTCAATTGCCGCTACATCATCGGGCAAATGGACGCGCTCGTACACGTCAAAGCGTAATCCGTTCGTTTGATCCGACACGCTAAAGTCCTCCCCTCTCATACTGAATGCTTGGGCTAACGTTACATTCACTACTTATCTATATGGGGTGTTGGGCAGGAGCATGACTATCTTTTTGAACGGGAATGTATGTTTTCCGAAAGCTGTTCGAGCCATTGCGGCCAAGGCGCGAGCGCTTCAACGAGCGTGTCATTCCATGGGTGGGGAAAAACGAGCTTCTCCCCATGAAGCGCTTGATGCCCGAGCAGACGCGCATCGCCTCCGTACAAGCCGTCGCCAACAAGCGAATGTCCGATATAGCTCATATGAACGCGTATTTGATGGGTTCGTCCGGTCTCAAGCTTCACGCGAAGCAGCGACAGCTGTGCGCTCGCATCAACCGTCTCGTAGTGCGTAATAGCCTGTTCGCCGCTCTCCGATACGCGGCGTTTCGCACGATGATGCCGATCCTTGCCTATCGGGAGATCGATCGTTCCCGATGGCTTGGACAGCCGTCCATGTACGATGGCAATATATTGCCTGTCGATCGCTTTGGCTCGCATCGCCTCATCCAGCTTCCACTGCGCCAAATCATTTTTCGCATAAAGCACAGGACCGGAAGTGTCATCATCGAGTCTGTGGATATGGCGGACGGTAAGCGGATCGCGCTGGCTCAGCAGATGCCTGGCCGCGGCTTCATCCAAAGTGCCTGTTTGCCCGGCAAACGATTCATGCACGGCCATTCCCGCTGGCTTGTGAAGCACCATGCAAAAATCATCCTCATAGAGAACAGCAGGAGCCTCCACATAAGACGGCTGAGAAGCTTTGCGATACAGCGCGTCTTCTTTCGGATCTACCGGCGGAAAAGCGAGCAGTTGAAGCTTATCCCCGTTCCACTGGATGCCTCCAATCGAAAACAGCCTGTTGATCCACTTTTGCGGAAATAAAGAACGGGCCAGCAGCCACTGCCGCACTGCATGCGGATGGCTGCCAGCCCGCGGCTGTGCAAGCTCCGGCGTATGTGCCGGGTCTTTTTCCGAATCGGGATCAACGGCTGCAGAAACGATAGGCAAGCCCAGAGCTAACCAATCCAGCTCCAGCCACTGTCCATTCCGTTTTGCTTGCCCATTGATCATCATATTTTCCTCCTACAATCGGCTAAACGCAATATCATGCGCTTCAATCGTTGCGTCAATATCCTCATTCGTATGAACCGCTGAGACGAACATCCCCTCGAACTGGGAAGGTGCAACGCTAACGCCTAAATCAAGCATCGATGCAAAATACTTCTTAAACCGTTCGAGATCGGATGTTTTGGCTGTATCGTAGTTAATAACGAACGTGTCGGTAAAGAAAGGACAAACCATTGATCCTACCCGGTTGATCGTGCTTGCAACGCCATGCTTGCGGGCATTGCCTTCAAAGCCGAGCTGCAGTCTAACCGCTTGGCGTTCAAGCTGCTCATAGACCTCATGCGTCAGCAGCTTCAGCGTCGTGTAGCCTGCCGCCATTGCCAGCGGATTGCCGGACAATGTTCCAGCTTGGTATATCGGCCCGCTCGGCGCAATCAGCTCCATCAGCTCGCGTTTGCCGCCGTACGCGCCTACTGGCAAGCCTCCGCCGATTACTTTGCCGAAGCACGTAAGATCCGGCTTAATATCATATAGGCCCTGCGCACAGCTATAGCCGACGCGGAAGCCCGTCATCACCTCGTCAAAAATAAGCACGGTGCCGTATTCTGTCGTTACATCGCGCAGTCCCTGCAGAAAACCAGGCAGCGGCGGTACGACGCCCATATTGCCGGCAACCGGCTCAACGATGACGCAAGCAATCTCCTCGCCAAACTTCTCGAACGCTATCTTCACCGATTCGATATCGTTATAAGGCACCGTAATGGTGTGTGTAGCCACATGCTCCGGCACGCCAGGGCTGTCAGGCAAACCTAACGTTGCCACACCCGAGCCTGCTTTGATGAGCAAGCTGTCGGCATGACCATGATACGAGCCCTCGAATTTCAAAATTTTGTTGCGCTTCGTATATCCCCGCGCTAGGCGCAAAGCGCTCATCGTCGCTTCCGTGCCGGAATTGACCATACGAACAACGTCAACCGAAGGAACACGCTCGCAGACAAGCTCAGCCATCAACGTTTCAAGCTCTGTCGGAGCGCCAAAGCTCGTCCCTTTCTCAGCCGTCCGTTTAATGGCTTCAATAACCTCAGGATGGGCATGTCCCATAATGAGCGGACCCCACGATGCTACATAATCTATATAGCTGTTGCCGTCGATATCATAAATGCGGCTGCCTTCTCCCCGCTCCATATATACGGGATTAAGGCCAACCGATTTGAACGCTCTAACCGGACTGTTCACTCCGCCTGGAATAACCTGCTTCGCTCTCGCGAAAGCAGCTACCGAGCGTGCGTCATTTCTAAGGTTCGACTGATCACTCATCTGCTTACCCCTCTCCTCTTAACCAACGAGCCGCATCCTTTGCGTGGTACGTGATAATAAGATCAGCGCCAGCGCGTTTCATTCCCGTTAAGGTCTCAAGCACGATCAGCTTCTCGTTAATCCAACCATTTGCTGCAGCAGCCTTCACCATCGAGTATTCGGCGCTTACGTTATATGCAGCTACCGGCAGATTGTATTTATCCTTCAGCAAACGCAAGATGTCTAGATAAGCGAGCGCAGGCTTCACCATAAGCATATCAGCGCCCTCAGCAATGTCTGATTCCGCTTCGCGCAGCGCCTCGCGCACATTCGCCGGGTCCATTTGATACGTCTTGCGATCGCCGAACTGCGGCGCTGAATGGACGGCATCACGGAATGGCCCATAATAAGCAGAAGCAAATTTCACCGAATAGGAAAGAATCGGAATATCGCTATAGCCCGCATCGTCCAGTCCTTCGCGAATGGCAAGCACGAAGCCGTCCATCATATTGGAAGGGGCAATAATGTCTGCTCCCGCCTCCGCTTGCGACACGGCCGTCTGTACAAGCAAATCCAAGGAGGAATCGTTGTCGATTTCCGCAACGCCGGTTGCCTCATGGACATGCACGACGCCGCAATGGCCGTGGTCGGTGAATTGGCATAAGCAGGTATCCGCTATAACAACAAGCTCTGGCGCCCATTCCTTGACGGCACGAATCGCCTGCTGAACGATCCCGTTCGCGTCATATGCTGAAGTCCCAATCGCATCCTTTGTCTCTGGAATTCCGAAGAGAAGCACCGACTGAATGCCCAGCGAAACGACCTCGCGAATTTCTTCCTCCAGAAGATCCATTGATAAATGGTAGATGCCCGGCATCGACGGAATCTCATTTCTCACATTCTGACCGTGAGTAACGAAGATCGGATATATAAAATCATTCACGCTAAGAACGGTCTCCCTTACCATGCTCCGAAGAGCGGCCGTTCTGCGTAATCTGCGATTTCTAACTGTTGGAAAAGTCATAGCTGATCATTCCTCCCTTACTGTGATAGCTTGTTGCTTTGCTGATATTGGACCATTGCCTGAAGCAATCCATCGAGCGTTGAATCCTCTGGCTCGATGGCAACCTTCAAGCCCGCTTCAATTGCCGTCTGTGTTGTAATCGGACCTATGCTCGCAATCGGAATATCCGACAGCAGCTCCACAGGATCAGTTACGCCTTTGCGTCTTAATACTTCCAGGAGGTTCGTCACCGTGGACGAGCTTGTGAACGTAATCAAATGGATCTCTTTCTCACGAATCCATTCAAGCGCAAGCTCCTCCTGCTGGTCTGCGAGCACCGTTTCATATACATCTATTTCCGTAGGAATTAGTCCCATAGCCTTCAGCTCGCGCGGCAGCACTTCACGCGCAAGATCGCCTCGCGGCAGCAGGACGCGCTCACCGGCTCTGAGCTGCGGCCCAAGATGCTCAAGCAGCCCTTCCGCATGGAACTTAGCCGGCAGTTCCTCTACCACCAAACCGCGCTTTGCAAGCGCCTCTGCCGTCTTAGGACCGACCGCTGCAATTTTGGCGTCAACAAATCTTCTCATATCAATTCGGAATTTACGAAGCCATCCGAAAAAATAATCTACGCCATTCACGCTAGTGAACATAAGCCATTGATAGTGCTCCGCCTGCTCAAGCTGCTTCCGCAGCGACTCGATCGCTGCCGGGTCAGATGGCTCCACCGTCTCAATGACGGGAAACTCACAGGGCTCTCCGCCGAGCAGTTCAATCTGGTCCGCAAGCTCGCTTGCTTGGGACCTTGCGCGAGTAACAAGCACCCGCATGCCAAATAGCGGCTTATTCTCATACCATCTCAGCTTCTCTCGCTGCAGCACGACCTCGCCGACAACGATAACGGCTGGAGGCTGGAAATTCGCTTCTTTTACAATTCGCTCAATCGTCTCCAGCGTGCCGACAACCGTCCGCTGCTCAACCCTGGTTCCCCAGCGAATAAGGGCAACCGGCGTTTCAGGAGGCTTGCCGTGCTTAATGAGCTGATCCGCTATATATCCGATCTTGGCAACGCCCATCAGAAAAATAAGGGTGCCCGTTGCGTTCGTTACTTTATCCCAATGAATGGAGCGATCAAGCTTGTCCGGACTCTCATGACCCGTAATGATGGATAAGGATGAGGCTAAGTCGCGGTGCGTGACCGGAATGCCCGCATAAGCAGGAACGGCAATCGCCGAAGTTATGCCGGGTACGATTTCGAACTCTATTCCGTTGTCATAGAGCAATTCCGCCTCTTCGCCAACACGTCCAAAAATCGTCGGGTCGCCGCCCTTCAGCCGAGTAACCGTCTTTCCCTGCAGCGCCAAGTCAACAAGAAGCTGATTGATCTCCTCTTGCTTCATCGTATGGCGATCCGGTAGCTTGCCGACATAAATCCTCTCCGTCCCCGGCTTCAAATGCCGAAGCAATCTGGGGCTGGCCAACCGATCGTAGACGACAACCTCACATTCCTCTAAACATTCCAGTCCGCGCACGGTAATCAGCTTCGGATCTCCCGGTCCGGCGCCAACCAAATAAACCTTCCCCTTGTCCAAGCCTTTCATCCCCCAATTTCGGCTAAAATGCGGTCTGCGCCACGTTCGATGAGCGCAGCTGCTACATCCCGTCCAAGCTGCTCAGGGTCCGTTCCCTGCTTCACTTCCTTCAGCAGCGTTGTGCCGTCAGGGGAACCGACCATTCCCGTCATTACGAGGTGGCGTTTGCCGTTTTGGCCTCCGTCTTCTTCGCCGAGAACGCAATAAGCGCCAATCGGCACTTGGCAGCCACCGTTCAGCGTACCCAGGAAGCTGCGCTCCGCACGAACGGTCAGCTCCGTCTCATTATCGTTAATCAAAGACAGCAATTCCCTAACCTGCTCGTCATCCTCGCGGCATTCAATGCCAAGCGCGCCTTGTCCTACAGCAGGCAGACATACATCCACAGGAATGTTCGAGGAGATGTGATCCTGCCAGCCCATCCGCGTAAGGCCTGCGGCAGCGAGCACAACGGCGTCAAATCCCTCGGTTTCGAGCTTGCGCATGCGTGAATCAATGTTGCCGCGAATGGATTCCAGCTGAAGATCGGGTCTTGCGTTTTTGAGCTGGCTGGAGCGGCGCAGGCTGCTAGTGCCTACCCGGGCGCCGCGTGGCAAATCATCCAAGCTGCTTCCTTCACGCATAACCAAGCAATCTCTTGGGTCAACACGTTTTGGAATAGCGCCGTTAATTAGCCCTTCAGGAAGCGCGTAAGGCATGTCCTTCATGCTGTGAACAGCCATGTCGATTTCGCCGTCAACGAGCGCTTGTTCAATTTCTTTAACGAACAGTCCCTTGCCGCCCACCTTGGACAAAGTGACATCAAGAATACGGTCACCCTTCGTTACGATCTTTTTCACTTCGAACGCATAATCGAACCCATGCTTCTCGCTGATCCGCTTTAGCTCCTCAATCACTTGTCCGGTTTGCGTCAACGCGAGCGCGCTTTGCCTTGTTCCAACAACGATGACTCGTTGTCCCTCATTAGTCGTTGCCATTATGTAAGCCCCCTGTCTATCCGATGAAGCAGGCTTTGCAGCCATTCATCGATGTCAAAGCTGGTTCTCCTCTGCTGCACAGCCTCTTCGGCTGCAAGCTTCAAAACGGTCTGCCTATCCTGCTCATCAAGTATCCTGCTTCGCACAAGCTCGCGCAGGCGCCTAAGCCGGGCTGTTATTTCTTCATACTCTGGTCCATACTGCGCTTCCAGTTCCAGCCTGATCTGCTGCGACAATGCCGGACTTGCGCCCGATGCCGTAACGGCAAGCAATAAATCGCCTCTTCGCAAGGTGGAGGGAGAGATAAATGAGCTGCTGCTTGCTTCATCGGCCGCGTTTACCAAAAGGCCAAGCCGTTCCCCAGCAGCAGATACCTCTGCATTCACCCCGGAATCATTGGTTGCGGCAAAAACAAGCCATGCTCCCTGCAAATCAGCCTCGTTATACGCGCGCTGAAAGGCCCGAATCTTACCTTCAGAGGCCCAGCCAGCTATTTTCGGAGTGAACGAGGGGCTTATCACCCATATCTCGTCAGCCCCCGCTTCCAGAAGGCCGCGCAGCTTTCGCTGAGCGATACTTCCGCCTCCGATGACAACGCAGCGTTTGCCTCGTAGCTGCAAGACGACCGGATAAAATCCATTCATCTGGGCTGTGCCTCCCGCCGCCTCGTTCCTTCGCTAGTGAAAGGAAGAAAAATAATTAGAAAATAAATTCAAAAGCAGCAAGCCAAACGAAAATATATACAAACGGGCTAATTGAAGCCCCGGCCTTCTCAGCATCGCTCTCTGATACACATAAATGGCATACATAATCAACGTTCCAAATGAAGACAGCACCTTCCAGTCCAGCAGCAGCTCGGCTCGTCCTTCTACGAGCAAGGAAGTAACCGCAATCGCAAGCGACATTGCAAGCAGCGGAACCCCGATAATAATCGCCCGATCGCCATACCGCTCAATCGTGTCCAAGCTCGGCAGTCTGCGCACAAAGTTCGTCCACCGTTTTCGTTTCAATTGATTATGCAAAAACATATACATGCCAGCGAATAAAGCGCCTAACGTCAGCGCCGCATAAGCGCACAAAATAAGACTGATATGAATATATAATAGCTCTCTCGTCGTTTCCCAAACCGCCAGCGACTCACCATTCCCTGGGCTGCTGTAGAGGTTGAGCGCTAAAACCGCAAAGCCGATTACATTTACAAAAAATACGATAAAATCAATTTTTATAAATCGATTGATAACTAACGATATGGTGACGAGCAACCAGGAAAAACACAGCCAGTATTCAAACGCCGTTATTTCGGTCATCTGCAGATGGGACACGATGCGAGCAACCAAATAACCAGTCTGCAATACCCAAACAAAAATAAGCAGCCCTGTACCCATCCGCTTTGCTCTCCGACTTGCATTCATAAAGTCGGAGAAATAAAACAGGAGGCTCAGGGCGTAAATATAAAGTATCGCATCATATAAAAAGTTTTGCGTCACCATAGTTCCTCCACGTTGCGGCCCTCTATCTTGTAATAGGTGCTAATACCGCCGCGGCTGCATGGGGTTGAACGATTTTCTTTTTTTCTGCAGCGACAGCAGCTGTTGCCGTTTCAAGCTCGGCTTGACGCGTCTTCGTAAGCTCGTCTTCGAGCGCAAACAGTTTGACGAACATATCCATCGCTTCATCCGCTCGTTTCTCGCCGGCCATTTCTTTGATTCGCAAAATCGGGTCCTGCATCATCTGGTTAACGATGCTTTTCGTTAGCTTGCGGATTACTTTGAGCTCATGCTCGCCAAGGTCCGGCAGCTTGTTCGTCAAGCTGTTCATCGTTTCCTCATGGATGCCTGCCGCTTTCGTTTGCAGAGATCTAATAAGCGGAACCACACCAAGCGTTTTATACCATTGCTCGAACAGATCGATCTCCTCGGTGATCATGGCTTCGATTTTGGCGGCTTCTTGGCGGCGATGCTCGAGATTACTCTCTACAATGCCTTCCAAGTCGTCAATATCGTACAAGAACACATTTTCAACCGCTGCAATCGACGGGTCCAAATCACGCGGAACCGCGATGTCAATCATAAAGAGCGGTTTTGCCTTGCGGCGCTGCATCGCTGCTGCCACCTGCTGGCGTGTCAGCACGTAACCGTCCGACCCTGTCGAGCTAATGATAATGTCCGCTTCATGCAGCCGATCAGCCGCTTCTTCCATCGACCAGGCGCAGCCGTTAAACTTATCCGCCAGCTTGGCTGCCCGTTCATAAGTACGGTTTACCACAACTACTCGGTCTGCGCCATTAGCGTACAAATGCTTAGCTGTAAGCTCGCTTGTCTCACCCGCACCGATAACCATCACTGTTTTTTTGTTGAATTGGCCGAAAATACGTTTTCCCAGCTCAACCGCAGCGTAGCTGACGGAAACGGCCGATTCGCCGATCGTTGTCTCGGAATGGGCACGCTTGGCCATTGTAACAGCTTGCTTAAACAGCATGTTAAATACGGTGCCTGTCGTTTTTTGCTGCTGGGCGAGAAGAAATGCATGTTTGACTTGTCCCAATATTTGAGTTTCGCCAATAACCATCGAATCCAGTCCGCTTGTCACATGGAACAGATGATCGATCGCCTTCTCGTCCTCATACATATATAAATGATTCGTAAATTGCTGCCTAGGCAATTTGAACCACTTTTCCATAAAGCTGCGAATGTGATGCCCACATAGATGGTGCCTGTCTACAACTGCATATAGCTCCGTACGATTGCAGGTCGCTACTATGACACATTCCATTATGCTTTGTGTCTGAATGAGCTGTAACAATGCCTCCGGCAAATCCCGTTCCGCGAAAGCAAACTGTTCTCTGACTTCTACGGGAGCCGTTCGATAATTCAGTCCTACTGCGATAATGTGCATGCGCGGTCACCTGCCTCCTTCTCTAGTGCGTCTTAGCCATTGATGTCAACGATTATTATAGCATAGTTGATCATTCAGATAATGTTCATTTATGAATAATATTTGAAAAGTACACACTCATTATTCCCTTTTCATGCAAAGAAATAACCATGGATGAAATCCATGGTTATTTCGCTATGATCGATAAGTTTTAAAGCTCTTAAACGAGCTCAGTTTGTTTCATTTTCGGTTCTTCTACTTGCAGTTCGCCCATACCGCGTACAAGCTTCTTCGCATAAGTCGCTTTTGGCTTCAATACAGCGAGCATGTAGTCGATCGCAAGCTGAGGATCTACAGTTTCACCGCAGGTATAACAGTCTAGCGCGGCAAAGCCTCTCTCTGGATACGTATGAATCGAGAGGTGACTCTCCGACAGCATCACGAGTACAGTTGCGCCTTGAGGATCGAATTGTTTTGCTTGAACGGACAATACAGTAGCACCACATGCTTCAGCAGCCTCTACCATGTGTGATTGCAAAAATTCAGCGCTGTTCAGTAGATCAAAGTCTACACCCCAAGTATCAACAGCAACGTGTCTTCCGAAAGTTGAGTATTCCATCTTTCGGTTCCCCCTTCCTAGGAATAAAATGTTTGAAAAATTTCATCCGCTAGGACCTACGTCATTCACTTCTCGAGGGATTAATCTCTCGCAACATAACTATGTCCTGAGTGAATCCTGGTTCCTATTATTATCTTCAACAATCTTTTCAACGAGAATAAAAATAACATCTATCCGAGATAATTGCAATACTTTTTTTCTAACGGTTTGGAAAAGCGTATGCGCCAGCTCCGTTTTCAATGTATGAAAGGCGAGCTTATCCCGCTACAGCAGCAGCGCTTAACCTGCCATATTATTTTTTGTGTCCGCCGGGCTGTATACCGAGATATGATCCACTTTGCCCGTTGCTTCCGGAATGATGAATTTCAGCTGATACTGTTTGTTAACTTGATACGTATAGATTTCATCCGTCCCGTTAACCGTCTTCTCCTCTGCCGAGCCTAGCGCAATCTCCATGTCCTTAAGTGTAATGGCATGAAGCTCGTCCGCATATGATCTTACATCAAAAACAATCATGCCCTTGTTGTAGCCAAAGGCAAAACCTTTGTCTTTGTAGGTGGCATAGATTCCTTTGCCTGCTGAATCACTGGAATCCGCTTTTCCCCACTTTGCCTCGATATCATCGAATAATGTTTCATGAGCCGCGTAGCTGCTGCCTGGAACCTTGCCTACCTTGGCTGAATCGTATATCGAGCTAATTAATTCACTAACCTTGGTGCCTCCGACTTCTTGGCCGGCATTGCCGCTGCCAGCCGTTTCACTTGGCTGCTGGGAAGGCTTTGGGCTTGGCTGCTCAGAAGGAGCCTCCGTTGCTGGCGGCGGAGTGGGGTCTGCGCTCGTTTCGTTATTACTGCAGGCAGTCAATGATAAGGCAATCGCAAAGGAAATGCCGACTGCGAATTGTTTGAATCGTTTGGTTTGGTTCAGCATAGTCAATCTCCTCTTTATGTCTAGTTTCAATGCAGCATCTAAATCACCATACCCTATTACTAACTGCCAAAGAGCAAAATATGTTGCACTTTTCACCAATGTCACATATTAGGAATAAAAAAAAGAGAAGCCGCAGCAGCGGCCTCCCTATTCGTCTTAAGCTTACGTCATTACGCTTCTAGTGCGAAGAGCTTGCGCGTCAAATCCGTCAAACGCTCATCGATCTTGCTAATTTCTGCCGTGTCCTTCGTTTGGTTGCGAAGATCGAGCAGCTCGTTGACTGCATTGCCCAGAAGGCCGATCTCTCGCTCAATTAGACGACTGCGGAACACCCGCTCTAATTGCCCTAACGTATCCTTAAACTCGAATACGACACGCTCGCCGGTCTTAGAGCTTTCAACAATTTGGTGAACGGAACCATTCTTATAATGATAGATCATCGTATAATGACTGTAGATTCGGTTGACGATCGCGTTGCCGCGGAAAACAGATACTGCTTTTCGCATGGCATTGGTCAGCCTCGGTTGAACAAGACGGCAAGATAGTACGCACACATAATAGTCTTGTTGACGTTCAAAGGTCAGTCGGACTTCTTCCCTCCCTGCTACATCTTCGAGAACGAGCTCCTGATTTCCATTATCGAGCACAAGCACCTGAAGGTGAATTTGCTGCTCTTCAAACAAACGGATAAACTCAGCCATCTCTTCATTCGTCAATTGCAGTTTGGCATTTACATACTCTGTGGCTAGCCGCTTAGCCATAAAAATCTCCTCAATTCTTTGAACTTGCACGGTTTGGTCTTTGTACTCTGGTCTTGTTGCTTAAGTATATTATACGTGATCTGAACATTTTATTCCTGTCGTCCATCCCCGATATTCTCGCATATTCCACAATATAACGGTAGAATTCACGAGGAATGCCGACTTTTTCACTGTATCCTCTGCTTTATATCATAACTTGCTGCACTTGCTACCTCATGTAGCAATCGCTTCGTTGATGATATCCCAAAGCTGCTCGCGACCAAGCCCTAATTCTGAGGAAAATAAGACGACGGAATCGCGCGGATCTGCTTCTAGCGTCTTCTTGATCATCTTGATATGCTTGTCCCATTTAGACTTCGGAATTTTATCCGCCTTCGTTGCGACGATGCAGGTCGGTATTTCATAATGCTTCAGCCATTTGTACATTTGCTGATCCTGCTGCGACGGCTCGTGGCGAATATCGATAACGAGCAGCTGCAGCTTAAGCGGCTCACGATCGCGAATGTAGCGTTCGATCATTTCGCCAAACTGCACGCGCTGCGTCTTTGATACCTTGGCATAGCCGTAGCCCGGAAAATCGACCAAATAGATCAAGTCATTAACCCGGTAGTAGTTGAGCTGCTGCGTTTTGCCTGGCTGCGAGCTCGTACGCGCTAAGTTTTTGCGTAAAATCAGTTTGTTAATCAATGAAGATTTTCCGACATTCGAACGCCCTGCCAGAGCAATCTCTGGCAAGGCGTCCTCTGGGTATTGATGGGGTTTTACCGCACTGATGACGAACTGGGCTTGTGTAATTTTCATAAAATCGATGTACCTGCCTTCTCCTCCGTTTGAATCGGAAGCAACGCATGCTGCAGCACTTCATCCATATGACTGACAGGAAAAAATTGCATATCATTGCGCACGCTATCGGGA
The DNA here is from genome assembly GCF_001273905.1 of Paenibacillus sp. FJAT-27812. NCBI lineage: Bacteria > Bacillati > Bacillota > Bacilli > Caryophanales > Paenibacillaceae > Paenibacillus > Paenibacillus sp. FJAT-27812. The sequence continues at coordinate 3,965,713 of NZ_LIGH01000001.1, read as the reverse complement.
ATATCCCGTAGATCCCGTTCATTTTCTTTCGGCAACAGCACCTTGCGAATGCCTGCGCGATGCGCGGCAAGCGATTTTTCTTTCAAACCGCCAATCGGAAGCACACGGCCTCTGAGCGTTATTTCGCCTGTCATCGCTACTTCCTTGTTCACATAACGATTCGTAAGGGCGGAAATAAGCGCTGTTGCAATGGTAATGCCCGCAGACGGACCATCCTTAGGAATGGCTCCTTCTGGAATATGGATATGAATATCGTTCTTCTCATGGAAGCTTGGGTCTATGCCCAGCTCGATCGCTTTCGAGCGCGTATAGCTGAACGCGGCTTGCGCGGATTCTTTCATGACATCACCTAGTTTACCAGTTAACGTTAGTTTTCCGCTACCCGGCATTACCGTAACTTCGATGACGAGCGTATCTCCGCCAACCTCTGTCCACGCAAGACCCGTAACCGCACCGATTTGGTTCTCGCTCTCGGCGAGCCCGTAACGGAATTTGGCCGGTCCAAGCCACTCCTTCAGCAGATCGCTCGTAACCTCAAGCGGTTCAGGCGTTTCCTCCTGCTCTTTGGATACAAAATGCTTCGCTGCCTTCCGGCACACGGCTGCAATTTGCTGCTCCAAGTTCCGAACGCCGGATTCCCGCGTATACTCACGAACCAGCTGCAGCAGCACCTCTTCCGAAATAACGAGCTGCTCCTCGGTCAGGCCATGCTCCTTCTTCTGCTTCGGCAGCAAATAACGGTTCCCGATCTGCAGCTTCTCCAGCTCCGTGTAGCCCGGAATGTACAAGACCTCCATCCGGTCAAGCAGCGGACGAGGAATATTGTGCATCGCATTAGCCGTCGTCACGAACATGACATTGGACAAGTTGAAAGGCACCTCGACAAAATGGTCGCTGAACGTATTGTTTTGTTCCGGGTCAAGCACCTCTAGCAGCGCAGAAGCCGGATCGCCGCGAAAGTCCATCGCCATCTTGTCAATCTCATCGAGCAAGAACACGGGATTAAGCGAGCCCGCAGTCTTCATGCCTTGAATGATTCTTCCCGGCATAGCGCCGACATAAGTGCGGCGGTGACCGCGAATTTCCGCTTCGTCACGCACGCCGCCAAGCGAGATGCGAACGAATTTGCGGCCAAGCGACTTGGCGATGGAACGGGCAAGCGACGTTTTACCGACGCCCGGAGGACCGACTAAGCAAAGGATCGGACCCTTTAATTGCTTAACAAGCTGCTGTACCGCCAAATACTCGAGCACACGCTCCTTAGGCTTCTCCAAGCCGTAATGATCATCATTAAGAATCGCTTCTGCCTTGCTGAGGCTTAGATCATCATCCGTCGTTTTGTTCCAAGGCAAAGAAAGCAGCCAATCGATATAATTGCGAATAACGCCGCCCTCTGCAGAGGTAGACGGCATTTTTTCGAGTCGATCGATTTCCTTCTCGATCTTCTCCTTCACCAGCTCCGGCACGCCCGCTTCAGCCAGCTGCGACCGAAGCTCCTCTACCTCGCCTGCGCGGCCTTCCTTCTCGCCAAGCTCCTTCTGGATCGCCTTCATCTGCTCGCGCAAATAATATTCCTTCTGCGTCTTCTCCATTTGCTTCTTGACGCGTTGGTTTATTTTGCGCTCGAGCTCAAGCACCTCGCGCTCGTTGTTCAAAATATCAAGCAGCCGCTCGAGGCGCTCGCCGACATCGACCGTCTCAAGAATGTCTTGTTTATCCTTGATCTTGAGCGATAAATGGCTTGTAATGACATCCGCAAGCCGGCCCGGATCATCGATATCGGATACGGCCGCATACGTCTCCGGCGTAACCTTTTTCGATAATGAAATATAGTGCTCGAATTGATTCAATACGGAGCGCATAAGGGCATCCACTTCTGGATCATCCGTCTCCTGCTCCGGCAATTCCCGAACCGACACCTCATAAAACTCGTCATTCGGCAAATAGTCCAAAATCTCCGCGCGCGTAACGCCTTCCACGAGCACGCGGATTGTCCCGTTAGGCAGCTTAAGCATCTGCCTTACTTTCGCGATGGTGCCGACTTTATAAATATCTTCCTCCGTCGGCTCCTCAATGTTCACTTCAGACTGTGAACAAAGCAATATCATATGATCTTCGACCATCGAACGCTCAAGCGCCCGAACCGATTTGTCCCTACCCACATCAAGGTGAAGCACCATGCTGGGATAAACGAGTAGCCCTCTTAGCGGAAGCAAGGGCAGCCGACGACCTTTCGATTTACTAGGTCCCACACCAGCACCTCCAAATGTTAACGTCTAACCTAGTTTATCATTCTACGGAATCAGCCTGCAAATAAGGAACGGCAGAAGCGATAAAAAGATCCGTCCCAAGCGGAGCATCGACCCGTACAGGGGATACTTCGGCATCCGGGAACACATATTTAAACACTTCTTCCACCTTTTCAACCGGAATGACCTTAAGGCCTTCCAAATCTGCAAATATCGCTTGCCAGTTCTCCCTAGGGATTATAACTGTTTTTGCGCCTGCTTGGAATGCTGCCTCAACTTTAGCTAATACTCCGCCGACGGGCTTCACGTTTCCATGGATGCCAACTTCGCCTGTCATCGCCAGCTTATTGTCGATCGGAATGCCTTTAATCGCCGACGTAATGGCAGTTGCCATCGCAATTCCGGCAGACGGTCCATCGATTGGCGTACCGCCAGGAAAGTTGATATGCAAATCAAAATCCTGCGGATTTAGGCCAATGCGCCGCAAAACGGTAATCACATTTTCCACAGAACCTTTTGCCATGCTTTTTCTTCTAAGCGTCCGTGATCCGCCGCCGAGCTCTTCCTCATCAACGACGCCGGTAATGGTGAACTGGCCCTTGCCTGCAGCTGCAGGAATGGCGCTCACTTCGATTTCGAGCAGCGTTCCCATATTCGGTCCATATACGGCAAGGCCGTTTACGAAGCCGATTTGGGGCGCCTCCGGTACCTTGCGGTCTGGACGCGGCGGAATTTGGCTGCTATTGACCACCCACTCGATATCTCCCGCCGAGATGCTGTCGCGTTTCTCGGATAACGCTACTCCCGCAGCCAGCTGAATAACGTTAACCGCTTCGCGTCCGTTTGTCGCGTACCGCTTCACTACATCGATCGCTTCAGGGCAAGGCGGAAAACCGATTTTTTTGACCGCGTTTTCGGCTACCAGTGCAATTTCATCCGCAAGCAGCGGACGGAAAAAGACCTCCATGCAGCGGGAACGGATCGCAGGCGGAATCTCCTGCGGCGAACGCGTGGTCGCGCCCACAAGGCGGAAGTCGGCCGGCAGCCCATTTTGGAAAATATCATGAATGTACACCGGTATATTCGAATCCTCCGAATTATAATAAGCGCTCTCCAGAAATACTTTACGATCCTCCAGCACTTTTAACAATTTATTCATTTGAACCGGATGCAATTCACCAATTTCATCAATAAACAAAATTCCGCCATGCGCCTTCGTTACAGCGCCCGGCTTTGGCTGCGGAATGCCCGCTACGCCCATCGCCCCCGCCCCCTGATAAATGGGGTCATGCACAGAGCCGATAAGCGGATCGGCAATTCCGCGCTCGTCAAAACGGGCGGTAGTCGCATCGATTTCCGTAAACTTCGCTTCGGGCAGAAACGGCGAGGAAGGATTTTTTTTCGCTTCCTCCAGAACGACGCGTGCCGCAGCCGTCTTCCCGACGCCCGGCGGTCCATAGATAATGACATGCTGAGGGTTTGCGCTGCACAGCGCCGCCTTTAAGGCGCGCAGGCCGTCACGCTGCCCCACGATATCCTGCATCGCTTGCGGTCTTGTCTTCTCCGCTAGAGGCTTCGTTAGCGAAACGCTCCTCAGCTTCCGGAGCTTATCCATCTCCTTGCGCGATTCTCGGTCAACGGCCGAGCGGTTCGTCTTCTGATTACGCAGCAAGTTCCAGAAATACAAGCCAATTACAACAGCAAAAAACACTTGAATCAACATCAATACAACACTTAAACTCATTAGCAATCCGCTCCTCTCAAGCGCAAACGGCTGATGCCGTCTTAGTAGTAAGCTTATATTCAAATAAGCAACCTATCCGTAATAAGCATGCGTATTTGATAGTATTGCCCCTACGAAGTGGTAATAACCGTTAACGCCGTTATTTTTCGCGCGATCGCAAAATTAGCACGGCAAGCCCAGAGAGGTCGTCGGGTCAAATTGTTTTTGAGCAACTTTTTAGCGCATTTATTGCAAAAAAAAGAGACTTATTCGCGTCATTAGATGACGTAAATAAGCCTCTTAATCGGGATTAAGCCGGCGCATGATGCTTCCGACCTGGAATTTCGCCAGTCGCTTCAAACACGCGTACGATTTCGTCGATTTCCTTCTTCAGCTCGTTTAGCAGCTCAGCCTCAGGCACCTTGCGAATCAGCTCTCCGTAACGGAAAAGCATGCCTTCGCCTCTTGCTCCCGCAATGCCGATATCCGCTTCGCGCGCCTCGCCGGGACCGTTAACCGCACAGCCTAACACAGATACTTTAATCGGTACTTTAATTTTTGAAATATAGTCCTCTACCTCATTGGCGATTGAAAACAAATCGATATCCAATCGGCCGCAGGTCGGACAGGATACAAGCGTTGCAGCATTCGTAATGAGTCCGAAAGTTTTGAGCAGCTCGCGAGCTACCTTAACCTCTTCAACGGTGTCCGCGCTGAGGCTGATTCTAAGCGTGTTGCCGATACCAAGCGCCAGCAGCGCACCGATACCTGCCGAGCTCTTGATCGTGCCCGTATGCAGTGTACCCGCTTCCGTAATGCCAAGGTGAAGCGGATATTTGATTACCTTAGCGGCCATGGAGTAGGCAGCGATCGCCATCGGCACATCGGACGCTTTCAACGAAACGATAATATCGTGGAAATCAAGCTCTTCCAAAATACCGATATGGAAAAGCGCGCTCTCTACCATCGCTTCAGGAGTCGGGTAACCGTACTTCTCAAGCAGATGATTTTCCAGCGAACCGGCGTTAACGCCTATCCGAATTGGAATGCCTTTTTCCTTGCATGCCTTTACGACCGCCTCTACCCGTTCCCGGCGGCCGATGTTGCCCGGATTAATCCGAACCTTGTCGATGCCGTTCTCGATAGCAAGCAGCGCCAAACGATAATCAAAATGAATGTCCGCAACAAGCGGAATATGAATCCGTTTCTTAATCTCTTTAATCGCTTCTGCCGCTTCCTTGTTATTGACGGTAACGCGGACAAGCTGGCAGCCCGCTTCCTCAAGTCCCAATATTTCAGCGACAGTCGCTTCTACGTCAGCAGTCTTGGTCGTACACATGCTCTGAATAATCACTTCGTTGCTGCCGCCAATCGTTAGATTGCCGACCTTAACCGGTACCGTATCTTGACGTAAGTACATAAGCTTATCTCTCCCATGAACGGCAAAGTCCACCCTTTGACTGGCGGCAAAAAGCCGCACGGCTGGGTGGAAACAATGACGGTAGTCAAGCGTAAACGACTTTAGCCGTCAAGTGGCGGCTAAAGCTCGTTTCGCGGTGAAATATAAGCTAAGTTATAAGCCTAAACTTATAGCTTCTTATATTCGAACGCTAGATTACGCGCTCTCTTCTTTTTTCTTAGTCTTCTTAGCCGTAAGTTCCGGCATAATTTTTTCTTGAACGGTTTGTTCCGTGATGAGGCAAGTGCTTAGGTCATCGCGTGATGGCACCTCGTACATGACTTCCAGCATGATGCTCTCGATAATCGCTCGCAAGCCGCGGGCGCCAGTGTTGCGCTTGATCGCTTCCTTCGCGATTGCATCAAGGGCAGCCGGTTCGAAATCAAGCTTCACGTTGTCCATTTCAAGCAGCTTTTGATACTGCTTCACGAGGGCATTTTTTGGTTCGGACAAAATCCGAACGAGTGCCGGCTCATCAAGCGGCTCAAGCGTAGAAATGATCGGAAGACGACCGACAAACTCCGGAATAAGACCGAATTTGAGCAGATCCTCAGGCAATACCATCGTTAGGTATTCGCCTGCTTTAAGATCCTTCTGCAATTCGCCTGTGGAGCTGAAGCCGATCACTTTCTTGCCGATACGACGTTTGATCAAAGACTCCAGCCCGTCGAACGCGCCGCCGCAAATGAACAAAATGTTCGTTGTATCGATTTGGATAAACTCTTGATGAGGATGCTTGCGACCACCTTGCGGCGGAACGGATGCAACCGTACCCTCCAAAATTTTCAGAAGCGCTTGTTGAACGCCCTCGCCCGACACGTCGCGCGTAATGGATGGGTTTTCGGATTTGCGTGCCACTTTATCGATTTCATCGATATAGATGATGCCGCGTTCCGCTTTTTCCACATCATAGTCGGCAGCCTGAATGAGCTTAAGCAAAATGTTCTCGACGTCCTCGCCGACATAACCCGCTTCCGTAAGCGAAGTTGCGTCTGCAATGGCAAAAGGAACGTTCAAAATTTTAGCCATCGTTTGCGCAAGCAGCGTTTTACCGGAGCCCGTAGGACCCAGCAGCAAAATGTTGCTCTTCTGCAATTCGACGTCTTCAATTTTGCTTCCGGAATTAATCCGTTTGTAATGGTTGTATACCGCTACAGACAACGATTTTTTGGCAAACTCTTGGCCGATGACATAAGAATCCAGAATAGCCCGGATATCTTTCGGTTTCGGAATATCTTTAAGATCAAGCTCTTCCTCATTGCCGAGTTCTTCCTCAACAATTTCGGTACACAACTCGATGCACTCATCGCATATATAGACGCCGGGACCGGCAACCAATTTACGTACTTGATCCTGCGACTTGCCGCAGAACGAACATTTCAACTGGCCTTTTTCGTCGTTGAATTTAAACATGTAATCACCCCTTCGATTAAATCGTCGATACCGGTGCTGTAATCACCTTGTCAATCAAACCGTAGGCAAGAGCCTCTTCCGCGCTCATGAAATTGTCACGGTCGGTATCGCGGTCGATTTTCTCATAAGGCTGTCCGGTGCGATCTACATAAATTTGATTCAGCTTTTGTTTTGTTTTCAAAATCCAATCCGCATGAATTTTGATATCAGAAGCTTGACCGCGAACGCCGCCAAGCGGCTGGTGAATCATCACTTCTGCGTTTGGAAGCGCAAAACGCTTGCCCTTCGCGCCCGCCGTAAGAAGAAGCGAGCCCATGCTTGCTGCCATGCCCATGCAAATCGTGGACACCTCAGGCTTAATATATTGCATCGTATCAAATATACCCATTCCTGCAGTCACGGAGCCGCCGGGAGAGTTAATGTACAGATGAATGTCTTTCTCTGGATCGTCGGCCGCCAGAAACAGCAGCTGTGCAATGATGGAGTTTGCTACATCATCATCGATTGCGCTCCCAAGGAAAATAATGCGGTCCTTCAGCAAACGGGAGTAAATATCGTAAGAACGTTCCCCGCGATTTGTTTGTTCGACTACGATCGGTACCAGATTCATGCGACCAACCTCTTTTCGTTTATGACTTTGGTTACTTACTTATTGTAACACGTCATCGTAATGATGTCATTTTTCCAATACTACAGTATACGACGACGGCCGTTCGATATGTACGGAGATTAGCCTCCATGGGCAGCACAATTTCATATGTAGGGTCAAAATAAGGCACGTACCAATGACGTGCCTTACCTTGAGACAAACCGTTTATTTAATTTTGCTTATGTGATCTATTAAACCGTTTTGCTGTTATCAAGCAAGAACTTGATTGTTTTGCGAAGAGAAATATCTTCTTGGATGCTGCCTAGGTTGCCGTTTTTCTCGAAAATGTCGCGAAGCTCTTCGGAAGGACGGTTGTAAGCTTTGGACAGCTTCTCAAGCTCTTCGTTCAGATCCTCATCGTTTGCAGTAATGCCTTCTGCTTTAGCGATTGCATCAAGCACAAGGTTGTTGCGAACGCGCTTCTCAGCATCGCTTTTCATTTGCTCGCGAAGAACGGATTCGTTTTGGCCGGAGAACTGGAAGTAAAGCTCCATGTTCATGCCTTGCGCTTTAAGACGGTTTTCGAAATCCTTGATCATGTAATCCGTTTCCGTAACGATCATCGCTTCAGGGATTTCAACATCAGCAGCTGCAGTAGCTTTGTCAATAACAGCTAGCTCACGTGCTTGCTCGCCTTCTTGATCCTTGCGCTCTTTCAGTTTGCTTGTGAGATCCTGCTTGTACTCTTCAAGCGTGTCGAACTCGCTAACGTCTTTAGCAAACTCATCGTCAAGAGCCGGAAGGCTTTTGCGTTTGATTTCATGCAATTTCACTTTGAACACAGCAGGCTTGCCTGCAAGGTGCTCAGCGTGGTAGCTCTCGGGGAACGTTACTTCAACGTCCTTGAAATCGCCGATTTGCATGCCAACCACTTGATCTTCGAAGCCTGGGATGAAGGAATTCGAGCCTAGCTCAAGCGAATAACGCTCGCCTGCTCCGCCTTCGAATGCTTCGCCGTCTACATAGCCGTCGAAGTCAAGAACGGTGATGTCGCCGTTTTCTGCAGCGCCTTCTTCAACAACAGAAAGCTCGGCATGACGCTGTTGCAGACGCTCAAGCTCAGCCGCAACTTCCTCTTCCGTAACTTCGGAAACAACCGCTTCAACTTCCAAGCCTTTGTATTCGCCAAGCGTTACTTCTGGCTTAACGATAACTTTTGCTTTGAATTTGAATGTTTCGCCTTTTGCGAATTGCTCAACATCGATCTCAGGACGGTCAACCGGCTCAAGATTATGTTCTTTTACTGCATCGGAATAAGCGTCTGGCAGCAGGATGTCAATAGCATCCTGGTACAGGCTTTCAATTCCAAAACGGGATTCGAAAATGCCGCGCGGCACTTTACCTTTACGGAATCCAGGTACGTTTACTTTTTGAACCACTTTTTTGAACGCTTGATCAAGAGCACCCGCTACCTTCTCCGCTTCAACCTCCACGTCGATCGATACGATGTTCTTGTCTATTTTTTCCCAAGTTGCTTTCATTTTATGCCTTCCCCTCCGAAAATGCTCATGCATCAGTAGTAGTCACGTTTCATAAACCATTCTATTATAAACAAGCTGGGCCAGATTATCAAGACTCTGGTTCATCTTCCCCCGATTGCTGAAGCACCGCAACCTGCCGCAGTGCCTTGCATGCTTGCTCATAACGGAATCTCAAACCTTCGGTAATGCCGTATGTATCACGAATATCGTCATCGTTCGCCGAGCCGTAAACCGTAAGAAGCAGCGTTAAATGCAGCGCAGCCGCAAAATAATCGACCGTATCCTCGTCTTCTCTCAGCATCCAATGATAAGCAGCCGTACCATACAAAAATTGCAAACTTTCCTTCCAAAGCTCTCTGGCAAAATGCGGCAATGTTGGATCATCAACCTCGGCAACCTGCTCCGTCCGCTCTAAAATCCGAATAACCGGCGATGGAAAATCGTCCATCGATAGTGGCGTAACATCCAGCTCGAATTCCACGGTCTCCCCTAATCTCTCGATTGTCAGCGACCCTGTTGCTCCTCGCTTTCGCAAGCATTGAAGCGCCTTAAATTGAACGACCGGGTGAACCGGCTCAGTTGCAAGCCATGTCTTGATCGATTCGTCCATATCCGGAGATTGAATATAGGCAGCGCGTTCAAGGGCAAGAATCTGCTGATCGATCATTGGATGATTTTGCATGATGTAGAGCACTTGGTTGATATAAGCCTCGTCTTGGTCGGGAGGGTTCAGAAGCTGCTCGCGCATGGTCGCCTCATCCTCTTCCTTCTCTCGCTTGGCTAATACATAAACTGAGCCTTCTTCACCAATGCCGTCTTCAGGGAAAGCCATGTCGAGCCATATCAGAAGACTGTCCCACTCTTCATAATGACGCGCATCCTCGCCTTGGCATTGCAGCAAAAAGCGCAGCAACTCCTTGGCCTCCCCGTATTGCTCCGCTTCTAGCATACGGGTTAACTGTACCTGATAATGGTCCAGCATGCTAGGGAACAAGTAAACGTTATCCTTGTTGTCGCCTTGTGTGTCATTGGGAGTTGTAATGATAACACCGCCTTATGGTCATGCCGTTTGTTCATTCGTTCAATCTTGCGTACGATTATAACATGTACGGGCAAAAGAAAAAACAAATGTAGCATCAAGGGAGCGCATAAAGCAAATATTAGAATAAATTACCGATGATTTAAAAAATGTGCTTGCAATAAAATAATAACATGTGGTATATTATTGCTTGTGTCCCGGTAGCTCAGCTGGATAGAGCAACGCCCTTCTAAGGCGTCGGTCGGGAGTTCGAATCTCTTCCGGGACGCCATTCAATTAAATAATCAAACGCACAAACCCTCCAAATACTGCAAAGTGTTGGAGGGTTTTTTATGGTTAAAACAAAAATAAGGCTGCTCCCCGGAGCAGCCTTATTTTCATTGTCTCGCGGCGGCCGGCTTAGCCGCCAGCATCCTGCGGTAAACATAAGCGGCTAGCGCGATGATGACCGCTCCCAGCAGTACCGGCGTGATCAAAAACGACCAGCTTGCCCCGCTTATAATGACGACGAGCGGATCAGCGCCTGCGGGTGGATGGAGGGTTTTCGTATATTGCATCAGAAGGATCGCTAGCCCGACGGAGAGAGCCAGAGACCATGTCGACGTCCCGAATAGTTGGAGCATCGCAAGGCCTACTCCCGTGCTTATGAGATGCCCTCCTACAATGCTCCTTGGCTTCGCAAGCGGGCTCTCCGGCAAAGCGAAAGCAATCACGCAGCTTGCGCCAAAAGGAGCCATCAGCAGCGTTACGGACGCCGCATCGCCCATGAGCAGCAGCAGCGCAATCACTGCCGTTCCTCCTACGGCTGCCGCCAGAGGCTTCCAGCTTATTTTTCTCAACATATTGTGCACCTCGTTTCACTTGATTCGATTTCATGCTAACATAAGGCTACCTATTTGAATATTGAATGTTTTCGATGATATCTATTTCAATTATCGATACCAAAGGAGGCCCGCGATATGCTCGAATCATGGGAAGGACGTTTCTTCATTACTTTTGCTGCCGTGCTGGAGGAAAAAAGCTTTAGCCGGGCAGCGGAGCGCCTTGGTTATGTGCAATCGACCGTAACCGCGCATGTACGGCATTTGGAGCTGACCAGCGGGAAGAAGCTGTTTCACCGATTGCCGCGCGGCGTTGAGCCGACGGAAGCCGGCTTGCAGCTCGCGCCTTTTGCCTACCAGTTCATCCAGCTCGGACAGTCGCTGCAGGACGCGCTTACGGATACGGACAGCCCTTCCGGCATCGTCCGGCTAGGCGCACTCGAATCGTTTGCGGTGTCGCATCTGCCATTTTTTCTAACAGGCTTTCTTAAGCAGTTCACGAAGATCAAGCTTCATTTGACGCCGGGGCTTATGCATGAGGTTGCCGATCAGGTAGCCAATCACCGCGCCGACCTCGGAATCGTCCCTAAGCCGCCTGAACGCGATGACCTTCTATTTACTCCGCTGCTCGAAGAGAAGCTGGCGCTGGTCTGTGCCCCTGCCCTCCGCGAGCGCTTCGAGCAGCAGGGCTGGCGGTCATTATACGATTCTGCCTTCATCAGCTTTGGAGAGCAGTGCATCTACCACGCATACGGCCGCGATGTGCTGCGTGACGCCGATGTGGAGCTTGCCGATCAATTGTCCTTTCCGAGCGTCGAGCTGATTAAGCAGACCGTCAGCTGCGGCATGGGAATCGCTTTCGTGCCCGAATCCAACGTCGCGCGGGAAATTGCCGCAGGCGCGCTGCTCTCGCTCCCCTACGATAGGGAGCTTACGCTTACGCATGGCGTCATTACGCACAAATCTCGCGAGCCAAAAGCGGCAGACAAGGCGCTCATCCAACATTTAAAAGCTTATTTTGCAGCGAATTGAACGAACTCCAGGCTTCTCGTGCACAAAAAGGCGGCTTCACCGGTTAATAACCGCATGAAGCCGCCTTTACGATTTTCACACAAAAAAAAGCATTAAACCGACAAGGTCGTCTGCTTTTCGTTTACAAATTGGAATAAGTGCTCTGCTTTCTCATCCGTCAGCTCTTCGCTGTTGTCAAATACGAGAACCGAACTGCTTGGAATGTCCCAATTGATTTGCGGCACGAATTCAATCCGCTTCTCAAAGTCGCCCCAATTGTTCAGCTTCCACTGATCGCGCTCGGTTTGACGGCCGACGATACGGTTCTTTTGCAGCTCCATATCAAGAAGCGTGACAACAACCACCTTAACGTCAACTTCCTGCTTCGTTCGACCAGCTGCTGCAAGCACATCCTCGATCCATTGCTTGTTCTTCAGCTCTGCCGTAAAGGGAGAAATCATAAACACGTTTTGTCCAGCCGCAAGATTTTCAATGCAGACATCCTTCGCCGTGTCGTATTCCAAATCACGCAAATGCTTTTTATAATACTCGGAATCCCGATCTCGTTTATCAAAGCCATTCATCTCCAAGATCGCCTCTACAAACCTTCCGCCAATCGTATCGCGATCAAGGAAAGCTGCTGAAATGCGATCCGCTAGCCTTCTAGCTACTGTCGTCTTGCCTGTGCCTGCTACACCCACGAAAAAAACCAACTTTTGCAAACGGAAAACCCTCCACTATTTTTTTGTAGAAGTATATCATTTTTTTTGATATTTTGATAGAATCGCCCTTTACTATTTGTCGAAAAAAAGGACTGCTCCAAGGTCTATAACCTTGAAGCCAGCCCTTAAAAACATTACCGCCTTACAATCTCTTCCAACGGAATGGGTATTTGCCCATAATTCGGCTTAGCTCCTCTTTCCGCACCGCACCACTGCACGGCGTTCGCTATGACGCGCATCACATCCCCATTATGATAGGTCGGATAGGTTTCATGGCCTGGCCGGAAATAGAATACTTTGCCTTGGCCTCTATAGTAAGTGCATCCGCTGCGGAACACTTCCCCGCCCTCAAACCAGCTAACGAACACAAGCTCATCTGGGACCGGGATGTCAAAATGCTCGCCGTACATCTCTTCCTGCTCCAGCTCAATATATTCGCCGATCCCGGCAGCAATCGGATGCGCAGGGTTTACGACCCAAAGCCGCTCCTTCTCATCCGCCTCCCGCCATTTCAATGCGCAGCTGGTGCCCATCAGCCTTTTAAATATTTTTGAATAATGGCCGGAATGAAGCACGATTAGCCCCATCCCCTGCAGGACGCGCTCATGCACCCTCTCGACAATTCGGTCATCCACCTCGTCATGCGCCATATGTCCCCACCAAATCAGCACATCGGTACGGTTCAAGGTGTGCTCGTCAAGCCCATGCTCCGGCTCATCGAGCGTCGCCGCTCTCGTATCGTAACCAAAGCCTGCCAAAGCGCTTGCAAGTACGGCATGGATGCCTTCGGGATATATCGCCTTTGCTTTATCGTTTGTCTGCTCATGCCGGTATTCATTCCAAATCGTAACGCGGGTTTTCATCTATCTGTCTCCTTCTGCTGCTGCTTGCTCATGAGAACGAAAGCGTGCCAAGGATATCGCCTGCTTGCTGATCGCAGCTTGATAAATCGCTTCCAATACCTCTTGATTGGCAAAGCCGTCTTCGATCGTCGGCAGCCCCTCACGCCCATTGCCGCGCACCCCATCGAAAAAATCCTCCAGCTGGGCCAGTTCGTACTCGGCAGGCACTCTTTGCACCTCCGTCACGATTGAAGCAGCATTCTCTTCATTGGGATGAATCCAAGTCAGCTCACTCCCCCGCTCACAGCCGATTGATATCGTTCCCAGCTCGCCGTAAATTTGGAGCTCCAGTTGGTTGCCAGAGCCATAGGCATTTCTAGATGTTTGAAATACCCCTGTAACCTGCGAATCAAGCGTCGCCAGAAATCCGGTAAAATCGTCGACGTCCACCGTTCCCATTTCACCTGTAACAGGATCGCGCCGGCTTGGAATAAAGGTTTTCAATTGCGCCATTACTTCATCAAATTCTCCGATCATATAGCGTGCCGCATCAACCATATGAGAGCCAAGATCGGCGAGTGCGCCCGTTCCTGTTATTTCGCTCCGATAGCGCCAATTCATCGGCGTATCGTATACCGGCACGCCCCATGATTGCAAATACTGGACGAATACATGCCTGATTTGCCCGATCTTCCCTTGCTTAATCAGATCACGGGCATAGCGGAACGATGGCACATAACGATAGGAGAAACCAACCATAGATGGAATGGGATTTTCGACATACAGCTGATGCAATTCATGCGCTTCCTCGAAGGTACGCGTGAAGGGCTTCTCCGTCATAATTGGCTTGCTGTGCAGCAAGCAGCATTTCACGATTTCGTAATGAGCGTCATTTGGCGTAATGGACAGGACGGCATCCACCTCAGCGCATGTTATCAAATCAGCATAATGGGCGAATCTGCGATCAAGCGGAATGCCCAGCTTGTCGCCGGTTCGGTTCACCGCCTCGCCCAAGGAATCGCAAAGGGCAGTAATCCGTATCCCTTCGAGCCTCGCTATACCCTCCATATGCATGTTAGCCATGCCGCCAAGCCCAATAATGCCGACTTTTATTTCTTTCATTGGTTATCACTCCATTTCCGTCGCTCCGGCGCTTATTTATTTGTTTTAGCCCATTCGTCCAGCTGTTTTTGCTTCTCTGCGACGATTTTATCCATCCCTGCCGCTTTCATCTTCTCGATGTAAACGGGAATTTGCTCTTCCGGATCAACAGAGCCGGTAACGATGACGTTTTTAAATTCCTTCTCCACGTTGCTTGTCGCCGCAATTTCCGTTTTGACAGGCTCAGCGTTAAAGGTAAAACCTAAGGCACGCGATTTCTCGGCGCTCTCGTTATAATCCTTATACGCCTGCCATTTGTTCGGATCTTCGTTTGCCCAGATATGAATTAAGGGAAGGTTGCCCAGCATCCAGTTTCTGGTTGGCGGATAACCCGAGCTGCTGCCGTCTACGCCCTCCGGAAAATCAATGATATTATCCGATTTTTTGACATAATGCGTGCCTTCGATTCCGTTAATAAGCAAATTCATGAGCTCGCTGTCCGAGAACAAAAGATTAACGAACATCATGGCGCGCTCTGGATTTTTGGACGTCCGCGAGATGGCAAGCACCGCGCTGGTCGCATCCGTTGTGCTGGTAAATGGCGACATGAGCTGAATCTCTACCAATTCCGTTCCCTGCGAACGGGAATTTTCCAAATTGGAGCCTGGCTTGAACGAGCCGGTTTGCGCAAATGCTTTACCCGAGCCGAGTGCCTTGCCGACGTCCTGCAGCGTAGCCGCATCTTTATTGATATAGCCAGCCAAAAACCATTTGCGCATCAGCTTGGCATATTCCATATACTTGGGATCTTCGATTTTGCTAATCACGTTAAGCCCTTCGCCGGTACGGGCCAGCTCTCCGGGTCCATCGCCAAGCAGGTCATAATAGCCGTAATCGAGAATAGCCGCAGAAGGAGAAGCTCCGCCGTTCACGATAAACGGGGTAACGCCCGGTTCATTGTCTTTGATCGTTTTGAGCAGCGGCTCAAGATCCGAAAGCTCCTTCACCTTCGATAGGTCGAACTTATATTTATCAACCAGGTCCTTGCGCAAAATCAATCCTTTGTCAGCCGCAAACTCCTTGTTGGCGACCATGCCGTACAATTTGCCGTCTACTTTGGCCGCATTGACGATTTCCGGATCAATCGTGTCGAGGAAGGCGCCGCCGTACTCTTTTACCAGACTATCCAAAGGAATGAACTGGCCTTTGCCTACCTGCTGCGAGAAGCCGTTCCAGCCTGCGGAGAATATGAGATCGAACGCTTCATTCGACGTAAACATCAGGTTCGTTTTATCTCCCCATGCGCTCCAATCGATCGAACGGATTTCAAGCGTCGCATTGATCTTTTCTTTTAGGATGACATTTACTTTATCCAGTACGAGCTGCTCGTCCTTAGGCTGCGAGCCTGGGAGCACGAGAACGATTTTGTACGGATCAAGCTTTTTCTCCCCAGTTGCACCGGAGTTCGTCGCTTCGCCTTTATTGCTGTTTGAAGTAGGCGCATTCGAGCTGCCGCAGCCAGAGGAAATAAGTGAAATCACGAGCACCATAAGCAGCCAAACGTAATTGCCCTTTCTTTGTTTCATTGTGATACCCCTCCCGTATTTATATTGATGATAGCTATACTAAACTGGGCCGTTAGCTCCAGCATTAGCCTTTTACAGCGCCAACCGTCATCCCCTGCACAATATAACGTTGGAAAAAGGGATACGCGAGCACAATCGGCCCAAGCCCGACGACTGCCATTGCCATCCTGACCGTTTCCGTCGGAACGCTCGCCAGCAACTGCGATTGAAGCGAGCCGGTTGTCTGATTCAGCACCACTTGAATGTCCGTTAACGTTTTGTTGAGCAAATACTGGATGCTGTACATATCGATGTCATTAATATAGATTAAGCTGTTGTACCAATCGTTCCAGTAGGCAAGCGTCATAAACAAACCAATGGTCGCCATGACGGGAAGGGACAGCCGCAGCACGATTTGAAAAAATATGCGCAGCTCGCCAGCTCCGTCCATCGAGGCTGATTCAATGACCTCCGGCGGAATCGTCGTGGTGAAGAACGTTCGCATAATGAGCACGTTAAAGCCGCCGATGAGCAGATTAGGCACGATTAAAGCGAGCAGCGTGTTATTGATATTCAACAGATTCGTATAAACCAGATACCAAGGCACTAGCCCGCCATTGAAGAGCATCGTGAAAAACACGTAGAAGGTCAGCACCTTCCGCAGCGGAAAGTCTTTGCGCGAGATGGGATAAGCAAACAGCGCTGTTAGCAATAGTCCGCAAAACGTGCCTGCAACCGTCACGAATATAGTCACAGCGTAAGCGTTAACGATCGTCGAGGAATCATAGAACAGGTACGTGTATGCGCTAAAATCGATGATCTCAGGGAAGAAAGAGTAGCCGTTGCGCAGCAATGATTTTTCTTCCGTAATCGACACCATGAATATTAGCAGCAAAGGAAAAACCGTCGCCGCGATGTACAGCACAAAAAACAAATGGATCAAAAACTGCGGGCTCCTTTTTAATAAAAGCATAGCCTTGTTCCCCCTAGCCTAAAATAACGCGTGATCGCTGTTTATTTTTCTAACGATGTAATTCACGCCGAAGATGAGCAAGAAACCAAGCACCGATTGATACAAGCCTGCCGCCGAAGCCATTCCGACATCTCCCATTTGCATCAAAGCCCTGTACACATAGGTGTCAATAACATCCGTAGCAGACATCAATGCTCCCGAATTCATAGGAACCTGATAGAACAAACCAAAATCCGCGTTAAAAATTTTGCCCACCTGCAGCAGCGTCATAATCATGACGACTGGAATGATGAGGGGAAACGTAATCAAGCGTACCTGCTGCCACTTGCTCGCTCCGTCAAGCGTTGCCGCTTCATAATACTCGGCGTCTATGCCTACGATCGCCGCCAAATAGATGATGCTGAAATACCCGACGCTTTTCCACACATTCACGATTGTCAAAATATACGGCCAATACTTGGGCTCGCTATACCACGTAATGCCGTCCAAGCCTAGCGGCTCAAGAATGAGCTTGTTCACGAATCCATACTCCACGCTAAGAAAGCTGAACACCAGATAGCTGACAATGACCGCAGAGAGCAGATAAGGGAGCAAAATAATGCTTTGGTAAAAGCGTGACATCAGCTTTTTCTTAAGCTCATTGAGCAGAATCGCAACGCCGACGCCCAGTATGACGTTGATTACAATAAAGAGAGCATTGTAGAGCACGGTATTGCGCGTGATGAGATAAGCTCGATCCGTCTGAAACAGAAACTCGAAATTTTTAAAGCCGACCCAATCGCTCCCGAGTATGCCCTTTGCGTAATTCAAATCCTTAAATGCGATAATGACGCCAAACATCGGCAAATAATTGTTGATCAAAAAATACAAAATGCCCGGCACCGTCATCAGCAGCAAAACCCGATGTTTTCTCAGCATCCTCCAGAAGGCTGTTCTGCTGCCGTTTCCTGTCTTTGCGGCTTTCAATATGCATCGCTCCAAGTCGTTAGTGTTCTATGAAGCAATCATATCTGGTTCCGCGGATGCGACCTACCTCTTAAATGACTTGCTCGATACGGATTGTGACATTTAATCATACATACAAAAAAAAGAGCCCGCGCTTAGCACATGACTCTCGGTTAAAGCTGAAACGGAAGCCTGCATGTAACCTCCATTTATTGGTTTTTGGAAAACTGCTTGCGGTACTCCTGCGGATTAAGCCCATAATATTTGCGGTACAGCTTGGAGAAATGCGAAAAGTTCGTGTAATGAAACATTTTAGCGATATTGCTTACCGTTTCGCCCGAGTTTAGCAGCAGCTCGTTCACCTTTTTCATTTTTTGCTGAATCATATAGTCAGACAGGCTCATTCCGCTCTCCTTGCGGAACAGCCTTGATAAATAAGCAGGGTTAATATGGACGCTTGCCGCCAAGCTCTCGCGGGACATTTCATCGAATAGATGCGTTTCAATCAATCGCTTGACCTTCTCCACAATCGTCGATTCTTTCTCTATGCTCGAAAAATGGTCGCATACCGCTTCGATAAGCCGCATCGTCCATGCCCGCAAATGAACAAGCGACTTGGTTGCCGTAGCCGAATCTAACGTTACGCCGTTTCCCAGCACCGCATGTGCAGGCACGCCGCGCTTCTGAAGCACATAATAGACGGTTTGCAGCAGCCCATGGTAAATGATGGTCAGCGTCTCTCCTTTTATCCCCGCGTCCGTCCCCAGCTTGTCGAACATGTCTGATGCGATTTTTTGCAATTGATCATCCTTAGCCTGCTCCAGCAGCTCCGCCCATTCAAAAAAAGCAGGCAGTTGGACCTCTTTGCTGGACAACGTCTGTTCCTTATAAAAAAGAACCGCCTGGCTCGCCGTAACATTGTTCAGCTCCATTTGGATCAGCGCGTTGTAAGACTGCGACAACGCGGAGAGAGACGACCATTCGCCGATATAACAGGATACCTTGCAATATAAATAGACGGAGCACGCTTCGATATAGGCTTGGCATCTTTTCTTTATTTGGTCAAAGGATCGCGCATGCTCCTTCGTTCCCTCGTCAAAAAACAGAGCAAACAGCACGCCGTTGCCGTCACGTATCACTTGGCCAGGCTCATTCTGAAGCAACAGCTCCTCGGCTGTCTTGCGCACCGCATACTCCATTACTTCCTCATCCCGCATGCTAAAGGGCTTCTCCCACTTCTCTAAGCTAATTAATAGGGGAAGAACGCTGTAACCCGCCTTAACCGGCATGTCATTAGCTGCTAGCGCCCGTTCAATATGCGAGGGCAAGGGAACGATGCGCTGCCACATCAAATCCTGCCAAAAACGTTCGTAAAGCACCGTTTTGTTCGATTCCCACATTTTGAAGTATTTCTGATAAATCTCGTTTTGCTGCTTATCTCTTTTCGCTTCGAGCTGCTGGTCCAGCGCTTTGCTTACCGTCATTTTTAGGACGTCAAAATCGACCGGCTTCAGCAAATAGTCAAAGCTGCCGAGATGAATCGCTTTTTGCGCATAAGCGAAGTCCGCGTGGCAGGTCAAAAAGATGATGGGCACGGAGGGAAAGTTTTCCCTTGCCCACTCTGCCAGCTCGATCCCGCTCTGCCCAGGCATTTCAATATCGCAAAGAATGACATCCACCTCTGTCTGAGCCAGCTGCAATTTCGCCTGGTCGACATTAAACGCCTCGTAAATGGCCGTGATTCCGAGGCCGCTCCAATCCACGCCAGATTTAATCCCTTCAACAGCAAACCATTCGTCATCGACGATTAACAATTGAAACATCGTTTAGCTCAGCTCCTTCTCACTCGGAAAGTGTCCGGAATGGTATCGTTAGTTTGATGCAGGTCCCTTTTGGCTCGCCGGTGCTCATCGTAAGCTCCGCAGCATCCCCATATTGCAGCTTTAGCCGCTGGCGCACATTCCAAATGCCGAGACTCCCCTCGCCGGAATAAAGATACGAATGCGTATCGTTCAGCTCCGCAAGCTTCTCCTCCGCGATCCCTCTTCCGTTATCGCAAATAATGATCTCATAAGAGCTTATCGGCTCCGCGTCCTTGCTCCCCCATCCCAGATGAACCTTTATTTGGAACGGCTCTGCCCCCATCTCGAAGCCGTGCTTGATCGCATTTTCCACAAAGGGCTGGATCAGCAGCGGTGGTATTGCCGCCTGCTCTAATCCATGCTCCATCGTCAGCTCAAACTTCAAATAGTTCGGAAAACGAAGCTGCTGAATTTCCAAATAGCTTTCGATATGCTCCAGCTCATTAGACACGCTTACAAAGCCGACATTCGTTCGGGTAACGAATCTGAAGTATTTGGAAATATGCGTAGACATCCGTTTAATTAAATCATTTTTGTTCAACTCGGCCAGATTGTAAATAATATTGATCGCATTCAGTAAAAAATGAGGGTTGATTTGCGCTTGCAAATGTTTTAATTCGGCCTGCTGCGTTCGAATCTGCTCTTCGTAGACGTTTATTTTCAGATCCTGAATTTCAGCCGCCATATCGTTAAACGTATCGTTTATTATCGAAAATTCCTTTGATTTCTCATCGCCCAGCCGCGCTTTCAGCTCTCCCCGTTTGATTTGTCTCATCCCTTTAATTAAATCGCTCATCGGCTTCAAAAGGGTCGTCCGCAAAAACAGCAAGTAAATCGCAAGAACGGCTGCTCCTGCTATTGGGATGAGATAAATAAGGCGCTGAAAGTAAGGCAGCTGCTGCAATAGCTTCGATTCCGGCACGAGTACGGACAAGTAGACGTCTGAGAAAAGCGACTTGGTCGCAACGAGGATGTAATCCGCGTCCCCTGCCAGTTCTTTGTAAGGCTCATTGGCTGCCGGCAGCAATAGCCTATTGCCTTGCGCGATCTCTCCAGCCCCCGTGTCGGTCAAAATCGTTCCGTCGTCCGAAGCAAACATCGCTTGTCCGTTTTCCCCGATATCCAAATAAAGAAAAGGGACCATTAATCGGTTCATATCGATCCACATGCCCATGACAAGGCCGTACTCAGTCTTAACCAGCCTGACAATCGCCGATTGGCCATCATACTGGATAACCTTCCACTTTTTCTCCGCAAGCGATGTTTCGTCCTGCTTAGAGAGAAAGTCGCGCAAAGCTGCGCTGGCATGCTCATAATCCGTAAAGTCCCCGCCTTCAAACGCGGTACTAAGGAGCTCATCGTCATTGGGCGAATAAATAAAGATCATATTCACATGATCGAAGCCGCTCATGTCGGCAACCATCTGATTTTGATTCCGTACTTTAGCGAAAAAATAGTTAGCGCTTTCATGTGTGGCAGTCGAGTAAGTCCGCAAATCCGAATTTTTGGCAATATAATTGTAAATATAATTTTCGCCATCCTCAAGGGTCCGGTCAATCTCACCCATATACATGGAAAGCATATTTTTTGTCGATTGGCCTACCTGATTGCGAACGACGTCCATCGCATAATAATTGATAAATATAAGCAGGCAAAACAACGGCACGGTTACCGCCAAAAAACCGACGGTTAATTTAAACTGCAATGAGGCTTTATTTTTCATAGATGGTCTGCCCTTCTCAGTGACATCGTGAACGGGAGCTCTTTTTGTTGTAGAAGTATATCATTTATTTAGGCAATTTAATAGAATGAACACCATTGAAATCGGCGGATTTTTCAGCATGAAAAAAAGGATGCGCCAGCAGCAGCTTCGCTTCCGGCACACCCTCTTCTTATGGCAAAAATTATAGCAGC
The DNA here is from genome assembly GCF_001273905.1 of Paenibacillus sp. FJAT-27812. Classification (NCBI taxonomy): domain Bacteria; kingdom Bacillati; phylum Bacillota; class Bacilli; order Caryophanales; family Paenibacillaceae; genus Paenibacillus; species Paenibacillus sp. FJAT-27812. Next base: position 3,943,944 of record NZ_LIGH01000001.1, on the reverse strand, counting down.
TGCATCGACTCGATGTGCCGCTTCGTCGCATCCGTGCCATGCTCATACAACTGCTTATAAATGCGTTGAATCAATTCATCATAGCCGCCGTTTATTTCGCTATCGCTTGCAGACCCGTAAGGGTGATGGGAGAAATGAAACATCTCCGCTTCGTCCATGCTGGACAGCTCATCCATGAGTTCCCTAAGCCGCGTATGCTCTTCCTCGTTCACGATAATCTCGAGCTCATATGCTGCCGCCTGCGGGTCCTCTAATATTTGTCCCGCCTGTACCGACACATAATAGGGCTTGCGTTCCTCGCTGCCTGTCTCCCGTTCATCCATGAATTGCATGCTCCTTCCTGCCTCATTAACTTTTACAGACACCTCTAGCATCCCCCGTCGGACAGACATTTTATCCCTTTTTCCGCATATAACTGATATTATCGCTACTTTGAGACCAGCAAAAGAGAGGAATGAGATCGATGTGTGGAATTACCGGCTGGATCGATTGGAACCGTGATCTGACTAAGCAAAGTGAGAGCTTAGAGAAGATGACTGACACCCTTGCACCGCGCGGTCCCGACGCTTCCGGCACGTGGATATCAGCGCACTGCGCTTTAGGGCATCGACGTTTATCCGTCATTGACCCGGAGAATGGCGCACAGCCGATGATCCGCCATACCGGTGATGACAAATATGTCGTCGTCTATAACGGCGAATTGTATAATGCGCCTGAGCTCCGCAAGGAATTGGAAAGCAGAGGCAGAATGTTTACCACAAGCTGTGACACGGAAGTGCTGCTGGTCGCATTTATGGAGTGGGGCAAAGCATGCGTGGAGCGGTTTAACGGCATATTTGCGTTTGCCATTTGGGATGTAGCCCAGCAGGAGCTGTTCCTTGCGCGTGACCGGCTTGGCGTTAAGCCGCTTTTCTACAGCACGCAGGACGGTTTATTTATTTTTGGCTCGGAGCAAAAATGTATATTGGCCCACCCGGCGGTAAAGCCTGAGGTCGGCGCAGAGGGACTTGCAGAGATATTCATACTTGGCCCCGCGCGTACTCCGGGCCATGGCGTATATAAGCAAATTAGCGAGCTAAGGCCTGGCCGCTGCATGACGGTCAATCACGCAGGCATCAAGACGGTTACCTATTGGCAGCTTGAAAGCAGTCCGCATCCGCATGATGTTGCAGGAACGGCGGAGCATGTGCGAGAGCTGCTCAAGGATACGGTTGAGCGCCAGCTCGTCTCCGACGTGCCGGTGTGCACGCTGCTCTCCGGCGGACTTGATTCCAGCGCGCTGACGACGCTTGCGGTCAACTATTACAATGAAAACGGGCAAGGCAATGTCCATACGTATTCGGTCGACTATACCGACAACGACAAGCATTTTAAGGCGCATGCCTTCCAGCCCAATAGCGACGCCCCGTGGATTGAGAGAATGACGACGCATCTTGGCACGATCCATCATCCGATCCAGTTCGATACGCCTGAGCTGGTTGGCGCCTTAAAGGCCGCTACCTTCGCACGCGATCTGCCCGGCATGGCTGATGTTGATGCTTCGCTGCTGCTCTTCTGCCATGAAATCAAGAAAGACGCTACCGTAGCAATATCAGGCGAGGCGGCAGATGAAATATTTGGCGGCTATCCATGGTTTCATCGCGAGGAGGCGCTGAGTGCGAACACCTTCCCGTGGTCGCTTGCCTCCGCGATGCGCGCCGATTTGCTTGCCCCTGACGTTGCCGCTTGGATCAAACCGCTTGATTACATTTGCGACCGATACGCGCAAGCGATAGCCGAGGTTCCGCATCTGGATGGCGAAACCGAGCAGCTCCGCAAAATGCGGCAAATGTCTTATTTGAACATTACCCGCTTCATGCCAACGCTGCTCGACCGCAAGGATCGAATGAGCATGGCTGCCGGTCTAGAGGTTCGGGTCCCGTTCTGCGATCACCGGCTTGTGGAGTATGTTTGGAACATTCCGTGGGAGATCAAAAGCTCCGGCGACAGGGAGAAGGGCATTTTGCGCAAAGCGCTGCGCGGCGTTCTTCCTGAAGACGTATTAACCCGCAAAAAAAGCCCCTATCCAAAAACGCATAACCCGAATTATTTAGCCGCCGTCAAAGGGCTGCTGCTTGACGTGCTGGACGATCCTAACTCCCCGCTGCTTCCGCTGATCAATGTGCAGAAGGTGAGGGAGCTCGCAGAATCGGATTCAGCAAAATCAAACATTCCTTGGTTCGGCCAGCTCATGTCCGGCCCGCAGCTCTTCGCCTACTTGTATCAAGTGAATTTATGGCTCAAGCAATACAAAGTCGTAATTGGCTGATAGGCACAACAAAACAGCCCCATCTGACAGAGCCGGTTCATTCGGCTTGCTGCAGATGGGGCTTCTTTATTTTTTATTAGGCTTGCGCAAGCAGCGGAAGCAGCTGTCTAAGCGCTTCGCCGCGGTGACTGATCTGCTGCTTCTCTTCCTTCGTCAGCTCAGCCATTCCGCGGTTTAGCTCTGGCAGCCAAAAGAACGGATCATAACCAAAGCCGCCGGCGCCATGCGGAATATCTGTAATAACGCCGTCTACCGTGCCTTCTGCTTCCACGAATTCGCCGGTTGCCGGGTCATACAGCGCTAATGCGCATACGAATTGGGCTTTGCTCAGCAACTGCGAACCGTCAGGCAGCTTGCCTAGATGCTGCAGCTCCTTCTTTTCAAACAGACGCCCCAGCTCCTCGATCAGCTTCGCGTTGTTATCGCCGTCGGTCGCATCTTCGCCCGCGTAGCGAGCCGAGAAGACGCCTGGATCACCGCCTAACGCGAAGACGCGCAGCCCGGAATCATCCGCCAGCACGGGAACGCCCAGCGCATCGCCCGTCGTCTTCGCTTTAATTCGCGCATTCGCAGCAAACGTATCGCCGTCTTCCACGATATCTGGAATTTGCGGATAGTCGAGCAGGCTTGCCGTTTCTTTGCCAAGCTTTTGGAGCGCGTGCGCGAACTCCTTCACTTTGCCTGCATTTTTGGTTGCAACTACAATAACCTCATGCGATAAAATGGAGTGCTTCGCCATGGACGTTAACCTCCGATTCGAGCTGCCAAAGGTCCCAGCACATCACGCTGCTTGCTGATCAGCTCCGCAATGCCCTCTTCCCCAAGTGCAAGCAATTGGTTAAGCTCTTCCCTTGAGAAAGGAGCTTCCTCGCCAGTCCCCTGCACCTCAACAAATTTGCCGCTGCCCGTCATAACAACGTTCATATCGACCTTTGCTTTGGAATCCTCTTCATAGTTCAGATCGAGCAATGCCCGCTCCTGAATAACGCCTACGCTTACCGATGCCAGAAAATCAGTAATCGGGTATTTCGCGAACTGCACTCTCTCGGAAAGCTTATTGATCGCAATCGAAAGCGCGATGAACGCCCCGGTAATTGAAGTCGTGCGCGTGCCGCCATCCGCTTGGATAACGTCGCAATCGAGCGTGATTGTCCGCTCTCCAAGCGCCTGCAAATCAACAACCGAACGCAGTGCACGCCCGATCAAGCGTTGAATTTCCATCGTCCGTCCGGTTAGTTTGCCTTTTGCCGCTTCGCGAATGTTGCGCGAGTGGGTAGCGCGCGGAAGCATGGCGTACTCAGCTGTAATCCAGCCCTTGCCTTGTCCCTTCATAAAAGGCGGCACACGGTCCTCAAGGCTTGCCGTACAAATAACCTTCGTATCTCCTACCTCGATAAGGACCGAGCCCTCAGCGTATTTATTGACACCTGTCGTTATGGTTACCGGCCGAAGCTGGTTCGGTTGCCGACCGTCGTTTCTCATGCTAATTTCCTCCTGAGTCCTGCGTTGTATGATTCGTATACAAAACCTTTGCTTAATTGAAGCCAATCGATCCCATCCTACAATCCTTCCTATTTTAACAAAGTAGGCAACGAATTGCATCCGCTGCGCCTGAAAAAGAAAAAAGAGGCTGCTCAAAGGAATTTCCTTTGGAGCAGCCTCTTCATTGCAACGGGTCCAGCATTACGATTTAATGGCATTCACGTGATGCGGTCTGCCTACTGGCTGGCTATAGGATTGGTCAGCCATGTCTACGACGTTGGATTCCCCGTTTACCTTGATTTGAACGGTTGTTGCTTTCGAATTTTCGGTGACGGATAGCACGAGCGCCTGAAGCATTTCAGTCGGCAGCTTTTCTCCATCCTTATACGCCTCATCCTGCAAATCAACCGTGACGACATCGCCTTCCTGCACGACGTTTTTGACTTGAACATCCGGCAAAATGACGCTTGTCAGCTCTTTTTTGTTAAGCGGTCCTGAGATGAGCTGCTCTAGCGCTGCTTGCGTAGGCGAGGCTGAGCGAGCGACTAAGCGGGTAACCGGTACGTAATATTGTTCCTCGTTTAAAGTCTGAGCCGAGAAGTATAGCGTAACAGGCGTAGATTGCGCGTAGTTCACGCCCTCAGCCGCCTCGATATTGATGCCAACCGCCCGCGTCAGCTTATCGTCAAGCGGGTAACCGTCAACCGGCATTTCCGGAAGCTTCGCGCCTTGATACCAGATTTCTACCCCTTCAATCCCTGGCATAGCCGTAAGCGTCCAAGTGATGGCTTCCACGATCGTCCGCTCGTCTTTAGCATTGTAATTGGTGAACGGCTCGGAAAAATCGACGATAGCAAGCTTTTGTTCCTTATCGTATTTGTAGGACTTAATTTGCGTGCCTTGCGGGATAACCGCTCGGAAATCCTCTGGCAGTTGATTCGCGTAAGCGCCGTTCTCCACCATCATTTCTAGCGCCTTCTGCCCGGCTGCCTCGTTCGCGCCAAGTGTTGTTTGAAGCGAGATTGGTGCCAAATAACCATTGCGGTCCTCGAGATAAACCGTCATTTGCGATTCATCGCCAACGCCTACTGCCTGTCCGGTTTCTGCGCCCTCTACCCCTTCTTTCTGCTCGATCTGCGGCGGATCGATTGGCTTGCTTGTCTCTTGCGAGAACAGGCCGCAGCCTGCGGTTAACATAGGCAGAACCAAAACTCCAGAAAGTACAGCACCCCTAATCCATCTTTTTTGAATCATATTGACCTTTCCTCCCTAATCAAGTTTTGCCTGGCGGCTTTGTACAACTCCTTATTTGTAGTACTATGTATACGAGCCCTTCCCTGTTTTAGACCAGTTTTGTCCATAAAATCCTAAGGGGGAACAAAAACATGTCCAATCCCGAAATTTATAGCCTCAATAGCCGCAAAGTGGCTGACGCTACAGACGAATGGCTCATCAAGCGCGGAGTAACAAAACTTGCAATCGCCGAGCTTGTGCATTTTCTGCAAAAGGACTATTTCCCCGGCTTGACGCCTGAGGATTGCATTGTGCATGTGGATGCTGTCTTGTCAAAGCGCGAGGTACAAAATGCCGTATTGACCGGTATTCAGCTCGATATCCTCGCCGAGGAGGGCAAGCTGATGCCACCGCTGCAGGATATGATTAAGCATGACGAGAGCCTTTATGGCTGCGATGAAATTTTGGCGCTGTCGATTGTCAATGTTTATGGAAGCATCGGCTTTACGAATTTTGGATATGTCGACAAGCTGAAGCCGGGCATTTTGGTTAGGCTGAACGATAAAAACAGCGGCGAGATCCACACGTTCCTAGACGATATCGTCGGAGCGATCGCTGCGTCAGCAGCCAGCCGGATGGCACACCGCAGACAAGCCGAGCGCGAAGGCGCGACGCAGCCTCCGCTGGATTAAATATAGTTTAACCGCGGGGTAGGTCGAAAAGGTCGACTTTGCTAATGAGACGTCTTCAGGCCTACCCTTAGAGGGCAGGGTTTTGCTTACGCAAAACCTTTCCTTTTACTCCTACCAAGCTGGGTTTTACTCGCGTAAAACCTTTAGGCATATTCTTACGAAGCAGGATTTTGCTAACGCAAAACCTTTAGGAGGATAACTTATGAATTACGATATTTTTTATAAAGGCTCCTTTGCCATGTTGAAGGTAAGGCTGAACCCGGGCGAGAGCGTGAAAGCTGAAATGGGCGCAATGGTATCCATGTCGCCAACGATCGACCTAAAAGGTACGACTGACGGCGGATTCATGCGAGGACTCGGCAGGATGCTGAGCGGGGAAACCTTCTTTTTCCAAGAAATGACGGCGAATCGAGGACAAGGCGAGGTTCACCTTGCTCCTCCTTCCCTCGGCGATATTGAGGCGATTGAGCTCGATGGATCTTATAAGCTATACGTTCAGAAAGACGGCTTCTTGGCTGGCACCAGCGGCATAGAGGTTAACACAAAAATGCAAAACCTAGGCAAGGGACTCCTGTCCGGCGAAGGTTTCTTTATCGTAGAAATCAGCGGCAAAGGCACCGTGTTCCTTTCCTCCTATGGAGCGATACATGCGCTAAACCTGAGTGCTGGCGAAGAAGTCATCGTCGATAACGGCCACTTGGTCGCCTGGCCTGGTTACATGAATTATACGATTGAAAAAGCGTCGAAGGGCTGGCTGTCCAGCATTACGAGCGGCGAGGGACTTGTATGCCGCTTCCGCGGCGAAGGCGTAGTCCTAATCCAGTCCCGCAACCCGGCAAGCTTCGGCACCTGGGTAAAAAAGTTCATTCCCGGCGGCAGCTAGCCGCTGAATCTTCTTGATCCGGAGCAGCAGCGTCCACGCACTCATACTACCACTATCAACAAGCTGCTTTCAGCAAACTTAGCAGGAAAAACTCCAGCTAATTTTGCTACTTTCTCTTTAGCCCCCTAATTCCATTGGAGTCCGAATTGGAATCCATAGTACACTATGTATATGGATGAGGTGAGGGATAATGAGGAGAAAAAGACAAAGTGAAGCGTACAAAATGAAGGTAGTTGAGGAGGCCCTGCAAKGGGGCAACTTTAGTCATACAGCGAGAAAGCATGATCTGAATCCCGAATCGGTAAGGGTCTGGGTGAGAGAATACCGTGACTCATTAGCAGTTGAGAAGAAGGATATTGCTGAAGGACCACTCCCAGAAGAAGATTATGAGTTAAAGTACAACAGAGCTATGAAGCTTTTAGGTGAAAAGGAARTCGAACTAGAGATCTTGCGTGAGCTCTTAAAAAAGCCCAACCMCGCTTATCCGAAAAGATAGCCATTGCCAACATGTTTATTAAGCGGGGATACGAGRCATCATGGGTACTCTCTATCGTTGGGSTCGCAGCATCAACATACTACGACCGAAAAAAAAGGACGGACAACCAGAAGTCTTCAAACACAAAAGCATTGGCTACAGAGCCAACTCAAAAACGTGGTCGTCCCATCCMAGGCTATTCCTACACGAAGGCTGGAGAAAAGGTTTGTGACGCACAAATYGAAGAATGGCTGCTGGAGCTCATTGCAGGCGAGGAACATATTTACGGCTACGAAAAACTAGCTGTGAGCCTTTGGAATCAACACGACCTGGTCATCAACGACAAGAAAGTATATCGGCTCTGTAAAGAWCTAGATATCCTGCAGCCGCAGAGKGTCAGCCGTCCCAAGTATCCACGAAAGCTCGCAGCTAATCATGAGATTCATGCACCGAACCAGTTATGGCAATGCGATATTAAATATGGTCATATTGCTGGACTAGATCGATTCTTTTTTATCTTAAGCTACATTGATGTATTTGACCGATCCATTGTGGCACAATACMGTGGTCCAACCTGTGAAGGGAAGCATGTCGTRCAAGCTCTTAAGGAGGCACTGAAGACACGCAAGCTTGATCCTAAGAAAGATGGAAAAGGACCTATCATCCGAACGGATAACGGCCCACAGTATATCARTAACGTGTTTGGTGATGCCTGCGAGGAGTTCCATATTCATCACGAGAGGATCCCGCCAAAATCGCCGAATATGAATGCTTACATTGAATCCTATCATAGCCAGTTAGAGCGAGATCTTTTGCAAAAAAATGAGTTTGAAACGTTTGCAGATGCCTACGAAGCGATAGACCGATACTTAGACTTTTATAACAACCNTTTTGAATTCTGGAGCATTTACTCGAAATAAAGTGCAAGCGTAAGAACCGACTATTGAATTCCAATTAAAACTCCAAAATTAAGGGGTCAAACCGATTTTCCTGTTAATAACAAGTTCGTCTATAAATATCTACTTTTGAAGCAATGTGCCAACTGTTCAGCGATAAAAATACGATGCTGCCTTGGCCCCCTCTCTCCCATATAAGACTTTTCAGACATATCAGGCGCTATGAGCAAACCCTGCGTTTGCTTATTTATTTTCGTTCAGGAACGTTTTGTTCGGTAAATAGTGAAGGGCGCGGACGAAGCGTACGGTTTTGGTCTTGGCCCGCATGACGATGGAATGTGTCTCCGCCCGTTGGTCGGGGAAATATTGCACCCCGCCCAAAAACTCGCCTGGCGTAACGCCGGTTGCCGCAAAATAAACGTCCCCCGTCCCGATCATATCCTCCATGGTCAGCACGCGGTACGGATCGTCAATTCCCATCTGCACACATCTGTTGTATTCATTGCCGTCTGCCGGCATCAAGCGAGCCTGCAGCTCTCCGCCTAGACATTTTAGCGCAGCTGCCGCGATCACGCCCTCCGGCGCGCCTCCCGAGCCTACATATAAATCGATGCCCGCCTCGGGAAAAGCCGGTGCCATCGCACCCGCAACGTCGCCATCCGATAGGAACTTAATGCGAACGCCCACCTTGCGCAGCACCTTCACGATTGACTCATGACGCGTCCGGTCCAAAATCATAACCGTTAAATCCGAAACCTTCTTATTTAAAGCGTCAGCCGCTTTACGAAGCGTCACGTCCATAGGGTCCGTAATCGATAGCTTGCCAACTAGCGCTGGGCCAAATGCCAGCTTTTCCATGTACATGTCCGGGGCATGCAGCAGCTGGCCTTTCCCTGCGACTGCGAGAACGGACATCGCGTTGTTTAATCCTTTTGCAACAATTTCCGTTCCTTCCAAAGGATCAACCGCAACGTCCACCTCCGGCCCGTTCAGGCTGCCTACTTCTTCTCCAATGTATAACATTGGCGCTTCATCCATTTCACCCTCGCCTATGACGACCGTTCCCCGAATGGACACCGAATCAAACATATAGCGCATCGCCGACGTTGCCGCTCCATCCGCACTATTCTTATCGCCTCTTCCCATCCATGGTGCGGATGCCAATGCCGCCAATTCCGTTACTCTTACTAGCTCTAATGCCAATTCTCTCTCCATGATCCAGTCTCCCTTTGCTCTCAAATGACGGAATAGATCATTAGCATACAGGTTCAAGTCATTTCCGTTATTTAATATGTATCATATATTTATTTATGTCGCAATATATATTTAATATCCTTCATTAAATCATCATTATTATCATTCCCCATTCCATTATGCATTCGATAAGCAGGAAAATGAACGACAAAAGAGCGTAGCTCACAGGATTGACCTGCAAGGTACGCTCTTTTAGCGATACTCACTAGACGTTCGAAAGGGTTTGGTTATTCATAAATCTCGATTTCAAAAAGCGACGGACCATACGGCGGAAGACCCTTATCCGTAACTAAAATACGTACATATCTTGCGTGGGCACTGCTCGGCAGAGTGATGGCTTCCTCCTGCTTCCCCGCCGCATTTAATGTACGGTTGAGCGAATGCACCGTCTGCCAATCCGCGCTTTCAGCCGATAAATCACTGCCAGGCGCAGCTACTTGAATATCAAGCGCTTTTCCATATGCGGTTTCCCATGTCAAAATGATTTTGCTGATGGAATAGGCGCTATTCAAATCAATATAGAACCACTCTGGCGAATAAGGAGCCGTGTTGTTTGCGGCCCAATTCGCTTCCCATCTTGTGTCTTTATTGCCATCAGTTAGCAAGCTAGACGGAAATACCACGTTATAGCTTGATGCAACGGTCTCTTTGTTAAGCGCCACATTCAACGAGACCGGGTCTGTACCGGGATCTGTACCCGGATCCGTACCGCCTCCGGTACCACCGCCGCCGCCGTTGCCGCCACCGCTAACCCATGAGCCGTAGACCTCAAACTCCCATAAGGAATAACCGTAGGCTGTGCCTCTCGCCGTTCCGTACATCCGAATATGCCTTGCCTCTTGCCCACTTAACGTAATATTGTCGAGCCCGCCATTGCCTGCGGCTTCGGTAAACACTTCTATCCAGTCACTGTCGCCAGGGGCTTCCGCAGAAGAGATCTGCAGCTTGTAGCCTTTGCCAAACGCTCCCTCCCAGTTAAGGACGGCGCTCTCCAGCTTGTATATGCCTCCCAGATCGATCGCTATCCACTGCGGATCAGACGCAGCAGTCTCCCACCTTGTGCTGCCCGCACCGTCAACTGCGTTTGCCGCAGGCTGCGAGACTGATGATGCGGTTGCGGTCTTATGAAGCGCCACGTTCGCGGCAGCCGTCTTCACCTGCTGCTGCACTTCGCTGATGCCGTAGCCTGCTGCCGTAATTGCAATCGCGTAGGTTTTGATTTCGGCAAATAATGCCGCATCCAGCTTGATTTTACCCGCTTCCACCGTATAGCTGCTGCTCTGAACCACTACGCCGTCAATCGTAAGCTGGCCAATCGAGTTACGCCATGCTGGCTGATCGGCAAACGTAAGCTCAATCGGCTGCCCTACCTTGTTATCTGTCGCATCGGCTGTCAGCACTGGCGGAGCCGCCACTTCACGAATCGCGACATTGTCGATGTAGATCGCATGCTCGCCATCCGGTGTCGCAAAATTGCCGTTCACGACGTTGCCAAGCAGGAACTTCAGCGTCAAATTAAGATTGCTCTTCGGCAGCAAGCTGGTCTTATACGTTGTAGATTGTTCTCCCGACAAGTTAAACAGTACCGCTTGAGCGTTGTACCCCGTTAGCTCCACGCCAATCGGACGGTTAACCGTTGACCATGCGTTAAAGCTAAGCTCATAGGCTTTGCCTGCTTCTAGCTTGATCCCGCTTTGATTAAACTGCGTGGACCAGCCGACGGGGACATTCCAAGTAGGGTGCATCCCGCCGTGATAAAAGATATCGATTTGGGCTACTCCGTTTTTGGCTTCATATTTGGAATCTCCTCCATCGCCGAACCAGTGCTCCCAGCTTGCTGCGCCATTGTACATCCCGCCGTTCAACACCAGATTGCCGTCACCCGGTAGCATTAATTGCTTGATGCTCGCATCTGCGAAGCCGGCAGCCTTCACTTGAATGGCGTACAGCTGATCGATCGCAAAAACATCCGCAGCGATCGTTATACTGCCGGGCTGAACCGAATACTGCCCTGCCGTCAATGCTGCACCATTCACTTGGACGGCTTCAATCGCTGTTCTCCATGCTTCATGGTCGGTAAACTTAATTTCAACCGATTCGCCTACATGTTTATCCACCGATTCCTTGATCAAGGTCGGCGGACGATCCACCGGCGCATATTGAACCTCCAGCACCACGTTGTCAATAAACACATCATGGGCACCGGAAGGGCTCTGAGCTGTTTTTCCAAGCAGAAACTTCAGTGTAGTCATCTCGTCAGCCGTCACATGAAAATTGTATTCAAAATGCTTCATTGCAGGCGTCAATACGATCGGCCCTGAATAGAATCGTCTCGCATACGAAATGTTTTCGAGTGCAACCTCAATATCGCGCGTAACAGAGGCGCTTGCGTCAAACGAAACCACGTAGGTCATTCCTTTGGACAATTGAATGTTTGGCTGATTCAACATGACGTTCCAGTTGTCTGCGCCTACATTCGTTACGGTTACTTTAGCCGCGCCACCGGCTTCGCTGAATGCGGCAGCTCCCCCTTGCGTGAACGGCTCCCATCCCGACAAGCCGGCTGCAAAATCACCGTTGCTGAGCGGGAACAATTGGATGCCCGTGTAATCCACATTCAGGTTGCTTGTGCGAATAAGCTTTACGTTGTCGAGCTGGACTGAAGCATCATTGCCGCCTAGCAAAAATACGAGCTGCCCTTCGATATCGCTAACGCCATTTGGCATCGTAAAGATCATATTATGCTTCTCGTACGCCGTGCCTAACGCGATCGTTTGTCCCGCATAGGTTACAGCACCATCCTTGCTCTTAAACTGTACGGCGATATCACGTGAACTTGAAGCTTTTGCATCAAACGTGAATGCATACGTATCCCTTTGCAGCAGGTTAATGCCCTGCTGCTGCACCACAATATCCGAAGCTTCTGCCCCTCCGCTTGCGATCAGGGCATCCAATTCACGGATGCTAGGGTGTACACTAACCGTTGCGCTCGCTGCATCCGATACGAATGTATTCCAGTATTGCAGTCGATCCATCGTACCCACATCAAATCCGCCATTATAAATGTGGTTTCCGTTATTCAGCGGAGCCTTCGCGCCATTTGGCTCGCTCACCATATCAACCGGCTCCAGGCGGACGCCGCCGATCCATACATCATTCGCATTCGAGCCTGCATTAAACTCTATCCGTGCGGCAGCATTTGTTTTGGAGCTCATCAGAAAACGATATTCATAATGACCGACCTGCTCCTTCAAGCCTGCTTCAAAATTATCCGAATAAACCGCCCATCCGCTATTTGCATCGCCGCCTAGCTTAACGCTGATGCTTCTTGGCGCAGACGCCTTCGCATCAAAGCTGAGCTTATACGCTTGCCCCTTGACCAGCGTAACGTATTGAACGAGCTGCAAAGCATGCGGCGCATTGCCGCCGTTTGAAATATCGATTTTCGCAAATGGAGCGCCATCCGCTTCTACAACCGATACGACGCCAGCGCCTCCAAAATCAGCGCCATGCAGGAAGTTCCAATAAACCGGATCAACTTCCGGGCTCGCTAGCGTAACATCCTTGATGCCCTTCGCATAAGCCGTGTCATAGATAAAGCTGCCATTCACAGCATTCTTTCCATTCGCGGGAAAAGCATCCTTCGCAAGCGTCGTATCAACAGGCTCCTTATACGCTCTGCCTGTCAGCTCATAAGCACGGACGTAATCGATCTCCATCGTCGCTGGAAGCAAAGACGCATCGGGCTTGCGGCCGCCGTCATAATTGCCCCCAACCGCCATGTTCAGGATAATATAAAATTCCTTATCGAACGGGGCAGGGTACGCATATTTATCAGGCTGATCCGCTCCCCAGCTGTTCCAATCGGTGATCGTTTGATACAAATTCCCATCTACGTACCAACGCAGCTCCCCCGGCTCCCACTCTAAGGAATAGGAATGATAACCCGTTATATCCTCGCCCTCCGGAAAATGATACTGCGAGCCTGTCGCCTTGTTGTTCGGAGCATTTTTGCCAAAATGAATCGTTCCATCGACTTCGCCCGGAAGCCTGCCGCGCGCCTCCATAATGTCGATTTCGCCGGACGAAGCCCAGCCGCCATATTCACTGTCCTTCGGCATCATCCAAAATGCCGGCCATAACCCTTCGCCCTCGGGAAGCTTCATTCGCGCTTCGAATTTTCCGTAAGCCTTGCTAAAGGTTGGGCTGGTCCATAAGCGTCCTGATGTATAGGGCTTGCCGCCAAAACCGTCATTTTTTGCTTCGATTAACAATTGCCCATTCTCAACCTTAACATTCTCTTTCCGGTAAAATTGCTGCTCGTTATTGCCCCAATCGGCTACGCCATAGTCGCTGCCGTTGCCAAGCTGGTATCCCCATTTATCTAGATTGACGCCGTTCGAGTCTAAGTTGTCCCCGCTGCCGTCAAATTCATCGGACCAGACTAGACTCCACATCACCTCTTGCTGGATGTCTTGGATAACCTGCGCGTTCTCATGCCCCGCCGCTTTAATCAATATGCTATATGCTTTCGCAGAAGCGAATTGCGACTTATCAATCGTCAGCTTTCCTGCAGCAAGCACATACGCACTCTCCGGCAGTATACGGCCATCTACGATGACAGCCGTTACCGCATTTCTCCAAGCTTCATTATCAGCAAAGCTGATGTCGATATCCAGACCTAATGCATTGTCAGAAGCATCCGGGGACAGCACCGGAGGCGAAGTCAGCGTAATGTTGTTCCCGCTGCGCGCCTTCTCGCCTGCTGCTTCTTTTGCCCCTTTGAGCTCTACACGAACATTATCTACAAACACATCATGCGGAACGTTCACCGTTCCCTCCTGGTTGCCCAGCAACAGCTTAAAGGAGGCGGCATCATCCCGATCCATCGTAAATTGGTAGCTGTACGTTTTTGTCACATCATCAAGCTGCACCTTCTCGTTCAAAAAGCGGGAGTAAGAGCTGTTCTCGACAATCGCCTCAATCGTCCGCGGCGTGCTCGCTCTTGCCGCGAATGTAACGATATACGTATTGCCTCTAGCTAGAGCAAACGCTCCTTGCTGCAAAATAATGTCCCAAGCGTTCAAGCCTGTGTGTGCAATAGAAGCTTTTGCGGCACCCTGATCTGCAGAAATTACGGCGCTGGACGGCCCATCATAAACGCCCTGTATGTGCGTGCTCCAATCCTGCATTCCCTCATCAAAATACCCATTTTTGAGCAGGAACGCTTTGCTGCGCGCATCCTTCAGCTCTACTCGAATATTATCGACAAATACATCATGCGCGCCGATTACAGCCGCACCGTCGAGCTTGCCTAGCAGCAGCTTGAACGAAGCGGTAATGTCTCCTTGCGCCTGCAACTCGTAGCTGAACGTCTGCTTCGCTTGCGTCAGCTGTACTTTATCCGATAACAATCGGTTATTTCCTTGATCAATCACGATTTCCATGCCGCGATTTGCCGAGGATCTTACGTCAAGAGAAACGGTATACGTCTTCCCTCTAAAAAGGTTAAAATCCGTCTGCATCAGCATAACGTCCCACGGGTTGTTGCCTTCGCTGGCAATCGCCATCTTCAGCTCCCCATCCTGAGCCGTAAAAGCTGCGCTTGAGCCCCATCCGTCATATCGGCCTTGCACATGCTCGGTCCAACTGGCCTTGCCATTTGAAAAGTCGCCATTTTTCAACGGAAATTGATCCGCAAGCGCTAATTCGCCTACGCGTACCATAGCGATATCATCCAAATAAACATCACCCTGCTGCCCGCCCAGCAAAAAGGCTAAAATGCCGTTTACATCCTTTGGATGCTCCATCGTAAACAAGACCGTATAGTCCTTCATTTCCGCAGTCAGATCGATTTGCTGCGGAGCAGCATAAGGAGTTCCATCCTGTTTAAACAATGCTGCCTGTATCGTTCTCGCAGCCGCTGCTTTTGCCTTAAACGTTATTTTATAATCGTTGCCTTCGATCAAATTAATGCCGGGCTGCTCCAGCTTAATGTCGCCAGGCGCATCTCCGCCATCGCTAACGGCTGCATGAAATTGCCGATGAACGGGATCAACAGACGCAAGCGCTGTTCCGCCTGCCGCGTTAAAATGCCAATACGTCAACCGGTCGATTCTGCCAAGATCAAAACCGCCATTATAAACGTGATTGCCGTTTATCGGCTCCTTTGGCGTATTTTCTTGATACGGATCAGGCGATACCGTCTCCAGCACCTTCACATTGCCAATCCATACCGGGCTCGTGTTAAGACCCATGTTGAACTCAAGACGAGCGAGCGTGTCGGTATTGTCCTTCATTTGGAAAATCAACTCATACGACTGCACCGAGTCTGACAGCTTCGCTTCCAAGCTATCCGAATACGTCGGCCAGCTGCGGCCTTCGCCTCCGCCAAATTTAACCGTCATATTTCGGTTGGCGCTGGACTTCGCGTCAAAGGACAGCTTATACCATCTGCCTTTGCCAAGCGTGACATTTTGGATAAGCTGCACGGCGTGCGCCGCATTGCCTCCTGACGAAATATCTGCCTTGGCGTATTTTGCGCCATTAACCGTATCGACCGAAATCGAGCCGCTGCCTTGGAAGGTGCCGATGCGCACGAAATTCCAAAACTCGCTGTTCAACGTTTGATTAGAATCCGTAACGGATTTAAATGGCTCATTAAAGCTTGAATCATAAATGAAATTGCCGGCAATCGGTTTCTTGTATTGCTCCGGATAAGGCTCCGAGACAATGATTGGCTCAACCGGCGTCTTATAAGGCCTGCCTGTCAGCTCATAAACGCGAACGTAATCGACTTCCATTTTGCCCGGCAGGAGCGAAGGGTCCGGTACGCGACCACCATCATAGCTGCCTCCAACCGCTAAGTTCAAAATCATATAAAAAGGTTTATCGAATGGAGCAGGGTACGCATATTTCGCAGCCTGATCGACGCCCCAGCTATCCCAGTTGTCCAGCTTCTGATACAATTCGCCATCGACGTACCACCGGATCTCACCCGGCTCCCATTCTACGCCGTAAGTGTGGAAATCCGTAATATCCGTATCTTCGCCAAACTCATATGCCGCGCCGGTCATCTTGTTGTTTGGCCAGTTTTTCCCGTAATGGATCGTACCGCCGACCTCTTGCGGCAATCGGCCGCGCGCCTCCATAATGTCGAGCTCGCCAGATGCCGCCCAAACGCCGTACTCGCTGTCCTTTGGCATCATCCAGAACGCAGGCCATATGCCTTCGCCGACCGGCAGCTTCATCCTTGCTTCAAATTTGCCGAACGTTTTATTGAAGGTTGGCTGCGTATAAAGTCTTCCTGATGTGTACGTTTTGCCGCCGAAGCCGTCATCTTTTGCCGTAATCGTCAATTTCCCGTCCGATACTGAAATGTTCTCGGCTCGGTAATATTGCTTCTCGTTATTTCCCCAGCCGTCAAGGCCATACTGCGAGCCCGTTCCAAGCTGATAACCCCATTTATCAAGGTTTACCCCGTTAAAATCAACATTTTCGCCGCTGCCGTCAAATTCGTCATTCCAAACCAGCTCCCAATCATCCTCAGGAGCGGGCGTTGGTGCTGTTGTTGGTGCGGGTGTTGGTTCATCCGTCGGTTGAGGAGTTGCCGTTGGTGCGGGCGTTGGTGTAGCCGTCGAGCCGCCTCCGCTATCTCCGCCGCCTCCGCTGCTCTGTCCAGGCGTCGTAGGCTGACCGGACGTAACCTCGCCTTTCTGAACAGAAGCTCCGCTGCCTTTCTCAAGTTTCTTGTCGTTAATGATGATGTCACCGCTCTCATTATGAATCTTAGCGATCGTGCCCTTCGCCTTCAGCTTCGTGCCTGCTGCTTTCTCCATAATCGTCAGCTCTGCGACATTCGCGTCTCCTTCTATTTCAAGCTGAGCTCCGGATTGTACGACAACCTGATCCACAGCTGCTGTCCCTGATAGAACGACGCGAACAGTGCCTCCTGCTTTGTTCACAACCAGCCTGCCAAGCTTCGTATTGATAAAATGAATGCTGTTAACGCCGCCGCCATTAACATAAACCGAACCTTTTACATCAACATCGGTTAAAAAAACATCGCCTTCCCCAATGCCTTGGGTCAGAAACAAATCATGATCGATTACCGCTTTGTTTATTTTAACGTCCGCCGCATTTACGATCGCATTTCCCGCAACACGAAGGTTGCTGTAGCTGCCTGCCGCATTAACGACCTCTGTCGCTAACCTGTCCAACAGCGCAATCGCTTCGGCTCTCGTTATCGCTTTAAGCGGTCGCACGGTCTGATCCGGGTAGCCCTTTATGTACTCGCCGGCCAATAGCTGCTCAAGCGGCGCTTTCGCGTACGCCTGCACCTGATCATTATCCTTGAACGCTGCTAACAGCTGACTATTCACCGCTTGCAGCTTGAACAGCTCCGCTGTTATTTTCGCCGCTTCCTGCCTCGTAATCGGTGAATCCGGCTTAAACGTTCCGTCCGGATAACCTGTTAAGTAACCCGCCTCCTTCACTGCACCGATATCATTGTAGTACCAGGCGCCCTCCCGGACATCCGTAAAGGTATTTGTTTCTGCTGCATTTAAGCGAAACACCGCATTCACAAGCCTCGTAAATTCAGCTCGCGTAACGGGACGGTCCGGCTGAATGCTGCCGTCGGGGTATCCTCCCAGCATTCCTTTAGAGATCCACTTTTGCAGCGATTTCTCGCCCCAATGGGCTGCGTCGCCATCCGTTGATACTTCAGCGCTTACGGCCGGCAAGCTGCTCATCAGCATCATGAGCACCAGTACAATTGAAATAAACCGTTTATTCATGCGTCTCCTACTTCCTTCCCAAATGGATTCCATTCGAATGATAACGCTTACTTATTCCCTCAAAAAAACAGCCTGCTCCTTACAGCTCATGATGAAACTGCAACGTGACAGGCTGCTTGCTTAGTCTGTTCAGGGGCTTCCTTTACAAGAGGCCCCTTCCGATAAAAGTGTTTATTTAACGCTGTTGTACCAATCGTTAACTTCCTTCGTAATTTGCTCGCCGCCTGATTTTTTCCAATTGTCAACCATCGTATCGAACGTATCTACCGGCTGTTGGCCGTATACGATCTTATTGAACGTTTCGTTAAGCAGCTTGTTCAGAAGCTCGTTTTTACTTTGCATCGTTTCAGTCAATGGACCCATATAGTAGTTTTTCATACGGATATCTTTTTGGTCCATAACAACCTTCATCGCATCGGTATTCTCTTTCAGGCGAGTATTAAATTCTTGCTTCTCGTAAGGCGTTACCGGCTCTGCGCCGTCAGCAAGCTTAACATGCGTTTCTGCATATAAAGTTGGGATACGAGCGCCTTCAAAAGTCAGCGTGTAGAATAGCGGCGGTGCTGTTTGATCCTTAAGGCCTGGGAACAGATCCGGATATTTCCCGATATCTGCTGTAATCGAACCGTCAGGAAGCGTTGCATAGTCATAGCCTTCTGCGAAGCCCTTCTCGAATTCGCTGCCTGGCTGCGGGTTCGCCATATTATCGAAGAACCAGTTATAGTAGTGTACAATCGCTTCTGGGTTTTTTGCTTTTTTGTTTACGAATACATAACCGTTAGCCGGCGGGTTGCCGCCTGCGGAGCCGATTTTGCCATCTGGACCGGCAGGAACCGGATAAGCTTTGTATTTTGCGGCAGGAACGTTGTTAAGCAGATCCGGGAATGGCCATGCTGGAAGCCAGTTAGGTCCAAACATAATGCCCGCTTCGCCTTTTGTAAACAGCTCGGAGCCAGTTGTTTCATCAAGCAATGCAGAATCTTGCGAAATGTAGCCTTTATCGAGCCATTCCTTCAATTTGGACAATGCGTTTTTGGCAGCAGGATTGATAGAGCCATGCTCGAGCGTTCCATCTGCTGTCAAATTCCATTGACCAGGCATCGTGCCGTGAGCGCCAAAGATGAAGCCGATGTCCGTCATCCAGTTAGCGAATCCGTTTTTGAAGCCGGTTGCAAGTCCAAGCGTGTTCGGCTTGCCGTCGCCATCCGGATCATTTTTCACGAATGCATCCATAACCGTTTCCATCTCTGCAAGCGTCGTTGGCGCTTTCAGATTAAGCTTTTGCAGCCAATCCTCACGAATCCACATCACATGGTCCGCATTGTAAGCGTAATCTAGAATCGGCAATGCCATTTTCTCGCCATTACGGGTAATCGGCAGCCAGATCGTTGGATCAAGATCCAAGCCCGCTTTGTAAGTATCATTCGCATATTTGTCGACCAAATCGCCAACCGGCATAAATTGTCCGGAGTCGATCAACATATTCACCGTTTCCATATCGCCGCGGTAAGTAACGACATCCGGCATTTCCTCGCCCGATGACAACATGAGGCGCAGCTTTGTTTTGTAGGCGTCGTTCGTATTTGTTACAACCCAGTTGTACTTGATATCGATGCCAAGTCTTTCTTTGACCAGGCGGGTATGCACGTTGTCTTCAATCGATTCGCCTTCTTTGAAGATGGAGCCGTTTTGGTTAAGTCCCCAAACCGTCGTTAAAGTAACTGGTGTAGCGTACTTCCCATTCTCAAAGCCGTCGGTGCTTCCCTCAACCTTGGCTGGCTCGTTGCTCGCTTTGTTTGTTGCGCCCGCATTGTTTGTTCCCTTGTTAGCACTATTGCCGGAACAAGCTGCGATTGCGAGCATAAATGATAGTACCAATAAGACCGAAAGCCATTTCTTCATGCCTTTACCCCCGTAAGTTATATTTTGTTATTAATTACGATATTTGTCATACCGCTTGTTTCCAATCATACAGCCCGGCTTCAAGCACCGAAAGACCATTATTTTGTTATTGATGCCTTTTTCTTGCGCTATTCCTTTACGGCTCCCATTATAATGCCTTTTACGAAATATCGCTGTAAAAATGGGTATACAAGCAGGATCGGCAGCGTTCCGATGAAGATTTGCGCAGATTTTACAGTACGCTGGGAAATATGCTTCAGCTCATTGACGTCGGGATTTATTTTATTAAAATCCTGCTGTACAATAATCGTTTGCAAAAAGGTTGATAATGGGTATTTTCTATAATCTGTAATATATAACAGACCATCAAACCATGAATTCCAGTGTGTAACCATTGTAAATAATGATATTGTGGCGAGCGCAGGCATCGATATGGGCAAAAAGATACTCCAAAGCGTTCGGAATTGCCCCGCTCCATCCATCAGCGACGCCTCCTCCAGCTCCTTAGGCACTGCCCGGAAGAAGTTCATAAGCAGCACCATATTAAATACGTTGATCGCCCCCGGAAGAACGAGCGCCCATATCGAGTTCATCAAATCCAAATTGCGGATAAGCATGTACGAAGGGACAATGCCTCCGCTGAACAGCATCGTAAAGAGGAAGTACCAGGTATAGACCGAACGGCTTTTAAACACCCGTCCATCCTTGGATAACGCGTAGCCTGCAAGAATCATCAGCGACATGCCGACGATTGTGCCAAGCGCCGTACGCTGAAGCCCAACGAGCAGCGCATTATGAAAGTTATCGTTATTAAGCGTTTTCGCATAAGCGTCAAAGTTGAACCCGATCGGCCACAGCTTGACCAGATTGGCGTTAGCCGGCGAGCTTGCGCTTAAGCTAACCGCGAGAATATGGACGAGCGGAATAACGCAGGACACGCAAATGACGGCAAGCAAAATATAATTAAAAACCGAAAAGACTTTATACCCTGATGTTTTGTGATACATGCTCTCTCTCCTTCCTCCGTTCCCCTAGAAAATTCGGTATCCAGCGTATTTGTAAGCCATTCGGTAAGAGAACACGATCATAACCAAACCGATAATGGATTTGAACAATCCGACTGCCGTTCCGAAGCTGTATTGCCCATTCAAGATCGCAGTGCGATAAACGAACGTATCGATGATATCGCCCTTATCGTAGACAAGCGCATTGTATAGGTTGAAAATTTGATCGAAGCCGCCGTTCAAAATATTGCCGAGCGACAGCGTCCCTACCACAACGGCAATCGGTATCATCGAAGGCACCGTAATGTGCAGCGTCTGCTTCCAGCGCGTTGCCCCGTCTACCTCCGCCGCCTCGTAAAGAGAAGGATTCACGCCGGAGAGGGCAGCTAGAAACACGATCGTGTTAAAGCCGAAGTTCTGCCAAATATCGCTGACGACTACGGTGAAGCGGAACCAATTGCCATCGCCAAGCCAAAATACCGACTCCAGCCCAAGGCTGTTGAGCAGCTGATTCACGATTCCTTTGCTGCCGAGCATATCGGTCAGGATCGCGCCGAGAATGACCCATGATATAAAGTGCGGCAAGTATACGAGCGTTTGAACGACACGCTTGAACAGCATTTTGCGAATCTCATTTAGCAAAATCGCAAACGTAAACGGCACCACTAATCCGAATACGATTTTTAGACCGGATATAATTAAGGTGTTCAGGATGACCTGCTTGCTGTCCGGATACTCGAACATAAAGCGGAAATGCTCCAGCCCAACGAGCTTCGAGTGAAAAATGCCGTTATAGGGCTTAAAATCCTGAAACGCCATAATTAATCCGCTCATCGGCACATAGGCGAATATGAACGTAATAATGGCTGCTGGCAGCAGCATGAGATGCAAGGGCCAAGTGCGGCTAAATATTTCTCTTGATCCATTATCCTTTTTTCGTGTTTGTTTTGTTTCTTCCTGCAGCGGTTTTTTTAGCGCACTTTCCACTGTTCTGCCCCTTTCCAAACAAAATTTGATTTGTGTTTTATCAGCTCTCCTGTATGATTAATTTTATCAGCAGTCTCTCCTGTTCTATAGACCACGATCTTTGGAAGCATGCCATTTTGTAGACTTATGTATCATTATTTTCACAAAAAGAGAGGATTCCAGCATGCGCTTACGAGAAAACACGTTTGCCAAAATGATCACGCTAATCGTTCTTTTACTCATCCCGATCATCGTTTTGTATACGCTTTCTATTCGGACGAGCATCGGCGTCATCAAGGAAGAAATGACGTCTCTCAAGCAGAAGGACATTACGTTTCTTGCCAGTGAAATCGACAAGAGCGTGACTACGCTCTCAACGCTTGGCTCGCTGCTCAGCGAGGATATTCATATTCAGCAGCTGCAAAATTTGCATCTTATTGAAAGCGCCTACCAGCGCAATGACGAGAAGCTGCGCATTCTCGAGCGGCTGCGGCTGCTTAACGTCGCGCAGCGCTGGGATACGCAGTATAGCATCACGGCTCCGGCCAGCAAGCAGCTCGTTTCTACGAATACATACCTGTCCTACGATCTCGATTCGATCAAAAAAATATTTACGCCCTCTTGGAAATACGAAGAGATGACGATCCAGAGCATGAAACAAAACCGGTTCGTCCGCCATATCGTCAAGCCCAAAAGCAAAACGACCAATTTAGATAAAGCCGGCATCATCGTCGAAATCTCTTTTCCGGAGGAGCATTTGATCAAAGATTTGGACACGTTTAAATTAGCCGGCAAGGGTGATCCCTTTCTCGTGCATGCGGATGGGCGCACCATTAAAAACCGGACATCAGACAAAGAAATGACGGACAGCATCAAGGCGCTGATCCAGCAAAAGACGGTCCAAGAGGCATCCAACCAGATCGTCACGATCAGCGGCAATGATTTTCTCGTCACCTCCGCCCATGTCAAAACGCTGGATTGGTATTTGGTTGACTATGTGCCGATTGCGAATGTGCTGAAGCCTATCGTCAAAAGCCAAAATTTATTTTACGGCTCCGTCGGATTGCTGCTTATCATGAGCCTCCTTGCCGGATATTTGCTTTACCGCAACGTCCAGCGCCCAATCGGCCTGCTGATCCGCAGCGTCAAGCGGCTTCAAGAAGGCAATTATTCGACCCGGATAACCGCTAATCCAAGAAATGAATTTACGTATTTATTTCAGCGCTTCAATGATATGGCCGCCAATACCGAGCAGCTTATACAGAAGGTTTATGTCGAGGAGCTTAGGCGGCGCGAGGCGAACGTGAAGCAGCTGCAATCGCAAATCAACCCGCATTTTTTATACAATTGCTTCGCGCTTATCCGAAGTCTTGCAAGGCTTGGCAAGAAGGAATCCGTCATGCGGCTCGCTATGCATTTATCTACCTACTACCGTTATACGACGCGGGTCGAGAAGCTGACGGCTACCGTTAAGGAGGAGCTGCAGCTCGTTGAAAGCTATTTGGAAATCCAGCAATTCCACATTCAGCATCTCTCTTATCGCATTGAGGTTCCCGAGGTGATGCAGCATTCTCAAATTCCGCGCCTGCTGCTTCAGCCTATTATCGAAAATGCCGTTTTGCACGGAATTGAACGCTTTGACGGTGACGGCCTGATTACGATTTCCGGCGAGAGCAATGACCGCTATCATACGATTATTGTGGAGGATAACGGTATTGGAATGACGGAGGAAGAGCTGCGGAAGCTGGAGAAAAAAATTATGAATCCGCCCGACGATACGAGCGGCTGCGCGCTTTGGAACATCCGTCAGCGCATGCTGTTCCAGTTCGGCCCGGAAGCTTCGATCAGCTTCCGCATTCGAGCCGAGGGCGGGGTCGCCGTTTATCTCACTTGGCCCCACGAAAATTACTCCACCTAGATTAAAATATAGGAGCTGTTCATCATGTATCAATTGTTAATCGTAGACGATCAACCTGATCTCGTAGAGGATTTGGCAAGCAATTTGCCTTGGGGTACGGTCGGCATCGCTTCGGTCTATCAAGCGCATTCCGGGCAGGAGGCGCTGGAGATCATGAACGCCACCCCGATCGATATCGTCATTACGGACATCCATATGCCTGGACTGTCCGGTCTTGATTTGATCGAGCAAATTCGGGCTTCGTGGAGCAATGTGAAATGCATATTATTGTCCGGCTACAATGATTTTGAATACGCCCAAAAAGCGCTTCAGCATCAAGCCAGCGATTACTTGCTAAAGCCCGCCGAGGATGAGGAGCTGCTGCTTGCGGTCAAGAAGGCCGCCTCGCAGCTGGAGGAGCACTGGAATGAAATCAGCTCGCATCAAAGCGCGCTAACCTCCTTGAAAGATAATTTGCCTATTTTGCGAAATCATCTGCTGCTCTCCCTTCTGCAAGGCCAAGCCTATAGCGAGGCTAAGCTTAAGGAGCGGCTCGACATGCTCGATCTTTCCTTTCGGCAGCGCGAGCCATACGGCTTGATGCTGCTGCGCATGGAGGATTATTTTGACGAGCAGACCGAACGGGACGGCGCCTTGCTTGAATATGCGGTGTGCAATATCGCGGAGGAAATCTTCTCGGAAGAATACCGGCTCTGGCATACGAAGGATGAGCATGGCTATTTTGTTTTTCTCATTATGAGCAAAGAGAGCAGCCGCCATGAGCAATCGCAGCTTTTGCATCTTATTGAGCAAAAAGCGGCTCAGTTTCAGCATTACGTGAAGCTTTACTTAAAGGGAACGGTATCGCTTGTCCTTACGAAGCAGGATTCATTCCCGCTCGAGATGCGCGAGACTTACGATTTCTCGCTCGTCAGCTTTAGGCACCGGATTGGCAGCGAGCGCGGTTTTCTGTTGACCTTGACGGAGGAAGCGCAGCACGGGGAAGCGAATTCTCTCTCCCATTTGTACAATCCGCCGCTGCTTATTCATTTGCTCGAGGCTGGACAATGGGACGTAATCGCGGAGAAGCTGGCACTTGTCTTTGAAGAGCTAGAGGTGAAATGGGGCGAATCGCATGAGCATATATTGGAGACTTACTTCATGATTGCAAGCTCGCTTAGCTTCTCGATTCACAAAAACAAGCTTTGGATGGCAGATATTATGGGCGCCGAGTTCAACCAGCTGCTGAGCGGCCCCCACTTTCATACGATTAAGCAGCTCCGCTCTTGGACGACGGCTGTGCTTGATGCCTACCGAAGCCATATGAGCAGCAAGGTGCAGCATTCTCGTTCGACTACGGTTCAGAAGGTTCAGGAATATGTTGCAAGCCATTTGGAGGACGCATCGCTGCAATCGATCGCCTCCCATGTTTTTTTGAATCCGTCCTATTTGTCGAAGATTTACAAGCTGGAGACAGGCGAGGGCATCAGCGATTATTTATCCCGTTTAAAAATGGAGACGGCAGCGCATATGCTCCGTACGACACCGGACAAAATTTACGAAATTGCGGCTAAGGTCGGTTATTTGAAAACGAGCTATTTCATCAAGGTGTTCAAGGATCGTTATGGGATTACGCCGCAGGAGTTCCGCGACCGCTAAGGCGTGAGCGCCGCGTAACGATAGATGCCATCCACGGCAGCGGAAGCGATTCTAGCTTTCCGCTCCAAATGAACCAAATGAGCAAGCGTCTCCGACATCGCGAATCGCAATTGGTGGGCGTTGCCGCTGAGCCGACTGCCGAATAATGCCTCGCACATGCCATAAGCGGAGCGGGGCTCTTCGGCTAGCATGGCCGCCATCTTGTCCAGCCTGCGAACGTGATGCTGCTGCAGCTCCACGATCCTTCCGCCAAAATCAGGGAATGGGTCACGATGCCCCGGGAACGCAAGCTTAACCTCAAATGACCTTAGCTCCTCCAAGCTGTTCATAAAATCCGCTAACGGATCGCCATCCTCGCCAGGCACGACGCTTACGTTCGGCGTAATATGAGGCAGCACCTGATCGCCGCACAGCATCCATTGCCGCTCCTTCTGATAGAAGCAGACCTGCCCTCTCGCATGTCCGGGCGCGTCGATTAAGAGCCAGCTTCGTCCGCCGAGCATGATATTGCTTCCAGCCTCGAAATAGGTTACCTCGGGCTGCGGCGATACCATGCTCACAAACGTTTCCAAATTTTCCGCAATAGCCTCCCTCAGCTCCGCCGGCATACCGTGCTCAGCGTACAGCGTTAGCAGCTGCTGGGAGAAATCGCTAGTGTCTCCCCATAACCGCAGCGCATAGGCATGCGCTTCACGGGTCATAAACACAGGAGCACCGCTTCTTTCCTGCACGTAACCAGCTAGTCCGTAATGATCGGGATGCTGATGCGTCAGGACTATCCGCGTAATGGCGTTCCACTGCAAGCCCTGCTGCTGCAGAACCTCCTCCCACACCTGAATGGCTTCATCGGTCCGCAGGCCTGGATCAATTAGCGTGAAGCCTCGATCATCAGGAATCAGGTAACTATTCACCCATTTCAGCGAGAACGGGACGGGCACCTTAACCTGCAGCCATCCCTCCTGCCAGCCTATTGTATGCAAAGCTTGTTCCGTCAAGCTTGTTATGCTATTGTGCTTTGTCATTATCATTTCGCCCTTCCTGCCATAATCATGCGTGGGGAGGTTGCCGAATCGTAAGCTGACCCATTGTAATTGCCGTACAGCTGCTCCATGTCAAGGCCGCAAGCCGCAAGATGCTTATCGAACCAACCGAGATCGTACAGCCTTACACGCTCCAAATACTGCCTTGGCTCGTCATTCGACTGGGAACTGGACACCGTAATCTCTTTTTGCACCCACCCGTCGCGAATGGATCGAACCTCTTCTATAAGTACGCCGCACTCCTCATCCCTTCGCTCCGAATAAGGCACTAATGTTTGTTCCACATAAGTAGGATTAAGGAAATCAATCAGAAACGAGCCGCCGGTGCGCAGCACTCTCCGGATATGCCTTATAACGCTCACATTGTCCTCTTCCGCAGTAAAGTAACCGAAGGAAGTAAATAAATTGACCGTTGCATCAAAGCAGCCTTCCTCGAACGGCAGCTCGCGCATATCGCCCTGCACCCACTTTACAAGCCCGCTCCCGTCGTGGCGGTCGGCTTCCTCCAGCAAAATAGGCGACAAATCCATCCCCGTCACCGTGTAGCCGAAGTCAGCGAGCGCAAGCGCATGCCTGCCCATTCCGCAGCCAATATCCAGCACGTTGGCACCCTCTTTCAGCTTCAGCCATGCGATCATTTTACGAACCTCTTTATTTGCATCCTCATAATTGCGATGTTTATAAACGAGCATATAATCGGAGCCAAAGCTCTGTTCGTACCATGGTTTCATATATTGCTCTCCTTCGTCATGAACATGCGCCTAGCAAAAATAGATATTGGATTAATTGTACTTGAATTCCATCCCGCTCGCAAAACAGTTTCACTCAGGCATAGTTTTTGGCTTTTAGTGCAAACTATGGAAGTTCATCCGGTTGGTCGGCCGATTTTGATCATCTTAAAGAAGGGGGTATCGCCATGATAGAACGCATTCGCTTATTGTTCGCCGAAGCAATCGATATCAAGCTGGAAACGTTGCAAAATAGCGAAATGACCATTGAGATCGCTTATATTGCACCTCTATGCGAAGAAAAGAAAATAAGCGATTTCATCATCGTCCCTTTCACGAAAGAGGAATATTCGTTCCAGAATCAATTAAACACGAACCCCGATTACCGGGTAATAGAGGACGTCGCAAGATGGCAGGAGCTTCTGCTTCGCGGCAATGTGCTGATTGAAGCGAATTGCACCATTTACTCGTTCGAGGTTGCCCGCATCATCAGCATTGAAAACCCGCAAACGCAGGTAGAGAGCGCCATTCAAGGTCCTCAGCTCGCGCTGAGTGAAAATATAAATATTTCGCTCAACCTGGTCCGCAGCATGTATCCGTCTCCGGATCTGTCCGTAGAGGAGCATACGATTGGCTCTTTGTCCAAGACGCCCGTGTTCGCCCTGTACGATCAGCGCCGGGTCGATCCTACCGTGCTCGAAAGCCTTCGTACGAAACTCACGACAATTAATGTGGAAATGCTCCAAGCGGCTGGGGATTTGGAGAAGCTACTCGTCGGCAAACGCAAGCATTTGTTTCCTACGCTTCTTATTACGGAACGTCCAGACCGAATAACCAAAGCGTTGTCCAAAGGTAAAATCATTATTCTCCTAAAAGGAAATATGTTCGCAATCATTTTGCCTGCTACCTTTTTCGATTTCATGCATGCGATGGAGGATGATTACGACGCGTATTGGATGACCCGTTTTCTTATCTTTCTAAGATACGCCTCCATTGTGCTGACGATCACGCTGCCGGCGCTCTATATCTCGGTCGTCTCCTACAACCCGGAGCTTTTTCGCGTGCAGCTTGCCTTCTCCATTGCGGGCAGCCGCTCTGCCGTTCCATACCCCTCGTTTGTTGAAGTGTTTATTATGCTCTTCATGATCGAGACGCTCATTGAGGCCAGCATCCGCTTGCCGCGTTACATAGGTTCTACAGCTACAACCGTAGGAGGGCTTATTCTCGGACAAGCTGCGCAGCAGGCTGGGCTCGTGAGCAGCATCATGATCATCGTGACCTCGGTCGTTGCGATATCCAATTTCGTCATTCCCGTAAATTCGCTTTCGTTTGCAGTCCGTTTTTTGAAATATCCGCTCATCGCCGTCTCCATTTTTTTTGGCATCACAGGCGTTGCGGTCGGTATGTTCATCTATCTCACTTATCTTTGCAATCTTAGAAGCTTCGGAAAACCGTATATGCGTATATTCGGAAAATTAAGGCCATTAGAAGGCGATGTCGGGCAGGTGAAAATCAAGTGAATCGGTATGTCTTTTACAATTTCATACTCGTCAGCTTCATTAACTTGATGCTGTTCGTTCCGCA
Organism: Paenibacillus sp. FJAT-27812; assembly: GCF_001273905.1. Lineage (NCBI taxonomy): Bacteria > Bacillati > Bacillota > Bacilli > Caryophanales > Paenibacillaceae > Paenibacillus > Paenibacillus sp. FJAT-27812. The sequence continues at coordinate 3,915,143 of NZ_LIGH01000001.1, read as the reverse complement.
TATTTTAATTCAGGCCCGTTATAACGGTGCTGTAGCTTCTATCCCTGTCGGCATTGTCATCGGCACGATTTTGGTCTATATGTACACGAGCGCCATGGCTAGGTTTCCCGGCAAAGGCTTGCCGGAAATATTAAAGCAGCATTGCCCTAAGTGGCTCGTCGTCATCTCCATGTACTCTTTTGCCATGATGTGGTGGATGGGAACGACGATCGTTGTTATCGCCTACGCCATGGTCATCAATCGGTTCTTTAATCCCGATGCGAACACGATCGTTATTTTGGTTATGCTAATTCTTGCGTGCGGCTACGCGGCGACCCGTTCCACGCTCTCCGTCATATTTGTCATCGAGATCGGGCTTATCGTCAATGCGCCGATCATTATCTTTATTTTGTTCAAGGCGGTGAGGAGTCCTCAATTAAATTGGGATGCCATTCGAGTCGTCGCCAATTACGTCACCCATATGCCCACCTTGACCTCCGTTGCGGCTGCTTCTTTTATTTTTACCGGATATATTAATCTATCCATATTTAATAGGCTCTTTTCGCCAAACTTCCGCTTCAAATTCCGCTGGATATACCCGGTCTTCGGTAGCGTAATTTTGCTTATTACGTTTTTTGTCCCGATCGGATTTCACGGTACGGAAGGCGTTAACCAATATATTTATATTTGGAGCGTTACCGCCGACTCCATGCTCATGCAGTATGGGTTCATTGAGCGCGTATTGTTTCTTTTTCTTATTGTTTTTTTAAATTTGACGCTCATTTATACGATGGCCGGCTGGCATCAAGCGATGGAATTTATTAAAAGCTGCTTCAAAAATTATAAGCCGGAAATCGACAGTCCAAAAACGCCGGCATCCAACTACGTGATCGCCAGCATTTTCGCAGCGCTTACGATCCTTTATCTTGTGCTGACTAACGAGAAGATGAATGTGTTTATTACAACTTATTGGCTTGCGCTACGCATGTTTGTTGAAGCCCTTATCGTTGTATGGGTATTCATCTTGAGTCGAAAGGGGTCCAAAGCGGCATGAGCAGCGCAATTCGAGCTATCCTGACGATTGCCGTATTTGGTTTGCTTATCAGCGGATGCGGCTTCAAGGACATCGACAAACGTTTTTTTGTCGTCGCGCTTGGCATTGATTTATCCGAAAACGAAAAAAAACCGTATCGCCTCACGCTTCAGCTTGCCGTACCCTCGCCGAAAATCGAGCCGGGCGCATCGAAAACGCAAATAGAAACGATTGATACCCAAAGTGTTGCCGAGGGCGTCCGAATGATGAAAGCCTATGTAGACAAAGAGCTCGATTTCGGGCATTGCAAAGTATTCCTTATAGGCGAGAAGCTGGCACGGCAAGACTATCAGAACCTGCTGGAATGGATGACAAGAAGAAGGGATATCCAAAGCGTAGCTGATATCGCAATAGGCAAACCGGACGCTGAGAGCCTGCTTAAAGTGAAGCCGGTCTCCGAGCGCTATCCAGGCAATACGCTGTTTCTTAGCTTCGGCTCCGACGGCACCGAATCATCCTACACTTACGTGGAATCGTTATCGGATTTCTCAAGGCGGGCCTCGGAGCAGGGACTCGACCCGTTGATGCCTGTTATCGCCAAAGATAAACGGGAAAGCTACGTAATCAATCGGACGGCGCTGCTGAATAAGAAACGGGTTAAGCTCATGCTCACTCCTGCGGAATCCCAGCTCTACAATCAGCTAGCCAGCGATTTCACAAAGTCATCCATGCATGGCATGTTTCAAGGAATGGATCTTGTCGTTGCTCTGACAGAAATTCACTCTAAGTATCGCATCGGGAAGCATGATGGCGAAGAAACGGTTATGATGGATATCAAAATGAAGGTTGTATTCGAGGAAGCTCCAAAAGGGATTTACAATGATCAATGGAGACCCATCGAAAAAAAGCTAAGCGAGGAATATGCCAAATCCTGCGTGGCCCTTCTGCGAAAAATCCAAAAGGCAGGCGTTGATCCCGTTGGATTTGGGCTTCGTTATCGCGCCACCCATCCCGGCAAGGATGCATGGAAACAATGGCAGAAGATTTATCCAACGATCAAATTCGTTGTACATGCGAACATCATAATTGAAGGCACCGGGCTCATCAAATAAAGCAATAAGATCAAGTCCCCATTCTGCATAACAAAGGGTTGTCTTCGTGGTCACAAGACCTGCGAAGACAACCCTTTTTCGCTTTATTTAAGAACCAGTCTATTCGTTTGACGCAGCGCTTGAATTGATCCTGCTCCGATGCCGAACATCGCCGTCCGCAGTTCAAATTCGATCCGCTCAAATTGCTGAAGCAGCTGCTCTTGCGATACTTGATTGGTGCCGTTAGCGGCTTGCGGCAGCAGCACTCGTCCAAAGCCCGCTAGGTTAGCTCCCAGCGCGATAGCCTTTGCTGCATCAACGCCGGTTCGAAGGCCGCCGCTTGCAATGATATTCGCATGCGGCAGCCGATCGCGAATTTCTATGATGCTCTCTGCCGTTGGTATTCCCCAATCTGCGAAAGCCTCTGCTGCCTGCCTTCTCATCTCGTCTTGCGAGCGAAACTTTTCTACCTGGCTCCAAGAAGTGCCGCCAGCTCCAGCCGCATCAATGAAGGCAACTCCGACACCGGCAAGCGCTTCCGCCGTATCGGCATCGATTCCCCATCCGACCTCTTTAATGCCAACCGGCACCTGCAAGTATTTGCAAACCTGTTCGATCGACTGCAGCAAATTGCGGAAATCCGTATCACCCTCCGGCTGGAACACCTCCTGCATGCTGTTTAGATGCAGAACGAGCGCGTCCGCCTCCGCAATATCGACCGCTTTGCGGCAAGAGTCCACGCCAAACCCATAATTAAGCTGAACCGCGCCAATATTGGCGATAACAGGCACGGTAGGCGCATCCTTACGGATGGAGAAAGAGGCCGCAAGCTGCTCATTTTCAATAGCGGCGCGCATCGAGCCAAGGCCGATTGCCCAGCCTCTTGCCTCTGCAACCACAGCCAAGCGGCGATTAATCGCACCTGCTTCATCCGTTCCTCCCGTCATGGAGCTGACGAGCAGCGGAGCACCGAGCTTTTTGCCAAACCATTCCGTATCCAGCCTTACCTCGCTGAAGGAAACCTCAGGCAGCGCATTATGCTTAAAGCGGTATTGCTCCAACCCCGTTTGTATGCCAACGCTGTTTACTTGCTCCTGCAGGCAAATGCGTATATGCTCCCCCTTGCGCTTTGCGGTTGCTGCTTGCTGATCTACTGTCATGCTTGTTCCTCCCAAGCGCGAACGGCTAACGCCTTTTATGGCGGCGCAGCGCAATTTTCGCTTCTCTATCTTCTAATGTTAATATGCTGCTTTGTTCATACTCAATCCCGCAAAAACGACTACCTACTAGCATAGCATAATTTTCTCATTCACGCTCCTAGCTCCACGACATTGACACATAAGCCGCAGAATAGAATAGTTCCTCCAATCAGTGTGACATAATAAGGAAGGCACTAGTTCTAACTTCTACCCGCATAGCCATGACATGAAACGTCTTCCTTCATATTTATGATTTTTACAATCATTAAATTGATTTTTACAATCATTTTATATTGTTAATCCGTCGGAACTCATATAAAATAAAAGTAACGAATCCACCAAGGAGGCACACAAATGGAAATTATTAAATTTGATACACAGCAGGAATTGGACGCTTATGCAGCAGGGCTTTTTATTAACACCGTAAACGAGAAACCAAGCGCAGTGCTTGGGCTGGCAACGGGATCGACACCTATCGGAATTTATGACAAAATAGTAGAGTCATACAATCAAAAAAAGGTTAGCTTCAAGAATGTTACGACGTTCAATTTGGACGAGTACGTTGGCCTGACGGCTGAAAACGACCAAAGCTACGCTTACTATATGAACAAGCATTTATTCTCGCATATCGATATCCCGTCAGCTCAAACCCATTTGCCTAACGGCATGGCTGAGAATCTTGATGCGGAAACCGCTCGTTACGATGCTATGCTTGAAGCGCAGCCGGTTGATATCCAACTGCTTGGTCTTGGCCACAACGGTCATATCGGCTTTAACGAGCCCGATGTCAACCTATCAGGCGGCACTCACGCAGTGAAGCTGAAGCAAGAAACCCTTGAGGCGAATGCACGTTTCTTCGCTTCTATGGACGAAGTGCCTAAATATGCGATTACAATGGGCGTTGGCTCGATTTTGAAGGCGAACACAATCGTACTCGCCGTCCGCGGTGCGGACAAAGCAAGTATTGTTAAAGAAGCATTGACTGGTCCGATCACCACCAGCGTTCCAGCCTCATTGCTGCAAACACATGCGCGCGTAATCGTTCTGCTCGATCGCGAGGCAGGAAGGATGTTGGATTAAATGACAGTAAGCTCTGCTAACTGGCTCATTCATAATGTGAATATCGTACTGGAGAACCGAGTCGTTACCGGAAGTGTTGTCGTTCAAGATGGTAAAATAGCCCAGGTCATTTCGGAGGACGACAACGAAGCAGCAGGAGCCGTGACGAAAGAGCTTCCTTCTATAGATGGTCAAGGCGGCTGGCTGCTGCCAGGCTTCATTGACGTTCACGTCCACGGCGGTTTTGGCGCTGATTTCATGGATGCCAGCCGTGAAAGCTTTGACACGATTACTAAGTTTCACGCCTCTCAAGGGACAACGGGCATGCTGGCTACAACGATGACTGCTGCGAAGGACGCAATCGAGAATGTCTTGCAGGCAGTAGCGAAGTACCGCAGCGAAGAAATGCCTTATGCCGCTTTGTACGGCGTTCATTTGGAAGGCCCCTTCATTAGTGAAAAATGGCCTGGTGCGCAAAACCCGATCTTTATTAAAGATCCGCAGCTAGAGTGGATGAAGCAGTGGCATTCAGAGTGGCCAGACCTCATCCGCCAGCTCACGCTGGCGCCAGAGAAAAACGGCGCAATCGAGACGATTGCTTGGCTTGCTGAGCAAGGCATTAATACGGCATGCGGACATACCGATGCCGTTTACGATGAAGTCATCGCCGCCGCCAATGCCGGCCTGTCGCAGGCTGTTCATACGTTTAACGCGATGCGCGGTCTTCATCATCGCGAGCCCGGAACGCTAGGCGCCGTTTTAACCGATGATCGCATTGCTGCTGAGCTCATTGCGGACGGCATTCATGTGCATCCGGCGGCGATCCGCCTCGTGCTTGCCGCGAAGCCGCAAGACAAGGTCATTCTCATTACTGATGCGATGGCAGCAGCGGGCATGCCGGACGGCGAATATAGTCTGGGCGGCTTAGCCGTTATCGTGAAGGACGGCGAAGCGCGTTTGCGCGAAGGCAATGCGCTTGCAGGCAGCTGCTTGACGATGATTGGCGCCGTTCGCTTTATTCTTGAAAACTCAAGCTTAACGATTGCTGAGGTCAGCAGGCTAGCGAGCGGCAACGCAGCGAAGCAGCTCGGCATTAGCGACCGTACCGGCTCCATTGCAAGCGGCAAGCAAGCCGACCTTGTATGGACCGATGCATCGCTGAACGTACGGCAGACGTGGGTGCAAGGCCGCTCCGTGTACGAAGCGAGCCAAGGCTAATGCAAAAATCCCCTTAAGGTCGGTTGACCTTAAGGGGATTTTTTGTGCAAAGACGGAATGTCCTGCAAGGAGGACATTCCGTCTTTATTCACGATATTAGCCCGTCACATGCACGGAAATGCCATACTGCTCAACCGCTGCTTCCAGCTCCTCCGTCAGCGGAACGTCGGTAATGACGCCGCGAAGCTCCGTTAAAGAAGCGATGGAGAACAGCGAGGTACGGCCTGTTTTGGTATGATCGAATACGGCATACGCCGCTTGCGAACGCTTAATGAGTGCTTTGGCGATTTGCGCTTCCTGCTCCGAGTAGGTCGTAATGCCGCCGGCGGCAGAGATGCCGTCAACGCCGATGAACATTTTGCCGATATGCAAATGGGATACCATGCCCTCGCCTAGCGGTCCGCAAAGCTCGAAGCTGTTATGGCGCATAATGCCCCCGGTTACGACGACTTGAATGTCGCTTCCCGCCAGCTCCATCGCAATGTTAACCGCATTGGTTACGACCGTTATGCCCTTGCGGGATTTTAAAATCTTCGCGATCAAGAAGTTCGTTGTGCCCCCGGAGAGCGCGATGACGTCGCCTTCGTAGATTAAGGAAGCAGCCAGCTCGGCGATCCGCTCCTTCTCCAAAATCGACAATCCTTCCTTCTCGGCAAAAGGCAGATCCCGCACGGAATTCATTCCGTCGTACATCGCTCCGCCAATCGTTCGGATAACGGGAAATTCCGTCTCCATTTGCTCCAAATCACGACGCGCTGTCGCTTCAGAGCAGCCGAAACGTTCAACCATCTCCGCTATCGTCACTCGTCCCTGCTGCTTCAGCAGCAGCAGTACAGCCTCCCGGCGGCGCTGCCCCTTGGAACCGTTCACATCAGCCATTGTCAGCGCTCCACCCAAGCTTTAGCGGACATCCGCTGCTGGACGACATCCCACTCCGGCAGCGCTTCCCAGTCTCCACGCATTTGTACGACTAACGATCCATTGATGCTGGCAAGGCGCACCGCTTCAACAGGGGATAGTCCCTTCATAATGCCAGCTAAGAAGCCCGCACAGAAGCCATCTCCCGCGCCTACCGTATCCACAACCTGTTCAGCAGGATAAAATGGCAGGCTTTCCTCTTGGCCGTTATTTAATACAACTGTCGTATCGCCTCTGCCTTTGATGATCGAGACTGCCTTCAATTTATTCAGCTCGCCTTTGACATACTCATAGTCATCCGTGTTATACAATAGCTTAAGCTCATCCCAGCCCGGCAAAAAATAATCCGCATCCGCAGCAAGCGGCAGAAGCGTCTCGCGCGCTTCCTCAATGGACCACAGCTTTAGGCGCAAATTCGGATCAAAGCTGACGAGCACGCCCGCGTCTTTGGCGATATCGACTGCGCGGCGCAGCGTCCTGCGGCAATCCTCGCTGAGCGCTGCGGTAATGCCGGTGACATGAAGCAGCTTTGCTCCGCGGATATAGTTTTCGTCAAGCTGCTCCGGAAGCATGCGGCTTGCGGCCGAATGCTTCCGGAAATAATGGACGGCCAGCCGGCCCGCAACATGCTCGCGGAACATCATGCCCGTTGGCGCCTCGGCGCTAAGCTGGGCACGGGACACGTCTACACCTTCACCGCGCAGCGTTTTTAAAATGATTTTGCCGAATGGATCGTCGCCAAGTGCTCCAAACCAGCCTACGGACGTGCCAAGACGGGCAAGTCCAATTGCGACATTGCTTTCCGCTCCGCCGAAGCTTTGCTCAAGCGTCGCAGCGCGTTCGATTGACTTATGCTCCTGTGGCATAAATAGAGCCATTGATTCGCCAAACGTTACAATTTGCGGCGATGATTCATGCACGTTGCAATCCCCCTACAGCGTTTTATAATCTAAGTATTTACGATTAGCCTTGAAGCATCGGAAACTTCATGAAGTAGATAATAGCGATATACAGCACCAAAACGATGATGCTCATAACGCGTGCTTTGTTAATATGTGCGGTTGCGCTTTTCCCGTCTTGAATCGAAGCAACGACGAGCTTAAGCGGTTTGGAAATGATCCCGCCAAGTGCGGCAATGCCAAGGAAAAGCACGATAATAATAACCATCCATGCTACGCTGTAATCAGCCTGCGACATCAAGTAACCGCCAGTTAGCAGCTGCAAAACAAGGAAATACTGGGCAATGCGATTAGCTGACAGCAAACCGTCCGCAAGGCCGCCTTGTCCGACTCCAGCAAGCTTGGATGCTCTTCCAACCATGATCGGAAGCACGATATAGAATCCCATCCCAACTGCTCCTAACACATGCAAAAACAACATTACTTTAAACATGATTAACTCCTCCTGTTTTGGTACAGCGTAATCAACGACCCGCTATTGCCAAAATCGTATCTAACAAATAGTTTATCAGAAACGAGATTTTTTTCAAATGATCACGCTATCAATCCGTTGATTTATAGCCTTTTTTGCTGATTTCATGGCGATTCGTTCCCGAAGTTTTCACACTTTGCCATTTCTGCTGTCTGACAAGCTGTTCCGAGCCGCTTTAGGCTTTAAATCCATATTTACTCATAACCCCATGAATGGCGAAATAAGTCACGTCCTCAGGCAATGCGTCTTTAATTGGCCGCAGCTTTTCATTCCCAAGCTCTCCGATCGCTTCTACGATCAGCTGCTCGTATTCGGCAGGAATAATGCGGCTCCAATCAATCTCTTCTCCCTCGTCGGCGCAGCGAATTAAATGCCCCTCTACCGTTACCTTGCTCAGCCCTCGCTCCTTGGCAATCTCATCGGGCTCCAAGCCGGCTTGAAACCGGGCAAGCGTAGTCAAATAACTAGGCTCCTCGTCGCTTGATGACCGTTTACCGGAAGCGGCAGTCTCCTTGGATGCTGCCGCAACGTTTGCGGCCGGCTGCCCCTCGCCGCCAAACGAACGAATGACGGCAAGCAAGCCTTCGCCGTATTTCTCCGCTTTCGCGGATCCAATCCCTTTCACCCCTAACAGCTGATCCACCGTTTGCGGCTGTACATTGGCAATTTCTCGAAGCGTCGCGTCAAAAAACAGCATGAACGGCGGCACGCCTTCCACCGCTGCTTTCTCTTTGCGCCACTGCTTAAGCGCATCGAATAGCGGAGAAGCATTCGCGTAATCGGCTGATGCCGTTTGCCGGACAGTCGCACGCACTCTTTGCATAATCGGTTCGCGGCCTTCTAAGACCGGCAGGGCATTGGCGGTTAACGATACGACTGGATATTGCCCGTCGCTTAGCTTTAAGTAACCTTCCGAGACGAGCCAATAAAGCCAGTCCGCGATTTCCTTCTCCGGCAAATGGCGCATCAGTCCGTAGGTCGACAAGCGGTCAAGCCCGAATTCAAGCAATCGTTTGTCGCGCGAGCCTTTGAGCACCTTCGCTGCCATCGTAACGCCGAAGCGGCCTTTCATTCGCCCGACACAGGAGAGCGCCATCTTCGCCTCCTCCGTCCGGTTAACCGGCTCGCTCTTATCCAGGCAGCTGCTGCATTTGTCGCAAGCCTCTACGCCGGTCTCGCCAAAATAATCGACGATAAACTGCTGCAAGCAGCGCTGCGTTCGGCTGTAATTCATCATCGTATGCAGCTTGGAGAGCTGAATCGACTTGCGGTCCGTATCCCCGGTCCCTTGCTCAATCAGGAAGCGTTGAACCTGCATATCGGCTGGCTCGAACAGGAGAATACATTCACTTTCCTCTCCGTCCCGTCCCGCGCGGCCCGCCTCTTGGTAGTACGATTCAATATCGCTGGTCATTTGCCAATGCAGCACGTAGCGGACGTTCGGTTTATCGATTCCCATGCCAAAAGCGTTCGTCGCGACCATGACGCGAATATCATCAAACCTAAACTTCTCTTGCGTATCGGCACGCTCTACATCGGAGAGACCTCCGTGGTATTTCCCAGCTTGTATGCCTCTGCGCGTAAGCTGCTCATATACATTCTCGACTTCTTTTCTTGTAGCCGCATAAATAATGCCCGATTGCTCCTTGCGCTCCGCTACATAACTCTCAAGAAATTTTTTCTTGTCTACGCCCGTTACGACGGAGAGCGATAGGTTCGGCCTAGCAAAACCGGTTACGAAAACGCTTGGATCACGAAGCTTGAGCATTTCTGAAATATCGAGCGCAACCTCGTTGGTTGCCGTAGCCGTAAAAGCAGCCACAAGCGGCCGATCCTTCATTCTCGCAATCCAGCCTGCTAGTTGCCGGTAGCTTGGCCTAAAGTCATGTCCCCATTGAGATACGCAGTGGGCCTCGTCTATGGCGATAAGAGGGATCTGCAACTGCTCGGATAGCGACTGGAACATCGGCGCATCAAGCCGCTCAGGCGCTACGTAAAGCAGCTTATATTCGCCCTGCATCGCGCTTCGCATCACATCCCGGTATTCCGCCGCTCCGAGCGAGCTGTTTAGAAACGCTGCAGATACCCCGACACGCCTTAGCGCATCCACCTGATCCTTCATGAGCGATATGAGCGGGGATATAACAAGCGACGTTCCCGGCAGCAGCATCGAAGGAATTTGATAACAGATCGATTTACCTCCGCCTGTCGGCAAAATAGCCAGCGTATCTCGTCCGTTCAATATGCCCCCTATTATATCCTCTTGTCCCTTGCGGAAGGAGTCATAGCCGTATACTCTTTTTAAAGCTTGCCTCGCTTGTTCGATCACTGTTCATCCCTCCTCTGTAAAAATAAACAAGAGGACCCTGGCAGCATTCTGTCAGGGTCCTCCCAAACGCATTCATTTATAAACAGCGAGCAAGCCCGCTTATTCGCCTGTTACGATTTGAATAACGCTGCGAACGGATTGAGCGGATTTATCAAGCGCAGCTTTCTCTTCGGCTGTCAGATCAAGCTCAAGCACTTTCTCGATGCCGTCGCCGCCAATGATTGTTGGAACGCCCATAAACAGGTTTTCATAGCCGTACTCGCCTTCAAGCAAAGCGATAACCGGTATGATCCGTTTTTTGTCTTTCAGGATCGCTTCAGTCATTTGAACAAGCGAAGCTGCAGGCGCATAATAAGCGCTGCCGTTGCCAAGCAAGTTTACGATTTCGCCGCCGCCAACGCGAGCGCGCTGTACGATTGCTTCAATTCGTTCAGCAGAGATAAGCTTCTCGATTGGAATGCCGCCAACGTTCGAATAACGAACGAGCGGAACCATATCGTCGCCATGTCCGCCAAGCACGAAGCCGCGAACGTCTTCAACCGATACGTTAAGCTCTTGCGCAATAAATGTGCAGTAGCGAGCCGTATCAAGAACGCCGGATTGGCCGATTACGCGGTTTTTTGGGAAACCAAGCGTTTGGAATGCCGCGTAAGTCATAGCGTCAACCGGGTTGCTCAGGATGATGACATAAGCGTTAGGGCTCGTCGCTTTGATGTTTTCGCATACGGATTTCACGATGCCAGCGTTAGTGCTGACAAGGTCGTCACGGCTCATGCCCGGTTTACGGGCAATACCCGCTGTGATGATGACAACATCGGAATCCTTTGCATCTTCATAGTTGGAAGTACCGATGATGTTAGCGTCTACTCCAAGTACCGGAGTTGCTTCAAGCATATCAAGCGCTTTACCTTTTGTTGGGTTTTCAAGCGGCGCGATATCAACAAGAACAACATCGCCAAGTTCTTTTTGAGCAAGCATTAATGCCGTAGTAGCGCCTGTGAAGCCAGCTCCTACGACGGTAATCTTTTTACGCTTAATAGCCATCTTGTAATTCCTCCCGTATCATTGCTTATTTTAAAGGGGAGACCCCTTTGACCCCCTTTTTTTAAGGGAGCCAAAACTCCAAAGTGCGTTTTCGAACCCTCCTAAATCCTCCCTTCCAAGGGAGGACCCCAAGGCGCTGCGCCCTCTGGACACCCGCAAATTGGACTAACGTAGGAGAAAGACCGGTGCGTTTGCGCTGCTTTGGAGCATGGATCGCTTTCGTCCCTGCTGGACACGCTTTACGATTGTGCGTGGAGGGGAATCTGTCCCTGCGGGACGCGATTCCAAAACCTGAGGGACGCGATACCAAGACCTGCGGGATACGATTGCAAGACCTGAGGGACGCGATACCACTAAGACCAACACATAAAGAAAAAGCAAGCCATACAAAGATTATGGGGATCAAACGGTTCCCTTATTCAGCGGAAGATCAAACTACATGTTTTTGATGATTTCGTCTGCGAAAGCGGAACATTTAACTTCTGTTGCGCCTTCCATCAAGCGAGCGAAGTCATAAGTTACGGTTTTGTTGTTGATCGAAGCTTCCATACCTTTATAGATAAGGTCAGCCGCTTCTTGCCAGCCTAGGTGCTCAAGAAGCATTACGCCGGAAAGGATTACGGAACCTGGGTTTACTACGTCAAGGTCAGCGTATTTAGGAGCTGTGCCGTGTGTAGCTTCGAAGATTGCATGACCAGTCAAGTAGTTGATGTTAGCGCCTGGAGCGATACCGATACCGCCAACTTGTGCAGCTAGTGCATCGGACAGGTAGTCGCCGTTCAAGTTCAATGTTGCGATAACATCGAAGTCAGTTGGACGTGTAAGCACTTGTTGCAAAGCGATGTCTGCAATAGCGTCTTTAACGATTAGCTTGCCTGCAGCTTCTGCATCTTTTTGTGCTTGGTTAGCAGCGTCAGTGCCTTGAGCTTCTTTAATGCGGTCGTATTCGCCCCATGTGAAAGTCTCGTTAGCGAATTCTTGCTCAGCCACTTCGTAGCCCCAGTTTTTGAACGCGCCTTCTGTATATTTCATGATGTTGCCTTTGTGTACAAGCGTAACGGATTTTTTGCCGTGTTTGATCGCATACTCGATCGCTGCGCGAACAAGACGTTGCGAGCCTTCTTTGGATACTGGCTTGATGCCGATACCGGAAGTTTCAGGGAAGCGGATTTTGTTAGCTCCCATTTCTTTTTGAAGGAACTCGATTACTTTTTTCACTTCTGCGGAACCTTCTTGGTACTCGATGCCCGCGTAGATGTCCTCTGTGTTTTCACGGAAGATAACCATGTCAACCAGCTCAGGACGTTTTACTGGGGAAGGAACGCCAGTGAAGTAACGTACTGGACGCAGGCAAGTGTAAAGATCAAGCTCTTGACGAAGGGCAACGTTCAAAGAACGGATACCGCCGCCGATAGGCGTCGTCAAAGGACCTTTAATGGCTACGATATATTCACGGATTGCTGTTAGTGTATCAGCAGGCAACCACTCGCCGTATTCGTTGAATGCTTTTTCGCCGGCAAATACTTCGTACCAAGCGATTTTTTTCTCGCCGTTGTAAGCTTTTTCTACCGCTGCATCAAGCGCGCGCTTCGAAGCTTTCCAGATGTCGCGGCCTGTGCCGTCGCCTTCGATGAAAGGAATGATTGGGTTATTAGGAACCTGTAGTACGCCGTTATCAATTGTGATTTGCTCGCCTTCTGTTGGAAGCGCGAATTTTTCGAACTGTGCCATGAATGAAATCCTCCTTGGAATGGTACCTGCCAGTTGCAGGTATGTATTAGTTTTATATCACACTGGTCGCGGAGAACGACAGCCCGTTCGCGTTCGTCCTCCTTAACCATTGTATCTTAAATGAACGATTAACGCTGCTCGATTGGAATGTACTTCGCGTTAACTGGCCCTACATAGTCCGCACGCGGACGAATCAAGCGGTTATCTTGGTATTGCTCAAGGATATGCGCGCTCCACCCAGATACACGGCTGATCGCAAAGATTGGTGTAAACAGGTCGCGTGGGATTTCAAGCGTCGTGTATACGGAAGCGGAGTAGAAGTCAACGTTTGGCTTCAAGCCCTTTTGCCCAGTTACCAATTCTTCGATTTTGACAGACATTTCGTAAAGCTCCATATTGCCTGTCAGCTTGCCGAGCTCGCGTGACATTTTTTGCAAATGCTTCGCGCGCGGATCGCCGTTTTTGTAAACGCGGTGGCCGAAGCCCATAATTTTAACTTTGTTCGCAAGCGCGTTGTTAATATAGCTCTCAACGTTAGCTGCCGAACCGATTTCTTCCAGCATCACCATAACCGCTTCATTAGCGCCGCCGTGTAGCGGGCCTTTCAAAGCGCCGATCGCGGAAGTTACGCCCGAATAAATGTCCGACAATGTTGCTACAGTAACACGCGCAGCAAATGTCGAAGCGTTCAATTCGTGGTCAGCATGAAGAACAAGCGCTTGATCAAGTGCCTTAACAGCTACTTCAGCAGGCTCGTTCCCAGTAAGCATGTACAAGAAATTATAAGCGATTGATACGCCTTGCTTAGGCGCTACCGGTTCTTTGCCTTGACGAATACGCGCAAAAGCAGCAATAATCGTAGGCAGCTGAGCCTGCAATTTGATTGCTTTCAATTGATTCGCTTCAGGAGTCATATCGTTAGCGGAGCTATCGTACAATGCTAGGCTTGATACTGCTGTGCGCAGTGCAGCCATCGAATTCGTGTCTTTTGGATATAGTTTAATTTGATCAAGTACGCCTTGTGGAACTGCTGCATATTGATCGAGCTGCTTTTGCAGACCATCAAGCTCGGAACGATTAGGTAATTTACCGTACCATAGCAAGTATGCGACCTCTTCAAAAGTAGCGTTTTCTGCAAGATCGTCAATATCGATTCCACGGTATGTCAGTACGCCATCAATAATCGAGCTGATGGACGACGCCGCGGCGACAATTCCTTCCAAGCCTTTAGTTGCTGTCATCGTTCTCTCTCCTTTAACTTGGATATCTTTGTTAACAATAAAAAAGGTTCGTTATTTGTACCATCACCTTTAATCATAAATGATTTTGACAGTGAAGTGAACAAATAGAGACATAAAAATGATTTATCGACATCATTAATAATTTTTTCGATTAGGCTTTTCCTGCTTTGCGTCATATGCTCCAGCTGCATTTTTCCCTATTCGTTCTATTTTTAGCCGCAGCATAAACTATTTTTACAGAAACGAATATAGTGGTAAAATGTCACAAAGAGAACTTTCTGAGCAAAATTTGCCGCATTGGAGGCGCTACATGACTGAACAACGCATCGGAATTATTGACATAGGCTCCAACTCCGTCCGGCTCGTCGTATACGAGAGGACTGCAAATGGTGCTCATCGAGTGGCTGATAGCAGTAAACGGCCAGCTAGGCTAAGCGAACGAATTGATGAAAACGGCGAACTGCCGGGGACAGCAATTGAGGAGCTAATCGACACACTGACCCATTTTACCATGATTTGCACACATAATCATACAAGCAATATTCGCGCGGTCGCCACGGCTGCTATTCGGAATGCCAAAAACCGTGCAGCAATTCTGCATCGCATAAAAGCAGAAACCGGCTTAACCATCGAATTGTTATCCGGCGAAGATGAAGCGTCCTACGGTTTTCTCGGCATGATCAACTCGCTTAATATACGGGACGGGTTTTTAATCGATATCGGCGGCGGAAGCACCGAGCTCTCTTTGTTCCGCAACCGCGCGCTCGTTCGCTCGGTTTCCTTTCCGTTTGGCTGTGTAAGCCTTAACAAGCGCTTTTGCGGGAAAGGATTGCTGCAGGACGATGATTTACGAGCGCTAGAATCACTCGTGACGGATGCCATTCGGAACGAGCCTTGGATCGGTGAAACGCCCGGGCTCCCGCTTGTAGGAGTAGGCGGCACCGTTCGCGCGCTCGGCAAAATGCATCAGGCTGCTTATAAATACCCATTCCCGCAAACGCATAACTATCCCGCGACACATGAGCAGGTCGATGAGCTGTTCCATCAAATGCGCAAGCTGCCGCTTGATAAGAGGCGCAAGCTGCCAGGCTTGTCCAAAGACCGCGCCGACGTCGTAGTGCCTGGCGTTGCTATATTGCGTGTTTTGTTCCGGGCAACAAAATCGGCATACTACCGAATATGCGGTGCCGGCCTGCGCGATGGCTTGTTCCACGCGACTCGTTTTCCGAATCACCCGAAGCAGGATGATGTACTGAAATTCAGCCTAAGAAATTTGAGCGCCCTGCATCCGGCAGCGCCGAAGCAGCATGTGCTGCAGGTTAACCGGATAGCGCTTGAGCTCTTCGATGTGCTGAATTATGTACACCCTTTGCCGCCTCAAACGCGGGTGCTGCTCGATACAGCATCTCAGCTGTTTCGCATCGGCGCTTCCATCGATTATTACGAATATGCGAGACACTCGTTTTATCTCATCATCAATTCCCAGCTAAATGGGCTTACCCACCGGGAAATCATTATGACAGCTGCTATCGCTTCATATAAAAGCAAAGGCCGAGCTCGCCAGCACATATCCGAATACAGGGAGCTGCTTAACGAGAGCGACCTCGAGGTTATCTATAAGCTTGGTTCACTGCTTCAGCTGTCAGCGGCGCTCGATCGAACGGAGACGCAGGCGATCGCACAGCTGAACGTACAACTATCAGGCAACCAGCTGCTGCTGCGGCCCATTCAACCGCGCGGAACGCTCGCTGTCGAGCGCCGCGAGGTCGAGGAGCTAAGCTCCGAATTCAAGAAGCTGTGGAATGTATCGCCGATCCTCGACTATACAGCTATGCATGCCCCTTCCACAACGATATAACCTTCGCCTCAAATTGACTGCGGAACGGCTGCTTATTTTCACTGGAAATGTGTTCATAAGTACCGTTCGACTGCAGCTCGCGAGCCTTCACATTATCATTGATATTAAGCTCGAGCATCTTGATTAAAATTTGCCTAAGCGTCGCATCAAATACAGGGCATATCAGCTCGATCCGCCGCGTTAAGTTGCGAGTCATCCAGTCCGCGCTCGATAAGTAAACTTCCTCTTCCCCGCCATTGTAAAAATACATAATTCTGGCGTGCTCAAGGAAGCGGTCAACGATGCTGATCACTTGGATATTTTCACTGCGTCCTGGCACGCCCGGCCGCAAGCAGCAAACTCCCCTAACGATAAGCACAATTTTCACGCCGGCTTGTGAGGCATCATACAGCTTGTCGATCATTTCTTGGTTCGATAGCGAATTCATCTTCGCGATAATGCGCGCCGGTTTTCCCTCAATTGCATTCGCTCTTTCCCGGTCAATTAGCCGGTACAGCTTTTCCTTCAAATCCGAAGGCGCAACACCAAAAGCCTTCCACTCATATGGCGTTGAATAGCCGGTTACTTCGTTGAACAGCGCCGATGCGTCCCCGCCAATAATGGGATGGGAAGTAAATAGTCCAATATCCGTATACAGGGTAGCCGTACTGTCATTGTAGTTGCCCGTTCCGACATGGACATAACGCCGAAGCGTGCCTTGCTCACGACGGACGACGAGTAAAATTTTGGCATGCGTCTTTAAACCGACTAATCCATAAACAACATGACAGCCTGCTTTCTCCAGCTGGCGTGCCCATGCGATGTTTCTTTCCTCGTCAAACCTCGCCTTAAGCTCCACGACGACCGTTACCTGCTTGCCTGCTTCGCCAGCCTTGGCAAGCGCTTGGACAAGCGCAGATTGGCCGCTGACGCGGTACAGCGTCATTTTGATCGCAAGCACATCCGGATCATAAGCTGCCTGCATGACAAAATCATTAACGGCATCAAACGACTCGTATGGGTGATACATCAACACATCGCGTTGACGGATAACCTCGAACATATCGTCCGTATCATCAAATTCCCTTGGATAGACAGGCTCCAGCTTCTCATATCGCAAGTTATCATTTCCTGGTACCGCGCCTGCGAACTTCATCAGGAAGCTCAAATCAAGCGGACCGTCAATTTCGAATAAATTATCTTCAATTTCCAGCTCTTCCGTAAGCATGTCGAGCGCATAGGGATGCATGCCCTTCGCCACCTCAAGCCTAACCGGTATGCCCCAACGACGGCGGCGCAGCTCCTTCTCGATCTCCTCTAGCAGATCCTCTGCATCCTCCTCATTCAGCGTAATATCGGCATCGCGAGTCAGCCTGAACGGGTTGACGGAAAACGGAATATAACCATTGAATAACGTATCAATGAATTGTTCGATTAAATCCTCAAGCAGGACAAACTCCGTCTTTTTGCTGTTAATTCTTCCCGGAACGGGAACGAACCTCGGCAAAATGGATGGTACCTGCACGATAGCAAAGAGCGGCTCCTCCTCAGAAGGATCATCCTCTCGCCTCAGCAGCACAGCTAAATAAAGCTCTTTCGTATGTACGAGCGGGAACGGCCTGCTCTGATCAACAGCCATCGGCGTAAGCACAGGAAATACAATTTCGTGAAAATAATCCGAGACCGCCTTCGTTTGCGTTGCATTCAGCTCATCGATCGAACGGATAAAAATCCCTTCGCGGCTTAAGCTGCGAAATACTTCTCTGTAAGTACGGTATTGATCATGAACCATTTGCGTAGCTCGCTTAATCAATCTTTTCCATAGGCCCGACGGCGTGTAGCCGGTAAAATCGGTTTTCGATAAACCTGCTCTCATCTGCATTTGTATGCCTGCAACCCGCACGCTCATGAATTCGTCCAAATTGCTGGATACAATCGCCAAAAACTTAGCTCGCTCCAGCAAAGGATTGCTGAGATCCTGGGCCTCTTGAAGAACTCTTCGGTTGAACTCGATCCAACTTAAGTCACGGTTTACATAGTTGGACAAAAGCTTGGTCATTTCTCACGCCTCCTATGTAATTATGCGAAATAATCACGGTTCTAATGTGTACGTTTCTTTTTGCAGATCCATTCCGCTTCGCAAGCTTTAATACGAGGCAGCGTTAAACATATCTTCAAAAGTGACAAGAAACGACATATATCTATTTTATTATGAAGCATGACTATTATTGCCATGTTAGCCTTTTGTAAAGGTAACGTAAATATTAGAATCGGCCGATTTTAAAATTGCCGTTTCTCATTCTTTTTTCCAGCCAATGCAGCATCATTTGCCTATAAAAGACACGTGTTGCCGGAATGAGCAGCGTGACGCCCATGATATCGGAAATAAACCCGGGCATGAGCAGCAATAATCCACCTGCCAGCACACACAAGCCGTCCAAAATCGACTGGCCCGGAATTTGTCCCGCTTGCATTTGACGCTGAGCCTCGACCCATACTCGCCGCCCTTCCGCGCGAGCCAGATATGCGCCTGCCAGTCCCATCACGATGAGTATAAAAAAAGTGTTCCAACCGCCGATCCAGTTGCCAACCGTAAAAATACCAATCAGCTCAACGAGCGGAACGACAATAAAGACAGCGAGCAGCCATTTATACATGATTTGACCTCCTAAAAGTTTGCGATGCAAACTTACTTCGTAAGCATAGACATTGCGGAGCAACCTTACTTCGCAAGCGAGCTCTTCGTTTGCAGCAGCCCATAGAGCTCCGGCATCACCTTATTTAGGCGTGCAGGCTGCCACTCCGTGTTTACCCATACATGCTTAGTGCCGCCCTCGACTAACAGTTCTCCTGGCAGCTGTGCGTTTGCTTCAAGCTCAAAAGCATGGAACTCCGATGGCGTGACCCTTCTAATTTGCGACTCAAAAGTAAGTCGCACGGGAGAGAAGTCGGCTACCCGTGTACATACAAGAACCGTATCGTCATAACGCGCGGGCAGCAAATAACGGCAATGCAAATCCACGACAGGCAGCAGCAATCCGCGTTCCTCGATCGCTTTGTAATGGTAACCAGCATTCCTTATCCATTCCGTACGTCCAATTTCAAACCAAGTTACATAATTTCCATGAAAAACGACACCCATTTGATCGGTTTCCTGATAGCGAACGCGAATGGGATGCATAAACCAGCCAGAAGCAGCAACCATGACAGATCCTCCCAAATTCCATATACAATAAGCTTACATAAATCCTATGTAATTAGCAAAAAGCGAGGGTGTAAGCACCCCCGCTTCAAGCTTCTATCCATTATAGTTGGTGAAAAAGCGCTGTTTAATTACAGTACTTTTGATTGGCCGTGATAAATGACGCCAGTTTCGCCATAGATGGTTACTTCCATGCCATCTTTAAGCAATTCTGTCGCATTTGCGATTCCAAGAATAACTGGGATTCCAAGGTTAAGGCCTACTACTGCAGCATGGCTAGTAATGCCGCCTTGCTCTGTAATAACCGCTCCCGCTTTCTCGAATGCAGGCATATATTCTTTGTCTGTAGAGATCGTAACCAAGATAGAGCCTTCAGTCGTTTTCGCGAGTGCCTCTTCTGGCGTACGAGCTACAACGATTTTACCGATTGCCGTTTGGCTGCCGATGCCTTGTCCTTGCGCCAAAAGCTCACCGATATGGTGAATTTTGATCAAGTTCGTCGTGCCGGCGCGGCCAACAGGAACGCCTGCTGTAATGACAACTGTATCGCCAAGGCTTAGGAAGCCTGTGCTCATGCCGCCTTTAACCGCATTTTCAAACATTTCGTCCGTCGTATCAGCATCTGGACCAAGTACCGCGAATACACCCCAAATGAGTGATAGACGACGCAATACTTTCTCATCAGTTGTTACTGCGATGATTGGAGCTTTTGGCTTGTACTTTGATACCATGCGAGCTGTAAAGCCGCTTTGTGTAGAAGTAATGATCGCTTTTGCGCCTAGATCAAGAGCGGAGTTAGCAACAGCTTGGCTGATTGCTTCTGTAACGGATGTTTGTTGTGCATTAGCTTGCTTAGTGAAAATTTCACGGTATTCCAAAGCCGCCTCAGCGCGCTCTGCGATACGTGCCATTGTTTGTACGGATTCAGTTGGGTATCTTCCTGCAGCCGTTTCGCCGGATAGCATGATTGCATCTGTACCGTCAAAAATCGCATTTGCAACGTCACTCGCTTCTGCGCGAGTTGGACGCGGGTTGCGCTGCATGGAATCCAACATTTGTGTAGCCGTGATTACTGGTTTGCCTACACGGTTACCTTTTCTGATCATGTTTTTTTGCACGAGCGGCACTTCTTCGGCTGGAATTTCTACGCCTAGATCGCCACGCGCTACCATTAGGCCGTCGGAAACCTCAAGAATCTCATCAAGATTGTCTACGCCTTCTTGGTTTTCGATTTTGGAGATGATTTGAATATGACCCGCATTGTGACGCTCAAGAAGCTCACGGATTTCAAGCACGTCGCTCGCTTTACGCACGAAAGAAGCTGCGATGAAATCTACGCCCATTTCGATACCGAATACGATATCATTCGCATCCTTCTCTGTAATACCAGGAAGTGAAATTTTCACGCCGGGTACGTTAACGCCTTTTTTGCTTTTAATTGGACCGCTATTTACGATACGGCATACGATTTCAGTTCCGTGAACCTCTTCAACCGTCAATCCGATCAAGCCGTCATCGATCAAAATAGTCGAACCAATTGTTACATCGTTTGGAAGGTTATTGTACGTAATCGGAACACGGTTGCGATCGCCCAAAATATCTTCCGTTGTAAGTGTAACCGTCTCGCCTTGGTTCAATTCGATAGGCTCTTCTTTCAGCTTGCCAAGACGAATCTCAGGACCCTTCGTGTCAAGCAAAACCGCTACAGAAGTGCCAAGCTCGGCATTTGCAATGCGGATATTTTTGATACGATTGCCGTGCTCTTCGAAATCTCCGTGGGAGAAGTTAAGACGGGCTACGTTCATGCCGGCATGAATTAGTTTCTTTGTATTTTCCAACGATTCGCTGGATGGACCGATAGTACAAACGATTTTAGTTTTACGCATGTTAAGTTTCCTCCGTATATTGCCTGAATTCTATTCTATACTGACATGACACCCCACTGCTTGTACAGTGAAATAATCAATTTTACATATAATTTACTGAATCGTAGTAGTTGCTTCAGCCGTTTGCACGGAAGATTGATCCGCAGCATCAGCCGCTTCGCCAATATTGGCGTCACTAACCGGCGCGCTTGGCGCTTCGTGCGGCTCATCAACCACCTTGAACTGGCCGATCTTACGGAATTTATTATAGCGATCCTCGATCAACTGCTCAGCGTTCATTTGCAGGAGCTCTTGAAGATGCACCCATAGCTTTTCCTTAATTTGCTCCGCTTGGAACGCCAAATCCTTATGAGCGCCTCCTTGCGGTTCTGCAACGATATCCTCGATCACGCCAAATTCAAGCAAATCCTTAGCTGTAATCTTCATAGCTTCAGCAGCTTGATCCGCTCTGGAGGCATCCTTCCACAAAATAGAAGCTGCTCCGTTTGGTGAAATGGCGCTGTAAATCGCATTTTCCAACATAAGTACACGGTTGCCCACGCCTAGCGCCAAAGCGCCGCCGCTGCCGCCTTCACCGATAACGATACAAATGATAGGCACGCCGAAGCCGGCCATTTCCCGCAGGTTGCGCGCAATCGCTTCCGATTGGCCGCGTTCCTCTGCAGTTTTGCCCGGATAAGCACCCTTCGTATCAATAAAGGTAATGATTGGCCGCTTGAACTTGTTTGCTTGCTCCATTAGCCGCAAAGCTTTGCGAAAGCCCTCTGGGTGAGGGCTTCCAAAGAAGCGAGCGATGTTCTCGCGCGTATCCTTGCCCCGTTGATGTCCGATTACGGTAACCGGAACACCGTTAAGCTTGGCAAGCCCGCCAACGATGGCAAGATCGTCCGCAAACAGACGATCCCCGTGCAGCTCCATATAATCTGTAAATACCGTTTGAATGTAGTCAAGCGAAGTCGGACGCTGGTGATGACGCGCCATATGCATTTTTTGAGCCGGAGACAGCTCGCTATACAGCTCTTCTTCAAGCTGCTTGCACTTTTGCTCCAGACCTAAAATCTCTTCGGTGAAGTCAATACCCTTCTCCACGCTCAAAGTCTTCAGCTCGGTAACCTTCTGCCGCAAATCATTCAGCGGTTTTTCAAAAGGCAGCTCACCCGCCATAGGATGTTTCCTCCCTTACGCAATGCATATCGAGCAGCTTTGCTAACGTAGGCTTCATATCTTTGCGGTGTACGACTTTGTCCAATTGGCCGTGCTGCAAGTTAAACTCGGCTGTCTGGAAGTCATCCGGCAGCTTCTGGCGAATCGTTTGTTCGATGACAATCCGACCGGCAAAACCGATCAACGCGCCAGGCTCGGCCAAATTGTAGTCGCCCAAGCTCGCAAAGCTTGCCGAAACCCCGCCTGTAGTAGGATCGGTAAAAATTGAAATAAACAAACCACCTGCGCCTTGAAATTTCGAAAGCGCCGCGCTCGTCTTAGCCATTTGCATTAAGCTCAAAATACTTTCCTGCATGCGGGCTCCGCCGGAAGTAGAGAAAATAAGAAGCGGCAGCTGCTTGGCATGAGCCGCTTCGATTGCTCTAGTAATCTTCTCCCCAACTACGGATCCCATACTGCCGGTGAAGAAATCAAAGCTCATTACTGCAACGACAACCGGAAAACCGCCGATCGTTCCTTCCCCTGTTACGACAGCATCGCGAAGATTTGACTTGCTCTTCTGCTGCTCAAGCTTGCCGGCATAACCAGGGAAGTTTAGAGGATCGACGGATTCCATATTCGCATCGTATTCTAACAAATGTCCTTCATCAAGCGTCAATGCTATACGCTCCCATGCGCTTAGCCGGTAATGATGGCCGCAGGAAGAGCATACTTTTAAATTTTTTTCGAGCTCTTTGCTGTACTGAATGGTGCCGCATTTGGAGCACTTATTCATCAAGCCCTCTGGAACTTCCCGCTTGCGGGGTTCCGATGGTATAGTCGCATATTTCTTCTTCGTAAATAAGTCCTTTATTTGCACGTGTGACACCTCTCAAGGCGCAATAGTATAGAGCAGTCCATCATAATGGCCGCATAATGGAGTTGAATACTTCTTGAACTTCCTCCAACTCGCCAGACGGAACTAGTATCTCGTATTGCTGTTTGGACAGATTGACAGAGCGGATTTTCACCAAAAATCCTTCCTCCGTTAGCCGCTTCTTGATGTTATCTGCGATTTTAGCTGTTGGTGCGATATAAATGACCGTCCACATCATGGTACCTCCTGAAAACTTTGCTACCGCAAAGTTCACTTACTAAGCATAGCTATCCCGGTAACAGGCCATATGATGTCATAATGATACCATAGTCATGGGGAATCCGGCAAATCATATCGGATCGCTTTCGGGTCCTGATGCGCAATCCTTGCCGATGCAGCGGCGGCCAAACCAGCGACCAAGTCATCGAGAAACACATGAATGCGTTCGCCTTTTAAATTCAGTTGACGAATAATGCCGGGTTTTACTTTATCTAAATATCCGAAGCTCGTCAATCCAATCATGCCGTAAACATTCGTAATGCCGAGCGCCAGCGTCTCATCGACGCCGTAGAGCGACTCATCGGTTTCCATGATCGATTGCAGCGGTTCCGGCAGCAATCTGCGCTCTGCTAACTCATCAAGGGCAATGCCCGTATACATGACATATTGCACCTCGCGCTTAGCAAGCACCGCTCTTACGCTCTCCTCGCATTCTTCCATCGTCAAATCACCGTTATAGGGACGCTGCAGCGTGTACACGATTTCAGTTACATCGTCGACCGATACCCCGCGTTTTAAGAGCCATTTCTCAATTCCTGTCATAGGACCCATCCTCCCGTAACTGCTTGTACGTTAATCTTGGAAACATTAGCGTGAGCAGATGGCATTGTCCTAAGGCAAACTCCTTATGAGCGAGCTTCATTGCCATCGTCACATGTATCTCTAAACATATGCGCGTACAAGCGTTGACGTGCATACGAAATCCATTTGTTTGCGAGATTTTACGGGAGGCGGGTTCCTTTTGCAGATTCTCACAGCGCTGAACTTCGTGAATCCTATTAAAGATGCTGAAACAGCTTCTATTTCTTGCATGTTTGCAAGCATAGAGCAGCTAGTTTTTTTGTGATTGTCGATTCTCTTGTTATCTCACGATGATCGCGCCTTCCCCCAGCAGCTGCTCTACAGCAGCGATGAGCTGCGGCGAAGGCTTCACGCGATAGCTGTCGCTCAGCGCGATGGACTTCTGGCCTTGCACGTAAAATAATACGGTCGCAAGCTGTCCGGAATGGCCCGCCAGCAAACCCTTAAGTTTCTCAAGCACGGCCGGCTCTTCATTCGCTGATGCGATTTTGATATATACGCGCTGCGGCTTGCGATCAGTTGGCGCCGCTTTCTCCGAAGGAGCATTATTCTGAAGCGCTTGTCCGCTTACGGCCGCATTTGGCCTACGTGCCGGATCAGCCGCAGCTGCCCCGCTTTGCGTCCTCTGCGGACGGCTTTGGGAAGCCGCTCCGCTTGCGGATGCGCCGCCGCTCGTACGGGCAGCCCGAGCCTGCGCCTGCTTTTGCAGCCGTCTAACCTGCTCCGCAAGATCCATATCCGCTTCGCCTATCGGCACACAATCCTCGACAAGCAGCTTATAATCGTCATCCTGCTGTTGAACGGTTGCCTGAATGATCGCTAAGCCGCCCTTCTCAAGCTTGCTCCCAATTCGCTTCCAAACCGTCGGAAACACAACGGCTTCCACTCGCATAATGCGATCCTCCAGCTCCAAGAAGCCCATCGCTAGCCCCTTCTTGTTCGTGAAGGGCTTAAGCGATACGATCATTACGCCTGCAATGGCGATCGCGCCATCCTTTGCATCGCTTAGCTCGACCAAGCGGTCAAGCCCAAGTGATTCAAGCTGCCGATCGACCGCATCAAGCGGATGGCCCGATAAATATAGTCCGAGCAAATCACGTTCAAAGTCAAGCTGTTGACTCGTCGTGAAGGGACGAATTTCCGGAAGTTCCACATCCCAGTTTTGCACCTCGTCGAGACCGAACATTTCGATTTGCAGCTCCTCGCGCTCCTTGCGCCATTTGACTGCAGCCTCTACCGTTTCCTCAAGGGCAGCCAGCAGCTGGGCGCGGTGGCCGGGCATAGAATCCAAAGCCCCCGCTTGAATAAGCGACTCCAATACCCGCTTGTTTACGACGCGTAAATCGACGCGCCTGCATAAATCCAGCAGACTCTCAAAAGGCTGCTCCCCCCGCTCCTTCTGGAGCGCTTCAATCGCTTGTGTACCGACGTTTTTGATCGCCGCAAGTCCGAAGCGGACCGCATACCCCACAGGCGTGAAGGAAACGCTGCTTTCATTCACATCCGGCGGCAGCACGGCGATGCCCATGCGGCGGCATTCATCCACATACTCAGCCGTCTTCCGCTGGTTGCCGGTCACGGAGGCGAGCATCGAAGCCATAAACTCTACCGGATAATTTGCCTTCAGCCAAGCCGTCTGAAAAGCAAGCACGCCATATGCGGCAGCATGCGCCCGCGGGAAGCCATAATCGGCAAAGCGAACGATCATGTCATACACATGATTCGCCTCCGATTCGGAGTAACCCTGCGCAAGGCTGCCCTTCACAAAGTGCGCACGCTCCTCGTCAAGCACCTCGCGTTTCTTCTTCGAAACGGCTCGCCGCAGCAGATCCGCTTCGCCTAGCGAGAACCCTGCCATGAGGGAAGCAATTTGCATAATTTGCTCCTGGTAGACGATAATGCCGTACGTATCCGACAATATAGGCTCTAGCGAGGGATGCGGATATTCGACGGTAACGACCCCATGCTTGCCTTGAATATATTTGGGAATAAACTCCATCGGGCCTGGACGATATAACGCCAGCACCGAGACGATATCCTCAAACTCCGTTGGTTTCATATCCTTCAGCACGCGCCGCACGCCAGCGGATTCCAGTTGGAAAATGCCTGTCGTATCGCCCCGGCTGAGCATCGCATATGTTGCCGGATCATTATCGCTGATCGTATGAAAATCAATCGTTTTGCCGTGCTGCTCCTTCACGGCCTTCAGCGCCCGCTCTAATATGGAAAGCGTCCGCAAGCCGAGAAAATCCATCTTAAGAAGCCCAATTGCTTCTAAATGCTCCATGGAATACTGCGTAAGCGGTATCCGCTCGCTTCCGGCCTGTATAGGCGTATAATGGGTCAGCGGCTCTTGCGAGATTACGACTCCCGCCGCATGCGTGGAAGCATGCCGCGGCATGCCCTCTACCTTCAAAGCCATCTTGAGCATCTCCGCCGTCTTCGGCTGGCGATCGCTTGCATCCTGCAGCTCGCTGCTGATGCGAAGCGCTTCCTCGAGCGTAATGCCAAGCTGGTTCGGAATAAGCTTCGCCGCGCGGTCCACCTCTTGAAACGGAACATTCATCGCCCGCCCTACATCCCGCACCGCAGCTTTAGCTGCCATCGTTCCGAAAGTAATGATCTGCGCGACATGCTCATCGCCGTATTTGGCGGCAACGTAAGCGATAACCTCATCGCGGCGCTCGTCATTAAAGTCAATATCGATATCGGGCATGGAGATACGCTCCGGGTTAAGAAACCGCTCGAACAACAGCTTATATTTGAGCGGGTCAACATCGGTAATGCGCAGCGTGTAAGCAACCAAGCTTCCTGCGGACGATCCCCTTCCGGGGCCTGTGCGAATGCCTCGCTCATGCGCAAAGCGAACAAAATCCCAAACGATCAGGAAATAGTCACTGAATCCCATTTTGTCAATAACAGATAGCTCATACTCCAGTCGCTGCTCCGCCTTCAGCTTGTATTCAGCATCCGTCGCCCATTCAGGTTGTCCGGCATACCTTGCATTCAGGCCGTCGCGGCATAATGTCATTAAATAATCGGACGAGCTCATATCTGCCGGTACCGGCCTGAATACAGGCAGCGCAGCGCGGCCCAACGCTAGCTCTAAATTACATTTGTCCGCAATTTCGCTCGTATTCGCCAGCGCTTCCGGCGCATGCCTATACAAAAGCGCCATCTCGTCCGCGCTTTTCAAATACATCTGGTCCGTCAGCATGCGCAGCCGATCGGTATCTTGAGTCGTTTTGCCTGTTCCGATGCACAGCAGTACATCCTGAACGGCAGCATCCTCCGCGCGGAGGTAGTGGACGTCATTTGTTGCCGCGAGCTTAATGCCCGTCTTGCTCGCGAGCTTTATCATTTCAGCAGCTACCTTCTTCTGGTCAAGCAGACCATGATCCTGCAGCTCCAAATAAAAATCATCGCCAAAAATAGCTTTGTAACGCAAAGCGCTAGCTTCCGCATCATCGAACCGGTCATGCAGCAGATGCTGGGACACTTCGCCGCCGAGGCACGCGCTTAAACAGATAAGTCCCTCTGAATGCTCGCTTAGCACCTCCAGATCGACGCGCGGCTTATAGTGAAAGCCTTCCAAATGGGCGATCGAGCTAAGCTTCATCAGGTTCCGATAGCCTGTTTCATTCTTGGCCAGCACGATCAAATGATAGATCGGATTTTCTTTGCGCGTGCCCTTCTCGAAACGAGATCCGGTCGTCATATAAAGCTCGCAGCCGATAATCGGTTTAATGCCATGCGCCTTGCACGCCCTGTAAAAAGGGATGGCTCCGTACATGACGCCATGATCAGTCAGCGCAAGCGCCTTCATGCCAAGCTCAGAAGCTCTAGCCGTAAGGTCACGGATTCTAGCGGCGCCGTCAAGCAGGCTATATTCGCTGTGGACGTGCAAATGCACGAAAGATTGTTCGTTATGTCCGCTCATCGCAACCGTTCCTTTCCGCGTAGACCAAATAAGTTAAGTCTATTTTATCATAATAGCGTAGGACACGCCCATAGAATGGTAGCAGGGGCATACAAGCGTGTTAAGCCTGATGTTCATAAACCAGCTGTTGGCATCGGCTTCTCGATTCCGTTTCATTTCACTATCCTTTAGGAGGTAAACCTATGAGCTACTATTTGTCCAAAGCGGGGCTTGATTTCTTCATTGCGCTTGGCGTCGTCCTTGGGGGCTCGACGCTAGCGGGGATCGGCTCGGTATTCATGCTGCTGCCGCCCGCGACCACCATGCTTGATACGGCCGCAAGGCTGAAAATATGGGCAATCGTCGCAGCTGTCGGCGGATCGATCGATCCCGTCCGCGTCATTGAAAGCAACATCATGGAGGGATATTTGAATCCGGCGGCGCAGCAAATCAGCTTTATCATCATCGCTTTTCTAGGCGCACATTTAGGTACGGAGCTGGTCAGGCTTATATGCAAGGGAGCCGTTTAAGCGATGCGAGTACCGCCGTTTGGACGTTTTGTGAGAGGCATGCAAATGGGTGGGATGTTGATACTCGGGATGATAATCGGAGCGATCGTCTATAATTCGCTTTATTTGGCGGAGTTCCAAGCTTTGATTATTTTGAAGAGCGAGCTTGAGGTGAAGCTTGAGCAATACGAGCAGGATATCCGGCATTTAAAAGAATTCAAAAATCAGCACACGGTTATTAAAAGCATACTGCCGCGCATCGAGAAAGAGGCCGGACAAAATTCCGGCAGGCCCGACCTTGACCAAGTGACGGAAGCCGAGCTTCTTAAACGTATAAAAAAAGATCTTCAGGGATTCCTCGGCCAAAGTATTTACGTCATCGATTCCGATGCCAAATTCGCCCGAAAGCTCCTTGACAAGAAAGTCTATATGGATGTGTTCAACAAAGATTACACCATTGAGGTGAAGACGATCCTCGTCGTCGAAAATGTCCTTCATGTATGGATCAAGGTTCGGGACTACACGAAGCCTCCTTCCTAAGCACGCTGCCTCATTTCGTGGTACAATAGAGCCTGTCTATTTACGAAATTGATGCTGCAACTACATAACTTAAAGGAGCTACTCTCTTATGGATCAACTTCTGCAATGGCTGCTCATGCCGGGCATCCTTATTTCACTCGTGTTCTCGGCTTTGTTCAGCATCAAATCACGCCGTTCCTCCGATGCGAGAACAAGGGCCATCTTCTCTGCTAGAATGAATATTAGCATGGGGATCATGCTGCTATTTATCGCATTGGTTCAGCTGTTCTTGTCCGGCGAATCCACGCTTCGCATCGTCATTGGCGCGATATTTCTAGTGCTTGGCGTATTCAACCTGTTCGCGGGTCTTCGCAATCTCAGCATCTACAGCTCGCCAAGAAGCTAATACAGCCGTTAATACGGATCAATCATCTGGGCCGTCAGCATCGCTTTGGCGGCCAGACCTTTCGCGTCCTTCACCTCGATCTCCAGCTTCGTAAACTTCCTGCTCATCTCAAGCGCCTTCGGTATGATCGTAATTTCACTATCTATTTGGACGGGACGGACAAAATAAGTGGTCATGCTCTCAAGCAAGTAATCGCGCTTAGCTGTCTCTCGAATCATTCTACGCGCCGCTTGTGTCATAAGCGTAGCAAGAAGTCCCTCGGATACCATTCCCAGCGCACCCGACATTTGCGGCGTAATCGTTCCTTTATACGCGATGCCCAGCTCATCAACGCCAACCGCATTAACGTTAGCGGTAGCCATAAAGCCTGTCCACATCAAGTCTTCAAATGTCTCGCCTGATTCCGGCTGTTTGCCTGCAAAGCGCATCGCATCAAGCACTTCCTGCCTCGTTACGACACCAAGCAGCTTGCGGTGCCTATCCACGATAGGCAGCAAATCAATGCCTTCTGCGGCCATCGTATGAGCAGCGGACGTGACTGTAATATTCGGAGCCGCCGTAATCGGCTGCTTGGTCATTACCTTATCGACAGCGCTGTCCTCTGGCGTGCCAATCGCATCCTTCGCCGTCATCATGCCAACGACCTTGCTTCTATCATCCACAACGGGAAAGCGTGAATAGCCGGTTGCGCGAGATAGCTTATGGAAATCGGCTATGGTATGCCCGATTCGAAGCACGTCAGCCGGCCTGCTGAACGTAACGATATCTTCAATCAGCATAATTTTTCGTTTTATGAGCCGATCGTACATAGCGCGGTTGATCATGGAGGCTACCGTAAACGTATCATGTCTGGAGCTAATAATCGGGAGAACGCGCTCATCAGCCAATTGGATCACTTCCGCGCTTGGCTCGAAGCCGCCGGTAATGAGAACGCCGGCACCCTCCTCCAGCGCACACCGATGCGCGTCAATTCGGTTACCCACAATCAACAGGCTGCCCTCGTCGATATAACGAAGCATCGCGTCAAGCTCCATCGCGCCTATGACGAATTTATGCAGCGTTTTATCAAGGCCAGCAGCCCCTCCAAACAGCTTTCCTTCCACGATTTCGGCAACCTCGCCAAAGGTAAGCTGGTCGAGCGCTTCCCGGCGCTTGCGGTCGATCCGAACCGTTCCGATTCGCTCCTTCGTGCTGACTAGGCCTGAGCTTTCCGCTTCCTTAAATGCCTTGTATGCCGTACCCTCGCTAACGCCAAGCTCCTTCGCAATGGCGCGTACTGAAATTTTCGTTCCAATCTTAAGGCTTTGAATATAATTCAAAATCTGTTCATGCTTCGTGCTTGTTTCATTACCCGGTACGATTGGAGCCACTTCACTAACCTCCGTCCAACTTGCTATCCTCTCCCCCTATTATAGGAGAAAGCTAACAACAAGTCATGCTCGTCCCGATTCATATCACTCTTATAGCTGCCATTGCAGCAGCACCTGCTCTACCTTCAGCTTGGCGTCAATGAATTGTCCCATGTTGCCCTTTAGCTTCCATTTTTTGAATAACTGCTGTATCGTTTGCGAGTTGATGGCACCCTCAGCGCCGGACATAATGAAGGCCTGCCAATCATAATCAATCGGAATCGGATAACGGAGCGCCAAAATGAGGAATTGATTCATTTCAATGGTTTGCGCTGGAATCTCTTCATAAATGCTAGAAAACAAAAACGAGCTATGCTCGCTGTACGGTCTAGAAATAGAATCGGATTTGAGCTCAAGCACATATTCAACGATCTGGGTATGAGGGTTTACACGACAACTGAAAGAGCCGCGGGCCGTTATCGCCTTATTTACACGTTGAGACAAGCGATAAGAGAATCGGACAAGGAAGGGAACGTTGTTATAGTAAGCGCGAACTTTTCTGAAAAACTCGAATTCATCAACCACTTGCAGTCCTCCTAGCGTCACGTTTCTTCCCTTCTATATCCTATCATTTTTCACGGAATTGGTAAATTGACCCTTTATAGGTAAACTTGTCGATAGAATGATACTTTTTACACAATTATAGTAAAGAGCCCATCTATTAGTCAATGATTATAGTCACTATTTTTAATATGCTCTATAGAGCGTTGTTGATAGGCAGGTAAAGTTTTATCGTTAGGCTGAGGTGACGGTATGAGTGAGATTGCAGGGCTTGTAGGAGAAAACATTCGTCTGCTGCGCAAAAAAAGAGGGCTAAGCCAAGAGCAGCTCGCTTTCCGCGCTGATATTAACGCTTCCTATATGGGACAAGTTGAACGCGGAGAGAAAAATCCGACCATTGACGTACTCAGCAAAATCGCGCTTGCACTGCAAACGCCGCTAGAGAAAATTGTGAATGTCATATCTAGCCCGGATGCTGTAGAAGAGCCTGAAGACGAGGGTTATGCGACCAAAATTGTTCATCAAATAAACGGTCTCAGCTTGAAAGAGCAGGAAGCCGTATATAAATTTGTCAAGCAGCTTGTACAATTCAAGGACATGCAATAAATGATCCATGTCCGCAAAGGGACTGTCTGGAAAGGCACGCAGATTATAAAAAAAGAAAAATAGCGGTACAGGAATAACTCTCCTGTACCGCTATTTTTTTTCATGTTATCCAAGCATCCCTGTTCAAAGCGGGCAAATGGCTGCCTAAAGCTAACCGCGAGCCCTTCTTGTTGCCTTCTGCAGCAGCTTCTGCTCCCAAAGCAGCGCCTTCGCCTTCTTAATGCGCGCCAGTTCTCTGCGCTTCTCGTCATTCATCACCAGCGCATTGACATGCGCCGTCACGATCACGAGCGCAAACAATATCCATACGAGACCAAATACACTCATCAAGCTCCACGGCGCGCTCAGCTCAAGACGCGGAAGCGCATATACGAGCATCGCAAGCGCAATAAGCAAATACAATACATGACGGCCTTTTCCGGAAAACATCACTCTCAGCTCCTCCATAGGGTCGTAAGCGGCTCACTCTCTTGTCCGCATTACCATTCTATGAGAAGTGGACAGGGGTTATGTCTCAAATTAATCTACGATAGACTTCAGCACATCGGACATGATCCGATTGACATCCTCGAATACGACGGCAAACCGGCGCTCCGCGTCCAGCAGCTTGCCGATCAACGGATTAAGCGTGATCACCTCGTAGAGCTTGTTCATTTTCTCCATGTCCTCAGCGGACGGCTCTTCGCCAGCCATCATTTTTTGCTGCAAAAAGTTTTGGCGCTCGCGAAAATCATCAAGCATCTCCTTCGCGGCAGGATCAGCCTCAGCAGCTTCCTTCGCAGCTTTCAGCAGCTTCGCTTCCTCGCTCTCTTTCAGCGCCTTCGCTAATTCATAAGCTTTGTCATAAATATTCATTAGTCTCTCTCCATTCATTCATTGTGATGGTATATGTCTACGTTTAATCATAACGCTTAATCAAATCATGAGCCAAGTCCCTGATGGAAAAGCACATGAAAACTACACAAGCATCATATCTTTTTGTGATTCACCAAGGGGTAGATGTCCTCATATGATGAAGTAATTCGTTTAAAAAACCTAGTTGCTGACCTCTTATCGTCATCCTCCTGCTTGGAAGGAGATTTATGATGCTCAAATCAAAAGTAGCCGTACAGGTGATCAGCTCCGGCATGCTTCCGGAAGATACGCTCATGCTTGGCGAAGCCTATGTAAAGCAATGGAAGATTCCACAAGGCCAGCACATTCAATTAAAATTCGGTGCCTTCCGGCATCATGTGAAGGTTATTCCTGTTGCAAAATACGATGGCATGAGGATGAGCCAAAGCTTGGCAAGACAAATGGGCTTCACAAATGGAGCATCGATCAGGCTGCAATATAAAGCCGGGACCGCCACACTGGTGCTTGGACCATTGATCGGCGTACTCGTCAGCCGTGATTATCCGCATACGCCGGATAAGCCATTCGGTTCCATTTCCATGTTTTGCAAGGAGCTGGTAGAAGCCAGTACGGCGCAAGGCGTATTCGTTTATTTCTTCACCCCTAGCCAAATCGGCACCAGTCTGGATACCGTTGACGGCTGGATCTATTCGGAGGGCTGGCAGCGGGTTAAAATGCCTATCCCCGACGTCGTCAATAACCGCCTGACGTCAAGAAAAATGGAGAACAGACCCAGCGTACAACATTTTATGAAAGAAGTAAAACTGCAGCACGAGACGGCCATTTTCAACGAAAAGTTTCTGGATAAGGTCGAGGTTTTTGACGCGCTGAAAAAGGATGAGACGCTCGCGCGGTACTTGCCTGAATCCCATTTGCTGCGCAACTATACGATGCTGAAGTCCATGTGCTCCCGCTACAGCAACGTTTTTCTCAAACCGGTCCGCGGCAGCTTAGGCAAAGGGATCATTCG
This sequence comes from Paenibacillus sp. FJAT-27812, assembly GCF_001273905.1. NCBI lineage: Bacteria > Bacillati > Bacillota > Bacilli > Caryophanales > Paenibacillaceae > Paenibacillus > Paenibacillus sp. FJAT-27812. Next base: position 3,881,331 of record NZ_LIGH01000001.1, on the reverse strand, counting down.
CATTACGCGGCTCGATACGAACAATTATCAGGCATTGTACGCAACTTCCGCAGGAACGCGCAGGCAGCAGCATACGAGTCTGGTAAAGCTTTTCTCGTCCATTTCCGCCAAAATGAAAACCGTCCGCTACCAGGTCCAACAGGGTCTGCAGCTGATCGAAATCCAGAAGCGGCCCGTTGATTTCCGCGCGCTTGTCCAAAAAAACGCAAGCGGCAAATGGACCCTTACGTCCATCGTCGCACGCACAGCCGGCAACGATCATTTCGTCTCCAACCTTGCCCGGGGCGGAACGCTCAGCACGGCCTTGGAGGCCGTCACAAAATCAAATCTGCAAGCCGGGCTGAGCAGGAATGAAGCGGTGCAGCGGCTGCAGCAAGCGGCGCTGAATATCGCGCGCGGTGTAGACACACAAATTCCAGCGCATTTTGGCGAGCTTGGCATCGATTTGGCGCTTGATACCGGAGGCCGCGTATGGCTTCTTGAAGTCAATTCAAAGCCGTCGAAGAACGACAACACGCCGCTGAACGACAACAAGATTCGTCCATCCGTCCGTATGATGATCCAATATTCCCGGTTTTTATCGGGCTTTTAACGGAGGCGCCTATGCAGGCTCGAATGGTTATACTCGGAATCGTCGTCGCATCGATCAACCGGAAACCCTTGGAACATGAATCGGAGCCCGCCTTGCCGGAACCCCGCTTCTGCCAAGCGCTCAGCATGGCCGGCAAACCGCTTGGCATTCATGTCTATGTATTCTCAGAAGAAAGCCTGCAGCCGAAATCTGGACAGCTGTATGGTTATTGCTATGAGCAAGGCCGCTGGGCATGGCAGCAAGTTCCATTGCCGGATATTATCTATGATCGATGCTTCTTCACCGAAGCTAATCAGCGAACCCGCTGCCAAAGCATGCTGAACAGGTTATCGCAGAAGAAACCTTTTTTGATGCTTAACGGCACTCTTCCGGCTAAGCTTGACGTCTTTGACGCACTTAAAACAGATTCCTTGCTTGCGAAGCATATGCCTGCAACGATCCCCTATCAATCTGCAAATCAGGTCAAACAGATGGCTGATCGGCGTATCGACGGCATCGTGCTTAAGCCATCAGCCGGCATGCAGGGCAGAGGGATATTGCATATCAAGCGTTGTCCGCTCAGCCGAGCAACGAAGGTGAATGGGCGAACCCGCCAGAACCGTTCTTTCTCGATGACATTTACGGAGGATAGCGAATTGGAGCACTGGATAAACCGCTTTATCAACCGCTCATCCTACCTGCTTCAGCCTTACCTTTCGCTTAACGATGAGGACGGCAAGCCTTTTGACGTAAGAACACTTATGCAGAAGGATCACACAGGAAAATGGTCGCTGACCGGGGTAGTCTCTCGTACCGGGCAAGCGGGCTCTCTAACATCCAATCTGCACGGCGGCGGTGACGCCCGCCCGGCTGCTCAGCTGATCACTGCCAAATTTGGCAAGCAAAAAGCCGAACGTTTGCTAGAGCAGATCCATACAATAAGCAAGCAAACAGCGGAACGTCTTGAAAGCAAATTTGGCAGATTTGCCGAGCTCGGATTAGATTATGGCATTGAGCCAAGCGGTCAAATTTGGCTGATTGAAGCCAATTCGAAGCCAGGCCGTTCTTCCTTTCGAATCATTAGTGACCTAGAGGCCGCGCGGCTGTCAATCGAAAGACCACTCTTATATGCACGCTTATTGTCCAGGCGCTTGTCCCCGTACTTTGCAGCCAATGAATCCACAAACGGCCGTCACCGTTTAACAAGATCCGACAACCAATTACGGCCTTTCAACGTTCAGGAGGTTCATCGATGAGTTTGACAACTTGTAACGTACATTTCTCACAGCAGTCTAATAATATCGTATATTTGTCCAGCCCTCTGTTAAAGCATCTGAAGCTTTCAGGCAAAAAGTCGGTTCACCTCAAGCTGGGCAAAGAAGTCATTACAGCTGAAATCAAGCAGTTGAACCGGCCAGGCAATCATCTGTACTTGTCATCAGGGATACGGCAGTCCATTAGAGTGCCGAAATCCGGCAATGTATACGTGCTGAACACCGGCGACAACGAGGTGCAACTCGGTCCGCTTGTCGGCATCCTAAGCGATAATGGCATACGCTCAGAAAGCAATCCTTTTGGCGGAAGAACGAATTTCATTAAACAGATCATCCGCACCGGAGAGTCCAAAGCCTACCTTTTTGGCTTTACTCCGCATGATATCAATTGGCAGCAGGAAACGGTCAACGGCTATTTTCTTGACTCGCAGGGCGGCTGGTACCGCAAGATCGTACCGCTTCCGGACGTCGTTTACAACCGCCTTCCGAACCGCAAGGCGGAAACTTCCGCCTCGATCAACGCGCTGCGCGAGCGCTTCGTGCGCCGTAAAATCCCTTTTTTCAACTGGAGCTTCTTTAATAAAGCCGACGTTTACAAGCTTCTGGATAAAGATCCCGAAGCATTGGTTCATTTGCCGGAATCCGCATCTGGACCAACCTTGGACCAAATTAAGGAAATGCTCGAAAAACATCAGTTCCTTTATTTCAAACCGACCGCAGGCAGCCTTGGAATAGGCATATACAGACTGACCTATCATCCAAAACGCGGTTATTTCGCACGGTACCGCAAGGGCAGCCAAAACGTGCTGCTTCGTTTCTCGAACTTCAGCAGCTTGATGCGGATGCTGCAAACGAAGCATGGCCATAATCTCAATCACTATGTCGTTCAGCAAGGGATCAGGCTCGTTGAGATCGACGGCTGCCCTCTCGATTTCCGCTTTCATATGCATAAGAACGGCAAAAACGAATGGGTGCCAGCAGGCATTGGCGCGAAGAAGGCCGGCCGCGGCAGCGTAACGACACATGTGAAAAACGGCGGCTCGCTTATGACACCGGAGCAGGCGCTTGAGAAAACATTCGGTGCACAGTCAAGCACCGTGCTTGAAAAAGCGAAAAAAACAGCCATCAAGCTATCCGAAGCGATCGAACGCAATTATCCGCATCGGCTAGGCGAGCTGGGTCTGGATATTGGCATCGATAAAGACGGAGAAATATGGATGTTTGAGGCTAACGCTAAGCCAGGCCGTTCGATATTCAAGCATCCTGCGCTTCGCTCGGAGGGTCGCGCTTCGATATCTTATATTTTTGAACACTGCATGTACCTTAGCCGTTTTCATGGCCAGGGAGGTAATGACTGATGGACAGCAAGCATTCAGAGGATCATGACATAAAAGGAATGCGAGCTGGCAGGACCGTACTGGCTATTTTGACGATAGATGATGACGCTCAGCTCTTCCGAGGCAATCGCAGCAACTTCGCCGATTTGATTCGTACCGGTCAATCTATGGGGTTTATTGTCTATGTAGTGACGGTCAAAAACCTTCTTCTAACGAGGAACAGCCTAAAGGGTTTCGTATACAGCGCGGAGAATGACAGCTGGCAACAGCGTCTTCTCCCGTTTCCCGACATTATTTACAACCGCATACCGCTTAGGGAGGACGAAGAGCTGCCTGCCGTCAGGCAAAAGATTGAGGCTTGCCATAAGCATCCGCATGTGAAGCTCTTTAATCCATCCTTCTTCAACAAATGGGATCTCTTCGAATGGCTGCGGCTCTCAAAGTCGACCAAACCCTACATTCCAACAACGCGCAAGCTAATAACGGTAACAGGTCTTGGCCGAATGATGCGCAAACATTCTTACTTGTATTTAAAACCTGAGAGCGGGAAAGCCGGCAAAGGCATCATGACCATTAAGGTCGAAGCCGAGACGCAGCAGCCCTATCGGTTAAAAATTCAAGAAAACAAAAAGAGCGCCACCTATCAATGCTCTTCGATCAATAAGCTGTGGAGCCGGATTCAAAAGCAAAGCGGAGGGGAAGCCTACATCGCCCAGCAGGGCATCGATTTGGCCTCCTTCAACGAACGAAGATTCGACCTGCGCGCGCTGGTGCAAAAAAACCAGCGTGGCCAGTGGGACATTACAGGCATTGGCGCCCGGATAGCCGGAGCCTCTAGCATAACTACCCATGTGCCGCGGGGCGGCATGATCGAAGATCCTGAGAAGCTGCTTGTCAACTCATTTAATGAGGAGCAAGCGCGTAAATTGTTAATAAAGGCCAAAAACACAGCGGTGCTCATCGCCAAACAAATCGAGCGGGCATCCGGGCAGCTACTCGGCGAGATGTCGATGGATCTGGGTATCGACAGCGTCGGAAACATGTGGTTTTTCGAAGCGAATTCTAAACCCATGAAATTTGATGAGCCTCATATTCGTCAAAAATCGTTGGAACGCATTTTTCATTACGGAGCTTATTTGGCTAGAATGAAATCGGAAAAAGCGGGAGGCGCGTAACATGGAGCTGGAGCTGCTTACACCAGAGGGTTGGTTGCTGGAGCAAAAAAGACTTATCGGCTTTGCCATCCGTTTTGGGGATAAGCGGCTCGCTGTCTCTACCATACATGCGCTTCGCAAGCTGGACGGTTCCTTACTTAAAGAAGCTCGCAACGGAACATTTGGCGCAGTTGCTGTGATCGCAAAGCATAGCAGCCGCATCGCTGGCTTTGGCTTTGCCGAGGACGGCGGCGAGGGAGCCTGCATGGTCGTTGTTCATCCCGAAGCAAGGAGCCTTGGAGTCGGCAGCGCCCTCGTTCAAGCGATGATAGCGCGCCTTGGGAAGCTTGCCTGCAACGTGGCGACTGACAATACGGCCAGCATGGCGCTTTGCTTTCGCCTTGGCATGACAGCCGTATCGATGCACAGAGGTCCGACAGGCAAACCGACGCTTCGATTCGAGAGAAACGACGCGCATGCTGCTGACGCTCCACAACCATTAATGAAGCTGGCTGCCGAGCTAGATGGATCGAAGGAAACGCAACAATAATCAAGCATGTACCTGCCAAGGAGCAGCGCATAAGCGCTGCTCCTTGGCAGTTTTTTTTCTTTGGCTTTCTGAGAAAACGTTATTGATGACATAAAACATGATTACAGGTCATAGCCGTTCAAGTACTATTGTTGATCCAATAAGCGAGCAAGCTCTCTGAAATCGGCAATCAGCACATCCGCACCGTCAAGCTCTGCCGCCCGGCCATAGGTCGCGTATGCGCAGCCGATCGTTTGGAGGCCATTTCCTTTTCCAGCTTCAACATCCGATGAACGGTCGCCGACCATCCAAGCGGATTTAACCCCATGATCCTTGAGCAGACGTGCTACCAGATCGACCTTGCTTGCCGTTGCGTACTCTCCCGCGCTGTACAAACCGTCAAATAGCTCGGCAATGCCTCTGTGACGTGCGACACCCTTCACATAATCCTCTAGCCCATTGCTTGCCACAAACAGCTTCACTCCGCGATCCTTCAGCTCGCGCAGCGTCTCTTCGACATAAGGATACAGCCGGCCTTCTCCTCGGATCAAACCTTCCATCTCGTATTGGAGCAGCAGAACATCCGCACGCTGACGCGCAGCCTCCGAGCTGCCTGGCATAACCTGACGCCAAATATCTTCCAGCAGCATGCCTAGGCAGCTGAGCAAACGTTCCACTGGCGGCGTCTCATGCTCGTAGAGCCCCTCCTCCCGAAGCGTCTCGAACACGCGGTGATGCACGGGCACAAGCAGCGTATCCGTTTCAAACAACGTTCCATCCATATCAAATATGACAGCCTCAGGCACTTGAAGCTTATGTTCGCTCATGATCCAAATCCCCCTTCAAAGTCTGCTCTTATCATACTGGAATAGGGGAAAGCATCGCAAGCTTGAACGCAGGTTTCTACGGTTCTTCACCTTAATCAGGAACAGCGTAAATGAATTCACGTACCGGGATGGAAAGGTTACTTATAGCTGAAAAGCGAAGCGGGAAGCATCGCGATTCTCCCGATCGCATAAGGTCCGAGATAGGCGCCGCTTGCGAGAAAAACGGGATTCTCAAGCACGCGGTGCACCTCTGTCATAAATAACGTGCCGTCCGCAATCGTCCCCAAAACGGCATCTGCCGACACAACAAAAAACAAAAAAGCCGCTGCTACGGCTATCCCGTCAAAAATACGGCTGATTGTGCCGCTCATTTTGCTAATCCATGCTATTAATGCAGAACCAACCGCAAGTCCCGCACCGATCATGATCATCATGTCCTTCACCTCTAGAATCAGGTTCGGTTATTTTAGCGCGGCTTAAACCTAAGCTCACTGCATGAAAAACAGACAAGATGAATAAATAGCATACAGGTTGTTTACATATGATAAAAGATTGAAATCCATTTGGATGGAGGGTTTGCTATGAAAAATCATTTTCGATGGTTGAACGTCATCGGCCTCGCTGCCGTGCTTATTGTGAATGGACTGGCAGAATGGCTCCCGATTAACGGCAAAACGACCGGAGAGTTATCCGCTAAATATCCCGTGCTGATCACGCCTGCGCCTTACGCTTTCTCCATTTGGTCCGTCATCTACCTGCTCTTAATCGGATTCGTCGCTTATCAGCTTAGGCAGCAGGCCGCAAGCAGCAAAATCGTTCAGAGCATCGGGCCGTGGTTTTTAATCAGCTGTCTCTTCAATTGCGCTTGGATCCTCGCCTGGCATTATGAGAAGCTGACGGCCAGCGTTTTCATCATGCTAGCGCTTCTCCTATCGCTTATTGCCATTTATACCGCCGTTCGAAGGGATAAGCCTTCACCGGCTCGCGGCGAACGTTTTTTGGTTTGGCTTCCATTCAGCATATACCTTGGCTGGATTTGCACCGCAACGATTGTGAACATCGCGGTCGTCTTGTATGCTGCCGGAAGGAATGGCCCCCTCATGACAGACATTGCTTGGACCGTTATCCTGTTAGCCGCAGCCAGCCTGCTTGCTCTTGTCATCGGCTTCAAATATCAAGATGCCGCTATCATCCTTGTATTCATTTGGTCGTTTATCGCAATTGCGGTTAAGCAGGGGCAGCAGCCCGAGGTTAGCCTCGCAGCATGGATCGGCGCAGCAGTCCTGGCAGCGGCAGCCGCCGTCCTATTAATGAAAGCGAGCAAAAGGAATTCCGCAGCGTATTGAAAATTAGAACCGAATATGTCACACTGTGTGGTGGGTGTTAGGACTAATTGCCCCTTGCAGGAAAGGACGTGACGGTTCACGTATGACAAAATGGCTGCTTCGTTCGATGACAGAATTAAGTTCGCGCAAATGGATATCCAGCTTAACCGGAAGATTCGCGCAATCGGCTGCCAGCCGCCCTTTTATTTCCCGGTTCGCTAAGACATACGGCATTAAGATCGAGGAAGCAGAAAAACCTCTATCCCAATATATGACATTAAATGAATTTTTCACTCGGCGGTTGAAGCCTGGGCTTCGCGAGATTCACGAGGGCATTGACTCGCTCGTAAGTCCCGTTGATGCTCTTATCACGGGAGCAGGGCCGATAAGCAGCGGTACAATCGTCAACGTCAAAGGTCAGGACTATACGATCGAAGAGCTTCTTAACCGTTCCCCGCGAACGGCTAATTATATGAATGGCTATTATATCGTCCTCTATTTAAGTCCGACGGATTATCACCGCATTCACACCCCTGTCAGCGGGCGGATTGTGGAGCGCGAGCATGTTCTCGGCAGAGTGTATCCCGTAAATGACTTTGGGCTGCGGCATATGCGCAGAGTGCTAAGCCGCAACGAGCGGCTGATTACGTACATGCAGCATTCTGCTGGAGAGACGGCTGTCGTCAAAGTAGGAGCCATGAATGTGAGCAGCATTCAATACGTACAGCCGTTGAGACCCGAAATGGCCAAGGGCGAGGAGCTGGCCTATTTCGAATTTGGCTCTACCGTCGTGCTGCTGCTGGAGGATGGAACGTTTACCCCGCGCGATAACGGCCTGTTAGGGATGAAGGTTCGAATGGGCGAGCGCCTGGGGGCCCTTCAAGACAATTAGCATACGCAAGCGCGTTGAACGCAAATAAAGAGGCTGTCTTCCGAGGTCATTGACCTTGAAAGACAGCCTCTTTTGCGCGCGAACATCAGATGAGCAGCAGCGCATTCTTCATTACTTACCGAATTTCTGACGGGCTGCGTCCCGTATACTGCTTGAATTGACGGCTGAAGAAAAAAATATCGCGATAGCCAAGCGCATCCGCTACCTCTGTCACATTCATCCCAGCATGCATGAGCAAATGCTGCGCCCGCTCGATTCTTGTACGAATCATATACGTTTGCACCGACATCCCGATCAGCTCCTTGAACTTCATCGAAAAATACCTTGGCGAAAGCTGCGCGCGCATCGCAAGATCCTCTACCCGGTGGGCGATGCTCGGGTTTTGCCGAACAAAGTTAGCCACCTCGTGAATGGCTTCCGTGAGCTGATTGCTTGCCTTCTTCTCAACCGGCAGCTGCTTGTCCTCTCTGAGCAAATGAATCATCAGCTGCTTGAGAACAAGCTGCGCCTCTTCCTCCGCCGCATAAGTCTGTACAAGGAACAGCCTTACATAACGGGAAAGCATATATTCGAAATCGACAGTATCGCTTAATTGCCTGTACCGATTCGGTACGGCATCGATCGTTTCGTTAATGGCAAAATGAATGTAGGATAATACGAGCGGCTTCTGCGGATTATGGGTAGCGCTTGTGTAATCGTTTGGCCTGAACAGGAAACAGCTCCCCGGTCCTACCTGATAGAGGGTGCCATTGACTTCTACTTCCCCTTCGCCGCTCCATACGTAAAATAAATCAAAATTGGCCATCGGCTTCTCGCGTCTCGCCCATCTCCAACCCGGCTCGCATACGATTTTTGCAAACGCAGGTAACAGGATGAACGATTCAGGCGAAATGTGCAGCATAGAGCAACCTCCTGTGCTAATCTATGCCGTTATCATACAACAGCACCAAACTTTTGTACAAGCTGCCCAAAAATTACGAAAAATTTTGGTTTGAGAATGGTTTGCAGCTTTAAAAAAATGTTATAATAGCACCCGACAAGCGTAAACGGCTAACGCCTGATTATACTCATTTCAAATGAATGATTTCGGAAGGATGGAATAAAGTCCATGAACCCACTTGCTCAGCAGTTAAACGAGACGTTGCAATCGGAGAGTCCGAACGTCTATGCGATGTTGTCAACCTTAGGCAAAGCGATTTATTTTCCAAAAGAGGGCATACTCAGTCAGTCCGCCGAAGCGAAGACGAAAGCAACTAAATTTAACGCTACGATCGGTATTGCAACAGAAGGCGGACAGCCGATGCACCTTAAGGTCATCCAGGATACGCTCTCTGCCTACAATCCGAAAGATATATATGAATATGCGCCGCCAGGCGGGAAGCCCGAGCTTCGCGCTGCTTGGCGTACGAAGATGATTAAGGATAATCCTTCCCTTGAATCAAAAGGTTTCGGCAATCCTGTAGTTACGAACGCACTGACGCATGGCCTTAGCATTGTAGCCGATTTGTTCGCAGATGCTGGCGATGCTGTTGTCATTCCAAATAAAAACTGGGAAAACTACGAGCTGACATTTGGTATCCGCCGCGGTGCCGAAATCGTAGAATACCCGCTCTATAATGATCAAACCCGCTTCAACAGCGCTGGCTTGCGCGAGGCATTGCTTGCTCAGAAGGATAAAGGGAAAGCGATCGTCGTGCTGAATTTCCCGAACAACCCTACGGGCTACACGCCAGGACCTACGGAAGGCGACGAGATTATCGCTGCGATCCGTGATGCCGCGGAAGCAGGAATCAATGTTGTAGCCGTAACCGACGATGCTTATTTTGGTTTGTTCTTCGAGGATTCCTTGCAGGAGTCTCTGTTCTCCAAGCTTGCCGACCTTCACCCGCGCGTCCTTGCAGTTAAAGTAGACGGCGCAACAAAAGAAGAATACGTATGGGGCTTCCGCGTGGGCTTCATCACTTACGCTTCAGCTTCGGCATCCGTTTTAGCTGCGCTAGAGCAAAAAACGACCGGCATCATTCGCGCTACGATCTCCAGCGGCCCTCATCCGTCGCAAACGTTCGTATTGCACGCTTTGAAATCGCCTGAGTTCGAAGCTCAAAAAGCAGAAAAATACGAGATCATGAAGCGCCGTGCCAACCGGGTCAAATCGTTGCTCGACAGCGGCCGATACGGCGATGTATGGGGCTATTATCCATTCAACTCCGGTTACTTTATGTGCCTCAAGCTGAGCCAAGTAACGGCTGAAGCGGTACGTGTCCGTTTGTTGAACGAATATGGCATCGGTACGATCGCTCTAGGCGAGACCGACCTGCGCGTTGCCTTCTCCTGCATCGAGGAAGAAAACCTCGAAGAGCTGTTCGATACGATCTTCAAAGCTGTTAATGAATTGATCGCTCAAAACGTATAATAAGCAAACGCCGCACACTAGCGGCCATTGCAGAATCCGAACATCGAAAAACCCCCTAAGCAGCATGTCTAACTGACGACGCTCCTTAGGGGGTTCTTTTTTTTGTTAATCCTCATCCTCATCCAAGCTGAGCTTCCTGCGCAGCCGACCTGGCCGAATAACCAAATACAGGAGCGCTGCTGCCGCCGCAACCAGCGAAGGAGCATAAACCCCCGATAAGGCTAACGGCAGAGCGACAAATAGCCAGAGCAGCGCCGCACAAATCAGCATGACCATTCGGTCAACCTTCAAATATTGCTCGATTCGCTGCTTTTCCGGCAGAGGATATACATGCTTCCAAACCGAGTGTCGATGGATATGGCGCAGCCCGCCTAGTTGAACGGCGATTAATCCCATAAAAATAACAAAGGTGATGACAGCGCCGTACCCGGACAGCGACACCGCCTCGGCAAACCAATAAATGATCAAGCAGCCGAGAAAGAGCAGCCGCAAAATAATGCCGCCCATTTCCGTCCTTAGCATGGATGCCGTATAGAGATAAACAAACGTATTCCGGCTCGAATAGGGAATTAGCCGAAGCACCCAAGTTAAATAGGATCTTTTGGCAATGCTCGATGGAAGGGTCGGTACGTCTATGAATAGTCCAAAAAAAACATAATAGCGCCTGCGCGTCCGTGCTTCCTCATCAATCAGCCTCTCCCAAGGAAAACGATGCTTGCTTGGAAGACGGTAAAGCAAGCCAAAAAAAACAACTACGAGCAAGGAAAACAACACGGCTTGCCATACCAGGCAAGTGAGCCACGCCGTAAGAATGGCAGCTGTCGCCAGCCAGCGCAGCAGACGCATAAGACGTCTCATGCTCGGCCAAGTCATCTGGCGCTCTTTCCATGCGCCCCACACATTTCCAGCTTTAAGCGCCGCTGCTGCTACTGCAAGCAGCCATCCCCCGCTAACGGCAGCACCTTGATTATAAATCGGCATGTAAAGAAGAAACACGAGTGCAGCGAGTACGAAACATGCCCTTGTTGTATAGCGGAACGACCGTCTTAAGTAACCTCCCATATTCGCTTCGCGCGGCATTAAAAATACGGTGTCCCCAAGTGCAAGCCAAGTTCGAAGCGGACTCCAGCACAGGACAAGCGTCAAAGCGATAACGCCGACTGTTGCGATGGGAAAGCTCGCTGGCATATGGTGAATCAAGTTGATATAGCCAAGAATCGATGAGATCACGATCAAGGACATAAATGCCGGAAAGCCGCTTTGCCCCATATAGCGAAAATAAGGCAGCGTTTCCTCGCGGAACGCCTTTGCCCTTTGAAGCCACATCGTCTCAAGCTTAGGTTCAGCAGTCATTAGGCTTGGCCCCCAGTAACAAGCTTATAGAAGGCATCCTCCAAAGAACCGCCGCGCAGATCCATCCCTGCAGCTTGCCTGACGTCCTCGAGCGTGCCTAAGGCGACAATTTTGCCGTGATGCATGACGATAAACCGATCGCAATACGTTTCGACTGTAGCCAAAATATGCGAGCTCATTAAAATAGCGGCCCCTTTGCGCTTCACCTCGACCAGCCGCTCAAGCAGGGAGCGAATGCCAAGCGGATCAAGCCCAAGAAACGGCTCGTCGATGATGTACAGAGGCGGCTCAGCCAGCAGCGCGTTCATGATCATAACCTTCTGCTTCATTCCTTTGGATAAGTGGGAGGCAAACGCTTTGCGCTTAGGCATCATCTGAAACTGGTTCAGCAGCTCGTCTTCCCGTGCCTCATAGTGCTTGTCCTGCACGCTATATGCCATGCCGGTCAGGCGCAAATGCTCCTCTACCGTCAGCTCATCGAACAGCACCGGCGTCTCCGGCACATAAGCAAATGCGCTGCGGTAGCGCTCCGTTTCTTGCTCCAGCGTAACGCCATCAACCTTTACCTCGCCGATCTGCGGCTTCATTAAGCCTAGTATATGCTTGATCGTCGTACTCTTGCCTGCGCCGTTCAGGCCGATAAGGCCTACCATTTCTCCAGCCTTCACCTCAAAGGAGATATCATGCAGCACAGGTCTTTTGGGGCTATAGCCGCCTGTTAAGCCATTTACCTGTAAAATAGGTTCCATCCTATCACCTTCAGCATCACAATTTGTTTTAACTAGTAAACAGCATACCGAATAATTCGCCTAATATCAAAAAAAAGGCATCACCCCAACGGGTGATGCCTCCTTAATTTTATAACTATTTGATTTCAATCGATTTTGCCGTATTATTATCGCCCTTCACCTGAACAAGCTGTCCAGCCTTAAGCAGCGAAGCGTCACCGGAAATCGCAACGTTTGAATCAACGTTATAAATGAAGACAACGGTTTGTGAATTTTCAACTCGGGAAATCGAGATCGTCGACAGTTTGGCTTGCGAGTTGAACGTAACCGAACCAATATACCCAAGCTCCGAGAATGAAGAAACGACAGGGGCCGATTTCGTAACCTCAATGAATACCACTTTATTCAGATACGTACGGACAAGCACCTCATCGCCTGCGCGCAGTGCGCTGAGTGGCGCTTTCTTATCATCGCGGAAAATGAATACATTCGAATCAATCGCCAATGCCGTTTCCGAGTTATCCGCTTTTACTACCGTCAGGCTGCCATTTGCAGGCGCTGCCTTCAGCTTGCCTGTGATCGCTTGCGCGTCGTGATCCGGCATTTCGGTATCCGTACGATCAAGCAGCGCGGCGAGCTCTGCGCGGCTAACCGGTTGATTTGGACGGAATGTTTTGCCATGCTTGTCATCATAGCCGGTAATAATCCCTTTCTTAAGGGCAAGGGCAACATAACCGACAGATCCGGCAGGAATCTCCTTAGCATCCTTGAAGTCAAGCTTCGTATTATTGAGAGCTTTGGCCTCGTCTTCCAGTTTAAGCGCTTTAACTAGTAGGATGGTCGACCATAGTCTTGTTGCATTCGCCTCCGGATTTACTTCCGTTTCCGTTTCCGAGAACAAGTCATTTTCAAGCGCGACAGCTACGTAGCCGACAGCCCAAGGATATTTGCTTTTGATTTTGTTAGCATCCTTGAATTGCAAATCCGTTTTCATCTCTTCGGCCGACTCCGCTTGAGCGCGAAGACCCATCAATCTGACGGCTGCAGTCAACGTTTCGATGCGGCTAATCTTTTGATTCGGCTTAAACGTGCCGTCCTCGTAGCCTGTGAATACACCCTTCGATGCAAGGCGCATGATGTATTCCATAGCCCATTTCAAATCATTCTCATCTTTGAAATTCCATGTAACTTTATAGTCGCCATCTTTATCTTTCTTATCGTTCTTATCCTGCTTGTCCTCATGACGGCCTTTATCATCATCACGATCTCCGTCATGTCCTTTACCTTTACCGCCATCTGCAAAAGCTGACGTTGCTCCGCCTGCAAGCATTAGCAGCGCAAGCGAGGAAATTGCTGTCTTTTTCCACATTGTTTGTTTCATTAAGAAAGCCACACTCCTTTTTCGATTAGCGGGTTTTGCCGCATTTTTTACCTTCGCCCATACGTTTCGGGTGAGGCTGATCGATTTAAGAGGGTGGCTGTCAAAATAATTTTATTTTATTTTATTGTTCCTTCTCGGCTTCGCGTTTCGCTTTCAACCATTTAGGCGCGCCCTTGTTCTTGCCTTCGCGCTTGCGCTCTACTTTTTTGGGAGCCGGCTTGGCTGCCGGCTTCGGTTTTGGAGCAGCGGCGCCCTTGATTGCAGCCTCGGGCCTTGCTTCCTTCGCTGTACCCGGAGCTTCCTTGCGCTCAATCGACCGTTTCGCCTGCTGCACGTCCGAACGTTCCGCCAGCTTCGCTTCATGATGAGCCGCGAATGGGCGCGTAGCCTCTCTCAGCTCTTCCGCTGTCAGCAGCTTTCCTCTGAACATCGTCCGCTCCGACAAATCGATGCCGAGCTGCTTACGGAATTTCTCCATAATAAACAGCTCCTGCGGCGTCACGATGGATACGACCGTTCCCGCTCGCCCCATCCGTCCGGTACGTCCCGCACGGTGCACATAATGGTCGGCATCCGCCGCCGGATCAAGTTGAATGACTAGCGTCAGTCCTTCAATATCCAGTCCGCGCGCGGCAACATCGGTCGCGAGCAGCAGCTGGCAGCGCCCATCGCGAAACCGCGCTAGCGTCGCAGCGCGGCGCTGCTTATCTGCATCGCCATACAGAGCTTCCACGGTGAAGCCCTCGTAGCTAAGCTTCGACTCCCAGTTCGAGATGTTATCCGTATCATTTAGGAATAGCAGCGCAGAAGCCGGATTCAGCAAGCGCACGAGCCGCCGTGCCGTATCGGTCTTGTCCCGTTTGTCGCTGACGATAAAATAATTGTCAATCGTCTGCGAGACGCGGTGCTCCGGCGTAATTTGGATGCGCTCCGGATTTTTCATCCAGCGTCCTTCAAAGCGTGCCATCTGATCGGGATACGTCGCGGAGAAAAACGCGATCTGCCGATCTTTGCCCACGCTATGCAAAATTATTTCGACCTCTTTCGTCGAGCCGAGCTGGAACACCTGATCCGCTTCATCAATAACGACGTTATTGACATCATTCAATCGAAGCTTGCGCAGCTTAAGCAGCTCATGAATGCGTCCCGGCGTTCCGATAACGAGCTGCGGGCGAAGCTTAAGCTTCTCCACTTGGCGCTTTAGGGCCGCCCCTCCGATCAACTGCTGAACACGTATGTTGATCGGCTCGGCATAAGCCTCCGCAACGCGTACGATTTGCATAGCCAGCTCTTGTGTCGGCGCCAAAATAATTGCCTGTATCGCGTTCGAATGCGAATTCAGCTTTTGAAGCAGCGGCAGCAAATAAGCCAGCGTCTTGCCGGTACCCGTCTGCGATCTTGCTGACACATTGCTTCCGCCTAGTAGAATCGGTATCGTCTCCGCTTGTACGTCGGTTGGCTCGACGATTCCGTTTGCCGCCAGCTTATCCGCGAGCAGCTCATTAATGCCTATTTCATTCCAAGTATACTTACTCATTCTTTAATCCTCTCTCATTCAAGCCTTTATTTTCGATTGATCAATCCGCCGAACAACAGGTCGATCGTCCGCGGCAGCAATTGATATAGCTTTATACCAATAGAAGCTGTTTTGGGCAGGTCCAGCTCAGCTTTCCTCCGCTCAATCAAACGAATGATTCGTTTGACAACGTACTCTGGCTTCATCATAAACCAATTCACATTTTTTACGTAAGAGCCGGAAGGATCAGCCAGCGAGAAAAAAGGAGTATCGATCGGCCCCGGATTAACTGCTGACACCTGTATCCCATGCTCGCGAAGCTCCATTCGGAGCGAATTCGTAAAGCCAAGCACAGCATGTTTCGTAGCGGTATAGCTGGTTGACTTTGCGGTGCCTATCTTTCCAGCGAGGGAAGCAATATTCACAATTTGTCCGCCGCCCTGCTTCACCATATGGGGGATGACAGCCTTCGTGCAGCGAACAATTCCCATATAGTTCGTATCCATCATTTGCTCAAAGCTTTCCACATTCATGCTCATAAAATACTCGAATTGCCCGTACCCTGCATTGTTCAGCAACACATCTATTTTACCGTATTTCGCAATGACGGCTTCTACCGTTTGCTTCACCTGCTCATTATCGGTAACATCCATTTGAAAGTATGAATGCTTGCCTTTAATGGCGCCGGAGATTTCTTTAAGCTTATCGACGTTGCGTCCTGTCAGCACAGGGATTGCGCCGCGCTCAGCAAGTCTTATTGCCGTAAGCGCCCCGATTCCGCTTGAAGCTCCGGAGATAAAAATCACTTTGTCTTTTAACATCCAACATCACCCATTTACAAGTTTACTTGATTGGTATTACAGACGCAAAAAAAGCTCCCTAAGGAGCCATTCCTGTGCTAAGATGCGATTAAAACTTGGATGTCAAGTTCTCCGATACCTTCCATAATGAGCGGAATCGTCAGCGCCTTTTGTGCGCTAAAGCCCGCTGATTGAGCAGACTGGATAACCTTCGGCGGCGTAATATCAACTCTAACGCCTTGGTTAAACAGCATCGTGCTGGCATTTCCGCTAATCATATTGCCAAGCTCAGAAATAGCACTCTTCACAATTTCGTCGATTTCAGAGATAACGTATCCGCCCATCATCGCAGAAACCATTTTCATAGCTACTTCTTCGCTAAGCCCGAATACAATGTCACCGTTCATCTGTCCGTTGAGTCCAATTTGAATCCAAATATAGTTCTCTACAAACTTGATATCCTTAAGACCTAGCTCTCCGGTCGCAGGACGTATTTGAACGACTTGCTCAATCACGATTTTTGCGGATTCAAGAAACGGGTTAATGTACTCTGCCTTCATAATGAAGATACGCTCCTTTTCGACAAAATTCGCGCTTTGTCTTGTTTAATTTATATTATACTTAATTCACTAGGACAAGTATACTATAAATGAATAATATACAACTAAAGAACTATAATTTTTTATTGAAAATTGTAGAATGATGGTAGGAATGGAGGTGGCTCTTCTATGCCTAACGTATGGGCTCATTTTATTTTTGGACAGCTAGTGTTTGAAAAGCTTGGAGAAAGCGCGCTTCTGCAAACCGATGAGCAAAAAAATATATTTAATATGGGCTGCCAAGGTCCTGATTTTTTATTTTATCACCGTTTTTTCCCGTGGCAGCGCAGTTTAGCCCTTAACCGTCTGGGAACTGAGATGCATAACCGGAATTGCGGGCCTGTCCTCGTAGAAATGCTCGACTGTGTCAACGGCCGGCCGGCCTGCCCTAAACGTCCTGATTCCTCCATCTTATATACGCTTGGTTTTGTTTTGCATCATATTCTAGATCGGAACCTGCATCCGTATGTATTCAGCAAATCCGGGTTTCGCAAGTGGGATCATCAGCGGTTTGAAATTATGATGGACACTGTAATTGCCAAGAAGCTGTGGGGCGTTGAAACGTGGAAAAATGCCGTTTGGAAGCATATCGATACGAAAGGTGCCTTTCCCCCGCCAATTGTAGACGCTTTCGAATCCATTGTTGCGGCGTATTACGCAGAGCTTGCTCCGCATATTCGCCGTGAGGATTGGAACCAAGCAAACCGTGATTTTACGAAAGCGCAGCGATTATTCCATGATCCGACCGGCATTCGCCGCAGGCTGACCTTCGGACAAATGGAGCCCTTTGTGTATAAAAGAGGCCCGCTGCCCTTTGATGTGTTAAATGAAGCAGAGCAGCCATGGCTAGATCCAGTTGACGGCAGCACCTATCACGATCAAAGCGTCTGGACGTTATGGGACAATGCTTTGTCAGACGCGCTTGAGGTCTTAGGCGCTATCCTCATATGGCTAAGGGCCCACGAGAGGCCTCAACATACGAAAGAGGATCGCATCCATGTCCGGCAGCTGCGTGAGGCGGCCATAGCTTTAATTGGCAACCGCTCCTACGAAACCGGCTTAAACTGCGATTCAGGAGCTGCCATCGGCTTTGCAAATACGGTATGGGCTGACCAGCCAGGCATTACGAGGGCTCCTTAACAAGAGGAGCCTTCGGCTGCCCATCTTCAGCTTACTTAATAAAGCAGAACTATACGGCTTTGCTTGTCAGGCTTCTGCGATAACGAAGCCTGATCAAGCGCAGTCGTTCATACAAAACATCTACAGGCTTGTTTAGCTGGGAAGCATCCGATGAACCGTATACCTGCTGAAGCACCGGCTTTAAATACTTATCCCCCACATCGATTAGCGCTGCCCATACGAGCTGCTGCTCATCTTCAGGCACATCAATCAACTCCCTTGCAATGAGTGGATCAACATTATAGCCTTCCAGCTCAAGCTGCTCGATCCGGTCCATCAGCTCGCGCCTTGAAAGCGCAAGCTCGGCGCCTAGCTGCTCGAGCGAGCCGCCCTCCTGCACCGTCGTTAAAATATGTTTTTTGGCTGCATGGCGATCCATCTGAGCTTTATATTTGGTTTTCTTTTGTTTATAGAGCCACTGGGTGTACGCGGCCGAATCCAGCTTATCCACTACCCATTGGAGCGGAAATTCCGTTTCACGGTTTGCTTGTGCCGTTATCTCCAACACTTCTAGACCATAGGAGGCGTGCTTCGTGCTTCCCCACCCGGGAATTTGGGCAAGCTCTTCCGCTGTCTTCGGTACAAAGGCGCTAATCATCCACAAAATTCTATTGGTTGCGATAAGATAGGCCGAGCGTTTCTCTGCCGCCGCTTTGGTTCGGCGCCACTCTCTCAGCGCGCCGAAGAGCTCCTCGCTCGCATGCAGCTCGCCATAGCATTGCAGCATCATCCCGAGGCTTCCCGGCGTTGTACGGCGATCATCCAGCATACCGTCTATGATTGGTACAAAGCCCTCTCCCATCACCTTTGCAATGCCATGCCGAAAGGAAACCATCATTTCCTCCCATGATATCCCTTCAAACCAGGTTTGCGGGTTTCCGCTACTTGCTTCTCCCTCAACCCACAGCACAGCCCATTCGCCCTGACGCTCGCAGATTGACAGCTGCGCGCTTACGACCTGATGATCATCGCTTGGCTTCTCGAACGTATTCATAAAAACGATTTGCATGGTTACCTCAATCCTCCAATAAATAGATAATTGCGAATGAATTGAACGGCAGAGAGACTGCCAGAAAACAAAAAAAAGCACCTCCTCTGCCTAAGGCAAAGGAGGTGCTTCCTCTCACGTTCAATGATTCGATTGCTTTCATGCTATCATAATGATTTCTTTATTACAAGCATTTTGTTGTTGTATAATGATTGTAATAATGGAGTGGAGGCTATACAACATGCTGTTGCCAGATTTTGATTTTATGTCCGATTCGACCGAGGATACATCTACACGTTATGTAACGTTTATCGGTCCAAGCTTAAAGCGTTTTGATCTTGCCATCACGTCCACGAGCCGCTTCTACGGCAAGAAGCTGGTAACCGATTTGCAGTTCGGCAAAACCGCGATTATCGGCCCGGATGACCTGGAAGAGGAAGGTTATTTGGAATTCACGTTTAAGCTGACGGAGGAAGAAGCCGCCGAGCTTGCTCAGTTCTTGTACTTTGTTGTAGGAACGGTGCATTTTACCGATTAATCAGGGTACACTGAAATGGTAATACAATACCATTTCAGGAGGAGTTTACTGATGGATCGGTTTATTCATGAGAATCGCCAGCCGTATACAGATGTATCGACAGTAGAATCGCAGCGTAACGATCTAATACCGGAGGAGTTCCCGGATGGTCCTTATGGCTCTGACCTGCGGATGGAATCACTAGGCAAAAGCACACCATGGCGAATTGACCAGCGGCCATCAAACCGCTTCGACTATGAAAATCGAGCGCTTCACGAGGATTTGCCGCGCGACTATCCAGGAGAAGACGAGTACGGTCATACTTTTCCAGAGGTGCATGACGAACCGTAATCAAGCAAGCGTTTAGTTTAGCACGCAGCATACAAAAACAGGTCGAAGCATATTCTGCTCCGACCTGTTTATTTTTTTATACTTATTATGCAGGGTTAAGCTCTAGGTCATCCTCATCGCCGCGATTAAACGCTTCGCGATCGAATTCACCTTCGGAGTTCGCAACAAGCAGCGCCGTTACCGTAGTACCCGTTGCATTAACTGCTGTACGGCCCATATCGATCAGCGATTCTACCGCTACTACAAGCGCGATACCTTCAAGCGGAAGCCCAACCGCAGTAAGTACAACTGTTGTAGAGATTGAAGCTGGTCCTGGAACGCCTGCTACACCGATCGAAGAGATAATGCTCACGAGAACGATAAGCACATAATCCGTTGCAGAAAGCGAAATGCCGTATACTTGAGAGACGAATACCGATACGACAGCCGGCCATACGCCGCCGCAGCCGTTAAAGTTCATTGTCGCACCCAGCGGAGCAACGAAGCTGGCGATTTTTGGCGATACGCGAAGACGTTTCGTAATAACTTCAAGATTGATCGGAAGCGTAGCAAAGCTGCTGCGCGTCGTAAAAGCTACCGCTACAGTCGGATAAGCTTTTTTGAAAAATTTCAAAGGATTAACTTTCGCGACGAACGACACTAGGCCGCCGAATACGAATACAAAATGAAGAATAAGCGCGATATAGCTTACCGCTATTAACATCGCAAGCGGCTGCAGCGTCTCCCAGCCATATCTTGCTGCCATAACCGCGATCAATGCGTATACGCCATATGGCGTGAAGCGAAGAACGAATTTAACCACTTGGTGCATAATGACAGTCGCGGATTGGATGAACGCTTTAAACGGCTGAACCGAATCCGGATTTTTTGCTCCTACTTTAACAATGGCAATCGCAATGAATAAGGCAAAAATAAGGATAGGCACTACTTTGCCGTCCGCAGCATCGCTGATCGGGTTGGAAGGCACTTGATCCAATATAACTTTGAAGAAGCTAGGTACCTCGCGAGCTTCAAAATTTTCTGGCTTCGTTAATTCAAAGCCAGCCCCTGGGTTAATTGCCGATGCGACTAGAAGTCCGATAATAGCCGCTACCCCAGTTGTCGCTAAAAACCAACCGATCGTCTTCACGCTAAGCTTGCGTAAAAACTCTATATTCGTAATCGAGATGATACTGTTGATTACAAGAACAAAAACGAGTGGAATAACGATCATCCGAATAAGATTGATATAGATGGAGCCGATCGTGCCTACGCCCTCAGTGTCCAGCTTAAAGTTGTTAAAAATGATGCCTGCAACAAGGCCAAGGCCCAGCGCGACCAGCACCCGTGTTCCAAAGCCCACCCGCTTCTTCGCCAAGAAGTAAAGGCCGCCAAGCAGCACTGCGGAAACAACCAACGTAATCCAGTTGTTTTCAATCGCTGTTAATAAGTTATTTTCCATAAAACAACAACCATCCTCTCTGTCTGTATCATATAATTGTATAGCACAAATGAACGTTGAAATTAGTAAAAATATAATTCCGATGAATTTACTGCGCTTTACTTGAAACAATATATCACCGTTAATTATTAGGTGTCAATATGATTTTTTCCTTAACAATCATTGGAATATTCCTATTTATTTCAAATACTTCGAGATTCTATAATTATACTCCGCCAAATCTAATCTATTCTTTACTTCTCCTGCCCTGACCATTTCTCTTTCTGTACGCTGCAATCGCTTCTTCAGCTCATGAAATAAAAAAAAGAGGTAATCCTAAAAATTAGGATACCTCCGTTTCGGCAGTACTATTAAACAATGATTCGCGCTTCCTTATTAAGCTTCCACAATTTTATAATTCGGCTTAACGTTATTGAAATCTTTGTTCTCTCCGCTCACCATCAAGCCCATGCCCCAATCGAAATGAACGTTATCCGTCGGAACATCCGCTGCATCCCGGTATTGGAACAGTACGTTTCTGCGCGTTCTTTCGCTTCGGTTGACGTCTGAACCATGGATGGTCAAATAGTTGAAAAAGAGTACATCCCCTGCTTTTGCCGGGCAAGGTGTGCCAGAGGATATCGGATGCTCCTTATGATTCAGGTAATGCTTGCCCACATGCGGCAGCGGTCCTTGCAAGTGAGAGCCTGGAATGACAGCTAAGCAGCCGTTCTCCTCGTCCGCATCATCCAGATGAACGCTGGCAGCCAGCATGGAGTGATCGCGATGCGGGAAGTAGGGGTAATCCTGGTGCATCGGAAATGCTGCGCCGTTAGCTGGCGGCTTTACAAGCATTTTAGAATGGTGGAGCTGTACGTTAGGACCGATGATTCCATTCAGTGCCGCTACCATATTCGGATGTACGACTGCCCGAGTGAAAGCCGCATCATGATAATGCACGTCATGGAATCCTTTTAGGACAAGCTTCTTAAGCTGGTCGGGCGGCAGGAAGTCACCTTGCCATGCATGGTTTTGCTCGCCCTGGGCAATTGCCGCCCGCTGGATGATCCGCTCAACCGCAGCTCTCATTTCCAGCACCTCTTGCTCGTTAAATACGCCTCTCACCAGCAAATAGCCATTTTCTTTGTAAAATTGCACATCCTCATTGACGATCATGTTCATTCTCCTTATCATATAATTAATTTGAATATGTTTTAATTATAGATAGGACATAGTGATTTCGTATTTGCCTGCCGAAGACAAGTTTTTGCACTATTACGCCACAGGAGCTGATGGTTCATATGTACAATTGGCCAAAAAGCGAAGAGCGCCTTAATCGTTACGCTCGCTTGCTGCAAGGTGAGAGCTTGACCATCCATGTTTATTACTGGGGGGCTGTTCAAAATCTAGCTACTAATGCTGTACATAAGCATTCTTTTTTTGAGGTCTGTTACGTTGCTGGGGGAACTGGGTTTTATGAGGAGGGCAATGTCACTTACCCTTTGCATGAAGGCGTTCTTTTTTGCTCGCGTCCGAATATCCGTCATCAAATTCGCAATGTGGATCAACTGGATTTATTGTATGCCGCCTTTGAGCTGGACGAGAAGCTCTCGAAGCCTGATGAATTCGACTTTTATAATCATGCTCTAAATACCGGACCTATTTGGATGGAGAACCAGCAGCATTCGCCGACTGCCGAGATTTGGCGTTCCCTGCTCGTTCCGAGCGAAGAATGCTTCGCGGTGCCGATCGCTTTGCTGCAGCAGCTTTCGCATGCCCTTATCCTTACTTTTCCTACAATCGTCGGAGGGAAAAATCGAAGCGCGGAAACGATATTGCCGGCTTCAAACGCAGCTATCCTCATAAACAGAGCAAAGCTGTATATTCGCGATAACCTTGGGGRAAGCTTAACGCTCTCGGAGGTTGCCCGTTATATAAATGTATCGGAACGACACTTGTCCAGGCTGTTCTCGCAGAGCGTGCATGAATCATTCTCCATGCTCGTGCGGCATGAGCGGATACGCGCCGCCGAGCAACTGCTCTCGCAATCCGCAGTGCCTATCAAAACGATTGCCGAGCAATGCGGATTCTCATCCGTTCATTATTTCTCAAGAAGCTTCTCCGAGGCCAAAGGTATTCCTCCGGCTGCCTTCCG
Organism: Paenibacillus sp. FJAT-27812; assembly: GCF_001273905.1. Taxonomy (NCBI): domain Bacteria; kingdom Bacillati; phylum Bacillota; class Bacilli; order Caryophanales; family Paenibacillaceae; genus Paenibacillus; species Paenibacillus sp. FJAT-27812. The sequence goes on along the minus strand of NZ_LIGH01000001.1, from coordinate 3,858,022 downwards.
CGTGGCAAGCCGAAAAAATACCGGACTCGATTAGCCGCGATTGGCTGCTTACAGATCATGAATCGTTATTTCGCTTCGAACCATAAAACGTGCATTTACGCCCGCTTGACCGATCCCTTTGGAAATATAGAAGGCGCCGTTTTCATTCTTATGCAGCCCTTTGTATATTCCTTGGACGGAAAGCGGGCCTTTTGGCTTGAACGCAAAAAAGAACGGCACGTTCAGCTGCTTGCCATGCAGATGACCGGCCATCAAATAATCATAGGGGCGCTTAATGGAAAGAAGCACATTCGGGTCATGTGTGATTACTATTATTGGCTTGCTGTCTTCGATCCCTTTGAAAGAGGGGCGAACGCGGCTATGATGCGTACAATCGTCATCGATGCCGACAAGCTGAAAATCATCAAGCGTGATGTTCTCATTGCGAAGCACGGGAATGCCATGCGCCTGAAACAGATCAAGCAGCCTTTTTAGGCGCGGGAGCTCATAATCGTGATTGCCCAGCACCGCATAGACGGGAATGCCGCAGTCCGCAATCACTTTAAGATAATAACCCGCGCGCGGAAGAAAACGTTCCTTGTACGTGTAATCACCTGTCAGAAAAATATAATCCGGCTTAGCCGCCTCGATTTCTTGCCGAATACGCTTCGCGCTTATACGCAGCCTGTCTACGTGCAAATCGCTAATTTGCACTATGCGCTTGTTGATGCCGATGGGGTGGCTGACCTTTTCGATTTTGAGCCACTGGGTTGGGAAGATGAAGAGCAGGTATAAGAGAAGCACGAATGCTGCCAATGTTAGTATAATAGCCAATTGCGCCCTCCTAATCGGTGATTCTGCTTTTGCTCCTATTTTTTCGAGCTATTTTATTAGTATAGTAAAGATGAGGCTATAAAGCTACTTGGAGCTGATTGCCTAGCAAGCTGCTGAACAGTCCCTTCTTGTCCTCTGCGAGCATCATGAAATGGCCGGCCTGCACGATTTTTCCATTATCGAGCACGATAACCTGATCCGCATTGCGAATCGTCGTCAGCCGGTGCGCAATGACGATGACCGTCATTCTCCCCTTTAACCGCTCAATTGCCTCTTGAATCTTGGCTTCATTTAAGCTGTCAAGCGCGCTGGTCGCTTCATCGAGGATGAGGATGGACGGCTTTCTTAAAATCGCTCTAGCCAAAACAAGCCTCTGACGCTCGCCTCCAGATAGACGAATGCCGCGATCGCCGATAAGCGTGTTTAGACCTTGCGGAAGCATATGAACAAACTCAGCGGCTGAGGAGAACTCCATCGCTTCCCACATTTGGGCCTCACTCGCTTGCGGATCAATCATCAGCAAATTATCTCTGATGGTTCCGTGGAAGAGAAACGGCTCCTGCGGAACGTAACTGATCGATCTTCTAATCGACAATAAGGCTGCATCCGTAAGCCCCTTGCCGTCTACGAGCACTTGGCCGAGCTCGGGCTTTATCAAGCCCATCATCAAGTCGACCAACGTGCTTTTGCCGGCACCGGATTGCCCTACGATCGCGGTCATGCTATTTGCTTCAATTCGCAAATTAATCGCTTCGAGCGTGAAGGTGTGCTGCCTCTGATCATAACGGAAGTATACCTGCCGGCATTCCAATTGCTGCTCCAGCTTTAGCGGCATAATATGCTCGCCACCCAGCTCATCCACATCCATCAATTCCTTGGCAGCGTTGCAATCCTCCTGAAGCTCCATTAATGCTTTAAAGGCTGGCAAGGAGGAGGCGATTTGCTCCATGTTTGCTTGAATGCCCGTGAAACGAGGCCATAGCCGCGAGAAAATAACCATAATCAGCAGCAAATAGCCGCCTTGATTCTCAAATAATAAGACGGATCCAAATACAAAAGCAGCGATCATTATAGCTGAAAACAGCTTGTAAAGGAGCTGCGAATTACTTCGCACCTTCGAATTTTCATACCGTTCATGCGCGATCTTATCGGACCAATCCAGCAGCCAGCGGTAGCGGGACGATTCAAGCAGATTGCTTTTAATATCCTTCATGCCGTTAAAGTGATCCGTAATGCCCGATAAATAGTTTTGTGCCAGTTCGGTCGTGACCGAGCCTATTACTCTGGATTGCTTGATAAATCTTCTGGAGAGGAATGCCACAGCGAGTCCGCAGCATAAAACGAACAAGGTCATTTTGACCGATAAGAGTAAAGCTAATCCAATTTGAATAATCGTAAAGGCGACCGAAGCGATCAACTGTAAAAAAAGAAACGCTCCGTTCGTGACGCGAGCAAGCTCGCCGGTTAACGAATTAATGAGATCCGTCTTCCGTCTTTTCATAAAGAAGCCCCAATTCGCTTGCAGCAGCGCCTTGTAAATTTCTAATCGTATTTGATTGACGAAACCTGTATGGATTCTGATTTCCCTTAAACTTAAATTACGCCCAATAATGCCTTGTGCCGCAACAAGCAAAATGAATAAGGCTAAAATAATGAGCAGCGCTCTTTCTTTAGGAAGGTCCTGCAGCGTTGATAACAATTGAAGACCGGGGATTGAAGCCAGCGGAATATCTACAATGCCAATTACACTAAGCAATGGAGCTAACAATAAAATGCCTGCGCCATCGAGAATACCAACTAGCATCATCCCGACAAGATTGATGTAGAGCACTTTTCCGCCGTAGGCATGCAGCTTTCTAGTAAAATATAATAGATGATTCATCGCTTCATCACTTTCCGTATTTAATAATGGACGACTTTGGCAAATATGCCCGTAACCGCAAACCGGTCCATCTCTTCCGCCCCTGTCACGTACAAGGAGCCGCTTCGCAGCCAGGCGTGGGCAATCATTTTTCCTGCCTCGTCCTTCGCCGTTCCAAGATATAACGTACTGCTGATGCCGCGCCTCTCCAGCATTTTCATGCCGGCCAGCGCCCGAGCCAAGCATTTGCTCTCCCAAGGCGTATGGCTGCTCGCAATATGAATGGCGTGGCGGATATGAACAAGGGATCGCCTGTGCTCGGCCGATGTCTCGCTCCCCGTTTCTTTCATATATTGCCCCAAGGTTGGCGCAATCTTCGAGAAGGGCTGGTGCATAATTCGTATTCTAGCCCAGCCGAGGAGAAGGGTTGCTTCAATTAATAGAAGAAGAGTCTTAACATCCAAAGTAAGCAGCGCTCTCAATCTCATCATCTTTCCCATAGGCTCACCGCATATCTATTCTTTTATATGAATAAGTCGCTCTTCCAGCAGGTGAGACAGAAAGGACACCACTTGCTCCTCGCATACTTCCCTTGCTACTTCGAATTGCTCAAGCAATGCTTCAATTACTTGCGATATCGTTACCGGCACCTTAAGCAAATCCCAAATTTGGCTCCCCATTACGCCAAGATTATAATATTTTCCATTCTCAATGCTCAAGATGACCTTCTCACCGCCCATATCGCTTACGATATTGTTCTCGTCTTGAACGACGAGCTGCTCCAGAAATAAAGCTTGAATGGTAATGGCGTGGTTTTTTGTCATGTATTATTCCTCCGCGGATATGGTTTTTAATATGAGCTGGGTGAGCTGCGGTGCCGTAAAGCCTGTCTGCGGCCTTTCCAATCGATAAATAGGGAGTTTAGCAGCAAGCGAAGCGGAATTTGTAAAATGCCACCGCGTAAGATCCATCTTTTGCACCAAAAACTGCCTATAGGTATGCCGGAATAAAATATCGAGCCGCTCCAGCTTCGGAATAAAATGAATGCCAACCTCGGAAACGTCCGACTCCGATTTCACAAGCTCAAACACGCCGCCAAGCGGCATGGGGCTGCTGCAAAAGTCGGAATCTACCGGGATGCAATATTTATTTTCCCGCCCATAAATGGCTCGAAGCTCATCATTATTTACGCCGAAAGCGTCTAAGCTTTGCTGCCAGAGCTTCTGCTGCGGATAAGCCGGTATAACGAGCGGCGGTTGATCCGAAGCAAGTGAAGAAACCGCGATGACATCGTCGCTGAGCAGTGAATAACCACAGCTTATCAATGCCGACGCTAACGTCGATTTCCCCGCTCCCGAATGACCTACAAAGGCATAAGCTTTACCATTGATTGCAATGGCACTCCCATGCAAAGGATAGAGGCCACGCTGCAGAAGCACCGCACCGATACAGGTCCCAAGCACGTATAGCCGGATCAAATCCTCATCGGCTCCGACGATAGGAGAAATCGTGATCTTATTTCCGCCTTCTATTCGAAATAATCCAGCATCCGGCATATATACCGATACGTTGCGTTCCTCCACAACAAAGTCGTAGGGCTCGAAAGGTACCGTTTCCTTAATAAAGCTATCGACGATGATCTCCACATCGGTTCGCTCGCCGATCTCGCTCACTTTGGTCAGCTCCGGCAAGGCCAGCTCGCTTTCTATCGTAAGCCCAAATGCGCGATATGCCATTTTTGTCTTCGTTGCCATCAATGTCCTCACTCCATCAATCTCTGGTTAAAAAGCTAGAAAGCCCTTATACACCTTATGTACAAGGGCTTTCTTCACCAATCGAATTCATAATGCCTTAGCTAGTAAAACGTGGCTTTTCAGAATGTTGGCCAGGTACGTAAGCCTCATCTGTGAACGGACCGTTTTTCGTGGAAGCCGCAGTCATATGTACATGAAGGACCTCTAGCTCAGGTTTATTCCATTGTTTTTTCGTTTGCATATATTGTCACCTCCCTTCAATTGAATTTTTTTAGAAAACGAAAAACGATAAGGCTGCGCATTAACAATCTATAATTCGGATCAGCCGCATGCCTAGACTGAGTGCCTTCCTCCAGTCCCGACAGCGCCGAACGGATTACCTTGCCATCAACGAACTCCATAAATAAGCGATCTTCGCTCATTTGCCGCAGCTCATCCTTAAACGATTGCCATTTAGGCAGCATGCGATGAACCCAATCCGCTCCTTGCACCCCGCGTATACGCTGATTAAGCCTCACCTCATCGGGCAGCAGCTTATCCGTAGCACGTCTGATCAGAGCGCGGTCCATCCCATCCTGAACGTATTGATCCTCCGGCAGCGACAAGCAAAAGCGAATGACCCTGATATCATTGGTCGGGTCGCGCTTCCAAAGGCCGTGCCTGAGCGACAGCTTTGCCGAGAGCGTATTGCCTGCATTCCAATGAAATACTTCATTGAAATGGCTTTTTCTTTCCTCATACACATCCCTTGCAGCGAACCAGCCTGATTCATCGATGCCATGCTCGCCCAGCCGATTGAATACATCCGTTTTCCTTGCAAAATCGGGATGGATCATCATCGGATAATGGTATGTATTTTGCAATGGCCGCAATTGTTCAATTAGCGGGAATGCCGCCCGGCTAACATTTGAGAACACATGCGCCCGGCCAGAGCCGATATTGAGGCTGTACTGGCGCATTTCCCGAAGCAGCCTAACCCATTTCATTTTTTTGAGCAGCGTTGCGTAATAAGGAATGGCAGATCCCCATGAGATCGACAAATTGCCTCTGCCCCCATTAAGCAGCACCCCTACCCCCTGCTCCTGTGCCTTCTCGAACATGCCTCTCATCCAGAAGGAGTTCTCAAAAAACTTATAAGGCATTTCCATAATATCTAGAAAACCGTCGATCTCGGAGTAGGAGTCTCTTCCCTGAAAGTCGAGGTAGTGCTCCTCGATCCCCCCGACATGCTCGACAGTTGATTCGATAAGCGGCCTCTCATTTGTCATCATATATTTTGCTGTGTAGTCGATAAAATCAGATGTTGGCACGTAGCTGAACGTATGCAGCTTTTTATTTTGCGGTCGCAATGCCCTTGATGCAAAACTTACGATCGAACCAGAATCCAATCCGCCGCTTAGCTGTGCTCCAACGTGGCGATGCGTCCGCAGCCTTGAGGCAACCGCTTGCCCAAACACCTCTTGGAACGCTTCAACATACTCAGCATCCGTTTTAAATCGCACCCGCTCATCCGCAGGAAACTGATAATATCTCGTTATCGTTATCCGCCCGTCTTGAATCGTAATGCTGTGAGACGGAGGCAACTGCTCGATATTGCGATAAACCGTTGCGGATGCGTCTGCTGCGTCTACCATGCCAGCGATCGCTAGAAACTCGGCAAGCCAATGTTCATTCAGCGTGCGTTCCATTCCAGGAAGCGCAAGCAGCGGCTCTATCGTTGAGCAAAAGGCAAACCGTTCAGCATTCCGCTGATAATAAAGCATACGGCTTCCAGAGAAATCTCTAGCGCCAAACAGCTTGCGGTTGCGAATATCCCAAATCATAAAAGCAAAATCGCCAGCCAAATATTTAGGCACATCATCGCCATACTTATCGTAAGCTAGCAATATCAGCTCGCTATCGGTCATCTGGCTTCGTCGGTGCAGATCCACCTGCAGCAGGTTAAACAGCTCTGTCCGGTTATCGATGATGGCGTCCGCGGTTATAACCAGCCCTCTTTCGGAATCAGCATACGGATTTCGCTCGCCGACCGACTCTGGTGTGATCCACTGGTTATGGCAGCCAAGAAAGATAGATTCCTCATGCCAGGCCTGAGCCGCATCACAAGGGTAACGGGATAAAGCTTCCATTAAGGAGCCGCCTTGCTTCCATGCATGACTTCCTTGATCAGTTAGAAAAACTCCTGCGATGGCGCTCATCGTTTCCTCCGGCCAGACATCGAAATCGTTCGATATGAAGAACAATTTTCGAAAATCATTTAATGTAATAACAGTTCTTTATAAAGAACATATTTGCATATTACACCTGATAAATGGCTTTGTCAATCAATTTTTCTACGGTATCTTGCAAAAAATATTACATTTTTGTTCTTTATTAAAAACAACTTGTCGATTTATACCGTAATCATTTTTCCGATCCGCAAATGGCTGTTCATAGAACAAAATGAGCCGGTTTTTCAACCAAAAATATCCACTTATTAGCGATAATAAGCGGATACTATTGAAGGTATTAAAAAATAAATGATGTTAAAGCTTACTAGCTTTCGCAATTAACATTTTTTCGTTATAATAGTAGTGGTCTACAACGATGTGATAACGGAGGAGTTTCTTATGATCGGAGAACGTATTCAGATGCTGCGCAAGAGAAAAGGCCTTTCCCTAACGGAGTTATCCCAACGGGCAGGCGTCGCAAAATCTTACTTAAGCTCCATTGAACGAGGGCTCCAGCAAAATCCTTCGATTCAATTTCTCGAAAAGGTAGGCGCGGTATTAAACGTGACCGTTGAAGAATTTCTAAATAACGACGAAAAAACTGATCGCAAGCCCGATCATCTTGACAATGAATGGGCTGACTTAGTTAGAGAGGCAATGGCCTCTGGCGTAAGCAAGGATCAGTTTAAAGAGTTTCTTGAATTCAATAAATGGAAAATTAAGCGCGAATAGCGCTTTTTCCGCTTTTATACAGCAGTTTCCTGCATATCATCCTTCTTGCTTTCCTCAAGGCATAGCAGAACCTTCCGCACATCTTCCTTGCTGAACCCCAAAGAACGTGCATTCATGATTAATGCTACCCACTCCATATCCAAGTCCTGATTGTCATCTGAGTTTATAAGTACCATTTTCCCATGTCCCCCATTCATTTTGGGACGGTTGCACCACTGACTCCATGCGTTTAAGGTGCCCAGATACTAAACGCATTTCAACGTCTCCCTATGCTTGTCATTCACTTATAGATGTATTATAAATCACCAATATTGCGCATGCTGTCGCTTCATGTCTTACAAAAATGATAGATAAATACATTTTTTGTCGAATGTAATTAAGCAATGTTAAAGGTTATAGAGTTTATGTACTAGACTCCGTTAGGTCTGATCAACTAACTTAGAAAAGGCTTCCCCCTATTGCGCCGCTTTAATGTACGTGGATGCTTCAAGCTCGGATACGTGATACGTTTCTTCTTCGAAGCCGCCCGGATTCGCATACTGCCACCGCCAGGAGTCTTTGCACATCTCTTCAATTCCACGCGCAGCAGCCCAGCCCAGCTCTTCATTTGCCTTATGCGTGTCCGCATAACAAATCGCAATATCGCCCGGCCTGCGGTCAACGATTGCATAAGGAATGCTCCGCCCCGATGCCTTCTCAAATGCGGCGATCATCTCCAGCACGCTGTAGCCGCGGCCGGTGCCAAGATTGTAAATATCTACTCCTGATTTTGTCATGACTTTTTTTAGAGCCTGCACATGCCCGAGTGCCAGATCGACGACATGAATATAATCCCTTACGCCTGTTCCGTCTACGGTTGCGTAATCATTGCCAAAAACGTTCACTTGGGCAAGCTTCCCAACAGCTACCTGTGTAATGTAAGGCATCAAATTGTTTGGAATGCCATTCGGGTTCTCGCCGATTCTTCCGCTAACGTGGGCGCCAATCGGATTAAAATATCGCAGGATCGAAATCCCCCACTGCTCATTCGACTCTGCTAAATCCTGCAAGATTTGCTCCAGCATAAGCTTCGTCCTGCCGTATGGATTCGTCGCTCCAAGCGGAGAGCCTTCCGCAATCGGAACCTGCTCCGGGCGGCCGTACACCGTTGCAGAGGAGCTAAATACAAGTTTATGCACGCCGAATTTTTTCATGACTTCACATAAAATTAAAGTGCTTGTAATGTTGGTATGGTAATAAGAGAGCGGCAATTGAACCGATTCGCCGACAGCCTTAAGGCCGGCAAAGTGAATAACGGCTTCAATGGAGTGCCTAGCGAATACGCTCTCCAACCCGCTGCGGTCCATAAGGTCCATTTTGTAGAAGGTGAACGTTTTGTTCGTAATTTCTGCGACTCGATTTAATGAAATATGGCTGCTGTTGGACAAATTATCGACGATAACGACCTCAAATCCCGCTTCCAGAAGCTCCACACATGTATGACTCCCGATATAACCTGCACCGCCAGTAATTAATATCGCCATTTCATTAACCCCTCTCAATTATTCATTATAAAGTACATTTAATTCTTAATAAAGAACATCTTATTAAATAAATTCCCTGCATCGCAAACAAACTGCAGGGAAGTATTTTCTTGATTAGTGGAAGAGATTAGGCGGTTCCAAGATCCGTATTATCCTCTAGCCGGATATAAGGTGTAGTGCCGGTTATCGTTATGCCTTTAAATACAGACTTCGCAACGGTTACCGACTGATTTTGACGGAGCCAGTTGAAGTTGAGTTTGCTATTGTCAAAGTAGGAGTGGGCGATAATGGCCTTTTTGGCATTATCCGCTTTCCCGACAGAAGCATTAATAAAGGTGGTTCCGGTTACAACAGCATTGCCGTCCATGACAAGCCCTAAGCTTTGGAACAAACCGTTGCGTAGGGTAATTTGCCTCATATACTTCGTATCGCTTGATCCAAGCTGGATATCCGTGCTGCCAAGCAGCGGGGTTTTTGCTCGCATAAATTCACTGTTGCTAATATGGCACCCTTCAAACCTTGCGGAGCCTTCAATGAGCGTAAGCCCACTTACGACGGTCGGGCGTCCAGCATAATCTGCAGGAACCAATAGAGATAAATCGTAATTTTTTATCGTTATATTATCAATCACCGCACCAGCAGCCAGCAGATTAAAGTTTGGCGTGAGCGCGTTATCAGAACGCCAGTCCCGCTCCACCGTTATATTGGATAAGAAGCATCTACCGTAATTGTACCTGCTAAGATTAAAACCCGGAGTACCTGCATCCTTAATGGTAACCGGAGCACCTCCCAGCGTCTCGGAAACCTGAAAGCCTAGTGAAGTAACATTAACGGTATAATACAATTTATCGACGCTGATTCCGGTCGGAATTTTGCCGATCCATTGCTCAAACGATACTTGCGCTCCGTTGCCTAGTCCATGTGCCGTTTTGAACGTGAAGGTTCCAGCAGCTGCATTTACCGTTGGCGAGCCTAAATAGCCATAGACGCTTGAACCATAAACCATACCGTCTTTAATCTGGCAATTTTGCACGACTGCTCCTCTTACATCCAGCAGCTTTAAATTCCCTTTTTGGAAAACAGCCCCGTTCACAAAGTTATCGCCTTGTACCCACAACTCGCAGCCATTAAAGGAGTTGTTCACATATTTGACGTTTGGGAAATTTGGATTCGAGCTCACACCGCCAACATTATTGCCTTCAAAAGTATTTCCGTCTACTACAATATTGGTACCGTCGGCATTAACGAAGTGTCCGCGTACGTTGCTGTAGATATAATTGTCTTCAACATGAATGCGGTAATTCAGCTCCAGTCCGTTCGGACGCTCTGCTGATTTATATGGGATATTGGTTTCGCTATACATCGACTCGATATCAATACCGAACATAGGCGGCGTTCCATTTCGAAAATTCGTCGTTACGCCATCGTTATCATAGCCGATATGATGGATCTTGTTTCTATAGATATGAGTATCGTTTGAAGCGCAAATCGAAATCCCTTGCCTTCTGCAATGGTGAATATGGCAATCATGAATCAGAACATCTTGACCCATTTGCTCCTGCGTATATAAGGCTGGATCAAGCTGGTATTTTTCGTAGCCAGTTAAAATCCCATCTCCCGTGCAATTTGAAATGTCCATATTGGATATTTCTATCTGGTTGGAGCCAAAAGAACCAATTCCATAACCGCTTTCATGCGTATAAAAGGAATTATCGACCTTGGCGCGTATATCAGCAATTTGGCTGTCGGTTAAAGGCGCGGTAAGCGGTATAACAAATACCATTTTATTGTTTACGCTTATATCTTTCATTTCGTCAAGAAACCACCCTCGCCCCCCAGAACTGGCAGGCGCAAAAACACCGTTCGTGCGAAATCCAACAAGCGTAGCACTAGAAACAGTATCTTTATACTGATAGAATCGATATCCTGTAGCGCTCACACCTGGTATGCTCCACAGCCTGAAGCTAGCAAGAAGGCCTGGGTTGGCATAACGGTCAATCACCTCACTGCGTACCGAGTTCGGGTCATTATTAAGCGTACCGTCCGCATTTACGCCGCCTCTGACAAACTTCACCGCAATCTCGTAAACATGCTCCTTCTTATCCCCTATCAACTGGCCGCCTGAAACCTTTGCCTTCGTAATCCCTCTCATTTCAATGATGGAATAATTTGGGGACGAATTGCCCTCTAGCTTGATTATACAGCCTTTTGCAAGCTCAAGATGTATCCCGCTTTGCATTTGGATTGCTATGAGAGTATTAGGATCGAGTCTAACACTGTAGATACCTCTAGAAAGAATGACATGTATAAAACCTTCAGATTTGGCCCATGCGATTGCGTCATTGATCCCCTTCGTTGTCTCAGCCGCATTTAAACCTGCATTATTAATATGAAATCGATCTAGTTCTATTAAATAGGCTGCCTGGTCACTCATAACCTTCACCTCCATTTACAACCAGCATATGTGCTTGTCAGGGAAGGGTTACTTATTTCCGCTAACCTCCAAATGACGGCTGCGCTTCAGCAGCAAGGCACGAAGTTTAGGAATTTTACTCAAAATAGCCTCTGCAACGCCAAGCAAGTATTTAAATTCTTCCGTTCGATGAAAAACAGCCGCATAGATTGCATTTATTAATAGGAAGCAAAGCGTGCCCCTCACAAGCAGCCAGAACAATCCTCCGGCAGGAAGGAAGGAGCAAATATATGCAGCTGCAGCTGCGGCAATAACGGCAATGATAGAGTAATAGCCATACCGAGTAAAATATAGCTTTAATGGCTGCTTAAATACTCTTTTATAGACAAAATAAGGAGTGGTCCAAAACGGGACGAGCAGCGCGCTGACAAGCGTACCGATGAATATCCCGGCAATTCCCATTCGCTGCACAAGGATGAAGGAAATGCTCAGGTTTAATGCAGCCTGGCACAAAGGCGCAAATCGGTCCTCATGAAAGATGCCGGCGGTCGTTTTGAGCATCGTAATGGAGTTGCGCATCCCCCGCTCATAAAAGGTTATGATTAATAGAAGAACAACTAGCGGCCCCATCACGAACTCCGAACCAATCCATACTAAAATCAGCGGCTCAATAAATAAATAGAGCATAATCGCAAGCAAGGAGTACAGCCAAAAGTTCAGCAGCATCGTCACTTTAAATACATGAAATACCTTTTCCTCGCTTTCCTTCGCCACCAGATTGCCCAAGCTGTGGTACATATTCGCAAACACCTGATTGATAAACGTGCGGCAAAGGTCGATAAGCATTTTATAGTTCGAATAAAGACCGACTGCCGCTACACTTATAAAGGAAGAAATAAGAATGCTGTCTACGCCGAAAATAAAATAAGTGCCTATATTTTGCAGCAAGATAGCCTTCATATTTTTAATGAAATTTGCCTTCGTATCCGGATCAAGCTTCGTCTCTTTTTTCTGCCTCAGAAACGGATACATCCGGTCCACGATCTTGGCTAAAATGATGGAGCTCATAAGCGACACGACGCATTCGATAATTAAGTAAAAAATAAACTGCTGCGTAAAGTAGAGAATCGCGATTTTCGCGCATACCGAAAGAATCGATGAAACGGAAAAAACAGCCGTTACGATATAGTTTTTTTGATTTACATTCAAAAATGAGTATTTATAAATGAAAAGGTATGGCGTGACCGTATTGATTAAAAACAGCAAATAAATGAAGCTAATATTTTCGACGCTTGTATTTTTAATAAACACATCAAGGAACGGCATAATGGATAGTCCCAGCAACAGCACAACGCCCGCTATGACCAAATACGCTTTTTTGTAGAGATTCATGAGCGCCATAATTTTTGGCCTATCATTATCGGCTACCGGCTTATACAGGTTGTATACGATACTGGAGCCGATACCGGCTTCCGCCAAGGAGAGCATGGCAAGTATGCTCGTAAACAGCCCATTGATACCCAAATACTCAATGCCCAGGCTATTAATGAAAACTGTGCGCGATACGAAGCTTAAAATCGTAATGATGATTTGGTTGCCTATACCGGCGGTGATATTTAATAATGAGCTCTTTACCCGCATGTTGATCCCCTATCTTCGTTTATCCGACCTTTGAACGCTGGCTGGCGTTAATGATGCGAATACAGAACCCTTGCGTAAAGGGCAAAATATTAAATAACATGGAATATACGCCGATATCCTTTGTGTCCCCTTGCGAGAAATCAACTGCCCCGCTCCGTCTTGTCACCTTCATGAGGTAATGCACCGCTCGCCTCGCCCCTTCAGCACATGGCTCTGCCAGCTCCTCCACTTGCGAGGCTTGAAGCAGAAACCAGCCAAGCGTCGCCGTTGTAGACGAATCAGCCCTTGACTCTCCACGGCTCACTGTCCACGTCCAATTGCCGCCAGGCGCTTGAAAAGCAAGCACGGTCCGGGCAAATTTCTTGACCATTTCCGTAAGCACAGCCTTAGACTCATGAGAAGCTGGCAATTCGCGCCAAGCATCAATCAAGCCAATTGCGAACCATCCGAGTCCACGTCCCCAGCCATAAAGCCCAAGCGGCAGCCTGTTACCGAGGTGATAGGCATGGCTAGGAAGGTAATGGTCTTCCAACATGCCGTAACTTTCGTATTCCGTCAGTTGTTTGACAGCTAATCGAACGCATTCCGCTTTGTTATATCTCGTGCCGTAGGCGATTAAGAACGGACAAATAAAGCCGATCGTATCTACATAGCGGTAATGCTTCATCGACTTCCGATACGCAACCGTTCCATCCTCGCCGATATGCGCTTTAATGAGCTCCCAGGTGTAGTCAAGCGCAGCTCGATAACGCTCTATATCAACCGTTTCCAGCTTCAAGATTGCATAGCTGAGTATCGCTGCATCTACATGTTCAGGCTTCTGTTTCCAGTCGCCGTTGCTATCAAACTTAGAGTTAAGATAGGTTTTGATTTCTTCCGTCGTCAGCTTGCTCGCATCTCCGCGCGCATATTCCACGAGCCCGAGCAGCAAGGCTGCTTCCTGCCAGTGCTGTATCGCACTTTTGGTATAATTGCCTCTCAGCATGTCAATGACGACAAATCTCGTATTATCCGTTACTTTAATTTTCGGCGTATGGTTGAGCCATCTCGTGCCCGCCTTAGTAATCGACGCATTCCAGCGATTCGTATCCGTATAACGGCCAATATGAATTCTGCCAAACCAATCCATGAATAGCGGTACCATATCAATTGCCGCAATGATAAACGCCAAAGCCAGCAGTAGAATGCTTATTAGTTGGAATAAAATAATAACAACCCCTTTAACTAACTAATCCATTGATACAATTTATGTATTTCATCCTCTGTCCCTAAAGCTTCCTTCTGAAGATTATGTACGAAGTGATTCCTCAGAGATTCGTCGTCAATAAGCCTTTTAATTCCTTCATAAATAGAGGCAGCATCCTGATTGACGATCAATCCATTTTCCTCATGTTTGATCTGATCATAAATAACGGTGAAGTTAGTTGATACGATTGGCTTCTTTAATATTTTGGCTTCCGTAATCGTTAAACAGCGGCCTTCATAAATAGAGGTTTGGACATATAAATCACATTGCTTGATGTAGGGGTAGGGGTTCTCCTGCATGCCTGTTAATATTAGCGTACGCTCCAAGCTTTTTTCCTTAATCAACTGCTCCAGCTTTGCTCTTTCCTCCCCCTCGCCGATGATATACCATTTGATCGAGTAACCTGCTTGAACTAACCTGTCGCAAGCTTCAACAGCTAAGTCAAAGCCCTTCTGGTGAATCAACCTGCCTACCGACGCAATGATAGTTTCGGCTCGAGGCAGTTCAATCGTGTCGACCGACATGTCGATAATGGCAGCAGGCGATACAATATTATGCATCAGCTCAATTTTATGCTCAAATCTAGGGAAGCGTATCTTTAGCAGTCTGACGCATTCTTCCGATACGGTCACGATTACGTTTAACTTATCAAAAAAATGCTCGTCAATTGCCGGGTCCATGCCTAGCTTGTCATAATCCGTATGAATAAACCCTATCTTAGTTCTGGCCTTCACCTTGTCTATGACAAAATAAATAGGCGTTTTCTCCAAATAACCAATGGCCGCATCATATTCTTTGTCGAGATCAAAAAGTGACTTCGCGAGATACCGCCAAACTTTTTGCTCGCTCTTAGCAACATTCTTCTCCGTCCGGAACACATAACCCGCACCTATTCGTGCTGCCGCAAGACGAAAACGCCTTTGCTTAACACAGTCAACAACCGCTGTTTTGATAGACATATCAAAATAAGGATAGAAATCAGGCGCATCCAAGACATTTACTTCCCGAGGCAGCTTCTTAAGAAATACGCCTTCGTGCTTAAACAAAAACAAATCCACCTCATGCTTCGAATAATCAATCGTTTGAAGCAGCGAGATTAACGATTGCTCTGCACCGCCGCAATGGAGACTATTCATGACGAACAAAAGCTTCTTCTTCATCGCCAATCCACCTATCCAAGAAGCTGATACAGCTTCTCTATTTCTTCTTCGGTTCCTAACTGCAGAAGAGACAAATGCTCAGACAACCTGTTTCTTATCCCCTGCTCATGCATCAGTCTTCCAATCCCTGCTGCGACGGCTTCTGAATTCATATCTACAATCAGCCCCTCGATGCCGTCTTCGATCTGATCCTTAGCGGTGCTGAAATTCGTAACCAAAATCGGCTTGCTCAAAATTTTCGCTTCATCAATCGCAATGGCTTTTCCTTCGAATTTGGACGTTTGCGCATAAATATCCGCCTGCTTGATATACGGATATGGATTGGGCTTTAAGCCGAGCAGCTTAAAATGATTTTCCAGACCGTTCGCAGCTATCAATTCCGTCAGCTTCTCTCGCTCGTCGCCTTCGCCGATAATATTCCACTGGAAGCTCCAGCCGTTATCGACGAGCCTTCTGCACGTTTGTATCGCCAGCTCAAAGCCCTTCTGCTCATGGAGCCTGCCAATAGATAGGATGACAAACTCGCCTTCCTTGCGGTTATAGACGTCAGCGGTATCCTTATTCGCCAAATGCTTGATTACCTTAGGAGATACGATATTATGGATGACTTGCACTTTGTGGTGCTGATCCGGGAATCTTTTTTTCAATATGCTTGCGCATTCTTGCGAAACCGTCACGATGTGGTCCAGCTTATCGAAATAGTTAATATCAAAAGCCGGATCTAGGCCAAGCTTGTCATAATCGTTATGAACCCAGCCTATCTTTTTGGCCGCATCAACCTTTTCCACGCAAAAATAGATGGAGGTTTTCTCCAAAAATCCGATAGCCGCATCATATTTCTTGTTGATTTTGTTCAAGGAGCTCGCTAGGTATTTCCACCCTCCCTGCTCCCTTGGGCCAACTTCCTTAGTCGTATGATTAGTGACGCTGAACATTAACCGACTATAGGCTATACCAGCGCTCCCGCTGCCTATCAACTGCCGCACTGAGCTAAGAAGCGGCTGCGTAAACTGGCTATAGCTGTCGTTGAGCGGCAGCACGTTTACCTCCTCAGGCAGCAAATCCATAAAGATTCCTTCATGGCTGAGAAGAAATAAATCTACATTAAATTCGTCGTAATTGATTTGCGAGAGGAGATTGACTAAGCTGCGCTCTCCTCCTCCAGCCGACAGGCTGGGCATAACAAACAGTAAATTTTTTTTCATACGCACCTCATGCAAGCTCTTTTAAATATTCAACTGCCTTATAGGACATTTGTTTAATGTCCGGTATAGCTTGCTTCAGCCTGCTTTTAATTTCTTCTTCTTCCCTAATCATTTCATCATAATGGTGGATAAGCTTGCTGCTGCTGGAAATCTCGTCAATGCCGAGCACAAGCTTCTCTTCGTTAAAAATATCCTGCGCAATTCCCTTCGATTTCACGCTGTAACCAAGCACCATCGTCGGAACGTAATTCGAATAGGCAGCAATCGTTGCATGTGTCCTTGCACCGATGAAAAATCGCATCCTTGAAATATATCCCTTGTACTGAATGGCAGTTAAGTGATCTGGAAGCAATATAACGCGGTTCGTTGCTTTAAATTCTTCATAGAACTGCTCCAGCACCTCATAATCGTTATTGCCTCCTTCGATCACATGAGGCGTTAATGCTATTGTCATGTTTGAAGTTGCTAAAATATGCTTGATCAGCTCACTAACTGCTTCTCGTGATTTTTTATTTCGTTTCCATACGAGCGGACTAAAGTTAATTCCAATTGTATTGCCTTCTTGCCAGCCTTTAGGCAGCGGAAGCTGCTCCTGCTCCATTGTAAATGCCGGGTCTGCACCAAGCCTGACATTTTGCAGACCTTTACTTTGGAGCATGCCATAGGTTAACGTTTCACGTGCGATAATTAGGTCGAACAGCTTTAAATCCTCCAGCTTTCTCTCGGACATATCCTCTTCTCCAATCGAACAGCCCCATAGCACCAGTTTCTTCCCTTGCGCCTTCACCCGCCGGTCGATTTCATACCAGTTCGGCTGCTCACCGTAGCAGTAGTTATCGCCGCCAATGGACAAGCAGACATCAACGTCCTTGATCCGGTTAATAATGTTTTGCTCAATAACGCCAAGCGCATACGTTTCATCCTGACGCAGCTTGAATTGCAGTGAGGCCACGAACCAGTCCAGCGAATACTTTTTTATACTTGACTTGGAGCCGTCATAGATGCCGTCTAATGTGGAAATGACCTTATCTGTTTGTGGTTTTTCTGAGGCTAAATATATTTTTGATCCGACGATTTTTTCTTTAATTAGCTTAGTAGACGATCGAACGATCGCTTCGCAGCCTCTATTTAGGCTGCCTCCATGCGCAAACATCATAATTTTCATGTTTAATCCCCAACCTTCACTCGTTTTATGAATTTCTTAATCTGCTATAGGTGACTGCGCAATACAAACCAATCGTCGATCTTGCCTTCACCATGCTAATAACGAAACGTTCATAACGTCCCAGCGATCCCTGCATTTCATCCCAGTACAGTGGAAGTGCCTCTCGTACTTGGCTGCTGCTAATCATTTTCCTCACGTAGCTATACCTTTTCATAAAACTCATATCCTTGCTTGGTTTGAAATAAACGTAAATATAGGAGACCAAGCTTTTGATAAGTCTTGTAGACTTTAGTTGATGTACACTTACACTTTGGAGCATTTCGGTGTAAATAGGAGGAGGACTCAACCGATAAACCTCGATTGCTTTGCCAAAGTAGTCCTTATCCTTAATGTTGCGAGTAGCGCTACCTTCTACTTCCCGATAATGGTAGCCTGTATATTTCACGTAGATCATCGTTGATGCATAACCGTAGAGCAACATATTAAACATGCCATCCTCACCCAAAGCCATGCTCACCGGGAAAACGATTTGATGTTCAACGAGCATATCGGTCCGATATATTTTGTTCCACACTGCGTTCAAATCATCTGTTTTAAGCAAGTAAGGCATAATCGTTTGTACAATATAATCTCGATCCAGCAGCTCATCGCTCGGAAAAGAATAGCTCGTAATAACCTTGCTGCCCTCTAATTCGCTTTCGAAGTTGGAGATGACAACATCGCAGCCATGCCGCTCTGCTGCAGCATAAAGCGTTTGGTACATATCCCTCTTGACGTAATCATCCGCATCGACAAAACCGACATATTCACCGGAAGCGACTCGCAGACCCGCGTTTCTGGCTGCACTGACGCCTTGATTCTCTTGATTAATCAGCTTTATTCGGCCGTCCTTTTTCTTGTATCTCTCGATGAGAAATCTGCTATTGTCGGAAGAGCCGTCGTTGACAAAAATAAACTCGCAAGCGTGCAGCGTCTGATTGAGCAGCGACAATATGCATTCTTCCAAATATTTCTCAGCATTATAAACGGGAATAATGACACTTACTTTATTTCGCAAGGCATTCCTCACCTTCCCTTCCGCTACGAGTGCTAGACGATAATTTGATAGAGTTTATCAAGCTCATAGCTATTGCTGTAATCCTTGTCCTTAATATTGCTTACGAGCGCGCTTCTAAGCTCCTTGCTGCGGTAAAGCTTCTCGATCGCATTCGCTATTCCGTCCGGGCTGCCCTCGCAAATGATGCCATCCACACCGTTCTCAACTTGGCTTGCGGCTGTAGGATAGTTTGTTATAATGACCGGCTTGCCTAATATTTGCGCTTCCGTTACCGTTACCGCTTTCCCCTCGTACCTGGAAGGTTGGACGTATAGATCGCATGATTTTATGTATGGATATGGATTCTTTTTTTTTCCCAGCAGCACGAACTTATGCTCCAAGCCGTATTCGGCAATGAGTGACGTTAGCTCCGCTTCGAACCCGCCGTAACCGACGACATGCCATTGCAAATGGGTTAAGCCTTTATCATGAAGCTTCCTCAGCGCCTTCACTGCCATATCAAAACCTTTGACGTATGACAATCTGCCTACCGATACGATTTGGAAGGTCCCGTTCGCCGATTGATTGATGTCCAGCGTATCTTCCGCCATTTTTTTAATAAATTCGGGAGAGGTGATATTTTCGATTTGGGTAATTTTATGTTTAAGCGACGGATAGGTCTTCAGGAAGGATTCGGTGCACGCTTCAGAAATGGAGGCGATATAATCAAACTTATTCCAGACCGCCAAGTCCAGCTTATGGTCAATTTCCAGCTTGCTGTAATCGGTATGAATCCATGCGATCTTCCGCTTTGTCTTCACCTTGTTAGCCAAAATATCATGGGGCCATGCATAACTAACCGTAAGGTCATAGGCCTTCTCCAGCGGTGGAATAAAATAAGACGAATACTTGCTCGCGAGCTGCATTTGTATATAACCTGCGCCCTCGTTCAGCCTTTTTCTTCTCGCTTTGACGGAAGCTAGATTTTTGGAAAACATTCTAATCATGACCGCCATATAATGCCCTTCGCGAAGGCACTGCTTAACCGATTTTCGAAATACGGTATATTTGCTTATTTCCGGCAGCACGTTGACTTTGCTCGGAATGAGCTCCATAAATTCTCCCTGATGGCTGCAAATCAATAGATCCACATCATAGGTATCGTAATCAAAGCATTCCAGCATATTGATCAGGCTTCGTTCAATACCGCCGATTTCCATATCATAAACAGAAATTAAAATTTGCTTTTTCATATCGATTCCTTTACTTGAAACAGAGTATTTTTAGCTGCTTTCGGTTCCTTATAGCTTATATGCTTGTTTTCTCTTTTATTTAAAAATAAGGTGTCTGCCGGAACGGTGCCCTTCACGACGCTTCCTGCGGCTATTACCGCATTATCGCCTATGAAAGTATCTCTGAGGATGACAACGTTTGATCCCACCCACACGTTGCTGCCGATAATGACTTCGCCCCTCAGCAGATGATCCCCGGACTTATCCTTATAGTTATGGTCATGGTCGTTAATGCACACATTAGGGGCAATTTTTGTCCCGCTCCCAATCGATATCTTGTTGACGCAATTGATGTTGCAGTTGTCATTGATAAATACGTTGTCGCCCAAAATCAGCTGGCCTTCGAAATCGATTCGTATGCTGGCGTTTTTCCGTATATACACAAATCGGCCGAACGTAATTTTTGCCCGTTTATTGAATATTTCAATCGTACTGTTTGCTTGTATGGAGAATAAGGATGAATGGATGTTTCTGAAATATAGCAGCTTGTAAAATAGTCCCCGCAGCACGCCTACCAAATGGGACTTATTCATCGCTATCGTACTGATCAAACCTCTGCTACGGAATTGCGTGAGCAGCGTACCCGCTATTTTCCTCAAAACATTCATCGTTATTCTCCTTCTTCAAACATAATTGCTATTACTCAAGCTCTCTGGCCTCAGCCTTTAACGAGCTTTTTCTGTTCTTTCTCCACAACCACAAAAACGGACGGAGCGGAAAATACAAGAAGTGCAGCGCCTTAGGTAGCGGAAGTGTTTCGGCATCTTCCGGATAAGGGAACATAAAGCTTGCGACAAACTGTATTTTTTGCGGAACCGTCAGCAAGGTGAACAAATACCGTTTGTGGAAGCGTCTTATCTCTTCCGGTATCGGGGGAGAATGCAAATTGACCAGCCGATTTACATAAAACATAGCATCCTCCGCGAGCCAGTGCGCTTTCCTTCCCGCAAGGAGCGGCTTCATCTCAACGCGAAGAGGCAAAGACAACAATCGTGCCGCAAGCAGCAGCGCTTGCCCGCCAATATGGGAATAGCTATGCTTTTTCAGCAGCTTGGTAAGCTTCGGCCAATCCAGCTTCTGATTAACCAGCTGCTTGATGTCGAGCAGCCAGCGAAGTCGCGACCAGCCGTGCCGGGCACCGTGAGATACGAGAAACATAAACAAATCTTCTCTTCCCAGATAATAAATCGGACGGCTGATCAAGGCGCTTTTGCGTTTTCGGCTCCAAAGATCATTAAAGCTCGGCTCCTTGGACGGTGCCGGATTTAGCCGCCAGTGCAGCTCGACCTTGATTCCCTTCTTCGGATGCACGAAAGTCGTATGATGATGTCTCCACTTCCAATCCTTGAGCACCGAAACGATATATTCATCCTTTTCGTAGCCAAGGGAAACTAGAAGCGCTTCTGCAAGGTCCAGCTCCTTGATTGGAATAAGGAGATCGAGGTCACAAGAAGTACGCAGCGATACATCTCCATATAAATCAGCAGCAATGACCGGCCCTTTCAAAAACAGCGATCGAAGTCCACGCTCAGAAAATTCCTTAGCGAGCTGCTCCATCTCACCGCTTAGCGTGAGCATCTGGAGCGTATTGCGATAATAGTCACGCTGAAACATTTGGGTGACAAATATCGGGACCTCCGCTGATTTCAGTTCCTGAAGCTTGCGATTGACAGTAGGGAACACCCGGTGATGTCTGGCTAGCTCAATAAATCGATCCCAATCCGCGTTTTGCAGCAGCTCCTGATAATCAAAGGACTGATCGGCCTCATCATCTGACGAGAGAAAGGCAAGCATTAAGCGCATTTCGTCAGAAAGGTCTTCCTTATGGAGAGTGACGTTGTTATTCATGAATATCTCCTTCATGCTAATTAGCCAATAACGAACAAAATAGAAATTTTGTTCTATAAAACGAACACAAGTACAGATTATCACCTTCCCTAATTTCTGTCAATCGTCATTGCAGAAGTTCACTATTCTTTTACAAAAAAAGAGATAAATCTGCTAGAATGAAAGAGTTCTTCGGTACGATTTAACAAACAAGGAGGCGAAATGTGATGGAAAATATAATCGTATATGGAGCTGGCGGTCACGCGAAGGCCGTTATTGATACGATAGAGAAGGAAGGCAAGTATCGAATCGCGGGCTTGCTGGATGACAATAAACCGGCTGGCACTAACATATATGGCTATGCTGTTTTAGGCGATAGCAGCTGGATTGGAGCGAACCTCGATACGATCAGCAGCGGTATCGTTGCCATCGGGGACAACTGGTTCCGCTCGAAGGTCGCAGCAAAGATCTCTGCTATTCATCCGCGCTTTACCTTTATTACTACCATCCATCCCGCTGCCTCCATTGCAAAAGGCGTTCGGATTGGAGATGGAACAGTCATTATGGCTGGCTCAGTCATAAATAGCGATTCAACGATTGGCGAGCATTGCGTCTTCTATTCCCAAGCTCTCGCCGATCATGATTCCTCGCTCGGCAGCTTCGTTACGCTCGCTCCAAAAGCGGGAACAGGAGGCAGCGTCAGCATTGGCGACTATTCCGTTATTTCCTTGGGTGCGAACATTATTCATGGCAGAACGATCGGAGAGCACACGGTCATAGGTGCCGGCTCTACCGTCCTATCTGATATCCCATCTTATCAGATCGCTTATGGTACGCCTGCGAGAGTCATTCGGTCACGCGAGAAGGGCGACCGTTATCTTTAGCCCTTTGCTTAAGCCGATTGGATGCTCTTCTCAGCCGTTCTATCGAATACGCTATTCATGCAATCAACGACTCTTACTTGATCGATAATCGACATATTCGAACCGGACGGCAAACAAATGCCGCTCTGGAATAAACGCTCGCATACGGACTCGCCGCCTTCATGGGCGTAGAATCGGCAGCCTTCAAAGAGCGGCTGCAAATGAAGCGGTTTCCATAGCGGCCTTGCCTCAATATTGGCAGCTGTCAAAGCATCCAGCAGCTCCCCTGTCGTAGATCCTATCTCCTGCTCATCAATGATGATCGCCGTTAACCATCGATTGGAGTTTGTACCGGTTAGCTCGGGCATAAAGCTGATGCCTCTGCGATCCGAGAACGCCCCCACATAGTTTTCATATACCGCTCTTCTTGCTGCCACCCGCTCATCCAGAACCTCTAACTGCGCTCTGCCAACGCCTGCCAGCAAATTGCTCATCCGATAATTGAAGCCCATGCTGCTGTGCTGATAATGTGCGGCAGCATCCCTCGCTTGCGTAGCCAGAAAACGTGCCTTTCGCAGCAGCTCTACATCATTTGAAACGAGCATCCCGCCGCCCGAGGTTGTAATGATTTTGTTTCCGTTAAAGGAATAAATGCCGAATTTGCCAAAGGAGCCGCTTTGTTTCCCTTTATATGTGGAGCCTAGCGATTCCGCAGCATCCTCGATGACAGGCACCTCATATTGCTCGCAAAGCTCCATAATTTCGTCCATCTTGGAAACCTGCCCGTACAAATGAACGACGATAACCGCTTTCGGCAGCTTACCCTGGCGTTTGGCATCCTCAAATGCTGACTTCAACGCCTCTGGCGACATATTCCACGTTTCCGGCTCGGAATCAATGAAGACCGGCTCTGCCCCGCAGTAACGGATCGGATTGGCGCTTGCCACAAACGTAAAGCTTGAGCAAAATACCGTGTCACCCGCGTGAACGCCAAGCAGCTGCAGCGATAGATGTATAGCTGCCGTGCCAGAGCTGACTGCCACCGCGTCCGCAGTGCCAGCATACGCTGCCAGCTGCTTCTCAAAAGCGTCTATATTCGGACCAAGCGGAGCTATCCAGTTGGATTCAAACGCCTCATCGATATAACTTCTCTCCTTCCCGCTCATATGAGGAGGGGATAAATATATTTTTTTCATTTCATTTGCAGACACTTTGCCACACATCCTTTATTCTTTTTTTGAATAAAAAAAACCATTCACTCAAGCTAAACCGCTGCTTAAGAAATGGCTTTATCCTTCACTATGGCTTGTCGTACCTTGAAACGTCGGCATCGTCACATGATTGGCATTCGATACGCCTTCTGAGCGTATGACCTTCTTCACCGTCAGCAGCAGTATTTTAAAATCAAGCGCCAAGCTTTGATTCTCCACATACCATACGTCGCGCTCAAACCGCTCTTCCCACGAGACTGCATTTCTGCCGTGAATCTGTGCCCAGCCCGTTATGCCGGGCTTGACGAGATGCCGCTTCGCCTGCTCTTCATTGTACAGCGGCAAATACTCCATAAGCAGCGGACGTGGCCCAATGAGGCTGAGCTCTCCTTTGACTACGTTAACCAGCTGAAGAAGCTCATCCAGACTAAATTTGCGCATTAGGCTCCCAAAGGCCGTAAGCCTTAAGTGATCCGGCAGCAGATTGCCCAAGCTATCCTTCTCCGAGGTCATCGTCCGGAATTTATATACGTAGAAGGGAACGCCGTGCTGCCCTGGCCGCTGCTGCTTAAATACGATGGGCGAGCCAAGCTTAAAGCGCACCAATATCGCAGTAGCCGCAATAATTGGCGAGAGTACTACAAGCAGAATAGTTGAGACAATAAGATCAAACAGCCGTTTTATCATCAGTATGGACTCCTAATTCAAACTAAAAGCTTATTCGCTCGATGTCAGCATCCGTCTCATTTTTGAGATCATTTTGGGACCGACAACTCGGCTTACAACTCTCTTCACTTCTCCTCTGAGCCTTACGTGAGCGGGAAGCCAAGATTGCGCAAAGTGATGTATCGTGTAGCTGTCATTCGTGATGTAATTTCCTCCGTTAATATAATCATAAGGGCTGAAATAGGTGCGCGGATAAAAGGTTACGCCGTTGCGCAGCACTTGATATTCGCCGTTCAGCTTAAGATCATGCCGGCTGCAAATTTCGGTAATGACTGCCGTATTGGTCGTCATGTCAAGCGAGCCGTCTGGAAGGCGGAAGCTGCGGCTGCTGTAATCATCGAGCAGTTCTTTAATCCACGGATGCCCCTTTGCCGCTCCCATCGTGCCGGATTGCAGGAACGTCTGATCCTCGAAGCCAGAGAAGGCTTCGTGCTGAAGGAATGGGTTCAGCGGCTTAATCACCTCGACATCCGTATCCAAATAAATGCCGCCGTGCTTATAAAGCGCGTATAAACGAACATAATCGCTTACGAAAGCATATTTTTTTGCCTCATAGGCTTCCTTCACATAGCGATTGGAGGAAATATCGAAGCTGTCCTCATTCCACTCCATCACTTCGTAATCACCTAAATGCTTTTGCCAGCTGCGCATGCATTTTTCAATCTTCCTTGGCTTCTCTCCCCGCCCGAACCAGCAATAATGAACGATACGCGGAATTTTGACTACAGCATTCATTTACATCCTCCTAAAACGGCCATTTTATGTAGTCACTTCTGTAATCCAGTCCCAGCGCAATGACGCTTTCATAGAAGTAAAATAAGAAAAACGCTACTAAGATAACGATATAGACAAGCTTCTGATCCTTCTCACGGAATACTTTAATTAACCAAGCAATTAATATGAGCTGGTATAAATTGAAGTAAATAGCCATTCTTGCGAAAATCCAATTTTGAGTCGAGATAATCATTAACACGACGCCAACTAGCGAAATATTAACGATAATATCAGACTTTGGAAAAATGCTTCTAAGCTTTTCTCTGCCAAAATAGGCGATAACAATCGGTATAATCCAGACAATTGCTCTTAAAACATTAGCTCCGCCTTCGTCAAAAGATTCATAGGAGCCGTATTGAGTGTCTTTTATCGCTGTGAATAAAAGCTCGGAAAATTCATTGAAGCCAACGACAATTAGAACAGCAAGCCCAAGGAGAATAGCGGTTGTTCTTGTCCACGCTTTTCTTCGCACAATAAAGTAAATGGGGATCATAATGAATGAACTTTGATGAATGAAAGAAGCGAGTATAACGATGAGTATGTATGGCTTCCACTTGCCTTCTAGCAGAAACTTTGTAGCAGTCAAGACGATGGCGGCAGCCAAAAACTGTCTCATCCCGTTCATCGAGATCGTAAACGTTCCCGTAGTAATATATAAATATACGCTAAGCTCAAACAATCTCGTATATTTATACAACACCATAACGATAAGCAGGTTGGTCACTATTCCTGTCGTCAATATGAGAATCTGCGGATCATCCGATAGCTGCTTCAATAGCATTTGCAAAATATTAAAGCCGATATCATTGCTGTCTTTGATAGACGCCCAGGTGAAATTCCCTATAGAATAACTATGCATATATAGAAAAGTATCACCTATATTTGCTCGAAGACCAGATACAAGAGCAAGCGCCAGAGCAACGATAAGGGCTAGAAGCCTGTTCGGTTTGATCAGTGAAGGGGCGAGCCCTGCTGGTACTGAAAAGTATCTGGCCGCTAATGAGACTGAGAATACGAAAACCAGCGTCATCCACAGTATCGACATTTTATTCGTCCCTTCCTATAAGATCATAATGAACTGCAGCCTTAATGATTTTGCTTTACTACTGTCGCTTTATTTGTGTTCTGAATATAAAAGTAAAGCATTACGCCAAACGGAATCGCGAGCAGCGTTACCCATTTGCGCGGAGACTCCCTTAAAAAACGTTTGTTGCGGATAATCAAGCTGCTGGACACATAATGAATAGCTTCACGTATTCTGCCTTTCCAAGACGGCGCGTAAGCCATCGCCACTTTTCGAAAGAAGGAGAAGCCGCGGGGATTCTTTTTATATTGGTTTATCATGTTCAAGCTCGATCCATCCTGCCGATATTCAACGACACATAACACTTCATTCAAAATTAGCAGAGGATAATCCTGATCGATTAGAATGTATTTGTAAGATAACGGACAATATTTCTCGCCGGAAAATATCGGGTATGGCGGGTATTTTCTCGTTAATTCCGAACGATAAACGAGTTTTTTGTCACCCTTTACCTGATGCAGAGCGTAGAGATCAGTTAGTGTAGAAGACTCCAGCCGCTCTGGCAGCACGGTGCCTATAACCTCGAGGTTTTGAGACACGTCTAGTCCAACAATGCCCGCAAAACGATCATTTCCTGCCTTCCCCCAAAAATTCGTTATTTTCTCGACCGCATCATCTGCCATATAATCATCCGAATCTATACATACATTAAGTTCTGTATCAATGCGTTCATAAGCTGCATTATGAGCGCCATGCATCCCCTGATTCTCTTGAAAATGATAGCGGATCTCCACTTGATTCTCCTCTATCCACCCAGCTACCAGTTCCCTTGTTTGATCCGTTGAGCCATCGTCAATTATGAGCCATACAAAGTTTTTACAACTTTGGCGTTTCAAGCTCTCATAGCAAAGATGAAGCGTATATGCCCGGTTATAAGTAGGCGTAAACACAGTCAACATCGGCTTCAATTGTATTCCCCCCCTTACACTAAAGCTGCTCCCGACATCTGCTCCATATAATAGTCAGACAGCCATTTCGCCATAGTAGACGTATCGTATCCATTTTTTCTTAAAGAATCAGCTGTATCGGCATGCTCGCGGGATGTATTGGATATTTGCTCAGCCCAATACTCGGGAGATTGCTTTAAGCTAATAAACTGCAGCCTGCCTGTGACGTCACTCTCCGTTGTAATCGTATCGGATATCACGCATCGAAGACCTGCAGCTTGAGCTTCAATCAGCACAACCGGCAACCCTTCAAATAAGGAAGGAAACAAAAAGATGTCGATTCCCTGCAGCAGCTCCGATATATCATTTCGGACCCCGAGCAGCTTGACATGCTCCGATAACCCTAGTCTTTCTATCTTCTTCTCGATCATTGTCCGCAGATGCCCCTCGCCTGCCAGGACAAGCATGGAATTAGGCTCCTTGTCATGAACGGATTTAAATATATCGATCAAAAAATCATGATTTTTTTGTTCGTTGAATCGGCCAATGTGTCCGATAACCAAGCGATCCCCAGCAGCGATCTCGGCTCTTATCGCTTCGCGAGCGACAGCGTTGAAAGAAAATTGTTTAACGTCAACAGCGTTATTAAGCACAACCACTTTTCCGGAATCTGCGATCCGTTTTCCAAACAGCCATTTTCCTGCATTTTTAGAGCAGGCAAAATAGCTGCTGGGATTATCCTTCATCGCCAGCCTTGCGTACATGCGGAAGGGCAGCTTGATGTCGAGGCCCAGATCGCTCAAATGACTATGCGTGATCCGGCATGGAACGCCTGCTTTCTTCGCAGCCTTTAGTATAAAACTGCTGTTTTCATTAATATGGGCATGCACGACCTGGTAATTAGGATGCTCCTTAAAAAACAAGTCTAGCAGCCGAAAGTATGATGAATAATTGCCTGGCTTGATTTGCGGCATACGATATATTTTCCCGCCTAGCGCTGCAATTTCTTGATCATAATGACCATTCTCTGCGCGATGAACGATGAAATCAAACTGAATTTTGCTTCGATCCATTTGGCGATAATAATTCATCAGCATTGTTTCCAATCCGCCGCGATTCATAATCGTTACCACTTGCAAGATTCGAACCGGTCTCAACAGTAGTCCTCCCCGTATTTCTTATTCGCATCCAATTGATGGAAGTCAGCATAAAGTAAACAGCGAGCGAAAATTTTATTTTTGCGCATACAAAAAAAGCCTTCCATATGAAAGGGCAATAGCTTATATCAAACTGTTTAAAAGACTGATTGTACCTGCTGCCGTGCAGCATCGTATGCAGTGCTTTGAGCTTCTTCCCGAAGGAAGCAGGCTTACCCTCGCTCATAATATTAAGTCCCAGTCCTACGACATTCATACAAATGCGATTATAGAACGCCGTTTTGTACTCATCATTCAACTGCTTTTCTGCTATAAACGTTTGAATAGCGGCATAGAGCCTATCAAATTTATAGGGAAGCGCAGCATTATAGGTTGATGTGATCGATTCCGTGTTCGCTCGCCAATAATGGTATAAAGGCCGATTTAGAAAAACAAACGATTTAGCATAATAGAAAGCATGAATATTAAACAATGTATCCTCATTGCTTCCGATGATGTCAAGATCCATAAATTTCAGCATGTGATTTTTCAGCAACTCAGCGCGATACAGCTTGGACCAGACCGTTCCCCAAGCATCCAAATTTTCCGGACTAGCCAGTTCCTCTTTTAAAGGGCCAACTAGCCGCCTAAGCAATTTCTCTTGAACCTCGTCAGATCGATATGTTTGTTTGTCTGCCATATCAAAACGTTTTTCCTTCGCGTGCGTCCCAAACTCACGAACGTAGGTACACATCGCTATATCACTGTTTTCCTCAAATGCTGCAAGGTACAATTGCTCGTACATGCTTTCCTCGACCCAATCATCAGGATCAACAAATCCAATGTATTGTCCTCTTGCCGCCAAAACGCCATCGTTTCTGGCTGCAGACACGCCTCCATTCGCTTTATCGATAATCGTCAATCGCGAATCGTGACGGGCATATTTCTGTAAAATCTCCATGCTGGAATCACCTGAACCGTCGTTGACGGCAATAATTTCGATATCGGTTAGGCTTTGGCCAAACAAGCTTTGAAGGCATCGCTCCAAATAATCTTCCATGTTATATATAGGCACGACGATACTGACTTTGGGATTCATTTTGTTCCCCCACCATAAACGGTTTATAAATGTCATTTAGCTCTTTCTTAACTTGTATCAAGCTATACTTCTGAACGATATGCATGCTTTGCATGCCCATTAGCTGTCTTAGCTCAATCGACTCGCTTAGCTGCTTCAACCTTTTTGCAAATACAGCCACGTCATTCTGATCGACCACATACCCGTTTACGCCATCGCGAACAAGCTCCGTATGGCCTCTATTCGCGGCAGCCACAATCGGCAGCCCGCAAGCCATCGCCTCCATAATATTGACGGGCAGCCCTTCGCGCAGGCTGGAGGCAACCGCGACGTCGCACATCGGCAGCAGGCGGTCAATATCGCTGCGATAGCCTAGAAAATGAACCATGGAGCTGATTCCAAGCTGATACGCCAGCTCTTTGCACGCATCGAGCAGCGGCCCCGTTCCCGCAAGGAGCAGCCTTGCATGCGGCACCTGCTCTTTGATCGAAGCAAGCGCATGGATCAGCAGCTGATGGTTTTTGTTGCGATTAAACTCAGCGGCATAGAAGAGCAGGAAATCATCGGTCCGATAATCCAGCTCCTGCCTAAGCCGCCATTTATCGATTTTTTGCATCGGCTTATATTGCATCGTGTTTACCCCAACGCCATGTACCTGCGCAATTTGCTTCGCTCTAAATTTTTTGGTGACGGCAAGCGCATAATCCTCGTCATTTATCGTGATTAGGCAGTCGGTTAAGCGCGACAGCCTTTTTTCAATCGGATAATACAGCATCCAGTTAAGGAGCGACGCCCCTTTGCAAAAATGGAAGCCATGCGCCGTATAAATGACCTTCGTGCCGTTTTTTCTAACCGACGCCGCCGCAAGCCTCGCAAGCACGCCGCCCATCGGCGTGTGGCAGTGAATGATATTATAATTCTGCTGCTCGACGATGGCCTTCAGCTCTTGATGAGCCTTTATATTGTTCAAACGCAAAGGCGACCGCTCAATGGACAAATTAAACTTCCGATCAACGAAAGGGAGGTCCAGCTCGCCCTTTGCGGCGACATGAACCTCCCAGCCTTGCTGCTTGAACCATTCCATAATAGGCAGATGAAAGGCCTTGAAATGATAATCAACCGTTGCGCAAAATAATATTTTATTAGGCATAAGTTTACCATCCTATACTAGAATTATTTTCTAGCGGCTTCTCTTTCAACCATTTGAGACAAATAGTTTAATAGCTCAT
Source organism: Paenibacillus sp. FJAT-27812 (assembly GCF_001273905.1). Lineage (NCBI taxonomy): Bacteria > Bacillati > Bacillota > Bacilli > Caryophanales > Paenibacillaceae > Paenibacillus > Paenibacillus sp. FJAT-27812. Next base: position 3,827,156 of record NZ_LIGH01000001.1, on the reverse strand, counting down.
ATCGCAGATCCTCGCGCTGAAGCGCAAATTCGATCGTCGTCTGGATGAAGCCCATCTTCTCGCCCACGTCATAACGCTTGCCCTCGAACTCGTAAGCATAAACGGCTTCGGATAAATTCAAAGCGGCAATCGCATCGGTAAGCTGGATTTCGCCTCCCGCGCCAGGCGTTTGATTGCCCAAAATGTCAAATATCGCAGGGTTTAAAATGTAGCGTCCCATAATCGCCATATTGGACGGCGCCGCTTCTCTTGCAGGCTTCTCTACCAAATGCCTGACCCGGTGGAAGGAATCCTCCATCAGCGTGCCGTCAACGATGCCGTAACGGGAAACTGCCTCGTCCGCTACGCGCTGAACGCCGATTATCGAGGTGTGATACTGCTCATATTTTTCAATCATCTGCTTGATGCAAGGCTTCTCTGCGGAGATAATATCATCGCCCAGCAGTACAGCGAACGGTTCGTCTCCAATGAACTTGCGGGCGCACCAGATGGCATGCCCTAAGCCTTTCGGCTCCTTTTGGCGAATATAGTGAATATCCACCATATCAGCCGATTTGCGAACCTCGCTTAACAATTCGTACTTATGCTTAGCCTCTAAAATTTGTTCAAGCTCCAGCGAATTGTCAAAATGATCCTCAATCGCCCGTTTGCCTTTGCCTGTCACGATAATAATATCTTCAATACCCGACTCGATCGCTTCCTCGACAATATATTGAATTGTCGGCTTATCGACAATCGGCAGCATTTCCTTCGGCATCGCTTTTGTTGCGGGCAGAAATCTGGTTCCGAGTCCCGCTGCTGGAATAATGGCTTTTCTAACTTTCATAACGTTTAGCAACTCCTTCGTCTTTTTAACCTGTAACGGATGCAAATTCGGGAAGCTCCACGATGTTGTTCGCAAGATCAAGCAACCTGATCCGCAATTCCGCTTTGCTCATACTGTCATGGAGGGCGATTATTTCTTCGATCTGTTCAAAATAAATCTCGAATGATTTCCCTATGTAAATTTTCGGGTAAACCTGCTTTTCATTCATTTCATTGTCCTTGAGCATTTCCTCAAAGAGCTTCTCGCCCGGTCTGATGCCCGTGTACTGGATGCCAATCTCCTCGACCGTGTAGCCTGACATACGAATGACGTTTTGGGCAAGATCGGTTATTTTGACCGGATCACCCATGTCTAGAACGAATATTTCGCCGCCTCTAGCGAGTGCGCCCGCCTGAATAACCAAACGCGAAGCCTCCGGTATCGTCATAAAATAACGAACCATGTCGGGATGCGTTACGGTGACAGGGCCGCCCTTCTCGATTTGTTTCTTAAACAGCGGTATAACGCTTCCCCTGCTGCCAAGGACATTGCCGAAGCGAACCGCCACAAACTTCGTCGTGCTGAACCGGTCCATATGCTGAATGACCATCTCCGCAATTCGTTTCGTCGAGCCCATCACGCTGGTCGGGTTGACCGCTTTATCGGTAGAGATCATGACAAAGGTATCAACGCGCGCCTGGCTTGCCGCTTTCGCCGCATTTAAGGTTCCCATTACGTTGTTTTTGAACGCTTCCTCCGGATTTCGCTCCATCAACGGCACATGCTTATGCGCTGCCGCGTGATAGACGACCTGTGGCCGATGAGCTTGCATGACTGCCATCATTTTGTTCGCATCCTGCAGGTCGGCGATTTCGGTAATAAATTCGATTTGGGTATGACCGTAAAGCTCCTTAAGCTCCATCTCTATGGAGTAGATGCTGTTCTCCCCATGTCCGAGCAAAATAAGCTTCTCCGGTAAAAAACGGGAAACCTGCCGGCATACCTCCGAGCCAATCGAACCGCCCGCTCCCGTTACCATCACGACCTTTTGGGTGACATAACCCGAAATGCTCTCGATATCCAGCTCTACAGGCTCGCGGCCTAACAAATCCTCTACCTGCACATCACGAAATTGGCTGACAGAGATTCTCCCTGTAGCCAAATCCTCCAGCATCGGTATAATTTGCGTCTTTGCTTTCGTTTTCGCGCATTCGCTAAAAATCGTATTCAGCTGTTTCTTGCTGAGCGATGGAATCGCGATCACGATATTGTTGATGTCATGCTCAAGCGCAACCTTGGCGATGCTTGCAACCCCGCCGAGCACCGGCAATCCCATAATGTCGAGATTATGCTTGTTGACATCGTCGTCTATGAAAGCCATCGGAATTAACTCCGTATCGCTGTTGCTAAGCAGCTGCCGAGCAAGCATCGTACCCGCTGAACCGGCTCCAACGATTAATGTGCGCTTGCGCAGACCGGCATGCTTATTGTAGCTGCCTCGGAAGATTCGCCAGCAAAGCCTTGAGCCTCCGATCAGCAGCATATGAATCATCCAAGTCACTGCGAGCAAGCGCATAAACACATCGCCCAGCACGACCTGCTGAATGACCGCTGCTGCAAGAATGGAGAAAGAGACTGATTTTGATATGATCAGCAGCTCCCCGACGCTTGCATACTCCCATGCCTTCTTATACAGCTTGTAATAGAAGGAGAAAAAATGATGACTCAATAAGAGCGTGATCGAGCTGATCACGATCGGCGCCGTTACCACATCAAGCGAAGCGCTAAGTAAAAAACGGCTAAAAAAGATGGCGGTAAGAACGATAATTGAGTCGATTAAAATCAATAAAGACAATCTTTGCCGGTACGTCAAAGCCATTTCACCCTTTCCTGTCATACATCAAATAAAGTGGATGCTAATGAAGCGTTAAGCTTTCGCCAATAATCGAGGAGTTTTGATGTAACACCCCTTTAGAGTGTTTAACTAAAAGGCTTTGAACAAAACCATTTAGTTAAAAACTCTAATGCAAAATCCAGGGCATTCAACCCCGCCTCACACCACACTCTTGACGACTCGCGTCTAAGGTTTTTCGTAACCCACAGCATGGCCGAGTGCCTCCATTGATAACGGTGAGGAGACATTACCGAACGTGACTGCCCTTATTAAAAGCATCTTTTGTGCTTTATAAAGAACAGTCGCCCCGTAAAAAAAGCGCTATCCGATTGAGATCATCAAACGCTCTTTTTGTTAAGTATGACGCCGAGAATATTCGCTTTGGCGAACAGCAAGGCACGTTTTGCTTCAATGGCATGCTCTTGCTGCGTTTTGCCGGTTTGCAGTAGCAGGAGCACGCCGTCGCATTTGCTAACAAGCGCATTCGTATCCGGTACGCCGAGTACGGGCGGGCAATCCAGCAGCACCATGTCGTAATGCTCGGATGCATACTGCATCACATCGACCATAAGCTGTGAATCCAGCAGCTCTGTCGAATTATAAAGGCGCTGCCCGCTCGGCAAAATATCCAAGCCTTCGACTTCCGTATTGTAGATAGCCTCGCGAATTTCGAGCTGTTGGCCTAAGATGTTCGACAGCCCTGGCGAGGTTTGCACACTAAAGATCTTGTTAATAATCGGGTTTCTGAAGTTTGCGTCGATGATGAGAACGCGATCGCCTCGCTGCGCCATGCATACCGCCAGATTGACAGTCGTTGTCGATTTGCCTTCACCCTCAGAGGGGGAGGTGACAAGCAGCGAATGAACCTTGCTGCCGTTTGAAGCATACTGAATATTGTTCCGAATGGTTCGGTACTGCTCTGAAATAGAGCCGTGAGGATTAATGTAAGCAAGCAAGCTTCTATTTACATAAGACTTTGACGCTTTTTGCCGTTCACGAACCAATCGTCTCACCCCGCGCAACAATGCTTTTTTGTTTCTTTGATTTTCTGGCATAATCTTTTCGTTTCATTTTGGTTACTTGACCCAGCATCGTTAAGCCGAGCAGCTCTTCAATCTCTCGTTCCGACTTCATAGAATCATCAAGCGAATCGAGCAAGAAGATTAAGCCTATACTTAAAATAAGACCTGCCATAAATCCAACGAACACCATCGTGTTGCTCTTCACGTTAATCGAGAAAGGATTTTCTTCCGCTTTCGTTAATAGCTGAATGTTCGTTACACCGAGCGTAGCTGCCGCTACTTGCCGGAAAGCTTCAACGCCGACGTTGGCAATCTCAGCAGCAAGCTTCGGATCACTGTCCACAACCGATACGACCGTAACAAGCGAACCTTCTACGCTATCGACTCTGATTTGGCTTCTTAGCTGCGAGACAGAACGATTAAGCTCCAGCTCCTCTATGACCTTGTTAAGGACGATAGGCTCGCGAAACAGCACCTTCACCGTGCCCATCATTTCTGAGGACGCAGCAATAATCATTCTTGCGGATGAGGCATACATGGGCGTTTCGGGTCTAGAGTTGTAAACGCCTGCTAGCACTGTAACGGCCATCGTAATGAGCACAACGATCCATAGCCGCTTTCTAACCGTGGAGTATAAAGCTTTGAGATTAATTTCTTTGACCTTTACTCTGTCTATCTCGTTGCGTGACGCAGATAGATCCTCTAACCTTTTCCCATCCATTCGCACACCTGCTTAATATGTTTGTTATAAAGAACGATAACACAATATTAGTTCTTTATATAGAACATGTCAATACACGTTTTTCTTTTTTTTCACTCAGCTTCAGTTATCGATATGAAGAATAATGATATTTGATGTTTTCTTTTTCTCGCTCAAATAGACGCTGTCCTCCGTCCTGTTTTCCTTCCACATGTTCGAGCGGATCAGGTCCTTTAAAGCTTGAAAATCGCCTTTGCTCATTCCCTCATCAACAGCGTTTTTAATAATGGATCGCCATTCCTCGTCCAATACTTCATCGTCATGAATTTTTGGTAAATGCTCTTCTCCAAGCAAATACTCAATGTTAGAATCCAAAGGAGCTGCAATTTTTGCCATTACCTGAAGAGATGGGTTGTTCTGCATATTGCGTTCGATGTAGCTCAAATAGGACTTGGATACGCCTGCTAGGTCGGCAAGCTTCGTTATCGAATAGCCCTTTTTTTCCCGTAGACTTTTAATCCGTTCCCCAATCATAAGATTCTCCTTCGGCCAGTTTAGATCCTAACGATAAGCTAACAACCTGCAACCAAAATAAAAGACGTTATAACAGACAATATAGCTATTGTAGTTCTTTAAAAAGAACAGGTCAATACAATTCCGCTTTCTTTGTCAAAAAAATGCGCTTTGAAAAAAGAAAAAACACCGATTACCGGTGTTTTTCTCGAACCTTTTTATAGGCAAAATGCGGGAATGCGGCTTTCTTATTCCTTGTTGCCCTGTTCCTTATCCTTCTCCTGCAGCTCGAGCAAATAATCTTCAAGACGATCGTATCTCTCTTCCCATAGCCGGCGGAAAGAATCCAACCAATCATCCAGCTCAATGAGCGGCTGATGCCGCAGCTTGTATATGCGCCTGTTTGCGCTAGGCTGTACTTCAACAAGTCCGGATTCATAAAGGACCTTAAGATGCTTGGACGTTTGCGGCTGATTAAAGCCAAGTTGTTCAGCTACTTCTCCCACGGTCAGCGGGCCGCTGCGCAAGAGCTCGACAATATGCAGACGGTTTGGTTCGGCAAGCGCGCTAAATAACGTTTCATTCATACTCAAAACCTACTCCAAAAAAGCGATTATAGTAACGATGACCTTACATGACTCTATACGTATTTTGTTCATTTCCTGCTTCGAACATACACTAGCCGGAATATTCCTGTCAAGGAATGCATTTGACAATTAGATGAACATGCGAAAAAAAAGGCTGAACTAGGCTAAGCCATGTTCAACCTTTTTTGACGGCTGTCTTGATCGATACAGAGCTCCATCAGCTCATCCATAATGGTTTGCCGCCCAATAGGCGTCCAGCTCATTACGAACCAATTTTGTATGAGTTTGGCATTATCATTCGGTACGGCCGGTATACGATTCCATGTGCTTGTCTGTATCATTCGCTGGTACATCCTCTCGCTGCCTGCGAGCACATGATGCTTATGTATAAACAAATGCTCGGTTTCTAAAATAGGCATAGACTCTGGCAGCATTTCCTGTCTCCAAATATCGCCGATTCCCGGAGCGCCTGGCTTCAATGCCAGATCACTATAAAGCAATTCATTTAACGGATGGCCTGCCGTGCCTTGAATGCCAATCATCCGATGATTGACCTGCATAACCGTCACCCGGCGATCTCCCAAAGCTTGCTGCAGCGCCTGCTTGACCTCCGCAGTCCGCATCTCCAAACGGGTTAACGTTTGAGCCGCTTCACTCTCGCGGCCAAGAAGCTCTGCAATTTTCAAAAAATTGCGTTTCCAGTCCCATACCGATAAGTCGAGAATAACCGGAAATGCGATTTCTTTTAAGGTCTCACGGAAATCCATTTGATAATGGTCGGCGATAATAAGGTCGGGGGCAGAGCGCTTCAACTGTTCCCGTTGGCTGCGGAACCGTTCCGCATACTCCTTCTCCCCTAATCCGGGATAATGGAAGAGATCAAGCACGCATACTGGCTCAATCCCTAAAGCTTGCAAATATTGCTGGAAATCCAGTGAAGAGGCTACTGCTACTCTTAGCGTCTCCCGCTTCATATAGATAGTAGGAGACACGCCCACCATACGCTGGAACATTCGGCTGAAATAAAACTCGCTGCGAAATCCGACAGCGGCAGCAACCTCCTTGACACGGTTATGATTTTTGCTCAGAAGCTGCTTCGCTTTGTTCATTCGAATCGTGCCCAAATATTCCACAGGAGGGCAACCGGTAACTTTAAGAAACAGACGGGAATATGCGACTGCCGGCATCCCCGCAGTTTCTGCAAGCTTTCCGATATTTATTTTGTCCGTATAATGCTGCTCCATATAAGCAATGCTTCGGTTAATGCGCTCATCGCTTTGCTCAGCTGGCTCCGGCGCACTCTTGATTATCGCTTGGATAAATTGTTCCAGCTGCAGCCGGAGCGATAACCGGTCCTTATTCCCCTCTTCCCTGCTGCTTTCGTACATTTGAAGAATTCGCTGCAGAATCTGCTGAGGTTGAGGAACAGGTATTTTACCGGGAAGAAGAAAACCCGACAATGATATTGAGCTGGACAAAATCATGTTTCCTTTACCTTTTACTAGCGTTAACGGCTGAAAAAACACACCGTAGTATGCAAAACCGCCGCTTTGCTCCGATATCTCCACAACCATGCCTGGCACCAGCAAAAACAGCTCGAATGGACGAATTCTGCACAGTGCGCCATCTATGAGAACAACGCCTTCCCCTTCTGTAATAAAGCATAATAGATAGACAGGAATCCGATAGGCGCGAATGCCCGGCTTGCCCGCGAAACTTCTCTTGCGCACCGATGAGAATAGGTAGAGTGAATGGGTATGCGTGGAATGAGGCATCATTTAGCAAAAATAACCTGCCTTTCGTAGAGCCTTAACCTTTTCCATTTATTATAATGCTCTACGGCGAATCAGCAAAGTAATCATATATGGCGCGCCTATCAATGCAGTAATTAACCCCACAGGGATCTCAAATGGCGAAAAGAGCACTCTCCCCAGCAAATCTGCCAGCATCACGATGAGCCCTCCGAGTAGTGCGGCAACCGGCAGCCTTTTCATACTCCGCGTGCCTACCAGATGTGAAGCCATATGCGGAGCCATCAGCCCGACAAAAGCAATCGTTCCGGCCATCGAGACGGCTGAGCCTGCCAAGCCTACACTAAATAAGATGAGTAAAAATCGGACTCGTTCGAGCCGTATCCCCATGCCAATTGCCGAGCTGTCACTGAGCAGCAGTAAATCCAATGAACGTGTATATAACATAAGCAGCACAAATAAAATAACGATCCATGGAAGCAGCGGCCAAAAATGCTCCCACGTCCGGCCATATAAGCTGCCGGCCATCCATACAAAGGCTTGGGATACGCGGAAAATTTTGCCCACTGTCAGCAAGTACGTAATAAGCGCGCCTGCCATTGCAGATATGCCAACGCCAACCAACAGCATGCGCTCGGTTGAGCTTCCTTTTTTCCAAGAGAGCCTGTAGATGGCTAACGCGACCAGAAGCGCACCCCCAAAGGCAACCCAAGGAAGACGGCTCATTGGAAAGGAAGGGACAAGCACCAGCACGGCTACCACAGTGGCAGCGGCGCCTGCATTCAGTCCAATGACACCAGGCGATGCCAGCGGATTACGGGTAACGACCTGCAGGATCGTCCCTGACAAGGCTAAGCCGCAGCCTGCCAGAAATCCGGTTAGCACCCTTGGCAGCCGCACCTCGCGAATCGTAAATGCAAATTCATCATTCCCCATGCCTATAGCTGTCTGGATGGCGTCCATAACAGTCACATTTCTTTCACCGATAGTAATGTTCAAAAGAAGCACAACTACATTCATGACAAACAACGAAATAACGATCCACAGCCAGCGTCCCTTTATAATAGAAGAAGTTATGTCGTCCCATCCTTTCTCTGAGCCAAATAAATTAAAAATGGCGCTCCGAAGAAAGCAGTGACGACACCTACAGGAATTTCTTGTTCAGGCAGTACAAACCGCGCGCCAATATCCGCAAGCAGCAAAAGCAGAGCGCCGAGCAATGCGGAATAAGGGATAATCCAACGGTAATTCAGTCCTACAAGGGAACGTGCAATATGCGGAATAGCTAGACCGATGAATCCGATAGGACCAGCGATGGCAACCGCGCTTCCTGCAAGCAGCACAATAGCGACGATACAGATTGCTTTAATAAAAAACACGCGTTGACCAAGTCCTTGCGCCATTTCCTCTCCAAGACCGATCACATTCATATGATTGCTTAGGCCAAACGCACAAACCAAACCAACCAGCATATAAGGAAGCACCTGCATAAACAATTGCAGATCCCGTCCTGTAAGCGAACCAGCTAGCCAAAACCGCATCGTATCCAAAGATTGTTCATTTAATATAAGTATCCCTTGCGTTAGGGACGTGAGCAAAAGGTTAATCGTAGCGCCGGCAAGGACTAGCTTGACCGAAGTCAATGAATCTCTGCCAAGCGAACCAAGCAAAAATACCGATGCGCCTGCAACCGCAGCGCCGAGTAACGCCGACCAAGAGAAAACGGCAAGCGAGGTGGAATTTAATACAATAGAAGCGATAACTACTGCTAAAGCAGCTCCGTAGTTCACTCCGAATAGTTCGGGGCCTGCCAGCGCGTTTCGGCTAAGCGCCTGCATCAAGCAGCCGGCAACCGCGAGCGATCCGCCTACCGCCGCGGCGATCAGTGCCCTTGGCAGCCTAACGGATCGGATGATCAGCTGCGCTTCTTGGGAAGCATCGTAAGACCAGAAAGCATTGGACACGGCGCGTAACGGAATTTGTACAATTCCAAACATAATACTTCCAACTAAGGCAGCACCAACAAGAATAATAAGAACAGCCACTCCCATCAATCTGGGCTTCACTTCCCATACCTCCAGCACATGATTGTCAAATAAACGAAGAAAGATTGGGTCGCCACTCGGACGGCCCAATCTTTAATTATTTTACAAGAAATGTTTGCAGATCATCGACGACCTTATTCACTGCTTGAATGCCAAGACCGCTCATCCAATATTCCCAATCTACCGCATGGACGCTATTGTTTTTGACCCCGTTCAAGGAAGCCCATAGCGCGCTTTTTTCAACCTTGGCAAACGCATCCGGCTCTCTGTTGAACCAAAGGATCACATCTCCATCCAGATTGCTCATTTGCTCTTCAGTCACGTCCTTGGAGAAACCTTCGATGTTCTGTGATTCGGGACGAGCAATGCCAGCGTCACTCATGATGGTTCCAGCGAACGTATCCTTCAAATAAATTTGAATTTTGTCGGCGCGTGGACGGAATAGCGATACCGTCTTGCCTTTATCAGCTAATTTTGATTTTAACTCCGTTATTTTAGCATCGTAGGCTTCCTGCAGCTTTTTGCCTTCTTCCAGCTTGTTCACTGCCTCAGCATGCAGCTGCAGGTTGGCTTTCCACGTTACGCCTAACGTTTCTACGAATACGGTAGGCGCAATTTTTGCCAGCTGATCGTGTATCGCATCATGCGTATCCTTGTTGCCGATAATCAGATCAGGCTGTAATGCATCGATCGCTTCCAGATTAGGCTCATTGACCGAGCCGATGTTCGTAATTCCGTCTGTCCCCTTCAAGTAAGCCGGATAAGGATCTCCGGCAGCTAGAATGGATGGCGCTCCGACAGGCGTAATCCCTAGCTCCAGCAAATTATCAAGCGCGCCGATATCAAGCACGACGATTTTCACCGGATTAGCTGGAACTTTCACGTCTCCGTATGCATCTTTGACCGTCCGCTCCGTTGCTGGCTCAGTTGATGCTTCGGAGGTTTCCTCTCCCGCATTTGCAGCGTTGTTTACTGCATTTTTTTCTGTGCCCGATTCGGCATTGCCGCATGCAGCCAACACCAAAATCATCAGCGCGATAAGGGAAAGCGATACCCCTAATTTAAAATTTCGAATTCGATTGCTTAACAACATTCCTTTATCCCCCTGTGTCTAATTAAGAATGATAACCATTATTAATAAAATAGCCTACATGCTATAACGCTGTCCATGCATAAACTTTTTCATTTCATGTACTATTTTTTCATTCAGTAGCTATCTACCCATAAATACCCATTTTTCTAGCTGCTATGCCGTGATAAGGGATTGGCCACCTGGTGGATGCGGAGCTCTGTATCCGGAAACAATCGGCGTGCAGTCAATTGTTCTACCCCGATCAAAGGCTCAAATAAATAAAATTGGCTGTACCGCTCGTTATGCTCAGGGAATCGCATCTGATATTGTTCAATCAGAAGACGAGCCTTGTTCCAAAACGTGATTTCATCCAATCCGAACTGCTCCTGCAGGAAAATAGCCAGCTCTCCGAGATTAATAAAAAAGAATGCATCATGCACAAAGTCGCGTACAGCGGAAAAATCCGGTGTCTCGATAAACGAATTGCGATTAATCCGCTGATGATATTCAGGAGTTTGAACCAGATCCGGGCAATCCGCAGCATCGCTCAGCCCGTCCCTCGTAAACCGGATGCCATCATGGAAATCTTTTAGCGCTACGCGGACCGGCAGCCCTTCCCGGTGGACAAGCGCCATGTTCTGGGCATGTGATTCCAAAGCGAGCCCGTGCGCATATAAAAAATGAATGATCGGGCTGATGCTTGCCTTCAGCAGCTCATCAAGCCAGCGCTCGATTCCATAACGTTCAATCCAAGGGGCGATAAACGGCCTCTCATCCGTATCCAAGGCGCACAAAGCGTTAAACGGAATCGCCGATTCTTCGTTTTCCAGCTGCGTATGTATGCTCTCCCGCCAAATACAAGCGAGCGCCCCATAGGATTTAGGCTGCAAAGGTGAGGGAATATGGCTGTTGTCATAGGAGATGCCAGCGACCTCGCCTAACAAAATGACACGTAATTCGTCGCGCAAATAGGGGTCATGACTCGTTATCCGCTTTAGCCAGTCCGTAATAATAGGCGCATTCGCTACCGTATGAGGGGCAAGGACTCTTCCCGTCGACGTATTCAAAATGCTGAGCGGCAGCTTGAGATATGCTTTGCTCGGCGCGGTGCGATTAGCCAGCGTACGAATAGACTGCTGGGCGGTATATAACTCCACCGCACTGCCAAGCGGCAAAATATGATGATTGTGAATGTCGGATGCAAGCACCGAAGTTAAAATAACTCTCCATTGCCATGGATGGACAGGCAGCAAAATATATTGATCGGGGTCAACGCCAGCCTGCCGGATTCGAGCGGTAAACTTATCCAACGCCTGCTCGCCCAATTGATCTTGAAGCCACTTTGTTGAACCAGGATTCGGAGTGCCGAAGGAATGGCTTATTTGAGCGCGCTCACGGCGGATAGCTACCCATAGCGGAGCAATAGGCTCGGCGAATTCAGGTCCAAAAGTCTGCTGATCCGACATGTCAAAGCCGATGCGCGACTTATAGCTCGGATGGTAGGGATGTCCGTCCATTATGCCGCTTTCCCAATCATCATAAGGCAGCTCATGCAAGTTTAGCTTTTCTTGATGGCGCTTGTACTGAGCCATCGTATCGTTAATCAAGGTCTGCTCCAGCTCTTGTATAAAATGCAATACCTTCTGCTCATCGGCGCCGATTGCGCCCGCAATCTCCAGCAAGAAGAGCCCGATGGATTCTGCCTCCGAAGCCGATTCTTCTGCCTGCCTTATGACAGGTCCTTTATTCAGCCTAATGCGGCCGAATGTATGACGCCGCGTACCATCGAAGGCGTATACAACCGGCTGCCCCGATAAGCTCATTCCTGCAATGGTCCATGTTGTACCAGCCACTCCATCCATCACGGTGTGGGCAACAATGTCCTCAAACAGCATCGACTCTACCAACTGGCGAAAAATTCGCCTTCTAACGGTTACGTAGTAAGGCGACAGCATCGCTGCCTTATAGAAAGTAAACCTCTTATGTGTTGCCCGCTTGTCGCTGGACGTATCTTGCTCGCTGACGATCCGCACCTCTCTCACTCCTCGCTGTATGAATAGCGCTCTAACCAGTAAGCATGAAGCGGATTGCTTACACGGTGAACACAATCGATCGTTCCATCATCAATTCGGCGTCTGGCTAATTGCTCTACCTCGATTTCGGGTGTAAAAACATCAAAACAATCAAACCGGCTCTGCAGCTCAGGAAAATCTTTTTGATACGCGATAACGGCTTCCGCCGTCACTGCCCAAAAACGGCGTTCCGCAAAGCCGTAATGCTTCTCCAAGAAAAACGCAATCTCAGAGAGATTGATGAGAAACAGAGCGTCAAGCAAGAAATCAGTCAGCTCCTCCGGCCGATCCTTCTCGATAAACGAGTTTCTGTTCAAGCGCTGGTGATTCGCAGGCGGATATTCAATCGCCGGATACCCTAGCGGATGAGGCACACTCGGTGAATAACGTATGCCGTCATGAAAGTCTTTCAGCGCAATACGCCGGGCAATCCCCTGCTTCATCATGACAATCATATTTTGCCCATGCGACTCCAAAGCCGCGCCGTGCGCATACAGTAGATGGACTAAAGGCAAGACTGATACTTGGATCAGCGTCTCCAGCCACTTTTCAAGGCCATGCTCCTGAACCCAAGAGTCAATAAAGGGGCGCCCATGAAGATCCGTATGAACGAGAGCGTTAAAGGGAATCGCTTCTTCACCCGGCTCCAAATAAGGATGCAGGCTTTCCCGCCATATGGCGCCAAGCGAGCCGTAAACCTTTTGCTCCAAAATATTCGGAAGCTTCTGATGGTGATAGGACGCGCCAACCACTTCTTTGAGCACGATCACTCTCTGCGCATCCCGTAAATAATCATCGCCCGCTACCACTTTACCGAGCCAGTCCGAGATGCGCGCCGCATTCATAATCGTATGCTGGGCTAAGATCCTGCCCGATGAGGTGTTCGTTATGTTGAGCGGCAGCTTAACGTAAGCCTTCCGCCGGTCGCTCCTATTGGCCATAGTCCGTATCGACTGCTGCGGACGATACAGCTCATTGCCCCTGCCGAGGAAGATCAATTCACCGGTACGCATCTGTTCAACGAATTCTGTTGCAATAACATGGTCCCACTGCCAAGGATGAACGGGAATCATGATATAGTCCTCGGGGTCTTGACCGCGTGTTTTGATCATTTCGTTGAACAAGCCGTAATCCGATTCCAGCTCGCAAGCCATATAAACCTCATAATCCAGTGCTTCCGATACCGAGAGCTTTGCGGCGCTGCGGCGAACCGCCGCCCAAACAAGCCTGACATCCTTTTTGAATTCAGGCCCATAAGCCGCATTATCGCTTAGCGTAAACCCAATTCGCGATTTGTAGCAGGGATGGTACGGATGACCGTCCATCAGGTCGCCTTCCCATTCGTCGTAGTCCGTCAGCTTTGAATTTTGCGGATTCTTGCTCAGCTGAAGAGACATCGTATCCTTCAAAAGCGTCTGCTGAATTTCATCGATGAAGGAAGAAAGCTTATCCTCCTTTGCCGGAATGGAAGTGGACATCTCTAGTAAAAATCGGGAAAGTGATTCCGCCTCTCGCGATTCTCCTGCTGCAACCCTTATAACAGGCTCCTCTGACAGGCGGATGCGTCCAAAGCTCCATTTTCGCGAGGCCTTGAACCGGTATTTTACAGACTCCCCCCGCTCGCTTACCCCGTGCAGCACATACTCGGCTTCCGCTTCCCCGCTAACGACTGTGTCTACTAAAATCCGTTCGTACAAAAATGACTCTATCAATTGCCGAAAAATGCGCCGTCTGACCAAAATGATCTCATCCGACTGTACTAATGACCAAGCTAGTTCGCTCATGCTCCACCTCCAAAGTAAATGCCAAAACCGCTGCATGCCGCCGAATCAATGCTTCTGCTATTCCAAATAAATATGCTCCGGATGCGGATGACTCAAAAAATCATGGTGGGATATCGCCCAGCCGTATGCCCCCGCAAACTCGAATAGCAGCACATCACCTGCACGCACCTGCGCCACTTCAACGTCCTGGGCCAAAATATCCTTTGGCGTACATAATTGGCCAACAACGGTAATGGCGGCTTGGGTAAGAGAGGGACGCTCATAGGAGTGAGGCCAATCATCAATCGGAACCAGTTCGAATGGATGGCTGTGCTGCCAAGATACAGGCAGGCGAAAATGATGCGTGCCTCCCCTGACAATGACGTAAGACTTGCCATGGTTTCGCTTGATATCCAGCACCTCAGCGGCATAATAACCGGTGGAAGCCGTAATATAGCGGCCGCACTCAAAGAGAATCGTCAAACCATCGCTTTTCTCTTTCACTACCTCTTGCTCCAATCCATTTACAAAAAGGCTCCAATCAAACTGCTGCTCCAGCTCGGAATAGTTAACGCCAAGGCCGCCGCCTGCATTCAAATAACGAAGCTCGAGGCCATACTCTTCTGCCCACTGCCGCGCTATTACGCAATAATATTGGACTAATTGCACATGCTGCGCCGCATCCAGATTGTTGGATAAGGAATGAAAATGAAATCCTTCCACCCGAATATGCGGAAGCTCCTTGATATGCTCCATCACTTGCGGCAATTGCGATTCGTCAATGCCAAACTGCGTAGGGCGTCCGCCCATCGCCAAGGTAGCTTTAGGAAGCGGCCCTTTTAGGTTAATGCGCAGCAAAACCGAGGCAGTTCTGCCATAGCGGCCTGCGATCGCATTTAGCTTGTTCAATTCATGGACACTCTCGGCATGGATCAATTGCACATTATGCAGCAAGGCGCCTTCCAGCTCAGCCTCTGTTTTGCCGGGCCCGCCGAACAGAATCGGAATATTGGGAGACACTTGGCGCACCTTCACCACTTCCCCGAGAGAAGCAACCTCGAAGCCATTCACAATAGGGGCAAGCGCCCGTAAAATCGTTTCCTCCGAATTGGCTTTAATCGCATAAAATAATTTGCAGAATTCGGGCAACGAACGTACCCGGTCCGCGGTTTGCTTCCGCAGAGCGGTCATATTGTGCAAATACGCACAGAATGGTCCGTTCTGCTGCTGCTTCCGCTCACGTATGACATCAGCAATCCGCGCTATCTCTTGCTTTTGTCCCGTAAACGTTATAGACATAACCGGGTCCCCTTCCCTGCAGCTAGCGCCTTTGTATACAGCTCGGCCGCACTCGCGATATCCTCAACGGCCATACCCATCGGATTCAGTACAATAATTTCGTCATCCGTCTCGCGACCAGCCTTGCTGCCAATAAGAATCTCGCCTAGCTCAGCGTGCAGCTGCTCGCGAGAGAACTTGCCTTCAAGCACCAGCTGGTTAATCACCTTCTTCTCCCTGTTCGACTGATCCCAGTCATCTACAACGACTTTATCCGCTTGCGTGAACACATCCTTGTGTAGATCCATGATCGAAATGTTGCTGACAAACGTGCCTTTTGCGAGCCATTCAAAAGGAATATGCGGCGCGGATGCTACCGTTGCGGTTACGAGAACCTCCGCCTGACGTACGGCTTGCTCTGACGTTTCTTCGATTTTAACCTCGACATGATTGAATTTATCGCCAATCTCCTGGGCTAGCTGAAGTGCCGCAGCCGGTTTTAGATCGAACAAGTGAACGGTGTGAATCCCCTCAAATTGTTCAAGCAAGGAATTGATTTGCATCTTGGCGATAACGCCGCACCCAATTACAGATACTACGCCAAATCCTTCTCTAGCCAGAAGACGTGCCCCGATTACCGTAACGGCAGCTGTGCGCATGCTGCTGATCAAGCTGCCTTCCATAACGGCAATGGGATAATTGGACTCGGGATCATTCAAAATAATTAACGCGCTTGCCCGCTCTCTGCCTCGTTTCGCGGGATTATCATGCTTGCTGCCTATCCACTTTAGGCCGCTTACGTTAACATCTCCGCCTACATAAGCCGGCATTGCGATAATCCGATCGGCAATATGGCCTTCATTGCCCTCCATTCGCAAATATGGCTTAAGCGGCTGCACGTACTCGCCTTTGCAATGCAGCATAAGAGCCCTGCTGACAGCAGCTACATATGGCGCCGAATGCGCGCCGCCCAAATCGATAATATCCTGCTTGCTTAAATACAAAATCTCTTGCTCCTCAGTAACAACCATTCTCCATTCACTCCCTGATTTAAGTTTGATAATTAGACAACTTCAACATGTTCCGGCAGCGCATTTACCCATTTTTCGTCGTATACGCTGTCAAGATAACGCTCTCCGCGATCTGGAAAAATAGTAACCACCTTGGAATTCGGCGGTATGGTAGGCAGCAGCTTTTGCAGCGCCGCAACGATGGAGCCTGTTGAGCCGCCTGCAAAAATCCCTTCACGCTCCATTAGCAAGCGGCAGCCTATTACCGACTCACGGTCATCTACGTGAATGACATGGTCGATTTCTCCCGGCGTATACAATTCGGGAACGCGATTCGCACCGATTCCTGGCAGCTCGCGCTGGCGGGATGGCGTTCCGAAAATAACGGAGCCTACCGCGTCTACCGCAACGATTTTGACATTCGGATGCGCTTCCTTCACCCTTCGCGAAACGCCAAGTATGCTGCCTGTCGTACTGACCGCGCAGACCAGATAATCGACTTTATCGCCCATTTGCTGTACAATCTCCTCGCCCGCTCCATGATAGTGTGCCTGCCAGTTAAGCGGGTTGGCATACTGGTTAATCCAATAGGCATGTTGATCCTGCTCCACCAATTCCTTGACTCTGCGGATGCGGGTTTGCAGGTAGCTTCCTTGTTCGTCAGGTGTTTTCACCATGTCCACGTTAGCTCCCAAATACGTAATCAAGCGCAGGTTGGTCGACGTTATTTTGGGATCGACAACGCAAGTGAACTTCAAACCGTATCGCTTAGCAGTCATCGCTAGCCCAATCCCTAAATTGCCTGATGTACTCTCGATGATATGAGTGTTCTGCTTTATGGTTCCATTCTTCAGCCCTTGCTCGATAATATAACGGGCTGGACGATCCTTCATGCTTCCGCCGGGATTCATCATCTCCAGCTTGGCATAGACCGATGCTCCATTCGGAGCAAAGAGAGAACCCAAGCGAACCAATGGCGTTCGTCCGATACAATCGATAATGCAACCAGCTGCCTCGGGCAACTTTTCCGTTAACTGCAAAGAACTTTTTTCCATAAGTACACCAGCTTTCCTTCGGTTTTTATCGCTTATTTTCGCGTAAGTGATAATGATTATTATTTTCATCACAAACACATGCCCATTATGATATCCCTTTTTGTGCATGTCAACATAAAATTTTCCATGGATAATTTTTAATGTTTTCTAATTGACAATGATTATTATTCTTGATAGTCTGGATTCGCAAACCATATCCCCCATCGGAATAAGGCAGGTGTGTTTACGTTCATGCAACAACCGTCATGGAGAAAGAATGCCAGAATTTTATGGGGAGGCCGTTTTTTAACGAGTATGGGATTGACGGGGATCAGTCCATTCATTCCTTACTACTTGGAAAATCTAGGCGAGAATAGCCCAGAGAATGTCCTTCTTTGGACAGGTCTTGCCCTTTCCGCGCCAGCTGTATCCTACGCTTTGCTCACCCCCTTCTGGGGAAAGCTTGGCGATCGCTGGAGCCGGAAATGGATGGTCGTCCGAGCGTTGCTCGGTCTCGCAATGAGCATGTGTTTAATGGCGGTGGCGCAAACCCCTTTGCAATTTTTTCTGTTTCGCTTATGCCAAGGCGCTTTCGGCGGCATATCGGATGCAAGCAGCGCCTTTATCGGCAGCCACGCCCCTCGCAAGGAACAGGGACTTGCACTTGGCCGCTTGGAACGCGCATCCGCAATGGGGCTGCTCCTAGGGCCATTGCTTGGAAGCTTATGCGTCAGCACCTGGGGAAGCCGCCCCTTGCTGTTTATTACCGCCGCCTTGACCGGACTGCTTGGCCTGCTTTCCGCATTCGTATTATCCGACAAGGGCGAAGAGAAGACTGTGAAAGCGGATGCGGATGCCAAGAGCAGCGGCGTTATTAACGCTTTTCTTTCCTTGTTCCGACAGCCCGTTGTCAGACGCTTTGTCGCAGCAGGGATCTTGTTTAAGCTAGCTGATTTTTCCATATTCGCGATTTTCACCCCATTTATTCGCGAGATGTTCCACTCTCCCGCCAGTGCCGCAGCGACTGTCGGCATCCTGCTTGCCGTGTCCTCGCTAGGGGAATTGATCGGCGCTCCATGGTGGGGCAAAAGAAATGATCGCAGCCGTCTCGAGCGCAATCTCATCATGGCCGGTGTATTATGCGCCATCTGCTTAGCTGCTCAAACGATGCCATTTGGGATAGCTTGGCTGTTGTTTGTCCGTTTTTTCCAAGGGTTCTTTTATAGCGCCCTGCTGCAAACCGTCATGCTTAGCGTCTTACGATCCTCCTCCGCCCATGATCGCGGAGTGCGGGTCGGCGCTACGAACAGCCTGCTGATGATCGGCCAAATATCAGGCCCGTCTATCGGTGTATTTATTGCTGCCCAAATCGGGCTGCCATCCGTTTTTCTCGTCATGGGAGGCGTCATGACTGCGGCATCGCTGCTGCTCTGGCAGCTGCCAATGCAAGCGAAGCAGCCAAAAGTTCAACTGCCATCTAAATAACCAATCGAAGGGAGCCTGAGTATGATTCCGCTCACGCCAACCAAAGAGCTGTCAGCGCTAGAAAGCTCCGCGGCATTATCGCAAACAGAAAGCATAAGCCGCCTATTGAATACCTATCTTCGCGAGACTGATCAGCATATACCAACATACAGCAATCCTGAACGGCCCGACCTCACCTTGATCGTCTCGCTCCCGCAATTGCAGCAGACAATATACGGTAACTTGCTGCATTTATCAGACGGCGGGCATCACGTTTACGGCGACGTTTTTTATACCGAAGAAAACGGGCAATGGCAGGAGCTAACCGCAAAAAAACTCATCACGCTGCTGCTCGATGAAGTTTCTTATGCAGAGCCAGAACCAGTCTCTCGGCAATTGAAGAAGCAAGAGCTGGAGGAGCAGCTCCTAAACAGCACGCGGCGTATGGAGAGTTACTTTCGCTATGCTGCTGATCAACCCGCTGCGCCGCTTGATTTCCGTACTTGCGAGCAGTCTTTGCTAAGCGGGCACCCTTTTCACCCTACGCCAAAGAGCTTAGAGGGATTCACCGCGGTGGATGCACAAACGTATTCACCGGAGTACGGCGCCGCTTTCTCCCTTCATGGCTTTGCTGTAGCGCTGGAATATGTGGTGGAGGACTGGCTGCAAACAAGTGGTACTCAGGTTGACTGGATTCCGAAGGAAATGTTAGCGGCTGCAAAAAACAAGCTTTCGGACGATTACGAGCGCTATGCTCTTATACCTTGTCATCCCTGGCAGGCGAAATATTTGCTATCGCTTGAGCGGGTGAAAGAAATGATCCAAAACAACACCCTTGTAGATTTGGGGCTTACTGGCCCGCTCGTTTATCCGACCTCATCGGTTCGAACCGTATGGGATCCGGGTCAAAGCTGCTTTTACAAGCTTTCGCTTCATATCCGGATTACCAACTTCGTTCGGGAAAATACCTATGAGCAGCTGCTGCGCACGCTTGATGCCGCGAAAGTAGTCAATGAGGTCAGATCGGCTTACACGAATGAGCAGTTCAAGATTTTGCTGGAGGAAGGATATCGTACGATTGGTATGCCGGGAGAGGAAAAATCGGGGGACGAGGAAATCCGGTCAGGCTTTTCTATGATTTTGCGGGAAGCGCCAGAGGCCTGCAATGATTCAGATCGGGCGCCTTATGTGATCGCTTCTTTGCTGGAGGTGCCTCCCGGACATAACGAGCCTATTTTGTTCCGGGCATCACGTGATGGGATGGCTGCCGGACAACTAATCTGGAACGAATGGCTGAGACAATATCTCCAAATTTCCATGAAGCCTATTTTGCATCTATTCGCGGAGAAGGGAATCAGTCTGGAAGCCCATGTCCAAAATTCGATGGTAAGTCTGTTTAATGGAATGCCGGCTGTTTTTTATGTGAGAGATCTCGAAGGCATCAGCGTGAACAGCGATTTTGCGAGGCGTGAGGGCTGGATCGGCAAACTAGTAACGGCAAATAGCCCCGTCCTTTATTCCGAATCAGAATCACGCCATCGGTTAAAATATTATTTTTTCGTCAACCATCTTTGCCACCTGATTCAGCGGCTGGCGGTATATTCGGGTCAGGAGGAGCGGCCCTTCTGGCTTGTTGTAAATGAAACGCTGGAGCAAATGAAGCTGGACTCGGGCAATCTTTATTTGTCGAATGTTATCGATGATTTGTTAAGCAGCGACACGCTTCCTGCAAAAGCGAATCTGCTCAGCCGGTTTCTTAAGCGGGGAGAAACGCCTCTGTATGTAAACATCCCTAATCCGATCAAATTGTAATCAAAAAAAAGATCTCCTGATTACGGCATTAACCGTAGTAGGAGATCTTTTTGATTAACTAATAAGCGATATCAAGCTTTTAAATTCCAGCTCTTCAAACTTCAGCAGCACGCTTTCGCGTTTATACGCCCAGCAGCAGCCGTCAAGCTCAGCCGATACCGGCACATCGCAGCGAATGGTTGCCAAATCGCGTGATAGATGCAGCATATCCAGATCCGCTTCGATTTTTACCCGTATCGTTTTGGACACGGCCTCTAAATTAGCAAGCAAACCATCGATGGAACCATGCTCCAAAATAAGCTTATGAGCCGTTTTCTCGCCAATGCCTTTAACCCCCGGGTAATTGTCCGCTGTGTCGCCCATTAGGCCTTTGATGTCGATAATTTGAACCGGCGTGAGCTGGCGTTCCTCCATCAGCGTCTCCGGCGTATACACCATATAGTTGCCGATCCCCTTCTTCATAATGGCAACCGAAACCCGGTCGTCCACCAGCTGAAGCATATCATGGTCACCCGTAACGACAAAAATTTGCGCTTGATCCTTAAGCGCGGCAGCGAGCGTACCGATACAGTCATCTGCCTCGTAACCCGCAATGCCGATATTCGGCACATCGAAGCTGGTGACAACCTCTTTCACAAGGTCGAACTGCGGCACCAAATCCTCTGGCGCTGCCGGACGATTCGATTTGTAGCCGTCATATTGCTCCGTACGGAAAGTGGTGCTGCCCATATCCCAGCAGCAAGCGACATGCGTTGGATTAAACGTATTGATGGCATCCATAAAGTATCGAACAAAGCCATGTACAGCATTTACGGGTACGCCTGTGCTCGTCTTGCGCACGCTGCCTCCGAACGAAGTAGCGAAATAAGCCCGAAACAAAATCGCCATACCGTCTACCAACAGCAAACGTTGTTCACTCATTAACTAAAACCCCTTTCTAGCATTTCGACTTTCATTGTTACTTGTATTCCCCGCGTATGAACTTTCCAATACGTTTGGCTGCTTCCTGCAATCTTTCTTCGCTTTCTACAAGCGCAATCCGCACATAACCCTCGCCTTCAGAGCCGAAAGCCTCGCCCGGAACGACGACTACTCCACTCGCCTTAAGCATTTCCTGGGAAATTCGCCTTGAATTCCATGGCTCGTCCAATGTCCACTCCATCGGAGGAAGCTTCGCCCATACAAACATCGTAGCCTTCGGAGCAATTACATCCCAGCCTTCGACTCGAAGCGCTTCAAGAAATGTATTCCTCCGCTGCTCGTAAAGCTTGCCGGCCTTAGGCAGCTCCGCGTTTGAAATCGCCTCTTGCAGCGCAACGATGCCTGCCTCCTGAATAGGATCAAATACGCCATAGTCAATATTCGCCTTCAGCTCGCGAAGAGCGCCAACCGCCGTCTTATTGCCAGCCAAAAAACCGATCCTGCAGCCTGCCATATTAAAGCTTTTGGATAAGGAATGAAACTCGACGGCTTGATCGATTGCGCCCGGCACCTCGAGAATACTTGGCGGCTCGCAGCCGTCAAATCCCATTTCGGAATACGCCAAGTCATGTACGACCAATACGCCATGTCGGCGTGCCTTCCCCAGAAGCCGCTTAAAAAACGCTAAGTCCGCTACAGTCGATATCGGATTATTAGGATAATTCAGTAAAATAAAAGTTGCTCGATCCCAATCCGCGTCTGGAATAGCGTCTAAGTCAGGCATAAAACCGTTCTCTTCCCTAAGCGGCATGAGCTTTGCTTCCACGCCCGCCAGCGCCAAAGATGCAGCGTATATGGGATAGCCGGGATCAGGCATCAGCGCCATGTCGCCCGGATCGCAAAGCGCCATGGCAAGATGCGCCAGCCCATCCTGCGAACCGAGCAGCGTTACGATCTCGCTCGCTGCATCCAGTTCTACCTGAAAGCGATGCTTCATCCAAGCTGCGGCGTGCTGCCGAAAGGGCAGTCCGCTTCTCGTCGCGGGATAGGCATACATATCGGAGCGCAGCGCCGCTTCGCTAAGCGCTTGTCGCACAGCAGGCGACGGCGGCTGATCCGGGCTGCCGATGCCAAGATCAATAATATCGAGACCGCTTTCCACCGCTGCCAGCTTCCAGGCTGCTACTTCAGCGAAGATGGAAGAGCCAAGCTGCGAGAGCCTGTCTGATCTCCATTTGGTTTGCGACATAAGTCCAATCACCCTTTTTTAGTTGTTCCAAGCTTCATTATATTGCTCTTCCTTATAGCCGACCGTTGCCTTCTTGCCATCGGTTACTATGGGACGCTTGATCAGCATGCCATTCGATGCCAGAAGCGCATATTTCTCATCCTCGGACATGCCCGCCAGCTTGTCCTTCAAGCCAAGCTCTCTATATACATCACCTGACGTATTGAAAAACTTCTTCAGCTCTAAGCCGCTTCTCGCAACGAGCACCTTCAGTTCTTCTGCAGTAGGCGTGTCTTCCACAATATCACGGGATACAACGTCATTGCCTTTGCTCTTGAGCGATTTAACCGCTGCCTTGCAGGTGCTGCATTTTGGATATTGAATAATCGTTAATTGATTTTGTTCCACCATACCATGAAATCCTCCATTATGCTTATGCCATTTCTTGTTTATTCGGACAGCGCCTGCTCCAATTGCTCAAGCTCCGGCGGCAAAGCCGCCTGCCATTCCATCCATTGCTTCGTAAGCGGATGAGTAAATCCAAGTATCTCGGCATGCAGCGCTTGGCGGCCGGCCACCGTCTCCCATGCCTCTACAGCACCTTGCTCCGGTCCATACATTTTATCCCCGATTAACGGACATCCGATATGCTTCATATGCACGCGGATTTGATGCGTCCGCCCCGTTTCCAGCTTCAAACGCACCGCAGCTGCTTGCATGTTTCCCCCTGCGGACTCAAAGCTCGAAATGGTCTCATAATGGGTAACCGACGGATAACCTTCCGGCGTTACAATTCGGATATGAGGCTGGGCTGGGTCCCGGTCAATCGGTTCATCCACCGTTCCCTCTGCCGGAACCGGGCTCGAATATACATAAGCGCGATACAGCTTTAGAAAACCGTTCGCCTGCATCTGCTCTGACAGCTGCTGATGCACGTAGGATGTTTTGGCGACCGCGACTAGGCCTGATGTTTCTTCATCCAGCCGGTGAACGGGCCGAAACCGTACCCGCTCCCCTTTCTGCTGCCAGTGATAGACGACGCCGTTAGCTAATGTACCGGTGTAATGTCCATGCGTCGGGTGGACGATCATGCCTGCCGGCTTGTTAAGGATAAGAAGATCGTCATCCTCAAACACAATTTGAAGCGGGATGGGCTGCGGCAAAATATCCTCCGATATTTCCCGCTCCATCCGAACGCGTATAATATCACCGGCGGCAACGGGAGCAGTCGTATAGGCGCGGACCTCGTTAACGGTAAGCCCATGCTCTGTCAGCTTTACCTGCGACAGCAGCTTGCGCGATACGCCAAGCTGCCGCTCGAGTACCGTCCGAACCGTCTTGCCATGCTCCGCCTCCGAAACGATCGCCACGAGTGGCGAATAATAGAGCGCCTCCAATGTTTCCGTCATTTTTTTGGCTTCCGAAACACTTCCGCGCTTCTTGCATATTCGGTATCCGGCACGCCTAGCTTCGCATTCGCAACTCTAGCGGCAGCGAAGAAAAAGTCAGACAGACGGTTTAGATAGGCTTGCACGTCAGCATTAATCGCATGCTCGGCAGCGAGCGTAACGACGCGGCGTTCCGCGCGGCGGCAAACCGTTCTGCATACATGGAGCAGCGCGGATACCGAGCTTCCCCCCGGCAAAATAAATCTCGTAATTTCCGGCGCCTCCGCAATATACTGATCGATCCAGCCTTCCAAGCGCTCGGCTGGCTCCGCGGTTATTTTCAAAGGAGCTCCCTCTACGGCGTACGCAAGGTCAGATCCGCAGTCAAACAGCTCTTGCTGGATTTCGATGAGCCATTCAGCCATTTCCGCCAGCTCTTCATGCTTAGCGGCATCCGCGGCAGCTTGCCCGACGAAGCAATTTAATTCGTCAATTGTCCCATACGCCTCAACGCGTATGTCATCCTTCCGAACACGCCCGCCTATCAAGGATGTCTGGCCGCTGTCTCCGGTTCTCGTATATAATTTCATCTTCCTTTTGGCCCCCTCTATTTGTCAGATGCTCTTAATCATGCAAACAGCAGGCCGGATGCGCTCCTGACCTGCTGTTCATTAAAGTGAAGTAATTGGCGCCAGATTAGCCTTGCTGCTTCAAGCGATGGACAAAGTTGCCGATTCGATCTAGCGCTTCAGTCAGATTCGTAACGGAAGTGGCGTATGAGCATCGGAGATGCCCTTCGCCTCCAAGGCCAAATACATCGCCCGGCACTGCCGCAACATTCGCTTCATCAAGCAGCCGCTGCGCGAATTGCTCACTCGTGAGCCCCGTCGACACGATCGACGGGAAAGCATAAAACGCTCCCTGCGGCTCATGGCAATCGAGACCGATATCCCGGAATCCCTTCACGACGAGGCGGCGCCGCTGATTATATGCTTCGACCATCCGGTTCTTCTCTTCTAGTCCGTGCTGAAGCGCTTCGAGCGCAGCATATTGTGCCATAATCGGCGCGCACATGACGGTGTATTGATGAATTTTCAGCATAGCTGCAATCAGATCAGGATGCCCGCAAGCATACCCCATCCGCCAGCCGGTCATCGCGAATGCTTTCGAGAAGCCGCTGACGAGAATGGTCCGATCCTTCATGCCCGGCATCGCCGCGAAGCTCACATGCTTCTCGCCATAAGACAGCTCTGCGTAAATTTCATCAGAGATGACAATGAGATCATTTTCTTCCACTAGCTTCGTAATAGGCAGCCAATCCTCATAGCTCATCGTACCGCCGGTCGGATTGCTTGGATAACATAATATAAGTACTTTAGACCGTGGCGTAATAACCGCTTGTAGAGACTCCGCCTTCAGCTTAAAAGCATCCTTCGCATAGGTTTCGATGCCCACCGGCTTGCCGCCGGTAAGCGCCGTAATCGGCGAATAGGATATATAACAAGGCTCAGGAATCAATATCTCATCCCCTGGCGCAATCAAAGCCCGAAGCGCAAGATCGATCGCTTCGCTTCCGCCGACCGTCACCAAAATTTCATTCGCGGGATTATACTCCACGGCAAATGAATCGTTCAAATATTGCCCGATCGCTTCGCGCAGCTCAGGCATACCCGCGTTAGAGGTATACTGCGTTTTGCCCATTTCAAGCGCGTAGACCGCAGCTTCCCGAACATGCCATGGCGTAACGAAGTCGGGCTCGCCTACTCCAAGAGTAATAACATCCTTGCGCGTGCTGACCAAATCAAAAAACCGACGGATTCCCGACGGTTTAATGCCCCGAACGAGCGGGGACAAATAATCAGCCATCGATTGATGCTGCAAAGGTGCGGAGGGTTGTTTTTCGTCCTCTTTAATCATTGCCATCACCCTCTTCTCACGGCGAAACCATCAACCGATGATCACCTTCATGCTCCTCGAAGATAATGCCGTCTTGTTTGTATTTTTTCAAAATAAAAAATGTTTTAGTCGATAATACCGCATCGATCGGCGATAAGGTGTTGGATACGAAAGAGGCAACCTCTTTCAGGTTTTTGCCTTCAACCTCAACCAAAAGATCGTAAGCCCCTGACATTAAGTAAACGGATTTTACCTCTGGATATAAATAAATGCGCTCGGCGATTCCTTCGAATCCGCGACCGCGCTCGGGTGTAATTTGTACCTCGATAAGTGCTGTTACCTTCTCGTCATCTATCTTGCTCCAGTTCACGACTGTTGCATACTTTACGATAATGTGGTCTTTCTCAAGATCCGCTATCGCCTGCTTTACTTCATCTGTCGGTACAGCAAGCATCGTTGCGATCAGCTCTGCATCCCGTCGCGCGTCTTCCTGCAGCAGTTCGAGCACTTTCAATTGTAATTCGGTCATTGTATAACTCCTTCCAGTACGACTGCGATTATAAAGAATATTTTACAACTTTTTTGAATCCCGTGCAATCAAAGCGTGAAAGGCAAATCATCCAAATCCCTTATAAAAAAAAGACCCCGAAGGGTCTTTTACGCGTGTTTACATGTAATATTGTTGATTGCTTTGCTGATGCTGGCCGGATTGCTGATGCGCATTCGGCGAATACATCGATTGTGTTTGCTGCTGACCTAGCGTTTGCTGCAAAAACTGGCTCGTCTTTTGTTTCGTTTGCTGGTATTCCTTCATTTGCTTATCAAGCTCCTGACGAAGCGCAGGCGATGAAGTATTGTACATATTCGCTTGCTGCATCGCTTGGAACAGCTGGCCTTGAAGCGCCAAGGTGCTGTCCGTTAATTTCGTGAACAATTGACGAATATCCGGACAAGTCGACTCCGTTGCCGCAGTCGCATACTCACGCACAACTCTTTTTAAATCGCTTAAAATCGTGCCTGCCAAATCTTCCTCAGTCAAAATCGATTGCTTTTGTTGTTGCTGGTACATAACGATTTCCCTCCTATACTTTTTTTCAAGCTCCTAATTGCTTTTATTGCTGCGGCTGGGTTGGAGCCAATTGCTGATGGTGCGAGATAGCGTGCAGTAAAGAATCATAATGCTGCTGGTGGGTATGCAGCATTTGTGAGCATAGGTTCGTAATCCCCGGTGTAGTTCCCGTAGCGATTACCGCTGCACACTGTTTAATTAATAAATCTTCGTTGGACATTGAATCTGCGATGTACTCAAGCTCTTTCGCCGTGATTGGCTGCAACATAGGTCTTCCTCCTCTTAAACTAGGTTCGTAAGCACATGCCATTCCATTTTTTTCGTGCCAAACGTATTATGAGCTAATTTTCCTTTATTTATGTGCCGTCTTCATCTAAACCAAAATTTCCGGAATGAGTGACATTAAATTTTACCACTATGTTTATCTGCTCCGGCTTCGGCAGCCATTCTTTGCCCTTGCATTCTTTTTTCCAAAAGGCATAGTGGTATCGATACAAGTTATGCTCGAGCCGGAACAAATCCATGCCCTTAGTCAGTCCCTTGCGGTACGTACTCTCTAACTGCTGCTTTACCTTCGCTTCAATAGACGCGACAATCTCGTCCTCATTCATGTTCTTTAATACTTCAGCAACAGCGCCAGACATCTTAACCTTTAGAACAAAATTCGGCGAATTCCCTTTGAAGCTCGTCTGAATACTGCTTTTTGAGCTGCTTATGTTAACAGCCGCGCTTCCATGCTCGCTTTCGGCCTTCAGTATAAAATGTTTGAATTCTGGATTGATCCAGCGCAAGCCGGAAGCCTCTTCTTCCGAGAGATAACCTAAATACTTAAGCTCCTTGAATACAAATACTCCCTCAATCATCTGAATTTGCAGCGGCAGCTTTTTCCTTGTCCATTGATTTTCATTGGCTGTCAGAGCAGCGAACGTCGTTACCATCGCTGGCTCCTTCAACGTTTGTACGGCAACCTGCAAGGAGGAAGGACGAATAAAGCTCCTTTGGCCTTCAAGAGGCTGAGGCATATACATGATACTGTTTAAAGGAGATTGGTCATAAAAGGTATCCGTCGTAAAAATCTTTTCGATCGTGTCCTTCGTCCCATAAATGAGCGACGTATACCGCGATGCCCGCTGACGATTCAAGCCGTCCATAATGTCATCTATCTTTTCGAGCGCTCTGGCTTGTATAACCACCGTTTTTAAATGCTCCAAGCTTAAAATCGATTGGCCGGATCTCGTGAGATTATTCAACGCTAGCAAAATAGAATCACCTGTTCCTCTGCCGATCCATACTGGATTTGGATCCGGCTGCAGCGATTCCGTCTTCGCGATGAGACCAAACTTTATCGTTTGCCCGTAGATTTCATATTTCCCATCCTTAAAGTCGATGCCAAGAGCCGAAATATAGCTAACATCCTGTAGATTGATTTCATCCCAGCAGCCTTGAAGCAGCAAGGTGCTGATTAGCAAACTAATCAAGGCAGCACTTTTTTTCCAAAGCTTAACCCGCCGGGATTGCGCAGCAGCATGCTTCATTTGTTCCTCCTATCGCTTCTAAGCTTCCACGGCATCTGCATAAGCGCCGGTATCAACTGCTTGAAGCGAAGCGGTGCAAGCGGCTCTAAGTAAGGGCGCCCGAATGATTCTAATTGACACATGTAAATGAGAACGGCAAGCGTCCCGACAAAAAATCCAAAGATGCCTAGTATGGAGGATAAAATAAGAACCAGGTAGCGAATGACGCTTACCGAGCCGCTTAATGACTGATTAACCAGCGTAAACGTAGACACCGCTGTAACCGCAGCAATGACGAGCATCGTAGGTGAAGTCAAGCCCGCACGGATAGCGGCGTCCCCTACAATTAATCCTCCCACAACCGAAACCGTTTGCCCGACTGCCCTTGGGAGCCTTACGCCCGCTTCTCGGAAGAGCTCGAACATCGTTAGCATGATAAACATCTCCATCGTAGCCGAAAGGGGCAGCCCAATTCGCGATATCGTTACGGTGGCGAGCAGCGTGAACGGAATTTGATCCGTATTAAAAGCGGACAGCGAAATCCAAAGCCCCGGCAAGCAAATAGACATCACAAGCCCGATCAGCCTCAGAATCCTCTCCAGCGATACATAGTAATAAGGCAAATGCGCATCCTCAGGCGATTTGATCAGCAGCAATAGATTGCCTGGAGCAATAATGGCTGCCGGGGAATCATCCATTAGAATCGCCACCTTTCCTTGCAGCAGCGACTGAACGACATAATCAGGCCGACCGACATATTCAACAAGCGGTAATAAAGATAAGCGGCGGTCCGATAACAGCTCTTCCAACTGACTTCCGCCAATCAATGCAGGAACCTCAATATTATCGAGGCGCCTTTTTGCTTCCGCTACGAGCTCAGGCTTCGCTATCCCTTCCATGTAAATAAGGGCAACCTCCGTCATCGATTCTTTGCCGATTCTTTGGTATTGGATATGCATATCCGGCGTTCTTAACCGCTTGCGGACCAAAGCCACATTCATTGAAAGCTGCTCGACAAACCCATCGCGCGGTCCACGGATCGAGACTTCCATCGTTGACTCATCCGGCGCCCTTCCGGGCTCGCTGCTTATATTAAATTCGAACAGACCTTTAATTTTCTCAAAGGATAAAATAACGCTGCCCGCAAACAATCTGGCATATAGATTGCTGCCATTATGTCCGCATCTCAATCTGCTGAATAACATGCTTGGCTTATGCTCTTCGCCTTCTATGACCGGAAAGGTGCGCAGCTGTTCCGCCCATTTCTCTAATAACGGCAGTAAACCTAGCTGCATTTGTTGATTGTCAATCAACCCTTCGCAATAAAACATAATGACTTCCACCGGGCCATGAATATCAAGCGTAATCTTGTATTCAATGACATCATGACAATCCTTCACATGGTTTCTAAGCTGCTCTAATGGCATGTCCCCCCAGTCATTTTCATCATGCTGCCCGTTCTCAACCCAATCGTTATGATTCATGGCTGCTCTGCCTCCTCGGAGCCGATAATTGCTGATCGATTGTTATTGCCTTGCTTTTTCTGGAACAGCGACACGATCCAAATGATACTGGTAAGCACCATTATGGCTACGCCTGTATACAAAAAGAATTTTTCCAAAATAACTTTAAACTCAAGCATATGGTTGATGCCAAAATAGGAAACGACTAAAATGATCACGCCTAGTATTGCCGGTGAGATCCATCTTTTTTTCGCATGGCGAAAAGGTCCGAACTCAGACAAAATATGAATGCACAGGGATAGGCGAATAAGCGCCCCCGACATCCATTGGAAGATCGCAAAAAAATCAACATGCTCAAAATATTTTCCTATTGAAACAAGCCGCCATTGCGAAAATGCTGGGTAACGCATCTTATCGGCTTCAACGGGCCCAAACTCTGAGATCGAACCCATTACAGGGCCTAGCGTTAACATGGATAAGAACACAACAAGAAATAAGAAGGGCCAGCGCTTGAACTTCCCGCTTACATGATGCTGGATGAACATAAACACAAACAGCTCTGTGGACGATGTTAGCGTATATAATAGGCCTTTTATAATGGACCACGGCGAATTCTCAAACATCGGCAGCAGATAATGGTAATCCTTGTGCGGCATATTCGCAGACATGACGAAATCACCTAGCAACACAACAATCGGCAGCAGTATGCAGCTTACATAGGCAATGGTGCGCAGGCCCGAGATGGAGGCGTACAAGCAAAGCGCCAAAAAAACGACGCATACCACAATCGACGGGGTATTCGGCAAATACGTTGTTGCAGTCCACGAGACCGTCATAATAAGCGTTTCAAAGGCAATTAACAATTGCACAAGCAAGAAAACGCCCATCATGATCCATGCCAAAAAATTCGGCATAATTTCCTTTAACCACTGATCGACCGGCTTGCCCTTCAATCGTTTCAATATGCCTAGCTGGGGGATTAGTGCCCAGGGCAGCACGACAACAAGTCCCATAAGCACGCTTATCCAAGCATCACGCTTAGCTGAATCAAACAATAACGGGATGACAAGGACGTGATTTACAAGCCCCACTGACAAAACGACCATCATAATCGAAGGCAATATACCAAATGGTTTCACTTTCATTTACCAATCACTTCCTTCCCCCTTAATGTTTCCAGATTCATCTATCTCATGCATCTGCTACTCTTTTTTTCGACATTATTTACAAAAAAAAAACTATGCTCATGCCATAGATAGGCAGAGAGCACAGCTTGATTAAATTAGGGGATATGCACGGTTTTCACATGGTCAAAGTGTAAAAAAACAGCGTTTCCGCTTGCATTTGCAAGCTCGATCATGCTTTGATCAACGCTTTTTAACACACCGATCTTGTTCGAATTTTCGCCTAAATCAAGCACGACGAATTCACCGACTAGTTTGCGCAGCTGTTGATCGAGGGTTCTTGCTAGTGTAATCGGGGAGGGTCTGAGCGGGAACTGCTCCGGCGTTAACGTATAAGGCGTTACGTTTGGATTATAGGGGATCAAATATTTCATATGGTGGAGAGATACAATAACCGTATGATAGACAGGCGAATAGAAAACAAAAAAATCATTCATAATCGTAGTCAGATAGCCGTGGATGGACTGATTCCCTGTTATATAAATCTCGGAGAACATGCCCTTGGCGTTCATTAGTATTTTGCGATAGGAGATTGGCTCATTGTAGGGCTCAAAGGGCAATTCAGGTATATCAACCTTTTCTTCTTCTTCTCTCGTCGAAACACGAAGCTGCTGTAGGTGGATAAGCGGTATATACAAAAATTGAGTTCCGTTGTGCAGCACTAAAATATCTTGGCCGAACTCGATCAACTTCCCTCGAATCGGTGCCACCTTCCCTGAAATCTCCAATTCAACCTGCCGGTCCAGCAGCGGATGACGGTTTTTCATGCGATCAACCTCCTTTCATCCGGGTAGATAGTGGAACCAGGCAAAGGTCAAGACCTTTGCCTGGCAAATCGGCAGACTTACTTCACGGAACGGCGAGCTGTTTTTACGGATGCTGCATTGGCACGATTTCTGCCGCCGCTGCGGTTGCCTTGCGTTCTGTTGTTGTTGCCGTTTCTGTTGCCGCTTCTGTTACCGCTTCTATTGCCGCTTTTATTTTTGTTGTCGTTTTTGTTGTCGTTTTTGTTGTCGTTTTTGTTGTTGTTTTTGTTGCCGCCGGATTTATTGCCTGTGCCAGCTGATTTAATTGTTTTAATATGATCGTTCTGGATTTGAATGGCTTGATTACCGGATACCAACAGGATTGATTCATTGCCAGCTTGTGCGATAAAGCCTTCTACTTTCTCAGGGCCGCCCCAGTTGATTTGCACGAATTGTTGATTGAATGCACGAATAACTCCGTTGAAGTTGTTCGCATTGATCACTTGTTGGTTGCGACGTCCGCTTCTGTTAATTCCGCCGCTAGCATTGCCGCCGCTTTTGCCACCGCTTTTGCCACCCATTTCCGTAATACTTTTAACGTGACTGGAAGCGACATAAACGACACCTTGGTTAGTACCTAATACAAGATAATCACTTCTTACTGCAATAAGCTTGCCTTCAAGCGAATCCGGGCCGCCGCGATTGATTTTCACATTTTTACCGACTAAGCTTTGTACAAAATTCTGATTATTATTACCGCTTCTGTTGCTCTTGTTGCTTTTGTGACAATTGTTTTCACCAGCGAATTGGCCGGCAACGAAATGATGGTTACAGCAATGATTCATAAAAAAATCCCTCCGATAATTCATAATTAGTAGTTTCAAGATTTGAATCTTTTCAAAACCGACGTATTGACCTTGTCACCAGCATCATGTTTGTGCGGCTTCTCATCCCCTCCAAACCTTCATTCATAGCATCTATCATGAGATACGTTATGTAATATATTTATATGTATACCGTGTACCAGTGGTACTAGATTACTATCTATTTATTAAAGATTGAGCACGTAACCGTTACCTATACTAGTTTCCTGTCATAGATTATATTATCTTCATCTTAGGAGGAATTAGATTTGGCCAAAAATAAGAAGAGCAAGCAAAAGCAAAAAGTGAGAGCAATTCAAAGCGATGCGAATTTATCAGACGGCAACCGAATGATAAATGAACGCACGAGCGGCAATCGTTCGGAAGGGCTTCTCTCTGATGGCAATCGTACCGTAGGTAAT
Source organism: Paenibacillus sp. FJAT-27812 (assembly GCF_001273905.1). Lineage (NCBI taxonomy): Bacteria > Bacillati > Bacillota > Bacilli > Caryophanales > Paenibacillaceae > Paenibacillus > Paenibacillus sp. FJAT-27812. The sequence continues at coordinate 3,793,640 of NZ_LIGH01000001.1, read as the reverse complement.
CGTACCGTAGGTAATCGTACCGAAGGCAGTCTAACAGGCGGTAACCGAACAAACGGCAATCGCACGGAAGGCAGCAGGCCCGGCAGTAATAGCGTTACCGATGGAAACCGCAGCAATCGCGACGTCCCGTTCTTTCGATTTGAAGAAGGCGTCGTCCCGGCGAGCTTTGTTTGGGAAATCAACATTTAACAAATAACAGTGACCATCTGGGCAGCAACCGAATAAGTTAAATAAGATCAAAAGCCTATCGTTTATCGGTAGGCTTTATCTTTTGCCTCGGGAGATGGTTAGATGGCTACTGAAACCTTGCCTGCTCGCACCATACGCATAAATGTTTCTGATCTTCAAGAGATAAAGAGCAACGCTTGGGGGCGAGACTTCAAGCCTGCGGAGCTGGAGATGGACGGACAAACCTTTAAAGCGGAATTTGGGCTGCGGGGCGGACATACGCGCAATTACTCGAAAAAATCATATGAAGTGCGGTTGGAAGGCGGCAAAACGCTGCATTGGAACGCCGAATATGACGATCCCTCCATGATGCGCAACGCGCTTTCGTTTTATTTTTTTAATAAAATCGGCGTTCCATCACCTGAAACAAACCACTTCTGGCTCATCATTAATGGCGTTCCGGAGGGCGTTTATTTGGAAATCGAAGCGGTCGATCGGCTTTTTTTCGAGAAAAGAGGCATCGGCTACCGCTCGCTCCTATACGCAGTCAACGATAGCGCTGATTTCAGCTTAACCGATCCGATCTCTAAAGATAAGAAGCCTTCACTGTTCGATGGTTATGAATTAATGAAAGGGAAGAAAGGGACGAAGAGCAGACTCGTATCCTTCGTGCGCAATTTGAATCGAATGTCGGGGAAAAATCTCGGTGTCCACACGGCTAAGCGGCTAGACGTAAACCAATATTTAAAGTGGCTGGCAGGTGCCGTCCTTACTGGAAATTATGATGGCTTTGATCAAAACTATGCGCTGTATGAGCATCTCTCTAGCAGGAAGTATCGCGTAATTCCATGGGACTATGAGGGTACTTGGGGCAGAAATTGTTATGGGAAGCCTTGCGGCAGCGATCTCGTACGATTGCAGGGGTATAACAAGCTGACCGAAAAGCTCTTTACGTTCCCGGCTTGTCGCCGTAAATACCGATCCATCGTAAAAAAACTGCTGCAAAACGATTTCACAGTCGAGCAGCTTGAGCCCGTAATTTCGCAGATGCATGTCGAATTATCCCCTGCCATCCGCAGCGATTATACGAGAAAGGCCAGCTACGACACGTTTCTGTCGGAGCCAGCCTTCATCCATAACTACATTCAAGAAAGAAGAGAAATATTGCATCAATCGCTGCGGGAGTGGCATTAAAATCCCCCCGTGCGCATCTCAAAAAATATCCATGCTCATGTAACGCTCACCGGTATCCGGCGCGATGCAAAGAACGCGTTTGCCAGCGCCGAGCCGTTTTGCGATTTGCATGGCTGCCCATACCGATGCGCCGGATGACGGACCAAGCAGCAGACCTTCCTTCGTCGCCAGCTCTCTCATCGTGGTTAACGCATGCTCGTCGGATACTTGAATAATTTCATCATATATGGAGGTATTAAGAATAGCCGGAACAAAACCAGGGCTCGTACCGACCAGCTTATGCGGGCCAGGCTGGCCGCCGGACAAGACAGGCGAGCCTTGTGGTTCTACTACGGCTACGTACAAATCCGGAAGCCATTCCTTTAAACGCTCGCCAGTTCCGGTTATCGTTCCGCCGGTGCCTGCCGTTGCAACGAAGGCGTCCAGCTTGCCGCCCGTTTGCTCCATAATTTCTAATGCAGTCGTCATTCTATGAATATGCGGATTAGCCTGATTTTCAAACTGATTCGGAATATAGCTGCCTGGGCGCTGCAATTGAAGCTCTTCTGCTTTGCGGATTGCTCCCGGCATTCGCTCCGCAGCAGGGGTCAGCACGACCTCTGCTCCGTAAGCTTGCAGCAGCTTTATTCGCTCTGCCGTCATATTGTCCGGCATAACCAAAATCATTTTATAACCTCTTGCTGCTGCATTCATGGCAAGCCCAATGCCCGTATTACCGCTTGTTGGCTCAATAATGGTATCTCCGGGCTTGATCAGTCCGCGCTGCTCCGCGTCATTAATCAGCGAGAAAGCGGCTCGATCCTTGACGCTGCCGCTTGGATTAAACCGCTCCAGCTTGACGCATACTTCGGCGCTGCCCTCCTCCGGAATGCGATTTAGCCGAACAACCGGCGTATTTCCGATTAATTCTGTAATATCCGATACGATTCTAGGCATTCCTTGTTCTCCTTATCCTTTTGTTTCTGCAAGCCGCTGCTCCTCCAAGAACGGCTTCATAAACCACCAGCCCGCTATGGGAACGACGCCAACGGCAAACAGCAGCCACGTAATCGCAATAGCCGAATGGTTCAGCGGCAGTACAATTAAGTACGACGTTAAGCCGATAACCCTGCCGGTGACGAGTCCTGCCTCGCGGAGCACGATAAATTCCTCCCGCTCCCGCGCGCTTTCCTCGGATTGTCCGATGAGATCAAATACTCTGGAGGTCATCGGTATAATATAAAGCGGCATAAATAGGGACGTGCCAATGCCAAACATCAGCAGCGTAGCGTAAGATACTTTCCAAAATAGCGGCAAAATAACGACCGCAATCATAATGGCGCCAATGAGCATCGCCAGCTTGCGATTGCTTTTTTTAAGCATTTTGCCAACGATCCAAAAGCTAATTAAAGCTACAAGGGACGTGATTAGCGAATAGGTGCCCAGCTTGCTTTCGTTTTGGGTGGCCACGTATACCGTTAAGCCAACCAAAAACATAAATACGCCCTCGCGCACCCCTTGAGCCGCTATTGCGGGCAGCATCCTGCGCCAAGGATTCCCTTTTTGCATCAGCTGCTGCACGCCATGTTTCCAATTGTAGATGCCTTGGACTTTCCGTTTTTTTAACCAGAAGCTGAGCACGACGCTTGCCGAAAATATAACGAGCGAGATGGTGAAAATAAGCCGGTAGCCCTTCTCTCCCTGCATCGACGTAATAAGCAGCCCCGATACCCATGGCGCAACGATGCCCGCTGCCGAGCCGAGCAAACCTGCCCAGCCGTTAAAACGGTCCCGGTTATCCGGGTCTGTCACTTCGAAATAGACAACGTTAAATGCGATCCAAAAAAAGCCCATCGCCATCCCGTTCAAAATGCCGAGCGGTATGTAATAAGCTTTCGCTTGTTGGCCAAGCAGCAGTACGGTGCAGTAAAAGACGCCGGACAAAATAATGCCTGCCCGCAGGCTATTCATTTTGTTATGCTCTTTCACCCACTTGCCTGCGACCCAAAACGTCAGTCCGCTCATGACATATTGGCCCAGCGTGAACCAGCCAATTAGCATATACGATTGGCTTGCTTTCCATAGGTATACCGGAACAAATGTCCCAGATAGCGCATTAGCCACACCATAAAGCGCCTGAACAATAAGTAAAAGAGCAGCTTGTCCATTCAAAGGGTTTGCCGATGTTTTAGCCAAAACGATTCCTCCTGCCTCAGGGCAGATCATGGCTTCCCATGTCCAACCCTTCACAAATCAGAATTTCGTTTTGTAAGGTTCCCTCTTTGACAGCTGCCCATGCGTTTTCTATTCCATGCAGAATATTACTCTTCCGGCGTTAACCGCTTGATCATTTGCTCTCGATCGCTAAGGCTTAGCATCGAGGAAGTGTGGTAGCAAGCGGGACAGACGTACAAACTAAGCTTGAATGGTGTCGTTAATACAGGACCGCCAAGCGATGGCGCAATTCGTGATTCGAAATTTTGATCCCCAACCATCTGCACGCCAGCCTCCACCATATACGAACGGCAAACCGGGCATTCCGGCACCTCGTCTTGATCATCAAGCACACGCTGGATGGTTTCTTCTACCGCAAACCGCGCGCTGTCAGCACTGCGGTAGCCATCACCCTGCTCCAGCCAGCGCTTGTGATTCGGATCATCCGAATCGTCTTCTTCCTCTTCCTCAGCCGCCTCATCCTCTGACCATTCATCCTGCTCGAATGCGCCATTTTGCTTAGCGGCTCTGCGTGCATCATTAATTTTCAGCGCTTGAACTGACCGTTCATGCTCATCTTCCTCGACCTCATCCTCATCATAACCAAGCTCAATCGTCCGATAAGCGCTTAGCTCATTATCGCAATGCGGGCAATGCGACTCCGGTCCAATCTCTTCATCCCATACAATTTCCGTTAAACACCACGGACAGATCAAATGCTCTTCCATCGTTTGACTTCCTCTCTAATGGTTCATTACATAAACGACGCCAAATGCAAAAAACAAAATAGCGGCAACGACTAAAACTCTCCATAAATATTTCAAAATATATTCCTCCGTTATATAATGACCGTTGCTCCGATGACGTAGGAAAGAGATACGGAAATAATCATCGCGATAAGGCCTACCGCGCGGTTATCGCGGGCGATCTCATCGTCAATCCGGAATACAGGCGTTAAAAACTCGAATAAAAAGTAAGCGGCCATCAATATGACAAATCCGAATGCGCCCCAAATAAGGCTTTGATACACCGAATCATTAGACTCAATCGAGAAGCGGAAAATATTGCATATGCCAAAAATTTTACCGCTAGTCGCCATTGCAACGGCTAGGTTCCCCTTCTTGATCTCACTCCAGCATTTATATCTGGTAACAAGCTCAAAGCAAGACAAAAACACGATGAGAGACAGCACCGTAACCGAAACATAAACAAGCGAAGCTGCGTATGGATTGCTTAGCAGGTTATCAACTTCATTACTCAATCAAAGCTCCCCTCCCCCATCAGGCCTTCCTTATGTGCTTTATTTCAACTCAGCAACGGTAACGCCTACGCCGCCCTCGCCGTAGTTGCCTAGACGATAGCTCTTGACATGGCTATGCCTGCGCAAATATTGCTGTATGCCTGTTCGAAGAACGCCTGTGCCTTTACCGTGTATGATCGCCACTTGAGCAAGACCAGACAAGAAAGCCTCGTCAAGGAAGCGGTCAACCTCAAGAATCGCCTCTTCCAGATTCTCCCCGCGCAGGTCAAGCTCCATTTTGAAGTTGTCATCTTTCGAACGCTTTAAGCTGGCCGCAAGCTTCGGCTGCTGCACTTTTGTCGCTCCATTTGATTTAAGCAGCTCCAAATCATCCAGCGCGACCTTCATTTTCATTATGCCAAGCTGCACGGTAGCATCAGAACCATGAACCTCTACGACAGTGCCCTTTTGATTCAAGCTGTATACCGTTACTTCATCGCCAGCTTCGATCTTCGCTGGCTTCGCAGAAGTTTTTGAACCACCGCGCTTCGTTTTTTGCTGCTCAGGAGCCGCTTCATCCAGCTTGCGGCGTGCTTCGATGAGCTTATGCTCCTTAACTGAGGCTCCTTCTTCCATCGCAAGTTTCCGCAGGTCGGCGATAATTTGCTCCGCCTCCCGCTTTGCCTTCGCAACGGCTTCGCGCGCTTCTTCCTGCGCTTTAAGCATCAGCTTTTCCTTCTGTTCCTCAAACCGCAAACGTTCCGCTTCATGGCGGGCTCTAAGCGTCTCCATCTCGCGGCGGAGCGACTCCGCAGTCTGGCGTTCGGTTTCAGCGCCGAGACGATTTTCCTCGAGCGAGGCAATCATATTTTCTACCCTTTGGTCCTCTTCGCTAACTTCGCCTCTTGCATGCTCGATAATCGAACGGGCAAGACCAAGGCGCTCAGCGATGGCAAAGGCGTTGCTTCGTCCTGGAACACCCACTAGCAGCCGGTAAGTCGGGCTTAATGTCGCGACATCGAACTCCATGCTCGCATTAATAACACCCTTGCGATTATAAGCATATGCCTTTAGCTCGCTGTAATGCGTAGTAGCTACAATTCGGCTGTCCATTGCATGCACATGCTCCAATATCGCAATAGCCAGCGCCGAGCCTTCTGCCGGATCCGTTCCCGCGCCAAGCTCATCGAGCAGCACTAAGCTTTTCGACGTCATCGAGCTCAATATGCGAATAATGTTTTTGAGATGGCTGGAAAATGTACTAAGGCTTTGTTCTATACTTTGCTCATCGCCGATGTCGGCATAGATCGCGTCAAACACGCAAAGCTGGCTTCCATCCTCAGCCGGTACAAATAAGCCCGACATCGCCATTAGGCTGAGCAATCCGATCGTTTTTAAAGAAACCGTCTTGCCGCCTGTGTTCGGTCCTGTTACGATTATGGCGGTATATTGATTGCCGAGCTCCACATCAATAGGCACAACTTGCTCCGGCGCAATGAGCGGATGACGGCCGCGCTTCAGCTTTAGGAAGCCGCGGTCGTTCATGCGCGGCAGCGTCGCCTTCATGCTATGAGCAAGGCGCGCCTTGGCATAAGCAAAGTCGATTTGGCCAAGCAAATCCAAGTTGAAAATAAGATCTTCCACATAGTCCGATGTGAGCGCGGTGAGCTTCTGCAATATTTTCTCGATTTCCCGCAGCTCGCCCGCCTTCAGCTCACGAAGCTTGTTATTCATGGCGACGATAGCTTCCGGCTCAATGAACAGCGTTGCGCCAGATCCCGATTGGTCATGCACAATCCCGCCAAAGTGAGAGCGGTATTCCTGCTTAACGGGGATAACGTACCGGTCGTTGCGCAGCGTAACGATAGAATCCTGCAGCATTTTTTGTACCGTTGAAGAACGGATCATTTGATCCATCTTCTCACGTATACGCGATTCCCCGTTCCGAAGTTCCCGCCTAATGGAGCCTAAAGCTGCGCTGGCGCTGTCCATCACCTCTGCCTGATCGTCGATGCATTCAAAAATCGCATCCTCAAGCTGCTTATGCTCGCTAATTTGATCCGCGACCTCATGCAGCATCGGAATCGGATTATCTTCATGCAATAGGCTGATATGCTTTTTCACACGGCGGCCGCCTCGTGCAGTTGCCGCTATATCAAGCAGCTCCGCCGGATTAAGCGTACCGCCGATACGGGCACGATGAAGCGGTGCCGAAATATCGACAACGCCGCCAAACGGCGCGCTTCCCTTAAGACGGTCAGCCGTATAAGCTTCATCGGTCGCCTGCAAAATCCGCTTAACCGCTTCCAAGTCGGATACGGGCTGAAGCGACTCCGCTGCTGCTTTGCCAAGCGATGTTGCCGCATGCTGTGATAATCTATGTATGATTTTGGGATATTCAAGTGTCTTCAAAATTTTAGTGTCCAACAAATAACACTCCTCTCGCCTTCCTATTATAGCCGAACCGGGACTTTCGTGCACGGGCTGAACCGTGGTTTCATACATAAATGATGCTCAATTGGTCACAATATAAACGAAAGAGCTGTTTTTCGACGTAACTTTTGCATTGTACCACCGAGGTAAGTGCTTCTGATTTGGTTTAATGCGGCCTCTAGCCGCAAAAAAGAAAAGAAATTGCATGCACTGCAGTTTCAATTCGCAAAACTTTAGGAGGGTATCTCAATGACATTTTTGGGCCATGTTGTTCGGTTTATTGTAGCCGCGCTAGTGCTTATGCTTGTCGGGTTCATCGTTCCTCAGTTTAGCGTTGGCGGGTTTTGGAGCGCATTCTTCCTCGCTCTTGTCATCGCTGCGCTCGGCTGGATCATTGAAGGCATCTTTGGCAAAAGAGTTACACCTTTCGGACGCGGTATCGTCGGCTTTATCGCCAGCGCAGCCGTCATCTGGATCGCTCAATTTATCGTCGGAGGCGTATCCGTAACGCTGCTCGGCGCCATACTGGCCGCGCTCGTAATTGGGATTATCGATCTGTTCATCCCAGTCAGCACGCCATATGAAGCTGGCAGACGAAGCCACGACTAGCTGAAAACCTCTAAATCCGGCCGTACAAACGCACAAGCCTTTGATTGCCATGCAACGGCGGTCAAGGGCTTGTGCGCTTATACGGCATTCCATTTTGATAGCGGATCTATATATTGACTTTTCACACGTTCTTCATGAGTTTGTCATATCACTGTCACTGCATTCAATGCCAAGTTGGAGTACAATGGATAAAGCAAACCGAAATGAAAAAGCTGGACAATCGAAAGGGGAAGCTATACAAATGAAAAAATGGCTGCTATTTGCAAGCGCAATGTGTCTTGTATTCGTTATCGCCGCATGCGGCGCGAGCAACACCAAAGAAGAGAATAAGGAAGCAAACACCACTGTCGCAGACAGCGGCGCAGCATCGTCCGACCTTGTAATAACAGCATCTAACTGGAAGTTCGACCAGAAGGAATATAAAATCAAAGCTGGCGAAACCGTTAATCTTAAGCTGGATTCCATAGACGGCATGCACAGCGCGCTTATCAAAAAAACCGACTATGAGATTAAAACAGGCAAAAGCGTTGCAGTAAACATCAGCGAGCCGGGTACTTATGAAATGGTGTGCAATATTCCTTGCGGCGCAGGCCACAGAGAAATGAAAACGACGTTAGTCGTTGAGTAAATAATAGTTGCAAAATAAAGGCTGCTCCGTTGGTTTACACAAACCTTCGGAGCAGCTTTTTTTTGTTTTTCCGGTCTATTTTTATAAGCAGCTCTGTCTTTTTTTCCATTCGCTTATATAATCATTACTTTGGGATTAACAAAAAAACTCTAATCGCTCAGCCTCTTCCACTGCCGCCCAGCCTCTGATAAGATATTCACAATACAAACTGCGAATGGAGGAATGGTGATGGGAGCACTGCAAAATCGGGTCGCCATTATTAGTGGTGCTGGAACAGGATTGGGCCGCGCAGCAGCCATTTCTTTTGCTGCCGAAGGCGCGGAAGTCGTCCTGCTGGGAAGACGTCTGGCGAAGCTTGAAGAAACGGCAGTGGTCGTGCAAGAGAAGACGGGCAAAACCGCCCTCGTGCTGCAAACGGACGTATCTGACGATCAGCAGGTACAGGAAGCGGTCTCTGCTGCAACCGCGCATTTTGGCCATATCGATATTATTTTGAACAATGCAGCCGTACTTGAGCAAGGAACTGTACATGAATTATCGTCTGACGAGTGGCAAAATCAAATCGCTATCAACTTAACGGGACCGTTTCTGCTGACAAAGGCTGCACTGCCGGTTATGCGCAAAGCAAAGTACGGACGAATTATCAATATAACCTCCGGTCTTTCTTGGAACGGAGCAGGCGGTTACGCAGCATACAGCGCAGCTAAAGCCGGACTTGAATCATTAACGCGCACGCTCGCAGATGAAGAGCATGAGCACGGCATTCTCGTTAACCTATACAATCCAGGTACTCTTCGAACCGAAATGCATGCAACAGGCAAAGATCCCGCCATCGTGACCCCTGATCTGATACGGCTAGCCAGCTTATCCGCCCTCGGTCCTACCGGTACGATTGTCTCTTATGGTTAATCTGATATATGAAAAAAAGCGTTACAGGGGTTTGTTCCTGTAACGCTTTTTTTAGCGTGGTATATGGCTGCTTGTTTAGTCCGATTGTGTTTTGAGCAAATGAGAGCGGCCGTCCAACCTTTTTATACGAGAAGCGGTACCGCTTTTTGTACATCACCTTTGCTGTAAATCAGAAGTTAGCTGTGCTCGATAAGCTCAATCCACTCGTTATATTCGGTTTGCAGCTTCGAGTATTCGTTTTTCAGCTTATGATGCTGCTCAAGCAAATCCGCGTGATCCTCGGCAAGCTTCTCCGCGGAACGCGTTGCTTCATCGCGCTCATACGACAACGACTCCAAAGCGCTCGCTGCCTCATCGCGCTCATAGGCCAGCTTCTCTGCTTTACGCGCAGCCTCGTCGCGCTCTTTCGCAAGCTTCGAAGTGTGCCCGCTAAGCTCTTCCTTCAGCTCAGAAGCTGAAGCGGCTTCCCGCCTTGCTCTCTCTAGCTGTTCAAGGAGCGCCTCTTCGTCCGCTTCGCGCGATTGCTTCTCTAGCTCCAGCTGCTTCGCCTCAGCGGCTATCTGCTCCGCATATTGCTGCTGCGCTTGCAGGCGCTCGCTTAGCTCGCGTTCGCGCGCTGCCGCTGCCTCGAGCTGCTGCGAAGCGATACGCTCGCGTGCTGCCGTAAACTCAAGCTGCTCGGTCAGCTCCTGCTCCCGCGCTTCCAGCTTCTCAAGCTCGGCCTTGTAGGCTTGCTCGCCGTCGGCAGCAGAAGCTGCTATCTGCTCGATTCGATCAAGCTGCGCCTGCAGCTTCTGAATCGTCGTCTCATAATCATGCTGCTGTTGAAGCAGCAGCTCCTCTTGATTGGCCGTGAGCTGCTTTTGCTGTTCATCGTATTGTGCAGTCAATTGCTGCAAGCGCTCCTCGCGCTCGTCCGCCAGCTGCTTAAGCTCTTCCTCCTGCTTCGCGGCAAGCTCATTGTAACGCTCCTCATACTCGTCAACCAGTTGTTCAGAGCGAGCAGCTTCCTTAGCGGCAATCACTTTCGCTTGCTCTTCAAATTCGCTAGCCAGCTGTTTATTTTGATTCTCATATTGAATCGCCTGCTCAAGCAGCTGTTCCTCATACTGACCGGCAAGCTTCTTGGACTGCGCTTCCAGCTCGGCCGCCTGTTTTCTTACTAGCTCATCATACTCACGAGCCAGTTGTTTATAACGCTCGTCATGCTCCTCTGCCTGCTGCCTTGCCCGTTCCTCTAATTCACGAGTAAGCTTGTTGTTTTGCTCCTCATGCGAAACGGCTTGCGCCAGCAGCTGCTCTTCGTATTGATCAACGAGCTTTCTATCATTTGCTTCACGTTCAGCAATTTGCTGGTTAACCCGCTCCTCGTATTCATGAGCAAGCTGCTTGGATTTTTCATCAAATTCATGCTTAAGCTGCTTGTTTTGCTCTTCGTATTGAACAGCCTGCTCAAGCAGTTGCTCTTCATTTTGATGAACCAGCTTCTGAAGCTGCTCCTCGTGCTTCGCGGCAAGCTCCTTTTCCCTTGCATCACGTTCGGCTGTTAGGCGCTCATAGCGCTCATTGCTTTCTGCGGACAGTTGTTTGAACAGCTCGTCGTTTTCCGCTTCTACCACTCGAAGCTGCGCTTCCTGCTCCAGTTGAAGCGAGCTCACGAGCTCACGCTTCTCTTCCTCCAGCGACTGCAACTGCTGCTCGTGCTCTTCATTCAACAAATCTCGCTGCTTCTCTAGCTCGGCGCGCAGTATATGCTGTTGTTCTTCGATATGAGCTAGATGAATCAGCTCTTTCTCTTCCTGCTCGAGCTGCAGCTTAAGCAGCTGCTCCTCAAGCTGGAGTTGCGCCTCCTCCTGCTTCTGCTCCAGCTCTTGCGCATCTTTCAAGCGCTGCTGCAGCTCCGTAGCACGCTTATCCGCTGCAGAGACGTGGCTCCGTTCATGGGCTAGCTTCTGCTCCAGCTCTTGCACCTGCGCGTTTGCTTGGCTATTGTGCTTTTGCAGCTCCTCAATTTGGGTTCGAGTCTCATTCAACTCGCTTTGGGCAAGCAGCAGCTCGCTCTCCCGCTCTTGAACATCCCTCTCCAGCTGCGCAAAAGACGTCCGGAACGTCTCTTCCTGTTCCATCGCCTGAACGAGCTGATCATCCGCTGCCGTTAGGCGCTGCTCCAGCGCTTCCTTATCTGCGTTCCAGCCTTGCTGAAGCTCGGCTATCTGAGCTTGCAGCCTGCTCCGCTCCTCCAGCCAGCCGTTTCTGCGTCGCTCAAGGTCAGCGCGGAACGCTTGCTCCGCCTGAGCGGCTTCCGCCTTCCATGCCTGCTCGCGCTCCTCGCTCTGCCGGGCAAGCGCAATCTGTGAAGACTCTGCATGTGCCAGCCAGCTCAGCTCGCGCTCATCCCATTTGCTCTGCCAGCTTTCTTCAAGCTTGGTCATTTGCGTCTCTTTCTCTGCCGCCTCGGCTGCCAAAAGCGCTTCGTGCTCGGATTGCAACGTGGATAGCTGATTATCCTTCTCGCTTCTTAGCGACTCCAGCTCTTCCGCTCTCACTCTTTCAAGCTCGGCTAGCTGTAACTCCTTATCCAGCTCAAGCTCCATCAGCTGATTTTCTTTGGCCTGCTGCAGCTCTGATAGCTCCGCTTCCAACCGGGTTTTCAGCTCAGTCAATTCGGCTTCCTTAACCCGTGCCAGCTCCATGAGCTCCGCTTCTTTTGCACGGCTTAATTCGAGCTGTTCCGATTCCATTAGACTATGCAGATCCGACAGCTCTGCATCCGTTCTGTTTCGAAGCTCAGTCAGCTCTTCTTCCTTCACGCGCGCAAGCTCGGCAAGCTCGGTTTCCTTAAGCCGCGCAAGCTCATCCAGTTCAGCCTGCTTCTCCGATTGAACCTTCGCTAGCTGTTCGTCTTTCTTCGTTCGAAGCGCCGCGATCCGCTCCACGTTCTCTTGCGTAAGCCGAAGAATCGTTTCCTCCTGCAGCCTGATTGCCTCCGCCGCTGCCGCTTTCTGGGCCGATGACTGCTCTTCCGCGAGCGCAAGCATTTCGGCTAGCTCCGCCTCCGCAGCCTCCTTCGCCTTCTGCAGCTGCTCGCTCGCCATTCGTTTCGTTTCGGCAAGCTCAGCCTTCAGCGAAACTGCCTGCTCGCTTATTTTCTCAAGCTCCTGAATCATGAGGTTAAGCTTTGCTTCCTCCTCCAGAAGCCTCGTATTATCACGCCGCAGACGGAAAACTTCCTCCGTAATTTGCACGGCTGAGAGCACCGCGAGCTTCGGCATGTCGAGTCTCGGATAACCTTTTGCCAGCTTTTTCATGCTTTCGTCGATTGCTGCTGCAACCCTTTTCATATATTCCACATTGGAATGACCTTTTAATTTATATTGAACTCCATATATATCAACCGTAACTACTGTTTGTTCAGCATCCATTAAGGCGAATCCTCCTATTGTCCAAGTAGAGCAAGCGTAAACGGCTGACCGCAGCCTTTGGCTTCAAAAGTTCGTTTCACGTTGAAATACAAGCATAATCATCGAAGAAATAACAATTATGCCTTGTATTACAAGGAAAAAAGCCGCATCAATAGCTCACTAGGAACTATTTCGATGCGGCTTTGAAGGTTTCCTGCCTACTTACGCAATTCCGCTGCAAAAGATTGTTCTAATTGTAATACAACCTTCCCATGCAGCTCCGTTACCTCTTCATCAGTCAATGTACGCTCGCCGTGACGGTAAACTAGCGACAGCGCAACGCTCTTTTTGCCTGCTCCAAGCTTCTCTCCGGTATATACGTCGAAGACGCGGACAGATTCGAGCAATTCTCCTGCAATCTCCCACGCTACGCCCGTTAGCTTAGCAGCCGCAACCTCTTGGTCAACGACTACCGCGATGTCACGCTGCATAGCCGGATAACGAGGAAGCACCTTGTATTCGATCTCCGAATCAGCCAGCTCATAGATCAAATCAAGACCGATCTCAAGCACATAAGTGTCAGCTAGATCCGATTCAATTTGAAGCGCGGGATGCAGTTGTCCGACATAGCCGATCACTTCATCGCCCTTCGGCGTGTGAAGGCGAACGGCAGCAGTTCTGCCCGGATGGAAATGCTCAGGTTGAGCCGCTTCATACGTAACGCTTGCCGTTAAGCCAAGCACCGCAAATATCGTCTCCAAAATCCCCTTCGCATCGTAGAAATCCACTTGAGCTGCCTTCATGTTCCACTGCGCCTCCGAGCGGTTGCCCGTAAGGAGTGCTGCAAAACGATGCTTCTCATGCGGCAAGCGCGTCAGCTGCTCTTCATCGGTATGGAATACGCTGCCGATTTCAAATAGTGATGCAGATTCATTTTTACGGTTGCGGTTATAGGCCGCTGTTTCCAGAAGCTGAGCGACAAGCGTCGTGCGCAGTACGCTGCGGTCTTCGCTCATCGGCATCGCAAGGCGAACCGGAACCGTTTGCTCAGCTAGCGCCGGGAATAGCTTCGTGCGCTCAGGCCCTGTGAAGGAGTAGCTAACCACCTCGTGAAGGCCCGCATCCGAAAGGCGCTTGCGCAGCTCGCGGCGAATCGCTTGCGGCTTCGTCAAGGAGCCCGGCACAACATCGCCATGAATGAGCGTTGTCGGAATTTCATCGTAGCCGTGAAGGCGAGCGACTTCCTCTATCAAATCAACCGCGCGCGTAATGTCGCCGCGACGAGTCGGTACATTTACCGAAAACACATTGCTTTCAGACAGCTCATATTCAAAATGCAATCGGCCAAAAATCGTTTGAACCTCTAGTCTCGAAAGCTCCGTACCGAGGTAGCCGTTAATTTTGTCCAAGGAAACCGCCACTTTGGCTGGCTTCGCTTCTCCCGCCGTTACTTCTACGATACCTTCCGCAACTAAGCCTTCTGCAAGCTCAGCGATAAGGGATGCAGCGCGGTCAAGCGCAGGAATGACTCTCGCCGGATCAACTTCTTTCTCAAAGCGGATGCTTGATTCCGAACGAAGTCCAAGCTGACGAGACGTTTTTCTTACCGTGCCGCCATCAAATTTAGCCGATTCGAGCAAAATGTTAACCGTCTCGCCCGATACCTCCGTGCTTGCTCCGCCCATTACGCCCGCAAGCGCGATCGGCTCCTTGCCATCCGTAATGACAAGCATATGCGGCTCAAGCTTGCGCTCTTGGTCATCCAAGGTTACAAGCGTTTCGCCTGCTTTCGCTAGGCGCACATCAATGCGTCCGCCCGGAAGGCGGTCTGCATCAAAGGCATGCAGCGGCTGTCCATATTCGAGCATAACAAAGTTTGTAACGTCAACGACATTGTTGATCGGACGAACGCCGGCAGCGATCAGCCGGTTTTGCAGCCACAATGGGGAGACGCCGATTTTTACGCCTTTAATATAGCGTGCCGAGTAATGCGAGCATTGCTCCGGCGCACTGATGCTGACCGACACAAGGCTGTCTGCGCGCTCAGTTGTGTGATTAATGACTGCGCTTGGCAAACGCACCTCGCGGCCAGTCAAAGCCCCGATTTCATAGGCTACGCCCAGCATGCTCAGGCAATCCGAGCGGTTCGGCGTCAGATCGAGCTCAAGCACTTCGTCGTCAATAGCCAGCACATCGCCGATTGACGCTCCAATCTTCGTTGCTGCCGGAAGGACCAGAATGCCCTCCTGCTGCTCCTTCGGAAGAAGCTTATCGTTAAGGCCAAGCTCCTTCGCCGAGCAGATCATCCCTTGGGATTCAACGCCGCGCAGCTTCGCGCGTTTTATTTTGAAATCGCCGGGCAGCACAGCGCCAATAACAGCAACCGGAACAAGCTGGCCTGCATCGACATTTTTCGCGCCGCATACGATTTGAAGCTCTTCGCCCGTACCAACGTCCACCTTGCAAACGTTCAGCTTATCCGCATCCGGATGTTTTTCCTTCGACTTCACATAACCGACTACGACGCCGGTTACGCCCTTGTTGCGAGATTCGACAACGTCGATTTCAATGCCGCCGCGCGTCATTTTCTCAGCAAGCTCTTCTCCGCTGAATCCGGACAGGTCGATATATTCATTTAACCATTTATAGGATACATTCATCTCTCTTCTTCCCTTCTCTCATTGCTACATTCTTGCGAATTGGCTTAAGAAACGCAGATCGTTCGTATAGAAATGACGAATATCGTCAATGCCGTATTTCAACAACGCGATACGCTCAACGCCCATACCGAAGGCGAAGCCGCTTACCTCTTCCGGATCATAGCCGCCCATTTCGAGAACGCGCGGATGAATCATGCCGCAGCCAAGAATTTCAAGCCAGCCCGTGTGCTTGCACATCCGGCAGCCATTGCCGCCGCATTGCACGCAGGTTACGTCAACCTCTGCGCTTGGCTCCGTGAAAGGAAAGAAGCTTGGGCGAAGCCTGATTTGCGCTTGCGCGCCGAACATTTGCTGCACGAATTGCAGCAGCGTGCCTTTCAAATCGCTCATTCGAATGTTTTTGCCGATGACAAGGCCTTCGATCTGATTGAACTGGAACGAATGCGTTGCATCGTCATCATCGCGGCGGTATACCTTGCCTGGACAAATTACTTTAACCGGCGTTTGACCGTTCATCGCCTTCATCGTCCGAACTTGCACCGGCGATGTATGCGTGCGCATGAGAATATCATCCGTTACGTAGAATGAATCCTGCATGTCGCGCGCTGGATGGTTTTTGGGCAGATTAAGCGCTTCGAAGTTATAATAATCCGTTTCCACCTCTGGACCTTCGGCGATCGTGTAGCCTAGACCGATAAACACGTCCTCAATCTCTTGAGCAACCTTGTTCAAAGGATGCACGGAGCCCGTCGGAAGCTGCTTGCCTGGAAGCGTAACGTCAAGCGTCTCCGCCAAAAGACGGTTATTCGTTTCCGCTTGCTGGAATGCCTCCTGCTTCTCGTCAATAACCGTTTCAATCGCTGCTCGCACGTCATTCGCGACCTGGCCGATTACCGGACGCTCTTCAGCGCTCAAACCGCCCATTCCACGCAAAATTTCAGTCAAAGCACCTTTTTTGCCAAGATATTTGACGCGCAAATCATTTAACTGCTGTGGGGTTTCTACATGCTGCAGCTCTTGCAGCGCTTCGCCGCGCAGTCCTTCCAATCTTTCCTTCATTCTTCTTCGCCTCCATATCATCATCCCTAAATCATGACACAAAAAAAGGCCCTCTCTCCCTAAAGGGACGAAAGAACCGTGGTACCACCCTAATTCGGATTACGCTCCAGCCGTAGCGGATTGCAATCCCTTAGCCCCATAACGGCGGGAACCGGACTTCCCCTACTCGCGCCATGCGGCATGCCGCGGCGGCGTTTCAGGTGTCTGCTCCGGAGTGAATGTTCGGCAGCCTAATTTCACAAAGACGCTCTCAATCTACGGCGTCTTCTCCCTGTGCGAAAGCACTGCTTACTTGTCTCCATCATCGCTTTACTTCGGATATGAAACATTAATCTATATTATATGCAATCAACAGATGCGATGCAACAGCAAAACCTGCTTTTATTACGAATCAATCCGCATCATCATCTCTTCCAACAGCCGGATGCGTGCGAACGAAGCCCGCAGCAGACCGATCCCGATCTCGGGATACAAGCGGATCAGTCTGGAGACGTTATCGCCTACCAGCTTCAAAACCCGTACATCTCCGAGCAAGGACTGCGCCGTTACGGTAGACGGCGTGCTGTCGAGCGCTGAAGTTACGCCGCACACATCGCCCGTTCCAAGCACGCCAATCGTGCCTTCCCAGCCTGCGGCAGAGATGCTCGTCAGCTCGATATTGCCGTCAACAATGACGTACATCGCTGGATTGGGCTCTCCCCGCTCCAGCAGGTTCTCCCCATCCAGGCATGTATGCTCCTCCGCAATGCTCGCGATCAATCCAAGCTCCTCCAGCGACAAATCGGTAAAGTAGGGAACCTGTCTTAGAAAAACGACCTTATTTAGTCTGCTCATCATCTGCTCGTCGCTTGCCATATGCTCCCCCTCCTCTACTAATGCGGCTGCGGCAATCTCCCGCCACCAATCATCGCTTCCCTTTACGGCCGCCTCCAAAATGGAACGCGCTTCTTCGTCCGACTGAACGGGCTTGCCTTCTTCGCCTCGTTCCAGTACGGTGAGCAGAAACTGCGATAACCGCCGCTCGCCCATTCCCTCGGCGAGCACTTCCCATGCGTTGCTGCGAATCTCTTCGTCCTCATCGGCAGCCGCATGTTTAATTGCATCCACAACCTGCTCATCGGCCAGCTTGCTTAATATCGCCCATACGCCTGCAAAAATAAAGGAACGAACCTCCCGCCAGCGCATAAGCGCAAGATGCGAAAGCTCTGCCTTGCCTAGCTGCTTGAGCGATAACGAATAACCGGAAGCCGCCTCAAGCTCGCTGAGCCGCTTAAGCGCCTCATCCGTCAGGCCCGTCCGCACCTGCTCATCTGGCAGCAGGGCAGATAATGCTGAGACCGCTGATGTCCAGCGCTTCGGCGGCGCATCCGGCAAGCAGTCAAGCAGCGGCTTCACCGCGCTGCTGCCCATTTGAATAAAGCTCTCCGTCGTCGTGCGGAACATCTCCTGATCCATCATCGGAAGGCGCTCCAGCAGCTTCGGAATAATCGACGTTACTTGCAGCGTCCCTAAACAAGAAATAGCTGCTACCCTTGCCGCGGGATGCGCTTCATCGACAAGCCTCTCGATCTTCGGAACGAAAGCATGGAGCTTTAGCTCTGCGACTACCCGGCATATATAGACCGACGATTCGCCGCCCTCGTCCAGAATACGGTCGATCACCTCCGCGCACGCTTCATAGCTTGGCGCGTTATTGAAGGAGTACATCGCTTTAACCGCCTCGGCTACGACGCTTGGATGCCGATCGAGCAGCTTTTGCCGCAGGAAAAAGAACGCTTGGTGCTCCATATGCTTCATCCTGCCGATTTGCCTTACGCCCTCGGCGCGCATCTCGTCATCTGGGTCCTCCAGAAAAGCGGCTACTTTAACCATTGCATGCAAATCCGCACTCTCTAGGTTCATCGCGCGAACGGCTGCCACACGAATGCGAGGATTAGGATCATCAATAAGCGCTAGCAATTCCGTCACGTCATTCGGATTTTGCAGCCTGCCTAAAATTTGCAAAGCAATTTCTTTGGCTGAGTCCTGCGGAAGCTTCAGCATTCTCCGCACCTCATCGATGGCTGCATCATTGCGGCTGAATTCATCGAACTGCTCCGCCAGATCATTTTCCCCAAGCGTCTGTACGCTGTTAACGAGCTCGCGCATATAAAACCTTCTGCCAAACCAAGCGAGCACAAACAGCAGCGCCGCTCCGGCTAGTCCAACGAAAGATAGCAGCGTCCAAGATAGGCCAAAGCCTGAATGCAAAAACTGCAAGCCAGCGCCGATCAAAATGCCCGCGGATGCCGCAATGCCCTGCGCCGCATACCGGTAGCTGTCCCGCTGGGCAAGCGGAAGCGTTTTGAAAAATAGCTGGTAAGAAGGCTCCGCTGAATAATAAAGCAGCAAATACAGCAGCATGTAACCGGCCGAAATGATCGGAAGCGCAGCCGAGCCGCCTACAAAAATCAACGCGCCGGCAAACGAAATGACATATACGCCCGATATCGCCGTGAGCATTTGGCTTGCGCCAAGGCGCGCCATCAGCTTACCCGATACGGTCTGCAGCAAAAACGCGAGCACGAACAGCACCATCGTAATCATCCCAAAAAAACGGCTGAATGCTTGCTCGCTCGGGAATGAGATTTTGGTCACGTTCAAAAATTGATATTCCATCAGAAAATAAAGCGCTGGCATAAGCGTCATCAATAAGATGACCGTTAACAGAAAGGGCGATCGCAGCGCATGCTTAAACACCGCAGCCGTCGAAACCTGCTCCTCTTCCTGCGCATTTGCTTCGAGCTTGATCGATAACGGAACCAAATAACGGGAAATGACTTTACGGTAATTGGGCAGCGCCGCCAGAAGCAGCAAACCGCCAGCCGCATATACAACCTCAGGCCCAAAAGCAAGGCTGATAAGCTGCGCAAGCAAACCTGCCGCTACACCGCCAAGCGTTGCCGAGCCAACAAACACGGGCATCAGTCGCTTCGCCTGCTGCGTTGAGCATAGATCAACCGCTAGGCTCCACAGCAGAATCGTCTGCTGCCTGACGACAAAGCTTGATGCAATGAACAAAACCGGATAATACCATCTCAGCTCAAGCCCAAAGCTTTGCAGCACCAGCAGCACCAAGCCGTTAACGACAACAATGCCGAGCAAGATGCCATATAACACTCGCATCAGCTTTGGCTTGGGAAGTCTGGCAGCCAGCCAGGACAAAAGCCAAGCTTCTAACGGCAAAATAAAAGCCTCCGCCGCGTAAACGTAAGGGAGGTACTCGCTTCCGAAGCGTTGATTGAACAACGTCATGAAGCCGTTATAATTTAGCATCTCGGATATTCCGCAAATAAAAAAAACGGGCGCCATCATAAGCAGCTTTCGCTGATCCTCTGGACGGGCACCGATTGCACGCAAAAATCTGTCCATATTCATTTCGCTTTAAACCAGCTTTCGATGATAGATTAACCGGTCTTCCCCTTCGTAATAATAATCTGGGCATCTGCCAACCAGCGTAAAGCCGCTTCGCTCAAACAGTTGTCGAATGCGGTCATACTCCGGCAAGTCGCACGTATAGGTTACTAGATATCTAGCGTTCATCGTCTTTAAAAAAGCATACATTTGCTCAATAAGCATCGCTGCCAAGCCTACCTTGCGATATTGATGGTGCACAACGAGATAATCCCAGCTGAAGCCGCCGGTCTTCTGCTCATTTTCCGCAATGCAGTTGATGCCAATGATGTTGCCAAGCTCATCCTCGGCATACCAGAAGAAAACTTCCTCTTTCAGAGCACGGTAGGGGAGCTCGCGAAAATGAACCAGCTCCCCCGGCGTGTAGCGCGTATCGTCAAAGGAATGGTCCGATAGCAAAAAATCGACGATTCTCCCTGCTTCTTCGGTTGTAGAAATGCGTTCAATCCGATACTGTCCCACTAGCATTCGTCCCGCCTCCACCTTGCTCCTATTGTTATACGGCCAGCGTTCCGTTCCAGCCCTCTGTCGAACCCTTCTGGTAATATTCATCGCAAAGGTAGAAATAAAGCTTAGCCGCTTTGTCGAAGCGATTGATTTTTATGACCTCGATAAACGTTTCCCGCGCATCGAAGAAACGCCCCTCTTGGCACAGCATAATGCCCTTCTCGAACATCAGCCTCGTACGATCCTTCAAGCCGCGCTCCGAATCCGAATCGCCCTCGTAAACGTCGATTAGCTCAATCGGATCATCCTTGCCGTCAATCCGGACGCGTCCAAGCTGACGGAAGCGGTACTTCTCGGGAGAGCGAAGCTGCTCAAAAAAAGTACGGGTAACCAGTATAGAAGCACCCATCGTATCCGACATGCGCTCGAGAGTAGCGGTAATGTTCACATCATCCGAAATGACGTTGCCCTCCATCCGCTGCTCCTCGCCCACGATGCCCAGCATCAGCGGTCCCTTATGGATCGCCATTCCAAGATCGACGGCAGCGAAGCCGGAAGCCTTCAAGCTTTCATTATAGGATACAAGCTCTCTGCGTATGGCGACTGCCGCGCGCAGCGCATCCTCATTCCGGGCAGGGAACAGCGCCATGAAGCCCGCTCCTAAATATTTGCTGATCAGCCCTTCCTCCGTGCGGACAAACGGGCTAAAGCGCTTAAGAAACATATTCATGAAATCAAAATTTTGCTTCGGCGAAAGCTGCTTCGAAAGCTGGTGGAACGAGCGGATATTCGCGACCATCACCGTCATATTTTGCTGAACCTGGTCGCCGAGATGGATGTCCGTAATGCCTTTTTTGCCTAAGTATTTGAAAATTTGCTGCGGTACAAAACGGTGCGAGGCTTCGCTGAACGACGTAATGTCCTTAATATAAGTGCGAATATGAAGCGCCATTCGGTTAAACTGCTCACCCAAATCGCCCACTTCATCCTGCGAGCGGATATTGACTCTCACATCCCAGTTGCCGTTTGCCATCTCCATGACGCTTTTGCGAAGCTTGCGAAGGGAAGACAGCAGGTAATAGGTAACAGCCAGCACCAGCACAAGGAGTACCAAGCTTATAAGCCCAATATTCCGCATGACGCTTTTGTAAATCGTTTGATTGGATTGATAGAGAACGTTCAAATCGCGGCCCGTTTCATATACGCCGACAATTTTGCCCGAGGAGTCATAGATAGGTCCGATTGCATACAGCCACTTGCCTGTCGCATCCTCCCAGCGGTCGGTCAGAACTTCGCCATTCTCAACGACTAGCCGATTCTGATCATTGACTGGAAACGGCTTATACATATTAACGCCGTCATCATCATCCATCATGATAAAGATTTCGCCGTTCTCGTATTTATACAATGTGCTGTATAAGCCCTTGCGGTTGGCAGCGTCCTCGCTTTCGAACAGGAAGTTCATTTTGCTGCGGATCGTTTGATAGTCTTTGTTCATATAATCGTTAGGCGAGGTGAGTCGATTCAACTGGTCGCCGTTAATCATATTTTGGCCATTGCGCGCAAGCAGCGAAAGCTGCCTTTGCATCTCATCCTCCATCCTGCTGGAGAAGCTGTCATAGATGAAGTTGGACAACAGGACCATTGCAATGATCAATATAGGAACAATGGCGAATACTTGTTTAAAAAAGAGTGAAATTCTGCGATTGAGCACATGTACGTAAAATAGCCTCATCAGCAGCAAAAGAATAATCGCCAGCACGGCAGCAGACAGCCAAATCAGCCAGCCCTTTACGATGGAGCTGCGCTCATAGGTTAGTTTTGTCAGCATATTGGTTTGGCCCTTAGCCGCGGCTATGCTGACAATGCGATCATCCAGCACGATATCCATCTGCCCCGCATTATCGATCGTCAGGTCCATAATATCCAGACTCTCGGCGTTCGGCGCGATTTTTCTCAGCGTCGCTTCATCTATTTCCGTAACCAAATCGCTGGAATCTACCGCATTCATGCTCGTAACCGCATTAACTAAACGATCTACAAAATATAATCTTCCGTTATCTTGAAGCAGCAGCCCTTCCGGGAAGTTTTTGCGGGTGCGGTCCATACCGTCCAGCGGATAAGAAATCTCGCTCGCCCCGTCAGCCTTCACCCGAAAAATAGCGCCGCGCTTCGTCGAATAATAGATATTGTCCGGCTTGTAGCCTACAATTTCCGATAGATAACGATCTTCCGGCAAAGCAAACGTCAGCGTAACCTCGGGCTTGCCGCCTGCTGCCGACAAATGGTTCAACTGTACCTTGTTATCTTCATTAATATAGAAATAAACATCATTTCCTGCGACCTGAAGACCCTTGATGAGGCCTACTCGCTTGTTCGTGCCGCTTCCCTTGAACGTAAAAAGGTCTTTGCCGCGCGTATCGCCCAGCGTATAGCTTATGATCCGTTCCTCTTGCACATAGAGCCCATAGCTGTCCAAGACGGTATCAAGCGCATAGATCGTACCGTCCTCCGCAACCGCGATATCGGTAAAATCATGCCTGATGCCATCGTCAGCATTTTGGCGGATAAGCTCTTTAATTTTGCCATCGCTGCTCATTCGCACGATTTCTTGGCGAGAGTCTCCAATAACGATTAGGTCCCCGTCAGGGCCAGCGGAAGTTTTCGACAAATAGGTGAGTGGTTTTTCTGTCGTATAAGGAGGGGTCTGAAAGTGATTTGAATTCGGATAAAGCCAGAAGCCGAGGCCGATCGCTATCATTAGCAGCAGAGCAATACCCATTGTGGACTTTCGCATGCGCACCATCGCTTTCACTTTGCATAATTCTTCTATTTCCATAGTACTACATGTTTTGCTGTTTGGCATTAGTTTACTTGTAACTATCGCTCGAATGTTAGCTGTTTCCGTAGGTTTTTGTTGATGGCGTTTAGGGCTTATAGTACTATGAATATAGTAGAAAATAGGAGGAGCAGACCGATTTGTGCTCACTCGCGGAAAGGAAATTTATGGGACAACTCGTATGCGGCGGAGCCACGATGCAATGCTCCTTCGGAGCAGCTCCAAGTACATTAAATGTACTTCCTGCCAACCGTGTTTTGACGGCTATGCCGATCGCAAACATAATGGATAACAAGCCGATGGTTAATATTTTACCCTTTGGCGTATGCAACTCGATGGCGAATCCCATGGTCGCAGCCGCAACGGCTGCCGCTTTAGGCGTACTGACTCCTCAGCCCTGCATTCCCGTTACAGCCGCTCCATGGGTACCCGGCTCGCCAACCGTGCTGGTGGCGAACATGCCCGCTCTCAACAATTCTTCAAAATGCATGTGCAACTGGGGGGGCGTCATTCAGCTCGTAAATCCAGGACAAGTGACGATACAGGTGCCATGACATGATCGAACAACTGCTCAAACCCATCATAAAGCCGATTCAACGCAAAATCATTGCTCCGATCAAGCGCGCCAAAACGCTGCCGAAGCGACTTTTCGCGCTGCTGCGCAAATGGCTCGTCACCGCTATTTTCGGGCCGCTCCGATCGCTTAACAATTATTTGAAGATCGGAAGCTACTTCATAGCGAAGAAGCTGATTGCGCTAATTGTCATCATTACGCTTGTGATCGTCTATTTTGGCTTTATTAGCCCGCCTGCCTTAATTAACAAATGGTTCGGACGGACGCCGCAGCTTGAAGCATCCGCTGCAGCAGCAAGCAGCTTTACGGGACCGGCAACCATTACGGATGCGGACGGCAGCTTGCTCTTCTCGGGCCAACTGGAAAACGGACAATACACGGGAGCCGGCAAGCTTTATTATCCAAACGGCAAGCTGCGCTATCAAGGCGACTTTGCCAAAGGAATGATGGCTGGGGCAGGCGAGCTGTATGACGAAGAAGGCGTCCTTCTCTATCGCGGGGAGTTTGCAGGCGATCAATACGCAGGTGCCGGAACGTTATTTTATCCAGACGGCAAGCCCAAATATGAAGGACAGTTTCTAGCTGGCGCATATGAGGGTGCCGGAACATCCTTTAACGCTGACGGCAGCATCGTTTATGCCGGCGCATACGTGAAGGGGGTTTACAGCGGCGACGGCAAGCTATACAGCGGACCGGATAAGCTGCTTTACGAAGGGCAGTTCAACAACGGCGTCTACGAGGGTGCAGGCAAGCAGTTCGACAGCAGCGGCGTGCTCCTCTATGAAGGAAATTTCCTTGCCGGCAAGCTTTCAGGACCCGGGAAACAATATTTCCCATCCGGATTTGTGAAATACGACGGAGCCTTCCTGCTAGGCAGCTATCATGGCATTGGCAGCTTGTTTAATGAAATGGGCTCCGTCGTCTATACGGGCTCGTTTGCCGGAGGACAGCAGAACGGCACCGGGCAAGCTTATAACGCCGCAGGCGGCATCGTATATGACGGCAAATTTGTAAATGCCAAATATGAAGGCGTAGGCGCGTTGTTCGATATGGACGGAGCGCCGCTCTATAAAGGTTTTTTCCGCGGAGGCAGCTTATTTGCGGAAGGCTTCATGGATCTTTCACTCGTCAAGCTGCAAGAAACATTAGGCGCTCCCGATGCGCCCGTAATCGCGCCTGAGGAAGACGCGGTAGACGAAACGGCTGGCTCCGAGGAGCTTGCCCCTGATGCAGGTGCCGAGTCCGAGGCTGGCGTCATTAATCCGTCACCAGCAGCGACAGCAGCGGGAGAAGCAGCCGGGCAGCCATCAGCTACGCCAACATCTGCCGCCGGCGCAGAAGCGTCTGCAGCACCAACATCAACCCCTGTACCGTCAAGTGTCGAAGTTAAGACATTAGCCGCAAGCAGCGAGACTGCCGTGCCGAGCACCAAAGATACAGCTTCTGGCGCAGCAAGCAGCTCTGACGGTTCCGCTTCTGATGAGAGCTTGACCGCAGAGCCGATCTTGCCGCAGACGCTGACATTCAGCGCGCTGCAAATGTCCTTTCAGCTTGAAGTCGACGAGGACAATCCTGAAGCCTTCTTTGTACGCCAGCTAACGACTTGGAATTCCACCGTAATGGAACAGACTTACGCGCGGCTGTTAGCCGCGAAGGCGGTTTCCACGAAGGAGAAGCTGGAGAACGGCCGGTCGACCGTCTTGTTCAAATCAGGCAACACGCTTCTTACCTTTTTGTTAAATAAAGACAAGCCCGTCAGACTTGAAATGACGTACATCGTACCTGAGCCATAACATTAAGCAGGCAGAGGAAATTTCCTCTGCCTGCTTTTTTTTTAGAACATCTTATTGCTGAGCATATTGCCTGATAAAAGCTAATATCGGCTCTGGCTGCTCCAAGCTATGCGGGTGATGGCCGACTCCCGGCTTCACGATCAGCTTAATCGTCCCGCCCAGCTGCCGATATTGCTGCTCGAACGGTAGCGCATTCTCCGCTATAGGCAGTGGAATATCCACATCCCCCGCAACGATGAGCACGGGAATGTTTGCAGTTGCAAGCTCTTCTACTCTATCGAGTGGAGAGCAGCCCGCAGTGGCAATTGACTCCTCTGTCCTATCATAAACGGACAAGCACTCCTCCCATTCTGCCTGCGCTCCAGGGCCTTCCCCTTTTCCGCCTGGCCAGCTTTGCATATCCAAGACAGGGGCATCCAAATACAGCAGCTTTACTTGCTCCGGATATTTAACAGCGTAGTTAAAAGCATATAGTCCGCCGCGGCTAAAGCCAAAGAGAACCGTTTTTGGAGTGAGCTCGAAGGTGCTTGTCACATAGCTTTGAAACGTCCGCATTCGCTCCACTGCACCAGGACAGCCATACATATTGCTTAACCTGTAATAAGCGATAGCCCAGCCCTGCTCCAGCAAAGCCATATCGGCATAAGCGAAGGCATCAAAAAACTCAGCGCGCCATATCCACGGCTTCCCGGCAGCAAACTGCTTTGGAAAAACAATGAGCCCTTCTCTTCCATCCAGCATAAAATCGACTCGCTCATAGCCCTTCCAAGACGAGGTTCTAATTCTACCCTCATTTTCCGGCAGTGCTGCAAGCTCTCGTATCTTACTTGCAAGAGCAGCGCCTTTCAGCAAAGCCAGCTCAATCGGAAGCGCATCGGCTTTACCCGGATTCGTATGGCCGATATGCTCCTTCCAAGCGGAGCTAAGCAAGCGATGCCGCTCTAGAACGACTGTGAATAGATCCGAGCTGCCCGGCTCCAGCACGTATTCCGGCGTTTGCTCAAGCGAAATATTAAACAGCACGCGGAGCAGGCTGCTTGCAATAAGCCAGTGCCCTTCTGCATTCGGATGAATGCCATCCCCTGTAACATGGCGCGGGTCCATCTCGCGCTTCTTCTCCCATAGATGAAGCATCTGATCATGAATCGGGACAAGCGCATCTGCGATTCCTTCCAAAGACATTATCCAGTCTGCATAGCGCTTCAACACATCCTCATACTGGGCAAAGGGCGCTGCATAGCTGTATGTAGATTGACCGAGTGGCATTAAGCTTCCGGCATCAAACGATTCCGCATCAAACGGAGGAGGCGTCATTAGAATAACTTTGGCTCCCGCTTGCTTAATCTTCCCAACAGCGCTTAGAATCCCTTGCTGATAGGCTTCAAATCTATCTTCGGAGAAGGGATAATAAATGCCGTCATTCATCCCATAGCAGACAACGACCCAGTCCGGCTTGACCTCCGATAGTGCCTTGTCGATTCTCTCATGCACGCAGGGGCGCGGAAAAGGATGGTCCGGTTCGCTAAGTCCGGATGCCGTCTCGCTGCTTACTCCTAAATTAACGAAAGTGATCTGATGATCCGGCAGATGCTGCAGGAAATAAGCATCCATAAAGGCAATAAACGTCCCCTCATCCGTTATGCTGTCTCCAAGAAATACGATTGTTTTCTCATAAGGAATGGCGGAATCCTTTCCGTACAACGGCTTCATGCTAGTATCCTCCCTGAATTTAGTTTGACTGCATATTGATGCATGGCGCCTGGCAGTCCTCGAAAGGCTAAATAACCATCGCTAATTAACGTCCACAGCCGGTATTCAATAAATGGATAGTCGATAAGCTGAGTACAACTCCCCCAGATTTCCCCTACAACAGCTCCGGCCTTCACGAAGCCGTCGTCCGTATCTTCCGTTAGCTTGCCAATCACGTCCATAAGCCGTTTATCAAGCTCATTTTCAGCTGCATGCTTTATTTGCCCATTCTCCCAAAGGCGAAGCTTGCTCTTTTGCTGCGCAAGCTCCAGCCACTCTGCTTCATAGCGCTGCCTATCGAATTCCGATAGCAGCTCCGCTTGCTCGAAGCACTCTACCATTTTCAAAAAAAGCTCCGGCTCCAGCAGCCCCAGTGCGTAGTAACGATTGCTGCCTTGCGCGTCTGCCAGGCTATTCCGATAAAAAAGTGAACCATTCATCATTCGAATCTCATTCTCTCGGCCTTTCAGCAAATGCATAACGAATCGCAGCCCGACCTGTTCATGAGCGTTATCCCCGCACCATATGACGATTGACTTTTGCCCTGCTATTGCGGCAATTCTCTCAATCATCCGCCCGATCTTATGCTCATGATTCATATGATGGTTAAATAAATAACCCGAAAACCGCTCGGAAAGCCAGCTTTCACGACTCCGCTGCCCCTCCGCCTTCACAAGCTCGTTGATCGGTCCGGTTGAGAAGCAATCATTAAACGCAAGCACCTCGTTTTCCATGCGTTTCCCAAGCTTGCTGAGCGTTACCTTCAAGGAACCGGCATCTGACAGGCTGAACATGATATGTACCGTACGCTTGCGCTGCTCGGCTTCAGCAGCCCGCTCCACATGCTTGCTGTACAAGTGCCTAACGGAATCTGCAAGAGCCTTATGCTCCCCGTCTCCCTGCTTTGTGGATGCCGTTGTCAGCTTTAGCAGGTCGTTCAGCAGAACTCTAACCTCTCCCTCGCTAAGTTCACTAAGCCTCTCAAAAGCATCCTCCACGATCAACTCTCCTTATAATTGGAATAAAATTGTCTCTATTATAGCTCTATCGCTTTTTGGTAGCAAAAAAACTGTCCAGCAAGATCATCGTGCTTATCGATCTTCTGAACAGCTTATCATGGTCTATTCCTGCTGCGAGGCAGCCGCTTCGGCGAGCCCTTGATCCGAAGGATCCTCCGTTTGCTCGCCAGCCTGAGCAGCGCCCAAGCTCTTAAACGCCCACCAACGGACCGCTATTACGGAGGCAGATGACTCCGTCTCGCCCTGCAGCTTCATGCCGATACGGAATGTGCCTTTCTCTGGATATACAATCGTTCCCAGCGACACATTCGGAATATCCGGCTCAAACTCCGTCCCTTTAAAAACATCGCTTTGGCCGTAGTATACCTTTTTCATCGTATTCGTGCCGCCACCTTGGATCGTCCGGTCTACCTCTTCCAAACCTACGACAACCGATACCTGGCCATCGCCCAAACCATGCGGAATCTCATCCGATACGTAGTTTTTCTTCCCTCGCGAGAAGAAGAAGCCGCCCGTTTTGCCGATAGATTCCAGCGCCACTTCCATCGTGCCGGTCGCAATCTCGTCATAGAGATGCTGCGGACGCGGAATGCCGAGCTTGAAATCAAATTCATTGCGCTCGGGATGATATTGCACGTCTAGCGACGGCTTCTCGTCATATTCCAAATCATGCGTCTCCGCGCTTGCATAAAACTTGTGCAGCGACGATGAACGTGTTGTTTGCGCAAGGCGCTGTAGGAGCGAGGTGCTCTCGATATATTCGTCAAAAGGAACGCGGTCAACCTTCTCAATCATGTACGTCGGTCCCATTTGGAGAAGGCTGATCTTCGCTAAGCAAATGCTCTGATCGGCTGCGCCCTCAACCGCTTGCTCCAAGGTACGCTCATGCCAATCCTTCAAGATCCGGTTCGCAACCGGCTCATCCAGCACATCGATGACATGCTTGGCATTCGTATCCAGCGGTATAACGGAATCGCCTATCGTCAGCTGCGCTGCGCGGTTCGGAACGGCAAGCTCCGCTTTGACGCCCGCCGTCTGCGGTGCCTTCACATGGAAGCTGACCGAGTATTCCGTCTCCTGCGCATCCCCCGGCTCTACAAAGGATACGTGGTTGCCATCATGCCCGACCGAAGTGAAGCCCGCTGCTTCATAGTCATAGGAGAACGCGATTCGAGGCGTTTGCAGCGTTTTCTCCACTACAAGCTTAATCTCGACTACTTCACCGACGTTTACGTATTTTGGCATCCGCTGCGTAATGCGAACATTCGCATCCTCATAGATCGTAGCCACATTTTCCAGCAGCCTGACGAATTCGAACGAGGAAGGAGCCGGCGCTTCTTCATTGATGAACAGACGGTAGGATTCCAATACACGGTTATATTCGCTTACCTCATCATTGCGAATAGCGGAGTTGCCGACCGAATGAATCGGCTCCTTCCCCTTCTCGTCATAAGCGATGCACAAATACACGTTCTTCTTATATTCATTGTTCGTGAAGCCTTCAATCATCGACAGCTTCAGCGTAACTGGAGACGGAATGACGAGCTCGCGCCCGATATAATCGATTGCTACGCCCATTTCGACCGAGATCGTTTTATCGTCTACCGCGACCACCTGCATGCCGGACAACACGCCGCTGCCATAGAGCAGCCGGTTCAACAGCCTTCTTTTATCGTTAAAATATTTTTGCTCCGACTCGAAATCGCGCACTGTCAGCAGCTTCCCGTAAAAATAACGATTTCTCTCAAATGGATACAGCCTCGATTTTTTCACCTGTACCGCTCCTTCGCGTTTTTATATTATTCCAGCTCTGAATCCATTTCTAAACGGGTATGGACATCCAAGCGCTTCTCCATGCCGATGTCCACGATCAGCGTATCGTTTGGCATCGTACTGTCTGGGTTAAGCTTGAGCAGCGATGGCTCGGTAAGCACTGTATTAATCCCTAGGTACGTGTGCAGATCCAAATACATCCAAGGCTGCAGCAGCACAAGCTTCGCTTCCGTAAAGGCAGGCTTCTGCTCGTCCAGCAGCTGTTCAATGACGACCCGCTGCTTCTCCGTTGGTGCCTGCTCCGGCCTTAGCAGCACCGTAAACGTATAAGGGTCGCCGCCGTACAGCTGGTCCGTCAAATGCCGCAGCTCGGCGTTGTCACGCATCGCCTTTGTCTGAAAATATTCAACGATGAGCGGCGTTATGCCGGTGTAGATCTCGATCGTTTTCATCAAGCCCTGCCGTGTGCCGCGGAATCGGTACAGCTCCGGCGCCGCCTGAATGAATGCTTGTACCTGTTTATCGGTCCAATAGTCATCGGTCTCCAGACCAACCCAGGTTGCAAGCCACCGCAAATGCTCGCCTGTTGCCCGTTCAGGATCGATGTACGCCGATAGGTCCTCGATTTCTTCCTCAATCCCGGAAAACAGAGTGCCGAATAATGATAAATAACGTTCAAGAAAATCACGGCTTGCCGGATCCTCTTGATAAACAGCAGGCAAGTAGGATAAGTAGGTGTCCCTTGGAAAATAAACCCGCATCGCTTCCAAAAGCGGCGTATATCGCTCCGAAGCGATCCATTCGATCTTCAGCCATAAGTAACGGCCTTTCGCGCCAAAAAACAACGCGTCCCTCGGATTAATAACCGGGGGCGACCAAAAACCCTCGAGCCCCTTCAGCTTATCGCGATAGGGGATCGTCGAATCAGCCAGCCAGTCGTCCACCTTGCGGTATCTTCCGTCGATGATGCAGCTGTCATCATTTTGGCTGAAATACGAGACATGAAGCTGCGTCCCGTCAGGAATAAACGTTTCGAGCGCCATTTTGTGCCAAACCGTCTCGGCCTCTGCGCTGTCGAACGCTTGCGATAGCCAGACACCTTCGGGTACGCCCGTTTCCTCCATCAACAAGGTTTGCGGCTGCAGGTTCAATATCGTAACCGTTCCGTCCTCGCCGTTTAATATGTACATGCGGTCCTTCTCATCGATCAGAAGCTGGTCCGCTTTGCCGCGAAAGCCCGTAATCCGTCCCATCAGCTCGCCAGCTGCATTTAATTGCAATATAAAACGGTCATCCTCGCTGACTTGGTCCATCTGCCGCGAATCGCCTACATAAAGCGTCCCGCCGCTATCGACGCACAAGCCGGCATATGGAAGCGAGGCTAGCTCGCGCCTTGCGAGCATCTGTCCGCTTGGTCCAAAGGCAAACAGCTTGGCGTATAACGTATCGAAAATATAAAGCTCGCCGGAAGGCGCAATCGTCATAAAATACGTTCGATTCAAATGCCTAAGCTTAGCCCGCACATGCTGGGTGAAGCTGGCATCGCTCCAGACGCGAGCGATTGCGCCGCCAAGCGTAAATTGTATAATGCCAAGCTTGGCTCCTGCCGCCACAGTAGGTTCATCCGCTCCGGCATCAAGCTCCAGCGGCGTTAGAACATACACATAACGTTTATCTGCCGCGATAGCAAGCGGCTGCAGCGCAATGCCGTCAGCCTCGTCGCCCATTCGCGACCAAAGCGTTTGTCCATTGCCTGTATGATAAGCCGCCACCGTTCTTTCGCTCGTGCGATCGGCGGCAAATAAAAGGTCGCCGGAGGCAGCAAGTCTAGCATGATTGCTGAACAGGCCATGCCCCTGCGTAAACAACCGTTTATGATCCGAATTGCGGCGATCATAAATCCACACATCCGCCCGCTCGTCCAGCAAATACAAATGCTCATGCTGAGAAACGGCAAGCTCCTTGACCGATGCCGTTCCTGCGAGCTCATTTAGCTGCAGCGTGCCGGCTATCCCATATTTATGGTCGCGGCGAACGCCGTAGCCCGCCAAATGATACTCCAGATTGTACCCGGTGCCGCGCAGCCAGTCCTGCTCGCGGCCAATCGAGAAAAAGTGGTTTTGTCCGTTCATGCTGTACCTCCTTTGCAGCCGATTTCCACGATGCTACAGATGCGTGCGACTTATGAGTTCAATTTCATGCTCGCCAGAGAAAACAAGTCCATGGGGCGGAAGATTTATGTCTCCGCCTGCGCTCTTTCTCACATGAGGGCCCTCTGCGTCGATCCACAAATCCTGCACATAAACAACGCCGCTTCCCATGCTGAGCGCATTATAAATATCGCCTTTATAGACGGAGCGGCCAAATGTCCAGCCCTTCGTCCCATGCTCGCCGTCAAGCGGCCTTAGGAGACGCTTAAGCTGCTCAACCAATCGTTGTCCCTCGTCGACGAATTGCGGCTCGACGACTACAACCGCATTCACTGTCACTTTAATATAGACCGGAGGAATGACATGAACCTCTGTCGTGACCAGCCTTCGCGTATCGATATGGCGCTTTACGGTCTGTAGAAAACCCGCACTAGGTACCGGTGTCTCGCTTATTCCGAAAGGCACGACAACGACTGAGATCTGGCCAGCAGCCGTTTCTCGCGGATAATCGGCTAGCCCCGGCGTAAATAGCGGAATGGCATGTACTCTAGCGACAGCCGCGCCGGGCGTTGCTTTGGCAATCGTTTCGTAATCCTCATTCGTTACCGCGCGAAACGTATGCTTTAGCTCGGCCTGTGCCCGCTGCAGCGTCCCCTGCAGCGTCTCCGCTTCAGCACCGCCTGCCGCAAACCCAGGATTGCTTACCCCGATTTGCAAAGCCTTCTGCGCTTCATTCACCCATTCCGAAATCAGATGCGGCTTCACATTGCCGCGATTGCCGCCTCCAAGCTCGCAAGCAATGAGCACGATGTTTGTGTCTAGGCTTGCTGGCGGAATAGCTCCCCGCTCGCCGTTGCCAAAGGAAATGAGCCGCTTGATAGGATCATACACAAAGTGGCGGTCGCCTGGCTTCGAGCGGTCAAATTCGTCTACTCGCGCCCAGTCCTCCCACTTCTGTGTGCCATCCTCCTCCGCCACGCCAATCTGCAATCCAAGCGCATCACGTTTTTTGCATGAAAGATTGTAAAGCTCGAACGTCTGGTTTGGCAGGCCGTTGCTTCTTCCTACTAACCGGTACAGATCAAATTTGGTTTCGCTCGCAATGACGCGAACGCTCCTTCCTGGAGGCGGGACCGCGCCCGCCCTGCCGTCTCCGAACGCAATCGTGACATGATCTAGCGAAGCATGCCTTGTGAGCGTATAGACCGGAAGCGGACGGTCCTCCTGCGGCATAGCATCAAGATCAGCCGACTCCTGCCAGTAATGCCATGCGCCCTCCGCATCTCTTACCTGCAACCGAATTTGTCCAAACACCGCTAAATAGGTATCGATATGTATCGCTTCATTCGGCTCCCCTTTAACAGTGAAATCGATGATTTCGCTTAACGTGTCTTTTTGCTCGGCCTCAACGGTATGCAGCATCAGCTGCCTGACCCGAGGCGGCATTTCGTAGCCGGACTCCTCAACCGTGCCGCAAATCCAATAGCGTGCATACTCGCTTGCAGGATGAACCGTAACGGTCCGCATTGGCGATTTGACGCGAAACGTTATTTTTCCGCTGATCGTAAGGTGAAGCGTCTCATCCTGAGTAATTTCGACAGGCAGCCAACCAGCTGTACCCGACGCTTCATCCCAGCAGTAAGCCTTCCATGAGAGGCGGGCAGAAGGCGAGATGACCGAACGATCGGTAATGTGCTTATGCTCGGCTTCCTCATGAATATCTTTGCCGGCATCCAAAAGCTTCACGTTGATCGTTACTTCCTCAAATAGCGCAAGCTCGCGGTCGAAGGAAAGATACAGCTTCGAGGCTGTCTTTGCGTCCTTGCCAAAAGCATAAAAGGCTACGTTCGCATGATCGTTCGTTGCCGTTACATCGTTCGCTTCCCGCTCCGTACGGGTTACGATCCGGTCCAGCGCAAGCGGAACGAGCGAGATAGAGGCATCCGTCTCGAACATTTGATCCTCTGCCATCAGCTTCGTTCCGCGAGGCAGCGTAACCGGCTCCGTAACGTTCGTGAAGCGAACGACTGCCTTAGCAGAAATGGCATCGGCAGGCGAAATGCCGAGCAGATCAAGAAATCTGCGCCTGTTTTTGTCGGGAACGCGGCCAATAAAGTAACGCTGCATCTCCGTCAGCCATGCGAACAGCTCAATAAACGTGATGCCCGGATCATGCGCATTCTCATCGGTCCACTCTGGAACGCGCTTCGGGATCAGCCTTCGCGATTGCTGGACAATTTCCGCATAGGTGCGGTCATCCAAAGGCAGCCTTGGCAGCATATGATCTCTCCTTCCTTAACTTGATTGGCAATATGTGCAGCGCCGCTCATTTTTATTTGACATCAGTTGGCGCCGGTATGGCAGTAATGGTATGAGTGCCATTTACGACAATGCCGTGAATGACCTCGTCCATCCGGGCCGGGTCCCATTCCGTCCGGTTGCCGTTCTCGATTTTGATCACATGAATATAGAGCCGTTCAATATATAAAAGCGAGCGGACAGCATGCAGCAGCGAGTGAAGCACTGACACATGCAGCGCTTCGCCAATATTCCATCCTTTTCCGTCCGTATTGCCGGATACTGAGTTCAGGAATGCGTTAAGCTTGGACGTGCACGCCATTTCCAGCGGCAGCAGCTCGTCTACCGAATCAGACGCAACCGTGGCATTCACCGATATTTCCAAATATGCCGGTTCGATCACTCGGATAGCGCCGCCCAAAGATACGAGATTTGAGGCAGATCGCATCAGCTCGCGCTCCACAGCCTTGCGGAGCTCAGGAAACTGCGCCGCATTCGCCATGCCGCCCGCCGGAAAAGCAACGACCGTCATCGATCCCGGAGAACGCTCAAGCAGCCCGTTTCGGTTGCTTAAACATTTTACCTTAGCAATTTGCGGGTATGCCTCTCTGGCAATCCACTCTACGTCCTTGGCGGTCACCGCCCGGCCGCGATGCTTAAGGCGCTGAGGTCCCCTCAAGAGCACCTGCTCGATTCGCTCTGCATCGCCACCGCCGATTGAAGGCGCCGGATTGCTGACGCCGCTTACGAAAGCAAACGGCAGCACCATGCCGGTAATTTGCCCGGCTTCCACATGCCCGCTTGCCCCTGCGGTCGTTTTAAAGCGAACGCGCACCGTCTCTGCCGTATCGGAGGAAGGCAGCTTGCCTCTCACGCCATCTCCGAATTGCAGCGTTCCGCCTGCTTGATCCGGCGAATAATGACGATCGACCGGACCGGACTCCGCAAGCGAGGCGACTGGCTGCCACCTCACCCAAAAACGCTGATCATTGCCGTCGCCATCCTTTTGAAGCGAGTAATAATCCGGTTGGGCGTCAGACAATGCGATGCGATCCATCGGCGTAACATGCTCCAGCTCATCAACCCACACCTCTTCCTCGATAAAAGCAGATGGAGCCAGCTGTACGAAACCATCTGATGGAATCGTGACCTCTTTCTCCTGGCTTACCTGCTGCCTTACGGACACCGCATTCAAATGCATGCTTGCAGCAACAGGATTGCTAGGGTAAGAGTCTCCGAGCACGCTATCGCGATTGACCGCGCGGATCCAATAGCGCTCGCGGCCAAACAAGCGAACCAAAGCCATCGACGGCGGGCCAACCCACTGAAGCTCCCCGCTTACCGTGAACGACTCCGTGCTGTCCACAACCTTCAAAGGCTGCCAAACATGGCGTCCAGCCTCCATGCAAAGCGCCTCCCATTCGACCCATGGCGGCTGATTGCGCGCCGTAAATCTTCGCGCCAGCTCCATATGCAGACGAATCGGGCCCTTTAACGGCGCGATATCAAACGATGCATACATCGTTGGAAAACGGGACGGAATCGGTTCAAACAACCGAAAGGATGGATTCCCTTGCTGGGCCGAGGACGTTCGGTCAAAATTATCGATATTGCTTCTTGTATACACATCCTCCGGCATAAATAACGTCTGAGAGGGATGCGCATAGGTGAGCACGGGCTGTGACAGCCACGGCGACATATATTCAACAACTGCCGCTATTATAGGGTCCGTCTGCAGCACCCGCGCCCGAATCCAATAATCGGATGCGCCATTTACGAAGGTTTGCGCCATATCCTCCGGACATTCAAACGTTAAGCTGAAGCTTCTTGCTTCTTGCTCCGGCAGCTCCGCAAACAAAGTTCCGAATTGCTCGCTGCCCGGCAGCCTTGCCCAGTTATTTCCGTCCCAATATTCCCATTGCACGCTGCGTATGTTAATGCGCGGAGGATCCTTCTCTTCAAAGTCCGAGGTGCGCATGACCATCTTCCACTTCACCTCAGGGTTCTGGGCCATCCGCAGCCTGCTCGGAATCGCCTTTGCCGTGAAGGTCAGCTTCATCTTGCTTTGGCGTTTGCTGAACGCTTCCTCGCATGATAAATAAAAAACGGAATAGGGAACAAAATGCTCCCCAAAAGGGTAAAAGCCATCCTTTAACAGCTCGGTATCGTTAAAATATAAAGCGCCTGGCTGAATGCCTTCAGCGTCGCCGGCCGAATCATGCGCGGCCCGCAGCCTAATTTTGTCCATTTCCAGATGCATCTTAAGAAGGGGCGAAGCCTCGCCTTGCAGCTGCTTTACCGTACAGCGGATCCAGCGGCCAACAATTCCCTCATGCTCCGTTAGCTCGAGCTTTCCTGCTTGCTTTTTATGTAGAACAACCATATTTCCCGCTGCTGTCGCCTCATCAAATTTCACCCATTCGCCTTTGCAAGGGTACGTCCATTCCACCCACTGCGATGCTAGCGATGCCGCAAGCTCCGGCTCTGAATAACGTTTTTCGGCATGGTGGACGTGAAGATAAAACCGGCTTGGCCGGTCCACCAGAAAGAGATCATCATGTCGGATAAACAGCGTATGCTCCTGCTCATTTGCCTTAGAGCTCGTATCGAACAGGCTGACAGACTCTGCGAGCCCGCCCTTTAGCCGATCGCCATATTCCAAGGCAGCCGTAGCGATGTGATCCCGTTCAGGATGCACGTTGATCCATTCCATCAGCTTAGCCGGCGTGGCAACAAGCACCTTCTCTGTCTCAAAAACGAGCGGCTCGCCGCCCTCGGGATGAGGGGCAGTCAGTGCGATTCCCTTCGGCAAATAGACCGGACCGGCCGTTCCTTCACTGAGCTGGAACACAACGGAAGCGCGGGCTGGACGCGGCGGCTGCAGCTTAACCTCTATGAGATCAAGAAAAGCGAGAAAATGATTAAGCGGCGCCTGATTGAGCCGCTGAACCGTTTCCTCCAGCATCTCCGCGGTCAAATAGGCGAGTCCCGTCCCCGCATCCGGCTCCTCCTGCGAGAAGCGCCATTCCGGTGTATAATGAGGAGCCATTTCCTTCAGCTGAGCCATAAAGGAGCTTAATGTATGTTGGTTAATTTTCGGCGGACGGTTGTCACCGCCATTTCTTCCCCCGTGCTTCATCACGTTGTTCGCTCCCGTTATTTCGTTCCTTCCTCCAAGTAGAAAGGAAAGACCTGATTAAATAAATTGTTGGTTGACCGCACCGCGTATGAAACGCTCATAAGCACGCGGCCGTTATTTTGACGATCGGGCTTAACCTCCACCTCTACGTCCTTCACTCTAGGCTCCCAGATGCGAATCGCTTCCTGGACATCGCTGGCAATAAGCCGAAGCGAAGTCTCATCCGTTGTGCCAAACACAAAATCCCGCAAGCCGCAGCCAAAGTCGGGACGCATCAAGCGCTCGCCCTTCGACGTGCGGATGATGATTCGGATCGCTTCCTCAATATCCTCTTCACCCTCCGCCATCCGAATGCGGCCGGTCGTAGCGTCCACTTGAACGGGAAATTTCCAGCCCTTCCCCAAAAATGAAGCCGACATATGCTGCAGCCCCTTTCCGCTGTTAATTGATCTTGACCATCGCGCCCTTCAGCGACAAAATGCCGGTCGCCTTTACTTCGAGCATGCCGTTCGATTGGAGCGTCAACGCCGCATCGGCCTCTACCTTCACCTGCGTGCCTTTAACGGTAACGGATTTGGTGCCCGTAACCTTGACATCGCCCTGCGCGTTCATTTCAATCGTAGAGGCCGTCCCGCATTTGATCGTGACCTTCTTTCCTGTCTCGTCCAGCTTGATCGATTGCTGCTTATCCTGCGTCTCGACGGTAACCGTCTTTTCCTTGTCGGCAAACGTGATATGGTGGCCCTTTGACGTTTTGATCGTAACCGTGCCCGCACTGCTTGTATCGTCAAACGTAATTTCATGCCCGGTCTTTGTTTTGATTTTGCGAATGTCGTTTTTATCGTTTGGCGCCGGCGGCTTCTGCTTCTTGCTCCAAAGTGATCCAATAACGATCGGCTGATCCAGCCGTCCCATTAAGAAGGCGACAAGCACCTCATCATTCACCTCAGGCAAAAAGAGCGAGCCCATATCGTTGCCGCCCATCAAGGTAGCTACGCGAACCCAATCGGTTTGCAGCTCCCCTTCGCGCAGCGGAAACTTCACCTTAACTCGGCCAAGCTTATCAGGGTCTTTGTTGTCGGTAACGACGGCATTCCACACACCGGATAGCTGCTCGGATTGCATGGAGCGCTGATGCTGGTCAAAAAAACCGGGATACATCGTGCTCATATCGCATTCCCCTCCGTCTCAAAATAAATCATGTAGCCATCCGTAGCGTCAATTCGATGCGTAACCTTCGTTAATCGCAGCAGCTGGTCCAGCTTCTCGCTGCCTAGACCTTCAATTTTGATCAGCTCGCCTGGCTTTAGCTCTGGAAAACCTATCGAAGTTCCGCTGCCCGCAACGAGCTCGCGCGATATCCGGTCGAGCATCGCTTTCGCGAGCGCTTGCGCTTCATCCTTGGAGGCGGCCTGCGTGTACACGACCTCCATTTTTTGGTTCGAAAGCATGCTGGCTACGCTTGGGCCGCTCTTCGCATTTCCTCCGATAATCGTGACGGAGCTGGCAACCGATTCTATCGCTTCCATCTTGTCAACATCGTAGCCCCGCACCGTGACCTTGGAGGTTTGGCTTGAAGCATCGACGGTCAGCGTAAACGAAACGAGGTTTTTCCCGTACTTGAGCGTAATAAGCGGCGTACCGGACGTTTTAGGTTTTTTGAAAATAAGCTTGGATGCTTCCACGTAAAAATGCCTGTCATTATCCATAGCGAGCGAGCGGATAAAATGATAGTCGCTCACGCCGATTTGCTCGATCGTATTTTTTGTGACCGTGGTATCGTCCAGATCGGCGGTTAAGCCGTAATTGCCGGCGATTTGCCGAACGACGTCGCTGTCCTTCATTTTGTTCCACACCTTGGAATGCGCCGTCTTCATCATAAGAAAGGAGCGGTCCATAGCCGTCACGACGATGCTGGGACTGCCATTCGACGGAAAATCGACGGTGTAGCCGGTAATAATGCCATCAAACACCTGTGATTTTTTGTCGGCGTAACCAAGCTTGATTTGCAGCTTCTTGCCAACCGCAATCGTCGAGCCGACCCATTGCATGCGGGATTCGCTCCAAATGTAGCCGTTCGAGATCGAAAATCTTGCTATATCGGCCTGCGCGTCCGTTGTTTGCTCAACATCGACCCATTCAACGGCCATATTCGAAAGCCTCGCCAATTGGCCTTCTATTAAAATATCAGCTTCAGGCGCGCTAAAGTCGCCATATTTGGATTCCAAACTTTCAAAGGAGTTTCCAGCCACAATCGTCACTCCAATCTCGGAATCGTCAGATTTCTGCCTGACAGCAGCATGCGCGGATTATCGATGCCGTTCGCTTCCGCGATATGCCGCCATGCGCCAGGGTCTTCATATTCCTCGGCCGCAATCGACCAGAGCTGATCGCCCTGCTTAACGGTCTTCTGCTTCGTGCGATCGGCGGATTGCCGCGGAATCGCTTGATATTGCTCCTTCATCGTTTGCGAGCTCAGCATGACGACCGTTAAAGATGCCCTAACAGGTACGCCAGTTTCCAAAAACATCGTATATCTTTGCGAGATGCTCGTAATGACGCCTTTAAAATCAAGCGAGCCCCAAATGAACTTACAGGTTGGCGGCGTATGCAAGTCCGAATCGACGTCGAGA
This sequence comes from Paenibacillus sp. FJAT-27812, assembly GCF_001273905.1. Taxonomy (NCBI): domain Bacteria; kingdom Bacillati; phylum Bacillota; class Bacilli; order Caryophanales; family Paenibacillaceae; genus Paenibacillus; species Paenibacillus sp. FJAT-27812. The sequence continues at coordinate 3,753,279 of NZ_LIGH01000001.1, read as the reverse complement.
ATGCCTACGATTTTGGAGGTATGCGTACGAACGTCTATCCCCGCTTCGTAGGTATCAAAAAATAAATTAAGCGTCAAAGTCGTCCGGTCGCCGCTCGTGAATTGCGAAAGCGGGGTTTGCAAACCCGCAATCTCCTTCTCCGCGTACTGATTGCCGGAATCCATCTCATACTCCGTCGGATTAAAGAGTACGTCTACCTTCTCGGTCTCTTTGGCACGAAAAATCCAAAATTGAGCTTTGCTTAATGCCATTCGCCGTTCCCTCCTATCCGGTCATTCTAGAAGCCGCGTCTGCGCTGCTCCAGCTTCATCTTTCTCTCCAGTGCCTTATATACTTGATCCGCAATCGCTTCGGGACGAAGCTGCGGCATTTTCATAATCATTTTTTGCAGCTTCTCAGGGTCCAGCTCGCGCGGCGCGTCTACCTTCACCTGACGCTGCGGCTCCTGTACCGCCGCTTGCTTCGGCTTGTGGTGCGCAAGCGTCGGCATCGAGCCACGTTCAGCAAGTGGCGACGGGCTTGTCCCCTGGACGCTTGCGATCAGTGAATCCGCTGCTCTTTGATTGCCGGCGGTCACCGCATAGCTGAGCCTAGCTTGCTCATTGCCTGTGCTTATTGCTTGCGCCTGATTAAATCGCTCGTTGCGGGCTTGCACAACCGTCGTTAAGTTAGCCGGCGCTTCATAACCTATATTTGCGTTGCTGGCAATACCGGTTCGGCCTGCATGCCGCTGCACGGTTTGCAGCAATTGTGTTCCAGCCGCTGAGACTTTCCCTTGGAAGGGAGCAGCAGCATGCTGACGCTGGCTGCTGCTCACCGCTCTAGCCGCAGTTAATGCTGGGCTGATCCTACCGCTAATGCTGCGTTGAATGACCCGGCTTTGCGCCGCCGAAGGATGGCTGACTGGTGCTGAGGAGCCGGACATGGCAGAAGCTGCTCCGCTTGCTTGCCTACTCGCGGATGGCTCTGCCGTGCTTGCTGCTGTGTGCGTAGTTCCCCTCATCACTCGCTGGTTTAAGGAGACGTCGAGCTGAGCAAAATGATTCGCCGTTCGTACCGCATTCCCTCTTACCGTCTGATTCGTTCTGTTCGCTGCTTGTTGTGCCGAGCCTAGCCCAAGTTGATTTGCTCTAGCTGTAGCTTGCTGCGCTTTGTCCTTCGCTAACTGATTCGTTCTCACCGTCGCACGTTGTGTTAAGCCCATCGTTGGCTGACTCACTCTATCTGCTTTGCGTGGGGTTAAGCCCTCCACTGTCTGGTTCGCTCTATCCTCCGAGCGTTGCGTTAAACCCTTAGCTGTCTGGTTCGCTTTATCCGCCGAGCGTTGTGTTAAGTCCTTCGTTGATTGGTTCGCTCTACCCGCCGCACGTTGTGTTAAGTCCTTCGTTGATTGGTTCGCTTTATCCGCCGAGCGTTGTGTTAAGTCCTTCGTTGATTGGTTCGCTCTATCCGCCGAGCGTTGTGTTAAGTCCTTCGTTGATTGGTTCGCTCTACCCGCCGCACGTTGTGCTAAGTCCTTCGTTGACTGATTCACGTTAACCGTCGAGCGTTGTAATAAACCCTTCGCTGACTGTCTCACTCTATCCACTAAGCGTTGTTCCGAGCCCGTGTCCGCTTGGCTCATTCTAACTGTTGCTCGCTGCACGAAGCCTGGATCTGTCTTGCTTGACACAACTGTCGCACGCCGTGCTGAGCCTGCATTCGCTTGAACCGCTCTAACCGTTAATTGCTTTGTTAACCCTGTCTCCGGCTGTTCCGATTTAAACGCAGCTTGAGTTGCTGATCCAGACTCCGGCTGATTCGTTCTAACAGCTGCCCGCTGTACGAAGTCAGCCTCCTGCCGATTCGCTCCGACCAAACCACTTGCAGGAAACTCTCCGGCAAAATATCGATTAGTCCGGCTTGCTGCTTGATGTGCTGCATGCAAGGATTTTTCGGCTTGCGCTTTTGGCGTTTGCGCAGCACGCTCCGAAGCCGCTGCGCCGCTATTTGCTCGTGCTCCGCCATGCGTGTGCGATAGATCCGCATTGGCGCGCACTCCCTTTGCTTGATTGCTCGTTGCTCTTGCGACTAGCTGCCCGCGAGTTACAAGCAATTGCATCTCTGCTGGCAATGACGATACTGGCCCGCTAGTCTTAGCGGAAGTGGGCTTTTTCAGCTCGTTTACTCCGCTTGCTTCGTTAGCATGTGCCGCTAACGGTTTAATCTCGTTATCATTTGGGCTTGCTCCCAATATAGGAGAAGCTTTAGTCTGTCTATGTACAATCGCCCTGCGGCTGCGCGATGAAGGAAAAGAAGCTTGGTCACCTTTTCGATCATCAGTAAAAGGTTGGCCCGCTTGCCATTCGCGCTCGAATGCGCCTTCCGCTGCATTTTTGCCGACTCTGTTTAATCCTTCACCCGTGTTCTGACCGGATTGTTTCCGGCTGGATTGTGTAGGATTAGACCGCTTCTGATCATATCGCCGCAGCACCATTTGCATCAGCCTAGGTGAAATCATCCGCTCTCTGATTGCAGCAACTTTCAATTGTGCCGTCGGTGATATATTCACTGCGACGCTGCGCTTCAACGAGCCGGCTTGATGGGGCGTCTGAATCAAACCTTTTGCAGTTGAAGCTTCCTCGGCGCTTATCTCATTTAGTTGCTTGCGGCCATCGATTTGTGTTGGCTTTGTTCCGTTATCAGCCGCCAACTTGCGATTTGGCGGGACTACTGGCTTAGCCATGCTGCTAGTTATTGGGTTTGCGGCAACGCTGTTGTCCGCCTCATGCTGCGTTTGATCCGCTTGCTTATGGTGCGATCGGTGGATAAGGCGCTTTGCGTTAATTGCAAAACGGCTTTTTCCATCGCTTGGTTCTTTATGCCATGCTATTTGTTGCGGCTCGCGCTGCAGCCTTAGCGTAAGCAGCCGATTCCGGTTGTAATCGAATGTAGAAGTAGCTGTTACCTTCAAACCAAGCTGGCGCTGCTCATTCCATAGATTGACCGTTTTTTTCTTTAATCCGGATGTGATCGCTTGAATAGCAGCATCATTTACCTTTATATCTGCTAACGCCGATGATTCCGCCTGCTCGGCTGAATGTTTTCCTTCCGCGCGATGCTCTAGCCGTCGCGGCTTATTACCGTTTGCGCCTTGCGCCGAATACGCAGATGACGAAGATGCTCCTTCATCCTTCGGTTCCTCATGATCGCGCAACGTTCGTGCCAAAGCATCGGATCGCTTCACCGTCTCCCGCTGCTCCTTGCCCAGGGCAGCCGTCCGCTTCTCAGCTTCCTCCTGCTCCACTCTCACAGCATCGGATCGCTTTGCCGCCTCCCGCTGCTCCTTGCCCAGGGCAGCCGTCCGCTTCCCAGCTTCCTCCTGCTCCACTCTCACAGCATCGGATCGCTTCGCCGTCTCCCGCTGCTCCTTGCCCAGGGCAGCCGTCCGCTTCCCAGCTTCCTCCTGCCATGCAGCATCAGCTTGCTCCTTCATCTTCGCTAATGCCCTGCTAACCTTCCCGTCCTGCTCGGTTTGCTGCTCCTGCACCTTATCTCCTCTTCGAGCATTCGTGAGCTGCAACGCCGAGTAACGATTTGCGCGGCCCTTCTCAATAGAGGTGAGATGCGCGCGCTCCTTCGCAAGCGGTTTAATTAACATGTCCAGCTTGCTAACAGATTGAATTACGATATTAGGATGAAGCTTTGCTTTTGCTAGCAACCATTTATAGGAATCCGCCTGCTGCTCTGCCTTCAATGCTTGAATAGGCGCCAGCGATGACTGCGGTATCGTTCTTTCGGATCGGGTACGCTTTGAAATTTCCTTAACGGCAGCCGTTTCTCTTTTCTGCTCTAATAGCCTTTGTTGCACAGTTTCTTGGTTGCCCTGCTCGCCCGCAGGCTGCATAATGGCTATTTCCCTTACCGTTCGCTGTTCTTTAACCACATGCGTGATATCTCTAAATACGATCGTTTCTCGTTCTACCGTTACTCTCTCGCGCTCGATTATTCGTTCTATTTTGCGCTCGGGGCTCGGCACTGCCTTCTTGCTGTTATTCACCTTTGAAGCGTCCGCCTTAGGCGCCACCACTTGAACTTGCAGCGTTTGCTGGATGACATTCGGCTGGCTCCGCATCACATGAGACATCGCTAATCGACCGAAGTTATTCCGCCCAGCTCCCGTTTTATATTTATTTAAGATGCCTCCGGCAAACGGCTGAACCGACGTTGATGGCTTTGCTGCTGCTTTGCTCGTTCGGTCCAAAATACGTTTCATACGGATGCATCCTCCCATTCCTGCTCAAAAATGCTATTTAAACTACATCGCTCATCTAATTAGGCTTGAAAATCGCCATATAAACCGCTGTGGATAATTTCAATCGTTTCAACTGCTATATCACTCGTACTTGCATTAAGATGGGGTCCCGTCCACTTGACCGGATAAGCGTCAAAAAAGCTCCACCGCCCAAACTCGGTACCGTCCGCGGATTGCAGTACAATCGCGCCCGTCTTGCGTTCAATGGTTCCGTCGATCGTGCTTTCGTACCAGCTCCAAAGCGCTGGCGATTTCGTCATTCCCTTGCGCAGCACCAAATTCGGAAAACGTACGCCTTTGGGCAGCTTATGTACGTAACCATTTACGCCGCCTTCCCGGTATTCCTCGATCTCTGTCTCCGCCTCAAGGCCCGACACTTCCGAGAAGCCTGCAACAAAGATGTCGTCTAGCTCCACCCAGAACTTAAACGTTGTCGCTACATCGTGAAAACGACCTTGCTCTTGCCCCTTCATGACTGCCACCGTGCCATGTCACCTCTTCCCAAATACGTCAAAAATGTTTTTCTTGCCGCTGCCGCTATCTGTTTCGTCGTTCATTTTGCGATTGATTCTGGAAATTTCATCGCACCAACGGCGGCGCTCGGCATGCTCCATGTTCATGATGTCATCATGCGACCAATGAAAATAATATGCGACGAAGCCTACCTCCTCGTACAGCCGGTCAACCGGATAACCTAAGAGAGAGCTTCCGTTAAGGACAAAAAATCGACGGCCACCTCGAACTCATGGTCGCATTTTGGACATGCGGTCAGCACTTTAGGCGCTTCCAAGTCATTGATTTGACGATATAAATTTTGCAGGTAAGCGAGGTCAGCCGTGAAGAGCTTCTCGATTAGCTTCGTGTCGATATGCCGAACATCCCCAAGCCTTGTAACGACCCTTGCCATCAAAATCACGGTCAAATAGCTTGGATTAGACTGCACGCGCGGGTCCTTCATCGGCAAAATTTCATCAGCTGCGGTTGCGAGCCTCATCACGCCGCGGCGATGCAGATTGCCTTGATCGTCGACGTAGCCGCGCGGTAATTCAAATTCGTATTCCGTTTGAAACGCCATCGAGCCATCACTCCAATGCACAGATTTATCTTTCATGTTAAAAAGCGGAAAACAAGAGAGGAGCGTGCGGCTATCCGCCCGCTGCCATCCCTTGTTCGCCATAAACCAGCTCTAGTTACTCGTGCCTACGCCGTACGCGTCAAGCCTTCATGCGCGAATTCGACGAGCTCAAGCGCTACTTCATTGCCGGTACCGTTGAAGGTAGGCGCGGTATATTTAACCGGCCAAGCCTCGATAACCTGCCATGTCGCAACATCTTCGCCTTCTTCATCCAGCGCGATAATCGTAATCGTTTTACGCTCAATGGTGCCCTCAGCGCATTCCTGAAGCCATTCATAAAGCTCCATCGATTCGGTCGTGCCCCATTTAAGCGAAATGTTACCGTACTTAATCAAGCCTGGAAGCTTGCGGGGCGTAATCACTTCGTTGCCCTCGCGGTATTCGACAACATCAAACGTTGCCTCGAAACCGGAAACCTCGCTAAAGCCTGCTTGCTCAAGACCTTCAACTTCTACACGAAATCTAAAATTGCGATATGGATCAATACGATCACCTGGCATGTGGATCCCCTTCCGTTATTCGATATGGAAGCTAATTATTATTCCGAGCCTGTTTTTTGAGTAATGCGGAACACGACGAATTCAGCAGGCTTCACCGGCGCTACGCCGATTACGCAAATCAATCGTCCATTGTCGATGTCGTCCTGCGTCATCGTCGAGCGGCCGATCTCGATATAAAAGGCTTCAGACGGGCTAGTGCCCGACAGAGCGCCATCACGCCATACGCGGGTCAGGAATGCATCGATCGTCCGCTGCACGCGAGCCCATAGCTGCTCGGTGTTCGGTTCGAATACGACCCAGCTTGAGCCGTTCTTGATTGAGCCTTCGATGAAAATAAACAAACGGCGCACGTTGATATATTTCCAAAGCGAATTGGATGAGCAAGTGCGAGCGCCCCATACGCGGATACCTTGACCGGTAAATGCGCGGATCAGGTTAACGCCGGCAGGGTTAAGGATGTCTTGCTCGCCATTGTTGTATTGCACGTCTAGTCCAACTACGCCGCGAAGCGTTTCGTTGGCAGGCGCTTTCTGCACGCCGCGCGTCGTGTCCGAACGGGAGTATACCCCAGCAATCGTACCGGACGGCGGTACAAAGATATTGCGTTTATCGAGCGGATCAAACACTTGCAGCCATGGATTGTACAAAGCGCAATAGCTTGAATCGAATAGCTCGCGGTGAGCGAGCACATCCTGCACCTTCGTCGCTTCGCGAGGAAGATCGAGAATGGCAAAGCGGCTGCCCAAAATTTCGCAATGCGCAACCAGCGACAATTGTACGTTCGGGTCAGTTACGCCCGGAATCGCCATAATGCTGACAACATCGTTATCGATAAACGATTGAATGCCCGTTCTTTTGCCAGGGCCAAAGTCTTCGCCGATAAAATCAGCAGCCGATAGGCTTGCAGCCGTACCGTCACTACCGCCCGACAGCAAAATTTCAAACGAAGCCGTCTCGGCGCCGGCTATTTGCTCAAGTGGAGCAACGTTGCTGTCTTCTGCCTTAAGCACCTGTACGTTGACGATGTTTGAGCGAGCAATAAGCTTCTCTACATAGTTTGGAGCTTCAGGGTTAAGCGAAGCCTTCTCGAATGCCTCCGTCTCCGATCCGTAAAGAACGTTGACCGTGAACTCCGAAGTGCTAAGCACTTTAGCAGGAACAAGCGCTGTATCCACAACGTCTCCGCTAAGCGCTTCTGCCAGCTCAATCACTTGATCATGGACGGATACGACGCGGTTGTATTGCTTTTCTGTTCCGTCAGTAAAGACGACTACATCGCCCGCATAGAAGCCGGAAGCATTCTTCACGCGGTAACGATTGCCTTCGCCCGCTTCAAAAATCGGTGTTTTTGCTTTGCTTGCAGGAGCGATTACTACGCGAATCTGGTTGCCCCAAGCGCCTGGATTTTTAGCGGAAATAGAGAGAACCGCTTCCTTCTGAGCTTCATTGGAGGCTGTTTTTGCATCCGATGGCGCTACCCGGGTAATGTAGCAGCGGGAGCCCCCATTCGTGAAAAACTGGTTAACCGCGTAAGCAAGATAACGGTATGAGCCGAAAGCATTCTCAGATAAATAGGAACCGTATACGCGTCCAAAATCAGCAGGACTTGTAATAAGCTGCGGCAAGCCTTCGACTGGACCGCGAGCAGCAAGACCGATAAAGCCCGCTGTGCTTGTACTAACCCCTTCGAGCGGTTTGGCGCCGCTTTCGAATTCCTCCACATAGACGCCTGGCGATAAATACTCAGCCATGTGTGATCTCCTCTCTGAATCTATTTATGTATTAGGTAACGGCAGGCATAATTCTCCTGCATCAACCCCAAGACCAATTGGAATGCGACAGTCTGCTCTACCTTCTTCTAGTGAAGAGTTAAGGACTGCGCGGTTATAACTTCTCCGGCGCGCGCTGTCAGCTCGGCCGAGGCATTGCTGCTCTCGCTCTCTGCAAACGCTTTAACCGCAAAGCTGCGCGGCAGCGTTCCTCGAAAGGGGAGTATGACAATGCCGTTATGTGCGCTTCTCGTATCGACTGCCGGAAGCAGTGCAGCACCTCTTCGGTAGCTTCCTTTGACTGGCTGCTCGAGACGAATACCGCCTCCATGCAATACTTCTGCTACCCGTACAAGCTCTTCCATCCCCTGGCCTCGCAGCAGCAGGCTCTCGCCGGCAACCGTCTGTCCTTGCAATAAACCGATCATGGCCGTATCTGCTCCGGCTGGCAGCAAGTCTTGGGATATCCGGCCTCTAGCCGATGTATCCTCGCTCGCATAAGCCCATACCTTGACGCCAGCGCACGGCGTACCGGAAGCATCATTTAAGGCAAAGGCAATAGCTGTCGAGGCTGCCGGGTAAGCGTAGCCTGGGCTAGGCAAAAGCGGAACGGTTACAATTGGGTTTAATGGTGGTAGAGAAGCTGTTTCAATTATTTGCTGGTAGGGTATAAAAGAAGGTGAGGTAATCGTGAGCAGGTAGCTGCCCGGCGATAAATCAAGAAACAAGTAGGTCCCATCGGGCTTCCGAATGGGTTTGGTATGGATGCCTTCAAGCAAGACGATCAGCGCAGAGGGCGCAGGGAGCCGTCTTGTCCATACGTCGATTGGTGAGACAACAAGCGAACAGCGTGTAATGGATGTGGAACGAAGCTGTGACAAATTAGCCACCGCCTTTTTCTTCTAGCACAATATGACGCTCGACGACACGCGAAACAGGCTTCACGCGATTGGAATCAAGCATGACAGGACCAACCCGGTAAACGACAGACAGCTTGTACGGCAAATCGCCGAACTGCCACAGCTTCATCAGCTCTTCGCCCTCCATGCTGGCAAGCGTCAGCCTTATCGAACCGCTGCTCTCGGCAAGCGTGCCTTCCAGATAAGGGCCGCTAAGCACGGCGTTATCGTATAGCACCTGCATCGCTCGGCCTAATATGCGATGCTCATCCAGTGAGCGCGTCAATCGGTCGGCATTAGAATGCGCTGTCATCATAAAATAAAAATCCAGCGCCTGCGGCGGATATTGGAGCACGCCTCCGCGATCCACCATGCCCGTCCGGCGCGCTTCGCCATTTTCCTTCACGTTGAACAAAAATAAGGAAAGCGCCAGATCGCCCGCATCACGGGGCGAAGCCATGCCAATCAGGTCAGGACGAGGCACTGGGTCAGGCGTAAGATGATCGCGTAGCAAGCGCAGCAGACTGGCTCCTAAATCCGCAATGACCGTATATCCTCCCATTAGCCTATCACTCCCCAAAACCATAATGGCATGCCTATTTCTATTACGAACTCTATTATATCTCCTCTACTACCAATTGACTACGCAAAATTGCTCATTTTTTGTCAATTCAACTCGGATTACACAACATTCATATTTTCACTAGAAAATGTTTTGAGATTTCGAACAATTCCACTGTTAATTATATGGTTCGAATGCCTCTTTAACGACAATTTTCCCCATTTTATGGAGTTCCTGCCTAGTCGCCTTTACCATATGCCGCATACTGATCGGAGCTTGCTCTGAGGCAGCCATGAAAGCAGCCGACAAAACGATATTTTTAATATGGCCGCCGGATGCATCAACGCGCGATGCGAGAAACGGCAGGTCCAAATCAGGGTCAAGCGGCGCTTCCTTCGGCAGCAGTGAGCGGAAAATTTGCTCGCGCTGCGCTGCGTCCGGGAACGGGAACTTGACGATGACCTGCATTCTCCGCAAAAATGCCTCGTCCATATTTTGCAATAAATTCGTTGCCAAAATCGATACGCCGTCGAAGGTCTCGATTCTCTGCAGCAAATAGGCCGCCTCCATGTTCGCGAACCGGTCGTTCGAATCCTTAACCTCCGTCCGCTTGCCAAACAATGAATCTCCCTCGTCAAAAAATAGAATAGCGCCGCTATTTTCCGCTTCCGCAAACAGCTCCCGCAAGTTTTTCTCCGTTTCGCCTATGTACTTGCTCACGACGCGCGAGAGATCGATCCTGTAGAGCTCAAGTCCTAATTCTCCCGCCACAACCTCAGCGGCCATCGTCTTGCCCGTGCCTGGCGGCCCAGCAAACAGCATGCTTAAGCCTCTCCCGTAAGGCAGCTTTTGGCCAAAGCCCCAGCGATTAAAGACCGTTTCGCTGTATTTATGTCTGCTGCAAGCATCCTTCAGCAGCTCAAGCGGCTCATCCGGAAGGACAAGATCCTCCCATTGCCGAATCAGCTTCTGCTTCTCCGCAAGCTCTGACAATCGATGCTGCACCTGCGACCTCGAAGCGGAAGCATAATCTTCAAGCGTCGGAGCAACGCGATTATTTCTGCGCGCCAGCCGCTCTGCTTGCTTGCTCATTCCCGCGATCTGCCCGGCGGTAAAGGCATATTTATCTGCCACGCGCTTAAGCAGCTCCTGATCCGCTCGTTCGTCACTGCAGCGCTGCCATAAAAGCAAGCGTACTTCTGCAGGAGGGATACGAATGTCCTGATTGATCAAAGCAGCTGCTTGAGGCAGCGGAAGCTGCGATGGCCGTCGCTCCATCCTCGTCAGCCATAGCACTGCCGGCAGTCTAGATAATTCCGCATACGAGTTCATTGCCGCTCGGATCCGCTCTTGCTGCTGCGGCCAGCCCTCTGCTGTTACAGCCTCGCTGTCGCCTTCGTCAAAGCAGAGCATTGCACCCAGAAGGAGCGCTTCGCGCACGATATGCTTAAGCTGCTCCTCCGCTGCATCGCCATCTCTTGTAAGCCTATCAAGCTTTACGAGCAGCAGCGGCTGCTCATGCGCTGCTGCCAGATGTCTGGCATGCAGCTTTTTTCCCGATCCCGAGGCGCCGCATAGCTGAATAAACGGCAGTATTCCCTTCACATCACGAGCACGTTCCAGTCGTACAGCATGCCTTAAGCTTTCTTGCAGCTCAAGATCAAATTCCAAATGGCGAGCCGGCTCATCGGTGTCATAAAGCTTGCAAATGGCAGCAATTCGCGAATCTAGCGATTCGGTTTCCAGCAAATAAGAAATGATGCGAGAATCCAGCCGCAGCGGCAGCTTGAGCGAGCTGCGCTCAGATGCGGCCGCCGCTTTATCGGACCGGAGCACGAATCTGCCAAGCGTCGAATAACCAGCGAGCATCGGACGCGCGAAGGAAATCTCCTCCTCAGAATCTCCGAGCAACCGAAGCGCAAGCTCAGCGGTAGGCATCCTTAAAGTCACATCATCATTTAAATAGCCGAACCAGCTTTCATAGCGGGAATCAAGCTCCGCGGCAAGGCAAAGCAGCACGCAGCGCCGCTCCCATGCTGAGAGCCCTAGGCGCCATGACAAATAAGCGAACGGGAGCCTTCTCCCTTCGCTTATGCTGCCTTGGATAATTAGCGCAAATTGCCGCTCTTCTTCCAGACGAGCCTGCCTGTATTCGGCAAGCACATCCTCATCCTCACGATATTCATTCTCTTGTAGCGAACGTTCGATATCCGCTGCACTAACGATCAGCCCGCGCATCGACATGGGGGTCTGTCCATCGATCTCCTTGCTCTCAAAATCGGCAAGAAGAAGACGCATCCCCTTCTCCAATACAGCCAGCTCGTCTAGTAAATAATCTTTTCCCGTTTCGTATATTCGCATGATGAATCACCCTTATCGGTAGGCATTGCGCTTAGCGGCGCATGAGGCAGAGAACCGCAATGTCGTCGGATTGAGGCGCTCCGTCCGCGAACATAAAGACATCCATTAACAGCGCATCAATAATTTCGGCGCTGGAGTAGCCCGACGTCTGTGATAAAAACTGCTGTAAACGATTCGTAGAATATTGCTCCTGAAGCGCGTTCTCCGCTTCGGTAATGCCATCGGTATAAAGGACGAAACGGTCGCCGCGGTCTAGAGCGATCGTTTGGTCTCTATAGGTAAATTCAGGGAAGGAGCCTAGCGGAATGCCCTTCGGCAGCTTAATCGGAAGCACCGTTCCATCCGCCTTCACAATATAAGGGGTGCAATGCCCGCCATCGCTCAATACGACTTCTCCAGTCGAAATATTCAGCACGCCGCATACGATCGTCGCAAACAGCTGCGCATTATCCGTGCAAAGCTCGTCGTTCACCTTCTCCAAGAGCTCGCCCGGCGATAGGTTCGAATTCATTTTCCCTTTGATTAACGAAAGCGTCATCGCCATAAACAACGCAGCCGGAATCCCTTTATCCGATACGTCCCCAAGCGTAAAAAACAGATGCTCCTCATCGATTTTGAAAAAGTTATAGAAGTCGCCCCCTACTTCTTTCGCTGATTTCAGCAGCGCACAGACATCAAAGGGCTCATTCGCGGAGGGCATCGTCGTTGGAAGGAAGCTCAACTGGATGCTTCCTGCGATCTGGAGCTCATTCTCCAAGCGGTCCTTGAGCGCCGTTGCGATTTGCAGCTCGTTAACCGATTCCTCAAGCGCTTCGTAGAGCCTCGCGTTATCAAGCGCCAGCGCCAGCGGTCCCGCGAATTTGGTCAGCGTCTCGATATCGGAATCGCTGAACGGCGTTCCTCCGCTCTTCCCGGCAGCTTGCAGGACGCCAAGCGTGCGGCCTCTCGCAATCATGGGGACGGTGACGGTTTCGCCTTGCGCTCTGCCGCTTATGGCGCGCGCCTCTAGCATTCTATTTTGTCCCAGAGCATCGTCGCCGTCATCTGCAAGCCCGACGGCTGCCTCCTCGGCAAAAACCAGCCTCTTAGCCGCTTCGTTCACCGAGTTTAGAAGCTCAGGCTTATGAAGCGAGGAGTGGACCTGCGTGCTCAAATCAAACAGCATCTCCGCACGCTTTAGCTTAGCGGCAAGACGACGGTTGTGGATGAACAAATATGCCGCTGCACCGAGGCTCGCTGCACCGATAATTAAATAGATTACGGACAAGATCGGTACCGCCTTTCTAGCATCAGCTGAAAAGTCATTATGCGTTTGCTCCTAATTTCTCGAACGCCTCTTCACGCGTTGCCGCCATTTCCAAAATCGTCGTAAAGCCGGACATTTCGAACACATCGTACACTTGCTCTCCTAAGCATGCGCATACCATGCGGCCTTTGGAGGCTCTAAGCTTCTTAGCTGCCACGAGAATAACGCGAAGCCCCGCGCTGCTTATGTATTGCAGACTAGTGAAATCAAATATAAACTGCTGCTTTCCCTCGGCAAAAAGCGCCAGGAAGGCTTGTTCCGCCACCGTCGCATTGTTGCCGTCCAATCTTCCCTCTAACGGAATAATCGTTACGCCGTTTTGTTCTATTGCTTGTATATTCATTCTATTTATCCTCCCGCTTACCCGTGATCGTCATTATCTTCCTTAAAGCCAAAATGCTTGCGCATGCGAAAGCGATTAAGGCCTCCCGCATATTCATAATGAATGTCGTCCATTAATCGTTTGACAAAAAAAATACCCAATCCCCCGATTGGACGATCCTCCAGCTCAAGCTCTAGCAGCGCCAGCGGATCCGCTTCCTGCAATGGGTTAAAGGGTACTCCTCCGTCTTCTATTTTCACTTCGACACTGCTCGGAGACGCTTGGATCAAGACTGCAATATGATGTTCTCCTCCTGATGGGAAGCCGTAATTTACGATATTGACGACAAGTTCCTCACAGGCCAGAGACAGATCAAGAACCGTGCGCTCCGTCCAGCCAACTTCAGCTCCGATTTCTTCGAGCCCTTCATTCAAGCGCTGAAGCTCGTCTATGCGATTGCAAAGCTTTATTTCACGATCGATGGGAAATTGCCAATCTTTAGACATTCACTACCCCCCAATTTGAATCTGACTTGTCCGCTCTGAGGCTCATAGGTTACAAATCTAGTAGTTCTACGAAATTTGTACGAATCCTGCTGATCCTGTCGAATAGATTCAAATGCCGCTTCGACATGCTCTTTTAAGGTTCGACAATGCCTTGCTCAAATGCGTATCGTGTCAGTTGCACCCGATTATCGAGATGTAGCTTTTGCAAAATGTTTTTGAGGTGGTTTTTGACCGTATGCTCGGATAGGCAAAGCTCGCCTGCGATCTCGCGGTTAGACGCACCCGTCGCAACCCTCTCAAGCACCTCTTTCTCCCGTTCGGTCAGCGGAGTCGTGATCACGTCGGCATCCTTATGCAGCGATTGTAATTTGCTTGTAGGCCGCTTCGCCTCCTGCGGCTTGCTTGCCGAGAATTCCTGAAGCAAGCGGAAGGCCAGCTCCTTCGACATCGGCGCTTCATCCAGCGAAATCGCGCGCAAATATTCCATCCAAGCGGATGGCGCTAAATTTTTGAGCAGATAGCCCTGTGCTCCGCGCTTGATGGCTTCAAATAGATGCGTGATATCATCCGATACCGTAACCATTACAATCTTGAGCGATGGCATAAGAAGCTTCAGCCGCTGCGTCGCTTCAAGACCGCCCATGCCCGGCATATTAATATCCATGAGCACCAAATCAGGCTTTAATTGTTGAATGTCAGCTATCGCAGCTTCCCCGCTGTCGGCTTCCCCTACCACGTCAAAAGAGTTATCGCTCATCACAATATCGCGCATGCCTTCTCTTCCATGGGGATGATCGTCTACCAAAAAAACTCGTACCTGAGCCGTTTGCCCTGTCATTTGGATTCGCTCCTACCGTTAATTTCGACTAGAGTGCCTTGCGGCTCCGCTTGCTGCAGCGTCACGCTCCAGCCCATGGCCTCCGCCCGATCGAGCATCATTCTGACGCCGTATTTTCCTTTTTCAAAAAGCTTCTCCTCGGCTGCGCCTATGCCATCATCATGAATGGAGCAGCGGAAGCTGCTTTTCTTCCCGTCAGGGCTGATCTTGCCTTCGCCTTGAATAACGATATGTTTTGCATTCGCGTGCTTCTGTACGTTCATAAGCGCTTCGCGCATAATGGCAAGCAGCTCTACCTTCTGCTTATAAGTGAGCAGACCATCCTGCACTTGCCAGTTCACCGTCGTTTGTATGCCGCATGTCTGCTCCATTTCTTCCGTTAAATGATGAATGCTCTGCATCCAAGACACATCCACGGGAAGAGGGGAATTGTGCAAATTAGCGATCGACTGCCTCACGTCATCGTAGACATGCCGTACCGTCCTTCTAATCTGATCCGTCGTCTGCTGCGCATCCGCATCAGTCTGCACCCGCTCCAGCTTGTCCAGCTTAACCGAGAGCATAAACAGCGATTGCGAGATGCCGTCATGAAGCTCGCGCGCAAGCTGCTCCCTCTCCTCGAACGCAGCCTTAACAATTCGCTCACGCTGCAGCGTCTCCTGCATCTGCTCAAGCCTCGCAAACAGCGCCCGCAGCAGCGTAAGCGTAAGGAGAAACACGAATACTGGCGCAAGCAAATTGCCCAGCTCCATCGAAATGAACGGAAGCAGGAGCGAGTGGCGCAAATATTCCCACAAGCCAATCGCGACGGTCGGAATCCAGAGGATGAGCCATTTTAACCATTTATAAGACATGACCTACTCCTCCTGACTCTCATTAATCATTGCGGAATGGGATGAGATGCTTCGTTTCCGCGCCGCTCTGATCCGTAACGATAAGCTCTGCCGTCCATTCGCCGCGCGTTGGCAGCTCAACCTTGCTCGCAGCATAATCCGTCTCAATAAAACCCGGGAAGGATAAAAAATCCTCGCCGTTGTCTCCTAATAAATGCACCTCTATCGCCTTGCGCTGCGGATGATCTATTGATCTCAGAAGCAGTTGAACGGAGGTTGGAGCACCAAGCTGCTCTGGCAGCCATACCTTCAGCGAAATGCGGTTAGGCCCGGGTCCGTTTGGCGTAATCCCAATCGTGTAATGCATCTTCTCGCCCATTTGATGATAAGAAAACGGCTCAGTATCGGGAATAGGACTAACGTATGTAAAAACACTTACGATAATCAGCACCATGCCCATTAATAGCCCGTCCAGCTTCAGCAGCTTGCCGCTTGGCAGCCTCCCATGCTTTGCTCGCCTATGCAGCAGAAATCCAGCGCATCCGATGAACAGAACCAATACCGCTTTGGCAAGCAGCATAAGGCCCCAATTCGTATAATACAAATAACGCCAGGACGGCAGAAGAAGCACCGTCATCAGCGTTCCGCTCACCGTAAGCAGCAAGATGGTGAGCCACGCTATTTTCGTAAAACGTTCCGCAAATCTTCCCGCTTCCTTGCGGTCAGTCCGCCAGAACAAAAGCAGAAGCAGCAAGCCGCCTGCCCAGAGGGCAGAGCTTGCGATATGTATAAAATCGAGCACGATAGCAAACGTATTGTTCGGGAGCGCATTCACATGTCCGTTAAAGCTCTCCGTCGCTGCAAGCAGCAGTGCCCATATGATTTTGAAAGAATCATTTAATTTCAGAACGACAAACCCAAGCAGCGAAAGCACGATTAAAGCAAGCCATGATTGTCCGGTCGCCGTTTCCGTAAGCAAGCGAATCCATTCGCTTTGGTCGCCGCCTTCATAGCCTTTCAACAAATAGCCAACATGGACGAATACGAATACAAGGACAGCAAGCAGCAGTCCTCTCAGCGTGTAAATCCCCCATTTGTCTGCCAGCTTGCGCGCAGTGTCGCTTGTTTGGTCCGCAAACGCGATGGACCACAGCATAAAGCCGGCTGCCAGCATAAATGCGAAATAATAAACAGCTCGAACCACAAAAAATAAAACCTGCTGTACCGTAATCCCCTCTTCTATCGCGGCCGATTCCGAATGATTGTGGCCAACCTGCTTATGCGGATCGAAAGAGGCCTGACTGGCAGCAGGCTGCGCGAGCGCTTGCTGCGGCGGGATCAAAAGGGAAGAGAATAACGTGAGAAAGAGAACCAGCATCCCAAACGCTAAGTACGATAAGTAATTAATGCGCTTAAAGTATGTGGTTAGATTTGCGTTAGTTCGAAGTCGAATATTATCCAATGATGTCACATCCCTTTATGTCATTCAGCTCTAGTGTACTAGACCCATGCCAAAAGAACAATTCCATAAAATCGAACAAATATAGCCTCGCAAATTAAGTTATCGCGTATAGCAATATGCTTTAAAGCCCATTCTACAAATAAAACCGCAGCAGAAGGGGAGGGAATGACCAAGATGGACAAGGATTATCGGATCGCCGAGCTGAATAGTCAAAGCGATGCGCTGGATGCTATCCGCAAGCTGGAGCAGCAATTGACTGAAGCCTATGGCTCGGATGTCGCGCTTATCGCTTATGCCGCTGAGAACGAAGAAGACAAGGGCTAGCTTTATTTTAAAAAAGAAAGGCATGTTCCCAGCAAGTATGCGGAGAGGGAGCATGCCTTTCTTTATAGTATTTTTCGTGCGAGAAAATCCGGCCAATACTCCTCCTCAATAGGTAGGCAACCTCTGCTCGTACCCCATACGTACACCCAGCCCGACACATTGTCCTTTTGGGCATCCGTTACCCAAACTCGTTCATAATCATTTTGCTCCTCGATGCCATAAAATTCCTCAAGCGCATCCATGGAAGCCAGACCGGCTCTATCGACGGTAATCCACTGACCGCGTATAATACTATTGCGCTGACTCGCCAATGCATCTCGAACGGCTGCCGGATAAGCGCCGCAATCCACTAGCCTGCCGGAAATTTGACCCGTACTATAAGTATGGACAAAGCTTGATACGACATGGTGGTTGCTGTGCCCGGGAAGTAAAGTGCCGTATATAAACACGGATATTAGCTTTGTCATGCTTTTGCCCCTTTCTTATTAAAATAAATGGCTATTATAAAGATTAGTTAAATGAAAGGCGTATATGGACCATTCTCTTATGGAGGTGTTTTTTGTGCATGGCGACGCAGCAGCCTTACGGCGTTTATGGCTACCGTTTTCAAGATCCGCCGGAGCTTCCGATTTATCAGCTGTTTGCCACGGGTTATCAAGAAGTGACAGAGCAAGATTATTATTGGGATGGCATGAAAAGGATCGACGGCCCGCTTTATTTGTTCCAGTATACCGTATCCGGCTTCGGCCATTTCAGGCTTGGAGAGCAAACGCATGAGATTCATGCCGGAACCGCTTTTTTGGCAGAAATTCCGGGCGACCATCATTATTGCTTGCCGCGCGCAAGCGACCATTGGTCTTTTTACTTTGTATTATTCCGCCAGCAGCATTTGCATGCGCTATGGAATGAGCTGCTTCAAGCCGTTGGCGTCACACCGGCATTCGAGCCATCGAGCGCCGTCGTTCGCACGCTGCAGAGCCTATATGCGGAGGCGCGCAGCAACCGTATACGAAGCAGCTATCAAGCTTCTTCGCTTATTTATGGATTTTTGATGGAGCTGCTTCAATCGAGCACGGCGCAGCAGAAGGAGAAGGCGAATTGGCCGCAGCCAATCAAGCAGGCAGCCGCTTTTATGGAAGCTGAGTTTCACCGGCTGCAAAGCTTGGACGATGTAGCCGGAGCAGCCGGGCTGTCCAAGTATTATTTTACGAGAATGTTCACCCAGACGACCGGGATTTCCCCAATGGATTATGTGACGAAGCTTAGAATTGAAAAAGCCGTCCGGCTGCTTCGGAGCAGTTCTCTCTCGGTGGAGGAGATTGCCTATGCTGTGGGTTATGCGAGCGGCAGCTATTTCAGCAAAGTGTTCCGAAGCCGGGTCGGCTTCCCTCCTGCCGATTTCCGGTTAGCAAAGGAGCTTCCATCCATCGACCGTCTACAATTCGATTAGAGAGCAATATTTTACATATGATCGCAATATATTGTGCTAGTCACTGACTAACGTTTCGTTTTACGATTATCGCATAAAGCAATATTACGATAAGAGAGGACGAAATAATATGACTACACCATCCAAGCACCATCAATTTGCCGCTGTGCCGCCAATGGGCTGGAACAGCTGGGATTGCTACGGCGCCAGTGTTAGAGAAGATGAGGTGCGGGGGAACGCGAATTATATGGCCGAGCATTTGAAAGCATTTGGCTGGGAATACGTCGTAGTCGATATCCAGTGGTATGAGCCAGGCGCTGACTCCTCGCAGTACCGTCCCTTCGTACCGCTCGAAATGGATGAGTACTCCCGTTTGATGCCTGCAACGAACCGTTTTCCGTCCGCGGCCGGGGGACAAGGCTTTAAGCCGCTTGCGGATTACGTGCATGCGCTGGGACTCAAATTCGGCATCCATATTATGCGCGGCATACCGCGCCAAGCGGTCCATGCAGATACCCCTATCCTAGGAACGATTGCGACAGCGCGCTCGATCGCTCATCCAAACTCGATCTGTCCGTGGAATACGGATATGTATGGGGTTGATGCAGCCAAGGATGGCGCGCAGCAATATTACAATTCCTTGTTCGAGCTGTACGCCTCTTGGGGTGTGGATTTCGTCAAAGTAGATGATATCGCGGCATCTAGAATTTACGGCATACATTTGGACGAGATCAAATTGATCCATAACGCCATCGAGCAATGCGGCAGGCCCATGGTGCTCAGCCTCTCGCCTGGGCCGGCTCCCTTGGAGCATGCGGTGGCGCTGACTGCTCATGCGAATATGTGGCGGATGACCGATGATTATTGGGATCTATGGCATCTGCTGCACGAGATGTTCGAGCGTTGCGAAAAGTGGGCTCCGCATGTTGCGGAAGGGGCATGGCCGGATTGCGACATGCTGCCGCTCGGCCGCCTTGGCATACGCTCCGTCGACGGCGGAGGCAGCGATCGCTGGACAAGATTTACGCGGGACGAGCAGGTGACGATGATGTCGCTGTGGGCGATTTTCCGCTCGCCGCTTATGTTCGGCGGCGAAATGCGCGATAACGACGAGTGGACACTGTCGCTGCTTACAAACGAGGAGGTGCTGGCACTGCACCGCGGCGGCCGCGGCGCAAGCCAGCTTTTCCGGGAGCAGGAACGTATTGCTTGGACCTCCCGTGACGAGGAAGGCGCGCTTTACGTGGCGTTATTTAACGCGGGGGAGCAACCGGATACCGTTACGGTCACGCTATGCCAGCTTGGCTTAACCGCAGCTCCGCAAGTGCGCAGCCTTTGGGCACGTAAGGAGCTCGGCACATTAAACGAACTGTCCATCTCGCTGCCTCCTCACGGCTCGCTTCTTCTGAAACTAACGTAATAGTTGGGGCTTAACTAACCTGTATATTTGGGTTTGCACGCCTAGGAATGTTACTTGTCCTACTTCTGCGCAGCCGCATTCGTCGCCTAGGGACTGCGCAGACAAATTCATTTAGCTGTAATTCCTCCCGCTAAATTGACCTCTGAACCGTCTTTTTCTGCATTTACATGGAAATTCTCCTGCTAATTTCTCGTATTTCTCACCAGCTAGACGTTTCGCGGAAAATTAACAGGAGGTTTTCCAGCTATTTGGTCGGATGAGCTTCTTTCGGCGAAATTAGCGGGAGATTTTCCTGTTAATCCAACAAAACTTACTCCAGCCTACGTAACTTTGAACTTTATCTAACAAACCTGCCGTTGGTACCCTTGCTTCGGCAGGGTTGGCACGCCTAGGAATGTTACTTGTCCAACGTCCGCGCAGCCGCAGCTACATTCCCGCCAAGAGACTGCACAGATAGACTCATTTAACGGGAATTCCTCCCGCTAAATTGACCTCTGAACCGTCTTTTTCTGCATTTACATGGAAATTCTCCTGCTAATTTCTCGTATTTCTCACCAGCTAGACGTTTCGCGGAAAATTAACAGGAGGTTTTCCAGCTATTTGGTCGGATGAGCTTCTTTCGGCGAAATTAGCGGGAGATTTTCCTGTTAATCCAACAAAACTTACTCCAGCCTACGTAACTTTGAACTTTATCTAACAAACCTGCCGTTGGTACCCTTGCTTCGGCAGGGTTGGCACGCCTAGGAATGTTACTTGTCCAACGTCCCTGCTGCCGCAGACATACTCAAATTGCCCGGAGAAACCACCTTTTTTCCGTACTTTCACGAGAACTCCCCGCCCTCTCGTCCCCCTAAGTTTTGGTTTACCCGTTCCAATATGTTACAGTTAGTGTTCAAGCGCGTGAAGGGTCTAGCTTTTGCCGCTGGGCAAATGGACACCTCGCTTGGGAAGTTTCATCTCATTCCAAAACACAGAGGAGGTCGTTTAGTTATGGCAAGCCAAACAGGAGCCATCGTACAGCAATCCTTAAATGCTTTAATGGGTGACAACGCCTTTTTACCAAATTTGCAGAACCAAGCACGCGAGCAAGCCTTTCTTTCTCTTGCCGCCATTCTATCTACACCTAACAAAGTACATAAAGCCTTTTTGCGGATAACGGTCGACAACGGCGACGTCGTGCGCATTCCGGCCTATCGGATTCAACATAACGATACACTCGGGCCTTATAAAGGCGGCATCCGTTTCCACGAATCGGTAAGCGAAGATGAGGTAACGAATCTAGCGGCGCTGATGACGCTTAAAAACGCCCTGCACGAAGTGCCTTTTGGCGGAGGCAAGGGCGGTGTCGTCATCAATCCACGTTCTTATTCTGCGAAAGAGCTTTATCTCATTTGCAAAAAATATGTGCAGTACTTCAGCGACGTGCTGGGTCCGGACAAGGACATTCCAGCTCCTGACATGGGCACCGGCGAGCGCGAAATGGACTGGATGATGGCTGAATACAAAAGCATTCATCCCGGCCACCCCTACCTCGGCAGCTTTACCGGCAAAAGCGTCATCAACGGCGGCTCGCTTGGCCGCAGAGAAGCAACCGGCAAGGGCGTCTATTTCACCTTCCGCTATATGCTGCATGATTTCCTTAAGGCGCAAAGCAGCTGGCTAGCAGGCAGCACGAATCCGTTTGTGCAAACCGCGCTCGCGCATGCGGACAAGCCGCTGTCGATCGCTGTGCAAGGCTTCGGCAACGTAGGCTCCGTCGCAGCGCTGGAAGCATATAAATGCTCTTATTTGCACAATAAAGTAGTTGCCGTAAGCGACCGGAACGTCACGCTCTACAATCCAGACGGACTGTCGATTCCAGCTTTGCTCGAGTATGCGGTGCAGCATCAGGGAGACTTGCCTGCTACCGAGGCTGCACTAGCCGAGCTTGACCTAAAAGCGCAAGTTCTCGGCCGCGAGGAGGTGCTCTACTTGGACGTTGATGTGCTCATTCTTGCGGCGCTGGAGGAGCAAATCCATAAAGACAATGTCGAGCGTGTAAAAGCGCCCATCATCGTTGAAGGCGCGAATGCTCCTGTCACCGGTGAAGCGGACGAGGTACTGACGGCTAAGGGAACGATTATTATCCCGGATATTTTAGCTAACGCCGGCGGTGTAATCGTCTCCTACTTTGAATGGCTGCAGGGACGGGAAACGCAGTTTTTCAGCGAGGAGCAGGTCTATAAGATGCTCTATGATAAAATGCAACGAACATTAAACGGCATCTTGCCAGCCTTTTTCGGCGATCCCCTTCCGCTTCGCCAAAACTGCTACAATCACGCCGTCATGAAGCTCTCCACCGTGCTTTACCGCCAAGGCAAGCTTTATTAATAAGCGGCAGCCGAGCAAAAAAGGGCAATCCCAGGCAGCAATAAGCTGCTTGAAGGATTGCCCTTTCCTATTTTACGCCCTACTCCTGCACGTAACGGTTAATAACCTCCACAAGCAAATCATTCAGCAGCTTTACCTCATACTCACCTACAGCCGGTTCAAGATGTTCGCTCCCGATGCCGCTATCGTCAGTCAAAAATAAATAGGTGCCGCCTGTCGCCGTTGCCATGAACCGCATCAAATATTCGGTTTCCACGTCTACGCCGCTCGAAGCTACCGGAATGATCCGCACTCCTTGCTCAGCCGCATCCTCCGTAAGCTTCTTCATCTCGTCAATAATTTGAGGATCATCATGCGGCGGAGCATCCAGCACGAGGAACAACAAGCGAGCCCGCGCTTCCTTGCTCCACTCATGCTCATGCAGCGCATCCCGCAGCGCCTGATCGACAGCCTCAGGGAAGTCACCGCCGCCTTCTGCCTTTTGCTTGCTGAACTGGTCGGTTACTTTATTTACATCCGTCGTAAAAGGATACGGCTTTACGATATAATCGTCATGCTTATCCCTGTAAAAATTGGCGCTAAGACGAATGCCAAGCTGATTCGCATGCTCATCCGATACGCGTCTCACAACATCCTTAAGCTCTGCTGTCAAATAGTTCAGCTCATCCTCCATCGAACCGGTCGTGTCGACCACAAACATGATGTCTACTTGATCCGATACTTTGTCAGACTTGCCTAAATCAACCTTAATGCTGCCCTGCTCCGGAATTTCCAGCTGCTGCGTCGTTTTGCTTTCCTGGGCAGACTGTACTTTTACTGTATATGCGCCTAAATTAGCGGTATCCCGATCGAACAGCCCTGCGTACACATAAGTTCTGCCCTCTGTATTCGTACGCGCCTTCCAAATCGCCTTCTTGCCGGCAAGCAGCTCCACGGTCGCATCCGATACCGCCTTGCCGTTAGCTGTCACGATAACCTCCAGCCGGTTAAAATTCCAGAACTGCCATACCTGCTTGCTATAATCGCCCTCTTGCGCATTAAGCAAATTGCCGAACCTCTCCCACGCCGCAAGATCATCCCATTCGCCAGCTGTCAGTTGTCCTGCCTGCACGTCCTTATTCGGATTTTGATAGCCACGCTTGCCGCCTTCTTTCTCTCTTTCAGGCTTTACGGTTAACGCTTTATCGGTGCCTGTACTAGTTTCCGCCTCTGGCGACTCATCGCTGGAGGAACCTTTACCTACACTTTCCGATGCCATGCTATTGCCCCTGTTTGACGCATCGTTCGAAGCGGATGAGCAGGCGCTGAGCGCTAAAAACATCACAAGCAATACAGTGGCGATCCAGCTATAACCCCTTTTTTGCCGAATTGACTTTTTGAGAGAATGACCCACCTTCATTCCTTCAGCCCCTTATCTTTGTATTTCCTAATCTGACGAAATTTGCCTTTGGAATGTTGCATAAATAAGCTGCTACCCTTACAATCGTTAACAGACATGCCTCGAGCGAAAAAATCGACTGCATTAAGCTTCTATACAGGAGGTCTTCACCCTTGGAAACATTCGAATTGATTGCATTTGAAATGACCTATCAGCAGGAGACGATACAGCTATCCTTCACTTCCGCCGAGCTTGTCCGCGTTACCGAATATGGCGATCGTTTATGGTACGTAGATATAAACGGCGTAGGCGACCGTGAGCTATTGGCGAGGTTTGGCAGAAGCGAGGATATTGGGATTGAGCTTACAGCTATCGCCAGCAGCGGCCAAACGTTTCGGGGGAAAGGTTATTTCCATCCAAACGAGCCGCATCAAGCGGCAGCCGTACGAGGCGACGGAGAGCTGCTTGAACAATAATTGAGGCAAAATAAAAGGAAGCCCGGCAAATCTCTTGCGAGATTGTGCGGGGCTTCCTTTAATTTATTATTATTTGCCGTGAGCGATCTCAGGCGTTGTAAGGCGGTCGTAGAACTCAACGCCCTTGTCTTTGTCTTCTGAGTCGCGAAGCGCCATCGCGGAGCGAGGATGCTCATCCAAGATGCCTGTAATCATGTAAGGGATGATATAACCCCATTCTTCCTTCTCGCGAAGGGGAACCATGTACTTCTCGATCATATCGAGTACAGGACGGATGTTGTATTTCGTATTTTGAAGCTCAGCTACAAGCAGCTCCGTGTTGCAGTTGCCGGCTGCGCGGCCCATGCCGTAAACGGAAGCATCAAGAAGCTCAACGCCTCTTTCTGCTGCGAGCAGCGTATTGGCGAAAGCAAGCTGAAGGTTGTTGTGCGCATGAACGCCAAGACGCTTGTTCGGAAGGTGCTGGCGGAACTTGTCTACCAGGTAGCTCATATCGTTTGGCTTCAAGCTGCCGTAGGAGTCAACAACGTATACGACGTCAACAACGCTTTCGTTGATGAGCTCGAACGCTTCAATCAGCTGGTTCTCCATTACGTTAGAGAGAGCCATAATGTTCAGCGTCGTTTCGTAACCGCGATCGTGGAATACTTTAACTAGCTCCAGCGCTTTGTCTACATCTTGGATGTAGCAAGCTACGCGGATCAGATCAAGCAAACTCTCGCTGCGCGGCAAAATGTCGTTTTCATCAACACGGCCGATATCAACAAGCGCAGAAAGCTTCGTATTTCCTTTGTTAGGAATAACTTTTTTCAAGAAATCATCGTTCAGGAAGCGCCAAGGCCCTGCACTCTCTGCGCCTTTAAGCAGCTTTGGAGAGTTTTTGTAGCCGATTTCCATATAATCGACGCCGGCTTCGTTCAAGCTTTGGTACAAATGCTGAACAAACTCGACACTAAAATCCCAGTTATTTACGAGTCCGCCATCGCGGATCGTGCAGTCAACAATTTTACAGTGGCTCGTTTTAGATTGCATGCTTTGTAACTCCTTTAATTTGAACATGAGTTCATTTTTTCTCATCATACTTGAAAAGGAACCGGAACGCAAAATAATTTTGTCGTTTTATGGCTATTTTAAAAGCTTTTCCGCTTCTGCCTACAGCCCTTCTCGGAACTGTTTTTAACTATTTGTTCACATATTCCGTTTGGACGGTTTCCTCTCTGGCGCGTCCTTGAACTTGCCCTTCGTTTAGTATGACCATCCCTTTGCATCATTCATCCGTCCTTACCTTACTTATGAATGATGATCGGTTATGCAATATAGACGATACGTCCTCCTAAAATGTTCTCGACAAAAAAACCGTCCCCGCGACATTGCGCAAGTAACGGCTTGATTGCTTATTTATTTTGTTATTTTACAAGCGTGCGAGGCTCTTGATCAAAATGGCCCGATCGACTCTTTTTTGTCTGAATATATTTCTCGTTATAAACGGAAGAATTGCCCCATAGCGGCACTCTGCCTGCCACGTTCATGCCTGCTTTGCGCAGCGCGTCCACTTTGCGCGGATTATTCGTAATGATCGACACCGGCAGCGTGCGCAGCAGCTTCAGCACGGCGATCGCATCGGTATAATCACGCGCATCGTCCGCAAAGCCCAGCTCAATGTTGGCGTCTACCGTGTCAAGGCCATCCTCTTGCAGCAAGTAAGCGATCGCTTTGCTGAACAAGCCAATGCCACGGCCCTCATGATTCGCTAAGTAAAATAAAGCGCCCGAGCCGTGCTCGGTAATCATGCGCATCGATTGTTTGAGCTGAAAGCCGCAATCACATCTCGCGCTCCCGAAAATATCGCCCGTGTGGCAGATGCTGTGCATCCGAATGAGCGCATCCTCGTTATTTTCAAAATCGCCGTATACGAGAACGCTCGATTGCTGCAGCTCAGCGTAAGAGAAGCGATTCAAATCCTCGACGAGCTGCTCGGGAGATTTCTCCTCGCCAGCCTCCTTGCGAAGCCAGCTGTACCAATGAAACATTTTGGTGTCGCCGTCCAGCTCAACCGGCAGCTTAACGGGCCCGATAACATAAATGTCGTCATTTCCGCATTGCGTTCGCTTTAATTTGTTTTTAATAATGGCTGCTATATTGGGTTTAATCATGTTTGTTCACCTTCTCTAAAAGAATATAAAATTAAAATTGCATCGATAAGTAGCTTAACGTACCGAATTGATAGCTTCGGTAAATTACTTTTGGCGCCGCTTCCGCATTGCCGCTTCCAAGCGCTATATATAATGGAACAAAATGCTCAGCGCGAGGTACTGCCATTTTAGCATGTGGAGCAAGCTGTTCATACTCGAATAGTGAATTTATATCATGCTTATTCATTTTTTCTATAAGCCACTCGTCAAACTCTACCGCCCAGCTCTCCGGCTCCTTCTGTCCCCAATTGACCGCACGCAAATTATGAACGGTAACGCCGCTGCCAATCAGCAAAATATTTTGGGAGCTTAAGCTGCGCAGCGCTTCGCCAATCTTGTATTGCTCCTGCATAGAGCGATAGGGGTTAACGGAAACCTGAACGACTGGAATATCCGCCTTCGGAAACATATGCTTTAGCATCGTCCACGAGCCATGATCTAGTCCACGTTCTGTATCATATGCAACGGGAATGCCATTTTCGCTAAGCAATTGGCCAACAAGGGCAGCTACCTTAGTAGAGCCTTTAGCCGGGTATTTAACCTGGTACAGCTCATCCGGAAAGCCGTAGAAGTCATAAATCGTTTCGTATTCATCATCCTTGGATGAGATCGTAACCGCCTCGGTCTCCCAATGTGCGGTAAAAATAACGATAGCGTCAGGCGCAAGGCCCGCTCCGGTTTGTTTAAGAAATTGACTATATTCATTCTGCTCGACAGCGAGCATCGGTGATCCATGTGCCAAAAACAAGGGATTCATGTAGGGTTGTGCCTCCTTCATATCACTTACTATTTGTAACTAATTATAGTTTTATAACTAAGGATAGTCAAGTAATTAACAATATTCAGGTGTGCTTGTATAAATAAGATATTGAGGTTATACTTAATGCAAGTAAAAAGAGGTGATGCGCATGGAACAATCTAACCTTTGTCCCCGTTTTCAAAAGGGAATGGACATCATTAGCAAACGTTGGACCGGCCTTATCGTATTTCAGCTTTTGTCTGGCCCGCAGCGTTTCTGCGCCGTTCAGTCCGCGCTGCCGATCAGCGGCAGGCTGCTTTCGGAGAGATTCAAGGATTTAGAGAATGAAGGAATTGTCGACAGGCATGTCTATCCCGAAATACCTGTTCGCATAGAATATTCGTTAACGGAGAAGGGCCGGGCGCTTGAGCCGATTATCCGTGAAATACAAGTGTGGTCACAGGACTGGATAGAACCTATTACAGAAGCCTGATCGGTTCGAATTGAACAAAGGGAATATCCCGTAAGCGGCAATTGCTGCTTACGGGATATTCCCTTTCTTTTATCTTTACATTATATATCCGTTGCCCTACATGCGATTCGCCACGATAAGCACATCCATATGCCGCCCTGCCTGCAGCAGCTCGCGAACGATATTGCCACGGAGGATCGAATACCATGTCCTGCGTCCCGATTGCCCGACGATTAGCTGTGTAGCCTTCGCGCGGCTAGCAGCCGTGAGCAGCGTGCCTGCAATGTGTTTCCTGCTCTCCGCCTTGGACATTTCGAATACGCCGCCCAGCCGCTCTGTCAGCTTCATTAAGGCATCCCGTTTATGAATGGCTTCACTTGTCCAAGGGGCGCCATCCTCCACATAATGCACATGCCACTGCGCCTTCAAGCGGTAAGCGATACGGAAGCCGCGGCGTATAAGCCGCTCGGCATCAGCATGGATATCGACGCCAACGAATATAACCTCTCTTCTGCGCAAGGTGCCGCGCAGCGTTTGATTGCGGTCCCAAGCCTCAAGCCGCTCGTCGACATCATCAGCAAGCTCGCGAAGCGCAAGCTCACGCAGCGCGATTAAGTTGCCGGTCGTAAAAAACGCGCCAAGCGCTTGCTCGACTTTATCCTTCGCATAAATTTTGCCCTCGCGCATTCGCTGCTGCAGCATTTGCGGAGTGACGTCAATTAACTCCACCTGGTCAGCCAGCCTTATGATCGCATCCGGCACCGTCTCTCTAACCCTGACGCCGGTTACTTGCTCAATCGCATCGTTCAAGCTTTCAATATGCTGCACATTCATCGTCGACACGACGGATATGCCCTTCTCAAGCAAATGAATGACATCCTCATATCGCTTCTTTCGCAAACTGCCCGGCACATTCGTATGAGCCAGCTCGTCAACCAAAACAACATCCGGGTTTCTGCGAATAATCGCGTCTACGTCCATTTCGACAAGCGTTGTCTCCCGGTAGCTAATCGTTTGCCGCTCGATAACGGGCAGCTCGCCAATTTGAACGGCCGTTTCCTCGCGTCCATGCGTCTCCACGACACCGATGACGACATCTATTCCCTTACGAAACAATATGTTCGCTTCAGCCAGCATTCTGTAGGTTTTTCCAACGCCCGGCGCCGCCCCGATGTAGAGGGTAAAATGCCCCCTGCGCATCGACTCCATCTGCTCCTCGCGCTCCTGCCGGCTAAACCTGTGGAACAACGCTTTTCGCGAATCGCTCCTTTGCTTAACCGGCAAAATCCGCTCGCCTTCATGCTCTGCCCGGTCAGCCATGAGAAACAAATCGATCCGCTTAAGCTTGCGCAGCATGCTGTCCACAATCGAGCCTTGCCAAAGCTGCTGCCATCTGCTTTGCTTGGAGTGCCCCATTACGATTCGCGTAACCTGATGCGCCTCCGCATACCTTACAAGCGCGGTTGGCAAGCTCCGCCGACTTGGCAGCGGCTGCTCCTCGAAGATTCCGCCTACCTTTGCCGTCAGCTTTTTTATGGAAGCTCGAAAAGATTGCTCCTCCTTGGACCACTTTTTATCCGGATCGATAAAGGAGACGACTATGATATCCCCATTAAGCCTTCTCGCAATTTGCTGTCCTCTTCGGACATATAAAGAGCCATTCCAATGATACTGCGCCGTTACCAGAATACGCTCCGACGCGCCTGAGGGACCGGTAAGTCCCATCTCCTCGCGATGCTTCTCAAGCGATTCGTTAACGCCCTCGGCGACAAGGCGCAGCGCCAGCTCGCGGAGCACGGCCAGATTTCCGCGCAGCGAAATCGCCGGATCGGGGTGCAAGCCCGGTTCTCCCTCCTCAAACCGTTTGAGCATCGTTTCGGGCGAGACGTCGATCAGCCTCACCTCGTCGGCAAGCTCAAGCGTATGGGCAGGCACGGTGCACGGCGTGCGAATCCCGGTCCATTTTAGAGCAATCTCGTCCACGCCCTCCAGCTCGTAAACGTTGATCGTCGTAATGACGCTTATGCCCTTGCTGAGTAGATGCAGCACGTCCTCCAGCCTCGTCTTAAACGGCGCCCCCTCTCGATTCCGGTGTGCAAGTCCGTCAACAAGCACCACCTCGGCATTTCGCGCAAGCAGCGCATCCAGATTCAGATCCTCCTGCTCGGCACCATTCTTATGCCAAATGATGCTTGGCACCCGCTCGAACGAACCGGCCTGCTCCAGCGTTTCCGCATGCAGAAGCGGCGTTGCCGCGCAAAGAACCACGTCGATCCCGTCTTGCTTCAGCTGGCATCCTTCACGGAGCATATGGTATGTTTTGCCGGAGCCGCTCACAGCGCCAATTAATATTTTCAATCGTCCCTGATGCAGCTTCGCTATGGAGAGCAGAAGCTCCTCGGGCGTCTTCCTCTTTAGCGGAGCCATAAGGCTATCCCCCCAGCAATGCAGACAATGCTAAATTCAGCTTCAGCACATTTACCCTTTCATCGCCAAACACGCCTAAATCGCGACCTTCCGTGTTCGCTTTGACCAACTGTTCAAGCTCGGATACAGACACGCCCGTGAGCTTGCTAATTCTGGCGATCTGTACATCTGCCGATTGCGGCGTGATGTGCGGATCAAGTCCCGAGCCCGAATTTGTAATCAGCGCAATCGGCAGCTGACTGATAGGCACATCGGGATTTTGCGCCTTCCAAGCCTCGATTGAGGCTTGCGTTCTCTCCAACAAAGCCGGATTCGATGGACCAAAGTTGTTCGAGCCGGAGCTCGCCGCATTATTGTCAATGCTAGATACCCGTCCTTGGAACCACTTCGGATCAGTGAAATTTTGACCGATCAGCTCAGAGCCTACCACTTGCCCGGAGCTGTCTTCAATAAGACTGCCGTTTGCTTGCTTCGGGAACAGCAGCTGGGCTGCTCCCGTGCTGACTAACGGATAAATAATACCGCAAAGGATCATAAACAATACGCTTATTCGCAAAGGAACCAACAGGGTCGATAACGGAAAGCGCGAGCTGCTTTTTATTTGATCGTTCATATTCTCAATCCTTCTTTCATTATTTCGTATTAAATCCACAAATGTACAGCATAATCAATTAGCTTAATTCCAATGAATGGAACAATGACGCCGCCTAGCCCATAAATGAATACGTTGCGGCTAAGCAGCCTTGCCCCGCTCATTGGCTTGTAGGCTACCCCTCTAATAGCAAGCGGGATAAGCAGCGGGATAATAATAGCGTTAAAAATAAGCGCCGACAAAATCGCAGAGAGCGGAGAGCCCAGATTCATAATATTGAGCACGCCCATCTCCGGAATCGCAAGCATAAACATCGCTGGGATAATCGCAAAATATTTGGCGACGTCATTCGCAATACTAAAGGTTGTAAGTGCGCCTCTTGTCATAAGCAATTGCTTGCCGATGGCAACAACCTCGATAATTTTGGAAGGATCGGAATCCAGATCCACCATATTGGCCGCTTCCTTCGCGGCAATCGTCCCGCTGTTCATGGCAAGGCCAACGTCCGCTTGCGCCAGCGCAGGCGCATCGTTCGTGCCGTCACCTGTCATAGCGACCATCTTGCCTTCCGCTTGCTCGCGGCGAATGACGGCAATTTTATCCTCGGGCTTGCTCTCGGCAATAAAATCATCGACTCCCGCTTCACGGGCGATTGTAGCAGCCGTCAGCGGATTGTCGCCCGTACACATAATCGTTTTGATGCCCATCTCGCGAAGCTGCTCGAACCGTTCCTTCATCCCCGGCTTCACGGTGTCCTTCAAATAAATAACGCCAAATATTTCATTGTCCACCGCCACAGCGAGCGGCGTTCCGCCTAAAGTGGCGATCGTATTCGAAATTTTTTCCAGATCGGAGGGAATGGTTCCTCCTTGTGCCGATACCCATTTGCGAACGGCATCGACAGACCCTTTGCGAACATGGCGTCCATCCGTCAAATCGATGCCGCTCATCCTTGTTTCTGCCTTAAAATCTATAAACTCGCCGCCTTCGGCTAGCGATGCATCATAGCTCAAGCCTTGCTTTTTCATCCATTCGAGCACGGATCTTCCTTCTGGCGTTTCATCCTTAAGCGAGCTGATCGCGGCCCATTCCGAAAGCGTCTGTATGCTGCTGCCTGCGACGGGAACAAGCTCGCTTGCCATCCGGTTGCCGAATGTAATCGTACCTGTTTTATCCAAAATCATCGTGTTAATATCGCCTGCCGCTTCAACGGCTTTGCCTGACATCGCCAGCACGTTGAACTGTGTAACCCGGTCCATGCCCGCAATCCCGATTGCGGATAGCAGACCGCCAATCGTCGTTGGTATCAAGCACACAAGCAGCGCGATCAATACAGGTATTTCTAATTGGATATCCAAATATTTAGCGATAGGCTGCAGCGTTACGACGACGATCAAAAAGATAATCGTCAAGCTCGTCAGCAGCGTATTGAGCGCGATTTCGTTTGGTGTCTTTTGACGTTTTGCGCCTTCAACGAGCGCAATCATCCGGTCGATGAATGACTCGCCGGGCTCGCTCGTCATCCGAACCTTAATCCGGTCGCTAACGACCCTTGTTCCGCCCGTCACGGAGCTGAAATCGCCGCCCGCTTCTTTAATAACAGGAGCTGATTCCCCCGTAATAGCTGATTCATCGACCGAAGCCAAGCCTTCAATGACTTCGCCGTCGCCGGGAATCATCTCGCCTTGGGAGACGATGACGATATCGCCCTTGCGCAGCTCCGTCGATGAAACGACGGTTACAGAGTCGCCAAGCAGCTTGTTCGCGCTCATTTCCTGCTTGGACTTCTTGAGCGAATTTGCTTGCGCCTTGCCCCTGCCCTCTGCAATCGCCTCGGCAAAATTGGCGAACAGCAGCGTAAACAGCAAAATGAAAAATACGGTTAGATTAAAGCCGATTCGCTCCTGCGAATCAAAGTAAGCCGGGAAAACCGCCATCAGCAGCACGATAACCGTACCTGCCTCGACGACAAACATAACCGGGTTTTTCATCATGACAGCTGGATTCAATTTGACAAAGCTATCAAGCACAGCGCGTTTTACGGCATCCGCTGACAGCAGCTTCTTCTTCTGATTGCTATTCATTATCGTTCACCTCATTCGTTAGCGGAGTGTTAAAAATTCTGCGACCGGCCCAAGCACGATGACCGGCAAAAAGGTTAGCGCACCGATTAAAAGCACAGTGCCGATTAATAATCCGGTAAACAATCCATTATCGGTGCGGAACGTGCCAATCGTCTCCGGCACAGTCTGCTTGCGTACGAGCGAACCCGCAACGGCCAGCATCGCAATCATCGAAATATAACGGCCGAACAGCATAACAAGCCCGGTACTCATATTCCAAAAGGACGTGTTGTCTCCTAATCCCTCAAACCCGGAGCCATTGTTCGCTGCCGAGGATGTAAATTCATACAGCACTTGGCTTATGCCATGAAAGCCTGGATTCGTGATGGCTCCCTTGCCCAGATCCGTCATAAAGGCGATTGCTGTAGGCACTAATATAATGAAAGGATGTGTAAGAATAGCGACCGCAATGAGCTTCATTTCCCGCGGCTCTATTTTTCTACCCAAAAATTCCGGCGTTCGTCCAACCATCAGCCCGCATATGAAAACGGCGAGTATCGCATACATAAGCATGTTGATGAGGCCGACGCCCTTGCCGCCAAAGACGACATTCAGCATCATTTCGCCAAGCGGAACCAGGCCGCCGAGCGGCGTAAGCGTATCATGCATATTGTTAACGGTACCGGTCGTTGCTGCTGCCGTCACCGTAGTGAACAATGCGGACTGCGCGATGCCGAACCTTACTTCCTTGCCTTCCATACTGCCTTGCGAAGCATCGATGCCAAGCGCGCTCATCGCTGGATTGCCTGTTTTCTCTGACGTGTACGCTACGCTCAAGAACACGAGGAACAGGCACATCATCGCAGCGAATACGACCCAGCCCTGCTTTTTGTTTTTGGCGAATAAGCCGAACGCATACGGCAGTGATGCCGGCAATGCCCACATCGATAAAATTTGGATGACGTTTGTCAAAGGATTTGGATTTTCAAAGGGATGCGCCGAGTTGACGCCAAAAAATCCGCCGCCGTTCGTCCCCAAATGCTTGATCGATTCCAGTGAAGCGACAGGACCGATTGCAATTTGCTGCATCGCGCCCTCTAACGTTTTGACCGTCAAGGTTGGATCAAGTGTCTGCGGCACATGAAGGGCCACGAGCACAAGCGTAATAACAAAGGATACCGGAAGAAAGATCCGCGTATGTGCCTTGACGAAATCCTCGAAGAAGTTACCGATCGTTTTCCCTTTGCTTGTAATGCCGCGGACAAAGGCAATCGCCACCGAGAAGCCCGTTGCCGCTGACGTAAACATCATCATCATGAAGAGAAATACGATAGGGAGCTCTCTCCGCTGTAATGCTGCAGGTTCGTATTTGTGATAAAGCTGATGACCGTATTAAAGGTAAGCGTCGGCTCCATGCTTCCCATCCCATTTGGATTAAACGGAAGCGCGTTTTGCAAACGCAGAATCAAATAACTGAAAGCTACCAATATAATATTGGTTGCGATAAAGCTAAGGGCGTACATTTTCCAGCTCATGCCCTCGCGCCGTTTTAAACCAATAATTTTATAAATCAGCCGCTCAGAGCCTCCGAACACCTTGTCTAACCGATTTTGCTCATTCGAGAACACGTGATAGACATAGGTGCCTAACGGTTTTACTAGCAATATCAGAATCGCTATGACGATCAGCAATTGCAAAATATCCATTGTAGGTAATCCTCCTCCACTAAAACTTTTCCGGATGAATTAAGGCATATACGAGATAAACGAAAACAAACAAGGCCATTGCCATTACGATGATCATTGGCTTTCGCCCCCCGTTTGGTCGACAACGCTGCCGCACCAAGCTAAAAACCCGTAAAATAAACCGAAGCAAGCCAGCAAAGCGACGATCATATAAACATCTAGCATATTGTTTTCCTCCTGTATTATTTGTGGCTTAATAGAAAACCGACTTCGCCGTTTTGAGAATATACGATATGGTCTGCGCCCAGCCCTTTATAAATCGCCCGCGGATTCCACTGCTGCGTGATCACGTAGATCGGCTTGGCCGTCCATATCCGGCAGCAATGGACGAAGCGGCAGCTAAGCGCGAAGCTGCTCTCGAATATGAACACTTCACGAATCGGATAATGCGGCGGCTGCCAGCTTTGGCGATCATTCGTATTGATGTAATGAACGTTCATGATCCCCTGCTTGCGAAGCAGCTTCTCCTCCTGCTTGCTATTTGTCAACACGATAAATTTCATTTGATGAAACATTAACGTCCGTATAAATGATTTGCCAGATTCGTTGAACCCCGCAACGATAATATGCTCTTCTACCAACACCCGTATCCTCCATTTGGCAAAAATAGCAACAAAAAAGAAGCCTTGGGATAAGAGGTACCAATCCCGCGGCTTCTTATACCCCGCAGCTAAAATAAGCCGCGGGAAGCGCGATGGCTGTTGCCCCTCTCGAGTACACTTACGAGGTTAGCTGTCGGATTCGGGCCTGAGAGTTGCCCTACGCCTGGCTGCTGCCAAGCGATTCACCCCATGAAGCAGCAAGCGTGCTTACACGCCTTATGCTTCGTTGGTTCCCCCGTTCCTGCTGGTGCAGGATTCAGTAAATTTTAACCATTTTCTAGCAATTTCCCCGTTTTTGGGCAGTAAAAAACCACAGAGGCCTATGACACTCTGTGGTCGACTTTAATCGATCACAAGTTTCATCAATCCTCTCCAAGTCCACGCTTACGAGGTTAGCTGTCGGATTCGGGCGGTGAGAGTCGCCCTACTTTGACCGGTGTCCATGGCACCTGTCAAAGATTCACCCCTGCTCTGCGGCCGTTCGACTCTCACATCGAACATGCGCAAAGCTTATTTAGTGGTTCCCCCGTTTTCCGCATTCACGGAAACTCAGCGATCAG
Organism: Paenibacillus sp. FJAT-27812; assembly: GCF_001273905.1. Taxonomy (NCBI): domain Bacteria; kingdom Bacillati; phylum Bacillota; class Bacilli; order Caryophanales; family Paenibacillaceae; genus Paenibacillus; species Paenibacillus sp. FJAT-27812. Next base: position 3,717,703 of record NZ_LIGH01000001.1, on the reverse strand, counting down.
TAAATCGAAACTTATTAGTAAATCCTGTATCGAATCTTACTCCTCGCTATTGACACTGTAAAGAGAGTCCGCTGGCGAATTTAGCTAATTTCAGCCCTGCAGAACGTTTCGCAGCGCTTACATAGAATTCGATCTCGATATATCTCACTATTTCTACGCTTTACTCCTATTTTCGAAAATAGTGTCATTCACCCAACCACCGTTTATCAGTGCGAATTATCAGATTTTTCAAAAGGAGAGATTAGAAGAGGATGAACGAGTTTTTCGGTGAATGAAGCTGTTTTTACTGCATAAATGATTGTATATCTTGCAAAATGGCTTTACGATGCCCAATCCCGAAATACCACTGTTTTACAATAATCACAATCGGGTTTACTATAGACGGCAAGCCGATTTAGGCTAACTATTATCGCTGAATTTTTCATTTGAAAAAGCGGGGGAACCAATCGCGGACGGCAAAACAGCTTGTTCGCATGGGGTGAAACCGAAGCCAATTCGCTTCGGTAGGGCGTCTCTCTAGCCCGAATCCGGCAGCTAACCTCGCAAGCGAATTTGAGGAGAGATTATTGAATGACCACGCAAGCAGACATTTTTTCAGAAAAACTAGCAGCGCAGCCTGCAGACTCTATTATGATCAAACGAATCGAAATGTTTGTTCTGCCCTCCGTTTTGCCCGAGCCTTCCAGCTACCGGATTTGTCTCAAGGTGACGAGCGACATAGGCTTGGGCTGGAGTGAATTATTTATAAAACGATCCGAAAAACCATGCGACTGGACTAGATGGAGCAGCATGCTGCTTCGGTTCATCGGCATCTTCCCTCTCGCCGCGCCCTCCCTGCTCCAGCGGAATTCCATGATTAAGGACGAGCGCCTTGTGCATTTATTTGCTGCCGCGGCACCGGGCTTAGTCGGTACTCACTCATTTTGTCCATTCCGTAATCATGACTGGGATGAGGCTGTTTTATTCAAACAAGCAATCTCATACATTTCATTGTTTTAAATCAAAAGATTTACAGATAAGCAATTAAGGAATATAATGAAGAGTACAATATTAACGCTGAATTTTTCGATTGAAAAAACGGGGGAACCAACGCGAACGTTAACTAACGTCCCGCAAGGGGTGAATCCAGGGACTTGTAATCCTGGTAGGGCATTCTCTCTAGCCCGAATCCGACAGCTAACCTCGTAAGCGAGCAAAGGAGAGATTTATTCATGTTGACCAATTGTGCAAACCATCTGCACCATTTCACGGAACAGACCCCTTCTTTATCCGTCACACGAATCGAGCTATTCGTCATCCCTGCTCTCGCAGTCGATTCTGCAGGCTATCGCATTTGCCTTCGTTTAACAAGCAATCAAGGATTCGGATGGAGCGAGCTGTTTGCTAGCGATACCGAGGATTCGATTGACCTGGAACGTTGGAGCGATCTGCTTCAGAGCTTTATCGGCAGCGTCCCTCTTCCGCCGCTTCACCATTTCCAATACGACAAAACGGATGAGGACGGACGTATTCTCGACCTATTCGCCTCTGCAGTCAATCATGTTCTCGCACATTCCGCCGATTCGTCTCCGTACAACAGCGATCTTGAAGAATCTGTTTTGCGTCAACGCTCTGTCTCCTATGTTTCTTTGGATTAAATGATTTTATTGCAAAAAAAAGACAGTCCAGAACAAGCAACTAGGTTCTGGACTGTCTTGCTTTTTGCCTGCTATGTCCTCAGCTTCTGCAATGCCCGGTCAAGCAGCATCTGGCTGCCCTTCTCCGTAATTAGTACTTTGCGAACCATTGATGATAACATCCGCATGCCACCTTGTCGCCTCCACATAACGGTCATGGCTGAATCTGACCACATCAAGATATTCTTTTATCGCTTCTTCCACCGAGTAGCGCTCAATCGACAAAGAGTCATTCAAGTCCTCTAATACCTTATCTATGTCAACAGCGGACGGATCATTGAAGTCTTCATAGGCACTCCCAGTGAATTCCGCTACCGTTATGACGACCCTCTCCAAGCATACTGAATTCACTCCTATTTTAATACATGAAGGATCGCTTGTCCCCTTACTCAGCACGAAAAGCCCGCGCTCTCCTCAGAGAGGCACGGGCTTCTTTGTTTCCGGTCGATAAGCTTAGATCGATGCTAATGCGGCACGCTGCTCTCTAACTTTGTACGTTGCCAGCATCATGTTGCGCAGCGAAGCCACCGTTTCTTCCATGCCGCGCGTCTTCAAGCCGCAGTCAGGATTGATCCAGAAGAGGGCAGGATCAAGCACTTTAATCGCACGCTCGATCATGCTGACCATTTCCTCAACGGACGGCACGCGCGGGCTGTGGATGTCGTATACGCCAAGGCCGATCCCTTGGTCATAGGTGTTCTCCTCGAAGCTGTGAATCAGCTCGCCATGGCTGCGTGACGTTTCAATGGAAATAACGTCCGCATCAAGCGCCAAGATCGAATCGATAATGTCGTGGAACTCGCAATAGCACATATGGGTATGGATTTGCGTCGTGTCGCGCACATCTGATGTGGACAAGCGGAATGCATGCACGCCCCATTTCAAATAAGCATCCCAGTCGCTGCGCTTAAGCGGCAAGCCTTCACGCAGTGCCGGCTCATCCACTTGGATCATCTCGATGCCAGCCGACTCAAGCGCTTTTACTTCCTCGGACAATGCCAGCGCGATTTGGTATGCCACTTGCTCGCGCGTAATATCGTTGCGGGCAAAGGACCAGTTCAATATCGTAATCGGGCCAGTCAGCATCCCCTTCACCGGACGATCCGTTAGCGACTGCGCATACACGCTTTCGGTTACGGTCATTGGCTCGGTAAATACGACATCTCCGTAAATAACCGGCGGCTTCACGCAGCGGGAGCCGTAAGATTGTACCCAGCCGTTCTGCGTAAAGGCGAAACCATCCAATTTCTCGCCGAAAAATTCAACCATGTCCGTCCGCTCAAATTCACCGTGAACGAGTACGTCAATGTTAAGCTCTTCTTGGATTTCGATCCAGTTTTTAATTTTTCCATTAATGAAGGAAGCGTAGTCTTGCGAGCTAAGCTCATTCTTTCTCCACTTCTGCCTTGCTTGACGCACATCCAGCGTTTGCGGGAAGCTTCCGATCGTCGTTGTTGGCAGGAGAGGCAAATTCCATTTATGCTGCTGCAGCTTCTGTCTTTCTGCAAAAGGCTTTTGCCTAGCGGACGGATGAGCGGCAACTGCCGCCGCGTCTGCTGCTTGGCGATTACGGGCTGGCGATACCGACAAATTGTGAATCCGCTCGCCGTTTAGCTTAAGCTCCTCAGCACGAAGACCCGCTGTTTCCGTATCAACGGCAAATGCCGCTTCGCTAAGCCATACGATTTCGTCTAGCTTCTCCTCAGCAAAAGCGAGCGCTTCACGCAGTTCAGCTGGCAAATTATTTTCGTTCTTTGCCGTTACAGGCACATGCAGCAGACTGCTCGACGATTGAATGATAAGGCGGTCAGCCTCGATAGCAACCGAAATTTTATCAAGCAGCGCAAGCTTTTGCTTGTAGTCTGAACGCCAAATATTGCGCCCGTCCACAAGACCGATACCTGCCAGCTTGTCCTGAGGGAATCCGAATTGCTCGAGTGCTTGCAGGTTTTTCTCCAAGCCATGAACAAAATCCAAACCGATCGCTTGCACAGGAAGCCCCACTACGGCTTCATAATGCTCTACTGCATCGAAATACGTTTGCAGCAAAATATGAAGCGCAGGCGCTGCCGCATTTAGCTGCTCATAAATGGATTGCACCAAATTAATCTCGTCCTCGGATACCGAAGTAACAAGGATCGGCTCGTCGATTTGTACCCACTGCACACCCTCTTGCTCAAGCTCCTGAAGCAATTGCGCATAAAGCGGTACAAACTGCTCTACCAATTGCGGAAGCTGCTTCGCATCATAACCTTTGGAGAGCTTTAGGAAGGTGTAAGGTCCGATAATGACCGGCTTGCCCTCAATGCCTAGCTTTTGCTTCGCTTCGCGGTACGCCAGCAATGGACGGTTTTCTGTTAATACGGGTTTAGCGCCGGCAAGCTCAGGAACGATATAGTGGTAGTTAGTGTTGAACCATTTGGTCATTTCGCATGCTTGCGCCTGCTGCGTGCCCCTTGCCATAGCATAATACGTTTTAACAGGAACAGGACCCCCTTCATAGCCAAAACGTTCCGGCACTAGGCCAAACATCGCCGAAGTATCCAGCATTTGATCATACAGCGTGAAGTCATTAACCGGGATGATGGTAATGCCTTTTTCCTTTTGCAGCTTCAGGTTGTTCAACCGAATGCCTTCCAGCGTCTCAAGAAAAACGCTCTCCTCCAAATCGCCTTTCCAAAATGCTTCAAGCGCTTTTTTCCATTCCCGGTTTTCGCCGATACGCGGATAACCAAGTACGCTGCTTTTTAGTTTACTCATACTCCATGTTCCTCCTAATAAATGTAATTAAGTTAAAATAAGAACGCAAAAAGGGCGTCGTTACCTTAAAAGAAACAAAGGTAAAGACGCCCGTCGTTAAATTAAACAGCGGTCCTGTCTTAACACCTCCCTATCTCCCGTAGGTAAAAGCAGTGTCGTTCAAATAGGCAGGTCTCCTGGCTCCAGTATCATCATCTTCAGCTTGCCTTCCCAATCCGCTCGGATCAGTGGCATCAACGCTTGGACTCCTCTGTTACAGTGGCGGGACCGCGCCGGCATCGCACCGGACTTCCCTTTTAAGCTCAAGCCTCTTAAGCATGAGCACCTATTTCCACTTATTCAGTTATTGATCGCTATCAGCTAGCAATACGAATAACCATACACTCGAATTAATAATCATTCCATGCAAGTAACGCATATCAAGCTCAACTACTGCATGGCACACGTAATTATACTATAATATCGCCAATTTAGCGACAATTCGCACTATACGCATGTATTAACTGTATTATACGAAAAAAAGGCTTCCCCACTCGCAGGCTGCGCTGCGCTGGGAAAGCCCTATTATAATCGTTCTACCTAACTAACCAACCGCCGTCTACTGCCAATATATGACCATTCATATAATCAGAGGCAGCGGAGGACAAAAATACGGCCGGGCCAATCAAATCCTCAGACGTTCCCCAGCGTCCCGCAGGGATGCGCTGCAAAATTTGGGCGCTGCGCACCGGGTCCTCACGAAGCGCTTCCGTATTGTCCGTGCTCATATATCCAGGCGCAATCGCATTCACTTGCAAGCCTTTGCCCGCCCATTCGCTAGCAAGCGCTTTGGTGAGCCCTGCTACCGCATGTTTGCTGGATGTATAACCAGGAACGTTAATCCCCCCTTGGAAGGAGAGCATCGATGCGATATTAATGATTTTGCCGGAGCCTTGCTCGATCATATGCTTGCCCGCAAGCTGGGAAAGGACAAAGACCGAATTCAAGTTAACGTCGAGCACATCCTGCCAATCCTCATAGCTATGCTCAGCAGCAGGAGTCCGGCGAATAATGCCGGCATTATTGACCAAAATATCGATGCGTCCCAGTTCATCAACCGTACGTTCGATAATGCCCGCAAGCTTGGCGCGATCCGAAATATCGGCTTGGATCGTAATCGCCTTGCGCCCCAGCGCCCGAACGGCGTCCGCTGCTTTGTCAGCAGGCGTGCTGTTCGTGACAAGCGCCACATCGGCGCCCGCCTCGGCTAGTCCAAGCGCAATCGCTGCGCCAAGCCCACGGCCTGCGCCCGTTACGATAGCTGTTTTTCCCGTTAAATCAAACAAACCCATCGGTTATGTCCTCCCTCTCGCACGCTTCCCGCTTTCTGGAAGCTCCGCCTTCATCATCTTTATATCAAGTGCCTCGTATTTCGCTGCAACCTCGGACGAGATGCCATCATCGGTAATGATATAGTCAATCTCGCTCAGCTCAGCAAAAGTAATCAAGGCGCCTTTGTCGAATTTGTTATGATCAGCCAGACAATAGACAGTCTTGGCGTTCTCCAAATACAGCTTCTTCAGCTTCGACAATTCCTCTGTAAAGATCGTAAGCCCGTATTCCAAATGAATGCCCGTGGTGGATAGGAACAGCTTATGGACATTCAACCGTTTAATCCACTCCTGCGATTCCGCGCCAATGAGCAGATTGTTGTGGCGGTAGCCGCCGGGAATAACGAGCCTAACTTGATCCTTCAAGGTCAGCTCCCGAATAATAAGCAGATCATTCGTAAGCACGGTTACGGGGATATTCGGCAGCCGCTTCGCCATCTCAAGCGTCGTGCTGCCCGCATCCAGCGCGATGATATCGTTAGGCTCGATGCAGGTGAGCGCAAGCGCCGCAATGGCCGACTTCTCCTGTTGATGCTTGCTGTTTGGAAATTGCAAGGGATAAAGGCTATCTTCACCCTCCTGCTCCACGACAGCTCCGCCATGCGTTCGTTTCAGAAGTCCCTTCTCCTCGAGCTTCTCCAAGTCCTCGCGAACCGTCTTTTCTGTAACGCCAAATTGCTCGCTTAGCTCGGAAACCTTAACCGCGCCAAGCTGCTCTAATTTTTCTATAATTTTACGATGCCGTTCAGCAGCAAGCATGGTGCACCCCCTGTAGCGAATGTTTCTATTTTAGCTCGCTTGCAGGTACCGCGTCCATGTCTGTAAAGGTATAGTTCTCACCTGCCATCGACCAGCAGAACGTGTAGTTGCTCGTCCCCACGCCGGAGTGGATCGACCAAGGCGGCGAGATGATCGCTTGCTCGCTTGCTACAACCAGATGTCTCGTCTGCGAAGGCTCGCCCATCATGTGGAATACGCGTGCGTCAGCGTTCATATCAAAGTACAAGTACGCTTCCATGCGGCGGTCATGAACATGCGAAGGCATTGTGTTCCAGACGCTTCCTGTTTTGAGGCTTGTTACGCCAAGCATAAGCTGGCAGCTTTGGATGCCGTCTGCATGAATGTATTTGTAAAGAATACGTTCGTTGGAAGTTTCTTGCGAGCCAAGATGAGTTGGATTCGCTTCCTCCATCGTCATCTTGCGCGTAGCGATCTCGGCATGCGCGAGCGCAGAGCAGAAATAAAGCTTCGCAGGGTTCGCCTTGTCAATGCTTGAGAGCAGCACTTGGCGTTTGCCTTTGCCGACATACAGCACGTCAAGCTTGTTCAGCTCATATACTTCTCCATCAACGGAAATCGAAGCCGGGCCGCCAATATTCAAAAATCCAATTTCGCGGCGCTCCAAGAAAAATTCGGTTTTCAGCGTAGCCGCATCCTCCAGTTCAAGTGCTTCGTTCACCGGCAGCGCCCCGCCTACAATCATCCGGTCATAATGCGAATAGGTCATCTTCAGTTGATCCTGCTCGAACAAGCTTTCGATCAAAAACTCGCTGCGCAGACGTTCCGTATCATATTGCTTCACATCAGTTGGGTTAGTTGTATGACGTACTTCCATTGGATAAAAGCCTCCTAAACGTTTTTATAGCGCTAAGTCAGCTTCGCTGGACTTACGCTTATGTTTGTTATTGTTCGTTTTTATATTAACACACATTTACGAACATAAAAAGAACATTTTACACAATAAAAAAACGACCTCCGTCCGCACAAGCTGCGAAGAGGCCGTTGTTTCATTTGCAGATATTAATGGGCGAGTACGTTAAATGGCGTTTCGATATGCTTCGCATACTTTTTCGCTTCTTGCGCGAGATATTCATCCGTGCCCCTATTCGCATTATAGGTAACGAATGCAGGCAGATAGACGCCGTTGCATTTGGCAATCGTGCTCTGTATCGGTCTTAATAGCTCGCTGATCGTGTGCCAGTTGGCGCCGCCCGAACGGTATTCATTCTCTGTGCCTCCGGTTGTCGTGGCAACGATAAACTCTTTGCCCAACAAATACTCGCCGCCAGCTCCAAATGCCCAGCCGTACGTTAATACATCATCAAACCATTTTTTCAAAAGCGGCGGGCAGCTATACCAAAATAAAGGAAACTGAAATACAATCCGGTCATATTGGAGCAAGAGTTGCTGTTCTTTCTCTATATCGATATTCCAGTCGCGGTACTCATTATACAGGTCTCGGACATGAATGTTGGAATTTTTTTGCAGCTCAAGCAACCATGCTTGATTGGCACGTGATGTATTTAATTGGGGATGCGCAGCAATAACCATTGTTTTCATGAGGATCATCCATTCTCGTTTTTTTCGTAATATCGCGATTTACAATCCCCATTATTAATTGAAATCTTATTTTTGAAAAGTACGCTTTTTAATCATACTAAGTTCTCTAGCACGTACCATGGATGTTAATTGAAGTGTTGGAGCAGTACCAAAAACCGTACTAAGTACACTAAAACAGCGTACTGTTTTATTTCCGGATACTTTGATAAAGTAATCGTTAGACATATAAGCATAAGTTATGGGAGGGATGGAATGATGCGCGAGGAAATGAACGAATCTAGCACGACACAAGGCATTTTGGCTACGTTACAGGTGATCGGGGGAAAATGGAAGCCCCTCATTTTGTTTATTTTGCTGCATGAAGGCACCAAAAGGTTTGGCGAGCTCAGGCGCCAACTGCCGAGAATCACGCAAGGGATGCTCACCAGTCAGCTTCGCGAGATGGAACGGGATGGGCTCATCATTCGCCGCGTCTATCATGAGATTCCTCCCAAGGTCGAATACTACTTATCCGATCATGGCAGCACGTTAAGCTCGGTCCTTGCCGATATGTGCGGATGGGGGTTTAAGCACATCGAATTTATGAAGGAAGCATCCGCCGATGCGAACGACAATGAGCCTCGCAGCGATGACACTAGCATGCATTGTGCTGAGCATCGGTGATTTTTCCTGTTTCAAATCCCGTATCTTAAACTGAAGATTAACACCTGTAGAACTATGAAAGACGATTATAGCGTGATTAAGAGCTTCCTGCCTCCTTAAGTAAGCACCTTATTCACCCGCGCTGTTCGTCGTAGCATTAGCCTGATAGGGAAGGGATTTATCGACTGCCGCAAGCAGCAGCGTTAAATGCAATCGCCTTTGCATACCCATACAATCAAACCATCCAATGAAACCAGCGGCCATGGCCATCTGCCTCCGCTATCGTTTCCATATACTCTTTGCTACCCAAGTAGTAATCAAGGTGAAGATTTAAATCATACATATTATTATAGAGGTGAAACACGTCTCTTTCTTTGCCCAGCTTTTGTATCGTCGCGATTAAGGCCGCTTTGTCTGCATTAGACATTTGGTTCGCTACATGCGTGTGAAAAACACATAATGCAGATCCCTCGGGGACCATTGCAGCTGTCTCAGCAAGCAGCTTGACGCCATTTCCCTCTATAAGCTGGATCGCTTGTTTTTCAAAATAAAGGGCCGCTTTCTCAAAATTCGTAATTCGTTCCTTATGCTCCGGCCATATCAATGAACGGAGCCATAGATAGTCCTCAGCATCCTCAAGATCATTTACATGCAGATCGATTCCGATTCTTGCCGTTACCGGCGGGCTATCCTTGAGAAGATACGGCAAATTGCCTCCTCTTATTTCCGAGCGGAGCACCAGCTCCGATGCTGCATCTCCGTATCTTTCATGATCGTTATACGCATAACCGTACTTATCCCAAAAAAGCTGCAAGCCCGCGCTCGTTCCCAGTTCAATTAATGCTAACGGCTTCCTTGCCTTTTCAAAGATATAACAAAAAGCAGGGTACATATATGCACATCGCCTAACCTCATTCGTCTGGACAAGCTTGCTTTGAAGGAGCGGAATGATTTCGTGTTCATGCTCTAAGCAAAAACGCTTAAAATAAGGGAAGGCTGTCTCCGGTTCACGCGGATCGTTTACGATGCTGGCATAATACGCTTTCAAATCATCGTCATAACCTTTCAATAACAAGCAATGGACCGCTCCGAAAAAAAGATTCGGCTCAGGCTGCCCCGCTCTGCAATGAGCAGCCATTTGAAGCAGCTTATCGTCTTCGGCGATTTCTAACGAAAGACGTTCATATAGACGGCTTGAACCTGTACAATCCACTGCGAACCTCTTGAAACGATCGGATATTCCGGTTGTCATCAATGCCATCCCTCCATTTTCTACTTAACGGCATTGTAACACCTCTGTCGATAAGAAATATTTCAAGTTTTTTATGGTCTGCATAGAAAATGTTTATCAAGGTATTGGCGTGAGCTTGTCCTTATCTATGCTCTCCTCAGCCACGCAAAAAAGAGGAGATTCGCCTCTCCTCTCGTTGGCTAACCTGCTATTGCATTCCTGCCGGAATAAGTCTATTCATTATACTTATTTCCCGCTTTTGCCCAATTATTCGGAGATTAAAGATAAAAACTAGCTCTATGCCTCTCTGCTTGACTTGCTGTTGACGAAGCTAAACAGATAACTGCTGGCTAACTAACGTCATCAACTGCTCCCGGGTATCGCTCAAACGCCCCTTCGCGTTCGTCGTATCAGCCGGCTCAACCCATGCAAAACCATCCGACTCATAACGCGGAAAAATGTGCATGTGATAATGGTTCAGCTCATTAAATGTACCGCCATTTTGAATAACCGTAATGCCATCCGGCTGGAACCGTCCCTTCAGCACCTTCGCCAGCATGGCGGATGTCTTCATAATTTCAAATGCGGCTGCTTCGTCCAAATCATCGACATCAACGTAATGCTGCTTGGGAAGGATGAGAATATGCCCTTCATTTAGAGGCGCATGGTCAAGGAAACAAGTGACCAGCTCATTCTCATAAACGATATGCGTTTCCATTTTATTATTTGCAAGTTTACAACCTAAGCACTGACGGTCTTCCACTTCCAGCTCCCCTTTTGCATGCTAGCTATTTGCCCAAAAACCCACCTTCGGATTTTATCACTTGTCCTGTAATCCACTGGGACTCATCGCTCGCTAAGAAGCTGATCGCCCTAGCTGCATCCTCCGGCAATCCGATCCGTCCCATAGGGAACATCGGCAGGAAACCTGCTTTCATCTCTTCATTCATCCAGCCTGAATCGGTGGGGCCAGGATCAAATCCATTAACGGTAATTTGGAGCGGCGCCAATCCTACCGAGAGCGGCTCGATCAAACCAATCAAAGCACCCTTCGTTGCAATATACGCCAGATTATCCGGGTCAGGTCCTTTGGACACCATAAATATAATTCTTCCGGGCGTCCCTTTGGCATTTTTCTCGAAGCTTTTTGCAAATTCTGTGCTAAGCAAAATCGGCCCGCGATTGTTCACGACATAGTGCTGATCGAGCAATTGAATGTCTAAACTCCGAAAATGGGTTGGTACGCAGTAGGTGGCATTGTTGATCAAAATCGAAGCGCTGCCTAACGACTTTTCAACTTGCTCCATAATAAGAGCCGGTGTCTCAGGATTAGCAAAATCCGCCTCCATGTGGCTTGCCCTAATGCCCAAGCTTTCCAATTCATGGCGCAGCTTCTCCGGCCAATCCTTCTCACTGCCGTTGCCTTCCGTCTCATCAAAGGGCTGCCAATGCGTAAAAAAGATATCTGCCCCTAACCGTGCCAGCGAGCGGCAAATCGCCGTTCCAATCCCCGTTGACCTGCTGGCGCCGGTAACGATTGCTATTTTATTTTTTAATGAGATCATTTGCTGTTCCCTCCAGTTGTTTCCACGATGTTCTGCTCCATATACTTTCTACGCCTCTCCGTCCTTGACCTGCTGAACATTAACCCCAGTGAGTGGATGCGGAGAACATTAAATCTACGCAGAGCATTTAGTTATCATTTACAACATCAATCCGGCATGTTATAATTTACGTAGTTACGTAATTACGTTTTAAAAAACAACAGTGAGGTGATTTGCTTGACTACAGCAAGGGATTACGGTTCAGAGCTGGATTTATTGACCAAAGATATGAATGAGCTTAAGCAGCTGGTAAGCCAATTAATCAGCGCCCGCTCCCCGCAAAAGCTTTTGAAGCCGGATGATCTAAATGAACAAAGCACTAATGCAGCCGTTGAAAATGAATTAGGAGCCATCTTTTATTCTGGCCAATATCATGGTGGAAATGGTTTTCGATGGGCACCTAGACAGCAAGACGTCGCGCAATTGCTTGACCTGAACAGTGATAAAGTAGCTAAAATATTGGCCGCCCTCGGCAACAAACAACGTTTGGACATTTTAACAGCCGTCATGCGCCAGCCGCTTACCGGTTCTGAGATCGTGGAGCAATTGAATATGGGGACAACGGGCCAGCTCTATCACCATACCAAGGCTTTGCTAGGCGCCGACCTGTTAATGCAAGAGGAACGCGGCGGTAAGTATTCACTTCCTCCACATCGTTCGCTTCCGTTTCTATTGCTGCTCGCCGCAAGCTCTGATTTGCTTGATACAACAGATTATATGGAGCTGACAGAGGTCAGAAATGACGCCGAGTCCTATCTAGGCGCAGGCCGCGATTATGATCCTCATCATCTCTTGTGGTCAGTCGTTGAAAACACCCTTCTAGAGCATCAAGCCGGCTATTCCACCGAGGTCACCATCATTGTTCAAGACGATAAAAGCATCACGGTTGCCGATAACGGACGGGGCATTCCTACCCAAGCTTTCCCGCATTCCACGAAGACCCCGGTGCAAGCCGTACTAACTGGAATCGGCCATTTTAACGCTAGTGCATCCATCCTTGCTCCGGGCGGACTCAAAGGCATTGACATGCCTGTCGTTAATGCGCTCTCGGAGAAGCTTTCCGTGGAGGTCCGCCGCGATGGCAAGGTGTTCAGGCAGGACTTTAAGCATGGCATTCCACAATCCGAGCTCATGATCATTGGCGTGACGAAGGAAACGGGTACAACCTTGACATTCACGCCGGATCAGCATGTTTTTGGAGCCCGCTTTGACAAAACGATACTAACTAATCAAATAGCTGAGCTGCGAAAAAACTATCCGAATTTAAAAATTGAACTGCTCGATTAGTTACTTCGAACATGACAAGACAAAAAAGCAAGAGGCTCTCTTTTCCAAAAGAGAACCTCTTGCAGCTTAGAAGCACCTACAGCTTCTTCATAAAAGATAATACATGCTCTTTGAGCTGCTTTTTCTCGTCGTCAGACAGCTCATATCGTATAGGAGGTGACATGAACAGCATCCATTGTGCCGTCTTTCACGTGGTTTACGAATTGTTTCCACTTGCTTGCGTTGCTCCATTTGCCATGCAGATTCACGACATCTCCATTATTCTCCGCCTGATCCGAACTGTAGCGCTGCTCCATAATCAGCTTCTTCAGCTTTTCTGTCGACGAAGCCGTCAGTCTATAACCGGTGCCTGTATCGCTTACCTCCGTGTACATGCCGATCTCCGACTTTGGATGCAGCCATAGATGCAGGCTGCGCTGCGAGCGGCCAGTAGCGATGACAATATCGTAATCCGGCTTTGAGATATCAAGGATACCTTCTATTTTTCCAGCCATCTTTATCGCCTCTTCAAATACCTTTATATCCGACGATTGTTTAAAAACACCATATACCGCAGCATTCACTTTGCCAAACTGCAACGATCTGCTTACCGTAACCTGCTCGGCAGCAACCCTTTCACCGGCATTCGGTGTCGTCGCTAATTCATTATTGCTTCCGGTTGAAGCAGCTGGCTGCTCTGATTTTGGCGTACAGCCCACAGCTGCCGTCAAGCATACGGCCAATAGTAGTGCAGTCCTTATTTTTGTCATAAACATACTACGATCACCTCATGATTACAAACGTTTACAAATTTGTAAAGGTTGCATCAAACGAGCGGCAAACAGCCCTCTACCGAATCACGGTAAAGGGCTGTTAAGGTTTTAATAGATTTTGCGGCCTAGCGCATCAGGAATACCCGATTTTCGGAAAAAATACGTATTAATAATATCGCGCCACTGCTTGGCGTGTTTCGCTTGATCGGACAATCGATTCGCAATCGGAACAAACCTTGCTTCGTCGATTTTGCCCGCTAAGCCCGCCCATTCCCGCTCCAGCTTCTCCGCTTCCTCCACGCCCCAAAAATGAGTATCGTAAATATGCTGGATGACTGTTTTTCCAGAATGGAGCTTATGGGTATAGGGCACATGGTGGAAAAAGAGAAGCAGCTCGTCCGGACACGTCTCAAGGTTATCATAAAGCGAAGCATTCGGTTCCTCATACTGCGCCGTATACCCTGTTCCGCTTGCCCGTGTCCGGTCTACGCCAATGCCATCCCGGTCTGCAAAATGATAGGTTCCCCACCGTGAATACTCATAGCCATCTACATCCGGGCCATAATGATGGTTCGGCGCAACCATCCAGCCAACGCCAAGCGGCGCCGTGTAGCTTTCATAGATCGACCACGACTTCATCAGCATCCCGCTCATCGTGGACGTAACGAGCGGATCGACTCCGAACGTAGCGATTGTCCATTCGATGGAAATTTCCTCGGCTGATAGATTCGGATTCCAGACGAGCCGGCCGTAACCGTAAAGATTAGCTTGTGCGAGAATATGCCCGGTCCAGCTTTCGTCATTCCCAATATTGGATACGGCAGCAATCCCGCTTTGCTTCATGCCAAATATCGAGCCATCGACGATTCGTTTTACTTCCGTTGCCGCGCCTTCCGCATAGGTATCAAAATCCAGCGCCTGCTTCCACTGCGGCACCAAGTAGCATAAATGCTTTTGCTGGCCGGTATACTCTTGCGTAATTTGAAACTCCAACATCTGATTCGTTTTTTTCATCGCGCCGAACAACGGGGAAACGGGCTCCCGCACCTGGAAATCCATCGGCCCATTTTTAATTTGCAGCAGCACATTGCCCCGAAAACGCCCATCCAGCGGTTTAAAATGGTCATAAGCCGCACGGGCGCGATCCGTCTTCCGGTCCCGCCAATCCTGCATGCAGTCATATACGAAGCACCGCCAAATAACGATGCCGTCATAGGCCGAGAGCGAATCAGCAAGCATGTTCGCCCCATCCGCATGATCACGCCCATAAGCGAACGGGCCCGGCCGATGCTCGGAATCTGCCTTCACGACAAAACCGCCAAAGTCAGGTATAAACGAATAGATCCGCTCTGCCGTTTCCTTCCACCAGCTTTGCACGCCCGCATCAAGCGGATCTGCTGTGGACAAGCCTCCTATTTGCAAAGGCGCTGCAAAATTAACGCTTAGAAACAACCTAATGCCGTAGTCGCGAAAAATGCCCGCAATGCCCGCTACTGATGGCAGCAGCTCCTCGGTAATGAATCCCGTCTCCACCTCATGGACATTCACATTGTTAATGGAGATCGCGTTAAGTCCGACGGAAGCAAGCAGCCTGGCATAGTCTTTTATGCGCTGCAAATCGGTCGTTATCGCTCCATTCTCATAAAAAATAGAACGTCCCGCGTACCCTCGCTCAATCGAACCATCGGCATTATCCCACTGATTAATCATGCGCAGTTGGTTGCTGGGCGACTCTTCCGTATTAAGCTCCGCTACAGGCTTGCCTGCGCCTATGTGACGCAGCAGATGGAAAACGCCATACAAGATACCCGCTTCCGAAACTGCGGCAATCGTTAAATGTCCATTATCGGCAGCTTGCTTGAATTGAAGCGCAAATCCCTCTTTCCCAAGCTTCCAATCCTCCAATTGCACTCCATCCGATATAACGATGATTTGAAGGCAGCCGCCGGCATCGGGCTTTTTCTGAATGGTTGGCGTTATGCCGAGGCAAGCTTGGATGCCCATAAGCAGCTCCTTTATTGCCGTTTCCAAGACGCCGGATGGTTCACCGCCATAGACAATCTGCTCAACTATAGCTGAATACTCCGCTTTCAACTGTTCATCCTTCAGCGGTGAATCATTCAGCCAAGCCTTATATGCATGGCTATTCACTAAACAAATTGCCTCCTTGTTAGCTGTCTTAGCTCCCTTTAGACTGCGAAGCCTGCTTGACGACGCGCCAGAACGAGCCTTTTGGCTCATGGCTTTCATTAAACAGCAGCGGCCAGTTTTTCCGCCCGCGAACAGGGAAGTCGCTCAGCCATGTATAATCATCCGCAGCCCCCCAGAAGGTGACGGCATCAATATGATTCCGGTATTCCTCCAGCAAATGAAATACGGCTTCATACCGCTGCTCCTGCAGCTCCAGCATCTCGCCCGTCGGGCTGGCTAAATCTGTCCGCAAATCATCATGCCGGAACATCGATATATCAAGCTCAGTCAATTGCAATCTTAGACCAAGTGACGCATATTTCTCGATGGCTGCCCTGATCTCATCTAAGCCGGGGCTATACAAGCTCCAGTGGGCTTGAAGTCCGATGCCATGCACCGGCACACCCTGCTCGAGCAAGCTTTTGACCATTTGATAGATCTTATCGCGCTTCAGCGGATTGGACTCATTATAATCATTGTAAAAAAGCTGTGCCTTCGGGTCTGCTTCATGAGCGAACTCGAACGCTTTGGCGATAAATTCCGGTCCCGCAATAGCCAGCCACTTCGATGGGCGCAGCGGGTCTGAGCCCTCATCCGTAATAACTTCATTTACTACATCCCAAGCATAAATGTCCTCTTTGTAACGCTTCACAACCGTATCGATATGTGATTTCAAGCGATCAAACAGCTTTTCACGGCTAACGGGGCTTCCATCCGCTTCTTGAAAAAGCCACTCCGTCGTCTGATTATGCCAAACCAGCGTATGCCCTCTCATTTTTTTGCCATGTTCTTTTGCGAAAGCTACGATTTTGTCTGCCGCTTCAAACGTATAGGTATCCTCTGATGGATGCACGCTCACAAATTTCATTTCATTCTCAGCGGTCAGGCTGTTAAAATGTTTCGCAATTAAATCGCCTGCCTGAACGATCGTGCGCGGATTAACCGCTGCCCCAATATCAAAGGAGCCGCTAAATGCTTCGTACAGCTTAGGAATACCGCCATCCATTCTGCTCATGAATCTTCCCCCTATTCGATTAACCCTTCACGCCGCCTACCGTCATGCCTTTTACAAAATATTTTTGCAGGAACGGATACACCATAATGATCGGCAAGGACGCCACGATGGTCATCGTTGCGCGGATCGCGAACGGCGTCACCGTATTGGCTCCCGAGTTGTTCGCATTGGCAAACGCGTCGCCAGCCGTCTTCGTCGTCAATGAGGCGTTGGAGTTTTGCAAAATTTTCTGAAGCTCATATTGCAGCGTGCTAAGCTCGATATTCGATGAATTGTAGAGAAAGACGTCAAACCACTGATTCCATTGATAGACTGCCGAGAATAGAGCAACGGTTGCCAGCACGGGAACGCACAGCGGCAGCACGATGCTGTAAAACATTTTAAAATCGCCCGCTCCGTCAATTCTCGCAGATTCCAAAATGCTCTCCGGCAACCCTTCAATAAAAGAACGAATAATGATCAAGTTGAACACGCCGATCAAGCCCGGAAAAATATAAACCCAAAAATTGCTCAGCAGCCCTAAGTCGCGAATCAAGAGAAAGTTAGGGATGAGGCCCCCGTTAAAATACATCGTCAAAATAAACGCGATCGTAACGAACTTGCGGAGGACATACTCCTGCCTCGTAATCGTGTATGCGACCATCGCCGAACAAAATACGGTAGCTACCGTACCGATGACGGTACGAAGAATCGAGATCAGCGTCGCATGGAAAATCGTTGATTCCTTTAATACATAAGCATAGTTGTCTAGTGTCCATATCCTTGGCAGCAAATAAATGCCGCCCTTAATCGAATCGGTCGCATTGTTAAGCGATACGGCGGCCGTGTTCAAGAAGGGATATAAGGTTACGATCATAAGCAAGGTGAGAAAAATATAGTTGCATAGATCAAAAATAAGATCGCCGCGCGACGAGCGTACCCGGCTTACATTTTTGGACATCGATTCTGTTGCCCTATTATCCACGTTGTACCCCTCCTTTTAAAACAGTCTGGACTCGCCCATTCGCTTCGCAAGATTGTTCGCTCCGAACAATAGGATAAAGCTGATGATCGTCTTAAACATCCCCGCCGCAATCGAGAGCGAGTAGTTGCCTTGCGCAATGCCGTATTTCAGAACAAATATGTCAAGGTTTTCTGAATAATCGATGTTCATGCCGTTGCCCAGCAAATACTGCGGCTCGAATCCCGATTCCAGCAAATACCCGATATTCATAATCAGCAATACGATAATGACCGGCTTGATGCCCGGCAGCGTGACGTACCACATTCGTTTAATCCGGCCTGCCCCGTCCATCTCCGCCGCCTCATATTGCGCGGGGTCAATCATGGTCATTGCAGCCAAATAGACGATTGTATTCCAGCCAACATCCTTCCAAACGGAGCTAGCTCCAAAAATGCCCCAGAAATATTCCGGTATGCCAAGAAATAAAATTTCCTCGCCCTTCTCGACAAAGCCGCCCCATAGCAGCAATTGATTGATGATGCCATCCGGCGATAAAGTCGTTTGAATGATGCTGGCCGCAACGACCCAAGAAATAAAATGCGGCAAATAGCTGACCGTCTGAACGATCCGTTTAAAGGCGACCTTACGTACCTCATTCAATAGCAATGCCAGCGTAATCGCCGTCACGAAACCAAGAATCAGGTTGATTCCGCTCATCGCAAGCGTATTTCTTAAAACGCGGATAAACCGTTCATCCTGAAACAGAAACTGAAAATGATCAAACCCGACCCATTTTTGCTCGCTAAAGCTTTTGGCCGGCTTATAGTCTTGGAAGGCGATCGTCCACCCCCATAGAGGCATGTATTTAAAAATAAACAACCACGCTAGAAACGGTACGGACATGAGCACTAATACGCGTTGCTCGACCAGCTTTCTGGCAAAATACTTCAGTCCTGTCGGCTTCTTTGGCAACACCGGATTTGACGTTGACATTGTTGGTTTACTGTCCATCTTATCTCTCTCCTTCCGGACTGAATCGGGCTGTGGAGAAGGAAAGGCCGGCGCAAGCTTGCTTCATCCGGCCTTTCGCCACAACCTAGATAACGATTATTTTGCAGCTTCGATCAGCTTTTTCACTTCTTCTGTCGTCCATTTCTCGTAGGCTGCCGTATCGAGCTTGCCAAATGCGTCAGTATACTCTGTCCATACCTTTTCGAAATCCGCCGGTTTCGAGAGGACAAGCTTAGGGAAATATTTTTTCGTGAGTTCGTCTTTTTTCGTTTCCCAAATTTGCTGCTCGGAGCCTTGCTCCTTCGGAATGCCCCATGCCGGGTACCATGGGCGGTCATCCGGAGCCGCGAACAACTCGGCATAGGTTTTTACGCCGTATTTATCAAGAATCGCTTTATCCTCATTCGTTAAGCTCATTTGGAATACTTCAGGCTGCAAGCCAGGAGCAACGGAGTTGCCGTCTGGAAGAGATGAGCCGTTGCCGTACAGCGGCCAGTTCCACGAATAATATTTGAAGCCGAATTTTTCGTTAAACGCTTCATCGATCTTCGCGATTTGCTCAGCCGTACGGTACATCCGGCCTTTGTCGTCCACTTCGTACGTTTCGCCCTTAATGCCCCATTTTTGAAGAATTTGGTTCTCGTCCGTCAAGAGATTATCCAAATATTGAACGATGCGGGCAGGGTCCTTCGCGCTTACGGTAATGCCCATGCCGCGGTTTTTAACGAAGCCTGGAGGATCCAGGTACTGGTCCTTCTGACCGTCAAAGGTAACAGGCAATGGGAAATACACAAAGTCATCCTGCGTTGGGTCTTGCTTGGCAGCGTCTTTAAGCGCATTTTGCGCATTCGCGAACTGCCAGCCATAATCGAAGAAGCCGACTACTTTATGGGAAGTCAATTTCGCCAAATACTGATCGTAGTTGTCTACGAAGGAAGCTTTATCGAACAAGCCCTCGGCGTTGATTTGGTTCAATTTTTGCAGCCAACGCTTCGTATTGCCATCCGCTGCATACGTCTTCGCATCAAAAGTCGTCATATCCACGATCACGTTGCCGTCATTCGGATAACCTGCCAAATGGTTCGGCGGGTTGGAGGTTGCGAAAAATCTCCAGTCATGCGTCAAGGAAACGATACCTGTCAAATCCTCATCCTTATGCTTCTCTACGAAATTTTTAATTAGATCCATATACTCATCAAGCGTTTTGATCTTCGGATATCCCGCTTCCTTAAGCACGCGGCGCTGCACCCAGAATGCGCCTTGGTTAATGTTCGGATCGGGAATATACTCGCCAACCGTATTCGAGAAAGGCAGGAAGTAAATTTTACCGTCCGCAGCTTTCATTTGGTTGAAATAAGGACCGTACACGCGTTTAATGTTGGGACCATATTGTTCTATAAGATCATCAAGCGCGATGAAAGCTCCCGCATCCAGAATTTTATCGATAGCCGCATCCGGGATCATCACATCCGGGTAAGCGTTAGAGGCAATCATCGTTCCGATCTTCGTATTCAGGTCGCCTACCAAATGCTCGATTTTAAAGTTAACACCCGTTTGGTCCTCAAGCAGCTTTCCGATCGTTGTCTCGTTAGAGTTCGTATCCTTGGCTGCCGCAACGCCGTTAAAATAACTAAACGTCACTTTTTCAACTGGCTTATCCGTTTCACCCTCCGTCGCCGTAGTTGGACTGCCAGCGCCGTTTGACGGTTTTGCTTCTCCGCCGTTGTTATTATTCGAGCATGCAGCAGTGAAAATCATGAAGGCAGCCAAACAAACAAATAATAATTTCTTTGTCACTTTTTTCTAGCCCCTTTCAAGTCTAAATATATTTTGTAAGCACTTTCATTATAGGAAAAATAAAATACTTTGTTTACCCGATAAACTATAGTTCGTGCTTTAAAAAACATATACGTTATTCGCATCTGGGATGGCTTTAGAGTTCAACGGGAACGACTACCCGAATAAAAGTGCCTTGTCCACGCGAGCTTTTGATTAACAGCTGAAAGCGGTCGCCATAGATCAGCTTCAAGCGGTATATAACGTTTTGGACGCCAATTCTTTCCCCCAGCTCTTCTTCGCTCTCCAAATAACCATAAAACTGCTTCACTTTCTCCTCGTCCATTCCAATTCCGTTATCGTTGATCGAGAAGATTAACATGTCCGCCTCGCGCTCGACGCGCACGTCAATTTTGCCGCCGTTTCTCAGCGGCTCAATGCCGTGAATGCTCGCATTTTCGACAAAGGGCAAAAACATCATTTTCGGCACCATGCAATCTTTGGCGGAAGGGGCAATGTGTATCTGATAATTCATGCGGTCCTCGAACCTGTATTTCTGAATTTCCAGGAAGCAAACGATAAATTCCACTTCCTCGCTAACCATCACGCGGTCCTTGCCCCAGGTCAGCGATGTACGGAATATTTTCGCCATATTATGAATGATCTTAGCCGTCTCCGTCTCATCCTTGATTAAGCTGCGCATCCGAATCGTTTCCAGCGCATTAAACAGAAAGTGGGGGTTGATCTGGCTTTGCAGCGCATTGAGCTGGGCTTTCCTGCGCTCGAGCTCTAATGATTTGGTCTGAATATCCGCGATATACACATCATCAATCAAGCTTTTGATTTGGATCGTCATCCGGTTGAACTCACTCGTTAATTGCCCGATTTCATCGAGTGACTCCCCTTGCTTGATCGTATCAAAATGCTGGTTTTTCACTTTCTTCATATGCCGCAAAATACGAACTAACCTCTCGTGCAAGGAGCGCGTAATCCATAATATAATGAGCGTCGGGAAGAATATATTTAGGCATGCCAAAACAATGACAAATTCCCGTGATTGGCGTACATCCCTCAGCACCTCTTCCTCGGAAATCGTCCCTACAATACGCCAGTTCTCCAAGTAGCTTACATAGGCATTGTTAGCGTCAAAAGCAATCGAATCGGCTGGAAAGTCCAGCGAGTCATAGGCAACAGCTTCTTTTCTCCAGTCCACCGCAGGGTCCGTCGTAAATTCAATAAGCCCCTTGTCATCGACCAAATAGATGTTGCCCTGCAGGTTCTGGTTTCGGAAAATCTGTTCGATCGTGCTCGTCTTCAAATCAATTTTCAAATACTTTTTCCATTTATTTTTTGATTCGTAATAGTTCATCTCGCGGATAATGCTGAACGTATCCCGAACGGCCGTTTCCTCGCTTCTCAAATATAAGTCCTCTTGCTGCGTCCGGATAAAAATCGGATAGGCGTTGTTTCTTTTTTCCAGCAGCTTGAACCAATCCGTCTGTTTCACTTCGTTCGACAAATAACCAACGCCGCCTGAATGCAGCATGGTCGGGTTTTCAACATAAATTTTGATGCTTTGGATGGAAGTATAAACGGGGGTATAGCTATTCAAAATTCTTCGAAAATAGGTATCGTAGGCTTCGATATAGGCAGCAGGCTCCTGATAATCGGTTTCTAAAATTTGATTTAAATTAAAATCGGTATAAAACACCGATGAGATCGTAACGGCATCCTCAACCTCGGAGCGGAATTCATTGTTGATCTGCTCCACTGCCCGTGCAATATCCTTCATTCGTTGATTTTTCACATTGTTAGTCGTTACATTATAGAAAATCACGTTGGTTAATACGATTGGAAGAAACACGGAAAAAAGATATAGGATGAGCATCTTATTCCTCAGGCGAACATTGTTAAGACTAAGGTGCAGCTTCACGCGTTTATTCCCCTTTTCCAGTGCAATCGGATGATGTTGGAGTGCAAGCTTAAATGAGCTTATTGCGGTATTCGGTCGGTGTCATATGCTCGATTTTCTCGAATTGGGTGACAAAATAATCAGCGTTGCTGAATCCGACCATCTCGGCAATCTCATAGATCCGCATGGTGCAGGATTGGCGCAGCAGCTTTTTCGCTTCGTTCACCCGCAGCTGAAGCAAAAACTCATTAAAATATACGCCGTACGTCTTTTTGAACAATTGCCCTAAATAGACCGGATTGACGTAAAACTGCGCCGCGATGCTCTTCAAGCTCATATTTTGCGAATAATTAACTTCTATATAGCTTTTAATTTTTTGAATGCCGCCCTTCTGCTGTTCCTTCCTAAGCTCCGCAATATGCAGCTGGCTTTCTTCGATAAATGCGGTAAACAGCCGCTTCAATTCGCCTAGCGATAAATTAATGTCATGCCAGCCAAGCAGCGGTCTGAGCGTCAGCAATGCTTGCTCGTCCCCCTCCATGCTCCGAATGGTCTTCAGGACGCCCATCAAGCACTGTTGAATGTTCATCTTCACGGCCTCTGGCGCGTAACGCTTCTCGCGAAAATCGTGAAACCACCTATCGATAGTCGCTTTCACCGCTTCCAGCTGCAGCTCCTCCATTTGCTCCATAAACCGATTAAATGCAGCCGAATCAAATCCGATGTAATTCAGCTTCTCGGCTTGGATCTGCTCGGAGATGACGATTCGCTGCTCTTCATTTACATATTTATATAAAATCGCTTCTTTCGCAGCCATGTAGGATTCACGAATGTCTGACAGCTTATGGACGGGAGATCCCGCATACAGAAACACGCCTTTGCCAAAATGAGCATCCAGCGCCGCCCTGAAATGGCTCAAAAATCGCTCAAGCTCCCCATTGAAGGGCGCAAAGAGGGAGCTGGGCAGCAGAATGCCGATACGGTTGCGATGCTCATGCAGACAGATGGGCTGACCCGCAGCCGTAATTCGATTCAGCTCCTGCTCCACGACCTCCTTGAAACGTGCATCTGAAATTTGAGCCTCGGCAGGCTGCCAGCCGTGGTTGTCATTCAGCTCAGCGAACAAATAGTATAAACGTTCTGCTTGTCTCAATTGCAGACGATGCTCCCATTCTGCAATGGATGCTTCGTTTGCTTCTCCGAGAATAAGGGATTTAATCATTTCGCCGCCGAGCAGCCGGTCGCTGCGCACCTGCTCCTCTTGCTCAAGTCTCAGCCTATGGTTCAGATTATCAAGAATCGCGCTGAATTCAACCTCATCAATCGGCTTCACGACAAAGTCATGGACGCCGTAACGCATCGCTTGCTGCGCATAGTTGAAGTCGTTGTAACCGCTTATAATAATAAAATAAGGAGTGGCTATATTTTCCAAGGTGACGCGCCGAATCAGCTCAAGCCCATCAATAACAGGCATACGGATATCCGTTATAACAAGATCAGGCTGTACGCGCTTGATCAGCTCAAGCGCATCCTCGCCATTGTCTGCTTCCCCTACAATATGAAAACCGCAGGCTTCCCAATCGATCAGCTTCATCAAGCCTTTGCGAGTAAATGATTCATCATCGACCAAAATTGCACTATGCAAATGCATCATTTTCCCTCCTAATTAGCGGTTTATAACACTCGGAACACGGGGTCCACAGGTAAAAAATGAACGGGAATATGGGCATAACGACTGCCGAGCCGATCGGCAAGCAGCTTCATGCCCGGCTGCTCGCTTTCCAGATGCCCAAGCACGACAAGCGCATGGCTCTTGCCGATAAACATGGCATCTCGCACATACTCGGGCGTCTCCCACTCTGGGCCCTCGCCATAAAGGATCACGTCTACATGATGTTTGGCGAACAAAGGAATCGCGTTCTCAGCCCCTCCTCTGTAGCCGGCAAGCAGGCCGATGCGGCTGCAATTCATCGATAAATCGCCAGCAGCGCGAATATAGCCGATGCCCAGCTGTTTTTTGATATAGCCGATGACTTGTTCGAGCTTCATCGGTTGGATAGTTACGAGCGCAGCGCTCGGCAAATATTCCGTTAGATGGTTCTGCCAATCCAAAGCTTCAATAAGCCCCTCCATAATGCCATCGGGCCGATACCGATGCCAATAATCATGGAAACGATAAACAGCCAATTTATGCTCTTCGATAAACCGTTTTTTAGCCTCGTAAACAAGATCGTCCACACCCAGCGGTTCCGTTTGGTCATGGTGGCTAAAAAACGTGCCTTCATGCGTTATAATTAAATTCGCCCCAAGTTGAACCGCCTCTTCAAGCACCTGTTGCGTCGCCATAAACGTAACGGCAATGCCCTTGGCTTCCGCTTGGGAATCGCCAAACTTTAGTGTATCTACGCGACTTGCAATCGAATCAACGGATGCCGTTAAATCGTCTATTACTTGCTGTATTTTTATCATCGCATCGATCCGCCCTTAATGGTTCGTTTCTGGCATACATTAATTAAATTGTAATTTCAAAAAAAAATCTACACAATGTAAAAAGTATAGTGTCAACCCTATAAACTATAGATTTTAAAATCCAAAAAAGGCGACCGCTTCCGAATTCAGTCCGGGAAGCAATCGCCTTCTATTTAAGTTTCCTAGATACGCTCCTTCACCCAAACAGCCATCTCGCCTTTGCCTCGATTGGCCCAAGCGTAGTAAGGGATAAAGGTGATATTCGCTGGCTCAAGAGCCGCTTCGGCATTGGAGCGGTATAGCTGCGAGCCCCACTGCTCGAATTGCAGCTTAAGCCCCTCCGCCTTGATTACCTGAATGCCGCCAATGAGATTTTCTGCAAAAGCAGCTTCGAGCTTCGCATCTTGCGGCAGCAGCAGCTGCCCAAGCAGCGGTCCGTTATCCGCTTCCTCTACGCAATAGACCAGCGGCCCCCGCTGCAAGGCAACCTTACCTGCGTTTTGTTTAACCAGCGGATGGCTTCTTACACGCTGAATAGGCATCTCTAGCGCAAGCTCCACAACATCGCCGGATATCCACTGCCGCTCGATACGAGCATAGCCGTCTACGATTTGATCCGCTATTGGGTACTCCTCTCCATTTATGAGCACCGCCGCATTCTCTGACCAGTCCGGTATACGCAGCGCTAGGGCAAACGAAGCCGGCTGCTCCAGCGTCACTTCGAAGCGTGCCGAGCCTTCCCACGGCATGCTGGAATGCTGATTAAGCTTAACTGTTGTATCGCCTAACGCAAGCTCCATCTCTCCGCCGATATAGAGATGCGAATAAATCGTATTCCCTTTCGTTGAATACACATACTCGCCTAGCGATGCCAGCAGCCGAGCGATATTCGGCGGGCAGCAAGCGCAGCCGAACCATTCCTGGCGAACAGGCTTCACGTGATTAAAGTTTTTGTTTTTGCCGTCGCACACGTCTGGCGTTACCTCTAGCGGATTCACGTAGAAGAAATGCCTGCCGTCACGCGACATCCCGGCAATAACGGTATTAAACAATGCCCGCTCCATAACGTCCGCATATCGGCTGTTAGGCTCGAGCTGCAGCATTCTGTGGGCGAAGAAGATCAGACCAATCGACGCGCATGTCTCCGAATAGACCGTGTCATTGGGCAAATCATAGTCAAAGGAGAACGCCTCGCCATGCGCCACCGAACCAATGCCGCCCGTAATATACATCTGCTTCGAGGCAATGTTGTCCCATAACCTGCGGCAAGCTTCAATTAAAGACTCGTCTCCCGTCTCGCGCGCAACATCCGCCATGCCCGCCAGCATGTAAACGACGCGTACAGCGTGGCCAACCGCCGCTTCCTGCTCGCGCACAGGAGCATGGGCTTGAAAATATTCCGGTTCGATATGGATTTTGTTATTGCTCCAATGCGTCGTTCTGCCTCTGCGGTCAGCCTCTGCCTCGAAGAAGCTTGGCTCTTGTCCGCGCTTGTCGATGAAGTAGCTGCTCATCTCCAAATATTTGCGATTGCCCGTCGTCTCATAGAGCTTCACCAGCGCAAGCTCGATCTCTTGATGGCCGTCATAGCCGGCAATTTGATTGGGTCCATCGCCGAAGACGACTGCGATATCATCCGCAATGCGGCATACGATATCCAGCAGCTTCCGCTTGCCAGTCGCTTTATAATAAGCAACACCGGCTTCAATCATATGACCGGCAGAATAAAGCTCATGGCACTCCGTTAGATTGGTCCATTTGCTGCCGGGCTCCTTGATCGTGTAGAACGTATTCAAATAGCCGTCAGGCTGCTGCGCTTTGCCAATAATGTCGATCATCTCGTCAGCAACCTGCTCAAGCTGATCATCCCGCTTCGTCTCAAGCAGGTACCCTACCGCCTCCAGCCACTTTGCCACGTCGGTATCCTGGAAGACGAAGCCGTAAAACTCACCTTCCGTAAGTCCGGCCGCGATCTTAAAGTTGCTAACCGCCCCGCTTCGCTCTGCTCCCTCTACGCGGTCGTTTATCGCATCCCACTGATAAGGAACAACGACGTCCCTCACTAGATTAATATAATAATTCCAGAAATCATCCTTTATTTTAACTTGCTTAAGTGAAACCGGCTTTGCGTTATCCTTGCTCGCCGTTTGCCCCATAATCTATCGCACCTCTCTTAGCATCTATTAAATTTCATACTGCTGATTTCTATTGTATGGGTTAAAATAAAACATAAATATGAACGGATAAAACTTATTTCTTATAAAATTTCACACAAACTTGGAGGGAGTAAGCATGATGCCGGAAGCACAAGATCATGTCTATTTCGCAGCGCCTCCGCTGCCCTATTATTTAGAGAGCGGCGTGACCGTCCACAAACGCGGCGATCAGCATCCGAACCGGAAGCAGCTCGGCGTATTTGATCTGCTTATCGTTGAATCCGGCTGCTTATTTATCGGCGAGGAGGACCGGAAATGGAGCCTGACCGAAAGGCAAACGCTGCTGCTGCTTCCAGACCGTCCCCATTACTCGGTGAAGCCATCGGAGGAGCGGACTGTCTTCTACTGGGTCCATTTTCAGTCTGTGGGAGAGTGGCAGCAGTCCGGGCTCGACCATGCCAGCATCAGCCATGAAGATCATTACAATCGTTTCCTAGCGTCCCCCTATTCGCTCCATCTCCAAAAAGCATGGACGCTCCCTTACCCCGAGCAAACGTATCGCTTGATGCGAACGTTGAACAAAGCGGGAGGGGAGCGCCAATCAAGCGCCTTCTGGACGCAGCAGCAAACTTTCGAGGAGCTGCTGCGCATGATGGATTTGCGGCAAAATGACAGCTATACAAGCCCATCCGTTACGCTCGCGGAGAAGGCGGAGGCTTATATTAAAAACAACTACCGCACCGAAGTGACGAGCAAAACGATGGCGGAAGCGCTCAATTTTCACTACAACTATATTACGAGATGCATGAAGCAGGTTTATGGCATGACGCCTATCGACTACTTAGCGAAATATCGGCTTGAGCAGGCTAAGCTGCTGCTGCTGAAGACCGAATGGCCAATAGCTGAAATTGCCCAATACGTCGGGTTCGAGAATGTCCCTTACTTCTCCAATTGCTTCACCCGTCAAATCGGACTGGCGCCGACCAAGTTCCGCAAGCGGTATACGACTTAAATGAAAGAAGAGGCGGTCCCCGGAAGACAGCCTCTACTGCGATTATGTATGGCGAATGATGACACCCCCAGCGGCCTGCCCATTCAAATCGATGGTGTAATATAACGCCTCCCGCTTTCACGCCTGAATGCAGCTGGTTATCATGGCGCTTTAACAAGCGTCCGCTTCAGCCAGTCGTAAGCAAGCCGTCCGCTTATTTCATGCGTGCCTGGAAATACGTCGATTTCGAGCTTGCCACTCGCTCCCTCGGACTCATAAATTGCCTGGATTTCTGCGGCTGCCTTCCGAAACCCTGCCACTGGAAAAATCGGATCACGCTCACCTGATTCCAGAAATAGCGGGCGAGGCGCAATAAGCCCGATTAGCTCTGGAAGCTCCGCGTGAAGGAGCAGCCCCGGCGTGTAGTTGTCGATGCAGTGATGGACGGCGAAGATGCTTTCTTTGACCGTATTCGTGAAGCCAGTCAGCACAGCTGCCTGTATCCGAGCTTCCAGCACAGCAGCCACGAAGCCAATTAAGCCGCCGCCGGAGAAGCCCATAAGGCCTATCCGGTCCGCATCGACCTCTGGCCGTGAAGAGAAGCATTGAAATGTCTTTAACGCTTCCGCTACGCGCAAGCCGGTAAGCGTCTTCCCAAGCATCATCAGCTGCGTCGACAAGTTGTGGCAGGAATTTGGGGAATCAGGATTATGCGCAAGATCGGCAAGCAGCCTGCGTTCGCCGAAGCCGATGACATCGGGAGCGATAACGGCCATCCCCCTCTTAACTAGCTGCACGGCAAAATGCTGATGGATGCCGGGCTCAGACTCATCAGGAGAGCCATCCTTCAACAGCCCAACAATTTCTCGGCTGCCGTAGCCATGGCCATGCAGCGCCAGCACGCCTGGCAGCGGCCCTTTGGCGCCATCTGGAATAAGCACATAAGCGGCAAAGGCCAGCTCCGGTGTAGCCGACAGCTCCACGCGTTCGCGAATATATCCGTCGCACTGAACGCGCTCCAGCAGCTTAGGGGCATGATCAGCATTAGGCTCAAAATGGCCGATCAACTCGCGCAGCGCCGCTTTCAGCTTAGGCTTCCGTTCGTTTCGGAGCTGCAGATTTTGATTGCGATGCCGATCAACCGCTTCGTTATACAGCTTTTCTAAATAAGAATCTCCATTCCACATTTAGGTCTCTCCTCCTTTGATAATGCTCTTCAGCAAGCTTTTTAAGAAGAAATAGCTATGTCTGTGATTTCTTATCGTGACTTTGCTTGACATAATAAGATTTAAGTAGGGTATTGAATTTTTATTCTCTATGTTGTATATTTATGCAATGAGATGAATAATCGGGAGGCACGTAAATGATTCAGATGGAAAATTCGGTAACGGCAGCTTTATTGGAAACGGCTCAGAAATCGGTTCTTTTTACGGCACGCCGTCCTAGCATTGTGATGGAACGCGGCGAAGGGATGCATTTATGGGATACGGATGGAAAACGTTACTTGGACTTTGTCGGCGGCTGGGCTGTAACAAGCTTGGGACATTCCCCTGCTGTACTGCAGGAGGCTTTGTCACGTCAGGCTTCAACGTTAGTGCATGCAAGCCCCGGTTACTATAATAAGCCTATGATTGAATTCGCCGAGCTGTTGACCAGCGTAAGCGGCATGGACAAAGCTTTTTTTGCGAGCAGCGGCGCCGAAGCGAACGAAAGCGCAATAAAGCTGGCAAGAAAGCATGGCGCAGTTCATATGAATGGCGCCTATGAAATCATTACGTTAAAGAACAGCTTTCACGGTCGCTCCTTGGCCATGATGTCTGCGACAGGAAAAGAGCAGTGGAAGGAGCTTTTTGCGCCCAAGGTGGACGGCTTCAAGCATGTGCCTATCAATGACCTTGATGCTTGCTTCGCTGCGGTTACGAACGAGACCTGCGCGATAATGGTCGAGCTTGTACAAGGTGAGGGCGGCGTCCATGCTGTGGATGAAGCTTATTTGTATGGCCTGCGCAAAATGTGCGACATGTACGGCATGCTGCTTATTTTTGATGAAGTACAGACGGGGATGGGCAGAACGGGCAAGCTTTTTGCCTATGAGCATTACGGTATTATGCCCGACGTTATCACCCTCGGCAAAGGCATTGGCGGCGGCTTCCCGCTATCGGCGATGCTGACGAAAAGCAAATACGATCTATTCGAGCCGGGCGACCAAGGCGGAACTTACACGGGAGCGCCGCTTGCAATGGCAGCAGGCTACGCCGTGCTTCAGGAGCTATTGGAGCAAAATTTGGCGAGCAACGCCAAGACGCAAGGGCAGTATCTGACAGCTAGCCTGCGCAACCTATCCTGCGAAGTTCCGATTTCAAATATTCGCGGCAAAGGGCTTCTGCTGGCATTCGACGTACCAGAGGGGACCGCGCCCGAGCTTGCTGCGATTTGCTTGCAGGAAGGGCTGCTCATCAACGCATTAAACGCGTCAACGATCCGGCTCGTACCGCCGCTAATCGTAACCCAAAAGGACATCGACCAAATGCTGAGCATCCTGTTCCGCGCTTTCGGCCAGCTGCAAGCTGGTTAAGCTTAGTCAGCAAGTGCAGGGCAGAGGCGATAATCCGCATCAGTTAAGCCCACCCTCGAACAACTCGTCCAATTCCGATTCAGGAAGGACGAGTTTTTTTATGGGTGAGAAGCAATCTGCTCGCATGGCGCAGCATCTCCAGTTACTTTTCCAAGCACGCTCCAACAAACAATTTGCAACGCGGCTCCTTCTTACTACTCTGATTATATGCGAAGCGAACGGTTCGTACGCCAACCTCCGCTACCAATTCAGCGCGTTCCCCGCATAATCAACATACTCGCAATCGGCTGCGGCCGCATTCGTATTTAGGCGTGCCTCGACTAGCCGCAATATTGAATCGGCTGACTGCTCCGGTGTGAGAGCCGCACCCGCATCAAGCTTGCCCTGCATATACGTCTGCACCCAGCCGGGATGTACGACGAGCACTCGGCCGCCGTGCGGCTTGATGCCATTGTGGACGAGCTTCGATTGCATGTTCAGCGCAGCCTTCGACATGCAATAAGCGTACCAGCTATTTCGGTGGCAATCGCCGATGCTGCCTGCCTCTGACGAAATATTAACGAGAAATTTCGCTTCGCTCTTTAGCAGCAGCGGCATAAACGTCTGGCTCATCCGAAGGCTGCCTAAAGTGTTGACGTTATACACCTCCATCATTTCCGCATAATTGAGCGGATCAAGCACGGTCGCACCAATATCGCCCAAAATGGCACCGTTATTGATCAACAAATCAAGCCGGTCCGTCAACGCAGACGTTGCCCGCCACGCCCCAGCCACCGACTCATCGCTTGATATATCTAGCCGCAGCACGTTCAGCCGATCGGAATATGTATCCTTAAGCTCCGCAAGCTGAGGTACTTCCTCAGCATATTGTCCGGCAAACACATGATAACCCTGCTTAAGCAAACCTTTAACAAGCGCTAACCCTACCCCACGGTCCGTTCCGGTTACGAATGCTGTTTTCGTCAATTGACCCACTCCTCTAATAATCTTTTAAAAAGGTTGCGAATGTTGGATAAGCCGCTTTGCATAATTTAGATACGGTTGTAAAGCTCCCAATCAAGCAGGAGGGCTCCTATTTTGCGTAAACGTGCTGCCAAAAATAAAGAATTTACGATATACGTCATTCCGGCGTGGAAATGGAAGGAATTTATCGCCTTCGAGCTTATCGGCGGCACTGCCTTCTATTTGCTTTGCCGTAAAACCGCTCATTCCGAGCTGTTTGGCGTCGCTGCCAACATAGCCGGGCCGCAAATGCTCAAATACTTAATGGCGGCTTATCGGCTGGACGCAAAAAACGTTCCGCAGCCCCCGCCGAGCTAGCGGAATTGCAGAACGTTTCTTAAACGCTAGAAGCCGAAATATGCTTTCGCATTGCGGTAGGAGATGTTCTGGACCATATTGCCCAGCAGCTCCATATCCGCCGGGGCCTCGCCATTTTCAACCCATTCGCCAAGCAAATTGCAGAGCAATCGTCTGAAATACTCATGCCTGGTGTAGGATAAGAAGCTGCGGGAATCAGTAAGCATCCCGACAAAGCGGCTAAGCAATCCCAGATTAGCAAGCGCATTCATTTGATCTAGCATACCATTTTTTGTATCGTTGAACCACCATGCAGAGCCGAGCTGAATTTTTCCCGGCACCCCGCCGCCTTGAAAGCTTCCAATAATAGAGCCGAGCACGTCATTGTCCTTGGCGTTAAGCGAATAAACGATTGTTTTCGGAAGCGCATCATCCGTATCCAGCGCATCAAGCAGTCTGGCGAGCGGGTACGCTACTGCGCTATCGTTGATCGAGTCAAAGCCCGTATCCGGTCCAAGCTTGCCGAACATGCGCGAGCTGTTGTTTCTTGCCGCATTAATATGGAATTGCATCGCCCAGCCGCGCTCGGCATACAACCTTCCAAGAAAGAGAAGTGTGTACGTTTTGTACTGCTTTTCCTCTTCCAAGCTTACCGTTTCCGCATTCAAGGCTTTGGCAAAAATAGCAGCTGCATCCTCTTTCGTCGTCTCGGCGTAAGCGACATAATCCAGAGCATGGTCGGATACCTTACAGCCCACCTCGTCAAAAAACTTCACTCTCGCCGCAAGCGCATTAAGCAGCTCATCATAGCTGCCGATTTTGCTTGAAGCCGCGGCGCCAAGCTTGCCGATCCACTCCAAGAACGTCGCGCGGTTTATTTCGAGCGCTTTGTCCGGCCGGAAGGACGGAAGCACCTGCACGTTAAAATCTTCTAAACCCTTAATCGCCACATGGTATTCAAGCGAATCAGCCGGATCATCCGTCGTGCAAATGACCTCTACGTTCGACATTTTGATCAAATCACGCGCTCGATACTGGCCGGTTGCCAGCTTCGCATTGACCTTCTCCCAAATCACCGGCGCCGTTTTCTCATTAATAAGCTCGTTCACGCCAAAATAGCGGCGAAGCTCCAAATGCGACCATTGATACAGCGGATTGCCAACCGTTTGCGGAACCGTCCTCGCCCAAGCCTCGAAGCGCTCGTAATCAGTCACGCCCTCTCCGCCGGTTACGTAACGTTCCTCAACGCCATTCGCCCGCATCGCCCGCCATTTATAGTGATCGCCGTACAGCCATGCCTCCGTAAGGTTCGAGAAGCTTGTATTCTCGAAAATTTGCTGCGGGCTTAGATGGCAGTGATAGTCAATAATAGGCATGTCCTTCGCAAAATCATGGTATAACCGGATTGCCGTTTCGTTCGATAACAAAAAATCGTCGTCCATAAATGGCTTCATTCCGTTTCCCCCAGTACACTATTTGTGGAATTTCACAAGGTCATCGATCTGTACGGCAAGCCCCGTCTGAATGGAACGATTCGCTGCAATGCCCGTTAGAATCGATCTTGCTCCGTCAATATGATTAGCCGCACGGTTGAACGGGTCCTCCACTGGCGTCCCGAACAAATCGTTCAGCAGGACTGGATCGCCGCCGCCGTGGCCGCCAACGCCGACCTCTACATCAACCTCATAAGGGGCTGCGAACATGGGGAACACCTTAATCGTTTTTTCCTTCAAGGCGCCCTCTTGTGATTTCTCTCCGCCCGAATTGACATACGATTGCTCGACGATATTCATTTCAATGCGGCCCTTCGTCCCATTAAAAGCGATGCGATAGCCTTCCCATGGCAAGTATGCATTTAACGAATAGGTTAAAATCGCGTTGTTTTTGTAGCGGACAAGCACGCCCATCGTGTCTTCAATGTTGATTCCGTCTCCGAACACGCTTTGGTCGCGGCGATAGCCATCCTCATGCTCCGCATCCAAATACATCGCTTTTAAATGGTCATTTTTATCCAAGTGTAGCGCAAACGGATCGTTCTCAGCAATCGGGTTTCCAGTCGCTCGCTCATAAAACTTCGTTTCGCCGCGCTGCTCGGCATTTTCACGTCCGTAGAACAATAGGTCGCCAAAGGCGAACACCGACTCCGGCTGCGAGCCGATCCAGAAATTGACGAGATCAAAGTGATGCGTCGATTTATGCACGAGCAGACCGCCGCTGTTTTGCTTGTTGCGATGCCATCTTCTGAAGTAATCGGCGCCATGCTGCGTATTCAGAAGCCATTCAAAGTGGACGGAAGTTACTTTCCCGATTGTTCCATTCGCGATAAGCTCCCTAGCTTTCGTATGATGCGGCGCGTAGCGATAGTTGAACGTCACCCGCACATTACGGCCCGTGCGCTCCACCGCATCCAAAATATCCTGGCATTTTTTCTCGTCAACCGTCATCGGCTTCTCGGTCACGACATCGCACCCAAGCTCCAGCGCACGAATGATGTACGTATGGTGCGTCCGGTCCATGCTCGTCACGATAACCGCATCAGGCTTCTCCTGCTCGATCATCCGATCAAATTCATTGGACTTGTATGTTTTTACTGCTTCATATTTATATTTATCCGCTAAAATGCGGTTCGCATAGTCCATCCGGGTTTGGTTAATATCACAAAATGCGAGCAGCTCCGACGTCTCTCTGAAATCGGTTGCAAGCGCACCGTAAAAAAATTCGGCCCTGCCGCCGCTTCCTACCAATACATAACGTTTTTTTGTCATACTATGATTCCTCCCTCAATTCGCTTGCTTTCATCTTACTGCATGAGAGTGATATAATTCTATGCATATGATGCTGATTTTTCACAAAACACCGCTTATTTTGCGAAAATATTAAAAAGGAGCGAATCGATGAAAAATATTCCGCTGGAATTCCACAGCTTTGGCGCCACTCCCGAGCTGTATATAGAATATACCAAGCGCGCAGCTCCATTCACGATGGAAGATGACCATTATCATGACTATTACGAAATATACTATATGCTCGCAGGCCAGCGGATCTATTTTATCCGTGACCGCTCTTATTCTGTCGAGCAAGGCGACCTTGTTTTCATCCAAAAGCATGAGCTTCATAAAACGATGCAAAGCGGCGATGCCTCGCATGAGCGGCTGATCGTTCATTTTGATGATGCAACGATCCGCTCTCTAGCAGGCAAGCATGCCGAACTTCTATTAACACCGTTTAGGCAAGCCTCCCATATTATCCGTTTGCCAAGGCAAGAGCAGCTTGCTGCTGACCAATTGATGCGAAGGCTGCTTGCAGAGATCGAACAGCGCCCCGAAGGGTTTGAGCTTTTCCCGCCGCATGCGGTAACCGAGCTGCTGCTGACCGCAGCCAGATACTTGCAGAAGCATGAGCCTGCCCCGCTCCACCATGCTACGCCCATGCATGCAAAAATATCTGAAGTGATCCGCTATATTAATGCTCACTTTGCAGAGCCGCTTAGGCTTGGCGTGCTAGCTGACCAATTTTTTATCAGTTCCTACTATTTAAGCCGAATGTTCAAGGAAATGACCGGGTTCACTTTTTCCGATTACGTCATTCTCACGCGCATTAAGGAAGCGCAGCGACTGCTGCGCGAAACCGAAATCAGCATTACCGACATAGCCGCCGCGGTCGGCTTCGATAACTTTTCCCATTTCGGCAAAACATTCAAAAAAATCATCCGTGTATCCCCGCGTGAATATCGCAAGCTGTACTTGTGAATGATTAATAGAAGTGTCGTAATTTCGTATATAGATGGTCATTAAATTGCACTAAAAATAAGAACGCAAATATGTTAGATTATATTTGTTGTCATATATTTATATACGAATTACGAATTCACTAATAGACGCCCAGGGAGAGATGAACCGATGATTCGAATTGGTAAAATCAGCTATTGGCATGTACACGCATGGGATTATACGAAGCAAGCACAGGAGCATCCAGGTACGGAAATCGTAGCGGTTTGGGATGAAATCGCAGAACGCGGCCAAGCGGCTGCTGAGAAGCTGGGCGTTACTTTCTACGAAAATTTAGACGAAATGCTAAAACGCGACGATATTGACGCGGTAATCGTTGACGCGCCGACTGTTAGACACCAAGAGGTTATGGTTGCGGCTGCTAAAGCCGGCAAACATATTTTCACAGAGAAGGTTGTTGCGGCAACTTTAAAAGAAGTTAACGTTATACTGGATGAAGTAGCTAAAAATAATGTAAAATTAACGGTATCGCTGCCTCGTTTAAATGACGGCTATACGCTCGCGATTCGTGATATATTGTCACAAGGCGTACTTGGGAAGATTACGCTGGTACGAGCTCGTTTATCTCACAACGGTGCGACAGCAAACTGGCTTCCCGAGCATTTCTACAACCTGGAAGAATGCCGCGGCGGCGCGCTGATCGATTTGGGCTGCCATCCGATGTATTTGACTAGACTGTTCATGAATGAAATGCCTAAAGAAGTTTCGGCTCATTTCGGCTATGTAACTGGCAAAGAAGTGGAAGATAACGCGGTATCGGTTCTGTCTGCTCCGTCCGGTGCGATCGGCATTGTAGAAGCTGGTTTCGTTAACAATCATTCACCGTTCACGCT
Source organism: Paenibacillus sp. FJAT-27812 (assembly GCF_001273905.1). Lineage (NCBI taxonomy): Bacteria > Bacillati > Bacillota > Bacilli > Caryophanales > Paenibacillaceae > Paenibacillus > Paenibacillus sp. FJAT-27812. Next base: position 3,681,083 of record NZ_LIGH01000001.1, on the reverse strand, counting down.
GGAAGTACATGGCACGGAAGGCTCGCTGCTTTACGGCACGCCAGATAACAAGCTGCTGCTTCGCACTTCCAATGCAGGCGCTGAATCCTCCGAGGCTTGGACAGCTCAGCCGATTCCGCAAGCAAGAGAGAGCGCTTTTGACCAGTGGGTATCGCATATCGAAAACAATACGTCGGCTGACGAAAATGTAAGCCTTGCCATCGACTTGACTAAGCTGATGGAAGCTTCGAATCTGTCCGCTCGCGAGCATCGTGCCGTTAGAATTGATGAGCTGAGCGAGTAACCGCTACCGTAAAGCGGAGTACACCGAGGAGGAATCGGCATGCCTAACTTTCCTTATGAGGTCATGCATGAGCGTCAGGATGCGCTGGAGCGTCTAGAGCTATGTATCAGGTGGGGACCCTATGACATTCATGTGCTGCGCTTCCATCTGACCCAATTTCCTCCCGGCAGAATCGTCGGATTTCACAAGCATGCGGAATATGAGTTCCATTTCATCCCGCAGGGCAAAGGGAAAGTCATCATTGTCGACCAGGAATACGCGCTTAAGCCCGGCATGTTTTATTTAACCGGACCCGAAATTATGCATTACCAAGAAGCGGATGCCCTTGAAGCGATGGATGAGCTCTGTCTGCACGTGGACATCATTGACAGGAGTGCTCAGGATAATAGCGGCGCCTCCCATTCCGACGACGATTGGGAAGCCGCCGAGGCGCGTGATTGCATCGAGAAGCTGAGAAATCTTCCTCATTTTCCGACTGCCGACCTGCACCAAGCGATGCCTCGTTTTCTTGAAGCTTATCAAGCCTGCAACGATAATTTCGTCGGAAGCTATACGACCATTAAGCAAACGGTAATCCAAATTTTGCTGCGTGCCGTTCGCGCTTACGATAGCGCAAGCGAGCAGAAGCAATTTCCAACGCGCGATATGAAAGCTTATCGCTACCGCCTTGCTTTGGAGTATATCTACGCGAACTATGACGGCTTCATTACGCTTGAAGACGTAGCAGACAAGCTTAATTTAAGCTCCAGGCATATTCAGCGGCTGTTCAAGGAGCTTCATCACGGGCATACTTTTAGTCGTATTCTCGAAGACATTCGTCTTGCTGTCGTATGCCGCGAGCTGCAGGAGAGCGAGCAATCCGTGGAAAAAATCGCGAAGCTGGCCGGTTTTGCCGGCGGCAACTACCTGCATGCCGTATTTCGCAAAAAATTTGGCGTTACGCCCTCCGAATACCGGAAGAGCTCGCGCCAAGCCGTACCGCAATGATCGATCATACCAAACCACTAGGAGGCTTTTAACATGTCCAAAATATATAAACTTGCTATTATCGGCTGTGGAGGAATTGCTAACGGCAAACACTTGCCAAGCCTTAAAAAACTAAACAACGTTGAAATCGTTGCATTTTGCGATATCGTCGAGCACCGTGCTATCGAAGCGGCTGCCCTATACGGCGCTGAAGGCGCTCGCGTTTACACGGATTACAAAGAGCTTTTGACTGACGCCTCCATCGAGATCGTTCACGTTTGTACGCCAAACGACTCACATGCGGATATCGCGATTGATGCGCTTGAAGCAGGCAAACATGTTATGAGCGAGAAGCCAATGGCAAAAACAGCTCATGACGCACAGCGCATGGTTGACGCGGCTCGCCGTACAGGCAAGAAGCTGACTGTTGGCTACAACAACCGTTTCCGTCCAGACAGCCAACACTTGAAGAAGCTTTGTGAAGCTGGCGAGCTTGGCGATATCTATTACGCTAAAGCGCATGCGATTCGTCGCCGTGCCGTTCCGACTTGGGGCGTATTCCTGGATGAAGAAAAACAAGGCGGCGGACCGCTTATCGATATCGGTACCCACGCTCTTGATTTGACGCTATGGATGCTTGACAACTACAAGCCAAAAGTCGTGCTTGGCACTTCGTACCACAAGCTTTCGCAGCGCGAAAACGCAGCAAACGCTTGGGGACCTTGGGATCCAGCGAAATTCACAGTTGAGGATTCTGCATTCGGTATGATCGTCATGGAGAACGGCGCTACAATCGTGCTTGAATCCAGCTGGGCGCTTAACACGCTAGAGGTTGACGAAGCAAAATGTACGCTTTCCGGTACAGAAGGCGGCGCTGACATGAAGGATGGCCTTCGCATTAATGGCGAGAAGCACAGCCGTCTATACGCAACAAAAGTGGATTTGAACGCAGGCGGAGTTGCTTTCTACGATGGCAAAACCGAGAGCGACGCAGATCTTGAAATGAGAATGTGGCTGAAAGCAATCGACGAAGATACCGATCCAGTTGTAACGCCAGAGCAAGCTTTCGTCGTTTCGCAAATTCTTGAAGCGATCTATGAATCATCCAAAACCGGCAAAGCCGTATACCTATAAGCAACAAAAAGGAGCTGCCTCGCAAGGTCTGATAAGACCCTGGAGGCAGCTCGTTTTTTTCGCGACAAACGACTAGCTATCTATCTTCCAAAAAGGGAGCTGCCGCTATGACGAGCGCTATTGCTGCTCCTGTAATAATCAAGGACGGCTTGCGCGTTTGCATTAGTCCGCTAAAATAGCGTCAATTCGAGCAAGAAGCTCATCTGATAGTTTAAGCTCGCTCGCTTTGCTGTTTTCTACAATTTGCTCGGGACGGCTTGCGCCTACTAAAGCGCTGGCTACATTCGGTTGTCTCAGTACCCATGCAATCGCTAGCTGCGCAACGGAATAACCAAGCTCAGCCGCCACTCCTTTTAGCTGCTCCACGCGGGATAGATGCCAATCGCTCAAATAACCGCCGATGTACATGTTCGAGCTTGCATCCAGCGCGCGGCTGCCCTGAGGCTTGCCTGCTTCCCCGCTGCTATACTTGCCCGTAAGCACGCCTTGCGCGAGCGGCGAGAACACGACCTGGCTGATGCCGTTACGTTCGCCGAGCGGGATGATCTCCTTCTCGATTGCGCGGTGGAACATATGGTACTGCGGCTGGTTGACGACGATCCGGTCCAGCAAATATTTATCCGCTACCTGAAGCGCCTCCTGCATCTGGGCTGCCGTCCACTCGCTTACGCCGACATACAGCACCTTTCCGGATCGAACAAGATCCTCAATCGTCCTCAGCGTTTCATCAACCGGCGTATTCGGGTCAAAGCGATGACAATAATATATATCTACATAGTCGAGCCCCAGCCTCTTCAAGCTCGCGTTCGCCTGCTCCAAAATATGCTTGCGCGACAAGCCGCGATCATTCGGGCCTGAGCCCATGTCGCCAAATACTTTAGTAGCGATGACATAAGATTCGCGCGCGTAGCCCCGCAAAGCTTCGCCAACGACCTCTTCCGCTTTGCCGCGCATATAGACGTTAGCCGTATCGAAGAAATTAATGCCCAGCTCGTAAGCCTGCGCAATGGTTTTCGCTGCCGTTCCGTCATCAACGGAATTTCCGTACGTCAACCAGCTTCCAAGACTGATCTCGCTTACCTTCAAGCCCGTTCTTCCAAGTCTGCGATAATTCATAATAACCTCCGGCAATTTTATTTTTGCGACATGGTTCATTCTTGAATGACACTACCTCAATAGTCTCCGAGAAGAAGTAACTAAGTATGCTACAAATTCATTGGGGCGCCTTTATGATCAATAAATAATGCGTCGGCTTGCGTCTTCCGCTCAACGATATCCAAAATGCCCGCAGCTGAAACGCCTGCATCGCCCGGTGCCTTCTCGCCGCCCATATCCGTTTTGATCCAGCCCGGATGAAGCGCGTGAACGACAAAGCCGTGTGGAGTGAGCTCGCGGCGAAGCTGAGCCGAGAACATGTTGAGTGCCGACTTGGACAGCGCATACGAATAATCGCCGCCATAAGCGCCAGAGAAGCAGCCCGCTTCCGAGCTAATGTTTATAATGCTTTGCCTCTCACCCTTGCGAAGCAGCGGCAAGAAATGCTTGAGCACGACAATCGGCCCAAATAAATTCGTTTGGAACGATTGCTCCATTTGCTCCATATCAAGCTGCTCCAGCTTCTGATCCCTGCCAAGCAATATCGCAGCGCTGTTAATGATAGAATCAAGGCGGATTTCCCGGCCTTCTATTTGCTCGCTGGCATAACGAACCGAGTTCTCGTCCACGACATCTAGCGGCAGTATCGTCAATTGGCCGGGGAATCTCGTAATCAGCTCCTGCAGCCCCTCCGTAGAAGAGCCGGGACTGCGAACGCCTGCCAACACGTGATGACCTCTTTCGCACGCTTCGTTTGCTAGCGCTAAGCCCAGCCCTCGATTGGCACCTGTAATTAGAATGTTCATGCTGCTATTTTCCTCCTATCCATTCATTCCTCGAAATGTGAAGCGTTTTCGCAAAATGCCGTTAGTTTTTATCGTTCTCCAGCAGCTCCAGCATAATCTTAAGCTGCTTGAACGTATCCAGATAAGCGTAGCGTCCTCCGGTGTACTCTCCCTTTTGAACCAAAGCCATGCCGTTCTTCTCCATTAATGCAACCTTCTCTTTCATTCCTTCGACGACAAAAGCGATATGATGCGGGCCTTCTCCATGCTGATCAAGATGCTCCCTCCACGTGCTCGGGTGCTCATCCGGCTCAATCAGCTCGAGCTGCAGGGAGCCCATATCAAAAAAAGCAAGCTTAGCGCGAGCCTCCGACGACTCGCCGTTATAGGCGGTTTGCGCTTTGTCGACCGTATCCGTCCAAAACCAGCTTGGCTTCTCCACGCCAAAAAAATCCGCATAGGCTTGTGAGGTTTCATCAATATCATGTACTAAAAGTCCGATTTGCGTGATTGTCTTTGTGCCGAGTATATTTTTATCCATGTTGATTGCATCTCCCTATAATGGTTGATTTTATAATGAATGAACGTCGTATTTGCTTAAAAAATCGATTGCGCTATCTCCAAATGATCCAGTAACACGACCAGCCCTTACATCCACATCCCCCCTCTCAAAAGGTCGAGCACCATTGTAAACACGCGTTTATTTTGTTCTAAAAAATAAAGCTGCTGCTCTATCCCAATTAGAGCAGCGTTCAAATGTGCATTCAGCCTCACTGCTATATGGCTTGCTTGCTTCTACTTCTCAGCTGTTAATCTTCGGCAAGATTCACGGACAACAAGCTCCGTGCTTACCGCAAACGTTTGGAATGCCGTGCTGCCATTCTCAATGCTGGAGATTAACGTTTTTGTCAATTTATCCATCATATCGGCAAAATCAACCCGAATCGTCGTTAAAGCCGGACTATAATGGGCACTTAAAATGTGATCATCAAAACCGATTACCGAAACATCCTGAGGCACGTTGATGCCTGACTCCTTGAAAGCACGAATAGCTCCGAAGGCTACGCTGTCGTTAGCGGCAAAGATCGCCGATGGCAGCTCCGTCTTCGCTTTCAAAAATTCCTTAATCGCCTTATAGCCGCTTTCCTCGTTAAAATCACCCGGCAGCATCCATTGCTGCGCGAGCGGCAGCTGATGCTTGTTCATCGCGGCTTGGAACCCTCGCCATTTCGATGGACCAGAATACCGGTTCATGTCTCCGTTGATCATCCCGATTCGCTTATGACCCAAGCTCACTAAATAATCGATCGCTTGGCCAACGCCGGTTTCGTTGTCAAAGTTGAACACCATCCGGTTTGGCTCGGAGCGTCCCGGCAAATGCTGATCGACAATGGCGACCATAAAACCTTCAGCGATAAGTTCCTCGATTAGCGGTTCGTGATTGGCTGCACCAATAAATACGCCGCCATCGATTCTTCGCTGATAGAAGCTTTCCTTGATCGCGCGGGTTTCTTCCTGCTCCTTCATATCCCGAACGATATGGGTCAGCACGTAATACCCATGAGAAGAGGCGCTGTCAATAATTCGGGCAAGCAGCAGGCTAGAGAGACTGTCGCCGGATACGCGGCCGGAATCAATCATGAATAATCCGATCGTGCGCGTACGCTTGCCTGCCAGCACTTGAGCGGATAGATTGGGGTAATAATTGTGCTGCTGAATAACCTTCATCACTTTCTGTTTCGTCTTCTCCGGGACATTGGCATAGTTGTTAATTACTCGGCTGACCGTGCTTCTGGAAACGCCCGCCAGCTTGGCGATTTCCGTGCTGTTTATTTCCTTGCTCAACCAAAGACCCTCTTTCCGTAAACACGTGTTTATGGGCATATGGTACCAATGATCTGAAGCGCTGTCAATTCATAATTCTACGATTATAAAAAATCTCTATTACAAATCTGTGCAGAAGCGCCCTGCAATTGTATAAGTTCCTGCGTTCCAAGCGGCATAGCTACTGCTCCTAAACTTATCTTGCCTTGTGTAAGCTCCTCAGCTCCACCATTTGCACCTTTCTGCTGCACTAAATACAGTGTAGCTTAATGCTCAAGCCAGCTATCCAAATAAACTAGCAGCCCCTATCATTTAAACAGCTATGTCGCGGCAGTTGCTAGCCGCCTCTTCCTCCTGCTTGCCGCAAGCAGATATAGAAAAAGGGCTATGTATCCGTTCAGCCAAAAAAACGACCGGACGTGATCGTCCAGTCGTCTCATCGCTGCTATTATCTTGTTTCTCTATGAACGGTAACCCGTTTAAGCCGCGGGCTGTATTTTTTAACCTCGAGCCGCTCCGGCGTTGTCCTTTTGTTTTTTGTTGTTGTATAGTTGCGGTCGCCCGTTTCTGTACAAGCAAGCGTTACGATTACTCTCACCATGTTCACCTCCTAATCGAATTTCAATGCAGATAATGCTTTCTAATGAACGGCTGACTCCATCTGGACATTTGCTGTATTTGGGAATTCATCTTGGAATTCATCCCAATTGAGCACCAGTTCCGCGTCGTTTAACAAGCAGCGATCCAGTGAATCGATCAGCTTCGCCCGATTCATTTCGATGCCGATAAATACGACTTTATTGATCCGGTCTCCGTATTCCTCATGCCAAATGCTCGCAAGCCCGGGATCTTCTTGCAAAATGGACTCGCGTTCCGCTTCAGGCAGTGCAGCCGCCCACTTGCCCGCTGGCCCGAATTGGATGGAAGGACCGGCTTGGCTTAAGCTTTGAGCGAAATCATTTCTCGTCGCAAGCCATACCATTCCCTTGGCACGCACAATATCCTCCGGCCATTCCTCCATCCACTCCATAAGGCGCTGCGGATGAAACGGCTTTGCACGCTCATAGACGAAGGAGGATATGCCGTACTCCTCCGTTTCAGGCGTATGTGCCGGTGCTTCCATTTCTTTGATCCAGCCAGCCGATTGGCTAGCCTCGTCAAAATTAAACAAAGAAGTAAACAATATTTCCTTTGGATCGACCTCGCCGTTAGCAGTGCGAATGAATTTGGCGCGAGGCTGCAGCGTTCGAAGAACCCCCTCCAGCTCCTCCAGCTCCTCTTCGCCGACAAGATCACACTTGTTCAGAATAAGCACGTCGCAAAATTCGATTTGATCGATCAGCAGATCAACGACCTCGCGCGTGTCGTCCTCGCCCACGGCTTGACTGCGTTCCAGCAGCGTCTCGCCTGACGAATAATCATGCCAGAAGCGATACGCATCAACGACCGTTACCATACAATCAAGCCTGCAAAATGAAGTCAAATCAATGCCTTGTTCTTCATCGATATACGTAAAGGTCTGAGCGACAGGCACCGGCTCGCCGACGCCAGTCGATTCAATCAGTATGTAATCAAACCGGTTTTCCTTCGCCAGCTTCTCGACTTCCTTCAGCAAATCCTCGCGCAGCGTGCAGCAAATGCAGCCGTTGGACATCTCGACTAGCTTCTCATCTGTCCGGGATAAGCCGCCGCCCTCCTTAATGAGACTGGCATCGATATTCAATTCGCTTAAATCATTAACGATAACAGCGACCTTAAGACCATCGCGATTGTTTAGCACATGATTCATAATCGTGGTCTTGCCGGCGCCCAAATAACCGCTCAATACGGTAACTGGAATTTGGTTCGTTGTATTGTATTTTTCGTTATTTAATATGTGGTTCACAGTCATCGGTTGCTCCTCAATTCTATTCTTGGTTGATAATTAAACGTAATCATTACGATTATAAAATAAAGAAAAAATCGAACCCGTCGACTAATAGTAATTATTACGTTTTAAACAGTATAGCAGCAGCACCCAAGCCCGTCAAGATAGTAACCATTACAAATAAAAAACCTCCACTCGCCCCTTCCTCGTATCATGTACATTAAAAAAAGCTGTCCCCGGTCAATGACCGCGAAGACAGCTCCGCAAACCTCACTTATTTTCGTTATGACGCTACTCTACTTTCTTTGCATGCTTCTGAGCCAGCAGCGACAGCTCTGCCGCTTTGAACGTATGCTCCTGCGTCATCGCATGCTCCGTTCCGTTTAAGCAATCAAGTATAAGCTGACCAAAATATGGAAAACCCACCTTACCGCCCAGCTTCAAATGCTGCTCGCCATCGGCATTAACCAGATATAGCTGATCGCCGTCCTTCTCGCGGGCAATATCGATATACTTACGCATTTCGATATAACCTTCCGTTCCGAGAATGACTGTCCTGCCGTCGCCCCATGTGCCAAGACCGCTTGGTGTCAGCCAGTCCACACGTAAATAACCGGTTGCCCCGTTCTCCCCCACAAGCGTCACATCGCCAAAATCCTCAAGCTCCGGATAGTCTTTATTTGCATAATTAGCGACCTTGCTGTTCACGACGGTGGCATTGCGGTTGCCTGTAAAATATAGAAACTGCTCAACTTGATGCGATCCGATATCACAAATAATGCCGCCATACTTCTCCTTCTCAAAAAACCATGCCGGTCTTGACGCTGCATTCAAGCGATGCGGCCCAAGTCCAATCACCTGCACGACACGTCCGATTGCGCCCTGCTCAATCAACTGACCGGCATATACGGCGCTCTCCACATGCAGTCGCTCACTGTAATACACGGCATATTTTTTGCCTGTCTCGGAGAAAGCGACACGCGCGTCCTCGAGCTGCTCTAGCGTCGTAAATGGCGCTTTATCCGTAAAATAGTGCTTGCCGCTTCGCATCACGCGAACGCCAAGCGGTCCTCTCTCCGAGGTGATCGCGGCAGCAGCCACTAGCTGAACCTCGGGATCTGCGAGCACCTGCTCCTCCGAGTCAGCCGCCTGCACCCGCGGATACTGGCGAATAAACGCCTCTACCTTAGCAGAATCGGGGTCATACACCCATTTCAAAGTGGCTCCCGCTTCCATGAGCCCATTGCACATTCCATAAATATGACCATGATCGAGACTAACGGCGGCGATTACGAATTGTCCGTCCTCTACTACCCGATTCGGTTTTCCTTTTGGCGCGTACTTCATGCCATCTGCTTTGCTCATAGCCGTTAGTCCTCCTTCTGATAAGATGAATTTGAAATCCGCTCTTGCAAATGCTGATGGAACAGCTCTTCGTCAATCGGAAGGTCAACCCAATTATCGGTCCAAGTAGAGAGAAGCATCGCATTGGAAAGCATCAGCCCTTTAATGCCTTCCTCGCCTGGAGCGATCAATGCTTCGTCAAACAAAATCGCATTTACCCAGTTTTGCGTAATCCCTTTATGATCAGGATAGCTGCCTTTAACCGGAATCTCGCATTTCCAGCATTCCGGCTCCCCGAAGCCGCCGGTAAAGCTTTTATTAAATTCAGACTCAGACACGCGCAGCCGCCAAAAGGTTAACGTATTATTTTCGATTACGATTTTGCCGCGATCACCGCTTATTTCGAGCCTGTTCGTGCCCGGCGCTTCGCCTGTTGTCGTAACGAATACGCCAGTTGCGCCATTTTCGTATTCTACGAAAGCGGTCACGTCATCCTCAACCTCGATATTGCGATGCTTGCCGAAATAACAGAATGCACGGACGCGTTTTGGCATCATGCTGATCGTCCACTGCCACAGGTCAAGCTGATGCGGATCCTGATTGAGCAGCACGCCGCCGCCTTCGCCAGCCCATGTCGCGCGCCAAGTCCCGGAATCATAATAGCTTTGTGAGCGGTACCAGTTCGTAATAATCCAGTTGGTCCGTTTTACCTCGCCAAGCTCTCCGGCATCAATCAGTTCCTTCAGCTTCACATATAACGGATTTGTCCGTTGGTTGTACATCATGCTGAATTTCACATTTGCCTTGCTTCCCGCCTCGTTCATCTGACGGACCTGCTTCGTGTAGACGCCAGCCGGCTTCTCGCAAAGCACATGCAGGCCGCGCTGAAAGGAAGCGATTGCAAGCTCTGGATGCGAGTAATGCGGCGTAGCGATTAGAACGCCGTCAATCAAGCCGGAATCCATCATTTCATACGGATCGGCATACAAGCCTACTTGATCGCCTAGCTTTTCTTTGGCCCATTGCAGATTAGGCTGCAAGCTGTCGCTTACAGCGGTAACTTCAACGCCGCTTACCTCACCCTTAAGTAAGTATCCGATATGCCCCTTGCCCATATTTCCAAGCCCAATAATACCTAAACGAACGATCTGCATTCGAATGCCGCCCCTTTATTTGAAAGTTTATTAACTGCTTTTCCCACTCATTTGAACCTGCTTTCATCGTAGCACTTCAAGCTCACGCCGGCTTCATTCGCATTATCCTGTTTGCGCTTTTATTTGACTGTGGTTGGTGTATAATGAGGGTATTTACAAGGGGAGGCAAAATGATGAGCACGCAGCACCAAATTAGCTTGCCTTACACGATGGGTACAAGCTCAGACTTTAGCGCTCAAATTCCATACCATACCCATTTTCATTATGAAATTTATTATTTTCATGCCGGGAAGGTCAATTATCTGATTAATGACCGCATTCACGTTCTTGAGCCAGGCGATCTGCTGCTCATGCACGGAATGACGCTGCACCGGGCAAATGTCGACCCAAGCGAGGAATATGTCCGCTCGATCCTCCACTTTGACCCCTTTTATTTCAAACAATTTATTCAGCCTCTGTTTGCTGCCGACCTGCTGGAGCCCTTCCAGAAGCTTCAAAACGTCAGACTGCAGCTGCGCGGCTCGGAGAAGGCCGAGGTTGAGGAAATCCTCCTCAAGCTAGGCCAATTATACGATCAGCAGGATCCCTTTTCGCAGCAGCGTTTTCAGGCAAGGATGCTCGACTTGTTAATATTGATCAATCAGCATTGCCAGAAGCCGCTTAATGAAAAACCTACATTCCCCTCCTCCAAGGAGCAGCATGTGCAGGCGATCATCTCCTACATTGAGCTTCATTACGGCGAGGATATCACGCTTGAGGGCATTCAAACGGAGCTTCATTTAAGCAAATTTTATTTGGCCAAAACGTTTAAAGAGGTTACCGGCAGCACGATCTTCCAGTTTCTCATGCTGCGCAGAATCTATCAAGCCAAAATCGATCTCATTGACAGCGGCAAGCCGATAACCGAGGTCGGATACGAGGTCGGCTTCAAACATCCCTCTCATTTCAGCCGCGCCTTTAAGCTGCATACCGAATTGACACCCGAACAATATCGCAAGCAGCATCAACTGCTTTCCGCTGGCCAGCAATAAACTCCAATTGGAAATTTTCGATTGGAGCAGTTGACCCATTTAGTTGATAGGCGTATTATTGTTATATCAACTAAATGAATGGAGCAGGTGATCGCAAGTGGAATTCAAACAGTCCGTAGGCTATGTCATCAGCAATACGGGACGCAAGCTAAACCATAAGCTGCAGCAGCTTTTTCAAGAGCACGACGTTACGCCTGAGCAATGGTCGCTGCTTATGTGCCTAGATGAGCATGACGGCATTACGCATAAAGATTTGGCACATCGCACCGATAAAGATCCTGCCAACATAACGAGATTAGTGGATCAGCTGGAGCGCAAAGAGCTCGTAAGGCGCGTAGCAAATCCGGGAGATCGGAGATCACAGCTTCTCTACTTAACCCAAAATGGCAGAACGAACGCTCATGCGCTCGCGCCGATCGAGGCTTTTTTAGTGACGCAGATGCTTAAGGATATTAGCGAAGAAGAAATTCAAGCATTTATGAGCTTCATGGCTAAAATTAAAAACAACGTGGAGCAGCCCATGTAAGCTCCCGGCTTCATAAACCCATTGCAACGCTGCCAACTGAGAGGGGAACACCTAATGAACACCAATAAATTATGGAGCGCTGACTTCATAAAAATATGCTTAAGCAGCTTTTTTCTATTTTTCTCCTTTTATACGCTGGCGACCGCGTTGTCGGTATATGTGACGAACGGACTCGGCGGTTCTGATACGCAAGCAGGCTTGTCCATGACCGTATTCGTCATCGCCTCCGTGCTGCTTCGTCCCTTTGCCGGACAGCTTATGTCCAAATATGGCGAGCATAAGATCGTCGTCATTTCCTTATTGTTATTTTTATTATTTTCGATGGCATACTTAGGCGTTTTTGGCTATGCCATGCTTTTGCTTGTCCGCTTTTTTCACGGAGGCACCTTCGCGATTGCTACCACTTCCACCAATACGACCGCGATCGGCATCATCCCTGAGCATCGCAAAGGAGAAGGCATTAGTTACTTCAGCTTGTTCATGAGCCTCGCAATGGTCATCGGGCCTTTTGTCGGATTAACGATAACGACGCATGGCGGCTTTACCGCTATGTTCGCTTTATGCGCGGTTTGCTCGCTGATCGCATTTGTGCTTGGCGCTTCAACTAGGCGCAAGGCTGACAAGCAGGTACCTGCTGCCGCAGAGGTTCAACCAAAAAAATCCAAAAGCAAGCTGCATTGGCGTGATCTTATCGAGAAAAAAGCCGTTCCGATTGCGTTTAGCGGATTTGTTGTCGCGTTCGCCTATAGCGGCTTAGTTACCTTTATGTCCGTCTATGCTCACGAACAGGCCATTGATCAATATGCCAGCTATTTCTTCGTTTGCTTCGGCATCATGATTGTTTTGCCGCGTCCGATTGTCGGCAAATTGCTCGACCGCGTAGGCGAGCATGTTATCGTCTATCCTAGCATTGCCATATTCACGATTGGCATGCTTCTGCTCAGCCAAGCCAGCTCGCCAGTGCTGCTGCTCGTCTCTGGTGCTGTTATCGGCCTTGGGTACGGGGCATTGCTGCCTTGCTTCCAGACGATTGCGGTACTTGCTGCCCCTGCTCACCGCAGAGGACTCGCCACGGCAACCTTCTACCTGCTGTTTGATCTTGGATACGGCATAGGCTCTTATACGCTTGGATCACTTGCATCCAGCTATGGCTACAGAGTGATGTATATTTTCTGCGCTATTATTATCGCCTCTTCATCGATCATCTATTTCACGCTTCATCACAAGCGCAAACGGTTGACGAATGCAGCCAGCGAAGAGGCCTATGTATCATAAATTCAGCTCCAAATGGTTGTTCTGAACGGGCAATGTAATCTCGACGACTGTCCCTTCATTGGGAGCACTGCTAAGTTGAAGCGTACCCTTGTGCGCTTCAATAATGCGCGTGCTGATCATAATGCCAAGCCCAGTCCCCTTCTCCTTCGTCGTTAAGAAAGGCTCACCAATTCTCTTGATTAATTCCTCCGGTATGCCTGAGCCCTCATCCTTTATCCGAATATGGACGTAGCCGTCCTCCATCGTCATAACCGACAAAGCTACCACGCCGCCCTGCGGCATCGCTTCTAACGCATTTTTAATAATATTCAAAAATACCTGCTTGAGCTGATCCACGTTCCCATAGACCGATGGCCTCGTTTGATCGTAAACAACCTTCAGCTCCACATTTAACAATATCGCCTGCGTCTCCAATATCGAAATAACGCTCTGCAAAATAGGCTCAAGCGGCTCGTAATTAAACTGCGTAAAATGAGGCTTCGCTAACGTCATAAACTCATTTACGATCAGTGTTATCCGGTCTATTTCATTCGCCATAATCGTAAAATAATGCGGCGTCTCCGGATATTTTGCGCTGAGCAGCTGAGTAAAGCCTTTAAGCGCCGTCAAGGGGTTGCGTATTTCATGAGCCACGCCTGCCGCAAGCTGTCCGATTGCCGACAGCTTTTCCGAACGAATTAGCAACTCCTCCGAGCGTTTGCGGTCTGTCAAATCACGAATGACGGTGAGCATAACATCCTTGCCCAAGTAATTGTTAATTCGGATGCTTGATAGCTCCACATCGATATGCTGCCCATCCGGCCTTATAATCACTCGTTCTTGAAACGGCGTCGGATCATCCGAAAACGTTATATTCTCCATCGTTTCCAAGAGCGTATCATGCCCGTATGGATGGATCAACTCAAGCAAGCTTTTGCCAATAATATGTGCGGTATCGCTTATTCCCATTACCTGCATCGCCAGCCTATTCACATAAAGAATCGTGCCTTGATCGCTCAGCATGATGGGTTCGGGAACAAATTTAATTATTTTCTGATAGAGCTTTGCGCTGTCGCTCAGCGTTTTTTCCTTGTCACGCTTAAAGGTAACGTCCTGCAAGGTGCCGAGCAAGGAAGGATGTCCGTTAAACATAATAATCGAGCTGTTCCCTTCCAAATAGATGATGCTTCCGTCTTTCTTGGTGCCTTTTAATTTGAGAGGAAATTGATCGATTCCGTTCATCATGCCATCCAGAACATCATTTGTAATTTGAATAATATCTTCCTTTGACACCAAATCAAAAGGCGAGAGCGTAAGCAGCTCCTCCTCTGTATACCCATACAGCTCGGCCAAATACGGATTCGCGTAGACGACTTTATGCTTTTGTCCTACAAATACGCCTGCCACGACGTTTTCCATCAAGCTTTTGTACATATAATCCTTCTCATGCAGGGATGCTTCCATCCTGATCTGGTCGGATATGTCATGAATGATAAGCTGAACGGCCGGCATACCGTCAAATTTTACCGCTACCGCTCTGAGCTCCACCTCTACGATCTCTAGATCGAGTCGGAGCAGCTTGTAATATATAAAATTAGATGGGTTGTCTTCTCGTATCAAAAAGTTAATGTTTGCATTAAACTGCTCCAAAAAATCGGGATGAACAAACTTGCTCATGTGATTGGTGATGATATCGTTATCGTTGCTCGCACCGATCATGCTTCGAAATGCACGGTTGGCAAAAACAATCTCACCCTTCAACAAAACGATAAGCCCGTCTGGAAGCATATCGACGAGATGCTGGTATCTTTCTTCACTCTCTTTTAATTGCTCGCCTACTCCAACTATTTTCATATAGGTTTCCCACCTCATCCAAGCAAATAGCTTCGTCTGATTGTTTACTTTCAACATCGCTAGCCTGCTTCCTGCTGCACCCCCCAATTTAAATAGAATAGAATTTTAATAGTTGCAATTGCGTTTTTCCTTCCCCCATGAAAATGCAGCATTCACGCCGCTCATTGACACGTTCTTGCCCATAAGGTACATTTATTATATATTTTTATATAATATATATAATTATCAAGGGAGAGAAACTTCAGTGACGAATGAATCCTCAAATACATTTACGGACATCACCATTATTGGCGGCGGTCCCGCTGGGATGTTTGCCGCGTTTTATGCGGGCATGCGTCAAGCAAGCGTAAAAATCATAGACAGCATGCCTCAGCTTGGCGGGCAGCTTGCCGCTTTATATCCAGAGAAATACATATACGATGTAGCTGGATTCCCGAAAGTGACCGCACAGCAGCTTGTCGAGCAGCTGGATGAGCAGATGAACCATTTTCCCGTACAGGTATGCCTTGAGCAAAAAGTGCTTCAAGTGATCAAAAAAGAAGAGCATCACTTTGTGATCGTTACCGATAAAGCGGTCCATTACAGCAAATCTGTTATTATAACCGGTGGAGTTGGCGCTTTCGAGCCGCGTCGATTGGAGCTTCCCGAAGCCAAACGATACGAGCATGCCAATTTGAACTATTTTATAAAGGACTTATCGCTTTACGAAGGAAAAAGGGTCGTCATCAATGGCGGCGGCGATTCCGCTGTCGACTGGGCGCTCATGCTTGAGCCAATTGCAAAAGAAGTGACGCTGATTCACAGGCGCGACAAGTTTCGGGCGCATGAGCACAGCGTAGTAAATTTGTTGAAATCCAAGGTGAAGGTCGTAACGCCCGCGGAAATAACCGAGCTGCATGGAGAAGAGCAAATAGAAGAGATTACGATTACGGATGTCAAATCAGGCGAAAAAACAAAGCTTGCTTGTGACGCTCTTATCGTGAATTTTGGATTTGTCTCCTCGCTTGGTCCCATTACAGAATGGGGATTAAACATTGAGAACGGGTCCATCCTGGTGGATACCCGAATGGAGACGAATATTGCGGGCATCTTTGCAGCGGGAGATATTACAAGCTATCCGGGAAAACTAAAGCTTATCGCCGTTGGCTTCGGAGAAGCGCCTACCGCCATCAACAATGCCAAGGTTTATTTGGATCCTGCCGCCAAGCTCTCGCCGGGACATAGCAGCAGCATGAAGCGCTAACGAATAAAAAGAACAGTGAGCGGCCTTAGACGGCTGATCACTGTTCTTTTTTCTTTTTGATAGAATAAGTGCATCGCTGCCCGCCCTTGGCCAGACACTCCGTCCTCGCCACCTCTGCATCGCCAAGCAGCGATTGAAACAATTGCAGCTCGCATTGGCATGCATGCTGGTATTTGGTCGCGACTTGCTCGATTGGACAATTGTTTTCCTTAATTATAAATTCATCGTCATTGATTTTTTCCCATTCGACCATATAACCGTTTTCGTTCTGAATTTCGGCAAGCGCCAAAACCCGATCCGTAAGTCCTTTGCCTAACATGCTTTGGTCATATTTATGAGCCATTTTATTTTTACGCCCTTCGAAGAGCGATTCTACAGCCGATTTGCCAAATTGATCGGAGAGCTCGTCCAATAACTCCAGCGTTAATGAATGATATTTATGCGGGAATAAGCTCCCGGCATGCTCCGTTAAGCGATATACCGCCGTCGGCCTGCCCATCGATTGCCTCACCGTTTCGGACGATATAAGTTTCTCTTTCTCCAACAATTGTATATGACGTCTGACAGCCATGACTGTTATGCCTAATTCTTCAGTCAGATCCTTGATGCTTAGGCTGCCCTTCGTTTTTAGTAGCTGAACAATGTATTCTCTTGTTGATAGCTGGCCTTGACCTATAGCAGCCATTTCTAATCACCTTCCGATAATGACCATTTTGTGCGTCGCTTGCTAAAGAAGAATACTGCAATAATAACACTTTCTAAAAACAATGTCTCCAAGCAGCCGCTATTTTTATAAAGAAAACAGACCAACGCTAGTCGCGTAGGAGCATACCACATACCGAAAAATACCGGTTGCGAGAGGATACATCTCCTTGTCCAAAATCGATCTTCCGATTATTTTTCGACACTATTTTAACCGCAGCCAAAAAAACCGCCCCTAAAGTAGATTTCTCTACTTCAAGAGCGGCTCTTATTGAACTATCTATGATTAGCCTTCAAGAAGAAGTGCTTCTGGATCTTCAAGAAGCGCTTTGACCATCACGAGGAAACGAACAGCTTCGCTGCCGTCTACGATACGGTGATCGTATGACAATGCGATGTACATCATCGGACGGTTTTCCATACGGGTCTCATCGATCGCTACCGGACGGATTTGAATTTTGTGCATGCCGAGAATACCAACTTGCGGCGCGTTAAGAATTGGTGTAGACAGCAAGGAGCCGAATACGCCGCCATTCGTAATTGTGAAGCTGCCGCCTTGCAGATCAGAGATCGCAAGTGTGTTCGATCTTGCTTTGCCGGCAAGCTCAACGATGTTTTTCTCGATCTCAGCAAAGCTTAGACGATCTGCATCACGAACGACCGGTACAACAAGGCCTTCTTTAGCAGATACGGCAATGCCGATATCAAAGAATTTTTTCGTAATAATGTCTTCGCCGTCGATTTCCGCATTAAGAAGTGGGAAAGCTTTCAGCGCGCCAACTACCGCTTTCGTGAAGAACGACATAAATCCTAGATTCACATCATTTTTCTCGAAAAACGCTTGTTTGCGGCGTTTGCGCAAGTCAAGAATCGCAGTCATATCCACTTCGTTGAAAGTTGTCAGCATCGCTGCCGTACGTTGTGCTTCAACTAGGCGGTTTGCAATCGTAACCCGGCGACGGGACATCCGTTTGCGCTCTGTCGGTTTCGCATCTTTGCTTGCACTAGCTGGTTCAGCTTGTGTAAGCGGAGCGGATTTAACCGGTGTTGCTACCGCTGGTGCAGGAGCTTGTCCTGGCGCGGATAGATCAATGCCTTGCTCACGAGCACGCTTGCGAGCTGCTGGTGAAGCATTGATTGCTGCGCTATCGCTTGCAGGAGCCGACGGCTGAGCCGCAGGCGCAGCTGGCTGAGCCGCAGGCGCAGCTGGCGCTGCCACTTGAGCTGCCGGCACTGCTGCCGGTGCGGACGCGCCGCCCGCTGCTTCTCCGATCGAACCGATTGCTTCGCCTACAAGTACAACGTCTCCGTCTTGCTTCGCAATGCGGGATACAACGCCGCTGTTGTCAGCGCTAATTTCAATGTTAACTTTATCCGTTTCAAGCTCTAGCAGGACATCTCCCTGACTAACGGAGTCGCCTTCCTTCACGAACCATTTCGTAATTGTTCCTTCAGATATGGACTCGCCTAATTCTGGTACTATAATTTCAGCCATTAGTCATTACCCCCTAATCAAACTTGTTTCAACTGGTTTGCCGTTCAAAGCTGTCGAAATAATCCATTTTTGTTCAGCGGCATGTACCTCTTGGTGTCCGCTTGCTGTACTCGAGCGATCAGGTCTGCCCACATAACGAACGGCTGCCTTCTTAGGTGCCAGCGCACGCAAACGCGGCTCCATGAAGCTCCACGAGCCCATGTTTTGCGGCTCTTCTTGTACCCATATAATTTCTTCCAGCTTGTCGAATTGCTTCACGATGCGCTCGATCTCTGCGTGAGGGAACGGATACAGCTGCTCCACTCTCGCAACGCGCAGCCACTCGTAATCCTCAGCGTTTGTAGATGAAAGCGCCTCTTCGATATCAATAGCAACCTTACCTGTGCAAAGCAGAAGCCGTTTCACTTTATCCTTCTGTTCCTTCGGCTCCGTTAGGCTGAATTGCGGCAGCACCGGCTTGAAGGAGCCTTCGCTGAATTCAACGCCGTGGGATGCGACGCGCGGATTACGGATCAAGCTCTTAGGCGCCATAAGAACGAGCGGACGCACCTGCTCTGTGCCTAGCAGCGATGCTTGCTTACGCAGCAAGTGGAAGTATTGAGCGGACGATGTTAAGTTCGCAACCGTCCAGTTGTTGTCAGCAGATAGTTGAAGGAAACGTTCCAGCCTTGCGCTGGAATGCTCCGGACCTTGGCCTTCATAGCCATGCGGAAGCAAAATCGTGATGCCTGATTTTTGCGACCATTTTGCACGGCCAGCCGAGATGAATTGGTCAAAGATAACTTGTGCAACGTTAGCGAAGTCACCGTACTGCGCTTCCCAAATCACAAACGTTTCAGGAGCAAATACGTTATAGCCATATTCAAAGCCTAGCACTGCCGTTTCCGACAACGGGCTGTTATGAACAGCAAAGGATGCTTTCGCTTGCGGCAGCATATGCAGCGGTGAGAACTTAGCTGCATTCGCGTTATCATTAAGCATGATATGGCGATGCGCGAACGTTCCGCGCTCTGAATCCTGGCCGCTTAGACGAATTGGCGTACCGTCTGCGAGAATCGTTGCGAATGCAAGCGTCTCTGCATGCGCCCAATCCACTTTCTCGCCATCGTTCAAGGCAGAAGCTCTGCGCTGCAAAATCCGTTGAAGCTTCGTATATTCCGTGAAGCCTTCCGGACGGTTAAGCAGCTCCAGGTTAATGTCGCGAAGCGTCTCAAGCGGCACTGCCGTACGAGCCTCTTCGCCAGTTGGAAGCACCGACTTCTGCTGCTCGCCGCGGATTTGCGGTTTGCCTTCGTTTGCTTTCATCGCATCGTAGGCTGCTTGCAGCTTGCCGTTCGTACGTCCGCGAAGCTCCTCAATTTGCGCATCCGTGATCGCTTTCTCGCCTTTCAACTGCTCGCTGTAAAGCACGCTTACGGTTGGGTGGCTGCGAACCTTCGAGTACATGAGCGGCTGCGTTACATCCGGATCATCCATTTCATTATGACCGAAACGGCGGTAGCCAATCAAATCGATAACAAATCCTTTATTGTAGCGGAGACGGTATTCACACGCGAGGCGTACTGCCGCCAAACATGCTTCCGGCTCATCCGCATTTACGTGCACGATTGGAATATCGAAGCCTTTCGCCAAATCACTTGCGTAATGAGTCGAACGCGAATCGATGCTGTTCGTTGTAAAACCAAGTCGGTTATTCGCAATAATGTGCAAAGTACCGCCATTGTGGTAGCCTTCCAGCTTATTGAAGTTAAGCGTCTCGGCAACGATCCCTTCGCCGATGAATGCTGCGTCGCCGTGAACGCAGATCGTAACCGCTTTTGACGGATCCTGCTCCGGCATACCCGGCTTGCTGCGATCTTCTTGCGCGGCGCGCGTGAAGCCTTCGACAACCGGATTTACGAATTCAAGGTGACTCGGGTTGTTGGCAAGGGTAAGATTCGCACGAATCGTTTCGCCTTCCTTCACGGCCCGGTCTGCGCCCAAGTGGTATTTCACGTCGCCAGTCCAGCCGTAGTTAAGGCCCATGGACCCTTCAGACGGGATAAGCTCTTTGTTTGGCGCATGGTGGAACTCAGAGAAAATCTTCTCATAAGGCTTGCCAAGCACATGCGTCAGAACGTTAAGACGACCGCGATGCGCCATGCCCATTAGAATGTTATTTGCTCCGTCATGCGCGACTGCACGGACGATTTCGTCCAGAACAGGCACGAGCATATCAACGCCTTCGATCGAGAAGCGTTTTTGTCCAACGAATGTACGGTGAAGGAAGTTCTCGAAATATTCAACTTCCATAAGACGTTCAAGCAGAGCCGAACGCTCTCTAGCTGACAGCGGCGCTGGGAAGCTTCCCGATTCCGCTTGCTTGTTAAGCCAGTTCCGTTCGTTCTCATCATGAATATGTGTAAATTCATACGCCGCCGAACGGGTATAAATTTCTCTCAAGCGGCTAATAGCTTCCCAGCCATTTGAGATCGATGCCGGCGCATTATCCCAAATAAGCGAAGCTGGAATAGCGGCCAAATCTTCTTTCGTAAGCCCAAAGGTCTCTGGCTCAAGCAGCTTCGTGTCTGCTGCAGGGCTAAGGCCGAGCGGGTCTATATCCGCAGCTAAATGGCCGTATCTGCGTATGTTCAGCATAAGCTGATGTGCAGCCACAACCTTCTTCAACATATTTGAATCAATCGGACCAGGCGCCGCTGCAGTTGATGCAGCCTTTTGCTCGCTTGGCTTAGCCGATGTGCTCGGTGTTGCTCCAATTGATACAGCCGGCGGTGCTCCAAAACGTTCAAACAGCTCACGAACCGTTGACTCAACGGAATCAGGATCGGTTAAGAAACGTTCGTACTGCTCCTGCACATACCCAAGATTGGGGCCATAGTAGCTTTGCCAAGGCGAATAATTACGCTCATCATGGTTGCTCATTGCAGAAAATTCCACCCTCTCTATTCATTGCCATCCTATTATTTTCTAAGGCGAAGCTCGCCATACATGCCCGCCAACTTGCACTTGCTCAAACCGTCTCCAAATTGCTCTTATGTGCATGGTAATTATAAGATACCATCATTCGTAGCTGTCTTTTGGACACCTCTTAATAGCTCCCTTATATTTTAGTACATAGTACGCTCACCTTCCATGACCTTATTGGCATTGATATCATCCATTTAAAGCATTGATTGTCGTTCTCGGACAATCAAGCGAGCATCAATTGGATAGAGCATCCAGAAGCCATGGAATCCGAAGGCTACAGCCTTGTGAACGCTTCCTGCAAAAATAGAATAGCCGACCGAGTCTGATATTCGCTCACTTCATGGCCTGAAAATGGGTAGTCATTCAGCTGTTTATGAGAACGAATCCGATTATATACGGCGTAAACCGTCTCCGGCAGACAAACGGTGTCCTTCCAGCCGACTGATAGCAAGACAGGCGCTTTGATGCGCTCAGCCAAATTTAATAAATCGAAATGGGCAAGCGTCGTCAGCACGGTAACCAATCGTTCCGGATACCGCTTAATATAATGGGCAATTTCGGCAAGCGAGCCTGTTGAATGCATGATGCCGTAATCCATATGGCACATGTTCGGAATATCAGACACAACCGCGCTTACTTTCGGATTAAGCGCGGCAGCAAGCAGCGCCAAGCCGCCGCCTTGGCTTGCGCCTACAACAGCTATTCGGGTATCATCCACCTCTGGCTGAAGGGCAGCCACATCGACCGCTCTTACTGCGTCCATCGATATAGCAAGGTAATAGCTTTGCTCGATACTTGCGATCCCCTGCGAAACCCAGCCTTTTACCGCACCTTCGCTTGCGGTTAGCAAATTGCCGGTTTCTCCGCCTTGTCCGCGCGCATCGACTGCGAATACAGCATACCCAAGCAGAAGCCAAGCTGCATAACGCTCCGGCAGTCCTTTGTCATTTGTGTAGCCCTGATAGATAACGACGCAAGGAAGCTTCTTCCCTCCCAAGCCTTGTTCCTGCCTCGGAACGATATACAAGCCATGAATCAGCGTATCGTCGCTGCCTTTGTACGTTAATCGCTCAGTCCTTACCGACGTAATAGGAGTATCCAGCGTTTCTCTAGCGATTTCGAGCGGCTTCTGTTCATAACGGGACAACGTATTCAGCCAGTACTTGTCCAGCTCGTCCGAGCCAATGGTTGCTGGTGGATTATACGCTAACCAATCCTTTTTGCGACGATTAATTGCATTCATCTCAGTATACCCCTATTCCGTTGCGTATTTTCGTTCCTGCTCCTCATTTTCGCTCAAAAAAAAAACCTTTCTTCGCAATCGATATGCAAAAGAAAGAGCTTTTTTCATCCATATCTAATTCCGCTTCGAGCAGCATTGCATGCCCATTAGCAAATACAGGTTTTTTTTCTAATGCCCGCCTTGCCCATGGATACAGCCTTGTTGATATATGCATCTGCCATAGGAACTTTGCATGCCGTCTTGCCCATATCAACATGCACCTTGCCGATGCTTGCAGCGGCTGCCAATGCATCCTCGCGAAGCTCCTCGATGTAAATGCCAACTGCCATGACGAAGCTGTTCATCGTATATCGAACGCGGTTCTGCTCCGAATGGATCGTATGCTGAACCCGCTTCAACAGCTCCCGGATTTCATCCAAATCCAGCTGTTCATCGGGTGTCAGCGAAATATAATTCGCATAGGTGCTCCAGCCGCAGGTCGCGATCATTTCCTCGGATGAATGTAGCCACTCCATCGCAAGCTCATGAGCATAAGCGCTCTCAGCAGCTACCCCTGCTACCGAAAATTCGGCAGTCGCGTACCAATGGGCTTGTTTCACCCACTGCTGGAGCGTTTCCTTCGCTACCGTTTTTGGATTGACCGTAAGTCCGGCCAAATACATGGCGTCGCTGTTTCCGGAGTCATACAGCTTGTGCGCCAGCTCTTGATCCTTCTTCACATATTTAACAAGCTTTTTCAAATCGCCGATTTTCACGCCGAAGATCGGCTCCATCGCGCCGTGCCGGATAAAGGTCATCTTTGTTTGTTCAGTTCCAAGACGCTCAAGCTCCTGCATTACCTCTTCATAAGTCATAGGCTTGTCCTCCTGCTCGCGGCTGCAATGATCGGAAGCGCCCTCTAAGCAGCGTCCGCGTCGCATATTTGCTGTTTCAATTACACCAGTAATAATCACTGATCATCATTACGATCATCTGTATCGTTGTATAACCGTTACCCATGTGTAGTTCCGTTTAACAATATCGAGCATGACGTATGAGAATAAGGCACGGAAATCTCAAAGCGATGCATATAAAAAGCAATCATGAGCTGGACAAGGTTAGCAAAAGCCGGTAACGCAAGCAAGCGCTATGCCGATTGCATCCGATTTAGCGCCCAAATAGAGGAGGTACGCTGCAAGCAGCGGACCCCCAGTAAATTTCCGATAATAGTTGCAGGATAACAGCCGTATGCAAGCCATGCCGCTGTTCGGGCAATCTCCGCCTAGGCAGCAGGATATCCTTAAGCATACTAACCCTTTCCACTCTGCTTACTCTTGATCGATGATCAATTCAATTAGGGTTCTAACCATGACGCCGGTAGCGCCTTTAGGCTCCCAGCCTCTGCTTGATTCGAGCCAAGCCGTTCCGCCAATATCAAGATGCACCCAAGGCAGTCCCTCTGCAAAATGTCCGATAAACAGCCCGCCGGTAATCGTACCCGCTTCTCTGCCTCCGCTGTTTTTCAGATCAGCCGCATCGCTTCTGATTTGCTTCTTATATTCCGGATAAGACGGCAGCTGCCATATTCTCTCGCCCGAACGTTCCGATGCCGACTGTACCTGTTTGAATAGCTGATCATTATTGGTCACAGCGCCCGTTGCTTGACTACCAAGCGCTACCGAAACTGCGCCAGTGAGCGTAGCCACGTCTACCAAACGGGTCGCGCCCCTTGTAATGGCGGTCGTTAGACCATCGGCCAGCACCAGTCTGCCCTCGGCATCGGTATTTACGACCTCAACCGTATGGCCGCTCATCATGCGAAGCACGTCGCCTGGCTTAATCGCGCGGTCAGAAGGCATATTTTCAGCAGTTGGAATGACCGCGATTACGTTGATGGCAGGCTTCAGCTCGCCAATAACGCGCATCGCTCCAAGCACAGCAGCCGCTCCGCCCATATCGGAGATCATTTCCTGCATGCCTTCGGCTCTCTTCAGGGAGATGCCGCCTGTATCAAACGTAATGCCCTTGCCGATCAGCCCCCAAGCCTCTTCCGTGCTTGGATCTCCCTTATAATGAATAACGATCATGCGAGGCGGATTTATGCTGCCTTGGCCTACGCCTAACAAGCCGCCCATTCGCTGCTCAGCCGCACTCCACTCGTCGATGACTTCAATCTCTAAATCAAGCTCTCTGGCCATCTCTTCCGCATGATAAGCAAGGCGCTCAGGCGTTAGGTCATTACCTGGCAAGTTGGTCAAATCGCGGGCTAAGTGAACGCCTTCGGCAAACAGCTTGCCTTTGGCGATACCTTGCTTCCATAATTCGGCGTCTCCTTCGGTTATAGCTGTTCCCTGAGGCACAAAAGCGACCTCCTTCAGCGAAAAGCGCTCGTTCTGCTCGCGCTTCAGCGGCTCGCGCGCATGAAGCGCGAGCAGCAGACCCTCGGTCAGCGCTTGCGCCGTACGATCGGCTCCAAGCTTAGCATTAGCAGTACACGAGAGCAGCGATTCTGAAAGCAGCACCTGAACCGTTTCAGCACGCAGTTTTTTGAGCGCTTTGGCTGCTGCCGCTGCCGCAAGGCGCAGACTTGTAGCCCCGCCATCCTGCTCAAGCCCAACAAATACGATGTAGGCTGCCGGATAAAGGCCTAGCGTTGCGATGATCTCGGTTTGCTCCGGCTCAGCCTTAAACAATCCTTTCGCATTCAGCCCTCTTAGCGCTTCATCGATTTGCGGCTGTACGATCGGTACAGCCGTTCCTCCTTGAATAAGCTCTTTCTTGCTGACAAAACGAATGACTGCATCATTAGCCGCTTGTTCTGTACCGCGAACCCCATATGTGAATTGAACACTCATTTGTATTCCCTCGCTTTCTTAGTCGATATATCCATGTATGTATCTTGCTTAATTGATACAATCAACACGTTTTTCAAACTCATTATACCGAACGTCCTGCGACTTTTCCATGTTTATAATAAAGCGATAAAGCAAAAAGCCCCCTCCGCTATGGTCAAGACCCCATATAGCGGACACTGAATAAAAGACCCTACCTAACAAGCTGGAGCCGGTACTGAATCGGAGCCAGCTTGTTTAGTTTTCTTTGCGGACGCTTGTTGTTGTAAAAGTGTATATATTCTTCAATTCGGCTTTGTGCTTCTTCTACAGATCGAATATCATAAGGGTAGAGTGCTTCTGTCTTCAAATGCGAGAAGAAGCTCTC